>OY970388.1:0-2276742 GCA_963720185.1 Vulcanimicrobiota bacterium
CCGCGAAACCGCAGAGCACAAACCTTGCGCAAACCTTTTAAAGCTCGAGCGTAGCGCGCGGTCCGGGATTCACCCCTTCACCTTAGCGGAGCACCTGTTTTACTCGCCGACAATGCGCCGCCACGCCACAAAGACGGATCCCTGACGTACAAATTGCGGTGCATGAAGTGACCCCCCGGTTTCTGGACAGATTAGGCGCTTATTTCGGCTTGCCGGCGGCGCCATTCGACCGGCGGTAGATAGTCAAGGCGCGAGTGCGGTCGCGTCTCGTTGTAATGCTTAACCCACGCCGTGATCGCCGCCTTTGCTTCCTCGTAGGTTTCAAAACGATGCTGCCAGATGCGCTCGAGTTTGAGCGTCCCCATGAATGACTCAGCGACGCCATTCTGCTCGGGCGGGTGTGGGAGAATGAATTCCTCATGCAAGCCATAGGATTTGGCCAGCTCGCGATAGAGTTCCGAAGCGTAGACCAGCGCATTGTCAGTTCTCAGAGTGACTCGGCGTTGCCTTTGGCAGAGCGCCGAATCGCCGGATCAGTGCATCTTCGAGTGCCCAGGCAGCCTCCCGAGCATCGTTGCGCTGACTGACGTTAGGCCGATGCACTGACGATCGGCATAATCGAGTACCGCGTTGACGTAGACGAGACCGTCAAGACGAGTCCAGACGTACGTCGCATCGGTGGCCCAACGAACGTCTGATACCAGAGCGATGCTTGGGCTTGACTCGACCCGCGGAGAGCAACGTTTCTTGAGCCGACGGTGACACTGCCAGCCTTTGAGCTGCATAATACGCTGCACGGCTTTGCGGTTGATCGTGAAGCCCTGCCGGCGCAGCCGAGCCCAGACCATCCGATAGCCTAGGTAGGATTCGGAATCGATGAGGTGCTTGATCGTTGAGCCATAACCTCATCGACAATCGGAACACGATTGTGCTCGCAATAATAGGCGGTGCTGCGCGCAACATCAAGGATCCGACAGATCACGGCTTTTGGCCATCGTCGTCGAGCAGAGAGCCGGGAAACATCGGCTCGACTGAACTGAAAGGACGCATCGCCTCCTTTCGAATCTCGTTCTCCATCACCAGCTCGCCGATTTTGGCTTGCAAACGTTTCACCTCGGCGCGGTACTCCGCTTCAAGGCCCTTCTTGTTGACCTTGAGCGCGTCGACGCCGGCACGATGATACTCTTCGGTCCATTCGCGGAACTCCGATTGCGTGAAGCCATCTTGCGCGCCGCTTCAGGCACGGAGATTTTGCCTTTCAGAACGTCGAGGATGATCGCTGCTTTACGCTGCGCAGTCCATCGCTCGAACTTTTCCGGCTCGGGAGCCGGTGGCGGAACTGGTTGCGATCGCTTTCTCATTGAACACCTTCATTTCGATTATCAGGTATCCAGCTCCCGAGGGGGTCACATCATGGCCGCATTGGCCGTGGCTGTTTCCCGCGAGGATCGAGCGAATCGTGTTGCGCTCAATCCCGGTCTCCTAGGCAATCCCGCGAACGCTCTTGCCCTGCCGGCGCAGGATCTGTATTTCCACCTGAAGTCCTTTGCGAGCATGCGAACGGAGTTCGCTGAGGGTCCAGGTGGGTTAATTTTCGACTTGGCGGGGTGGGTCAATTTTACTCCGGCGCTAACAGTGCTCTGAATAGAGATGCATATTCAAGTCATATTCGGGACTATAGCCGTCCTTGTTAGCGTTAGTAGGGGTCGTTATGCAAAATAAGGCCTTACACTACGCAGAGCTGGGCGAAGTGCCCGACACTGTCACAGGCGGTAGTGCGATCTGCCGGCATCAGGGGCGGTCCCTCTGAAATGGCAAAGGAGTTCTACATTGATCTCCGTGCCCACTATCGCCGTGTTGCCTCCGTGCTTAGCATGATCGCGAATTACGTCTTGCTCGTTTCTGTCCTTGCTGGCGTGTTATCCGGCCTCACTAGCAACCTGATTATCGCAGGGCTCACGGCCGCGCTTATGTTCGTGGCCACCGTGCTGCTCTTCACCTTCGCCATACCACGCCGAAGGCGTCTACGACGGCATGAACACGACTTGGAATCACGACGCGTAACTTACAATCGGACAAACTTTGCCGGTATTAGCGAGGCGATGGGGCTGGAGGTTGCGCAGGGCGGCTTTCGTCAAATTGAACCATTCGAACCAACGTACTGGTTGTTGCGGAATTCGACGGTGCGTCCCGGGGCTCGAGATTTGGGGCCGACGCTAACAACTAAAGGGCAAAAGCGCGGGAGGGCCCCCAACTACGCGACCGATGAACTAAACTTGGGTGTTTCAGTCTCGCCCTTACGCCCGCTGCGGTCACGAGCGGCGAGTTCCCGCCAGTGGGGCGCGTGCGTAGTCATCAGCGTGCGGAAAAGCTGCCGTGGGTGCGCACGCGAAGATGAAGTAGCTCATGGACAATTACGACGTCCTGGATACGTTGGTCGCATCCGGCGAGGTCGGCGGCAAGCGTGACTGTGCCCGCAGTTGAACAGGATCCCCACTTGCGCGTCATTGACGGACTGCGAACGGGTCGCGGCGAGAGCGAAAGCCGCTCCGCCCAATAGAACTCTCGGCGCAGACGCGCCACGGATTCGCCCTCCATCTCCACAGCGTGTATCAACTGCGACGGAATGAACGAGCGGCAAGACCCCCAGCGCGTCAAGGTTCTATTAGTGAAACAGCGCAGCCATGGCGCGTTCGACCACCCGCTTTTTTCTCCTGGCGGCAGCGCCGTAAGTGGTGCGTACAGCTCCTCCGGAGTAAACGTCGCTCGTCTCGGTTACCTCCGCATGGGGGTAGCGTTCAAAAAGGGCCTGCGCTGCGCGGGCAAAATCTATAGGATCTATCTCTGACGCCAAGAAGGCTGGTTCGTCTCGCAAAACCCAGTACAGCCCAAATGCTCGTGCGGACAACCCACTCGCGCGCGCCGCGTCTTCCGCCGTTTCACGTTCATGAACCAGTTCGCAAGCAAATCAAGTGCACGGTCCGCATCGATAATGCGGTCTCCCATGTCCTTTGAGATCCGTTCTGCACGCTCCCGCAATGGCACCAGCACGACCGCTGGGTCGTGCTTCCTTCTATTATTTTGTAGGCCACGGACCAGATTGAAAACCTTCCCCTCATTCGGACCATCGTCACCACGGAGCGCGTCCAGCGTCTTGGAGTCAAACGTGACACTCTTCACAACGGGTCCAAGTCGCTGGTGTTCCGCGCTACGCTGATCAGCGAGCGAGTCTTGTGCGCTAGATCGGCCGTGAAGTCAGGCCTGTCAGCGTAGGCGACACGCACGGCGGCATACAGCGTTGCCAAGCGTTCGAATGTCTTGATGTGGTCGCGTAGCTGGCGGTCGGGTGACAGAATCTCCCAGAGGTTCTCCAAGTGCTTGTATGCATCGAAGAAGCGCTTCCGAGCCTCTGGTCGCAAACCGCACAATGCGATGTGCTCTAGTCGCTCATCTGCACCCCCGCCTAGTCCTGCGTCGAGATAGAGCGATCCACCCTCGCCGATCTTCGTCAGAAACTCCGCCATGAGCTCATCGAGGCTCTCGACCACGCCCTTAAGGTCAGCGGAATCGAACTGCAGTGCTTTCTTTACTTCCCGCAACAGCCACGAAACGACGACAAGGCCCAGAGGCTTTGGATTGCCGCCCTTCTCCTCGTACGGCCTGTTAACGGCTCGATGGCCTGAAGTAAGACGTGGTTACGCATCGGCTTGTCCAGATACATGCAGTACAAGATCGGGAGCGTCGTAGCCGGTAAGGAGTTATCCGTAACGATAAGGATCTTTGGGCCCTCATCGGCCTTTTTGAACGCCTTGCGAACAGCGGTTTCTTGCTCTTCGGAGAGTGATTTTTTTAACGAGGGGGCGGTCCACGGCATCATCGGCATGCGGGGAATACACGGCCTCGACTACGCCTCCACCAAGAAATCGTCGAGCTCGCGTTTGTACTCGGCGCCGGTCTCGCGGTCCACAGCAACGACGAAGGCCTTATATCCGAGCGGCGCAACGTTTCCGGTGAAGTGTTCGGCTACGAATTTCCGCCGAACGTCCTTCACGCGCTCATCTGACACCGAGGAACGTTCGCAAGCCAACGGCCCGCCGAAGCGCCCGCATCTAAGTTCGGCAACGTCGGTCACATCGTCCGCCGCTGCAAGCGCAAAGAACTCGCAATGGCAAGTACTCTCCCGGTACGTTCATCTCGCTGGGCGTCAGCAAATGGCGGATTGGGACGGTGGTTTCGTCTTCGATTGATTCTTTGATAGAATACTTGTGGAGGAGGTAGCCGCAATAGTCTTCCAGTCCAAATATCGAGAACGTGCCCTTGCCTCGGGCGGCGTTGTCGACCGGCGTCCCTGTAAAGCCCACAATCGTCGCGTTCGGCAAGGCGCCCATCGGATCGGAGCCAACTCGCGAGCCACAGAGCGGTGCGCTTTCATCGATGAAGACGTAAACGTTCTCGCGGTCGAGACTGTCCTTGCGGATATCATGACGAACTTGTGGATTGTCGAGAGGATGAGACCTCGAAAATCACAGTCCAGAAAAGCATGTTAGGTGTTGCTCTTTCGTCCGCGCCTTTTCGGTCGCAATATCGAGCTGATGCATCTCCCCGAGCAGCCGGCCGACCCCATAGCTGACTGTCCCTCGAGATCATTGCGATCGACAACAACGATGACCGTCGCCCAGCAGAACCGTTGGGTGTCGCTAAAGGAAAGCTTCGCCAGCTGTCAACAGCGTAAAGGTTTTTCCGGAACCTTGTGTGTGCCAATCAGGCCGCGACGCTTTGTTTTGTCCGGCACAGAACAATCAGAGAAACGATCGGTAGCGGCGGCGCACTGGTGCTCCCGCAGAACAGTCTTCTTTGTCTCGCCATCCTCGACATAGAACAGAATCCAGTATTGCAGCGTACGCAGGAAGTCAGTTGGTTCGAAAAACGCTTGCACGGCAAACCGGTACGCTTCATAGCACTCTCGCTTCCATCGCGTGAGCCCCCTCCCGGGTGGCATTCCAGGTCGCGCCATACCGTAATCGAGCATGTGGGTGACGTTAAAGAGCTGCGGCAGCCCCAATCGCTCGGGCGTTTCCAGTTCGTAACGTTGCATCTGCTTGAGGGCGCGGGCGATGGCATCCCCATCTTTTTTACCGATCTTTATGCTCCACGATGCTGACCGGAATACCGTTGACGATAAACATCACGTCGGCACGATTGCCTTTGCGCGCCGGCGGCTTGATGGTAAATTCCCAGGTGACGTGAAGTGTGTTGGCTGCCGGACTTTCGAAATCGATCACTTTCAGGGGCCGCTGTCGCCTCTCATTATCATCGTACCAGCTGCGCTCACCACGCAGCCACGTCAGCGCCTGCCAATTACCTTCAATCGTGGGACGCAGCGCTTCAATCGCGTCAATTATTCTGCGGAATGTCGTCCTCGCTTAGCCAGGATTGATCCGCGGAGTTTTGCGCGAAGATCTTCACGGAAGATCATCCCGTCGTCGCCACCGCGCCTTAAGCGAGCATCTTCAGGGGTGAGCGCAATCAACCGATCTCCGCCGCATGCCGAACCATTGGGAACTGAGCCATGCCGGCCTCACTCACGATCAAATCCTTCATACGGCCTTTCGCGTCCGTGGACACCTCCATTCCGCAGTCTTCAACGCCGGAAACTTAGTGACAAATGGAGCAATCATCGAATGCCATCAAACCATTCGCATGCTGCCACGACGGCGAATTGAACGCTGGAAGCTTCGAAGCCGATAGGCTGTTCATACCGCCGGTTCCCCGCTCTTCGCCGTCGCGCGGACGACCGGGGCGTCCATGTCTGACATAATCTCGCCCATCATCAACCCATTGAGCAGCGTTTTGAACAGTTCCTCAAGCACCGCCTTCTTTCTTTTTCAGTCCAGCTCGAATCTCAGATGATCGCGTCTAGAACCCTCAGCGATATCACGCTGCTCCGTTAAACCTGGTTTCTTGATCCGCATCTCGCTCAGAACCGTGTAGTGTCTGTTGTAGCCACGAGCTGGAATTTCAAGACTGCACAAACAGTGGTACATGTACTTGCGGGTTGAGCCTCAGCAGCAACCAGGGGGCTTCGTACCATCACCACCGAGTGCGAAGGAAAATGTAAATTTCGAAAACGGCGTGTAATCCCCAAAAACGATCAGCGGCTGTTCCGGCCTGATTATCTTCGCTGTATCGTTCGTATAGCGCCGATGACTGCTTGACCTTTGATCTACAATGGGCCATCGGCCTGCATCCTCATATGCGGACTTAGGGATTTGCTTCGAGCGTTCGAAACGCACGACTGCATTGTTTCCGACATCGGCACAATATCCCAACTCTCCGGTACGCAGCCAATCCCTGTTTCTTTTTGCGGCTCGCCGCGCAGGCCGGCGCGCAAATAGTCGTCGCATCGCCCTGCGTTGACGACTTCAAGCAGGCCGACACTGGTTTCGCACGTCTCTATCGCACTGCTGACGTGGCCTATTAAAGCCGATCACTCGCTGCGCAGCTTCTTCAAAGGCCGGTATGTGAAACTCGCGTATTCGTTGCCATGACGTTCACGCGGATGCTGAGAGCCTGTAACTGCCGGACATCGCGTGGGCGACGAAGTTCAGCGAGTGCAGGACTCCTGCCAGGAGGTGGGGTCGACGGCCCTTCTTCGGACGTAATACAAGCAGGGCTCGGTACTGCATACGCCATCATGGTCCGCTATAATTGCTTTGTCCAGATACGGACGTAACTTTCCGTTACAGAACGTCCCCGTGCGAAAGCGCGACTTCGAACTCTGCAGTTCGGTCAGACGTCTCCCCCCGCACCTCTTATGCGCCCAGGCTGCAAGTGTTCCAGTCCAACATACAGCGTTTCGGGCTTGCTACGGGGTCAATCTGCTCGGCGATCAGCCGAACATAGTTCGTCCAGGCGAACAGTTTCCTCACTTCGCTCCAGCCTCACAGTTGCGCAAGCGTTTGCAACATCTCGCGCAAGCGTGCATCAACGGTTTGTTCCTGTGCGAGAATGTGCTCAAACTTCTGGATCAGCGACCTTAGGTCAGCACTTGTTTGTTCGCTGGAACCCGACACCCAACGCCCGGGGCTCAAGTTATAATCGGCTGACTCCGCCTGTTCACGAGAGATGACCGCGGTCGCACCCTCAACAGGTTCGCCCTTAAGAAACGCCGCCGCGATCGGCCTGATGACATCATCGGCAAGGTAGTTTTTTGGCCTACCTTTTTGAAACCGCTCGCTTGCGTTTAAGAGTACGATCTTGCCCTTACGCTCGTGTGCCTTGCGTTTATTCAGGACGATGATGGACCCGCCGCCGTCGTATTGTAGAAAAGATTATCTGGCAAAAGGATGACGCCGTCGATCAGGTCGTGTCCACGAACCACTTACGAATATTTCTTTCCCGATCTTCATTCTTTGATCCCGATCCGCGAGTTAGGGCGCCGGTGTCGAGAACCACAGCAGCGCGACCGCGATCATTAATGCACGCAAACGTGTGCTGCAGCCAAGCCCAGTCAGCCTTACCGCTGGTAGGACCGCCTGCCGAACTAAAACGATCGAATGGATCATCTCGTAAGCATCCTGCGCGAAGGGCTGATTCCACATCGGATTCGCAACGACGACATCGAACTTGCGCAAAGAACCGTCTGCGTTGCGATACTTCGGATTGATCATGGAGTCACCGCGCGCCATCTCGATCTCCATGTCGTGGATGATGCCGTTCATTTTCGCACTGCGAAGCTTTCGGCCTGAATCTCTGCCCGTAAAGCTTTAGCGGAATCTTGCTGAGGGGATCGAGCTCGCGCGCGACCAGCTGCAGTTTGATCAGCAGCCCGGCAGAACCACAAGCATAGTCATGGCACTCCTCGCCAGGTCTTGGTTGCAAGATGTGCGCAATCAGGAAGCCAACGTTAGTAGGGGTAAAGAACTCGCCAGCGCTCTGGCCCGACCCCTCCGCGAACTTTCGCAACAAATACTCGTAGCACCGACCAAGGAAATCCGGCTCAACGTCCGCCAAATCCAAGACGATAGGCGGGGTCCGAAAACGTTTCGATGACTGCGCGAAGCTTTGCCGGATTGATCTCACGCTCGCCGTTGCGCTCGGCGGCAAAGTCCTCGATGTCGATGACTCCGGAAAGCTCGGGATTCTGCTTGGCGACCGCACGAACGGCTTTCGTCAAGTGATCCCCGACGTCACGCGGTTTTTCGCCCTCCGCCCATTTGATGCTATCTCGGCCGCTGATAACGCCCACCGTGCCACGGGCGGCAGATAAAATCGCACAAGAGAGTGATTGAGCTCCGCCATTTGCAGCGCATCCTCCCGGTCACCGAACGTCTCGGCGAGCCGCGCGATCTCATCGTCGAAAACGTCGGAGAGCCGCTTCAGGAAGAGCAGAGGCAGCAGGAAATCCTTAAATTTCGGCGCGTCTTTCTCACCGCGAATCGCGCACGCCGCATCCCACAGCATCTGCTCCATCGGCTTGGTTGACGCTGCTTGCGAGCCGTGCCGCCTATGTCCCCGCCGACCAGCGCCAGCAGCAGCGGCCGATGCGAGGCGAGTTCCGGGCTCAAGCGGAGACTTGACCGGCTTCGATACATAGCGCCTTGAGCTTCTTCTGCGCCGCGCGCTGAGGGTGCGAAGGCCGCCTTCCCAGCGGTTTATCGAGGCAAACGAGACTCCTAAACGCTCTGCCAGTCCGCTCTTGCGTCAAACCGAGCGCTTTTCGAAGGCTGTATACATCTATTGCATTCTCTGTCATGTTTGTCATAAATGGTATACTGCCGTTTAGACTTGGTCAAGTCGCTGGGCCACAGAAACGTAGCGAAATGTACCACAAAGCATTACAATGGAGTCATGAGAAAGTGCCACGGGCAATCCGCGAACTGGCGTGGGACGAGAGCAATGTCGAGCATCTTTGGCACAGCCATCAGGTTACGCCTGAAGAAGTGGAAGAAGCGCTCCTCGGCGATGACGGCACAGAGGCGGACTATCTCATGACCCGCGACACTGACTACTATGCCTTCCTTGCGACCAGTGCGGACGGCCGGCCACTATCGCTCGTCGGCGAGTTCCTCGACGACGGCCGACTATACATATTCTCCGCCCGCAATATGAACGAGGCACAAAAGCGCCGGTATAGGAGACGATAAGCGTGCCTACTAAGAAAAAACTCACGACTCATGAAATGGCCATGCGTCACGAGGATCAGGATTACGATCCATTTGCGAGCAAGAGTGATACTGAGATCGAGCGAGTCACCGGCAAGCACAGGGGCGGGGCGCCAATCTCTCTACGGCTTAGTGAACCTCTACTTGATCGACTAGATCACATCGCGCAACAACAGCGCCGCAGCCGCAGCAATCTAATCCAGTACATCCTCTGGGCTTACGCCCACAAAGAAAAGCACTAGCGACAACTATCTTCGCACTGCCCTCAGGCAGCCCCAATTTGGGCCTATACCAGTTCTTCGTCACGACGCGGTCCTCGCTCGTGGCAGCGTACGTGAACGACGCGGCCGTTAGAGACTTCTGTGACGCCTCCCAATTCATGTCGAACAACGTGATCATATTCCGCATCTGCTTCATCAACAATCGGATGATTGCAAATTTGGCACGTCATTTTATCACGTTCCCATATCTGCCGCTTTTGGGCAGATGAAAAGAGACGCCTGCTGTCGCGCTCGATCACATTGTCCAGCACCTTCGTGCTGAACAAGTGCCTCCACGGCTTGTTCCATCGTGACGGCACTCGTGGCCCGGCCAGACGCCGGCATATCAGCCTTTTTCAATGCCCTTGCGACGGCCGCATATAGGTTTTTGTCAACGCGGTTACGCTGATTGCGCCTTATTTCAACCAGCAAGATGAACACAGCAAACAGCTCAATGCGCCGAAACTTCTTTTTGCTTCCAGCGCCCGCAATCTCAAAGACCTTCTCGCAGTCGTTAATCGCTGTAATAAACTGCGCAGCTTCAGGGCTCTCTCTGTCCCACTCCGTGTTACCATGGTAAAGGCTGTCAAGATCAGGCGCGTTGACGCTGACATAGGACGGGTTTATGGCTGAGCGTGCCAAAAACAATCTCAGTAATTGGGCACACGTTTGCCTGTCTCCAACAAATCTATCCTTGAGGTCATCATCGGAGCCTTGCCCTCGCTTATCGACGATTTGAAACAACCGCACCGATGGCTGGCGCATTACGCGTCCTGCTAGGCTGTCTATAAATGGCCCAATGCCACCAGGCCAAGCATCACGCACCTGCTGTCGCGTCAGCGGCGTTCCGGACTGTAACCTAATGAATAGGTCCCGCAACTCGTCACCATTCGATATGCGCTCGACCTCAATAGTCAATAACTTTGATTCAAGCAACCGCTCCTGATCAGCTTTGCTAAGCTCGTCGAACCCCTTTCCCGTCCAGAGCACCTTCTGGTCTCGCACACCTTTCGGTATGCGAAATTTGGAGTTTCGGTCAACCGAGGGCAAGCGCAACGTTTTCTTCGTACAAAATGCATGCAATGATAGAAGGCGTTGCTGCCCGTCGATTATTTCGAACTTTGTGCTCTTCTCGCCCAATACGACAAGTTCGACTCGAGATAAAATGAATGCGGGGACGGGATACCCCCGCATAATCGAATCTATGAACGCTGCTTGCTGCAGGTGGCTCCACGCCTCTCCGCGCTGGTACTCGCTGTTGGTCTTCAACAGGCCACCATCGAAAGCGCTGATGAGGGCTTTTACTGTTCTGTCCTCGGGTTTCCACTCCACGGTAAGCTCCTTACAACCCTACAAACTGCGGTCAGCGAAGTTCAGGAAATAACGGCGCTTTTGGTGTTGTTCTTGCGTCGAAGAACATACTCTTCCGATGAGAAGGCATTTCGCAAGCGGCTATGCGGGTCATTGTCGTATGGCTACCCTCGAAGTACCTGTTGCGATCCACTCTGCTAGTGGAACCGGCTCTTCTGGTTGCCGCCACAGCGCGGTGCGGGTTACCCTGCGAAATCGTTGCTCCCGTGCGAAAGCGCTGCGCAAATCCGTTTTAAGCCGGCCGCATCGCATTTGCTCTCCTTGTAATTCTTCGCAACAGGACCAGACGCTCAGCCAGTAGTCGAAGGTCCCGCCGCACTAACCAAGCTTATGGACGTAGCGATAACCGCCCTCGCCTTACGTTGCGGAGTAGTTCGCACCCGCTGGCACAGGGTAATTGTGACCGCCCAGTAGCGCTTCGGCCATTCCTTGCGATTAGGCCATTTCGCTTTGTCGGCCTAGCTCAGAAACCAAACCCGCTCAATTGCCCGCCCTGATTCGACTGCCTAGCCTAAAAAAGGACGTCGGAGGGCCGTACTCGCAGCCGAATAACCCAATAAGGTTGAACATGAAGAGCCTGCCTGATGACTTTGCTTTGTTTCTGCTTTGTTCAGCTACGATATCAGCCGATTCGATGTCCCAACAGAATTGCGCAGGCGCAACGCGTCCTACAACGCCAAGCCTCCCGTCTGATGTACTAAATCCTTGTGCTTAACCCACGTGAAGCCGCCGCCTTTCGAGAGAACGGCGACGTCGATTGGTTCGGCGACGGTTTCCTCGGCATCGGCCGTCATTCGCATGACGAAGGCGGTGAGGCTCACGAGCGCCTCCGCCATCTTCGCGAGATCCTGGCGCGGCAGCGCGGAAACCGCGTTCATGAACGGCGCTTCATGATGCTTTTTGAAGTAATCCTCGAAAGCGCGATTGAATTGTTCCGCCCTCTCCCTATGAGCTTTAGATGCTTTGCCGTTTGACAGAAGCTCCAGCACGTCGTCCTGCAGCTTCCATCGCAGTTCTGGATGAATGCCGTCGGTGATCGTGTCAATCGTCTCGCGTTGCGCGAAGGGAATGACCGAGGAGTCGATGTCGACGCCCACTGTTGCCTCTCTCCATTTGATGTACCGTAACTTGCCGGCGGCGATCGTGCCGAGCTCGAAATGCTGCAGCGATGGGAACGCCTGCTCCTCACCCATGCCGGCCACCACCACGCCGCTACTTTCCTTGGGGTGGATCCATCGTTTACCGAACATCAGCGTCACGGTCTTTCGCAATTCCCGACGAACCTGCGACCCGATCTCAAAGCCCTCGAAGACCTCCTTTTCGGCATCCTTGAGGGCGTCGGCGCACGTTTCTAAGACCTTTTCGGGATAGTCCACGCCGAGATCCGCGAAATCATCGTATTCCTCAAAGTCCTCGTGGTGTTCCCGAATGATCTCGTTCAGGATGTTTTTCCGTTGCGACAGCGACATATGGCGTCCTTGCGTCCGCCCTTCCAGTTGCTCACGGTAATGCGACCAAACGAGCCACACGAGATACTGCACGTACTCCTCTTGCTTCCGCGGAAAAAGCGCCGTCGAGTTTTCAATGAACGAAAGAAAGTCGGACGCATACCCCTGGAGGGTTTCAAAACGGCGCTCGCCCAACTTGTGCGCATACATTTTGATGATGGTTTCCCAGGGCGCGCCCATCATGTCGGTCGAGCCGTACGTCATGATCGCGACCGGCAGCGTCGGCGAGAGGCAGAACAATTTCTCGGCGGTATGGTATACCTTTTTGCTTTCGCCGAGCGTTACGGCGCTGTCCGCGGCCAGAGCGACGCCACGGGTGTTCATTACGGCAACTTCACACGTCATGCCGTCATCCTACGACCGGTAACCGCCACGCGTCTGGCGCGACCGGTGGCCTAGGCGTACTTCTTTTGGACTCGCTCGAGCAGTTCGCGCGCCCTCGCGACGGCTGACGGTGGGGCGCTGATCCACGCCTCGTCGCCGTAGCCCAATGCCCAGCGGATCACTTCGTCGACGTCGTTGGCGGTGGACGTGAGGACGGCGGTACCATCGCCGTTTCGACGGATGCTTTGCTGCGCTTGCCATTTTCTGGACACGGCCGACGGAGCAAGCCGTTTGAAAGACGCTACGCCGACGATGCGCCGTTCAACGTTGCTAAGCCCTTGGCCACGCCCTCACTCCCCAAGGCATTCCCAAAGAAGACGGCAGCGAAAGACCGTTTTCCGGCCACGCGTTACCCACGCGCAGCGCTTATCACGTCGCCGCGACTCCGGCGGCCTCACTGATAACCTTCAAATAGTCCGCTGGTAGCGCTCGATCACGAGCGCCGCGCATAACGAGATCAAGGTAGGCACCGGTACACCACATTGCAGGCTGCAGTGGTCATCTGATGAAAATGTAGAAACCTCAACCTTCTGTGGTTTTTCCCCGTCGCCGCGATCCTGGTATGCTATAAGACTGCGTTCGGCGTACCCAGACTCGCCGCTTCAGGGCTTCCCATTCTTCGCCACTCACTCTGTATATGAAACCCCAAACAACACCCGCGTGATTTGGTATTATGTTGGCTGCGTCGCCTTTACGCTTAACGCTGTGTTTGTTAAATGCCAATGTGTAAAGGGTGACATAGCCCCGGCCTACCTCTTCCGCCTTAGGTGCGACTGTTTCGATTTCTTCACCGAGCAGATTTGAGCCATACGCAAAGTAATTTCTAGAGGAGGAAGTGATGCCACAAAGTGCGTTCATTCTCTTCAAAAAATTCGAGCGCATCTCTTCCGAGTCACCGCCGAGTTCGCTGCAGAATCGTTCATATTCGGAACAAATTGCATCGTGAAAAAGATTGCGATTAAGAATTCTGCTGTCGCCGTCTTCCGTAAGCGGCTTCATCGTATCGCGGCGAATTTTCCAGTTCCCCCTGGTTTCGCCGTTATGAAACAAAGCGTTACGCACCTGCGAGTAGAATTTGTTTTTGTCACGTCGACTCCATGCGGCAAACGCCGGTGCACTGTTAAGAAAGCGCAGGAATGACTTGGCCGTACTGCTTTCCCCAGTGGAAGTGCGCCCTTCTCGAAATGATTGCAGAGTATCAATTAGTAGGCAATCTAGCGTCATAATGGCGAAGCCAGGCCGCGCGGCAAAATCGGTATCGTCTAGGCCGAAAAGAGCATCAATCGGCCGGAGGAAGCGCTCGTTAATCCGCTGCTGAAACACGCGAATTAGGCGATCCCAGGCGCTTGTGGGGCTTCCAGTACTGGACAGGCTCTCTCGGAGCGACAGATAGTCGCCCACTGTAAAGTTGGCTGCTATCTCAGTGTTTGGGTCCATATGCTTGTAACTTTTCGGGCAACATCGTCGCGAGTGGCCGCCTGCGGGCTTACTACGGAAGTGGCTGGCGGGAAAATTATGCCCTTGCTCCGGTTTATCCCTTCTTGAATCATCAGCTATTGCGTTCCCAGCAGGATGTCCAACGCTTCGAACGTCCCTTGTCCCATTTCACTACGCATCAGTTCTGCTTCACTTACGACGGCCAAGAGCAAGCCGGTCGGTGGCGCAGAATGGTCGCCCTCATGCAGGGCATAGTCGTTTGCCGCATTTGCAAGACGTCCATAGAACTCAGTTTTCGTAACGCCGTTCAGCGTATGCCCAAAGATATCGCGAAGGTGCTCGAATAGCGAAGTCAGCTCGTTGACGTAATTTGTAACGACGTATCTCGGTTCAGGGTAAAATTCGCGGCCGCCAGGCTCGCGCCGTGGACGATCCTTGGCGATAACCACGCCTCCGCCGCCCCAGGGACGGCGACTTTTGCCCATGTCATTCTGCTCGATGCGCCTGCGCAATCGAACGAGTTTCTCTTCAATTTCCAGCGAACGCGTCCGTCACAATGCCTCCTCATTAGGCTTGGCGCGCTGTTTCTTCGGTACGGTGTCACGGTCGGATCGAAACACGATGCCCAACGCTACGACCGCTAGCCGCCACGCGTCTGGCATGCCGGGCGCTAGGCGTACTTCTTTTGGACTCGCTCGAGCAGTTCGCGCGCCCTCGCGACGGCTGACGGTGGGGCGCTGATCCACGCCTCATCGCCGTAGCCCAATGCCCAGCGGATCACTTCATCGACGTCGTCCACGGTAAACGTGATGACGGCGGTGCCGTCGCCGTTCTGGCGGATGCTTTGCTGCGCTTGCCATTTTCTGCTGAACGGCCGATGGAGCAAGCCGTTTGGAAAACGTCACATCGACCGTCTGCGGCTTGCCCGCTGCTATGAATGAAGCCGACTGCATCGGTCGAGAGGTACTTCGCCGGCGCTTCTTTGCGCGTGAAGGTGCCGGCGCGGCGAATCTTTCCTTTGATGACGTCCATGGCGAAGTACCGCCAGCCGTCGGCTCCTTTGGCGACGTCTCGACCGATCAGATAGTATCGCCCCGAACGGACGATCGCGGCGGCCGGCTCAATCGTGCGCAGCGCGCTGTTGTAGCGGAATTCCACTCGCGCACTATTGCGCCACGCGGCATCGAGCTGGCGGTAGACGTCGGCCACCACGCTGCCCTCAACGAGTTGCGGCTGCACGATGTGCAAGAACGACGGCTCTTGCTCGCGCTCCGGTCGCTCATCCAAACCCTCGGAGAGATCGTGAACCGGCTCGCCGTACGCTTTGAAAAACTCTTCCACGAGACTGCGGAATCGTTTTTGGCCCTTGAGAATCCCCGAGGGCTGCGACTTGAACTCCCCCAGTCGAACGGTGTCGCCGCCCTGCCGCTCCGTAATCGTGAAGCCGGCGGTTTTTCCAACGTTTCGAAGTTCTTGGAGGTCGCGGACGATCGTGCGCTCCGATGCGCCGTACATCGCCTCGCAGCCCTTCACTGAGATTTGCCGGTATCTGACCAGTTCGAGGAGGATGCCGATCTTGCGCGCTGTCGCCGGCGCCGCTTTTCCCGGCTTCCGCGCCTTTCCAAATCGTGTCGCCACGCCGGCAATCTTCCGTTGCTCCCGGCTGCTGCCTTTTCTCAGCGTGGCGTTCCGCCAGATGTGCGACGCGCCTCAGGACTTTTGACTACGTTGCCTACTGAGCACGTATTGCACCGATGGGCTGATGGCCTTATCGGTGCGGTGAATACAGCCGATCCAACAACAAGGTCTGCGCTTTCCTTCCTTAAGGTGCGTACAGACTCGCTGAACGTGTTCCGCTCGCGTTTCTGGCTTCTTGACTGAGATAACCCAGCATATCCACTCATTGCGAGCGAGCGGCGTCAGGCTCTCCCAGGCGGCGAGCGCCGTGGAGTCAGCCATGAGGGCTTTTTGCAAATCGTCCGGCACTTTGTGTACCACGCCACCGACGATTTCGTTTTTCGTGTTCCTCATTGTTTAACCAATCTAGCGGAGCGCGGGAGCCGAAACGCTGAACCCGCCGGCCTCGGGTTCCAGATAAATTCGTCGCCGGCCCCTGCCTTCCGTTGGTTTCGCGCAGGCGCCGTTCCGCCAGATGTGCGACGCGCGCTCATGGTTGGATAGGGTCATGAATCAAGTCGTTTTCGTCGGTCGCCCCATGCCCACCGGTGCGCAAGTCCTCGTCCCGAAGATCGTCCGGCCTCGTACCTGCCGGCGTGCCGATGGCGTGACAAAGGTTGCTTACGCCGACCGCCGCGGCGCGAAGGCGGCGCGCTCCAAGCACGATCTGGCATATCGCTGCCCGAATTGCGGCTCGTTTCATCTCGCAACGAAACATCAACACTAAGGCGATGCGTCCGACTCGGGAGTAATGATACATGCCTATTGTGCCATCTGACGTCTGCGTGCAAGCGAAGAAGCTGCGGCTCGAAATGGGCCTGAGCTTAAAGTACGTCGCTCAGTGGAAGGGCGAGACGGAGGCGTTTCTCGCGGCCGTGGAATCGGGAGCCTACGATGATCGGGATATGGAGCGCCGTTATCTGTACTGGCTTGAAGCGCGCCGGTCACGCTGGAACTTTGGCCCTAGCGCCTCAGAGAACACGACAGCAGTCGGCTCCGGATCTGGGCCGCCGTCCGATTATCGCGGTACGCCGCTGGATCCCCACTTTGATTACGAGGCAAGCGTACCGGCGGGCTGGTCCATTCTGGCCATCGCCCGTACTGCGTGCGACGCTGAAGTTGGGTTTCTTTATAACTACGCACTAGGGCGGTACGGTTTGATTGGCTTCTACTGGACAGACGACGGCCTTGAAGTTGGTCGCGTGATCCCATTCGACGCAGATCATCGCGATACGTCGTTTCAAGCACTCACAGCCTTCGTCTGGAGCGCTTACCCTGACGAACGCGAGCCGGCTCGAACAAGAGCATCGAGCAAACGGCGTACACAGCGAGTCTGAACCAGAATGAGTAGGCAGATTGTTCCATACATGCGCTTCGGAACGGCGTTGGCGATTGCTTTGTGTTCGGCGTGTGCGCATCACACAAAAGCCACGCCTCGCGTGTACGAACGTACGCGCCATGCTGATTCTACGCATTCCTGTCTGCCCGCCGGTGTGAATCTCCAAGACCGGAGGCCGCTCCATGCCACGCCCGCGCAGATAAAGCCCTACCTCAAGTCTTACCGACGGCCAACCGTCGTCGGGTTACGGAGAGCGCTGAATGCCTACGCCGCCGGTAAAGCCGACCGGGAAACGACAACTTTGCTGAAGCCTTATGGCGCAAGCCTCGCCAGAGACCACTTCGTTGTGTTGACTATATCGCGCAGTCTTTTCGGCGGAGACTTGCTGCGAGTACAGTTCCGCCATCATACGGATTCCATCTATTTAGTATGGGTGTACATGTTATCGTCCGGTCAGCCGGCAATTTACGGCTTCGACAGAACCAAATGCACTTTGGCAGAACAGAGATGGATGGCCAGTACATACAGGCTCTATTACGGCACTCGGAGACGATGGCACGCTCATCCATCATCAGGGAACTCGCTTATAGGTCGGCCGCATTTACAGAGGCCGAATGGTGGTATCAGCATCAGAGCTCGCGGGAGCTGACGATCCGGCTCGCTCTGCCACGTAGCGAAACTGCCCGGGTTTCCAGACGCAGACGCTTCCGTCGTTCATAGCAAAGGACTCCAACCCGTCAACTTCGGGGTTAAAGTCCTCATTGCGCTTTTTCGTCGCCGGCCAATTCACGGCAGCCTCTTGGCGTGCGACCGCGCGCGCCTTCGAGTTGGAAAATTGCCGCTCTTTCACAAGTGCGTTGAGCGCGGCTGCGAGCCTCCGTGCATCTTCCATCGCCTTCAAATATTCCAGGCCGCCGATTAAGAAACCGCTCCGCCCGTTGGCCGAGATTTTCGATGCCAGATCGCGGCCTGGCTAGACGAATCGGCCAGTTTTGGTCGGTACTGGATCGCATTTCAGTAAGCGGAATTCCTCGGTTTAGGGACTGTTCGGTAGCGGGCGGGAGTGGTCGGGCTAAGAATCTGAAAACAGGTTAGATATGCCCTTAATCTTTGACCACGTCGATCTGCGCGTCCGTGACCGGATTGCTGCGACGGCCTTCTACGACTCGTTCCTGTCTGTGCTTGGCGCGGTCAAGCACGAAAGCGAGGACTTTACAACGTGGCGCATGCCGCCGAATGGCGGCTCGACCAGCGACGCACATGATAATTTTGGAATCGCCGAGGACCCCCAACATGTTGCCGGTGCCGTACGGATTGCGTTTAGAGCTCCGTCGCGCGACGTCGTCGACAAGATCTCAAGAATCATCGTTTCATTGGGGGCAAGAAACATAGAGATGGACGACGGCATCTATGGCTCGGCCTACTACGGCGTGTTCTTCGAGGACCCCGACGGCAACCGGCTTGAGGTCTGCATTAATGGCTAAGCGATCCTTCGTATTGACAGACTTCAATACTGTCGCGTAGTATCGATTTATGTCAATGCAGCGATGCCGCGCGGCTCGCGATTGCGTTCACGGCGACTTCGAATCGGCGGCTGCTCTCCTTAAAGCTGTAGCGGACCCGCATCGCCTCACCATCCTGGCGACCCTCGCTGAAGGCGACGACGACGTGTGCGTCTGCGACTTTACCGATGCTCTACCGCTCAACCAGCCGACGGTATCGCACCACTTACGCATCCTGCGCGAGGCGGAACTGGTCACGTGCGAACGCCGCGGCACGTGGGTGTACTACCAATTAGCGCCGGACGCGCGGGTACGGCTTAAAGATGCGTTGAGCTCCATCTTCCAAAAGAAAGCACGAACGTGAAGACCCATTTGAATTTCGCCACCACCGACCTCGCTAAAAGCGTTGAGTTCTACGCCATCCTGCTGGACGCAAAGCCGGCGAAAATGCTCGACGACTACGCGCTGTTCATCACCGAACAGCCGGGACTCGAACTTGCCCTCCATTTGTCGGACTCCGTTGCGCCGACGCTGGACGCGCACTACGGCGTCTACGTGGAGAGCGTCGGGGACGTTGAACGCGCCATCACGCGGCTGGAAGCGGCCGGTCTGGCTTCATCCATTGAGCGCGAAGAGACGTGCTGCTACGCCAACCAAACCAAAATCTGGGCGACGGATCCCGAAGGCCGGCGGTGGGAAATCTACACCGTCCACGCGGACACCGAAGAGCGCGACGATCCCGAGTCGACGTGCTGCACGGCCGCATAAGCAAATCGCTCGTCCTCCGGTGCGCCTCTGTTGGCGATCTCGATGCTATCCGTTCGATTTACAATGAAGGCATCGAAGACCGCGTAGCGACGCTGGACACCGAGATCCGATCGGCAGCCGACATCGCCGAGTGGTTCGCGCAGCACGACCAGCGGTATGCCGTGCTGGTCGCCGTTGAACGAGGCGAGGTCCTCGGATGGGCTTCGCTCAACCGCTTCTCACACCGTTGCGCGCACTCGTCGATCGCGGATCTGTCGGTATACGTGGCACGCTCGCACCGCGGCCGAGGAATCGGTTTCGCGTTATTGACGCAGCTCGAGTCGGAAGCCATGGCCGGCGGCTTCCACAAGATCGTGCTCCATGCGTTGAACAGCAACGAACACGGGAAACGGCTCTACCGCAAAGCCGGCTTTGCCGAAGTCGGCGTGTTCAAGAACCACGGGATCCTCGATGGGCGCTACGCCGATGTCGTCGCAATGGAGAAGCTGCTTCGTAGATCCTCTTGAGAAAGCTCGAAGTTAACGATGTCGTCAAAGAAGGCGCCGAAGCTCCTCAGCTGTGAGGCCGGCTTGGCGTAGCGCACTCGCGAGCGTCTTCGGCTTAAGCGCTGTCTTGGTTTTGGGAATCGTCACGAGTTCGCCGGCGCTTCCACGTAAACGTACGTGCGATCCCTCCTGACGCAGAACCATAAAACGTGAACGCTGCAATGCTGCGATGAGGTCCTCACCGGAAACCCGAGGTGCTCGTGGCACGTTGTCGATTCGCCGTTAGACGGCGATTGCAATTCGTTCGAAGCGTGGCGGCGCAATGTCGCTCGGCGGTATATCCTCGCCGCGCTGGGCGCGATCTGAAATTACGAGAGCAATAGCTTCGCGCGCGCTCGCCATCGCTTCTTCTTCGGTTTCGCCTTGCGTAGCAATTTCAGGAAGCGCAGGAACTGAAACGCTGAACCCGCCAACGTCCGGTTCCGGAAGTAGCACGACGGTGTAGGATCGCTCGACAGCCATGAGATTGTTTATTCGCTCTTAGTCGAACTTTTCAGCTCCGCGTCACCATCCCATCCTTAGCGTCTTAAAAGTTTGATACGTCTAGAGTTCGGCCACGGTTAATCCCGCACAGGTGCTCCACGCAAGTTCAACAAGCGCTAGCCGTTCACGACGATCGTATAACCCCCAACGGTCTGGCCACCTTGGCTCGCGCTAACACGGTAGACATTCGCTTGACCGCCTGATGGAGGCGCATCCGTCGTGGCAAAGCCGACCTGCTGATCGTCTCCATTGACCTCTTGCGTCTGTGCCGCCGGCGCTACTTTGGGTGAACCGCCGATCGGATTCGGCGGCGAAAGCAACGGCGCGCCCGTGGGCGCCGCAGGCGCGGGGAAAACGCCGCGCGATCCGGTTTGCAATTGCAGCCATGGCATCGCTGAAGGCTGCGTGCGCTCTACCTTAACCGTTGCCGCTGCGCCGAAAAGCGGCCCCACGTTCAACATCAGCGGTGGCGCTCCGGCTAAATCCGCTGCCGAAACCACGTGAATGTTCCGTTGCGCAATGTGTCGATTTAACGACGCGTCCCATTCGGGTGTCGATAGGGCGTCGGAACTTACGTCCCATGCGCGCACGATTAAACACTCGTGTCCGCCGTTTTCGTATTTTGCCTCCCACGCCTCGGGGCACTTGACGATGGCGTGCGCGTGTCCGCTGTAGCGAGAGCCCAGCGTCGTGACGGTTTGACCGATTAAATGCGCAGCAGCGCCGTTGATGCCGAGGGACGGGTCTATCCAATAAAACTCAACGACGATCTCGTTTGCGCGAGCTTTCCCAAAATTCCAAATATGCGCGTAAATCGTGTTAGGAGCGTTCGCGAGCGCGGTTTGCCCCAGTTCTGGTGGAATGTCCGGTGCATCTTGCGGCAGCACTCCGGCGAGAAGATAAATGTCAGGACTTTCCCAGAACGGGCCGACAACGGGTCTCGTGCCCGTATCACCCGGGTTCGCTCGCATAAACAAAAACGGCAGAAACAAATCTTTGCGCGGGCCCGGCCAACTCCCAGCAGGGTGCTTGCCCTGCACGTCACCCGTTGTTACGGGCGTCCCGTCAAGACTTCCCCGGCTCGTGCCGACCGTTTTGCCTGGCCGGCCCGATGCTTTGCTGCCGCCGTGCTTGGGTTCCGTTTCTTTGCCGCCGCCGTGCTTGGGTTCGTGTTCTTTGCACGCTTCTCGCTTTCTCGTTCATCTTCGTCGCGTTCTTCACGTGCCGGCTTATAGCGAACCGTAACCTCTAACTCACCGCCTTCCAAGTGGACATGCGGCATTCGTCGCTTGTCGCGATCGCCTTCACTTGCCATATCGTTTGCCTCCCTAATGCGCTTGGCCACGGTCCGTTGACGTGAACCTGTTGCGTTTGCGGACTGCGGCACTTGTGCAACGTGCGGCTTATCGACATACAGTAGCCGCATCGGTTCGCTCGGGTGTGCAAGCCACTCAGGAGCCGTCTGCGGCCACACCTGGGGCGCGCGGAACGCAAATCCGAGGTCTTCATTTTGCGTTGGATCCTGCTCGCGGGCCCAATCCCAGGTGAGATAGCCAAACGCGCGATCTGAATCCAGATTGAATTGCGCCGAATAGCCGCGGTCGTTGAGCACTCTTCCGATGAGATACGCGGTGAACGGGATCGGATCGCCAAGCGGACTCGATTGCGTTTGCGGAGTGATGTGCGCCGTGTTGAGGCGATCGGTTTCCATTGGCGAACCGGACTCTTCGTAGCCCTTTCTTGCCTGCGCGTCCGCGCTTGTATCCGTGCGGAAAAAGACGACATCCGGCTTAGAACCGCGGGGAAAGGGTCCGGGAATAATGGGCGGCGCAGGTTGGGGAGACCAGTGATCCTCATCCCTCAACTGATAGACCTGCTGCTCGGTATGGTTTGTTCCATAAACGGGCGGTTTTGATTCCGAGTTGTCGGGATTGAGGAGCGGCGTCAATTCAGGATATGCCCACGGCCGTTTGTAGTCGCGCGTATCGACGCTGTACGGCGGCAGTTTGCCGGCCTGCGGCTTTTGGTTCGCACTGTCGTAGAGCGCTGTTTGGTAGTATGGGTACGAACTGCCGCCAATCTCGTGCGTCGCCGGCGGAACGGTGCGGTCCAAATTGCCGAAAGGATCCACGGCGTCGCCCAAAGCCTGCAAAAAGGTACCATCGACCGTGCTTCCGAGCGTGATGAGCGATTCGTCAATCTCGTTGCCCAACATCAGCTCACCGTCGGGATAGCGTAGCTCGCCATGCGGCACCACGAATCCCAGGTGCGCCAATATCTCATGCGTCTTCTGAACGATATCCCAAACGAGCATCGCGAGTTCGTAGAGGGCCAGACGGATGGGGTAACTTCCGGGGCTCGCAAGCATCTTGATAAGATCGCCGGCGAGTTTCTCCGCGGCCTCAAGCTCCTTTGCCGCCCAGTCGAAGAACGACTTCAAGGTCATCGCACACATCCTCGACGGGATCGCCGCTCGAGGGGCCGCTGAAGTCCGGCGGCGAGAGCAAATTCGTAACGTCCGAGCTCGGCGGAACGATCACGACGTCGGGTTTGCGCGGCTTTGCTAAACTCCATGACGACACGTAGCTCAGACTGTAGAACGTGAGCATAAAACGATAGAACGTCTGCACTTGCCACGGAAGCGGAAAGCCTTCGGGAACACCGATGTGACTGTCAGGAGCAATATCGTTGAGCAGCGTCGCGAAGGGTTGATCGAGACCGTGACCGGTAACTAACTCAACGGCTTTCGTGAGCATCCCGGCATCGATCGTTTGCTGGAACGCATCGCCTTGATAGACGCGTGGATGCGTGAACGGGCGGCGTCCAGAATCGTCTTCTTTGGGCGTCTGATCGCCATAGGTCGCCTTTAACGCTTCAACGATAGCTTCCGCCAGCCACAGGGGCATGTCGCCGTCTACCGTCTTTAGCAGCTTCTTCGCGGCAATCGGATCGTCTGGCAGCGTGTCGGGCCGCTGATCGCCCGACGGATTATCCGACGTCATCTGCACGCAGTACGCAATTGCGCCGTTCACGAGGTCCGGGTAGGTGCTCGTTGCGCCCCACGGATCGGGTGGATTCGTGGCACAATGCCGGTAATTCCAGGCGTCGATGTGATTCTCAATCAGGTGGTGACGCTGCGGATGGTTTCGGAAAGGACCGCCGCATTGCTCGTTGACGAAAGAATGCCCGATGGTATCCAGGCCCACATGGGTCATCCATCCAAGCGCGAAGGCCAGCAGCTGCTCGAAGTGGTCGTTGTTGCCGGCGCGCAGCGCCTCCGCTTGCACGATGAGATTCGCGACCACGGTGGTCGTACGACGATAGTGCAACACGTCTCCCCAGAGAAACGACTGCTCGTCCCATCCCTTTGAGACGCACGTATCGAACGCGGAAAAAATGTCGGCGAAAGTTAGCAGTTCCAATTCGCCGATGTTGACGATCGCGTTTTTGAGTTGCCCGATTCCGTCAGAAAACGCACTGACCACGCCGCCCGTGAGATCGTCCAGGGCCGAGTCGGCAGCATCAACGAACGGTCCGATCGTGCTCTCCCACGTTGCCACAAAATCGTTCCACATCTTTTCGAGTTTGAGCAGAAACCGAACGAGGGCGCCGAGCGTCGAATTCACTTGGTCCAGAATCAGAAGCATCGGCTCCCAGTCTTGCTCCTGATTCGTTTTGTAAAAGTAGTAGACGGCCAACGCGAGCATGATGTTGTCGCTGGGCGGCACGACGGTTCCCAGGACTTTCGAAGCGTAGTCTTGGGAAAAGTAGAAGAGATCGGGCCCTATCGCGCCGATGGCCGTGAATTTTTCCCAGCGCTGCATAATGGTTCCGCAGTATTGCGGCCCATATTTACCAATCGTGCCTGAAAACGCGGGATCGCCTTGGCCGGTTGGACCCGTCCAATCCGGAATGTTGCCGCTCGCAAGATAATCGGCGACCCTTCGAGCGGTGTAGATGTGCGTGAAGTGCGCAGGCATAGACTACTTCGTGCAGACGTTCAGATCTTTGAACGGCTTTCCGCGATCTGTGCCGGACACGTCCACGGTGTATTTCGCAGCCGAAACGCGATTAAAAACGACTTTCGTGTCTGACCTCGGAAAAGCGGCGTAGAGTACTGCGTGTCCGCCGGAGCCGGTTCCGCGCATAATGTCCGACGTCCCATCAGAGTATATGCTCACCACGGTCAGTACCTTACCATCCTTCGAGTACGATAGGGCGTGCTCTTGAGCCGCCATGCGGCTCCCCGTATCAGTCGCCCGAAGGAAACCCCCTCGGACGGCGTAGGCCCAGGATTCCGTGTACTTGCCAGACTTGCTCGAGCAGTTCCATGAGCCGAGCAAATAACTCATATCACGTATCGAGGTCGCTCGGATAGTTACCGGCGCAGCGATCGCACTTAGAACGACGACTGCGCAAAGAATCGATTGGAATCGCTTATTCATGGATACCTCCTAGTGGGGAACGGAAAGGCGGAGTGACCGGAATGCACTTTTGGTGCCGCAGGTCGCACACTGCACGAGCAATTTTGTCGGGGTATAGTCCTTATCGACCAGGAACATCGCTTTTTGGCGTGCCGCGCCGCCTTGCTGAATGTGCAGGTTCGCGCTTGAGATCTCGCTGCTCGGAATGTTCAACGTGACATCATCGCGATCGGCTAACGTGTACTCGATAAGATCGATGAAATCGCTGTGCGAGCCGTTTCGAAGCAAGACGCTCATCACCATGACTTTTTGGTTCGGTTGCGGATGCAGCTGATCCGGATTATCTGCAGCGGTTGCGTCTGCGTAACTCCGTAACCTTGATACGCAAGACTCCATTAAAGATCGTCTGTCCAACCGTTCCGGAAAGAGCGTTCACTTGATTGGCTCCGCCCGGTACCGGTGTCGGCGAGGCAACCGCGAGGGCAGTTCCAATTGCGACTGCTCCGGCCGCCGCGATGATAGTGCGTAGCAACATTGTTTCTCCTTAAGTATTGTTGACGTTATGCGAAAAGGCTAAGGCAGCGTGCGAAAGCGCGCTTCCATGCCTTGCTGCAGGTGAACGTTGAGGTGGCAGTGATAGAGCCACGTTCCGGGATTGTCGGGAACCATGTCCGCAACCAGCATGCCCATCGGACCGAGTTCTGCGGTGTCCGTGCGCATGCCGTTGATGATCACGGTTTCACCATGCCAGTGCGGGGCATGAACGTCGTAGTCACTCATCGACGCCATGACGTACCAGCGTGTGCGCTGGCCACGCCGCACGTCCACGATCGGCATATTGCCGTACACATAGCCGTTCATCGAATAAAACTGGTTGGCAAACTGGATGCCTCGCGCGTCCGGCTTTACATGCCGCGGATTGAGGCTGCCGTTCGTGAGATTTTCCTTAAAAAGCCGGCTCTCCGTTTCATCGATCTCGCCGAAGAGCGTAAATGTTTCACGGTCGACATCGCCGGTGAACCGTCGGGTTTTGCCGCGCCTCTACGCGTGACGACGATTGGCCCCATTAACCCGGTGTTCACGTCATGCAGCTCATCGGTGTGCGAGTGATACATCCACAAGATCGAACTGGGGTCCATCGGACCGGGACCAGATCGTTCGGGCACGTCGAACTTGTACGTGTACGTTGCTCCTGGAGCAACCGCGTCGCCGGGTTTCTCGGCCAACTTGCCGCCGTCGCGATACGGCGCACCCTCGAAGGCCTTGAGGTACCGCAAACCGTGCGCGTGAAAGCTCAGCGGTAAGTGGGAGTTGTTCTTAAAGACGACGACAACCGTATCGCCGACCTCAGCGTGAATCGGGCGGTCCGAGAATGCCCATGTACCGGTCGGCGTCGGCACGTTGCTTCGTCTGCGCGAATGTGCCGTCAACGTACTCGTGATAGACGATTTTGCGATACGTAAAGCCGAGTTGATTCTTGTCGGGCTTGAGCAAGGCGCCGGTTAGAACGTTCGTACCGGTAGGAGCGTAGTTCCAGAGCACCTCGTCGGCAGCGATATAGTACGTTCGCTGTATCGCCAGTGCCGGCGAGCAGCACAGTAGAACGAGGGCGGCGAGCCATAGCAGAACTTTCATGCGGCCTCAGCGTACCAAGGGCGCGTGCCGGCGGCGTGCCGTACGCCGAACGTACGTCCGCCGAATACACTAGCCCAGTGTCTTCCGATCGGCGCGAAGTCGTATTTCTCGTTCGCATGTGGGTCGAGCGCGAGGACTCCTCGCCGGAGGCCTGGCGCGGATCGGTCCACGAGATCGTGACGGGCCAAAGGCTCTACGTTACGGCTCCGGCCGAAGTCGCCGACTTCATCGCGCTGCATCTCTCGAACCGCAAGGGGGACGGAAAAGCCGAGCGTCGTCGCCAATAGCGCCGTCGGGGGACGTAAAGGTGCCGGGAAACACCAGAACGTCGGGGCCACGCAGCCAGAGCGCGCCCATGGAAATTCGACTCTTCGGACAGGCGAGTGTCACCGTATCCGGTGCACCGCTGAAGTTTCAAAAGCGCGCCACGACGTTCGCTTTGCTCGCGTATCTCATTCTTCGGCGCGGTGCGCCGGTCGCGCGTTCGTCGCTTGCATTCGCGCTGTTTCCTGAAGAATCCGAAGAGCACGCGCTCTCGGAACTTCGCCGCTATCTCTCGCTCACCGGTAAAGCGCTGCCGGAGCGCGGGGACGAACCATGGATCATCGCCGACGGCGAGACGCTGCGGTGGAATCAGCGCTCCCCGTGTCGCATCGATGTGATCGACTTCCAAGATAGCGTAGCCGATCCGTCGACGCTTGACAGAGCCGTAACACTTTACACCGGCGACCTTCTCGAGGAAATCTACGATGACTGGGTCGTGAGCGAACGCGAACGCTTGCGAACGCTCTGCCTTGATGCACTCGCGGAACTCGTGCGGGCACACCGTGAACAACGTGAGTATGCGCCCGCCCTGAGTTATGCGCGGCGGCTGCTGGCGCTGGATCCTTGGCGCGAGGACATCGTGCGCGTGGTGTTGGCTCTGCATTACGATGCCGGCGATGCTGCTGGCGCGGTGGCCGAATTTGCGCGCTTCGCACAGCGGCTCCGCGACGAGTTGGGCGTCGCGCCGATGCCGGAAACACTCGCCGTTCGCGATGCAATCCTGCGCAACGCGCCGCTCCCTGGGGCGGTCGTCCGGCCGCCCGAGCCAGATGCTAAGGACGGTGCGAGAGCCGCGGCCGCCCTTCCATTTATTGCGCGCGCACCCCAGATTGCGTCTTTGCAAATGCACTGGGCGCGAGCCGCGCGCGGCAAGGGCAGCTTCGTGCTGATAGAGGGAGAGGCGGGAGTCGGCAAGACGCGTCTGGTCGCGGAACTTGCGCGCACCGTCGAATCGCAGGGCGGCCGTGTTTTCGTCGGCGCAACGTCGACGCCCGAGTCCGCGCCGTATCAGGCAATCGTGGAAGCGTTGCGCTCCGCACTTCCCCTGCTTTCGACGCGCCCGTTAGCGCCGGAATCTGCCGCCGTACTGGCTCGAGTGCTGCCGGAACTGCAAACGAGGATTGGCGACTTGCCCGATCTCGCTCCGGTTTCGGCGGAGCATGAAACTAGGCGCGTTTTCGAAGCACTTGCCGACGCAGCGCTTAGCCTATCCCGTCCGCGTCCCGCCCTGTTGGTGTTTGAAGATCTCCACTGGGCCGGCAGCGCGACGCTCGAGGCTGTCGCGATGTTGGCGCGACGCCTCGAGAGTGCACCGTTGCTGATCGTCGCGACGTGCCGCAACGAAGAAGTTGGCCCATCACATCGGTTGCGTGCCGTCATCCGTGAACTCCAGGCGCAGCAGCGCCTTACTACCCTCGCACTGGAACGATTTGGCCGTAACGATGTCGCAGACTTGATCGCTCGGCTCGACGGACTCACGCGCACAGATGCGACGATCGTTGACCGATTATACGCGTACACCGAGGGCAATGCGCTGTTCCTCAATGAAACGATCGCCGATGCGATAGAACGACACGGCGGTACTTTGCCTCAACTTCCAGGCACCAGCGCGGGAATTGCTGCGGTCATTGCATCACGCACGGATCGTCTCGGCGACGACGCCCGTACCGTTGCCGAAGCGGCGGCGGTCTGCGGCCAAGGATGCAGCCTTGACGTTTTGCGCGATGTGCTGGCACTGCCGCCGGCCGCGATTTCCGATGCGGTCAACGAGCTGCTGGATCGAAGAATCTTGCGCGAAGCCAGCGTTCGCAGCGGAGTCGACTTTGTTTTTTCGCATCAGCTTATCGGCGCCTCGATTTACCAGTGGATCGATCCCGCTGTACGCGCCAGACGGCACGCTCGCGTGGCGCACGTCATGCAGCGGCTGCACGCGGACCGTCCGGACGCCGTCGCCCGGGAGCTCGCGGTGCACTACGAGCGCGCCGGGTTTGCCGCTGAGGCCGCTCGCTGGTTCGCAGCGGCCGCGCACGCGTCGGCCGCCGTTTACGCAGCCCAAGACGCGATCGACCTTACCGGCAAGGCGCTCGAGCTGGAAAGCGATCGCGAGAAAACGGATTGAGCTCCTGCGGCTGCGCGAAGAACTTCGTGGCCGGGTAGGCGACCGGGATGGGCAGCGCTCCGACATCGAGGCCCTGGATGCGGAGCTTGACGATCCGGACGACGCGTCGCAATTCGATATTCTGCGCCGCCGCATGCTTCTCGCGCGCAGCCTTGGGGAAACCGATGACGAGCGAACGCTGATCGAGCGCATGACGAGTCTTGCGCGCAATACCACTGACCCGCACGTTCGTGCGGAGGCACTACGGCACCGCGCCGCCCACGCCGTTCTTCTCAGCCGTCCCGCCGAAGCGCGCAAGCCGGCATCCGAGGCGCTCGAATTGTTTGAGATGCTCGGCAACGTGTCGGCGCAAGTCGAGTGCCTCGGTCTTCTTGTCGATGCAACAATAAATGCGGGCGATCTCGAGGCGGCGCGATCGTACTTGGATGCGATGCGAGGGCGCGCGTCGTCGCAGGCAGACCGTACGGTTCAGGCGCGCGCCCTCATGGTCGCCGTTAACGCCGCACTGATGCGTCAGCAGTACAGCGAATCACGGGACCTGGTGGCTGAGCTGTTGACGATCGCTGAATTGCTTGGAGACCGCGACACGGAAGCGTTCGCGCGGGCCAGGATGGCGACCGGAGCTGTGTGGCTCGGCGACTTCGATCTGGCGCTCAGCGAGTTCGACAGATCGCTCGATCTGTTCCGCCGGCTCGACAACAAACGCGGCCTTGCGACCACCTTAACGAACAAGGCATTGCTGGCGATGCGCCTCGGGCTTTTTGACGAGGCAGAACAGCTGATTGCGCAATCGAATGCGCTTCTCGATATTGTTCAGGAGCGGCGCATGGCGGTCGCAAACGGCGTCAACTTGAGCTTTGTGCGGTTGCACCGCGGCGATGCACAGGGCGCAAAGAGCAGCGCTGCAGAGGCCCTCGAAGGCGCACGAGCGATTGGCTTTCCCGTCTTCGAGGCTGCAGCACTCGCCAATTTGGGGAACGCTGAACGCGTGCTCGGCGACCTGGATTTGGCGCTTGACCACATGCAGTCCGGCATTGCGATTCGGCGCGGACTGCAGGCACGTTCCGACTTCGCCGACGATCTCTCCGACTTGACGCTCGCGCTCGCCGCGGCGGGAAGGAACAGCGAAGCACTCGCATGCGCACAGGAGCTTGCCGAGATTCTGAAGGAGGCGTTATCGGGACCGCTGTGGCCGCACTATATCGCGTGGGCTGCGTCGGAAGGCTTTCGCGCCGCCGGCGAGAGTGGTCGCGCGCAAGCCTTTGCGGAGAAAGCTTACGAGGAACTCATGCGATTCGCCAAGTCGATTCGCGACCCTAACCTTCGTCACGCCTTTCTTGCCATCGATATCAGCCAGAACATTGCTGGGTCGCTTCGGCAATGGCTATTCGGCGCGGCTGTTGAGCCGGGTGACCATCGTCGGATCGTGGTGATCGAACGCGACGGAGACACGGTGTCGAGGCTGCTGATCTGGTTCATCTCGTCGTCGCTGAGATGGAAATCGAAGACGTTGATGTTCTCGGCCATGCGTTCGGCCGGACCGATTTCGGGATGACGACGACTTCACGCTGGACGAGCCAGCGCAGGACGACCTGAGCGACCGTCTTGCCGTTCGCGTTACCGATCGCAGTCAGCGTCCGATTGGTAAAGATGTCATTCTTGCCTTCGGCGAGCGGGCCCCACGACTCGATCTGTACACCGCGCTCTTGCATGAGCTTTTGGTAGTCGCGCCGTTGGAAAAACGGGTGCGTTTCGATCTGGTTGACTGCCGGAACGATCTCGTTGTGCTCGATCAGGTCGACGAGCCGGTCGGGGTAGAAGTTGGCGACGCCAATCGCCTTGATCAAGCCCTGACGGTGAAACTGCTGCATCACGCGCCAGGCGGCGTAATAGTCGCCTAAAGGCTGGTGGACCAGGTACAGGTCGACGTAATCCACGCCCAGGCGCTGCAGTGAGCCGTCGAATGCGCGCTTGACGACGTCCTCGCCGGGACGCGACTGAATCCACAGCTTCGTCGTGACAAACAACTCCTCGCGCGGGATCCCGCTGGCCTTGATCGCTCGGCCGACCGCCTCCTCGTTGCCGTAGGAGGCGGCGGTGTCGAGGAGCCGGTACCCAGCGCTCAGCGCGTCGCTGACCGCCTTCTCCGTTTGCTCAGCGGGAATCTGGAAGACGCCGAAGCCGACGATCGGCATCTGGACGCCGTTATTGAGCGCGACGTTTGGAACGTGAACTGCCATGATGAGTCTCTTCCCCCTGGCCAAAGTGGGCTAGACAATAAATCGTATGGGGTTAAAACGTGACGTAGCGAACTTCTCTGGCTGATGCTGGAACTGGCCCACGTGCGCAAATCGTTCGGCAACGTGGTTGCGGTAAGCGACGTTTCGTTTTCGATTCGGAGTGGCACAACGTTCGGTTTGCTAGGACCGAACGGCGCAGGCAAGACGACGACGATGCGAATGATCCTGGGCATTTTCCAGCCCGATGGCGGATCGCTGCGTTGGGAGGGTGCGCCGGTCGACGGCTCCGCGCGGCGGCGCTTCGGGTATCTGCCCGAAGAACGCGGGCTGTACGCTAAGATGAACGTGCGCGAGCAGATCGTCTACTTCGGCCGCTTGCATGGCTTGGCGACGGCCGAAAGCGCGCGACGCGCCGACCATTGGATCGAGCAACTGCAGCTCACAGAATATGGGGACCGCCCTGCGGGCGAGCTTTCAAAAGGAAACCAACAGAAAGTGCAAGTCGCATGCGCCGCAGTGCACGATCCTGCGCTCTTGGTCCTCGACGAGCCGTTTTCCGGCCTCGACCCAATCAACGCAGAGATGCTTCTCACGATGCTGCGGGCACAACAGGCGCGAGGAACGACGCTCGTCCTTTCGAGCCATCAGATGTGGCAACTTGAAGAGTTGTGCTCCCAATTTTGCATCATCGCCGATGGGAAAAACTTGGCCGCCGGTACGCTAGCCGAGCTTCGCACGCAATTCCCCACACGGGTGTTGCGCGTCGCACCGGCGAGCGAAGCGGTCGGTTCCGTGCTCGACGCGTTGCCGAATGCGCGCCGTCTCGGCGTGCAAGATGGAGCGCTCGATTACGAGATCGGCGTTGGCGCGCCGTTGCCGAGTATTCTGCAGAAGCTCGTCGCAGCTGACGCGATCACTCGCTTTGAAGCGATCGAACCATCGCTGCAAGACATCTACATCCACGCAATTGGCGCAGAGACGTGAGCGAGTTTGTCACCGTTCTGCAGGCCGAAATTATGCGCCGGGTGCGTTCCCGCGCGTTCAAGGTGGGCCTTGTCATCGGCATGCTTGTCGTGGCAGTGGCGATCGAGGCGCCGCAGTTGGTCGACCGCGCACTCAATCGCACCACCAATACGGTCGTCGTCGGTGGGCCATCGCCGCTCGCGCAGCGCGCAGCGAAACTTCTCGCGAAGGACTTTGAAATCGCGGCGGTGACGGACCGTACCGCCCCGGCGACGTTAGCGTTTTTGGACGCACACGGTCGAGCAGGCGCGCTCGTGATCGTGACGCGAACCGGAAGCCGGCTTGCCGTCACGGTGTATGCCCGCGACTTGAGTCTCGTGAGCGCATCGGATATCAGGCGCGATCTCGCTCCGCTCAACGTCGCAATCGGGATGTCGCTGCCCGAAGCGGCGATCGACCGTTACATGGACGTTCCAATCACGTTGCGTGGAATCAACTCGAAGTTCGCCACCTCAGCGGCCGCCGATGCTGCCCACGCGCTCGCTTACGGACTGCTCTTCTTCCTCTATATTTCGATCTTGCTCAACAGCCAGCTCATCATGGCGTCGGTGGCCGAAGAAAAGACGAGCCGAATCGCGGAGCTGCTGGTTGCGTCCGTCAGTCCTTCGGCGCTGTTGGCCGGCAAGGTCGCCGCCGCGGCGGTGTTGGCCGTCATTCAAATGGCATCGTGGCTGGCGGTCGCGTACCTTGTGAGCGCGAACACCGCAGCGGGCGGCTTCTCAACGATGCTGTTGCGCGCGATTACGCCGCTGGAAATCGCCGCCTTTGCCGTGTACTTTATCCTTGGCTACCTGCAGCTTTCTACGCTGTTTGCCGCCGGCGCCTCGTTGATCAATCGCACCGAGGATCTCGGCAGCATCTCAGGGCCGCTCGTTATGCCTGTTGTCCTTGCGTTGTTTCTTGCGATCTACGCCCTCGGATTCCCAAATGCCGCACTCGTCACGATCGCAAGCTTTCTTCCGATCATCGGACCGTTCACGATGTTCGCGCGCATCGGCGTCAGCGTTGTGCCGGCGTGGCAAATTGCGCTCTCGATGCTCATCAATGTCGCGGCCGTATGGGCGTTTGCATTGCTCGCCGGAAAAGTGTACCGCGTCGGCATGCTGCTCTACGGGCGTCCGCCAAAACTGCAGCAGATCCTGGCAACGCTGCGCGGATAAAGGTTTCGAGCCGAGCGATGGCACTAACTCTATTTGGTGCTTCAGCCGTCACTGTCATGATGGTGTGCTACGCGTTTGAGGATCGAGCACCCGCATTTACGCTTGGCTTTGCAGCGGGATGCGCCGCCGCCTCGTCATATGGCTGGCTCGCGGGCACGTGGCCATTTGGCATCGTCGAAGCCGTCTGGGCGCTCGTCGCCTTGCGCAAATGGTGGGCCAGGACTGCACGGTAACAGTAAACCAGCGACGACATTATCGCGCGCCGCCTACACAATAAGGTGGATGTCGCCGAATTCGTGTTGGTAATAGCCGCGTTCAGCCGCCTCGTCGTACGCCGAGGCAAGAAGTTCGCGGTCAAGAAAGGCGCGCAGCATCCATTGGTGCGTTGAAGCGCCGTCGTGGAAACCCGTCAGCAGACCATCAACTGACTTCACCTTCGATTGCTCGTCGATAACCAGATCGGTCCAGCCGGACGATGCGATGATCTCTCCATCGGCCAAAGCGCTTTCTAAGGCGCGCAGCGAGGTTGAACCGACGGCGATGACGCGCCGGCCTTCTGCCCGTGCGCGGTTCACCGCTGCGGCCGCCTCGAGCGAGACCACATAGCGTTCGATTGAAGGTCGCTCCGGCGTCTCGAAGCTTGCCACACCGCAATGCAGGGTAATGGTAGCCCGCTCGACGCCGCGCTGTTGTAGCGCATTGACGATTCGAGACGTAAATGGGCGTGCAGCGGACGGCATCTCCGATGAGCCCGGCTCGCGCGCGAAGATCGTCTGATAATCCTCGAGAGGAAAACGCTCCCTCATGTACCCGTAGCGAATCGGTTCGCCGAACGTCATCAGATAGGCGTTCATTGCAAGCGGCAGATTGAATGCGGCATACCACACGCGCGGACGTTTCGGCTCGACGGGCCAAAGCATTACTGCCGAACCGCCGCCGGGAAGCAGGAGCGATTCACCGGCGCTGACTGAGCCGCGCGGTTCCGCCATCCACAAATGCTCATCCATCTTCGTTGACACGTGAAGCGCGAGCGATTGGCCGCTTTGACGCCGCGCTTGAATCGCTGCCGGCAGCGTTGCGGAGTCGTTCACCACCAACAAGTCGCCGTCACGCAAGACAGCCGGCAAATCGAAAAAATGCATGTGTGAATGGCGGCGCGTCTGGCGATCGGTGACGAGCATTTGCACCGCGTCCCGCTCGATACCGCGGCGCTCGGGCGGCGCGGTTGCCTCAAGCAGCGCCGGGAAAGTATTGACAGCGGCGGTCATGCGGGGATCAAATCCGCCAAACGAACGCGCTCGTAAGGATGTTTCATCGACTCCACCGCTTGCACAAGCGCGCGGGCGGAGTCCGCGGGGTCGCGTAACTCGCTCGCATCCGCGTCCGGTATTGCGTCCCGATGCATTTGCGTATCCATGTCGCCGGGATCGGCGACAAGCACGCGGACCGACGCATCTTCCAATTCAGCGGCGAAGACGCGCGAAAAATGCTCGAGCGCGGCTTTCGAGGCGCCGTAGCCGCCCCATGTCGGATATGCCTCCACGCCGGCATCGGAGGTAATATTGACGATGACGCCCGGGCTGCCGCTTCGGCGCATCACCTTGGCGGCATGCTGCATCAAATGGATCGGCGCGAACACATTGACGTGAAAGACCTCCCGGAACGTCTCGTCGCTGAGTTGATCGACGCGCGGCAGCGGCACCTCGCCCAAGGTTGACGCATTGTTGACGAGTAAATCCAAACGTCCGAGGCCCTGCGCCGCCTCAGTCAGCGCATGAACGTGCTGTTTATCGCCGACGTCGCCGGCGATCGCGATAACGTTGCCGGCCTGACGCAGTTCCTCTTTCGCCTCATCGAGCACTCGATGGTCACGGCCGTCGATGATCACTTGCATGCCTCGTCCCAGCAGTTCGCGCGCAAGCGCCTTGCCGAGTCCACGCGAGCCGCCGGTAACGATGGCCACGTGGCCCGCTTCAACCACAGTCTTCATGGTGCAACCTTACAACCTCAAGTATAGTTGAGGTCAATACCATGTCGGATTTGCTTACGGTGGGTGAAGTCGCGGCCCGCAGCGGCGTTGCGGTGTCGACGATCCATTTCTACGAGGCCAAAGGGCTGATCAGCAGCGCCCGAAACGCCGGGAATCAGCGGCGCTTCGAACGTTCGGAGTTGCGGCGCATCGCCGTCATTAGAGTTGCGCAGCGGGCCGGCATCTCGCTGGGTGAGATTCGCGACGCGCTTGCGACGTTGCCGACGAAACGCGCGATTTCCGCCAAAGATTGGGCGCGCATGTCCAATCGCTGGAAGCGCGACCTCGACGCGCGAATCGAACGTCTCGTCGCCTTACGCGACCAACTCGGCGACTGCATCGGATGCGGCTGTTTGTCGCTCGACAGCTGTCCACTGCGCAACCCGATGGACGTGCTCTCTCATGAAGGGCCCGGGCCGCGTCTGCTCGAGTTTGAGGCAGGTTAGGCCCGCATTACCCGCGCGAATTGCTCCGTAGGTAAGATCGCGGCAGTGCCGCGAACATGGAAGGGATGATTGCGATTATTTTTGCAGCAGCCACGGCGCTGCCGGCGCGACCTCCTGACGGCACATACGTGTACGCGGTCGCACGGCAAGGGGCCGACATCGGGAATAGCACCGTTTCGTTCAAAACGTCCGGTTCGACAATTACGGTACAGGAACGCGCGGATATCAGCGTGGTGCAGGCGGATACGACCACAGAGCTTGACGCCGGCACGTTGCAGGAAACGGCGTTCAGCGGCTCCGCGCCGCAGCAGGGGTCATTCAGCGCAACGTTTGGCGGCAGCGGCGTAACGTTGCATTCCGGAGGCGCCAGCATCCCGTTGCAACCTGTCGGCGGACGACCGATTATCCTTACGGACGGACTCATATCTCCGGCGGCTCTGCTTCCGGCGATCGTGCATGCCACCGGAGCGAAGACCTTTACGGTCGCGGCGATGAACGGTGGCAAAGCGTACGCGGCCACGGTCAGCCCGATCGCGACCAAACCGCCGTCCAACATTCCACAGAGCGATGCCGGCATCGCGTTGACGTACGCCGGCTCTACCGCGACGCTGTGGTACAATCCTCAAACCTTCGTGCTTGATCTGCTGCAGAATCCGGCGCTATCGGTCGAGGTTCGGTTGCAGCGTTAGCTGTAGGCGCTATGTTCACCATCATCAACACCGTGGCGGCGCTTGCCACGCTGGTTGTTTTAGCGGCCGCCGCAATAGCGGCCCTGATCCAATTATCGCACTTGCGGGCAAGCAATCAACTTCAAGCGCTTATCGACATTTACAGCCGTGCAGGGACTTCCGAAATGGCGGAACTTTTTGACAAGGTGTCCGAGATCCCACAGATGCTACAAACGGATACGGAGTATTTAAAACGCGTTTCGGACGGAACGGTTTCATTCCGCAACAATCCTCTCATCTTAGGGCTGTGGTATGATGAGGTTGGCATCGCGCTACGCCAGCGTCTTGTTCCACCTTCCATCATTTTTCAGATGGGCACGAGCGCGTGGCGGACCGTACGCGATTGGCAGACGCTGTTACCACTCATTGAAGCGACGCGGAAACGAACTCCCGCGGCGTTCATTCACTTTGAGTACGCTGCCGTCAAGGCAAAACAATGGCTGGACGGGCATCCTCATGGGGACTATCCCCCTGACACGCCGCGCTGGTCGTCCGCTTCGACTACACGCTGACCGCGGCTCCTTACCTCTCGTTTGTGGCAGGTGAAGACCCCGGCCACGCCTTCTCGAGTTTGAGACCGGCGAGGACCATGTCGAGTTTCGCATTTCGGCTCCGACTTAACCGTGTAAGAAGGGAGACCCGACATGACCACCACCCTCAACTTCACCGCCGGTCGCCTCGCTGCTGCGGCGGCAACCGCGGGCCTCGTACTGCTCGTTGTGCTTCACGCCCTCAGGCCGGATCTCAATCCCGCCTGGCACGTATTGAGCGAATATGGCGTCGGTAAGGACGCGTGGGTAATGACGCTCTATTTTCTCTGCGTAGCCATAAGCTGCATCAGCCTCTTTGTCGCCCTGTTTTCCAAGACGCGAAACCTGGCCGTACGGACTGGGCTTGCGTTCCTCGCGTTGGCTGGCCTCGGGCTTGCAATGGCCGCGCTTTTCCCGATGGATCCTATTACGACAAGTCCGGACAAGGCGACGTTCTCCGGAATGATGCACGAGCTGGCGGGTACGATCGGTGTCCCAAGCCAGCTTCTTGCTGCAATTATTCTCAGTTGTGCCTTGGCGCGTGAAACCTTATGGAGGCGGCTGCGCGTGTCGATGCTTGTCACTGCATCCTTAAGCTGGCTCGGTGTCATGCTGCTGATGATATCGATCGGCGTACTGATGCAACACCACACCTTTGGCGGGCCATGGATGGTCGGTTGGGCAAACCGCCTCTTCATGGTCGCTTTTGCTGGATGGGTCATCGTTGCGAGCCGTCCCTTCGCGGCAAACAACATGGCTTTACGAGGAGCCTAAGATGAAATACATATTGATGATGTCCGCGACCAAGGGCGAATTCGAGGCATTTATGAAATGGCCCGAAGAAGACCTCAAAAGGAACATTGCGTTCATGCGCGATTTCGCCGCCGCGCTTCGTAACGAAGGGGTATTGGTGTCGACGGATGGCCTTGCGTTTCCAGATGAGGCGAAAGTCGTTCGTGCCGGCGCAGACGGCGCTCCCATTACCGATGGCGTATTCCCAGAGTCCAAAGAATTCTTGGCCGGATATTGGATCGTTGACGTGAACAGCCCCGATGAAGCCTACGCGATTGCTGCTCGTGCCTCGGCTGCCCCGGCGCCGCAGGGAGTTCAGGGCAGCATGCCGATCGAAGTGCGACGAATTATGAGCGGTGCCGAAGAGTTCGCACCATAATCGCTGACTAGGTCAATTGAGGAGGCGCTACGCGAAGTAGCGCCTCGCGTCCTCGGCATCGTCACCAGGCGTTTTCGCGACTTCGCCGGCGCGGAAGACGCGGTTCAGGAAGCACTGATCGCCGGCGCCATGCAATGGCCGCGCACCGGCATTCCCGATAAGCCCGACGTCTGGCTGACGCACGTGGCCTTGCGCCGGATGGTCGACAACATCCGCAGTGATGCTGCGCGCACGAAACGCGAAGTTAGAGCAGCTGAAGCGGTGGCGGCCGAGATCGACCGCGGTGCGCCGGATCATCAGGAAGTCGAAGACGACACACTCTCGCTCTTCTTCATGTGCGCTCACCCGGCGCTTACTACGGCATCGTCGATTGCACTGACGCTGCGCGCTCTTGGCGGATTAACGACACGTGAGATCGCACACGCCTTCCTCGTCCCGGAGGCGACCATGGCGCAGCGGATCAGCCGCGCGAAACAGACTATTCGCAATTCGGGCCTGCGCTTTGCACTTCCAACCGAAGACGAACGAGATTCGCGCCTTCCCGCCGTTTTGCACGTGCTGTACCTCGTCTTTAACGAGGGCTACACCAGCAGCGCCGGCACCACACTTCTTCGCGTGCAGCTTTCGGCAGAGGCCATACGCCTGACCCGAATGCTCCACCGCCTACAGCAGAATGAAAATGAGGTTGCCGGTCTGTTGGCGCTCATGCTCTTAACCGATGCACGCCGCCGTGCACGAACCGGCAGCCTTGGCGAGCTCATCCCCTTAAACGAACAGGACCGAACTCTCTGGAATCGAGACGAGATCGCGGAAGGGACAGAGTTGCTGTCACAGGTTCTGCCGCAGCGTAAGGTTGGCCCGTATCAAGTGCAAGCGGCCATCGCCGCCGTTCACGACGAAGCAGCCAGCGCGACTGAAACGGATTGGCGTCAAATCCTCGTACTCTACGATCTCCTCGAAACGATGCTGGATAATCCGATCGTCTCGCTCAACCGCGCGGTCGCTGTTGCGATGGTGCACGGCGCGGCAGCAGGATTAAAGTTTTTAGACGCGTTGACGGCCGATGGACGCCTGAAAGGTCATCACCGCATCGATGCCGTTCGAGCCCACCTGCTCGAGCTCGCGGGAGAAACTCCATCCGCCATCGAGTCTTTCCGCAGCGCCGCAATGAAAACGGCGAGTCTTCCCGAGCGCAACTATCTGCTCGCGAAGGCTTCGCGCCTTTCGGTCGACACCTTTAAGCTGCGGGCGCATGGTTAGTGGTCGTCGGTATTCCCAAACGTTGACGATAGAGGTCGATTGGGTGATGACGGCGCAAACCCGGCGCTCGCTTTGTTTTTTAAAGCGCGAAGCTCACTGGAGGGAAACGGTCATGGCAAAATTTATGATTCAAGCTTCGTACAACGCCGAGGGCGCCTTCTATTTTGCCTTCGGTGAGGATGACGCGGTGCTATTGGTCGATGCACCTGACAACGCGAGTGCACTGGCAGCGGCAATGACGGCAGCGGCCGGCGGCGCGCTGGCGCGCATTAAGACGACGGTTCTGCTCACTCCTGAAGAAATCGACGCTGCGGCAAAGAAAACCGTTTCGTATTCCGCTCCCGGAAGGTAATCGCGCTCCCGCGCTATTTCGGCGAAGGATTGGGCGCGCATGTCGAATCCCGTTGAAGCGTGATCGCGACGCGCGCATCTCTTGCTTGAGTTCGAGACCGGTTAGGCGTCCCGGCCTTCAACTAAGCCGCCGTCACAAACGACAAATTTCATCGGTTTACGTTGGACGATGGTAACAGGACAGGACCCAAGCCGACCAGTTGACATCGGGTGCGGTACTTTGTTGCCTATTCGAGCGTCGGCACTGGCGTCGATACTGCAGTATACCCACGATCCAAACGGCGCGCCGGCGCGCGTTGAAGACAAGCCGTTCGAATTCAACTGCATTGTCCTGACGACGCGCGGGCATTGGGAATTCCACGGAAGCACGGGCAAGGCGGACGTCGACGGAACGTCGCTCACAGTGGGCGTGGCAGGCCACGCGTACGGCTGCCGACACTTTCACGGTTGCCGCGACAGCAACCTCATCGTGGGGCTGCGCTCAGGCGCCCTCGACTCCGACTATCCACCGCTGTTCGCAAAGCAAATCGTGCCGGCGAAGGCGGCGCCACGGCTCATTCAAGGCGCGTTGCGATCGCCGAGTACCGATGGGTTTGACTCGCTGGTCTTTACGCTCTTCGATGAAGCGTCTACCGCCTCGCGGCAAAAAGCAACAGCGACACCTAATCTGCGCATGCAGCGCGCGAAACGCTTCATCGAGTTGCACGCCTTTGAACAACTGACGCTGGCCGATATAGCGGGGGAGCTTGGGCTCTCACCATTTACAACGCTCCGCCAGTTTCGATCCGCCACCGGCAAAACGCCGTATGCCTACATCAGCGAACTTCGGTTGACGCGAGCAAAGCAGCGCCTCGCGGATTCAGACGCGTCGGTTCGGTCGATCGCGGCTAGCGTTGGGTTCAACGACCTAGCATACTTCTCTCGCTGGTTCAAAGCGAATACTGGCTGCCGGCCGTCATCATATCGCCCTTAAGTAATTGCGGCGGCAGCGCCCCTTCGTGCCGCAGCAGCGTATGCTTCACGTCCAGTCCGCCGCCATAGCCGACAAGGCGGCCATTCGCGCCAATCACTCTGTGGCACGGGATGATGATACCGCATCCACCATCCTTCTCACGCTCCTCGTTCGAGTCGGCGAAGCATTTGGACAATCTTGCTCGCTTTCACGCAAGCGCTTCTTCTGGCTGCCCGCCGTTATGTAAACTTTTTCCAAACAACTTTTAGGTGAGGGCAGCATGAACCTTAAGATCGTCGCATCACTTCTCACGTTACCGTTAGTAACGGTTTGCTTGGCGGCCGCCGCCAACGCGGGTATAACGCACGCTACTGCGGGACCTAATTCACGGTACTACACGGTCGTCAATCTCGGCACGTTCGGCGGAAACAACAGCAGCGCGGCCAGCATCAATGAAATCGGTTGGGTGACGGGGTCCGCCAACAAGCCCGGCGACCAGTATACCGAAGCCGCGCTTTGGCGCTATGGCAAGAAAATACCGCTAGGGACGTTAGGCGGCCCCAACAGCGGCGTGAATTGGCCGAATCACAACAACTTCGGCCTCATCGCGGGAATCTCCGAAACGCCGGCGATCGATCCCCTCGGCGAAGATTGGAGCTGTCAAGGGTTCTTCCCGACGAGTCCCGATACGAAGCACGTCTGTCTTGGCTTCAAATGGCGTAGCGGATCCATGACGGCGCTTCCGACGCTCGGCGGAATCAATGGCTATGCCTCCGGCACGAATGACTGGGGCCAAATCGTCGGCTGGGCTGAAACGACCGTCCACGATCCTACATGCACGGCCGCGACGCATGCGCCCGGCTTTTATCAAGTGCTGCAGTTTGAACCGGTCGTGTGGGAACCTGGAGGCGATATCCGCCGGCTACGGACGCTTCCGGGGGATCCTGACGGTGCGGCAACTGCAATCAACGATCTCGGGCAAGCCGTCGGCATCTCGGGAACGTGCGATCAGGCGGTCGGACGATTCACCGCCGCGCATGCCGTGATTTGGCAAGATCGAACCGTGATGGAGATCCCCACCTTCGGCGGCATATCGTGGAATACGCCGCAAGCAATCAACAACCGCGGCCAAGTCGTCGGCTTCGCCAATCTGCCAGGCGACACAAACGGACAGTTTCAACCAATGGGGTTTATTTGGTCGAAGCGATCAGGGCTTACAAAGATTCAACCGCTTCCCGGCGACACCAACACGTTTGCCAATGGCATCAACGATTTGGGCGTGGTCGTCGGCCTTTCGCTCAACTCCAGTACGGGCGCAGAACGCGCGATTATTTGGGTGAACGGAAAGACGATGGATCTCAATAGTTTCCTGCCGGCGAACTCGCCACTCTATTTGCTCGCGGCCAACGACATCGACGATCGCGGCGACATCGTTGGGCAGGCCCTGGTTCAAGGAACATCGCAAGCGCCGGCATTTCTTGCGATTCCGCCGTATGGATGGGACGCCCGAAAAGCGATGCCTTTACGCCTCGTGACCTCTCCTCGCACAATACCGGCCAGTGTCCGCGCTAAGTCTGTTGCGCCGCTACGGTGTCCGCTTGCCATACTAGCCCGTCGTTCCGAGTTTCCAACGTAGCCTCACTGCGGTACGGTTCTGCGGAGCCGTACCGCAACGTTTTAGTCGCGGCTCAGCGAGACGCCGTTAACGTCGTCAGTCGCTGCACCCCTTGATCGGCTAACGCCTTAAGGTCTTGGTACGTCGACAGCTCCGCAACGGTCGGCTTCGCGTACGCGTTCTCAAGCGAGTTCAACAAGAAGGCCAACTGTTCGCGAATTTTTGTCGGGTGGACGACGTCGTACTCGCTCGAGCTTCCCCCAAGCAACACGAGGTCCGCAATTTCCGCATCCACTTGCGCGCGCTGGTCGGCGGGCAAATGCGCTTTCGCAGCCATCGCCGCAGCGATGGAACGATCCAGCGTGTCGATTGTCGCCAGAATCTGCTGCTCCAGCGCTAGGCGAGCCTCAAGTTCGCCCGGCGCGGGATGTATGCGCGGATCGAGCACGATCTTCAGCGGTTCTTGCACTCTTTGGGCGCCGTACTGAAGCACGACGGTGTACGAACCAGGCAATGTTGTCGGACCATCGGCCGCGTCCGGCCAATCATCGGTGACGTCATTGTTGTATCCCGGAGGATCGAACGCAGGCGGGTACTTGAGATCCCAATCAAACTCGTTCATGCCGGGTTTCGCCGCGGTGGCTTCTGCCACGGCTCGCGCGCGCAGGTGCTCCGCATCCGTGCCGTTGATCTGATCCTCCGTCAATCTCACGTGCTTTTTCGGCGCCAGATGTAAATTGAAACTCCGAATGAGCGCACCGCCGGCGTTGAAAAACGACAGCGTGGCCGGGGTGCGGCCATTGTAGTTGCGCGGTAAGTTAAAGAACACGCGCGCGCCGTAGCTCGGATTCTCTCCAGCGTTTGGAATGGGGAAATTTCCGCCGCCGTACGATTGCGTCAGCCACGCCGTTTCGGGCGCAAACAGCTTCGCACCATCGGCGCTGTTGTCAGACCGCGCTGCAAGTTGTTCCAGCAGCGCTAAGTTGTCGAGAATCCAAAAGGCGCGACCGTGCGTCGCCGCGACCAGTTCCCCTTCGCGCGAGTCTATCGCGAGGTCGCGCACCTGCACGCCCGGCAAGTTGAGCGTCAGCGGCTCCCAGCGCGCGCCGCCGTCGAAGCTGACGTATGCCGTGCTGCGCGTGCCGGCAAACAGCAAACGCGGTTCGCGCGGATCTTGCAGTACCCGAAACACATACTGGTCCGCCGGCAACCCGCTCGTGATCTGCGTCCAATGCGCGCCGTAATCCGTCGTTTCATAGACGTACGGATGGTAGTCGTCCCACATGTATCGCGATGCGGTGAGATACGCCGTTGCCTTGTCGGTATGCGATGGCTCGATCGAGCTGATCTGCGCCCACTGCGGAAGTTGCGGCGGCGTCACCGCGGTCCAGTTGCCGCCGTGATCGCGCGTGACGTGCACCAATCCGTCGGCAGAGCCGGCCCACAAAATGTTGGCATCGAGCGGTGAAACCGCCAGCGAAGCGATATCGGGAAACGTTTCGGCGCCGGTTTGATCGTTATAGATTGGGCCGCCGGTTGGGCCCTCGGTGCGCGGATCGTTGCGCGTCAAATCCGGGCTGATGATCTTCCACGTCTGGCCCTTGTCGGTGCTCGAAAAAACGACTTGAGCCGCGACCAACAACTCGCGGGGATTGGCCGGTGAAAACATGATTGGGTGCGTCCATCCGAAGCGATACTTCGTTTGCGCTGAGGACGAGCCCGACATGTATCGCGGCCACGGCGAAACGTTCTTCTCATGCCCGGTGCGGCGGTTCAACTGCACGAACGAACTATAGTAGCCTGAACCGTACGTCACGTCGGGATCGTCGGGATCGCGTGCGATGAACGTGCTCTCACCGAGCGCGACCGGATGCCAATCGCTCATCGTGATCGCTCCGCCGACCGCCGCGCTCACATACTCCCACGCTCCTTCGTCTTGCGAAGCGCCGAAGAGGTGGAATGGAAACTGATCGTCCAGCGAAACGTGGTAGATCTGTCCCGTCGGCTGATTCCACACGGTGCTCCACGTCTTGCCGCCGTTTACCGACACGGTCGCGCCGCCGTCGTTGCCTTCGAGCAAGATGTTCGGATGGTACGGATTGATCCACACGATGTGGTGATCGCCGTGCGGTATACCCTCGATCATTTTCCATACTTTGCCGCCGTCGCGCGTGACGTACAGCGAGTCGACGTTAGGCGCATACGCCCGCTTGGAATTCGTTGGGTCGGCGAAGATCGCCGTATAGTAGAACGCGCGCTGGCGCAGCTTCCATTGATTGTTGGTGTGCGTCCACGTCTTGCCGCCGTCATCGGAACGGAACACGCCGCCGTTGTCCGCCTGGACGATTGAGTAGACGACGCGGGGATTCGACTGCGCCACAGAAACGCCGATTTTGCCGAGAGTTCCCGTCGCGTATCCCGGATTCGAAGAGATCTTCGTCCAATGCGCGCCGCCGTCGGTCGTCTTGTAGAGGCCGCTGCCGGGGCCGCCGCTCGTCAGTTTCCACGGCACGCGCTGCGCCTGCCACATTGCGGCATAGACCGTGGCGGGATGGGTCTTATCCATTGAGAGATCGACCCCGCCGGTATTGTTATCGACGAACAATACTTTGCGCCAGGTTTTGCCGCCGTCGGTGGTTTTGAAGATGCCGCGCTCGGGATTCGGCTTGAATACGTGGCCCATTGAAGCGGCGTAGACCACATTGGGATCGCGCGGGTCGATCGCGAGTTTCGCGATCATATGCGTGTCGCGTAGCCCGGCGTACGACCATGTCTTTCCTGCGTTGGTCGACTTGTAGACGCCGTCGCCCGTATCGAAATCGCTACGGATATCGGCCTCGCCCGTGCCGGCGTAGATGACCTTGCTGTTCGAGTCGGCCACGGCGAGCGCGCCAATCGGATCGGCGACGCCGGGAATCTTCCCATCGGTAATGTTCGTCCAGTTTTGCCCGTAGTCGGTGCTCTGCCAGACGCCGCCCTCGACGCCGCCCATGTAAAAGAGATCGGGTTTCGTCGGCACGCCCGCGACGGCCACGACCCGCCCGCCGATGAACGGCCCGATGCTTCGCCAGTGCAGCTTGCCCATCAGTTGCTGCGTCGGCGACGACGGCGAAGCGCAAGCGTCCCGACAGGCGCGGAAATGAACGAGATCGCCAGAAGCGGCGACAAAGAATCGCTTCATGGAGCGCCTATCCGGCAAAGGCTCGCCAAAAATCCTCTCGCCAAGCCTCGGCTTGGTGTACCGCTTGCACGCTTGCAACAACATGCCCCACGCGACTCTCGCAAAGGAAACCTGTAGCGAGCGAGAATTGGCGCGGTACATCGGGCGGTACATTCTATAGAAAAGCAACATGGTACCTCAACGAAGACGCTACAACACGGCTGGTCCCATCGGCTTGGCAGTGGTGGCCGCAGTGGTCGTTGCCTTACTGATCTTCGCCGCCATACGGTCGCGTAGCCATGTTGCTCCATTTATTAAAGCGTCACCGGCGAATGTTTTGCCGCTCTCTTCGCCTCACCAGTAACTCGCTGGCCGCTGCCGTTGCGACGGCGGCGCTTGCAGCCGCTTTTAGCCCGGCGCACGCACAAACCGCGCCGGCGACGCGCGCTACGCCGAGTCCTACACCGTCGCCCATTGCGGGCTTTACCGCGCACGGAACCGTCTCGATGGAAATAGACCAACCCGGCAACCCGATGTCCCTCACCGCAAATGCGGATGCGATGGGAAGCAAGCGCCGTTTCCGCTTGGACCTCCTTGGCGTCGCGCTCACCAGCCGCGACCCTAAAATGCAAGCTGCGGCAACCAAGTATTTGCCGCAAGGTACCATCACGTTCGTCTACGATTCCGGCACCCTGATGCTCTGGTCCGATCGCAAGCGCGTATACTACGTGTCCAAGGGCGGACTGCAGGCGCCGCGTACTCGGCCGACGCCCGCGAAGAGCCCGTCGCCCGCGCCGGCTTCACCCTTCGGCGGAATCTTGACGCTGACGCGATCGGTTACGCAGTACGAGATGTTCAGCCAGTCGGTCAATTTGGTCGGACATCGGCCGGTCAACGGACACATGTCCACGGTGTTTCACTTCGAACAGCACAGCAAGAAGCGTGGCGAAACGCCTCTACAGATGACCGGCGATATAGCGTTCGCCGACGACATGTCGGGCATTCCCGTGCGCTTGTGGACGAACATGAAATACATCTTTGATGGAAGCTTCAAACTCGATCTGACCGACGTGTCGACGACGCCGCCCGACGCAAGGGTCTTTTCCGTGCCGCGAGGCTACCGTAAAGTAGGTTCGTTCGTCGACGTCTTACGGAACGGGCCCTAAGGGCCAGTTATCGCAGGCACGTTTCAAAAGGATGGCTGGGCCACACGCGGGCATCCTCTTGTGGTATACTTACGCGCACGATACAAAAGCCTTTAAAGAAAAAGAAATAGGAGATCCTATGTTCGTACAGGTCGTACACGATGTTCTAGATCGCGACGCATGGAAAAAACTGAGCTCAGAGTGGGCAGGTCCTCCTCCGGGGGCCAAACTACACACTAGCGTCACGACCATGGATCATGCTAAGGCCTATTGCCTTTGGGAAGTGGAGTCGGTCGACGCGCTATCGCAAGTGCTCGATGCGCAAACCAAAGGCATCCTAAAGAATACCTACCACGCAATAGACGAGAACGCGCCGCTAACCAACCTTCCGCGCGAGGCAGTCGCACACTAAAAAGCAGGGTAAAACACAAATCCGCCCGCTGTAACTCTAGGGCGGATTTGGTGGCGTCCGCTAACGGTGAAAAGCCGGAAGCAACGGCTTTAAGACCATCAACACAAGAGCCGCGACCGGCGCTACCAATGCGATCGTTCCCCACAAGTTCCAGCGTTGCGACAAGCGCACGTAATCGTTTTGTTCGGCGTCCGTTTTTAGTCCAGCGAGCGCGACGCTATGGAGTTGCCGTTGCACCCGTGAGAGCGGTGCGAACGCAAGACCCGCTAGGATGAACAGCCCGATGGACCATAACAGCCACCCAGTTCCGAGGATCGGAATGCCGCCGACTCCCGTGAGCGCAAAACCGGCCGCGAGCAATACGATGATGGCGGGGATCGTGAAAATGCGGTCTGCGCGAATGATTCCGCCGACGGTGTACGCCATGATCGCCGCATCATGCGTGCGGTCGGCCAGGCTCTTCCAAAAGATGCCCACCGTGATGTTGCCGAGGAAGATTACGACTGCGAAGACGTGGATGGCCTTGAGAATCAGATACACGAGCGGCGCATTCGGCCGTGCGCCCATCCCTTCCGCTACAACGCGAAGCCGCGTGCGTGCAACCAGCCAATCATGGCTTCGGGATAGCCGGTATAGCGCTCCGGACGGTCGGGAGCGTCGATGTATCCGGTTCGTGACTCGACCAGCGTATGGCCCGTTTCCGGAAAGACGTGGACCGTAAAGTCAGACATGCCGGCACGTTGGAAGGCGCGTCGAAAGCCGGCTTGCGAATCCGACGCGTCCACGTTTTTGTCGCGAGCTCCAAAGAGCGCAAGCGTGGGAACGCGCACTCGTTCTAGGGTCGCCGTCGGATCGTAGATCAACGATGCCTGCAGCGCGGCAAGTAACGGCGCCGGCGGCGGAATCGGCAGCCCAGGCGGGATTCGCATGTACGCAAACCACGGTTCACGCTTTGCCGAAGCCAGAGCGCTCGCCACGTTTTCCCAGTTGGAATTCGATTGCAACGCCTGGAGCACCATGCGTTCGAACGACATCGCCGCATCGATCTGCGCCGGCGTAAACTGTCCGTGCTCGCGCAGAACTTGTTCTATCTCGTACAGGACGTTGGAGGCGATCGATTCGCTGGCCGCGCTCTTGAGGATCATGAAGGCAACCGGATACTGGACGGCAACGATAGGCGCCACCCAGCCGCCATTGCTCGCCGCCCACAGCCCGATGCGCGTCGGATTGACGGCGGGATCGGTCTTGACCGCGTCAATCATCGCGAGCACGTCTTGCGCTTTTGATTGGGGGCTCGTGTAGCGCCAGTCGCCTGAAGATATTCCTGTCCCACGTTGATCGTACGTCACCACGTTTAACCCATGCGCGACGAAATAGGGAATCAAAAAGCCCATGTTGCGCGTCGAATCGTCCGCACCCTGAATCAAAACGATCGTGGCTTTAGGCTCAAGATCGTGCGAAGACCACAACGAGAATCCGAGCGGTCCTCCCGCATCGCGCACTGAAAAGCGCCGCTCCGATATCGCGATGGTTGGATGCTTCAGTTGAAAGACTAAACGAGGCGATTCATCGGTTCGATACCGGTCGCCGGACACAAGCGTAAGCGTGCCCAGCCGATGTGTCGCCGTGTCGTAAAATTCCACCGATGGCTGATCGGGTGGTTCAGCGTCGACGGCCACGTACACGGTTCGAGTACCGATCGCGTAGCTGCCCGCGGGAGGCGCTGCCGGTAGTATCATGATCTCCTTACGATTGGGTGCCAGGCGAGTTTCGCGTCGCTCGCCAATGCGCCCCTATGCGCAAGTTATCGATGCTCCTTGCCGCGATAGCAACGACGTTGCCGCTGCTAAGCGTCCCGGCGTCCGTCGCGGCCGACGCGCCGGCATGCAAGCCGGCGCAAAGCGCGGCAATGCTCACCGGTCCTGTCTACGACTCAATCGTTACAGTCTGCGCCTGGTCGGCGGCAATCGTCCGTCGCGATACGGCGGCGGCATCGCGGTTGCTCGATGAGAATTTCGTGCGGGTCGACGAGCGCGGGCGAACGCAAAGCCGCAACGCAACGCTGTCGGCACTGCGAAGCGGTGATCTCGGGAATGGGCGGCTCGATGCCTCGAGCATCGACGTGCAGTTTTCTTCGGGCAGCACGAACGTGGTCATCGGTACGTGGACTTCGATGCATGCACTGCGGCGAAGAGCCTTTCGCGTGACCGATGTCTTGTTCTGTCGCGTCACGAGCCCCAAGTGCACGTACCGTCTGGTCTCCGAACAGCTTACGCCAATCGACAGTTCGGCGGCCCGTTGAACTGAAGTTATTGGCGCCGTTGCTTTGACAGATCGGATGCAACGTTGCGGTAGAGCCTGCGCGTCGCTTGCGCCAGAATCTCGGCTACGCGGAATAGGCCGTCTCCCGATATCGTAATCGCCTGCCATTCTACCGAAGCGTGGCGGTGCACGAGCGCATACGTATCGTTTCCAACATCAAAGATCGCGAACTCATTTGATTCGGCGATCAGCTCTGCGTTTTCGAGCGCTTGCGGATCTATTGCGGCTACCAGTTTCATTGCTTCTCCTACGGCGCTCTGGTATTAGGCGCTTTCCACGCCCGCGCCTTCGCATTGCTATAACGAAGAGGACCGCAGGTTGTCTGCGGTCCTCTTCATCCCTAAGATGCTACGAACGCATTACTAAGGATGCGGCGTTGTCGTCGCCTTAGGCGCCGGCTTCGCGGTTGCGCGCGTTGCAGGTTTGGTTTCCGGATGCGCCATTGGCTTGGTCACGGAACTCGGTGGACGACTTTCCGGTCTTACCATCGGCGGCTGCGTACGCATCGGATGTATTACCGGGGCCGCCGTATGAACCGGCATCGGTCGCACGATCGGAGCCGGTGTACGCATCGGACGTACTACCGGGGCGGCCGTATGAACCGGCATCGGTCGCACGATCGGAGCCGGTGTACGCATCGGACGTACTACCGGGGCAGCCGTATGAACCGGCATCGGTCGGACGATCGGAGCAGGTGTACGCATGGGCTTTACCACCGGTGCTGCGGTGTGCATCGGTTTTACCACCGGTGCGATCGGCCGCGTTGCCGGTTTTGCGACGGGAGCCGCCGGATGCGTCACGGGCTTCATGATTGCCGGATGAATCGGAGCACGCACTGTCGGCTGATAGACTGGATGCGCGACAGGCGCCGGCCGTGCGGAGAGCGGCACGACTTTCGGCCGTACTGTCGCGATCGATCGGATCTCCGTCTGTTGCCGTTTGAACGAGATACGGCTTATGGACGGCGCTTTGGCCGCCAAACGCGGAGCAGCGAACGTGCGCGAGAGAACGATCGGGTGCTTGACCACGGCTGCACGCGAGGAGTAGTGCAAATTCGCGGTCGTCGGAACGACCGGAACCGCACCGCGGATCAACACGATCTGCTTGATTTGCTGCGGCCTTGGCAGAATAACGCGCTTAAAGTTACCGCTGCGAAATGCGCTGACCGGGACCATCTTCACGCCACCGTAGTAGCGAGCGTTACTGTAGTAGTTATAGATGTTGGTGACGTTTGGAACGTTCGTAAGACTGGTCGTCGGATACGAGTAGTTCTGCCCGTACCAGGGCTGATATTGCTCGCCCGGCGCCAGCGGAACCCAGCCGATTTGCGCGTTGGAATTTCCGAGAAATCCCGTAAGGTTGCCGAGAATATTTCCCAGGCCGCCGCCCAACCCGCCGTTGCCGCCCGTCAGGAAAAACGACACGACCGCGGGCAGCCACGACGATGCGAGGCCCATTGCGGAGTTCTGCTGTTGATAACCGGGCGGCTGCCAAAGCCATCCGCCGTAGTTTTGATTGTTGAACCACGTGCCGTAGTGTGAGGTCGCGTAGCCGTACGGCGCGTTGTCGACCCACGTGTAGCCGTATCCCGGCTCCCACGTCCACTGACCGTTCTGATACGGCGCGAAGTTCGTTTGGCTCTGATTGTTCGGAGCCCACGCGTATCCGTAGCCGGGCACGTTTTGCCACTGACCGTAGTTGGCGAAGTTTGAGTACCCCGCAAGCTGCGGCGACAGATATGGATTTGCGTTGTACGATGAAACGACCGCCTGGTCGCGCGAAATGTTGAACTGATCGAATGAGTCGAATCCGATCGCATTTTGCATGTTGATCGAGGAACCGTACGCGACCAGGGTGCTGCCGGGCGTAAGTGTCCGCGAGCCGTTGGCCGTCATAACAGTTGCCGCTCCGTTGCGCACGGTGACAAGCGTTTGGACGTTTCCGAGAACGCTTACGCGATAATCACCCGTCTGATTCGGGCGCACCGACAGCGACGGTGTGTCGAGTTGCGGGCTGCCGTCTGCACCTTGCAGTTCTGCGAGGTCGACGGTACCGGCCGCAAGCTGCATCTCGCGCGACCCGGGACTGAGATTGACGAAACGCACTTGCGTGTTGCCGGCGAGCCGCAGCATCGAGATGCCGTCGAACTGTACTTCGGCAAGCGAGCCTGAGCCCGTTGCGATAACGTCGCCGGGCACCAATGGTGCGTTGACCGTTGCCGGCACTTGCTGCCCGCTGTCGCCTCGCACGATCACGACGTTGCCGTTCGCGACGCTGACGTTGGCCACGCCGGGGTTGCCGTAGTTATAAGAGTTATAGTTTTGGGCTGCTGCAGGGGCGGTATTTGTCACCACGGCCGAGAGGGCCATGGCCGCCGTAAGCAGCGCTCCGAGAATCGTTCTGGATAAATGCATGATTGTAGTACCTCAATAGGTCAACGCGCTTCGGCTGGCAGGCGTTCCCGGCGGAGGTGCGCTCGCCTGAGCGACCAAGCAGAGAGCACATGAAGCAGCCGGCACTCATCGCCTCGCTCGTCATCTTCATCACGGCAAGCTCCGGGCTGGCCGCACCCATCCAACCGACGGTCACGAAAGCGATGGCCGAAGCCTTGTTCGTTGCCGGACAGTTCCCGCAGGCGAAGGGAACGTATAGCTACCTCCTCAGCCGCTCGCCTCGCGATTCGCAAGCCATGATGCGGGTTGGCCAAATTGACCTGTATGCCAATGAACTCGACGCGGCAAAAACGATGCTTACTAAGGCGATCGTCGCAAACCCCAATGCGACCGAAGCAAAAGTGTTACTCGCCGAAACATACTATCGTGACGACGACTTTCCCAATGCCGTAAAGGCGTTGCAGAGCGCCGGTTCTGCCGCCGCAAAGCTGCCGACGATCGCCAGCTATAGCACCTTGATCCTCGACAAACTTCAGAGCTTCGGAACAACACGGCCCTACGCGATCTCTGCACCCGGGCAGAGGACGGTCCTCAAATTCATCAAGACCGATCCGCTTCCAATCGTTCACGTAAAAGTGGACGGTAAGGATGCCGTCTTCTTCATCGATACCGGCGGCGATGAAGTGATCGTCGATGCAACGTTGGCCAAAGAGTTGCACGTTCCGAGATACGCAAACAGGAAAGCGCTATTCGCCGGTGGCCAAATCGGTACGGTGGGCAGCGGCAAGATCGCATCGCTGACGCTTGGTGACTGGCAAGTGCAGCAAGTGCCTGTGCAGATCATCGATACTCGTCGCTTATCAAGCGCCTTCGGTGTGCGCATCGACGGATGCTTGGGAACGGTGATTCTCTCGCATTTCCTCGCCACGCTTGACTATGCGAACGGACGTCTTGTGCTGCAACCAAAGACTCCGACCATTTTCATTTCACCGCACCTCAGCGTAGGGGCGGTCACCTTGCCGTTCTGGCTCACCGGCGATCATCAGATCGTCGCGAATGGTTCAGTCAATGGGCTGCCGCCGGCACTATTCTTTATCGACAGCGGCATGACGTCGGGCGTCAACATCCGAGAGGCGCTGTTCCATGTCGCGGGCATTCAACTCGACGAAGGGCAAGCCGAAACGGGTCGAGCAGGAGGCGGCGCCAGTTACCGGATCGTTCCTTATACGGTTGCCACCGCGAACCTAGGCGGCTGGCAAGAACGCAACGTGCCGGGAATTTTCGACGGGCCCCAAGTCGCCGAAGACGCGTTCGGCTTCTACACGCAAGGCCTTATCGGCCACAAATTTTTCAAACCGCACAGCGTCACGTTCGATTTTTCCGCGATGCGGATGCTGATTCAATAGCGATCTTTTATCCGGCCTGCGGCGCGCGCTCCCACGCAAGCAATGCGCGCTTGCGGTACGGATTCCAGCGGTACTGTCGGATGGAGCCTGTGTCTGTTTAGAGGTGTGTCTTTCAAAATGGAGATGTGGCGTAAGACCTTCGGAACGATAGTCGCCGGATGCGCGTTAACGCTGGCCCCGATCGTCGGTAACGCGGCAACTTACAGCCCAAAAGCGACGATGCTGTTTTGCGCGTACGGCTCAGTCCATGAATCTGCAACGCCGTTTGCGGTCGCAGTCATCGAAATCAGCAGTTCCAAAGAGGCGGACAACGTACCGGTTTCGGACTTCGAGATATTTGACAGCGAACGGCACGTGACGAAAATGAATCGCGTCGTCAACGTCGAGGTATTCGAAGATCCGCCGCGGCGGCTAGTCGACGGCTCTATGGCGTACTATCTCGACGATGCTCACACTCATCCATGGGACGGGACGCTCCCCGCGGGCACGATTCGCCTACGCGTGCGCGTGGCTCTCGCTTCAGATCCTTCCTTTGGCGTTTTTAGCGGCGGTAATCTAGGTGTTTGCCGGCTCACCGTGGGAGGCAATGTGGTCAACGGACCGCATACTCCCGCACCCGCCTTCTAAACGATTCGGGGTCTATTGCCGGGTATCGATATATCTCTGATTGGGTTTCTTCGAAATAGGGCAGCAGGCGCTTGCTGTTCACCAGGCCGAGGCGCAACATTGCGTTAACGTCTTCTCGGTCTTGCGTGTGGTTGCGCTCTATTTTAGCCAATGCCTGCGCATACAGATCGAAGTGATGAAACGACGTGCGATCGACTTGTTTGATGAATGGGCTCCGCTCTTCCCAGTGCTTAGGAACGGGAATGAACTGCAAGGGAGAAGCAGTTTCGACGTTGAGCCGCAAGCGCTCTTTGATTTCGGGGATCGCGCGCAACACGGCGTCGCTCTCCGGATCAATGTAAATATCGACGTCGATGGTAGTAGCTCGCCATCCGTAAAGAACGGCGGTCGCTCCTCCGGTAAAATACACCCGTGTGTCGAAGTCCGGATGCCGACCTAAAGCGTCCATAAACTGCTCTATCCGCGTCCGATCGGCTACAATCCGCATTCAACAGCTCGCTCATAGCTGACCAGCAAACGAACGAGCGCGTTGTATTGGGAGTGCGCATCGTCTCCATGCGACGCCGCGAGCGCCTCGTAGAGCTGGCGCTCCGGATTGGCGATCGGATGAACCAAGTCGATCGAGGCCTGACGCAGGCGCGGTGCGCCGATCGAAACGAGTAATGCGGGGATGGACCGCTTGCCTTCGCGGAGGTCTCGCAGGCCGGTTCCCACCAGCTCTTCCCCGGGCAACCGACGGCCACTCACGGTTTTAGTATACTCCCCCAGATCGGATCGGCATCCCGTTCTGTGCCAAGCGTATGGCACACCGCCGTGGTTCGATCAGGGCATGGCACGACGGGTTGTTTTGCTCGATACGGAGACCACGGGGTTCTCCCCGCAGTGGGATCGGGTCGTGGAGGTATGCGCCGTGGAGGTCGAACCCCGGACCGGCCGGCTCGGGCGGGAGCTGCATCGCTATGTCAATCCGCTCCGCTCAATTCCCGACGATGCAATAGAGGTTCACGGCCTGACCGCGCAGCGGTTGCGAAATGAACCACCGTTCCGTCACATAGCGGGTGAGCTGTGCGCGTTCTTGGACGGCGCGGTCGTGGCGATGCACAATTCATCCTTCGACACCACGATGCTCAACGCCGAACTGCTGCGCGCCGGAAAACCGCCGCTGGTCGAACTCAATGTGAGCACCGCATGCACCTTGCGCGCCGCACAGAACATCTATCCGTTGCTCCGATCGCACACCCTCGATGCGCTGTGCGATTACCTCGGCATAAATCGCACTTCACGCACCGTTCACGGCGCCCGGTCCGACGTTCGGCTTCTGGCGCAAGCGCTGCCGAAAATGGCTGCCGACTATGATGCCTGGATGGCGATGGACGAGCGTTCGTGCGCCGCGGACGTCGACGCCTTAGAAGGTGAACTCAAGAAATTCTGCGATGCACTGCTGGGGAAAGATGCGCAGAGTGCCGATGAAACGGAACGTCTCTTCTTACGCGTGAGCACGGCACTTCGCTGGGCGCAGGAGAAACACGGCGAAGCGGTAGGCCGCTATGTCGAGCTCGTTGGCGAAGAGGATTGGCTGTGCAAACACTTCTTCGCTCGTTGGTTCACAACGAACGGCACCGCGTGGAAAGCAGCGGCGCAGGAATTGATCCCAAATGTTCGTTTAGATCGATACACCACGGCCGTGACGTCCACGTCCGTGCGAGTAGGAAAGCCGGACGAAAGAATCGCTTTGAAATTGGCCTCGTTGGAGCGCTTCTTGCCCCGTGCAGCTTCAGCATCCGCGCATTGCGCTGTTCGCACCGCCATGGTGCTCGATCGGGCTGCGGATCGGCTGGCGGAAGGAAAGCAGGCGCTTCGCGAGCGCCTGCTGGCCCATGTTGACGACGGGTTCGCCCCGGCGCGCTGCACGGTTCGCTCCTCTTCCTCGAAACGGATCAACTATCAACGCGCGGTGAAAGAACGCGTGCCGGCTGCGATTTATGAAGCGTTTGGGACGTCATCGTCCGCGCCTCGGCTGCGGATTCGCTCCGCCAGGGCGAGCCAAGCGCTATTTGCCGCTTCCCCGTAGTGCATCGTTGGTCAACCTTCCATAACGCGCGTGTTGTGGAATAATGTAAGCTCCCAGCGCTCATCTGCCCGCTCCAGCAGGAGCGATGCCACCGTTACGAGCGTGCCTTGGAGTGGACCCTGAGGCACATCGACGGATGACAGCACACGCGCCAATATGACGGTGGGTGCGAGGTACCGTGCGTCGATGAGTTGCAGCGCATTGTTGCTTCTCTGAAAAACCGTTCGAAAGACGCGATCGTGGCGTTCTTGAATCTGTTGGCGGCCAATCAGTTGCGCGCCAAAGATGTTTACCTGCACGGCGTCTGCTTTAAAAGTCGCCGCAAAGCGATTGGAATCGCCGGCCTTCCATGCTTCAGACATTTCGGCCAGTACCGATTGCACTGCACGCCTGTCAACCTCGGTAAGTTTGTTCATAACGCTCCATCGAGCAACTCTCGCGCTGCAGCGCGCAGAATCTCGCCCGCCTCATTGCGATCAACATGCGCGATGTCAATGAGCCACACTAACGGCTCTATGCCAAGGATCGCAGCGATCTGCAGCATGAGCCGCCGGTAGCGGCGGGGCTTGAGTCTGCGTCGCAGCGGCGCTAACGCATCCTCTACCCAGCCGATGCGCCGGCCGGAGCGCAGCACTTGCGACTGCTTCGTGTCGGATCGCTCCAGTGAGATGCGCAACATTGCGCGCAGCGCGGTCTCATGCTCCAGCAAAAGCTCGACGAGCGCCTCGGACAACAGCTCTAAACGCGCCCGCGGATCGTTGGGCGCTTCGTCCGGGAGAAGCGACCGCATCGTAAGCTCCGGATGGGCAGCGACCAATAGAGCGTCTTGGTTGGGAAAATAGCGGTACGCCGTGGGACGCGACACGGACGCTTTTGCAGCCGCGGCCTCCACGGTGGGCGTCACACCTTCGGCCAGCAGCGAACGAGCTGCGTCGATCAAGGCGCCACGCGTGCGCTGCTTCTGCTCGACGCGGCCGCTCGATTCGTACCTACTTGACACCGGCTTCGTGATACCCTAGTATCGCGAATATACCTTTATGAGACATGAGTCTCATAAAATTTGTCGGAGGTCGCCATGGAGTCACGCTTCATACTCCGCTTGCCGCTGTTGGCGCTCGCAACGCTTCTGGCTTTTGCCGGATGCGGCGGCGGCGCGAGCGTTCCGCAGTCGCCGCCCGCGGTACCGCAAGGGACGTGGAATTTGAGCACTGGAGGATCGGAGCAGCAAGAGGCGATTCAGGCGCTCGATTTCTATCCCAACAGCATTACGATCCACGTCGGCGACACCCTTACGTGGGCCAATCCGACGAGCATCCCGCACACCGTATCGATCCCTCAGGCCGGACACACACCGCCGCCCGGACCGCCGAATCCCGCGCCCGTCGGAGGCAATGTGTTCGACAACAGCGCGTACATTAGCTCGGGGTTCTTGACGAAGGGCAAGACGTACACCGTCCAGTTCAACAAACCGGGTACGTACGCATATTACTGTCTGGTCCATGCGCCGGAAATGACCGGCCGGATCGTGGTCGTTGCCGCCGGGACACCGTTACCGACGTCACCGTCGCAGTATGATGCGCTCGCGAAGTCGGATCTGACGGTCGATCTCCAGGCAGGTGCGGCATCGATCCAAACCTTTCCGTACGCTCCCCACGGAACGCACCTCTCGGCAGGCATCTCGCCCGGGCGGCCGGGCACGAAACCTTCGCAATCAACCGTCATGCGATTTCTTGACGGCACGAACACCGATCCCAACATTACGGTCACGGCCGGTGCCACAGTCACATGGACGAACGGTTCAAACAACGTACCGCACACCGTAACGTTTCCGCCGCTCGGTCAGCAGCCGCCGGCTGGACCGCCCGACAAAGTGCCGCCTTCGGGAGGACCGACGTATGACGGCACTTCGCTCGTAAACTCAGGCGTGATGCCCCCCGGAAAAAGCTACACCTTGACCTTCACGAAACGCGGGACATTTACGTACTACTGCTTATTCCATGACGGCCCCACAGGAATGATCGGAACCGTGACGGTGCAGTAAGGAGCACACCATCCGCTGGAGACTGGGACTATTTCGCAGGGATTGTTAGGCGGCGGACTCCGCTCGGACGTTCTTCAGTCCCTACCCCGGCTCAGCGTGTTGGCATAGCATCGAGCCAGGGAGGTACTATATGTATCAAACACCCGCGATTCTGGCGTCATTCGATGCCCAAGCGGTGCTCACTGAAGTAGTGGGACAAGGGTCGGGCAGCTGTAGTGATACCAGAACGAACCTCTGCATCTAGCCCGATAAGAGGCTAGCACACGGCAAGGCCCCCACTTATTAAAGTGGGGGCCTTTCTTTTCGAAGCGTGCTGCTGCGGCCTAAACTTTAGCCGGGCTGGAATCGTCACCATCAGTAATCGCGCCAGAGCATCGCGGCGATCGTGCCTTCATCTTGAAAGACCGACGTTATGCCGCTGATGCCGGAGATCGGCACGTTATTCACCACGAGTTCGAAGGTGAGGTTTCTGCCGCTCTTCGTTCGGATGTACCCGCCCAGCGATTGCCCCTTCAGCACGATGCCGGACTTCGAGCCCTCGACATACGTTCCGGTCTTGGCGTGCACGTTTCCGGCGGCTCCTGCGAGGCTCGTATTCCGTTTGAAATCTTTGACGAATCCGAGCGACCCGTCCACGCCCAGGATCGGCAACGCGTCGAAGAATGCTTGGTGTACCGGCGATCGTGCCAAGTCGTCGAGCATGTGCGTGACCGCGCCGTTAGTCGCCGACGTGTTGCCGCCGCCGGAACCGTCAAAGAATCGGTATTGGCTGCTCGCAATGCCGTAACGAGCTTGCAAGGTTTCGACGCTCAACCGCAAGCGCAGCCGGCATTGAGTTGACCCCGCGCGTCAGGCCGAAGAGCACGAGGCTTGTGTCGGCGCCGATATTATAGCTCACCTTGAGAATCAGCTTCGCATCCTGGCCGTAACGCATCCCGGTCAGCCGGGCCACCTGCGCTGCGGTGCGGTACGCGTTCTTCGGCGGCAGCAGTCGCGACAGATTCGCTTCCACGGCGGGCGCGTCGACGGTGACCCCCGCGCCTTTCAGCGATTCGACGAAAACCGTGCGAGCATAATTGGATGGGTCAACGATGCGGACGGTCTGCACGAGCACGTGCTGACCGGTCAGCGGCGGCGTGAAGTTGTTCGGCAGCGTGCCCTTGACCGTCGAGCTGCAATTGCGCGAGCCGATGCACGCCGGTAAGAACGGATCGATCGCCAACGTATCTTTGGAACCAGGTTTGCCGACGCGCAATTGATTGACAATGCTTAGCGCAGCTGATTTCGGACGCCATGTAAGGTTGGCGACGCTCCCTGGCGCGCCGCCCGGTACAATGGAAACGTCGACCATATCGTCATTGACGAAGATCGGCTTGACGTTGAATTCGCTTCGGAAATTAAAGGACTTGAAAAGGCGGTCGTCCACGATCACCTCGCCGGAGACCCGCGTGATCCCGGCCGCCTTCACTGCGCGCGCCAGCCAGCGATAGCCCGCAACCGGATCCGGTCGCGTCAATACCGCGTTGCCCAAACCGTTGGCCTCGTTGTGGTCAAAGCTGCTGACGGCAATTGTGCCGTCCCGATTCTTGCGCCCGCCCATCGTGAGATCGCCCGATGCAACGACGATAAGGTTTCCGTGTAAGACGCCGCCGCGAACGCTGCCCGTCCGAAAGACCGGAGTATCGTACGTGTGCCCGCTGCCGACCGCATCGAGCAACTCGCCGACGGTGAACACTTTGCGTACGGATCCAATGAGAAACTGGCGCCCGGGATTGATATCGACAAGCACCTTCCCGCCGTCCTCAACGCGCAGTCCCCACACCGCAGTGCGATACATCGGCTTGTTGAAGACGCCGCGGATATCCGGCTTGAGCGATGCCGGCCCGTCGTTCTCTCGGGCAGCCGGCGATTCCGCAGCGACGCTGCACGCTGCCAAAACCGCCATTGCAAGCGCAATCCAGAGTCGAATCATACCGTTCGTGGCCTCCAATATTTCGTGCAGGTTTCGATCACTGTGCGATTAGGCGGGCATACATTCTGCTCGAATCGGTCGGCTTCCGTTGCAGTGCGGAATCGGTGTCGAGATCGATGTGGTAAAGACCGAAGTCGCTGCCGTCGTCGAAGGGTAAGCCCCACTCGCGGTTCGAGGTGATGCTCCAACACAGGTACGCTTCCACCGGGGCGCCACGGTCGACGGCTCTGCGCACTTCGCGCACATGCGCCTCTAAGTAGTCGGCGCGGGCGACCCCGGCCGCTCGGACGACGCAGCCGTTCTCGATCACGATGATCGGCTTTCCGGGAAACTCGCGCGCGGCTTCACTCAAAATCATGTTCAGCGCACTCGGCCATACCGGAGCGCTCGCGTACTGAAAATCTGCCGCGGCGCCCAACCGGTGCAGCTCGCGCGGCCAAAACGACGGCACGCCCCAGTAGTAGTCCAGTCCGACGTAATCGAGTGTCCCGAGGCACTCGCGCGGGCAAAGAAATGCAGGCAGCTTGCCCGCCATACCGAGATTCCACCAGTTCGTGCCGAGCAGGGTTCCGAAGATCGCAAAACTCTTGCGAAGCGCGAAGAGCGCATGCAGCCACGATCGCGTCGCGTTCAAACGCCGATGGCCCTGCACCGGAACGAACTCCACGCGATCCGAATCGCCGAGGATCAGTTGCGCGATGCGACGCGCGATCTCGGGCTCTAGACCGGCATAGCGGCGCGCCGGATTCGGGGCGTCCTTGGCTTCCATACAAAGATCGGGCACGCCGGAATGGATGCCGACGCGCAGCACGCCCCGACGGCGGATGCGCGCGAGCGAGCGGTCCATCTGCGGTACGCCTTGCCCGGCATCGGCCTGCGCTTCTGCTTCGCGGCCGATGTGTGCGACCGTTTTGCGGTTGAACGCGTCCGGAATCTCGGCATGCTCCGGCCGCAGTTCGCGGATCGCGCGGTCCACGACGTTGAGCAGCGTGCGGCTGCCGAGCGCCATTGCAACGGCGAAGTACTGCTCCGAGTTTGGAAGCTGCGTCAAGTCGAGCCCCTCGCCGGCGTACTCCCGCAGCATCACGTCGTCCTCAAAGACGGCGTCCACCTCAGCGCGCCGCAGCGCTTCGACGCCATCTGGCATCGCGTTCACGTAGCGAATGCTCGCCGCGGGGAACCAGCCGGCGACGATGTTCGCGGGAAGCGTATCGGCAATCACCGCCACGCGGCCGCGCCACTCTTGCAAGTTCGTTGGGAGCGCGAAGCTAACGGCATGCAGCGCGGCAAGCCGCGCACAATAGTAGGGCTCCGAGAAAAACGCGTGCTGCCCGCGCTCCGGCGTCATGGTGAGCTGCGCGATCGAGCAATCGACGTGCCCGCCTTCTTCGATTGTGGATTGCGCAATGCGCGCTGCCTGACGCTTTGCGGCCTCCGGAGACTGCAGGTGCGTCGCGTTGCGATCGATGTAGCGCTGCAGCCATCGCGGCAGCCCGAGGACCAGCGGGTTTGCGCCGACGCGCGCGCTCGGGCGGACGCGCCGTATTGCGTCGCGCGCTTTTGCATGGGCTCGAAACAGATTTGGGATGAGCGTCAGCACGTCGTCCATCTGCGCGTCGCCGCTTTCGTACGGCGGCTGACCTGGCGGCATTGCATACGCACGCATCCAAAAGCCTTTGATCCAGCCGTAGACGAGTTGATTGGGCTCGTTCAGCGTTACATAGTCGTCAATAAGATCGCCAAGGCGCTGCGCGACCTCCGAGGCGAAGCGAGCGAGGCGATCGGGAAATCCCGCGTCCAGCAGACCCGCACCCTCTCCCGCAGCCTGAACGTGAAGCGGCCACGTGTTGTGCACGAGCGTGACGACCGTCGACATTCCCGCGCCGCGGATCGCTTGCAATACTGCGATGTAGTGAGCGAAATCATCGTCGTTCCAAACACCCGGCTCCGGTTCGAGCCGCGACCATGAGAGCGACAAACGGAAGACGGTGCACCCCAGGCCACGTGCGAGTTCCACGTCTTCACGGTAGCGACTCCAAAAATCGGTGGCTTTGCCGCGAGGAACGAGTCCGCGCACACGTTCCCAAACGTCGCGAATGTCGTCGCGCCCGTCGTAGGCTTCACACTGATGATCCGCGGTTGCCACGCCGAATCGAATGGTGTGCGCCACGCGTGGCAGATGCGCGCCACCGCGCGAGCATACCTGTCGGCAGGCGCATGACGAAAGTCGTTCCGAATGAGTTTCTTTTACGGAGGACCGTTACGCATGAAGAAATCGGTACTGGCTCTCGCGCTGCTCGTCGCAGCGATCATCCTCGGTCCGCGTGCATTCGCCGCCGCCGGCAAGACCGTCACCGGCATTCCGCTCGACGCGCCGTGGAAAGCCACGGTGTACGCCTTTGCCCGCGAGCATTTTCATCACCCGGCGTGGGGCTGGCAACATAGCGAGCGCGATTATCAGCTGGCGGTGCAGATCGCCAATGGGGACGGCTTGAGAGTGGATACCGACGTACTCTTCGCCGCAGCGTTCCTGCATGATATGGCTGCCTTTCCTCCATTCACCGATTCAAAGCGCGAGCACGGGGAGGTGGCAGCTGAAAAAAGCGAAGCGATTCTGCGCAACGCCGGCTTTCCGATGAACAAGTTTCCAACTGTCCAAGCCGCGATGCGTGAACACATGTACTACTCCAAGGTCGGCACGATCCCGGAAGCGATCGCGCTGCACGACGCCGACTCCCTGGATTTCCTTGGAGCAGTCGGCGCGGCGCGAATTCTCGCGCTTACCGGCGAGGCTCACCCAAGCGTGCAGCCCGCGATACAAACGTTGCGTCGTTTCGTTATCGATATCCCGCCGAAACTGATCACCCGCACGGCCAAACGCATCGGTGCGCAGCGCGCCGCCGAGCTGACACACTTTCTCGACAGCCTCCGCGACGAAACGTTTAACGGCCTAGATACGTAAAGCCGTCGCGGCTCCAGCGCTCGCTGCCGACACCGTGATGAACGATGAAGAGGCCATCGGGATCGTACTGCTGCTTAATTGCCGCGAGGCGTGCGTAGTTCGCTCCCCAGTACTTCTGCTGCCAGCGTTCATCGAAGTACGACGCCTCTGACATGTAGCTCCCGCCGTTAGGAACGATCGCGCGTAGTTCGTCCATCGCGGCTCGCACGCTTTTTGTCTCGGCGTGCGCTTCAGCCATGTCCGGTTCGTGGCCCGGAACACCTGGATAGACGTTATCGCTGCCGCTTGCAATGATCGCCAGCGCAAAAGCGCCGGTGAACGCGGGGTTCGTTGCGGTTTGCAATGCTGCCGCGATGACGTCCGGAGAAGCGCCGCTCAAACCCTTGTTGATGTGCAGATTCACACGCCAATGGCGGCTTCCGGCGAAGAGCGCGTCTGCCAAGCGCGCTCGATTTGCCGGGTCCAGTAATGCAGCCGGCATCCACTGCGACTCGTACTCGTACAAAAACTGTCCCGCCTCTTCGGTGTTTCCGGCCCACCAAAAGCTGCCCGGCGCCGCGTCCGGCAGCGGATTCAAGACGATCGCCGAGGGAACGTATTTCTCCAAAAAGCCGGCGTCCCACCAATGGCGCGCAGGAACGGTCAGAAACTGCAGCTTGGCCGTCCACGTATAATCTTGCGGCGATGCGGCAACCCAGTCAAGAAAAGGCTGCCACATTTGCTGCGCCTGCGTTTGATCCAAGCCTTGCGACACCATCAGCAAGTCAAGCGCGTTACGGGAAGTGAACGCTGCCTGTTCGCCCCAATGCGGATTGTGCAGCCGCTCGGCATAGAATGACACGAATCGTTCGATGAGGCGCCGGAATGCGCTGTCGGAGTTCGCCTGCAGCGTCCCGATCGCGGCTCCGAAGTTCGTCGGCAGATCGTGCGTGCGAAGCGTGAGCCGCGTGATGACGCCGAATGTGCCTCCGCCGCCTCCCTTGAGCGCCCAGTACAGGTCGGGATTCTCGCATGCATTCGCGATCCGAATCCGTCCATCGGCGGTAACGATTTCGGCCTCAAGCAGTCCGGCAGACGCTAGCGCCGTACCGTTTCGAGAAACTGCCGAACCCGCCGCCAGAAACCAGTCCAGCAACGCCCACCGTCGTGCAGCCGCCGCCCTGCACGTAACGGCCATGCTGCGTCGTAACCGCATCGTACACGCGGCCCCAGAGATTGCCCGAACCGAGCGAAACGGCCGGCGCCGGCGCGCTCATACAATTCCGCGGCACGAAGGCGTCGTGCATCACGATCGCATGCATGTCGCGCGTCCAGATCAACAGCGAATCCGGCGCGTTCGATGTGCCCTGATAGCTGTGCGCGCCGCCGCGAACGGCCACGCGAAGATCGTGTTCGCGTGCGAAGTTGACCGCAGCGGCGACATCGACTGCGGAACGCGCAGTCACGACATACGCGCTGGGCTGCGTTTGCCACGCATCGGCCCAGCCGAGCGTCTGCGTGAGATTTGGATGTTCGCTGATGTAATAAGGATTTTTCAAGTCTTTGAAGAGTTGGCCGCAGGCGCTCGCCGAGTCACATTGTGCGAACGGCGGCTCGACGCGCATCAATCGGCCGCCGACGGCTCTGCGGAGCCGCTCCCACTGCGCCGGCGTTGGCCACCGTACGGTTCCGGGCCGCGCACGTCGTCGCGGCGCGCCTTGCGCCGGTAGTGTAAAACCGCGCCGGCTCGCGGCAAGCAAAGCCGCCGCGCTAAGCTGTTGCAGTAGAAGGCGTCGTTTCATAACCCCGAGAGTGGCCGTGGCAGCCATGGCGGATGTGCGACGATCAGCAAGGCCCACACGATCAGCACGACGCCGACGGCGGGAACGATCTTCTTCCCGTGCAGGCCGATTTTTTCATACACCATCAATGCCGTTAGCGCCGCCATCCACCAGAGGTTGGCGAATCCCGCCGCAAAGCTCACCAACATCAGCGCCCAGCAGCAGCCGACGCAAAAGAGGCCGTGGTCGCGTCCGAGCGCAAAGGCGGCCGCGCCACCACGGCGGTAATGCTGCACGAGGTAGACGCCGGGAAGCCGGCACTTGTTCAAGCACGCATCTTTGAGTTTGGAGAATTGAAATGCGCCCGCAAGCCCCAGCACCGACGCGGCGATGAGCCACGGATGCGATGCGAGCCAGCCCCAACGGTCGACGAGCCGGTGCACGACCATGTCGCCCGCGAATGCCGCAACGCCGAACAGCGTCCAAACCACGACGTAGCCGCCAAGGAAGGCCATCATCACGACGCCGCGGTTCGCCTGCGCGGCCGACGTCATCGCGAACATCCGTATCAGCGGTAGACTCGACGGCAGCATCATCGCCGCGATCATCGCTTGCCATGCGAGCACGAATAACAGAAGAGCGGCCCAAATCGGCAGGCCGCCCTCGATGAGCGAATCGTGGTGGACGAGTCTGCCCGATCCGCTGATCTGCGCCGCGATCGCTAACAGCCATGCTGCCGCGATCGCGGCGACGATCAACGGAGAAACTCCGCCGACGCGCGCTGCGCCAATCACTTTAGCCGGAATAGTTGATGACGTAATCTCCTTGGATCGCGTTACGGTCCTGGAAGGACCACTTCATCTTGTGCTTGGGGATGTTGACCTCGTGCTTTTTTGCTTTCGCGACATACGCGGGCGACCCGGGAATCGTCGAAAAGATCGAATCACGCAGTGTGGTAATCATCCCTTGACCCGACCGATACGGCTCCATATCGGCCTCGATCATATCGCCCACTTTCAGCGTGCCTTCGCCACCGCGAACCTGGTGCGATATCGGAACCCGCTCCACGCCGAGCACTTCTCCGACTAATTGCGCGAGATCGGCGAGCGGACCGCCGAGCTTCCCGGAGTAAGCGTCCTGTATTGCCTGAAGCTGCTCGTCCGTCGCACGGTCGTCGACGAGGATCAAAACCTTCCACGTGTGCGGCGTGAGCACGTTTCCCGGAATCTTACAGACATTGACCATCGAAAGACCGCTGATATCAACACCGTTGATTTTTCCCTTGTCAAAATGGTAGGCGACGAACGCATCGCACGTGCCTTTGTCCGGATCTTCTCCGATCCAGCAAGGACAAAGGACGTTGCATGAACACGCCTCGAGCAATGTGCCTTGAAGACTGTAGACCGTGCCTTCCGTTTGCGGCATGGGTTGGACCGCAGTTGCGCCGGCCTGCTGAGTACTCGTCATATGCTTTCCTCTCTGTCCAAATGGGAGCAACGTGTAGAGTCGCCCAACGCATGGAGCGGGGCGCTGGGTTGCTCCAGGCGGGTATCATAGCACCGCGCGGATGCCCGCGCCAGAGAGCAGCTATTACCGCCGCCCGTGCGCCATCTTAAGGGCTTCCGGGCGCCTGCGTAAGGCAAGCATCGACCAGGCGCCGAGCGCCGGGCCGGCCGCCAAGACTGCGAAGGCGTACTGCCACCCCAGGGTCACGCGAGCAACGCCGATAAGCCAGATCGTGAGCAGCGTAACAAGAAAACCGACGCCCATCTGGAGGGTCAGCGCCGTGCCGACATAGGACGGTTCCGCGAGTTCCGTTACGGCGGCCGAAAACTGCGCCGAATCGGCGATCACCGAAATCCCCCAAATCATGAGCGCGATGAACACGAGCCACGGCGCGCCCCCGAACGTGAAACCGATGGTCAACGACATTGTTGCGCTGACGATCATGGCGCCGGCGGCCACCGTTGACCGCCCGAAGCGGTCGGCCAGAATTCCAGCGAGCGTGCACCCGATCGCGCCGATCACACCGAATGCGATGAAGATGTACGGACCGGCATGGGCTCGCGATCCGGCCGCGGACAAACTCGCTTGAAAGAACAGCGGCGCCCAAGCCCACGCGGCGTACAACTCCCACATGTGGCCCCAATACGCGCAGTCCGCCAGCAGCACAGCACGATCCTTGAGAATTCTCGGAACGGCATTCAGCTCGAACTTTGCGAGCGGCAGCGCCACCGGCGGCGACGGCAGCAGCGAGATGACCGGAATGCCGACCAACGCCAGCGCGCTCGAGCCGATCATGACGCTTTGCCAGTGAACCGCTGCTGCCGAGAACAGGTGCGGCGAAAACGAACCAAGCGTTAATGCGCCGATGAGCACGCCTGTCGCCAGTCCGCGCTCGCGAGCAAACCACGCGGTGAGCAGTTTGACTGCCGGCGGGTAGACCAAGGCCAAACTTGCACCCGTTAAAAACCGCAACAAGAGCACGAGGGGCAGCCAGTGCGTCGTGGTAATGAGCGCATTAGCGATCGCGGCGGCGAGCATCCCGATGCGCATGAGCACCTTGGGAGGCAGCACGTCGGGCAGCGCAATGATGGAGCTGCTCATCGCTCCCGCGAAAAAACCAAGTTGCACGGCCGCCGTGATCAGACCCTGGTTCTGCGGGGCAATGCCATACGCGGCGGAGACGTTCGCAATGACGGCGGTCGCGGAAAACCACGTCGCCATCGCCAAGACGTTGGCGCCGGCGATGATTGCAAGCGCGCGCCAGCGCATAACCGATAATCGCAACCGGGACGGTATTTCGCTTTGCGTTTTTAAGCGCCTAGCGAAACTGCGTTATGGCATACTTGCCGCACGCAAGCAAAAACTCTTGAGGTGTTTTTCGGAGCCTTTGGCGAAGACAAGCGGTCAGTGAGCGCTACTCGCGAAGCGCCGAATCAGATGCGACAGCCGCTTCCTAGCGGAACGGTGACGTTTGCGTTCACCGACATCGAAGGCAGCACGCAGCGTTGGGAACGCAATCTTGAGGCAATGCAGCAAGCCGTGCAGCGCCATGACGGACTAGTACGCGCCGCAATCGCGCGCAATCACGGCTACATTTTCAAGGCGCTGGGCGATGCGTTCTGCGCGGCATTTTCACGCCCGTCCGACGCGGTCGCCGCGATGCTCGATGCTCAGCGTTCTCTGCTCGCGGCAAACTTTTCCTCGATTGACGGATTGCGGATACGCGCAGCGATTCATACCGGAACCGCCGACGAACGAGAGGGAGATTATTTTGGCCCGGCCGTTAATCGTGTTGCGCGGCTCCTTGCCGTCGCCCACGGCGGTCAGACGCTGCTCTCAGGCGTAACCGCGGCGATGGTCCACGACACGCTCCCGACGCAAACCACGTTGCGCGATCTGGGCGAGCACCGTCTGCGCGACCTCACGCGACCCGAACGAGTGTACCAGCTCGACGCGCCCGACCTCCCGGCTGACTTTCCCCCGCTACGATCGGTAAACGCGCTGGCAACAAATCTGCCGCTGCAGTTGACCTCATTTATCGGACGTGAAAAGGAAGTCGCGCAAATTACTTCGTTGGTTCACGACAATCGGCTCGTCACGCTTGTCGGGGCGGGTGGGGTCGGCAAGACGCGCACCATCTTGCACGTAGCGGCAAATCTGCTCGAGAGCTTTGAGGATGGCGTCTGGTTCATCGAACTTGCGCCATTGTCCAGCGGTGAGTACATCCCGGCGGCCGTAGCCCACGAGTTGGGCGTGACGCTTGGTAGCGGGGATCCTGTTGCGAGCCTCGTGCACGCCTTGAAATCGAAACACGCTCTTCTGCTGTTTGACAATTGCGAGCACGTGATCGATCCGGCGGCTCGCATTATCGCGGCAATTCTCGGCGGCTGCCCGAAGATCACTGTTCTGTCTTCGAGCCGACAAGCGCTTGAAATCGGCGGAGAACAGTCCTTCCGGCTGCCGTCGCTCGAGGAGTCCACGTCAATCGCACTGTTCGCCGAGCGTGCAGCTGCCGCCGAGAAACGGTTTGCCCTGACGGACGATAACGCCGGCACGGTCGGCGACATCTGTCGGCGCCTGGATGGTATTCCGCTTGCCATCGAGCTCGCCGCTTCAAGAATGTCGACGCTGACGGCTCGCCAGCTCTTGCAAATGCTGCACGAGCGTTTTCGATTGATCGCGCAAACGCGCAGCGACCGACTACCCCGACAGCAAACGCTGCGCGCCCTGATCGATTGGAGCTTCGATCTGCTGGATGAAGACGAACGCAAGGTGTTCAGGCGCCTCGCCATCTTCGCCGGCGGATGGACCATGCACGCGGCCACCGCGGTCTGCGCCGACGAGCATTTCGATGATTGGCAAATCTTCGAACTGTTGACCGGGCTCGTCGCCAAGTCGCTCGTTGTCACCGAGCCCTGCGGCGACGATCTCCGCTACAGCATGCTGAATTCGATTCGCGACTATAGCTGACGAACGGCTGGTTGCGGCGACCGAAGCGCAGCTTATCTCGGCGAAGCATGCGCGCTATTACGCAGACCTCGCGCGCGAACTTGCTCCGCTTGTCGAGTCGCTGGAGGACGTGCGGTGGCAGCAGCAACTCGCGCCGGAAATCGGCAATATTCGTGCGGCCTTAGACTGGGCGATCTTTCAGCGCAACGACCCAGGCGCAGGTTTGCGTTTGCTCGCGCAACTGGAGTGGCCGGAGCTGGTATCCACGCCGCAAGAAGCGGTCAGGTGGTTCGACGCCGCCGCAGCGCTCGCCGATGACTCGGTGGATGAAGTCGCCCGCGCACAAGTCTTGCGTCACCTTGTCCGTTTGGAGTGGTTGGTTGGCCGCACGCTCGCGCACCGTGAAAAGACGGCGATGCGGGCGCTGGAGGCTGCGCGGCATTCATCAGACCCGAATGAAACGGCGCGATCGCTTGCAAATTTGGCCGGCTGCTATCGCGACGCACGACGTTTCGACGAAGCTGAGGAGCTGTTCTCGCAGGCGTACCGAACGCCGCACGCACTTCGAACGATCAGCGCGAACCACGTGCTGCGGAATTGGGCCGTAAAGGATCTTCAGCATGGTGATGTCGATTCGGCTCGCAGGCGGTTCACCGCCGTCGCGCAGAGCGAACGGCCCGGCAGTGAAGCGCATGCCAGCGCCCTGCTTAACCTCGGTGAACTCGAGTTCGCACTGGGAAACGTCGAGGCCGCTCGAACGGCTGCCGCCAAAGCGAGAGAAACGCTTGCGGAACTCAATGCTGCGCCGCTCGCGCTTGTCGTTTGCAATCTGGCTGCCTACGCTATGGCCGCCGACGACCTCGCCGACGCTCGCGACCTTCTGCGCGAAGCACTGCAGTTGCTAAAGAAATCCGGCGCTCGGTGGATGATTCCGGCGTTGGAACATCACGCGTTGCTCGGCGGCCTCGTGGGCGATTACGAACGTGCCGCGGCGCTTTTGGGATTCACCGACGCGCACTATGCCAGCAACGATACGCGTGAGCGAACGGAGCGCCACGGTTACGAACGGCTGATCCGTTTGCTTTCCAACATCTATGACGAAACGGAATTGGCGCAACGAATGGACGAGGGCGCACGGCTGCGCGAGGAGCAGGCGCTGGAGCACGCGGCGGCGATAAGCGATAAAGCCGGCGGCGGCTCCGCCGGGTAAGGAGTGACAACGATGCCCACCGGTAGACGCGACGAGGCAGCCGGCAATCTCGAGGCGCACGGCCAATCCATCGACGACCTGCATCAGAAACTCGCTGCAACTCCGGGCGTCGACAAGCAACAGCTGCAACAAGCCGTGGACAAATACAAAGCGGCCTATCTTCAATTTCGCGACGACGCGCTCGGGTGCATGAATTAGGGGCGCGGGAGCGCGCGTAGCCGTTCTGCAATAGCGATACCAATCGGAGTGCCGAGGCCCGTGCATGGATTCCATCCTGCACCTGCTTGAAAGCGCCCGTTGCCCCCGGACGTGACCTCACGAAAGATTTTCTCGCCGGATTGTTCGTACAGGATTGGTAAAAACGAGCCGGCCGGCACGCCAATCTGTTCGTTGATTCGCGCGATGAGCGCCGACCACACCGGAGCGACGGCGCTCGTACCACCCATGGCTAACTCCGCGCCTTCCATTACGACGTAGTAGCCCGGCAATTGTTGTGCGGCAACATCGGGGACGCCTCGTCCAGGCTGCATGCCGTACTGCATCGCGGACGATCGTGCTGCGCCTTGCCATTGCGGCACGTCAAATCGCTCGCTAAAACCGCCTCCGGTCTTCTCCCATGTTTGTTCTTCTAAGCCGCCATCCTGAATTATCGTGGCGCCGCATGCGACGGCAAACGGTATTGAAGCCGGCGCAACCACATGCGGCTTGCCGTTGTCGTCGACTTCGGCGCCGTTGTCGCCGGAAGAGCAGCAAATGGTGACGCCCATTAGTGCGGCAGCGGCAAAAAGCTCGTCGAGGATATGCAGCGCAGCCGGCGTCCAAAGTTGTTCGGGCCATCCGTAACTGATGGACAACACCGAGGGCGCGTACTCCTCATCAAAGATTGCATCGCGAACAGCATCCAGAAATCCGCGCTCGTCATCCGGCGCCTCGTACACGACGATGCGTGCCTCCGGTGCAAGTGAAGCGATGAGCTGAACATCGAGCGCGGCCTCAAGGTCCTTGGTTGTCGCGATTTCGTGTGCAACAGCCGCATCGTCCACTCGCTTGACGATCGGATGCACGGGTGCTAACCCTTGCGCGCGCATGCACTGATCGAAATCGTCAGGTTTAAATATCCCGCGCAACTGTACGACGCCGATCGTTTGACCGTGCCCGCGCCCGTCGGGAAACTGGTATCGCGCCGCAACGTCACGCGCCAAGAGCGGCGTTGTGTGCCGCTGCAAAGTCCCGAGTTTTCGCGAACGCGGCCATTGGTGCAGGCCGAAGATTCCCTGCACGATGGCCGCGACATCGGGAGGTGCGTACAATGCGTCCGAACGATGGCGAAAGCGGCGCCCGTCCGCGTCTTCGAAGATCGCAACGCTCGCTCCGAAGGCCCGGATCAATTGTTCGACGGGGCCTTTGACAACGACGGATCGCCAGTGCGATTCGGCGATGCTTAGTCCGAAACGTTCACCGTAGCGCCGCAGCGCCTCGACATCCTCCGGATCGGCTGCGGTTTCGCGGGCGAGCGTTTTTCGGTCGACGTAGTTGCGAGAGGTTGGCGCAGTGGCGCTCAGCGTGCGGGCGTGCTCTGCATCCAAATCCCTGCCCGCCGCCGGTCGCAGCCATGCAGTGAGCAGCACATCGGTGTCCGCAATGAGGAACTCAACGCAATGGCTTCCCGGCCAAACCTGCCGTTGCGTGTTCGGGATGGGGACGCGTTTTTCGTCTGTCGACGGAGCGATAGTGAATCGTTCAGCATTTCACTGGCAATAATCGCGACCGGGACGGTGCCGTGCGAGAGCAGATCGTCGTGGAACGCTTGCAATGAGAACGCGGCGCCTTTCTTCGCTTTGTATTTCGCGAGTAAATCGAGAATCTGCGTTCTGCCGACGGCGTAATCAAACGCCTGGCCCGGACCGAGTGCGAAGCGGCTCACTTCACCGCGTGCCGTGTCCGCGTCAACGCCGGCATTGGTTTGAAACCATTTCAGCGCTTGATCAAACGGCCATTCACCGGTCGCCATCTTCGCATCGACGATTGCGCGCGCGCCTCGCAAGCGCTCGAACTGCGCGACGGCGTAGCGTCCGTCGAGGTCGTCGCCATAGAGTCCCATCTGGCGAAGCAGCGACTCCTCATAGAACGCCCAGCCTTCGGCAAACACGCTGTCAAACGCAAAGCGGCGCACCGCATCGGTGTTGTGCTTGGCGATCGAGAGCGGTAAAAAGTGCCCAGGAAACCCCTCGTGTCCGCTCGTCATCAGCACGCGATCGCGGTCGAAATCTTCAAAAGCTTCGGATGGGCCGCCATCTGCGCGTTCGGCGGCGGGATGAAATAGATGCCGTTCGTCTCTTTCGAGAGCAGCGGCGGCGCATTCATGGACGGGCCCGGCAGCACGGGTTGCAAGAACGCCGGCGTCGTTTCAATCTTCATCACACCGACGTACGGCGGAATCGTCACGATGTTGTGCTGTTGAATAAAGTTTTTCAGCGTATCGAGGGCCGACTGAAAGAATGCGAATTGCGCATCCTTGGTTGCCGGCGTTAAACCTCCGCCCACCTTCGCCGCCTGCAGCGGATCCTGAAGGTTGACGCCTTTGGCCTTCGCTTCCGCCAATATCGCCTGCTGGTCGGCAATGGCTGCATCGAGCGTCCTTTGGCCAATCGTCTCGATCGCGGTGGCATCATACGGAAGCAACAACTCGTTCTTGAGCATGCTTTCGTAGGCAGTGCGGCCCATCGCGTAATTCTGCGGCCACGAAGCGGCGTTCTGACTGAGCCACGTGTTCCACGCCGTCAGCGATGCGACCAGCCCGTCGCGCGCCTTCATGAAACGCGCAAGCTTGTCTTTGGAGAGGCTTGAGGTCGCCATCGGCGTCAAGATGTACGTGAAGAGCGCCGGCGCCTGCGCGAGCTGCTGTTGCGCGACTTCGGCCTGCAGGCGGCCGGGATGCGTGATCAGCGCCTTCTGCCCGGCAAGGAAGGCCGGCGCCTTTTCCATGCGCGATATCACGTTGTTCCACCACACGTCCGAATTTTGTTCGTCTTTGTGCAGCAGCATCGTGAAAAAGACGCCGACAACTCCCAAGGCAGGGGCACCCGGATCTTTCCCCTGCAGCGTTTCCGCAACGGCGCGCTTTTGCGACGCGACAAACGCACGTGCAAGTCTGAGGTCGTTGCGATCGTGCAAACTGGCATGCGAGAAATCGATGCGGTTTAGTGCCGCCTCGAACTGTCGCAAAAATCGCTGACCTTGGCGGACGCCGCCCATTCCCGGCGTGCTCCAGTACGCATCGTACCGGTAGTCGCCCAAAAACGTCGCGGCTTCGGGGGCGCGCTTCAGATAGTTGTGCAGCGCTCGCGTGTAGAGCGCTTGGAGTTGTTCTCCCGGGGTCGCCGCCGCCGCAAATGACGGCGCCGCCACCTCAAAGCAAAACAGAGTCGCGATTAGGAACGCACACCAACGCAGCAAAAGACCCCTCCTTACGTTAGCCGGAAATTACCGCTTATACGTACTTGAAGGGTGCTGGTTTCACATCTCCGCAGCTGGGCGCGTCCGGAAGCGCGCCCGGCTGCGATGGCCCTGTGCGAAGCTTAGCCTGGACCCGTCGTCCCCTGGATGAAGAACCGGAATCCACGATGCTGGAGCAACTGGCGGCGCACACTATCGGGGAGCGTGACTTTGCTCGCGTTGCCGCCGGCAAAGGCGCCGCCGGCGGGAATGAGCACAACGGCAGGCGCTCTACCGGTTTTTACGTCCAACGCCTGTCCAACGATCCATCCGCTGTCATTGATGTCGCCCGCTGACATCACATACAAATGCGAGTGCGGCACGAGCAGGTTGAGGTCCGTCATCGCTCCATTTTGCCAGATGAATCCACGGCAGCCGCTTGCGCCGCAGGAATAGCCGACGATTTGCTTTTTGTTGTTCAGACCCAGCGCTTCGCTTAACGTGTCGCCGGGCAAGGTGCCCAAGTCCATCATCGCGCCGTTCCACCGGAAGGCGTGGTACGTTGGATTTCCGGTCAAGGCGGACTGCCCGACAATTTCGCCCTTGTCGTTGATCGCCGTCGCAATATTTGCTGTCGTACCGCCTAAGGTCCCAAGATCGGTGGGTTGGCCGCTCGACCGCCATAGCAGCGCGTGCGCGGTACCGTAACCGATGTTATTGGGTGGTCCGCACGGACCGGATGCGCCCACTGCGGCTCCGGCGTTGTTAATGGCCACCGCCTGCGAAACCGTGTCGCCGTTCAGCGGGGGCAACACACGAGGATGACCGTCGGGCCGCCAGATAGTGGCGTAATAATCGAGTACCTGCGGAGCCCCGCAGGTCGAAGCCCGTGCGGCAGTCTCGGCAAAGCCCACCACCTGTCCTGCGTCGTTGACAGCCGCGGCAAACGAGTTATTTCCCCCAAGCGTGGTCAGCGGCGTCAACACGTTGTTCTTCCAAGTAAATCCCGCGCATAAATTAGGTGAGCCAAATCCGCAAAAATTTTCAGCAAGCGGATCGGTTTGCGCGACATCGGAAAAACCCGCGAGCTCTCCGCGCACATTTTTTACCGGCCACCCGACAGCACTATTGGGTCCGCCGAGCGTCCCTAGGTTCACTTTCTTTCCGTCCACCCACAGAATTGCGTGAACCTTGGTGTCCCCGGCTAACTTCGAGAGACCCGCGATCCAGCCGCGGTTATTAACGCTGTTGGCGGCGCTCGCCGTGCCTCCCAGCGTTCCGAGATCGACCATGTAGTAGTGCGTGATGCCCTTGCCTTGAGCGCTCATGGTCGACTGGGGACCAAGCGCAGACCCTGCACCGCTCGTTCCCACGGTGCCTAATGGCGTAAAGCCCGCGGTCGAGCCTGCGCCGTTGTTGCATCCGGTAAGCATAGCCGCGATCGCGCAGAGTGACGCTGCGTATCCAGCCAAACGCGAAATCCTATTCATTGTGGCTCCCCTCGCGTAGTATCCGAAAGACGCAACCATTGCCGGTGGCGGCCTTTCCCCCCCGAATGGCAGTTTTTCGGACATTAGAAACGCTTTGTCACGGATTTCGTGGCGAGCTGTTTTCGTAGTATGAACAGCTTGGAGCGACAGATCCGGCGTGCGCTCCGGCAGCCGCGCAACGTTCCGGACTGGCTGCCGCTGGATCCAACGATCTCAGAAGCGTTGCGCGCATGCGCCACAAAGCGCAGTGAGCGAAGCCGCTATCGCGCAAAGAAAGAAATCATTGAACGACTGGCGCAGATCGTTTCCAATAGCCTAAGGGATACAACAAGACGCGATGCCGGACGGTCGCATGACGCCATGCCGATCGCCCTGCCAATGGTGGATCGACTCATTCCTGAACCGATCGCGCCGGATGACTACCGCGGACCGGACCGGGGACGCGCGCTCTCCGCAGCGGCGTTGGGGGCGGAGATGAGTGGCAGGCAGCAATCTGCCGACTCGCTGATTTCACAAGCGAGCAACAATGTGCGCAATCAATTTGATCGCCGTGATATTGCGTGCGCGTTCGAGGTTGCGCAGAACGAATTGTTCATCGCCAGGTGCCGCGGCAATCTGCAAGCCATGCGCGCTGCGGTGCGAACTATGACTCGCCTTTACGATCGCTTGAGTCCCCATGCACTGGTGAAGTATGCGCTTGATTGCAGTGAAGTGTACTTGTATGAAGGGCGTCTGCGCGACGCGCGCTCCGAACTTGATTGTGCGCTGTTGAACGCGTCGCCCGGCGACGGCACTTTGCTAAAGTCGATCACGCTCGTTCGCAAGGCGCAAATCGCCCTTGCCCGCCGCGACCTAAGCGGAGCCGTAGAGGCGGGAATCGCGGCGGCGAAATTGGGGCGGCCGCATGCCGACATTCGCGTCTATGCCGCTGAAGTGTTGGCTCGGGCATCGCTCCAAACGCGAAGCCGCTGGTCCAGCGAGGGCCTCGAAGATTGTCAGAGCGCCTTTCACTCGCTGAGCGTTCGGACACTACTCGCGCGGCACGAGCTCCAACGCGGAAAGACTAACGCGGCCTATGAAACGGCGAAGGATTCCTACGACGAAGCGATGCGGCTGCGGTATTGGAATCTGGCGAGCCGGTCGGCATCGACGCTGGCGCTCTTCCTTTCATCCCGTGAAGCCAAGGTGTGGCTGGCACAAGCGCTGCGCTTGCACTTACATTCAAACCGGCAGAACGCTTATGTTGGAAACGACCTCTTCGAAGTAGGCCCACGCAGTTCACACCTAATGCGGGCATTCTTAGAGTCGGATGATGCCGTCGCGTTAATGGCCGAGGTGTACTTCAGGCGTTTTCCGAATTCGATATTCAAATCGCCAACTGAGCCGGTGCTCTCACGCATCGCGCTCTTTATGCTGCACGGATCTCTACGCCTAAAGACCATGGCCGCTTGCGACGTCTTAAGCTCGGCGGCGAAACGCTGGTCGCAACAGTCCATCGGCCTGGAAGAGACTGAGCGCGAAGTCCGACGGCTGGGGAGCTTGATGTGCTCGCTATCGATCCTTCTTCCTTTTGAGCAACGCGGAGAGTTTATCGCCGTCAATCGACGGCAGACGTACACCACGCTCCATACACTGCGTCGTTCGCTCGCACGCTACCATTGGATGGCCTTGCGCTGCTCATGAGAAATGCGTTCACGCCATGACCGTTACCAGCGCAAGGGTCCCGCGGCGTGTGGTTTCACCCACACGATGAGATCCCAGATGGTCGGAAATTCGAAAATCGTTGCGATGTAGTTGGCGCTCGGCACGCGTCCGAGTTTGACGAGCGTCTGCGGCGACGGCTTCGACAAACTGCCGCCGGCATTGACGAAATCACGATTCCAAATCCATTGATCGTACGTCGTTTTTCCGCTGGCTGGGTCTTTGATGACGTAGTGGACGTGGCCGTTGAACTCGTACCAGCGCCCGGGATTGATGCCCCAGAGCTGAGGCCGCGGCTCACCGTGCGGACGCGGCAGCGAGAAGTCCGCGCCCAGCAGATTGCCGTCCTTATCGTACCAGAGCTGGCTTGGATGCGTTGGATCCGACGCCCACTGCTGATTGGCATAGCTGATCGCGCCGGTGTCGTCTACGCCGGTGTATCGCACGTAGCCCGCCTTCTCTGCATCGGTAACGCGCGGAAAACGCGCGATCAGATCGCGCTGAACCGCTTGAACAAACTGCGTCTCGCTCGGCGAAAGCGGCCCTTTATAGGTTGGACCCTCGTCCGCGCGCGCGGCGGCAGTGAAGACGAGCAACGTTGCCAAAAAGACGACGGTGGGTAACGCCTTCATGAAGGCCCCCTTTCTGCTTCACAACCGGAGGCCCGTATGATTGTACGTCTCGCAGCCGCTTTACTGTTTGCCTTCATCCCGATCGCGGCGGCCGCACAATCCGCGCCTGGGTACACGCAGTTCGATATGACGCAGCAGGCGAAACTTCGTGCCGATGTCGGGGCTTGGCGCTGCGTTTCCGTTCCGGCTTCGAAGACGCCGATTTCGTTTACCGAAACCGAACAGGGCAATTGGTTTGTCACTCGCGAGCTGAACGAAAACCCCGCGACGTCATACGAACGCTGGAGCCATTCCCTAAAGGCGTACGTCCTGGTAACGATCTTCGATTCCGGAGCCAGCAACGTCGCGCAGACCACCTCGCTGGACCCGGACAACGGCGCGTGGGTCCAAATGTGGCCGGCGCTCGACAATCAGGGACGCAAGCGATTCAACAACGAAGTTTCACGAACGGGAAACGTGCTTCGTTCCACGACCCCTTTCTATGATGATCACGGCCGCGTCCAAACCAGCACCGTGACCTGCACGAGGCAGTAGCCGGGATCTACGATACTTGCGTTCGGCGCATTTCATGCTCGAGCGCCTTCAGTTCGGCGCCGCCCGCCATGTGCCTGATCAAGTCATCCAGCGAGATCTGCGCGCGGTCCGCATCGAGCTCCATGCGACCTAAATTGAGTACGGCGAAGTGTTGGCCCACTAAGTAGGCGTGGTGCGGGTTGTGGCTGATGAAGATCACGCCTAACCCTGCATTGCGCGCGGCCGCGATATACTTCAAAACCACACCCGATTGCTTGACGCCCAGCGCTGCCGTCGGCTCATCCAATATCAAAACGCGAGCGCCGAAATAGATGGCTCTCGCGATCGCCACGACTTGCATCTCGCCGCCCGACAACTTGTTGACCGGCGCATCGATATCGGGCAACTCGATGCTCATCTTCTGCAACTCTTCATTGGCCACTCGGCGCATCCGATCGACGTCAAGCGTGCGCACCGGTCCGACGCCCTTCGTCAGCTCGGAACCGAGAAAAAAATTTCGCCACACCGGCATGAGCGGCACCAGCGCCAGATCCTGATAGACAGTCGCGATGCCCGCATCCAACGCTTCTCGAGGCGAACCAAACTGCACGTCCTTGCCGTCCATGCGGAGCGTTCCCGAATCGTGTGCATGCAATCCTGAAATGATTTTGATCAGTGTCGACTTGCCGGCGCCATTGTCGCCCAAAATGCAGGTCACTTCACCAGGCCACACCGTGAGATTGATTCCCGTCAGGGCGTGGACATTGCCGTATCGCTTGCCGACGTCACGCAATTCGATAATGGGGTCGCTCATTTTCGATCCGCCTGATATCGGACAACCATGTTGACGAGCGTTGCGAGCAGCAGCATCGCGCCGAGGAAGAATTTGAACCAGTCCGGATTCCAGCCGGCATAGACCACGCCTTGGCTGACAACGCCGAAGATCAACGCACCGATCGCCGCGCCGACGATCGAACCGTACCCGCCGGTGAGCAAACATCCTCCGACAACGGCCGCGACGATGTACTCCAGCTCAAGTCCAACTCCGCCACCTGACTGCACGGTGTTGTATGCGAAGAGCTGATGCATGCCCGCGATCCACGCGCACAATCCGACGCCCATGAAGAGAGCGACCTTTGTTTGCTTTACCGGGACGCCGGCCGCTCTTGCGCTGGCGGCATTGCCACCGACGGCAAAGATCCAGTTGCCTGCGCTTGTGCGCAGCAGCAGCCAGCTGCCAACCGCAACGAGGGCGATCCACCACAGAACGCTGACGCTGATATCGGTTCCGCCGATGGTCAACGTCGAAGAAAAAATTGCTCTGGCCGAATCGAAGCCGGCCATATTGGAAATGTCATTGGTGGCGACGTTTCCGGTCACCAGACGCGTCACTGCCAAGTTGATGCCTTGGAGCATCAGAAACGTCCCGAGGGTTACCAGAAAGCTCGGCAAGCCGGTCCGCACGAGCATCCAGCCGTTGAAGGCGCCGATGCTCAAGGAAAGGATCAGCGCAATGATCACGCCGGCCCAGACGTTCAAACTGAACTGATACGCGAACATCGACGCAGCCAGCGCAGACGTGATCACCGCGACGCCCGCAGAGAGATCGAACTCTCCGCCGATCATCAACAACGCAACACCGACGGCCATGATCCCAAGGGTGGAACTCTGATACAGCACGGTGCTTAGTGCACCCGGGCTTCTGATCGTCGGCGCCATCACGTAGAAAAACACGATAACGATCACGGCGCCCATGAGTGAACCCACCTCTGGACGCATCAAAAAGATGCGTAAAGCGGACCGGCGCGTTATGCGCCTGCCGGCTGGTACCGCGAGCGCTTTCACCGCGTTCCGTTTGCGGCGTACTTTGCTACTGTGCTGACGTTGTGAGCGTCAATGAACGTCGGCCCAGTCAAGATAGCTTGCCCTCCGCCTATTACGTCACCGTTTGTGATGTAGAGCCATAGGGCGTCAACTGCCTCGTACCCTTGCACGTACGGCTGCTGATCGATTGCCCAAAGGACGCTTCCGTCTTGAATGGCGCCGACGAGTTGCTTGTTGGTATCAAAGGTCACCACTTTGGCTTTGCTGCCTGCCGCCTTTACGGCTTGCACCGCCGTCAAAGCGATCGGTGCGCCCAGCGCCACGACGTAGTCGATGCTCGGATCTTCTTGCAGTTTCGCCGTGATCGTCGATCGCACGGACGGCATGTCGGCGCCGTTTACGTAGATTTTCTCGCTGCGCCCCGTCTTGAGCCCTTGCTGAACGCCCATGCAGCGGGCTTCCAGCTGTACCTGGCCCTGGGATTGGATGACGCAGAGTACATGCTTCGCGCCTTCGCGGCTCAAGCGTTGCCCCGCGGTGCGTCCTGCCAATGCTTCATCTTGGCCGATGTACACCAACGCGCCTAAGCGTTTCCAAGCATCGTAGCCGGCATTGAGCGCAACGACGGGAATCCCGCGCGCCTCCGCCCGCCTTACAGCACCAGCCAACGCGTCCGGTGTTGCGAGCGTCACCGCTATGCCATCAACGTGCTGGTCGATCGCGTTTTGAACGAGCAAGGCTTGGCCGTTCGCGTTTTGATCGTTGGAGTAGATCAGATCGACGTTGTCGTTTGCGGCCGCGGCCTCTGCGCCCTTACGGACGATGTCCCAAAATGTGTCGCCGGGGGCCTGATGCGTGATCATGGCGATCCGCAACCGCGGCGCATTCGCCCGTCCGGGTGATGCGGTTCGTGCGCCGCCCGTACTGCTGCACGCGCAAAATGCCAGCAACAAAATCGTGGCGAGGAACGTGCCCGGAACAAGTCGTCCAGTGCGCATCATGCTTAGGGAATATATTGCTTGGGCAGCCCTTGGAATCCGGGCGGAGGCGTATTCGAGCCGGGAATTGCAACGGGGCGCACACCCAGCGCCCGGCAATTGAGCCGCGCAGGAAATGTGTTGACAACATCCTCGGGGATGATCGCGGCTGACGATGGAATAGGCCTGCGGGTACCTTTAAGACGTTGCACGTCAAAAGCGCTAAGCAAATTGGATAGCCGGGGGTTCGTGTCGCGCGGGCCTTCGGGCATGTACGGCCGTTCGTCGGGCAACGTCGCGAGCGGCGGCAATCCGAAGACCGTTTCGATAAAGCGGACGACCGACGACGTGTCGCCGCGATCGTGCACGATCACCCCGGCCTTCGCATAGGGCGATATCAAAATGAATGGAATCCGCGGGCCGTCGCCGCAAGCGTGCCCGTCCCAACACTTCTCGAAGCTCGGCGCCGGAGCGTGGTCGTAAAAACCGCCGGAGTCATCCCACGTAACAATGATGGCCGAATCTTTCCAATACTTGCTGCGCGCGATCGCATTGACGAACGTTGCGACGAACGATTCGCCGACTTCCCGATCGGAATCGCCCGTCCCAGGATGATCGTCGTCGCCCAAAAAGTGCTCCTGAATGAACGGCGCCCGATTCGCAGGGCGCCATCCAAAACGATTGTAATTGCTGCCCTTGATGTAAAAGGCGCCATGGTCGGGGAGCGATCCGGCCCGTAAGGCAGGCAGCATCTCGCTCAACGAGTGAATGCGGTTCCAGAAAACGTTGTTGTGCCGCATGTAGGCGAAATACTGCGGCGCGTTGTGATGCGCGGAATACCCTTTTAATGCAAGACTTGTTCGGCCCGTTATATCCTTCCTGATACCATCCCCACGGTACCGGCGCATTCGAGCTCAAGCCGACTTGCCGCAGATCTTCACGCACGCCTTCGGTCTCGTTTGTAGCTTTGCGATCGTCTTGCCCATTGAGCGTGAGCATGACCGTCGCATAGCGTTGAACGATCTGCAACTTCGGGTTCGGCGTGGCGGTATAAGGGCCGAACGGTGGATCCATGCTGTTTTCCACGGGGACGCCCGGCCCCGAACCTTCGTCGCCAACGATTTCCTTGGGGTTTCGCGCTGCTTGCGTCTGACCGGTTTGGCCCGCAATGACTTCGATGTTGCCTGGCGTCGACGGTCCCGTCATCCCCTGATAAAAGTGGTCCCACAACGTGAACGTTCGTGCATACTTCCACAAAAACGGAATCGTATCGCAGTCATAGTACGACATCGTGAGCTGTCCTAGACGACGTTGATCCTCCAGCCCATATCCGTCCTTGGCCGAAGACTGCTCTTGCACGGCGACGTAGCCGTCCATTTTGCCTCCGTCCATTTTCGAGAGCAGCGCTTTGCGTGAATGGTCTGGGCTTTCGACATCCGGATCGGTGATGCGAAAGGGCGTAACCCACGCCCTTGCTATCGGATCGTATTGCCGAAAGCCGTGCAGCGCCGCCGATACCGTGGCCAGATTATCTGCGCCGGGATACGTGCCGAAGTAGTGATCGAACGATTCATTTTCCTGATAAATGATGAAAACGTGCCGAATCCGCGCCCGCACCAGCGCTTGGACCGAAGGACCGCGCGGCGGCGCCACTGACGGCGCGACCAGAAACAACGCCGCGAGGGCAAGGAGCGGCGCGCTCCGTGCTGCGAACCGCCTCTTCATGGGGTTTCTGGCGTCGAACCTGCTCCTATCCGCCGTGTGATCGTGAGCGTAAAGGATCTGGGCATGAGGCCGAACCGTTCGGATCCCTGCTGCAATGCGCTCGTGTCGGTGCCGAACTGGTTTTCGGCGTGGAAGATCCCCCAACCGATGCGGCCATAGTTGTCCCAATCGGCATTAAATACGTTCGAGATCCCTAAGTTAATCGACGTTTCGTCGCTGACTCGTTGATTCAAGAACGCGTCCACGGTGCCGAAGGCCGGGCGGTTGTAGACGTTGTTGTTATCCCAATGGGTGTAGTTCACATACACTTCGCCGCCATGCGTGTTCGTCAAATCCATCGTCAGCCCGTAGGTGTGCAACGGGATGTTAGGAATCTGCGATCCGTTGATGTACGTCGGATTGTTTACCAACAGCTGGTTTGGCATGTCGAAGACAACCGTCGACTGGGCGTTGTAGTAAGCCGTGAACAGCAAGTGCGGCGTTGCGCGGAATCGTCCGCTGATCTCAAAGCCGCGCGCGCGGGCTTTTGCCAAATTAACGTTGGTGGCGACGGTGAGATTGGCAATCGTTATGGGGGGATTCGGCGGCGCAAAGTTCGGGCAAATCGCAGTGAGGTGCTTGTACACCCCAGCGAGGTAATTCGGTCCACCATACTTGTTGATGACGTCCAAGTATTGCGATGCCGGCAAATCCGCTTCGAAGATCGTATTGCTTTCGTTGGTGTCGTAGGCGGTAAACTGCACGGAGTCGTCGACGCCGAACCGGTGCGAAACCGAAGCCTCCAGGTCCGCCGCTTTCTCCGGGAGCTCGCCGCTCGTCGGAACGCTGCCGAGCCCAAAGAGCGTACAATTTCCCGGGTTGATCCCGCCGGCCCCCGTAAGCACCACGGCGATCGGCGCCGGATCGGCTGACGAGGCGCCGCCCGTGAGCCGGACCACATCGTTGGCAGAGGGCCGATAGACGATCGAGAGCCGCGGATCGAACGAGTTTCCGCCGACCAGCGAGTGCTTAAACCACGCGTTCAGGAAGTACGAGACGCGCTCCGACGGCGTAAAGGCATCGCGAATGAAGAAACTATCGAGTTTTTCGAAGAGTGCCGAACTTGGTATGATCCCCGAATTGCCGCTGACGGTGTTGCCGTTGATATACTGCCGTTGCGTGTAATAGCCGAAACCGAAATCGTTCTTTGCCCCCGGAATATCGTCGCTGATCAGCGTTCCAAACGTAAGGTACCGCGTCGTACGAATGGAGAGATCGCCGTTGAGGAACGAGCCCGGGCGCTCGCGATCTTGCCCGTAATTGTCGACGAATGAGTCGGCAACGATCTGATGCTTCCCGAGCTGCGTTTGGAAACGCGCGTGGTAATCCTGATTGCGTAGCGCCTGAAAGGCTCCGGGGCCACCGCCGGACGGTCCGCTGGCAGCGGCAGCGTATTGAGCCGGCGTAAAGCATGGCGTGCCGGTATCCGTCGTTACAGTGATCCCCTGCGCACCTGACGGCGTCGTACAATTCGGGCTTGAGGCTGCCTGATACCGCGCATAATCGTACGTAATGAAGTCGTTGTCGCCGTTGCCGGTCTTGTCGTCCCACGATGTCGCCGAATAGCCGGTCAGCGTCAGCGACGTGGTCGGCGAGAACGACCAGCGCAGCTTCGCAAGGTCGTTGCGGAGTACGACGTCTCCCGACACGAAATAGGTGTCCCCGGCAAGCGTCGCGGCCGTCAAATCGCTGCCGCGCGCGCCCGTCTGCGGAATAATTTGGCCAGGGAAAACTCCGTACGTTCCGTTCACTCCGTGCACAAAGGCATAACCCAATTTTCCGAACGTGCCGGTCGTCTGTGCGGAAAAGAGCTGCAAGCCCTGATCGCCGGCGCCGTCAGCTGAATTGCGCCTGTGGCCGAATTGTCGGATCGATCGTTTGAAAGTCGATCGCTCCGCCCACTGCATCAACACCATAGAGCCCCGTCAGCTCCCGAACCGTAGGTGATCTCGGCGCTTTTGAGGGCAAAGACGGGAGAGTCAGCCAAATCGAACGCTCCGGAACCGCCTCCAACGTCCCAACCGGGATAAACACCCAGTGGCCCAATCGGATGGCTATCGAGCAGAATCTGCGTTTCGCTTGGCTTGAGCCCGCGGATGTCGATGCCGATATCGTCCCCGCGTGACGAATCGGCGTCCGCCGCGTTCACCCCGGGGATTTTTGCAAGGCTCTCGGCGATCCGCGTTTGATTCGTCTGCTTCACCACGTTGACGTCCACACTGTTTTGTATCGTCGTCGTGGTTTGCAACGCTCCCACACCGCCGGACCGCACGTTGGCAATCGTACGCAGTCCGCCTGTCGCTCCGGCGCGCACCAACGCTACATTCACCGACGCAGGGCCGCTCACAACAATGGCTTCGGATCGTCCGCTTTGGTAACCGGGCGCTTGAACCAGAATCGTATACGTGCCGAGCGGCACGGTTCGGAACGAGAATCCGCCGTACGCGTCCGTGACTGCGGTTGCGACCGTGTTGCCGTTGCGTTGCAATTGCAAACGAGCGCGCGCGATCGGAAGACCGCCGTTCTGATCGTAAATGAATCCGCTGATCGGCGCGGCGTTCGCGGTGGCCGCGGCCGGTTGGACTGCCGGCTGCGTCTGCGCCGGCAACTTCGCCGGAACAAACAGCAGCGACAGGGTCGCGATGAAGGCTACGAGCCGTAACGCCATGAGACCATTCCCCTTTGCAATCGGTCGAGCTTCAATCGTTATTGCACTATGGTCAATATCGTTGTCAAAGTGACGTTTCCCTCCAGGACACACAGCCTCTTGTGGCTAAAGTCATTGACCATAGTGCAATCGTGGTTGCTATAAAGCAGAAGATGGCAGGTCCAACGCTCATTCACTCCCTCTCTCGAGGGCTCAGCATTTTGCGCTTGCTCGCTAGCCGGGGGTCCGGACTGGGCGTGACGGAAGTGGCCGCGCAGGCTGAGGGTGGACCCCAGCACCGCGTATCGTCTACTAAGCACCCTCGAGATCTCCGGATTCGTGTCGCAGGACGCCCAGACGAAGAAATACACGCTCGGCTATGGCGTGCTTGAAATCGCTTCGGCCGTACTGCGCCGGCTGAACGTGGTGGAGATCGCTCAGCCCTATATGCGCGACTTGGCCGCCGGCACCGGCGAAAACACGCACGTGGCTATACGCGACCGGCAATTCGCAGTTTCAGTGGGATCCGAGTCGGCCACCGGAATCTTGCGCGTTGAAACGACGCTCGGTACGGCGGAACCGTTGCATTGCACCGCCGTCGGGAAGGCGCTCATCGGCGATTTCACTCGCGCGCAACTTGTAGCGCTGTTTGGTGCGGAGCCTCTAAAACGGTATACCGCACATACCATGACTACCATCGACGAACTCGAGTTCGATCTTGCCCGCGTTCGGCGTTCGGGATATGCAGTCGACGACGAAGAGCTCCATCCTGGAGTGCGCTGCATCGCCGCGCCGGTCCGCGACCATGCCGGCAACGTCGTCGCCGCATTCGGACTCTCTTCTCCCGCAGTGCGTTTAACCCGGGAGCGGATTCCCGCTCTTGCTGCGGACATCTGCGACTCTGCGCGCGCCATTTCAGCGCAGCTGGATATGCGGCGGCAAGCGCGGCCGGCGCCTGAGTAGGAGCCCTCGCTCGTGCGCATGACCGGCGGCGAAATCGTCGCCGAATACTTGGTCCGCGAAGGAGTGCCGATGCTCTTCGGCGTTCCGGGACACGGAATCACGGCGCTGCTCGATGCCTTTGTCGATCGCCGCGATGAGATCGCCGTCGTCCAGGCGATTCACGAGCAAGGCGCAACGCACATGGCCGACGCCTACTATCGCGTTGCGGGAAAGCCGTGCGCGGTGTTTACCTCGATCGGGCCTGGTGCGGCCAACACGGCAATGGGCGTGGCTTGTGCCTACATCGATTCAATTCCGTTGCTTCTGCTGACGGGCTCGGTGCATACGTACATGCGGGGACGCGGCGTTTTGCAAGAGCTCGAACGCACGCATTGGGCCAATTTCCCGCGCATGATGGAGCCGGTTGTCAAGCGTTGGTGGCAGCCGAGCCGCGTCGATCAAGTCCCGAACGTGCTGCACTTGGCGTTCAACGTGATGCTCGAAGGCCGCCGAGGCCCCGCGCACATCGACATTCCGATGGACGTTCAAGCCGAATTTGCGGAGATCGAAGAGTTGCCGGATCCCGTTACGCGACGGCCACGCGGACGCGCGCACGGCGATCCCGACATGGTCAATGAAGCAGCCAAACTGCTGCTCAATGCGGAGCGGCCGCTCATCGTGGTCGGCGGCGGCGTGGTTGCATCCGGAGCGGAGAGTCCGCTTCGTGAACTGGCCGAATTTCTAGGAGCGCCGGTAACCGTCACGTGGATGGGGAAGGGTTCAATTCCGGAGGATCACGAGCTGTACGCGTGGCCCTGCGGCGATCTCGGCTCGATATCCGGAAATATTCTCGCGCGGGAAGCCGACGTCATTCTCGCTGTCGGATGCAGGTTCACGGATCGTACGGCGTCGTCGTTCCGCCGCGGCGTGACGTTCGATATCCCGCCGAGCAAACTGATCCAGATCGATCTCGACCCGTACGAGATCGGCAAAAACTATCCGGCCGAAGTCGGCATTGTGGGCGATGCGCGTGCGACGCTAGCGGATCTGCTGCTCACGCTTCGCGAATTTTCGCGAGCGCGCAGCTATCGCGAGTCGCCATACTTTGAACGCCTGCAACGGCTAAAGGATGAATGGGAGGACGCCTTGCGCGGACCGAGGACGAGTGATGCGTCGCCCATGACGATTTCGCGAGCGCTCGTGGAAGCTCGCAAAGTGCTCCCACGCGACGGCATCGTCGTGACCGGCGCCGGCAATCCGCAAAGCCAAGTCTTTAACGAGTTCCCGGTCTATGGGCCGCGGCAGCACATTACCGCCGGCGGCTTTTCGGCGATGGGCTTTGAGGTGCCGGGAGCGATCGGCGCAAAGCTTGCAGCGCCGAACCGTCAGGTGCTTGCCATCGTCGGGGACGGCAGACTTCCTGCAAACGGTTCAAGAGCTGGCCATGGCGGCACAGTACGACATTCCCGTCGTCTTCCTCGTCATGAATAATTTCGGATGGGAATGCATCAAGAATTTGCAAGTGCTGCAATTCGGTCCAGATCGCGTCATTGCGACAAACTTTAAAAAGAACGACGGTACGCCGTTTTCCGCACATCTCGCGCAAGTTTCCGAAGGTTTTGGGTGCCATGCAGAGCGCATCGAGAACCCTGCGGAACTTGGTCCGGCGTTGCAGCGCGCCTTTGCCAGCGGACGGCCCGCGGTCGTGGAAGCGCTCTGCAGCCGACAACTTCCGGACAGCGGCCTGATGACAACCGGCTGGTGGGACGTGACCGTTCCTGCGTATCACGAAGAAAAGCGGCGCCAATATGAAAGCGCGCGCTCCGAGGAAGCACTGACGTAGTGAGCCAGCCGCGTGTGCGTATTGCCGTGTTCGGTGCGGGACGAATCGGCGTCGTACACGCGCAGAACGTCGCTAACAGCGAAGCCGAGCTTGTTGGAATCGCGGACATCGACACCGTGGCCGCGCAGCGAGTCCTCAAGCGCATCGGCCATGGACGTGTCGATACCGTCGAGCAGTTTCTTTCGGACCCCGGCATCGACGCTGTTCTCATCGCAACGCCCACCGATACACACGCCGATCTCATCGTGCAGGCAGCGGCAGCCAAGAAGGCAATTTTTTGCGAGAAGCCGATTTCGCTCGACGTCGCAGAAACGGTGCGCGCGATCGAAGCGTGCGAACGCGCCGGCGTCGCGCTTCAGATTGGATTCCAACGCCGCTACGATGTCGCGTTGCGTAACGCTCGCGATGCGATCGCTTCAGGAAAACTGGGCGAAGTACGCTATCTCCGGCTCGTAGGACGCGACAGTGCACTGCCGCCTATTTCGTATATTCGTACGAGCGGCGGGCAGTTCAAAGACCAGATGGTGCACGATTTTGATGCCGCCCGCTGGCTCCTCGCGCCGCTGGAGGTGCGGGAAGTGTTCGCCACCGGGAGTGCGCTGGTTGATCCTGCCGTCGCCGAAGCCGGTGACGTTGACACTGCGGTCGCGGTACTGCGCTTTACCAACGGGACGATCGCCGTCGTGGAAGCCTCGCGCCAAGCTGCGTACGGCTACGACGCACGCTCGGAGATTCACGGATCGCAAGGGATGATGCTGAGCGGCTATGAGGAGCTGCCCAGTGGCGTGCTGCTCGATTCGTCACGGCTCGGCCGGCACAACGATTCATTCATCGCACGCTTTCGTGACGCATACCGAGCCGAGATCGAAGATTTTGTGCGAGTCGTTCGGGAGCGCGGAACGCCGCGTGTAACCGGGAGCGATGCACTGGGCGCGTTACGGATCGCGATAGCGGCGGATCGATCCCGAGCGACTGGCTGTGCCGTTCCGCTTGGCGAGGTGCCCGCTTAATCGTGAGCGCGCAATTGCTGGTGCGCGCAAAGCCGAACGCATTCGGAGAGATCCTCTCAGTTCGGCCTGATGGGCGGCAATGGAAGTACATCAGCTTCTCGGTCGTGCGGCTTACCTCCGGCGCTACTCATGCGGCGGAATCCGGCGACAATGAAGTCGTGCTCCTTTTTATCAGTGGATCGGCGAGCGTTGAAGCGGGACAGAGCGCTTGGGCTACCGTCGGCAAACGCCATACGCCGTTCGATGGCCCCCCGCAAGCCGTGTATGTGCCGCCGCAAAGGCAGTACAAGGTCGAAGCGTTATCGGAATGCGAAGTCGCGATCTGTTCGGCGCCTGACTCACGCGCTCAGTTACCGCCGCGTCTGATTGCACTCTCACCGGAGCACCAGCACATTCGCGGAACAGGCAAAGCGCAACGCAGGATCTACGACATCATCATGGATCCGGATGCCGCATCTGCGCTGTTCGTTACGGAAGTGCTGACGCCGCCCGGAAATTGGTCCAGTTATCCCCCGCACAAGCACGACGAAGATGATCCGCCACGCGAATCCGCGCTGGAAGAGCTCTACTACTACCGCGCCATGCCCGCTTCGGGCTTTGCGTTTCAACGCATCTATACGAAGAACGGTGACTTGGACGAAACGATCACCGCTCACGATCGCGACGCCGTGCTCGTGCCGCGCGGTTACCACGTCTGCGCCGCTGCGGCTGAGTACTCCATCTACTATCTCAACGTCTTGGCGGGTCCGAAGCACGTCTACCATATGACCTTCGATCCGGATCACGAGTGGATTCGAAAAGGTTGGACGTGGTGAGCGCGATCCGTGTCGGCACAGCGTCGGTGAACTGGGGATTCGACCCCTCTTACACCTGGGTCACAACGCCATCGTTCGAGCAGATGCTGGACGAAATGGCTCACGCCGGCTACGAGGGTACCGAGATCAGCTACAACTTCCCCGACGACTCCCGCCGGTTACGTGACGCGCTCCAGCACAGAAATCTGCGGGCGGCAGCGACGTTTCATGCAGTGAATCTACGCGATCGCGCGAAGCATGAAGCAGCGCTGGAGAGCAGCATGAAAGCAGCAAAGCGCCTGCGCGAGCTAGGATCCGACGTGCTGATCCTCTCCGATTCCCCGTCTGCCGAACGGCTAAAAATCGCGGGCCGGGTCACGGCCGCCGATATGTTGGACGACGCGTCATGGCAGGCGCTGGCCGACGGCTTGCGTTTTGTTGCCGAGCGTTTAACGCCGCTTGGAATCCAGATCGTCTTTCATCCTCACGTCGGCACATATGTCGAAACAGGCGAAGAGATCGCGCGACTGTGCGACCTCACGGACCCCAGGTTGATCGCGCTCTGTCCCGACACGGGACATCTGGCGTACGCGGGCGTCGACCCCAATGGCTTTTTTGAAGCATACCGCCCTCGCATTGGTTACGTACATCTCAAAGACGTCCATCGACAAACGCTCGAACACGTACGTCGCGAGGGCATCGGTTTCGTCGACGCCGTGCGGATGGGCATGTTCGTTGAACTCGGAACCGGCATGGTCGCCGTCCAGCAGATCGTCGAGGCGCTTCGAGATTCGGGATACGAAGGGTGGCTCGTCGTTGAACAGGACGCACCGCGTACGCCGTTTCGATCGGCGCAAGCGAACCGCCGGTATCTACAGGAACGTTGCTCGCTGTGAATGCGCAACAACTGTCGGAAATTGCGAATGATGTGCGCCGGCACGTGTTGCATGCCGTCCATCATGCGGGTGCGGGGCACATCGGCGGCGTGCTTTCCGCAGCAGACATGTTGACCGCGCTGTACTTCGACGTGCTGCGCATCGATCCGACGAACCCGCGCTGGTCTGAGCGCGATCGTTTTATCCTCTCCAAAGGTCACTGTGCAATCGGGCTCTATGCGGTGCTTGCGCTTCGCGGATACCTCGAAGTGGCTGAGCTGCAAACGTTTGACGCCGTCGACTCCCGCTTGCAGGGCCATCCCGACATGACGAAACTGCCGGGTCTTGACATGTCCACCGGTTCGCTTGGCCAAGGACTCTCGCCGGGCATCGGAATGGCGCTGGCGGCCCGCAGGCTCGGCAAAGATTTCGGAACGTGGGTGATGCTCGGGGACGGCGAGCTTCAGGAAGGGCAAGTCTGGGAAGCGGCCTTTACCGCCGCGCGCTACCGGCTCGACAACATTACCGCAATTCTCGATTGGAATCATTTGCAGCAGTTCGGCTGGGCAACGGACGCGGGCTACGGCGATCCGGCACGCCGCGATCCCGTCGACACACCGCGAGCCAAATGGGAAGCGTTCGGCTGGAATGTGATCGAGTGCAACGGCAACGACATCCCGGAATTTCTTGTAGCATGCAGAGAGGCTCGCGAAGTTCGCGGCAAGCCCTCCATCATTATCGCGAACACGATCAAAGGTAAAGGCGTCTCCTTTATGGAGCACGACTACACCTGGCATTCCAAACCGCTAACGTCTGCGGATATCGATCGCGCGCTGGCGGACTTGGGGGTTTGAGCATGCTGGCGCAACGCGATGTCTTCGGCGATACGCTCGTGGACTTGTGCGGTCGCGACGAACGCGTCGTCTTGCTTGACGGCGACTTAGCCAATTCCACCAAGAGCGACAAAGTCGCCGTCGCCCGGCCGGATCGCTTCTACATGATCGGTATTGCGGAGCAGAACATGGCGGGCGTGGCCGCCGGAATGGCTTCGGTGGGCCTCGTTCCTTGGGTCAGTTCGTTTGCGGCGTTTTTGGCAACGCGCGATCTCGACCAGGTGCGCGTTGCGATCGCGCAGCCGCGGTTGAATGTCAAACTCGCGGCGCACTACAGCGGAATCTTGACCGGCTATACCGGCAAGACACATCAGGTCGTCAACGACATCGCGATCATGCGAAGCTTGCCCAACATGACGGTGATCGCGCCGTGCGACGGCGAGGAGGCCCGTGCCGCGATTGTCGCGGCAACGGCCTTCGATGGTCCGGTCTACATGCGCCTGACACGCGATCCGGTTGCCACGGTAACGACTCCCGGACAACCATTTCAAATCGGGAGAGCGGTGCGCTTACGCGAGGGAAGCGACGTGGGCATCATCTCGACCGGCACCCAAACCGTACGCGCCATTGAAGCCGCGCAAGAGCTTGCCGGTGAAGGCATCCGGATCGGCGTGTTGCACGTCCCGACGCTCAGACCGTTCGATGCGGATGCCGTTGCGAGCTTTGCGAAAAGCGTCGACCGTGTGCTGACCTGTGAGGAACATTCCGTCTTCGGCGGTTTGGGCGGCGCTGTGGCAGAGGTGCTCTGCCAACGAGCGCCGATGTACGTTCAATTTCTGGGGATTGCAGACGTCGACGGAGAGAGCGGCCCCAATGACGCCCTGCTCGATAAATACGGCTTAAGCGCCGGCTACATCGCCAAACGCGTTCGCGGAGTCCTAGCGGCCGCATGATGATTGCGGTGCTGCCCGGCGACGGCATCGGCCCTGAAGTCATTGGTCAGGCGGGACGCGTCCTGCGGTGCGTGCGTCCCGATATTGAATGCGTAGAAGCGACGGCCGGCGCAGCGGCAATCCGGCAAGGCAATCCGCCGTTGCCTGACGCGGCGCGCAGCTTGTGCGATCGGAGCGACGCGATCTTGTTCGGCTCTGTCGGCGATGCAGAATTCGACGGGTGGCCATTCCCGCAACGCCCGGAGGCCGCGCTCTTTTCCCTTCGCCACGACTACGGGTTCTTTGCAAATCTGCGACCCATCCGTGTCTACGCGGGCCTCGAACGAGCATCCAGTCTGCAGAGTTCGCTAATCGAGGGGCTCGACCTCATTGTCGTGCGCGAGTTGACGGGCGGCATCTATTTCGGCAAGCCTAAAGAACGCGGCATTGACGCGAACGGCATGCGGTGGGCCGTCGACACGATGTACTACACAGCTCACGAAGTCGAACGGATCGCGAACGTCGCGTTCCAACTCGCGCGCTCTCGCCGCAAACGTGTCACCTCAGTCGACAAGCACAACATTCTGGAAACCTCCCGTCTGTGGCGTGAAGTCGTCGATGAAGTTGCCTCGCTGTACCCGGACGTCCGTGTGGAGCATCTTCTGGTCGACAATGCCGCCATGCAGCTTGTTCGACGTCCGCGCGACTTCGACGTCATCTTGACGGAGAACATGTTCGGGGACATCCTCTCGGATGAAGCGGCAATTTTAAGCGGCTCTATTGGAAATTTGGCCAGCGCCAGTCTAACGCAAGAAAAAAACGGCCGCCGCTTCGGAATGTATGAACCAATCGGAGGAACGGCCCCGGACATCGCCGGTAAGGGCATCGCCAATCCGACCGCCGCGATCCTTTCTGCCGCATTGCTGCTGCGTCACAGTTTGGGCGACGATGCATCGGCCGCAGCGATCGAACGTGCCGTGGAGGCCGCCTTTGCACAGGGGGCACGAACCGTCGACCTGGCGAGAGCCGGCGAAGCGGCTCTGACTTCTTCGGCGTTCACCGACCGCGTCATCGCACTCTGCCATCCAACGGAGGCCATTCATTGATATGACAACCCGTTTGCTACCTGGTGTCGCCGGCGCGATCGGTCTTTTGCTTTCCGCATTGTTCGTTGCATCGGCTGCCGACCACTCTGATTCGGCGGTCCCGCGATACTCGCACATCTTCGTTATGGTGGAAGAGAATAAAGGCTATAACGAGATCATGGGTGGCCGATATGCTCCCAACATTGCGCGTTTTGCGAAGCAGTACGGCAACGCCGTCTCTTTCTATGCCGAAGTTCACCCCAGCGAAGGCAATTACGTCGCTTTGATCGGCGGCGACACGTTCGGCATTCACGATGATGATGCGTTTTATTGCCGCCCTGGAATGCGAAACGTGTATTGCGAGAAATCCATGACGCCGGGTTACGCCAACCACACGGTGTTCGGACCAAATCTCGCGTCGCAACTCGAGCGCGCAGGCCTCTCATGGAAAGGATACTACGAAAGCATCCCGGCGCCCGGATCCAAAGCCATCGTGGCCGGCGATCCACGGATGGGGATAGCTGCGGCCAAGTGGGAGTTGTACGCCTCCAAGCACTCAGGCTTCATCAACTTTGCCTCGGTACAGAACAGCCCGCAAATTGCTCAGCACATCGTCGGCTTCGATCAACTGAACGCTGATCTCGCGTCGGGACACGTTCCGGCCTTCGCACTGGTCGTTCGCAATCAATGCAATGAAATGCACGGACTCGATCCCACGGACTACACGAAGCCCGTCGCCGCGGCGATTCCAAAAGATTGCACCGACGGCAACGTGCCCGGCTTAATCCGGCGCGGTGATACGATGACGCAGCAGCTCGTTTCGCAGATACAAAACTCGCCGGTCTGGAAGTCCCGAGCGAACGTGGCGATCGTGATTACGTTCGATGAGGGCTCCAGCGACCGCCCCGAAGGCTGCTGCGGAATCGACCCAAAGAGCGTGGCGAACTTCGGCGGCGGACACATTCCAACCATCGTCATTACCAATCATGGCCCACGGGGCGTGGTCGATCGAACGCCCTACAGTCATTATTCCTTGCTTCGCACGATCGAAGACGCCTTCGGAATTCACGATTATCTCAACCACGCCGCTGACACGTCGAAAGGCGTTAAGCCGATGGTTCCGTTGTTCTCGAGGAGTAAGTAAATGCTATTGGTACCAGTTGGGCCGCCGCACACCGTTCCCGTTATCAGCGGCTTTGATTATGTTGCCGCCGATGCCGCTCGCCGCCGCATTTATGCGGCTCATACCGGCAGCCAGGCGCTGCTTATTGTAGACGCAGACAACGGCAAAGTGCTGGGGCAAGTCGATATGGGTGGCCCAGTACACGGCGTTGCCGTCGATCCAGCTTCCGGACACGTGTTTACGGGCGACGGGCAGGCGCGCACTGTGTCGGAAGTCGATCCGTCAACTCAGAAGGTTTTGAATTCTACAGATGTTGCCGGCAATGTGGATGCGATTGCCTACGATCCCGGCTTGCATCGAATCTATGCGGACGAGGACGATGGCACCCGAATCTTCGTCATCGACTCGCGCACCATGAAGCACGCTGCGACCGTAAAACTACCGGGGCACAAGCCCGAGTATCTCGCGATCGATCCGCAGACGCATCGCGTCTATCAAAACATCGCCGACATTAACGAGATCGCCGTCATCGACCCGGCCACCCTCAAAGTCGTTCGGACAATCCGAACGCCGGAGTTAACCAAGAACCATCCATTGCAATACGACGCGGCACATCACCTTATTCTGGCAGGCGGCAAGAACGGCGTTCTTGCGGCCTACACGACCGGCGGAACGCTAGTATCGAGAACGCACATTACTCCCTCGGTGGACCAATGCGATCTCAACGCGGGCACGCAAGAGATTGCCTGTGCCGGCGGTGGTGAGGTGGACGTAGTGAAAATCAGCAGCGGCGGAGAGCTGCAGAGCGTTGCAACGTTGCACATTCCGCAATCGGGGGGAGACGCGCACACGCTGGCCTATGATCCGAAGACCAACGATGTGTGGGTCGTTTGGTCCGCATCTGACGGCGACGCCGTTCAACGGTTCACCGTAAAACCGTGAGAATTGCTGGTGCCGCAACGGTTCTCGTTGCGGCAGCGGCATTCAGCGTCTTCATCGCGGCGCCCGCATTGGCTGGGCCGCCATATGAAACCGATGATCCGGAGCCGACGGCTTACCGCAACTACGAAATCTACTTGTTCAGCGAGGCGCGCATCGAGCAAGATCGAGCAGAAGCGATCCCGCTGGCTTTGGAAGTCAACTACGGCCTCTTTCCAAACGTGCAGTTCTCTGTTTCGTTCCCGACGGCATACATTCAGGACACCGGCGAGTCGCATACCGGAATCGGCGATGGAGAGATCGGCCTAAAATATCGCTTCGTCGGTGAAACGGCAACGCGGCCGCAGATTTCCTTTTATCCCTCAGTGACGATCGCGAGCGGACCGCCTCGCTACGATCTCGGATCGGGGCACGGCACGCTCTTGCTGCCGATTTGGGCGCAAAAGAGCTATGGCAAATGGACGATGTTCGGCGGCGGCGGCATGCTCATTGACAGCACGCTTCCTTCAAAGCATACATGGGTGGAAGGGATCGCCGTAACGCGCGATATCTCCGACACCACGAACATCGGTTTCGAAGTATTTCATAGCGGCGCGCAAGCCGACACGCCCGCGTTCACGGACATGGGGTTCGGATGGATGCACGACCTCGGTGCATTCCACGGCCTACTCTTTTCCGCAGGCGTAAACGTCGTCGGCTCTCCGTCGTATCATCTCTACGGCGCTTATGAGTGGCGCCTCGGCCCAAAACGCTAAGCGGGCGTCAAGCCCATTTCTTGCCGATTGCCTCAAGATTCGAGCGCCCCAAATCCTCCGGCGTCATAGCGACTCTGAACTCCACGCTGGCATTGAATGTGAGGAACCAAGGTTCTGCCAATTGCGGGATTTCCGATGGATCGTTGAGGTTCACGACTAGAGTTCCGCCGCGACAGCCTTCGTTATCATAGAAGTATGCCGCTTCAGGTTTGCTGGCTTCTAGAATCTTTTGCATCTTCGGGCCTGCGCTACCGTCGCGAACCGCGGTATTGAATGGGTCGAGCGGTAATTTAATGTGCATCAGCACACGCATAAAGTAAAGCTCCGTTCTTTCGTCGCGCTCGTCGCGCCCGAGTCTGCCGCTGAATGGCTGGCAGTGAGAGCTGCGCTTCTGATGCAAGCAAGGGGTTCCTCCCATTAGCGTGCTATACTGCCGGCAGGAGGTGCAAGCTATGCACAAAGCCGCTATTTGTTTTTCTGCTTTCGCGCTGGTTATTGCGACGTCGGCAGTCTCGTCAGCGCAAATGGGCGCGAAAGTCATCATGCCGGGCCAGCTTCACTGGACAACCAACAGTCAGACGCCGAAGGGCAGCGCGATTGCGCCATTGGCGGGAAATCCGAACGGAACGGGATGGTTCGTGTTGCGTGTCAGGATGAACCCCGGGGTGAAGTTTCGCCCGCACATGCATAAGAACACCGAAATCCTGAGCGTGATCTCCGGAACGCTCGGCGTCGGCTTCGGCAAGACGCAGAGCATGAGCAACGTGACGAAGGTGCCGGCTGGCGGCGTCGTCGTTATTCCAGCCGGCGTTCCGCATTACACGATGGCAGAAGGCGCCGTTGTGTACGATGTGTCAGGAATGGGCCCCAGTACAAACCTGCCCGTGAAATAAGGGGCGACTCCAGCCGGCCTCGAGGGCGAGCAACTCCAGCGCGTTGCCGGGTTTAAAGGCATCGCGCCACTTTTGGGCTGCCTCGATTACGTGCGCGTCGCGTTCCGCCAACGAACGGCGCCGCGTCAAACAGGCGCCGGCGACTTGCGCAAGCTCGGCGAGCAACACGCAATCGTGGGCCGCGCCCAGTTCATCGGTAATGCGCTCGAGCACTTCTCCGGCTTGCTTAGTCGTACTGGTTCGCGCGTCCAACGCTTCTATCGCGTAGCGTAGTCGCTTACATGCTAGGCGAAACGCATGGATGGCATTGTCGTCCATCCCACCCAAGGCGCCCTGCGCGGCAAGTGCCTCGGCAAGGCGAACGCGCACGATTTCCCATCCGGCATCATGCGGCTGCGCAATACCGTCAAGAAACACCGTTTGCAATCTTTTCCGCGTCGATGAGCCAGAGCTATGGGGAAATGCTGCAAAACCGAAAGGATCGATCGAGCTTTGTTTTTGTGTCCCTTTAAATGCTCGAGATGCCTTGCGTCGCCGTTTACATAATGCCGCTCGCAGTGCACACAGTTCGCTTAGTTCAACGCCGACCTCTTCACGGTAGTGCTCGACGCGATCCAAGAGTACATCGGCATCCCGCACTCGCCCGGCGCGACGGTATAGTTGCCGCAGATCTTGCAGCGGATCGTTCGCCGGCGCAAAGACGGAAGATGTGTCGTCGAGGATCGCTCGCAATCGCGCCAGAGCTTTGCGTGCGCGGTGCAGACGCTTGGCGGAGCCTGGTTTTCGCCTTGCCTTGGCAAGCGCTTTATTCGCGATCGCGAGACGCTCGCGCACGAGGTCTTCCGACCAGCGAAGTATCGCTTCGTTCATCCTAAAGGCGGTTTGCGCGCCGACGTCGGTATGCGCGCACTCACCACAGGCACCATCCAAACCGCGTAGCCCAAAGGATTCCGAATGTTGGCGACCATCTGGTTAAAGTACGCGGCCGCCGAGTCACGCGAAACGGGAGTAAGCTCGCCAATCGAATCGACATACCCGTCGCGCCAGGCCTCCAAGATCTCGGCGAATGTCTCACGTGGGACGCGGACTGTGTCCACCACGATGTAATCTACCGTAATGTCCACGAGCTTGAGTGCTTTCAAAATCGCGAACGTATGCCGGCCGATAAATAAGTCCGTCTGCGTTCTTTCTGCGAAGGCCGGTACTGCCGTATGCCAAAAATCACGCGGGTCCAGCGCTGCACCCGCAAAGTGCAGCATTCCATAATCTTCGGGAATGAGATGAAGGAAGCCGCCGGGGCGCGTTACCCGCGCCAGTTCCCCGATGGCGCGATCGGCATGGGGAATGGCGTGCAACACGTGGCGGCAGACGGTCAAATCGAATGTGCTATCCGCTACCTTCAAGTCAAATATCGATTGGTGGTCGAACGTTAATCGAGGCGCCAAGGTCGCGTAGCGTGATCGCGCCAGATCCAAGTGGTTATCGACGATGTCAATGCCAAGCACGCTGCTCGCCGGAAACAACTGTCCCAGTCGTGATGAAATCTCGCCTGTCCCACAGCCGGCATCAAGTATCCGGGCGTTTTTGGGAACCGCATATCTTGCAAACAGCTCGAGCTCTTCGGGGCCAAATCGCCCGCGCCTGCGCGTCGAGGTTACGAACCATCGATTCATCGGCCATTTGCCTGGCCTGCGGGTTCAGATCGGCCACCGCGCTCACTTCTCTGCTCTCCGCCGCCATGCTCTCAGTCGGCCTTAAGCATTTGGGACTAAGACTGGCGAATGGGGCGTCTGGCGGTGGCCTTCGTCATGCTGGCGTTCGTCGTCGGCTGTTCCGAGCAGCGCGATACCTTCACGAGCAGCCAAAATGGGCTTGTCGTCAACGTTTCTGTCGCGAAGCGCCATCGTCAGCAGTACGTGACCGTCGATGTTAAGGATGCTGCGACGAACGCGCCGGTGCGCACGGCGGAAGTCGGCGTCGAAACGAGCACGATGGAATCGCAAGCGGCAAACCTCAACAATGGGTCGTATACGGCCAAGTTCCCGCCAGACGATGGGATAAACGTCGTCGTCAGCGATTCAGGGCGAACCGCCGTCTTGCAAATCGTCGCCCGCTAACTGCGGCGCAGTACCACCCGGGACCCGTCTCCGGTAAATGGAATACTCCGTGCCCACCCAGCATGTGAGGAGGTTGCTTCATGCCAATCGCGTTTAGCCAAGAGATGCCCATTACCAAAGAGATGTACAAGAAGACTTCGGAAGCGGTCGGGAAAGACGCCCCACCGGGCTTGATCGTCCATCTCGCATTCGAAACGGATCGGGGAATGCGGTTCATCGACGTTTGGGAATCTGAAGCGCAGCTCGATCAGTTCCGCGAACAACGCTTACGACCCATTGTGGATAAAGTCATGGCCGAATCCGGCCGCTCCCGCGAAGACATGGGACCACCACAAGAAGAGGATCTGCGCCTTGTTGAGATCTACGGGCCGTCTCTAGGAAAACGTCTATTCTAAAAGAGTCACCGCCGCCGAACCGTTGTTAACGGATCGCCGGTATGGTGCGCGGAGATTTGAAACCGCAAAAAGGCGTGGGTTGCTTCTACGCCTTGTGGATTTGCCGATGTAATTCGAACTTCACCGCCGCGTGGCAATTCAGCAAATGCGTACGAAACTTCGGCGCCAAGCCGATGAAGCGTCAGAGTGCCCGGCGGGGTTTGGCCGTGAACAAGTATCGGCGCCTGAAAGTCGCCGCGCGCGAACATCGCCGCAATATGGCGCAGGTGAAAACGAACCTGGGCAATCGTTTGCACGTCGCGACCGTCTAATGCTTGGACCACGATGGCTCCGCCATCAGCATAGATGTGAAAATGGTGCTGCGTCTTGTTCTGTGGAAAGCCCATCTCGCCGGCATTCATCACGTGTCCCGACGGCGCAAGCAGCAGCGCCGCGGCCAGTATAGCTGACGTCATTCTGCTGCGAGGCTTTGGAGAAGATTCGCTCGCTCGCCGTTTGGTACTCGCGCGAGCGTTTTGCGCCATTTACGAAGCTTTGCATGCACCTGTCGTCGTAAAATGCGCAATTGCGAGATTTGGCGATCGATATCAGCGGCCTTCTCCTGCAGCATGCGGTAGACGTCCCTGCACGGAGGGCTGACGGAATCTCGTCGCTTCAGAATGCGCTGCAGCTCGCTAAGCGTGAATCCTACGGCAAGAGCATTTCGTACGAGTCGAAGTTGCGCCAGAGAACCGGGCTGGTACTGGCGATATCCGGCGGCGGTCCGGCGCGGGCGCTCCAGCACGCCGACGCGTTCATAGTGTCGAAGCGTGCTCGTACTAACTCCAAGCAGTTTGGCCAGCTGGCCCGGCAGCAGCGGCTCGTTCGAAGCTGGTTGTATCACGGGCTTAGTATAAACCTTGGAACACGCTACAAGGTCAAGCCCGCGGCAAACGAGCGCGGGGCAAAAACTTAGGCGATTACACTAAGCAGAGCGATATGACCATTCCCGCTTCTTCCAGCGAGAAAGGTTGTTGAACGGACTGCACGACGACCTGAACGCGTCGCGACTCTTCGAGGCGAACGATCAGCGTCGGGGAGAACGCGGCGCCCATCGCATCGAGCACCTCGAGCGCCATCACCCGAGCTTTTTCCACAGCTTCTTCGGCAGTCGCGCCGAGGGCTGTAATGTTCGGGCGGCTAGCGTTGGCAACGAATCCGTTCCCAGCCGGACTGACCTGAACGCGCAGTGGGTCCAAGACTATAGAAGTCATCGCTACTAAAGATGCCTTGCGCGCAAGCCATTGTAAAGGTGCCCGGGCCTATTTCTTTGACCTATTAGGCCCGATGTCCGGGGGATAAGGGGCGACGGCCGGCTCGCTTTAGGGCGGACTGTGCAGTATTTCCAATAGCCGATAGCCGTTGCCGTCGACAAAGAGGACGACGCCGCGGAGTTCTGAGCCCGTTAAAAAGCGATCGTTCTCCCAAGCAAGCAGCTCGCTATTGTACGTGCGAACGTAGTACCGCCTGCTCGCATCGACCAAGCGCTGACAATTTACCGGCGCAGCAATAGAACTGCCGCTGACGTTTCCCACCAGGATCGCGATCCGATCTTCGGATGCAAGCGCGACGACGGCGGCGCCTTCCGCAAGCGCATCGACGTCATCCGTTACATCACGTTCGAACAGATCCACGTCGCCTTCGCTCTCGACTGCAACAGTGGTATAGATCCGCAACGCGTCGGCTCTGTGGCGAAGCGCAAAATATGAGAGTGACGAGCCGTGGTACGGCAAATTCCGCAACGCCACCCAGCTCCATTTGTCGGGCACCAGCGGATTGATACGCGGTTCCCCGGGCGCCAGCATCAGGCCGCAGACGCCTTCAATGGCGGCCCAGAGAAATCGCGGCGGCTCCCAAGGGGAGAGCCGCATGCCCTTATTGGCTAGGCTTTCGCCGTCGAACCATTCGCTGAATTGGCCGGGCACTGTGTTGTTTTTCTTCGGATCGGCCGCGTAGTGTTCGAACGACGAACGCAACGCGTGGACCATAAATTCGGGGTGATACCGCGCCGTTGCGAACGCGTACCACCATGTCAGCCCCGGCCAAACTCCGCCCATGAGACCGCTGTAGTTGGACGGTTCGTACATGAGATCGTTGCGCGACGCCGTGCGAATGCCGGCGGATGTGGCGAAATCCGGGGCATTGAGCCGTGAGACCACCCGGTACGCCGTGTCGGCGTCGCAGGCGCGAAACATCACCGGAAAGATTTCATCGCCGGTGACGTCGGTGTGCGCGTTTCCTTCGACGTCGATGTTCATGTAGTAGAGCCCGTTTTCCGGATTGATGAGGTGCTCGTCCATCGCGGCGCGTATCCGGGCCGACGCGGCTGCAAAGTCGTTCGCGTCCGTTTCATGGCCGCCCAGATTTTCCGCTAGATGCCCGGCGGCACGCAACGCGGCAACGCACTCCGCATTGATCTCCGTAACGGCGCCATTGATGCTGTACAGCGGAATGATGTTGCGCCAGCTCGCGATCGCCCAGACATTCCCGCGCGGATCGTTTGCCGTGCAATAGACCAAGCCGCGATCGTCTATTTGCGAAATGATGTAACGGGCGGCCGCGGCCATCGACGAATAGGTCTGCTGCAGCCACTTCGGGTCGCCGGTGGCGCGCCAGTGGTGGTTGACCGCGAGAATATAGAGCGGCGTGTCATCGTTGATGTTCAAGCCATCGTCTTCGATGCGGCCACCGATGGCCTCGTAGTATTCCGGCAATTTGCCGCTGGGATACTGCCGCGCGCGGATGTTGTCTAAGATTGCGCGGGAAAACGATGGCAAAAAATGATCGTTGCCGTAGACGAACCAGGCGGTATCACGCACGACGATGTTGGCGTAATTGCCCGGATCGTTCGTGAACGCAAGGCCTTGCGGATAACGCGCCATAACGCGCCGCATGTTGGCTTTGCTCCAGAGGGCGCCTTGATTGATCGTCGCATCCGGAGTGATTACTTCGCTGACGTGAAGGGCGTTTTCCAGTTGCTGTACCGTCTCGGCAAGCGCGTCTTCCGATCGCGCAGACTGTACGTACTCCCGCACGGCTTCTTCTTCTCCCTGGAGATACACGCCGGCGCGAAAAGTAAAGCTTTGGCGCTCGCCCGGATCCAGCACGAGATCGAGCTGGAGTTGTCCCAAGACGTCGCCGGTCGCTTGCGTCGTGTTCGTGAGGGCATGGACGTGCGAGGGGTCGTACGTGCTGCCGTAATCAAAATTCGTTTCGTACCGCGTCACGGATTGCGAGAGCCCGAAGATCCGCACGGCAGCCGGCATACCGGCGTTCCACGCCACCAAGGCGTTGAGCGACGGATCGAAGCGTGCTTGTATATCGGCGTTCGTGCTGCCGCGCAGCCGAGCCGAAGCGATCACCCGGAGCTGATGCGTATGCGGGCTGTCGTTCTTGAGTTCGACGATGATATATGCGAGCGACGGATCGTTCCAGTCGGACTGCCTGGAAAGTGGAACGAAGACGGTTTCACGCACCTGGATGCCGTCCGCAAGGCTGAACGACGTGCGCTGATAGGCTGGATGAATTTCAAAGTCGCGCCGAAAGCGATCCTCTCCTAGCCCGACGTATGCTTCGCCGGCGCTTTGGTTCGCGGTGCTGTCCGCACCGAAAAACGGCAAGCCTTGCGACCCATACCGAAGCGCCAAGGTGCCGATCAAACTTTGTGCCAGCGCGTTGGAAAAGACCCGCTCGATCGCCCCCGTGCTTTTCGTGTTGATCCAAATCGCGCTGTTGCCGAGGCTTGCGCCCATGCCGACTTGCTGATCGGAAAGCCGGTACACGGGCAACGGCCTCCTTCGCGCCATCTGTGAAGCGATCGTTTAGGGCCCTTCGTACGTCATGTCACTGGCCATCAGTACGTCAGTCCGATCTCAACGCCGTAACGCGTTTGCCTCATAATTTCGCCGGCGTAAACTCGTGAATACTCAACGCGCGCGATGAGGTGGCCGTAACGGTACTGCGGTGTAACCGTCACTGTTTCGGCGCTGCTTCCGGGGCCGTATCCAATCGCGTCGGCATTAGCGCTCGTGTCGGTCGCCAAACTATTGTTGCCGATCGATTCCAACCTCGCCGCTAGGGACCACTGCGGATTAAAGGCATAATTTGCCAGTAGCACTGCGGCGACGGCGGTTTCATTCTTAGTAAACCCCGCTGCCTTATTCGTCGGAGAATCCATCCAAAGAACGTACGGCAGGAGCTGGAGCTTTCCGTACTGCTTTGAAATCATCAAATCGTATTCCGCCCGGTTTGCTACGGCCGCGGTCCGATTTGGCGGCGTAGAAGCGCCGGGCACAAAATACACGAATTGGACGTTGCTGGACGCATCCGGTTGCCATCCGAACGATCCTTCAACCGCAGAAAAGCTTCCGGAGTAGTAGCCATCGTTAAGCTCGAGGTTCGCAACGTATTTCCCGCGAGTCCACGTTGCGCGGATGCCGCGGCTTATGACCGGCTCCGCATTCCAAGCGAGGCCGCGTTCGATATTCACGTTTTGAAACGTGAAGGCGTTCTCTTGTCCGAGCAGCGTCGGGAGAATCCCTGCGCTCAATGTCAGGCTGACGTCGGGTGCGTACTGAACGTACGCGTTGGGCACGACGCCAAAAAGATCGGTATTCGCGTTTTTTTGGAATGTCGGGCTCAGCGCGACGCCCACCACAGGGAAGGCGTACGCTCCGGCTACGATGCTGAAGCGAAAGATGCCAGATGTCTTGCCGACGGTGAGCAGTGCGTTGCTCAAGTCCGCGCGCGACGGCCCGTTTGATGTGTGAAACGAATACGCGGTCAGGGCGCCGCCAATCGCCACGGCTGGAGTCGGGGAGGGAGCGGGGCTCGGCGAAGGCGTCACCTGCGCAGCGGCCGCAGCTTGGCAAAGCAGTGCACCGATTGCTACGGCGGCAAAACTTCGGATCACACAACGCCGAGCGGGTATGCTTCCTCTCCGTGCAACTCAATGTCGAGCCCTCGTTCCTGTGCAACGCGGTCCACCTTCGTTTGGGTCACGCGGCTAATGAGCCACAACATGCCGTAAGTAAAGGCGAACGCCCATGCGCTGCACACGACCGCCGCGACAACTTGTTTGCCGAAGAAGGCGGGATTGCCGAACAAGAGCCCGTTCGCCCCGTTCGGGTTCCAAAGTTTGGTCGCAAATACGCCGAGAAGCACGATGCCCAGCACGCCACCCGCCCCGTGTACGCCCCACACGTCGAGCGCGTCATCCCAACCCAACCTATTCTTCAACGCAACTGCGTAATAACACACAAGCCCCGCTAAGATACCGAAAATAATCGCGGTGACAGGCGAAACGTAGCCCGCCGCGGGGGTAATCGTCGCGAGGCCTGCCACGGCGCCCGTCAAAAGCCCGACGAATTTCGGCTGTCGCCCACGCGCCCATTCAATCATCAGCCATGCGATCGCCGCGAATGACGCGGCAATGTCGGTATTCAAGAACGCAGACGCCGTAACGGCGTCCACGCGAAGTTCGGATCCCGCGTTGAACCCGTACCAGCCGAACCACAGTAATCCGGTGCCCAGCGCGATGAGAGGTACGTTATGGGGCTTGTTCTCCATCACATAACGGCGCCCAATATACAGCACGGACGCCAGGGCCGCAAAACCTGCAGACGCGTGCACGACGATACCGCCCGCAAAATCCAGTACTCCCCATTTTGCAAGCGCACCATTAGGGCTCCAAAGCAAATGGACGAATGGAAAATACACGAAGATCAACCAGCCGGTAAGGAACAGAAAATATGCTTTAAATGTAATGCGGTTCGCGAACGCGCCGGTAATGAGCGCCGGCGTAATGATTGCGAACATCATCTGATAAGCGATATGCACTACCAGGGGGATGCCGGCGTCGTTCCCCATGAACATCGAGTGCAACGTCACACCACGCAAGAACAGGTATGTCAGCGGGTTGCCGACGATGCCGTGCCAATCAGGTCCGAAGCACATCGAGTACCCGAACGCGACCCAGAGCACCGTCGTCCACCCAAGCGACATGAAGCTCTGAATCATGATCGTCAGGACGTTCTTGCGCCCAACGAGACCGCCGTAAAAAAAAGCGAGCCCCGGGGTCATTAGCATGACGAGGCTAGCGCAGATGAGCATGAAGGCGGTATTGCCGATGTTGATGGGGACCGGTGCGTTCACGGTCATCCTCCAGCAGCGCGTTTCTGCCGCGTTTAGCCGTTGGGGCGGGTTTTCCGCTTTTCGTCCGCGCGGTCGCGGAGTAGCGCTACCGTTTTACGCTCAGGGGTGGAATGCCGTCTCGTTTCAGTAGCACGTTGAGGTTGGCCAGCTGCGGACCGAAGAGCGCATTATCGCTTGCGAGCAGCGCATTCAAATCGGATTCGACTTGCGCCGCCAGCGCGGCTTGGCCGTTTGTAGGCCGATAGTCGTTGCCGATGATGCCGCCGGCGGCGTTCAGGATTCGCTCGTAAATGCCCGGCGGCGTGCGCAGCGTGTCCTCCCATGTTTGAGCATTGCCGATGTACATTGCGTCGAGCGACCGATCCACGCCACGCTGCAGCGACGCGAGCGCAGTTTGCGTATCCGCGTGTGAACGGGCTCGGGAAGCCACACTCGCTAGCGCGCCATGCAGCGACCGCAGCGCAACGATTTCGTTCCCTGCGCGGGCATAGTCCGATCTCAGACGCATGGCGAGACCAAAAGCAGCGCGCATATCGGCCTGCGTTCCGGGCGTCTTCGGATCGGGCAAGAGTTTGATCGTGCGATCTTGCACTCGCCCGTCGACATTTAGCCGGACAGTATACGTGCCTGGAAGCGCTTGCGGCCCGGTAAAGCCCGTGCGCGTCGCGTGATAATCGCGAACCGGTTTGACCTCTTCATAGTTCAGATCCCACCAAATCCGATCGATGCCTTGGCGGGGATGCTTTACGTCAAGCGAGCGAATCAGCGTCTTGCCATCGTAAATAAGCACTTTGACGTTGCTCTTCTTCGACGGCTTATCGCGCAGGTAGAAATTGATGTCCGCTATGCCTGCTGGATTGTCGCCGGCGCCCTCGTTCGTCGCCCACGTGCCCCAAGATGCATTCCAACGATACGCGTCCCGCACCGGAAAGAGGTACGATGCCGAGCGTGCGATCGACGAACTCCACGCCTGCAATGGCGAGATGTCATCCAGAATCCACACCCCGCGTCCATGCGTTGCAACCACGAGATCGTCAAATTTCGGCTGAACGATAAAATCGTAGATCGGCAAGTGGGCCAGATTGTTCAGCAGCGTCTGCCAATGCGCGCCGCCGTCAAAAGAGAGCCACAGCGCGTTTTCCGTTCCGGCATACAGCATATCTTTGCGAAACGGATCCTCGCGGAGCATTCGCGTGTAGCTGTTCCTCGGCAAGCCGCTTGAAATCGCGCTCCAATGCGCGCCGAAGTCGTGCGTGACGTACAGGTACGGCGCGCGATCGCCCAACTTGTGGTTCTCCGCCGCAATATAGGCCGTGCCGTCCGCGAACGGCGACGGATCGACATTGTTGATGCGAGCCCACTGCGGAAGGTTTGGGATGCCCGCAGTAACGTTTGACCATCGCGCTCCGCCGTCGCGCGTCACCCAAACAAGCCCGTCGTCCGTGCCGACCCAAATCTCCCCTTTCACGCGCGGAGATTCGGCGATGCTGGCGATCGTGTCGTACACTTCCGTGCCGGCATTATCGACCGTAATGGGTCGTCCCGATGGTTGCTGCTTGCTCTTGTCGTTACGCGTCAGATCCGGGCTGACTTCACGCCAGGTCTGGCCCCCGTCGTCGGTGCGCATGAGAGTCTGAGCGCCGAAATACAGCGCGTTCGGTTCAAGCGGCGAAACGGCGACCGGCGCAACCCACGCGCCGCGATACTTGTACGAAGCGGCGCCCGTACCAGCGTAGGTATCCGGCCACGGGCTGATGAGCCGCCCCTGCATCGCTTGTTTATCGAACCGCAGCACCGCCGCTTGATAGCCGGTGCCGTAGATGATGTTTTCGTTCGCCGGCGAGAAAACGATCCAGCCGCTCTCACCGCTTTGCGCTGAAAACCATTGATCCGGCGTGATGGCGCCGGTGAAACTGATGCTCGGTCCGCAAACGGCGCCGGGATCCTGAAATTCTCCGCAGATCGTGTACGGGGTGCCGTGATCGACGGAGATATGGTACGGCTGCGAAACGATCAGCTGCGGATCGCGCCACGTCTTTCCGCCGTCAAGGGAGAGGCGAACGCCGGCATCGGCCGCGATGATGGCGCGCTTGCCACGAACGGGGTCGATCCACATTTGGTGGTGATCGTAGCCTTCCGTTTGCATGCGCTTGATCGTTTTTCCACCGTCGCGCGATTCCGACGGAACGATCGACATAAAAAAAAGATGCTTTGCATTCTTCGGGTCGACGGTGAACTGTGAGAAGTAGTACGGGCGTTGGTCAAGTACATGCTTGTCGTTCACGAGCGTCCAGTGCGTTCCGCCATCGTTGCTGCTCCAAAAGACGCCGCTCTTCGATTCGATCACGGCGTACAGCCGCCGCGCATCGCTCGGCGCGAAGCTGAGCCCGATGCGTCCCGTTAAGCCGGCCGCAAAGCCGTTGCCGCGAACCCGCGTCCAATGCATACCGGCATCGCTCGATCGATAAAGTCCGTCGGCGGGGCCGCCGCTGGTCAGCATCCACGGTCGCCGTTGCACGGTCCACATGCCGGCGAAAACGGTTCTTGGATCGCGCGGTGAGATGACGACGCTCGACGCTCCGGTCGTGCCGTTCAGAAATAAGACGCGCCGCCAATTTCTGCCGCCGTCCGTACTCTTATAGAGCCCGCGCGCCGTGCCGGGCTCGAACGGATCGCCCACCGCCGCCACGTACACGATGTCGGCGTTGCGCGGATCGACCGCGATCTGCGCGATCTGTGAAGTGCCGTCGAGCCCCATGTGCGTCCACGTGCTGCCCCCGTTGCTCGAGCGCCATACGCCGTCGCCGAACGCAATATCGTTGCGAATGTTCGGCTCGCCCGTTCCAAGGTAGACGATGCTGCGATTCGATGGCGCCACCGTGATCGCGCCGATCGACGTTACGGGCTTGTCGTCAAATACCGGCGACCAATGGACGCCGCCGTCTTGGGTGCGCCACAAACCGCCGAGGCCCGCGGCGAAATATGTCGTTGGATCGCCGGCTACGCCGGAAACGGCATCGAGCCGCCCCGTCGTTGGGCCGATGTTGCGGAATTCGAGATGCGAAAAAACGTTTGCCGGTTGCGCGGCTTTACACGGTACCGCGATGAGCGCAAACGCAAGAGCGGTCACGAAGAAACGCGCGAAACGCATGTTCTGCGGTTCGCACTTTTGCGCGCTTGTCCCGCCCGGCAAACAAAGGGGCGAGAACGGTGGTTAGCCGCTCTCGCCGTTCACCGGTTAGTAGGGCTGGTAGTAGCCGCCCCCGTTATACGGCGTATAGTAACCGCCGTTATTCGGCGTATAGTAGCCGCCGCCGTTATAGCCGTAGCCGTAGCCGTTGTTGCTAGGTGCGGTGATCGTGCAGTACTGACCGCTGCACGCAATCGACTGTCCGTAATTGCCCGGATACCAGGTTTGCCCGGATCGGGAAACCACGTGTCCATCCTTATAAACGGTAGAGCCGTCCGGCAGATAGCCTTGCACGGTATTTGCAAGTGACTGCTTGTGCTCCACGTTGTAAAACGTGAATGCCGCCGCTGCTGCTGCCGCTCCGTAGATGATGTTTCTGGTGGTAGTGGTATCGGCTTTCGCCGGCAGCCCCATTGCTGGGACCAGCACCGCGCCGAGAGCTAGCGCTGCAATGCCGAGGCGAACACTGTGAATCTTCATGGCCCCAGCGTACGCCCGCAACCTGACAAATTCATGAGAGCGCAGATCCGGAAGCGGGGTTCGCGCGTACCATGCGCATGAAGAGCATACTCCTCGCGGCGGCGCTGCTCGCCGGCGCTACGTTGGCCGCCTCGGCGGCGCAGCCGAAATACACAGTGCACATCCGCAATTTTGCCTTCTCGCCGGCCACCCTAAAGGTCCACGCCGGCGACAGTGTGACGTTCGTGAACGATGACGATGAGGCGCACACGGTTACGGCGACCAATAAATCCTTTGATTCGGCAGGTCTGGACAGCAAACAGAGCTGGACGGTGACGCTTCGCAAGCTGGGTGCCTACACATACTTTTGCGCGCTCCATCCATACATGAAGGGATCGATCGTCGTCACTTCGGGGAAGACGCCATGAAGCGGCGCGATTTCTTAGAGCACGTATCGTGGACGGGTGCCGGCCTGGTTTGGACGCTTTCCGCCAGCGGCATGTTGCGTTCGGTCGCATCGGCAAAAGCCGGTGAATTCAGCTTCGTGCAGATCAGCGACAGCCACATCGGCTTCTCCCGCCCAGAGAACCCCGACGTCGCCGGAACGCTGCGTCAGACGGTCGCCGCCGTCAATAGTTTGCCAACCCAGCCGGCGTTCGTCGTGCACACGGGCGACATTACCCACCTCTCCAAGCCGGCGCAGTTCGATACCGCGAAGGCGATCTTGAGTCAACTGAAGGCGCCGGTGTTGTACATTCCCGGCGAGCACGACGTCATCGGCGGACCAAAGGGCTACTTCGACTTTTTCAGCCGCCGCGACGCTAAAGACGGCTGGTTCTCGTTCGACCAAGGCGGTATTCATTTCGCCGCATTGATCAACGTCTTTGACTTCGAGATCATGGGGAAACTTGGTCAGCCGCAGCTCGATTGGCTCAAAAACGATTTGGCGGCGCAGAAGCCGTCGACCCCAATCGTCATCTTCGGCCACGTTCCGCTCTACGCGCTCTATCCGAAGTGGGGATGGACGACGGAAGATGGTTCGACCGTCCTGGCCATGCTGAAACGGTTCGATCACGTGACGGTCCTGAACGGGCACATCCATCAAATCATCCAGCACCAGGAAGGCAACATCACATTCGCTACGGCGGCGTCCACGGCGTATCCGCAGCCGGCTCCCGGAACGGCTGCAAAGCCTGGGCCGCTGCAAGTTCCGCCCAACCGCCTCTTGAAGGTCATCGGTTACCGAACCGTCACGTTGGCTGACGGTCAGTCGCGAATCGAGGATCGTTCGCTAGCCTAGCGGGAGGCGAGATTACCGAGGAAGAGTTGGCTGCGGCGTTTGCTGCGCGCAAACCCGATGCGTTGGCGGAAGCGTACGATCGCTTCGGCGCGCTGCTCTATTCGATTGCTCGCGATCTCTTGCCATCGGACGCCGAAGCGGAGGATTGCCTGCATGACACGCTGGTGTCGATTTGGTCGAGCTCGCGCGATACGTTCGATCCGCTGCGGGGCCAATTGCGAAGTTTTCTTGCCGTCAGCACTCGCAATCGCGCAGTTTCCATCCTCCGCAAAGGCGCCCGGCGAAGCTCGATCGAGGTCACTTTGCCGGAAGACGGCGTCATCCAACCGGAGCTGCGCGACGTCGTCGAGGATCGCGCGCTGGAGAGCGGTATACGTGCGCTGCCGCAGGAGCAATGGCAGCCGCTACGGCTCGCATTTTACGAAGGGCTCACGCATACGGAAATTGCCAAGAAATTGGATCTGCCCTTGGGGACCGTAAAGAGCCGCATCGGCCTGGCCCTGCGAAAACTGCACGCGGCCTTGGGCCCGCAGCGGGTGGACGCATGACCTTCGACGCTGCTGCGGGCAAACACGTTGACGACGATCCCGCACTCTTTGCGCTGGGGGCACTCGACGACGTGACCTCGCGGCGCGTCGAAGCGCATCTGCGAACGTGCGCGCAGTGCCGTCAACGCTTTGCTGAATCGCAGGACGTCGTTGCGGCGTTGGCAACGCCCAAAGCGATCCGGGAACCGGATCCTGCGCTGCGGCGACGCGTGTTGACGTCCGCATTTTCTCGAAAGGCGCCGGCCCGCGTGCCGTCATGGGGCGGCGCCCTGGCTGCGGGATTTGCGATCGGCATTGCCGTGTTGCTGCCCTCGATCTTCAACATGCGTGCTGCGATGGGCACAAACGATGTCGCGCTGTCGACAATCGTGGCGAGCCACTTCAATCATGCGGTATTTCATCCGTTGAACGCCGGCGCGCCCGCGGCCAAGGTGTTATATGGAAGACACGGCGAGTGGCTCTACGTCGTCATCCATTCCAACCGGCCGGATCTGCGAGTTGAGGCCTTCTCGGGCTCAGGTTCACGGCGGGCGCTTCCGCGCCCAACCATTCAGGGCCGGAATCAGACGCTGTTTGTATCAGACGCCGGGCGCCCTGCCCGAATTGAAATCGATGCAGGGATCACACCGCTCGCGAAAGTCGTGCCCGCCTACAGCCGCTAGAATGCGACCATTCGATTACCTTAGTGTGATCCTCGCGATCGTTCTGGGGCTTGGCATCGCACATCTCCTGACCGCCGCGGCGCGTTTGATCAGAAATCCATCGCAAGTTTCCGTCTGGTACGCCCCCAGCTTAATGTGGGCCGCCATGCTGTTTATCGTCATCCTTCAGCACTGGTGGTCAGAGTACGGTCGGCGGATGGTTCTCCATTGGTCGTTTCTCGCCTATCTCGCCACCGTGCTCATACCTACCGTCTTGTATCTCCTAGCGTATCTCGTGCTGCCGTCCTTCGAACAAGGCAGACCTGTCGATCTGCGAGCGGACTTCCACAGGATCCGTCCGTGGTTTTTCTCACTCATCCTGCTGTTGCTCGTCTTAACGGAAGTTCAAGAATACGCCATCACGGGCTCCGTGTCGTTAGGGCTCGACTTTGGTGCCAAATGCATCTTTTTTGCGTTTGCGCTTGCCGGCATTCTTTGGGGCGCTGCACGCGCGCAGCTCGCGATCGCGCTCGGCTGCGCAACGCTGCTGTTGCTGTATATTGCAGCGCTTTTCCGGCAACTGCCGGCATAACGTTGTCTACCTAACGATGGCGGCGAGATGCCCCTGGGCGAAGAGCGCCTTGATGATCCCCTACCACGACGACGAATGGGGGAAACCCGTCCACGACGACCGCGTGCTGTTCGAAATGCTGGTTCTCGATGGCGCGCAAGCCGGCTTGAGTTGGGAAACGGTACTGCGCAAACGCGAGGCCTACCGGAAGGCGTTCTACGGCTTCGATCCGCAGCGAGTAGCCCGCTTCACGCCTGCGCGAATCGAGCGTCTTCTCACGAATCCCGGAATCATTCGCAATCGCGCGAAAGTGGAATCGGCGGTCACGAATGCTCGTGCCTTTCTCAAGGTCGCGAGCGAGTTTGGATCCTTTGACGCCTATCTGTGGCGGTTCGTGGATGGAACACCCATCGACAATCGCCGGCGAAGGTCGGAAGACATTCCCGCCACTTCACCCATTGCGGAGCGGCTCAGCAAAGATCTCAAAACGCGGGGCTTCCGGTTTGTGGGGCCGACGATTGTCTACGCATTCATGCAGGCAGCGGGCATGGTGAACGATCACCTCGTCACCTGCCCCGCCTATCGTCGCATACCTAGCCCGGCCAACCGAACTCCGCAATAAGCGGGCCGCGGTCATAATCTGAGTACCTGGCCCACCTCGGGGCAATGCGCCAGTAGACGAGGTTCGGCCAGTCAACGCGGTCTCGCCCGTCCGGCCATGTTGCATAATAACCCTCACGGTAGACTTTATCGCAATCGTCAATCGACGACACGGGAAACGCGACCCCTTGAACCTGCAGCGTCTTTTCGCCGGGGCCGCTGAACGTGATCGCGATGCGGTTGTCACGCTTCAGGTTCGCGTGCTTTCGACTAGTCGAAAGCGTATCGAAAACGATGTCGAGCGCATCCGTCGCTCCGACGCCGACGAGAGCGGCTTGCGGCTCTCCGCCCTCCCCGACCGTCGCGATCACCGCGAGTTTGTGAAGCCGCACGTACGCGAGCAGTTCTTGCGTGCTAAAGGTTCCTCCAATGCAGGTTACGCTTTCCATTTTACCTCCCGCCCCGTGCCGCCCGAAACATCGCGACCTCCGCTACCGTAAGAATCGGCGTGCGAAAAAGGATTCGAGCGCTGGCGGGTGCGTTCGTGCTCTTCTTCCTCGCCGGCTTGTGCGGCCGCGCTGCCGACGAGCCTTTTGCCATCACGGTTCCAGTCCTTAGCACGCCGCCGAACATCAACGGCACGATCGACGACTCGTGGAGCAAAGCGACACAGGCCCCGGTGCTGTTCGACTTCACCTACCAGCGGCCCGGTGAACCGACGACGGTATACGTGGCGCAAGACGCTTCGGCCCTCGACGTCGCTTTCGCTGTAACGCAAAAAGAAGCCATCACCGCCGGACAAGAAACCAACAGCGGAGGAGTCGGCAACGACGACAACGTCACGGTCGCGCTCTGGCCGCAAGGCGCAGCCGGCTTTTCGTATACGTTCTCCGCAAATGCCGCCGGCGCGCGGTATCAAACCTCCAGCGAAAACACGGCGTATACGCCACAATGGACCGCCGTCGCGCGAAGAACGGCGTCCGGCTACACCGTGACGATGCGTATCCCGTTCGACATCATCCGAAGCGGCGGTTCGCGCAATTGGAAGGTGCAATTCGAGCGAATGACGGTTGCGACCAACGGCATGGAAGTGTGGGAACACGTGCAAGGCCAGCGCAACGCCGGCGATCCGGCTTTCGCCGGGACGCTAACCGGTATGTTATCGACCGGCGGGCGCATCGCGCGGCCCAAACCGCGCATCCAAATTTACGCTCTAGGAGAGGGTGCGCCGGCGAGCATCGGCGGCAGTACCTCGCGAATCGGCGCTGACTTCGCCATTCCCGTAACCTTGACGTCGTCATTCCTGGGCAGCTTCCATCCGGATCAGTCGAACCTCGAAGTCGACCAACAAACGATCGCGCCCACCGCGTATGCACGCCGCTTTACTGAGGTGCGGCCGTTCTTCACTCAAGCAGCGACGAACTTCAACAACACCTTCAGCTGCACGAATTGCCCGACCACGCTCTACACGCCGTCAATCCCTCAGTATCGCGAGGGGTACGCCTATGAAGGAACCGCGGGCCCATTCTCTTACGCCGCGTTCGACGCCATCGGCACGCAGCGCAGCGATGCCGCGCAAGTCCTCACCTACGCACTGAACAACGCGCAACGCATCGCCCAGGTCAGTCTTCAACGCGTGGCGGTTGACACGCCGTCCCTGCACGACGACACGTCGACCATTACGGGCGGTTACCTCAACCAGCGAACCCATCTATTCGCGTATTTCAACGGCGGTGCCGATCGAGGAACCAACGTACCGCAGCGTGGATTTGCCGACTACTTTGAATACGGCGGCGGCTTCGTCAATCAGACGACAACGCTCGCATTCACCTTTCAGAAAATCGGCGCGTATTTCAATCCGGTCGACGGGTACGTCGCGCAGCCCGACGTTGCCGGCTACTTTCTAGTCTTCAACAAAACTGTGACCTTCCCGAAGTCCTCACTATTCCATGATATTTCGCTCAACTCGTTTTACGGACGCTACCACAACCGCTCCGGTGTAACGAATCAGACGAACGGAGGCGGCCAGGTCAACTTCGACTTCAAAAACCTCGTCGCGCTGCACGTGTTTCTGCAATCCTCTGGCATCGAGCCGAATTACGACGATCTTCCCGGTGCGCCGGTTGCGACCGCCTACGAACTGCTTCCGTTTAACACGAACGGTTTTTACCTCGGGTACAAAACCCAAACGACCACGCCGACCTATATCCAGTACAGCGGAGGACGATATTTCCACGGCCACTTGACGTCGTGGTCGTACCTGACCACGATCCCGTTGCGCAGACGGATGCGGCTAACGCTCGAAGCCGACCGGAATAGCTACGCTCCCATTGCCGCCTGGGAACCGAATTGGCAGCTCGCTTTGGGACGCGAGCCGCCGGCGACGCAGTGGCTCGAACGCGCCAGCCTCGACTGGCAGTTGAGTCGAGACGCTTCGGTGGATATCGGCGTGCGGCGGATTATCGGCCGGAACATTCCGAATGCGGTTCAGTTTCCGGACCTCCCGGCTCCCGCGCCCGGTGCACCCTGTAGTTTGATCGTCGTGCCCGCGAGTGAACCTTCGCAGAGTCTGCTACAATCCGTTCGACTACGTCAACGCCGGCAACGTCAGCTTCGCCTTCCACCTCTTGGCGCGGCAGAACGAGTTTTACGTCGTTTACGGCAACCCAAACAGCTTAGCGACCTATCCCGCGCTCTACCTCAAATGGATCCGGTATATCGGAGCGCAAAAAGGCACGTAATTATTCGAGCACAATGCGCATGGCGTCGAAGTCAATTGTGACGGCATAATACTTCAGGAATTCGTGTGAGATCGCGCCCGCCGTCGCAAACGGAAAAATGCCGAAGGGCGTCCCTTCGGGCGTATAGCTTCCAGGAATGTTTGAACGGCATGCCGTCCATAGGCACAGCCGCTGGACCGTAAATGGAACGATCGTCACCGCCCCGCCGCCGCCGATGCCTTGACCGGCCCGAGAGTTGTCCAGCGCGATGTGTGCAGCGGTGAGCGTTTCTTTGGCCGGCATAAAGCCGCCGCCGGCGAGCCCAGTGTCCACTAGCAGCAATTGATTCGCAAGGCCGTTGATGCTGCCGCGGCTGAACAAAAAGTGATCGCCGACAAACCACAGCGGGGCAATTGTCGCTGCCGCAGGCACGGCCCGCTCAAATGCAGCGGATTCCGTGCGCGGGCGCAGCACAAGCTGCGCGCGCGGGTAATCGATCGTGGTCAAAAATCGCTCCAAAAAAACGGTCCCGATGATCCCGTCCACTCGCTTGGGAGCGAAGAAGGACACCATCCGCGTCGGAAGCGCATCGGTTTCGACTGCATGCAGCGTGAGCGAGCCTAGTTGCATCACTGGAACGGTCCCGGTTTGCACTGCTGCGGATTTGCCGCCGGCAAAGACACCGCTGCCCGAAGCTTGCAGCTTGATGCCGAGTTCGGCCGCGAACTGCGGATCGATGACCACGCCGGGCGCACCGGTGTCGAGGATGAAGTACGCCTGCCGTCCATCGATTTTCACCGAAATCAGCGGCAGCGGATCGACTGCCACCATGGGAATCGTTAGACCGGTTTGCGGAACGTTGAGGCCGGCCCCCGCGGCAGCGATTGCCGCGCGCGTTTGCGCTTCAGAAAGGTATCCCGCCGTGCGCGAACGGTCTGCATCGTTCGACGCCATCGCTTGAGCGTGCCGCAGATCGCCGGCCGCTTCATGTAATCGATTCTCGTACAGCGCGATGCGGCCGGCGCCAAGATAGGCGCCGTAGGAGGCACGCTGACCCAACAGTTCCCGATACTCCGTTTTCGCCGTGGCGAAATCACCTGCAGCGAAGGCTTTGTCGGCATCAACCAACGACAGGGCCAGTAGTGCAACAAGATGCGCAAGCATATCTTCCTTTTTCATCGCGCATTCATGACGGCCTTGCGGGCGGCGCAGCACAATTGAAGCGTGCTTCGCATCGTAACCGTGGCGGCCGCTGCGGCGATAGGATCGTGCGCGATTGTCGCCTGCGGCGGTTCGGGCGGATCGGCAGGAGGCGGCGCATCGCTCCCGCAGCCGCCGCAGCCGTCAGCAGCGCCAGCCTCTACATCCACTCCGTCCGGCCCGGCTCCGTCCTTTGCGGCGACGCCCCTTTCGGATATGGGCGCGTCCAAAACATATTTCGGCTTTCACGGCGGCTTGTATGCGAACGGCAGCAACACGCCGCCGCCGGATCACGCGGCGGACGGCACGGCACTCGCTGCAGCCGTACAACCCCGTGATGTTTCGGGCACCCTCGACAAGAACGGAAAGTTCGTTCTCATTTCCATCGGCATGTCCAACAATACGAATGCTTGGTGCATTGGTCCGCCGCCGCACAGCGGGCTCGGCGATCCGCCGCAGTGCCTCCCGTACACGTTTATGGCGCGCGCAGCCATCGATACTGCGGTTAATCACACGACCATGGCGATCGCCGATGGTGCGTACGGCGGTCAAACGGCGCAAGACTGGCGCGATCCGGCGGCGTGTCTGCCGAATTTCGTCGATTGCAACAACTACGATCGCGTGCGCGACACGATCCTCGCGCCGGTCGGCCTCAGCGAGAAACAGGTGGAGGTCGCCTACCTCTACGATGCGGACGCCAATCCCACGGTTTCGCTACCGGCCCCGAATGCTGACGCGTACACCCTGGAAACGCTCTTGGCAGACGATTTGCGCGCGATGAAGGCGCGCTATCCGAATCTGGTCATGGTCTTCCTGGGCAGCAGAGGCTACGCCGGGTATGCCAATACGACGCTCAATCCCGAACCCTATGCGTACGAATCAGGGTTTTCGGTCAAGTGGGTGGTTCAAGCGCAGATCGATCAGCTCCGCAACGGCGGAGCCATCGTCGATTCGCACGCGGGTAACCTCAATTACAAGACCGGCGTCGCGCCGTGGATCGCGTGGGGGCCGTACACGTGGGCCGATGGAACGATACCGCGCTCCGACGGCCTAACGTGGGTGGCTTCCGACTACTATACCGACGGAACGCACGAGTCGCAGTCCGGAATCGTGAAACTCGTGAACCTTCTGCTGCCGTTCTTTAAAGAGTCGCCGTTTGCGCAGCCTTGGTTTTTGTAATTCCGGCTGCACGCCAAGCCCGCGCTACCGCCGGCGGCAAATGATCCATGTGCTTCAGGAACAACGTGATCTGCCAGCGTTGTTCGTCGCTGAGCGTCTTGATGAAGGCCGGCATCGCGGTGAACCGGATCCCGTGAGTGACCTTCCAAAACGTTTCCCCTTCAGGGTCGTCTTCGACGCCGTGTTTAGGCAACTGTGGAGCCCGTTGATAGAACCCCTTGGCGATGTTGGTTGTCTTGCCCGACGCACTGCCGTGGCATACGGAGCAGTTAAGCTTCGTACAGCTTCATCCCGGCGAGTAAGTTCTTGTCGTTCAGCGCCACCGGATTGGGCTGTCTGGGCATTTGGCGGGCGATCGTTGCGCGCAGAGACGTTCCCGCTGCCCATCGCTCCAACTTGCCCGGCTTGCCGTCGGCGTTGGCCGGCACCAAACCGTTTCGCACGCCGAAGTAGCCGACCGCAGCGATAATAATCAGAATCGCCACAACACCGATGCCGACGCCCGCCCAAAATCTGCCCATTCGTCAGTATATGACGGAGCTTTCTGAGCCCCCGCTGAGGATTTTTGGCGCCGGCATCACGCGCGTTACGGCACTTCGGCTTCCATCTCTTCAGGCTCCTCGGAGGGCTTAAATATCGTTTGGGCGATAAATGTGGGGACGATAGCCGTCAAGATCACTACCGTGACGAGCGCCGTATATTGCGTCTGGCTAATCAAATGGTGCGTGAGGCCATACAGGCTCGATATCGTGCCAAACGTTAGCCCGGTCGCCATCATTAGCGTCAAGTAATTGGCGTTATCTTTCGAGTACCCAAAGCCGAATCGCGCAATTGGAAACACGCCGATTATTTTGGCGATAACTTTGACAGCAAACAAGATCGTAATGAGCCAGATGCCGTTCAGCGCCGCTGCGAACGACACGTACGTTCCTGCCTTCAAAAAATAGAACGGCGCCAATAGCGTCATGGTCATCGACTGCAGCCGTCGTTTGACGTCGGGGTAGGTGGTCAACATCCCGGCGCAGGCGAGGCCCAAAAAATACGCGGGCAAGACGCCTTCACTTTTCGCAAACGTCGCCAATGCCGCCAGGACGAAAATGACGCCGAACAAGAGCCGTAAGGCGGGTTCGCTGACATATCGGTGCGTGCGCGCATTGGTGAACGAGATGAATTTCGGCACGAACAGCATCGCGAAAATGATGGCCACAACGAGGAGCGCCAGCCACCCATTGTAGCTCGCAAAGAGCAAGCCGAGCGCGACCACGGTGCCAAGATCGGTGAAGAAACACGCCGCCAAAATGAGCTGGCCGAATTCTTTTGCCGCAAGGCCTGATTCGATCATCACGGCGTACACCACCGCCACGGACGTCGTCGACATCGCGACGCCGGCAATCTTCGCGGCATTGAGCGACCAGTGGCCGACGAAATACGTGTAGGCCATCGCGGCGAGAAAAGGAGCGCCAAAGGAGGCCGCTCCAAGCACCGTTGACGGCACGATCTGCTTTCGCAAAACGGCCGGATCGATCTCGCCGCCGGCCAGGAACGTCAACAGAATGCTTCCGAAGCCCGCCAGAAAATCGATCCATGTGTTCGTGCGCAGCGCGATCAGATTGCCCGCAAAGATTCCGACGATGATCTCGACGAGCGCGGCCGGCATCTTCAACCGGATCGCAATGAACGCGCTGACGGCAGCCAATGCCATCCAAGCAAAGGCGACCATCCACATGTTGCCGGGGCCCAGGTGCTGCATAAAAAAACTCCTGTCAGCAGTCGAGTGACAGGAGCCATCAGCCGTCGAGCGGCGCTTGTGGGGAGCTCCATCCCCGCACCGAGCCTTGAAAAAGACTCGAACCTCACCCTTCGGCAAGGTTCGAATCCGGCCTTGCAGCCATCGTATTCGTGCGCGCCTGGTTGCTCGGCGTCCTAGCCGTTATGCCGGACTTTACACAATTCTAACGGAGTACACGGCAACAGCTGGGGCTGCGTACGGCTTGATTGGGCTTCTCGGCCTGGCGGGGCTTCGGCGGGGCTTCAGACGCTAAGTTTGCAAGAGCGTTACGGCGGTACGACAAGATCAACGCGGAAAAGATACGAGCTCTCAATCTGATAGCAGTTCACGTCTTTAGGAACGTAAATTGAGCGGCGAGCCGCTTCAAGCGCCGATAGGTCGGTCTGCATAAAGCGCGACGTCTGCGCGATCTTCTCATTTACGACGTTGCCCGCCGGATCGATCGTGACCCCAACCCGCACGGTGTATCGTCCAGGCGGCGCTGTAGAATTTGCTGCCGGCGGCGAGATAGGCATCGCCGTAGGCGGGAACCGCGGCGGAAAAGCTGCCAGCACGGCAGCGTCGTGATTGCACCCATAGTCCTGTTTCGGAAAGTTGAACGTCATGGCGTAGGTGCTCGGCACGGTTCCACAGCCCGCGGCAGCAGGCCGAAATGTCGATCCTTTCGCGCTTTGCATGGCAGCTGCGTCTAACGCCGAATTTCCGGTGGATCGTGTGACGCGCACGGATGTGGGCTGACCGTTCCCGTCGATCCGAACTTGAAGCGTTGCAGAAGCGTAACGACCTGTGATCGATTCATAAGCACTGGACGGTGCAGTGGGATGTGGAACCCGGGTCACAGCAGCACCATGGTTGCAAGGGTCGACTGTCACAGCCGGCGCAAACATTACGGTTCATCTTCCCCTCTTGCGCGGGCAACTCCGCCGCCATAGGCCAGCTTCGGCGTGGGCCCGAAGCGGCGCCCATGCCTACAAGAAAATCCGCCTTACAAGGGTTGGCGTCGCTCGCTGTACTGACCACCGCCTCCGTTGCCGCAGCTCGCTGCCGCCGAATCTGCGGTAGTTGGCGCATGGAAGCTTGAAACGTTCGACATCATCCAGAAAGACGGCTCACGCAAACCTCGCTACGGAGCAAATCCGGTCGGATACCTGATTTACAGCGCCAGCGGACGCGTTTCCGCAACATTATCCGCATCGCATCGTGTCGCGCTTGAGCCTCCCGGCCAAACGGCTTCGTCCGAAACGGCATGCATCGAATCGGTGCGTCCGTTCCTTGCCTACGCCGGCCGCTACAGGATTCGCGGCAACCGTGTCTTTCATGCGGTCGAAACGAGCGTCTTTACGAACCTCGTCGGGACAACGCTGGAACGCGAATTTTCGATCAACGGCGATCTTCTGACCATCCGCACCCTGCCGCCTGAAATTTGGGGAAGCGCCAGCATACTGACCTGGCGTAGAACGTGAGGCGTTAGCGCACCCTTCGACAGCCCTTCGACAACGCTCAGGATGACAAGAACATCGTACAGACTGACGCCCCAGATGGTCTTAGGAAATCGCCAGCAGTTCCTCTTTGGTTCCAGGCAGGATGACGGCGCGAAGCTGGAGCGGATCGTAAGCGCCGACTTGCGTGACCTCACCGTCATCGCCCGCGCGCCGGGATGCCCGAAGCGCTTCAATAGCTTCAGGAAGTGCAAATTGTTCGCCGACAAACCCGCTGACAAAACGGCCGCCGCGAATCTCGCCGCGGGCTTCCATTCGACGTAGCGCCAGCAGCAGTTCACGCCACGGCGGCGCCAGCGTTTCGCGAGCAACGACGTCGCGAAAAACAATGCCCCAACGTCTTAGCAAACGGTGCGCAAATTTTTCCGCGTCGATGCGCTCAACCATCGAAGCCAGCAACGTCCAACGCCCGCTGGACGAACGAGGACGCGCCCGCAAACCTTTTTCGCCAAGTCGCCGCTTCGCGTCGATCAGCGAACGAAGCGCATCGAATCCATCCGCCGTCACTAGACCGGCAGCGACGAGCTGCCACAGCGCTTCTTCAACTTCTGCCGGCAGGCGTTTGGTTCCGCGCACCAGATCGCTGAAAAACGGCGCGCCGCGGCGTTCGATTTCGCCCAGCACGTCGCGCGATACGTGCGAGAGCCCCTGCGTCCCACGCGTCTCCCGAACGATCAGTTCTTCGGCGTTCTCCCGCATGAACAGTGAGATGGGGGCCAGTTTGGTCGGACGGATGCGGCGCGCATGTTCGTCTTCATCTAGCGCGAGCGACGGATGCGCGGTAAGCCGCCCCCACATCACTTCGCCGGAATAACAGAGTTTGTCGAGATACTCGGGACGATAGCCGGCGATCCGCAGCGGCAGAACCTGCGACTCCCAAGCCGCTGCCGGAACTTCGTAGCCTTCGAGTTGCCGGATGACTTGCAACGTGCCGTCGACGCCATGCAGCCGCGATGCCGGCGCAACGTGCTGCCAGCGGTGCAAAAAACGGTGATACTGTGCGGCGGTGACGGGTTCGATTTCGCGACGCAATTGCCCGATCGTGCGGCGATGGATGCGCGCGAGAATTCGGCGGTTGCACCATTCCTCTTGGTTGCTGCCGCGGAATCGCCCGCGCAGCAGCTGGCCTTCCGTCTCTAACCGAAGCAACGCCGCTTCGACCAGCGATTGCTCAACGCCGAAGCGCTGGACGAGTTCTTCGATCGTCAACGGGCCGCTCGACTCCATCCACCCACGAAGGATCTCTGCGAGCGCCTCATCGCGCTGCTCCGGCAATTCCTCGCCGGTGACGGGCGCGATGTGCGGTTCGATCATCGCACCGGGATATACGGACCGAGCGAGATCCAATCGTTCGGCGCTGACCCAAAACTGTTGGTCGCCGGTGCGCAATGTCGTGGCGCGATTCTGCGCGACCAGCTCGTCGAACCATTCGTTCCACTGTGCCACCGGCGGCAGCACCACGAGCGTCAACAGCGCGTCGTGCAACTCGTCGGCGTCGCGCACCACCGGCCACGATTCTTCGGCAACTTCCGCGATGACCGACGCGTCCAGGATGCCCGCGCCGTCCAGATCGTCGCGAATCGTTCGACGCAGCTGGACCGCGCGCGCACGCCGCTCTTCCAACGGTGCGTCGTCCAAATACGCGTACGGGTTGGCGTTCAAGATTTCATGGCAAAACGGCGAGGGCTCGGGCGTGTCGACTGCCGAGGTTCGAATCTCGCCGCCTTCAACGCTTTGCAGAATCCTCGTCAAACCGTCCAAGTCCATCGCTTCATGCAAGCAGTTGCCGATCGTTTCGCGCACCAATACGTGATCGGGAATGCGAATTGGTCCGGTCAGGTTTTCGGCGCAGGCCGCCTGATCGGGAAAACAGGATGCAAGCAGATCGTCCGCGCGCATGCGTTGCAGCGGCGCCGGAACTTTTCGGCCCCCGCGCATCCGCAGAATGGCCAGCGCGCGCGTCGCGTTCCATCGCCAACGTGCGCCGAACATCGGCGCCGGCAGGAGCGCTTGGGTCAGCGTATTTTGAACGCCGGCCGACTTCACGTACTCGAAGACGATTTCGAGTGGAAAAGCGTGCTGATCGGTGAGGGAGAGGACGATGCCGTTGTCGGTCGCCGCGGCTTGCAGCTCAAGATTGAACGAGCGGCAGAATTTTTTGCGCAACGCCAAGCCCCACGCCCGGTTGATGCGGGCGCCGAACGGTGTGTGCAGAATTAGCTGCATGCCGCCGCCTTCGTCAAAGAAACGCTCCGCGACAATGGACGTATCCGTTGGCACGGTTCCCAGCACTTTTTTGCCGGCACGCACGTACGCAACGGCTTGTTCCGCTCCGGCTTGATCGAGCCCACAGTCGCGCATCAGCATTTCTTGGGCGCTTACGTCATCGCGTTCGTCGATCTGCGCCCGCAACAGCGCGACTTCGTGCGAAAGCTCGATCGTGCGGCCCGGCCCTTCGCCGTTCCAAAACGGCACCGTCGGCGCGGCGCCGTGCGCGTCTTCTACGCGAACGGTTCCCGGTTCGACGCGGCGGATGCGCCACGAATTCGTGCCGAGCAAGAACACGTCGCCGGCAAGGCTTTCGATCGCAAAATCTTCATCTAATGTGCCGACGATCTGCCCTTCCGGCTCGGCCACCACGTTGTAGTTCGCAGTTTCCGGAATCGCACCGCCGCAGGTGATCGCCGTCAGCCGTGCACTCCGCCGGCCGCGGATCCGCCCGTTGACGCGATCGTAATGGAGGTACGCGCCGCTGCGGCCTCGCGAGTGCGCCACTCCATCAGCGAGCATCGCGAGCACGTCGTCGAAATCCTTACGCGGCAGATTCCGGTACGAATACGCATCGCGCACCAATGCGTAAAGGTCGTCGACGTGCCACTCTTCCGCGGCGGCGGCAGCGACGATCTGCTGAGCCAGAATATCGAGTGGCGCGAATGGGATGGTCAGCGCGTCGATCGTTCCCGAGCGCATCGAACGAAGCAGCGCCGCACATTCCAACAGCTCGTCGCGCGTGGTCGCAAACAGCCGCCCCTTTGGCTTCGCACCGACCCAGTGGCCTGAGCGGCCGATCCGCTGGAGCGCAACGGCGATCGATCGCGGCGAACCCAGCTGAACCGCCAGATCGATCGTCCCGATATCGATGCCCAGCTCCAGGGAAGCGGTGGCGACAACGCCTCGCAGCTCGCCGTTCTTCAAGCGATTTTCGGCTTCAAACCGCTTTTCTTTGGCGAGACTGCCGTGATGTGGCATCACGACGCCTTCGCCCAAACGTTCGCTCAATGCGAAGGCGACGCGTTCGCTCATGCGTCGTGTTCCCACGAACACAAGCGTCGTGCGGTTCGCCCGAATGTGGTCCGCGACACGATCGTAGATCTCGGCCCACATCTCGCTACTCGCGACCGGCCCAAGCTCGTCGCTGGGCACTTCCACCGCGACGTCCATGTCGCGACGGCTGCCGATATCGACGATCTGGGCCTGGGAACTCAAAAACTGCGCGACGTCTTGCAGCGGCCGAATCGTCGCGGATAGCCCGATGCGTTGCGGTTGGGGGCCGCCGTTTTGTTCCACGAGCTTATCGAGGCGCGCTAGCGTTAGGGCCAAGTGTGACCCGCGTTTGTCGGCAGCCATCGCATGGATTTCATCGACGATCACGGTCGAAACGCCGGTAAACAGCGCGCGCGACTTCTCGGCGGTGAGCAGGATGAAGAGCGATTCCGGCGTGGTCACCAAAACGTGCGGCGGATGGCGCAGCATGCGGGCGCGCTCAGAGGGCGTGGTATCGCCGGTACGCACCGCGGTGCGAATTGGGGCAAGGGGAACGCTTTGCCGCTCGGCAATCGCCAGCAACTCTCCCAGCGGCGTCTCAAAATTCTTCCGGACGTCGTTCGTCAGCGCTTTGAGCGGCGACACGTAGACGACCAGCGTCTTGTCCGGCAGATCGTTGTTTGCGGCGCGCAACAGCAATTCGTTCAAGCAGATTGAAAAGGCGGCCAGCGTTTTACCGGAGCCCGTGGGAGCTGAGATGAGCACGTCCTGGCCGGCGCCAATCAGCGGCCAGCCTTGGATTTGCGGTTCCGTCGGCGTCCACTCGCGCGCCTGGAACCACTCGCGCAACAGCGGATGAAACGTCTCGAGCACGGTCAGCCCTTCTTCGCCACGCAGGCGCGTACACCGTCTGAGCGCAATGAGCGGCCTTCAGTGGCTCGCATGTCGCGCAATGTCCGTTTCGGCATCGCAATCGCGATTACGGTTGCAATGATTCTGATCGCGATCAGCGGCCGAGTGTACGATGCAACTTCGCCGTCATATCTGCCGATGCACGAGCTTTGGCGCAAAGCGTACAGCATCATCGCCTTCGCCGTCCTCGGGGTTGCCTGGCGCTTCGCGACCCGCGCCCGCATTTTCACGGTGGCGCTCTGGATTGGCGCGGTCAGCCTGATCATCGAAATCGGCCAAAATCTGAACGGTTCCAGAGAGGGCCTGATCAGCAACGCCATCGACATCGTCTGCGGCATCGCCGGCGGATGGATCGGGGCCGCGCTCCTTCGATTCGTGCCCTAAGCATCTCCGGAATTTGTCAGCATCCGAGGCTATGCTGCAGGCATGTTCCAATCATATGCTGCTCCGGCTCTCAGACCGCTCCCAGTTTGGCGCCTTCGATGGCAGAAACGCTGGGTTGCACTCGTCGGTTTGGTCCTCGTTGCTCCGCTGCTCGCTCTGGGCATTACCGCGCTTCGCTCTCACGCGCAGCCGGCGTACCAGACGCAGCCCGTAGCGCGCCAGGACCTGCTGGCTACCGTTACCGCATCCGGTACCGTCAACGCACAAAATACCGTCAATGTCGGAACACAAGTTTCCGGAAACATCTCTGCGGTCTACGTCGACTTCAACAGCAAGGTGCGGCAAGGTCAAGTGCTCGCGCGCCTCGATCCCAGCGCCCTGCAGGCGCAGCTGACGCAAGCGCAAGCTGCGCTCAGTCAAGCGCAAGCGCAGGCGGCGGGCGCTCAAGCGAGCGCGGCGGGATCACAATCCGGCATTTCTGCAGCCGCGGCCAACGCGGCGGCGCAGGCCGCCGGCGCGCGAGCTGCACAGGCCGCGATTGCGGCAGCCGACGCCAACGTCGTCAAATCGCAGAGCGCGGCGGCGGTAGCACAACAGACGGCGCAGCGCGACAAGGCATTGCTGGCGCAAGGCTACATCGCGCAAAGCCAGTACGACACTGATGAATCGAACGCAGTATCGGCGCAGAGCGACTTGAAGTCCGCGCAAGCCGCGGCGGCGCAGTCGCGTGCGCAAGCTGCCGCCAGCGCAAGCACGGCGCAAGGCGGCGCTGCGCAGACGTCGCAAACGGCGGCGCAAGCCGCCGGCTCGCAAGATTCAGCGGCAGCGGCTGCAGCGGCGGTTCAAGCGGCACAGGCGCAGGTGGAACAGGACCAATTGAACTTGCAGCGCGCGGTAATCACATCGCCGGTGGACGGCACGGTCATCGCTCGTAACGTGTCGGTGGGCGAAACCGTCGCTTCCAGCTTTCAGACGCCCACGCTGTTCACGATCGCGCAAGACTTGAAGAAAATGGAAGTGGACATCAACGTCGGTGAATCGGATATCGGTTCGGTCGCACCGGGCGATGCGGTCAACTTCAGCGTCCTCGCCTATCCCAATGAAACGTTCCACGGCGTCGTTTCGCAAGTCCGCGTCAACCCGACGACGGTGCAGAACGTCGTCACGTACACCGTCATTACGCGCGTCGACAACAGCAGCGGCAAACTGCTTCCCGGCATGACGGCAAACGCGTCGATCGTGGTGGCCAAAGCCGCGAATGCGCTCGTCGTGCCGGCACAGGCGCTGAGCTGGCATCCGGCAACGGCTGCGAAGCACCGCGCGCAGACCGGATCCACGTCCGCCCCTCGTTCCGCGAGCCCATGGGGCCAAACGGCGAACGCCTCCGCAGCGAATCTCGCCACAGGCGCAAGCGGAAGAATCTTTGTGGAGCGTAGCGGCAAACCGGTCGCGATTCCGGTGCGGATTCAGCTCGTGAGCGGAACGCAGCTTGCGGTCTCGGCGCTGCGCGACTCGCTGCAGGCCGGCGACAACGTCATCATCAGCGACAGCGCGGCTACTTCCGGCGCAGCGCACACTGCATCTCGCAGCGCGACTCCCGGCGGCGCAGGCGGCATCGGGAGGGCGTTACGCTAATGACGCCCGTCGTTGAAGTGCGGGATCTGATGAAGTTCTACGAGATGGGTGAACAGCGCGTCACCGGACTGGCCGGTGTGGACATGCAAATCGAACCCGGCGAGTTCGTCGCCGTCATGGGTCCGTCCGGCTCGGGAAAATCGACGTTCATGCATATTGTCGGACTGCTCGACGAGCCTACATCCGGGTGCTATCTGTTCGAAGGCAGCGACGTGTCATCGCTGGGTTCGGATGCACGCGCGGATCTGCGCAGCCGGCGCCTCGGATTCGTCTTTCAATCCTACAATCTGCTGCCGCGCACGACGGCGCTCCAAAACGTCGAGCTGCCGATGCTCTACGCCGGTGTTCCGGAAGCACAGCGTCAACGCATTGCGATGGAAAAACTTGCCGTCGTCGGCATTGAGCATCTGGCGAACCATCATCCCAATCAGCTCTCGGGCGGCCAGCAGCAACGCGTGGCCATTGCCCGTTCCCTGGTCAACGACCCGGGATTGATCCTCGCCGATGAACCGACGGGCGCCCTCGATACGAAAAGTTCCGCGGACGTGATGGGACTCTTTACGCGCCTTAATCACGATCAAGGGATCACGATCTTGCTGGTTACGCATGAAGCGGACGTCGCGGCTTTCGCACGGCGCGTCGTCACCTTCCGCGACGGCCGCATTCTTAGCGATACCGCGCAGTCCGTAGCGGCATGAACGCGATCGCGACCTTGCGCGTAGCCTTTGACGCGCTGCTCCGCAATCGAGCCAGATCGCTGCTGACCATGCTGGGCGTCATTATCGGCGTCGCCGCCGTCATCGTGACGGTCGCGATTGGAAACGGCGCGCGCGTTTCCGTGGCGCAGCAGATCAACAGCCTTGGCAGCAACCTGGTCATCGTGCTCCCTGGAAGCATCACGCAAGGCGGTGCGCGCACCGGAACGGGCGGCGCCTCAACGCTCACGCCCGACGACGGTATGGCGCTGGCGCGTTTGCCTGGCGTTGCTGCGGTTTCTCCATCCGTCACGTTGCGGGCGCAAGTCGTCGCCGGCGGCAACAATTGGCAAACCTCGATTACCGGCGTTGCGCCGACCTACACGTTCATCCGCAGCTGGGCGCTGCAGAGCGGGACGTTTTTCTCCGAGAGCGCCGTTGCGTCGTCCGCCAAAGTTGCGGTGCTCGGCCAAACGGTCGTTCAGGATCTCTTTCCCAACGGCTCCTCCGCCGTTGGACGAACGATCAATATCAAAGGCGTGCCCTTTACCGTCGTCGGGACCCTTGCACCGCTCGGTCAGAGCGCAATGGGCCAAGACCAGGACGACACGGTGCTGGTTCCTTATACATCGGCAATGCAACGGCTCGCCGGGGTTACGACGGTCAGCTCGCTGATGATCTCTGCGTCATCGGCCGCACAGGTCGCGTCCGTTCAATCCGAGGTGACGGCTGTGCTCGAACAACGGCATCACATCGTACCGCCCAATCAAGACGACTTTTCAATTCGCAATCTGCAAGACATCGCCGCTGCCGCTTCTTCAACGGGCGCCGTCATGGAGTTCTTGCTGGCAGGCGTTGCCGCCGTTTCGTTGATCGTCGGCGGAATCGGCATCATGAACATCATGATGGTTTCAGTGACCGAGCGCACGCGTGAAATCGGCTTACGCATGGCGGTCGGAGCCCGCGCACGAACGATCTTGCTGCAGTTCTTAGCGGAGTCGATCGTGCTCGCGACCATCGGCGGCCTCATCGGAATCGCCTGCGGCTTGGTGGGGACCGAGGCCGTGGCGGTGCTGGCAAAATGGCCGATGATCGTGCCGATTGGATGGATCGCGTTTTCAGTGCTCTTTTCCGCACTCGTCGGCGTCTTTTTCGGCTACTATCCCGCACGCAAGGCGGCGCGGTTGCGGCCGATCGAAGCTCTTCGGTTCGAATGAGCCCGGCTGCCAAAGTTGCGGTCGTCGACGATGAACCGCGCATTCGTGAGCTGTTGGAACTTGCGCTCGGGCATCATGGGTTCGCCGTACGCAGCGCGGCGGACGGACAAGCGGCACTCAAACTCGTGCGCGAATGGGAGCCCGATATCGTCGTGCTCGACGTCATGCTGCCGAAGATCGATGGCATCGCGCTGCTGCCGCTGTTGCGCCGCATTACCGAAGCGCCGATCGTCATGCTCAGTGCAAAGGGCGAAGTGGATGACAAAGTGCAAGGTCTCGAACATGGGGCCGACGACTATTTGAGCAAGCCGTTTGAGATGTCGGAGCTGCTGGCGCATCTCGACGCAAAACTGCGGCGGCCGAAGCTCGAGCATCCCTCGGTCTTGACGTTCGATGGCCTCTGGGTCGATTTGGAAGCGCACGTCGCGCAGCGCGATGGTAAAACACTCGATCTCTCGGCACTGGAGTATCAGTTGCTCGTAACGCTCTTGCGCCGGCCGCGGCGCGTCTTCACGCGCGACGAGCTGCTCGACTTGGTGTGGGGTCCCCAGGCCGACGTGACGGAAGCCGCCGTAGAGCGCTACGTCTCGTACCTGCGTGCAAAGGTCGATGACGGCTTCTCGAAGCGTTTGATTACCACCGTTCGCGGCGTCGGCTACACCTTGCGGGACTAGGAAGCCTAGATGTTCCGTTCTTTCGCCTCACGCCTGACCCGCGGCTACGCTGCTATGGCATTCTTCCTCATCGTCGCGGTCGTCGTCACCTCGACGGTGCTGGCCTTCGTGCTCTTTAGCCGCGGTTTGAACGAGGCGCTTTCCACCGCCGCGCAGCGCGTCGGGAGCGACGCGGCGCATTACGCGTCGCTGCACTATTCGCTTGCAAAAGCTGCGCCGCTGATCGCAAACGCCGGGCGACAGCGATTTCGCGTCGCGGTCTTTGATGATGCGGGGCATCTGCTCGCTGCCAACTCGCCGTCGCCGCATGCCACCGCGGCCTCTCGCATCGAGCAGGTTGCCGGTTCGCTCATCGGTCTTCGACGCGAACGCGTTCGCATCGCCGGTGGAACCGTGCTGCTTTCGACCGACATTGCGCGCTTCGGCCAGATCTTGCTGTGGTACTGGTCGATTATGCTGCCCGTCGGCATCATCGCCGTCTTGCTGGCGTGGTGGACGGGACGTCGAACCAGCGCCGCCGCGATCGGACCGCTGGTCGAAGTCACTCGCGCGCTCGAAAATGTCGCGGCAGGGGACTTTACGCCGCAGCGCCTCCTAACCGGTTCTCGCGATCTGGGCGAATTGACCGCTGCCTACAACAACGTGGCGTTGGCATTGACGGCGGCCAGCGTGCAGCGCCAGCAAGCCGACGCGCAGATGCGGCAATTCATTGCGGATGCCGGTCACGAGCTGCGAACCCCGCTGACCGTGATCATGGGGTACGTTGACGTGCTGAAGAATGGCGTCGTTTCCGACAGCGCCGGAACCGCCCGCGTCTACGATACGATGCTGGATGAAAGCCGGCGAATGCGCGCGCTGATCGATCGTTTGATCTTGCTGGCGCGGTTGGATCGTGCCGCGGACGATCGGCAGTCCGGCACGATGGATCTTGCGCAAGTCGTACGCCGCGCCGCAAAAGCGCTGGAGCCGCTCGATCCGCAGCGTCGTGTGCATGTCGATTCGCTCGAGTCGATTTCCGTGTCCGGCCACGAAACCGAAGTCTATGAAGCGGTCAAAAATGCGATTGACAACGCGCTCAAGTATGGCGGCGATTCAGCCATTTCGATCGGCCTTGAGCGCAACGGCACGGCGGCGTGCGTCTGCGTGGCGGACGAAGGGCCGGGAATGAATCCGGAAGATCTCGCGCACGCGTTCGACCGCTTCTATCGTGGGGCAGGAAGAGATAACGCCGAAGGCTCCGGACTTGGCTTGGCCATTGCCCGCCGAGCAGTCGAACGCGCGGGCGGCACTATTTCGCTGCAAAGCGCGCCGGGCGCAGGAACGCGGCTCAGGTTGTGCCTGCCCCTGCAGGGGGCCTGAGTACTACTCAAGCGCTTCTCAGAACCGCCCGCTACGCTATGCCAATGAAACTTTTCAGCTTCTTCCTTACCGTATTCGCAGCCGCATTCGTCTTCATGGCGCAACCTGCGCTATCGCAAACTCAGAGCGCTCCGTATCGTCCCGCAATGTCTCCGGCAATGGAGCAGGCCCGTGCGAATGCCCGAGCCGCTGCCATGAACGTCCTCACGCCCGACCATCGCGCCAGGGTGCAGGCGATCATCGACCAGGTTAATGCAAACTCGTTGGACCGGCGCGCTGCCGCGCAGCAAATTGACGGCATTCTGTCACCCGCCGAAGCGCAAGCCGTCTTGGAGCAAGAGCAAGGATTCCGCAACGCAATGCGTCAGGCGTTTGCGGCCAACCCAAACGCTCAATCGTATCAAGGACAAGGGCGGCCGATGGGCGCCAACGGTGCGTCCCGTCGACCCGATGCCGGCCGGTTTCTCATCATGGTTTCGACCGCGCGCCGGCCGCAGCCCTAAAGCCGCCTTTCAGTCTGTCTTAAGGGAGCGCCCGTACGATAGGCCAATGAAATACTTTGGCCTTCTTGGGCTTATCGTTGCCTTGGGCACGATAGCGCCCGCCATATCGCAAACCATGCCTCCGACGCCCAATCCCGCGATGCGGCAACACTTCGAGCAGATGCGGCGTCAGATGCAGCAAATCCACACTTCCGAACGCGCGCAGATCCTCAATTCGCTGATGCCTGCGCACAAGACCATGCTGGCCACCATCGTCGGCCAGTTGGCCGTTTCACCCAATCCCGACGTTGCGGGAGCAGCGCGCCGGCTCGACGCGACTCTTTCGCCGGCGGAAAAGCAAGCGATCTTGAACGCGTCGCAAAATGCTCGCACTCAGGAACGCACGTTGATGAACAATTTCCGTAACGCAACCGGCATGGGAGGACCCGAGCACGGGTTCACCGAGCGGCAGGCGCCGCCGGGACAACGGCAGATGCAGAACGACGCCGGCTTCCTGTTGCTGCACTTAGCGATTCCCGGCCCGGCCATGGGCATGGGACCGCCTATGCATCCCTAGAGGCCGCAGCCTCACGGACAAGATGCGCCAGAGCCGCCGTCCACCGGTGTTGTTGTGGTGCATTTTGTTTTCTGCCGGCCTGCATTTGATTCTGCTCGTGCTGTTATTGCCGCTGCGCGCGCTCGCGCCGCCGGTCCGGATGCAGCAGCACGAGGAGATGATCGTTCTTTCGAGCGCCGTCCGCATCGCAAAACGCCCGCATCCGCTGAAGGCGCAGATGCCGGTCGCGCAACCGAAAACCGTCCATCAAATAGCGCGACGCCTGCCACGCACTCCTGCGCAGCATCCAGCGATCGCGCCCGCGGCGCCGCGAGTGGTTACACGCAAACCTTCGCGCGTTGCGCACGTGGAAGCGCCCAAGGTCGCCGAAGTCACTAAAACGGAACAGCAAACCCGCGCCTTCGAACAAACGATCGCGCAGGCCAAAGCGGCGAACGATCCGGTTGCGGGCGCGGCCAACAATGCTGAAACGGCCGCATCGACAAAGCGCTATCGGATCAACCTTCAAGGTGAACTCGGGGGCCCACAACCCGAAGGCATCCTGTATCCGCTCAAGCGGTGGATTGACGGCGCCTACGTGTACTACTACGTGCGATACCTCGCCGAGTATGCGGACGGCGCCACTGAAAACGGTGACGTTCCCTGGCCGATCCGCTTTCCGCTCGCTGCAGATCCGTTCGCCCGAGGTGTGCATCGCATGCCGCTTCCCGGACCGCCGCCAAACTACGTGGCCGACGACGCGTCGATGACGCCGCTAACGAAGAACTGCTACGATCACCGGTACGCGTTTTGCCCTATCGCGCACGAATAACAGCTACCTTGCACCGACGCAGTCGGCAATCTGTCGTCGAATCGCTCGCAGTTGGTCATCTGTTATTGAGGAACGCGTTTCACTCAGCCGCGCATGCGGCACGGTCTGGACGTTCCATGCCAATGCGAAGCTGGTCTTAGTACACCCGTTGTCCGCCGTCGGCGGAATGAGGATAGCACCGCCGGGAACGGCTAAAGCACGCTCGCCTGTTAGTGGGACGACGATCTCCACAGGCAGCGTCCCATCGAAGAAGTCGGGCGAGCCCACGACGACACCCGGGCGGTGCTTGGACGGCTCGGCCGAGCCCGGCAAGGCATCGCGCCAGTCGACAAGGACGATTTGCCCTCCCTTCACCGTTTTTCAAATCGGAAAAAGTCCGAGGGCTCGTCCCAGTCGGGCCGGGCGCGCAGATAGTCAGCGGCCCGCTTGAGCCCGGCCAACCGCTCCGCGGCTATTCTTTCTCTGGCCCAGCGCTCCAAGATGTCCCTGGCTAACGCAGAAATGCCGGCGGCATCCTGGGTTGAAGCCGCTTCTGCAAGTACGCGTCGAGTATCGGGATGCAGCCGAACCGATAACGTCGTCGTTTTCGCCATACCAAGATTGTAACACACGAAGCGTAGCACAAGCCCTATTCGCCCTCGGCGGCTTCGCGCTCTCCCTCGTCCGGACGCCCGAAAAAGAAGCGGGCTGCTAAAGCCGCAAGCGCTGCGCCCGCCAGCGGTCCGACGGCATAAATCCACACAAGCCCGTAGGCGCCCGCGAGCACTTGCGGAGCGATCGAACGTGCAGGGTTCATCGACGCGCCGCTAATGGGGCCGGCAAAGAACCCGCACGTCGCTACCGTCAATCCAACGGCGAGCGCCGCCTGTTTGCCGACGACGGCCTTTTCTTCCGCGCATGCCAAGATCACGATCATGACCAAAAACGTGAGGATCACCTCCGCGATCACGGCTTCGACTTGCGTATATCGCGGCGACGGATGGCTCGCGCCGAAAAAGAGCTTACCCGGCCAAAGACTTTGCGCTATCGCGGCTGCCGCAAAACCCCCCACGAACTGCGACGCCCAATAGAGCAGCATCATCCTCACCGGCATCACGCGGCGGAGCGCAAAACCAAAGCTGACGGCAGGATCGATATGCGCGCCCGAGATTTCGGAAAATGCATAGATCATCGCAGCGGTAATGAACCCGCGGGCAAGCCATCGGGAAACGTAGTCGACGTGGGCCCCGGTGTAATACAGAACGTCGATCGCCGTCGGAACCAGCGTGGCAAAAAACGTTCCGACGAACTCGACGCCGAGCTTTTGCGGTAGCTGCGGCTTCTTCTCCGGCTCCTTTGCCACGAATCGCTAGCCGAGTTTCGGCAGCACGAGTTCTCCGGCCGTCGCGCGTCGAGAAAAATCGGTCAAGTACTCCGCCTGCCTATGGTGCGCGCCCTCGGGCTCAAACCCAAATCGCCTTTGCTCTTCCATTGCCGAGCGTAAATCGCGGCCCTGCGCAAGCCGCGCGAGCACGCAAAACATCGATGTGCGGCCCTCTCCCTGCTTGCAATGCACGTATATCTTTTTATTTTCGGCACTTGATGCGCACAGCCGCAACCATTCCATCGACTGTGCGTCTTCCGGTGCCTCGTCGTTCTCGACCGGAATGTGAACGAACTCAAGCTTCATCGCAACAGGGTCGTCGCGGTCGCGTTCGTCGCGCGTACGCAGGTCGACAAGCGTCGTTATGCCGTTCTTGGCCAACCATCGGTAGCCGTCGTCATCCGGCTGACCGCCTCGCGCAAGCCATGGCTCCAGCCAGCCAAAATGCGAGAGATGTTCGCGCATCATGACATGGCGGTACGCGCGGCGTCGCTGCAGAACCTTCGCGCATGAAGACGCGCAGTTTTGGTGGCCTTGCGCTGGTGGTGGGCTTGGTTGCTGCGTTGGCGGTGCCGCAGCACGCGGTCGCCGATGAGTCTTCCGCGCTTCGTTCGGCGCTCTCAAGCTTACGAAGTTTAGGGACGCCTTCATTCAATCGAGTGGCGCTCTGGGCGCGCAATGGGGCGCAGCCCGTTCCGGTGCCGGTACGCGATTACGAGCTGGCGGAAGCGCAGATCCTCAACTTGGGCGGCGACGATCGGCAAGCGGTACTCTGGTGGCTACAAGGCAACGGGCGCTCCGCGCTTTACGCGCGAGGCGCAACGGAGGATCAGATTGGACCGCCGCGGCCGGGGGTCGATATCGGAACCGGACCGTTTCCCACGCCGACGCCGAGCGTCTGGCGTGAGCTGCGTTTCGTGTCCAACACTTTACCGGACACATTGAGCGCAGCGACAACGGGCAACATCGCCATTTTAGGCGGTTTTGCCGCGGCAAAGCGCGACGGGACCAGTGCCATGGCATGCGTCTCGTTCAAGAACGTCGCACCACAGACCGCAACCCGTATCGTCTTCCGGTTTCCATTGATCGATGCCAACAGCAACGAACTCGGCGCGCTGACGCTCGATCGGCGTGGAACATTTTCATCCAACGTCGCGATAATGACGTATCCGTCGTTCAGTGACTGGGTGCAGAACAACACCCTGAACCGAAGCTACGCGGACAACTGCACGACAATTGTCGGCGGCATCGCCGCAGTTCCGATTCTAACAGCCCGATTAGCCACCTACCGCCTCACGCGCGTCGAATATGCCGACGGCTCCGTCTGGACTCCGTAAAGGAGCTACTGAGGGATACGTTTCAGCGCTTGCGTTGAGGGAATTCGAATCCGGTCGGCGAGCCGGAGCAGCGCGAGGAACCTCACGCTCCACCACGTTGGATCGATTTCAAACCAACGCAGGCCGTGGCGCGCGGAATACGGGAAAGCGTGATGATTGTTATGCCAGCCCTCGCCCCACGATATCAACGCAACCCACCAGCAATTCGTCGATCGATCGCCGGTGCGATAGGTACGGTAGCCCAAGGAGTGCGCCGCGCTATTGACGAGCCACGTCGCGTGATAACTGATCACCAATCGTACGAAAACGCCCCAAATCACGAACATCCACCCGCCCAGGGCAAACAGTCCGCCGGCGAGCCCGATCTGCAAGGGTAGGTGCAGATATTTTAGGGACCGGTAAAAACGGCTCGCGTAGAGGTCCGGCGCAAAGTGCCGCAGCTCTTCAGGCGTCGGCATAGCGTCGTTGGGCTTGTAGAGCCAACGCATGTGCGCCCAGCGGAACCCGCCGTGAATGTCGTGGGGGTCGCCGTGCGCATCGGCGTGCGCGTGATGCTTGCGATGCGTGGCGATCCAACGAATCGGATCCCCTTGCAGCGCCAACGTTCCTAGAATCGCCAGAGCGTACTCCAGCGGCTTGCGCAATCGCAGGCCGCGATGCGTAAGCGTCCTATGGAAGCAGAGCGTTATGCCGAGGCCACCCGTCGCATAGAGCACTAAGGCGGCGACGACAAGCCCGCTCCAATGGAACATTCCGGGTAGGAACGCTGCCAGCGCGCCGAGATGAATGGCAATCAGCCCGGCGCGCGTACTCCACCTGCGGAGGCGAGGGTTCAGCTTAACGGTAGCTGGGTTGGCGTGTCGAGAAGCAGTCCCGGCAATACACGGGCTTGTCGCCGCGCGGTTCGAACGGAACTTCAGCAACACCGCCGCATTGGCTGCACGTTGCTTTGAACATCTGACGCTCTTGGCGTCCGCCGCCATAGCTGCTGCCGCCGCGGCCGCCGCCGGCGGCTTTGCGCGCTGCGCGGCAATCGCTGCAACGGCTGGGTTTATTCGTGAAGCCTTTGCTCGCGTAGAATTCTTGCTCGCTGGCGGTAAAGGTAAACGTGCGTCCGCAATCGACGCAGGTAAGGGTTTCGTCTGAGTACATGAGTCTCCTAACTCTTCTGTAGTGGGATGGGTTACGTTCGCCGCGCTTCGTCGGCGCGGTATCTGTAGACAATGCGGCCTTTTGTCAAGTCGTAGGGCGACATTTCGACGTCGACTCGGTCGCCCGGAAGAATCTTGATGCGGTGCCGGCGCAAGCGCCCTGCAATGTGCGCTAAAATGACATGGCCGTTGTCGAGTTCGACGGAAAACGTGGTGCTTGGAAACACTTGTTTGATGTTGCCGAACACCTCCAGCGGCGCCTCTTTGTTATCGACGGCCGTATTGGTTTTCTGTCCGCGGGGCTTTGGGGGCTGAGTTCTTCTGCGACTTGGAATGTTGGTGTGCTCCTATTGGCTAACGGCGGCGCCGTGCGCGAAATGTCCGGCGGCGCACGTGCATTTCCGTCTTGAGTGTCTTTTCAACTGCCGCGTCCGCGAGCGGATGGTCGGTGCGATCGACGCGCCTTCCCATCGTGCGCTCGATAAGGGCGAATTGCTCCGTTTCGTCGTGCGAAACGAACGTTATGGCTTCGCCCGGTTTCTGCGCGCGCGCCGTCCGCCCGATCCGGTGGATGTAATCGCCGGGTTCGGCCGGCACGTCGTAATTGATCACGTGTCCCAGATCGACAATATCGAGCCCGCGCGCGGCGACGTCCGTCGCTACAAGCACCCTGTAGCGGCCTTTCTTGAACGCTTCCAAGGCTCGGGTGCGCTGCGCTTGAGAACGGTCGCTGTGGATGCGCTCGGCACCGACATTGCGCCGGGCGAGAGCCCCCACGACGCGTTCTGCGCGCGCTTTGGTGCGCGTGAAAACCACGGCGTTATAGATCGTGTTGTCCTTGAGCAGTTCCACCAGCAAATCGGTCTTGCGATGTTGCTCGACCCCGTAAACGGATTGCGTAACGGTTCCGACGGGCGCTAGCGTAGGTGCGAGGTTCACGCGGACCGGGTCGCGCAGCAGTTGCTCCGCAAGCTGGGCAGCGGCGCTGGTAATCGTCGCCGAGAAAAAAAGCGTCTGCCGGCGATGAGGCAGTTTTGCAATGATCCGCTGGACGGCGGGCATGAAACCCATATCAAGCATGCGATCCGCTTCATCGAGCACCAACACGCCGATAGCGTCCAGTCTGGCTTCGCGTTGTTGCATAAGATCCAGCAGCCGCCCCGGCGTCGCGACGATCACTTCCGTGCCGCGGCGAAATGCCAGAATCTGCGGTCCCATGCCCACCCCGCCGTGCACCGCTGCGACGCGCAGCTTCGTGTGCTTCGCGAGCTGCGTAAGATGTGCGGTAATTTGCTGCGCCAGTTCACGCGTCGGCGCAAGAATCAGCGCACCGGTTTGGCGCGCGGGCGAGGCCAATAACGCCTGCAGCACGGCTAAGCCGAAGGCTGCGGACTTGCCGCTGCCGGTCGGAGCACTTGCCAGGATGTCGCGGCCGGCTAGCGCTGGCGGAAGCGCCATACGCTGAATAGGCGTCGGCTCTAAATAGCCGAGGCCTTCGATGCCGCGCAAGAGTACCGGGTTAAGTTGAAATTCAGGGAATGTAGAGATGCGAACCAATCTTTATCGGGTGGCGCAACGATCGACCACTCGAAAGATCGCGCGTAGGAAGCTGCCGCAATCCTCTCACAATTTCGTTCCCGGCGCAACCCCTATGGTATGGCGCGGTACTTCTTGAGGGTCTGATAGACCGCCGCCACCAGTTGTCCGGATTGGTTTTCTTTTGAAGGCGGCTGGCTATTCAAGCCGATCGCGATCACGGTATCGGACTGGGGAACGTACGCGTAAATCACCCGATAGCCGAGCGTCATGCCTTCGTAGAACCAAAACGTGCCGATGGGCGCTTTGGTCAGCTGGCCAACGCCCAATCCGAAGCCCTGAGGATCCTTTTCAGAAGTTTGCGCGATCGGCCGGCCCGTTTTGAGCGACACGATGCTCATGAGTTCGTGCCGCTGGTTTGAGGAGAGCAGCGGGCCCTGATACAGTGCTCGAACCCAATGCACCACGTCGTGCGGGGATGAAACGATTCCGCCCGCCGACTGCATCCACGATACGCTAAACGGCCGGACATCCTTGCCGAGTAAGGGCGCGAGGCCCGCGTCGCTTGGATCCGTATTGGCATAGTAGCCGGCGACCATGCGTTTCTGGATATCCAACGGATACATGTCCGGCTCGTAATACGTCTCTCCAAGTCCGAGCCGCGAAATCAACCGCTTGCGCACCTCGCCGGCGTACGAGTCATGGGTGGCGCGCTCGATAATCATTTCCGTCAGAATGTAGCCCGTGTTCGAATAATACCAGCCTTTGTGCAACGGCGCCTTAGGGTCGATGAACGCCACGAGTTGCTGCGGCGATTCAAAAGCGGTCGGCGCCGCCGAATACGTACGCTGCCAGGTCTGGGTATCGTCGTACGTCGGGATGCCGCTGGTCATGTTGAGCAGCTGCCGAATCGTTACGTGCTTCCACTGGGGATACTGCGGCAGCCATTTCCCGACCGTTTGATCCAATGCCAACCGGTGCTCGGCTTGGAGCTGCAAGATGATGACGGCAGTGAAGGCCTTGGTGTTGCTGCCGATTTGGAACAGACTGTACGGCGTGACGCCGGCGCTTCCATGGTACGTCGTTGTGCCGGCAGCGACGTCGATGGTCGCAGCTTTTCCGCGAAGGCCGACGCTGAGCGACGCGGCCGAAATGTGCTCTGGCTTTCCGCGCGAGGCCAGATACTGCTGAAGATCCTTCGCGAGCGCCTGCGAAAGCGTCGGCGTAGGAGCCGCCTGCACGGCGCTGACGCTCGAAAGCAAGAAAATCGCGCACGCAAAGAGCTGCATCCGTCTAACCATTTCGTACAGGTTAGTACATTTCGTGGCAGGCTCCCGCTTCGTCCGTCGAAACAATCTCGCCGTGAAGCCGCTACACGAATCGATGAATCCCCTTCGCGCACTGCTCATTGCCGGGTTTACCGCAACGTTGCTCGCAGCATCTCGGACATCGGCCGATGCCGCAGCCGATCCTCGAATTACCACGCTTTTGCGACTATCGCGCGCCGCGATCGGTGGACCGGCGCTCGAACGCGTGAAGGTACTCCGACTGACCGCGAAGGCAACCGTCGGCGGCTTGCCCGGCACCAATATCTCGTGGCAAGAGATTGGCGGGTCGCGCTACGCCGAGTCGTATTCGAATCCGCCGCTGTCGGGCGGCGACGGCTACGACGGCACGAGCGTCTGGAACCGCGATAGTTCGGGTCTAGTTTGGGTGGACGGCGGCCAAGCGGGACGCGCCTCGGCAATCAGCGCCGCATTCGCGAGCGACTATGCGCTTTGGAGCCGCAACTACGGCGGCGCTTCGGTCGCGTGGGGCGGTATGAAATCGATGTCGGGCAAAACCTACGATTCGCTCCTCGTGATTGCGCCGCATTCGGCGGTTCCTTTTGAAATATGGTTTGATCGGCAGAGGCATTTGCCGTGGCGATTGTTTCAAACAATCGGACCGCGCTCCTCAACCACCACGTTTGATTCGTATCGCCCCGTCCATGGATTGATGGTGCCGTTTGCCGTGCACACCGTGTCGAACGATGGAAATCGCGCGGAGATAACGGTTACCCGTGCTGACGTCAATCCGGCGGGCGGCGAGGCGCATCTGATAAAGCCGCCTTCAAACGTTCATGACTTTTCGATTACGGGCGACTCGGAAACCGCCGTGCCGATTGACCTTGCGGACAATCACGTTTATCTAGACGTGCGGCTCAACGGCAAAGGTCCGTACCGCTTCATCTTTGATACGGGTGGCCTCAATCTCGTCGATCCCGCAGTCGCGCAAGAGATCGGCGCGATCGGTCGTGGAGTTATTCAAGGCGGAGGCGTTGGTTCGGCAACGCAATCGATCAGCTTTGCGAAGGTCGCGTCCCTGCAGATCGGCAGCGCGGAACTTCGCGACCAGCTCTTCGCCGTCGGCCCAACGCGATTGGGTTTTGGCATGTCAGCGGGACAGCCGGTCGACGGCCTCATCGGATTCGAAGTACTTTCGCGGTTCATTACCACCTTCGACTACGCCGGCAAGCGCGTCGTCCTGCGCTTGCGCGAAGCCGCAGAGCCTATGGGCCGAACCGGCGTACTGCCGTTTGTCTTCGATCGAGAACAGCCGCAGTTTGCCTGTGGCATCGATTCGATTGCCGCGCAGTGCACGCTCGACACAGGCGCGCGCGATTCCATTACGCTCATGGGTCCATTCATCGCCGCGCATCCGCAAATCGTGCCTGCGCGAGTAACGGCGGTCGGCGTCACTGGTTTTGGATTCGGCGGACCGGCGCTGGGAAAACTTGGCCGTCTGCAAACGTTGACGATCGGAAACTTCACGCTGCCGAATGTCGTTGCCGACTTCACGACGCAGACCAAAGGCGCTTTTGCCGTGCCGTTCGTCGCAGGTAATGTAGGCGGCAACATATGGAAGCGCTTTACTTTAACGCTGGATTACTACAACCAAACGATGGCGTTGACGCCGAACGCTTCGTTCAATGAGCCGGACAGCTACGAGCGCGCGGGGCTGTTCCTGCTCAATCGCAATGGGAGTTATCTCGTCGCCGACGTCCGGCCCGGTACGCCCGCGGCACAGGCCGGCATCGTTGCGGGCGACACGATCGTCGGCGTCGATGGCCGGCCGGCGTCATCGATGAGCTTGCAGGGATTGCGAGAGCTGTTTTACCGCGCGCCCGGTACCGTGCTGCATCTGCGCGTGCAAGGCAAAAACGGTGCAACGCGGGACGTGGCCCTGACGCTGCGCGACTTTATTTGAGCTGGGTCAGCACGTAAAGCGCGACGTCGTGGAGGTCGCGTTTGGAGAGCTTCCAACGCGGCATCACCGGATCGAGCGGTTTGCCTTCGTTGTCAATCCCCGTGGAGATGGCGCGCTGCAAGGTCGCCGGCGTGTACGGATGCCGCTGATCCGTGACGAGCGCTTTGTGACGCAGGTCGGCACTGACGGCGCCGTCCGTAAAGTGGTGTCCGCCGGCGCCGTTTGCGGCGTGGCATGCCGCGCAACTTGAAAAGAGCGGCTTGTGCTGCGCCACGATCTGCGTGCCTCCAAGGTCGCGCCCCGTTTGGAACACGGCGCGTCCATTCGCGATCGCGTTTGAAGCCGGCGAAGCCGTGGCGTGATGGCCGGCGTTACCGCGCGAACCGCACGCCGTCAGGGCCGCCACCAACATCAATGCGACAACGCGGAAGCGATGACCACCAGAACGATCAGGACTCCGAAAGCTAGCGCGACGATGCATCCGTTGCCAAAAGCATTGCGACAGCCCGGCGGCGCTTCCTCGTCGCCGCCATTTGGAAAGAGCACGGTGTACCACTGGGCGTCGTTCGGGTCCATCCCCATGGCCTGACCTTAACACCCTCCCGCGCCATACGTCTGGCAGCCGTCGCAGCTTGCGCGCACGCCTAACTTTGTGGTACAAAGTATGGCACACCTATGGAGCTGCAACGCGCGCTATCGGACCTCGCCGAAGTCCGCGATCGGCTCGTCGGGGTTCAGCGGTTCGAAGGATACTCGGCGCCCGCTGCGATCGCAAGCGGCTTTTGCGCGCTCTTCGCAGGATACGTCCAATGGCAAACTGCGCCGCTGCCCAACTCCCCGTCAACGTTCCATCGGTACGTGGTGATTTGGTTCACCTGCCTTGCAGCGGCGCTTGTCTTAAACTATGGCGCCGTTGCGATTTGGGTTCTAAAAAATCGCGGCCCGCGCGCGGCAAGCGGCCTTCGTTCCGCAGCACGATCGATCGCTCCCAGCATCTTTATCGGCGGCCTCATCACCAGTGCGCTGATCGATCGTTCGGCGTACTCCTTATTGCCGGGCGTTTGGTTTGGACTCTACACCATCGGTTTGTTTGCTTCGCGCCGCGCCATTCCGGAATCCACTCTCTGGATCACCGGCGCATTCGCTGTGCTCGCCGCGCTGTTTCTCATTTCGCCGCTGCAGCCGCTCGCACTGGCCTGGTGGGTGATGCCGCTCGGTTTTGGTTTTGGGCAAATCGCCATCGGCTGGCTGGTCGGGCGGGAGCGCGCGATATGAACGACCCGCGAGCAGCGTCGTTTTCGTATCCTGGTCTCGAGCGCATCTTCCACGAGCGCGGACGGCTGGCCATCTGCACCTGCTTGATCGCGCATCCTGCCGGTCTAAGCTTTACGGAACTTCAAAACGCGTGCGACCTCTCCGACGGGAACTTGAACCGGCACGCGCAAGCGCTGGCCGATCTCGGCATCGTCGTTGCGGAAAAGCAGCGAGGCCCCGGAAGACCTCAAACGGTCTATCGTATTACGAAGCGGGGACGGCAACGCTTTCTCGCTTACGTCGATGAGCTGGAAGCGGTCGTCCGCGATGTTCACGAGCGCTCGAGGGAAGCGTCGGCCAACCGCAAGCTCGCGACAACGTGACGCCGCAGCACATTGCCATCATTATGGATGGCAACCGCCGCTGGGCGACGGAGCGCGGTCTTCCAATTGCATTCGGATACCGGCGCGGCATCACGACATTACGGCGAACCTTGCGAGCCGCTCGTGCCCGGAATGTGCGCGTCGTGACCGCGTACGCCTTTTCAGAAGAGAATTGGCGGCGGCCGCCCTCGGAAGTCGGAGTTCTGATGAACCTGTGCGCGCGCGCGGCCCATGGAGAACTCCGGCGCTTGATCAAACAAGGCGTGCAGGTGCGCTTGTGCGGCCGCACGGATCGTCTGCCCTCTAGAACGCGCGCCGCGCTCCAAGATTTGGTCGTGCAAACCTCGTCCAATTGCGGCATCGTGCTGAACCTTGCGATCGATTACGGCGGGCGTCGCGAAATTGGCGATGCGGTGCGCAGGCTTGTAGAGGACGTTGGCGCCGGCCTGCGTGACGCGGCTTCGATCGACGAGAGCGCCCTGGCCGGAAAGCTTTATACGGCGGGATTGCCCGATCCGGATCTGATCATCCGGACCGGCGGCGAGCTGCGCTTGTCAAACTTCCTCTTGTTCCAAGCGGCGTACGCGGAGTTTTGGGCTACCCCGACGTACTGGCCCGATTTCGACGAAGCGAATCTCAACGCTGCGCTCGAGGACTTTGCGCTTCGGCAGCGCCGCTACGGGACGTAATCAGCGCGGATGCTTGCGCGATCACATCGTTGAACACGTACCCGTCGTAGTAAAACACCGTGAAATGATTCGCGCCCGGAACGAAGTCAACTTCAGCATCGCTATTCAGCGTTCGCAGCTCTTTCTGCAGCAACACCACGGGTCGATTTAAGCCGAACTGGTCGTTCGTTCCTACGATGATGTGAATCTTGCCTTGGAGCTTCGGCCCCAGCGCTGACCAATTGTCGCGCAGGATGCGTGCGATGTCGTAATGTGATTCCCAATATGCCGCAACGTTTTGATCGATTGCTCCGGTGCGGCGATCGAAGAGCGGCTCGGGCTTTCCGTCCGGCCCCTTTGGACTGAAGACCGCCTCGAACGATGCCATTTGATTTTCTGCAAATCTCGATCCAACAGCAAACTTGCGCATCGGCTCGCCGTCGACTTCGTAATCGTGGCCCGCGCTGTCGCGGTAAAAGTTTTGCGGCGGCTGTTTCGTGAGATCGGGTCCGGTAAAGTCCTGGAAGTCGACGGGATCGGGCGACACGGACCACTCGCCGCCAAAGAAGTCGGGATAGGTCACCTGCAGCCACAGCGCTGCCCAGCCGCCGGAGGAGCGTCCGCCGACAAAGCGCGTCTGCGGCGTTCCGATAGCCCGGAAATAGCTTTCGGTTTTCGGAATGAATTCCGTCGTCAACGCCTGGCCCCACGGGCCATCGTTTGCGGAATCCGCAAACTCCGTATCCACGTCGTTAAACATTCCGTCTAGGCACACCACAATGAATTCTTGGCGCGCGCGATCCAAGGCTCGCTGCCACGCACGCTGATCCTCCGTTGGAATCCATCCCGTGCCGCCGAAGCCCTGAATCCAATACATAACAGGGTAACGACGCTGTGGCTGCCTGTCGTATGAATCCGGTAACAAGACGTAGGCGCTGATCGATACGGGGCGATTCCAAAACTGCGAGAGCAGCGTGCTCTGCATCGACGCGCTCAGATACTGCGGTTGATCGCCGCGCGCGGCTGCGCACAATGTGAAGACGAACATTATGAGCGCGCAAAGCGCCTGCTTCATGGCGCTGCGTCTCTACTGAGGAAAGAGTTCGTCGATATTCCAGCCGCGGCGAACGGCTAGAATCAAGAGCGAGCGCAGCGCTTGAGACATTGCCGCGCGCGACTGGCCACCCTCCGCTTCTAAGCCGTAGGCCTTCGTGAATGTTTCCAGATCGGCGAGGAGCTCGGCATCGGATCGAGTTTCACGCGAACTCGCCGCTTCAAGCGCTTGCCCAAGAGTTGGGTCCTTGGTAAAGCGCCGAGATGGACGCTCCGAAGCAGCGCCGGCAATGAGTTCCAGCGCACGTTTTTCGAGTTCGGCCGGGCTCGTGTTCAATTGACGAAGCACGTGCGGGGCCGCACCGCTCTGTTCGCGCACCGTGCCCAGAAAGAGATGAACCGCCCCGACATACTGCGTTTTGGTCTGGCGCGCCACCTCAAAAGCCAGTTCGATGACGCGCTTGCCCTCCGGGGTAAAAATCATCTCCGCTTCCGTTGCTGCGCCCGTTTCGCCGTGTAGCGTCTGTACGGCGCCGCGCGCCTTATCGATGGTCACGCCGTGCGGTCCAAGCAGTTTGGCCACCGTGCATTCCGGATCGGCCAAGAGCCCAAGGAGAATTTGTTCGCTTCCGATGCGGTTGCCGCCGGCGCGCTGCGTCTCTTCCTGTGACAGCACGATGGCGCGCCGCGCTTCTTTCGTGAACGGCTCCCACATGGACATGGTATGGGTCATTCGCTCAGCGGCGAATCGGCTCTTCTGTGCCCGCTTGCTCTGATCGCGCGCTATCTCGTCGGATCGAAGGTCACTTTGAAGACATAGTTGCCGGGCTCAGGAATACCGTTGTGGACTGCCGGCGCGTACGTGCTCGAGAGCGCGGCCTGCATAGCCAGCTGATTCATTGCAAGATCGGATGATGGTTGCACAAAGGTCACGCCGGTAAGCCAGCCATGCTGGTCGACAGAAACTTTTACCGCCACTAATTCTCGCCCGATGTGGTTATAATCACCGGACGGCCACTTCGGCGCAACCGGATGCACCACAACTGCATCGTGATTAAATGGGTCCGCGAATGTGTAGCCCGACGCGAATCCGACGGCGTACTCAACCTCTTGCGCCACCGCTTTGCAATCTTGCAGAGCCGGCGCAAAGGTCCATTGGCGAACAGCGGCGAGAGCCGCGGTATCGAACGATGGAACTCCCGTCGTTAAATGTACTCGGGCGTTCGTCACATGACCCTGAGTATCAACGGTTACGAGCACAGAGGCATAGGGGCGCACCATGCCGTTGGTCCGGTCGGAAGGTTTCGCGCCAACGATCGTTTTCGGGACCGGTGGATGCGTGCAGGATTGCCCGAACGACGGCGCCGGCGTCGGTATTGCAAACGCAGCAGCAACGACAACAGCGGCAATCAAATCTTAAACTGCACCTGCACGTAAGCGTTAAAAGGCATGGTGTACACGAACGAATTCGTGTCGGCCCAAGCCGGAATGAATGGGTTGCGGAACGCCGGATTCAGGGGCACGCCGTTCGCGCCCACATCGTTCGGCGACGTGCCGTTGTAGAAGTTGGAAACGTAGTAGAAGCTCGATACGTACCCGCAGGTGAATGAGTTGGGCGGATATTGCGTGCTCCACGGCGTCTTAGAACCGCCCCAGCAACGGTTTATCAGGTTCGTCAGAAGGCCGCTCACTTGGATCTTCGGGCTCACGTCATAGGTGAAGCCCAAGCTCAGGTTCAGCTGATTGGGTTGCCGGAACTGATTGAATTGGTCGAACCGTCCCGTGAAGGGATTCGGTATGTATAGCGAGCCCGACGGCGTTGCGGCCAGACCGCAACTTGTGTAGTCGGCCTGCAGCGGATTCGTCTTGGAAATAGGCGAGTTCACCATGCCTGCCGAGTTGCTGGTGCAGGTCCGAGGATCGAGCCCCGCTACGTCCGCGGGGTTGCCGTAGTTCGTCCCGGAATTGAACGTTAATGCCGGCGTGATCGCAAAACGCCCATGCTTGTAATTCACGATCGCAGAGATTGTGTTCGGAACTAAGTACGGATAGTCGCCGCCCGGCGCATACCAGCCGTTGCGATCCATCAGCGGCTGTGCTTTCTGCCCATAATATGGATTGAAGATCGGTGGATTGTAGTTGGCCACAGAGGCGCAGCCGGGATCGGGCAGCACGTTGCCGTTCCCGATGCCGACATCATTGACGTAGCATCGCGCTCCGCCGCCTGCGGCTGTCAGCGCATTATACTGCCGGATGTAATCGTTATACGGGTCGATCGGGTTGAGCGACGTGCCCGGATAATTGTTGAAACGTTCCTTGGCGTTGAGGTACGTGTACGAGATCGTCCACGACAAGCCGTCCTTGTTAAAGTCGCCCTTGTTGAACTCCAGCTCGACGCCGTCCGTCCACTGCACGCCGGTGTTGAGGCCGCCGCCGAGACCGAAGCCCGGGCTGATGTCGTAGATTTGATTGGTGACATAGCGGTAGTACGGCGTGATTTTGATCGACATGTCCGTTCCGTGGAACTGGTGCTCGAACGACAAATCGAAGTTATTGGAAAGTTGTACCGCCGGATCGTGGCGCGGCGTCGTAAAACCATATTGCCAAAAGCCTTCGAAGAGCGGCAGCGGCAAATTGTTGTCTTTGGCGCCGTACTGCACCTGATAGTCGGCCGGTTCTTGCGAATACCGGCCCGCTGAAAAACGTAAAACGTTGTCCGCATTAATCGTATAGGTGGCTGCAATGCGGGGTTGAAACGCCGTATCCACGATCGTGTGGCCATACTGGTTGCTGAAAAGCAAGTGGCCTTCTTTGCCGTCGGGGTGCACCGTCTGCACCGGCGTTCCAGAAGACGTATCCACGGGACAATCGAATCCAATGAACGGCGGCGCCGTATTGCCGGAAGCCGGCGGTTGCGGGACCAGGACCGGCTGCAAGGTGTTCGGGTTGTAACAAAATTCGCGCTGCGCTGCCGCAAACCAGAAGTTTTGGCCGTTGCCGGACGTATCGGCGAGGTTGAACTGATATCGATCGAAGCGCAGCGTCATGTTGACGTTGAGCTTGTCGTTGGGCTGGTACTGATCTTCGAGTCCCGCCGAGGTGAAGATCGGCTTGACCTGGTTCTCAAAGCCCTGATTGCCGGTATAGGTCACGCGCCAACCGGCGCTTGCCGGTAACCGTGGACAGGTTGCGCCGCTTGGACACGGTTGGATGGCCGGCGTCGGATCGAAAAACGTGCCCGCGGTTACTGAGCCGTCGATATCGCTTGCGTTGCAGGGAGCGATCTGGCCCGGCAGATAGTTAACGCCGCTGATGGTACCTGCTTCATAGGCATAGCAATTGGTACCGTCGGTCAAATTCGTGGCATACGCCGAGCTGTTGGGGTCGAGGCCGTTCTGATAATTTGTATTGTTGTATCGATCGGTCGTTGCCGTGGTGTAGTTGAGCGTAAGCGTTGCCAGATGCTTGGGGCTTATTTGATCGGCAAGCTGCATCGTCGCGCCTCGAGTGTGTGAGTTCAGCTCGTAATCATAACCCGCGCCAAAACCAGAACCTGTGCCGTAACGGATGGGCTGTGCCTGCAGCCAATCGGAATAAAACGTGTAGCCGAAAATTCGCAGATACGCGCTGCTGCTGAAGTTCTTTTGATACTGCAGCTTCGCTATCGCGGCGTCGTTCCAAAAAGCATCCCGATACGAGGCCGGGAGCGACGAAAACGTGCCGGCGGCGCACGCGCCCGCAACAGACGGATCTACGTTGGCGCACCGGTTCCGCGGCGAGCTGGGGAACCAGTACGGGACGGGTTTAAGGCCCTCGGCCGGCTGCCCAAAGTGCGTTCCTGCGGGCCAGGTTACAAAGTCCGGCCAGACGCCCGGAAAATCCAACAGCCCCGCATTGTACAACGCCTGAGGAATATTGCCGGCGTCGTTGAGACTGGAATAGTACGACGTCAGCATCGCCACGGGGTTGTACAGCAGCTGAATGTCATCGCGGCCCGCATCGTGCTTGTGCGCGATGCCGAAGTGAAGATTTAAAACAACTTCACGGTCGCTGATGCTGGAATAGCTGAGGTAGTCAGGCGACAACGTTGAGTAACATCCCGGATCGTAAGCGACACCGGGCGGCAGCTGCAGCTGCCCCGTAGCAAACGGATCCTGAATTGCTGGATTGCCGACGCAGGTCGGGTAGACGCCGGGATAGTTTATGAGATTCACGGTGTGGTTGCTTGGTCCGGTTGAGCCAAAAACGCTCTGCACCGACGCGCCGTTAAACTGATCGAGATAGCGGTACTCTTGATTGTAGCCGCCGATGCCCGCATAGTAGGAGAAGCTGCGGTTCGGCGTGGCGCCGCCGGCCTCAAGGTTGAGCGAGTGGTAGAAAATCGGCGTTCCGATGCTCGCTGTCGCATTACCGTAGCCGGGATACGTACCCGTGCGGATGACTTGATTGATGAAGCCGGCCAAACCGGTCGCCGTCGCGCCGGCTGTCGAACCACCGGGATACACTTGAAGTTCCTGTTGCCCTAATGTCCCCGCCGTGCTGCCGGGATAGTTGTCGAAGGACCGGTTGACCGGAACGCCGTCGTACTCGTAGCCGATCTGGTCGTAACGGCCGCCGCGAATGTAGACGACTTGCGCCCAGCCTTGCTGTTCGGGCGGCAAGAAAAGACCGGGCGTGGCCGCCAGCGCCGAGTACGCGCTATTCAAGCTTCCGCCGCCACCCAATCCGCGTGCCGCTTGCGCTTCGGCCGCATTCACCGAGTAGACGTCGGCCGTCGTGCCCGGCTTGACGAGATCGCTGGCCGCCCGCGATGTGACGCTCGCAATGACACGCAATGCCGCGTGCATGGCGATCGTGATCGTCTGCGTCTGATCGGCAAAGACGGTGATTCCGGTCTGGGAAGCCGGCGTAAAGTTCGCCTTTTGGGCTGAAACCGTATACGTGTCCGGCGCCAGTGAAAGAACCGAAAAAGTTCCGCCGGCATCGGTGTCCGTCGTTACGGTCTGCGAAGGACTGCTGATGGTGACGCGGGCTCCAGCGACCGGTCGAGAGGTGGCTGCGTCAAGCACCATGCCGCGGATCGCTCCGGTCGTCCCCGCATGGGCGGTGAGAGCCGCCCATGCGAAAAACAGCCCCATCGTAACGAGTGCAGCTGCAACGGATGCTACACGTGTCATGTGCGGGCTCCTTTGCCGCGAACTTCGCGGCGTTTACTACGGACTTAGCGTATTGGAACGGCTACCAGATTCGCAGTCGCCGGACCTCTCCAGTTGGTAATGTATCCCTTGATCACATCGCCCGGATAGATTGTGCCGCGGAAACGCATGCGATTGCTGGAGAACCAGACTTCTTGGTTGCGACGGCCGCCGGCAACGTTCATGATGCTGCCTTGATATTCGTTGCGATATGTCCCTGAAACGATGCCGCTCTGGTAAAAGTTGAGATGCAAGATTCCCGGACTTCGCCGGCGCTGACGTAGGGTCGAGTTTGCCGAACGACCGTCCGGTAGTTGACGCTGTGAACTAAGGTGTCGGCCGGCGCGGTCAGTGGGGCTGCCGCGATCGCGGCTGCAAATGCTGCCGCAAGAAAAGTGCGCATGTAGACTCCTTTGTAGAGTGTGTGTTTATGCTCCGTCTGGAGAGGGTAACGAGCATACCCCCAATCGCGCTGGATGAGGAACGATCGTGAACCCTAAAGATGCTAACGAAAAAAACCCGCTAAATGATCCGGATATCGACGACGACGAGCTGACCGAAACGGACACGGGCGAAATCGATATCGACGAAGACGACGACGAACTGGAAAACGAGACCGGCTCCTCACGGAGCGACCTGGGCGTCGGCGAATAACCCTTCGGCACCCGCAGGGTGATACGGGGGCAACATCCCTGTGAGAGGCTCTTGCCATGAACATTACATGGCGACCTCCGCAGGTGAACCCGGGCGAAAAACGATCGGCGCTGCCAAGCAGCGCCTTCGCCTTTCCTAAGGAGCGAAAGGAGCCGCTTACCGACGGGCCGCACGTGCGCAGCGCGATCGCACGCTTCGCCCAAGTAACAAACGTCCCGGACGGCGAGCGTGCTCAGGCGTTCGCCAACCTCAAGGCGGCGGCGGACTATTACGGCGTCCCGCTGCACGCGCATGGCTGGCGAGACTTAATGCGCGAGCATCTGATCGTCTGACGGCGCAAACGCGTTCAGCAACTTGGCCGCAGGGCTTCCGAGACTGCCGCCCGCGCCGATGGGAAACACCAGCAGCACGCCGGGTCCCGGAGGTCCCGTCACGTTCGGACAGGCCTGTACCGCTACGAGATATCTCCCGTCCGGGGTGACCGACAGCGTCGTCGGCGTGTTAAAGACGCACGTTTGACCGCCCCCGACGCTGATGACCGGATACACGGGTGAGCCGATTTGCGACGGCGATCCCGTGTCGATCCCGGCGACGGCGACAATGCCGCCCGCACCTCCGACGAACGCATCTTTGCCATTTGGAGCGATCGCCACGGCATACGGCAGGTCCATGCCGTTCAAGATCAGCGAGAGACGGCGGCGACGATGCGTTGATCCGGAACGTTCGATGGCCGCGGGGCGCACGTGCAACGGTGCCGGCCCCATTCGCAAGCGCATAGACTGTAGGTTGACGGCGTTCGGAATGCCCGTCAGCAATCCGAGAACGGGATTACCGTTTGCATCGAGCCCGACGATTGCAGCACGCGTTGAATCCGCAGGACTGAACGCCATGCCTTCGCGTCCGTCTTGCGTCACGGGGGTGACGAAGTTGGGATCGGTGTCGGCAATGTGCTTCGTCAGCAAAAATCCATAATGCGGCGCAACGTAGCCGACCGCATAAACGTCCAGACCTACGCCGCCGCTGTCGCGCGCCAGCATCGCATGGCCGTCATTGGAGATCACGAGGCCGTCGTTCTGATCCGTTTCCGCAATCGTGCCGACGATCGTGGGGTTGTGCGAAGCAATGCTGCCGATATGCACGAGCTGCGACCCGTCAGCCGACACGACGGCTTCATCGCCGTTCGGCAGGCCTGCAATTGAATCGCCGTCGCCACCGTAGCTCGTGACGTTGACCGTGCCGTCCAACGCAAAGCGACGCTGCGCGATCCCGGTAAAGAAGTACACGAGATTGCCGCCGTCGACGGCTCCGCCCGTGGAGGCGTCCGTGTTCAACCAAATGCCGTCGATGTCAGCGGCAGCCGGAATCGGATCGAGCGTCGGCTGCGGAGCGGACAAAAGATTGCCGAAGGAATCCTCGATCTGCACTTGTTGCAGACCGTGCGACGCGCCTTGCGCCGATCCGTCGTCGCCCAGCAGCACGAATCCCGTCGTGGGCAACGGCGTCCCGGTCGGCGTCGGCGTCGGTGTGGGCGTATGCCGCGGGGTCGGAGTCGGTGTCGGCGTCGGAGAGTGACGCGGCGTCGGCGTGGGTGTAGGCGTGGGCTTCGTCGATCCGGTGGGCCTTGGCGTCGGCGTTCCGCCGCCGCCTCCACCGCCCGGAATGCCGCCGCCGGAACCGCCGCCGCCGCACGCGGCCAGGCCCAAAGCGCCCAGCGCGCCGAGCACAAGGCCGGCGCGCCGCGCGGTTATTCCAAGCCTACGATAGTGTAGCGTTGCTACGTTCTTCTATGGTCTCGTCGTGCGTGTCGTGTCGTACGTATCGACCACCGTCGAACTACGGCGCATTCCTGCGAGGCCCAACAGCCCGATGAGACCGATCAATCCCCACCATCCCGTGCCGCCGCCGCCGGTATTCGTCGTCGTGCCGGTGGTCGTGGTCGTCGTCGACGTGGCCGGGCTCGCGAGCGGACTGGCCGCAGCCGTTGCAGCGGGGCTGGCGCCGGCTGCCTGCGCCGATGCGACCACGGGCATCACCCCAAGCGCGCCCGCGAAAAGCACTCCTGCGGCAATCTGAGCCATGACTCTTTTCATCTTTACGTTCTTTCCTCTCATTAGAAACTGGGCTAAGCGCCTCTTACCCACAGGCACGCTCAGACTTGCTAGAGCAGCCGGGCCTCTATGCCATCGCCGGCGAGGGCCGGTCGAGTTCGAGAAGTTCTTCGGGCAGCGCCAAAACGTCTGCGGCACCGTCGATCACGGCATGCTCCAGCCAGCCGGCCCGGCTGAGCACATGGTCGGCGTAAAATGCGGCCGTGCGCAATTTCGCTTCGTAAAAGTCGCCGCGGGCATCGCCGCCCGCAAGTCGATCTGCCGCGGCCTTTGCAGCCCTGGCCATCTGCCAGCCGCCGGCGACGATGCCCCACAGCTGCAAGTAAGGAACGCTGCAAGCGAGGGCAGTTCGTGGATCGTTTCGCGCAGCGGTCACCATCCAGTGCGTTGTCTGCGCGAGCGCAGCGCAGCCCTTCCGAAGCGACCGCGCAACGGCGTGGACCGCGGAATTCTCCTGGCGTCCAACAGCCAGCGCGTCGGCTTGCATCCGCGCGATCAAAACGTTGGCGGCTTGCGCGTGATCTTGCACGACTTTTCGGTTGACCAAGTCCATCGCTTGAATGCCGGTCGTACCCTCATAGATCGTGGTCACGCGAATGTCGCGATACTGTTGCGCGATGCCGGTCTCTTCAACGTAGCCGATGCCGCCGAAAACCTGCAACGCCAGGGAACAGAGCTCCGCCGCGGTTTCCGTACACCATCCTTTAACAACGGGCGTCATCAAATCGACGAAAGCTTTGTGTTCCGCGCGAACGGCCGATTCCGGGTGCTTGCGCGCGAGATCGATCGACGCCGAAACGACGTAGGCGAGCGCGCGCATCGCTTCGATCTGGCTCTTCATGCTCATCAGCATCCGGCGGACGTCGGGATGTTCGATGATCCGCTGGAACTGAACGCGTTCACGCGCGTACTGGAGCGCACTCTGATAGGCACGATCGGCGATCGCCATGCCCTGCACGCCGACGCTGAAACGCGCCGCGTTCATCATAATGAACATGTACTTGAGGCCTTCGTGCGGCGCACCGACCAGATAGCCGATCGCGCCGCCGCGTTCGCCGTAGTTCATCGTGCACGTCGGATTGGCGTTGAGCCCGAGCTTGTGCTCGATGCCCGCACAACTGACATCATTACGCTCGCCGAGCGAGCCGTCGGGCGCCGCCAAAAATTTCGGCACGATGAACATCGAGATGCCTTTGGTGCCCTCTGGCGCATGCGGCAAGCGGGCCAGTACGAGATGGATGATGTTCTCCGCCATGTCGTGCTCGCCGAACGTAATGAAAATTTTCTGTCCGGTGATCCGGTAGTGGTCGCCTTCCGCAACCGCTTTGGTACGCACCTGACCGAGATCCGAACCGGCTTGCGGCTCGGTGAGGCACATCGTGCCCATCCATGTGCCTTCAACCAGCCTCGGAATGTACAGCCGCTTCTGTTCGTCCGTACCGACCAGCTCGATCGCTTCGATTGCGCCCTCATTCAGCAACGGCCCGTTGGCGAATCCGACGTTCGCGGCGTTCCACATCTCCAAGGCCGGCGCGTGCAAGAGCGCCGGCAAGCCCTGACCGCCGTATTCGGGATCGACTTGCAACCCGATCCATCCCGCCTTTGCGAACTGCGCGTACGCTTCCTTAAATCCGGGAGGCGTCGTGACGGTCCCGTCGCGCCATGTGCAGCCGGTTTCGTCGCCGCTTTGGTTGAGTGGATCCAGCACGCCGCTTGCAAACGCGGCGGCTTCTTCCAAAATGGCGTCGGCCGCATCGGCGGCATCTTCGTATCCCGGAAGCTGCGTGATCCGGTCCAGTCCGGCGAGATCTCGCAACACGAATTGCATGTCCGCAAGCGGCGCACGATACGTGCTCACGAGCTCATCTCTGCATAGAGATCGCGGCGCGTCATCGGAAGCGCGACGTCTCCCCTGGGCATCGGTTTGGCCAGCAATGTCTGGTATACCGCAAGGCGCCTTGTGCGAAACCCTTGCGCGCTGCCCGCCATGTACAGGCGCCACGCGCGGTACGACTGTTCGCCGGAGGCCGCGATCGCATCGGAACGGTTCGCCTCTAAGTTGGCCACCCAAGCTCGCAACGTTCGCGTGTAGTGCTCGCGCAGATTCTCTACGTCGCGTACTTCAAATCCCGCACCCTGCGCGAAACCCAATGCATCCGCGATGCTCACCAGTTCGCCGTCCGGAAAGATGAAACGTCCGATAAAGCCGCCGGCCTTGCCGTCGCTGCCGGCGGGAGCTTCGCTGGCGATGCCGTGATTGAGGAACAAACCTCCTGGGCGAAGCGCCTTGGCGGCCGCGCCGAAATACTGGGGCAATTTTTCGCGCCCAACGTGTTCGAACATGCCGACGCTGACGATCTTGTCAAACTGAAGATCGCCCAGTTGGCGGTAATCGCGCAGTTCGACGCGCGCGCGCTCGTTCAAACCGGCTTCCTGAATGCGGCGATTACCTTCCTCGTATTGCCGTTTGCTCAGCGTCACGCCCAGCGCTTGTGCGCGGAATTCGCTCGCTGCCGCGATGACCATCGCTCCCCAGCCGCAGCCGATGTCCAAGAGCCGTTCGCCCGGCTGTAACCGCAACTTGCGAAGCGTGTGTCGGATCTTTGCTTGCTGGGCGCTCGCGAGATCTTCGATTCCGTCGTCAAAGTACGCGCACGAATAGACCAGCTGCGGATCCAGGAAGGCACGATAGAACGCAACCGGCTGATCGTAATGAAAACCGATCGCCGCCCGGTCGCGCGCGAGCGAGTGGCGCTTGCCGCCGATGCGAGCTTCGCGCAAGTTGGGAAGCGCGACGTTGGGCAGACGGCGCAACACCAGAGCGAGCCGAATCGCATCCGAACGGCGCAACCCTTGCGCCGCCCGCAGCAGCTCGTCAACTGCCGCTTCGACGTCGCCCTCGCATTCGATCCATCCGGCGCTGAAGGCCCGGCCCGCATTGAGATCCACCGGCGGCCGAAACGCGGCGCGCAACGCTCCAGGCGAGTTGACCTGAAGCGTGAAGGCGGCGCCATTGGTGCCTGGCATGCGGCTGCCGTCCCAAAATCCTACGGCGAAACGATCTCCGTATGCGTCGCGAAAAAGCGTGCGCAGCGCGGCTGCGGCAAACCGCACATTGGGATCGGACGAAACGAACTGCTCCCGCACTGCTCTCATCCTGTCCACAGGTACGCCTAGTGGCGAAACCGCCCTGTATAGCGGAGGGGTTTTAGGGTAGGTGAAATCGCGCAAGCCTCGCCTCTTCCTCGCGGGCGCCTTCGCCGGCGCCGTGGCACTGAGCATGCCGGCGCTTGCCAGAGCCGATAACTCTGCCGCGCTCAACGCGCTTTACGTGCAGCAACAATTGCAAACGTCGATGCAGAATCAGCTCAATGCGCAGCAGCAATCGCTGCAAACGCAAGCCGACCTGAACCGTCTGCAGCTTCGCCTGGAAGTCGATCGCCAGTCCGACGCGCTGCAGCGCCTCACTCAAGCGCAGCTGTTGCAGCTGTTGATCCTGGAACGAACCGCGGGCACGCCGGCGCACAAACCGGCCAAGCATCCAGCGCACCGCAAACCGTAACATCCGCACAACGCACTGACAACGCGCGCGCGGCACGATGCCGCGGATGCAGCAGTGCGCCCGGGAAGCCGCGCTCTCCCTCCTCGATGCACGCCCCGCCGACCGCGCGCGCATCGCCACGACCCTGGCAAAATTTGGTGGTCCCGCACTGCGCTTTGCCCGCGATGGCGGCATACGAATCGTCGCGCTCTCTCGGCGCGAACGCTACGATCGGCGATCGCCGGCGCTCTGCCGCTTGCGGGTTGACGTCGACGCTTGGCCTGCGCCTCCGGCCGGACTGTTCGTCGTTGAAGAACGCACCGTGTATCTGCGCTCGCGCAGCCCCATGACGGTCGCGCATGAGTTCGGACACGCCTTGGACTGCGCGCTCGGGCGCGGCGTCTATCGTTCCGGAATCGATCCGATCGTACGCCGCCTCTTCGCGGCGGCGAGCGCGTTCGTCACCCCGTATGCAGCGACGGGCTTGGACGAGTATTTCGCCGAGGGGCTGCGCGCGTACGTTGAAGCGAACGATTCGGCTTCGCCTTGGCCGCACGCCACGCGAGAACGTTTGCGACGTCTCGATCCCGGAATGGCGCAATACGTCGGCGCGTTGTTCGCTACCGCTTTCGAACCGGTCAACGAACACGCCGTTTTGCGATAGTATTCGCTGCAGCAGCCACCTCGCGGGATCCCGCCCTCAGCTGCGAGAGCAGCACGGCAGCGACCGCCAGCGCAACAAGTCCGCAAAACAGTTCGCCTGCAAAAGGCAAACTGGTTGCTTGCACGACCAATCCCGTTCCGATGACCGGAACGATCAAGCCCGCATAGAGCAGGACGAAATAGGTTGAGGTGATCTCGGCGCGCTGTTCCGAAACGCGTTCATTAATCTCGGCCAGCCCCGCGCCGATTGCCAAACCTTGACCGAGCCCGCACGCGGCCGCGGACACGAACAGCAGCGCCAAATTCGCAAGCGCAATGGAAGCGGCAAGAAGAACGACGCCGCACAGTAAGATCGCGCAGCCGAAGCTCAGCCCGCGCCGCGCCGACGTCCGGGAAATGGCAATCTGCCCGACGGCGGAGAGCGCAAAGAGCGTAAAGACGAGAACGCCCGCGATTGCGGGGCTCTGCTGATGTAAGAGCTTGCGCAGCAGCGAAGGGGCTACCGCGCTGAATAGTCCTGAAACAGCGAATGCGCTCGTGCCGGCGATCACCGCGCGCATGAATATTCCGCGAATGTTGGACGGCACGCGTAAACGCTGCAGTTGCAAACGGAACCTGCCCGAGGCGTGCACCGTTTCGGGCACGGCAACAAAACCGATCGCCGCCACGGAAATCAAACCGAGATCCACGGCATACGGCATACGTAACGGCCGCTGGGCGAATGCTGCCAGCAGACCGGAGAGCAGCGTCCCCGCACCGAGGCCGCCGACGTTGACGGCCACGGCAACCATCGTTGCAAACGTCTTGCGGTCTTGCGCCGCCAACTCGACCAGCATCGCAGTCGCGGTCCCTGTGAAGATGCCTGCCGAAAGCCCCGAAAGCAGTCTCCCGGCGAAGATCGGCGCCAAGCCATGCGTGACGAGGAAGAGAACGGCGCTGGCGCCCGAGCAGATCGCGCCGGGGACCAAAACGCGCTTGCGGCCGACTTGATCGGCAATGCGCCCGAAGAGCATGAGAGCGGCGATCACGCCGACCGCATACACGGCAAAGATCACCGTGATCATCGCCGGTCCGAGCTTCAGCTCGCTTTGATACAGCGGATACAACGGCGTCGGCAGCGTCGTGCCCAGCATCGTCGCGAAGAACGCGATCGCGACGAGGCTGAATCCGGAAGTGGAGTTTACGGGGTCGAAGCGACTTGCGAAGCGCTTACGGGACCGGCGTGATTACCCCACGACGAGCGGATGTAGGTGATGACCGCAGCGATGTCGCTGTTGCTGAGCGTCCCTTTCCATGCGGGCATCTGTCCGTTGAATGTCATGCTGCCGACTTTGATCTTGCCGTTCAAGCCGTTCTTGACGATGTGGATCACCTTTTTCGGATCGCCCGTCACGACCGCGTTGCCCGCGAGCGGGGGAAAGACGTTCGGTTGGCCTTTTCCGTTGGACTGATGGCAGCTCGAGCAGTTGGCCGTGTAGACGGCGCCGCCGTTGTGCCCGCCCATTGCCGCACCGCCGGCCTTGGCCATCGACGAAGCGGTCTGCGTCGCCATCGGTGAAGCGGCGCCTGGGGAACCGGCCGGTGAACTCACGGTCGTCGTTGTGCTCGTCGTCTTCTTGCCGCCGCCGCCGCAGGCGCACAACGCGGTAGCGAGCACCGTTGCCGAGAGCAATAGAACGGATGTCTTCATGCCGGAATACTACTCTCTTCCCGTACCGTTGCCTGCGTCATCGTGCGGAGCGGGCGGCCGCTCATTGACCATGCGAGACTTACGAGAATGAAGTTGGCGACGAGTGAACTCCCTCCGTATGAAATGAAGGGCAGGGTGATGCCCGTCAGCGGCAACAGACCGATGACGCCGCCGACGATGATCACGATTTGAAATCCTAAGGTGGCCCCTAATCCGACGGCCAGAAGCTTCGAATAGAGATCCGGCGAAAAAGCTGCCACATCCAAAATTCGGCGTATTAAGATCCAGAAGAGCCAAAGCACGATCAGCGCCCCGATCAATCCGAATTCTTCGCTGAGCACGGCGTAGATGTAATCGGTTCCGGCATCCGGGATGAAGCCGGGATGACCGAGGCGATATCCCGTACCGAAGATGCCGCCGGCCGCCAAGGAGTAGTATCCCTGCGCGGCTTGATAGCCTGCGCCGAGCGGATCCGCAAATGGATTGCGCCAGACGGCGATGCGCGTGCCGACGTAGCTATAGTGGTGCACGACCCACGCCGCAACGCCGATGAACAGAGCCAGGCTGCCGGCGAGCAAGTCCACTCGACGCGTCGCCGCATACAGCAGCACCGCAAATGTGGCCAGCAGCAATCCCGCCATCCCGATGTCGCGCTGAAGAATCAAGATCGCCATCGACAGACCCCAGCCCAAAAACAAGGGGCCCAGGTATTTGAGGTTCGCGCGAATGGACCACGGGCGCGCGCGCGCGATGACGTCCGCAGTTTCGGCGAGATACGCGGCAAGGAAAAATACGATGAAGAGTTTGATCAGTTCGACCGGTTCGTATTGCACGGGACCAAGCCGGATCCAGAGCCGCGCGCCGTTGACTTCTTGTCCGAAGATCATCAGCAACACGAAAAGCAACAGCGAGAGCAGCACCCAGACGTACTTGAATGCGGCCATGCGCCGGAACAATGAAAAGCCCGGCGCAAGAACGACGCACAGCGAAAGGGAAATGAGCAGCCAGTACTGCTGCTTGTGGGCGAGCACCGGGGAGATGCGTCCGACGAGCAATAGGCCTACCGCCGATAACAGAATGGCAATCGCCGGCAGCGCGTCGTCACGTTGCACGCCTTTGGGCTGCATCAAGGCCCAAAGGACGCAGAGCGCGACCAGAAGTGCGAGCAGCCACGGCGGTCCGATGGTGTTGGGCGGTGCGAATGAGAGCGCAAAAGCCGCAATCCCAAGCGCGGCGGCGGTCGGAAAGAGCCGCCGGAAAGCGAGTCCTATTTCAGGCAAAGGAGCGCGTAGAACAGCACCGTCGCCCCGACTGTTGTAATCGCTGGCGAAAATTTCGGCGTCCCCAACCTCGCTTGCGAGATTGGAGTATTTACCGGGGTACTGTACCGCACCATCAAGCTGCGATCTCCCGCGGAGGTTCGCAGCACCAGCAAATCGTCGGGGCACAGCGAGAAGCTGCCCAGAGAAAGATCGATCGCCGGGGCTAAGCCGAGCGCACGCGTCAGCACCGGCTTGGCGTCTTCCTCGCAAAACGTGTCGGATTTCGTCAACGCGACGCCGCGCGAACGGCGCACCAGATACGCCGATGTTGAACCGGCATGCGCGACGTGCGCGCGGTCGCCGGCAACGAGCATCGCCGTAATCGAGCACGCCGCCGTCACGTAATCGGCATGCGAGGCGCTGCGCGCCTGCAAGTGCGCGTTCACTTCGCCAAGCGCGCCCGCTAAGGCGGCGCCGATCCGGCCGCGCCGGCTGCGACGTTGCACAGCCTCGCGCAAACGGACGAGCGTCAGCCGGGCAGCCGGCTCGCCGTCGACCATGCCGAAGCCGTCCGCAATCGCAAAAAGATACGTTTGCGCTCTGAGCTGCACGCTCAGGCACGAGGTGCGATCGCCGCGGACTGCTACGTCCATGCTGCCGGTGCCGTACGTCTCACGAAGAGGCGCGTGTTGCCCACATCGACATAATCCCCAGACCGCAGCTCGATTCCCTCACCGCTCAGCCGCTTTCCGTTCAAAAAAGTCCCGTTGACGCTGCCGAGATCGCGCAGGTAGAGGACGCCTCCGGCGACTTGCAGCTCGGCATGTCGACGGCTTACCTCGGGATCCCCGAGCGGCAGCTGCGCGGTGCTCGCGCGCCCGATGATGGCAGGGACACCTGGAGACACCACGAGGGCGCTGCGCTGAGCGCTTTGGCGCGCGCCCTGCGCGGCAACGTCAAGTTCGACGTGCATGCGCGGCGAATCGTCCGGGAGCGGCGGCGAAAAACGGCGGACGACGAGCGCAAAGAGCGCGAGCGCCGCCAGAATCTCAAGCGAACCTAAGCGCATGTGCGCCGCCAGCGTCACAGCGCTGATTCCACCCGCATTTGCGTCTTGCCGAACGTGACGTTGTCGCCCGGACGCAACGCCCGCTGCGCAACCCGTTCGCCGTTTACGAACGTTCCGTTCGTTGAATCGGCATCGCGCACCAACAGCGCATCGCCCCGCACGTCGAGCAGCGCATGGTTACGAGAAACGCTGGGATCGGCGAGCACGATGTCGCTTTGCGGCGAACGGCCCAAGCGCATGGCGCCCGTAACGCGATAGGACCCGTCCGGAGGGACGCCTTTGACCATGCGCAGCGTAAATGCGCTCTGCGCGGGCGGCGAACTGGACCCCGTATCGATGCCGACGCCTCCGGGAACGACATCCTCCGAAGCGATCAACTCCACTTCGGGTCTCTGTGCTTCTTCAAAGCGAATGCCGACGCGTTGCGCAACGTCGGCAAGCAGCGCACTCCACTCAGTCTGCAGGTACGTGCGATGAGTGCGCAGCCGTTCGAAGTCATTGAGATGTACGCGTACGGTGTACCGGGCCGGCGCTACCATTCCACCATCTGCCGCTTCGGTACGTGCTTCCATGGTCGCGACCAACTTGCGTGCGATCTGCGCCGGCTCCAGATCGCTGGGAAAGACCTGCGCAAAAGCTCGTTCGATGAATTCCGCGCAGCGCCGTTCGATGCGCGTGAACCAGCCCGTCATGTGCGATGCGCAAATCGCACTGCGAAGAACCCGTCTCGCCCATGCAGACCGGGCGGTACGGTCAGCTCCTCTCCGGAGCGGCCAAAGCCGTCATGCGAGCGCTCGAACCAATCCCGCACTTGCGTCGTTTCACGCGGATCGGTCGAACAGACGGCATAGACGAGAACGCCTCCCTTGGAGAGCCGTGCAGCCAAAGATGCAAGCAATGCGCGTTGCATTTCGCTCAGGCGTTCGCCGTCATCGGGCCGCTTCCGCCAGCGCATTTCCGCATGACGTCCGACGACGCCGACGCCGGAGCATGGTGCATCGATCAAGATGCGATCGAATTGTTGCTCGACGGCAATCGGCTTCGCCGCGTCACCGACGATGACCGCAACGTTCACGCCGGCTTCCGCAGCACGCTTTTCCAAAAGGGCGGCCTTGCCGGCGTTGCGTTCGATGCAGACGACGGAGTGCGCCGGGCCGACGCGGGCCGCGCTCTGCAACGCTTTATTGCCGCGCCCGCTGCAGACGTCGGCGACGAACTCTCCCGAGCGCGGATCGAGCACGTCGACGGCTACGGCCGAGGTTTCGCTTTGCAGCCACCACCGCCCGGCGGCATGTGCTTCAATCTCGCGAAGCGGCGCGGACGGGGGCAGCACGAGCGCATCTTGCGCCAGCGTTGAGGGCTGGGCATCCACACCTCGTGCAGCAAGTTCCTCACGCGCCGCCTCGCGCGAGATCTTTGCGCGGTTGACAACGACGGATGAAGTCGCCGCCGCGTTGCATGCGCGCAAGATCTCTTCGATGGCGTGATCGCCGAAAACGGCTCTCCACTGAGCGACGAGCCAAGTCGGATAGGAGTACGCCGTTCCCAAGAAATCGTCATCGCGGGTGAATTGCGATCGCTCAGGGGGCGGCGGAGCATCCCTGAGAAACGCGCGCAGCACGGCGTTGACGAGACCGGCCGTTCCGCGATGTCCGAAGCGTTTTGCGAGCCCTACCCATTCGTGCACCACCGCGTGTTCCGGCGCCGCCATGAAGCGCAGCTCGTACAGCGCTAGACGCAGCGTTTCGGCGATGGCAGGCGGCAGGGCGCGGCTGCGCTGACCGATGTATGGATGAAGATACCAATCCAGCGTCCGGCGCATCTTGATGGCGCCGTACGCAAGCACCGTTGCCGAAGCGGCGTCGCGAGCATCCAGTGCTGTATGACGCAGACGGTAATCCAGAGCTTCTTGCGCGCCGCGTCCGTGCCCGGCCGCCGGAAAAACATCGCGGACGACCTGCAAGGCAAGGGCTCGCGCGCTCACGCTTTGGCGGCCTGGCGACTCCGCAAGAACGCTGCGCCGCTTTGCGCCGGCCGATTCGGGGAGATGACTTCGAGCAGCTCGACCGTTCCGTCGGCGCAACGAACGATGACGGCGTCATCGTTCGATCCGAGGATGCTGCCGGCAGGCGCATTCGCAATGGTCGCCGCGCCCGTGCGAGCGCGCAAAACTTTCAGCGGCACGCCGTCCAGCGTCGCCCGTGCAGCCGGCGCCGGCGAGTACGCTCGCACCGCATTGACGATGCGGACCGCGGGCCGGTTCCAATCGATCTCGAGATCCGCGCGCCTTATCGGCCGCGTCACGCTCGCATCTCCGCGTTGCGGAACGTGCGGAATGTGCCCGCTGCGCGCAAGATCGATCGCGTGGGAAAGAGCCTGCGCGCCGAATTTTGCCAAACGATCGTGCAGCTCGCCGTAGGTCTCTCCCGGCGCGATGGGCGTGCGCTCCGCCAGTACGACGTCGCCGGTGTCCATGCCGGAGTCCATCAGAATGATCGTTACGCCGGTTTGGGCTTCGCCGTCACGCAACGCCGCTTGCAATGGCGAGGCGCCGCGATATTTCGGCAGCAGGCTTGGATGCACGTTGAGCGCACCCTGCTTCGGGACGGCGAGCAGTGACGGAGGCAAAATCTTGCCGTACGAAACGACGATGAAGAGATCGTACTGTTGGGCGCCGAGTTCTTCGGCGAACTTCGCCAAACCCGGCGGCTCGTACACCCGCACATCGAGATTCGCGGCGGCCGCTTTTACGGGAGAGGGCCGCAGCTTCTGCCCGCGCCCGGCCGGCCGATCCGGTTGCGTGACGATGCCGAGCAGATCGGTTCGTTCGGCCGCCACGCGGAGGCTTGGAACGGCGAACGCGCTCGTTCCGAAAAAAAGGGCGTTAATGCGATTCCGCGGCCGTCATGACTTCTTCTCGCTCTTCTTTTGTGCGAGGCACGCGAAGGTTCTTCGCCTTGTCCTTGTAGAGGGTGCCGTTAAGATGATCGATCTCGTGTTGCAGCGCCTGAGCGAAAAGGCCGCTGCCTTCCAAGCGTACGGGCGCGCCGTTACGATCTAAGCCGGATACCGCGACGCGATTGTATCGCTGCACTTCGCCGACGAGTCCCGCCACCGAGAGGCACCCTTCCGTCATCTCGATCTCTTCTTGCGCCGATTCGATCTTTGGATTGAGAACGGCGTAACGGCCGCCCTGCGGGTGCTCTTCATCCTCGCCGACATCCATGACGAAAAGGCGCTTCGCGACGCCGACCTGCGGCGCGGCTAAGCCGACGCCCGGCGCGGCATACATCGTTTCAAACATGTCGTCGATCAGCTGCTGAAAAAGCGGGTCGTCGATCTCCCGCGGCGTCACTTTTTTTGCGATCTTGCGCAGCACGGGATGACCATCGGAGACAATCCTTCGAACGTACGGCATCTCCCGCTTAGAGGATGTAACTGCTCATGTCGCGGTCCGAAACCACCGGTTGCAGCTTCTCCCGCACGTACGCTTCATCCACAACGACGGAGTCGCTCTTCTCGGGCGCTTCGTAGCTGACGTCTTCCAGCAGCCGCTCCAAAATCGTGTGCAGGCGCCGCGCTCCGATGTTCTCGCTCTGCTGGTTTACCTGCATCGCGAACTGCGCGATTTGCCGGATTCCTTCGGGCCCAAACGTGAGCGTCACGCCTTCGGTTGCCAGCAGCGCCTTGTACTGCTCGGTCAGCGCATTTTTCGGCTGAGTGAGAATCGTTTCAAAGTCTTCCGCGGTGAGGGAATGCAGCTCGACCCGGATCGGAAAGCGGCCTTGCAGCTCCGGAATCAAATCGGAGGGCTTGCTCATGTGAAACGCGCCCGCGGCGATGAAAAGGATGTGGTCCGTCTTGATCACGCCGTGCTTCGTGTTGACGGTGCTCCCTTCGACGATCGGCAGGATGTCGCGCTGCACGCCTTCGCGAGAAACGTCAGGACCGCGCGCGCCCTCCCGGCCGGCGACCTTGTCGATTTCGTCGATGAAGATGATGCCGTTCTCGCCGGCGCGGCGCAGCGCTTCTTGCTTGACCGCATCCATGTCGATCAGCTTTTGCGCCTCTTCGGCGGCAAAAATGCGTTTGGCTTCGGCTACGGTGACGCGCTTGCGGACGCGTTTTTTGGGCAAGATTCCGCCGAGCATCTCGCCCAAATCGCCGCCTCCCATGCTGGGATCGAAACCGCCGCCAATCACGCCGACGGGAATCGACGGCGTTTCCTCAACTTCGATTTCCACTAAGCGCACGTCGTAAAAACCACGCTCGACGTCTGCGCGGGCTTGTTCGCGCACGCGCGCGGCATCGGGCGGCGGCGGCGAAGGGGGCCGCTGCGTTTGCGCGGGCGCATTTGCGCCGAAAATCGAGCCCAGCGTTGCGGCGAATGGGCTGCCCTGTTGCTGCGCGCCGGGCGCGCGCGTTTCGGGATGCAGCAGGTCGATGATCCGTTCGATTGCCATGCGATCGGCGGACTCTTTGACTTCTTCGCGCCGCTCTTCGGTCACCATGCGAATCGCTTGCTCGACGAGATCGCGAACCATCGACTCCACATCGCGACCGACGTACCCGACTTCCGTGTACTTCGTCGCCTCGACTTTGACGAACGGCGCCCCCGCCAGCAGCGCCAGACGGCGCGCGATTTCCGTTTTGCCCACCCCTGTGGGCCCGATCATGAGAATGTTTTTCGGAATGATCTCGCTGCGAAGGTCGTCGCCGACGCGCTCGCGCCGGTAACGGTTGCGCATGGCGATGGCGACCGCGCGCTTCGCTTCCGCTTGGCCGACGATATATTTGTCTAAAGCGGCGACGATCGCGCGAGGCGTGAGCTGCAGCGCACGCCCGTTGGAAACCGAAGCGTTCATGCGGTTTCCACCAAGATGTCGGCGTTGGTGTAGATGCAGATTTCGGCAGCGATTTCGAGCGCTTTGCGAGCGATCGCCTCGGCATCGAGCGGCGTGTTCCGCAACAGCGCTGCCGCAGCGGCTTGCGCGTACGGGCCGCCGCTCCCGATCGCCGCGACGCCTTCATCGGGCTCGATGACGTCGCCATTGCCGCTGAGCACCAGCAGATGATCCGTGTTGCCGACGATCAGCAAAGCCTCCAGGCGGCGCAGGGCCCGATCTTGCCGCCAATCCTTGGCAAGCTCCACGGCGGCGCGCGTCAAATCTTTGTACTCGTTAAACTTGGCTTCAAATTTCTCGAGCAGCGTAATGCCGTCGGCTGCGGAGCCGGCGAAACCGGCGACCACTTTGCCGCCCGCGACGCGGCGAACCTTGTGCGCGCCGTGCTTCATGATCGTCTTGTCGAATGTGACTTGGCCGTCGCCCGCGATCGCGAGTTTTCCGTCACGCCGCACCGCAAGGATGGTGGTCGAGCGTATCTTCATGCTCCCGTTCTTTACCCGCGGTCGAGGCTACGGGTTGCAGGCCTAAACTTTCGCGCCATGCGGCGACCGCGCGCAACGCTTGCTCCGCCAGCACCCTTCGCTTCTCTCGCTTTGTCATCCTGAGCCTGTCGTTTGTCATCCTGAGCCTGTCGAAGGATGGGAGAGAGGTAAACGCGCCCCAATTTACATTCGACGGCTGAAAATCCGGCGTGTGCCGGTTCTGCAAATGCGCGACGAGCGCGCCGAGCGCCGTTTGCGGCGGAACCGGCAAAGCGGGCAAGTCGAGCACCGTACGCGCAGCGTCAATTCCTGCGATCGCACCGCACGCGGCGGCTTCGACGTACCCTTCGGCGCCGGTAATCTGCCCCGCGAAATAGATCGACTCGCGAGTGCGCAGACGCAAACGTCCGTCCAGAAGCCGCGGCGAATCGATGAACGTGTTGCGATGCATGACGCCTAGACGCACCCATTCCGCATCGGCAAATCCGGGGAGTTTGCCGAACGCAACCTTTTGCGAGGGCCACGTCAACTGCGTCTGAAAACCCACGAGATTGTACGCCGTTCGCTGCGCATTTTCAGCGCGCAATTGCACGACGGCGTAAGGCGTCTTGCCGGTGCGCGGATCGCGCAGTCCTACGGGCTTGAGCGGCCCGAACCGTAGAACGTCGTCGCCACGATCGGCCATGGCTTCGATCGGAAGGCAACCTTCAAAGTACTTAGGTGTGTCGTCGAGTTCGAACGCTTTGGGCACGTGCCGCGGCAGAGACCGCAAATCGTGCAGCAACGTGCCATACTCTTCCTCATTCAACGGAACGTTGAGGTAGTCGTCGCCGTCGCCTTTATCGTAGCGCGATTTGCGAAACATCGGCCGCTCGTCAAGTGAATCGGCGGCGACGATTGGCGAGGCTGCATCGTAGTAATGCATACGTGCCCCGATCAGCGCATCGATAGCAGTCGTCAGATCGGCACTGGGCAATGGGCCGCAGGCGATGATGACCGGGCGGTCCAGCGGAATGTTCCGCACTTCTTGCCGATGCACGGTGATGCGCGGATGATCCAAAATGCGCCGTTGCACCAATTCGGAGAATCGCCCGCGATCGACCGCGAGCGCGCCGCCTGCCGGCACGGCGGCGTCGTGCGCCGACGAGACGATCACCGAATCCAGCAGCGCCAGCTCCGCCTTCAAGAGACCTACGGCATTGTGCAGCTCGGCGCCGCGAAATGAGTTGCTGCAGACCAGCTCCGCCAGGGTGCCCGTCACGTGCGCGGGACCGCTCTTCTGCGGCCGCATCTCGAAGAGATCGACCTCGATTCCGTAGCGAGCCGCCTGCCACGCCGCTTCGGCTCCCGCCAAGCCGCCTCCGATGACGGCAACGCTCATGACGATGCTGCGGCCAGCTCCGTTTCCGTTCCGGCGGCGATCGGGCTCACGTCGTGCGAACGATCTGCGCTGCATTCCAGCGCTTCGCCGCCTCCGCGTCGAGACTTGGCAACGACGTACGCGCCGCAGACGGGGCACGGTTGCGGGACGATGCGATCCCACGATACGAAATCGCACTTGGGATAATTGACGCAGCCGTAAAAGATACGCCCCTTGCGCGAGCGCCGCTCCACGATCATGCCGCCGTCCTTCGGGCAATGGACGCCGGTTTCTCGCAGGATCGGACGCGTCGTCTTGCATTCCGGATACCCGCTGCACGAGATGAATCGGCCGAAGCGGCCCGTTTTAATGACCATCGGCCGACCACAGTTCGGGCAGATCTCATCGGTCGGTTCGTCTTTGAATTCCAGCCGCGGCAGGCGCTTCTCCGCCGCTTGCAGTTCGGCCGCAAACGGCCCGTAGAACCGCCGCAATAACCCGACCCAATCTTCCTTGCCGACCGCGACCTTGTCTAGATCGCCTTCCATCTGGGCGGTGAAACTCAGATCGACGATATCGGGGAAGTGCTCGGCCAACAGATCGTTCACCGCGATTCCGATTTCGGTGGGTATAAAACGCCGTTCGTTTTGCGTGACGTAACCGCGCGCCTGAATCGTTTCCACGATCGTGCTGTAGGTCGAAGGCCGCCCGATGCCGTTATCCTCGAGCGCCTTCACTAAAGCGGCTTCAGTGTACCGGGGAGGCGGCTCGGTGAAGTGCTGTTTCGGATCGAGCGAGCGCAGCTCGAGCACTTCATCGTCTCGCAATTCGGGCAGCCGCGCCTTCCCCGTTTCGGCATCCTCTTTACCGTCGTCGTAGACCGCCGTGAACCCGGCAAACCGCAAAACGCTGCCGGTGGACCGGAACGTGTACCGGCCGGCGACGATGTCGACCGTGGTCTGATCGAAAAGGGCGCTGGACATCTGCGAGGCGACGAAGCGGGACCAAATCAATTGGTAGAGCCGCAATTCATCCCGCTTCAGGAAAGGCGCCAGCGATTCGGGCGTACGATCGATCGACGTCGGACGGATCGCCTCGTGAGCGTCCTGGGCGCCCTCGCGAACCCGGTGGGCGTGGTCGCCGTGAAATTCTTTACCGAACCTTTGCGAAATGAACTCCGAGGCTGCCGCCCTCGCTTGATCGGAGATGCGCGTTGAGTCCGTCCGCATATAAGTGATCAGGCCGACCGTGCCTTCAGGACCCAAATCCACGCCTTCGTACAAACCCTGCGCGATCTGCATCGTCCGCCGCACGCGCAGTTTCAGTTTGCGGGAGGCCTCCTGCTGCAGCGTTGAGGTGGTGAAGGGCGCCTGCGGATTGCGCCTGACCTGACGCTTCTTAATGGAAGAAACGCGGTATGCTGCGCCCTCGAGATCCGAAAGCACGGCGCGAGCCTGGTCGCCCGTATCGAGCGCGAACTTCTCACCTTCCCGCAGCACCAACTCAGCCGGAAAAACGGTTTGTCCTTGGGCCGGCGCGAGCATCGCCGTAATCGACCAATACTCCCGCGCGACGAAAGCATCGATCTCGCGTTCCCGGTCGACGATCAGTTTGACGGCAACGGACTGGACGCGCCCCGCGGAAAGGCCGCCTCGCACCTTGGACCACAGCAGCGGCGAAATCTTGTAACCGACGAGACGATCCAGAATACGTCTGGCTTGCTGGGCGTTCACGCGGTCCCCATTGATGCGATGGGGATGCTTGAGCGCATCCAGAGCAGCGGCCTTCGTAATTTCGTGCAGTTCGATCCGTCGCGGATCTTCGATTTTCAGCAGTTCGGCTAAATGCCAGGCGATCGCTTCGCCTTCGCGGTCGGGGTCGGTCGCGAGATAGACGTCGGTGGCGCCTTTGACGGCCGACTTCAACTCTTTAATGACCTCGCCCTTACCTTTGATCGTCAGGTACTTGGGCGCAAATTCATGGTCGATATCGACGCCAAGCGAACTTTTCGGCAGATCGCGAACGTGCCCGACGGAGGCCTTCACCACATAGCGCGCCGGCAAGAACTTTTTGATCGTCCTTGCCTTCGTCGGCGACTCTACGATGATGACCGGCTTTTTCACGGGCCTTAGTATACACCCCGGGGTCAAGGCGACAGCAAATATTTGCAATTCGCAGCAAAATTAACTATGATGCGCACAAAGCGCTCCATTGCGCGCTCCACACTGTACAGTTCGTCCCTTTGGGACGAAGGGAGGAATGCATGGATTCCGACATGATGGAAAACGGCGGAACGATGGACGACGAAACATCGCGCCGGGGCGGACGCCGGAAAGGCGGCCGGAGAAAGTCGAGCGGCGGACGCAAGAAGACATCGGCTTCGGAAGCGGGACGCAAAGGCGGACGCAAATCCGGAGGCCGGAAGAAGTCGTCGGGCGGACGCAAAAAGTCGAGCGCCGGACGTAAGAAATCCAGCGGCCGCAAAGGCGGACGCAAGAAAGCATCGAGCGGCCGGAAGAAGTCAAGCAACGGCCGGAAAAAGGGCGGACGCAAGAAGTCCAGCTCGGGGCGCAAAGGCGGACGCAAAAAGTCATCGGGCGGCCGCAAGTCTAGCGGACGTAAATCGACCGGACGCAAAGGCGGACGCAAGGGCGGACGCAAAAAGAAGAGTTCGTAGTAATAAAAAAGGACGACCGCTAGCGCGGTCGTCTTTTTTTATTTGGACAGAATTGCGGCGCCCAGGGGGAGCGCTGATGTTAGCTACCACACTTCGGCGCCATGAAGTCTGGGGGACCCGCAGTGAGGCTTCGACAGGCTCAGCCTGACACCGAAATTGTCATCCTGAGTAGCGTAGCGTATCGAAGGACGCGGGGGGCGCGGAGCTGGGCGGAGCGCCTTTTTTTAACGAGAAAGCGCGGCGGCCGCGTACACGATTCCGACGGCCGCCATCACTCCGCCGTAAACCATGTGCGCGATGGGGCTGAGCCATGAAGTCTTCAGCTCCGTCATGCTTCGACCGCCCGGCGTGAGCTGCGCGAACCAGTAATTCAGCACCCAAAGCGTCAGACCGTACGCCAAGCCCGTCATCCAAAACTCATGCGTCAGCCGATTGACGAGCACGGCAAACAGGATCCCGAACAAAACAGAAAAGACGGCGTGCATGATCAGCCCCAACACCACGGGCGGCGCGCCTTTGTCTTTCACTCCGGGCCCAAGGATGATGCCGGCTAAGCGCTGAGGCATGGACCACATACTTTGACCGACTCCGGCGCTCAGCGCCATCATCGCGAGCGCCATCGCCACGCCGCCGCACAGCCCCGCAATCGCGCCTTGTTCGTACGACAGCCGCACCGACTGAATCAGGACGCCGTGATCGTACATGCGCTAGTTCTTTTCCCAACTTTGCGCTTCGTGCAAGAATGGCGCTGCCGGAAGCGAAAGATACAAGTCCGTGCGACCAAAGCCAAGGATGGTTTGGCTCATCGCGGCATTATGCGTCTTGCTCACGAGCGTGGCCGCAGGCACGGTTCTCTCTCCTTCACCCTCGCCGCACGCCGGCAGCACTTCAACGCTTGCGCCGGCTGACGAGTATTTCGGTCGCGCAAAACTGAGCATCCTCGTGATCCGCCACAAATCGCTCGAACTCAAAGACGATTTGCATCACCGGCGACGGGATCCGGCGCAAATCGAGCGCGACGCCGATGGCCTCTACGATGCCTTCATGGATTGGACGAAACGCTTTCCTCGCGATCCGTGGCAGGCCCGTACCGGCTGGGAAATCGCGACGCTGTATGAAGAACTCTTCGGCGACGGAGCGCGGGATCGCGCAGTTTCGTTACTGCAATTCATTCGGGATCACTACGGCGGCACGGCGTTCGCTGCCGACAGCATCAAGGATCTGCAGCGGGGCGTCGGCGTGCGTCCTTGGCCGAATCACGCGCCCGTGCAAGTCGCAGCGTCGCCGCACGTCGTCGCCGGAGCATCGTCCCATCCCGAAGCCACGCCGTTGCCTCCGCTGGTTGCGCGCGTCTTGCAGATCAAGAGCGACTTTGCTTCAAACCGCCTGGCGCCGCCGGATGCGCTCAAAGCCGCAATGGCAGCCGAGGACGAGTTCCGCAAGGCCTCGCGCAATGGCGACGACGCGGCCTACACGCGCTGCGCTTGGGAAATCGCCGCGCTCTACGAATCGCTTCCGGGCGCCGACGCGCGCGATCGCGCGGTTCGCATGCTCGCCCTCGTGCTCGATCGCGGCGGCGACACGATATATGCGCGTTGGAGCTTACGTGACTTAGTTCGCGGCGTCGGCGTTAGGAGTTAGGCCGCGTGCGAGGCGGGTAAACGCCTCTTGTTACGTCTGAACTATCGACAGGCTCAGGTGTCACCTGAGGCTGGTCGAAGCGTGCGCTAGCATCGACGCAAAGCTCCTTGTCACGCTGAGCCTGTCGAAGCGTGTGCAAGCCTTGTCGCGTAGGATGTCCGCATCCGGCACGCGTTCCTTGTCACGCTGATCCTTCGGCTCGCTCAGGACTGCGGCTGGCCGAAGCGTGCGCTAGCATCGACGCAAAGCTCCTTGTCACGCTGAGCCTGTCGAAGCGTGTGCAAGCCTTGTCGCGTAGGATGTCGCATCCGGCACGCGTTCTTTGTCACGCTGATCCTTCGACTCGCTCAGGACTGCGGCTGGTCGAAGCGTGCGCTAGATCTTGCTCAAAATGCCTCTGGCAAAGTCGGGCGCAAAATGCTCCAGGATCTGCGGGTTGTTTTTGATCAGCGTGATCGCTTGATCTTTGAGGCCTTGCGGATCCGACCCATGCTGGCTCAGTAACCCCATGATCTGCTGCGCTACGCCGCTCTGGCCGTTCGTTTCCGCGCTTCCGGCGGCCGTCTGCAATTCTTGCGTCAGTTGGGTATGGTTCATGCCCGAGATATGATCGGCCGCCGCGCTCTGAACCGCTTGCGTGTCGACGTCTCCGCCGGTAACCCGTCCAAGCAATCCCTGTACTTCGTTAAACATCTTTCCTCATTTCTTGACAGCGCGCTGCGCGTATTGCACGTCTTCCTTGATGTTGTCTATGGTTCGCTGCGGAACGAGCGAACCCGCGGCTTGAATCCGCTGCTTTCCGATGAGCGCCAGAACCGCCGTAATCAGCGCCCACATGAGGGTGACGATCAGGGCAGAGAGCCACAGCGGCAATGCCAGTGAAATTGCGATAATCTCCAGCGCGGTCAGCGTCATCAATGTCAACAGCCCGGTAACGGCGGAGCCGCTCAGCATTCCGGCGCCCACGCCGACCGTCTTGCCTTTTTCGCTCATTTCGGTCACGGGCGATCTCCAGCTCTTTACGAATGAGCACGCCCAGATCGGCCGAGAGCTGCTTCACGCTGTCGGCCATGCCTTGGTGCCCATTTTCTCGCGTCTGGTCGTCAGTGCTCATCAATAGTGCTCCTTCGGAGCGAGATGCTGCGCCGGTAAGACTACCCACAAAGATGCGGTCGATCCCCAGCCACCCGCTCGTTTGGCTGCTGGCGAATTGTGGAAAGCTTGCTCGCAACACACTAAAGGGGAGAACGTATGCCGCGCAAGACCACGCGACGAAAGACCACCGGCCGGAAAACGACGGCACGCAAAACGACTGGACGCAAAACAACCGCGCGTAAAACGACGGGACGCAAAAAGGCGGTCGCCCGCGCAGGCGCTGCCGTAAAGAAAACGGCGAGCCGCGCCAAAAAAGCTACTTCCGGTGCCGGCACTGCCGTAAAGAAGACGGCAAGCCGCGCCAAAAAAGCCGGCACGAGCATTGCGAGGCGGGCGAAACGCACCGCAAAAGCGACGCCGCGTACCGTGAAAAAAGCCGCAACCAACGTCCACGAAACAGCCGGCCGCGCGCGCGATCTCGGCGATTCGGTCGTTAGCGCCGGCGAGATGTTAAAGAAAGGCGCCGATATCGTCGATACCGTCGCCCAACGTGTTGCGGAAAGGGCCGAAGAAGCCGAACCTCGGCGAAAGAGGCGCCGCTAACGCACGACCACCGTTCCGATCATGTTTTCGGTATCGTCGTGGAACAGACAGTGGTACGTGTACGTCCCGCTCTTGGGGAACGTTAGGCTGTAGCTCTGCCCCGGATTCATCACGCCTGAATTGGTTACCGCAGTCCCATCGTAGGTGGTCCCGCCCGAGGGCGGCGCAAACGGCGGCAGGTTGGGGAAGGGCTGTCCAACGATGCCGAACGTCACGGTGTGCGGAAAATTGTTCGAAAGATTCGTCCACGTGATCGTTTGCCCGCGTGCGATCGTCACGGTCTGATTCGTCTCGGACTTACCGTCCAGGAAGCGCACCACCGTGGAAGTCGCTGGAGGCGCTGAATTCAAACCCGGAGCGATGCCGGCAGCGAGGTGCGGACCGCCGATGGTGTACGGAAATTCATTGACCGAGCCGGCGGCTTTGGAGAGATCGCCGGCGATCATGGACTGCGCGATGCTCGTGTACTGACTCTGGGCTTTCGGATACGCAGCCCCGGTATTTTGCACCGTAATGGTGCCCACCATCTCGGGCCCATGGATGAGGCAATAGTACTTGTACGTTCCCGCCTTGGGAAACGTCAGCGTGTAGGCCTGTCCGAGCAGCTTGAATCCGGAACTCGTGTACACGGTGCCGTCGTAGCTCGAACCGCCCGCCGGTGCTTGCACGCTCGGATCGTTGGGCGGCGGCGGTGAGGCGCGAGGGCCTAAGAACGTCACGGTGTGCGGCTCGCCGGCGGGAAACGTCCACGTGACGCTGTCGCCGGCGTCGATCGTCATCGAGGTCGGATAGAACTGCAGGCCTTGATTCGCTTCTTGCACGCTCGATGCGCCGGCCTGCAAACTCCAGCTCATCGGCGGCGCCGGCTTTGGCGGCGTCGGACTGGTCGTCGATCCGTTGCATCCGGCGACGAGCAGACCAAAGGCAACGATCGCTATTGCAGTAAGATGTTTCATAGAATCTTTCTCCAAGAAGAATCGGTGTGCAGGGAAACTTGTGTTATTGCCACGAGCGCCCGGAGGAGGCCGGGCCGCCATTTCCGAACTTGCGTTTGTATGGTAACCTAATCATATGGGAAGGTTACCTAACTTAATAGTAAGGCAGCATAACTTTATTTGTCAAGCCCCAAGGCGCCGCGCCGCCGTCTAGCCGGTCCTGCGGACCCCATGTCGCTTGGACGCCTGGTGGGGCCCCTCTACTCCGCCTTCGTCGGGCGCATTACCGACCGGCTTCGCGAAGAAACCGATGGTCAGATCCGCGCGGCGCACTCGCCGATCTTCATCTACATCGAAGACAGCGGCAGCACGCTGACTGAGCTCGCCGCGAAAGCCGGCATGACCAAACCGGCGATGAAAGAGCTCATCGACGACGTAGAGGCTTCCGGGTACGTCGTCCGACGGCCAAATCCAAACGATCGTCGAGCAAAACTGATTTTCACCACCGAGCGTGGCGAGCGAATGATCGAACGCGGTCGCAAATTTATCGCCGAGATAGAGGCGGAGTGGGAGAAGCGGCTGGGTAAGCGCCGCTTTAAGGAATTAAAAACTGCGATGCGGCGCATCCTGGACCTCGAGAAGGCCGACGGTCTCGATTCTCGATAGGCCGTTGCGGTCGGCGATTTTGGCCGCGGCCGACAACGCCCACGTGCGCCGCGCAGTACAACGGTACGGTTTCCGCCTTGGGGCAAAACGCTTTGTTGCCGGCGAAACGGCCGAAGATTTTTTGGCCGTCGCCAAGGCGTTGAACGCGCAAGGTTTTGCGGTTGCCTGCGGCATTCTCGGGGAGAACGTGCGTGACCGTGCGGAAGCCGATAAGGCCGCGGATGAATACTGCCGGCTTCTGCGCACCTTTTCGGAGGAACACGTCGACGCCAACGTCGCCTTCAAGCTGACGCACATGGGGCTCGATCTCGGTGTTGAGCCCGCACATCAAAATGCCGTTCGCATCGCGCAGGCGGCACACGAAACCGCCAACACCATTCGCTTCGATATGGAGCAATCTCGGTACGTCGATCGAACGCTCGCAATGTATAGGCGAGTGCGCGAGGAATTCGATTGCGTGGGCTGCGTCTTGCAATCGTGCCTGCGCCGCAGCCGTGGAGATTTGCTGAATTTGCTTCCCCTTGCGCCCAACGTTCGGCTCGTAAAGGGCGCATATCTCGAGCCGCCTTCCATCGCGTTTGAGAGAAAGCGCGACGTCGATCGTGAGTACGTTTGCCTTGCTGAGCTCGCGTTGTCGAATCCCGGCTATACGGCGATTGCGACGCACGATCCGCAGATCATCGAGCAGGTTGTAGCGTTTGCGAAAGATCGCGGCTTGCCAAAGCGCGGACGTTTCGAGTTTCAAATGCTGTACGGCATCGGTGGCGCCCTGGCGCGACGGCTCCGCGCCGACGGCTATCGCGTTCGCGTCGCGATTCCGTTCGGCTCGTATTGGTTTCCGTATTTAATGCGGCGGCTTGCTGAACGGCCGGCCAACTTGGCCTTCTTCCTCAAAGGGGCGTTTGTCCGGCCCTGAAAATCGAACGATTCGCCGCCGTTTGGTCCGCCGTGCTGACGCCCGTCACGAGCTTGCTGCAGCCGGATGCTTTGCGAGCCATTCCGTACTACGGCGAACTCCTTTCGAACGGCTGCGACGGCATCAACGTGCTGGGCACGACGGGCGAGGCGATGTCGTTCAGCGCAAAACAGCGGCTGGCATTCATGGAGGCGATTGCGGAAAAGCTTCCGCTGGATCGCGTAATGGTCGGAACCGGTGCGGCCGCATTCGACGACGCGTTGACGCTCACCGGCGCTGCGCTGGAGCTGGGCTTTGCCGCAGTGCTCATCATGCCGCCCTTCTTCTTTCGCGACGTGAGCGACGAGGGCGTCGTAGAGTTCTTTGACTCGCTTTTCTCCGCATTGCAAATGCCGCCGCGTGTATTTCTCTACAACTTTCCTCGCATGAGCGGCATTACGTTTGCTCCGGCGTTGCTGGACCGCCTGATACGCGCGTATCCTGAAGCCATTGTCGGCATGAAGGACAGCTCCAACGACCGCCGCTTACAAGCACAAGTAATATCGTCGTATCCGCACCTGCGCGTTTTTCCTGGCTCGGAAGCGTACGTAGCAAATGCTAAAGCGTATGGCGCCGCCGGCTGTATCTCCGGAAGCGTTTGCCTGTGGCCCGAACTGGCCTCGGAGGTCTTCCGGACGGCCGACGCCGGGCTGGAATCGCAACTGGCTGCAAAGCGCCGATCGTTGGAGGGCCAGCCGCTCATCACCGCGGTGCGCCGCCGCGTCGCCGAAGCTCGCAACGATCCCGCATGGCTACGATCCATGCCTCCGCTAGGCGCGGGCCGCGATCGTTAAATCACGAATAAACGCCGCCATCTCGCGATGACGCGACTCGTCGTCCTGCGCGCGGAGAATCGATGAGGGATGGACCGTCGCAACAACGCGCGGAGCCCAATGGGAAGACGTGATAACGCTTCCGCGCTGCATCGAAAGACGAAAATCCGAACCGAACAGCGTCTGCGCCGCCGTTGCGCCAAGCGCCACGATCACGTTCGGCCGCACTTGCCGCACTTCGGCCTCCAGCCAGGGCCGGCATGCATTGATCTCGATCACCCGCGGCTTCTGATGAATCCGGCGTTTTCCGCGCACGATGTACTTGAAATGCTTGACGGCGTTGGTGATGTACACGTCCTTGGGGTCGATGCCCGCTTCAACCATCGCTTTGTGCAGCAGCTTGCCCGCCGGCCCGACGAATGGATGGCCTTCGATGTCTTCGCGATCCCCAGGCTGTTCGCCGATCAGCATCATGCGCGCTCGCGCCCGGCCCTCGCCAAAGACCGTCTGGGTCGCATTTTTATACAGGTCGCACCCACGGCAGTCTTTCGCCGCCTCGCGAAGATTTTTCAGCGACGGCTTTTGAGGCAGATATTCTGCAGCGGATCTTCCTTGTTCGCGCGCCATGTTGGAGCGTTTTTCCCTACTTGGACGAACTGACTGCACAATGAAAGAGCCGGGCGCCCGTCGGGAACTGCGGATTCACGCCGTTCCCACGCGCGAAGAGCGTCTGCGCACCATTATCGAGATCGCCGCTATCCTGGCTGCCGGCCTGTGGGCGATCTACACCTTTGTGTACGAGCAACGCATCAAACCGCTCTCCGAGGCGCCGTCATTTGCCGTGCCCACCGACGTCCATCAAGGTCCAACGATCGACGGCGTCGTGTTCCTGACGATTCATAAAGGCCTGCAAAACACCGGCAACGTGCCGATCGACGTCGCTGCTGAAGGGCTCAGCGTCTACGGGGAAACGATCGGCCATTTCACAGGCACAGCGACGAAAAACGTATCACGCTGGCGCGATGAGGTAAGTTACGACGTCCCGCGGCATACCGACAAACTCTTGTACTCCTATGCACGGCTTCGCAGCGGCGCCCTGGGCGGAAACCCTCGCACGAACTTTTTTGTGGCGCCGCACAGTTCTGCTGCAGAAGATTACCTCGTCGCGGTCCCTGTGCAACGCTTTCCCGTGATCCGCGTGCACCGGATCGATTACATCGGCAAATTTCCGATTACGCCAAAAATCGACGTCAGAATCGTCAGCACACCCTTGCACGGCTACGATCTACACTCTGGGGATTTGGCGGGAGAATTCGATTCCGACACCGAGTACGCGATCAAGCCCTGACCGTTCTCAGGCTGCCTTCAGCTAACCCGCTCCCCAGCGTTGCATGGCGGAAATCTCGGCGCGAATTCCATCGAATCTAAGCGAATGCAACTCGGTCATAGCATCGAATTTTTGGAAAAGCGAATCACGCAAGCCGTCGATTCGGCCGTTCACGCCGTCGATCTTAACATCCACGCCATTGATTTTGCCGTCGATCTTCTCCGACAGGGAATCGCGCACGCCCTCAATGCTGTCAGAAAGCGAACCCAATCGCTGATCGATGCTTGCCAGTCGAGCATCGACTTGTTCGTACGCGCCCTCGAGGCGGGAAACTCGCGGTTCTAAGGGTTGTGCGGTCATTGGCTCCTCGTATTTTAGCACATAGCCAAGCAAGCCGCAGTGCGCGCGGCGATGAAGTTTCGCTCACCTTCAGGCAGAACGGTTACGACGGCTAGAACCGGCGTCGTCGCACGTCTTGCATCTGGCGAAAATGCACGTCGCCCGGCCCGGCAGAGTGCTCCAAAACGTTGTGAATCTTGGGAATGATGGTGTGATAGTCGGCTCGTTGCAGCAGCGTGCTCAACGCTTGGTACACGATTGCGCCGTTGTGGAATTGCGTTAAAGTGTTCGTTAGCTTCGGCAGCGCGCTTGCGCCCTCGAACGGCGCAATCGTCCCATCGAACGGCGCCATCGCACTGGGCTCAAAACCGGCAACGCTCCGAAACAGCAGCTCCGCATACGACGCGTTTGCCCAACCAAAATCGGCGCGGGTAAAGACCCAGTAGGCGTTGGGCGAGAAGCTCTCGTGAATGAGCCCGTCGCCGCTATCCGTTTCCGCGAGCGTCGTAATCGCTTGAGCAACTTCAGTCGTGGACGTTGCCGTCAAAGCTCGTGCGATAATACCCAGAGGCCATACAAATCCGGCGGGTGTATGCGGGCTGCCAAGCCCTTGCGCGTAGACGCCCGAAAAATAATATGGGTTTCGTTTTGAGAGCGCGTAGCGGCGCGTGTTGAGATACACCGGATCGTACGCGGAACAGAATCCGATATACGGCAGCGACGTGAGATTTGGGATGTTGGCATCGTCCATGTACAGCTCATGCCCCAGCCCATCCACTTCGTAAGCGTACACCCAGCCACCATCTGCAGCGTTCCACACGCGACCGAAGCGCTCGATTCCGGCGTAGACCTGAGCCGCTATGGATCGCGCCTCGTTCGCCAAATTTTGGTCGTTATATCCGGCGCGCGCCATTTGCGCGATGTCAAACAGCGCGACGGCGGCAATCGCCTCTTGCGGAATGTTGAAGTGGTACCGGACAGGATCGTCTGACGGACGGTAGGCGGTCCATATCATCCCGGTCTGGGCGTTATACGCATGCCCAATTCTGGGGTCCGCATCCGGATAACGGCTGCAGGTCGCATGCAGCTGCTCGCAGCGCCACGTGTTGACGATCCGCCACATCGCCTGGTGAAGCTTGACAGTAAAAATGATACGCATTCGGGTATCTTGCCAATACACCCACGTCAGCAGAATCGGCCAAGCCGGCGAGTCGGCCTCCCATTTTCGTTCCCAGACGGAGTAATTGGCTCGAAAGGCATTGGCATACGGTTCGGCCAGCACGTTCTTAGCATTGCGCTGGATAACTCCGGCAAACCTCACCGCGAGCACAGGATAGGTACGCGAGAAGCGCACGTACGGAAGCGTCTGCGCCGCGGAATCACGTAACCACATCGCCGGGATGTCTCCGGTTTGGACGTAGGTCGTGTGGTCCCGTTCGCTATAAAAATCCGAAAACAGGGTGTGGAACAACGTCGTTGCGTCGATCGAACGCGCACGACGCCCGGTCAGTGGAACGACCAAAGGTTGCGCGCCCACCGGCATGGCGGTAATAACGCTGATCATCGCCAGCGTCGCGCAGATAATGCCTTTTCGAAAAGCTCTGGATGTTGGACTCGAACCAACGGCCCGCTGACTAACGGTCAGCGAGGCCCCATTTGCTCGCCCAATATTTCGTCTGTTAGCAAACCGGCGCTGCGGGCGTGATTGTTTGCTTTGACACGTCTACACCAAAGCCAATGCCGGGGCTACATCCAAGTATCACTTGGCCGGGAGGAGCCTTTGTAATATCGATTCGCCTGGGAAGGTGGAAAACGAAGACATAGTTTGGTAAGTTGCCATAGGGTGCGCTCAGTTTCACATTAATATCGCCTGTTGGCTTCAACGGCGATCGCGATGTGGCAAAGGCACTCTCACTCAACACCAGAGCGGCAGCATAGATGCCTGGGACAGATACGGCCGCAGAAGTCGCTTTCTGAAATGTTGCCACACGTTGTACCGCCTTTGTCAGGGGATTAACTTGGAAAGAGCCTGTTTGCACCTCCCTGGTGGCAGCTTGAGTAAGTATCGTCACCAAATAGTCTGCGTCGCGCTTTTCCACCAAAACTTTCGTAGCCGTCAGCACTGGCATATTGGGAATATGTCCGTTAAAATCACGAGCTGCCGCGAGTTCGATAGCATTTGCTGTTTGAGGGTCAATTACTATTGCATTTGCATAGTCTTGAGCAGACGCCGGCATTTGAAATAAGACAAATGCCCCAAGCACGAGCGCGAATAAATTCACTTTTATCATTGGAGAGTATTCTCTCTAGCATGGGCTTTGGCCGTTGGTAAAAGAGCCATTCTTCGTTTCCTTAGTGGCGCGTGGGGCCATCGAGTACCCATTGGGATGATTCCTCAGAATACATAGCGTTCGGGTCAGTACTATAAGGCCCAACGTCATTCATTTCAGCAACGTATCCGTTTAGAGTATGCTGTTCGTAAAGGATGTACGGCTGCTCAGGATGATGCCCTTCGACAACACGCCCCTTCGACAACACGCAGCTGCGCTGCGCTGCTCAGGGTGACAACTGCTGCTCAGGGTGACGCCCTTCGACACGCCGCTACGCGGCTGCTCAGGATGACGGTTCTCGTCCAGCGGTTCAAGAGCCATTTACGAACAAGGGAGCGCTTTTGCACCCCCTTGTTCGTAAATGGCTCCGGATGTTGGACTCGAACCAACGACCCGCTGATTAACAGTCAGCTGCTCTACCAACTGAGCTAATCCGGAACGACCGCGGCCGCCGTATTTAGTTTAGCGCGCAACGGCCTCCTTCGGTCAATATACAAGAGGGCGCCGGTGAACCGGCGCCCCTTGAAGTCGTTCGATCGGTCTATTAGTAGCCGGGTTGACGGCGAACGATAAGCGGGCGCGTCAGCGTCAGCGTGACTTGCGACCCGTACGGAAGCGTCACGTTCGATTTCTTGTTGTACCCGACCAAGAAGCCGCCGACGGCGCCGGCCAACCCCCCGATGCCCGTGTGGAAGATCGTCTTGCCGATGATGTTGCCGGCAATCATGCCGCCAATCGTGGTTAAGGCGACGTGCCCGCCGTTACGTTGCTGCTGTTTGGTTTGCGCGGCGGTCATCTGCGCGTTGAGTGGATACGACGTGCCGTTCTGCAGACGGATCGTTTGGAAGTTCAGTTGCAGTTCGGGCGTACGTCCCTGTCCGGCAGACACAACCTTGATGACGTCGCCGTAAATCGTCGCGTTGGCGAAGGTCGGATCGTTTTCCGGATACGGCGGAATGACCGTTGCCGTAAACCGTTCGCCGGTATACGCCGTGCCCGAGTCGAGCGTCCCCTGCATCTGCGCGTGGATTTGGCTTCCTTCGCTGAGCGTCACGGTGCTCTGCGCCAGCGCAACGACCGGCGCTACGAAGGCTGCCGCCATCGCCACGGCCGCAAGCCTGCTTCGAAAACTCATGCATTCTCCTTTGCTGTGTCTCGATGTCCCGCCCCAGCGGGCCTTTCTTCCCTGTAACGCAGAAATGCGCCGAAAGATTCTGCGGCGGCCCTAGCCCTTCGCGAACGTGGGGACCTTGAGAGCGTCGCCGCCGGCAGCGGCCCGCAACGCCTCAACTTTGTCGAGCTTCTCCCACGGCAAATCGAGGTCGGGGCGGCCGAAGTGTCCGTACGCCGCCACTTGCCGGTAGATCGGGCGCCGCAGGTCGAGATGATCGATAATGGCCGCCGGACGCAAATCGAAGTGGCGCTGCACGAGTTCGCCAATGCGCTCGTCACCGATGCGGCCGCTGCCGAACGTCTCCACCAACACGCTCACAGGGTGCGCGACGCCGATGGCATAGGCCACCTGTACTTCGCAGCGATCGGCCAGACCGGCTGCGACGATGTTCTTGGCGACGTGACGCGCAGCGTATGCCGCCGAACGGTCGACCTTCGTCGGATCTTTGCCTGAAAAGGCGCCGCCGCCATGGCGCGCCATGCCGCCGTACGTATCAGCGATGATCTTGCGCCCCGTCAAACCCGCGTCACCCTTTGGGCCGCCGATGACGAAGCGTCCCGTCGGGTTGACGAAGATGCGCGTGCCGGCATCGCGCAGCGACGAGGGCACGACGTGGTCGATCACGCGCTCCTCGACTTCCGAGCGAATCGTTTCCAGCGGAATATCGGGATCGTGCTGCGTCGAAATGACGACCGCTTCCACCCGCTTGGGTTTGTCGCCGTCATATTCGACCGTCACTTGGGATTTGCCGTCGGGACGCAGATACGGAATGTCGCCGTTCTTGCGCACCGCGGCCAAATGCCGTGTGAGATTGTGCGCGAGCACGATGGGCATCGGCATGAATTCGTCGGTTTCGCGGCATGCGTAGCCGAACATCATGCCTTGATCGCCGGCGCCGATCCGTTCGTACGGATCTTCCGGATGCTCGCCGCTCTTGGCTTCGAACGACTTGTCGACGCCCATCGCGATGTCGGGCGACTGTTCGTCGATCGAAACGCTCACGCCGCAGGTTTCGGCATCGAAGCCGACGGCCGACTTGGTATAGCCGATGCTTTCGATCACTTCCCGCACGATCCGCGGGATATCGATGTACGTGCTGGTCGTAATCTCGCCGGCAATGTGAATTTGTCCGGTGATCGCGAACGTTTCGCAGGCCACGCGCCCGTTGGGATCGTCTTTGAGGATCGCGTCCAGCACCGCGTCCGAAATCTGATCCGCGACTTTGTCGGGGTGTCCTTCGGTGACGGACTCACTCGTAAACAGACGCCGATACGCCATTTGCCTACGTCCCCTCGCTCCACGAAGCCATGTACTTTTCTTGCTCGGCAGTCAGCGTGTCGATTTCGATGTTCATCGAGGCAAGCTTGAGTTTCGCCACTTCTTCGTCGATAAACTCCGGCACGTCGTAGACTTCGTTCTTGAGCGACCGATGCTGCTGCGCCAAATACGCCGCACTCAACGCCTGATTCGCAAACGACATGTCCATGACGGCAGCCGGATGGCCTTCCGCCGCAGCAAGGTTGATCAGCCGGCCGTCGGCGAGAATGCAGATTTTGCGCCCGTCGTGCATCTCGTACTGTTCGACGAACGCGCGGGGCACGGTTTTGCCGCGGCTTATCTGCGCGATGGCGTCCAGATCCAGCTCGTCGTTGAAGTGCCCGGAGTTGCACACGATCGCGCCGTCCTTCATTAAAACGAAATGCTGCCGCGCGATTACGTGATAGTTGCCCGTGACCGTGACGAACACGTCGCCGATCTTCGCTGCATCCTCCATCGGCATCACGCGATACCCGTCCATGACCGCTTCCAGCGCCTTGCGCGGATCGATTTCGCAGATGACCACTTGGGCGCCCATGCCGTCCGCGCGTGACGCAATGCCGCGGCCGCACCAGCCGTAGCCTATCACCACCACGGTGCGCCCCGCGAGCAGCACATTGGTGGCACGGACGATCCCGTCCAGCGTGGATTGCCCGGTCCCATAGCGATTGTCGAACATGTGCTTGGTCAACGCATTGTTCACGGCGATGACCGGATACGGCAGCACGCCGTCCTTCTGCATCGCGCGCAGGCGAATCACGCCCGTCGTCGTCTCTTCACAGCCGCCGATCATGTCCTTGAGCAAATCTTTGTGCTTACCGTAGATGGTGTTGACCAGATCGCAGCCGTCATCCATCGACATGTGCGGATGCGTCGCGATAACCGACTCGATGTGGCTGTAATAGGTGGCATTGTCCTCGCCTTTGACGGCGTAGGTTGGTATGCCGTACTCACAGAGCGCCGCCGCAACGTCGTCTTGCGTAGAGAGCGGATTGCTCGCGCAGAGCGCGATCTCGGCGCCTCCGGCTTGAAGGGCAAGCATCAAGTTCGCCGTTTCCGTCGTCACGTGCAGACAAGCGCCGACCCGGATGCCGTCCAGCGGACGTTCTTGCGCGAAACGCTCGCGAATCTGCGCCAGCACCGGCATGTAACCCGCTGCCCACGCAATGCGCGAACGTCCGGCTTCCGCCAGAGCGGGATCTTTGACGTCGCCTTTGCGCTCTTGAAGAATTTGCATCGTACCGCTGTTCTGCCACAAGAGATGGTCTCCCCGCTACGGAAAAGGCCGCAGCGTGATGAGTCTTGACGATTACTTGGCGTCACTCGCGTCCGACTTGCCCGCTCCCGGGGGCGGAAGCGCGGCGATGGTCGTTGCGGCTGCTGCGTGCTCGCTGATTGCGATGGTGTCGCGCATTTGCTTGAACAGTGAGAAATACGCGCGTACGCATCCGCTGGCCGAGGAACTTATTGCAAACGCGGATCGCTTACGTGAGGAATGTTTGCAAGGGCGCGAGCGCGATGAAGCCGCCTTTGCGGCAGTGGTCGCAGCCAAGGGTGATAAGGACGAACTCGAGGGCGCGTTGATGGCCGCTGCATCGGAGCCGCTCGCCGCCACGGCGCTGTCGCTGCAAGCGCTGCAATTGGCGTCCAAAGCGCTTCAACTTCACAATCGCAATCTTGTCAGCGACATCGGTTGTGCCGCCGAGTTCGCCTATGCTGCGCTGCGCGGCAGCGCGTACAACGTGCGGATCAACCACCGGTATCTGGACGATCGCAGGACCGTCGGCACCCAACGAACGCAGTTGCAGGCGCGCGAGCGCGAGGCGGCAGATTTAATCACAGAGATTCGTGAGGCGGTCAGCGGCGCGCTCGGCCCTTAAGCGACGTCGAGCACGAGATCGAGAAACGGTCGAATCGCATCGTCGTCGACCTCCATGCCGACTCCGCGCGCGTTGTACCGGATGTCGTGAAAATCCGAACCGCCCGTCATCACCAAGCCGTAGCGTTTCGCAACATCGCGAAAGTACTGCACCTGTGCGGGCTCGTGTGAGGGGTAAAAGACCTCGAGGCCGGCCAGCCCGTATTCAACCAATTCCGCAATGATGCCGTCGTCGCGCATTCGCCCGGGATGCGCGAGGACCGCGATGCCGCCCGCGGCGTTCACAACGTCGATCGCTTCTTTCGGCGTGATGTGCGTCGACGGTACGTACCCCGGCTTCCCGCGGCGCAGGAATTGCCGAAACGCAGACTCGATGTCGGGCGCTATGCCCAAGCGGATCAGCGCACGGCCAACGTGCGGACGCCCAAGTGAGGCATTGTGGTACGCCTCGGCATGCACGTCGTCGAGTGAGATCGCGTGCCCAGCACGACGAAGCTGATCGACCATGCGGCCTATGCGGGTGCGTCTCGCCGACCGGTTGCGCTCGATCACCGCATTGAGCACTGCATCCCCAAGCGGGAGCCGAAAACCGAGAATGTGGACTTCGCCGTCGCGGTACGTCGTATTGATCTCGATACCGGTCACGACCCGCATGCCGTCGGCGGGTTGAAACTGACCATACGCGCGCAACGTGTCGTGGTCTGTAATCGAAAAGACGCGGGTGCCGCGTTCCCGCATGCAGTCGGCGAGTTCTTGCGGGGCTAAGCTGCCGTCGCTTTCACGCGTGTGCGCATGGAAGTCGACGATCACCGCTTAGGGCTATGCCGCGCGGCGCTCGACGGCCAGCGACAGTCCGGTTCGCTCGTTTCCGCTAATCTGGACGTCTATAAATGAAGGAACGCAGGTAAGGTCGATGCGGCTGGGCCGCAGATAGCTGCGCGCGATGGCGACCGCTTTGATGGCCTGATTGATCGCGCCCGCCCCCACGGCCTGCAGTTCAGCGGCTTCGCGCTCGCGCAGTACAGCCGCCAGCGCGCCCGCCACCGAGTTCGGATTACTCTTGGCGGAGACTTTCAAGACGCTGGTGGTGACTTTTGCCGGGTCGTCGATCATGCTATGCCTCGTTGAAAGATGCGTTTGATGTCGGTGGCGCGGCCGGATTCCGTGTCGACGGTCACGACAGCGGCACAGAACTGTTTGGTTCCTGCCTTCTGCACTGAAAAACGCTCCGAGAAGCCGATTGTGAATCGTTCGATTACGGAGCGCGCCTCCATGCCGATCACGCCGTCGCTTGGACCCGTCATGCCGACGTCGGTCAGATACGCGGTGCCGCCCGGCAAAATCTGTTCGTCGGCGGTCTGCACGTGCGTGTGCGTCCCAAAGACCGCCGAAACTCTTCCGTCCAAGTAGCGACCGAGCGCTACCTTCTCGCTGGTGGCTTCGGCATGCAGATCCACGACGACGATTTTGGCGCGTTCTTTGAGCGTTTCGAGTTCGCGATCGACGGCGCGGAACGGGTCGTCGACAGGCGGCATAAACGTTCGGCCCATGATATTCACCACGCCGACAGAGGTGCCGTTAGCCGCGACGACCGCTGAACCTCGGCCGGGAGCGCCGGGCGGATAGTTGGCGGGGCGCAGGATATTTTGTGCCTCCGCGAGCGCGCCGGTGAACTCCCGTTTGTCGAAAATGTGATTGCCGCTGGTGATGAAGTCGACGCCGCTGGCAAACATCTCTTGCGCCGTCGGCACGGTCAAACCAAAGCCGCCGGCGGCGTTTTCGCCGTTTGCGATGCAGAGATCGACGCGATGCTGGTCGCGCGCCAACGCCAAATAGCGTTTGAGCGCGTCACGTCCCGGCGAACCGACGACGTCGCCGATCAGGAGGAGGGTGATTGTGCTGGTTATCGGCGGGCCGACGCCTTCGCTTTCTTTTGGGATTTCAAGAAGTAGACCAGAACGCGCTTCTCTTCCCGAAATCCAACAAGACTCTTTGATTGCGCCGGATCTCGAAGCGCCTCGATGGCGTATTCGACCAGCTCTTCTTCGGCAGCCGGATCTTCGTCAGGATGTTCCTCGGGCACCGGATTGCGCACCAGCGCATCGCCGAACCGTTCGGCAAACAAGCCGGTCAGCATCGCCAGTTCTTCCTTAGAAAACGTTTCCAGGTCTCGGGTTACGTGCACGAAGCTCAGCTTGCGATCCGACTCGCACTCCACCCGCAGCGTACCTTCGTTCCCGAGTGTAAAGAAGGCGGCCACGTGGGCGTCCAGGTCCTCGGCAAGCCCTGCTTGCGTCCGCGAATCGAGCCGGTGACGAATCGCAAAGCTGAACCGGACCGCGCCGTTGCCCGGCATGGAGCGAATTGACGCGATCTCGGGGTAGCGCACGAGGATGGCGCACACCAAATTGACCGTGTCGCTGTTTTCCACTGGGATCCGGGCGTTCATCGCTCTTCTACGCTTTCTGGGGTGGGGGGCCGTAGTTTAGACGTTCGCTCAAGGGCACCCCTTTGTGGATTCACGCGCTTGCGCGGACCCAGCGCGGTGCCTATGATGGGACGTAATGGACTGGAAGCGGGCCGGGCTGCGTGCTGCCCTCGGCCTCCCTGTGGCCATGCTGGCTCATGCCCTGATTTTCGGGGCCGGGCACCCCACCGGCGGCGACCTGCACGAGCCGCTCCTGGAAGCGGCGATTGCCGTTGGAGCGGTCTTCGTCTGCGGGGTCGGTGCGCTGCTGTTCTCTGCCGAGCGAGCGGCTCAGGGCAGCATCATTGCGGCACGCCTGCGGGCCGCTATGCCGTCGCGCCTGCAGTCTGTTGTCCGCAGCGGCGGTCTGCTTCGCCGGCATCGAAGCCCATGAGCCGGCGCACAGCATTCCCGTTCTTGCCGCGCTCGCTTCTTTAACGCTCGTTTCCTGGCTCGCGCACCGGTGTCTCGGTCGCCTGATCGATGCCCTGCATCACGTCGCCCTTTCGTTAATCGGCACGATGGCGACCGACGCCCAGCGGCGGGCACGCCGTTTTGCCGCAGCGCCGCCGGCGTTATCCAGGCCGCTTTCGCACTACCGCCGGTTTTCGCGTCCGCCGCCCGTTCCCGCGTAACGTCCGCGCTTTTTGCGCGGTTTCCAACCCGTCATCGCGTTACAAGGGAGTTCTCATGCCTCGTTTGGCCGCGGCGCTGCTTGCCGCAATCTTCGTTTTCATCGCTTTGCCGGCGGGCGCCGCGACGACCGGCCTCGTCCGCGGTACGGTTTTAGTTAATGGAAAACCCACTGGCAGCGTTGCGGTCACGTTGCGTGGCGAAGGCAGTTCGTTCAGCCGCACGACCGACGCCGCCGGAAACTACGTTTTCTCCGAAGTTCCATTTGGGACGTACGCGCTTACAGCGTCCTATCCGCGAGTGCCAAGCCGCACGCTGCAAGTGGACGTCGCATCCGATCAAGTTCTCACGGTGAACTTCTCACTGGGGCAGTTGAGGACGATCGCTTCACTCAACGTTACCGCCCACGGAGGCGCAAGCGGTACGCCGGTTTCCGTCAACGCCCTTGGCCGCCAGCAGATTTCGGCCTTACCGACAAACAACAGTCTTAACCGTCTCATCGAAACTGTGCCCGGAATTGTCCGCTTTTCATACAACGAGCCGGTTGCCCACGGCTTCCACGGGGTCACATATGAAATCGACGGCGCGCCGATGCCACTGGCCACCAGTTCCAATTTTTCCGAAATCATCGATCCAAAGAACGTCGACTCACTCGAGATTTTTACCGGCTCCATGCCGGCCGAATACGGAGGCAGCCGTGAGGGCGCGGTAATTAATATCATTACCGGCCGCACCAGTGATCTAACGGTGCCGTATCAGGGATACGTGAGCGTCGGCGGCGGCAATTACGGGCAGGCTTTAACGACGTTTAACAGCGAGATCAAGAGCGGCAAGACGGAGGTGTTTTTCAACGCCAACGCTCAGAGGACCGACAGAGGGTTGGACGCCCCGACGTTTACCCAAATCCACGACAATTCGTCGCAATCAGATCAGCTGCTACGCACCATCACGACCTTCAACGATCGTGAATCGCTAGCGTTCGATTTTTCGAATCAACTTGCGCAATTTCAGATTCCTATTAACACCAATCCAAACGACCCGTACGATCCACAGTTCGACGTTGCGGGAACCGATGACGTCCAACGCGAGTACGACCGGCTCATCAGTCTCAATTACACCGCAACCTCAAGGGACGGAAACGGCGTGTTCCAACTCATTCCATGGGTGCGTTATACGCGCATAGCCTACGATGGAGATCTGGCCCGCGATGTACTCGGCCTAACGAACCTCGGCCCGGATCAGTCCAATCCTGACCTCACCGACTATCAATCTGCAATCGGATTGCGGCAGGACCGAAAGGCAAGCTATACCGGCGTCCGCGCTTCACAGCTGCGTGTATCCAAACACCATGCCCTCAAAATCGGCGCAGACGTCAGTCGCGAAATGTTTTCTGCGACGCAAACGTTCGGATGTTACGACCCGACGTGCAACACGGTCGTGCAGAGCTTCCCACTTCCTCCTCCGGCGAATTTCACAACCCACACGACGGACCAGCACCAGAACGGAAGCCAAGTAGGCCTGTATATCGAGGATAAGTGGAATCCAACGCAACAGCTTTCCGTAAACTATGGGCTCCGTTACGATCATTCGACAGGATACGTGGGCGGAAACCAAATCAGCCCCCGAGTCGGCGTGAATTTTGCGCCCGATGACAAAAACGTCGTTCACGCGTATTATGGCCGCTTTTACGCTGCTCCGCAGCTAGAGGACGTTCGAGCGGACTGCGTCGTGCTACAAGGATGCCCGACGACACCGGTTTACGATTTGAAGCCGGAAACCGACTCATATTTTGAAATGGGGCTGGCGCACACGTTTTCTGCTATGCTTCGCGGTTATATCAATGCGTGGGAGCGGAACGCCAGCAACGTGTTGGACACGACCCAGCTGCTCAATACACCCCTCTTCGCCGTGTTCAATAATTCAATTGGGCGCGCAGAAGGCGTTGAGCTGCGACTCGAAGGCTCGGTAACGCCGCGTGACAACTGGTTCCTCTCCGGTAGTGTTTCGAGTTCTCAGGCCGCGGGCATCTCCGGTTCGACGTTCCTGTTTCCCCCCGGCAGCTCCGGCGGCACGGCGCAGCTGATATCGCAGCTCGCTCCGGAAGACCACGATCAAACGGTTGCGGTGAATGCCGCATTCACGCATCGGTGGGGCACGAACGCGGTGCTTTTCACGACGCTGCAGACGGAGTACGGAACCGGCTATCCCGTAAGTTTCGAAGGATTTGTCAACGGTGGTCCGGTCGCATTTAACGGCCGCCTACCGACCCATCTGCTACTCAATTGGTCGATCGGTCGCGACGCAGGCCGCAACGGCGACCACGCTCTTGGATTCAATCTGGACGTCGAAAACTTGCTGAATCATCAGTACGTCATCAAGATCGCAAACGGGTTTAACACCACGCAGATCGCAACGGGACGCAACGTGCTGCTGCGCGTGACGGCGCCGCTGTAACTTTCGTGCACGATCTCGCTTCCGGCAGAATTGTCGTCACCGGCGGCGCCGGCTTTATCGGGAGCGCGATCGTCTGGGGGCTTAACCGTGAAGGCATCGACGACATCCTGATCGTCGATCGGCTTGACGCATCCACAAAGTGGAAGAACCTCGTACCGCTGCGGTACCGCGACTATTTGGAGGCCGACGCTTTCCTCGAGCGCATCGAATCGCATTCGGACTCCCTGAAGCCGGCAACCGTTTTCCACTTGGGCGCTTGTTCGTCCACGACGGAAACCGATGCCGCATACCTGATGCGCAACAACACTGAATATACCAAGCGGCTCGCGCACTGGGCTTTGGGTGCGGGCGTGCGCTTCCTGTACGCGTCGTCCGCCGCGACGTACGGTGCACTGGAAGAACACCTTGACGACGGCGCGGATCTTGACGGCCTGCGGCCGCTGAACATGTACGCCTACTCCAAGCACCGTTTTGACCTGTACGCGCGCGACAACGGCATGCTCGACCGCATCACCGGGCTCAAGTACTTCAACATCTTCGGACCCAATGAGCAGCACAAGGGCGAGATGCGCAGCTTAGTCGACAAGGCCTTCGCCCAAGTTCGCCACACGGGCGAAGTGGCGCTCTTCAAAAGCTATCGGCCGCAATATGGCGACGGGCAGCAGCAGCGCGATTTTCTCTACGTCAAAGATGCCGTCGCCATGACCTTGCATTTGGCGCGCCGCAACGCGGCGGGCATCTACAACGTAGGATCGGGCATCGCGCAGACGTGGTTGGATCTCGTTCGGCCGATCTTCCGCGCCATGGGCGCGCCGGAGCACATTCGCTTTGTGGATATGCCGGCAGAGCTCCGCGACCGGTATCAATATCGCACTTGCGCCACGATCGATCGCCTGCGATCCACGGGCTACTCTGCCCCGATCAGCCCTTGGCTGATGCGGTCGACGACTACGTGCGCAATTATCTGCTGCCCAACCGCCGCCTCGATCCGGCGCAGGCGCCGGGTCGCGTGGGCGTCAACTAAGCGCCGATGCGCCAGCCAAGCCGTGCCGAACGCCGCCGCGCCGCCCGTGGGGGTGCAGGTCCCCCGCGTCGCCGAGATCCGATGGTTGCTGTCTACATCGGCCTCGGCGTCATCATCGTCTTGATCTTCGCCGGCTTCGGCATCTCGCGATGGGTCAGCAACACGTCGCAGCAAAATGCGTTGAAGTTAGCGATCAGCACGCCGACGCCCGGACCGGTGCAGACCACCAAGCCGATCCAACTGCAGAATCTGCAGCAGATCGGCAAGCCTATTCTGCCCACGCCGGATCCTAAAAAGGGCATCATGCCGGATACGATGCTCGGCGGACGTGGATCGACGGTCGACGACATACCCTGCGAGTCGCAAGAAGCCGCCGTTCTGCACATCCACAGTCACCTCTCGCTGTTCGTCAACGGCGTGCAGATGCAGATTCCGCCCTTTATTGGCATATCGCCGACCGCGACGGGCGGATGCCTATATTGGATTCACACGCACGACGGCAGCGGCGTCATTCACGTTGAAGCCGGCTCCTACGACGCGCCGAAAGGCGGTCCGTACACGCTCGGTATGTTTTTCGATATTTGGGGCGAGCCGCTTACCCGCGACCAAGTTGGTCCGTTCCACGGCCCGGTGACGGCGTTCCTTAACGGTCAGGTGTACGGCGGAAACCTCGCCGACATCCCGCTGCGCGAATACGCGATGATCACGCTGGAAGTCGGCAGACCCATCGTGACTCCTCCGAACTATAAATTGCCTCCGGGCGACTGAGCTTCCGCGGTCGCTGAGGCGTGGAAGGGTACTCTAGCAACGCCCCCTTGCCACCCTGCGCCTCCGCGTTGTCACCCTGAGCCTGTCGAAGGGTGCGCTAGCAACGCCCCTTGTCACCGTAAGCAGCGCTTTGTCGCCCTAAACAGTGGCGAGGCGAAAGAAGAACTCTCTGCGTGGCGTTGTTGGACTTAACCACGTATTATTTTGCGACAACCTGCGGCAGATCGTCCGGATGCGTACCTTGGAACGCGCCCGCTTTGATGCGTGCAAAGGCTGCGCCAAGCAATCCACTTTTGCTTCGCACGATCACCGGCTGCGCGTTGAGCTGGTCAAAACGGAAACTGTCGAGATGGACTTCTACGTAAATCATACTCGGATACGATGCGCCAATCGTGCCGCCATCCGTTACAAACACCAGCGCGTCGTTGAGCAAGTAAAGCATGCCGCTCACAGCGCTGTTGCGCTTGTCGTACACCGTCTTCGAACTGAACCCCCGATGCGGAGCGTGACCCCGCGCGCCACATGCACGTATGGGCCACTATAGCCGCCGACGCGTCGCGGCGTAATCGCCACCGCGGTAAATGTCGCCGGCTCTTTCCAATAGCAGTGCTCCCCAGCGCCGAGGCTCAGTTCCGTCGCCGGAATCGCCGAAAGCGTCGAGGCTGCGAACTGATTTAGCTGATCCTGCGAAACTTTTGCTGGTTTCGAGTGCCGGTTTTGCAGCCGACGCAGCAAGAGAAATGGAGAGCTGATCAGGAACCCCAGAAAAACGATGAAAACAATGAGGCCGATCGCCGTCGTGCCGGCGTCACCGCTGTGGAAGCTGCAAGCAGCACCATGGGATAACCCTCCCTAGCGAGCAAAATCGCCCGCTCAAAATTCCCTGCTCCGGAGGGTTGTGTAAGATATTTAGGTTAAGAAGTTCGTATCCTTCGACAGGCTCAGGATGACAAATTTTAGGCTCAGGATGACAAACTGTGCTAAATCACTTTCTTCAGAGCCGCATCCAGTTCGTCAAAGCCAATCTCCCCATAGTTCAAATAGTGCACGCGTTTGTCGGGCCCAATGATCGCAATCGTTGGAAAGTAGCCCTGCAAGTATTTTCGCGCGACGCTCAGTGAGCCGTCGTATGCAATGGGGTAGCTCACTTTGAATTTATCGGCGAATCGCAGGACGTCTTCGTCGCTCGATGCCGAAACGCCGTCCATCGCGGTGTCGCTTCCGGTGACGCCCAGAAACGCGACTCGATCTTTGTACTTGTTATAGAGCCGATCGATGATCGCAGTCTCGCGTTGACAATGCGGGCACCACGTTGCGAAAATTTCTAAGAAGACCGGCTTGTTCGTCTGCGAGAGATCGAAGAGCCCGGCAGTGGTCAATGCTTGGAATTCCGGCGCACGCGCGCCGACACGCGCCTTACCGATTGCCGGCGCCTGCGTTGAGGACCGTCGAACACTGCCCGCGTAGACGATCGCAAGGATAATGATGACGGCGATGATGATCGCCGTACAGACCACCACGATGCGGTTTCGGTTCATGCCTTCCTCAAACGTTCGTCGAGCGAATACGGCCCCGGCGCACGCGTCGCCACGACGACGCAAGCGATGGCCAATACAAGATCCAGCGCGACGTGCGGCCAATCGGCCTGCGCGCGATCGGCGGGGCCGAAACAGCCGCAATTCACCGGAAGCTGCCGTACGACGGCTGATGCGATTGCCCCCGCGTACAAGGCAAACAACGCCCCCCCAAGCAACGCGGCGGCCCGTGTGAGGAGGCCCGCAAAAAGGTAAGCGCCTACGCCGATCTCAAGGATCGGAACGAGCACCGCTAAGGGCGCAATGGCGGCTTGGGGCACAATTCGATATCCCGCAATGGATGCGGCGAGATCGTCGAAATGCCCGACCTTCAGTGCCCCCGTGACGATGAAGAGCACGCCAAGCAGCACGCGGGCGGCAAAGGTGATAGCATCGCGCCTTTGCGGCATGCGCATACTTATAAGCGATGATTGCCAGGCAGGCCTTCGTCGCCGTACTCGCGCTCGTTGGTTGCGCCCATGCCGCCGCGCTTCACGGCACGGTGCTGCAACCGCCGGCACAAGCCAAGGCGCTCTCGCTGATCGACCAAGATGGCCGCCGGTTCAATATGAGCGCTCAGCGCGGCCGGGTCGTCGCGCTGTTCTTCGGCTTTACGCATTGCGCGGACGTCTGTCCCCAGACGTTCGCACGCCTGAACAGGGCGGCGCGCGAAGCGCCCGCCGCGAATGCTGCCGTCGTGATGGTGACGGTGGATCCGCATCGCGACGGTCCGGCGGCGTTGCGGAATTTCATTCACCGCAATGGCGGCGCCGGTTTTGCGTTACGCGGCTCACCCTCAGAATTGCGCTCCGCGTACCGGGCATACGGCATCGACATCGAACCGCGCCATGACGACATCGGCCACACGGACACGATCTTTCTGATCGATCGCAGCGGACGGCTGCGCGAACTCCTCGATCCAACGACGCGGGTAAACCTTATCGCCGAAGACCTGCGGACGATCGCCTCGTGATCGCAACCCAGCTCGCGCTGCTCATTGCGACGCTCATCGCACCGGTGCTTCCGGCGCACGGCACCGTGCTAGGAAACGGACCAGATGGGACACTGATCGTGCGTACCGATCCGATCACCGGCATGCTTCCGGCGCAGACGCGCGCGTATCGCGTTTCGCCGCACCTCTGGGCGAAGTCCGGCGTCGGCGTCGACGGGTTCATCGATCGATCGACCGGCCCGTGGCGGCTATACGACGCATCTATCGCCGCACGTTTTACGCCCGGGTTGCCGCAAAGCGGAAAAGTCGTCGCCGTCGATCTCGGATCGGCGCTTCCTCACACCCGACTCGTCGACCAGCGCGGGCGTTTCGTCGATCTCGCGTCAAGCTTCGCCGGGAAGGTGCTGCTCGTGAGCTTCGTTTTCACGCGCTGCCCGGACAAGGACGAGTGCCCCTTAGTCAGCAGCAAGTTTTCCTATCTGCAAGCACATCTGGATCCGCGACGCTTTCATCTCGTCGAGATTACGCTCGATCCGGTGTACGATTCACCTTGGATCCTGGAAGGCTATGCGCGAACGTTCGGAGCGCGGCCGCAATCGTGGTCCATCTTAACCGGCCAGCCGCACGAGATCGCCGATCTGTTGGATCGCTTCGGCATCTCGTCACTCCAGGTCGGCGATGCGCAATTCATTCACAACGACAAAGTGTTCCTGACCCAGCCGGATGGCCGCGTCGCGCAAATCGTGCAGAGTACCGAATTTTCCGCTCCGGCAATGGTGGCCCAAGCGCAACACCTCGCGGGAATGGCGTCAAACCCACTGGGCCGGTGGCAGCTTTCGCTCATTGCCGGGGTAACGGCGCTTTGCGGCGGCAGCCAATATGCCGGCATCGTCCTCTTGGAGACGGTCTTCTTTCTGATCGTGGCCGCCATCGCGTTTCTGGCGCTCGGCTGGATTGCCCGCAAACTGTGGTCCAACGCCTAGCCAGTTTTCGGCGCCCTAGGGGAGCGCCCACGCCGGCTATCACATTTAGGCGCCATGGCCCTTCGACACGCTGCGCTGCTCAGGGTGACAAAGCGAAATTGTCAGGCTGAGCCTTTGTCAGGCTGAGCCTGTCGAAGCCTGGCCAGAGCGCCCTTTGTAAATGCGCAGACCCCTCGAGCAGCCGAGCCGCGAGCAAGCCGCCTTCCTGGAGCGGGCAATCGAGCAGTACGGCAAGGCCACCTACAACTTCGCCTTCCGCCTGACGCACAATGAAGCGGACGCACGGGACCTCACCCAAGAGGCGTTTATCCGGGTTTTCCGCGCTTGGCGGAGCTTTCAGCCAGGCACCTCGTTCCTCTCGTGGATCTACCGGATCGTCACAAATCTCTACCGGGACGAACTTCGGCGCAAGAAAGGACGTTATCAAGAAGAGATACCGGAGGACAACGTCCCGCAGGAGTTCGGCGGCGGCCGGCCGCTTGCCGTGACGCCGATCGAGGACTACGTGGAGGGCCAGCTCAGCGAACCGCTCGCGCGCTCGCTGGAAAGGCTCTCGGCGGATCAGCGACAGGTCGTAATCCTGGCGGATATCGAGGAGTACAGTTACCAGGAGATTGCCGAGATAATGGGGTGTTCGATCGGGACGGTCCGTTCTCGGCTCCATCGCGCGCGAGCGTTGCTACGCCGTCTACTTCAGAAACAACAAGAACAACTATGATGCAACATCTTTCAAACTCGGAGCTCATCGACTACCTGCACAACGCGCTTCCTGCTCAGCGGGACGCCGGCGTATACGCGCATTTGGAGCAATGCGCAGAGTGCCGGGCGCAGTACGATGCAGAGGCATCCCTCACTGAGATGCTTCGAGCTTATGCTGCGGACAGCCAACGCGAGCTGCCGCCCATGCTCAAGGCCGAAATCTGGAACCGCATCCGTGCGGCGCAGCCTTCCCCGTTGGCGCGCTTAGCGGCGATGTGGCGCCCCGCGATCGCCATACCCGTGGCGGCCGCGTTGGCCATCGGCATCTATTTCGGCACCGCCAACACCGGCTCGAACGCGCCATCCATTGACGCCGGCTATTACCTGCAAGACCATGCGGCCATGTCCGGTACGACGCCGTTCAGCGATCGCTCCGTCGATCCCATGGTGATGCAGTCGGAAGCGGCGCGTGGCGTGCAGCAAACCGCCGTAGTCATCACGCCGCCCGTGACGGCGGATGTGGTTCCGTAGCGCCAAGGTACCTGCGGCGCTCGCCGCGCTGATCTTAGCCGCGGCGCCGCACGGTGTACCGGCTCAGTCCGATCCAACGCAGATGCTGCGCGATGCGGTCAACGCCTACGCGAAATACTCGTACGTGGGACAGGTGCAGAGCGTCGATTTTGGCGCCAAGCGAGCTGAAGCCGTGCTCTTCCGGATCGAACACCGCGCTCCCGATTTAACGCGCCGCTGGTATCTGGCGCCCGAGTCGCTTTACGGCAATTCTATCGTCAGCCGTGGAGACGTGACGTACGATATCGACTCGCACGCCAAGCGGGTCATCTTTGTGCGCGACGACGCGCTCGACGATCAAGTGGCGCTGGACGACAATTTTGGATTGCTTTTGCGCAACTATCGCGCCGTTATGGGACCTGACGACACGATGGCTGGACGGCGCGTTCACGACGTCCTGCTGGTCAACAAGTATACCGGGCAAACGGTCATGCGCATCGGGCTCGACGCGCAGACAAATCTGGTCCTGGAGAAAGATCTCTTTGCGGCCAGCGGCTCGGTGACGAACCAGATGCACTTTGAGCAGATCCGGTATACCGGTGCGATTCCAGTGCAGCTCTTCGACGTTCCCACAAGCGGCTACGCGCGGGTCGAAGGGCAAAGCCACGGCGCACCATCCGCCGACTTTCAAGCCCTTGCGCGTACCGCCGGCTTCCAGGTACGAAGCGCAAAGTATTTGCCTGAAGGGTTCGTTCCGATCGCGGGCGATGTCAGCGACGTCAAAGGCGTGCGCACCTTGCACCTCCTCTATTCGGACGGTTTGCGCACAGTGTCGCTCTTTCAGAACGCACGTGGGGCGCCCGTCGACATGAGCCGCTACACGGAGCACTCCGCAAAAGTGCGCTCCCATGATGCGCGGTACGTCGAAGATGGGCCGACGACGCTGCTGGCGTGGGCGCAAGGAAACCTGCATTTTGCGCTTGTCGGCGAGCTTTCGCGCAACGAGCTGATTCGGATCGCGTCCTCGATCGCTCCCTAGCCCGTCCGGTCTGCGTCGTGCACGCCGGCGATGAGCGAGATCGATTCCGTCAGCGCGTCCAAATCGTAGCCGCCCTCTAGTATGTAAGCAACCCGGCCATCGCAGTGTTCGCGCGCGGTCGCCGCGATGACCGTCGCGAGTTCTTTAGCGGCGCTGACGTCCACGCCTAAATCTCCGATCGGATCGCCGCGCACGTAGTCGAACCCGGCGCTGACGATCAGTACTTCAGGGCGCACGCGCTGCGCGACGTCCGGCAAAGCTTGTTGCCAAACTGCCACGAATTGCGCCGTTTCAACGCCGTGGGGCGGCAGTGGAATGTTGAGCACCGCATCATCGCCCCGCATGTCCAATGCGCCCCTGCCCCCGGTGCCGGGATACGCCGGAAAGGCGTGCGTGGAAATATACGAGAGGCCTTGCCCCGCGACGGCTTCAGTTCCGTTCCCGTGGTGGTAATCGAAGTCCACGATCAGAATGCGGCGCACGCCGGTGGCGAGCAACGATCGCGCGGCGATTGCGACATTGTTGAACAGGCAGAACCCCATCCCCCGGTCCGGTTCGGCGTGATGGCCGGGCGGCCGTACCAACGCGAAAGTGGCTTCTTTTCGTTCAAATGCGGTGCTCGCGGCCAACAGTGCACCGCCCGCAGAACGCAACGCGACGCCATACGAAGTTTCGTCGATCGCGGCATCGCCCGTCGAGAGGTAGGCGGCATGCCCGTGCAGCGCTGCGCTTTCGCGTTGAACGAGTTCGACGTAGCGGCGCGTGTGCACGCGAAGCAGGTCATCGATCGATGCGTCTTGCGGGCGGAGCGGATTGGCAAGCACGCCGCCCTCCGCCAAGCGTTCTGCGACGGTCGTAACGCGCTCCGGACGCTCCGGGTGCGGAACGCCCCTTAAGTGCTCCCCGTACAGCGGGTCATAGACGAAGATCATGCTATTTGCGTGCAGCTATGCTGGAACAGTGTCACTCTGAGTGCGAGCAGCTATGCTGGAACAATGTCACCCTGAGCCTGTCGAAGGGTGCGCAAAGGGCACTTGCATGCAGCTGATGCTGGAACAGTGTCACTCTGAGCCGCACTTTGTCACCCTGAGCCTGTCGAAGGGTGCGCAGGGCACTTGCGTGCAGTATGCTGGAACAATGTCACCCTGAGCGTGTCGAAGGGTGCGCAGGGCACTTGCGTGCAGCTGATGCTGGCACCGTGCCACACTGAGTGCGTGCACTATGCTGGAACAGTGTCACCCTGAGCGTGTCGAAGGGTGCGCTAGGCACTTGCGTGCAGCTATGCTGGCACCGTGCCACACTGAGTGCGTGCAGCTGATGCTGGAACAGTGTCACCCTGAGCGTGTCGAAGGGTGCGCAGGCTACGAGTGTTTGGTCTTCGGCGTACTCTTCGTCAGTGCGGCGATCTGTGCTTGAACGTCACGGTATGCTTTGGTTCCCGGCTTCATCTTCGACAGCAACCGTTTGTAGGCGTCGAGCGCTTTGCTCTTTTGGTTGGTATGCGCGTATGAGGCGCCCGCCATGTAGAGCATCTGCGGATTGCGATCCAGGTACGGCCGCACTTCGCGATTGAGAATATCGAAGATCTGCGCGGCTTCCTTATAGTTCTTCAGATTGTAGTCTGAGCCGGCAACGCAGCCGAGCGTGTCCGGGCTGCGCGCGATTTCGAAGGATCTCGTGCAGGCGACTCTGGCGGCCCCATAGTCGTGCGAGGCAACGTAAGCCTGACCAAGGAGCGCAAAGGACTGCGCACTGGGTGCAGCATCCGTCAGCCGTTTCAAGTAACCGATCGCGTCGCTCATCCGGTTCTGCGCGAGACTGACTTGCGCTAAATCGAGGAGCGCGCTCGGATCGTTCCGATCGACTTGCAGGGCGGCTTGAAGCTGTTGCACGCCGCGCGATGTCTGTTTGTTGGAGAGCCAGTACTCGCCGTAGGCGGTATGCAGCGACGAGATGTTTGGGTACTGGCGAATGGCTTGATCGAACACGCCTTCGGCCTGCGCCGATTGGTGGGCGCCGGCATAGGTCTGCGCCTTGTGCACCAGAATCGATGCTTTCTCCGTATCGCTCGGCGCCATCGCAATGGCATCGTCGTAGGCGGCAGACGCACGAGCGAGGTCGTTTTGCTTGGCGTACAAGTCGCCGCGGAAAATCAACGCCTGCACATTTTTGGGATCGGCTTTTATCGCGCGATCGGTAACCGCCAGAGCGTTGGGAATCGAATTCTGCAAGACCCACGTCTGCGCAATTTGCATCAACGGCGTCTGATCTTTGGGGTTGAGTGAATACGCCTGTTGGAATTCGCTGCGTGCCTGATCCCACTTCCGCTCGCTGGCGTAAACGAGCCCCAAGTTGGTGTACGCTTGCGGTTCCGCTTTGTTGAAGGTGACGGCGCGCGCGGCAACGCGTTCGGCGTCGGCCGGCCGGTTCGTTCGCAGGTATACGCTGCGTGAGCGTCCCCAGCACGCTCAGGTTGGTCGGCTCCAAATTGGAGGCGGCTTCGAGATCGCTGATGGCGGCTGGAACGTTGCCCAGGCCCTCTTGCGCGGAGCCGTCCAGATAATAGACCTGCGCCGTTTTGCTGCCGAGCTGCAGCAGGCGCTGCGTCAACGGTACGGCCGCTTCTGGGTGGCCGATCGCCAAGAACTGTCCGGCCAAACCCACCATCGCGTCGCGATCGTTAGGATTCGCCCGGAGCGCCGCTTGCAGGCGCGGAATGGCGATGTTCGGCGGTTCGGGCGTCGCGGTGGGAATCGGCGCGGGGGAAGGAGAGGGCGTCGGCGCCGGCTTGGCCACCGCAGCACCGCAGCACAGCGCCGCCAGCAACGATACCAGTAAAAAGATTTGCTTCAAAATGTCGTCCTTATCTTCGTTTCGTCTTGCACGCAGAAAACGTTTGGGGCTGCGGGATTGTCACGCATGCGCCTTCGCTTGCGTGACCAACTCAGTCAGCGCAGGGACGATGGCGAAGAGGTCGCCGACAACCAGCAGGTCCGCAAACTCGCCGATCGGGACGCCGGCATCGCGGTTGATCGCCACAATGGTCCCCGCGCTCTGCATGCCGACTTTGTGCTGGATCGCGCCGGAGATCCCGACCGCAAAGTAGAGGGGCGGGCTTACGATTTTTCCGGTTTGTCCGATTTGCAGGCTGTACGGCACCCAGCCGGCGTCCGCCGCTGCCCTGGAAGCGCCGACTGCGCCGCCCAACGCTTGGGCAAGCGGGCGAAGCAACGTTTCAAACGGTTCCGGTCCGCCAAGCCCGCGGCCTCCGGCGACGACTACGGGCGCCTCTTCCAAGCCGATCTCGGAGGATGCCTCTTCTACATCGTCCTCGACGGCGACCGCATAGCTGCGGTTGGAAGGCTTTGCGATCTGCACGATTTCCACCGCTCCCCCCGAACGCTCGGCTGAAAACGCGTTCGGACGTACCGTTGCAACGCCGAACTGCGCATCTTTAAAGGTACATCCGGTGATCGCGGCGCCGCCGAGCTTCGGCGCGATGCAATCGATCGTGCCGCCGCGCACCTGGAAATCCGTGACGTCCGAGGTCAGCCCGGCATCGAGTCGAGCAGCGATGCGGCCTGCGACGTCTCGTCCCAGCATCGTGTTCGGCACCAAAATCAGCGCATCGCCGGTTTCACGTGCGACGCTCTCTAAATAATCAACCATGGGGTCGAGGAAATATTTTTCGACGTCCGGATCGTCGCTCGTATGAATGACGTCAACGGGATACTCGCGCAGCTGCGTTGCCAGTTCGCTCGAACCCGGTCCAACGACAACGGCATGCACCTTACCGCCGAGGGCGTCGGCTAGGCGGCGTGATTCCGTTGCAAGTTCGTACGTAACTTTGCGCGTTTGGCCGCCGCGATGCTCGACGAAGACGATGACGTTGCGCATTCTAGACCAATTTCTTTTCGCGCAAAAAATCGAAGATGATTCGCGCGCCGGCTGCTCCGTCAGTGGCTTCGGCGACGCGCGCCTTTTCGCGCGATTTTGGCGCGGAAACTTCCAGCACGTCGGTCTTTGCGCCGTCCGTGCCTAACGCTCGTTCGACTCCAAGCTCCGCCGGCGTCAGCGTCGTGATCGTCTTTTTCTTCGCGCCCATGATGCCTTTGAGCGACGCATAGCGCGGTTCGCCAACCGCCATCGTTACCGTGATCAACGCCGGCAGCGGCCCTGTCACGACTTGGTAGCCGCTGTCCGTTTCGCGTTGCGCGCGAAGGCGGCCGTTCGTCGCAGATTCTATTTTGCGAACGTTCGTGATGCCCGGCACGCCCAGAAACTCGGTCACCGCTCCCGGAACGCCGCCGGTGTTGCCGTCGTCCGCCAAGCCGCCGCCGATGATCAGGTCGAAGCCGACTTTCTGCAAGGCTTTTGCCATGGCGAAGGCCGTCGCCCAAACGTCGCTGCCGGCCAGCGATGCGTCGCTGAGCATAACGGCGTCGTCGGCTCCCATCGCCAGCGCCTTGCGAATCGTTTCCTTTCCGGTTTCGGGAGCCATCGCAAAGATGGTCACCGTCGATTCGTCGCCGGCGGCGTTCAGCGACTCTTTGAGCTGCAGCGCTGCTTCAATGGCATATTCGTCGAAGGGGTTGATGGCCGTGTCGACGCCGCTGCGCACGAGCCGCTTGGTCGCCGGATCGATCCGCCTGGGAGCGTTGGGATCCGGCACGAGCTTTACGGTCGCAACGATTTTCACGCCGCCGAGCCATTGGGTCCAGCGCAGGGACGCCCCTGCCGCAGCGACAATGGCCGCGGAGTGAATTTGGGAATCATTCTCATTTCATCGATTGTTGCGCTTGCAACGCCGGCGCCGTCGCCGTCGCCTGCCGCGGATCCGTGCGGCGGCAAGCATACCGCGCTGCTTGCGGCGCTGAACCGCCCGACGATCGGCTATAGCGCTTGCGCGGTAAAGCCTCGCGAACAGCTCTATGAACTGGGCTACGCCAATCAGACGGGCTCCGCCGCAAGCGCGGTGAGCATCCCTCAAGGCTTCCTACGCTTCGGCGTCGAGCGAGCCGTTGAGCTTGACGTAATCGGACCCGCATATGAATCTGCTCGCTCGCCGCTCCCAACCAGCGGCTTCTTGGATGCCGGTATCGGCGCAAAATTCGAGCTGTGGCAGCACGGGGGCAGCGTGCTTGCCACGGATCTTCTGTACACGCTGCCGACCGGTGCGAAGGCGTTTTCAGTGCACGGACCGGTCGAAACGCTGAATCTGGACTACGGCACGCAGCTCAGTTCGCGTCTCGGCTTTGCGACGACCGTTGGTCTGTCGTCTACCCTCGCCGCCGATCGTAACGGCCGCAGCGGGCGGTTTGCGTCGCTGCTTCCGTCGGCTGTCTTCACGTGGCAAACGAATTCGCGCGAACAGTTCTTCGCGGAAGCATACGGCCAAACACGGCTACGCCCCGACGGCGGTTCACTCTTTGGCTTGGACGGCGGCTTTCAGTATTTGCTGACGCCGCGAGTTGAAGTCGACGTCGAAGCAGGCCGGACGGTCACCGACCTAGATCGCGCGCACTACTTGGGTTTTGGTGTCGGGTTGCTGTTCTGAACCCTACGCTATGGCGTAGACGGGCTCTTCCGTCGGAGCCATGTGAACGCGCAATTGCGCGATCGTTCTTGACGCTCCACGCTTCAACTTTAGAATGTCACCCTGCGCAATATTGTCATCCTGGGCCGCGAGCGAAGCTCGCGTGTCGAAGGACCTCAGCGTCAAATCGGACACTTTCGCCAGCAACTGCGCTCGCGACTTCACGCCCAACATGCGGTGAATCTTCCCGATGTGAATGCGAACGGTGTTCGGACTGATGCCGAGCTCTTGGCCGACGTCTTCGGTCCGTTTGCCTTCTTTGAGCTGCTCCAGAATCTCGACTTGACGTTCCGTGAGCCCAGCCGGCAGATTCGTCGCCTTGGCAGCAGCCTGGACTGTCGTCGCAATGAAGCTACGCGGGTATTCGGCGCTAAACTCTTGCGCACGCTGCAGCCACCGGGCATCTTGCGTGATGTTGTACATTAACAACGCCGCTTGCGCCGCCCGCCAGTTGTACTCGAGCGATGTGAAAATCTCGAACGCGATTTGCCCCGAACGCTCCGCCTCAGCGTTTGCGCCAAGCACATGCTGGGCCGAAGCGCGAGCATAATTTACGAGCGCTTCAAAGCGACGGCCGTGGCTATAGGCTAGGTTGCGACTCATCGAACGATGCAGGTTTTCGGCGTCGTCAACAAGCTGCAGCGCTGCAGTGGCATCTTTTGGCGCAAGAAGCTCCGCCGCCATAAGAAGCGTGACCGCTTCCTCGCTGGATGCTTCTCCCCGCTCAAAACTCCGGATCAATTGCAGAGCGTCTTGGAGCTCCGCGTTGGCAACATACTCTTGCCCGGAGATGAGCGCCACGTTGCAGCGATCGAGGTGCGACCAGGCTTGGCATACGTCGCTTTGCGATAACCGCTCCGCGCGATTCAACTCACGAAACGCATTGATGTATTGTCCATTTACAGCGGCCGCCCACGCCAGAGCGCGCACCGTTTGATATCGCTGTAGCGCTAAATCCTGCGGCCACCTAGTTCCCCGCTCCACAGATGTAAGCAGCGGAATCGCATCCGGCAAAGCGATGTCTCGAGCCAAACCGGCCAGTGCGTGAGCCGCCGAAGCGAGCATGCCGACATCGGTGTTTTCTATTCTCAATAGGCGCCGAATAGCGTCAAGCAAATCAGCGGCCTGATCTCGATACTTGCCCTTTGCTGCGCTTAGCCAGCTTCGCAGCATCATAAATCCTGCCGTACGAACGGGATCAATTGAGGCGCGCTCGGGCATTAGGTTTCTAGCGATAAGCTCGCCGGCCGTGGTGTAGTCGCCGCTCGTCCAACTCGCAAACGTAACATCGTATTCGATCTGGATGCTTGCAAGAGGAGCAAACTCTACCCGCCGGTCGATGAGCGAGAGCTCTGATTGCGCTTGTTTCGGATCCCCCAGCACAGCGTGTGCCGTGGCGATCTTTGCGTGGGCCCGTGCGCTGAGCTCCGGTGTCGAAAATAACTGACTCGCCTGCGCATCGGAAAGCAGCACCAATACGTCGCGGTAACGGTTTTGCCGCTGATAGACTTGAGCGAGGAAGATATCACGTTCGGCCGAGCGTGGCTGCGACAACAGCAAACTAACGCAGTCTACATAACGCCCTTCAAGCCAGGCACTATGAACTACGTCAGTCGGGGCAGAACCGGCTGGCTGCGCTTGTACCATCCCCAAGACGCCGGTTTTGACGCCTTGGGCAAACTAACCTTTTTAGACTACCCGATAATCCCTAGTGCCGTCCGCCTGGCATTCCGCCCAAGCCTGTCGTGGCTATGAGCCTTCCCCCCGGGCATCCCGCCCAAGGAGTCCGCGCTATGGATCGCGCCGCCTGGCATACCGCCCAAGCCTGTCCATAGGCGCTGCGCAAGCGCTATGGCCAGAGAACATCGAGATGAGAAAACAGAGAAAAACCGCCAATTCGACCTCCCGGGGTGTCAATAGTCGGATATGACTAACTATAGTCGGAACCGACTATCAAGTCCACTAATATTACGATGCTTGTGGACAACCCGCGAGTATCTACCGGCCTAGGAGCCGTTAAATTAGGCCTACCCTAGCGCTCCCTACTAAAGATAGGTATGCTCGCGACCGGCTGCTTGCTGGCGCCGGGCCTTTCTACAGGTGTTCGTCGGGATCGGCATGATGCGCGCTGCGCTGATCGTCGCGATTCGGGTCCATGTCCGTGTCGCCATACACCGCTTCTGCCCGCTCGCGAGCCGGATACGGATCCTCTTCATGCATGGGTGCGACGCCGGCGCGACGCTCCAGTTCGGTCTGCGATTCCTGGTCGGGATCTTCGGTTTCCGTTTCGATCTCGCGCTCGACTTGGTCGTCGTCGCCATAACGTTCGCGTTCCATTTTCACCCCTCGTCTTGCGGCAGTCGCACGCCGCTCTCATACAGATGTGTGCGCATCTCGGCAGTATCCGCGTACACGCGATAAGCGCCGGCCTGCGCCAGCTCTTCCTCGCCATATCCCCCGGTCAACAGTCCGATCCCCAAAAAGTGCGCGCGCCGCGCGGCAAGCATGTCCCAGACGCTGTCGCCGACGACCATCGTCTCTTCCGATGCCGTGCCGAGCTTCTCAGCGGCGATCAGAAACAGGCGTGGATCGGGTTTTGGGTTGGGCGCGTCTTGTTTGCTCACGATCGGCACATCGCCGGGAAGGTCCAGCATCTCCAGCATCGGCTGCGCATCTTTGCGTTCACCGCTGGTCGCGATCGCATACGGAACGCCGCCTTCGCGCAGATCCTTCAGCAGTTCTTTCGCACCGGGAAACGGGCGCACCGTGTCGCGCAGTTTCTGGAACTCTTCCGCGTGACGCGCTTCGAGCCGTTCCGCAATGGATCGATTGAGCGGTTTGCCCAGTTCACTCGAAAGCGCATGCATGAGGAGCCGGCCGCTCATGCCGATCTTGCGATGCAGACGCCACATGGCCAGATCGAATCCGCACGACCGCAGGGCCGTATGCCACGCAAAGACGTGTTGATAGACGCTGTCGACCAGCGTGCCGTCGAGGTCCAGGATGAACGCCGGCACGCTTTAGGCGTTCTTGGGCTCGTCTACACCAAAGACATTGTCGGACATCGCGCGATCGTCGGCTTGCGAGTCGACGTCGGGGTCCAGTGTCGTTTCCTCTTCCTGCTCATCGCGGACGCTGCCGCGCGGCTTGCTTTCGTTTTCGGTCAGATCGTCTTGGAAGATCTCGCCGAACTCATCCCTTTTGCGCTTGTCCATGCCCCCGTCGTACCCCGATTTTCCACAAACACGGTCCGGCGGCGCTCCTCAATGTGAGCCCACCTCCTGGCGTTCACGCTTGCGTAGTCGCAAACGCTCCGATTCATGCAGAAGCCGCTTGCGAACGCGAATTGACTTCGGCGTGACTTCGACGAGTTCGTCATCCTCGATAAATTCGATGGCGCGTTCGAGCGAAAGCGTTTCAGGGGCCGTCAGTTTTATGTTTTCGTCGGAGCCCGCCGCCCGCATGTTCGTCAATTTCTTCTCGCGCACAATGTTGAGCGCGATGTCCTTATCATCGTTGGCACGGCCGACGACCATGCCTTCGTACACATCGGCTCCGGGACCCACGAAGAAGGAGCCCCGCTGCTCCAGCCCCATCAAGGCGTATCCGGTGACGCGGCCGGTGTCGCTCGCAACCAGCGCACCCACTTTGCGGCCGGGAAGCTCGCCCTGCCACTCGCGATGATCATAGTACGTGTGCGACATGACGGCAGTACCACGCGTAAGGGTCAGTAGTTCGCCGCGCAAGCCGAAAATGGCGCGCGTGGGCATCGTATACTCCAGACGCCGGTTCTGGCTGATGGTCAACATGTTGGACATCTCGGCCTTGCGCCGGCCGAGCGCTTCAATGACGGCGCCCGAGTACTCTTCAGGCACATCGACGACGACGTATTCGACCGGTTCGAACCGCTTGCCGTCATCTTTTCTCAGGATGACTTGCGGCTTGCTGACTTGCAACTCGTAGCCTTCACGCCGCATGTTCTCGATCAGGATCGACAGATGCAGCTCGCCGCGTCCGCGCACTTCGAACGTGTCGGCGGAATCCGTATCTGCGACGCGCAGCGCCACGTTGGACTCTAGTTCGCTGTACAAACGCGCGCGGATCTGACGCGAGGTGAGGTACTTGCCCTCTTTGCCGGCAAACGGTGAAGTGTTGACGCCGAAAAACATCGAGACCGTGGGCTCATCGACGGCCACGGCATGCACCCGTTCGGGTGCGCCCACGTCGGCGATCGTGTCGCCGATATTGAGGTCCTCAATTCCCGCAACGCAGACGATGTCGCCCGCTGTTGCTTCATCGACCTCGATGCGTTGGAGGCCGGCTAACGTGAGGAGCTTCGTCAAGCGCAGTCCGCTCTGGAGGCTGCCGTCCGGCGAGACCTTGGCAATCTGGGCGTTAATGCGCGCACTCCCTCGAAAGACGCGGCCAATCCCGATACGGCCCACGTAGGCGTTGTGATCGATCGCCGAGATCAGCATCTGGAACGGGCCATCCTCCGCCGGCGCATCCGGAATATGGGAGACAATCGTTCGGAAGAGCGGCTCCAGATTCTCGCTCGAATCGTCTAATGTCATTTTCGCGACGCCGGTCTTCGCGTTCGTAAATATGACGGGGAACTCTGCCTGTTCGTCACTTGCCCCCAATTCGATAAAGAGATCGAAAACTTCATCGATGACCTCATTGGGTCGCGCATCCTTGCGATCGATTTTGTTCACGACCAAAATCGTGCGCAGATCGAGCTCGAGTGACTTGCGCACGACGAACCGCGTTTGCGGCATCACGCCCTCCGCCGCATCCACGAGAAGCAGCACGCCCTGCACCATTTGGAGAACGCGCTCCACCTCACCACCGAAGTCTGCGTGGCCGGGCGTGTCGACGATGTTGAATTTTACGTCGCCGTGGCGAATGGCGGTGTTTTTTGCGAGGATCGTGATTCCGCGCTCGCGTTCGAGCGGATTGGAGTCCATCATCCTCGTCGTCAGGTGCTGGCCCGCGCGAAAAACGCCGCCCTGCTGCAGCATCGCGTCGACCAGCGTCGTCTTTCCGTGATCGACGTGGGCAACGATTGCCACGTTGCGAATGTCCGGCCGAGTCCTCACGGATGCTGTTCTACCATAGTGGACGCCTAAACGATAGCGCCGCTTAAAGTGGGATGACCGGGACTCGAACCCGGACGCCCTTTTGGGGCCACAGATTTTCATACCACTATAGCTTTCGCTACCGCGTTTACGCGTTTGTGGTCCGGACTGTGCCTTAGCCCTATGACATTTGCCACGTAGGCCGCGCCCGTCCAGTCTCTACACCTTCATCGGTTCACGTGTCGCCACGGCGAACCGACGCTTGGCTCGGCGTCGCCACGCTTCGCAGAGGGTTCGCCGAATTTGAGCGCATCCCGAAGGCCGTTTCCGCGCCTCCGGCTCAATTCTCAAGTCTGTTGTGTCTACCGATTCCACCATCATCCCATGGCGAAATCATACCTTGGCCACCAGAAGGATGGCGCCTTGTGCAAGAACGGCGCCCTTTGGCGCCGTTCTGGTTTAGCTCGTCAGCTTATCGCCGAGATCCGAGATGGTATCTTTGATCGCTTCCCCTCCGCGGCGCACGGCCTCGTCACGCGCGTCGCGGACGCGTCCTTTCATGTCTTGCGCGATGGGTCCGATGCGCTCGGACTCAAAGCGCGTGACCGGCAACGCCAAACCCACTAAAAACCCAACTGCTAAACCCGCAATCAACATCCCGATGGGATTCTCAGTGGGGTTGACGTTGACGTTGCGTGCTGCTTCGCCGGCCTGCTGCATGCGATCGCGCACGACGCCGCGCGCTGTCTCGACGCTGCCCTGCAGCGTGGTCTTTACATCCGAAAGCCTGTCCTGCACCGTCCCTTTGGCGCCTTCAATCTTGTCGTTGGCGGCGTCCTTTGCGCGCTGCACGACGTTTGCGCTGTCCGTGACGGACCGCAGGTCGTCTGCAACGCGCTGGCGCGCTTCCTCTACTTGGCGGGCTTCATCCCGCTCTTGATCCATGCTAAATCCTCCTTCACGCTTTGCGTCGTTTCGCTGAACTCGATCGGCGTTGCGGCCTTCATTTTTGCGAGCGCGCTCGCCAGCGCTGCAGCGGCGACCACGCCGTAAAAGATCGTGACGATCAGTGCCGCAAGCCATGGCTGAAACACCAACGTCAAGACCAGCACCAAAAATGCGGTGAACACACCCAGAAAGGCGAGCCCGATGACTGCGGCGGCGCCGAGCCAGACACCGGCGGCCGCAATGCCGCGCGCCTGCTCCGTTGCCTGCCGGCGAAAGAGCGCGAGCTCGGCGCGAAATAGGTCGCCGAGATCTTCGACGAGGTGACGCAGCGCGTCACCAAGCGGCTCGCGTTCGCTCACGGTGCCGGCGGCGTGCTTTGCGGTTGGCCGTAGGCATCGACGTAGTCCGGCTCTTGCCGGCCATCCTGAGTCGAGACCGCGGTCCGCACCGCCCGGGCGAGCGCAACGCCGCCCACGAGGCCGGCGCCTGCGAGCACCCACGTTCGATCGCGTGCAAATACCTGGGCGTCGTTCCAGATTGCTGTCGGGTCGGTCGATCGCAGATATCGCGCGATGTCGTCGGCTCGCCCCGCGGCGGACTCCAGCAACGTTGCGGTTTGCGGTTCACCGCGCTCACGCAACATGCCGCCGACTTCGCGCGCAAGGCCGGTATAATGCGCGATGCGTTCCGCCAGCTGCTGACAACCGCGTCCCACAGCCTGCGTGATCAAGGTCTGCGAACGGCGAGCGACTTCTTGCGGCTCGAAGGTTAACGCCATAGATGTCTCCTCAAGTAAAATTTCGGCCACGCTATCATACCCGGGGCGCGGACAGTTACTTTGCCCACCATTGGGCCGCCCGACTCAGGCGGATGTGATCGGCGTATTTTGGTCGTACACGAGCTTCCAAGCGCCGTCTTCGCTGACAAACAAGAGAAGCAGCAAAAATTGGGTTTGCCCCGCTGCGGCCGTGTAGGTGACCCGCGTGAGGGCGCAGCCCGCTCCGGATTCCTCGCGCGTCCACAGCAGTTCCGGTTCAAACCGCCACCCCTCTTCGGAAAACCAGGCGCGATGGGCCGCGACGGCGTTCTCGCGGCCCTCGATGATGCGGCCGTCTCCGCCAACGAAACGGACGTCATCAGTCGCCAACGTCGCGGCAAAGCGATCGATGTCGCGCGTCGCTATTGCATCGAGATGCTCGGTGAGCGCCTCCAGGAACGTCTCCGCGCCCTGCATGGGGCGGCTACTTTTTTTGATTTGGGAGCGGACCGCTACGGTGCTGTTCGCCGGGCGGAGCCGTGGCAGGCGGCGTTTGCGGCGCTTGCGGAGGCGCTTGCGGCTGAGGGTCGGGTTTATGCGTCTGCTCGGGGGACCAGGGCGGCTCTTCGCGTTCTCTCTCGTTCATACGCGCGCTGTTTCCCATCCCGCCGCAGCGGGCAAACGCCCTGCATCGGGGAGTCTCTAGAATGTTGTTCGCCGATCGCGCCGACGCCGGCCGCCGGCTTGCGCAAGCGCTGCGCCACTATGCGCACAGCGATGCTCGCGTGCTTGCCCTCCCGCGCGGCGGCGTGCCGGTCGGGTATGAAGTCGCGGCGCAACTTGGCTTGCCGCTTGACGTTTTCGTCGTGCGAAAAATCGGCGTTCCGGGGCACGAGGAATTGGCGATGGGAGCGATCGCATCCGGCGGGGTGCGAGTATTGAATGAAGAGACGATCGCGCAGCTCGGTATCGGCCAGGCCGATATCGTCGAAGTGACCGCGCGCGAGCGAGCGGAACTCGAGCGCCGCGAGGCCGCTTACCGCGGCGAAGGCGTGCGCTCTCACGATGTTGCCGGACGCGCCGCCATCGTGGTCGATGACGGAGTCGCGACAGGCGCCAGCATGTATGCAGTCATCCTCGCGCTGCGCGCGCGCGAGCCGCGCCGAATCGTCGTCGCCGTGCCGGTGGCGCCGCCCGAAACGCGGATCTTGTTACAGCAATATGCCGATGAAGTCGTTTGCGTTGCGACGCCGGAGCCGTTTCGCGGCGTCGGAGCATGGTATTCTGATTTCCGCCAAACTGAAGACGACGACGTGCGGGCGCTCTTGCAAGCTGCGGCGGCGCGGGAGATCGACAATGCCGGCGCGTGAGGTCGCCATTCCGGCCGATGCGAACGGCGCCACGATCAGCGTCGATGGGCGCCGGTTAGCCCTGACGAATCTCGACAAAGTTTTTTGGCCGGATATCGGCCTGACCAAGCGCGACCTTCTGCAGTATTATGCCGCAGTCGCGAAGCCGCTTCTCCCGCACCTACGTGGACGCGCAATGGTGATGAAGCGCTATCCGAACGGCGCTTCCGGAGATTTTTTCTTCATGAAACGCACGCCGTCGCCTCACCCCGAGTGGCTGCGCACATGCCGCATCGAGCACCGATCCGGAAATGTCATCGATTTTCCCATCGTTGACGATCTCGCTGCGCTGCTGTGGATCGTCAATTTGGGTTGCATCGATTTGAATCAATGGTATGCCACCTGCGACGACATAAACCGGCCCGACTATCTGCATTTCGATCTGGATCCCGGAACGGCATCGTTCGAACACGTTCGCGAAGCAGCCATGCTGGTTCATGACGGCCTGGCGACCTTCGGAATGCCGAGCTATGCCAAAACGTCCGGTTCAAAAGGCATTCACGTCTATGTGCCAATCGTGCGCGGACCGCTGCAAAAAGAGGTGTGGGGGTTCGCCAAGACTTTTGCGCAAGCGATGGCCAAGCACGATCCGATGTTGATGACGGCGGAATATCGCAAGGAGAAGCGGCCGCCGGGACGCGTCTTAGTCGACTACAACCAGAATCGCTGGGGGTCGACGCTCGCCTCCGTCTATTCCGTGCGTCCGACGCCCCTTGCGACGGTGTCTGCGCCGGTAACGTGGGACGAAGTCGAACGCGGCATTGGGATCGAAGATTTTACGTTACGGAACATGGGGCGGCGGTTGAAGGAAGCCGGCGATCTTTGGGCTCCTTTAGCGAAAGCGCGCGGACGCTTCGATTTAACGGAGCTGGTCGGAAGCCGCAGTGCCTCCGCTTGACGGTTTGGCGCTGCAGCCGCCGCTAGAGCCGATGGAAGCCAAACCATCGCCGGAGATCCCCCGTGGAACGCAGTGGCTGTATGAGCCGAAGTGGGACGGTTTTCGCTGCATTGCCTTTCGGGACGGTGAAACGATTGCAATGCAGTCGAAGAGCGGCCAGCCCTTGGAGCGATACTTTCCGGAGATCGTGCAAGCGTTGCAAACGTTGCCGGCTCGAAGATACATTATCGACGGAGAACTGGTGATCGAACAGGACGGCGCGCTCGATTTCGATGCGCTGTTGCAGCGCATACACCCGGCGCAGACGCGCATCACGAAGCTTTCCCGGGAAACGCCGGCGACGTACGCCCTGTTCGATCTGCTGCAGCACGATAGGCGCAAGCACTTTGAGGCGCCGCTGCGCGAACGCCGCGCGGCGCTGGAAAAGTTCGCGGACGAACAGCTTTCGCTCACAAAACGCATCGGACTCTCGCCCGCGACGACTGAATACGCGCAGGCGGAGCGTTGGCTCAAAGGCGGCGCCGCGTGGTTCGACGGCGTCGTCGCAAAACGAAACGACGCAAGCTATCGTTTCGGCGAACGGGATGCGGCCGTAAAGGTCAAACGCGTGCACACCGCCGATTGCGTGGTCGGCGGCTTTCGCTTTGCAAAAGACGGCAAAACGATCGGCTCGCTGCTGCTGGGCCTGTACGATGGCGAAGGGTTATTGCATCTGGTCGGTTTCGTGGGCAGCATGAGCGCGCAAGAGCGCCAACGTGCCGCCGCAATGCTCGTGCCGATCATTCAAGAGCCGGGATTTACGGGTGCGCGGCCTGGAGGCGTGAGCCGTTGGGGCTCGCGCGACACGCAGTGGCATCCCGTTGCGCCGCGCATCGTCGTGGAAGTGCGCTACGATCGCGTGACGGGGCACCGGTTTCGCCATGGCGCGCGCCTGGTGCGCTGGCGTCCCGACAAAGCGCCCCAACAATGCACGATGGCGCAGGTCGCAGAGCTGAAAAAGATAACGTGAGCGGCACTTGTGTACTCGTGCTACCATAGCCGCATGGAAACTAGCACAAAGGCGAAGAGCCCACAGTCCTCAGAAATTCACGGTTTCGACTTAGTCGGACTCACGGTGCGCGATGCGAAAGCCGTCATACCGTTCTACCGTGATGTGCTCGGCATGGAGCCGACGATGATGAGCGAGATGGGGGCGGAGTTCGAACTCGCGGATGGAGCGACGTTCGGGATTTGGCAACCGGACGAGGGCCAGTACCCGCCGGGATTCGGCGTGATGTTCGGCGTTAAGGAAATCCATGGCGCGGTCGCGGCAATGCGCAAGCGCGGCGCCGATCTCAGCGACCCGATGGAAACCCCCGTCTGCTTCATGTCGTTCGGAAAAGATCCCGAGGGCAACCCCTTTATGATCCACCAGCGCAAAAGTGGTTGAAGCCGCTAATCAGGATCGCAAATAGCGTGCCGTTTTCACATGTTCCGGCCGAACGCCGATGCCGATCAAGTACGCCGGAATGCGTCGCAGCAGCGGAAACTTGTTGAAGGCGTAGAGCCAGCGCGCAACGTGAAGGCGGTTTCGCGCCTGCAGCAATCCGGTGATGATGCGCCGCTGAATGGCGATCTGCGCAGCTTGCGTCATCCGCGTTGGAAACTCGCGCCGGCGTTGTACGCGCCGCAGATCCTCGATGCTCGCTCGCCCTTCCCGCAGGGGGACCGCCAGTAAGTTCGCCGCCGCAACGGCATCCTGGATGGCTAGATTGATGCCGACTCCTCCAATCGGTGACATCGCATGCGCCGCGTCACCAATACACAAAAGGCCCGGCTTCGCCCACTGGCTTAAGCGATCAACCATAACGGTCAGCAATCGAACGTCATCCCAACTGCGCAATTCTCCAGTGCGATCGCAGAGAAACGGGGCAGTCAGGCAGATCTGATCGCGGAACGCCGGCAATCCTCGTGACCGCAACGTTTCGAATGTGCCCTTGCGAATGACGAAGCCGCACTGGAAGTAGTCAGGGCGCCGAATCGCAATGAAGAATGCACCCGGAACGGCATAACCGAACGTTTCGTCGGGATCGGTATCCTTGCGTGAAAGACGAAACCAAAGCACGTCCATCGGCGCACCGAAGTCTTGCACGGGCAGCCGGGCGCTATTGCGCAGAACGGAGTGCCGTCCATCCGCGCCAATGATGAGCGGCGCGCTGACCCGCAGCGGACCACCCGTGGTGCGCGCCTCCACGCCGGTGATGCGCTCGTCGTCTTGCGTGAGGTTCGTCGCCTCCGTCTGCATCAGCAGCTGAAAATGCGGAAAGGCCTGCGCGCGCTCTGCTAAAAAATTCAAAAAATCCCACTGAGGCATGATGGCAAGGAACTGGCACGGTCCCGGAACATGCGAGAAATCCGCGATACGGATCATCTCGCCGTTGACGATGCCGCCCAGCTGTGTGATCCGCGAATGCGGAATTTTCAGAAAATCGCCCAACAAGCCCAGCTCGTTCATGACCGTCATCGTCGACGGGTGAACCGTGTCGCCGCGGAAATCGCGAAAGAAGTCGGCGTGCTTTTCGAGCACCGTTACGGAAACGCCGGCCCTTGCCAGCAGATAGCCCAGCATCATCCCGGCGGGTCCACCACCGGCGATACAGCATTGCGTGCCAAGCTCTCGCATAAGGACCTAAAAGCTTACAGCAATGGCTACCGGACGTTTCGGGATGGGCCGGAGGCCGGGGGGCCCAGCGGCTTTGCCGATGGGGGGCGTGCAGCGCGCAGCGCGGATACGCCTTTCAAACGCCCGTCAAGGCCAGCTGGTTTCCGCCGAAGGAACGATCATCAATTCGCGTACTTCGCAGCCGTGCGGCTGCGCCAATGCGAACACCACTGACTGCGCCACGTCTTCCGGACGATTCAGTTGCGCATCGGGGCCAGGCTTATACTGCTCCGTTCGACCGTCGAAGAATGCCGTTTGCATTCCGCCCGGGATCAACAGCGTCACGGAAACTTGGCCGCTCAGCTCTTTTGCCAGAGCCCGCGTGAAGCCCACGACGCCGAACTTGCTCGCGCAATAAGCCGTCGCGTCGCTGAGCGCACGCAATCCCAACGTTGAGGCAACCGTAACGACGTGGCCGCGCGCGTCGATGAGGCGCGGCAGCGCGGCGCGAATCAGGGATGCGGTTCCGATCAAGTTCACGCGGATCACTCGCTCCCACGCGTCGGCGGAAACGTCGGAAAAAGGGCCGCAAGCGTCGATTCCCGCGTTTGCGACGACGCCCGCAATGGTGCCGTGACGTTCCGCTACACGCGCCACCGCAGACTCGACCGCATGGCGATCTGAAACGTCCACGGTCTCGAACGCAAACGTTCTAGGCGGCCGCTTGACGTCGAAACCGACCGGAGTCGCGCCCGCTTCTTCTATCGCCGCGGCGATTGCCAAACCGAGGCCCGACGCGGCGCCGCTGACGATATAGGCGCCCGAAAGGCCCCGCATCATACCGGCGCTGCGGCGGCGCGAAACCACGCGATGGTTTCACGCATGCCGTCTTCCATTGACGTGCGCGGCCTCCATCCGAGCAGTTCCCGTGCGCGTTGGAGATCGGGATGCCGGCGCATCGGATCGTCCGAGGGCAGCGGATCGTGTCGCACCTTCAACGGTACGCCGCATAACTTGGCGATGACGCCGGCGATGTCGTTCACGCTTACCTCGACGTCGGAACCCAAATTGACGACACGATGCGCGGGATCGGGAAGCTGCGAAAAACGAACGATGCCGTCGATTAAGTCGTCGACATAGCAGAGGCACCGGGTCTGCTTTCCGTCCCCGTACACGGTGAGCGGTGCGCCCGCGAGGGCCTGCGTAATAAATGCCGGCACAACGCGGCCGTCTGTGCCACGCATGCGGGGGCCATAGGTGTTGAAGATGCGCACGATGCGTGCGTCGATCGCGTGCTCGCGATGGTAGGCCGCAATCATCGCTTCTCCGTAGCGCTTGCCCTCGTCGTAGCACGAACGTTCCCCGACCGGATTGACGTTGCCCCAATACGTTTCGGGCTGCGGGTGCACGAGCGGATCCCCGTAAACTTCCGACGTGGACGCGTAGAGAAACCGCGCATTCCAGCGCAACGCAGCGGCACAACAGGCTTCGGTCCCGCGCGCGTTGACCTTGAGCGTGGCCACCGGCATCTCGGCATAGTCCTTCGGGCTCGCGGGCGACGCAAAGTGGAGCACGAGGTCGGCTGCGTCAATTGAATCCAACGCATCGCAAAGATCCGCGTTTAAGAACCGGAACCGCGCGTTTCCGCGTAAGTGCGCGATATTCTCGCCGCTAGAGGTGCACAGGTTGTCGATTGCCAGCACATCGTTTCCGCCGGCCAGGTACGCATCGCAAAGGTGCGATCCTAAAAAGCCGGCTGCGCCGGCGATGACGACCTTCACGCTTCGACTTTGGAGCGTGCGCGGCCAAGGCCGGCATACCTGAGGCCGGCACGGCGCACTTCCGAAGGAGAGATCCGGTTGCGCAGGTCGATCGTCACGTCGCCGTCGAGCGCAGTCCGCACGCGCGACCAGTCGATGTGTTCGAAGCCGGGATCGTCGTTGCCGACAATCAGGGCCGCCGCCCCTTCGCAAGCATCGTACACCGAATCGGCATAGCGAACTCGCTCGCGCAAGAGCATGTGTGCGCCGCGAAGTGCGTGCGAGTCATAGACCGCAAGCTGCGCGCCGCGCGTCAGCATGGCTTGCGCCAGCACGACGGCCGGCGAATCGCGCACGTCGTCGGTACCGCCCTTGAACGCCAAACCGCACAACGCTAAGGGCCGGTCGCAGACGTCGCCCAGCATGCCTTCGATCAAGCGCACCGCCGTTGCGATCTGACGACGATTCACGGCAAGGGTAGCTTCCAGCATTGTCGGCTCGATGGCGTGGTGGCGCGCCACGCTGACGAGCGCCGCGACGTCCTTGGGCAGACAGGAGCCGCCGAAGCCCAAGCCCGGCTCCAAATACTGATCGCCGATGCGCGGGTCTGCGCCGATGCCGGCCATCACGCGATCGACGTCGGCGCCGACGGCGCGACAGACGTTGGCGATTTCGTTGGCAAACGATATCTTCGTCGCCAAGAACGTGTTGGCGGCGTACTTGATCATTTCGGCGGTTCGCACGTCCACGACGTGCATCGAGGCGCCTAGCGGCGCATACACTTCTTGCAGAACGGCGATGGCGCGCGTATTCGCCGACCCGATGACGATGCGATCGGGATGCAAAAAGTCCGCGATCGCGCTGCCTTCGCGCAAAAACTCAGGATTCGATGCGACGGAAAAGCGGTACGCCGGGTTGCCGTGCTCGCTCAGAATCCGCTCGACTAAGTCTGCCGTTTCGACCGGAACGGTCGATTTGTTCACGACGATGACGTGCCCGGAAGCGGAGGCCGCGATCTCGCGCGCGGCCTGCCGGACGTACGTAAGGTCCGCCTCGCCGGTCGGGCCGGTCGGCGTGCCGACGGCGATGAAGGCGAGTGCGGCATGCCGCAGCGCGTCGGCCGGGTCGTCCGTGAATGCCAAACGCGCGGCCTCTTTTTGCTCCGCGACGAGCTCTTCCAAGCCCGGCTCATAAAAAGGAACCTCGCCGCGCTGCAACATCCAGATGCGCGTTGCGTCGACGTCATAGCAACAGACCTCGTGCCCGAGCTTTGCCAGGCAAGCGCCGGTCACTAAGCCGACATAACCGCAGCCGAATACCGCTACACGCAGCATACGGCCCTCTTACCAAGTACCACGGAGGGCCCCCTTTTACCCGAGAAGCGTTTCAAGTTTCCAGAAGTGCGGAAACAATCGCTCACCAAAAGGCCTTCTGCTCCTCCCCGGGCTGCAATCGGAGCTTGCAAAGCGGACTATAAGTGAACGTTTTAGGCATAAACGCCGTCTTCCACGATAGTTCCGCCGCGCTGGTCGTCGACGGCGTCACCGTCGCTGCCGCCGAAGAGGAGCGCTTCAACCGCCGTAAGCACGCGAAGGAGTGCGTTCCCTTCAGCTCGTGGGAGCTGCCGCTGCAGAGCGCCGCCTGGTGCTTACAGTGCGCCGGCATCACTCCGGCGGACGTCGACGTGGTTGCCTACTCCTACGATCCGTCCCTTGCGATACCGCTGAACGGCGACGTGACCGCCAACGCATGGGAAGGCTTGCGCACGCTCTATGCCTCGCGCATGCCGAATTTTTTGCAAACGGCGTTGCCGGGAATAGAAGGCGCCCATTCCGAGTTTGTGCCGCACCACATTGCCCACGCCGCGTCGGCGTATTTGGCGGCCCCATTCGGGGATTGCGCCGTGCTCGTTTCGGACGGCCGCGGCGAGCGCACGTCGTACTTGGCCGGAAAAGTGCGCGACGGCGAACTGGTGACGCTGGCCACGCAACCGCTCCCGCACTCGCTCGGACTCGTCTACGAAGAACTGACCGTCCACCTCGGCTTCCATCGCTCGTCCGACGAGTACAAAGTCATGGGACTCGCAGCGTACGGTCAGCCGAAGTTCGCCGACGCTTTCCGCCAGATGATCCGCGTCCGGGAAGACGGCGGATTCACGATCGACCCGATCGACTTTTCCGCTTTTGCTCCGCGGCGGGACAAGGACGGATCGTTCGAATCCGCGCACGCCGACCTTGCCGCAAGCTTGCAACTGCGCCTGGAAGAAGTGCTGCTCGAATTGGCACGCTGGCTGCATGGGCGCACCGGCGATCGGTACCTCGCGATGGCCGGCGGCGTCGCGCTCAATTGCGTCGCCAACGCCCGCCTTGCTCGCGAAGGTCCGTTCGAGCAGATTTGGGTCCAGCCGGCTGCGGGCGATGCGGGAACGTCGCTCGGGGCGGCGCTCTACGCAGCCGCGCGCGTTGGCGACCGCGTGGCGCGGATGGGAAGTGCGGCGCTAGGACGCGAGTGGAGCGATGATCAGATTCGCGAGCGGCTCGATGAGAGCCATGTCACGTATCAGCAGTGCAGTGATATCGCGGGCGCGGCGGCGCAGATCGTGGCGGACGACGGCGTCGTAGGATGGTTTCAAGGGCGCAGCGAGTACGGCCCGCGCGCCCTCGGCCACCGCAGTTTGCTGGCGAATCCCCGATTTCCCGAAAACCTCGAGCGTCTGAACACGATCAAAGGCCGCGAACAATTTCGGCCCGTGGCGCCGATGGTGCTCGAGGATCGCGCCGTCGAGATTTTCGACGGGCAGCTGCCAAGCCCGTACATGTTGTTTACGCACCGCGTCAAAGCGCCGTGGCGCGACAAGATCGCAGCCGCCGTTCACGTGGATGGTACTGCGCGCGTGCAGACGGTGAACGAGCGTGAGGAACCGCTTGTCGCGCGGATGCTTCGCGAAGTCGATCGGCTGACCGGGGTTCCGGTGGTCATCAACACCAGCTTCAACACGGCCGGCCGCCCGATGGTCGACGATCCGCGCGACGCGCTGGAGTGCTTCGGATCTTCGCCGATCGACGCGCTGGCAATCGGACCCTTCATGGTTCGTCGCTCGGACGTGTTTTCGCGGTGAACTTCGACATCGTCGTTCCAACGATCGGCAGACCGTCGCTGCGTGAATTGCTCCGTTCGCTGCGCGAGGCGCAGACCGCAATGCGCCCGGAGCGCGTCGTCATCGTCGACGATCGACGTGACGTTCTCGCACCACTCGATCTCGGGGAACTCGACGGCTGGCTGGCACAGCGCACCATCATCGTTCGAGGCGCCGGATGCGGTCCGGCAACGGCGCGCAACATCGGGTGGCGCGCTTGCGGCGCCGAGTGGATCGCCTTTCTCGATGATGACGTCGCGGTTGCCCCCGATTGGTTCGTTCGGCTGCGCGACGATCTCGCCGCGGCAACACCGCATCACGCCGGCTCGCAAGGCCGCGTGCACGTTCCGTTACCGGCCGGCCGTGCGCCGACCGATTGGGAACGCAATGTCGCTGCGCTTGCCGGCGCCGCCTGGATCACGGCCGACATGGCGTACCGGCGCGATGTTTTGCAGCGCGTCGGCGGATTCGACGAGCGATTTCGACGCGCGTACCGTGAGGACGCCGACCTTGCGCTGCGCGTCTTCGACGCGGGCTACACGATTGCGCAAGGCGCTCGGATGGTCATCCATCGCATCGGCGCGAGTACGTCGTGGAGCAGCGTTTCGCGGCAGACCGGCAATGCGGACGACGTGCTGATGCGCCGCTTACACGGACCGCGATGGCGCGAGCGCGCTTCCGCACCGCGCGGCATGATCTCGTCGCACGCGTGCACGGTCGCACTTGCGGCCGGCGGCACGATCGCCTTCGCGGCACGCGCGCGAAGCGCAGCGGCATTGCTGCTCGGCCTTTGGGCGGCGCGAACCTGTGCATTTGCCTGGCGGCGCATCGCCCCCGGACCGCGGACGTCAGGCGAAATCGCCGCGATGGCGGCGACGAGCGTCGCCATTCCGTTTGCCGCCGTGTTTCATCGCCTTCGCGCCGAGCTTACGCTTGGATTTCAGAACGAGGCGAAGGCGTGAGAGCGCAAGCCGTATTGTTCGACCGCGACGGAACGCTTATCGTCGACCGGCCGCCGAACCGCGACTCCAAAGCAATTGAACTGATGCCTGGAGCCCAACGCAGCGTGGCGCGGCTGCGGCGCCACGGCCTTCGCGTCGGCGTTGTAACGAATCAACCGGGGGCACGCGATCTGAGCGCCTTCCATGCGGAACTCGACGCACTGGCCGGCCCATTCGACGGATGGTTCGTTTGCGCACACGAGCGGGACGAAGCGTGCAATTGCCGCAAACCGGCGCCCGGGCTCATTATCCAAGCCGCGCGCGCGTTTAATCTGCCCGTGCAGGCGTGTGTCATGATCGGCGACGTCGGCAGTGACGTTGCGGCGGCACAAAAGGCCGGTGCCCGCGCCGTGCTCGTGCCCACGCCCGTGACGCGCCGCAGCGAAGTCGATCAGGCGCCGGTCGTTGCAACGTCGCTCGACGAAGCGACCGATTTCGTACTGGAGGACACGTTGTGAAACGCGTGCTTGCCGTGCGGCAAGACAACAACGGCGACGTCCTCCTAGCCGGCCCCGCGATTCGCGCGATCGCCGCTTCCGCCCGCGTAACCTTGCTCTGCGGCCCGCGCGGCGTTGCGGCGGCACGAGCGTTGCCCGGCGTCGATCGGGTGATCGTCTTTGAAGCGCCATGGATCGATCCCGAACCAAAGCCGGTAGATACTCAAGCGATCCTCGGGCTCGTCGCGGACCTTCGGGCTCGCGTATTCGACGAGGCGATCGTCTTCACGTCGTTTCATCAAAGCGCGCTTCCGCTGGCTTTGCTCTTGCGCATGGCCGGCATTGCGAAGGTCGGAGCGATCAGCGACGACTATCCGGGATCGTTATTGGACGTCCGCCATCGCAGCGACGACAACGTCCACGAAGTGCAGCGCGCGTTGTCGCTTGCGCAGGCAATGGGCTATGCGCTTCCGCAGGGGGATGACGGCGCTCTTCGCATGGAGTGTTCGGAAAAGATCTCACTGCCCTTCGATCGGTATGTTGTCGTGCACCCCGGATCCACAGCGCCCGCGCGCGCCTGGTTCCCCGAGCGAAATCGCGACCTGGTCACGCGCCTCGATGCGCTTCGATTCAACATCGTCGTGACCGGGGCCGCTGAAGAGTCGGCCCTCACGAGCTACGTCGCGGGAGGCGCACCGCGCGCGATCGATCTGGGCGGCATGACGACGTTCGCGCAATATGCAGGCGTGCTGCACGACGCACAAGCCGTCGTTTGCGGGAACACGGTTGCCGCTCACGTCGCTTCCGCCGTGGGAAGCCCGGTCGTGTCAATCTTTGCGCCCACGATTCCGGCGCTGCGCTTTCATCCATGGATGACGCGGTACATCATGCTCGGCGATCAACACGCGCCGTGCGCGGGATGCCGCGCGCGCAGCTGCCCGGTTGAGGGGCAGCCATGCCTGGATGTAGTCGGCGTCGCCGACGCGGTCGACGCTGTGATCGCCTTGACTCGCCCGCAGGCCGAGGTCGCGTGATGCGCGTGCTCATCTGGCACGTTCACGGCTCTTGGATGAGCGCGCTCGTGCAGGGGCAGCATGAGTTCCTCATTCCCGTGCTCCCCGATCGCAGCGAAGATGGTCGCGGCCGGGCGCAGACGTGGACGTGGCCGGAGAACGCGACCGAGATCGCGCCACAGTCTTTGCGGCGGAATCCCCCCGACGCGATCATCCTGCAACGCCCGCGCGAGTATGCCTTAGCGCAAGAGTGGTTCGGGCTCGTACCCGGCCGCGACGTTCCGGCGATCTACGTCGAACACAATGCGCCGCAGGGTCCAATCAACGCGATGCGCCATCCGGCAGCGGATTGGGAAGGCGTTCACGTCGTGCACGTCACGCATTTCAACGATTTGTTCTGGGATTGCGAAGAACGGCCGACGCACGTGATCGAGCACGGCATCGTCGATCCGGGCTACCGGTACACCGGCGAAGTGCGCGCATGCGCCGTCGTGATCAACGAGCCGGAGAGGCGCGCTCGCGTGACCGGCACGGATCTTCTCTCAAAATTTGAATCCACTGCGCCGATCGAGCTGTTCGGCATGGGCGCCGGCAAACGCGGTGGATTCGAAAATCTCCCGCAAGAACGGTTGCACGACGAGATCGCGCGCCGGCGGCTTTATCTGCATCCGGTGCGATGGACGTCGCTCGGTCTTTCGCTGATCGAAGCCATGCATCTCGGGATGCCGGTCGTTGCGCTGGCGACGACCGAAGTCCCCGAAGCCATTCCCGATGACGCCGGCATCACGTCGACCAACCTCGATGCGCTGCGCCGCGCGTTGCGCCGGCTGCTGGACGACCCGGTTCGCTGCACGGAGCTCGGAAAGCGAGCGCGGCACCACGCGCTGCGTCGGTACGGTTTGCAACGCTTCCTGCGTGACTGGGATGCGCTCCTCGGAGAAGTCGCATGCTGAGAGTCGCCATGGTGTCCGAGCATGCGAGCCCATTAGCGGTGTTGGGCGGAGTGGACGCCGGCGGACAAAACGTCCACGTCGCCGCGCTGGCGGAAGCTGTCGCGCAGCAAGGCGCCGAGGTCACAGTGTTTACGCGCCGCGATTCTGCGCTGTTGCCGGTTCGCGTTCCGTATGCTTCCGGCGTTACCGTCGAACACGTCGATGCCGGGCCGGCGCACGCAATCGAAAAGGACCGTCTCCTTCCCTATATGAGCGCGTTTGCCGACGTGCTCTCGCGACGCTGGACGCAAGAACCTCCGGATGTGGTGCACTCGCACTTTTGGATGTCCGGAAAGGCATCGCTCGATGCCGCTTTGCCCCTCGGAATTCCGGTGGTGCACACCTTCCATGCCCTCGGCATCGAGAAGCAGCGGCATCAAGGCGCCAAGGACACGAGCCCGCGGTCGAGGCTGCAAGAGGAGCGGCGCATCGCATCTGAAGCGTCGCGCATCATCGCTACTGCGAGCGCCGAAGCGTTCGAGTTAGTGCGGATGGGCGCCGACAAGTCGCGTATCACCGTGATTCCGTGCGGTGTCGACCTCGCGCATTTCTCGCCGCATGGCCCGCTGGCTTCACGTACCGATGGTTTGCGGCGCATCGTCTGCTTGGGGCGACTGGTGGAACGAAAAGGCATCGAAGACGTGATCTGCGCGCTGCGGTTGCTCGAAGATACGGAGCTCGTCATCGCAGGCGGTGGGGACGGCGCTTCGATCGAGGACGATGCGGAAGCTTCACGTTTGCTCTGCGTTGCGCACACGGTCGGCGTCGCGGATCGCGTCGTCTTCCTTGGACGAGTCGATCGCGCTGCCGTTCCACCGCTGCTGCGCTCGGCCGATGCGGTCGTCTGCTATCCGTGGTATGAGCCCTTCGGCATCGTTCCGCTGGAAGCGATGGCCTGCGGCGTGCCGGTGGTCGTCGCGCAAGTGGGCGGTCTGGTCGATAGCGTGCTCGACGGCGTCACGGGCGTCCATGTGCCGCCGCGCGCCCCCGTTGCATTGGCGCAAGCGCTGCGATCGTTGCTGGCTGACGACCAATTGCGCGCACAGCTCGGGATTGCGGGAATGCGCCGCGTCAAACGGCGGTACGGCTGGACCCGCATAGCGTCCGAAACGCTCGACGTCTACAACGACGTCATCGTGGAGCGGCTCGCGCCCGAACGCGCATCGTGAACGTCTTGACTCTTCGCGCGCTGGGCATTGGGGATTTGCTCACCGCAGTACCGGCATTGCGTGCGCTGCAGCGCGCTTTTCCCGAACACCGTCAAACGCTGGCCGCGCCTGCGTTCTTGACTCCGCTGGTCGAAATGGTGCGCGGCATCGATGAGGTGATCGACACCGCGCCGCTTGCGCCGATCGATGCGCGAGCCGCTCGCGCGACGATTGCGGTAAACTTGCACGGGTGCGGCCCACAAAGTCATCGGGTGCTTCTTCAGACGGAACCGCAACGGCTGATCGCGTTCCGTAACGATGAGGTGCCCGAAACGCAGGGCTTTCCGGCTTGGCGCGCAGGCGAACATGAAATCGACCGTTGGTGCCGTCTGCTTGAAGAAAACGGCATCCCAACGGATCGAGGCGACTTCGCGCTTACCGTGGTGCGGCGCGATCCCCGAAGCTGCGATGCGATCGTGATCCATCCCGGCGCCGCCAGCGAATCACGGCGTTGGCCGGTTGAACGCTGGACGTCGCTGTGCCGCCGCGTCGAAGCGCTAGGGTTGCGCGTCCTGATCACAGGCTCCGCAGCGGAAGTTGAGTTGTGCCGGACCATCGCGACGAGCGCCGGGCTTCCTCAAACGGCCATGCTTGCCGGAACGACGGTGCTCAACGACCTCGCGAGCATCGTTGCGGGCGCGCGCGCGATCGTGTGCGGCGATACCGGAATCGCGCATCTTGCTACGGCGGTTCGTACGCCTTCGGTCGTGCTGTTCGGTCCGACGAGCCCGCGGGAATGGGGACCGCCGCCTTCCGATTTGCACCGCATCTTGTGGCGGGGAACCTACGGCGATCCGCACGGCGATGAAGTCGATCCCGGCCTTGCGCAGATCGAAACGGGCGAAGTATTTGTCGCGCTCTGCAACGTGCTCGCCTCCGGCGCGGCGAAGGCGGCAACTGCGTGAACGTCGAGCCTTACGATAAAGCGCACGGCGAAATGGTCATTCACGTAGGTGCCGGCGAAGCGAACCGGCTGTTGCTGGCGCTGGAGCGGCTGGATCAAATGGGCGGCCTCGATCCCGAATTAGCGCGGCTGCGCGATGCCGTTCGAAGCGGCCTGGTAACGAAGAGTTCCGGCGACACCGACAGCGCCCCGAGCACGGAATAGTTCGTTTGATACCGCCCGCAGAGGGTAAGCGATCATCGCACATCCATCGGAGGTGAAGAGTGGCTACGGCAAAACGCACGACGGATCACAAAGAAATTCGGCAGTGGGTGGAACGCAACGACGGCCGCCCGGCGCAGGTGGAAGGTACCGGAGGAATGCTGCGCATCGACTTCGGCAAGCCGGAGCAGCGCCTAGAGCCGCTCGAGTGGGACGAATTCTTCGAAGTTTTCGATAGCAGCAACATCGCGTTTCTGTACGATCCCAGCGGCCACATGCACAAATTCGTCTCCCGCGGCCGCGGCAACGGGTCGACAAAGCGCGCCGCCCACGCCTCGCGCAAAAAATCGTCGCGAAAGAGCACTGGGACACGCAAGAAAACGAGCACCCGTAAGAAGACGACCGGCTCCCGTAAAAAGACCACAGCTCCCGTAAAAAGAGCACGACTCCCGTAAAAAGAGTACGGCTTCGCGCAAAAAAAGCGGGCGGAAATATGGTCCAAAAGCACAGCGGAAGGTCGGTCGAGCGATGCACGAGATGAAGCGCGGCGAACTGAAATCCGGACGCAGCGGCAAGAAGGTGAAGAGCCGCAAACAAGCGATCGCGATCGGACTTTCGGAAGCCCGGCGCAGCGGCGGCAAAGTGCCGCCGAATCCGAACCGCAAAGGCTCGCGAAAGCGCCGCTGATGGCAACAGAACGCTTCCCCAACGCCGGCGAACAGGAGCTTGAAGACTCGATCGATAGCGTGGGCATAACCGGCACGAACGCTCCGGCGGCGGACAGCGACGCGCCCGCGATTGCCGATCTGATGCAATCGCAAGTTCCCGGCACGCTGCCTCCGGAAGAGATCGAACCCGACAAGGACGAGTCCTGACGTGGACGATTCGGGTTTGGTCGTGCAGGTCAAGCCGGAGGCGATTGACACGAGCACCGTTCCAACGATTGATGCGCGTTCGCACCCCGGCAAGGAACAGATCCGGGGCGCTCTGCGCTACGATCCGAAAGCGCTGCTTTCAGGAGATCGCCTGACGCTTCCATTGCCGCACGAGAGCCGCATCGTGGTGTATGCCGACAACGACGATCGCGCCTTCGAGATCGCGCTGCGGCTTCGAGAGCAGGGATACGAGCAGGTGGCTATCTTGGATGGCGGCTTTGCCGCGTACAAAGATGCGGGCCTGCCGGTCGAGCAGATCACGGAAGAGCAGCCGGTTCCGGGACAGGAAGGCGCCGGCATCCCCCGCATTTAGCGACCGCTTTGCCACCCTGAGCCGAACTTTGTCACCCTGAGCGTGTCGAAGGGTGCGCAACTTTGATGTCGCCCTGAGCCGCACTTTGTCACCCTGAGCCTGTCGAAGGGCGCGCACGTTTGATAGTCACCCTGAGCCGCACTTTGTCACCCTGAGCTTGTCGAAGGGTGCGCAAGTTTGATGTCACCCTGAGCCGCACTTTGTCACGCTGAGCCGAACTTTGTCACCCTGAGCTTGTCGAAGGGGCGCAAGTTTGATGTCACCCTGAGCCGCACTCTGTCACCCTGAGCCTGTCGAAGGGCGCGCACGTTTGATAGTCACCCTGAGCCGCACTTTGTCACCCTGAGCGTGTCGAAGGGTGCGCATGATTCTTGCTCTTTGAAAGCTCACGAATAGCGGACCAATCACCGGCGATCAGCGCTTCCTTTTTGGCGCGACCCCAACCTTTCAGTTGCTTTTCAAACCAAATCGCTTGTTCGATGTCGAAATACAATGAAGCATAAACCAGCGACACCGGTCTACGCGTCCGCGTATAGCTTTCCGGCGACGTTCCGGCGTTGTGTTGGTAAACGCGAGCTTCGATGTTGTTGGTGACCCCTACGTAGTATGTACCGTCGCTGCAGCGCACCATGTAGACCCAATAGTTTTTCACGCAATGCAATATGCGACGACCACGACGTTCGGCAATGGTCGCTAGCCCGCGCACCCTTCGACAAGCTCAGGGTGACAAGTCGTTATACTGGCGAATGCTTCGGCACGTTTAGGCTCAGAACGGCCGGCTTAACGTAAGATCTGCCTTTATTCCGTAGGTTTCGGAGGCGAAAGTTGCAGCAAATTGAGGATATGCGAAATGCGAGCGGCGTGCCGTTGTTGACCGCTGCGTACCAGCTCGTCTTTCAACTGCCGTAGCTCTTCCACCGCACGGCTGACGTTAGGGCGGCTGATTTCGCGAAACATTTCCCGCGCGCGGTTAAAACGCGCTTCGTCATCTTCGTGCGGCACTCTGCGCTCGAACGACGGCAACTCTTCGGAATGACCTAAGACGATGTCGCCCGCAACCTCGACGATCGCGTCGGCGTGGACCCGCGCTTCCGTTGCGGCAAGATCGACGTATTTTTCGTCACGATCGCGGGCAGATATAGCCAGCAAATTGGCCTCGACGCACAGCTCGATAATCCCGCCGACTAATGGAATCACTTCGGCAGCGGCATCCAGGTATGCTTCGTACAGCTCTTCTTCGTCGTCCTCGGAAGCGTCCAGGTAGTCGGCCCACGCACGGCGCGCGTCGAGCAAGGCGCGATAGAGATCGCCGTCAGCCATCAGGCGCCTCGATGGCTTCGAAGACGCATGCCGTCGTCAAGCCGTAGACCAAATGCGCAATCGCGTCGACGCTCCATCCCGCGGCGCCCCACGTTTTGGGGTCCGTCGCGCGCAAAGAGATTGCCGCAATATCGGAAAACGCCATCGCGGCGCAGCCCAGAAGGGCGCCGGCCGCACAGGGATGGACTCGCCCAATCCAGGGACGCACGACGCCATATAAGACGCCCCACGATAATCCAACCGCATAACCGCTCAGCGCGCCCAATGCCTCCTGTCGGGCTTTGGTCTTCGCGTCGGCTCGATCGCGCGACGCAGCCAACGGTTCGATGCCGAAGTTTTCCGCAAGCCGGCGCACGACTTCGGCCGGCATTTCGCTTGATGAACGCCCTCGCAAGGCCATGTCGAGGTACGTCGCCGCATCTATTGCAAAGGTACCCGCCGCACCCGCTACAGCGCCACGCAGTGCTGCCGGCACGAGAGTTAAGACTTACCGTAGCGGCCGCTGAGCGTAGCCTGCGCGAGCGTATGCTCTTTGATCGTGAATTCCAGCTTCGCACCGGTGGTCGACTTGTCCAATGGAAGCTTGTCCACATCGAGCGCATACACCGTGATGTTGTAGCGATGCGGCGGCCCAGGCGGCGGCGCTGCACCGCCATACTCGTTAACGCCATAGTCGGTGTGGCCGGCGGTACCTTTTGCTTCGCCTTCAGGCAACTCGCGCTCATCACCAGGAATATTGAAGAGGACCCAGTGGTAGAATCCGCCGGACGTCGGCGCGTCGGGATCGTGCATAACGACGGCAAAGCTGCGAGTGTCCGCAGGCACATCGCTCCATTGCAAGTGGGGCGAACGGTTTTTGCCGCTATGCCCCATGCCGTTGAAGACCATACTCTGCGGGAGATCGCCGCCGTGCGTAAATGTCGAACTGCGAACGTTCATAGGCTCCTATTACCCGGCATGACGCAGGAGGAACCCCAAGAGCAAGTCGTTGGTGGAAACCCGGGCCTGCGTGTGTCCGGAAGCACGATACACTTCACGTAACGCTAGGGCGCCCGCCAAGATGATGTCTGCTCTTTGCGGATCGACGCCGCCCAGATTGCGTCGCTCTTCCAAAGGCATCCTTAAGTGCTCGATCAGGCGGTGCAAATTCTCGATGGTCAGAACGGCGTACGCAAAGGGTTCACGCTTACGGCGAAGCAGCGTAACGAGCGACGTCGCAGTTCCGCCTACGGCCAGCAGTTCCTCGACGGCGGAGAACTGTTCGATCGGACGCAGTGCGTGCGCTGCGATCGAGCGAGCGCGGGAAATGGCTGCCTCAGAAACTCGGCCGTCCGCACCGCGTAACTCCGGCACGGCTTCAGTCAAGCGCACCGCGCCGATTTCACATGAAACGAAGCGATCGATTTCACGTCGGTTTCCGACCGCATATTCGGTGCTTCCGCCGCCTAGATCGACGACGCCGAAGGTCGCCGCGCCACTGCGCAGCGGCTGTACCGCTCCAACATACGAACAGCGAGCTTCTTCTTCCGCCGAAATGGTTTCGAGGTTCTCGTGCGTGATAGCTTCCACCAATTGCTCGAAACTCTGCCGGTTCGATGCGCGCCGCACGGCACTTGTGCCGATGACGCGATACCTCGTCTTCAGATTGCGCAGCGCTTGGACGTGCTCTTCGACTGCGGTGAGGGTGCGCTGCATTGCGTCAGGAGAGAGCGTGCCTTGCTCCTTCAAACCTTCGCCGATACGGGTCCCGATCGAGCGGCGGAACAGTATCTGCGGCGTTTCGCCTTCGATTTCAGCAACAAGGACGCGAGTGGAATTCGTACCGATCGAGATGAGGCCGTGCTTCAACGATCGGACGCGTGCCGGGATTCGAAGAGCGCCGCCCGGCGCTTCTTTTGCAAAAAGCGGCGCTCGTGGGCCGGCGGAGCGTCGGGCCGTTCCCACTCTTCGGTCATCTTCAGGTACGCAGCGATCTGATCTTCGAGCTGTTCGTCCCGGATCTGGGGGGCCAGCGTAACGCCGCAGTGAGCGCCTTGCGACCTCACGATGAAGTCGACCGCTCGATGCGTCGTCAGACTCCGTTCGTATGCAGTTCTGTGCGCTGCTACTTCTTCCGCGGAAGCCCCCGCCACTCGCCCATCTTCAAGACGCACCGTCGCGCCGAAGGCGTGAATGTTAATCACGGCGCCGCGCGCGATCTCGCTCACGGATGGATCTGTTTGGCGCTTTTGGTGTAGATCAGGGTTTCGTTGGGAGCGACCAAACGAAGACGTTCGTGAATCGCCGGAATCGCTCCGCGCGGATCGGAAAGGCGGCGAACCAAAAGTTGTTGGCGGATCTCTTGGCGCCGGAGTGCCGAAACGTCATCTTGCACCTGCGAAAGCTGATGCGCCATCGCGATGTTCTCTCCGATGACGCGTGCGAATTGGATCGCCACCAGCGTGATGACGACCAAACACACGAGTAATACCGTAACCCGGCCCGCAAGCCGCACCGCGCCGCTTCGCCGCTTTAGAGGACGCTTTCGAGATCCGTCTGCCATGCGCCGATACGCCTATACTTTCCGTAGCGCGTCTCTCGCAACGCCTCGGGCGAGAGTCCCGCCAGCGATGCCAGAGATGCTTGTACACCCTGCAGCACTCGCGCGATCGCCACCGGCGAGTCGCGATGAGCGCCGCCCAATGGCTCCGGAATAATCTCATCGACAATGCCGAACGCCGTCAGGTCTTCAGCCGTTAACTTCAATCGCGCCGCCGCTTCTTCCGCCTTACCGGCGTCGTTCCAAAGTATTGCGGCACAGCCTTCGGGGCTGGCGACGGAATAATAGCTGTGCTCCAGCATCAGAATGCGATCCGCAATGCTCAGCGCCAGCGCACCTCCGCTGCCGCCTTCTCCGATGACTGTGGCGACGATCGGCACGGGTGCGTTGGTGAATTCGTACAGGCAGGCCGCGATCGCTTCCGATTGCGCGCGTTCTTCCGAGCCGATTCCGGGATCGGCGCCCTTCGTGTCGACGAACGTCACGATCGGCAAGGAAAGCCGCCCTGCCAGATGCGCCAAGCGCTGCACTTTGCGATATCCTTCAGGCGAGGGCATCCCGAAGTTCCGGCGCAGATTTTCTTTCGTATCGCGGCCCCGCTGTTCGCCGATCGCCATGACGGCGCGTCCGCCCAAACGTGCAAAACCGGCGACGATCGCCGGATCGTCGCGGAAGTGCCGGTCGCCGTGCAGCTCGTCGAATGAATCGAATTGCGCCAAGTACTCAGCGGCGGTCGGACGGTTGGGATGGCGTGCCATGTTGACTTTCTGCCATGGCGTCATCGAGCCGAAGATTTCGCGCTGGATTTCTGCGTATTTATCTTCCAGCGCGCGAATCTCGGCCGACATGTCGACGCGCTGCTGCACGTTGGCGGAGCGCAGCTCCTGGATGCGCTTCTGGAGTTCGATCAAGCCCTTCTCGCGTTCCACGATCAAATTCACGCCGGCACGTTCTCCCGATCGGTGTACTTGAGGAGCCGTTCCAACGTCGATTTCATAGAAGGGCGGTCCACAACCATATCGATGTGGCCCTTCTCCAGCAAAAATTCCGCGGTTTGGAATTGATCCGGCAGCTTCTGCCGTATCGTCTGTTCGATCACTCGCCGCCCCGCAAAGCCAATCATTGCCTTGGGTTCGGCGATGACGACATCGGCTTGAAACGCAAAGGACGCGGAGACGCCGCCGGTCGTCGGATCGGTGAGCACCGTCGCAAAAAGATTCTTGTCTTCCATGAAGCGCGCGACGGCGGCTGTCGTCTTCGCCATCTGCATCAGCGCCAGCATGCCTTCTTCCATGCGGGCGCCGCCGCTCGCGGTGAAAATGATGCACGGGAGCGCACGCTCGCGCGCGCCTTCAAGCAACTGCGTGATCCGCTCGCCGACCACAGTGCCCATCGTACCGCCACGGAAATTGAAGTCCATGACGCCGAGCGCGACGTGGACCCCGCCGATGCTGCAGAATCCGCACACGACGCCTTCGCTCAGGCTTGATTTTTCCCGATCCGACGCCAGTTTTTCCGGATACGACTTTCGATCCGTCCAACCCAGCGGATCGGCCGGCAGCACGTCTGCGCCTATCTCGGTAAAGTCTGAATCGACGAGCATGCTGATCCGATCCATCGCGCTAATGCGAAAATGGTAACGGCACCGAGGGCAAACCCAACTCTGTGCGACCAAGTCGCGTTGGTACAACATCTCCCCGCACGAGGGGCACTTGGTCCATTGCGCGGCTTGTTCAGCATCGCCGGTGCTGCGTCTGCGCCGCAGCCATTCGGGCATAGGCACGCTTACGCGGCCGCCTTCGCCGCACCGCCGAACAATCGCGCCACGTACAGCTTGCGCAGCTGTTTGAGGTAGTTGACGATCTCTTTTTGGTTCAATTTCGATTCGCCGACGACCCGATCCGTAAAGACGTACGGGATCTCCTTCGCTTTGCCGTAATGGCCCTTCGCGATGACTTCCAAGCCGATCTTGAAGCCGATCGGATCTAAATCGACCTCTTCGATCGCCTTGCGATCCACTAGAAAATAGCCGCTGGTGACGTCTTTGATGCGCGTCAAAGGCGCCGCCAGCGAGCACGCCACGCGCGACGTGAGGACGCGCTGCCACGGCCAATTTGCAATTCCGCCGCCTTTTACGTACCGGCTGCCGACGGCAAGCCCATAACCGTTGTCGAGCGCGCGAACCATGGCGGGCAGAATTGAAACGTCGTGGCTGAAATCCGCGTCCATCGCGCCGAGCGCTTGCGAATCGGGCCTGGCGAACTTCCATCCTTCAATGACGCCGCTCGAAAGGCCAAGCTTGCCGGGCCGATGCAAGCAGCGAACCGCGTATCGCGCAGCGAGGTCGTCGACGATGCGCCCCGTGCCGTCGGGAGAGTTGTCATCCACGACGATGATTTCGCCGTCGAGGTTCGCTTGCGTCATTACGCCATCGAGCGCATGAATCAACCGCTCGATTCCGCCTGCTTCATTATAGGTTGGGACGACGATCGTAAACTTCAAATCAGCTAGTGGATGCGGTGCAGAAGCGCGTTGTCCTTGGGATCGAATGAGGGGAGATCGCGGTAGACCAGCCACGAACTGCGCAATTCGACGCCCTCGTTCGTGATTGCCGTCACCTCGTCCGCGCCCACCAACGTCTCCTCTTCTCGAGGATGCCAGAAAACCAGCAAAAACTCGGCCCCCCGGCCTTTTCCTGAAGCGTAAACGCCGCGAATCTCGCCCGCAAGTTCGCCGTCGGAGGTCCGCACGAGCGTACCCGAATCGAGATCTTCCAATAATCTGGCCAACGTTCTGGGCTACTCCGCCACGTAATTCAAAATCGCCGTCAATACGAGCCCCGCCGTCTCGGTACGCAGCACGCGCGGCCCGAGCCAAACGATTTGCGCGCCTGCGTTTCGCGCTGCTTCAGCTTCAGCGTGCGAGAAACCGCCTTCCGGCCCGATAATCAGCAAAATACGTCGCGCGCGCAGCTCCGCAAGCTGCCGTTGCAATGGGACGCGGGGCGCGGACTCCCAGGCAAAAAGCACGCGTTCGAATTTTCCGAAAAGCTCCAGCAGCGCAGGCAGTTGCACCGCATCCTGCACGAGCGGCACCGCCGTTCGTCCGGATTGCGCGGCTGCCGCTTTTGCGATTCGCCGCCAGCGCTCCACCTTCTGCGGCGCCGCCTGCCCGATGCTCCGTTCGCTGTGCAGCGGGATGATGGCATTCACGCCAAGTTCCACGAGCTTCTCGATCACGAAGTCCATCTTCTGCCCTTTTGGAACGCTCTGCGCCACGGAGATTTCTAAAGCCGAGGCTTCGGGAACCGCCAGCCGCTCCACGAGCTTTGCGCGAACGCGATCGCCGTCGTGTTCGACTGCCGCGCGGAAAGCCGCGCCCGCGGAATCGATGATCTCTATCGAATCGCCGGTACGCAGGCGTAACACGGTGCGGATCTTTCGCGCATCGGCGCCCTCCAGCGCAACTGTATCGCCTGCCGCATGCAAACCTTCAACGAAGAACCGCGATAGCGCGCTCACTCGGGTTTGAACGCATCTCTGACCTTTTCAAAAAACGTCCGGTCTTGCACGTCGTCGTCCCATGCGCGGGCATAGTCCTCAAGCATTTCACGCTGCCGCTTTGCGAGCTTGGTCGGAACGGCGACGATCACGCTGACGAAGTGGTCGCCTCGCGACGCGCCTCGAACGCTCGGCATGCCGTGGCCGCGCATGCGGAATACCGTGCCGGATTGCGTGCCGGCCGGCAAAGTCAGCGTCAGTTCGCCCTCCAGCGACGGCACGCTGATCTCTGCGCCCAGCGCCGCTTGCGGAAAACTGATCGGCACTTCAACCGATGTATCGCTCCCGTTGCGCCTAAACAACGAATGCGGCGCAATGTGGAGGTAGACGTAGAGATCGCCCGCCGGACCGCTGCGAACGCCGCCTTCGCCGCTGCCCGCAATTCTGATCCGGCTTCCATCATCGACGCCCGCCGGCACCTTTACCGTTAGCTTTCGCTCGATCTCGCGACGTCCACGTCCACTACAGGCACGGCACGGTTCCTGGATCACTTGCCCCTCGCCGCCGCATTTGGTGCAAGCGGTCTGCGTGACGAATTGCCCGAGGGGAGTGTGCCGGCCGACGCGCGTGACGCCGCTGCCACCGCAACGATCGCACGGCACCACCAGCGTGCCCGGAGCCGCTCCCGAGCCGCGGCAGACATCGCACTGCGCGAGGTGGTCGAAAACGATCTCGCGCGTCGTGCCGGAAAACGCTTCTTCCAAACTGATCTCGAGGTCGTAGCGTAAGTCCGAACCGCGCGCTGGCGCCGATGCGTTGTGCGTAGCGGTACGCTCGCCGAAGAACATATCGAAGATGTCGCCGAAACCGGAACCGCCGGAGAAACCGAAATCGGTGAATCCGCTCGAGCCCGCGCCTCCGCCGTTGCCCACCGTACCGTAGCGATCGTATTGCGCGCGCTTGCGGGGATCCGACAACACCTCATACGCTTCATTGATCTCTTTGAACTGGTGCTCGGCTTTTCGCTTGTCCGCGGCGACGTCGGGATGGTGCCTGCGCGCCAGCGATCGATACGCCCGCTTGATATCGTCGGCGCTCGCCGTGCGGCTGACGCCTAGCACGTCGTAGAAGTCTTTGGTGGGCATCCCGGCGTTACTTGATTTCGACGTCGGCGAGGCGCGCCGTGAGCGTTTCGGCGGTTCCCGAAGCGAGGGCCATCAAACGGGCGTACGGCATTCGGCGCGGTCCCAGTATAGAAAGCATGCCGATCGCCCGATCGCCGAAGCGATAAGGAACAGTGACGACGCTGAAGTCCGTCAGCTCTTCGATCCCCAGTTCGTGTCCGATCTTCACGCTCGTTTCGCCACGGTTCACCGAATCCGCCACCAAGTCGTAGAGCGTCTTCTGCTCTTCAACAATGCGCAGGATCGAGCGGAGCTTGCGTAGATCGTGCAACTCCGGTTGATCCAGCAAGTTCTGTGCGCCGGATGCGGAGAGTGCGGGCTGTTCGTTCGACCCGACGTTGTGCAGCGCAGCCCACACGGCGCTTTTCAGTTCTTCGCAGAGGCCCAGCTCCTTGACGATGGCGCCGACGTCGGCTTCAGTAATTTCGCGCAAGATGCGGTTTCCAAAGCGCGAGTTGAGCGCCGTGGAAAGCCGAGTAAGATCGTCGGGTGCTACGTCGGTAGAAAGCTCGAAGAGGCTTTGCGCCGTTACACCCATAGACGTAACGACGATCGCCACGCCGGTTCGCGCCGACAGCCAGATCGAGCTGAATGTGGCGAAATGTCTGCGAGTCATTGCTGGGCTTGGTGATGTAGGCAAGGTTCCGGGAAAGCCGGCCCAGCAAGCGCGTCGCGCCGTCGAGGATCTCGTCCAGTTCGCGACTGACATCGCGCAGCTCGTCCTGAATGCGCCGCCGATCTTCGGGAGCAAGATTTTCGGGACGCATCAGCTCGTCGACGTACGTGCGGTAACCCGCATCGGATGGAATGCGGCCGGCCGACGTGTGCGGCTGGACCAAGTAGCCGGCAGCTTCGAGGTCGGCCAACTCGTTGCGCACCGTCGCGGAGCTAATCCCCAAGTTGTACTTCTGGGTGAGGGTTTGGGACGCCACCGGCTCGGCGGTTGCCACGTACTCGTAGACCACCGTCGCCAGGATGTACGCTTTGCGGGCATCCAGTTGGCCCGGTCCACCACCTTCCATTTCGGGCTCTATTTTAGCAGTCTAGGCAACAGAGTGCCAATCCCTTAGGCTCCTCCATCCGCCACGGCTCTCGCGACGGCGCTTTCCAGTTCGTTCCACGAGAGGCCGCCCACCGACACGTACACGACCTTGCCGGCCGCGTTCAGCACCACGGTATCTGGAATCGGCGGGATCGAATACTCCCGGAAAATGTCGCCCTTAGGGTCTTCCACGAGCGGCAACGCGTAGCGCTTTCCGGCCAAGTACGCTTTCGCCACGCCCGGCGCCTCATTAGAGACGGTGACCACGGTCACCCGGTTACCGTACAGCTTTTCAATCCGTTCGAAGTACGGCAACTCGTCCGTGCATGGCGGACACCACGATGCCCAGAAATTGATGACGACCGGCTTCCCGCGCAAACGTGACAGCGGGATATTTCCGTCCGGCGTCTGCACGATGAAGTCCGGCGGCGGCAAGCCGACGCGAACGTTCGATAAACCGGTTGCGCTCATCGCTGCAAAGGCGAGCGCCGCGACCGTAACCATGCCGTATTTTTCGGCAGGCATGCGCCGCGGTTCCCGGTAAGACGCGCGCATGGAAACCGCGCATTCGATCGAAACGCTCTCGGCCGAAAGCCGCCGGTTTGCTCCGCCGACCGAGTTCGCCCGGCGCGCCAACGCGCAGCCCGGCATTTACGAAGAAGCCGAACGCGACTACCTGCAGTTTTGGGCTTCGTGGGCTCGCAAGCTCGAGTGGATGACTCCGTTCGAAACGATCTTGGAATGGAATGAGCCGTTCGCACGTTGGTTTGCGGATGGGGAGCTGAACGCCAGCGTTAACTGCTTGGATCGGCACGTGCGCGCAGGCCGCGGAAACCGTATCGCTTTTTACTACGAGGGCGAGCCCGGAGATCGCCGCACGGTTACCTACGCCGACTTGCTCGCCCAGGTGTGCCGCTTTGCGAACGGTTTGCGAAAACTCGGAATCCGTAAAGGCGATCGCGTCGCAGTCTATATGCCGATGATTTTAGAGCTGCCTATTGCGATGCTTGCGTGCGCCCGAATCGGTGCGGCGCATTCTGTGATATTCGGCGGCTTTTCGCCCGATGCGATCATGGATCGCGTTAATGACGCGCAATGCGTCGCGCTGATCACCGCCGATCAGGGCTGGCGCCGCGGCAATAAGGTGCCGCTGAAGCGCAATTGCGATGCCGCCATGGAACACACGCCTTCAATTCGTCGTTGCATCGTCGCCAAACGCGTCGGCGACGACGTCTCGATGCATGAGGGTCGCGATCTTTGGTGGGATGAGGTCGTTGCCGATCAACCGGATGATTGCGAACCCGAACGGATGAACGCCGAGGATTTGCTGTACTTGCTCTATACGAGCGGTACCACGGCCAGGCCGAAGGGAATCAAGCACACCACGGGCGGCTACCTGACGCACGTGACCATGACCCACAAACTGGTCTTCGATCTGAAAGAAGAGGAAGACGTCTATTGGTGCGCCGCCGACGTCGGCTGGGTTACGGGCCACTCATACATCGTCTACGGGCCGCTCGCGAACGGCGCCACCAGCGTCATGTATGAAGGCACGCCCGATTTCCCCGACAAGGACCGGCTGTGGTCGATCGTGGAGCGCTATCGCGTTTCCATTCTCTATACCGCCCCCACCGCGATTCGCACGTTTATGAAATGGGGCGAGCAGTATCCGCGCAGGCACGATCTTTCGTCGTTACGATTACTGGGCTCCGTCGGCGAACCGATCAATCCCCAAGCGTGGATGTGGTATCGCGAGCAGATCGGCGGCGGCCGCTGTCCGGTCGTCGACACGTGGTGGCAGACGGAAACCGGCGGCATCATGATCTCGCCGCTGCCGGGCATCACGCAAACGCCGCCCGGCAGCGCAACGCACCCGCTGCCGGGCATCGCCGCGGATGTGGTCAACGATCGCGGCGAGCCGGTGCCGCCCGGGGGCGGCGGATTCGCCGTGCTCACGCGACCCTGGCCCGGAATGCTGCGTGGCATTTACGGCGACGAGGAACGCTACAAAGAAACGTACTGGTCCCGCTTTGCGCACAAGTATCTGGCGGGCGACGGATGCCGGCGCGACGAGGATGGCAATTACTGGTTCATGGGCCGCATCGATGACGTCATGAACGTCAGCGGCCACCGCATTTCGACGACCGAAGTGGAGAGCGCACTGATCGAGCATCCCAAAGTCGCCGAATCGGCCGTTTGCGGCAAACTCGACGACATCACCGGACAGGCGATCTATGCGTTCGTGTCGCTGCGCGCCGGCGAAACGGGAAGCGAACCGCTTGCCGACGAGTTACGTGAATACGTCGCACAAAAGCTCGGGCGCTTCACACGGCCGAAGTACATCACGTTCACGCAAGAGCTGCCCAAAACGCGCAGCGGCAAGATCATGCGCCGGCTCCTGCGCGACGTCGCCGAGGGGCGCGCGCTGGGCGACACGACCACGCTCGCCGATTCCGCGGTCGTCGAAGAACTTCGCGAACGCGCCAAACTCGAAGCTGCGAGGGAAGACTAACCCTTCGACAGGCGTGCTTCGACACGCCCTCCGGGCTGCTCAGCATGATAAGGCGCTGCTCAGGGTTAGAAGAGGAGCGCTGCCGCAAAACATTTTGTCATCCTGAGCAGCGTCGCTGTAAGCGACGCGTGTCGAAGGACGGAGCACCACTTCAGGTAAGGAACCTCCACCGCCACCCACGACAATTGCAACGCGCATGTTTTTGGAGGCCCTGCTCTCTTAAAAAAAGCCGTCCAGCTCCGACAAATGCGAAATGCGAGTGGCGGGCGGCAGCGCGTTGAGAATGATCGAGCCGTAGCGCGACGATCGCGCGCGCCCGTCCAACAGCGCGACGAGCCCGCGATCCTGGCGGCTGCGGATGAGCCGGCCAAAGCCCTGCTTGAGCCGTACGATCGCCGACGGAATCATATAGTGCTCGAACCCATTCAGGCCTCTTGCTTCCAACGCCGCGATGCGCGCTTGCACGACGGGATCCGCCGGCGAAGGGAACGGAAGCCGGTCGATAATGACGCACGACGAGCTGTTCGCCGACAACGTCGATGCCTTCCCAAAACGTCGCCGTGGCAAATAGCACCGCGCCCGGCGTGCGCCGGAACCAGTCCAAGAGATGGCTGCGCGAAAGATCGCCCTGCAGCCGGGCCGGAAAAGCGATGCGCTCGCGAAGCAACCCGTAAATCTCTCGTAGGCGCGCGTACGAGGTAAAGAGCACGAAGGCGCGGCCGCCGCTGCGATCGAGACACTCCTCAATGATCGGCGCCGCAAAGCGGCTAAAATCTTCCCGTTTCGGATCCACGTTGGACGGAGCGACGTAGAGCCGCGCTTGTTCCGGATAATCGAAGGGAGATTTCGCAATCAGCTCTTGCGCGTCATCGATGCCGAGCGAACGCTTAAAAAAAGCAAACGCGTCATTCGGAAGCGCGGTATCGCTAGCGATCGTTGCGCTGGTCAACACAACGCTCTGCGCGCGCGAAAAAAGCGCCGCTTCCAAAAAATCGCCGACTTCAAAAGGCGCGCAGCTCACGCGGCGTTCACCGCTTTCAGCGCGCTCGACCCACGCGATTGCGTTTTCGCCGGGCATCTGAGCGCGATCGATCGTCGCCAGGCCAGAAAGAATCCCGCGCATGGAAAGATCGCGGCGGCGCTGCGCCTCGGCATCATTCTCAAAGCGCTTTCTGGAGGCAGTATGCCAATTGGCGTGCAGCCAGTTTTCAAGCCGATAAAGCGTTTCGCGCACCGGCTCGAGCGCCGATGCGGCGTCTTCGTTGGCTTCAAGCGGATAACGCTCGCCGGGCACGCATGACAACGCCTCCTCCAAGCCTGCGACGGCACGGCCCAGCTCTGCCTCAAAGTTCGCCGGCACGGAGTACGTGCGGTGGAGCCGGCGCATCAGGCGCTCCAGCGAGCTGCGCGATAGCGTCGCGGTCAGGGCGGCGGTCGCCCAGCGCTCGCATTGATGCGCTTCATCGAGGACGACGAGATCGTATGGCGGCAATAGGCCGCCTCCCATGGCAAGATCCGAAAAGAACAGCGCGTGGTTAACGACGACGATATCCGCATACCGGCTCTCGTCGCGCTTCTTATAGAAAAAACAATCGCGGAAGTGCGGACAAATCTCCCCGATGCAATCGTCGGCGTCGGCATCGAGTTGCTCCCACTCGTCGAAGGATGGAACGAAGGGGAGTTCGGCACGATCGCCGCTTTGGGTTCGTGACCCCCACTCCCAGAGAACTTGCGCATCGCGCGACGGCGCCAAGAGGCGTTCCGAGCGAACGCGCTCCAGTTTCTGTTTGCAGAGGTAATTGTTGCGTCCCTTGAGCACGGTGACGCGCGCGGGAATATCGAGCACACGCAATGCCAGCGGAATGTCTTTTTTCAGCAGCTGTTCTTGCAGCGCAATCGTGCCGGTCGAAACGACGACCTTCTTGCCGCTGCGCAGCGCCGGAACTAAATACGCAAGGGATTTTCCAACGCCGGTACCGGCTTCGACGATCGTATGCCGGCACTCCGCAAAGCCGCGTTCCACGGCCCGCGCCATCTGTATCTGACCCGGGCGGAGTTCGAAACCGGATAGCGACGCCTCCATGCGCGCACCCGGCGAGAACAGTTCGTCGAGCGCATGCACTACGGCCCTTCGATCTGCGAACGTTGCTCGATCCCGGTGTGAGGATCGAACACGCGGGCGTAAACGGGGCGCGGCGGGGCAAAGATCAGGAACGTGAGTACGAACCCGGTCAGCAATCCGCCCACGTGCGCTTGCCACGAAATCCCCGGCATCGCAAAGGTCCAAACCAAATTCAGAATCAGGATGCCGATGTTCGCGCGGATGAGAAAGCGGCCGCGTTCTCCCAGCTTGGCGCCGATGGCAAAGAGCGCTCCGAACAATCCGAAGATCGCCCCGCTCGCACCGAGCGTCGCGGCCATGGGCGGCGAGAAGTAGATGACGGCCAACCCAGAGCCGGCTAGCGCGGCGAAATACACGATCAACATGCGCCACGGTCCGAGCGCCGATTCGATGAAGCGCCCAAGCCAGTAGAGCGAGAGCATGTTGAGCCCGATGTGCGCGATGTTTGCGTGTAGGAATCCGGCGGTGATGATTCGCCACCACTGATGACCCTGCAAAACGTATGCCGGAATCAACACGCCGTCGCGGATCAATGCCGCGTCGCTGCGCATGGCGCCGCTCTTGATCTCCCAGAGATATGCCAGCACGTTGATGATGATCAGCGTGCGCGTAATCATCCGGTAACCATGATCATGCGCGCCAGTTCGAGCGAAATGGCATGGCGTCGCGCGTCGACCTCCACCGTCATGGGGCCGCCCAAAGGCGCTTTTCCGTGCACGCGTACGCGCGCGCCCGGACGCAGCCCTACGTCACCCAGGTAGCGCAAGATTTCCGGCACCTCTTCGGTAACGCCGTGCACGGTCGCATCGCTGCCGACCTCAACTTGCGCGAGCGGAACGCCGATGCGCGTTGGAGCGACCAAGTCTTTCGAAGGGATCGGCAGCCCATGCGGACAGACTTCGGGATTTCCGAGCACGCTCATGAGCCGCTCTTCGACGCGATCGGAAATCGCGTGCTCCAGCATGCACGCTTCGGACTGCACTTCATCCCACGGCATGCCCAGCATATTGGTCAACAGCAATTCGGCCAGCCGGTGACGGCGAACGACGCGCACCGCGACTTCCATGCCTTTACGCGTCAACTTAATTTCGCCGCGAGCGACATATTCCAAATATCCCGCGCTCGCGAGCTTCTTGAGCATCCCGGAAACCGATGCCGGCACGACGCCGAGTTCCGATGCCAAGCGCGATGTCGTCACGCCGGGTCCCTCGTGCTGCAAACGATAGACCGCCTCTAAATATTCTTCGGTGGTTTCCGCGAAGTGGCTATGCCCGGACATGTTACGCCGAAACCTTCGACAGCTTTGCGTGCAGCGCCGCTTTTCGCTGCGTTCCCGCAAAGGCGGCGTCGATTGCATTGCGGATAAAGCGCACCAGCGCTTCGTCGCCGGCTAAGCCGCACACGAACTCGTATTCTCGCGACAGCGTCGTATCGAACATGGCGGGATCGTCTGCGTCGATCGTCACGGTGCATCCGGCTGCGTCGAGCTCAGTCAGCGGGTGGCCATGGCCTCGGGGCACGACCCCGGTCAGAAAGTTCGATGTAGGACAAACCTCGAGCGCGATGCCGCGCGCTTTTAGCGCATCGAGCAGCGCGGGGTCTTCGATCGCGCGTACGCCATGCCCGATGCGCTCCGCTTTGAGAACGTCGATCGCCGACCAAATGCTCTGCGGTCCGCTCGCTTCGCCTGCATGCGCGACGCAATGCAATCCTTGCGCGCGCGCATACTGAAATGCTTCTTCGAAATGCGCAGCCGGAAAGTTGGCTTCGTCTCCGCCCAAGCCGATGCCGACGACGCCGAGATCAGTGAGCTGCGTTGCCAGATTGGCTGTTGCCATGGCTTTTTGGGGCCCGAAGTTGCGCGTGAGGTCGACGATTAGCGCAATCTCGACATCGTGGTGCCGTGCCGGCTCCAGACCGTCGCGGATCGCTTCAAGACACGCCCGCACATCGATGTCCGGATGAAAAAACTGCCAGACGGACGGCGAGATGAAAACTTCTGCATGCATGACGTTCTGCGCTAAGGCGTCTTCTACGTACTCACGCGCGAGCCGAAAGTAATCATCGGGTGCCGCCAGCGACCGGCTGACTGCCGCAAAGGTCAACAGAAACGCCTGAAAGTCCGCAAAGTGGTAACCCGACTCGTCGACGCTCTGGTCGCGTGCAGCGCGATAGGTCAGCGGTACTCCCCGCCGGCGCGCGAGCTCGATGAACGTGGGCGCCCGCAGCGTCCCCTCCAGGTGGCAATGCAGCTGGACCTTCGGCAGCTCCCGCAGGAAGTCGGACATCCCAACGTATAACCCAGTTCGTCGCGGGGTGGAGCAGTCCGGTAGCTCGTCGGGCTCGAATATACTTCGCAATCAAGCACGGTGATCTGCTGGCCGTGACAATCGAAGGATGATTGCGAAGTGGGCTCCACAGGGAGCAATTTCTGTGGGAACTCCTGCCAAATTCGGGGAAGCCGCTAGCAGGGTAATCCCGAGCCAAGTCCCCTCACAATTCGTGATGGGAACGGTGTAGAGACTTGATGGTAGGTGCCCGTTCGTTATGAGCGGGTGAAGGGAAAGTCCAGACTACGAATCCGTCTTTGGCGGAGCGGCGAAAGCCGAAGTAGTAAGCATAACCCGAAGGTCGATGGTTCAAATCCATCCCCCGCAACCAATTAAAGACGCGATTCCGGAGTAGCTCCGGAATCGCGTTTTCCTTATCTAGCGCACTAAGAGCGTGGGCGGGACGGTAAAGTTGATGATGCAGGTGATGTTGTCGGGGCCGCCTCCGGATTCATCCGAGCCTGCAATGACGAAGCCGTGGTTCGGCAACTTGCCGGACACCCAATCTTGAGCGATCGACGTGACGTCCAAGGTTACCGTGTTGCCGCTGACTTGACGCGGTACAGTATAAGTAAAGTCGCCGTTGACCCAGTCCTTGTTGCCTTGCCACGTTGCAAGCGCCGGCGCCGCTCCTTCTAAACAGTTGACGTCTTGGGGATCGGTCGTCGTAAAGATCAAGAGCGCTTGCGCGACCGGTGCCGGAAATTTGGCGAACTGCATATAGCTGCGCCAGTCGTCGATCTCATGAATGCCGAACGGCGCACCGCCGCCGCTCGTGATATGCCGAAAGCCCGCACATAACGTGTCACATGCAAGGCCGACTTCCGGTATCCCCATTCCGGACTCATAGTGATTGATGCGCCAATCCCACTCGTTAAAGTGGACGTTATTCCATCGGAAAATTGGAAATGCGGGCCTTTGAAGACGGTACCGCGGGTTTGGCGCCGGCGAAGCCTGCGCCGCGCACGTCACTTGAATGGTGAACGGTGCCGACTGGGCAACTAAAGGCGAGATTTCGTAGAGCGTAACGCTGCCGGCGCCTGAGCCCGACATCACGCCCGTGTCACTTACCGCAACGGGGCCCGCAAACTTTGGGGTGACCGTCTTCACGGGATCGGCAATATTCTTTTTCTGTCCCGGATCGTAGTAACTGAAATAGTATTTGAGCGTTCCGGCTCCCGCCGCGTAGAGCACGCCGCTAAAGTTAATGGTAGCCGGACAGGTGCCGCTGAACGATGCCGGGCTTGCCGATACCGTGGGCGAAGCGGCCCGGGCGCGCGGCGTAACGGTAAACAAGGTCACCGCCGCAAGCAAAAAGGCAAATGCGAAAATCAAGATGCGCTTCATGCATCGACCCTCATTTCTTACAGGCACGGCTGCAAGAGGGTAGGACTTTCCGCGCTTGCTTGCTGCTCGCCTGGCTTACCGCGGCAAAACGCGGGACGGAAATCGCGGCGGCTCGAACACCGCGCCATGAGTACTCTTACGCGTCAGCAGGCCCTCAAGGCCTTAATCCTTCCGGCATTGGCGGCCGCGATCGGCGGCACCACAGCGCTGGCCGAAGCCAAATCATCAAAGGCGCAACTGAAGTATCAAGACCATCCGCACGGCAGCCAAAAATGCGCGGGTTGCAAGCTCTTTATCCCGGGAAAGAACGCCACAGCCATGGGTCAGTGCAAAGTGGTTTCGGGCTCCATCAGCCCAAACGGCTGGTGCGTCGCCTACACGAAGAAATAGCGCCGCCCCAAATCCGATAAAGAGCGAAGGAGAAGCATGTCGGTTGCACGAGTGACGGAAATTAGTTCGACCTCATCCACGAGCTTCGAGGATGCGATCACGCAAGGCGTCGAGCGCGCCGCCAAGACCTTGCGCGGCCTTCAAGGCGCTTGGATCAAAGAGCAAAACATCACGATCGACAACGGCAGAATTAGCGGCTACAAGGTCAATATGCTCGTTACGTTTGTGTTGGAGGATTAACTGGAACCGCGGCGGCGATACGCGGCCATCGTGTCGTTTATCGCCGTCAGCGCCTTCTTCTTCGATTTAACGCCGCGAAATTCGATTTCGTGGCCCGCAGCATCCGGGTAGTCCGTAAGAAAACGGACGATCCCGTCTACCGTCTGCTTTGGAATGTCGTCCGCGTCATCGTAGGCGTCCGTCGGCTGCGCGAAGTCCGGCCGCCGCACGGGAGCGCCCAATATCCGGTCGTTTTCCACGCCGTCTTTGCGCATGCGAATGACGCCCAGTACGCGGCACTCGATGAGGCATCCCGGAAACGTCGGAACGGATGAAAGATAGAGAACGTCCAGCGGATCGCCGTCTTCGGCAATCGTCTGCGGAATGAAACCGTAGTCGTATGGCCAGGTCAGCCCTTCGGGCAGCAATTGGCGCTGGCGGAAGACGCCCAGCTTTTCATCGAAGGCGTACTTGTGGCGGGTGTCGCGCGGCGTTTCGATGATCGCGTGAACCACGTCGGGACTCTTGTCGGGCTGCGGAAACGTCGGAATCTGCTCGACCTTCAAGTCAGCAGGCCCACCTCTTTGCCAACGTCCTCGAATGCGCGTAACGCTCGATCCATTTCATCCTTTGTCAGTTTCGCGCTGATCTGAACTCGAATGCGAGCGGTGCCTTCCGGAACGACCGGAAACCCGAAGCCCGTTACGAAGACGCCGCGCTTGAGCAGCCGGTCGCTCATGGCGATCGCAAATGCCGTATCGCCGACGATGATTGGGACGATCGCGCTCTCGCCTTCCAGCGGCTTGAATCCCAGCCTTTGGAGTTCGGCCCGAAAATATGCCACGTTGTCGCGCAAACGTTGAACAAGTTCTGGACGGCCTTCAAGGTACTCGATTGCCGCTAAAGAGCTGCATGCGACCGTCGCGGGGAGTGCGTTTGAAAAAAGTTGCGGCCGCGAACGTTGGATCAGCGTGTCGATGAGCGCCGTGCTGCCCGCGACGAAACCGCCTGCAGCGCCGCCAAGCGCCTTACCCAACGTTCCCGTAATGATGTCGACTTGGCCGTCCAAGCCGAAGTGCTCGATCGTTCCGCGGCCGGTTTTTCCCATGACGCCGGTGCCGTGGGAATCGTCGACGACCGTGACCGCATCGTACCGTTTCGCGAGTTCGACGATCTCGGGCAGCTGCGCCAGACTCCCTTCCATTGAAAAGACGCCGTCGGTCACAATAACCAACGGCGACGCGCCGGCGTTGGCTTGTAATTTCGCCTCCAGGTCGCGCATGTCACCGTGCTTGTAACGTTCGCGCTTCGCCTTGGTTGCGAGCCGGCAGCCATCGATGATTGAAGCGTGGTTCAGTTCGTCCGAAATGATCGCCGAGCCGTCTTCGCAGATCGTCGGGAAGAGCCCGGTATTTGCATTCCAGCACGATACGTACGTGAGTGACGCCTGCGTGCGCAAAAACTCCGCGATCCGCTGCTCCAACTGCCGATGGATGTCGAACGTGCCGCAGATGAAACGCACCGATGCCGTGCCGGCTCCGTACTTCTCCAGCCCTTGTTTGCCGGCTTCGATAATCGCCGGTTCGTCGGATAGCCCGAGATAGTTGTTGCTGGAAAGCACGATGACGTCGCCGGCCTCCTCCATGTGCACTTCGGGAGCCATGGGCGTCGTCAGATGACGCAGTGACTTGTACGTGCCTGCCGTTTTGAGTTTTTCGATTTCGGTCTGCAAGCGTGTTTCGAAAGTAGCGCTCGGCATTTAGGGCTGCTCCACGGTTCTCATCATGCTGTGAGATCCAAGACGACTTTGATGGCTTCACCGCCGGCGGCAAGCGCAAAGGCCCGTTCAAACTCTTCGAACGGCACGACGTCCGTCACGATCGGGTGCAGGTCGACTTTTCCGCTCCGCACGAACGCTTGGGCTTGATACCAGGTTTCAAACATGCGCCGCCCATTGATTCCGAGGACGGTCAAACCCTTGAAGATGATCCGGTCCGCGATGTTGAGACTGACCTCGCCTGCCGGAAGTCCGAGCAATGCCGCGCAACCTCCATTGCGAACCATTCGCAGGCCGTCATCGATCGCTTTAACGTTGCCTGACATTTCCAGCAGCACGTCAACGCCGTTTCCGTCGGTATGCGCGAGAATGGCCTGCGAGAGGCCGGGATCGTTTGCTGCAAACGCTTCATCGGCGCCCAACGCTTTTGCAAGCCGCAGACGCGCGGGATTGACGTCGACCGCGTACACGGCCGTTGCGCCGGCCGCACGCGCTACGGAAATCGCCATCAAACCGATGGAACCGACGCCCATGATCAATACGGACTTCGCGCTGACGCCCGCCGCCATCACGGTATGAACGGCGTTACCGAGCGGATCGAAGATTGCTGCGAATACATCCGGTACGCCGGGATCGAGCTTCCAGACGTTTCCCTGCGGCATAGCGATGTAGTCCGCGAAGGCGCCATCCCGATCGACGCCGATGATGCTCACGGCTTTGCAGATGTGCGCATCTCCGGTGCGGCAAAAATAACACGTGCCGTCTGCGATGTGCCCCTCGCCGCTCACGCGTTGTCCAACCTTAAGAGCATGTACCGACGACCCAACCGCCGTCACCGTTCCCATAAATTCGTGACCGACCGTCAGCGGGGGATGTATCCGAGTTCGCGCCCAGCCGTCCCAACCGTAAATGTGCTGATCGGTTCCGCAGATGCCGGCTTTTTCAACGCGGATCAAGACATCTGAAGGGCCGATTTGCGGGACGGGAATCTGTTCCAAAACGAGACCGGCTTCGGGTCGCACCTTGCGAAGCGCGCGCATCGTTTCCGGCAGCATAAAGGCCCGTCATTCGCGGCGAGCCTGAGAAGGTCTTGCGCTAAAAATCGTATTCAAGCTGCGTCCGGTTGTATTTGAAGAGCGGCGAGCCGCCGTAGAATTGTGTGTACGCCTCGGTGCGTTCGGCGTAGCGGTGACGCAGCAACAGCCCTTTGTACGCGCCGGTTCCAACGTTGTTGAAGTAGTACGTTGCGTCAAGGTCGGTTTCTTGGGTATGCGAAACGCCGGACGTTCCGTTACCGTACAGATACCATGCGCGGCTAGCGATAAAGCGCAACCGCTTGTTGGGGATCGTGTACGTCATTTGGATTTTTACGGCGCTTCCGGGACTCCGCCGATCCGCCATGCCCTGGCTGATGCTCGTCGTAAAGAGAGGGTCGGTCGCATACGAATCAGTGTACGGGCTCGCCCAACCGCCATAATAGATCGTCGTCTGAGCGCCGTCCGGCTCGCAATTCGTGGTGCCGCCCGACGGCAGGAAGTATGGAAACGTCACGCCGCCTTTGACCGAAATTTGGTGCTTCGTTGCCGAGCATTTGACGCCGGGAGGCAAAACGATCGTGTCGCTCTTGCGCGGAACGTCATCGTAGGAGGCCGCCAAATCGACGCCCCTTGCGATCGAAAGACCGCCTTGAACACCGAATACCTGACTGGCGATTTTTCCAATCACCGAGCGCCCCGAATTCGTTTCGGTGCCGACTTGAATCGCCAGATAAGGCTTCAACGGGTTCTGGAACGTGTATTTAGCGTCCAGCCAAAACGCATTTGCGATGTCGAGAAAGTCGTAGTAGTGCACGTTTGCCCCTACACGCGACTCGGTATATCCGACGCGTCCGTAGACAAAGCCGCCGGTTGTAATCGGTCCGCCGCCTGGCGTGTAAATATTGCTCGCCGTTCCGGCAGCATCCGCGGGATGGCTTGTCAGCAGCGTTGCATCGTCAAAATCTGAACTTGCGCGGCTTTCGAAACGGTCCATGTATGCGACCTCACCCGTCCACTTTGGAGCGAACCTGTAGACGAGGTCCCCGCCCTGGAAAGCGACGGGCTTGAGGCGCGAATCCGATGGATTGGCCCACGGCGTCGTCAGAACTTGGTCGCCGAGGCGCGCCATCGTAGACGGATCTTTGTACTGAACGTACGCCTCGTAGAGCGTATTCAACTCGAAGCCCGGTAGCGTGTCATCCGGATTGGTCGGCACCGGCGGACGACCCGAAAATGTATGCTCGCCGCAGGGCAGCGTCAAATGCGCCTGCGGGCTCGTGCAGTTGTTCAGGGGACTTGCATAAAGGTAGGTTGCGCCGACCGAAATTGGACTGTTTACAAAATTGTATTGCACGTGCAGATCGAGCGCTTGATTAAACGAGGCCTGGTTGATCTGTCTAAAGGTTTGCGGATAGCCTGAGGCGTTTTGGCGGGTAAAGTAATAGCCCCGGAGATAGCCGCTGTAGGTCAGGGGACTTGGCGTCGGCGCAGGAGTGGCTGCGGAGGAAGCCTGCGCCAGCACTGCACCAAAAAATACACTGGCGACAAAAGCAAGCATCGTCACCAAGTGTAAGGGACAGCCGTTAAGCTGCGATTAAGCGCGCTTTAAGTGTGCCTTAGCCGTAGCGCCCGGTGATATAATCCTCGGTTCGCTTGTCCGTCGGCTTCAAGAATATATCCGCAGTGCGTCCCGTCTCGATCAGCTCGCCCATCAAAAAGAACGCCGTAATGTCGGAGATGCGCGCCGCTTGCTGCATCGAATGCGTGACGATCACGACGGTAAACTCGGCTGTCAGCTGGCCGATAAGGTCTTCGATCTTGCTCGTCGCGATAGGGTCGAGAGCGGAGGCAGGCTCATCCATCAGAATGACCTCCGGCTCCACGGCGAGCACGCGTGCGATGCACAGCCGCTGCTGCTGGCCACCTGAAAGCGCCAAGGCCGATCGGTCCAGACGGTCCTTGACTTCATCCCAAAGCGCTGCTCGCCGCAAGCTGCGCTCCGCAATTTCGATGAGCCGGCGCCGGCCTCGCACGCCGTTAATGCGTGGTCCGTACACGACGTTTTCAAAAATCGACTTCGGAAACGGATTTGCGCGCTGGAACACCATCCCGACCCGGTGCCGGATAGTCACGGGATCGACATCTTTGGCATAGATGTCGCGGCCGTCGAGCGTAACGCTTCCATCGACCCGAACGTCCGCCTGAAGATCGTGCATACGATTGAGCGCACGAATGAAGGTTGACTTGCCACAGCCTGAGGGTCCGATCAACGCGGTAACGTCGTTCTCTCGAATATCGATGGAGGCGTGTTTAATGGCTTGAAAGGTGCCATAAAAAACGTCGAGATCTTGAACCGACATCTTCGTGCGCAGCTCTGCGGTCATCTTCCCGCGAACCGCTTCGCTAACATGCCGCCCAGGAGCCGCGCCGTCACGTTAAAGATCAACACCATGGCCAAAAGTACGAGAGCCGATCCGTTTCCGACGCTCGATGCGTCCGGGACCAGCCCCTCGGAGTGCGTGTACCACAAGTGGACAGAAAGCGTCTCGGCTTGATGGAACAACCCGAAGTCATATGCGGAACTGCCCGCCGAAACGCTCACGCCGGCCGTATAGATGAGCGCGGCCGTTTCGCCGAAGATTCTGCCCGCGATAAGGATGACGCCCGTTGAGAGCGGTGCGATTGCGCTCGGCAGCACGACGCGCGTGATCGTTTGCCACTTCGTGCCGCCCAGCGCCATCGAGCCTTCGCGCAAAGCGCCCGGAACGCTCTGGAGCGCCTCCTGCGTCACGCGCATCAGCGAAGGCAAGTTTAGAATCGTTAACGTCAACGCACCGCCCAGCGCGGTAAACTTCCAATGCAGGTACGTGACGAAGATCAATAGGCCAAAGAGGCCCATGACGATCGACGGAATCGTCGCCAAGGATTCAGCGCAAAACTGCACCAGGGTGCTAAACGGTCCCGGCCGGGCGTACTCTTGAAGATAAACGCCGGCTGCCGTCGCGATCGGTATCGTAAAGAACAGCGTGAGGATCAGGATGTAAAACGAGTTGAAGATTTCCGGTCCGATGCCGCCGCCGGCTTCAATCTCGCTTGGCGGCGCCGTCAGGAAGTGCCATGAGATTGCCGGCGCTCCCAGCCAGAAGATATAGCAGACGAAGAATGTCAGGAGCAGCAGCACCGAAACGGCGGCGCTCCAAAGGACCGCCGTCATCATCCCGTTGACCGCCCGAGTTGCCACTACGTCTTCGCGCGCAACGCAGCACGAACGCCGCCGATGAGCAGCATCGCAATGACGAGCAACAGCAGGGCCATGGAAAAGAGCGCGTGGTAAAGCACCGTGCCCTCCTGCGCGCTGCCCATGTCCGTGACGATTTCGGTGGTGAGGGAAGCCGCCGGCGCGAGCAGGCCCTTCGGCAGCACCGCACTGTTGCCGATGACCATCTGCACGGCCAGCGCCTCCCCGATCGCGCGCGCAATGCCCAGGATGACGGCCACGGTCAAGCCGCTGCGCGCGGCTGGCAAAACGACGTTCCAGATCGTCTGCCATCGCGTGGCGCCAAGCGCCATCGATCCCTCTCTCAGCGATGCCGCAACCGATCGGAGAGCGTCTTCGCTAAGCGAGATCACCGTCGGCAAAATCATGATCGACAGCACGATGCCGGCGGTCAGCAGACCAAAGCCGGTCTGGCTGCCCAAATGCTGGCGAATGAACGGCACCAACAATGTCAGACCCAACCAGCCGTAGACGACGGACGGTATGCCGACGAGTATTTCGATCGACGGCTTCATGATGGCGGCTAGGCGGTCCGGCGCCAGCTCGGACAAAAAAATGCCGACCGCCACGCCAAAGGGGCCGCCGATGCAAATGGAGAGTGACGTAATGGCGAGCGATCCGACGATGAACGCCAGCGCTCCGGGATGCGCGCCATCCGGTCTGAAGGCCGCCGAGAATAAAAAGACGGCCGGTGAGACATGATCGCGCGTAAAGAGCTGCAAGCCCATCGCCGTCAGGTAGACGATGATCGCCAGCATCGCGACGACGACGAATGCACCGGCGCAGAACAGCAGCGCCGAAGCAATCCGCTCTTGGGCATGCGCGTAGCCCGCGCGCGTACGGATCACGGAGTTTCATCGTACTCAAGCGGTCCGTAAGGCTTTCTTATGAAAAGATTAACGAAGATTAAGTGCCGGCTTGGGGAACCGAAACGACCGGAATCTGCACGGTAAACTGCGTGCCGCTGCCGAGCATGGATTCAACCTGCACCCGGCCATGATGAGCTTCGACGATCTCCTTGACGATCGCAAGGCCAAGCCCGGCGCCACCGGCGCCGCGCGTTCGCGCCCGATCCACCACGTAGAAGCGCTCAAAGACGTAGGGCAGATCTTTGTACGGGATGCCGACGCCCGTGTCGGTGACCCGGATTGCGGCGTGTCCCCCTTGCACATCGGTTCCGACCCGCACCGACCCGCCTTCCCCGGTATACCGCAACGCGTTGTCGATCAGGTTGACGACAACTTGCGACAGCCGCTGCGGGTCGGCTTCAACGATCGCCGGCCGCAACGCTTGAAAGTCGAGCGCGACGCCGGCTGCCGCGGCCTGTTGTGAAAAAGAAGCGACGATCGGGCGAACGACCTCTTCGAGATCGACTTCTTGAATGTCGAGCACCATCTTGCCGGATTGCAGACGTGCTTGGTGGAGCAGCTGCGACACCAAATCGCTGAGGCGGTCGACTTCACGCAACGCCTGCGGAATAAACAGGTCCCGAGCTTGCAGGTCTTGCGCTTCGTTCACCGTTTCAAGCATCAATTTGATAGATGAAAGCGGCGTTCGCAGCTCGTGAGAGACGTTGGAGAGAAAATTTTGCCGGGCACGTTCCAAAGCCAACACCTCGGTGTGATCCTCCGCGACAATCAGCACGCCTGAAACGGCGCCTTCGGCTTGCGTCAGCGGGTAGACCGAAACGGCGTAGGACCGGTTCGCGCGTTTGCCCTGTACCGTTAGCGGTTTTGCAGAGGGCGCGCCATCCAGCACCTCGGCCGCACGGCGCTCGAGTTCGATCGACGGCACCGCCGCAATGACATGCGTGCCCTTCACGCGCCGGCGATCGAATCCGAAGATCGCTGCTGCCGCGCGATTGGCGAAGCTAATGCGCAGATTGCGGTCCAGCATGACGACGCCCAGCGGTAACGCGCGAACCAAGGCGTCGAAGCGGTCGGTCTGCGTTGACGGAGGCGAGGGCTCCGATGCCGACTCCGGCATGCCGGCCGACGGTTCGCGCGCCAGAATGCAGAGCAAGAACCCTCCGGCGACGCCTAACAGGAATGCGCCTGCGGCAATCGCCTCCAGCTCGATCGCTACTCCTTGAACATGTAACCGCGGCTGCGAACGGTCACAATGTGCCGCGGTGAGCGCGCGTCTTCTTCAATTTTTTCCCGCAACCAGCGGACGTGCACGCTCACGGTCTGTTGTTCGCCTTCAAAGTCGTAGCCCCAAACCTTGTCGAGCAACGTCTGCCGCGTCACCACTCGCCCGTTATTCTCCATCAGCACGCGCAGCAGCGCAAACTCTTTCGGCGCCAACGTAACGTCGTTGCCGCGGACGCTGACATGATGGCGCGCCGGGTCAAGAACGACGCCTCCCAAGGAGATCGGTTCGTCGCGTTGCGGCACCGCCGGAAGCGGGCGACGCAACCTCGCCTTGACGCGCGCCAAGAACTCATGCAGGGCAAACGGTTTGGTGACGTAGTCGTCGGCGCCTAATTCAAGCGCCAGGACTTTGTCGATCTCTTGGTCCTTTGCGGTCAGCATAATGATCGGCACCGAACTGCGCTGCCGAATCGCTTTGCACGCTTCAATGCCATCCAGGACCGGCAGCATGATATCCAGGACCACCAGGTCCGGTTCTTCTCGTTCAGCCAGCGCGACGGCAGTTCGTCCGTCCGTGGCCGTGCACACGGAGTATCCGGAGCGCTCGAGATTGTAGCGCAACGTCTGAAGGATCGCCGCCTCGTCGTCGACCACCAGAATCTTTTTATTGAAGTCGGGATGCTTGTTGAAGCTTCCCCGCTTGGTTTGCGGCGACGCCGTCATTGATTGCCCTCCCGCGCTTCGCTCGGAGCCAGCGCTACGCCGGGGGCGCTTAGCCGGATGTTGAACCGGCGCCTGTCGAAGAAGCCGCTATGCTAGCACCGGTTCGACGACCTACCTTCGAAGAGCTGAATCTCTCCACGGGCAAGCGGGTTCGCCTGCACCGCATGATGTACGAGCACGGTCCGGCCAACGGCACGTTGATGTTTTTGCCGATCGACCAGGGCCTGGAGCACGGCCCGATGGACTTTTTCGAAAATCCGGATTCACTGGACACCGATTGGATATACCGGCTTGCCGTTGAAGGCGACTTCTCCGGCATCGCGCTGCACGTCGGATTGGCGGAAAAGTATCACAAGGCGTACGCCGGCGCCGTCCCGTTAATTCTGAAGATCAACGGCAAAACCAACATCCCGCCCGATGACGAGGCATTTAGTTCGTTAACCTCATCGGTTGAAGACGCGATTCGCCTCGGCGCCGACGCGGTCGGCTACACGCTATACGTCGGCAGTCCGTCGCAAGACGTCGACATCGCGCAGTGTAGCGAAGTGCGGCGCGAATGTGAACGGTACGGCATGCCGCTGATCGTTTGGGCTTATCCGCGCGGATCGGCGGTCAAAGCCAAGGGCGGCGTGGACTCGCTCTATGCCGTGGACTATGCCGCGAGGGTCGCCTGTGAAATCGGCGCCGACATCATCAAACTGAATGAACCGGTTTGGAACGCTTCCACGGCGGATCAACTTCCGAAACCCTACAATACGCTTGCGCTGTCTGACGAAGAGGGACTGCGAAAAGTCGTCCGGTCGGCTGGGCGATCGCTCGTGCTCGTGTCCGGCGGCAGCAAGCTGGGCGATGAGGCGACGTTTCATAAGGCGCAAATCGCCATGGAAGCCGGATGCGTCGGACTGATCTTCGGGCGCAACATGTGGCAGCGCCATTGGGATGACGCACTCTCGATGGCGCAGCGCATCCACGATTTGATGAAAGGGTATGGTCAGTAACCACGCAGACGCTGGAGGAGCGAGTCAACGCCGCGCTCGACAAAGTCCGGCCCGGCATTCAGATGGACGGCGGAGAGGTGTGGCTCGTCAAGGTTGAACGCGACACGGCCTTCGTGCAAATGCTGGGCGCGTGCGGCGGATGTCCCGCCTCAATGATGACGCTAAAAGGCGCGATCGAGCAGATCGTGCGCACGGACGTTCCCGAGATTAACGAAGTCGTTCAAGTTTAGAAGTCGTTCAAGTTTAAACGGGACCGTTACAGCGGGCCCTCCCCGAAAAGCACAGCCTCGGTAAGCGGGCGTTTCGAGGAGGGCCGAAGGCCCGGGGCGTGGAGCGCGCAGCGCGGATACGCCTATTTAGGGTTGACCGCCTTGTTCCGGTGGCGAAGTGATGCTGGTAGCGTAAAAGTTTCCGTTGCGCCAATACCCGGCGGCGACGATTTGGCGGCCCACCGCGACGTGTCCGGTCGTCTGCGCGTTGAGCGCGGGCTGATCGTTGATGACGATCGTGTCCTTCGCGCGCTGCAAGGTCACCAGATGTCCTTTGACGATGGTGATCGTTCCGGTGACGGTATCGCGCCGCTCGTTGGCACAAGTGCCGTTGGGCGTCCACACGTTGTTGACAAATGAGCCGCACGCGGGATCGAATCCGCACTTACCGCTGGGTACCCAAAGACCGTTCACCCACGTCCCGCAGTAGGTGTCGGCGGCTGAAGGCGCCGGTTGCGTCGCCGGTGCGGGCGGTTGTTGCGCCAAGGCCGGCGTCGTGCTTGCGCCTCCGGCAAAGACGAGGGCCAGTGCGAACGCCGCGGATGCAAAGAGGTATCGTGATGATTTCACAAGCGTTCTCTCCTTTGAAGAAGCAGGTATGCGAAAGCTTCATACCCATCCATGCCGGGTATTTCAAAGGCGAGCGCCTGCCCGTATTAGGCAGTAACGGTAAAGGCGACTATCTCGTTCTGCTCGCGGTGGTTGGTCCAGAAGCGATGTCCGTCGTGCGCGAGCGCGCGCGCTTTGAAGGGCACGATGGCGACGTCCTGGGCAACGGACGTTCCCTCGCGTGCATCGACTCGCGTGACGTAATACTCGTCGGTTTCTTCGTCATCGGTCGTGAGCAAGTAAAACACGCCGCCGAGGATCACTTGGCCGCAGATGCCGTGCGGTACGCTCACGACGCTGCCGGGCTTCCCGGAATCATCGAGCGAAACGATGCGCTTGTTGTACCACTGGCTCACGTAAAGACGATCGCCGTCGTAGCCAAGCTGCGAACCGGTATCGTCGGGGCACGGAATCGAACCCTCGTTTTTGAAGCCGTGCCCTGGAATGAACCGGCGGATGACCCGATGGTCCTCTTCCGTTTCGCCGCAGATGACCCGCAGTTCATCGCCGATCGCCGTCATACCCCAGGGTTTACCGGGCGCCGCAGCCTCCTCGCGCACGCGCCATTGCAGCGGATCGATGCAGTAGAGGCGCTGCGTTTCGATCGATCCCATCCACAACGCCTCGCCGTCAAAGGCCAGCGATTGCGGCCGCGGCGCCGGAGACGGCAAGCGCCGAACTTCGTCTACTTTTTCCATCACGGATACAGGCCGCGTAGCCGCGTCGCTTCGGCAACCCGGCTCACCGCGACGGCGTAGGCGCCTCGACGCATATCGATGCCGTGGCGGCGCGCCTGTTCGTGCGTCTCGTGAAACGCGCGCGTCATTTTGCGGCGCAAACGGTCGTTGATCTCATCCTCTTCCCAGAAATTTTCTTGCAAGTCTTGCACCCATTCGAAGTACGAAACCGTGACGCCGCCCGCATTCGCAAGAATGTCCGGGAGCACCATGATTCCCCGATCGAAGAGGATCGCATCCGCTTCGGGCAACGTGGGCCCGTTCGCCGCCTCGGCGATGACCGTCGCTCGAATGCGCGGCGCATTTTCCGTCGTAATTACTTTCTCCAGCGCGGCGGGCACCAGCACGTCGCAGTCGTATTCCAGAACGTCTTTGTTGCTGATGCGATCCCCGCCGCGAAAACCGACGACCGATCCCGTCTCGGCTTTGTGCGCGCACACGCCCGCGACGTCGAGGCCGCCCGAATTCGCAACGCCTCCCTGGGAGTCCGAAACGGCGACGATCTTGTATCCCCGTTTTGCCATCAATTCCGCGGCATAAAGACCCGCGTTGCCGAATCCTTGAATGGCGACGCGGGCGCCTTCGATCGATCGGCCCAACGCCTCCATCGCATCGTCGACCACGTACAGGCACCCGCGGGCCGTCGCCTTGTCGCGCCCGAGCGAGCCGCCAATGGCCACCGGCTTTCCGGTAACGACGCCGGGAATCGAGTAGCCGTGCTGCATGGAGAAGGTGTCCATGATCCAAGCCATGATCTGCGGCGTCGTGTAAACGTCGGGTGCCGGAATGTCTTTTTCCGGCCCGATGATGATCGAGATCTCCGTCGTGAAGCGGCGCGTCAAGTTCTCCAATTCTTGGAGCGACATGGACTTGGGATCGCAAATGACGCCGCCTTTTGCGCCGCCGAAGGGAATGTTGACCAACGCGCATTTCCAGGTCATCCACATGGCGAGCGCTTTCACTTCGTCCAGTGACACGTCCGGATGAAATCGGATGCCGCCCTTTGCCGGTCCACGCGACATGTTGTGCTGCACGCGATAGCCCTTGAACATCCGGAAGACGCCGTTGTCCATGCGAGCCGGAATCGAAACTTCCAGCACGCGCTTGGGCTCGCGCAAAAACGCATGGATCGATTCGTTCAGTCCGATGAGCTGCGCGACGTCATCGAGCTGCTGCTGCGCCATTTCCCAGACGCTTTGCGGGGCTTGAACGGCGGAAAGATCGAGCGTCATCGTACGGCCTCCGTTGCCCGGGCCGCGGCCGCGGGAGCGCATCTTCCGCAATACCATACCACTCCGCCCTCTTGGCTCACGGGTACCATCTGGTCGCGCCGGCCGCGACGCCCGCAGTGCGCGCACGCGTACGTTTTTCCGATCGCTACCCGCGAAGGCGGCCGCTGGCGAGTCGCCAGATACACCGCAATCAACAAGAGCACGAAGATCGTCAACGGCGCCCACGCGAAAAACTCACGGATGATCTGGGCGGTCATGAATGCTACCATTCGCTCCGGTCAAGCCGGGTGTCCTTGAAACGCGCGTTTCTATGCGGCACGCGTCATCACCAAAGCCGCATTGATGCCGCCGAAGCCCGAAGAGTTCGTCAGCACGTTGCGCATGCAAAGCTTGCGCGGTTCGCGCCGTACGTCGATCGCACAGTCATCGCTGCGCCGATCGAGGTTGACGGCGCCCGGAACGATCGCATCGCGCATCATGTACGCGCAAATGACCGCCTCCCACGCGCCGGTTGCGCCAAGCGCGTGACCGTGTTGCCCTTTGGTGGCACTTACCGGAATTCGCTCGACGCGATCGCCGAACACCGCCCGATAAGCCAGCGCTTCAGCAGCATCGCCGAGCTTCGTCGAAGAGCCATGTGCGTTGATCGCTTCAACTTCATCGGGTTCGAGCCTCGCCTCTTGCAAGGACTTGCGCATTGCCTCGGCTGTTTGCCGTCCGCCCTCCAGCGGTGCGGACATATGGAAGGCATCGTTGGTCGATCCATAGCCGGCGATTTCACCGTAGATCCGCGCGTCCCGCGAAACCGCGTCTTCGTACCGCTCGAGAACCACCATCCCGGCGCCCTCCGCCATCACGAAACCATCGCGCTGCGCGTCGAACGGCCGGCTGGCCTTTGCGGGCTCATCGTTACGAACCGACATCGCACGCGCCACGGTGAAGGCGCCGAAGCTCAAGGGCGCGAGCGGCGCTTCGACGCCGCCGGCGATCGCTGCGCGGACATCGTCGCGCGCGATCGCGCGAAATGCTTCACCAATCGCCATTGCACCGGACGCACACGAGTTGGCATTCGCCGTCCCGATGCCCGTAATACCGAATTCGATCGCGATGTTGCTCGCGGCTGCGCCGCCGAAAACGGAGATGGTCAGCAGCGGCCGCACGGCACGCAACCCCTGCTGCGCGAACACCGCAATCTGTTCTTCGGCCAGCGCAAGACCGCCCAGGGCAGAGCCTGTGAAAACGCCCGTTTCGCTCGCATGCCGCTGCACCGGGAAACCGGCGTCCTCTACGGCTAAGCGCGACGCAGCCACCGCAAATTGGGAAAAGCGATCCGTCCACTGCACGCGACGCTTGCTCAGATAATCCAGCGGATCGAAATTCCGAACTTCGGCGGCAACTCGGGAGGGAAACTTCTGCGCGTCGAAGCGCGTCAACGCATCGATCGACACGTTTCCGGCTAGGATCGCTCGCCACAGAGCCTCGGCCCCGATGCCAAGCGGCGAAACGACGCCTAAGCCGGTAATGACGACGCGACGCGCACCGCTCATTGAGAACGCTCGCAAAGTTCCTTAAGGCAATGTAAGGTGCGCGTTGCGATGTGGTCGATGAAAAACGATGCAACGACGTGGCGGGCGATCGGCTCGGGCAACGCATAATCAGCCGGAAAAATGTGGTCGATGCTCACGCGCGTGACGCCCTCCATTGGCGTAAAGCGCCACTCCACTTCCATGCCCTTCGTCCACCCGCAAACGTGGGTGAAGCGGATCGACGGCAGGTCCGCATCGTTGGCCTGTTCCGCTCGCCAGCGCACCGGAATAATTCCGCGCCGCGCCGCCATCTCGACGAGCCGGCGATCGCCCCGGTTTTCCAGCACGCGAACGTAGCGGTAGTGCGGCAAGAATTGCGGCCACCGTTCGGTCGCGCTCGCACGCGAATAGATGGCTTGCGGCGGCGCGGCGATCGCGATCTCGTTGCGTAGTCGGCTCATGCGTTCGCACCGGTCACGGCATCCAAGAGCCAAGTCGCCGCCAGGGGCACGTGCTGCACGATGCGAGCTGCGGGCGGCGCGAGCCACTGGCAGCGAACCAGCGTGCCCACGATACGCCCAAGCCGGCGGCGCCGTGCGAAGTCCCTCGCGAGATCGCGCCCGTACCGTTGCCATGCCGCCGATTCGCTGCGGCGGCCCCGCAGAACGTCTATTACAGCGGCGGCCGCCCCAGCTCCCGATGCGAGCGCCGCGTCGACCCCCTGGCCGATGAACGGATCGAGGAACCCGGCGGCATCGCCGGCGAGAAGCACGCGCGGCGCAAACGGTCGCGCAACGGCATGCTGCAGGGGGCCGATCGCCAGGCGTTTGCGCTCGAATGCGGACGGTGTGAACGTCAGGCGCCCGGCGCTCAACCGCCGGACCGCTTCCCTCATGAAGCTATCGACGTCCGTACGCCGGCGCTCCAGATCCCGCTGTTCCACGATCAACATGACGTTCGCCCTATCGGAGCCCAGCGGATTGATCGCAAAGTAGCTTCGGCCTTCCACGAACATCTCGATGAAGTTTCCCAGACCGCTGAACCCGTCGTAATGGCCGCCGAGCGCGAAACGAGCCGGCGCACCAATCCGGCGCGTTAGACCCAGCGCTCGCGCGACGCCGGAACCGGCGCCGTCTGCGCCGATAACGTATCGGCCGCGAAGGTTCCGTTCGTCGTCGAGGCCGCGGACGGCTAGCTCGACACACTGCCTGCCGACTTCGCAGAGTTGCGCGCGTCCTTGCACCCTGCGTGCCCCTGCGTCGACCGCTGCGCGCAACAACGCATCATCCAGGGTTGCTCGCGGTAACGACCATCCGGGTGAGCGAAAGCGCAGCTCGACGTGCGCGCCACGGCCGTATAACCGCACGCCGGCGATCGATTGTGCCGGCATAGGAAAATGTTCGGTCCGTAAAGCCGCAAGACGGCTGACGCTGCCGGCGCTCAAGTATTCGCCGCAAACCTTGGTGCGAGGAAACTGTGCTTGCTCCACCACCGCGACGGCGGCCCCTGCGCGAGCCAAAATCAATGAAGCTGCCGCGCCCGCCGGTCCGGCGCCGATCACTATCGCGTCGTAATTATTTCTTGAAGTATTCGGCGTTGATGTCGATAAAGTTTTGCCACTTCTCCGGCACGTCAGAATCGGCAAAGATGGCCTCTACGGGGCATGCCGACACGCAGGCGCCGCAGTCGATGCACACCTCGGGATCGATGTAGAGCATTTCATCCTCATCCTTGCCGTGAATGCAGTCGACTGGACAAACGTCGATGCACGACTTGTCCTTGGTGCCGATGCACGGTTCGGTGATGATGTATGCCATGGCTACCGTCCTATACGGACGCCGAACGCCGGGAGCCTCCCGGCGTTCGGCGCCCTACCAAGTCAGACGACCGCGCGCCGCCCGCTCACGGCGCGAATGATGAAGAGCAACACGATTGCGCCGATGATCGCGCAGATGAAACTCCAAACATTGAAGCCCGTCACGCCGGCATGGCCGAAGATCCGGTAGACAAAGCCGCCGATGAGCGCTCCAATGATGCCGACGATGATATCGCCGATAATGCCGCCTGGGCCGGTGCCTGGAACGATCGCGCGCGCGATGATTCCCACAATCAACCCGAAGATAATCCAAAGTATGATCCCCATGGTCCCTCCTGTAGTGGTGCTTCCTTCGCCGCTACGCTATCGTACGCCGCCCGGATGCCGCACGAACGACGAGTAGCAACACAAAGGCTCCGATCGCTGCGCACACGATGCTCCATGCGTCGAAGTCATAGATTGGCGGTTTGTGCCCGAAGAGATGGTAGATAAAACCCCCAAGCAAACCGCCCAAGATGCCCACGAGCGTGTCCCCTCCGATCCCGCTCGGGCCGGTGTCCGGGATGATATAGCGGCCAATAATGCCGACGATGAAGCCGACGATACCCCAGAGCAACACGTAGAGAGTTTTCCCCAAGCGGCGAAGGTCACAACCGGAGGTGCGATTTATGCTACTCACGCGTTTCGCCGCTGCAGCGTTACTTTGCGCGCTTGCGTTGCTCCCGGTCCGCGTTATGGCGGCTCCGACCACCATCACCGTGGTCGGGCAAGGCTCTGCCAGTTCAATGCCGGACGTCGCGACGGTCTCGCTTTCGATCCGGACGATCGCCGATACCGCTTCCCAAGCGACGTCGGACAACAATGCGATTTATGACCGCTTGATCAGGGCGCTGGGCGGCCTTGGAATCTCCGGTACAGCCGTGCGAACGACGTCCTTCAACGTAAACTACAACCCGCCGCCGCAGCCGCAACCCGGCGCCGCTGCCGTACGTCCGGAGGGCGGACCGTATGGGTACACCGTTTCGCGGGGCATCGCCGCAACTGCCAAATCGACGTCGCAGGTGGGCAAGCTGATCGACGCCGCCATCGCAGCGGGGGTCAACAACATCGATTCAGTCGATTTCGGCATCGGCAATCCCGACAGGCAGAAGGCCATTGCGCTTCGGGAAGCGGTGGCCGATGCTCGAGCGCAAGCGCAGGCGATTGCGGCCGCCGCCGGCATGCGCATCGTCGGAATCAAGACGATGGACGTCGGCGCCGTCAACGTTCCGCTGGTGCGCGGCGTGCAAGCCGATACGTACGCGGCAAAGGCCGCAGTCCCGACGGTGCTGCCGCCGAGCAACGTTTCCACCCAAACGAGCGTCACGATCACGTTCAACGCCCAGTAGGGGCGTCCGGAACTTTCGCGCGCAATTCGAGGTACGCTATGCAGATGGACACGACGTGCGAGCTTTGCGGGATCCATCCCGCCACAGTCTACGATCCTTCGAGCACGTCGGGCTCTCCACGCTGGTGCGCGGCGTGCGCCGCGCGCCGCGCTGCCACCAAAGCCGCGCTGCCGTACCTGGGCGCCATGCTTACCGCGGCTGCACTCGTTGCGGGCGGAGCGTTGGTCGTCGATCGCTTGAGCAATCGCGACTCCCCAAACGCGCAAAATCCATTTGAAGATTGGACGCGCCGGCTGCGCCCCGGGACGCCCACGTTAGCGGCGTTCTCCCGCGATCTGACGGAACTTGCACGGACCGGAAAACTCGATCCCGTCATCGGGCGCGACAACGAAGTCGAACGTTTGGTTTCGATCCTCGCGCGCCGCAGCAAGAACAATCCGGTTCTCGTCGGTGAACCCGGCGTCGGCAAGACGGCGATCGTTGAAGGACTCGCGCAACGGATCGTAGCCGGCAGCGTTCCTGACGCGCTGCGGCAGAAGCGGGTGCTCGCGCTCTCTTTGGGACCGCTCGTTGCAGGAACGAAATATCGCGGAGAATTTGAGGGACGCGTGAAGCGCATCCTCGATGAAGTCCGGCGATCGGCCCGTGACGTCATCCTCTTCATCGATGAACTGCACACGCTGGTCGGCGCCGGTGCGGCGGAAGGTTCGCTGGACTTGAGTTCGATGATCAAACCGGAGCTGGCCCGAGGCGACCTGCAGTGCATCGGCGCAACGACGTTTGACGAGTATCGCAAATACATCGAATCGGACGCCGCGCTTGAACGGCGCTTCCAACCGGTGATGGTCGAGGAGCCGTCGATCGAGCAAACGATTTCGATCCTGCGCGGCCTTCGCGATCGCTATGCCTCGCACCACAACGTGGAAATATCCGGCGAAGCGATCGAAGGCGCCGCCGCGCTTTCGGCACGATACATCGCCGATCGTTTTCTGCCGGACAAAGCGATCGATTTGATGGACGAGGCGGCGGCTTCCGTCGCCCTCAGGCAAAAAACTTCCGGCAAGGAACGAGTCGTCACGGCCGAAGACGTGGCCGCCGTCGTCACGAAGTGGACCGGCATTCCGCAAGCCACGCTTTCGGAGTCGCAAGCCAACACGCTGCTCGCGTTGGAAGCGATTCTCGCCCGGCGCGTCGTCGGACAAGCGCCGGCGATCTCTGCAGTGAGTGAAGCGATTCGCCGAGCCCGCGCCGGATTGCACGATCCGCGCAAACCGCTCGGGAGCTTCCTGTTCATGGGCAGCAGTGGAGTCGGCAAAACCGAACTTGCAAAGGCTCTCTCGCACGCGCTGTTCGGTACGGAAGAAGCGCTCGTGCGCATCGATCTTTCCGAATTCACCGAAGCTCACACAATTTCACGGCTGCTCGGCGCGCCGCCCGGATATCAGGGGCACGATGAGCCCGGGCAGCTGACGGAACCGGTGCGGCGCCGCCCGTACTGCGTCGTGCTGTTTGACGAACTGGAAAAGGCGCATCCCGACGTTGCGGCGATCTTGCTGCAAATCCTCGATGATGGGCGAGTCACGGACGCAAAAGGCCGCACAGTGGATTTCCGTCATGCGCTCATCATTATGACGACGAACCTCTCTGCCGAGGAGATCCCCGTCGCCTTCCGCCCGGAGTTTCTGAATCGCATCGATGAAATCGTTCGCTTCAACGATCTGCATTTGGGGGAGATCGAGCAGATCGTTACGATCCACGTCGACGCGCTGGCGCAGCGCCTCGGGGCGCGCGACGTTCGCCTGCGGCTTTCCGACGACGCGCGCGCATTCCTCGCACAGGAGGCGCTGAACGCGGGCAGCGGCGCCCGCTACGTGCATCGCATCGTCGCAAAAAACATCACGTCGCCGCTCGCTTCGGCCGTGCTTAACGGGCAGTTGCGCAATGGCGCGTCGGCCGACGTGCGGCTTGAGGGCGACTCGCTCGTTGTAGAAGCCGCTGCTTAAGGCTCGGAAGTCATGCTCATGCTTCGACAATCTCAGCATGACAATATTCCTGTGTCACCCTGAGCCATGTCATCCTGAGCAGCGAAGCGTGTCGAAGGGCGAACGGTGCGCCCGGTTATAGTATACGCTTTATCGCGTCTTCGATTTCGGAGCGTTTCATTTCGCCGACGACGATGCGCCGAACGATGCCGCGGCGATCGATAAACGCGTGCACCGGCAACCCATTGACCTCGTACTGATCTTGTAGTTTGCCGCTGTCGACGACGGCCGGGTAGACTAAGCCGAAGCGCCGTTGGAACGCGAGCGCTTGTGCTGCATTCTCCTCTTCGTCAACGCCGACGGTCTGCAAGCCGCGCGGGCCGTACTGCTTCTGCAGCGCGTTGATGTACGGCGCCTCCGCGTTGCACGGCTGGCACCAGGTCGCAAAAAAGTTGAGGTAAACCGCTTTGCCCCGTAATGCGCCCAAGGTCAGCTCGCCGCCGCCGGCGAGCGGTTCGGTCCAATTCGGCGCCGGCGAACCGACGCGTGCCACCGACGGCCCCTTCGTCCCGCCGGCGCAGCCCGCAACGATAAACGCGCAGGCAAGCAGCGCAAGCGCCTTATCCATACGAAGGATATGCGACCGCGCGCGCGTCATCGCGCATTTGCCTCAACAGCTCGTCCGCGTTTTCATACTTATGTTGTTCGCGTAAGAATCGTAAGTCCCGCAAGCAAAGTTCCTGCCCATAGATCGTCGCGTGAAAATCTCGCAACCAGGCCTCGATCGTCCTTGCCGCGCCGTCAAAGGTCGGATTCGTGCCGATCGATAGGAGCGCTGCGTAATCCCGGCCGTCATGGCGGGCGACGGCGGCGTAAACGCCGTCCTTCGGCAAGATCTTCTCCGGCACGCTGATGTTCGCGGTGGGAAATTCGAGCGCGTGGCCTCGCCCCGTGCCGAGGACGACTTTTCCGCGTAACTCATAACTGCCGCCGAGCATCCGGTCCGCTTCATCCATGCGGCCCTCGCGTACGCATTGCCGTATTCGCGTGCTCGAAATTCGCTCTCCGCCATCGGCGACTTGCGGTACGGCGACGAACGTGATGCCGTGCTCGGCAAAGGTGCGCGCCATCAGCTCGGTATCGCCCCTGCGGCCGTGGCCGAAACGGAACGTCGTGCCGACCACCACTGCCCGCACCCCGAGATTTTGCATGAGCGTGTCACGCAAAAACGTCGAAGCGTCTTGCGAAGCGATGCTCGCGTCAAAGCGCGGATAGAAGCACTCATCAAAACCGCATTGCGCGATGCGATCGAGCCGCTCTTCGGGCGTGCACAACAGCTGGGGTTCCGTACCCGGACGTAAGTACGATGCCGGATGATTTGCAAACGTCAGCGCGGCCGCTCGCCATCCCGGTTTGCGCAGCCGCAGGGCGGTGCGCGCGATCTCGCGGTGCCCCAAGTGCATGCCGTCGAAAAATCCGATTGCGAGAACGAGCGGCGTGGGCGCTTCGCGACGCAGCGCATGGTGCAGTCTCACGCAAAAACCTTGCGCGGAGCAAGCAGCGCGCCGTGCGTTTCGCCGACCCCCACGAGCGTTCGCGATTCATCGCGCACGAAGACGTGCTTGGCCGCCGAGCCGATCGGTAACGGCACGATTCGGCCCGCGCGAAAATCCGCAGAGGCGCGCAGATCCAGCACCACCGTCGGAAATGGAATGATGTGTTCGGGCGCGATCAATGCGCCGTGCGGATCCTCCGCAATGTCATCCACCATGCGGCTTTCGGAAAGCACGAACGTTCCAGAGCCTTCCCTCACCAGCGCGCCCATGTGCGCCGGCACGCCGACCGCTTCGCCGAGCGCTTCACAAAGGGTGCGAACGTACGTGCCTTCGCTGCAGGCGATACGCAGCCGCGCGGCGCTTTGCTCGTAGCCAAGGATGCGGATGCCGTAAATCGTGACCGTGCGAGGCGTGCGTTCGACTTCTTGACCCGCGCGCGCGAGTTGGTAAAGCCGGCGCCCGCGATAGTGAGCGGCGCTGTACATCGGCGGTAGCTGCTCAATCTGGCCGATGAACCGTTCCGCGGCAGTTTCGAGCCGGTCACGCCAATCGTGCGGCAGCGAAGCTTCGCGCAGTGTGTCCCCTTGCGCGTCGGCCGTCGTCGTGGAACGGCCGGCAACCAGCGTGCAGACGTACGACTTGCGTTGTTCGTTCAGCAGAGGGATGAGCCGCGTTGCTTTTCCGATCGCGACGGGAAGCACGCCGGCCGCGTTCGGATCGAGCGTTCCCAGATGGCCTACGGCAATTTTTCTGTCCCGGGAGTATGTGCTGTAGATTCGGCGCACCCGCGCAACCGTTTGCGCCGACGTTGGTCCTACGGGTTTAAAAACGTTGACAAAGCCGATCATCCACGCGGGATCTTATAATCCTTCGGCCTGCAGCGCGCGTTCCACGGCAGGCACCGCCTCATCGAGGCTGCCCGCATACGTCAAACCGGAGGCGCGGAAGTGGCCTCCGCCGCCCAGGCGTGCCGCGGCGGCTTGCACGTTGATCCTGCCGTTGCTGCGTAAGCTCACGCGAACTTCCCCATTCCAGGATTTGAAGAGCGCGGCAACTTCTGCGCCGGAGACCGATCGCAAGTGGCTGACGATCTCTTCGGTATCTTCCTCGTCGGCATGGCAGCGCGACAGCATGGCTTCATCCACGTACGACCAGATGTAGCGTCCATCGTGCTCGCTCTTGGCAGCTTCTAACGCGCTGCCGAGCAATTTGACTGCGGCGAACCGCTTGTTGGCGAAGATCTCTTCAGTGATCCGTTCCCTGTCGGCGCCGGCTTGGATCAACTCCGCCGAGAGGCGCAGAACTTCCGGCGTCGCGTTGCTATGCATGAAGCCGCCGGTATCGGTCATGATCGTCGTCAGCAGCGCGGTAGCGATGTCCGGGTCGATGGGAGCGCGCAACGCCTTCAATAAGTGCAGCACGCACGTTCCCGTCGAACACTCTTGCGGCAGCACGTAGTTGAGCGCGCCGAAGTGAGCGTTGCCCAAGTGGTGATCGACGTCCAGAATGTTGGCGCGATCGATCGGCGGCAAGAATTGTCCAGCCCGTGCGCTGTCGCTCATATCGCAGAAGACCCATAGTGCATCAGCCGGGAGATCGGAGGGGATCGTCCGTGAAACGAACTGCGCGTCGGGAAGAAAGCGCAGATTGCGCGGCACCGGGTCCTGCTGGAAGTAGTGGACGCGTTTGCCCAGACGTTTGAGCGCGATACCGAGCGCCAGACCGGCGCCTAGCGTATCGCCGTCCGGCTTGACGTGGCTGACCATGACGAAGGCCGAACGCCTGCGCAGTTCCGCTGCCACTTCAGCGGTGGTGGATTCCCGTGGCGGCAGCGCCGTAACGGCGCCTCCGTTAGCTTTCACCGGCTCCGGCTTCGCGCAACGTTTTCGAAAGCGCCACTGCCCGCTCGGTCGTGCGATCTTCGATGAACTGCAGGTCGGGCGTATACCGCAGCTCAATCTCCCGGCCGAGCTCACCTCGCAAGAATCCCGACGCTCCGCGAAGGGCATCCATCGTCTGCCGAGCTGCATGGCGGTCACCGATGATCGAAACGTACACCTTTGCGTGTCGCAGATCGGGAGAAACGTGGACGCGCGTGACGGTCGTGAACGCGAGCCGGGGATCGGTCAGATCGCGCGTCAGCAGCATTCCTAAGACGCGTTGAATTTCGTGGTCGATTCGCGCGACGCGCTGGCCCTTCATTTCTTACACCGCCGCCAATTCGGCGGCAACCGTTTCAACGGCGTACGGCTCGATCACGTCGCCGACTCTCAGATCTTGATAGCGTGCCACCTGAATGCCGCACTCGTACCCCTCGGCGACCTCGCGAACGTCGTCTTTGAAGCGGCGCAGCGATTCCAACTCGCCGTCGAAGATGACGGCGTTGTCGCGCAGCACGCGCACGCGAGCGTTCCGTTGGATCTTGCCGTCGCGCACGTAGCAGCCCGCAATGGCGCCGACCTTGCTGACCTTGAAGATTTCCCGCACCTCGGCGTGGCCGAGCGTCGTCTCGCGACGCACCGGGGCCAGCATGCCGCGCATCGCTTTGCGCAGATCGCCTTCGATCTCGTAAATGACCTGATAGAATCGCAGATCGACGCCCTCATTCTCCGCGAGCCGCTTTGCGGTTTCGTCGGCACGAATGTTGAACCCGATCAGCACCGCATTTGACGCGCCGGCCAGATTGACGTCGTTCGGCGTAATGGCGCCGACGCCGCCATGGATCACGTGAATCTCGACTTCCTCCGTCGAGAGCGACTCCATCCGCGTGCGCAACGCCTCCAAAGCGCCTTGTCCGTCCGCTTTAAGGATCAGGTTGAGCGATTTGCGGCCTTCCGCCGGCATCGACATGAACGTTTCGAGCGTCACGCGCTGCGAGCCGGTCGCGGCTATGCGAACGTCGCGCCGCCGGGTCTTGCGCTTATCGGCCGCTTCTCTGGCGACGCGTTCGTCGCTGACGACCATGAGCGTGTCGCCGGCAGAAGGCACGTCTTGCAAGCCCATGATCTCTACGGGAATCGATGGGCCGGCCTTTTTGACTTGTTTTCCCTGGTCGTCAACTAAAGCGCGCACTTTGCCGAAGGTGCCGCCGACGACGACGATATCGCCCACGCGCAGCGTACCGTTTTGCACCAACACCGTCGCGACGGCGCCGCGCCCTCGATCCAACGCCGACTCGATGACGACGCCCGATGCGCGCCGATTCTTGTTTGCCCGCAAATCGCGAATGTCGGCTTCCAGCAAGACCGTTTCCAACAGTTGATCGATGCCGTCGCCCGTGCGCGCGGAAACGAGCACCATTTCGATCTTCCCGCCCCAATCGACCGGCTGCAGCCCTTCTTCTGCGAGCTGCTGTTTGACGCGGTCCGGTTGAGCGTCGGGTTTATCCATCTTGTTGAGCGCCACGACGATCGGAACGTCGGCCGCTTTGATGTGCGCGATCGCCTCCTTCGTTTGCGGCATGACGCCGTCGTCGGCTGCAACGACCAGCACCGCCACGTCGGTCACCTTCGCGCCGCGCGCGCGCATCGCCGTAAAGGCTTCATGGCCGGGGGTATCGATGAAGGTGATCCTGCGATCGTCCTTCTCAACCGTATATGCACCGATGCGCTGCGTAATGCCGCCGGCTTCTCCGGCCGCAACGTTCGCGCTGCGAATCCGATCGAGCAACGATGTCTTCCCGTGATCGACGTGGCCCAGCACGGTCACCACCGGCGGCCGCGTCGCCCTCATCTCCGGCTTCTCTTCCTCTTGCTCGACGGCGACTTCTTCGCCGGCTTCTTTGACGACGGCGTTGAAACCGAACTTCTTGGCTACCGCGATAGCGACGTCGCTCGGCACGTTTTGATTGATCGTCGCCATCGTGCCCATCTTGATCAGCTCTTTGATGACGTCTTTGGCCGGGACGATCATTGAAGTGGCCAACTCTTGAACCGTCAGCAGATCCGGAATCTCGATGGTCTCCAACCGCGCAGGCGGCGGCGCCGTCGCCGTTTCAGGTCGCTTCTTGCGATTGCGCTCCTTCTCGAGAAGCAGCTCTTTTTCGCGATCTTTTTTGTTCAGCTTGTCGTCGCGGTCGCGCGTACGCTCGCCTGGGCGCCCGCCGGAACTGGGCGCCGGAGTGTCGGTCACGGACGGAGGCATGCCGGCGCGCGTTCCAAAGGGACGCGGAGGCGTCAGCGGACGGAAAGGTCCGTTGCCCGCGGGACGGCGTTGCGGCGCCGCCTGGATCAAACGGCCCGGCTGCGGCGCGCGGGGTTGAGCCGGCGCTTGGGGCGGGGTGGGTTGGCCTGGACGCGGCGCGACGCCGGGGCGCCCGGCGATGCCGGGCTGCGGGGCCGGCGAGGCGGACGCCGCCGCGGCCGGAGTCTGGCCGGGTGCGACGGATGGTTTGCCGCTGGGAACGGGACGCAACCGCGGAACGGGCGCTTGCCCATCGCCGCCCGGCGAGGATGGACGCTTTGGTTCGGCAGCAGCCGTTGCGCGCTCAGCCGGTTTCGCAACGCTCTGGTCCGCCGGAGGCGGCGTAGCTTTCGTTGCGGCCGGTTTGCCGCCGGGTTTGGGCGCGGCGGCGGGCTTCAACAGCACCGCGCGCACGAGATCCGCAATGTGGTCAGGAACCACGCTGAGCTGGTTCTTTGCTTCGAACACGCCACCGAGCCGCTCGTTGAAAAGCGTGATCAGCTCTTTCGAAGAGAGCCCCACCTCTTTTGCTAACTCGAAGATTCGTGCCATTCTAACGGGCGCTCCGCGCCCCCACACAGATGGGCGCCGCCATTTGCGGTGCGCGTAAGACAATAGCTAACATAAGCGCTCCCCGAGAGCGCACCGATCCGTCAGTGTGCGTGCGGTTCGAAATGGTCAACCTCGTTCTAACACGTATTCAGCGGCTGCGGCTGCAAGCCCCGGATAGCGCCGATTCTTGCGTACCAGCCGGCCGCACTCCGGCGAACAGAGGTAGACGCCGCGCCCGGGGCTACGTTCATCGGCGTCGGCAAGCCAACGGTCACCGGCGCGGACGAAGCGTTGCATGTCAGCCTGCGGCTTACGCGCGCGGCACCCTGCACATTGACGGATCGGCACATGAACGGCGATTGCTCATTCCCCGCTCAGGCGCTCGCGCCGGAACTCTTCCAGCCGCCGGATCAACTCTTCATCCACGTCGGCGGGCGCTGGCGCCTCTTCCTCGGCTTCCGCAGGGGCTTCCGCCACAGGCTCGGTTTCGCGTTCGCTGCGTTCGGCGAGATAGCGCTCGCGGGTTTCCGCGGCTTCGCTCTCGCTCGTGATATCCAGGCGCCATCCCGTCAGGTGCGCCGCCAGCCGAACGTTCTGACCTTCGCGTCCGATCGCCAGCGAAAGCTGATAGTCGGGAACGGTGACCAGCGCCACGCCGTCGTTTTCAAAGAGCTCGACGGCAATCACTTTGGCCGGCGCCAACGCGTTCATGATGAACGTCTTCGGATCCGCATCCCACGGAATCACGTCGATCTTCTCGCCGCGCAATTCGTCGGAAACGTTTGCAATGCGGCTCGCCTTCGGGCCCAGACAAGCGCCGATAGCGTCGACTTCGCCGCGCGTGCTCCGCACGGCGACCTTGGAACGGCTGCCAGGTTCGCGCGCGATCGCCATGATCTCGACGATGCCGTCTTGGATCTCCGGAACTTCAAACTCCAGCAGGCGCTGCACGAGCCCTTCCGCCGCCCGCGATAGCACAACCGTCGGACCTTTCGGCGACTTCCGTACGTCGAGCACGTATGCGCGAATGAAGTCGTTGATGCGGAAATTTTCACGCGCGACCTGCTCGGAGAGCGGCAACAGCGCCTCGTCTTTTCCGTCGAGCAACACGAACATATTGCGCTGTTCGTACCGCTGCACCGTGCCGCGAACGATGTCGTTCAGCTTGGCGGCATACTTGTTGTAAACGGTGTCGCGCTCCGCTTCACGGATCCGTTGCACGATCACTTGTTTTGCGGTTTGCGCGGCAATGCGTCCGAAGTCTTTGGGCGTCACCTCTTCATCGAAGAAGTCGCCGGATTGGTACTGGGGGCCGGCTTCCTTGGCCGTAATCTCGAGCTTCGGGTCGGTAATTTCTTGCACGACGCTGCGGCGATGGTAGACTTTGTACTCGCCGCTTTGCCGATCGACGACGACGATCGCGTTAGCCTCGCTGCCGAAGTGCCGCTTGTACGCAGTCAACAGCGCGGCTTCGAGCGCCTCCAAAAGCATCTCGAAGGGAATGTTCCGCTCCCGGGAGATGTAGTGCAGGACGTCCAGCAGACGTTCGTCTGTTGCTGCTTCAGGCATGCTGCTTTTCCGCTTTCTTCTGCGCGCGTAGATCTTGGCGTGGATCGAACTCGAGATTCGCCGCTTTGATCGTGGCGAACGGTAAGGGTAATTCACCGGCCGGCGTCTGTAGGATGATCGTCTCGCCACGCAACCCGCCCAAAACGCCGCGGTGCGTCTTGCTTCCTTGAATCGTCAACGAGGTGACGATCTTCGCCGGGCGCCCGCTGAAACGTTCGAAATCCGAGGCAGTTTGCAGCCTTCTTTGCAGTCCGGCCGAGGAAACTTCCAGCGTATGCGGTTGCGCAAAGCCGCGCAGCCGCAGACCGATCTCGGCGCTAATTCGCTCGCACGTTTGGATGTCTACGCCGCCCGGCCGATCGATGACGACGCAAAGGCGCAACTCACGCCGTGAACGCGTTGCGGTTGCGGCGACGAATTCGATACCGGCGAAGCGTTGGTCGCGCGCCATGTCGTATATCGCGCGATCAAAACTTTGCGCCAGCGTCTCATCCACGTTTCAAAAACCCCGATCAACAACGAAGCGCGGGACCTGCCCACGCTCGTACGGTTACCATAGGATAGAATACCCGAAAAATGCGACGGGCCGCAACCCCAGTGGGTCGGGCCCCTCGCTATTGTCTACGTTGTCATGTCTTCGAGCACGCGTCTTACCGGTTAACGTCCGGCTGCCGCTGAGCGCTCGTCTAGCGCTCCTGCTTTGGCGCGCTCGTTCGGGCTTGGTAGCCCGGTGGATCTTGCGGTTCCAACCGCCCTCCTTAGTCTTACGCTCAATGTCTCGTGAGACAGGATCATTGTACCCCGACAAAAGTCGACTAGCAATGGGCAAGCTGGCCTAAGTAGCCGCCCGGGCTACGGGGACGCCGTGGGAGCCGGCGAGCCGGGAGCGTACGGCTTTAGGTTCCGAGCGTTGCAGACGTACGTCACCCCCGGCTCGATCTCGGGCTTCGGCGCGACGTTAAAGTTGGAGTCCAGCCTGTAGGTTCCGTGTGCCGGCGGAAACGGATAGCGCAGCAGCCAGCCGGTGCATACCGTGACGAAGCCGACCTTCCGGACTTTCGTCACGTACATTTTGATCCGAAGTTCCGAGAACGCTTGATGCGCGTCTTCTTCGTACAAGTATTTCGTTGCCGCCAGGACGTCGGGAGGAGGCGTCGGCTCCGGAACTTCTGCGGGCCGCAAGTTTCCGAGCGCCCGATACATCTTGGGTGGTTCGGGCGTGGGCGGCGCGCTCGTCGGGATCAGGCTCCTCAGCCGGGCATTGAGGGATTGATGAACGGACTGCGTTTTCTGCCGCGGACGAGCGGTGTGTGCCGGGATCGGCCGCGGAGTAGCCGGCGGCACTTGCACCGGCCTCGGCGCCACGGCTTGCCTTGAGGCCACTGCGGCGCCGGGTCCGCTGGTCGCTACGGCGCGGGGCGCTGACGTCGGAGCGACCGCGCGAGCTGAGGCGGTCGCGGCCGCGGTCGGCGCGGGGCTAGGGACGCCCGGCGTCGCGGATGGGGGAACGGCAACAGTTGGACGGGGCGCGGGCGGCTTGGGCGAGGGAGCGATTGTCGGCGGCACCGTTGCTGGCGCGGGACTCGGGACCGCCGGCAACGCCGTAGGCGCTGCCGCCACCGGCACCGGACTGGGCAGCACGGGCGTCGTCGGCACGGACGTCGGCGCGGCGGAGGGGAGGGGTACGGGCGTAGGGTTCGGCGGCGCTGTCGGAGCGTATTTGGCGAGCTCGTGCAGCACCCGGGGATGCGGCGGCAGGACGGTTCGCGTCCTGCTGGACGCCTTGACCACGCGCGTGCGGGCCAGCCGGCTGCGTGACGTAACGGTGATAATTTGTTGCCAGCCCGAGATGGATTCGGATGCTTGTTGCGATGCCGGTATGGTCAGAGAAAACAAAAAATACGCCAGGAGCGCATGCACCAACAGCGATGCAAGGAACGCAAGCGTCAAGCGCTCCGATCGTCGCCGATCGCCGTCGCTGCGCATTGCAGCGCTAAATGCGCGCCGCGTAACGCAGGAGCCTTCACCCGCTATCGCACAATCGCGCGGAGCACATGGCGCCCGCGATTAAGCGCACGAAGATCGTCGCCACGATAGGGCCTGCGTCGCGCGAGCCTGCGGTTCTGCGATCGCTGGTGCAGAGCGGCGCGAATGTCTTTCGCCTCAATTTTTCGCACGGCACGCTTCAAGAGCACGAGGAAACGATCGCGGCGGTTCGCGCAATCTCGAGTGAAGCGCGCGCCCACATCGCCGTGCTGCAAGATTTGCCTGGACCCAAAGTCCGCACCGGAGGCCTCGCAGGCGGCGCGACTTCAGTGCGGTTACTGCCCGGAGCTCCGCTTGCCTTGACGACCGATCCGATTGAAGGAACGGCGCAACGCGTCAGCGTCTCGTATGCCGGCCTCCCGCACGACGTCTCGGTCGGCACCAGCATCTACTTGCAGGACGGTACGATCCGCGTGCGCATCCGGCAAAAAACTGCGCATGAGATTCAGACTGTCGTTGAAGTCGGCGGTGATCTGCGGCCGTTACAGGGCATCAACTATCCCGACGGATCGCTGAACGTCGAAGCGGTGGCGCAACGCGATCTCGAGTACTTAGCGTTCGGGCTAGAGCGCGATGTGGATTACGTCGCGGTGTCGTTCGTGCGCAGCGCCGAAGAGGTCCGCAGGGTTAAAACGTTTATCGCGCAACGCGGTAAGCCGGCGCGAGTGCTGGCAAAGATCGAGAAGCATGAAGCGCTTGCCGACATCGATGCCATTATCGACGTTGCGGACGGCATCATGGTGGCGCGCGGCGATCTCGGGATCGAGGTCCCCCTCGAACGCGTCCCGATGATCCAAAAAGACCTGATCGCGCGCTGCAACCGTGCAAGCAAGCCGGTCGTCACCGCGACGCAGATGTTGGAATCGATGACCTATAATCCGCGACCGACGCGCGCTGAAACGACGGACGTCGCCAACGCGATCCTCGACGGCACCGATGCCGTCATGCTGTCCGGCGAAACGGCGCGTGGGGCGTATCCCGTCGAAGCGGTTCGTGTGATGGCCGAGATCGCGCGCGAGGTGGAAAAAGAGTACCCGCACGAGGTGCTGCAGCTGCGCAAATTGGAGGGAGCCGCACGTGACGTTGCCACATCGATCGCGGAGTCGGCGACACGCTCGAGCGCCGAACTCGGAATCGCTTTCATCGTAACGGGAACCACAACCGGAAATGCCGCCCACCACATCTCGGCGTTTCGTCCGCGCGCGCGCATTGTGGCCCTCACGCCGGTGGAATCGGTTGCGCGCCGGCTCTCGCTCTTGTGGGGCGTCGAGTCACTGGTCATCGAGCGGTACTCATCGATCGACGTGCTGCTGCACATCATGGAGCAGCGCATGCGCGCGGAAGGGCTGGTGCGCAGCGGAGATGCCGTGGCGTTTACGACCGGGATGCCGGTGGGCGCCGGCGGCACCAATCTCTTGAAGATCCACCAGATTCCGTAGAGGCGGCTTCAGGCATCGCGACATTCCGTCCCGGAACCGCTGCGTCATTTCCCATCCGTGGAAAATGCCGCGCTACAGCGTATTTTCGCGAGAACAAAGTTTTGAAGCGGCCCTCCGTGGCCGGCGAGAAAATATCGCAGTTTCCCGAACGGAACGTCGCGATGCCTGAAGCCATTGCTTGGAACCTTGTCACCCTGAGCCTGTCGAAGGGTGCGCATTCTGTAGCAACTTGCGAGCATGGCTTAGCGCCACATCGTGAGACTCGCCCGAAAGCATGCGGGCAAGCTCGCTCACGCGATCGTCGTCGTTTTTCAGGCGGTGTGCCGCAATGGTCGCGGCGCTGCGGCTCTCCGTTTTCTCCAGCACATAATGTGCGTCGGCCCAGGACGCTATTTGCGCCAAATGCGTGACGCAGATCACTTGCGCGTCTCGCGCTAGGCGTCCGAGCCGCACGCCGACTGCCGTCGCGGTCGCGCCGCCGATGTCGGCATCGATCTCATCGAATACGAGGGCGGTGCGCCCGCGGGCCTGCGCGAGAACGACGACGAGCGCCAGCAGCACGCGCGAAAGTTCTCCTCCTGAAGCGATGCGCGTGAGCGGCTGCAACGGTTCGCCGCGATTGGCCGCGAATACAAACTCGACGCGTTCCGCCCCGCTCGTTTCGATCTCCGGCAGCCGGTCCAGCGTCACGTCGAAACGGGCCGCCGGCATGGCCAGATCGCGCAGCTCGTCTTCGATCAGCGTTCTTAAACGTTGCGCGGCTGCGTTGCGGCGGTCGCTCAACTCGCCTGCGCAACGTTCAAGCTCCGCCAGCGTTTGCGCGCGTTGGCTTTCCAAAGAAGTGCGGCGCGTTTCTGGATCACCCAAGCGCTCCAAGGTTGCGCGAAACTCCGACGCGCTCTCCTGCACGGCGGCGATGGAACCGCCATATTTGCGCTTGAGGGAGTCGAGGAGATCGAGCCGTTCTCCGACCGCATCCAGTTCCGCGGGGTCGAACTCCATGGCGTCGAGCTGCCGCGTCAGCCGAACCGCAGCGTCTTGCGCCTCGCTCTGCAGCGCCGAAATTGCCTGCGCGATCGACATCAGACTCATCGCTCCACTGCACGACGCCTTGCAGGACGGAAGCGGCCGAACCGATCAGTTCCGCTGCGCCGGTTTCTTCGCCCATCAAGGCCGACCGCGCACTGGACAGTGCCTGGACAATCTGCTCGGCGTTATTGAGCAAACCGCGCCGTTGCCGCAAATCATCATCCTCGCCCGCAGCGGGCGCCGCCGCTTCGATCTCTTCCAATCCATGCTCGGCGTAGGCGGCTTGTTCGGCGTTTCTTCGCTGCTCGCGGTCGAGTGATGCGATCGCTTCCGCCAACTCGGTGCTGCGATCGTGCAACTCCGCGATGCGGCCGCGGAGCTTCAGCGCCTCTTTGCCCGCGAAACGATCGAGAAGTTCGGCATGGTAGGAAGCATTCAGCAACCGTTGCGCTTCGTGCTGGCCGACGATATCGACCATTGTTTGCGCAATCCGGCGCGCGTAGGCGGCGGTTGACGGACGGCCGTTCACGCGAAGTGACGACTTGCCGCTCGAAGCGAGTTCACGAGAAATCGTCGCACGCTCGCCGTCGTCGAGCTCAAAGCCGTCGCCGGCAAGGCACTTGCGAAGATCGCCGTCCGGGTCGAATTCCAAGGTGACCAATGCGCGATGCGCCCCGCGGCGGACGGCTTGCGGCGCAGAACGTTCGCCCAGCGCAAACGCGATGGCCCCCAGAATCATCGTCTTACCCGAACCCGTCTCGCCGGTAAAGATCGTCGCGCCTTCGTCAAACGAAATCTCCGCGGACGGGATCAGCCCGTAGTCCTGGATCGTCAGCCGCGCGAGCATTCGACGAGGTTATCTGCTGCGTTCTTTGATCGAAACGCCCCAGAGCATTTTCTTTTCCAGACGTTCGAAAAACCGCAGGCGCGATGTCCGCGCGAAGCGCACCGCGAAGGGATGCCGCCCGATGTGCACGCGCGCTCCCGGAGCCAGCTCGCTGACGGCGTCGCCGTCACACTCCAAATGCGCGTGGACGATCTCGGAGTCGCAACTGACGACGATGCGTGAAGACGTCGGGACGATCAATGGCCGCGAAAAAAGGGTGTGCGGCAAAAGCGGAACGATGCCGAACCCGTCGACGCTCGGAGAAATGATCGATCCTCCGGCGGAGAGGAAGTAGGCCGTCGAGCCGGTCGGGGTCGCGACGCAGATCCCGTCAGCGGGTATGTGCGCGGCTTGCTCGTCGTTGAAGGAAAGCCCGAAGGGAACGATACGAGAAACGCCGCCTTTGCGGATCACCACGTCGTTAAGAGCGAAAAACTTCCGGCCTTCATATTCGGCCTGCAGCGCCGTGCGTTCTTCGATTTCTAAACCGCGTTCGAGCAGCTCCGGCAGCTCGTCGATGCGCGGATCGTCCTCGTCAAATTCGGTCAAGAAGCCCAACCGCCCGGTGTTGATTCCGATGACCGGAATGCCGTCTTGCACGACCAAACGGGCGGCGCGCAACAAGGTGCCGTCGCCGCCGATTGCCACCAACAGCGAGGCGCGCTTGGCGTCCGAATGATCGGCCGAGATCGAAAATCCCGCGCTTTGAAAGCACCGCGTCACGCGATCCGCAAGTGCCCGGGCATGCTCGCGGTGCGGGTCCACGTACAGGCCGACAAGGCGCTGTTTCGCGGCGACGCTCACGACGATTGACGCTCGACCATGCCGTCGATCGCCGAATCGGCGATCATGCCGCCGTCCATGCGGAAGCGCAGAAAGAACTCGCGATTCCCGGCCGGCCCCAGCAATGGTGAAGCGCAGCCGTCAACGGCATAGAGCTGCAGGGAGCCCATGGCGTCGCGCACTTCTCGCAACACCGCGCGATGTACTTGCGGATCGCGCACGACCCCGCCCTTTCCGACCTGCGTGCGGCCGGCTTCAAACTGCGGCTTGATCAAGGCGACGATATCGCCCAATTGCGCCAGATCTTTAACGGCGCGCGGCAGGATCAACTTGAGCGAAATGAACGACACGTCCACGACGATGACGTCAAAGGGGGTGGCAAACGCTCCCTTCGGGAGCGTTCGATAGTTGGAACGTTCCAGCATGGTAACTCGCGGATCGTTGCGCAGGCGCCAATCGAATTGCCCGTACCCCACATCAACCGCCGTCACGGAAGCGGCGCCGCGCTGCAGCAAACAATCAGTAAAACCGCCCGACGATGCGCCGACGTCCAGCGCGCGCTTGCCGTTGACGTCGATTGCAAAACGTTGGAGCGCGGCTTCCAGCTTTTCGCCGCCGCGGCTAACGAAGCGGCGCGGTTGATCGACCGAAACTTCGGCCTTCCCCTGAACGGGCGTGCCGGCTTTGGCAGCGATTGAACCGTTAATTCGAACGCGCCCTTCGAGAATCAAACCGCGCGCTTGAGAGCGCGTGATGCCGCGCTGCTCCGCTACGAACTCGTCGAGCCTCGTTGCTGATCACCCATGGTGCGCTCGATCTGCTCTTGCGCTCCTTTAAGCAGCTCCTCGCATTCGCGCGAGAGCGTCTTGCCCTCCTGAAAAAGCGCGACCGCGCGATCGAGTTCCACGTTGCCCGCTTCAAGCTCTTTAACGATCGCTTCGAGCCGCCCGATCTTAGCCTCAAACGTTGCCGGCTGCTTATCGCTCATCCGCAGTCGATTCTTCCACGCGAGCAAAAAGCGTTCCGCGGTGGACCTTTGCCTCGATCCGAGACCCGCCTGGAACGGACGTCGCATCGCGCACCGCACGTCCGTTGTACGTGACGATGGCGTAGCCGCGCGCGAGCGGCGATTGCGGGTTTGCAGCCGCAAGCCGCGCGCTAAGCAGTTCGAAGCGCGATCGCGGCGTGATGTAGGGCGCGACGGCGTTGAGCCGGGACCCTGAGCTTCGTGATATTTTCTGCACGCAACTGCAGGCGCCGCCGGGGGGAACAGACGTCCAGGCGGCGCTCGGCATCGCGCACTAGCCGCTCTTTGCGAAGCCCAAAATCTTGAGCGGTCGAGCCTAAGCGCCGTAGCGTGTCATCGTATCGCTGCTGAGACTTGCTATACGCAAAGACGCAGGCGGTTCGAAGGTGCGAGAGCGCACGATCGATGCGGGTGAGGTAGGCGTCCTGAATGCTTCCAAAAAATTGCGCGGCATTCGATGGCGTTTCGCATGATTTGTCGGCGGCCAGATCGCTCAAATGGGTGTCCGCGGTGTGCCCAATCGCCGAAAGCACCGGGTGACGCGCCCGGACGATCGCGCGGACAACCGGCTCGCGATTGAACGGAAAAAGATCCTCATAGGACTCCGCCGCCGCGTGTCACGACGATCGCATCGACGTCGAGCCTCGATGCTTTGTCGATCGCTTCGGCGATATCGATTTCCGCGCCGTCCCCCTGAACGCGCGAATCGATGCGGAAAATCCTCACGAACGGTGCGCGGCGCTGCATCGTCGTAAAAAAATCTTCGATTCCACGCCCTTCGGGAGCGGAAACGACTGCGATCCGGCTCGGGAATGACGGAAACGGACGTTTTCGTTCGGGCTCAAAAAGACCCTCGGCGCGGAGTTTCCCCTTGAGTGCCTCATACTGCGCGTAGAGCGCTCCGATTCCGGTCGGTTCAACCTCGTCGACGATCAGCTCGTATTCACTGCGAACCGTGTAAGCGTCGAACGCGCCGCTGCAAATCACTTCGTCGCCGTTGTTGAACGGCGGAAGTTTGGCGGCGGTTTTTGCCCATGCCACGCATTTAAGTACGTCGGCGTTTTCCTTCAGGTAAAAGTACAGCGTCCCGCTTTGAGTGGTTTTGCTCGAAACTTCCCCGCGAACGCGAATGCCCGCGAGCGCTTTGTTGCTCGCGATCACCCGGCGAATATAATTGACGACGCGGCTAACGCTTTCGACGCGCCGCGTTTCGAACAGCGCCTCTTGCTGCATGCGCGGCGCCGCTACGGCGGAACCGGCGTCGGTTCCGGCGAGAAAGTCGGCGCGGGCGGCATGTCGGCGTCCGCACTGGTCTGCTTCACGGGAGCACCAAACAGATTCGCCGTTTCCCGCGTCTGCGGTTGGCCGCAAGGAGTGAGTGGCTCCGTTCCATCCAAGTAGTACTCGTAGGCACCATACCCGCCGCCGCAACTCGCCAGTTTTTTCACTTCGTCGCCTGGGAACGTAAAGTCGTGTTTGGCGACGTCGGCGAGAGCGTCGCGCATGAAACGGGCCCAAATGCGCGCTGGAATATTGCCGCCGTACGATTCGTTCATCGGTGTGTAGTCGTCGTTGCCGATCCATACCGCAGTAACCAGATCGGGCGTATAGCCGACAAACCACGCGTCGCGGAAGGATGACGTCGTCCCGGTCTTGCCCGCCGCCGGGCGATCGATGTTGGCGTTTGTTCCCGTGCCGTGCGAGATGACGTCTTCGAGCATGGTCGTCATAATGTACGCAGTGCCGGCGCTCACCACTTCGCTCTCTTCAGGATACTGATCGTCAAGTACGGGATTGCCGAGCGCATCCTTCACCACGCGGAAGGGCGAAGCGTCGATGTGCACCCCTTGATTGGCCAAAGTGGCATAACCGGTCGCTTGATCGAGCGGTGTAATGACGGAAGTGCCCAAGGCGAGCGAAAGATTCGGCTCCAGCGGGGAGCTGACTCCCATTCGATGCGCGTACTGGATCACGCGATCGACGCCTAGGCGCTCGAGCAACTTGACCGCCACGATGTTCCGGCTTTGCGCCAGGGCGACGCGCAAGCTCACCGGCCCCATGTAGCTGTGGTCGTCATCTTCCGGCGACCAGGTTGAACCGTCGCCCATCGGATAGCTGACCGGCGAATCATCGATTACCGTCGTCGGCGGAAGCCCGCTGTCGATCGCCGCCGTGTAGACGTACGCCTTGAACGAAGAGCCCGGCTGGCGATGCGCCTGCCAGGCGCGATTGAACTGATTCTTCAGCGAAAAATGCGTGCCGCCGACCATGGCGACGATCTCCCCGGTCGAAGGCCGGATCGCGACGAGCGCGGCTTGATGTGCGCCAATGCCTTCGGATTCCGAAGCCTGAACGCCCCAGTCCACAGCGTCCTGCGCAACGTCTTCCAGGCGCGGATCGACGGTCGTATAGACCTGTAAGCCGCCCTCATACGTCGCTTGTTTACCAAAACGCTGTTCGAGTTGCGCGACGGCAAACGTCGTGAAATACGGATCGCGAAAACCGCGCAGGCCTGCCGGTCGCTGGCCGGCGAGCTGCAGCGGCTGCGCGTACGCCGCATCCGCTTGCGCGCTCGTGATGTAGCCGCTTTCCACCATGCGATCCAACACGTGGCGCTGCCGCTCGCGCGCGAGCGCGAGATTCGCGTACGGCGAGTAATCGGACGGTGCGGCGACGAGTCCGGCAAGCATCGCCGCTTGCCCGAGCGTCAAGCTCTGCGCGGAACGGCCGAAGTATGCATGCGCGGCAGCATCCACGCCGTACGCGTTTGCGCCGAGATAGATCAAATTGAGGTAGCGCTCGAGAATTTCGTCCTTGGTATAGTAGCGTTCGATCTCCATCGCCAGCAGCGCTTCTTGCACCTTGCGCGATATGCTGACCTGATTCGTTAGGAACAGCGCCCGAGCGAGCTGCTGCGTGATCGTCGAAGCGCCCTGGAACTGTTCGTGGCGGAAATCCGCGATCGCCGCGCGGATGATGCCGCCAAAATCGACACCGTGGTGGCGGTAGAAATTGTGATCCTCGCTGGCAATGAACGCATCCTTCACATTTGCCGGGATCTTGTCGATCGGAACCCAGATGCGGTTCTCTTTGTACAGCGTCGCCAGCAACTGCCCGTTCCGCGCGTAGATTCGCGTCGAGCGGGCGGGCTGATAGTCCGCCATGCGGTTGATGTCGGGAAGGTTACGCGAGTACGCGACGACGATGCCCGCAATTCCGCCGGCGCAGAACAGCACGATCAGCAGCAGCACGACGCCCAGTCCGATCAGCGCTCTACGCATTGCCGTTCCTCATCGCCGAAAGAACGCCGTTGACGAAACGCGCCGAGTGATCCGTTGAAAAGCGTTTGGCCAGTTCGACTGCCTCATTGATGACCACCGGCGCAGGAGTTTCCGGTCGGTGACGCAGTTCGAAGGCGCCCATGCGCAAGAGCAAACGATCGATTGTCGGAAGGCGCTCGATCGTCCAACCTTGGAGCAGCGGCCGCAGCACCGTGTCGCTTTCCTCCGTATGCTCCAGCGTGCCGAGCACGAGTTCTTTGACGAACCTCCGATGGGAGCCCGGTGCTTGCGAAGCGAGATATTCGTCGAGCACCTCGTCCGCCGTGCGGTGTCCGACTTCCACCGAAAAGAGCGCCTGCAGCGCGACTTGCCGGGCGTCACGACGGGACGGCACAATTACGCTGCCGCTTTCATCATCGTTGAAAGCAAGTCGATCGAATAGCGCCCGCTGCGGAAGCCCGGCGAAGCTAAGACTTCCAGGCACTGTTCGACCGTCGTCTTCACGCCTTCGATCGCCGTTTCGCGCAGCGCCCGTTCCATGCGCACGATCGCGGCTTCACGCGTTTGACCGAAGGCGACGACTTTGGCAAGGAGTGAATCGTAGAACGGCGGCACCGATGCGCCGGTGAAAACGTGCGTGTCCACGCGAATGCCCGGCCCACCAGGAAAGACGACGTTCGAAAGCGTTCCGGCGGCCGGAGCAAAGTTGTTGCGCGGATCTTCCGCGTTGATGCGGCATTCGATCGCGTGTCCGGCCGGACGCAAATCGGACTGCGTGTAGCCCAGCGCTTCACCCGCTGCAAGCCGGATTTGCTCCTTGACGAGATCGATGTTGTACACCATTTCGGTGACCGGATGCTCCACTTGAATGCGGGTGTTCATCTCCATGAAAAAGACGTCTTCGGCGCCGACGAGGAACTCCAGCGTCCCCGCATTGTTGTAGCCGACGGCCTGTGCGGCGCGCACGGCCATGGCGTGCAGCGATTCCCGAGCCGCCGCTGAGAGCATCGACGCGGGCGCTTCCTCGATCAGTTTTTGATGCGACGGCTTCTGCACGGAGCAGTCGCGTTCGCCCAAATGTATGACGCTGCCGGCATTGTCGGCCAGAATCTGCACTTCGATGTGGCGCGGCTTGTCGATGAGCTTCTCCATGTAGAGGCGCCCATCTTTAAAGCTTGCCTCGGCTTCGGCTTGCGCGGCCGCAAACGAGCGTTCCAATTCTGCAGGCGAGTGTACGGCGCGCATGCCCGTGCCGCCGCCGCCCGCTGTCGCTTTCAAAAGCACCGGATAGCCCAGCGATTCGGCTGCTCGCGCCGCCTCCGCCGGCGAACTCAGGATGCCGGTGCCGGGCGTCACCGCGACACCCGCTTGTTGCATCAGCCGTTTCGCGGTCGCTTTGTCGCCCATCGCTGCGATGACGCTGGGGCGCGGGCCGATGAACACTAACCCGTGATCCGAGCAAATTTCAGCGAACCGGGCATTTTCCGCCAAGAAGCCATAGCCTGGATGCACCGCGTCGCAGCCCGTGATCAGCGCCGTCGAGATGATATTCGGAATGTTCAAGTACGATCGCGCTGCCGGACCGGGACCAACGCAAAACGCCTCGCCGGCATGACGCACGTGCAGCGAACCGCGATCGGGCTCCGAAAAAATTGCGACCGTCCGCACGCCGAGTTCCCGGCAGGCGCGATTGATCCGCAATGCGATTTCGCCTCTGTTTGCAATCAAGACTTTCTTAAACAAGCTCGGCGCCTCGCAAGTCGGCGCGCCCTGGGGAAGCGTTCGCGCGGCTGTTGCGTAGATGCGCGCCGCAAATGGGGGGCCCCATCTGTGTGGGGGGGCGCGGAGCTGGGCGGAGCGCCCTGTTAAACAGAGTCATAGGCGCTCGATCTCGAAAAGCACTTGACCATATTCGACGGGTTGGCCGTCGGCGCAGCGAACGGCGGCAAGCCGTCCCGGTCCGCGCGAGCGCACCGGATTACGAATACCGAGCGCTTCGACAAATGCCAGCTCGCGATCGTTGCTCAATCGATCGCCTTGCTTTGGCGCGGGACGCGTAAAGTGAATGATGCCGACGAGATCCGCGGTGATCCGTTCCGGCGCGCCCTGGACGGCGCTAGTGCCTGCCGGCACAGGTTGCGCCAAAGCGGGCGGTCGCGCCACGATCGGGCGGCGAGCAATTTCGACCGCATCTTCATTCTCGTCTTCGATGCGCAAGCGCACGAGATCGGTTTGCACGAACGCCTGCACCAGGGTGCGAACCCGTTCGAGCACGCCCGCATCCCGATCTTCCAAAAGCATGGGGCCAACGGATTCGCTTCCGGCGACCCGAAGAACTCCCGCGCGCTCTTCTTCCGGAAGCGCCTGCGCGGCCGCGGCATAACGGTCGTCGATTTCGGCGAGCGGAATCAGCGCAAAACCCCGCTCCATCAGATTGCGGTGCGGAATCTCCAGGTTGCCTTGTAGATACGTCAGATCGTCATAGGTCAGTATATCGAGATCGACGATGCGCGGGCCCCATGGTTCGCCCGGCGTACGTCCCAGCCGCCGTTCCAGCGCCTTGAGATCGTTCAGCAAGATCGCGGGCTCTCGATCGGTGTCGAGAAGCGCAACTGCGTTGAAAAAATCTGGTTGGTCGCGCTTTCCCCACGGGATCGTCCGGTAGATTCCGGAAACGGCCCTCAGTTCGCCGAGCGACCACAGAGCGCCGATCGCGCGCCGAACTTGCGCCTGCGGATTATCGAGATTCGAACCGATGCCTATTGCGGCGATCGGCATACGGTGACGGAAGGCGTCGCGCCTGAGAGAAAGCCGGGTTTAGCGACCCGAACCCGCGCTTGCACGATCCGGCGATCGCTGCAGACCGCATCCAAAATTTCTCCAGCCAGCCGCTCGAGCAACTCATGCGACGTGTTTTCCACGGCGTCCACGATGCTTTGGTACACGCCGGCGTAGTCGAGCGTATCCGCGATCCGGTCGCTGCGTGCTGCACGCGAAAGATCGACTTCAAGCCAAACGTCGACATCGAACGGCTGCGCTTGCCGGCGCTCCGCGTCGGTAACGCCGTGACGCCCGTAGACCCGAACGTTTCGTATGGCGATTACGTCCAGTTCGCAGGCCTCCATCCGCGCACGATCGCGTCGGCAACATTGACCACGTCGCGCGTTTCCGCCACGTCGTGGACGCGCACGACGTCGATGCCGGCTGCTACGGCAAGCGCCGTGGTCGCGGCTGTGCCGAAGAGGCGATCGGCCGGTTCGCGCCCGGTAAGCTTGCCTATCGTGGATTTTCGCGAGGTTCCCAGCATCGACGGAAACCCCAGCGCCACCAGACGCCGGAGATTGTGCAATACGGCAATGTTGTGATCGGCTGTTTTTCCGAACCCGATGCCGGGATCGAGAAGCACGTGATTGGGCCGAATCTGGGCGCGCACTGCGCGGCTCGCCGCTTCTTCCAAAAAACCAAGCACTTCGTCGACGACGTCGCCGTCGTAATGGGGCTGCGCCTTATTATGCATGATCGCGACGGGAATCTGCGCTTGCGCTGCGACGTCGAGCAGCTGCGCGGGCATGCCGGCGATGCAGTTGAGCATGTCGGCTCCTGCGACAAGTGCCGCACGCAATACGCCGGGCTCATACGTATCCACTGAGATGATTGCACCGGGCAAAGCGGCGCGAACGCGCTCGATAACGGGCACGACTCGCGCGGTTTCAACGTGCGCCGGAATCGGGACGTGGCCGGGCCGCGTCGACTGACCGCCTATATCGATCAGATCCGCGGTTCGTTCGTGCTGCTGCACCGCGAATCGAACCGCATCGGCGACATCGGGCCGCCCGTCGCCGGAGAACGAATCCGGCGTGACGTTGACGATTGCCATAACGTACGTGCGCCGTCCCCAGACAAGCTCGCGCCCGCGGGCCCGCAGCTCCCCGCGCGCGCTACGGCGCTGATCCGCTGGCAACGACGTTTTCCAGCCACCATTTGCGCAGCTGCGCGACGACGAAGGTGGAACCGGTCACGACGATCACGTCGTCCGCGGCGGCATTGCGACGCGCAATTGAAAGCGCTTCGACCGGATCGCCGACCGCGCGTCCCCACAACTGGAGCGACTCGGCAATGCTGGCCAGGCGCTGCGGCCGCATCGCCGTGCGGCCCTCGGTTTCAAATGATGTAAAGATGAACATCGCCGGCAAATCGCGCAGCACCGCGAGAATTTCAGCAGCGTCTTTGCTCTGGCCGATCGCCAGCACGAAGGTGAAGCGGCGCCCCGCGAAGGCGTACCGCAGGGAATCTGCCAGATGGCGCGCTTTATCGGGATTGTGCGCGATGTCGAAGATCAGCGGCGGATGCGATGGAAAGTACTCCATGCGCCCGGGAATGTGCAACTGTGCGAAGGCTTCCTCGACCTGCGAGCGCGCCGGACGCAGTTCAGCGCGAAGCTGTTCGAGGGCCACGATTGCGGTCGCGGCATTGCGCTGTTGAAAGAGACCCAGAACCGGCAAAGTGAGGCGGTAGCAATCTTGCGGCGTGCGAACGTCGAATCTTTGCATCAGAGGCGGTGAGGTCTCCGAAACGACCGTCGTCGTGTCGAGCACGGAGATGAACGGCGCACCTGCTCGCGCGCAAGCTTCTTCGATGATGGCCCGCGCGCCGGGATGCTCGGCCGCGCTAACCAACGGGATCCCCGCTTTGGCGATGCCGGCTTTATCGGCCGCAATCTCTTCGACCGTGTCGCCCAGAATGTCGGTGTGATCCAGCCCGACGTTGGTGATGATGCTGACTTCGGGCACGATGACGTTGGTGCCGTCGAGTTTTCCGCCGACGCCCACTTCGATGACGGCCACGTCGACGCTCTCCCACGCAAAATAGAGAAACGCCAGCGCCAGAAGCGTCTCGTAGTACGACGGCCGTTCGTAAAGCGCGGCAACCCGTTCGAGGACGGGAAACATCTCCGAGAAGAGGCGAGCAAAGACGTCTTCCGTCACCGGCACGCCATCGATCCGCGCTCGCTCCACGATCGAGCGCAGATGCGGTTTCGTGTGCAGTCCCACACGCTTGCCGGCGGCGCTCAGTGCGGCGGCGATCATCGTTGAAGTCGAGCCTTTTCCGCTCGTGCCTCCAACGTGTATCGTCGGATAGCGATCTTGCGGGTTGCCCAACGCATCCAGCAGGGCGCGCATGCGATCCAAGCGATTCGGATGCCGTCCCGACCGCGTTTCGCTCACGGTGCTCAGCAGATACTCGCGGGCTTGCTCGAAATCCATTTCGTTTAGTGCGGGTCTTCGCCCGCGAGGAGCAGCAGCGCGTGCGGCAGCACCGGCAAAATGATGTCTAAAGACTCCCCGACGGCTTTGGGGCTTCCCGGCAGGTTGACGATCAGCGTGCGATGGCGAACGCCCGCGATTCCGCGCGAAAGCATCGCCGTTCGGACGTTGCGCATCGATTCCACGCGGATCGCCTCCGCGATACCCGGCACTTCGTAATCGAGAATCGCCGCGGTTGCTTGCGGCGTACGATCGCGCGGGCCTAGGCCGGTCCCGCCACTCGTTAACACCAACGACGCCGCCGCGCTGTCGCAGAGATCGATCAGTTCGGCTTGAAGTGCGGCCGCGTCGTCGGGCAGAACGCTCTCTTTCACGATCCGGTATACCGGCAAAAGCCTCTCACGCATCACCGGCAGGCAAGCATCGGGGCGCGACCCGCCGGCGGCGCGATCCGAGAGCACGATCAGCGCGGCTGCGAAGTTAGCCGCTTCCACCGGTTTTGCTCAGCAGCCGGATCGATTCGATCACCATTGCCGGCTCGACGGCTTTTGCCATATCGTAAATCGTCAGCGCGGCCATCCCGACGGCGACCAGGGCCTCCATCTCAACGCCGGTCTGCGCGTGGGTTCGCGCGAAGCTTTCGATCACCAGCAAATCGCCGTCCCAATCGAAGCTCACGTCAACCTTCGTCAAGGGGATCGTGTGCGTCAGCGGGATCAGCGAAGGCGTCCGTTTGGCCGCCATGATCCCCGCCAGCTGCGCCGCAGCGAATGCATCGCCCTTCGCAAGCGTGGCCGCCCGCAGCGCCTCAGCTGCTGCCCCGAGCTTGATGCGTGCCTGCGCGCGCGCCGTTCGATCGGTTGATGCCTTCGCAGAGACGTCAACCATTTCCAAGGTGCCGTCTTTGCGAATGTGCGAAGGTTTAGGCGCGGGCACCGGCCATTCTCGCCCAAATGAACGCCAGCACCGCGATCACGGCATAGAGGATGCCATGTTTGGCGTGCCGGTGGCCGTCAAACCCGAGCGTATGCGAGAAGTGAGCGGCGCCCGTAAACGCCAACACCGCGCCGATTGCAAAAATGATCCCGATAACGATGGCAAGACCTCTCAATGAATTACCCCCATGCGCGCGAGCGCGAGCGACACTGCGCCGAAGACGAGACAATACCATCCAAACGGGCGCAGATCGTTGCGTTGAAAGTAGCGTACCAGAAACGAGACGGACAGATAGGCGGCGATGCCGGCCAGGATGCCGCCGCCGATCGCTTGCACTAAAACGACGTGAGCCGCAGGCGTAACGAGGTCGCCGAACTCAAATGCGGCTGCCGCCAGAATGACCGGCGTCGCGAGCAAGAACGAGTAGTTGGCTGCGTCTTCGTGGTTTAAATCGCACAGCAAGCCCGCGACCATGGAAGCGCCCGACCGTGAAATTCCCGGAAAAAGCGCCAGCGCTTGTCCGATGCCGATCGCGACGCTTTGCGGCCAACTCAGCGCGACGATTGTCTTATCCGGCCGCTGCCGCATGCGTTTTTGCCGCGTTCGCAAGTACTCTCCCACGAACATGATCAGGGCATTGATGATGAGGAATACCGCCGCGCTCTCTGCGCTGCCGAAAAACGCACGCACCGATTCCTTGAGCAAGATGCCGAGGATTCCCACAGGAATCGTGCCGACGACGAGCAGCCAGGCAATCTTCTCGTCCGGATCGGCGCCGAGCTTACCGCGGACGATGCTGCGGAAGAACGCGGCGACGATTCGCAGCCACGTGCGGCGGTAAAAGATCAGCAGGGCGAGCGCCGTGCCCAGATGCAGCACGGTCACGAATGCGAGGAAGGTGGGCGAAGAGCGATCGATATTGCGCCAACCGAGCACTGCCGGCACCAAGATCGTCTGGCCCAAGCTGCTGACCGGGAAGAGCTCCGTCACGCCTTGCAGCACCGCGAGCGCCAGAGCCTGAGCCGCCGTCACCGGCGCGAAGATACGGTCGCATGCTGCGGCGGTCCTGGAACGCACACGCAGTGGGCGCCTCCAGGAGCGCCTTGCTGCGCCCCTCCTGGAGCCCTTACCAGGCGGCGAATTTTACGCTGAACGTGTACTGACCGGCGACGGCTTTGCAGCCCGAAAGCTTGGGCGTATAGCCGGCGCCCTGCGCCATCTGCAACGCGGTCAGATCGAGTCCCTGATTCCCCGACGACTGCGCGATTTTTGCGTCAACGACGCGCCCCGACGGATCGAGCGAAACCCGCACGACCGTCGTGCCGCTGACTTTGCTCGTTCGAGCGTCGGCCGGTATGTCGACGTCGGGAGTCGAGGTGAGCTGCGGCTCGACATCGGGACGGACGCACGGGGCGGCTCCGGCCGCCGGCGCGGGTGTCGCAGTCGGAATCGCCGTTGGGAGCGGAGTCGCTTGATGCTGCATTGCCGCAGAAGCGAGGGCCGATGCGGCCGGAGGACCGTGGAGGCTGCGCGCGGTGAGTGCAGGCGGCACTGCGTGAACTCGAAGATTCCGCCGCGGTTGGAGTTTAGGCGCGACGCTAGGGCGCGGGCGCGCTGCGATGCGCGCGATCGTGACGTGCCGCACGTTGATGATTTCGGGCTCTTGGCGCGACTGCGGCGCGCTAGGCCAGCGCAAATAGCCGGCGACGATCGCGTGAACGAGCAGCGACAGCGCGATCGCAGCGAGCAGAAGGCGGCGCGCATTGCGCGCGCTCACGATGCTATGAGGGCGGCCGGATCAGGTATTCGGGTCGAACGTAACCTTGAAGAGATAATCCCCGGTAACCGGCTGGCAGTTAACGATCTTCGGAGCGTACGTCGATTGCCGCGCAGCGGAGAGCGCCGCCTGATCGAGCGACATGTTTCCGCCGCTCTGGGCAATTTTCTCGCCGATCAGGGTGCCGGCGGGGCTCAGCGTTACCTGCACGCTGACGACGACTTGCCCGAGGCCGAGTTCGCGCGCCGACTCAGGATAATCCGGAGAAACCTGCTGCACGACCGTGGCGTCCTGATACGGCGTCTTACATGCCGGCTTCGGCGTAGCTGGAGGGCCCGGCGGCGCGGTTGCTACCCTCGGCTGCGGCGGCGCCGTGCCGGTCCCGCCCGGCTGTCCGTTCACCGAACCGTTTGCCGGTGCCACGTATTTGGTTTGCGACGGACCGCTCGCGGACTTGGACGTCGTGTGCACGACGTTCATCTTCAACGGCTTGGGTTGCGGCTGCGTGTGAGTCGGTGGCGGCGTACTCTTTGTCGGCGGCGGGGGCGTTGGTGTGGGCGTCGGCGGCGGCGGCGTCGGCACTTTTACGGTGACCTTCTTGGTCATGGAGACTTTCTCGACTTGCTGTTCCTCGTGCCGCTGCGCGAAATGCGGGAAGATCGGCGCGAGGAAAAAGTGCACCGCGATCGAGATCAAAAACGCCCAGCCGACAAAACTGCCGACGCGCTCGCCGGTCGTGATGAACGACGAGTCTCTCTTGGCCATACGCTAGGGCGATTTTCCTTGGATCTTGTTTGCGAGTCCGAAGTCCGTCAGGTTCGTCGACTTGGCGGCATCCATCACTTGCAGGATGGTGCCGTAGTCGGCTTTGGGACTCGCTTTGATGATGACGCTCTTGAAGCGGTGTTCGGTGTTGTTTTGCAGGTCGTCGAACGCCGCCTTAGCTTGCTGGATCGTGACGACGTTCGAGCCGATCTGAATGTTGTTCTTGTCGTCGATAATCACGACGATCTGCGAGGGCGTAACCTTATCTTTATTCTTGGCCAGCGGCAACGGCGGCTCTTTGGTTACGGCCGCCAGAATGATGAAGATGATCAGCAGGACCAACAGCACGTCCGTGAAGGGCGTGATGTTGATGGTCGACATGACTTCTTCTTCGCCTTGCCCGGTTGAAACGGCCATACTACCTCACCAACGTTACGAAGTAACGAACCCGACGTCTTCCAAACCGGCGTCCTTGGCGGCATCCAAAACCCGGATGATGATGCCGTATTTCGCTTTTGCGTCGGCAATGATATCGACGTGTCTGTCGCCGCGCTTCAGCCGCTCCTGCGCCATGGCGGCGTAAATGCCGTCTTCATCGGTTTTCTGCCCATCGACGTAGATGACGCCGGCGCGGGTGACGTCGACTTCGATGTTCTTCTTTTGGTTCTGCTGCGTGGTGTTGTTGTTGTTATTGTTGTTCGGCAGCTCTTTTTCGAAGCCGGGCGGAGTAACCAGCGCGGCGAGGATCATGAAGATGATCAGCAAGACCAGCAGCACGTCCGTGAACGGCGTGATGTTGATCTCGGCCATCACGTCTTCGTCTTGTTTTGCGGAAAGGAGGCTCACCTACAACCTCCCGCGCGCCTAGCGCGCCGTCCTTGCCGGAGGCCCGACGGGCTGGTAGAGCTCGGTCGGTATCGGCGAGCCGGTGTTGTGGAAGTGCAGCATCTCGGCCATCTGGTTGGCGGCGACGATCATGTCTTGGTTGTATGCCTTGATGCGCGTCTTGAAGTAGTTGAAGAAGACGACGGCGATGACGGCGATAATGAGGCCGCTTGCCGTGGTGATTAGCGCTTCGGAAACGCCGGCCGCAACGACTGCCGGAGTCGAGTTGCCCTTGAGCGCGATGTCTTGGAAGGCTCGAATGATGCCGAGCACCGTTCCGAAAAGGCCGACGAACGGCGCAATAACGGCGATCGTGCCGATGATGCCCAGGTTGCGTTCCAGCGAGTTCAGGTGCTCCATCAGCGCGATGGAGAGGGCGTCCGTAATGTCCGCGCGGTTCTTTTCACCGCGCATCAGGCCGAACTCCAGGATCTTCGGAAGCATGCCGCGCTGCTTGCGGCAGACGTCGATGGCTCCTGGGATGTCGTCGTTTTGGATGCGCTCACCGATGGAGCGCAGGAGCCCTTTCGTATCGCCATGCTGCGATGCGAAGAACACCAAGCGTTCGATCACGATCGCCAGCCCGACGATAGAAATGAGCAGCAGCAGCCACATATCCCAGCCGCCCTGCTGCATGAAACTCATGAAACCGCCAAACACTACTGTATCCTCCCGTTCCCCCGCCCGCGGTAGGCCTACGCGATGCGAGCGGGAATGCGCCCGTTTCCGTGAAGGCGGACCATTGGCCCACCCTCACATAAAGTCCTGTGGATTCTTTCGCTCGTGCCGGCCCTGTTATTTGATGTATTTCGACATGAAATTGTTGATCTGAAGCACGAGCTGATTGTTGCCCTGCGCTTGCGCCTGGGATTTTGCTTTGTTGAGCGACGCGACGGCTTGGCTCTTTAAGTTCGCGTCCTGGTTGCCGCCTGCGGCGTACTGCTCGTACAGCGCAATGCCTTCGGCGAAGTTCGCTGCCGGGAAATTCGGATCGATCGCCAGCGCCTTGTCCGCTAACGCCTTTACTTTGGCGTAGTCGGCGGCGGTTGGCTGCGTTTTCTGAGCCACGAGAATGCTGTTCTGCTCGAACGCTGCACGGGCATATGCTGTGACTTGCACCTGCGGGGGCGCCCCTTGCGCGGCCTGTTGGAATGCGGCAAGCGCCTCCTCATGCTTGCCTGCATTGCTGAGGGCAATCGCCTGATCCAAGGACTGACTGAGCGTCAGAGTGCGCGCCTGCGTACTGTTCGGTGCCATCTGCTTGATCTCGGCAGCCATCTTCTGATACTGCGCGGTCTCCCCGGCAGCTTGATACGCCTTTGCCAACTCAAAAGTGATGTTCAGCCGTGCATTCGCGACCGACGTTGGATCCGCCATCACCAAGTCGTGCGCTTTCTGCAAATAGGCCACTTGCTGCGTGGGCGTCACGCCCGGCTGCTGCGATGCCTTGTAATACGACGCGACGGCGAAGGACGTGTATTCCTTCGGCGGCGTTGGAGTCTTATCGAAGGCAGCGACCGCGCTTGCATAGTCGTTGGTGAGGAAATCTATCGCTCCCAGCTGCGCATTCAGCATGGGATCGTTCGGGTTGGAGGCAAGCGCGCTTTGAGCTCGCGACTTGGCCAGCGAGTAGTTCTTCATGTTGATCAGGCGCGCGATTTGAGCGGCCTCGCCGCCGCCTTCGGGCGCGCTGCTCTGCGTCGTCGCCACGCTCTTGCCTTTGAACTTCAGGGTGAAATCGTAAAAGGCCGTGATCGGCTTGGTGCCGCGGCGGCCGACGCGGTACGTCGAATGCTGCGCGATATCCATCGCTGCCGGATTGTCGGCCGAGTTGGTCGATTTGATCACGCGGATGACGCGGTGCGATCCGTCGGCTGCGACTTCGACCTGGACGATCACGGTGCCGTTGCCGGCGATCGGGACGCTTGTCGTCCCTTGCTGCACCAGCTTGGGAGGTACGTACTCGTTCGCATATTGAGCCGAAGCCGGAGCAGCGAACGTGGCGGCGATGGCGACGCCGCTCAGTGCGGCGAGCCGGCGAGAAATAGCAATCATGCGCGTATGTTTTTACCTCACGATGTCAGGGTAACGCGGCGCACTCGAGCGCCTACTGTGTACCGCGGATCAACGAAAGCCAAACGGCATTCGTGCCTCAGGCGGCGAGCGTCGCGGCGGGCACCCTCCGCCCAATCGCCGGCGCGAGAGCCCGGACCTGCGCGATCAGGCCGTCGAATTGTTCGAACGTCAATGACTGGGGGCCGTCCGATGCTGCCGACGGTGGGTCGGGATGAACCTCCACCAAGATGCCGTCGGCGCCGGCGGCTAAGCCCGCTAACGCCATCGGCGTCACCAAGCGAGCCTGGCCCGTTCCGTGCGAGGGATCGATGATGACCGGCAGGTGCGTCAGGGAACGCAGCAGCGGCACTGCGGTGAGATCCAGCAGATTGCGGGTAGCCGAATCGAACGATCGCACGCCGCGCTCGCACAGCACGATGTTCTCGTTTCCGGCGACCATGAGATATTCGGCGGCCATCAGCCACTCGTCGATCGTTGCGGACAGCCCGCGCTTCAGCAGCACGGGTTTGCGCGATTCGCCCGCCTCTCGCAGCAACGTAAAATTCTGCATATTGCGCGTACCGATCTGCAGGACGTCCGCGTGCCGGGCCACCAACTCCACGTGCCGCGGGTCGAGCACCTCCGTCACGATCGCCATACCGAACCGGTCGGCCGCATCGCGCAGCAGCAAAAGCCCTTCGCGACCCAGACCTTGAAAGGCGTAGGGCGAGGTCCGCGGCTTGAAGGCGCCGCCGCGCAGCACGTTCGCTCCTCGCGCGGCGACCGCTTTCGCGGTGGCCTCGATCTGCTCGCGAGATTCCACGCTGCAGGGGCCGGCGCAGAGCGCAATGACGTCGCCGCCGAACGTTGCGCCGTTGTTCAGCCGCACCGCCGTTCGCGTCGCCCGCGCCTCGCGACGAACGAGCTTGTACGTTTGGGGAAGCGCCGTCAGCCGTTCCACGGAACTCTATCGTAACAGACCGGGGGAAGAGCCCCGGAGTGTCTGCAAGGCAGTCCATTCTCGCGCCGTCAGACTCGCGGCTCGCGCCGCACGGAAGCTCTCCCAGCCGGACGGGGCCGAAGCGCAGGCGCACGAGCCCAAGGACCCGGTAGCCCAGCGCTTCAAAGGCCCGGCGCACTTCGCGGTAGCGGCCCTCATGAATCGTCAAATCGGCGATCGATGCGTCTCGCCGCGCGGCGACGATTCGCACGCGCGCGCCCGCCGCGTGAAACTCCTCGAGCGCCACGCCCGCTTGCAGCGCCTTCACCGCATCCGGCCGCAACCGCCCCTGCAGGGTCACGCGATAGGTTTTTTCCACGCCGAACTTCGGATGCGTCAACGCGTTCGCAAGCTCGCCGTCGTTCGTCAGCAGCAGCACGCCGGAGCTGTCGTAATCCAGCCGTCCCACCGGCACGATGCGCGGCATGCCGGGCGGGATCAATTGCGCGATCGTACTTCTGTTTTGCGGATCGCGCATCGTGGTCACGACGCCGGCCGGCTTGTGCACCACCAAGTACGTCCAATTTGCCGGCACGGCGATCTTCGCCGCGTCGAATTCGACCGTATCGTTTGCGTCGATTTTCGTCCCAAGTTCGCGTACCACGGCGCCGTTCACGCGCACGCGTCCTTGCACGATCAGCGCTTCGGCAGCTCGCCTTGACGCCACGCCCGCCTGCGCCAAGTATCTCTGCAGTCTCACTGGCGTGCGAGCGGCCGCAACACTCCGTCCTGGAACCGGCTAGCGGCCTGTGTCCTCAGCCGATGCGTACCGAGACGAAACTAATACTTTCCGTTGCCCTCTTCGTATCCGCGAGACAGCGACAGCGCCTCTTTCGTAACGCTTTGTAAAAACTCGTCGTTGGTTCGCGTTTGCGCCATCTTGTCCAGGATGATCTCGGTGATGTCGCCGGTGTTAAGCACGCTGGTGGCGCGACGCAGCATCCAGATCTTGCGCATCTCGATCTCGCTGAGCAGCAGCTCTTCGTGGCGCGTTCCCGAACGCTTGATGTCGATCGCCGGAAAGACGCGCGATTCGGCGAGTTTGCGCGTCAGGTTGAGTTCCATGTTGCCCGTGCCCTTGAACTCTTCGAAGATGACGTCGTCCATCTTGGACCCCGTTTCGACGAGCGCAGTCGCGATGATCGTCAGGGAGCCGCCCTCTTCGATCTTGCGCGCGGCGCCGAAAAACCGCTTGGGCTTGTGCAGCGAAGCGGTGTCGAGACCACCCGAGAGCGTGCGTCCCGAAGTCGGGATCACTTGATTGTATGCGCGGGCGAGGCGCGTTATCGAGTCCAGCAGGATAATGACGTCCTTGCCCAGCTCGACCAGACGTTTCGCACGTTCCATCGCCAGTTCCGCGACCGCCGTGTGGTTCTCCGGATGCTCGTCGAACGTCGAGGCCACCACTTCCCCATCGACGGTCCGCTGCATGTCGGTCACTTCTTCGGGGCGCTCGTCGACGAGCAATGCGATGATGTGCGCTTCGGGATGGTTGATCGAAATCGAATTGGCGATGTTTTTGAGCAGCGTCGTCTTGCCGGCCTTGGGCGGTGAAACGATCAGCGCTCGCTGCCCTTTGCCGATCGGGCAAAACAAGTCGATCACCCGGGTCGACAGACTGCGTTGCCCGTACTTCGAGCTTGTAGCGATCGTTCGGGTAGATCGGGGTGCCGCGCTCAAAAACGCGCCGGCCGCGAATCTGATCCGGCAACAGGCCGTTGATGCGGTCGACCCTGATCAGGCCGAAATATTTCTCGCTCTCCTTCGGACGCCGCACCTGGCCTTCAACCAAATCGCCGCGCCGCAATTCGAAGCGGCGAATCTGCGATTGGCTGACGTAAATATCTTCCGAGCCGATGATGTAGCCCTGGCGGCGCAAGAAGCCGTATCCCTCGGGCAGAACGTCCAGCACGCCGCTGGCGATCTCTAAACCCGATCGCTGCGCCGCAATCTCCAGAATTCGCGGAATGAGCTCATCTTTCTTGAGCTTCAAAGGGGTTTCGATCTCGAACTCTTTGGCCAGCGTGTTCAGCTCGGCTTTTGATTTTTCTGAAAGCTGATCCACCGTCAGCATCGGTGGCCCGGCTTGCTCCATCTGAGGAATCTGGTCGTTGTGAATTTGCGGATTGAAATGGCGATGGCGCCGCGAACGCCTGCGGCGGCCGCCGCCTTGGGGCCGTCCGTTGTCGTTAAAGCGATTTTCGAATTGCAGAGCTTTAGTCTCTCTCGTAGAGCGCACGCGCAGGGGCGAAAACAACGGCGAGGCTGCCGGAATTTTTTCGGTGGCGTGTGCGCGGAATATGTGGATGTCGCCGAGGGTTCAAAATGAACGGCGCTCGCGACGATTTGAACTATAGCATAGGCCGTTTAGGAAGACAATGACCGCGGGCCGCTCACGAACGGGTTCCCTGCCTCATAGAAGCGCAAAATTCGCTCCGCGGCCTGCATGATGCCGATCCGTCGCCCCGTGCGCACCGGGACGGGCGCACGCCCTATCGGGCGCGCCAACCAAAGCTCCCTGTTGTGTAAAAGGTCGACGCCGTCCAAGTCACGGTCGATGGCCAGCGCTTGGCACAGGCGCCCGGGACCTCGGCAGAGATCGCGCGGGCGGTTCGTACCGCGGCGCTGCTCCATCAGCGCAAACCCGTCCAGCGGCTCGAGGGCGCGCAGCAAGACCGCGGCGCCCTCACCTTCGCCTTCGCTGCTCACGTTCACGCACCAAGACGTGCCGTATATCCTATAAATGTAGGCGTGGTGCGCACTCAGGAACATGGAGGCGTTACGCCGGCTTTTTCCGCGGTATGCGTGCGAGGCGGGATCATTTAAGACGTAGGCCTCCGTTTCAACGATCCGCCCCGCGGTGCGCCCGTCCGGGCAGTCGCGGACGAGCACGTAGCCAATCAGTGCGCGCGCAAGCGCGCCGGTATCGCTGGGCAACTCGCCGGCCGCCGCTCTGCGGTAGCGCGGCAAGCCTCAGCTCAGGCGGCGATGCGCATCGCCGCCTCCGAACGCGCGCGTGCGGCCAAGTCGGCGTCCGATTCCGGCGCCCGGCACAGCTCGTATGCGCGAAAGCCGTTGAGCGCGCAGCCGAGTTTTATGTAGGCGAACGCGAGCGAACGCGGCAATTTCGCATGGCCGCGAAGCGCCGCGAAACACTGCGGATCTTCCACCGCCAGTCGCACGCGGTCGATCCCATTGCGCTGCACGGCCCGGCAGACGGCAGCGAGGCCCGCGTAAGCGATTTCGTGGCCGTCCGAATCGGGCAAAATGTCGTAGGCAAACGGCACGCGCAACGCAGCCGCCGCCTCCCGGCCGATGCGCGCATACGCCACTCCGGTACCGTCCGGCGCGGCGGCGATTCCCACGGAAACGTCGACCATTTTGCGAGCGCCCGAAACCATGCATCAATTGTAAATCGAACACACGTTCGATGTCAACTCGCCGTATATGCCGGCGATCCGCTTGGCCTGAGTTTCGACGCCGTAGCCCGCTGCCGCCGTACGAGAACGCTCGCCCTGCAGTGGGTCGGGCCGTGCCGGCACGGCATCGATCGCTTCCGCAAAGGCGCGCGCGTCCGGCGCCACGATGCGGCCGGCATCGCGCAAGACGCTCGGTATAGCTGCAGCCTCGGCGGCGATGACAAATGCTCCGGCGGCTAGCGCCTCAACGATCACGAGGCCTTGCGTTTCGGTCAAACTCGCAAAGACGAACGCGTCGGCGCTAGCATAGAGATCCGGCAGCTCCTTGCGCGGGACCGCGCCCAAAAAATGCGTGCGGCGTACCACGCCGAGTTCGCGCGCACGCGACTGCAGCACTTGCCGGTCGGGCCCTTCACCTGCAATGACGAGGCGCACGGGTGCCTTCACGTGGGCAATCGCGTCGAGCAGCAGTTCGATGTTTTTTTCACGACCGAGCCGAGAAACGCAGAGTAAGAGCCGCTCTCCCGCACGCACGCCCAGCCGCCGGCGGAGATCCTCGCGCCGGCGTCCGGCGCCGAAACGGTGCAGATCGATCCCGCTCGGGACGACCTCCACTCGGCGATAAACGCCTAATTCCAACAGCCGTTCGCGCATCGCACCGGACGGCACGATCACCGCGTCGGCCATATTGGCGAACCCGCGCGTCAAGGTGGAGGCGGCGAGCCGCGTCGCCGCCGGTTCGAAGGGCACGTAATGCGCGTACTCTTCCAATTGCGTATGGTACGTGTAGACGAGCGGGATGCCGAGGCGGCGCGCGTATCGGACGCTCATCCAGCCCGTGACGAATGGCGAATGGGCGTGCAGCACGTCGACGCGGCTCAGCACGGCTTTGCGGCGCGCCCTGCTGACGAGGGGCAACGTCAGCCTGTATTCGGTCGCGGTCGGCAGCGGCAGCGATGGGATGCGGTAGACGTCCTCTTCTTCGTCCTCGGAACCCGGCATGTGCGGGGTGAAAACATAGACCTCGTGCCCGAGCCGCCGCAGGCCTGCGGCCAGTCCATCGATCGACGCGACGATGCCGTTGATGACCGGGTGGTAGACCTCGGTAAAAAAGCCGACCCTCATCGGCAAGGACTTTTGCGGTATCGGCCGGTGTCGGCGACCGTGGTATAGTGCGGCCGAACCTTCGGCGCGTCCGTTCCGGACTCGTCAGCCGATACCACAATCACTCCCCGAATGGGCACTGCCCTGGCCGGGACTCCTTCCGTAGGAGCCCTTATCGCCTCGTGCCCATGCCGAACTCACGAAAGGAGCGAGATTGACAGGACGAACCCCACGCAGCCGATTTGGCCTGTGCGCCGTTCTCGCATGCGTCTTGAGCCTTACGGGATTTGCCGGCGCAAACGCAACGACCGAGCAGCACTCAGCGACCATCGAAGTCTTGTTCCAATCGCGCGATGGTTTCACCCAGGCGCCGACGCAAGCGCGCACCGTCGGGCAATTTTTGCAGGAGCGCGGCATCATTCCAGGACCGCTCGATTACGTCAGGCCGAGCAGCGACACCGCGATCTCCTCGGGCATGACGATTGAGTACGATCGCGCCGTGCCGGTTCGGCTAGCTACCGGCGCCGGCGTAAAGACCCTCATGACCGCAGCGTTGGACGTCGGCGCCTTCCTTGAAGAAAGCGGGATTCTGCTGGGCCGGTATGACGTCGTGCATCCCTCGCTTGCGGATCCAATTGTAGCCGGCGGCACCATCGCGATTTCGCACGTCATGCATTGGATCTCGGTCCAGCGCGCGAGCATCGCGCAAAAGACGATCCGCCGCCTCGACTACACGTTGCCGCCAGGCCACAAGAAGATGCTCGCGCCGGGACGCCCCGGCGTGCGTGAAACGACGATCGCGTACACGCAGATCGGCGACGCGCTGCGCGAACACGTCGTTGCTTCGCGCGTGGTGCGGCCGGCAAAGATGCGCATCATCGCCGAAGGCTTCACGGAGCGGCTTGCCGCGCATTCGCTAGCGATGGAGGCAACCGCTTATAGCGCCTCTTGTGCCGGCTGCGACGGGTACACGGCTTCCGGGCGCCGCGCCGGTCACGGAATCGTCGCCGTCGATCCGCGCGTTATCCCGCTCGGCACGCGCCTGTTCATTCCGGGATATGGATACGCGGTCGCGGGCGATACCGGCGGCGCGATACGCGGGATGCGGATCGATCTAGGATTCGATTCGCAAGGCGATGCGCTCGAGTTCGGGCGGCGAACCGTAAAGGTGTACACCTTGCGCTGAGCGCACCTGACCTCAAGGTTGGACTCTCCGCGCGCGCTGCTGCGTCAGTTCGGGTACAGGCCGAAAAAGCGGCTGGGCCAACACTTTTTGATGGACGCCGGAGCGGCAGCGCGCATCGCACGTCTCGTTCGCGGAAGTCCTCCATCGGAGGACTTCGCCGTTTTTGAGATCGGCCCGGGAACGGGCCGTTTGACCGCCGCGCTCCTGCAGCAGAATCTCGACGTAACGGCGATCGAGATCGATGCCGACATGGTAACCGTTTTGAAGGCCCAGCCGCAGTTGCAATCGGCGCACATCGTCCACGCGGACGCTTTGAACTTCGACTATGCGCAAGCGGCGAACCGGAAGCCGTGGCGCATAACGGGCAATCTTCCATATAACATCGCGACGCCGCTGGTGATGCGGTTGATCGAGATGCCGAGCGGACCGGAGCGCATCGTCGTCATGGTGCAACGTGACGTCGCGCAACGCTTTCGCGCCGCTCCTGCAACCCCGGCCTATGGCAGCCTGAGCATCGCGGTGCAGTACGCCATGGAGGTAGAGAGCGCGTTCACGATCCCGGCTACGGCCTTTTACCCTCGGCCAAAAGTGGATGCAACGGTCGTAACGCTCAGCCGGCGATCGCAGCGCGCCGTCGGCGTTCGCGACGCAGACTGGTTCTTGCAGGTCGCCCGCGCAGCGTTCGCGTACCGCCGCAAAACGCTAGCCAACTCGCTGTGGCTTGCGCTCGGCATCGATCGTTCGGTGACCACGGACGCGCTGCGGGAACTCGATCTCGACACGGAGATACGTGGGGAACAGCTCGCTCTCGACGATTTCGCCCGGCTCGCCGGACAGCTACGCGTCTGATTCGTTTCGCGCCTTACCGAGCATCTACGTGTTGCTCGGCTTGGTTGCAATCATCATCATCGTCTTCATCGCGGGCGCTGCCGCCTTCATCCTGATCACGCATCTGGTCACGATCACGCCTTACGGCACCACGATCGACCGGCGCGCGCTTCTGCGCGACGCCGTTCCCTTCAGTCTGGCGCTGCAGCTGGCCATCGACCTGTTCGTCGCGCTCTACTTGTTCTCGGTGCTCCCCGGCTTGGAGCGCACGAGTTTGCAGCGCCTCGGATTCACCGCGCCCACTTTGCCGCAAGTCGCGGTTGCCATCATCGGCGCAGTAGCGATGGTGGCGGTCGTCAACGGATTGGGAAGCGCCATCAATTCCGTCTTGCACAGCAGCCACGAGCAGCAGGCAGTCAAACTGCTCTTGAGCGCCCACGGGCGCGGTCTGCGCGCGGCAGTAGCGGCGCTCGCGATCGTCGTAGCGCCGGTCGCCGAAGAACTGACTTTTCGCGTCTTCATCTTCAATGCGGTCAGCCGCTACGGCGGCTTTTGGATCGGCGCGCTGGTCAGCGGCATCTTATTCGCCGCCGCACACGGAGACAAGTACGCCTTCGTGCCGCTGGTCTTCGGCGGTATGATCTTGTGCGGCGTCTACGCGCGCAGCCGCAATGCCTTTGCTTCGATGATCACGCACGGCCTGTTCAACACCGTTTCCGTGATCGCGTTGTATCTTGCGCCGCAGCTTGCGAAGTAAGAACTTCGCCGATGCTCTTAGGTGTTGACGCCCTCAACTTAAGCGGCGATCGCCGCGGCATGGGCCGGTTCGTCCGAACGGTCCTTCGCTCGTTTGAAAAGATGAACGACGTCGAACCGGTGCTCGTGGTGCGTACGCGCGATGATGGGCGCCTTCTCGCCGAAGAGTTTCCGCATGCTGTTGTGACGCTGCGCGAACGCCCCAGGCGGAACTTAGACGCGCAATGGTATCCCTGGAATGGCATGCGGTTCAAATCCGAAGCTTCGAGCGCCGTCACCATTCACGATACGTTTGCGTTCGAGTACCCGGCACGCAGCGTTATCGCCAGGCGCCGCGAGCAGACGCCGATTCTGCGCGCGATTCGAGATGCCGATTCGCTCAGCGCGGTTTCGCACTGGACGGCCAACGCGATCTCCACGCGCTTCGGCGTTCCTGCCGCGCGCGTTGCCGTCTTGCCGCCGATTGCCGACCCATGGTGGCATCCTGTTGAAGTGGAAGAACGGCGGCCGTACGTGCTCTACGTCGGCGGCGCCGAGCCGCGCAAGAACGCCGATCTGATGATTGCGGCCTTCGAAGAAGCGCTGCATGGCGGCGAGATCGAACTCGTCGTTGTCGGTGCACTGCGGGCCGCTGCGCAAGCGCGGCTGGCGGCTTTACGCGCGAAACACCGGCGCGCCGCACCCGACGACGAACAGCTGCGCGCGTTGTATTCCGGCGCGCTGGCCGTCGCGGTACCATCCATGGAAGGCGTAGGTCTCCCGGCGCTGGAGGCGATGGCGTGCGGTGCTCCCGTCATCGCACTCGATGCGGGCGCGTTGCCGGAAACCTGTGAGGGCGCCGCCCTTTTGGCAAGCGGCGATGTTGAGAACTGGTCCGCCGCGTTGCGCCGAATCGTGCAGGATCGCGATCTGCGCGAGGAGCTGCGCGAGCGTGGGCTTGCGCGCATCCGCCGCATCGATTGCGACGGGACCGCTAAAGCGTTGCTCGCGTCTCTTCGACGATAGCGCGAAGCCGTTCGACAAAACGCTCGGGCGAGAATCGTTGGGCGTGTTCGCGCAGCGCGTGCGAATCGTAACGGCGTTCGTCGAAGGCACGCAGTGCACGCGCGAGCGATTCAGGTGCCGGCGCATCGAAAAACTCGCCTGTCGTTCCCTCGATGATGGTTTCGAGCGCGCCGCCCGAGCGATAAGCAATTGTGGGGCGTCCCGCCGCAGCCGCCTCAAGCGGCGCCAGCCCGAAGTCTTCTTCCGCCGCAACGATCGCCGCCCGGGCCCGTCCAAGATACGCATTGAACGTCGCGTCGTCGACATAACCCAGCAGCGTTGTCGTGCTGCCTTCGGCAAGGCGGCGCAACTCGCGCTCCGCCGGCCCAGTTCCCGCGACGATCAGCGGGACGCCCGCAAGCTTCGCTGCGCGAATTGCCAGATCGATCCGCTTATACGGCAGCAGTCGCGAAGCAAGAAAAAAATACTCCGCGCCGCCGCTGCCGGGCGTGAAGCGATCGATTTCCACGGGACAATGCAGCACGACGCTCTCGCGGCCGTAGTAACGCTCGATTCGCCGGGCGACGTTGTGTGAGTTCGCAACGAAAACTGTGGGGCGCGCAGATGCGGCGCGATCCCATCGGACGAGCCAGTCGCGTATGGGTCGCGCGGCGCGATGCAGCCCAAATCCGCCGGCGTAGCGATCGTAGTCGAACGTGAATCGGCTCACCGTGTTGATGTAGCAGACGTGGACGCACCCAGGAGCGGTACGCACGCCCTTGGCCCAAGCGGTGGTCGAGCTGACGACCGTATCGAATGCGGAAAGGTCGAACGATTCGAAGGCTAAGGGATAAAGCGGCGCGAGATACCGGAAGTAACGAGCGTTTGCCGGCAGAGCGTTCAAGAACGAGGGGCGAACGCGTCGCGCATCGATCAGGTCGCCCGTTACGGCGCGATCGAAAAGCGCGGTGTAGACGGGAGCGTCCGGATACGCTTGCGCGATGAACCGGAAAACTCGTTCGGCGCCACCGCGTTGGTTCAGGTAATCGTGGACGAGCGCTACGTGCCGCGCGGAAGTACCAATGCGATCGTCGGCGCGCCCAAGTATCGAGCGGCGACGCGCTGTAAATCAGCCGCTGTCGTCCGATCGATTGCGTTCATCGCTTGCGAAAGATAATCGCTCGGCAGACCTTGCGCAGCGAATACGCCCGCCAGCCAGGCACGATCTTGCAGCGTCGTTGCGTGGCGCGCGAAGTTGCCCGCGGCAAAGCTCTTCATGTCGCTCAAGTCGCCGGATAGCCTTGCATGGCCCAGTACGTTGACGACCGTCAGCGCCGTCGCAAAGGTGCGTGTCGGATCGCCCATTCCGCCATCGACGAAGATGATCACGTTCGCCGGCTGAGCGTCGAAATTGTAAAACGCACCGACACCGCTCTCGGCCGCCGAAAGCGTGGCGATTCTCGGGATGCCGCCAACGTCGGCAAGCGTGCGCTGCACGAACGCAGTCAGGACGAGCATTGCGCCGAAGTCGCGGCTCTTCAGGGGAGGGGCGGGATACTGCGCGACGAGCCAAGGAACGGGAACGTCGCGGCGCGCGATCAACTGACGCGAAATCGACGGCAGTCTGCGTTTGGCGCACGACCGCAGCCGACGATTCACCCAGCGGCAGAACGTCAAGAAGATGTGCGTATGCATCGGAAGATCCGGCATTTCCGGCGACGCTGACGACGGCGCCGGTGCGGCGGTAGTTCGCCCCGTAGAATGCGCGCGCATCAACGGATGAGAGGCCGGCGACGATCTCCGGCAGGCCGAACGGCGGCAAGCCGGCGTCGGAACTGGCGTAAAACACGCGGTTGAGCATGTCGATTCCGACGTTGAGCGCCAAGCGCGCAGCCGTCGATCGCTTGCGATTGAGCGAGTTACGCGCGCGGGAAAGCGCCGCAGCGCTAAAGTCAGGATTCGCGATCGCGGTTCGGAACAGCGCGAGCAGCGGCGCGTATGAGCCGGCCAGCCCCTCCACGTAGAAACGAACGTCGTGCGGCTCGACCGCATACGTGATGGATCCGCCGCGATTGGTAATCGCCTGCTCGAGCGAAACGCCCCCTTCCGCGGGCGTCTGCAGGACGCTCTCCGCCACAAGGGCCGCAATGCCGTTTTGTGCCGGCGTCTGGCGATCCAAACCGGCCGCCAGAAAAACTTCCGTTCCCGCGAGTTCGGACGCGGCGTCGACGTTGCTGACGACGATCGGTTCCAGCGGCGAGGCGGCCCGGGCGTGGCCGGACGTCAGCGCAGCGAGAAAGACGGCGATCGCAACGGCGGCGCGAAGCTTCACGTCGGCTGCGTTCCGTGCGCGGGCGTCGCAATCACGCGGACGATGGCCGGATGCTCGAGATATTTCCTGGCCGTCGCCGCCACAAAATCCGGATCGAGCGATTCCGCCGCGCGGACGTACGCTCCCGACGCGTCGCCCGGTGCATATGCGGCATTCCCTTCGGCGGCGTACCAGCCGAAATTATCTGCCCGCTGCGCCGGCGTTTGAACGTCCGCAAAGATGTGATACAAGAACGCTCGGCGCGCCTCTTCGAAGGTCGCGCGATCCATCGGCCGTTGTATCAACGTCACGGCATCGATGATGCGTTGCTGCGCTTTGGCTGCGTCCTTTCCGGCGAGCGTGACCACCAGCACGCCCGGATTGTGCAACGTCACGAATTGGCCGTCGGCCAGGACGTCGGCGTCGCTGCGATCCAGCTGCGTCGACACGATGCCGTGCCGTGAGTCAAAAAGGTAGTCCGCAATGAAGTCCAGTGCGGTTGCCTCGCGCTCTTGCGCGATTGGAGGGCCCGCCCATGCAAAGCCGACGGCGGGACCGGTTCCTCTCTGCGTGGTCTCTTTGGGCGCACGCGCGAGCGTCGAATCATACGGAGCCGCCATCCGCCCCGATTGAGCGCTCGCAATGCCCGAAAGCGACGTGGCGTCTACATTTCCGGCCAGCGCGATCACCGCATTCGATTGGCGGAACGTCCTCGCCGCGAAGTCTCGAACATCTTTTGCCGGTATCGCCGTAAAATCGGAGGCCGACGAAGGCGTGGGCGGATAGTGAGCCGGCCCTGCGACGAACAGCGCCGCAAAAAGGCGGTCTTGCAGCGAGCGTTCCGCATCGTATTGCACTTCCGCCGCATCGATCGCGGCGTCGCGCTGGGCTGCCTTTAATGCGTCGTCGGTAATGGGCGCCCGGAAGAGCGCGTCGGTCAGCGCCGGCAACAGCCCTGCAACGCGAAAGGATGGAACGTGCGCGCCTACCATCACGATGTCCGGATAGACTTGAATGCTCAGCGTCCCGCCGATGCGGTTGACGTATTCCGCAAAGGACGTTCCATGCAAACCGCGCGTCGCCGCGGCCGCTGTGATCGCAAGGCGGGCGATCCCTGGATAGCGGTTATCGTATCCGGCTGCCGGAGCGCGAAACCAAAGTTCGATGGCGGCGGTCGGCACGCCGGGATCGCGCCGAAGCACATACAGGCTGCCGCCAGGCAAAGCACCGGACTGCTGCGGTGCAGTTTGCGCCTGCGCACGTGCAGCGAGCGGATATAAACTGGGAAGCAATAGGGCGGCGCATACCGCTGCGGCGCGTATGCGGCGCGCGCTCATGCCGGTTCCGGTGATATGTTCGGCGGAAACCGCTTGGGCTTCTCGGAACGTTTGCCTTCCTCGACCGGCGGCGGCGTTTGCGCGGCCGGCGCAGGCTGCGCCTCGGCGCGCGTATACGGCCTGGCCTCGAGAATCGCTTTGACTTCCTCTGCCTCGACCGTTTCGTACTCAAGCAGCGAACCGACCATGCGTTCGACTTTGGCCCAGTTGTCGGTCAAGATCTGCCGGCCGCGTTCATAACAGCTCTCGATGATCTGGCGAACTTCGCCGTCGATCTTCGACGCGATCTCTTCGGAATAGTTGCGCTCCTCGCCGAGATCCCGGCCGAGGAACACCTGATGATTGCCCCGCCCGTACTGAATGGGGCCAAGCGAGTCGGACATCCCATACTGCGTAACCATGCGCCGGGCCAGTTCGGTCGCCTTTTCAAAGTCGTTGCTGGCGCCGGTCGTCACATCCTTGAACTGGATCTCTTCAGCCAGCCGTCCACCGAGCGCTCGCGTGATCGTTGCGAGAAGTTCTTCTTTGGTCTGACTGTGCCGATCGTCTTCCGGCAAAGACCAGGTGATGCCCATCGCCATGCCGCGCGGGATGATCGTCACCTTGTGAATCGGATCGCCCTTGTCCGTCAGGCCGCCGATGATCGCGTGACCCGACTCGTGATAGGCGGTAATCTCTTTTTCTTTTTGCGACATGACGATGGACTTGCGCTCCGGCCCGACCATCACGCGATCGATCGCTTCGTCGCAATCGTTCATCTCGATAGTGGACTTATCACGGCGCGCCGCCAGCAGTGCCGCCTCGTTCAACAGATTCTCCAAATCGGCGCCGGAAAAACCCGGGGTGCGCTTTGCCAGCGTTTCGAGCTGCACTTCTTTGCCGAGCGGCTTGTTGCGCGCGTGCACTTCGAGGATCTTCTGACGCCCTTTGACGTCGGCGCGGTCGACGACGATTTGCCGGTCGAAACGGCCCGGCCGCAGCAGCGCCGGATCCAAAACGTCGGGACGGTTGGTGGCGGCGATCAAGATGACGCCGGTGTTTTGATCGAAGCCGTCCATCTCGACGAGGAGCTGATTGAGCGTCTGTTCGCGCTCGTCGTGTCCTCCGCCGAGTCCAGCGCCGCGCTGACGTCCGACCGCGTCGATCTCGTCGATGAAGATGATGCACGGCGCCGATTTCTTGGCTTGATCGAAGAGATCGCGCACGCGCGATGCGCCCACGCCGACGAACATCTCGACGAAATCGGAACCGGAGATCGAGAAGAACGGAACGCCGGCCTCCCCCGCAATCGCGCGGGCAAGAAGCGTTTTGCCGGAGCCAGGCGGTCCCAGCAGGAGCACGCCTTTTGGGATTCGCGCGCCCAGCGCCTGAAATTTCTTCGGGTATTTGAGGAACTCGACAATTTCACCGAGCTCTTCCTTCGCTTCATCGACGCCTGCGACGTCGTTAAACGTCACCTTCGGGCGGTTCTCCGAGAGCATCTTCGCGCGGGAGCGTCCGAACGACAAGGCTTGGCTTCCCCCGTTCTGCGCTTGTCGCAGGATCACGAAGAAGAGCAGCGCCAGCACGATGAACGGCAAGAAACCCAAGACCGAGCCCAGCAAGTTCCCGTTCGTCTGCGTCAACCAGGTGACTTGGCCCTTGACGTGGTGCATCACCGTGTTGACAAACGCGCTGTCTTTGTTGGGAATCTGCGTCGTATAGTGCGACCCGTTCGTCAGGTCGCCGCTGACATCGTAGTTGACGGCGTGAAAACTTTGGACCTGATTTGCCTCGAGCTTGGCGTAGAAGGCGCTGTAATCGAGGTTCGTGGTATCCGCTTGCGGCAGCCAAATTCGCTGCACGAGAAAAAAGACGACCAAGCACGCCGCTACGATTGCTAAGATGGCACGAAGATGTTTACTCACACTGCTCTGCTTCTGTCGACCCTGCTTTAGGCACTTACCCGCATTCCGGCGCCTTTGCAGAGATTGCGCTAGCTTTCTTGGTGCTCCAAAGCGGGCCCTACGATGAACGCTTCAGATGGCTGCCGCGTAACATATGACAACCTTTCCAACACACCGCCGGGCCGCAAAGGTTCCCCGACACGCCGCATATACGGCTGGGGACTGCGCCTTCGCACGCTAGCGCTACTCAGGCTTGCCCGGATGAGTGATTTGAAGGGCGCCGCGTTCGATTGATACCTCGACGCCCGATCCCATGGAAAAGCGCCCCTTTCGGCCTCGCGCAAGGGCGCGCGCCGCAGCCTCGATGTGCGTGAAATCAACGCCTTCTAGAGCTTCCGCCTCGCGCAACGCCTCTCGGACGCGGCGCCGCAGCGCTGCATGCGAGTGGCCCTCCAGCTCGCCCGAGACGACGGCGGCGGCGCGCGCAACCGCTGCATCGAGGCCCGCGAATGCGCCGCGCAACGGTTCGAGCGCTTCTCGCAGCGCGTTGCGGCGGTAGCCGAGATCGGCATTTGACGGATCGATAGCATACGGCAACGCGCAGACGTGCACGTACGATCGCAACTCCGCTCGCGCAAAACGCAGCAGCGGACGCGCCAAATCGATGGTATCCCGAAGCGCGCGGCGCGCGGGCATGCCGGCAAGCCCCTCTAGGCCGGTCCCGCGGAAGAGCGATAGCAAAACCGTTTCCGTTTGATCCTCGGCATGATGCGCCGTCGCGATGACGCGCGCATTAGCTTCCCCCGCCAATGCGGCGAGCGCCGTATATCGTCCCTCGCGCAGGGTCGCTTCATCTGCAGCTCCGCGATCGAGCTGCGCAATTCGTAGCGGCAGCTCCAACGCTGCGGCAACCCGCAAAACAACGGCTTCATCTTGCCAAGACGAGTCGCGTGCCCCGTGGTTGACGTGTCCGAGCTGGAGTTGCAAGCGCATCGGTTTCGCAACGGCGTGAAGGATTGCGGCGAGCGCAACGCTGTCGGAACCGCCGCTGCACGCGATGAGAACGCGTTCGCCGGCTTTAATGACGCCGTCCCGCGCAACGGCTTCTTCAATGGTACGTTTGAAACCGGCGCCGCGCATGCTAGGGAGCCTATCCCAAATTTCGAGCGATTTCGCGCTCGACGTCTCGTTTTGCAGCGCGCTCCCGCTTGTCCCAAAGTTTTTTACCGCGCGCCAAGCCGATCTCTAACTTGACTTTGCCGCGCGTGAAGTACAGGCGCAGCGGAACGAGCGTGAGCCCTTTTTCGGCGGCACGGCTTCCCAAGCGGATGATCTGATCTTTGCGCAGGAGCAGTTTACGCGGACGATTCGGATCGACGTTCGAAAAACTGCCTTGCTTATACGGCGGGATGTGCATGCCGAGCAGCCACGCCTCGCCGTCGCGAATGCGCGCGTATGCTTCGGCAATACTGATGCCGCCTTGGCGTATCGATTTGATCTCCGTGCCGGTCAGCGCGATGCCGGCCTCAAGCGATTCGAGGATGTGGTACTCATAGCGTGCGCGGCGATTGTCAACCGCCGGCGGCGCTTTGCCTGCTGTCATCCTGAGCCCGTCCAAGCATGCTCATAAGCGACGAAACTGCCCTCGCCCTCGATCAGCAGCGTGCCGTCTTGGGTCGACAGCCGGGCCTGCAGCCCCAGCACGTTGCGGCGCCTCCACTTCAGGCGGCCTTCTATTGAAAGCGGCACTCCCAGCGGCACGGGCTTCCGGAAGCGCGCGGTAATGCTTCCGGTCAGCCCGCGATATCCGGCAGCGCCCGCGGCATGGGCCATCGCTTCGTCCAACAGCGCCATCGCGATGCCGCCGTGCGCGATTCCGCGCCATCCTTGAAATTCTTGACGCAGCGACGTCCGCGCCGCAACGGCGCCCTCGCCGGTACGCTCGAACTTCAGCTGCAGACCTGCAGCGTTGTCCGGACCGCAGACGAAGCAGCGTCCATCGTCGACCGGCATCACCTTCCGGCGTCCAAACGCGTCACCAGCGCGCGGGGTAAACCCAGCTCGGTCATTTTTTGCTGCACGCGATCGATCGGATACTCGTAGCGCACCCACTCCACCGTGCGCTCCTGCGCATCGTAAAATACGATGCAGGGCAGAGGATTGAGATCGCGCGGCTGGCCCACGCTTCCGACATCGACGATGTACCGTTTGCCTGGGTCGAGCTCCAGCTTGCCGCCGCGCTGCATGTGTGCATGCTCGAGCGATCCTTCCGGCTCGAGCGCATAGTATTCGGCAATGTGCGTGTGTCCGACGAAGATCAGGGGCGCATCGGTTCGCTCGAAGGCGGCCTTCGCATGCCGTTTATCGAGCAAATACTCGAAGTATCGCACCGGCGCGCCGTGCACCATCAAGAATTCCGGCCGCCGAACCTCGTAACTCAACCCGCGCAGCCACTCCGCGCTTTCGACGTCGATGACCCCCTGCGTCCATTCTATCGCGGTACGCGCCGCCGGATTGAAATACTCGACGCCAAAGTTGTCGATTGCCGCGACGTCGTGATTGCCCAACACCGCATACGTCGCGCGATCGCGAATCAACTTCACGCACTCGTTCGGGTTGGGGCCATATCCGACGATGTCACCCAAACACAACAGGCCATCGTCCGCGTGCAGCAATTCCAGTGCGCGCTGCAGGGATTCCAAGTTTCCGTGAACGTCCGAAATGACGGCGTACCTCACGGCCGCGGCTCTCGCATGACGCGTTGCAGACGGGAGGCGAATTGCTCGCGTTCCTGCGGCGTACCGACGCTGACGCGGATGAATCGATCCAGCGGCGGCGCCGATGGTTTGCGCACGAAGACGCCGGACTCCAGCAGCCGGTTCATGAGGAACGTCGCGCGTTCGTTCGATCCAAAATCGATGCAGACGAAATTCGTGCGGGATTCCAGATATCCGCACCCCAGTTTGCCGGCTATCCGGTAATAATCCGCACGTCCTTCGGCGACCGAAGCGATGACGTAGCGTTTGAATGCCGCATCTGCCAGCGCAGCAAGCGCACCGATCTGCGCGTTGCGGTTCACGCCGTAGTGGAGCCGGATCTTTTGAAACGTCCGCACGTTGCGCGGCGATGAGAGCATGTATCCGATGCGCGCCCCCGCCATGCCGTAGGCTTTCGAAAACGTACGGACCCGCAGCACCCGCTCGTCAAAGATCGGTTGCGGCAGCTCCGCTTCGTCAACGAAATCTGCATACGCCTCGTCGAGGAACAACAGCGATTCGGCCGGCAGTTCAACGAGGAGGCGCTGCACGTACGCGCGCGGCAGCATCGTCCCGCTTGGGTTATCCGGGTTGGCGACGTAGACGATCGCCGGTCGCAGCTGCGCGGCGCGCGCCAGCAGCGCGTCGACGTCAATCGTTCCATCGGAACGATAGGCCACGGTGGCAAGCGTCCCGCTAAAGCCGTACACGTGGTAACTGAAGGTTGGGTAGGTGCCGAGCGTCGCCAGAGCCACTGCCCCGGGCGCCATGAACGCCCGAACGGCAAGCCCCATCAGATCGTCGATGCCCGAACCCACGCACACGTTGTCGATCGCGCACCGGTGTTTTGCCGCAAGCGCCGCACGGAGATCGTACGACTCCGGATCGCCGTACCACGAAAGGCGGGGCAACTCTGCGGCCATCGCTTGAACCGCGGCCGGCGATGGCCCGAACGCGCTCTCGTTGGCGCCGAGCCGAATCAGGCCCGTCTGACCGCTCCTGCGCATCAGCTCCTCCGGTCCAACGAACGGCGTCGTGAACGGAATAGCCTCGATGTGCGGCGCCGCTTTCATCGCCGTGGCAAAACGCTACGGTGAAATCGCGATGCGATCGACAATGCCACGTACGCCGCCGATCCGGCGGACGCTCTCGAGGATCGTCTGCTTCGTGGACGGGGATGGAACGCGTCCGCTAAGCGTGACGATTCCATTGCGCGCGCTGGGCGTGATGTGAAAAACGTTGATCCCGGCTTGCCCCGCGATGGCTGCGGTCACCCGCGCCTCCAAGGCTGCGTCGCCGACGTTTGCCCGCGTGGATCGCAATCGCGGATTAACGCGCAGCTCATTCGCGACCGCCGCGACCCCCGGAACGGAGCGCGCCGCAGCGGCATACTGCTCTCGCTCCTGCGGCGTGTGCGCTTGACCCGTCAGCGTGATCGTGTTGCCGTTTGCGGCAATTTGCACGGTCGTTGGGGCATCGACGTCGACTGCGGCCAGCTTCGCGCCGACCGCGGTGACGAGGTACCCGGATTTGATCGATTGCTGTGCCTGATTTTGCTGGTGCGCACTGCACGCCACCAAAAGCGCTGCGGTGATGAAGACGCTAGATTTCAACGAAGAATCTCCTCCACTTGAACCGGCGTGCCGGCGGGAAGGGATTCCACCGGTTCGTCCAATGCGATGAAACCGCTTGCGCGTGCGAGCAGGCTCACGGAACTCGAGCGCAATGGTAGTGGCTCGGCGAGCATTTCGCCGTTTCGCCGGTGCAGCAGCACGGGAACGTACCAAGTCCATCCCGCTCGTTTGCTATAAGGTACCGCAGAGCTTCGCGTCGCGTTTCGCAGATTCGACCTTCGCTCCCGTTGCCGCCGCGATGATCGGCGCCGCCACCGTCTGTAAAATGATGAGCGCCGACGTGGGGTTGCCGGGAAGTCCGATGACGGGCTTACCGTCGACGCACGCGAGAACCGTCGGTTTGCCCGGCTTCACTCGCAAACCGTGAACGATAACGCCGGGTTCGCCCAGACGATCGATGACTTCAGGCGTGAAGTCGCGTTCGCCGACCGACGAGCCGCCCGTAAGAACCACGCCGTCAGTATCGCGTACCGCATCGTGCAGCGCGCGTTCCAGCTCTTTGGGGTCGTCGCGGACAATGGGAGCGTGATAGATCCGTGCGCCAAGCGCCTGTAGGAGCCCCGCAATCGCCCAACGGTTGGAATCGCGAATTTGCTCGCGCTGCGGCGTTTGCGACACTTCGACGAGTTCGTCTCCGCTCGAGATCACGGCAAAAACCGGCACGCGGTACGTCGCAATCGTCGTCAATCCAAGCGTCGCAAGAACGCCGAGCTCGGCGGGTCCCAGGATCCGTCCCCTTTCCAGGAGCAGTTCGCCTGCGCGCATGTCGGCGCCGCGCGGGTTGACGCAATCGCCCGCCGCAAGCTCCGTTTCGATCCGAACCTTCCCGTCCGACGTCTTCGCCTGCTCGATCGGAGCGACGGCATCGGCGCCCGGCGGCAAAACGCCGCCCGTCGGAATCGGCGCGGCCGCCTTACTGCGAAGCTCGGCGCCATAGTCTTGACCCATGCGAACGTCGCTAGCAATCTCGAACGATCCGGGCGTCTCGCGAGCGCGAACGGCGAACCCATCCATGGTCGATCGCGCTTCCGCAGGATGATCTGCGTCGCTACGGACGTCCTGCGCGAGCACTCGCGCAAAAGCGGCCGCTAACGACGTGGACTCCACCGTGGGCGCGCGCAATTCCGCGCTCGCAAAATACCGCTCGATCGCGGCTCGCGGCGAACAGAGCGCTTCCGGATTGAAAGGGGCGGCTTCTCTTGCTCGCGTAGTGCGGCGTTCTTCCATCATGTTGGATAGCGTGGTCGTGCGTCGTGAGCCCGATCGTGTGCGGCGCTCGCTGCAACGGCGCGGCATCGATCCGACCGGCGTCGACGAGATTCTGCGCTTGGACGCGGAGTACCGCTCCGCGCTGAAAAACGCCGAAGATGCAGCCGCGCAGCGCAACCGCATTACTGCGGAGATCGCCAAGGCGTCCGATAAAGCTGCGGCCGCACGCGAGCATCGGGCAGAGATCGATGCCGTCGCAGAACGCTTAGCGCGGGAACGGGAGCGCGCTGAAGCTCTCTCGCCGGATGCTGCCGGCTCTCCGCTCCGGGCGCTCTTCGAACAGATGCCCAACTTGCTCGACGACCGCGTACCTGACGGGGCGGACGAGTCGTCGAACGTGGTCGTGCGCGCCGTTGGAGAGCCGCGCCGCTTCGAGTTCGAGCCGCTGCCGCACGACGTGCTGGGCGAGCGCCTCGGAATTCTCGATCAGCAGCGCGCGGCCAAACTCTCCGGAAGCCGTTTCTCGCTCCTTTTCGGCGAGGGAGCACGGCTCTCGCGTGCGGTGACGCAGTTCTTTCTCGAGAGGGCTCATGCCGGCGGATACGTGGAAGTCGCGCCGCCGCTGTTGGTTTCGCGCAAAACGATGTGGTCCACGGGGCAGCTGAGCAAGTTCTCCGATGCGATGTTTCGCGATTCGGACGCAGATCTGTTTATGATTCCGACCGCCGAGGTGCCGCTGGTCGCCCTTCACGCAGGTGAAATCTTGAGTCCTGACGAGCTGCCGCGGAAGTACGCCGCTTTTACACCATGCTTTCGCAAAGAAGCGGGCGCCGCGGGACGCGACACGCGCGGAATCATGCGCCAGCACCAATTCGAAAAGGTCGAACTCGTGCGGCTCTGCGTTCCCGAAGAATCGTGGACGCAGCTGGAGGAGCTCACGAGCGACGCCGAGGCGCTCTTGAGATTGCTGGAGCTTCCCTACCGGGTCGTGCAGCTCTGCGCCGGCGAAACCGGCTTCAATGCGGCCGCAACGTACGACATCGAGGTCTGGTTGCCGAGCATTCAGTCATACCGCGAGATCAGTTCGTCATCGAATTGCACCGATTTTCAGTCACGGCGCTCGCAGATTCGCTTCCGGCGCGACGCTGCGTCGAAGCCGGAACTCGTGCACACCCTCAACGCTTCGGGCCTTGCCGTCGGTAGAACGCTGCTCGCGATCATGGAAAATTATCAGCGCGCAGACGGCGGCATCGACGTGCCCGCCGCGCTCGCACCCTATTTCGGTTCTTCCGTCATCAAGTAACGCGCGAGCGCTTCAACATACAGCGAACTCGGGGCCGCCGTTGGATGGGCGCCTTGGCGACTCTCAATGGCGATGCGGCTGCGCCCCTCTTCAAGCTGCGTAACGGCGCACGTCAAGCGCTCCGAGAAAATGAGCCCAAAGGCCGCTTCAAGTTCCCCATGCTGGACGTCCTCATGGCGCACGGTGCCTCCAAGCACGCCCTCGATGCCGGTGCGGCAACGTTCGAGGGCGTCGCGCGGTGCAAGGTTCACGTCGACCGTCCGGGATGGATGCAAGCCGACGCCAAAAGGCCGGTCGATCCGCATCCACTTAAAGATGAAACTCATCGCGACAACTCGATCAATTTTGTTCGATTGACTTCGACGATCCGGCTGGCGTCACGCCGGATTGCGCCCTCGGCTTCAAATTTCGGAAGCAGCCGTTGAACGATTTCCTTCACGGTGCCGGCAAGCCGGGCGATCTCCGTCTGCGTCATCGCCGGCAGCGGCGGCAACGCGGGCGAAAGCCCAGCCGAAGGAGGCGCATACGGCAACAGCACGGCGGCGATGCGCGCGGCCGCGGGCTGCGCGAGCAGCAGCGCAAACCTATCCAGAATGGCGCGCGTGTGCTGAACGCTCAGTTCGGCAAATGCGTCGAACAGCGCGGCGTCGGCCGCGAGGTGTTTGCGAACGACATCGGCCGGAAAGAGCAGCACCACGGTATCAGCGGTCTGCGCAATGTACCGCAGGAGCGTCGGTCCACGGTCGATGAGTGCGGCCTCGCCGAATACGTCGCCCGCAAGCGCATCGAAAAGCGCTTGCTCTCGGCCGCTATCGCTGCTCAGCACGGCCTGCACGATGCCCGCTTCAACTAAACCGACGTACGGCCAGGAGATTCCCTGTTCGACCACGGCGCGTTCGCGTCTGATGGCCGCACGCCGCGCTCGCGTCGCAAGTTCGGCGATGCAAGCCTCGCCGGCGCGACCGAAGACGGGAGACCGCTGCAGTAGAGAGACCGCACCGCGCGCGGCCGGTGCGAGCTTTCGTAGGGTGACGTTCCAACAGGCGGCATCGATCCGCTTCTGCGACCACGCGTAGCCTGCCGGGCGCGCCTGCTCTAATTCAATTCGCAGGGGCCGCGCGTCGTGGTCCGTGACGACCACCAAGCTCTGGCCTTCCCGCAGCGCGTCGAACGCGCGCAGGATCCGGGTATGCCGTTCGGCGACCGGCCACGGCCGGACATCCATCGTTTCTGCGGTTCTGTTCATCACTGCAGGAAAAGTCGCATCCGGGGGCCGACCCCGGTCGTTACCCGCGCCCGCGGAGCAGCGTTACGCTCTAGCTCGTATGGCATACATCATCGCGGAACCTTGCATCGGAACGAAAGACAAATCATGCGTCGACGTCTGCCCGGTGGATTGCATTCACGGCGGCGAGGAGGACTCGCAGTTGTACATCGATCCTGAAGTCTGTATCGATTGCGGAGCCTGCGTGTCTGCCTGTCCGGTTGAAGCGATCTTCGCTGATAGCGACCTTCCGCAGAAATGGAGCGAGTTTACGGAAATCAACGCCGCTTACTTTCGCAAAACGCCCGTCTAAAGCGCCGTGATCGCGAGGGATAGCGCAGAACCCGAAGATATCGCGCTGTTTTCCGCGTTCACGCTTACGGCGACGTTTTGGCTCCTGCTCACGACGGCCGTGGGGTTGTTGCTCAGTTTCAAATTTCCGTATCCCGATCTGGCGACGAGCCCGTTTCTGTCTTTCGGCCGCTTGCGGGCTATTCACACGAACGGAACGTTCTACGGCTGGGCGTCGATCGCGCTTGCCGGCGCGGCTATCTACGTGGCCTCGCGAACGTCGGGGACGGCCGTTGCGGGAAAGCGATTTGCTTGGCTGGCGTTGCTGTGCTATAACCTCGCGGCAATCTGCGGCACGATCACGCTGGACCTGGGCATCAACTACGGCGACCAGGAATACCGGGAATGGGTTTGGTGGGTCAAGCTGATTTTTCTCGCCGGCGTTTTCTTCAGCGGCGCGGCGGTCGTTCGCACCGTTGCGGCGCGCGTTGAGCGCGAGATCTACATTTCCAATTGGTACACGATCGGCGGTTTCATCTTCACGATCATCCTGAGCATCGTGGCGATCATTCCGGCGTATCAAATCGGTTTAGGGCAAGTCGCCGTGCAGGGATTTTTCATGCACAATGCCGTCGGCATGTGGTTCACGATGCTGGCGCTCGGTGTTACGTACTATGCTTTGCCCAAGCTGTTGAACCGGCCGATTTACTCGTACGCGCTTGGAGTGCTCGGCTTTTGGACGAACCTCGTCTTCTATCCGATTATCGGCGCGCACCACTTCGAATTCACGCCTTTGCCGTGGTGGTTCCAGACGCTCGCCATCGTCTTTTCGGTTGGGATGCTCGTGCCGGTGTGGGCCGGCACGGCGAACTTTGGGTTGACGATGCGTGGGCACTCGGAAACGATACGGCGATCGTACGCGCTGCCGTTCATTGCCGTCGGCGTCGCATACTATTTTTTGGGCTCGACCCAAGGCACGATCGAGGCCTTCCGCAGCCTTCAGGCGATTTGGCACTTCACCAATTACACGATCGGCCACTCGCACGCCACGATGTACGGCTTCATCACGTTCATTGCGTGGGGAGCGATCTATGCGCTGCTGCCGCGCGCAACGGGGAAACAACCCAGCATCGTAGCGACCGGCCTACACTTCTGGTTTGCGACGATCGGTGTCACGCTGTACGTCGTCGTGCTTTCAATCGCCGGAACGCTGCAAGGCCTGACGTGGGCGTCCGGAAACCCGTTCATCGCCTCAGTTGAAGCCGCCGCGCCGTATTGGGCGGCGCGCGCCGTTGCCGGCTGTCTCATGTTCTTGGCGCACCTGATCTTTGCGTACAACGTCTACTTGATGACGATCGCGCCGACTCCGGAAAGCACGCGATGGGAGCGCGTGCCGCAGCGGGCAGCGTCGTGAATCGCGGCATGAACAATGTTTGGGCGCTGATCGCTGCGTCGGCCGCGATCTATGCCGCCCTCGCCCTCATTATGGGTGTCGCACCGGGCGTGACGCTTTCCGGAACGCCGGCAACGGCGGGCGCCAAACCGCTGAACGCGCAGCAGCAGCACGGTCGCGACATTTACGTCTCCGAAGGGTGCGCATACTGTCACACGCAAAACGTCCGCCCGCTCAAACAAGATCTGATTTTCGGACGCCCGTCGGTCGGCGGCGACTACGCGTACGACACGCCCGAATTGCTGGGCGATCACCGTAACGGCCCGGACCTCTCAAACATCGGCGCGCGTCAACCCAGCGCAGTTTGGCAGTACATCCACCTGTACAATCCCCGCGCAGTCGTCCAAGGGTCGATTATGCCGCGATACAGTTGGCTGTTTGCAGTTGAACCTAAGGCGCAGCCGGGCGACGTGATCGTTCCGATGCCCCAGGGATTTGCGCCGCGCGGTGTGGTGGTCGCAACGAAGGACGCGCAAGACCTCGTCGCCTATCTGCAGGCGCTCAAGCAGCTGCCGCTCGGCGTGCACGCGAACAAATGATCGGCGTACTCATCGTCGCAGGCGGAACGGCGGCGGCGCTGTGGACGATTGCTGCGGCCCTGTATTGGCTGATTAAGCCCGGCGAAGATGATCCGCAACATCCGAAACGGCTGATCCTTAGAGACGACCGCTGATGCGCTACGATGGTCCCTCGCCGCAGGATCCGGTATCGATCAGCATCTTCGTCGATGAGGCGGCGCAGCCGATTGCGACGTACAAGCCGCCCGCTGCAGTCCAGCTCGACACGACGAAGTTTTCCGACGGCGAACATACGCTACGGATCGAAGCCGTCGATGCGCTCGGTAACCTCGGCGTTCGCCGGATTCCGTTTATCGTTGCAAACGGTCCCGGAATCACCGTCACAGGGTTGCGTGCAGGTTCGCGCGTGCGCGGAACCGTCCAGCTCAACGTGAACGCGTTCGGGTCAGATGAGCCGTTCGATCCGGTGCGCGCCGAATCGTCCGGCCCCGTGCCTGTCTGGACGTGGGTCTTTTTTGCCGTTATTGCGGCGTGGGCGGGCTGGTACGCGCTCGAATACCTCAAGACGCCGCCCGAATTTGCGCAGACCCCTACCTATGCGGCCAACCCTGCGCTGGCTGCAGCGAATGCACCGGCAGCGCAGCGCGCGGTACCGACGACGGCGCCGATTGCCGCGAACGCCGCTCTAGGGAGCAAAAATGTCGCCGCCTTCGATTATGCGTCGCTCGGCGAGCAGGTCTACGCGCAGAACTGCCAGTCATGCCACGGCCAGACCGGCGCCGGCGTGCCGGGAACGTTTCCGCCGTTGGCCGGGGATCCGGTCGTCAGCGCCGCAAGCGCCGAGACGCAGATCAACGTCGTGCTCCACGGGCTCTCCGGCAAGGCGATCGCCGGAGCGAAATACTCGGCACAGATGCCGGCGTTCGCTTCGCAGCTGAGCGATGCGCAGATTGCCGCCGTGATCGACCACGAGCGCACGTCGTGGGGAAACCACGCGCCGATTGTCACCCCGGCCGAAGTGGCAGGCCGACGGTAACCCTCGGGTACGCTCAAGGATATGGAACAGATTCAACTTGCCTCTGGAGGGAGCGCGATGGCGCTGCACGTGGCGCGCCCGCAGTTCGGCGCGTCGAAAGCGTGCGGCATCATCGTCTTTCAAGAGGCCTTCGGCGTGAACGCGCACATCCGCGACGTCGCCGAGCGGTTTGCCGCTGTGGGCTTCACCGCTGTCGCGCCGGAGCTGTTTCACCGCACTGCACCGGGATGCGAATTACCGTACGATGACTTTGCCTCCACGCGGCCGCACCTTGACGCGCTCACGGCCGAAGGGATGGCCGAAGACGCGCGAGCCGCCTATGACTGGCTTCGGCAGCACGGCGGATGCGAGCGAATCAGTGCGGTGGGGTTCTGCATGGGCGGTCGCGTTGCGTATCTCGCCAACGCGCATCTCGATCTTTCGGCGGCTGTATCGTTTTACGGCGGAGGCAGCGATCCCAAGTTCGCCGCGCAGCAGCGCGCACCGATTTTAATGTTCTGGGGAGGACGGGATGCGCACATTCCGCCGGAGCAATATCGCGCGCTCGCCGATGCCTTAACCGCCGCCGGAAAGACGCACGAGCAAGTCGTCTTCTCGCAGGCCGGGCACGCGTTCTTCTGCGACGCGCGAGCCAACTACGAAGACGGCGCCGCGCGGCAGGCTTGGGCGATGACGTTGGAATTTCTCCGCGTTTTCGGCGCGCTGCAGTAAACGCTTAGCGGTTGACTGCGTGCATCGCTGCCTCGGGATAACGCATCCCCGCAGCGGCGCCCGCCGGAAACAGTTCGGCGATGTGACGGAGATCGGCATCGTCCAATCGCACGTCGCCAGCGCCGAGGTTTTCCTCGAGATAACGCCGTCGCTTCGTTCCAGGTATCGGAACGATATCGTCGCCTTGCGCGAGGAGCCACGCAAGTGCGATCTGCGCGGAAGTCGCACGTTTTCGGTGCGCGAGTTCACGAACGGCATCGGCCAAACGTCGATTTTGCGTAAAGTTGTCGCGTTGGAACCGCGGGTGACTGCGTCGCACATCGTCCTGCGATACATCTTCCGGACGCTCGAACTTTCCGGTCAAAAATCCGCGCCCAAGAGGACTGTACGCGACGAAGCCGATTCCAAGCTCTCGCACGGCCGGAATGATCTCCGCTTCCGGATCGCGCGTCCACAGGGAGTATTCGGTCTGGACCGCGGTAATTGGATGGACGACATGTGCGCGTCGAATCGTTTGCGCCGCAGACTTCGGATAATCCAAGGTAGCGCACTTTCCCCGAGCGCACGAGATCGGCCATCGCGCCGACAGTTTCCTCGATTGGCACGTTCGGGTCCACTCGATGTTGATAGTAGAGGTCGACCGTTTCGACGCCCAGGCGGCGCAGGCTCGCCTCGCAGGCGGAAGTGACGTAGTCGGGCCGGCCGTTAACGCCGAGAAACTCGCCCTGCGGGCTGCGTACGTTTCCGAATTTGGTGGCGAGCTGCACCGACGATCGGCGGCCTGCGATCGCGCGCCCCACAAGTTCCTCGTTTTTGCCCATCCCGTAGATGTCTGCGGTGTCCAGGAACGTGCATCCCAAATCGATCGCGCGGTGAATCGTGGAGATGGATTCGTTATCGTCGCGGCCGCTGTAAAAGTCGGACATGCCCATGCAGCCCAGCCCCAGCGCCGAAACCTTTAGTTCTCCAAGTTGACGGGTTTGCATGACCGCGCTATACCCCGGTACGGCAATCCGCATAGCGAACGGTGTCGCCGTCTCTGCGTGGGCCGGTTGCGATCAACGTAATGGCGCGGGACGAAAGCGGTCGCGTGCTCGCGAGCTGATTGCAGAGCACGAACGAGTTTCCGGCGCCGTAAACGCGCACGGGTCCGCTCGTATTGCGCGCCTTCTGATCGAACGCTGCAGCGGACAAAATAACCCTCGAGTTGCCGTAGCGGGAAAAGTACGTGTCATCGTGCATCGCTTGGGCGGCTTGCGCGACGCTCAGATGAACCGTTCGGGCGCTTTGCGGCGCCGAATGATGGCACGCGGATAGGGCGACCGCCACAGCCAAAAATAGTGCCAAACGCTCCATTGCTTTCACCATCCCAGAAAAATCCGCTTACAAAAACCAATCCGAACCTGCACTCCGCCCGTTAGTAAGGCATCTTCGCCGTCGCACGAGGAGCTTGATGCGGGGGATCCGTCTTTTTTGGATCTGGTTTTTTTTCGCGCTTGCGGGCGGCGCCCATGCGGGCGCGCATCCTCTCGGCAATTTTACCGTCAACCACCTGGCGAAGATCACCGCCTCACCCCGAGCGCTGCATGTCCGCTATATCTTGGATATTGCCGAGATTCCCACGTTTCAGATCATGCACCGGCGGTCGAACGGCGATTGGACATCCGGCACCCTCGCACAATGGGCAAATGAAGAAATTCCGGCCGTTCAGTCGGGATTCCATCTGCGCGTGGACGGCCTGCCGCAGGCCCTTAGCGCGGTGCGGGCGCATGCGCGCCTTCGTCCCGGAGCGGGCGGTTTACCGATCCTGCGCTGGGTCGGCGAGTTTAACGTTCCCCTTACCGCTTCGGCCACGCATCGGGTCGCGATCGACGACGGCGTGTACGCCGATCGCCGGATCGGCTGGAAAGATATCATCGTCGGGAAGCAGACCGAACCGACCGACGAGTTGCAGCGATACCCGAGCGCGCTCCTGGGATCGCCGCGCCGCGTCAGCGGCGCGTCCTTTGTCGTAGCCGGCGGCAGCATCGCCAAAATCCAGCACACCACCGACGCGGCGCCGCAGGCCGGCTCCCTGACTGCGTGGGTGTCGCCAACTGCACTTTCCGATATGTTTTCGCGGCACGATCGTACGCCGCTCTTCATACTCTTCACGATCTTGACAGCATTTGGTTTGGGCGCACTGCACGCGATCGAACCGGGTCACGGTAAGGCGCTGCTCGCCTTTACACTCGTAGGCGCTCGCGCGACTGCCAAACAAGCACTGATCTTAGCCGGCTCGCTGACGTTTGCGCACACAATCGGCGTCTTGCTGCTCGGCGCGGCGCTGTTCTTTGCAGCCGGCTTCGTTTCCGAAACCGTCTATCCGTGGATCACACTGCTGTCCGGCCTCGCGGTGGTGCTGATTGGCGCGAGAGCGCTCTCGCGGTTCGTGCGTGTCCGGCGCGGAAACCTGTCGCATGCGCATTCGCATGCTCACGATCATCCTCACGAGCACGCACATGAACACGAACACGGACATTCGCATTCGCATACTATAAGAGGAACTCAGCCGCTAAACTTCGGCAGCGCCATTACGGCCGCCATGAGCGGCGGTATTGCGCCATGCCCCGCGGCGATCGTCGTGCTGCTGGCCGCCCTTCGGCTCCACCAGCTCGCGTACGGCATGGTGCTGATCGTCATTTTCAGCATGGGCCTAGCCACCGTACTGAGCGCGCTCGGCATCGCGGTCGTGCACGGCGCATCCTGGCTCTCTCAACGTTCGGCATATCCAAAGATCGCCGCCCTGGGTCCGCTGCTCTCTGCGCTTGTCATCTCATCGATCGGCGCATGGATGCTTGGACAAGGTTTCACTCAAGTCGGAATAGCGGCGTCTAGCGTTGCAATCGCGGCGCTGGCCTTAGCAGCCGTCGCCGCCTACGCACTGCTTTCGTCTGGCTACTCACCTCGTCACCCTCACCGCATCCTCACCGCCATGGAGCACTCATCATGATAAAACGTTCACTCGGGGCGGCGGCAGCATTGATCTTGCTGCTTGCCGCAGTCGTCCTGTACGCGGCGCACAGTACCCGCGCATCGGATCACCAAGACTCCCCCGTAACCCTCGCGCGACCGGGCGCCGATATCACAGATCCGTATATTTTTCCGAGCCCGACCAACCACAGCAACGTCGTGCTGGTCATGAACATTCACCCGCTCATTCCGAGCGGCCAAGGCTTGACCACGTACTTCGATTCCGGCGTCGTGTACCAAATGAACTTTGATACCAAGTCGGAAAACGCGATGACGCCGTCGCCCACGATCACGCGCAACGAAGTCATCCAATTTACCTTCGGCCAGCCGGGCCCCGGCCAGACGGTGACGGTCTACGGGCCGGGCGCCTCTCCGACCAACGACAACACCACGAAGCTGATCGCAGCAACCGGAAGCGGGGTCATTAACCATGCGTTCAGCATCGGCAACATGAAGGTGTTTGCCGGCGCGCGCGAAGACCCGTTCTTCTTCGATCTCTCGCAGTTCCTCAAAATTCTGCCGGATCGCAACAAAGGGAGCACGGCTCCGAGCTGCCTGCCGCAACCGCTGGGAGGCAACGACACGTGTCCTCAGGGCTTCAACAATCCCGGGAGCGACACGCTCAAAGGCTACAACGTTCTTTCGCTCATCGTAGAACTGCCGCGCACGCAACTTGAAGCCGGGGCCGGTCCAAAGATCGCGTTCTGGACGACCACCCATACGCCCAGCGGCCAATAGGAGATCGACAGATGACAATCAAGGGAATCCTTACGGCAGCTGCGGCGAGCGCATCGCTGGCACTCGCAGCTTGCAACGGCGGCGGCACGACGCCGCCTTCACCTCACAATCCGCTCGGCAGCGGACCGTTTCCACAGCTCGATCGTTTGAACCGCCCGGCCGTGAACGAAGTGTTCGCGACGTTTGCGGAGCACCAAGGGAACAACGCCGATACGCCCAACAACGATGCGGCAGTCCTCAAGCCCGAGATCTTCTCGTTCATGACGAAGGTCGCGGGCCGCAGCACCGCCATCGCCAACGTCGTTTCGACGGTGCTGATTCCTGACGTGCAAGTCGCCGATCTCTCGGGCACCAGCTTGTCGTGCATCGGAACTGCGCCCGGAACGTGCAATAACTACTTAGGCATCGAAACCGGCGGGAAAACGCAGACTCCGGCAGGGCTGAAACCGTTCGGCGGAAGGGCCCTGACCGACGACATCGTCGACATCTCGCTCGGCGTGATCTTCGGCAATACGATTCCGGCGTTGGGCTTAGCGCCGGATGACGGCAAAGAGCAAGACGGACGTCCCGATCCGAGCTTCCCGTCGGGCCACCGCCCTGACCTCACGTCGGATCACGTCAGCTACCTGACGGCGCCCAAGCACTTCACGAGCAGCTTCCCGTACCTGGGTTCCCCGCGCTAAGAAGCAGCGTGCCGCAGCGGAGTTGGCTGAGTATCGCGGTGATCGCCCTTGCGGCGATCGCCGCGTGGCCATTTGTTGCCGCGCAACGCGCGAACGCGTCCCGTCCATACGTCGCGCCGGTACTTCCCGACTACACGTACCGCGATAAGACGATCGACTTTTACGAGCGGCGCGTTCGCGAGGATGTCCAAGACCAAATCAGTGCGCGAATGCTCGCGGCGCAATACATGCAACGATATCGTGAAGGCCTGGACGTCGGCGATATCGTCCGCGCCCTGCATCAGGCACAGCGCGCGCTGCGCTTGCAGCCACAGAACAATGCCGGCGCGCAGGGCATCATTGCGTCGGCATACTATGCGCTGCATGATTTCCAAGCAGCACTGCGATATGAAACGGCCGCACGCTTCGAGCAACCGTACGACTCCAATGCTCCATCGCAGATGGCCCTGCTTCAGATGGAGATGGGAAACTACGGCACTGCTTTGCACGACTTGAGCGTCGCGCGACGGATCAAGGCGAATGACGCAAGCGTCTGGGCCGCCCTGGCGCGCTACGATGAACTGTCAGGCCGCTTGCCTGATGCTCGGCGCCTCATGTCCGCGGCCGCTGTGCAAAGTGATACCGTTTCGGACAATTCGGCGGAGTCCCGCGCCTGGTACCATTACCGCCTCGGCGAGATGGCGTTTTCCGCAGGCGACGTCGGCGTCGCGCAAGCACAGGAGCGCCTTGCGATCGCGCAATTTCCGAACTTTGAAATGGCTTACCGCGCGCTGGCGCGTTTCTGCTGGGCATCCAAGGACTGGCGCTGTGCGCTCGACGCCGCAAAACGCGGAGCAAACATTCTCCCGGAACCCGAAACCCTCGGTTACCAAGCCGACGCTCAGCAGGCGCTCGGTGACGTCACGGGAGTGAAGGAAACCCAAGCGCTCATCTTTGCCGTCGAGCGCATCGGAAACGCGTATCATATCAACGACCGCCTGCTCTCGGTGTACTACTCGGAACATGGGGTACGCTTAGATGACTCACTACGAATAGCCAGGCGAGAAGTGCTGCGGCGGGGTAGCGAAATTTATGCGCAAGATACGCTGGCGTGGGCAGCGGCGATGGACGGCCATTGGAATGAAGCGTACGCCGCCTCCAAGCTGGCCACGCGTCTGCACGCCCAAGATTCCCGGATTCTCTTTCACGCAGGGATGATCGCGATGCATTTTCACCGTGATGCCATCGCTAGCGTCTACCTGAAGCAATCGCTGGCGCTCAACCCGCAGTGGGATCCGTTTTACGCGGACGAAGCGCGCTCGGCCCTCGAGAGGCTCCGGAATATTCGATGAGTTCCCTGCGGCGGTTCTTGGATTCACTTCGGACCCTGCTGTTTGGTGAACAGCAAGGCGATCGTAGCACCGTATCGGGATTGCATTCGCATCCGCACGTGCACGAGCACAGTCACGGCGAAGGCGTCGAGCACGAGCATTTTCACGATCATCCGCACACGCACGAACACCCGCACGATCACGAGCATCCCGAGTGAGCGGACCATTCAGCTTTTCAGCCCTGAGGCACGTCGTCGGACGCGCCGCCCCGGACGTGCGCCGGAACGTGACGGGCTTGTACGCTGTCTTGGTCGTCCTCAATGTGGGCGCTTGGGCGCTTGCCTTTGCGGCGTTCGCGCAGCATCCGTTGCTACTGGGCACCGCGCTTCTGGCATACACGTTCGGGCTACGTCATGCCGTCGACGCCGACCACATCTGCGCGATCGACAACGTCACCCGCAAACTGATGCAGGAGCGCAAGCGGCCGGTCGCAGTCGGCTTCTTCTTTTCCCTCGGGCACTCGACGATCGTCGTCGCACTTTCGGTCGCGATCGCGCTTGCGGCGGGGGTCGTTAAGGCACAGCTGCCCAGCTTGCAGAGCGTCGGCGGCCTCGTGGGCACATCGGTGTCGGCCGCATTTCTCTTGGTCATCGCCGCCATCAATATCGTGGTCTTGGCCGATATCTTCCGGACGTTTCGCGGCGTGCGGCGGGGCGAACGCTACAGCGATCAAAGCCTTGATAAAATGCTCAACCAGCGCGGGCTAATGGGTCGCTTCTTTCGTCCGCTTCTGCGAATTGTCGACACGAGTTGGAAGATGTATCCGATCGGCGTCCTCTTCGGATTGGGGTTCGATACGGCAACCGAAGTCGGACTGTTAGGCATTGCGGCGGTTGAAGCCGGCAAAGGCCTGCCCGTCTACGACATTTTGATTTTCCCGCTGCTCTTTACGGCCGGCATGTCGCTGCTCGACACGACCGACGGCGTATTGATGCTAGGCGCGTATGGTTGGGCGTTCGTCAAGCCGGTGCGCAAATTGTACTACAACATGATCATCACGCTTGTGTCGGTGCTCGTCGCGGTGGTCATCGGCGGCATAGAAGCGCTCAGCATCGTGGCAGGCCAATTGAAGCTCCACGGCGGCATCTTGGATGGAATCGGTTCGCTTAGCGGTCAGTTCGGCACGCTGGGCTTCATCATCGTGGGTATCTTCATCGCGAGCTGGGCCATATCGACGATCGTCTACAAAGTCAAGCGCTACGATCAGATCGACGTGCACGAGATGGCTCAGTCATGAATCCGGCTACAGACCCGAATTTTTCCGCGATAATGCGCTCGCGGTAAGTAAAGATCGAGCGCACATCGCGCTCAACGAACCCCGAAGCAAGATTTCCAAAAGGCGCAAACGGCAACACGTAGAGCACCTCGTCGCGGATCCGGACGGCGTCTCCGGCAACCGGCTCAAACGTATGCGTGTGCTGCCACAACGCATAGGGACCGTGCAGCTGCACGTCCACGAAGGCATGCGGCGGCTGCCAACGCGCCATCAGCGTTTTCCAGTGCAGCGGAAGCCCGCGCAGACGCAAACGGTAGGAAATTTGTGCACCCTCGCTCATCTCCGCCGGTGCTTGGATGACTGAAAAGCGTAAGCTTGGCGGCGTAATGCTTTCCAGGTTGCGCGCATCCGAAAAAAAGGCGAAGACCTCTTCAGGTCCTGCGCGAACGACCTGCTCGCTTTCGAATCTCCGTAAGGGTGAAGGACGATCCGACCCAAGCACGTCGCGCAACGCATCTTCCAAATTGGGATGGCGCCACGTGAATCCGGCAATCTGAGCCGCTCGGGGAAGAATAGAGCTGACTGTCCAAAAGCGTTTGGGCGAATTCGCCAAGAAGCAGCTGGAGCGCAAGTCGCGGGGCCGGCACGAGGGCCGGCCGGCCAAGCGCATTTCCCAGTGCCTGCGCAAAACGAGCATTTGTCGCGTAATCCGGCGTGACGGCGTTTACCGCGCCGGCGACCTCATCGCGATCGATAGCAAAGAGGTACAGCGAAACGAGATCGTCGATGTGGATCCATGGGAAGAATTGCGCGCCTCCGCCGAACGGACCGCCAAAGCCGCTACGGAACGCGTTCAGCATTGCGGGTAACGCTCCGCCGTCCGAGCCCAAGACGATGCCGGTGCGTAAGCACGCGACCCGAACACCTAGACTGCGCGCTGCTTGCGCTTCACGTTCCCAGCTCGCGCAGACCTCAGCGAGAAACCCCTGTCCGGGTATCGAGAACTCATCGAGCGATTCATCCCCGCGCGAACCGTAGTATCCGCTTGCGGATGCACTAACGAGCACGCTCGGCGGACGGGCGCAAGCGCCGAGGGCTTGCACGAGCGCGCGGGTTCCGGCGACGCGCGATTGGCGGATCGCCGCTTTCTTCTGCGCCGTCCAACGTCCCGACACGGGTTCTCCCGCAAGATGCACCAGCGCATCGGCGCCATCGAACGCGTTGGCGTTGGGCCTGCGGCTCAAAGGAATAACTTCATCGCCCCGCTCGCGCAGACGCGCCACTAAGGCGCGGCCCACGAATCCGCTTGCACCGGTAACCGCTACGCGCTTCATATTTGCTTTAGGCCGACATGGTAACGGGAGGGCGTTACTTTTGTCCACGCGTTTGGCGCGAAATCGGCTCGCAATCGACGAAGTGTCCTTTTCGGAGGCAGGCCGCCAACGCCGTAGAAGGCCCTTTTCCGTTTTTCTGGGGAGGAGCTTGCCGTGCACTCTGCTCGTTTGTATTTTGCCGCGTTAGCACTGGCGATAGCGGTCAGTGTTCCGTCCATCGGGCGCACGGCCGCCACGGCGTTTCCCACGCCGCCTCCCATTCCGGCGCCGTCGCCCGTTACTGAAAACCTATTCGGCACTGAGGTAACTGACCCGTACCGGTACTTCGAAAACATGCAGAATCCGGTCGTGCAGAACTTCTTCAAAGACCAGAACAGCTATACGCGCGCGGTGCTCGCGGCGCTTGGTGCGCCGCGTGAGGCGCTCTTCAACCGCATCAAACAGCTCGACAACGCCGGTGTTTCCGTGTCGAGCGTTCAGGTGGACGGCCCGTACTATTTTTACGAGAAGCTGAAGCCCGGCGAAAACTCGCCGAAGCTCTACGTGCGGCCGCGCAGCGGCGGACCGGAGCGCTTGTTGGTCGATCCCGAGAAACTGGCCACTGCCGGGAAGCACTACACGATCAATTACTATTTGCCGTCGCTCGACGGCACATACGTCTCGTACGGCATTTCGGAGGGTGGATCCGAAGCGTCGGTCATTCACGTCGTGCAGACGGACACGGGCGCGGTGCTGCCCGATGCGATCGATCGCGCCTATTTCGTGGGCGTGACGAGCTGGCTGCCCGATAATAAATCGTTCTATTACGTGCGGTTCCCGCAACTGCGGCCCGGCGAACCTGAAACGATGAAGGAGACGCGCGCGGTCAACTACCTGCACGTGCTTGGCCGCAATCCGGATCAGGACGTACCGATATTCGGTTACGACGTAAGCCCCAGCGTTCGTTTCGAGCCGACGGACTTCCCCATCGTGGTGTATTCGCCCGTTTCGCGTTACACCGTTGGAGTCGTCGCGCACGGCGTGAAGAACGAAGTCACGATATACGACGCCTCAACGACGCCGGCTTCGGGAAACGTCGCCTGGAAGCCGGTGGTAACGACGGCAGACGACGTTACGGCGTACGACCTCAAAGGCGACACGATTTACCTGCTGACGCACCATCAAGCGCCGACGTTCAAGATCGTTGCGACGGCACTCTCATCACCGGACTTTGCCAATGCGCGTACGGTGGTTGCTGCTGGACGTGAAGTCGTATTGCAAGAAGGCGTCGCCGCTGATGGATTGTACGTGCTCTCGCGTCAGGGCGGCTTTGGCCGTATACGAAAAATCGCGCTCAATGCCCAAGGCGTTCCGGGCGCCACGCGCGCAATCAGGACGCCGTACAACGGTTCGATCAACACCATCGTCACGGATCCGCGAGTGCCGGGATCGGTTTTCGGTCTAACGGGGTGGACCCATTCGCTGCTGTATTACGCCATCTCGCCGAGCGGACGCGTCGCGGATACACAACTAAAACCGCTCGCGCCGGTCAACATGTCAGCGTACACGTCGAGCGAAGTGCAAGCCAGAAGCGCCGACGGGACGATGATTCCGCTCTCGCTTGTCTACCGCAAAGGTCTGCAACGCGACGGTTCACATCCAACGTACCTGGAAGGTTACGGTTCGTACGGCATAACGATCGATCCATCATTCAGCACCACACGCATTGCTTGGCTCGAACGCGGCGGCGTCTATGCGGTTTGCCATGTTCGTGGCGGTGGCTGGTACGGCGAAGCGTGGCACCAAGCCGGCATGCTGGCCACCAAGCACCACACGTGGGAAGATTTCATCGCCTGTGGGGAATGGCTCATCGATCACCACTATACGACGAGCGCACACTTGGCCGGCGAAGGCACCAGCGCGGGTGGAATTACGATCGGCCGCGCGATCACGACTCGTCCTGACCTCTTCGCGGCTGCGCTCGACGTCGTCGGCGCGAGCAACGCGCTGCGCATGGAGTTCTCCCCAAACGGTCCGCCGAACACGCCCGAATTCGGCAGCGTCAACACCGAGGCCGGTTTCCGCGCGTTGCAGGCGATGGACGCCTACGAACACGTAGTCAACGGAACGAATTATCCGGCCGTCATGCTCATTACGGGCTACAACGATCCGCGCGTTTCGTCGTGGGAGCTGGCAAAATTCACCGCGCGTCTCCAGCAAGCAACTTCCAGCGGGCGTCCGATCCTGTTACGCGTGGATTATGATGCCGGCCATGGCTTCCTCGCGGCGTCGCGAACGCAAACCGAACAGTTGCTGACGGACGAGTACGCGTTCTTGCTGTGGCAGTGCGGCGATCCGCTTTTTGCCGGGATACCGACGCACGCGTTTCACTACGTCGCCGCCAAGTAGTTGTACAGCATGATTACCGGAATGCACGCGATTGTCTACAGCCAGCATGCGCAGGAAATGCGCGATTTCTTCGCGACCGCTCTTGGCCTACGCTCGGTGGACGCGGGTGAGGGATGGCCCATTTTTGCCGCGCCCCCAACAGAGCTTGCAGTTCATCCGACCGATGAACGAGCAGAGCATGAACTCTTCCTTATCTGCGATGACGTGCATGCGACCGTCGAACAGCTTGCGGAGCACGGCGTAAAGTCGGCTCCGATTCAGGACAGAAGCTGGGGCCTCGTTACTTCGCTGGACCTTCCCGGCGGTGAGACCATCGGCTTGTACGAGCCGCGCCATCCTCGGCCTTGAACCGGCGCGCTTAAATCCGTTCGAAAACGTCCAGGCGATACGTCTTAGCGTCGAAACCCTTTACGTGGTGCAGTTCGGCGGCTCCGCGAAAAGCTGCGTGCACCTCGACGGCAATCGAGGCGTGCCCCTCAACGGGCGGCGTCCAGTGCACAAGAACGACCGAAGCGCCGATCACGCTATGCGTGGCAACGTTTCGTACGAGCGCTTGGAGATCGTCGGCTCCAAGATAGTAGCCGACCTCGCACACCGTCGTCAGATCGAACACGTCGCCCGGATAATCCTTGGGAACCGCGCAACGATCAAATCGAACGTTTTCGACATCAGCGCACCATTCCCGCGCTCGTGTTAACGCGTCGCGTGAAACGTCGATTGCTAACAAACGTTCGCACCGCTCGGCGAGCATGCGCGTAAACACGCCGATCGAACAAGCGATCTCCAGCGCGTTGCCGTATCGGTTTTTTGGGAGCGCCTGCAAGGTTGCGGCGTACTTTTCACGCTCGTAATCGCTTCCGCGAAAATTCCACGGATCGGCGGCGCGCCGATACAGCTCTTCAAAATACGCCTGTGGAACCGATTCCGTCGCCATCGCGCAGTATCCGTTTTTAGCATGCTACTCTTGCCCGCGTGACCCTTTTTGCGGCCGAAAGTTGGACCGACAGAGATGGCTGCAAAGCCTCTTTTTACGATTTAAAAATACTTTGCAACTTCCTGGACTGGGCGGGGTTCGTGCGGTGTGGATTAACAAATCTGAAAGTATGGACATAATGGACCTAACCAAAACCACGCCGCGCAGCGTTCGCGAAACGCTTCTTGGCGTCGTGCAGCTCGCCCGAACAACCGATAAAGCGAAAGCAAAAGCGAACGGTACCCTCGGCGAGTATGATTACGATTCCGCGATGGACCGAGGGGTGTTAGAGTTTCTTGAGATTAAAAGCTCCGACTACCTGGACATCGTGAAAAACGCGAAGAGCGACACGGAAATCGAAGATTATCTCAAGGGCTACGTTGCGAAGAAGTCCCCTGAGCAAATACAGGGTTTTAATGCGCGCTGGATGACGGCAAAGCCGACGGGCGATTCACTCGAGCATTTCACGAAGATGCGCCAGCAGATCGCTCCTGAGCGCACGGACGTGACGACGTGGCCGGACTTACTCGACCTCGATGAAGGACGCCCGGTCGCGAAGCGAACGACGATTCCTACGCTCTAAAAGCGAGCACTACGTAACGAAAAGCGCGATGCCGGCGCACCGCGCTTTTTTCTTATCACTCGGAGAGGGTGAGATTCGAACTCACGGAACGCTCATCACGTTCAACGGTTTTCAAGACCGCCGCATTCAACCGCTCTGCCACCTCTCCACGTCCCAAGTTCTTATTTACGGGCGCGTTCGGGGATCGGCCTTTTCAGCCGGAACCGTTTGAACGGCGATTGAACGTACGCTTGTAGGATGAGTCGCGTTCCGCAGACGCACTATACGAAGAGCGGCAACGTCAATATTGCCTATCAGGTCGTTGGCGACGGGCCGCTCGATCTCGTGTGGGTGCCCGGATGGGTTTCCAATATTGAGTACTCCTGGGAAGAGCCGACGATCAGGCGGTTTCTGGAACGTCTCGCTTCATTCAGCCGGCTGATTCTTTTCGATAAGCGCGGCACCGGTTTATCCGATCGCGTTCCCGATACGGAACTGCCGACGTTGGAGCAGCGCATGGAAGACGTCCACGCGGTCCTCGACGCCGTACAATCCGACCACGCAACGGTTTTCGGCGCGTCCGAAGGCGCGGTCATGTCCATGGTGTTCGCCGCGACGTTTCCCGAGCGCACAACGGCACTCATCATCTACGGCGGCTTTGCAAAGCGCGTGTGGTCGCCGGATTACCCCTGGGCTCCGAAGCCGCAGAAACGTCAGGAATTCTTCGACGCCATCGAGGCGGGGTGGGGTGGGATCGTCGACCTTGAAACGCTGGCGCCTACTGCTTCGAAAGACGAACGGTTTCGGGAAGGCTGGGCGGCCTATCTACGACGTAGCGCGAGTCCGGGGGCGGCGCTGGCGCTTGCCAAAATGAACACCAACATCGACGTGCGAGGGGTGCTGCCGGCTATCCACGTGCCCACGCTCGTCATTCACCGTGTTGACGATCTCGACGTGAATGTAGCAGAAGGTCGCTTTATCGCCGACCGCATCCAGGGCGCAAAATTCGTGGAGTTGCCGGGCCAAGATCACCTCTGGTACGCCGGCGACGTCGATTTAGTGCTTGACGAAGTTCAAGAATTCTTAACGGGTGTAAGGCCGATACCGGAACCGGAACGGATTCTGGCCACAGTGCTCTTCACCGATATCGTGGATTCTACCAAAAAAGCTGCAGAACTTGGCGATAGGCGCTGGCACGATTTGCTCGACAAGCACCATGAACTCGTACGACAGGAAATTGCTCGATTCAAGGGCCGAGAAATTAAAACGACGGGCGACGGGTTCCTCATAACGTTCGACGGACCCGCCAGAGCCGTTCGATGTGCGCTCGCTTTACGCGAGGACGTGCGCAAACTCGACCTCAAACTCAGAGCCGGTCTCCATACAGGCGAGTGCGAGGTAATGGGCGACGACATCGGAGGCGTTGCAGTCCACATTGCCGCTCGCGTTCTCGCAGCGGCTCAACCCGGCGAAGTTTTGGCCTCGAGTACTGTGAGGGATCTCGTTGCAGGTTCACCACTTCATTTCAGCAGTCGCGGGACGCATTTGCTCAAAGGTGTTCCGGGGAAATGGGAGTTGCTCGCCGTTGAAAAGGTAGTGTAACGTCACACGTTCTTCATTGCGAGCATCTCGCCGGCGTCGTCTCTATTCCCGTTGCAGCTGATGCGCCGCGGAGCCGGCAAGGTTCGCACGGAAAAGCCCTGCTCGCGATATAGGTCCAGGACGCGCTCAGTCGCTTGATTCGATGCGATAACTGGACCCTCGCGCGCCCCAAGCCATCCTGCCAAGCGCACTTGATCGTCCCAGCAGAATCCGCCAGCAGTGTACGACGTAAACTCAACATCGTAGGGAGGGTCAGCATAGACAACGCTGTTCGACTCGATGCCGAGGTGAGAAAAATCGCTGCACAAGAATTCGTATCCGTGTAGCGCGTCGCGGTAAGGCGTGAAATCGTGCAGATACGGAATCGTTTTGTGACGCCCGAATGGCACATTGAACTCACCGCCGGCATTGAAGCGGCACAGGCCGTTGAACGCAGTCCGATTGAGATAGTAGAACAACGCAGCAGCTTCAGCCGTGTCCTGTTGCGCGCTACGAATTAAAACATTGAAGCGTTCGCGATTGGCATAGAACACTTCGCGATCGTTGCGGAAGATGACGCCGTCGGTATCCAAGCCATGCTGCAGCCAACGGTAAAAATTGATCAAATGTGGATTGACGTCCGCCAGGATCGCTCGCTGAGGGCGCAAGCCAAGTACGACGGCTAATCCGCCGACGAATGGTTCGACGAGCGTGCGTCCAGCACAGGGCACAAGCAGCTCACGTAGTCTTGGAACGAGCCAGCGCGCACGCGTCCTCGTGCGCGACTAGCTGAATTTTTTAGCCGATCCAACAGTCGTCCCAAGTATATGCGCGATTTCTTCAAATGAAACACCGAAGGTGTCATGCAGCACGAGCGCGACTCGTTGAGGCGGCGTCAGCTCCTCGAGCACGACCGAGAAAGCGGCGGTCAACTCATCTGCGAGAAGGGCGATTTCCTCCGGGTCACTATGGTGCCCTATCGACGCACTGACCATCACAAAGGTGACTCATCAGCATGGCCGTCTGCTTTGCGCACTTGGGCCGCCTGGTTGGGCCCAGGTTTGTCGCACGACTTAGCGATGTTTCGTAGCCCTTCCAACGGAATCGTTCGCTCACACGGGTGCCGGTCTCGCCCGGCTACCGTGCGAGCCTTACGGGGCATTTCAATAATCTGGATATTAACCAGTACCGAGCAAAACCGACCCATTGCCACCCGTTCGTGACAAAACGTGGGCACGTTACGCGCCGGTGACGCTTTAGCACAAAGCCCGACGTCCGACTAACTTCCATGCAGAATTGTGGCGCCTCGTTGCTGGACGAGCAAAGGGCTCCTCGCCTACGCGAGGAGCCCTTTCTCTATGGACAGATTAGATCGCCAGTTTAACGTAGAACCCGAGGAATTAGAGTTTGATCTGCACTTGGAAGTAGGCGTTGAAGGGGAACGGCATACCCGATCCGATGGAACCGGCCGGACCGTTCGGCAGATACGAGTTCTGCTGCCACTTCTGTGCGGCTACGCCGTTTGCGGCTGCGTCAGTGGGACCCCTCCCGTTGTAGTAGTTGCTGACGTAAAAGCCGTTCGCGTTGTACCCGCAGGTGTTCGGCCCCGGTGCATACGCCTTCGTCCACGGTTCGCTCGAACCGCCGAAGCACGTGTGCCAGAGGTTGGACAAGGTCACGAGCGCCGTTAGTTTCGGCGAGATGTCATAGCGCATCTGCATGTTGAGCAACGCTATCCATGGATCGCGGTACTGTCCGATGCTCGCGAACTTCCCTGACTGCGGGTTGGGGACGAAGAGTTGACCCGCTACGGCACCCACTGTTGCGTTTCCGGTGAAGACGCTCAGTACGTTGCACTGGTTAGCATTCGTTCCCGGTGATACCGCCGTAATGCCGGCGGTGGCCGAGTTCTGCGTGCAAGCGCGCGGGTCATACCCCGCAACGTCGAAGGGATTGCCGTACGTCGAACCCTCAGAGAGCTGGAAGCTTGGCGTAATGGCCCAGCGTTGGTGCTTGTAGTTGAGGATCATCGACATCACGAACGGCGCATCACCGTCTGACGCTGAAAGCGTGTTGTTCGTCGGAGAAAGGCCCGTGCCAAACGGTGGATACCAACCGTTGGGATCGATTTGCGGCTGGGGCGCCATGCTGTAGTACGGATTCGCAATTGCTCCGGCCGTGCCGCACGACGTTGGCGTCCCCGGTGCCGACCCATTGGACGCCGTGTAGCATGCCGAACCGCCGCCACCCTTCGTTAGCGCGTTGAACTGTTGAATCGCGTAGTCCATCGCGTTGACCTGATTGTTTCCGAAGTACTTGTTCTGGAATTGGATGGCTGCATTCGTGTACGTGAAGGCCAACTGCCCGGACAGACCGTCGCGGTTGAAGTCGCCCTTGCTGAGTGCCAATTCAACGCCGTAACTCCGGAACTGCCCAATCGGCACTTGCGTCACGAAGTTCGGACCGATGAAGGATTGCTGCTGGTACCCAGCCGTGTAGTTCAGGAACGGGCTGATCTTGGCCGTGATATCTGTTCCATTGAACTGGTGCTCGATGGAGAGATCGGACTGGATCGCTGATTGCGCCGGAATCGGATGGAACGGGCTGTGGAATCCAAGCGGAAGACCCGCGTTCCAGACCGTTAGCGCGTTGCCTGAGCTGTTCAGGTACTGTAACGACGCCGAAATCGGCGGCTGCGTGTAGCGCCCGATCTCGCCACGGATCACCGTGCGCGGATCGACCGTGTACGTGAACGATGCACGCGGCGCGAGATCGCGCAGCGTGTACGAGCTCGGCGACGTCGCACTGAATGCCGGATGCGAGAATCCCGCAGGGCAGGTCGTCGTATAGATGACCGGCGCCGGCGGGGCCTGTCCCGGCTTCAAGACAGCGGTATACAGCTGGCCCGAACTGTTTTGGCAGACCTGTTGCTGGATGCGCTGCGCATAGAACTGCGTTCCCGGTGTTAGCGGTGCCAGGTCGTAGAGGTAGTTGTCAAACCGCAAACCGAGATTGATGTCCAACCGCTCGCTCGGGCGATAGTCGTCGGTCAGCGACATGAACGTGAACTTCGGTTTGACGGTGTTGAACGTGCCGTAGGTGGCGCCGTTTTGGAGCGTCTCCCACTGTGCCCCGGCCAATGCGGCCGGAGACCCGGGAGGCGCCGTCGGATACGGACCCGCACCTGCCACGCTGCGTGCGGCACCGCCGAAGCAGCTCGACGGCTGACCTGTCGCCGGATCGTAGCACGTGTACTGGCCGTTGTTGAACGCCACGTAGCCGACGGGCGATCCGCCGGCCCCAAACGGGCTATCCGTAATGAAGCCCGTGTTGTTGAATCGCGAAACGCTCGCGGTCGTGTAGTTTAGCGTGTACTGCAGGAGGTGTTTGGGGCTGATTTGGTCAGCCAGTGCGACTCTCCGCCCGCGGTATGCGTGATGAGATCGTAGTTGGCGGCGATGTTCGGCGTAAACGGACCGCCGACGCCCCAGAGGTACTCATTGAACGTGGCGTTGGCCCCGGCTTGCGTCCAATCTGAGAAGAACGTGTAGCCGAACAAACGCGCATACGCATTAGACCCGAGCGAATGCGTGTATTGGATCTTCGCGATGCCGGTGTCGTTGAAGATGGAGTCGCGGAGATCCGCAGGCACTTGAGCGTAATGCTTCCCGATTCTGCGGGCTGGATGGCTGAAAGTACTGCTGCGTCGGCAGCGGTACGCCATTCGGCTGAATCGGCGTTCCGAACGGCAGATTATAGACTGCCGTCGCGTCCACGTACGAAGGATAATTCGGCGTGCATGCTACGCCGTTGTAGAATCCGCTCGGCGGGCAATACGGCGAGCCCGTAACGGACTCCGTATAGCGGGCATAACCGCCGGCGTCATTGGGGCTGGTGTACTCGCTCGTGTTTAGCGAGGACGCGCCCCAGAGGAGCTGGAGATCGTCGCGCTGCCCGTTCTTCATCGGGATCCCGAGGTGCAGGTTGACGACATTCTCGCGATCGCTGATCGTTGCGACGTTACCGTACAACCCTGCAGCCGGGTTGAAGTTGAAGCATGCCGGATTGGTGAGCCACGGCTGCGTGCCCGCAACGGGGGAGGTTAAGTTGTCCGGCCCCGTGCAGATCGGCCACACTCCGCGCCCGGTTACGCTGTTCAGGTTGGGGAGTACTCCGAACTGTCCGAAGTAATCGAATTCGCCGCCCAGCCGAAGCAACGATGCGGCATTGCTGTTGTCGATATAGTTGAAGCCCTGGTTGTAGCCGCTGAGGCCCACGTAGTAGCTCGAAGTTCCGGTTCGGCGATGCGCCGCCGGCTTCAACACGGGCTTCATGGTAATACTGCGGAACGGCTAAGGTCCCGTTGAGCGTCCCGAAGCCCGGATACGTTCCGGTCTTGATGACTTGGTTAACGAATCCCGACGTACCGGCCGACGAGATCGAGGCCGGACCGCCGCCCGTGTAGACCTGCAGCTCTTGCAAGCCGAGGTTGGACTCCGTCGAGGAGTTGTAGTTGTCGAAGGCGCGGTTGACGGGGATGCCGTCATATTCGAACGCCGTGAAGTAGTAGTTCTGTCCGTGAATGTACGGCGCGGTGTTGTTATTCCAACCCGTGCCGCCAATCGGGACGTTGAGGCCCGGCACCGAAGACATCGCCGAATAGGCGCTGTCGAGGTTGCCGCCGCCGCCGAGCGGGGCCGCCGCAGCCGCTGTTGCGGCATTGACGCTATAGATGTCGGCGGTGACGCCGGGTTTCACGAGGTTCCCGGCCGCCCGCGAGGTGACGTTTGCAATCGTCCGCAGCGCTGCGCGCATACGGAAGTTTTGCGTGGACACCTGGTCCGCGAAGACGGTCGCGCCGGCTTGGGACACGTCTTGGTAGCCGCCTTTGGCTACCGAAACGGTGTACGTATCCGGATTGAGCGCCAGGAAGACAAAGTGCCCGGCGTTATCGGTCGTGGCGCTCGCGCGCTGCGACGGCGATACCGCCGTGACCGTAGCTCCAGCAATAGGAGTCTCCGGTCGAGGCATCGGTCACATTACCTTGGATGCCGCCCGTCGTGCCTGCCAGTGCCCATGTTCCCTGGACGAGCATCGAACCGAGTAGAACCAAGGCCGTGAACGCATGCCTGAATCGAAGTCTTGGCATGATTCATCCTTTTCTCATGTAAAGGGCACATTTGCGTTCCTGATCGTTGACGGCAATCACTCAGCGCGCGTGTAGTCGTTGACGTCGCGCGGTTATGGAATCAATCCGGCGCAATACGCCAACGAAATTTTCGCTCTGAGTCGATCCGGAGAGCATGCTGTGTCCTCTTCTTGGGTTGCATAACAGCGCAATTAGCGCAGGCTTCGCAAGCATGCGAAGCACCTAAAATGTAGCAGTGCACCGGCGCGAGCGTCGCGCACGATCAGACGCTCAGCGCACGATCGGACGAGGTTACAACGCTGAAGACGGACTCAAATCAGAACGGGTGCCGTGCAAATCATCTAATTGTCCGCTGATCGGCCAATCGTAAGCGACGAAGAGCGCAGCGTTTTGTTACCTTTGTGGACAGGCTTCGCGATGTGTCAATCGAAGCTGGCACTATTGGCATGGTGCCTCTCCCTAAGGTCCAGTTGGCAAGACACGAAAGGGGTGCCACTGCGCACCCCTTTCACGCCGCGGTTGCGCCGCCGCCGAACGCTTCATCCGACGCGGCGACACGGAAATTACGGATGCGGCGCCGACGAACCGTCAGACCAATGTGGCACAGGAATGAAGAAAAGCGCCCACGGTTCGGGATTGACCTTATGACCGTCATCGTAGACCACCGGAGAACCGCGTCTGTCCGCACCCCAACTCTCCCCCGCGTCAACGCCGTCGGTTTTTGGGGCGTAAATCATTAAATGCGAATACCACGACTTGGCGTCATCGTCTATGTACTGGTTCTTCGACATCATGTAGGCCATGGAACCCGGTTCGGTAGTCGGCAACTTCTTATTCGTGATGGCGGTCCGGACGCGATCGAGCATCTTCGCGTTCGTCGCGCCGGCCAGCGCCAGCTGCGTCCGAAACAGCGTGTAGCGGAGCACCGTGCGCGCGGCCGGCGGGTTGTAGCAGACCGGTGTGCGCACCTTCGAGTTCCAAAACTGGAGGTCATCAAAGGACTTAACCCACGAGCGCTCGACCAAACACGTAAAACCGTTTGTGCCTGCCTCAGCAGCTTCGTACCCCTTCGCGGTGAGCACAAGGATCGTAGCATGGAGCGAGATCGCTGCCGGGGCGGCGCTACGCGCGAGATCGATTTCGGCTTGACGGTCTGTCGAAAGGTACTTGCGTAGCGGGGCCCTCGCCTCGTATGCGGCCACGCGCGCGTGGCCCGTTACGGGATGCGCCAAGGATGTAAGGACCAGCGTTACAGCAAGAAATGCGTGAGCGCGAAAAGACTTCATGTAACAATCCCCCGGATTATGAACGATACTGGTGATTTTTCAACTATCGCAAGGTCGCTATGTGACTCTAGAGTCGATCAGTCTTGACGCAAGACTCATGCCACCGACGATAGGTGAGAGCTTTCGCAGTGGTCGTACACGAGTTGACAAACTTCTCGGTCGTTCCCGCGCTTCTATGGTGCAGTCGCTCGCGAAAATGGCGACGATTTGGGATTCGTGAACCGGGACTTGCGCATGTAGAAATCCCCCCACCCCGGCTTCCCGTCATGCGTTCACTTCGCCGCCGGGCGAGCTGGCTTTGGGACGGCATGGGACGAACCGCTGTGACTTGCACTAAACAAGCGTTTCTTGACATTGCAAGTACACCTGCTATAGTAAACTCGTGTCGCTGAGGAGCTACGGGCAGTTTTGCGGGTTCGCGCGCGCTGTCGAGGTCGTTGGCGAGCGCTGGGCCTTCATGATCGTGCGGGACTTGCTCGTGAGCCCGCGGCGCTTCACTGATCTCCATCACGGGCTGCCCGGCATCCCAACCAACGTGCTGACAGCGCGCTTAAAGGAACTTGAAGAAGCGGGCGTCGCGCGGCGCCGAGTACTGCCGCGCCCGGACGGGTCCGTGGTGTACGAGCTCACCGAGTACGGCATGGAGTTCGAAGAGATCGTGTACGGTCTTGGGCGATGGGGTGCGAAGGCGTTGGACGCGCCTCGTCCGGGTGAAACGATCACGGCCGACTCGTTGGTGATTGCCCTGCGCTCGACGTTTGACTCGGCTGCTGCCAAAGGGTTGCGCAGCAGTTACGAGCTCCGGGCCGGCGACATCGTCATCCATGCGCGCGTCGATGGCCATTCGCTCGAAGTCAAGAAGGGGCCATTGCCCGACGCCGACCTCGTCATCGAAACGGGTCCGGCGCTTAAAGGACTGATGAGCGGAGAAATCAGCCCTGCGCAGGCGCTCGCAAGCGGAAGCGTTCGCATCGCAGGCGATCCCGATCTGCTCAAGCGCTTCGTGCAGATCTTTCACATCGACACAATTCCTGCGCCCAAAGCCTCTTAATCATTTTGGAAATCCCACAGGGCAACGCGTTGCAATCCGTCGAGCACACGACCAGCCGCGATCGTTCTTGGGACGGGTTTGAGGCGCGACTTTACGACGTCTCCGGCGGCGTTACTGAAACGCCGGTGTTTCTAAAGCACAATGTAACAATGCTGGTCGGAAAGCCCGTGCGAAGCATATGCCGTTGCTACGGTTCTATCTCGCGTCGATTGCAAGTGCCTGGCGAAATCGACATCGTGCCTGCGGGGTATTCCGGGGCGTGGGAACACGGCGGCCGAGCGACGTTTGTGGACGTGAACGTTAGCGTTTCGCTTGTGCGAGCGGCAGCGCAAGCGATGGGCCTGAATCCGGACCGTGCCGAAATAACACCGCATCTTCGGCTCAGAGATCCGCATATCGAGCACATCTGTTGGGCGCTAAAGGCAGAACTGGAGACGCTGGAGCCGCTTGGCCGGCTTTACGCGAACAGCTTAGGCTTAGCGCTTGCCGCGCAGCTGCTAAGGCGCTGCACCACGGTTGCGCCTCGTCGCATGACAAATAGCCTTTCTCAACGGCGGGTGCGCCGTGTCGTCGAATATATCAACGAACACCTGGCACAAGATCTAACACTCGCCGAGCTTGCGCAAACGGCGCAACTCAGCCCTTCGCATTTCAAGGTGCTCTTCAAACAATCGAGCGGCGTGCCGGTCCACCAATACGTTATCCGGCGCCGCGTCGAGTATGCGATAGAGCTGCTAAGCCGCGGGAACCTTCGCCTGAGCGAAGTGGCATTTCAAGCGGGTTTTGCTGATCAAAGCCACATGGCTCGTTGCATGCGGCGCCTTACCGGTGCGACGCCCGACACTTTACGCAAGCAGTCTAAGGGAATGCGTCATCCGACTATCCCCTAAAGTGTAGAACGCGAGGGACGAGGCGTTACCGCTATGACGCGCTCTGTCCTGAAACGCGCGCGTAGCGGCTCAGCGCCGTCCCACCGTCGAAGTCACAGGTTCTTAGTCGCCAGCATCTCGCAGGCGCCGTTTCTGTTCCCGTTGCAGCTGATGCGCCGCGGAGCCGGCAAGGTTCGCACAGAAAAGCCGTGTTCGCGATATAGGTCTAGGACGCGCTCAGTCGCTTGATTCGATGCAATAACTGGACCCTCGCGCGTCCCAAGCCATCCTGCCAAGCGCACTTGATCGTCCCAGCAAAATCCGCCAGCAGTGTACGACGTAAACTCAACATCGTAGGGAGGGTCAGCATAAACAACGCTGTTCGACTCGATGCCGAGGTGAGAAAAATCGCTGCACAAGAATTCGTATCCGTGTAGCGCGTCGCGGTAAGGCGTGAAATCGTGCAGATACGGAATCGTTTTGTGACGCCCGAATGGCACATTGAACTCACCGCCGGCATTGAAGCGGCACAGGCCGTTGAACGCAGTCCGATTGAGATAGTAGAACAACGCAGCAGCTTCAGCCGTGTCCTGTTGCGCGCTACGAATTAAAACATTGAAGCGTTCGCGATTGGCATAGAACACTTCGCGATCGTTGCGGAAGATGACGCCGTCGGTATCCAAGCCATGCTGCAGCCAACGGTAAAAATTGATCAAATGTGGATTGACGTCCGCCAGGATCGCTCGCTGAGGGCGCAAGCCAAGTACAACGGCTAATCCGCCGACGAATGGTTCGACGAGCTTGCGTCCAGCATAGGGCACAAGCAGCTCGCGTAGTCTTGGAACGAGCCAACGCTTTCCGCCGGCCCACTTTAGCGGCGGCGCAAGCGAGAGAGGCCCCCGCGTTTGCAGTGGCCTCTCTTGAGTCTTCGTGGTTCTTCTTCCGCCGTTACGTCGCCGAGGAGTACGCCTTCTCGGTCGTTTCTTTCTCACCTGAGGCTCCGGCGGCGCCGTTCGGCTTGACTTCACCGTCCGGTTGCGGAACGTGCTCGCGATTCTTGCCCGGACCCGGGTGATTCGGTAACTTCTCGAGTTTCAGCGCCTTCTGCAAATCGATGCCGGCGCGTTGTGCGACCTGCGTACCGTAATCCTGATCGCAGTGATACAGATGCCAGACCATACGCAGGGCGATCTTCTCGGGGCACTGTTTGAGATCGTTGCCGATGTTTTTGAGCAGCTCCTCACGCTCCCACGGCTCGAAGCTGCGGTACCGTTCGCCGGCTTGTTTGTAGTCGTCGCCGGTGCGTGTGATGCCTTCGCGGACGCAATACGTGTCGATGTGCTGCATCCAGTCGCGAGAGGATTTTTCCGCCTCAACCAGTCCGCCTTCTGTGCTGGGCTCGTAGTTGATGTGCGGATTGCTTCCCGACTCGTCGACGTAGTAGGCCATCTGACCGTCGCGCTGATTCGTACGCTTTTTGACTTTTGGCTGATTGATCGGCAGCTGCAGGTAGTTCGGGCCGACGCGATAGCGTTGCGTGTCCGAATACGAGAAGGTTCGGCCGATCAACATCTTGTCATCGGAAAAATCCATTCCGTCGACCAGCACGCCGGTGCCGAACGACGCTTGTTCGGTTTCCGCAAAAACGTTGTCGGGATTGCGGTTGAGCACCATCTTGCCCACAGGTAAACGCGGGAACTGATCTTCCGGCCAATACTTGGTATCGTCCAGAGGGTCGAACGACAGCTCGTTGTGATCGCCTTCCGGCATGATCTGCACGCGCAGCTCCCATTCCGGATAATCGCCGCGTTCGATCGCCTCGTACAGATCGCGCGTCGCATGGCCAACGTCCTTGGCTTGAATCTCTGCGGCCTGTTCGGCGGTGAGATTGCGCGCGCCGGCTTTGGGCACCCAATGGTACTTGACGAGAAACGCTTCACCGCGGTCGTTAATCCAGCGGTACGTGTTGACGCCCGAGCCGATCATCTCGCGATAGTTGGCCGGAATCCCCCACGGGCTCTTGACCCACGTGACCATGTGCAGCGACTCCGGGCTGTTCGAGACAAAATCGTAAAAGCGCCACGGCTCCTCGGCGTTCGTCACCGGATCGGGCTTAAAGGCATGCACCATGTCGGGAAACTTCAGCGCGTCGCGGATGAAGAAAATCGGCAGATTGTTCCCGACCAGATCCCAGTTGCCGTCTTTGGTGTAAAACTTGATCGCAAAACCGCGCGGATCGCGTGCCGTTTCCGGAGAGTTCCGCCCGCCGACGACCGTCGAAAAACGAACGAAAACGGGCGTTTGGTATCCGGCTTCGGTCAAAACTTTGGCACGGGTGTAGCGCGTCGTCGGCTCGTCGCCGACTTTGCCGTACGGCTCGAAGTAGCCGTGCGCGCCGGTTCCGCGCGCGTGCACCACCCGTTCCGGAATGCGCTCCCGATCGAAGTGCGTGATCTTTTCGAGGTAGTGATAATTTTCCAGCGTCGCGGGCCCGCGTTCACCGACGCTGCGCAGGTTCTGATTGTCGTGAACCGGATGGCCCTGACGTGTCGTTAACGTACGCTTCTCTTGATCCATATCTGCGCTTTCCATCTTCTTGAAGTTCTCACCAATAGTGCGCCTGCCTGCTTGCGCGGGTCGAAACGGGCCTATGGCTGAGCGGGAGGGTCGCTGGCCGGAAAAGAGTCAGCGACTTCTTTGTCATACTCGTCGAGATCTTTGTCGCCTTCGCGCGCTTCGTTGGCTTCTTCGCGAATTTGTGCGCGCTCCGGCGAAAGCGGTGACTGTTGTTTGTCGCGTTCCATATCCACGTTTTACCCTTACGCACGCACCGTGGTTGCGCTTCCCTTCGGCATCACGCTGGCCGTGGAGGCCGGCAGTGACGTGATTCTCGCCAGCTCATTTTGCCGGTGCAAGGCGAAACGCTCCCCGGGCAATCATCCGCTGCTGCGCGAAGCGGAGCGCCAGCTGAACGCCTACGCCCGCAGACGGCTGCGGCGGTTCGATCTTCCGCTGCACCTGTGCGGAACGGCGTTTCAACGCGCGGTATGGCGCCTGGTCGCACAGCTTGAAACCGGCGAAGCGATCTCGTACGGAGATGTCGCCAAAGCGATCGGCGCGCCGGGCGCGCATCGCGCGGTGGCGGCCGCCATGCGCGCAACGCCCTTCGACCTCCTGGTCCCGGCGCACCGCGTGATCGGCAGTGACGGTACGGTTCGCGGCGCGGGCCCGCGCTCGCTGCGCCGCCGGCTCCTCGCGTTTGAAGATATTCGCGTACGCTGACCGCTTGGTGTTACTGGCGTGTCGCGTCAACGATGACGATGCCGCGCGAATTGCGGTGTTCGAATTGATCGAGCGCGGCAAGCGTCGCGCCAATCGGGCTGTCGGGCTGCATCGCTTGCGAGATCGAAACGCCCAGACGGGACTTCACCTGCTCGTCAATAGGTCCGCGCATCATGGGCGGGAGTGCCTTGTATTTGCCGATAAGCCCTAATACGGTCCCCAAGCGTCGATTGACGCGTTGCGGGTCCATCGCCACGACCAAGACGCCGTGCTTTTTCCCCGCGTCGGTCTTGCGGAACATCGCATAGGAAACGCCGTACCGTTCCAAGGTTCCGGCGACGTCTTGCGATCGCGCCGAATTCGCGACCGTATATCCGGCGGGGGGCTGTGAAGCCAGTTTTTGTACCCACGAAGCGAGCTGCGTAAAATCCGCGCCGTTGGAAGCGATCACTTCCTGGCCGGTATACGTCCCGTTTCCGCCCGTAAAAATGGAGTGTTCGGAGACGCCGTTCGCGTTGACCACCTGTGTAAACGAACGCGTTGCGATGATCGACGACCCCGCATACATCGGAAAGTTCGTCGCATTTCGCAGCGGGGGCGCCGGCGCGCCAGACGGTTGCGTCGATTGCGAGCTTTGTTGCGAAGAGCACGCGCAGAGCAGAACCAGCAGCGCGGCGAGCGTCAAGCGTACATTTTTCGGCATGCGGGCCGGTTCGAGGAGAACGTCGCGGTACCCCGTAAGGGTCTATTCTCCTGATGGCCGCCAAGACAGAACAACTGACGTACGGCGCTTATCTCAAGGTGCCGGAACTGCTGGACCTGCAGCATCCCCTCTCGTCCCCCGAGCACCATGACGAGATGCTGTTCATCATCATCCATCAGGTGCACGAATTGTGGTTTAAGCAATTGCTGCACGAGTTGGATGCGCTGAACCGCGCCATTGAGGGCGATGAAGTGCAGCGCGCGTCCAGACATTTTCGGCGAATCCATACGATCCAGCACGTTCTCGAAGAGCAGATCGACGTGCTCGAAACGATGGCGCCGCAGGATTTTAACGCTTTCCGCGACCACCTCAATCCAGCCAGCGGATTTCAGTCGATTCAGTTTCGCGAGATCGAGTTTCTGTGCGGCGTTCGACGTACCGACACGCTGCAGTATCTCACCGTCGATCCGGCGCAGCGTGGACGACTGGAGCAACGGTTGCGTCAACCGTCGCTGTACGACGGCGTCAAAGCGTTGCTGCAGCGGCGTGGTTTCGAGGCTCAGTCCCATGATGAGTTGCTGGCGTCGCTGCAAAAGATTTATGCCAGACCGTCAGCGGAGTACGACCTTTACCTGTTGCTGGAAGATCTCATCGAGTTCGACGAGCGCTTTTTGCTCTGGCGCGCCCGGCACGTCTGCATGGTGGAACGCATGATCGGCGCCAAGCCGGGCACCGGCGGTTCCCTCGGCGCATCATATCTTGCAAAGACGCTGCAGCACCGCTTTTTCCCGGAGCTTTGGGAGCTTCGGACGCATCTCGGGAAAGGCTACGAGTAATGCGAACGCTGACGCAGCCCCTCATGCGCGAAACGTTTCCGGTGCTCGCCGACTCCACGTACTTGGTCAGTCACTCGATGGGCGCCGCACCGCTTGGCGCAAGAGCGGCGCTGGAAGCGTATTGGAACGAATGGTCAGCGAACGGCCCGGAGGCTTGGGAACAGTGGCTGCCGCGGATCTCTGAAATTGCCGACGGAATCGGCGCACTGATCGGCGCACCGCCGGGAACCACGTTTTTGGCGCCCAACGTTTCGGTGCTGCAGGCGGAACTGGCATCCTCGCTGCGCTTTGCGCCTTCGCGCAACGGGGTGGTTTTCGAAGCGTTGCAGTTTCCATCGCTCACCTACGTCTGGACGGAATGGCAGCGTTTCGGTGCGCAGCCGATCATCGTTCCGTCCGAGGACGGACGAACGATTCCGACCGAGCGCATCATCGCGGCGATCACCGAGCGCACCGCCATCGCGGTGCTTTCGCACGCCTATTACGTTTCCGGAGCGGTGTCCGACGTGCGTGCGATTCAAGAACACTGCCGGACCACCGGAACGCTGCTCTGCGTCGATGCCTATCAAACGACGGGCGTTTATCCTTATGACGTGACGGAGTGGGATCTCGATATCGTCACGGGCGGCAGCCACAAGTGGCTGTGCGGCGGCCCGGGCTGCGGATGGATCTACGTCAAGCCGTCGCTGCGTGAAGCGTTGGAGCCGGCGGTAACCGGCTGGATGGCGCACGCGCGTCCATTCAACTTCGAACCCGCGCCGATGACGTGGTCGCCTTCAATGTCCCGCTGGGGAACGGGCACGCCGACGATCCCCGGGTACATGGCGGCGCAACCCGGACACGCGATCGTGCGCGAAATCGGCGTGGCGCGCATTCGGGAACACAACGTGCGCTTGACGACTTCGATCGCGCAGCTGGCGCTGGATCGCGGGCTCACGGTCAATACACCGCTCGAGCCGCAACAGCGCACGGGTTGGATCGGCATCGACTTCCCCGATTCGCGTCGCGCGTATGAAGCACTCATCCCGCGCCGAGTGTTCGTGGATTACCGCCCCGGATGCGGTATTCGCGTCGGTCCGCACTTTTATACCAGCGATGAGGAGATCGAGCGATTCTTTGCGGAGCTCGATCAGGCAAGAAAATAGACCGGCGCTCGATGATCGTCGACCATCGTCATGTAGGCGCCGCGTTCCGGCGCCTTTCGCTTCCCATCGCCGTGACGATGATCGGCGACCAGCTTTTGGGCGTGGTCGATACGATTGCAATCGGTTCGCTGGGGCCGACGGCGCTGGCGGGCGTCACGGGCGCGACGGCGGCCTTCACGGCGCTGGGTTTTTCGGTCGCCGGCTTTTGGAGCGGGCTTTCGATCATTGCCGCCCAGCGAGTCGGCGCCGGCGATATCGAGGAATTCGCGAAAACGGTGCGTGCGGGCTTCGTCGTCCCGTTCTGCTTCGCCGTCATTTGCGCGGCGCTCAGCATCGTTTTCGCTGGACCGATCGTCGCGATGATGGTTGGGCACTTGTCGAGCGCACCCGCAAGCGGCGTCTACTTGATGCTGCGGTGTTTTTCACTCATCCCGATCGCCGTTTCGGGAACGTTGATCGCCGGCTTGGGGGCCGCCGGAAATCGGGCGCTCGGCGTCATCGTGCTGGCCGTCATCAACCTCATCCACATTCCGCTGCTCTTGATGCTGGCGCTAGGGCTTGGGACGCATCACCCCTTCGGCATCGCCGGCGCCGGCATTTCGTCGCTCAGTTCGGAAACGCTCGCGGCGCTCTATGCCGTTTGGTATACCTGGCGCCGGCCGATCTATCGCATTTTCGATCGGTTGCATGCCGATCTGCGCTTGGCCTTGGAGTGCGCGCGTTTGGGATTGCCGGAAGCGGTCTTCCTCTTTGCGGTCATTGCGCCCGATGCGTTCATCGTCGCGATGCTGGCGCCGTTCGGGGCGATTGCGATCTCGGCATTTCGCGCGCTCAACGTCGTTTCGGATCTCACCTTCGTTGTCCCAAGTCCGTTGCAGTCCGCAGCGCAGACGGTCATCGGTCAGCGCCTTGGCGCGGGCGATAGAGAGGGCGCCGCCCTATTCTTCCGCAGTGCGCGCGCCGTTTCAACGCGCATCACGACGGTTACGGGAATCGTCTGCGCGGCATTGGCGTGGCCGCTGGCTTATCTGTTCACGTTGAATGCCGCCGTCGCTTCGGTCGCCGCTCTGCCGCTCGCGCTGCACATGGCAACCTTGCCGATCAAAGGCTGGGCGATGGTTTCGATGTCCCCGATCCGCGCATCGGGCGACACGCGCTTTTCGATGCTCGTGGGCATCGTCACCGGACTCCTGGTACTGCCCGCGTCGTTCGTCTGTATTCGCCTGCTCCACATCGGGCTGTACGGCGTCCCGATAGCCTGGATCTCTGCGTGGCTCGCACGCGCCGGTTTGACGGCTATGAAACTGCGCGACGGCTCCTGGCTACACCGCAAGTTAGTTGCTGTATAACTCGATGCAATAACACCTTGTCACCCTGAGCCTGTCGAAGGGTCAGCGAGCCAAAAGCTTTTGCATGTCTGCGTGAATGGCGCCGTTGCTTGCCAGAATCGAGCCGGCATCGAGTGCGGAGGAGCGGCCGTTCACCTGCGTCACCGTTCCACCCGCTTCGCGCACGAGCAGCGTTCCCGCGGCGACGTCCCACGCATGTAGGCCGAACTCCCAAAACGCCTCGAAGCGGCCGGCGGCCACATAGGCAAGATCGAGAGCCGCCGCGCCATCACGCCGTACTGCCTGCGCTCGCTCGGAAGCCACGGCAAACTGGCGCAGGTTGCGCTCGTATTGCGCCGGATAGAATCCGGTGCACAGCAATGCGTCGCCGATTCCATCGATCGATGACACGTGAATCGGCTGACCGTTGAACGTTGCGCCCGCGCCGTGCTCGGCCGCAAAACACTCTTGCATCAGCGGCGCGTAGATAACGCCGGCGAGCAATTCGCCGGCGCGTTCGTAGGCGATCGAAACGCAAAACAAGGGATACGCGTGCGCGAAGTTCGTCGTTCCGTCCAGCGGGTCCACGATCCAGCGCTCGTCCGACGTGCCGCGATGTTCGCCTTCCTCCTCTCCGAGAATCGTTGCGGACGGCGTGGCGTCCCGCAGGCGTCGGCCGATGAATGCTTCGCTCTCACGATCCGCTTTGGTCACCAAATCCGCGCGCGCTGATTTTTCGCTGATCTCGAGCGGCGCGTGCAGGTAACGCAAGATTAAGTCACCCGCCTCACGCGCCGTTTCGAGCGCAACCTCCAGCGGCGAGCGCCGGCTCATGCCCTGGCGCTTTGCTGTTCCGCGTCGTGCGTTGCGCGATATCGGCTCTCGATAATTCTCGGTTCGAGCAGTCCGACGGCGACGAATCCCAAAAGAATGATTGCGCCGGCAATGCCGATGCCGGCATACGGCGAGAGAAACGCGATTCCGGCGGCAGTCGCTTCGCCGAAGACGAAGCTCCAAGCCAGCGCAGTGGAAAACACAAGCACGGATTCCTGCACATTTTCTATGAGCAGATACCGCCGGCAGTGATGCCAATTCCAAACGTACAGCAAGCCGGCGGCCACCATGTTCAGCGCAAACGTCGCAACGGCCCAGGAATCCCAGTAATACGTGCCCATCGCCGCCGCCGAGAACGGAACCAGCGCAATGAACAGCAACGCACCCAGGTTGAGCAAGACGTGCATGAAATCCGTCCGGGTGATCAGGCTTGAGTAATAATGGTGGCTCATCCAGGAAAGTGCGATCGTCGAGAAAGCAATGAGATAGACGATCAGTTTGGGCGCCACGTGGAGCAAGGCGGCGCCGACGGCGCTCTTGGTCAGCATGGCTTCAGGCAATTTGAGATCAAGCACCAGCAAGGTCAGCGCGATCGCGTAGACGCCGTCGATCAAGGCGTCCAGCCTATTCGTTTTCAGCCCGACCGATCGAAGCGCATCGTAACGCCGTTCGCGTTGCTGCCGGACCATGGAGCCGGTTTCGACCGTCCGGAAAGAGCGCCCTGGACCGGGGTTGACCCGCGCCTCTATACTGATTACAAGACGATACCTCGCTAGGTGAGGCGTCCACGCAATACACAGGCCGCTGCCCGGAAACGTCGAGAGACGCCAAGCGGGTTGACCAGACTTCGCCGATTCAAGGCGTCGTCTAATGCGGCTAAGCCCCGGGGTTTGCGAACCATCGGGCTTTACGATGCGTGGTGCCAAAGCAAACGCGACGGGGGTATGATAACGCGCCGGCGTTCCGCCTCCGTCGATTTGAACAAGGGGGTGAGCAGCGATGGCGTTTTCAAACGGATTCATCTCGGAATTGTCCGGGCGGCGGGCGACGGTCAACGATCTGCCAATCGGTAAAGTTTCAGATTTCCTCGTCAACAACCCCGACCAGACGTTCCCGGAGATCGACGGGCTCGTCATCAAGACGGCGCAAGGTCCGCGCTTTGCGCCGATGAGCAGCGTTGCGGAGATTGCGGCCCACGCCGTCGCCCTCACGAGCGCACCCAAGGTGCCGGCGCCGCCGAATGAAGAGGCGCTCTACCTGGTCCAGGACCTGCTCGACAAGCAGATCGTCGACGTCGATGGCCGCAAAGTCGTTCGCATCAACGACATCGAGATCGCGCCGATCGGCGGCAAGTTGCGCGTCGTCGCAGCCGACGTAGGCGTCAGCGGACTCTTACGGCGCTTAGGAATGAAAGCGTTGGGCAAGCGTATCGCGCCGTGGGTTTACGAGCGCGTGCCGCGCTCCATGATCGCCTGGGATTCCGTCGCTCCGATCCGCGAACCCAGCCCTTCGCAAGTCATGCTGTCGGTAAAAGAAAGCAAACTCGCCCGGATGCATCCAAGCGAACTGGCCGGCGTTATCTCGGAGCTTTCCTCGCACGAAGCCGCGGCGGTGATCCATTCGCTCGATGATGAAACGGCGGCGGACGCGCTAGAACACCTGGACCCCGAGACGCAGCGTTCCATCATCGAAGACCTCGGCACCGAGCGCGCCGCCGATATCATCGAAGAGATGGATTCGGACGATGCCGCCGACTTGCTGGCCGAACTTCCGGAGGAACGCCAGTCCGAGCTGCTCGCAGAAATGAACGAGTACACTGCCGGCGAGCTGCGCGAGTTGGTCAAGTATCAGGACGATACCGCCGGCGGCTTAATGACGACGGATTACGTGTGGATCTATCCGCACCGGACGGCCGAGCAGACGATCCAAAAAATCCGCGAAATCGCGCCGGAATCCGAGTTTATCTATTACTTGTACGTCCTCGATAACGACGACCATCTCTTGGGCGTGCTGACGCTGCGCGATCTGTTGCTGGCGCAGCCGAATGCCGGCATCGAAGACGTGATGGAACGCGACGTCGTCACGGTCGAAACTTCGACGCCGGCACGCGAGGTTGCAGGCACGATCGCCCGCTACGATTTGCTCGCCGTTCCGGTAGTGGATAAGGACCGCAAGATGCTCGGCATCGTCACGGTAGACGATGCGATCGACGCAATCATGCCGGAAGCGCTGGCCAAAGAATTGCCCCGCATCACGGCGGGGCGGCGCAGGCCGACCGCAACCGCAACCGCGCGAGGCTAACGTCGCCGTGCTCGCCGTTTTGAAGCGAACACGGCTGCGTTCGCTCCTGTTGATCCTGGGCGTCTTGGGACCGGGATTCGTGACGGCATCGGCCGGCAACGACGTCGGCGGCATTACGACATACTCGTCCGCCGGCGCCCAGTTCGGCTACGACCTGCTTTGGGTGCTCTTGCCGCTCGCGGTTTCGCTCATCGTCGTGCAAGAGATGGCGACGCGCATGGCCACGGTCACCGGAAAAGGTCTCGCGTCGCTGATTCGCGAGAATTTCGGCGTCCGCATCTCCTTCTTTGCGATGGCGGCGTTCTTTTTCATCAATCTCGTGATCACTGCCACGGAGTTTGCAGGCATTGCCGCGGCTTCCGAAATTTTCGGCATCTCGCGGTACATCGTCGTGCCGGTGGCAGTCGTGGTAGTTTTCATATTCATCTTGCAATTCGACAACCGAGTCGTGGAGAGGACCTTCGTGGTCCTCTCTATCGTGTACGTGACCTACATCGTTTCAGCGGTGCTGGCGCATCCGGACTGGCATGCGGTCGCCCTCGGGACGTTCGCGCCGAAAATGCACTTCGGTAATTCGGCTTACCTGGTCATGGTCGTCGGCTTGATCGGCACGACGATCTCGCCGTATATGCAGTTCTTTTTGCAATCCGCCGTCGTGGAAAAGGGCTCGCGCACCGAAGAACTCGGGGCCGCTCGCGCGGATGTCGTCACCGGTTCGATCTTGGGGATCGCGATCGCCGGGTTCATGATGGTGGCCAGCGCCGCGACGATCTTCGTTTCAAACCGGCACGGCGCGCACATCATGCCGACGCAGGCGGCAGACTTTGCGGTGGCGCTTCAGCCGCTCGCCGGCAGGTTCGCAGAATGGCTGTTTGCGTTCGGAATCCTGAACGCAGGACTCTTTACGGCGACCGTGCTGCCGCTCTCGACCAGCTACGTCGTCTGTGAAGCGCTTGGTTTTGAGGCGGCGCTGTACCGGAAATTCTCCGAGGCGCCCGTGTTTTTTACGCTCTTCGGTGCGGGTCTGATCGCCGGCGCTGTGCTCGTCCTCTTGCCGCACGTTCCGCTGCTCAACCTCATCTTCTACGCGCAAGTCGCCCAAGGAATTCTGCTTCCGCCCGAGTTGGTGCTCATGCTTCTCATCGTGAACAAGCGCGCCATTATGGGCACGCACACCAACGGCCCGGCGGCAAACATCCTCGCGTGGGCGACGGTGCTGATCGTCGGCGGCCTCTCACTGTTTTACGTCATATCCCTAATGCGCGGCCCTTCGATAGGCTGACGCTCCCTTCGACACACTACGCTGTTCGGGATGACGACGGACAAGATGGGCGCAGTCTTCAATGAGGGGCAGAGCGAAGCACCCGGCGTGAGCCCTGAGGAGCTCGTCACGTTTGCCGAAGAGCTGTCGCGAATCGTCGCGTCGGGCGGCGGTGCGCGCGCGCTTGCGGACCATTTGGCGCGGCGCGCCCGCGTCGGCGTGTTGGTCGAGGATGTGGAATGGCGCCATGTCGCCGCAGCGGGAGGCGGCGTTCCGAGCAGCGTGCGTCCCCTACTCTCTGAGGCGCCTGCGCGTACGTTCGCGCCGTTGCGAAACGGCCACCCGGGGCGAACGTTGAGCATTGGCGCGGGAGAACTCCGTCTCGGACACCTTTCGATCTTCGGCAACGGCGATTTGGACGATCTCGAACATTGCGCGCGGCTCACCGCCGGAGCGATCGCGATCGAATTGGCACGCGAATCCGGCGGTCAGCCGGCGCGCCGGCGCGCATTCTGGGAGCGACTTGTGGCGGGAGAGTTCCACGATGCAACGGCTGCGCGCGACGATGCAGCCTCACGCGGAATCTCGCCGGCGACGCACTACGTCGCCGTTGCGCTCGAAGCCGAAGGCAATGCGACGCAGCATGCCCGTTCGGCCCTACGCGCGCACGCGATCGAAGCGTTGCACGCATCCGCGCCGGAATGCGGCGTTTTGGATCGCGGCGGAGTGATCTTTCTCTTCATGCCGGCGACGCGCGAAATCGACGCCGCTAACGCGCGAACCGCGGCCGCGCTCTTGCCGCGCACGTTTGCGAAGAAATCGCCGGAGGCACGCGTTTCGGGCGGCGTCGGTGCGAGGGTCGCATTAGTCTCTCTGGGTGATTCCGTGTTGCAGGCACAGGCCGCCCTCACGATCGTGCGCCGCCTTTACGGCGGCGGCCGAATCGGCGTCTATGACGATTTGGGGGCATACCCGATCCTCTTGAATGGCGGCGATGCTAACGCAATGCGCGAATTTTCGCGCAAGACGCTGGAGCCGCTGCGCAACTACGATGAAAAGCATCAGACGGAACTCGAGCGGACGCTACGCCTCTACTTCAGCGTCGGTGAGAACGTCAAAACGGCCGCCGCGGAACTCAACGTGCACCGCCACACCGTTTTTTATCGTTTACGGCAGATCGGCGAAATCTCCGGATGCGCGCTGGACGATCCTCATGACCAACTCACGCTACGGGTAGCTTTGGCGATCGATGCACTCACCGGTTAACGAAACCAAGCGCGCAGCCGGCAAACGGGATCTCGTGCGCCTCGCCAAGGAGCACAACGTGCGGTACGTCCGGCTCTCGTTTGCGGACGTGCTGGGCGTCGGAAAAAACGTTTCAATCCCGGCAAGCGAATTGGAGGCGGCGCTTGAGGGCAAGGTTACGTTCGACGGCGGATCGATCGACGGCTTCGTGCGCGGCGAAGAGCTGGACATGGTATTGCGTCCGGATCCGGCGACGTTTGCGCTCTACCCGTGGTCGACCGCTGACGTCGGCGAAGCGCGGCTCCTTTGCGACATCGCCATGCCGGACGGCGCCCCTTTTGAAGGGTGTCCGCGCACGACGCTCAAGCGCGCGCTGGAAGCGGCTCGGGACAGCGTTCCCGAACTTCGCGTCGCGCTCGAAGTGGAGTTCTATCTCTTCGATGCCTGCGAAAGCGAGTTCGGCTCCACGCGCACGGCCGACGTCGGGTCGTACTTCGACTTCACCGCCAACGATCGCGGCGAGGATGCCCGCGGCGCCATCGCTTCCGCGCTCGCTTCTATGGGCATCGCCGTTTCGAGTTCGCATCACGAGCACAGTCCGGCGCAGCACGAGATCGATTTTCCGCATACGGATGTGCTGCACGCGGCGGACGCGCTGCTGACATTGCGCACCATCGCCAAACACATCGCCGCCGATTACGGCCTCGAAGCGACGTTCATGCCCAAGCCGCTCGAACACAGCGCGGGCAGCGGCCTGCACGTTAACTTTCTGCTGGACGATGACACCAAACTCTACGCGGTGGGCGGATTGCTCGCGCATGCGCCGGCGCTCGCGGCGGTGTGCAACTCAACGGTCAATTCGTACAAGCGTCTGGTGGCGGCATGGGACGCGCCGATCTATACGGCGTGGTCGGAGCGCAGCGCGAACGCGCTCGTCCGCGTTCCGCCGCACGAGGATCCGCCGCAGGTTGAAATGCGCAGCCCGGATCCCGCTTGCAATCCGTACTTGGCGCTGGCCGCGCTAACGAGCGCCGTCGTCGACGGCATCAACCGGCGGTTGCTTCCCGGCGATCCGCTCGCCGGTTCGACGTACGAGCTCTCCACGCAGCAGCTGCGAGAACACGGTCTGCGCACGCTTCCAAAATCGCTCCGGCAAGCGATCACCGAACTGGACGACGACGCCGTCGTGCGCGCGGCGCTCGGCGATCACATCTACCATGCATTTCGCGACGCGAAGCTCGCCGAATACGAACGCTACCGGCGCGCCGTCCATCCTTGGGAGCATCGCGCCTACTTGCGGGTGTATTGAGGATGTTGTCACCCTGACCCTTCGACGCTCTCAGGGCTTCGGCGGTGTCGAAGGGTGCGCTGCCCACATCTCTTCCGCGCAATCGCGCAATATGCGCCAGGCCAAGGCAACGTCTTCTCGTTCGGTGCCTATATTGCCGATAGCTAAGCGAAGCGCGAACCGCCCGTCGACGCGCGTATGCGAAAGAAACACCTCACCGGTTGCATTGACCGCGTCGAGAATTTGCCCATTGAGGGCATCCCGTTGCGCGTCGTCCAGCTGCGGGGGCGCATACCGGAAGCACACCACCGAAAACGGATGCGGAGCCAGCACTTCCCAGTGCGGTTCGGCTTCGATCCACTTGGCGAACGCCTGGGCCAGCGCGATGTGGCCGCGCAACTTTTCGCGCAAGCCTTGCGCACCGTAATAGCGGAGCACGAACCAGAGTTTGAGCGCACGAAAGCGCCTTCCCAACTGCAGCCCGTAGTCCATATAGTTGCGCACGCTTTCTTCCGGGGTTCGTAGATATTCCGGCACCAGACTGAACGTCCGCCGCAAGAGGTCCAGGTTGCGCACGTAGAGCGCGGAACAATCCATCGGAACGAACAGCCATTTGTGCGGATTGACGACGATGGAGTCGGCTCGCTCGGCGCCTTCGAGCACCCAGCGAAACTCCGGTACGATCGCCGCAATGCCGGCATAGGCAGCATCGACGTGCAGCCAAATGGCGTGCGCTTCGGCGATCCGGGCAATCGCCTGGATCGGATCGCAGGATGTGGTGGACGTCGTGCCCGCGGTCGCGACGATCGCCATCGGCCGCATGCCGGCGCGCAGATCGGAGTCGATTCTCGCTGCGAGATCGTCAGGGCGCATCCGCGCGAGCGCATCGCAAGCGACGCGAACGACGTTTTCTCGGCCCAAGCCTAGAGCGATGCACGCCTTTTCGATGTGCGAATGCGTTTCTTCGGTAATGTAGACGCGCAGTGGCGGAAGATCGCGGCCGGCGAGCCCGCGCTCACGAATGTTTAGACCGAGCGACTCCCGCGCGGCGGCGAGCGCCGTAAACCCGCCAATCGACGCGGTATCGTAGATGATTCCCGTGAATGAAGCCGGGAGGCCGACGAGCCTTGCGAGCCAGCGCATCGTCACTTCCTCGAGTTCCGTCGCCGACGGTGACGTGCGCCAAAGCATCGCTTTAACGTCCAGCGCCGCGGCGAGCGCGTCGGCGGCAACCGCGACCGGCGCCGCACTCGTTGCGAAGTAGGCAAAGAACCGCGGACTGTTCCAGTGCGTGATCCCCGGCAAAACGATCCGCTCGAAATCGTGCATGATCTCGGCAAAGGCCAGCGGCTCCTCGGGGGCGTCCTGTGGAAGCTGCGCGGCAATCTCTCCGGGCTGTACGCGAGAGAGGACGGGGTATGCGCGCCCGTCCGACAAATATCCGTCGATCCACGCAAGCGCTGGAGTAAACTCTTCTCTGAAGCTCGTCACAGCGAAGGTATATAGTTTGATGAAGTATCGCACCTATCCGGACAGCAAGGTTTCGGTCAGCGAAGTTGGTTTCGGCCTTTGGACCACCGCTACCGATTGGTGGGGCAAGAAGAGCGATGCGGAAGCGATCGCGATGCTGCACGAAGCGTTCGACCTCGGCATTACGCTCTTCGACGCCGCGGACGTGTACGGAAACGGACGCAGCGAAGCGCAGTTGGCAGCCGCCTTTGCCGGCCGGCGCGATTCCGTCGTGTACGCAACCAAGTTCGGATACGAATTCGCCGGCAGCGACAGCGCGGCGCGCGGCGAGCGCGAATTGCCGCAGAATTTTACGCCGGCATTCGTCCGCACGGCATTAGAGAACTCCTTGCGCCGCTTGCGCTCGGATTGCATCGACATTTACCAACTGCACAACGCGCGCCTGGCGCAAATCGACGATGATGCGCTGTTCGAGCTGCTGGAAACATGTAAGACCGAAGGAAAGATCCGGCTCTACGGCGTGGCGCTTGGGCCCGCAATCGGCTGGCTGTACGAAGGCGTCGATGCGGTCCGCAAACGCAACGTCGGGTCGCTGCAGATCATTTGGAACATGCTGGAACAGTATCCCGGCAACGAACAGATCGCCGCAGCCGCCGAATCGAACGCGCGAACCGGCTACATGATCCGCGTTCCGCACTCCAGCGGGATGCTGGAAGGCAAATACACGCAGGAAACCGTCTTCCCGGAAGGCGACCATCGCCGCCACCGGCCGCGCTCATGGTTGACGAACGGCGTGAAGAAAGTCGAACAGCTGAGGTTTCTGGAAGCGCCGGAGCGCACGCTGGGGCAAGCCGCCATCCAATGGATTCTTGCCGAACCGCGCGTTATGACCGTGTTGCCGAACATTTATGACCAGGTGCAGTTGCGCGAATTCGCCGCAGCGCCCGACACGCCGGCGCTGACGAAAGAGGAAATCCGCAAGGTCGCGGATCTCTACGCACGCAACTTCGGGCTGGAAGAACCCCCGATGAACTTCAAAGGGACGATGCTCCGCGAAGAGGCTGCTGTTTGAAGCATGTGATTCGATCGGACGATGCGCCGGCGCCGCTCGGCCCCTATAGTCAGGCCATTCTTTCGGAAAACGAACTGTACTGCAGCGCGCAGGTCGGAATCGATCCGAAGACGGGAGAGCTTTGCGGATCGGACGTATCGGCGCAGGCGGAACGCGCGCTGCAGAACCTCGGCGCAGTGCTTTCAGTTGCCGGTATGAATTTCGGCGATGTCGTCAAGACGACGCTGTTCTTGGCCGACATGCGCGACTTTGCCGCCGTGAACGCCGTCTACGATCGCTACTTCGGGGAAGCAAAGCCGGCGCGGTCGACCATTGCCGTCGCGGCGCTGCCCAAAGGCGGCCGCGTCGGCATCGACGCCATCGCGCGAACTTGAAAGGCGGACTCGTTAGGGCTTCGGGGATTCTAAGGATCGCGTCATCGCCGCTTCCGGTTGGCAGCCGTATTGCCATTGGGCTCTAGCCGATGCGATGCTAAGGTGTCCGGCTCGCACCTCGGCGACCATCGCACGGCAACGTCTCAGATCGTCACTCTCGCCGCGGTAGAGCCTCGCGTCGTCTTCATAGCGTAACATGGTCGCCATCGCATCGACGGCAGCGCTCAATTGCCCTTGCTCAACATCCCACGCCGATATTTCAAACCATTGCTCACGCCGCAGTGCCCGCGCTGTTTTTTCCGGCGTTGGCGTTTGGAGGGCCGCATATCGTGCGTCGTCCGCGGCGCTGAACCGAAGCACATGTTCGTCCGGATAGTATGCAGAATACGGCGGGTGGCCCCGCAAAATACCGACATACACGTCCGAACCAACAGCGGGCAACATATCGTGCCAAAACTCCGCTGCCAGCAACCGTCGTTTCCCGTTCTCCTCCCGTCCGTGAATCAAAGCGAAGTCCCATGGACGCGTCCCCGCGAATTGGTACCGATTCTCCGTTGACTTCAAAGTGGACTGCGCAAGCACGATCCGGTCGACGGAGTCGACGCGAATGCGCTTTGCTATGAACGGTTCTGAAACGACATCGAAGCGATGGTTCCAGCGGTGATCGAAGTCCACCGCGTCTGCGACTTGTCCAGTAGTTACATCGATGAAAACCGCCGTCGGCCGACAACCTTTTTCAGCCCAAACGGCCTCGATAACGGCATAGCGTCCTCGCATCGCCAAGGGTTGCGTCGCTCCGCATCCGTCTCTCGCGCTGCTTGGAAGTAGTATGTCGATCGTGCGAATCGGCAGAACGCTTTCAAGGTTGAAGTGATAGTGTCGGGGACCGGCTGCGATCGCAACCGTTCCGCCCGAAACCCTCGGAAAACCCTCTCTGTTTGAATTAAGGCTGTACCGCACCACGATACGTGTCGATCCGGCAGCATATGCAACAGTGCGAGCGTAATCAGACGTCGCGGAAACGGCTGCCGCCAGAAGCCACGCTGCGGCAAGCACGACTTAAGGCGTGTGCGGCGAGCCCTCGAGCGTGGCGACACGCTCTTGCGCGAGGCGCTTCACGTCCGGATCGTCGGAGGATGCTGCGGCCTTGAACTGGGCTTCCGCAAGCCCCGACTTTCCCTGACGCGCGTAAGCGTCGCCGAGCAAAAAGTGCAGGCGGCCATCCTCCGGCGCAACGGCGATCCCTTTGATCAACGCAGACTGCGCGAGCTGGTAAAGTCCGTGCGCCGTGTAGGTATAGCCGAGATCGATGTAGGCGTCCGGTGAGTACGGATACACCGTCATCGCCTGCACGTAATAGGAAACGGCTTTCTTCCAGTCTCCACGCGCATCGTTCAGGTAGCCGATGTTGACGAGCGCCTCTGGCCGTTCCGGCTCCAGATTGTGGGCGAACGCAAGCACTGATGCCGCGCGATCATATTGTTTGCTTTCAAGGTACGCCGCGCCGAGGTTGTCCGCGCAGGCGTAATAGCGCGGCTGAGCAGTCAGGCACGATTGGAATCTGTCTATCGCTTTGTCGTACTGATACTCGTTCAGGTACGCCAGCCCGATCCCGTTCTGAGCGAACATCGATCCCGGGTCGCTGTCGAGTGCGCGCGCGAAGTAGAGGATGGCTAGCGCCGGCTTATGGATCGTTTGATAGAGCTGCGCCAGTTCCAACTGCGCTTCGGAATCATTGGGATACGCAGCCGCAACGGCTTCGCGTTCGGCTTTGTACCGTGCGAGATCGCCTTTGCGAATGTGCAGCCGCACTAGGTCGGGCACGGAGTCGGTGCCCGGCAAGCTGCGGTTGAATTCATCGATAGCGTCCTGAACCCGGTTCTCGGTCGCGTAGACCGACCCTAAGCGGTTGTGGGTTTCTTTGTCTTTGGGAGCGAACGCCAAAATGCGCTTGTATTGATCTTCGGCACGCGCCAGATCGCCGTGGCGGTAATACAGATCGCCGAGCAGCCGCGCCGGTGCAATTTCGTAGGGATGGCCGGCGACGTACCGGCGCAGTCCCGTGATGGCCGCTTCCAAATCGCCGGCGGCCACGCGTTCTCGGGCGGCGCTCATCGCGCCGTCCGGATCCGAAGGCAACGCGTCGGTCGAAGCGTGCTGCGGATTAACTTCAAGGTTCGCAGCTCCCTCGGCGGCCGCAACCGTAATACCGGCCGTCCAGAATAGCGACCCGGCGATCAGCAACCAGGCAAATCGGCGCATACGATCAACCTCTATAAACGATTCGTACCTTATCTTAACGCCAAACGCGCCCGCGCGCACGCCCGTGACGCAAGCGGCTATTTTGCCAGGGGCAGCACGTTGCTCGGGGTCAGCGGATAGAACGTCATGACGAGCAGAGCCGCGGCGCACAGGGCCACCGTCACGTACGCCAGCGGCAGACGGGGCCGCATAAGCGCGGCCGCCGGCGCCGGGCGCTCGTACATCAGCCGGATGATTTTGAAATACGCGTACAGGGAGATCGCCGTTCCGGCAATCAGCAAGGCAGCCAGCCACGGATAGCCGGTGTTCACATTGGTCGCGAGGATCAAAATTTTCCCCAGGAACCCGGCCGTCGGCGGAAACCCGGCGAGGGCCAGCAGGAAAAACGCCATCGCGGCGGCCAGGACGGGCCTTCGCATGCCGAGCCCGCGAAAAGCGGCGAGCTGCGAGCCCTCTTCCCGCTGCCCCGAGATCAACGCAACGATCGCAAACGCCCCCAAATTCATGAACATGTACGCCGCCAAGTAGTAGATCGCGTACCGCACGCCGAGCGCGCTTCCACCGGCTAACGCGGCCACGATGTATCCAATCTGCGCGATGCCGGAGTACGCCAGCAGGCGTTTCATGTCGGTTTGCGCCAGCATGGCGAGGTTGCCGCCGATCATCGAAATCCCCGCGACCACGTAAAACGGAATCAACAGCAGGTAAGCGGTGCCGGATGGGATCGCCGCATAGGCGAAGCGCGCGAACACTGCCAACGTCGCGGCTTTCGTAACGACGCTCATGTACGCGGTTACCGGAAGCGGCGCACCTTCATACACGTCCGGCGACCAGACGTGAAACGGCATCAAGCTCAGCTTGAACGCGAGGCCGACCAAGAACAGGCCGCCGCCGATCCAATACAACGGGCCGGCGTTTGGTCCGGGCAACGCAAGAGCCGCCAGCGTCACGTTGCCGCTCGCGCCGAAGAGCAGCGCCATCCCGAAGAGCAAAAATCCCGATGCCGTGGATGAAAGGATCAAATACTTGAGCGCTGCTTCGCGCGACGTCGGGCGATCCGCCAGTCCGCACAAACAGTACAGCGCAAGCGAAAGGAGTTCGAGCCCCAGAAAGATCGTCATGAGATTGGCCGATCCCGCCATCAGCATGGCGCCGCTGGTCGCCCACAGGATGAGCGCGACGATCCCTGCGGCTCCTTCGGGCGCGCGCACCGGACGGTACATCGCCAGCGAAAAGATCGCGCTGACGACGATGATTTCTTGGAAGACGACGGCGAAGCCGCCGAGCACAAAGCCCGCGTTGAACGCGCTATAGTGGATCCGGTACGACGTGGCGGCATCCGCGCCGCCCGCGAGCAAACCCGCAATGGCGATCGCGATCGATACGTACGGATTTGCGCCGCGCTTTGAAAGCAAATCGGTGAGAAGGACGATCAGCGCCGTTCCGCCCACGATGAAGAGCGGTAGAACCGCGTTCCAATCGTTCCACGTGTACGGGTTGGAGAGCATCAGCGCAGCGCCGCCATCACCACGTGCGGATAGACGCCGAGCAGCACCAATGCGGCCAGCAACGGGGCCACGGCTAAACCTTCAATCCACGACAGATCCGCCCGCACTGGAAGGTCGTCCGGCCGCGGGCCATTGATCGCGTCCTGAAGCAATCGAAGCATATATGCCGAGGCGAGAACGATCGGAACGAGCGCGATCAGCGCCGGCCAAACCAGCCCCGAACGAAACACGCCCGTCAGGATCACCAGCTCGCCGGCGAATCCGGCAAGTCCCGGCAATCCCAACGCGGCAAGTGCGGCGATCGTGAAAGCGCCGGCAAGCTTGGGATTGCGCGCGCCGATGCCGCCCAAACGCAAGATGGAGCGCGTCGACTCCCGTTGCTCGACGTAGCCGAGCACCAAAAAGAGTGCGGCGCTGAAGAGTCCGTGCGCCACGATGTAGACCAGCGCACCGCGTAACGCAATCGGATTCGCGCTGAAGATGGCCAGCACGATCAAGCCCAAATGGGAGAGCGAGGAGTAGGCAACAATCCGCTTCATGTCCGTCTGCGTCAGCGCAATCAATGCACCATAGAGCAGCGAAACCAGCGCCAAGATGACGAAGAGCGTCCGCCAGTGCGCGAGCGCGCTTGCGAAAAACGGCACGATGATGACCAAGAAGCCGTACAGTCCCGCCTTTGACTGCACGCCGCTGACGACGGAGACCATCGGCGCAGGCGTCTCGGTATACGTCGCCGGCATCCACGTGTGCAGCGGCCAGAGCGGCGTCTTCACGGCGAAGGCGAACGCAAAGCCCGCGAATATCCACGGCGCCCAGGAACCCACGAGTTGATGCGAGCTGCCGATGATGTCGGTAGAACCGTTGAGAATGCCGAAGGCCGCCGTCGCCAGCAGCAGCGTCAATCCGCCGGCAAAGTTGTAGATGAGATATCGCCACGCCGTGTCGTGATGCTCGCCCCAGCCGACGAGCGCGAAAAACGGCGGAATCAGCATGAGATCCCAGAAGAGCGCAAACACGAGCACGTCGCGGGCGGCAAAGACGCCCATCATCGTCCCCTCGAAGATCAGCAGCAGCCCAACCATCGTTCGCGTCTGCGTCATATTGGTTGCGGCGATGGCGCAAAGCGTCGCGATCGCCAGCAACAAAATGATCCAATACGAAGGCCCGTCCCACGCGAAGTGCAGTGATGCCGTGAACGGACGGCTGAGCCAGTGGGCCGCAATCGTTCCGTTGCCGCCTGCCGCGATCGGCAGGATGAACGTGACCGCAGCCGTTGCGCACCCCACGATGCGCGGCAAAACCGCCGACGTGCGTGGGATGAAAAAGAGCGCGCAGCCTACGGCAAGCGGAAGGGCGATCAGAATCAACGCCATCTAGCGGAAGCCTCCCGCCAAGCCGTAATACACGGCAAAGCACATCGCTCCAAAGACGACGATCAAGGCGTATGCCCGCAACATGCCGGTCTGAAAGCTGCGAACCAGCGTGCCGAACCAGCGGTTGGCGAAGACCACTTCGCGTACGGAGCCGTCGATCAAATGCGGATCGAGCCAGCGTCCGAAGAATGCGCCAAACGCCTGCGCCGGCCTGACGACGATCCATTCGATCGCTTCATCGGCCCAGTACAATTTCACGATAAACGCCGGCATGCGTTCCGTTTCCCGGCGCAAACGCGCCGGCGCGTTGGCAAGCGCAACCGGCGTTCCGTAACGCGCGAAGGCGGCGCCGATGCCGAGCAACATGATGATGACGAGAATTGCGCTCATGGCGGCCTCGCTCAGGGCGGGCTGCGGCGTTGCGGCTATCGGTAACGTGCCGCTGAAAAACCGCGTCCAGGGCGAAGGCGAGCCGATCATGATGTAGCCCGCGACGATCGAAAGGAACCCCAAAATCGCGACGGGCGCGCGCATCACCCACTTCGGGGCGTGGCTCTTCGCGTGCACGTCGTGCGGCTCGTGGGCCGACCCCGGCGTCTCGCTCTCCGATGGGGCGATGCCGAGCTGATCCGGCGGAACGTCACCGCGATACGAACCAAAGAACGTTAAAATGAAGAGCCGGAACATGTAATACGCCGTGATGCCGGCGGTAAGCACGACGGCCGCGCACATCCATGGATGCCCGTGCGCGAGCGCTCCATAGACGACGGCGTCTTTGCTGAAAAATCCGGAGAAAAACGGAAAGCCGCAGATGGCGAGCACGGCTGCGAACATCGCCCAAAAGGCCACCGGCGCTCTGCGGCGCATGCCGCCCATCTTGCGGATATCCTGCTCGTCGGTGAGCTCGTGGATCACGATGCCGGCGCCCAAGAAAAGGCATGCTTTAAAAAATGCATGCGTGAAGAAATGCGCCACGCCCGCGGGATACGCCGCCACGCCCGCGCCCATAATCATGTAGCCGATCTGCGACATCGTTGAATATGCGAGGATCCGTTTGATGTCCCACTGTCCGACGCCGAGAACCGCCGCCGCAAGCGCCGTGACGGCGCCCGTCGTTCCGGCTAAGAGCTGCGCGTCATGCGAAGCATTCCAAAGCGGCCAGCAGCGCGCGATCAAATAGACGCCGGCAGTGACCATCGTGGCCGCGTGGATCAGCGCGGAAACCGGCGTGGGACCCTCCATTGCGTCCGGCAGCCAGGTGTGCAGCGGAATCTGCGCCGATTTCGCCGCGGCGCCGATGAAGAGGAACAGACACGTCCAGAACAGCCACGGCCCGAGCAACGGAACCCCGGCGAAGACCGCGGCAAACGTCAGCGAGCCGATCTTCGAAAACATGATGAAAATCGCGAACATGATCGCGACGTCGCCGACGACGTTGATGACGAACGCTTTACGAGCAGCCGCGACCGCGGAGGGCCGGTTGAACCAAAACCCAATCAAAAAGTACGATGCTAAACCGACGAGGCCCCACCCGACTAAAAGCCCGACAAAATTATCGGAGAGCACCAGCGTCAGCATCGCAAAGATAAAGAAGTCCATGTAAGCAAAAAAGCGCGCGAACGCCTCGTCGCCCCACATGTATCCCACCGAGTAGACGAGGATCAAAAATCCTACGCCCGTGATGATCAGCGTCCAAATCAGCGAGAGCGGGTCCAGCAAAAGGCCAAAATCAAAGCCCGCGAGCCAGTCTGAAGAGCCCGGCGTGCGCGTGCGTGCCCGTGCCCCACAAGAGCAACGTCAAAATGAGCGAAACGCCGACGACCGCGCTGCCGGCGACGCCGGACATCCGCCGCAGCTGCGGTCCGCACGACCAGTTCATGATCGCGCCCAAAAGCGGCAGGAGCCAGAGAGCAATCAACGCCGCGCTCACGATTGCGTTCTCATCCCTTCAATAATGCGATCTCGTCGACGTCGACCGTGTCGCGGCTGCGGAAGACCACGACGATGATCGCCAGCCCGATCGCCGCTTCTGCCGCGGCGACCGTGATGACAAGGAAGGCGAAGATGTGGCCTGCGTTGTTTCCGTTGGCGCGCGCGAAAGACAAAAAAAGCAGATTAGCGGCGTTCCACATCAACTCGATGCTCATCAGCATGACGAGCGGATTCCGCCGCACCAGCACGCCGGCGACACCGATAAGAAAGATAACGGCGGACAAGGCGATGTAATTCAGCAGCGGCGCCGGAAGCGCGCTCGAGGGCATCACTCCTCTCCGGCGCGGACGATGGCCTCGCGCATCTCTCGCTCGACGGCCCTCGCCCGCCGGCGCGTCGGAATGTAAGGCGCCGCGTCGCCGGCCAGCAGTACGACGCCCACGACGGCGACCATCAGAATGAAGGCTGTTATTTCAAAGGGGAGGAGATTTGTGGTAAAGAGTGCCCGTCCGAAGTCCGCCACCGAGCCGAAGACGTTCGCCGTTCCTACGGCTCCAAGGTGCGCGCGGCTCGCCGGCGGAGCAATCGACGGGACGCGTGAAATCGCGTAGGCGATGAATCCGAGCAGCACGCCCAAAACCAGGATCGCCGGGGCGCCGATGCGCGGCAAGCGATCGGGGCCAAGGTTGAACGTCGTGACGCCGCTGGAGAGCAGCGCGATCACGAACAGAAAAAGCATTAAGATCGCGCCGCTGTAGATAATCAGCTGAATCACCGCCAAAAATTCAGCAGAAAGCGAAAAATACGTCACCGCAAGCGCGGCAAAGTTCAACAGCAGCGCGACAACGCTATAGACGGGCTTCGAAGCGCGCACCACCCAAACCGCGCTGACGATCAAGATCGCGGCGAGGATGTAGAATGCGGTCAACCGGCCAGTCCTCGCTTCTGCGTTTTGAGAATCTCTCCGCGCCAGGTGGCATCATAGCCCTTCGCAGGATCGACGGTCGATTTGATCTCGGCAACTCGCCCGAGATCCGCAGGGATGCCGTTAGGCCGGTCGTCCGGCGGCATTCCTACCCCCGCCTCCGGCGGGACGATGAGCCGCGCCTTATCGTAAATTAAGTTTCCGCGGCGGTATTCGGACATTTCGAAGCGCGGCGTCAAGACGATCGCGTCAGTCGGACACGCTTCTTCGCACATGCCGCAGAAAATGCACCGTAATTCGTCGATCTCGTAGCGTGCGGCATAGCGCTCGCCGGGGGATCGGCGATCTTCGGGTGTATTCTCCGCGCCGATCACGGTGATTGCATTGGCCGGGCACACGCTCGAACAGAGTTCGCATCCGATGCAGCGCTCTTTTCCGTCGCCGTACCTGCGCAACTCGTGCAGCCCATGAAAGCGTGGCGCGTGCTTCTTCTTTTCCGACGGGTATTGAATCGTGGGCTTGCGCGCAAACATGTATTTGAACGTGACCGAAAGACCGGCCAAGATCGCGCCGACATTATAGAGCCGCTTTTTCGCCATTACGGGCTTACCCGCGCACGGCGACGACGACGGCCGTCACCATCAAGTTGAGCGTCGCAACCGGCAAGAGCACCTTCCATCCAAACGCCATCAGGCGGTCGTAGCGAAAGCGTGGAAACGTCGCACGCAGCCAGATGTAAAAGAACATGAAGAGCGCTACCTTTAAGAGGAACCAGATGATGCCGGGAATCATCGTCAGAGCCTCCGATGGCGTTCCAGCCGCCCAGAAACAGCAATGTCGCGATGCACGACACGGTGAGCATGTTGATGTATTCGGCAATGAAGAACAGCCCGAAGCGCAGCCCTGAATACTCCGTGTTGAAGCCGCCGACGAGTTCGGCATCCGCTTCTACCAAATCGAACGGCGCACGGTTCGTTTCTGCAACGGCGGTAATCAGATAGATGACGAACCCGACCAACTGCGGGATGAAAAACCAGAGCCGCGCCTGCGCGTTCACGATGCCCACCAATGAAGTCGTGCCTGCCAAAATCAGCACGCCGATCAGCGAGAGCGACATCGAAAGCTCGTAGCTGATCATCTGCGCCGTCGAACGCACGCTGCCCAGAAGCGGATACTTGGAACCCGAGGCCCAGCCGCCCAGCGAAATGCCGTACACGCCGATCGACGTGAGCGCCAGAATGAACAGAATGCCGGCGTTGACGTCGCCGATGGCCCAAACATTTCCAGGGCGAGGCTCGGAGAACGGAATGACCGCATAGACGCCAAACGCCGTGACGAGCGAGATGAAGGGCGCCAGCCGGTAGATGAGCGGGTCGGCGGTCTTCGGCGTCAGATCTTCCTTTAACATCAGCTTGACCGCGTCGACGGCAGGCTGCAGCATCCCCCAGGGGCCCACCCGATTCGGACCGGGGCGCAGCTGCATCCATCCAATCACTTTGCGTTCGAACAGCATCGCGTACGCGAAGGTCGTGATGACGACGAAGAGCAGCACGGCGCACTTGACGACGACGACCCACCAGATTGCCGCCGCGGGCGTCCACCACGCGTTCACGCTATGTCATCCTGAGCAGCCGCGAAGCGGCGTGTCGAAGGGGTCTCGGCGCGGCGTACGTTTTTGAGCTGCACGATCGCGTCTTCACCGAAGATATTTGCCGGGTCGTCCGGCAAACCGTCGATCAGCGCGACGATACCGGGCGGCATTCCGGCGCGCACCTCGACGAGCAGGTCATGCATCGTCTCGTTGCCATCGTGCAAATCAACATAGTCGCCGGTGCGAACCTCAAGCGTGGCGGCGTCTTGCGGCGAGATCGCTGCTTCCGGAAGCGGCCGCAGATCGCGCAAGCTGTCGTCATGTGCGCTGGTGCCGCCTCCCGCGAAAATGCGCGTTTGCAACGCCACGCGCAACCCTTCGACAGGCGTCGGCGTACCGACGCTGCTCAGGGTGACACCCGGGGCGAAACGTTCGTCACCAAGCGTAAAATCGGCATTTGCCCCGGCCAAATGAGCGATAACGGCGGCGTCGAGTTCTTCGGCTGCCGGCAAATCGACGTCCAGCCGCTGCGCAAGACCGATCAGCATCTCCATCTCGCTGAGCGCATTCGGCGGCGATTGCAACGAATGCGCGGCGTTGAGCGGCAGCACGTCACCTGCAAGATTCGTCGTGGTTCCCGTCTTTTCAAACGGCCCTCTCGCCGGAAGCACGAGTTTGGCGGCGGCGGCGGTCTGCGTCATGAACAAATCGCTGACGACCACGAAGTCAATCTGCGAGAGCGCCCGCAGAACGGCGGAGCCGGGCACGAAGTGCAGCGCGGGATTCGCGCCAAGAATCGCGAGCACGCGCAAAGCTTGCGGCTCGGCGAACATCTGCGCGGTCGAACGGCCGCGCTGCGCGGCAGCATATCCGGGTTCAAAGCACGGGTGCATTCCCATTGCTTCGGCGCCACGCGCGTTGGGCTGCTCGCCCGTGATGTACGTCAACGCCGTCATCGTTGCAGGCAGCGCCCGCAGCAGCTGCCGCGCTTGGGCGAGATCGATGCCGTCCCAAATCACCGCAATTCGATCGGCGCCGCGCGGTAAGGCCTGCAGCGCATCGGAGATGGTAGCGGCATCGTGCGACGGGATCGGCGCGGGGTACGGCGGCTCCATCGAGCCGATGCGGATCAGCTTTGCGCCGTTTTTGAACGCCGCCTTGCGTACGCGCAAATCGAGAATGGGCGCACGCTCCGCCGGTGATTCGCCGAGAACGAGGATGGCATCGACGCTTTCGATATCCGCGATGCGTCCGGCACCGCGTCCCGGCGTCGCCTGCAGCTGACGCCCGGCACGCCAATCCAAGTTGCGCACGCCGCGGCTGCGAAGTATTCGTGAAAGCAAATAGGCTTCTTCATTCGTTAATCGTCCGCCGCCGATCGCGCCGACCGCTTCCGGCGCGGCTTCTTGCAATGCCGTCGCCCAGAGTGCCAGCGCATCGTCCCACGAAACCTGCACCCACTCGTCATCGTGCCGGTAGAGCGGCTGCGTCAAGCGCTGCGTCTCGTCGTAAAACCCGACGTTGTAGCGGCCGCGATCGCAAAGCCAGCCGTCCGAGATGGCGTCGTCTTCGGCCACCGACATGGTGCGCATCACGTTGCCGACGCGAACGTCGACGTGCATCTGACAGCCGACCGGACACTGCGTGCACGTTGTGGTCGTGCGGCGGAGATCCCAAGGGCGCGATTTGAACCGGTACGTCTTCGAGGTGAGCGCGCCGACGGGGCACAGCTCCGTCACATTGCCCGTAAATGCGTGCCGGTACGGTTCGCCGTCGGCCGTCGCGATGATGTTGCGCACGCCGCGATCCTTCAGAACGAGTTGCTGCTCGCCGACGATGATATCGTCGAAGCGCACGCAACGCTGGCAGACGACGCACCGTTCCTCGTCCAACACGATCGTCGGCCCCAGATCGACGGCCTTCGGCTTGTCGACCTTCGGATCGGCGTTGCGCGAATATCCCTGGCCGTACGCCATGGCGTAATCTTGCAGATCGCATTCGCCGCCTTTGTCGCAGATTGGACAATCCAACGGGTGATTGACGAGATAGAATTCCAGCACCGCGCGACGCCCGTCGGCGGCCTTGTCGCTCTGCGTGTGCACTACCATGCCGTCCGTCGCTTGCGTGTTGCACGCAATCTGCAGCTTCGGCATGCCCTCAATTTCGACCAAACAGATCCGGCACAACCCGGCCGGCCCCATCTTGCTGTGATAGCAGTAGACCGGAATCTCGCGATCGATCTGTTTGGCCGCTTCAACCAAGTACGTGCCCTTGGGAACGAGCACGTGCACGCCGTCGATCGTGACGGTTACCATTGCGGGCGCTTGCGTGCCTACACTCATGCAGATACGGCTTGGCGAACGACGCGTGCGCGGAATTGTTCCGGAAAGCGATTCAGCACAGAGGCCAGAAACGGCTCGATCGAATCTCCGAGCGGGCACAGGTTGATGCCGGTGATCTCTTTGCTGACGCTCTCGAGCATCTCGAGATCCGACTCCAAACCGCGACCTTCCACGAACCGGTGAAGCACCGTTTCGAGCCAGTGTCCGCCTTCCCGGCATGGCGTGCACTGGCCGCACGATTCGTGCGCGAAGAACCGCACCAAGTTGAAGGCCGCCTTTACGAAATCCGTCGTGTCATCCATCACCACGACGGCGCCCGAGCCCAGCATCGATCCGGCTTTCTGCATCGATTCGTAATCGTACGGCAGGTCGAGATGTTCTTCGAAAATGCATGCCGATGAGCCGCCGCCTGGCTGCACCGCCATGAGTTTGCGCCCTTCGCGTAAGCCGCCGGCGATCTCGATCAATTCGCGTACCGGGGTCCCGAGTGCAACTTCGTAATTGCCGGGCCGCTTTACGTGCCCGCTGATCGAAACGACCTTGTAGCCTTTGCTGCGCTCGCTGCCGACGGAGGCGAACCACTGCGCGCCTTTTTCCATTACGGGCACAAGATATGCCAGCGTTTCGACGTTGTTGACCACTGTCGGCATGCCGTACAGTCCTTGCACCGCAGGAAAGGGCGGCTTAAGCCGCGGCTCGCCGCGCTTGCCTTCCAGTGAGTTCAGCAGCGCCGTCTCCTCGCCGCAGATATAGGCGCCGGCGCCGCGATGCGCGGTCACTTCGATGCCGTAATCCGTCCCAAAGAGGTTTTCGCCGACGAATCCGGCGGCACGCGCCTGTTCCAGCGCTTCCATGAAGATCGCGTACCCGCGCTTGAATTCGCCGCGAATATAAATGTAGGCGTGCCTGCAGCCGATCCCATAAGCGCCGAGCAGCATCCCCTCCAGGACGAGATGCGGCGTCTCTTCAAGCAGCATGCGATCCTTGAACGTGCCGGGCTCGGCCTCGTCGGAATTGCAGACGAGATACCGCGGATTGTCGTTTGCGGGCAGAAAGGACCACTTTTTGCCGGTGGGAAAACCGGCGCCGCCGCGTCCCCGAAGCCCGGACCGGTCGCAGAGATCGAGCACGTCCTTCGGCGTCATCGTGCGCACGGCGCGCTCGAACTGCGCGTACCCTCCTCGCTCGCGGTAGACGCCGATGTCACGCAGGTTCGCCTCGCCGATCCCTGCGGTGAGCACTTTGACGACCGGCATTACTCTTCGAGCACCGTCCGGATGGCGGGCTCGATGGTCGCGAAGCGTTCGCGCGTGCGGCCCCTGAAGCGCGCTTCATCGCTCAAAATGCGGTCGAGCATGATGATGCCGTCGCGATCCAACCCCCCGGCGTTGTTCGGATCCGGCTGGTCTTGCGCGCCCGCCGATTTTCCGCCCATCGAAACTTGGCTGTCCTGTTTGATCGTCCACGTGGAGGGCGGCTTTTGCGTCTGCGCCAGCGGCGCAACCGCGTACGTACCGGCGCGCATGGCGTCGAGCATTTCATCGATCATTTGCGGCGTCAGATCGTAGACGAACTCGAGGTTGACTTGCATGCAGGTCGCGCGGTCGCACGCCGCCAGACACTCGACTTCTTCGTATGAAAACACCCCGTCGTCCGTCGTTTGCAAGTGCCCGATGCCGAGCTTTTCGCGGAAGTACGCCATGATGTTTTCAGCGCCGTTCAGCGTGCATGCCAATCCGCGGCAGACCTGCAGCACGTACTTTCCCACGGGCTTACGAAAGAACAGCGTGTAAAACGACACGGTCGACTCGACAACAGCCGGCGAAAGATCGAGCATCTCCGCTACCGCGCGCATCGCTTGAGGGCTGGCAAATCCTTCGTGCTCTTGGAAGAGGTGCACGAGAGGCAGCAGCGCAGAGCGGCGCTGCTCGTACTGCGCGATGATTGCCTCACACTGCGGCCGCAAGCGTTGATGCAGTTCGTCGAAATCGAGCCCTGCGCTCATCGATCGACTTCTCCGAACACGGGATCCAAAGAGCCGATCATCACCACGAGATCGGCGATCAGATTTCCGGGCGCCATGCCTTTGAGCGCTTGCAGATTGTACAGCGAGGGCGGACGCGTACGCACGCGATACGGGCGATTTTCACCGTCGGAGACGAGATAGTAAGCCAGTTCGCCGCGCGGCCCTTCCACAGCCTGATAGACGTCGCCGGGCGGGACGCGGAAGCCCTCGGTCATGATCTTGAAGTGATGGATCAACGCTTCCATCGAAAGCGCGATCGTCTCTTTCGGCGGCGCGACGATCTTCGTGTCGTCGATCGCGATCGGCCCGGGACGCAACGCTTTGCGGACCTGGCTGACGATCCGCATGGACTCTTCCATCTCGTCGAGGCGTACGAGGAAACGCGCGTATGAGTCGCCATCGTCGCGCGTCGGGACGTCGAACGCGTAATTTTGGTATCCGCAATACGGATAGGCTCTGCGCACATCGTACGCAACGCCGCTAGCCCGCAAGCTCGGGCCCGTAAGGCCCCATTGCACGGCTTCTTCGGCGCTCAACGTGCCGACGTTGATCAGGCGGTCCTGCAAGATTGGATTGGCCTGGAGCAGCGTACGCAAGTCGCGCATCCGTCCGGGAAACTTTTCAATCAGCGCATCGAGCTGGTCCAGGTTTCCTTCCGGAAGATCCGCGTTGACCCCGCCGACGCGGATGTAGTTGGGATGCATGCGAGCGCCGCCGGCGGCTTCTTGGATGTCCAGAATATCTTCGCGCAGATCGAAGCAGTAGAAGAAAACGGAGAGCGCGCCCAGATCGATGCCGTGCGTCCCCAGCCACACGCAATGCGAAGCGACGCGCGTCAGCTCCGCCATCAGGACGCGAATCTGTTGCGCCCGCTCCGGAATCGTTTCCGTAATCCCGAGGAGCTGCTCGACGGCGAGCGCATAGCAGAGCGCATTGCTGCTGGGCGCCAGGTAGTCCATCCGCTCGATGGCCGTCTGCGCTTGCGACCAAAAGAGATTCTCGGCAGTCTTTTCGATGCCGGTGTGCAGGTAACCGATCTCCGGCTCCGCCTTGACGATGCTCTCGCCTTCGATCTCCAGCATGATTTGCAGCACGCCGTGCGTCGACGGATGCTGCGGTCCCATCGAAAGGACCATCGCATTGCCGTCGCGCGAAACGATCTCGGGCGTGAGCGACGTCGCGCTGACCGTCACGCCGGTCGCTCCGATTGCGCGCGCTTGATGAGCCTCTTGCAGCGCTTCCAGCGTTCGGCCGGATGGCGGCGTGCCGGCTTGCACGTTGCTCTTGAGCGCAAACGCTGGCCTGGGCGAATGCTCGCGCGCGGGGCCGCGCAGCGGATAATCTTTGCGAAGCGGATAGCCCTCCCAGTCGTTGGGCATTTGAATGCGGCGCAGATCCGGATGCCCGTCAAATCGGATCCCGAACAGATCGTACACTTCACGTTCCGCCCAATCGGCGCATCTCCAAAGGTCGCAAACGCTCGGCACGCGCGGATCGTCTGCCGGTACGCCGCAGAGCAAACGAAAGCGCTGCGGTGTGCCGATTTCTTGAACACCGGCTTTGCGTATCGGGAGCTTCAGCAAATGATAGACGACGTCGAACCGCGGCGTTCGCTTGGGATAATCGGCGGCGCCGATGTCGAGCAGCATCGTATAGCCCTGCTCGCGCAGTTCGATGAGGCGAGCGCGCACGGCTTGCGGAACTGCTCGCTCGACGATCGCGTCGTCGATCGGCGGGCGTACCGCAGGCGGATCGATCGCGGCGCCGGTGATTGGCGGCGTTTGCGTGCTAGGCATGAAGTGTCGCTTGCCTTATGCGCGCGCCAGCAAACCGCCGCGACCGCCTTCGCGGATCTGCTGCTGGATCAAATTGACCGCATACAGGAGGCCGTCCGGCGTGGGCGGACAGCCGGGGACGTAGACGTCCACCGGGATGATCGTGTCGACGCCTTGCACGATTGCATAGTTGTCGAACATGCCGCCGGAACTCGCGCAGGCGCCCATGGAAATGACCCACTTAGGATCCGCCATCTGGTCGTACAAGCGTTTGACGACCGGCGCCATCTTCTGAGCCACGCGCCCCGAAACGATCATGAGATCGGCCTGGCGCGGCGAGGCGCGAAACACTTCGGAACCTAAGCGCGCGATATCGTACTCGGACGATGTGACGCTCATCATCTCGATCGCGCAGCACGCGAGCCCCATGGTCAGCGGCCAGACGCTGGAGCTTTGCGCCCAGCGCGCGACGTCGTCGAGTTTCGCCAACAGGAAGTGCCCGGGACCTACCTCCATTCAAAGCCCCGTTTCTTCCAGACGTACGCGTAACCGATTGCCAGAACGACCACGAACGTGAGCATCTCGATCAACCCGAAGACGCGCAGCGCTCGCATTTGGACCGCCCATGGATAGAACGACGCCGCTTCCACATCGAGAATCACGAACAACATCGCGATCAAGTAGAACTTGACCGGAAAACGCCCCGAAACGCTCGAGGTCGGCTCGACGCCGCACTCGTACGCTTTTTCTTTTTCGGGGTTCGGTTTGCGTTGCGCGAGCACGCCGGGCAGCAGACTAAATGCCAGCGCGGCGACTATCGCGACGGCGACGAAGATCGCCACAGGACCGTAGGGAGGCATCGCGCGTGAAACGGTTTTAGGAAGGTGCGCAAATACCCTCGCCGTAGGAAGCTGCTATGAAGCTTCTCGTCCTCGGCTTGGTCATGCTGCTCGGCGCTGCGGGCAACGGCGGCGGCTGCAGTAACCCCAACGCAATCGGCGTTCAAGACTATGGTACGGTCGTCGGCCGCGTGCTGGACGCGAGCAACAATCAGCCGGTCGGTGGAGCGTTGGTTTCGATCGGCTCGATCTATACCGGCACGTCGGATCCGCGCGGCGGGTTCGTCCTTTCAACGATCCCGATCGGCGAGCAAGAAGTGACCGCAAGCGCACCCGGCTACGAACGCGTGAGCGTGACTATCAGCGTGCACAAAGACCGTACCACGGATGCGGGCTACCTGCGCATCGCGCCGCTCTCCGGCGGACCGACGGCGCCTCCGCCACCCCCGCCCGCATCGGCATCGCCGATTCCAACGGCCGTGCCGGCGCTTACACCGATGCCTGGGAGCAGCGCCAACCCGACGCCCGGTCCGTAAAGCGCGCGATGGCGCTCAATGCGCTGGCGGCCGCCTGCGGAATTTTCGTGGTGCTGGTCGTGCTCCGCGACATCTTTCAGGTAATCATCGTCCCGCGCGCCGTCACGACGGTGCTGCGAATCTCGCGGTATCAGATGCGCTTGATGTGGCATCTCTGGCCGCGCATCGCGTACCGGCTTTTCCGCAGCGCCGACGGACGCGAAGATTTTCTGGCGAGCTTTGCGCCATTTTTTCTGGTTTCGATGCTTGCCGTTTGGCTCGTGGCGCTGGTAATCGGGTGGGGATTGATCTTTTACGGCATTCGCAGCGAACTAAGGCCCGGCGGGTTAACCTTCGGCGACACGATTTATTACGCCGGATCTTCGATGCTGACCGCTTACGGCGACATCGCGGGGCGTACGTTCCTGGCGCGCATGGTTTCCCTTGCCGCCGCCGCTTCGGGGGTGGCGTCGGTAGCGGTGATCATCGCATTTCTTTTCCAAGTCTTCGGATCGTTCCAGCGCCGAGAAACCTTCGTCGTGACGATCGGCGCGCGCGCCGGCGTACCGCCGAGCGGCGTGGGTCTGCTGATGGTGCACGGCCATCCGTCGCTTCGTCGCGACCTGGCGGATGTGTTCCGGGATGCGCAGCAGTGGACGGCCGACGTAATGGAGAGCCATTTGGCTTATCCGATTCTGGCGTTGTTTCGCTCGAGCCACGATTTTGAATCTTGGGTGGGAACGCTCGGAACGATCCTCGATGCGAGCGCGCTCGTGCTCACAACCCTGGAGCCGTCCTCCGATCCGGACGGCGAGTCGCACGGTCAAGCGCAGATTACCTATGCGCTTGGACGGCATTTAACGCACGATTTCTCACGCTACTATGAGTTTGCGTCGCTCGATGGAGGCGCCGGGGTCGAGCGATCCGAGTTTGAGAATGCCTGCGATCAGCTGAGCGCCGCGGGGTATGCGATCGGCGATCGTGCGCTGGCATGGACGCGATTTTCGGAACTCCGCGCGACCTATGCGCCTGACTTAAACGCAATGGCGCGTTGGCTGGAGATCCCGCCGGTGCAGTGGGTCGGCGATCGGTCACCCATCGCGCCGGCGCAGTTGCACCGCCGCCCCCTCACGGAGGCAGCGCGCTCCCGGCACGCTTGACTTGCTCTTCCTAGGGAGCGGCCAACTGAGCGGCGTACGAGCCATAGGTACTTCCGGTGATGTGAAATGGAGATCCCTTATGAAAACGACCCTGATTTGCTGCGTCTTCGCATTGGTGGCTCTGGCGCCGGCAGCCACGCTAGCCGCCGCAATGGACTCGATGAACTATTACGTCGGTACCTGGGCGTGCCAGGGCGGTCCGACAACCGAGCCGCCCGTCAATGCGACGATTACGTCGGCGATGGACAACGGTGTTCTTCGCGAAACGGTGACCGTTCCGGTACAAGGCCGGATGAGCACGCCGTACACGCAAACGTCGCTGGTTGCGTATGACGGCAAACGCTACGTCCAGACAACGCTCGATACAATGGGTGAATGGGGCGTTTCGTACGCCGCGCCGTGGTCAGGTAATACCGAACAATGGACCGATCTGGCGACATGGGACGGCAAACTGGGCCATGGTCAGACCGTCCGCGCCGACCAGAACAATTACGCCTATACCGGTTACGCCACCGTAAGCGGAACGCAACCGAATTTCAAGGCAACCTGTCGGCGGCAATCGTAGAGCCGCTGCGAATCGGTTTAGGGCAGCAGCGCGTTCAAAGCGCGCTTTAACGTATCAAGCCCTTCACCGGTTCGTGCGCTGGTGTGCAGCTCGTCTCGCTGCGGCAGCTCGATTGCGGCATCGCTTTTGTTAAAGACCAGCAAGACCGGTTTGCGGTCGAGCTGCAGATCGTGCAGGGTGGCGTTGACCGCGGACATCTGCCGATCGCGATCGGGTCGCGAAGCGTCCACCACGTGGACCAGCACGTCCGCTTCATTGAGTTCCTCGAGCGTGGCGCGAAACGCCGTCACGAGATCCTTTGGGAGATCCGTAATAAAGCCGACGGTGTCGACGACCCGAACGTAGCGGCCCTCTGCAAGCCAAACGCGGCGAACGGTGGGATCGAGCGTAGCAAAGGGCCGATCGGCCACCAGCGCATCGGAACGTGCAAGGCGGTTGAGCAGCGAAGATTTCCCGACGTTCGTGTAGCCGACGAGCGCGGCCAGCGGTTCGCGACGATCGCTCCGACGAATCGCGCGTTGCCGGCGTACCTCCTCAAGCCGTTGCTGCAAGATGCCTATCCGCTGACCGATGCGGCGCCGATCGACCTCGAGCTTCGTTTCTCCGGGGCCGCGCGTGCCGATGCCGCCGCCGAGCCGCGACAAGTCGCTGCCTGCGCCGATCAGGTTCGATTGCCGGTACCGCAGTTGCGCCAATTCGACTTGCATCTTGCCTTCACGGCTGCGCGCCTGCCGCGCAAACACGTCCAGGATCACCATCGTGCGATCGACGATGGGAACCGAAATGAGTTCTTCGAGCCTCCGGCGTTGGCGCGGCCGGAGCTCCCCGAGTACGGCGACGAATGTGGCGCGCGACCGCATCACGTGCTCCGCAATCTCGTGAACTTTACCGGAACCGATGAACGTCGACGGATCGACGGCGCTGCGCCGCTGCACGATCGTTTCAACCACGGCGGCGCCCGCCGCTTCAAGCAGCGCCTGAAGCTCTTCCAGTTCCGGTTCGATCGGACGCGCGCGGTCGCCCAGATCGACGGCGACCAACACGGCGCGGTCTATCGCGCGAGCGTCTGCAAGCTGGCGATCAACCACGATAGTCCCTCGTTGTAACGCGGTCCCGGGCGCATGATCACGTCGCTGCGGCGCAAGATATAGACGTGGCCCTCGCGCACCGCACGCAACGATCGCCACGGTGCTCGATGTAACACCGCCGGCAATCCTGCGTCGCCGCCCGCGACGATCGCATCCGGATCCAGCATGGTCAGCGCTTCGGCGCTGTACTGGACGTAGGGTTGCTCCAGCGCGACGGCGTTGCGTCCACCTGCTAAACCGATCAGCGTCGAGATGTACGAACGCGTGCCGGCGGTCCAAATCGGAAAACCTTGCGCGACGAAAAAGACGCTGGGACGGCGCTTGAATCGTTCGCTCGAAATGAGTTGGTTCGTGCGAGCGCGCAGGCGGGCATTGAGCGCGTCCGCTTCGCTTGCGTGTCCGCTCAGCGTTCCTAAGCGCCGGATCGCCGCAAAAATGCTCGCGTAGGTGTCGTCGGCCAAAAGCTCCGTCCGGATCCCGGCGCCGCGCAGCGGAGCCGTCAGCATCCGTTGAGCAGGAATGGCGACCGCCAGATCGGCGCGCAGTTGCACGATCTTTTCGGTATCGACGCTTGCGAAATCCGAGACGACGGGAAGGTGCGCGGCGCACGGGATGTCTTCGCTATACTTAGAAACGCCGACGACTTCCCCGGCGGCCCCGATTGCGCAGAGGTCCTCCGTGAACGACGGCATGAGCGAGACGATGCGGCTTGCGGGTAATCCGTGGTTCGGCCCGGCGGCGGCACACGCGGCGAGCAACGAGCAGAGCACGATCGTGCCGATCCGGCGCATTCTAAGCTGCTTGGCACCGCGAGGATGGCGCGCCTGCCCGTGGTAATTGCTTTGTAGAGCATTTGCGCGCGGGAAGCCGGTCCAATGCCGGCACGGTCGCGCCACTGTAGGCGGGGAGCCGCCCGTTGCCACCATTCGGGAAGGCGCGGGCACACGGCGACGATCCGCAAGTCAGGAGACCTGCGCAGATGCCTGCATACCGCCTCGCGTTAAGGAAAGGGTTGCAGTGAAGTCTTCGTTTTTGCGCCGTACGTGCGTAGCGCTCTGCGTGCTGTGCGCTCCGTGCGTGGCAGCGGCAAAGAGCACGCCGCCCACCCCATCGCCCTCCCCGCTGCCGGAGATCGCCCACGTTTACACGAGCGATCGTCACGACGAACCGTCCACTCGCGTTCCGCGCACGACCTATGTCGTAACGCGCAGCGATATCGTACGCAACGGTTATCGCACCGTCGCGCAGGCGATCGCATCCGTGCCGGGCGTCGAGATCGCGCCGTACGGACCGATCGGCTCGTCAGCCGGGTTTGGATTGCGCGGAAGCAACTCGTCGCAAGTGCTGATCTTGATTGACGGTTTACCGGCGCCCGGATCCTTTGCCAATACGGTGGAGCTCGGAACCTTGCCGTCGACGGGCGTCGAACGCATCGAGGTGGTCGAAGGAGGCGGTTCGACACTTTATGGCAGCGGCGCAATCGGCGGCGTTATCAACATCATTACGCAAGCGAATGCTCGCGGCGGCGTGACGGTGCGCTATGGAAGCTACGGCGATCGCGAGCTGGAGATCCGCACCCCGCACCTGCAGTTCGATCGCCTGGTTGCGCAAAATGACTACGGGCTTCCGGATGGGGCGGTCCGCACGAATGACGATGCGCAAGCCACCGCGATCCATGGCGATCAACGTTGGAAAATGGGCGCCTTTGACGCGCTGCTCCGCTTCGGGCTCGTGGACCAGCGAGAAGGCGCACCGGGTCCCTTTCCTTACGTCTCCACGACCTCACGCGAAACGGATCTCAATCAAGACGTCGATCTCTCGCTGACGCGGACGACGGCGCGCGCGCAGACGGCCGTCGAACTCGGAGGCTCCGATCAGCGCATTACGTTTGACTGCAGCGCCGCACGCGATCCGAACTGTTACCTCGCCGCTGCGACGCTGAACCGCGAGTCTCGCTTAGACTTCGGCGCGCGCGCCATCGTTTCGGGAGCGCATGAAGAACTGGTCTACGGTTTCGATCTCGCGCGTGGAACGGTCCGCGCCGACAGCGGAGGCACGGGCGCGTCTGCGGTTTCGGTCAATGCGCTCGCCCAAAGCGCCGTTTACCTGCAGCAAAGTTTTGCTCGCCGGTGGGGCCGTTGGTATTACGGAATTCGCGGCGAGCGGGACGGGGCGCTCGGGGGCGAGATCACGCCGTCGGCGGGATTCCTGATCGGCCGCGCGGACGGCCTAGCGGTGAAAGGCAACGTTGCGCGCGCGTTCCGGGCGCCGAACGCAAGCGAATTGTACTTCCCTGGATATGGGAACCCGAAGCTGCACGCGGAACGCGCGCAAGTCGCCGACCTCACGATCCAAGATGCAAATTTCTTGGGAGGGGCGTCGTTCGGCTGGTTCTGGAATCGCACGAACGACCTGATCGTTCCGGTCGTCGTCGATGCGGCGCGCTTCATCTCTCGCCCCGAAAATGTGGATCACGCGTTTATCGAAGGCTTCACGCTGGATCTTCGAACCCGGCCATACCGTCGCATCACGACGGGCTTCAACATCACCGATCTCTACCGAGCGCAGAACCTGGAGCGCGATCAGCGTTTGCCGAACGATCCCGTGATCGCGGCAAATCTGGATCTCGGGTACACCGGCCCGCAGAACGGCGCGCTTGAGTCGTTCGGTGCACGAGTGCACGTGGCAGGCGCGCGGGGCCCTTGGCAAGCGGCGTTGCCATGGTTCGAGCAGACGACGCCGTACGCGACGGCGGATCTTTACTTGCGGTTGCGCATGGGCCGCGATCTTATCTTCTCGCTGCGCGGTTACAACGTGGGAAACGAACGCTATGCGGCCGCGTATCCCGGATATCCAATGCCGGGACGTACGCTGATGCTGGAGTTATCGACGCGCTGAACGCTCTGCGGCTCGCCGTGCTCTTGGCAATTGCCGTGGCCGTCGCCGGGGCGGCGTTGCTGATCGGTCCGGCGCAGCTGGGCATCGCGCAAGTGGCGCAAGCGCTGCGGCACCCGGACGGCGCGCAGGCCGCCACGATCGTCTGGCAACTTCGCCTGCCGCGCGTGATCGCCGGGAGTTTTACCGGCGTCTGTTTAGCGCTCGCGGGCGCGCAGCTGCAAGGGTTGCTTCGCAATCCGCTGGTCGATCCGTATTTGACCGGCGTTAGCGCGGGCGCGGCTTTCGCGATTGTCATCGCATTGGCGCTGGGCGCGTCGCTCGCCGTCGTTCCGTCGCTCGGCTTCGCCGCCGGTTTGGCGACGGCGCTGCTGGTTGCTGCGCTAGCGCGTCGCGGTGCGGGGCTCGATCCCACGCGGCTTATCTTGGCGGGCGTTTCGCTGTCTTCGCTGTTTGCGGCGGCCATCGCACTGGTGCTCACGCGGCTGCAATCCACGGACGCCGCACCGGCAATCGTCGGCTGGCTCGCCGGTTCGCTTGCCGGACGCGGCTGGAGCGATCTAGGCTTCGCGCTGCCTTATGCAATGGCGGGCGTAGCGATCGCGATGGTCGCGGTTCCTGCACTCAATGCGTTGCGATTGGGCGACGTGCGCGCCGCGACGCTCGGCGTCAACGTCGCACGCACGCAATGGATCGTGCTCTGCTCGGCTTCGCTCTTGACGGCCGCTGCCGTTGCGCTTTCCGGAACGGTCGGCTTCGTCGGATTGATCGTCCCGCACGTTGCTCGGCGAATCGTCGGATCGGATGCACGGTACTTGCTCGTAGCGTGCGCGTTGCTGGGAGCAGCGCTGACCACTGCGGCCGACACGGTCGCGCGCACGGCCGTCGCGCCGGCGGAGATCCCTCTTGGCGTGCTGCTTGCATTCATCGGCGTGCCGGCGTTCTTGTTCTTGTACTTGCGCGAGCGTCCGGTGGTGAGCGCGTGATTTCCGGGCGCAATCTCCGCTTGCGCGCAGGCGCTCGAACGATGGTCGACAAGTTTTCGTTCGATATCGGCGCGAGCGAATTTGTCGCTGTTTTGGGGCCGAACGGTTCCGGAAAAACGACGTTGCTTCGCACGCTTGCCGGCATACGCGAACCGGACGCCGGGTGCATCACGCTTTCCGGCCTCGATGTGCGCAAGTACGACGCACTCGCGCGCGCACGCGCGATCGCTTACGTGGCGAGCGACGATCTGTTCATCGATTTCTTGAGCGTTCGGGACGTGGTCGCGACCGGAAGGTTCGCGCATCGGCGCTGGTGGGAATGGCGCGCCGGACCCCAAGACGAAGCTGCAATCACTTCGGCGCTGAACGCCGTCGGCTTGACATCGTTTGAAACTCGGCGCTTCGACACGCTTTCCAGCGGAGAACGGCAACGCGTTTGGCTCGCTGTCGCGCTGGCGCAAGAGGCGCGAGTGCTGATCCTCGACGAGCCGACAAGCCACTTAGACGTTTGCGTTGCTCAAGAAATTCTCCAGTTGCTTCGAGGGCAAACGCGCCATGGCAAGACGGTCATCTGCGCGTTGCACGACGTGAACGAAGCGGCGCAGTACGCCGACGGAGTGCTGCTGCTTGACGGGTCCGGAATCATCGCGTTCGATCGCGCCGGCGCGGCGCTGTCCCCCTCGGCCCTGCAGCGCGCGTACGGAGTCCCAATGGAGCAGGTACGTTTGGCGGCGGGAGCGGTACGGCTCTTCCCAGTCCCTAGACAACCGGCATAAAGCAAGCGCCGGACGCTTTACCGCATGGCTAAGGTGCCCGCCCGCTTCGCATGGCATGATGGAGCCAACGTACCGCAGCTCTGGTAAGAAAGGAACGGCGGCAAAGTGGCAATGACCAGCGATGAGATCGGGCGCGTACTGACCGATCTCAAAACGAAAGCTCCGACCAATGGATCGCGGGCGCACACTTCGGAAAAGCGCTTCGTCGAATTCATCAAGAAGACGGGCGTCAAGATGGTGGATTTCAAGTTCACCGACGTTCCGGGAACGTGGCAGCACACGACGGTGCCCGCCGATCAGATAGACGAAGACGCGCTGGCGGAAGGCATCGGGTTCGACGGTTCCTCCATTCGCGGCTTTCAAGCCATCCACGAGTCCGACATGATCCTCAAGCCGGATCTCAAGACGGCTTCGCTCGACACGTTTTGTTCGGTCGCCACCGTGTCCGTGATCTGCGACGTCTTCGACCCCATCGCCAAACAGCTGTACCATCGCGATCCACGCAACATCGCACGCAAAGCGGAAGCGTATTTGCGTGAAAGCGGGATTGCGACGACGGCGTATTTTGGACCGGAGGCGGAGTTCCATTACTTCGATAGCGTATCGTACGAAAACACGCCCAACCGCACCGGATACGAAATCGACTCGCACGAGGCGAACTGGAACAGCGCGCGGCCGCAGGGTTCACGCGGCTACACGATCCGCCCGAAGGAAGGCTACTATCCCGCTTCACCGTCCGACACGACGAACGACGTTCGCGCGGAAACTGCCCTGGTGCTCAAAGAGTGGGGCATGGACGTCGAAATGCAGCACCACGAAGTGGGCGCGCCGGGACAGGCCGAGATCGACTTCCGCTTTGACTCGTTGCTGAAGACCGCCGATAATTTGATGGCCTTCAAGTACGTCGTCAAGAACGTCGCCGCGCGGTACGGCAAGACCGCGACCTTCATGCCCAAACCGGTCTTCGGCGACAACGGCAGCGGCATGCACGTGCATCAATCGCTTTGGAACGACGGCGAGCCGCTTTTCTACGATCCCAAGGGCTACGGTGAGTGCTCGCAGACGATGCTGTATTACATCGGTGGTCTGCTGACGCACATCGATTCCTTAATGGCGTTTTGCGCGCCGACGACCAACTCGTACAAACGGCTGGTGCCCCACTACGAAGCGCCGGTCAACGTTGCGTTTTCCGCGCGGAACCGCTCGGCGGCGATTCGCATCCCGATGTTCTACGCCGGAAAAGCAAAGGCCAAACGGCTCGAGTTCCGGCCGCCCGATCCGACGGCGAATCCGTATCTCGCGTTCGCGGCGCTGCTCTGCGCGGGAATTGACGGCATCAAGCGCCGCATCGATCCAATTGAAGCGGGCTTTGGGCCGCTGGATGAAAACATCTACGATCTACCGGCCGAAAAGGCCGCGAAGATTCGCTCGGTGCCCGGTTCACTTCGTCAATCGCTCGAAGCGCTCGAGCGCGATCATGCGTACCTCACGGAATCGGGCGTCTTCACCGACGATTTCATCCGGCTTTGGATCGAATACAAGACCGAACGGGAACTAAAACCCGTGGAGATTCGCCCGCATCCGTACGAGTTTTATCTGTACTACGACGCGTAGTCGCTGATACGCGACCTCCTGTTTGAAGCGCGGCGGCTACATTCACGTAGCCGCCGCGCTTCACGATATGGCATCGCTTGGAAGCACGCCGAGCCGCCGTTTACCGCTTCGGCAAAAATCCACTTGCGAAGAATCCACGCCTTGATTCGCGCTTCGCGTTCGAGGCGCTTGCGTGGACTTTCCAAATTGCCCAAGGTCGGTAAGAGCGCCACGATGCTAATGCTTACGCAGACGAATGTCGCAAACACGTTCCCAGGCATATACCACGCGACCGCCGCCGCCAGGGACCCACACAAGCCTGAGCACGCATAACGCACGCGCCCAAGGCTTTGGTTCGCTCCGCCGGATGCGCCAAAGTAAGCCTAGGTTGGCTGCAATCATTACAAAGAGCCAGATGCTTACAGAATTCATCCGTTGCGATGGTCCCGGACAACGCATTGCCCAACCTCGCATAGAACGGTGCCGGCTCCCAGCAACGCGTTGTGTCGCAACAGTTACCAGCGATCGGACAAAGCGCCGGCGCCGTGCAGATCGGCTGAACTGACCCACCCGTAGCGCCCGCGATAGTGCCCGCTGCGAATTTGAATGCCGACGGCGTCCTGCGCGTCGTCGCGGAACTTCGAATGCACGATGCCGGCGACGCAGCCCTGAACGATCGCGCGGGTGCCTGGGCGGTTCAGCAGCGCGTGCGGAAGCAAAAACATTCGCGTGTCTGCCGAACCTTGCTCGTATTGCACGAGCCGATCGCGCGAATCCCATACGAGCACGTCCGGGTCGTCCACGCCTCCGAACAGCGTGACGGCGCCGCCTCGCGCTCCTCGGCACCCTGCGGAAGCCGCGGGGTTTATGACGGCCGCACAAAGCACGATCGCAAGCGTGATGCTGCGAGCTTTATCCATCGTCTCCCACCCGAATGGCGAGGATCGCGATATCGTCGTGTAGCGTATTGCCCTCACGCTTGCGGATACGTTCGATCAGCCCGGCTGCCAGGCGCGCGGGCTCGCTCGGCGACTGCGCGATCCATTGCATCGCACCACCCGCCTCCAAAAACTCGCCGTGTGGGTCGCGGGCTTCCGTCAAGCCGTCGGTCGCCAGAACGAGCACGTCGCCGTCGCGCATGGTACGTACCCGGTTTGAGTACGGTTCCTCCATTACGCCTAAGACCGGCCCGGTGATGTCGAGCTGATCGACTCCGCCGGCATGTTTGACGAAGATCGCGTCGTGGCCGGCGCTCGCGTACTCCAGTTCGAGCGACTCGGTGTCCAGAAAGCCCAAAAACATCGAGACGAACATCGACGGATCGTTGGCCGTCCGCGGGAACGCGGTATTGAACTCTTCCAGCACAGAGGCCGGATCGCTACGGCGAAGCGCGATACCGCGAATCGTAAACTTAATGAATGCCGTCAACACGGCGGCGTCGACGCCTTTGCCGCTCACGTCCGCGATCAGCAGTAAGCCGACGTGATCCGTCAACCGGTAGACGTCGAAGACGTCACCGCCAACCGCCAGGCGCCGCGACGCCGCCCCGTATGCGCCGGCGATCGTGCAGTGGGGCAGAGCTGTGTGCTCGCTGCGGAATGCTTTCTGCAGCGTCTGCGTAATGACGCGCTCTTCGTCCAGCTCGGCGCGTTATCCGGAAGCGGTAACCGTTGAAAAGAATCGCCGCTAGGCCAAAGACGGCAAGCCACACGACGGGCTGCAACAACGTGCGGCCGATTTGCATCTGCGCGTAAGCGCCGATGGCGTCGCTCTTCGCTGCCAGACGAGAGGCGATGAACTGGGCGTCCTGGCGTTCTAAATCGATGAAGACCTTTCCGCGTTCGTCCAGTTGCGGAGCGGATGCCTTTCCTCCAAGCATCGGATTGGCAACGTACAAATGCCAAGCAAAGTGCGCTTTACGGTAATCCGTCAGCGCATCGTCCGCCCGATTGAGCTGCTCTCTGACCAAGATGCCGTGGAGAAGGCGCCCGGCCGCATCGAGATGGCCCGCCGTCGCGCGAAACGACTCGATATACGAGCGATCGTGCGTGATGACGTATGCGCGGATGTAGTTCTCTTCGTCCAGCTGAATTTTCGTCATTTGTGAGAGCATCAGCAAGCCGCGCTGCACGTACGTCTGCTCGGTAAAGGACGATGCTATCTCTCGACGGATTTGCAGCGCACCCGCAATGGCGATCGCCAGCGCGAAGATGAGAATGGCCGTTGCAGTGAGCGTTCCGGCGCCGCGAAACATACGGGCACCGCCCGGCATAGGTCTAGCCAACCGGTTCTCCGAAACGCCTTAGCCCATGCAAACGGTCGACACCGCCATTTTCAAAAGCTACGACGTTCGCGGCATTTATCCGTCAGAAATCAATGATGACGTCGCGTATCAAATCGGCCGGTGTTTCGTCGCGCTGCTCAAAGCCCGCGCGATCGCAATCGGGCGCGATATGCGCCCTTCAGGTAAGTCGCTCTTCGAAGCGCTTGCGCGGGGTGCGGTCGAGGCCGGCGCCGACGTCCTTGACATCGGGATGGTTTCCACCGACGCGCTCTATTTTGCGGTGGGAAAGTTTGGTTACGACGGCGGTATCATGATCACCGCGTCGCACAATCCGGCCAACTACAACGGCTTAAAATTTACGCGGGAGCAGGCGCAGGCGATCTCGTTGGACACCGGCCTTGCGCAGATCCGGGATCAAATCGTTGCGGGCGCCCTTCCGCCCAAGGCCGAGCGAACGGGAAGCATCACGCAAAAAAATATCTTGGAAGATTTCGCGGCGCACTGCCTTTCATTTATCGACCCGGCGAAGATCAAACCGTTCAAGATCGCGATCGACGCGGGCAACGGAATGGCGGGAGAGACCGTGCCGCATGTTTTTAAGCACCTGCCCTGCGAAGTCATCCCGCTCTACTTCGAACTGGACGGACGCTTTCCGAATCATCCTGCCAGCCCCATCGAGCCGGAAAACATGATCGACCTTCAGGCGGCGGTGCGAAAACACGGCTGCGATCTCGGCGCCGCCTTCGACGGGGATGCGGATCGTATGTTCATCGTCGATGAAAACGGCGACCTGATCGACGGCAGCACGGTGACAGCGCTCGTTGCGCTCAATACGCTCAAGCGCCATCCCGGGAGCAAGATCCTCTACAACTTAATCTGCAGCCGGAGCGTCCCCGAACTGATCGAGCGCAACGGCGGGATCCCGATCCGCTCGCAAGTCGGGCACTCGCTCATCAAGAAGACGATGCGAGAACAAGACGTCATTTTCGGGGGCGAGCACAGCGGCCATTTCTACTTCAAAGAAAACTGGTACGCCGACTCGGGCATGATTGCGCTGATGCAGTGCTTGGAGCTTTTCAGCGAAGCCGGCGGCACGGTTAGCCAGACGATCAAGCCAATCGACACGCGGTTCCGGTCGGGCGAGATCAACTCGCACGTGGCGGACATTCCCGCGAAGCTCGATGAAATTCAGAAGCACTATGCGGACGCTCAAATCGACCATCTGGACGGCGTGACGATCTCGTATCCCGACTGGTGGATGAACGTGCGACCTTCCAATACGGAGCCGCTCGTGCGCCTCAACGTCGAAGGGGATACGAAGGAGCTGATGGAGCGTCACCGCGACGAGGCGCTGGCGCTCATTCGCCGCTGAGCAATCAGACCGCGCTCGCACGATACGCGCAGGCGCGTGAAGCCGCACTGGAGCGGGTCGTCGCGCTGGAGGAGTTCCTCGAACCCGAACAACGCGCGGAACTGGCGCCGGTGCGGTCGCGTCTGGAGCGCGGCGCTTTCGTGCTCGCCGTGGTCGGCGAGTTCTCCAGCGGCAAGTCGTTTTTACTCAACGCGCTGCTCGGCAAGTTCGATCTGCTCGCAACGAACATCAATCCATCGACCGCCACGATCACGCAGCTGGAATACGGTTCCCCAGAAGAGGCGTACGCGTATCGTGAGGGCGGGCGAAGTGAGCAAGTGCCGCTCGACTTCTTGACGCGCCACGTCGCGGGAAACGATGAAGTGCCGCAGCGTGTCGTCGTCAAGGTGGATTCAGAGTTTTTGCGCCGCGGCTTTCTGGTCGTCGACACGCCGGGCCTCGCTTCGGTCAATCCGGCACACCGGCGCGCGACGCTACGCTTCTTGCCGTCGGCCGACGCCGTACTCTATCTGATCGATACCCAGCAGCCGTTCACGCAAGGCGACGCATCCTTCTTGAATATCGTGCGCTCGCACGTCGAAACGATCTTCATCGTGCAAACCAAGATCGATCTGTGGCGTCAGGACACTGACGGCGGCGTTCCGCCTTGGGAGGCGGCGCATGCGCGCATCGCGGAACTCGCCGCGGTCAATGCTCCCGGCACGTACGTGTACGCACTTTCGGCGCGAGAGTATATCGAGGGAGTTAACAGGCACGATCAAACGCTGATCGATCGCTCGCGCCTGCCGCTTTTCAAGGGGAAACTCGATGCGTCGCTGGTCAAGAACACGGGACGAGCGCGGCTCCGGCGTGCCGGCGAACAGTCGCAACTCGTCGTTGACGACGCGCTGAGGCGAATCGACGCAGGCCTCGCCATGCTGCTTCTTGGGCGCGGCGAACTGCTGCAGCGCCTGGAAGAAACCGCTCCGCGGTGGTCCGAGTTGGATGCGTTCGGCGAACGGACGCGATCGCAGGTGGAGGCAGCGGCGCGCCTGCGTTCGGCAGCGCTTCAGCAGCGCGGCGAGGCTTTGATCGACGAAACGCAGCGTGCGCTCGCGCAAGCCTTCGATGCCGCGGACATTTCACGTTTACGCGACCGCGCATGGCTGCACACCATCGTGGACCGCACCGTCGCGACCAGCGTTGGAGCGTTTGCGGACCAGATAGCGGCCGATGTGTGCAGCCAGTACGCCGGCGTTACGGCCGCGGCGCGTGAACGTTTGCCCTTGCGCTTCGAGCTTGCGGAGTCTGCCGCGCAGGCGTTCGATGCGGAAAGCGGCTCCGCAATGTGGCGCGAGGATACCGCCGCCGCAATCTCCGCGGCGATCGTCCTCGAAGCGCTCAGCGGTCCGGCAACCTCAATCGTGGCATCGATCGCGGCGCGCTTCGGCGCAACGCGGGCTGGAACGTACATGAAGCGGGAGCTGACCGCCGATTTACGCTCCGAGATCTTTCCGAAGTTCGGTGCGGACGTGTCCGGCTTCGTCGATCAAATCGACCGCCGCTTACACGGCCTTTCGCAAAGTTTCACCGCGTCCTTGAATGAAGCGTTGCAGCGCGCGCGCAGCCGGCTGATCGGCAGCATCGAATCGGCGCTGGCGGCACAGGAGCGGCCGGAAGGCGTCACGGAAACGCACGAAGCGTTGCAACGGCGTAAGGAAATGCTCCAGCGCATTTTCGCCGAGCTGGCGGAGATCGTTGCAAACTTTCTGGCGCGCGAGGAGGAAACCGCCGCGCCGGACGCGGGGCCGGAAACCGTCCGGCGGTCGCATCTTGACCTTGCCTTCGATCGGGAAGCGTACGCGCGCGGTTTGCGCCCGGAGCGTTGGCGCGTCGCGGTGCTGGGCGGCCTGCGGCGCGGCAAATCGAGCTGATCAATGCCTTCGCCGGCCGCCGCGTGCTCGGTGACGAAACGGCCGGCGCTATCGCGTACCCTGTGCACGTGCGCTATGGCTCCGAGGAAACCGCCTTCGCGTTAGAAGCCGACGGTACGTGGCGCGAAGTCGAAATCGAAACGGCCCTTCAGGAAGCGGCGCGAAATCCGGTATTGATTCTCACCCCATGGCGCTTGCCGCGCGAGTTGGTGTTGGTGCACGCGCCGGCGTTTGATGCGGGCGAACGGACGGCCGAGGACGTCTGCGCCGTCGTCGCGCGCGCGTCCAGTGAAGTCTTATGCCTCTTTTCGCGCCAGCTTTCCGACCGCGAGCTGGCGCTCTACGAGCGCATCGCCGAATTCGACAAGCCGATGATGTTCGTGCACACGCTCGCAGACAACGAAACGGCTGCGGAGCGGCGCCACGTCGTGCAGCTCGCGCAAGAATATCTCCAGGAACGGCGCATTCCCGTGCAGCGCATCTTCACCGTTTCCACCCTGGAGTACGCTCAAGCGAAGCGGGAACAGCGTGCGCCCGCAGGGTGGAACGAGCTTGACGCGCTCATCTCGACGATAGAGTCGCATGCCGAAGAACACATGGCGCGCTTGGAACGCCTGCGGCAAGCCGGCGCCGCGCCGAAGCCTTCCGCCGTCCCCATCCCGGCCCTCAAGCAGTCTCGGGGCAGTATTTTTACGCGCCTGTTCGGGAAAGCATAGCCGGTGGACTTCGTTCTTGGTCCGGCCACGTTAGCGCTGGGCGACGGTTCGTCGACTTACGGCCGCATTGCGGTGCGCAATGGGCGCATCCGGGAGATCTTGCCGGCCGACGGGCCTAGCGACTATCGTCTTCCTTCGGGGACGAGCGTCGCTCCGGGGCTCATCGACGTCCACACCAACGGCGCGCGCGACTTCCTGTTCAATCGGGATCAGAAGTATGCGGTTCCGGTTGCTGCCGTAGAATACGCTCGGCAAGGCGTGACGGGCTTCCTCGCAGGCATCATGACGGCGCCGTTCGAGTCCATGCTGCACGCCGCGGGCGAAGTGGCTGAAGCCGCGCATCAGTTGGAAGAAGATGTGCCGCGCGGCGCACGCTGCCTCGGGATCCATTTTGAGGGCCCATTCCTTAATCCCAAGTTCCGTCGCGTGCATCAAGCCCAATGGATCATCGAAGCGACGCCGCAACGCGCACGGGAATTGGTGGAGGCCGCCAAAGGCGCGTGCTTGATGGTCACCCTGGCGCCGGAAATTGAAGGCGCCGGCGACGCTGCGCGCATTTTTCTGGAACACGGCATCGTCTGTTCCGCGGGACACACGAGCGCGCGGTATCGCGAAGGCATGCTGGCAATCGGCTTAGGGTTCCGATCGCTCACGCACGCTTTTAACGCGATGCCTCCGCTCGATCACCGCGAGCCCTCCATTCTGGCCGCCTTCATCCAGGATCCGCGCACGTTCGTGCAGGTAATCTGCGACGGGCACCACGTCGCGCCGGTGATGATCGACATTCTGCGCCGCACGGTCGGAGAGCGCGTCGTCCTCGCCAGTGACAACATGCCGCCGGCCGGGCCAGGTTACCACATTGAGGGCGGTGTCATGCGGGCCGAGGACGGAACGATCGCGGGCAGCGCGATCCACATGGACGAAAGCGTTCGCAACTACATCGCGTACACAGAGCTTCCGTTTGCTCGCGCGATTACGGCGGCGACGTTCGCTCCGGCTAAACTGATCGGCGCTGTGAACGAATTGGGACGCATCGCGCCCGGATGCCGTGCGGACCTTTCATTCTGGAACGAGAATTACGCAGTCATCGGGACCATGGTCGGGGGCCTCACGGTCTTCGGCGAAGTCTGCGCCCCGGCAGCCGCATGAGCGTCCACGCGATCCTCCTCATTCTCTTAGCTGTCTTCGCGGCGGTCTTCATCGCGGTGTGGGCGTTCGAAATCCGTAGGCGTGGCTTTGCTTTTCCCAGACCGATCGAACTGGGCGTGGGATTCATCACCGATTTTTTTGATACGCTCGGCATCGGTTCGTTTGCGCCCACAACCTCGATGTTCAAATTTTGGAAGCTGGCGCCCGACCAACGCATTCCCGGCACACTCAACATCGGGCACACGCTCCCCACGATCGTCGAAGCGCTGATCTTCATCGCGATCGTCAAAGTCGCGCCGGTCACGCTGGTCTTGCTGATCGCCGCTTCAATCGCGGGCGCGTGGCTCGGCGCCGGGATCGTTGCGAAATGGCCCCGCCGCTACGTGCAGGTGGGCATGGGACTGGCGCTGATTGCGGCGGGCGCACTCTTCATTCTCAAGAACGCTAACGTACTGCCGGCAGGCGGAAACGCGCTCGCGCTGGGCGGAACGTTGCTCTACGTCGGCATTGCCGGAAACTTCGTGCTCGGCGCACTCATGACGATCGGCATCGGCCTGTACGCGCCCGCCATGATCATGGTGACGTTGCTGGGAATGAGCCCACTGGCGGCGTTTCCCATCATGATGGGCTCATGCGCCTTTTTAATGCCGATCGCCAGTTGGCGCTTCATTCGCTTCGACGCCTACACGCTCAAAGCGGCGCTCGGATTGACGATTGGCGGCATTCCCGGCGTTCTTGCCGCGGCGTTTTTGGTGAAGTCCCTGAACGTCACGTCGCTGCGCTGGCTCGTTGCCGCCGTCGTGATCTACACCGCGGTCATGATGCTGCGCTCCGCAATCGTCGAACGCGGAAAAGAGCCGCTGCCGGTCGGTCCCGGCACGGCGACGGCATAACGTTAGGCGCTGGAGAGTTCGCGAACCGCAGCGGCGTTGAAGTACGCGGCTTTCGGATGGTGCATGACGATCGCCGCAGTGGACTGCTCCGGAACGATCTGAAAGCCGGCCGTCAGTTCGACGCCGATTGCTTTGGACGCGTTCAACAGACGAAAAACAGTCTCGTGCTGCGCTAAGTCGGGGCAGGCCCCATATCCCCAGGAATAGCGCTTGCCGCGCCCGGCTTCGATCCCGAGTTCCGTACGGATGCTGCGATGCGCGTATTCGGCCAGCGCCTCAGCGCTCTGCACGGAGAAGCCGTGCAGAAAGTACGATTCGCTGTATTCGCCGGCCCGTTGCAATTCATCGATCCGTTCGGTCGCACGACTGCCTACCGTAACGACTTGCAACGCGATCACGTCCGCTGGACTCCCATCTTTTGCCGGAGCGACGTAATCGGCCAAGCACAAATGTTCGCCCCCAGCTTGGCGAACGAATGAGAAGCGGCCGATCTCCGTTGCGCGGTGGTTCGGATCGAAAATAACGACGTCGTCACCGTCGCCGGCTGCCGGAAAATAGCCGTACACGAATTGCGGTTGCAGCAAAGACCCCGAACGCACCATCGCTTGGTAACGATGTAATCTCGGTTCGAACTCCTCGCGCACGAGTTCCGCAAATGCGTCGCCTTTCGCGTTTGCCGCGCCCCAAGAGAGCCGGTACAAGCTGCGCAGATCGAAGCATTCCCAGAGCGCCTGCAGATCGACGTCCCGTACGGTTCTCGTTCCCCAGAACGGCGGTGACGGAATCGGCGCGCGCTCGGATTTTACCGCCGACACTTTAGTTTGACCGTTGACGGCCGCCGGCGCAGGTTTTTGCGGCGCCGCCAGTGCTTCACGCTGGGTGCGTTCGAGCAAAGCGTTGCGCTGCGTCGGACCGCCCGTGAGCTGTTCCATGATCTGCAGACCCTCGAATGCATCCTTCGCATAAAACACGCCGGGTTCGAAGAAACGCTCGCCGTCCACGAGCGCGATGCGGCGGCCGAAGTCGCGATTGATCGCCGCGCCGCCGATCAGCACCGGGAATCGCAGCTCGCGCGCGGTTTGCTCGGCAACGCAGATGGGCATCTGTTTGCTCGTCGAAACCAATAGGGCCGACAGGCCGATGGCGTCGGCTTGCACCTCTACCGCGCGTTCCAAGATCGTGTTCATCGGTACTTGTTTGCCCAGGTCGAACACCGTGTAGCCGTTGTTGGACAAAATCGTGTGTACGAGGTTCTTCCCAATGTCGTGCACGTCGCCGAACACCGTGGCCAAGACGACCTTGCCTTTTCCGGCGCCGCCTTTCTTTTCCAAGAATTGCTCTAGGTGCGCGACCGCCTTCTTCATCACTTCGGCAGACTGCAGGACGAACGGCAGAATCAGTTCGCCGGCGCCGAACTTGTCGCCGACTTCTTTCATCGCAGGCAACAGGATGTCGTTGAGGACGGCCACGGCATCGCGCGTCCGCAATGCCTCGTCCAGCTTCGCCTCGATGCCGTCCTTGCGCCGCCGCAGAATGGCATTGTGGATTTGCACTTCCGGGGGTGCATCCGCATCGTCGGCAAGGGCTGCCGCAGCCGACTCGGCAGGCGTTGCGCTCTCGAAGTGTTCGATTAAGCGCGCCAGCGCATCGGCACGCCGGTTGAGCACGAGGTCGTCGCAGAGCTCACGCTGCTGCGCATCCAGTTCAGCATAAGGCGTGATCTCCTTGGCATGCACCAACGCCAGATCGAGCCCAGCTTCGACGCAGTGATGCAGGAAAACCGAGTTAAGCGCCGCGCGCGCATGGGACTTGAGCCCAAAGGAGACGTTGCTCACGCCCAGCGACGTCAACACGCCGGGGAGTTGCTGTTTGATCAGCCGGATGCCCTCAATCGTTTCGTTCCCCGAATCAACGTACTCCGCGTCGCCCGTCGCTAAGGTGAAGGTTAACGCATCGAAGATCAGCGCGCCCGGCGGTATGCCATATTCCCCGCACACGATCTCGTAGATGCGTTTGGCGATGTCGGCTTTGCGCTGCGCCGTCTTCGCCATGCCGGATTCGTCGATGGTCAGCGCCACAATTGCGGCGCCATGCTCGAGTGCGATCGGCAAAACGGTGTCGATCTTCGTTCGTCCGCTCTCCAGGTGCACGGAGTTCACGATCGCGCGCCCGGGATAGCTTTCGAGCGCGAGTTGCACGACACGCGGCTCCGTGGAGTCGATCATGAGCGGGCTTTCGACGGACTGCGCCAAGCGCCGAACGATCGCCCGCATCTGTTCTTCTTCATCGCTGCGTTCCGTGAGCGCGCAGCAGACGTCGAGCACGTGCGCGCCGCCCTCAACCTGTTCTCGCGCCACCAGCGCCACGTCGTCGTAGCGATCCTCGATCAACAGGCGCTTCACCTTACGCGAACCCTGCGAGTTGATGCGCTCGCCGACAAGCAGCGGCCTCGGCTGCTGTTCCAGCGAAATCGCCGTCATCGCGGAAGCGACGAATTGGACGGGATGCGTGGAAGGCACCCGGCCACGAGCGTCGCCCACGGCGGCGCGAATCGCCGCGATGTGTTCGGGCGTCGTACCGCAACAGCCGCCGACAGCGTTGACGCCGAACGCGCTTACGAAGCCGGCGAGTTCCGTCGCTAATTCGTCGGGCGTTTCGGGATAAATCGTTTCCCCGGCCGGTCCCATCAGCGGCAGGCCGGCGTTCGGAATCACGCTGATGTACCGGTCCGACATCTCAGTCAAGTAGCGCACAGGATCGCGCATCTGCGCAGGGCCTGTCGAGCAGTTCAGCCCGATGACGTCGACCGGCAGCGCGCCCAGCGTCGCGCACACGGCGCCGATATCGGTCCCCAGGAGCATCCGCCCTTCAGCGATCAGCGTCGGCTGCGCTTGAATCGGCACGCGCCGCAAGCCGGCGGAAAACTCGCGCATGATGCCGGCAATAGCGGCTTTGAGTTCGAGCAGATCTTGCATCGTCTCAAGCAGCAGGAGGTCGACGCCGCCTTCGATCAGTGCGCGCGCCTGCTCGGCATAGAGCTGCGCGAGTTCGTCGTACGTGATCTTCGAGAGCGACGGATCCGAAGACGAAATCAACATGCCTGTCGGGCCCATCGCACCGGCAACGAATCGCGGCCGCGACGCGGTCGAGTAGCGATCGCAGGCGGCACGCGCGAGCCGCGCCGCATCGCGATTGATTTCGACGACCCGTTCGCCTAAACGATATTCGTCCAGCTTCAGGCGCGAGGCGGTGAAGGTATCCGTTTCGACAACGTCTGCGCCGGCTTCGAGATAGCTCTCATGAATCTCGCGCACGAGCTCGGGCTTGGTCAGCACGAGTGCTTCATTGCAGCCGGCAAACTGCTCTCCACCGAAATCTTGCGGGCGCAGCTCGAGCGCCATGAGCTGCGTGCCCATTGCGCCGTCGAAGATGAGGACCCGCTCCCGGAGCGCGCCGAGATACTCAGACAAGGCTTATCGTCGTCCCGACCGCGCGGCCGACGCGGTTGTAAATCGTCGGATGCTCTAAGTCTTCCAGTGCTCCCAGCGTGGCATCGTCCAGCAGCTTCAGGCGGCGCAAAGAGGTGATGACGGCGGGCGCGCGCGCACGCGACGATCCGTCGACGATTTTGCACGCTAAACCGACGCCGCGATCGATCACGGCGGTTCCATGGACGCCTTCGGCGCCGCCCTTGCACGCCACGGCGCCGTTTGCCGCCTGCATCAGTCGCGCATCAAACTCACCGGTGCCCGAAACGTATTGCGGGTACTGCACCATCGCATCGCGCACGACCCGCAAGGCGTCCGCGTCTTGCGCCTCTACCCCGCCAAGCGTCGCGAGCCGCATGAATGAAAGTGCGGCAGCCCGCAACGTCACGGCATACACGGGGATTCCGCAGCCGTCCACGCCGATCGGCAAATCCTCCAAACCGGCGCCCGACATCCGCCCGCAAAAAGCCAAGATGCGCTGCTGCGCCGGATTGCGAGGATCCAAATACGTGGCGGGATTAGCATCCACTATGGCGCACAGCGCCAGAATTCCCGCGTGCTTTCCGGAGCAATTGTTGTGAACCGGTGAAGGCGCAATGCCGTCCCGGCCCAAAGCCGACGCCGCGGCGGCGTTGTATGGCGCGTGTGCACCGCACTGCAGGGCGCTTTCCGTCAGTCCTATTTTGCGCAGGATCGAACGCACGGCCTCGACGTGAAACGGCTCGCCGGAGTGCGAAGCCGCCATGACGGCGATTTCCTGCGGCTCCAAATCAAAACGTTCGCGCGCGCCGGCTGCAATGACGGCCGCGGCAATGAACGGCTTCGCCGTCGAACGCAGGTAGATCGGGACGTCCAGTTCGCCGAGCGCATACACGAGATCGCCGCTTGCATCCACCGCACAGGCAGCGACGTGGTGAACCGACTCGATCAACTCGCCTCGCGTGATGCCGATGAGCGGTTCGCCGGTAAGGATTCGTCGTTTTGTCGCTACATGATCGTCGCTAAGCGAGGGCAGGCTCGACAATCGTTGCTTCCTGTTCGGCAAAGACGGGATTGGAAAGATAGCGTTCGCCCGTGTCGCAGCCGACCGTGACGATAAGCTTGCCTTTCGACTCGGGACGCGCCGCGACTTGCAGCGCCGCCCAAATGTTGGCCCCGGAGGAGATCCCCACGAGCATCCCTTCCTCGCGTGCAGCACGTCGAGCTGCCGCAATTGCTGCTGAATCCGTGACGCGAATCACCTCTGTGTAGATCTCCGTGTCAAGGATCTTGGGGATAAATCCCGTTCCCGTTCCTTGAATCTTGTGCGGCCCCGGCGCCCCGCCCGAGAGCACGGGCGACGCGTCCGGCTCAACGGCGATGATTTGAACGCCGGGCTTTCGCTGACGCAAAATCTCCCCGACGCCGGTGATCGTCCCGCCGGTGCCGACCGCGGCGACGAAGATGTCGACCCGTCCGTCGGTGTCGCGCCACACTTCCTCCGCCGTCGTCCGGCGGTGAATCTCGACGTTGGCCGGATTTTCAAATTGTTGCGGCATGAAGTACTTTGCCGGATTTGACGCGCGAATTTCTTCAGCTTTCGCTATCGCGGCTTTCATGCCGTCCGCGCCCGGCGTCAGCACGACCTGCGCACCATACGCCTTGAGCAGATTGCGGCGCTCCATCGTCATCGTGTCGGGCATCACCAAAATCACGGGATACCCTTTTGCCGCGGCCACGAACGCCAACGCGATGCCCGTATTGCCGCTCGTCGGCTCGATGATGATGCTGCCGGGGCGCAGGCGGCCGTCGCGTTCCGCCGCCTCGATCATCGCCACGCCGATGCGATCCTTCACGGATCCGGCGGGATTGAAGGATTCCAATTTGACCAGAATCGTCGCCGGCAAACCCTCCGCCATGCGGTTCAATTTGACGAGCGGCGTGTTGCCGAAGGTATCGGCGAGATTGTCATAGATGCGAGCCATGGCGCCCATAACCGTCATATCCCATGAAGGGCTGCAGCCGCGGGCCTCAAACGGCCCGGCTCGTGACAAAAGACCGGCTCGTTGCGTTCAGCGACGGCGTGATCGCCGTGATCATCACGATCATGGTTTTGGAGATGAGGGTGCCCCATGGCGCCGACCTTACGGCCCTGCGAGCGAACATTCCAATCTTCTTGGTCTATGCGCTCAGCTTCGTCAACATCGGGATCTATTGGAACAATCACCACCATTTGCTCTATGCCGCCGAGCGAATCGACGGGCGGGTGATGTGGAGCAATCTGCACTTGCTCTTCTGGCTTTCGCTCGTGCCGTTTACGACGGGCTGGATGGGCGAAAATCATTTCGCCGCCATCCCCACCGCCATCTATGGTTGCGTGCTGATCCTCGCAGCAGTTGCCTATACGATCTTGCAAGCCGCGCTCGTCACCGTCAACGGTAAGGATTCCACGCTGGCACGCGCGATCGGCAGCGACCTCAAAGGGCGCGCCTCGCTGGTGCTCTATGCCGTCGCCATCGGTTGCGCGTTTATCAATCAATGGATTTCCGACGGGCTGTACGTGGCGGTCGCCGCCATGTGGCTGGTCCCGGATCGGCGGATCGAACGCACCATTACTTGACTATCGGGTGACGCCTTCGCGCTCCAACATTGCACGATAGATTTCCCGAACACGCTCGATCGTGTCGATTTCCGTCGCCGGCTTGTCATCCCGTACGCGGACGATGCGGGGAAACCGCAGCGCAAAACCGCTTTGATGCAAGCTGCTGGGCTGTATGATGTCAAACGCCACCTCAAGCACAACCTTCGGCTCAACGGCCATGGCGTTGCCGTACCGTCTGTCATCCCGAGCAGCGGCGGCGGTGCTTGTCGAAGCGCGGTGCGTCAAAAACCACTGTGTAAGTTCCGCGATTTCGGCATCGGTTAAGCCGGAATACGCCTTCCCAATCGTGAGCAGCTCGCGGCCGTTGCCGCGCACGGCAAACGTATAGTCGGAGAGCACTCCCGCGCGCTTTCCATGTCCCCATTCGACGGCAACGACCACCACGTCGAGCGTCGACAGCTCGCGCTTGAGTTTGAGCCACCACTTGCCGCGCCGGCCGGGGTGGTACGGTGAATCGGTGCGTTTGAGCACCAAGCCTTCATGGCCGCGCGCGCGTGCATCTTCAAACGCCGCGTGCACCGCATGCGAGCCGTCCGCTTCGGCTAACACGGTCGAAGCGGCAAGCGCAACGTGCGGCCGTTGCGCGATCTTCCATTCCAGCTCTCGTCGCCGCTGAGTGAGCGAAGCGTCGAGCAAGTACTCCCTGCCGGATGCCAGGATGTCGAAAACCATGTAGACGACGGGAACATCCGCCAGCAGCTGCGCGCTGACGATCTTTCGCTGGAGGCGCGCTTGCAGATATCGGAACGGCAGCACGCTGCCGTCACGCTGCGCTACCAATTCACCGTCCAAAATAAAATCTCCATCGATGCTTTTGAGCGCTTGTACGACGTCGGGATAGGAGTGGGAGACGTCGCTCAGCGTGCGTGAAAACAATCGCACTTCCGCGCCTTGTTTGTGCGCCTGCACGCGGATGCCGTCGAATTTGTCCTCAACCGCCCACTCTGCGTTGTTCATCTCGCGATACGAACTCCCAAACAACACGGGGGATGCGAGCATGAATCCGATGGGCACGCCGTAAGCGATATCGATACCGTGCAGCGCGTGATGTCTGGCCGCGATCGCGACGGCGCCGATGTCCGCTGCAGCCATTGCAGCTCGGCGGATCGCTTTCGAAGCTTCTCCGAACGCGACGGAAATGGCGTCGATGACCAGCCCTTCCTTCAGGCCGATGCGCAGCTCGCCGGTCATGATTTTGACGACGTACTTCGCCTCGAGCGCATTCGTGCAGGCAGCCAGAATCCGTTCGCAGATCGCCAGCCGCCTTTTCCCCGCCGCTTTTCCGGCAGCGTCCGCGGCTTCGTCAAAGAGAATCTTCAGCGATGCCGGCGTGAGCGTTTCCTGAAAAAGCGCGGGCGCAGCGGAGGGAGCCGCGAGTTCTGAGAGAGCTCCGCCTAAATCGCCGTGCTGCCGGTAGGCAACATGCAGCTGCGCATCCGAAAATCGCCACACGCTTCGGGCCGCGGCAACAATGGTCGCGCCGCCGAGCGCCAGCGTGCGCCCCTCGCGACGTGAAAAGGCCGCGCCGGTAAAGAAGCGCGCCGCCGACTGCAGATCCGCGTCGTCGAGGGTACGCAAGTGCGCCGCCAGGATGTCGATCTTTTCGAGTTTGCCGGAGGTTGCCGCGATTCGCTCGCACGCTTGCGCAAAGAGGATCACGTGGTGAACGGTGACCAAATTTTGTCATGCTGAGCCTGTCGAAGCATGAGCGTGATCGCTGGCTCACCCTTCGACAAGCTCAGGGTGACAATGATGATTTAATCCCTAAAAAGCGCTCGGCTCATACAAGGGCTCAACATCGTCGTCGCTATCACCTATTCTTAAAGTGCGCCATCCGCTTTTCGTTGTAAGCGGCGATGCCTTCTTTTGCGTCCTCGCTCTTGAAGAGCAGCGACTGCAATTCGCGTTCCAGAGCCAGCGCGTCGTTCAGCGGGAGTTCGATGCCGGTTTGCACGCTGCGCTTGATGTGTCCGACCGCCATCGGCGCCTTGTGCGGCGAAGTGAACTGTTTGGCGTAGATCACCACCTGCTCCCGGAAGCTCTGCGCGTCCCCTTCGAGAACGTCGTTGACCAAGCCCCACTCTTGCGCTTGCTCGAAGCTGTAGGTCCGGCCCATCGTCATCAATTCGATCGCGCGCGCCTTGCCGATCAAGCGCGGAAGGCGTTGCGTTCCACCGGTTCCCGGCAGCACTCCCAGCGCGACTTCGGGCAGTCCTATTTTGCCGGCGTCCTGACGCGCGATCCGGATATCGGCCGCCATCGCGATCTCCAAGCCGCCGCCCACGCAGTGCCCGTTGAGCGCTGCGATCACCAGCTTCGGGGTCTGCTCCAACCGGCAGAGCGTCTCGTTGGCGTGTAAACAAAAATTGTACTTGAATTGCGGCGTGACGCTGTTCAGCATGCTGATGTTCGCGCCGGCCGAAAAGAATTTTTCGCCCTTGCCGGTCAGCATGATGACCTCGATCTCATCGTCGAAGCGTGCGTCCAGAATCGCCTCGTCGAGCTGCCGCATCATTTCGTGCGTGTACGTGTTGGCCGGCGGATCGTCCAGTTCGATCACTGCCAAATGATCGTCTTTCCAATAGTTGACGACGCGTTTGCCGTCGAATTCGCGCGCTTCGCGCCCGAAGGGCGTCGCCTTTGGTTGCGTGGGAACCTCGCTATTGGTGGTGGTCGTCACGATGTTGCTACCTCGCTCTTCCCTTTGGGCGCTATCCAGCGCGAGTCTTTAAAGTACGCCGTCAGCATCTCTTCATCTTTGTGCGAAGGCAACACCGTAGGCGCGTAGCTGTCCCATTCCGCTTGCGTGAGTTGCCGCCCGTCGGTGGTCCAGTACTGGCCGGCATACTGGCCGATCTTTCGATTGAATCGCATGTCGGGAACGTACAGTTTGGTTTCGGACGGATTCACGGCGTTGACGCGCTCGACGGTCTTGGTAATCTCATCGTAAAACTGCTGCCGCGCCAGCTCGTTGAGATGCTCTCGATCCGCCTGTGTATCGGTCTTTTCATCCTCGTCGACCCGGCCTTTGATTCCCCATGCGTAGGCCCACTGAGCCGAACCGGAATGATCCGTGCCGAAGAGATCGAGCGAGCCGGAGATCCACTTGTTGTAATACTTCTGTTGCATCTCTACCGGGATGATGCCGGCCGCGGCGATGCGGCGCAATCCCGAGATGCCTGTGCCCATGTGGTACGACTCTTCTTTGAGCATCGGCAGCATGGACTGCGCGAGCGGTGCAAAACCGGAGTGCGAAAGCATCGTCAGCTGGAACTTGCCGTCGCGATCCATAAAATTCGTGTACGCGAAGAAATCCAGCCAGTGCGTAACGTCATCGTTGAACGCGTTCAGCAGCCGGTTCTTCTTGCCGAAAGCACGGCGCTCCAGCAGTTTTTGCGCCTCGATCTTGCCGTCGGTACCGAAATTGTTGATCAACAGGTGGCACATCTGATAGCCGTGGCGGGTTTCCTCAACCATGATGCGCACCAGCGAGGCGAGATCGTATTCCGACGGCGCGTTGTTGACCAGACACCGCTGCTGCTCGTTCGAAGCGAACTCGGTATCGCCCTGATAGACGATCATATTGAGCAGCGCGTCGCGCATGCGCTGATCCGGAATCTGGAGGATTTTCTCCCAACGCCGCTCGCCGCGGAATTCACCGAAATAGATTTCGTTGGTCGGCAGCTCGCCGTACTTCGCCTCAAAGCGGTAACCCGGCATGTATCGCTCGACGAGCTCGGTGTCGAGCCCGATGTCTTTCTGCCATTCCTTGAGCAAGTCGACCCAATCGTCGAACGTCGATATACGCGCCATGCCGTGCCTCCAGATATAACGAATCTATGACGATCCGCGAGAATAGTGTTATACTAGGCTCCATGGCTACGGCATGTCAAGCGGATCCGCCGGCGCCTGCGCGCCCGACCTCCCTCATCTACACGCTGTTCGGCGACTTCGTCCATCGGGAGCCGGAAACGCACGACGAACTCTGGATCGGCGCGCTGATCCGGCTGATGAGCGTTTTTCATCTCTCGGAAGCCGCCGTGCGTCAGGCCGCCTCGCGTATGCTGCGCCAAGGCTGGCTGAACGCAGTGCGCCGGGGCGCCCGTTCCTATTACGCGCTGAGCGACCGGGGAAGAGGACGGGTCGAAGCAATTAGCCCCCGCATCTACGGGCCGCTCGTCGAGTGGGACGGCCGCTGGCGCCTGCTGACGTACACGATTGCCGAGCGCAATCGGGGCGGCCGGGATGCGCTGCGAAAAGACTTGCTCGTGCTGGGGTGGGCGCCGCTCTCGGCTTCCACTTGGATCTCTCCACACGGCGATCTGGAAGCGGCGCGAGCAGCGGCGCGCGCCGACGGCGTCGGCGGCGACATCGATCTTTTCGGCGGGGTCTATGCCGGCCCGCGGTCGGACCGCGAGTTGCTCGAACGCTGCTGGAACTTGCCGGCGATCGGGCAGCGCTACGACGAGTTCATTGCGCGTTATCGTCCTCTTTTAGAGGAAGAGCGGCGTCGAGATGGGGTTTCGGACGAAGCGGCCTTCGCGCGCCGGATGTGGCTCGTGCACGATTACCGGAAGTTCACCTACGTCGACCCGGGCTTGCCCAGCGCGTTGCTGCCCGCGCATTGGCCCGGCACTGCGGCCGCGGCGCTCTTTCGCGAGTACTACGCCGCGCTTTCGCCCAAGTCGCTCCGATTCTTTAACGCCGCGCGAGTTTAGTCGTCGTCGTTTTCGTGCAGGTGCAGGTGGCAGCCGTCTTCCGCATCGCGCAGCACCTCGCGGGCCTGCGCCAGCATCGATTCGGAGACGAAAGCCGGCCCGTCGACGGAACCTTCTTCCGCTAAGAACTCGACTTCCGACCAGTCCTCCCACGTTTCCAGCGGCACGCCATCGGCCTCATCGGGAAAGCGCACGCAGTAGCCTTCTTCTAAATGTAAGCCCACGACGGTGACGCGCGTTCCACGGGGGAAATAGGCGCCGTCCTTCCAGAGGGTTCCGTACGTCGTCTGGTATGTCGTCCCAATCTTCAGTGCTTCGATTTCCTACACCCCAAATGGATCGATGGGCTTCTCGCCGGCGTACGTGATGATACTCTTTGTTTCGCTGTAGAGCTCCATCGTTTCGAGCCCGAGTTCCCGGCCGTACCCCGATTGCTTGTACCCACCGAATGGGACACCGGGAAAGACGGCGTACGGCGTGTTCACCGCAACGGTTCCGCTGCGCAGCGCTTGGGCGACGCGGTTCACGCGCCCCACATTCTGCGACCAGATGCTCGCGGAGAGCCCGTATGGAGAATCGTTGGCGAGCGCAATGGCGTGCGCCTCATCGCGGAAGCGCAGAAAAGCCGCAACGGGGCCGAACACCTCTTCGCGCGCAATGCGATGACCGGGCTGCGCTTCAAACGCGGTGGCGCTCCAAAACCATCCGTTTTCCAAACCCGATTCGAGCTGCGCCGGGGCGCCCCCGAAGAGACGCCGCGCGCCTTGGGCGACGGCGCTCTCGCAATACTCGCGAATCTTTTCGAGTTGCTCGCGCATCGTGATGGCGCCCACCTGGGTCTGCGGATCTTCCGGGTTGCCGATGCGAAGCTTCGCCGCCTTGTCCGTGAACCGCTCGATGAATGCATCGGCGATCGATTCGTGGAGCAGCACGCGCGAGCGCGCCTCGCAGGTCTGTCCCGCATTGTAAAAGATCCCGTAGAGCGCGCCGTTCACCGCTTGTTCCATGTCGGCATCGTCGAAGATGACGGACGGCGATTTTCCGCCGAGCTCGAGCGTCACGCGCTTGAGCGTCTGCGCTGCGCTGGAAGCAACGCGTTTTCCGGTTGCGGTACTCCCGGTAAAGGCGATTTTGTCGATGCCGGGATGTTCCACGATCAGTTGACCGAGCTGTGGCCCTGCTCCGGTCACGACGTTGAGTACGCCTTCCGGCAAGCCCGCTTCGAGCGCGATCTTCCCCAACTCGATCGCCGTCAGCGGCGTCGCAGGCGCGGGTTTTAGCACGATCGTGCATCCGGCGGCGAGCGCCGGTGCAACCTTCCAAGACGCGAGCAGGAGCGGAAAGTTCCACGGAACGATTGCGCCGACCACGCCGACCGGTTCGCGCACCGTCGCGGCGACGTAGCCCGGCATGGGCGGCGGCAGCGTTGCGCCGTAATTTTTCGTGGCGGCGCCCGCATAGAATTCAAAGCAATCTACGATGGCGCTCAGCTCGCCCTTTGCGGTGGCGATCGCTTTGCCGTTGTCGCGCACTTCCAAGAGCGCGAGATCACCGGCGCGCTCCGCGATCAGTTGCGCCATTTTGTAGAGTATCTTCGCCCGGCGTGACGCCGCCATCGTCGACCACTTCCCGCGCTCGAACGCGGCACGCGCCGATTCAACGGCGCGATCGACGTCTTGCGATCCGGCATCCGCCACGTGGGCCAGCAACGCCCCGGTTGCCGGATTGAAATCATCGTACGTGCGGCCGTCCGCAGGGTCGCTCCAAGCCTTGCCGATCAGCAGCGGCGTCTTTGCCGGTGAAGCTGTTGCGGTCATCGCTATCCTATTCCGTCCTCTCGAAGATCGTGGTGATGCCCTGGCCCACACCGATGCACATCGTCGCAAGGCCATACCGAGCGCCGCGGCGGCGCAGCTCGTGCAGGAGCGTCGTCGCGATTCGCGCGCCGCTGGCCCCGAGCGGATGGCCCAGCGCAATGGCGCCTCCGTTCGGATTCGACTTTTCCGGATCGATCTCTAGGTCGCGCAGACACGCGATCGATTGGGACGCGAAGGCTTCATTGATTTCGACCAGGTCGATGTCGTCCATCCGCAGCGCGGCGCGCTTGAGCGCTTTGCGGCTGGCCGGAATCGGCCCAAGCCCCATGACATCGGGATGCACTCCGGCGGTTGCCGTCGCCACGATCCTCGCCATCGGCTTCAGCCCCAGCTGTTCGGCGGATCGCGCATCCGCGAGCAGCAGCGCCGCTGCACCGTCGTTGATTCCCGATGAGTTCCCCGCCGTTACCGTCCCTTCCGGATGAAAGGCCGGCTTCAACTTCGCGAGGCCCTCCAAGGTGGTATCGGGCCGGGGATGTTCGTCCGCCTGCACGTCGCCGACCGGAACCAACTCTTCCGCAAAGACGCCCCGTTCGATCGCCGCCTTTGCGCGCAGCTGTGAGTGATAGGCGAAACGATCTTGTTCTTCGCGCGTAATCGCGTACTGTCGCGCAACGTTTTCCGCCGTGTGGCCTAGTGAAATGGGTGGATAGCGTTCTTGCATGCGAGGATTGATCATGCGCCAGCCGATCGTCGTATCGTAGATCTCCGGAGCGCGCGCAAACGGCTTCTCGGCTTTCAGCTGCACGAACGGGGCCCTCGTCATCGACTCGACGCCGCCGGCGATCGCGACGTCGAGTTCGCCCCACGCGATCGCGTGCGCCGCAGAGTTGATCGCCTGCAGACTGCTGCCGCACAGCCGATTGATCGTTGCGCCGGCAACCTCAACGGGGAGCCCCGCGAGCAACGCGGCCATGCGCGCGACGTTCCGATTGTCTTCGCCGCTTTGGTTTGCTGCGCCGAAGAAGACATCTTCGATTCGCGCCGGATCTATGCCGCTGCGCGACACGATCGCTTCGATCACGCGAGCGGCTAAATCGTCCGGCCGCACCGTCGCGAGCGCGCCGCCGTAACGGCCGATCGGCGTGCGAACCGCATCCACGACCACGACGTCACGGCGTTGCATCGGCTTGCTCTTCGACGTCGAGCACCCAAAGTGCGTGGTGTGGAGCAAAGACGCCGCCTTCGGCCCGTGCGAGCCGTTGGAGAATCCGAACGAGCCGGTCGCCGCCGATGGCGCGCCCCCACTCGATGGGCCCATGCGGATAATTCACGCCCAGCCGCATAGCCAGGTCGACGTCTTCCGCATTGGCGACGTTTTCTTCAACGATCGTGACTGCTTCGTTCACGATCGATCCGATCGTGCGGCCCAGAAACAGGCCGGCGCGGTCTTCCACAAGCACGCTCCCTTTGCCCATTGCGCCGCACAGCTCTTGCGCCAACTCGAGCGAAGCGTCGGATGTCGCCTCCGCATTGACGATCTCGACGACGCGCTGCCCGGCGAGCGCGCCGATGATGCCGTATCCTATCAACCGTTCCGGGCGATGCAGCCGCGTTGCGGCGAAGCTCACGTCGGTAGCGTATGCATCGGCGAAGATCGCGCTCTCGGAGGGCAGCAGTTCGTCGAGTTGCGTCAACCGCGACGTACGATCCGAAACGCCGTCGCCGACATCGATCACGATTGTCGTATCGAGCGGAATATGCTCCAGCGCCTCTTCGCTTTCCCAGAGATCCACTTGCCGGCAGCGAGCCTCCAAGAGCCGTTGAAGCTCGAGCGCGACGCCGCCGAAGCCGACGATGCCGATCCGCTCTTCGCGAATGTCCGCCACAGGCTCCGTGGGATCGTTGCGTTTGGGTCTGCCCTCTGCGTACTCGTAAAAACCGGATCCGATTTTGCGGCCGAGCCTCCCCTGCCGCACGAGTTGCGCTTGCAGCGCGACGGGAGCGAGGCGCTCAAGGCCAGTGCGTTCGTAGACCGATCGCGTCGTGGCGAAATTAACGTCCAGACCGATGAGGTCCATGAGCTCGAACGGACCCATGCGGAAGCCCGCACCTCGCGCGAGACGATCCAACGCTTCGAAAGAAGCGACGCCCGCTTCGTAGGCGTGCAGCGCTTGCAGATAGTACGGCCGCGCAACCCGATTCACGATAAACCCCGGCGTATCCGCAGCGACAACGGCGGTTTTCTCAAATCGCTCAGCGTAGGCGCGCGCTCGCGCGATCGCATCGTCGCTCGTTCGCTCTCCCCGAACGATCTCGATCAGCTGCATCGCAGCGGCCGGATTAAAAAAATGCATCCCCACGACACGCTGGGGGTCGCCGGCTGCTTCGGCGATCTCGCTGACGCTCAGCGACGACGTGTTCGTCGCCAGCAGCGTTGTACGCGGCAAGGCGGAAAGTTCGCGAAAGACGCGCCGCTTCAATTGAAGATCCTCGGGGACGGCTTCGATGGCCAATTCGGCGTGTGATTGGGCAGGAACCGCAGCGTAGTAGCTCAAGCGTACGGCCGCGTTTGCTCGCGCCGCTTCTTGCGCGATGCGGCCCTTTGCGCGATCCAGAGCGGCCGCGTCGGGATCGATCAGATCGACGGTGCAGCCCGCGCGTGCCGCAACGAACGCGATACCGCATCCCATCGTTCCGGCGCCGACGACGATGACGTCACTCATCGCGCCTGGTCTTCGTGCAGCGCTGCTGACTCCATTTTAGGGGTGCGCTCACGCAGCGGCTGGAATGCGGCCCGCACCGATGAAGAGGACGACTTGGCGCGTGATCGCGTCGTCGTATGTGATCGATTCAAAGTTTTTGCGGCTACGGAAGGATGCCGTCGAGCTGCCGGACGGCACGCGCGTCGAAGACTATTACGTCCGCGAAAGCCGTGGCTTTGCGGTGATCTTCGCACAGACGCCGGAAGACGAAATCGTACTTGTGCGTCAGTACAAACACGGCATCGGCCGTTCGCTCGTCGAGTTGCCGGCAGGAGCGATAGATGCCGGTGAATCGGCGCAGGACGCCGCTGTCCGGGAACTCGCCGAAGAAACGGGATACACGGCGGAGCGCCTCGAGCACGTCCGCTCCTACGTAACGGATCCCACCAACTCCAACGCGGTGGCGCACCTCTTCTTCGCGCACAATGCGCGCCAAGACGGCCGCCAGCGCCTCGACGTAACGGAAAACATCACGGTCGAGTTGGCGAGCCGCGACGAACTGCTCGCGATGGTCAGGGACGGCACGATCGATTGCATGCCGCACGTCGCGGCCGTTTACGTCATGCTCGACCGCCTGGGGCACTTTCCCGAAACATCGCGCCGCATCGCCGGTAAAGAATGACATGCTGCATGTTTTTGTGCGTTTGACGCTGATAGTGGCGGCAGCCATTCTTGCCGTCATCGTGCTCGCGATCGTTCTGAAGGTGGTCTTGGTTGCGGCCGTCGTGGCTGCGCTCGTGCTTGCCGCCTTGTTTGCCGCCAAGCTTGCGCGCTGTGTCCTAACCGGTACGAAAACCAGGGCTAGCGCAGAAACGCGTCCAGCGCTTCGGTAAGCGCTTGCGGCGCCTCGAGCATCGGAAGGTGGCCGCTGTTGGAGATGACGCGCAGGTCCGCGTTCGGGAATGCATCGCGCATTTCGCCCGATTCCTGCTCCGTCACGATCTGATCGGAAGCGCCGGCGACAATCAAGACCGGCATCGTCAGCTCTGGGGCGATGTCCATTGAATCGGAACGCATCGCCATCCCGCGCAACATCGCCGCAAGGCCGGTAGGCGTATTGTTCTGCGCGATCCGGCGCGCGCGTTCGAGCAATTCCACGCGTTGCTGCGATACGTTGCGCGCCAACAACTTCGGCAAGTACGCCTCCAGCGCCGGTTCGATCGTTCCTTCGTTTTCCAACCGTTCGGCTAGCGCTTCCCGCGCAGCCGCAATATCCGGCGAATCGCTTCGCAGACGGCTGCACACCAATGCCAGCGCGGCCACTCGTTCGGTGAACATTCGCGCAAATGCAAGGGCGACGTATCCGCCTGCTGAGTGGCCGACGATCGCGCAACGATCGATCCCGCCGGCGTCCAGCACCGACGCGACATCGCCGGCGAGCGATTCCATCAAGTAAGGACCTGGGCCGCCCCTCGATTTCCCCATGCCGCGCAGATCCGGACGGAGCACGCGCAGGCGCGACGCCAATGCGCGCTGCGGCTCCCAGATGTCACGCGTTAACGGAAAGCCGTGCAGTAAGATGACAGGCTTGCCGTCGCCTTCGATCGCGACGTCGATCGCCGCGCCGTCAACGCTGACGCGCATCGCCTGGTAAACGTGCGACGTCGCCAAAACTTGTCACGAGCGCCGTAATTGTGTATAACGTAGGTAACACCTGGTCGCTTGCCGGCCAGAGAAAGGATGTACTCGCTACTTTATGGCAGTCAAACGATCGAGAAAATCAGCAGCGCGTAAAGGCGGCGCGAGCAGAAAATCATCGTCGCGCAAACGCACGACGCGCAAAGCCTCGACCACTCGCCGCAAAGCGACGCGCAAGTCCTCGGGACGCAAGAAGAGCTCCAACGGACGTAAGAAGTCCAGCGGACGAAAGAAGACCGGCGGCCGCAGAAAAGCGGCTCGCAAGGGCGGAGCCAGAAAAACATCCGCTCGCAAAACGACCCGTCGTCGCAAGACCTCTCGGAAAAAGAGCGCCGCCGCGTAAAACCGGCTAGGCGTTTTTTGTTGATCAGCGCGTCGCTCAAGCGGCGCGCTTTTTTCACGTTGACAGCAATCGCGGCGGCGTACGGGACGCTTTCAAATTAGCGGTTCGCAGACACTAGCGCCATCCAGGCGCAGTGAGGCTTCGTCCGCGGGAACGGAAAGTCGCTACGTCACCGAAGCCGCACCTCCGTCGCATCCCATCCAGTCACGCTTTGACGTTCGCGGCAAAGGCAGAGTGTCAGATCGCCTTTGCGAGGACGAGCGCCGCTGCTGTTACGGCATCTCGCAACTGGGAGAGGGGCATCGTCGGCTCATTGGCCCATCGCTTGTGAACCTGCTCCGGAAGTAGTGGCAGGTGCATGAAAACACCGGCCATCCGATTTTCGGTGTGCACGTGAGCGTAGTGAAGCGTGAGGTAAAGCGCCTGATTGCATAAATGGTTGCCGGCGTAATTGGACGGCGCCGCGGGTATGTTACGCCGCCACAGTTCTTCGAGAATCGGGATGATATCGATGTTGGTTAAATAGGCTGGTGGACCGTTTTCAATGACGGTCGAGCCAACTTCGACATTCCCGGCCCTATCGGGACGCATAAAGTCCCGGATGTTTGTAGCGATTCGTTCCAAAGTGACTTTGCTTCGTCCAGGCGCCTGTCCCACAAGGAGGCACGCCTGGGGATCAAGTGCGCGAAGTCTTGAGTCGAGCGTCTCTTTGAGTGCGTTGGTGTTTCCCGGTAGTACGATCCATACGAACTCTGCGTCTCCTTGAACCAGCTCGTCAGGCGGGTCACATTCGAGCGACTGAATCACCACTTGTGACGCATTGAGTCCATCGTCATTCGGTTCGAACCCGGCCACTATGACACGCCGCATACCGTCCTCATAACTTTTACGAGCGGCTTCTCCGGAAGGTCCGTCGGCTCGCCCTTGTCACACCGTACGCAACACGGGGCGGGTCAGCCAAACAAACCCCGCAAGCAAGACAGACAGCGACCCCACTATCAAAAAGCTCAGGTGTAAGCCGACGACCGACCCAATGGCGCCGACGATCAGCGCGCCGCCCGGCACGACGCCGAGCGCGACCATCGAGTAAACCGAGATCGCGCGCCCGCGCACATCGTCCGGAGACAGCGTTTGGATCAGCGTGTTCGAAGCGCCGAGAAACGACATCGTCCCGGTGCCGATGACGAGAAGCACCGGCAGCGTGAGCCAAAGATTCCAAATGAAGCCCAGTCCCAAGACGCCGGCCGACATGACCAGCGCCGAAACGACCCAAATGACGCCGCGCCGTTCGCGTGCGCCGAGATATGCCGTCAACAGCGCGCCGGCGAAGCCGCCGATCCCGGTGGCGGCGATTGCTACGCCCAGACCTTGCGCGTTCGCGTGCAGCGTATTGACGATGTAGGCGGGCAGCAGCGTGCTGTAGGGCCGCACGAGCAGTGCCGTCGCGACGAAGATCGCAATGATCCAACGCAACACCGGATGGCGGTACAAGAAGGCGAGCCCATAGGCCATCGATTGCAGCCACGGCTCTCGCTTCTTCAGCGAGGGCGGCGCCGGACGCATGAAAAACAGCGCGAGCACGACGGCCATCGTCGCGAGCGCATTGACGTAGAATGAACCCGCGACGCCGATGCCCGCAATCAAGACGCCGGCCGCGGCCGGTCCAATCACCGCCGGAGCGTTAAACGCGACGCTATTGAGCCCGATCGCATTGCCGACGTACTCCCGGTCGACCAGCAGCGGTACCCAGCTTTGGCGAGCCGGCGAATCGAACGACATTGCGGCAGCGTTCGCTGCATTGATCAGAATCAAGCCGACGATGTTCATGAGGCCGAGGGAAGTCAACACGGCCAGCATCAGCGCCAAGAGCGCCATGCTGGTATTTGTAATGAAGAGAATGCGCCGGCGCGGCCACATGTCGGCCGCCAGGCCTGCTAACGGAGAAAGCGCCAGCACCGGCACCGCACGCCCGAGTCCCTGAAAGCCCAAGTACAACGCGGCCGTGTGCGGGCTGCCCGCAAGTTTCGCGATGAAGTAGCCCGTGGCCGTCAGTTGCATCCAGGATCCGAGATTTGAGATCAGCAGGCCGGCCCACAGAAATCGAAAATCGTGGAAACGCAGCGAGGCAAAGATCGTAAACTGCCGAGGCGGCAGCGGCCGTTCGATCGGCGGCGCTTCGCGGACGTTCAATGCGCTCGCACGGCCGCGACGATCAGCGCCGCCGCGCGGTCGTGAAACGTACTCGCATCGAACACGAGATCGTAGTGCGACGGATCTCGCCATTCAAAGCCGTAGTACGTTCGAATGTAGCCGGCGCGGGCTCGATCGATGCGATCGGTTTCTGCGGCGGCGGTTTGTATGTCGATTCCGTGCTGTTCCGCAATTCGCCCCACGCGCCAATCGCGAGGAGCGTGAATGAAGACGCGCAGCACGTCATCGCGCCGGCCCAAGATCGCATGCGCGCCCCGGCCGACGATCACCACGTTGCCGTGGGCGGCATATTCGCGAACCGCTTCTTGCACTTCGCGCAAGCACGCCTGATCGAAGGTGGGAACCTCCGAGCCCGCGCCCACTTCCGGCGTGCCGAGCTCTAACGTTCGGAGCATCCGTTCGCCGACACCGGGCTCGGCGTCTTCGGCAGACTCCACCGCCGTCGGCGTCGTCTGCAGCCGACGGGCCACGACGACCGGCAGTTGTTCGTCGACGTATTCGTAGCCCAGTTCGTCCGCGACCCGCTGCGCGATCCCGAGCGCGCCGCACCCGTACAGATTGGAGATCGTGATGACCACGGCACGAGCTTCTTTGCAGGGCGGCAGGACGGGGCCTTTCCGCAGCCGCCGTGAAACCTCGCCGCCATGCCGATCATCCGCACGCGAGATCTGCGCAAAGTTTTTCGCTCGCCACGGCGAGCACCGGGCGCGGCGGGCGCTTTACGTACGCTCTTCACGCGCACGTATGAAGAGAAAGTCGCCGTTTCGGACGTGACGATGGACGTCGATCGCGGCGAATTGGTGGGCTACATCGGGCCGAATGGAGCCGGAAAATCGACCACGATCAAGATGCTGACCGGCATCCTCGTTCCGACTTCGGGATCGATCGAGGTTGCCGGCATCGTGCCCCACGAGCGCCGCAGCGCAAATGCGCGCAATATCGGCGTGGTGTTCGGGCAGCGCAGTCAGCTGTACTGGGATCTGCCGCTGATCGAATCCTTTGAGTTGCTGCGAGCCATCTACGGCATTCCGCACGACCGTTACAAAGAAAATTTGCGCGCCTTTGTCGAGCTGCTCGAAATGGAACCTTTTTTGCGAACGCCGGTCCGGCAGCTTTCGCTCGGGCAGCGGATGCGCGGCGATTTCGCAGCGTCCTTGCTCCACGACCCGCAAATCGTCTATCTAGACGAGCCGACGATCGGCCTGGACGTCGTTGCCAAAGAGTCGATCCGCGAATTCGTGCAACGCATCAACGACGAGCGCGAGACGACGATCATCCTGACGACGCACGATCTGGCGGACGTCGAACGCCTTTGCCGGCGCATCATCCTCATCGACAAGGGCACGATCATCTACGACGGCGGCATCGAGCGGATCAAAGAGCAGTACGGGACGCATCGCACGCTCGTCCTCACGCTGACCGAGCCCGCGGCCGCCCCAAAGCTCAGCGGCGCGGATATCGAATCGAACGATCATGGACTGGTTCGTTATCGCTTCGATCGCCGTCAGGTGCGTCCCGACCAGCTCATTCGCGAGGCGACGCAGCGTTACGAGCTGCGCGACGTTTCCATCGAGGAGCCCGACCTCGAATCGATCATCCGGAGAATTTACGTCGAGGGGTACAGCGCATGATTTTTTCCAGCGGCGCGAAGAAGCCGAACGTTCACGAAAATGCCTACGTCGCGCCTACGGCGGTGCTGAGCGGCGACGTTACCGTCGAGGAAGGCGCGGCGGTGCTGCACGGCGCGGTGCTGACGGCCGAGGGCGCGCCGGTCGTCATCGGCGCCAACAGCGTGATCATGGAAAACGCCGTCATCAAAGCCAGCGGCGGAAAAGCGATGCAGTTCCCGTGCACGGTCGGCGAAAGCTGTATCGTCGGTCCGGGCGCATACATCGTGGGCGCGACCATCGAGCCCGGGGCCTTCATTGCCTCGGGCGCTCGCGTCTTTAACGGCGCAACCGTCGAATCCGGCGTCAGCATCGCCATCGGAGCCATCGTCCACGTGAATTCGCACGTGCGCACCGGTCAGCACGTGCCGATACAGCATATCGCGCACGGCGATCCGGCAGCGATCTACGCGCCGCAACGCGCCGAAGAGGTGCACGGCAAGATGGACTTTTTCGGCGACGTCTTCAATTTGCCGGCATCGGACGATGTGCGCGCAAAAGCTGCCGAAGCGTACGCCGCATTTCTGCGCAAAGCGCACGCGCAAGATGCGGCCGTCGAAGCTTCGCGCGAAAAGAAAGCCGCAAAGCCGGGACCTTCAAAGACGCGCGAAGAGCCGCCCCCGACGCATGATGCCGACGTCGCCAAAGTCGTCGACGTCATGTTCGTCGAGCTGGAAGAGGCGAGGCTGCGGCGCGAAGCCGCGATCGAACGGGAGCGCAAGGGCAAACGCTAAACACCGCGCCCTACGTCGAGTTCGCCAAGAAAGCGTTTGCGCGCGAGGCGACGTACCGCATGGAGGTCTTTACGGAAGTCGGCTCGCTGATCGTGCGCGTCTACTTGCTGCGTTCGATTTGGACGGCGCTCTACGCGCAGAACGTCGCCCCGCTGCATCTGCCGCTCCATTCGATGATCACCTACGCGACGGTCGCCTTGCTGATGTCGCTCATTCTGGAGGTGGACGGAACCCGGCTCATCCGCGAAAAAGTGCGCGAAGGGACGATCGCCACCGATCTCATGAAGCCGATCAGCGTGCCGTTTTACTTCTTCAGCGACGGCGCCGGCCAGACGATGCTGCACGCGTTCTTGATCGTCCCTTCGGCGGTCTTTGCGTTGCTGCTCGTCCACATCGACCTTCCCAGTTTGCCCGTCTTTGGAGCCTTCCTGGTCGCGTTCTTGCTCGGCTATCTGGTCAACTTCTTCGTCAATTTCGTGATGAATGCGATCGCCTTTTGGACGCTGGAAACGTTCTCGGTGCAGCTGATCGTGCGCTGGGTCTCGGACTTGCTGAGCGGCCAAATCATTCCGCTGACATTCTTTCCAGGCATCCTCGGCCGCATCGTTTTCGGGCTGCCGTTTGCGGCGATCTATTCGACGCCGCTGCTGATCTACGTCGGGGTCATACCGCCGCAACAGTACGCGCGCTATTTTGCGATTCAACTGATCTGGCTCGTGCTTTTTGCGGCGATCTCGTGGGGCGTTTGGCGTGCCGCTGCACGCCGCGTTGTGATCCAGGGTGGCTAAAGAGAGTAGCCAACGCAGCGCTGTAACATTGTCACCCTGAGCTTGTCGAAGGGTGAGTCAGCGATCACGCTCATGCTTCGACGGGCTCGGCATGACGAGTGGCTTTTGCGAGCGCGTTGTTTAGTGCAACGCTAAGTTATTGCCGACCGTATTAAATTGCAGATTCGTGTCGCTAATAACGCGGGTCGCGGTAACGTTGCCGTTCGCGTTGGACGCGAAGACTTCAATCTGATGGTTTTGCCGGTCGGCGACGTACAGCTCGCCGTCGGGCCCTACCGCAAGGCCTGCGATCGAGCCTATGCCGGTGTTCGGTCCGCTGATTGTCCGCGCGGCGCTCACAGCACCGCTGCCTGAGGCGGGATAGGCAAAGATTGACGGCGCGTACGCGTCGCCGACGTAGACGGTTCTCGAGGCGGAGTCTACCGCTACGGCAGCCAGCGGCGCATGAAGCATCGGATCGTAAAACGAGTTGAGCAGGGTCGCAGTGCCCCCGGCGCTTACGGAGTATCTGCTCACGCCGGCCGGAAGACCGATGATGGTGCAGCCGCAGTAGACGTTCCCTGACGTATCGGTCGCGATTGCTTGTGCGAGCGCGGTTTTCAGACCGCTGGACGTTTGGAGTTCGGGTTGGAACGTCGCGTTCGCTGAAATAGCGCCGCTGGAAGCGGCGGGGAATCGATCGATGCCTCCCGTGTGAGCGTCGATGGTAAAGATGTTCCCGTGGTAATCGTATGCCAGGCCGTATGCCAAGATCGGCAGGGTCATCGTCCGAACGGGCGGCACGTTTTGATTGGCAGTGGACGCAAAGACCAATACGGTCGTTTGTGACGTCCCCACACCTACGTAGATGTTTCCTGAAGAATCCACGGCCACCCCCGCGGTCCCTTGGGCGAGCTGCGTGTTGGTGCCGGTAATCAGCTGCAGCGGATTCGTCGGGCCCGCCGCCATGACCGGATACGTCGTAACGGTCGTTGCGCTCGGCGCATAGTTGTACGCGTACAACTTGGGGCCGTTGTACGGTGTGCCGGTCGGTGACGGTGTCGGGGTCGGGAGGGTGCCGGTCGGAACGGGGCCTGGATTGGGGGATGAGCCGCCCTTGCATGCCGCGAGCATGAGCACGGTCGCAAATAGCAAGGCTCCGCCAAGTCGCATCATGCGGCTCCGGGCTTCGCCTTTGCAACGATTCGATCCGCCAAGAAAGCGATCCACTCATCGACGCCTTCACCAGTTCGCGCGGAAAGCTCGATAACGGGAAGTCCTGGATGCACCGCTTCAATGTTGCGCAGCGCTGCCCGGCGATCGAACTGCGTCGCGCTCGCCAGGTCGATCTTCGTGAGCAAGGCAAGCTGCGACGTGTTGAAGGCCAGCGGATACTTGAGCGGCTTGTCCTCGCCCTCCGTCACCGAAAAGAGAACGACTCGTAAGTCCTCCCCTAAATCGTATTCCGCCGGGCAGATCAAGTTTCCGACGTTTTCGATAGCCAAGAGATCGAGCGCGGAGGGGTCGACGAAGTCTCGCAATGCTGCCGAGATCATCTGCGCATCCAGGCGGCATTCCGCGCCCGTGGCGATCTGCCGTACGGGGACGCCGCTGGCGGAAAGCCGCCGGGCGTCGTTGTCGGTCGTCTGGTCGCCGACCAGCGCCGCGATGCGGTAGCGCTCGCGCAGACGCCGCAGCGTTTCTTCGAGCAGCGTCGTTTTGCCCGATCCGGGGCTGGAGAGAAGATTGATCGCGTACGTCCCGGAGGCGGCAAAGCGTTCGCGCAAATCTTGCGCGAGCGTGACGTTCTTCTTAAGGATCGATTGCTGGACTTCGATCAGGCGGATGGGCATGCCGAACCTCCATAGCGACGACTTCGAGTTCGCGTCCTCGCGCGATATTCCGGGCGGGCGTGCCGCATTGCGGGCAAGTAAGGATCGGGTCGCCGCCGATCGTTTGCGTCCCGCTGCACCGCTCGCAGTAAATCTGCAGCGGTATCGTTTCGATCGACAGCGTCGCACCGTCCGCAATCGTACCGTTGGTCGCGCACTCCCAAGCAAACTGCAGCGCGTCGGGCACGATCGCGGTCAACGCTCCCACGCGCAAACGCACGTTCGTGATGCTATCCGCATGCTCGCTTGCTGCGCGTTCGCAGACTTCATCAACGATCGCTAACGCAATCGACGCCTCATGCATAGGGCGACAACCGTGCAGTAGGGTATACTATCATCACGCGACACTGATTGTGCACGAGGTAACGCCCTCATGGCAAATGCCCCCGAAGACCTCGCAATCAACCTTTTGTGGATCAATGCCGGACTCAGTTGCGACGGCGACTCCGTTTCGCTGACGGCGGCCACGCAGCCGAGCGTCGAGGATATCGCGCTTCGCGCCATTCCCGGCCTGCCCAAAGTCAACATCTGGTGGCCGCTCATTGATTACAAGGTCGGCGACGAATTCATGCAGGGTTTCTTCAAGGCCGAGCGCGGCGAACTCGAACCCTTCGTTCTCGTCGTCGAAGGATCGATCCCGAACGAAGCGATTAAAAAGGAAGGCTACTGGACGGGCTTCGGTAACGATCCCGCAACCGGCCAGCCCATAACCGTGAGCGAATGGCTCGATCGCTTGGCGCCCAAAGCGCTAGCGATCGTCGCCGCCGGAACGTGCGCAACGTACGGCGGCATCCATGCGATGCAGGGCAATCCCACCGGCGCAATGGGCGTCCCCGATTATTTGGGATGGGACTGGAAGTCGAAAGCCGGGATTCCGGTGGTCTGCGTTCCCGGATGCCCGATCCAGCCGGACAATCTCTCCGAAACGCTGACGTATCTGCTGTGGTACGCGGCTGGAAAAGCGCCCCTCATTCCGCTCGACGAGATGCTGCGGCCGAAATGGCTTTTCGGCGATACGGTGCACGAGAATTGCGATCGAGCCGGCTATTACGAGCAAGGCGATTTTGCCAAAGAGTACGGGTCGCGAAAGTGCCTGGTGAAGCTGGGTTGCTGGGGCCCGGTGATCAAGTGCAATGTGCCCAAACGCGGCTGGATGAACGGCATCGGCGGCTGTCCGAACGTCGGCGGTATCTGCATGGCCTGCACGATGCCCGGCTTCCCCGACAAGTACATGCCGTTTATGGACGAGCCGCCGGGCTCGACGCTCTCAACCGCCATGGTCACGGGATACGGAACCTTCATTCGAACGCTTCGGGCCTCGACGATACACACCGGCGACAAAGAGCCCAAGTGGAGGCATCGCGGTCCTACCCTCACCACGGGCTACCGCCCACGCACATACTAAGGAGAGAAAAGGCGCGACATGGCGATTAAAGATCTCCCGTTTGCCGGCACGCAGCAGCAGTCGCCGCAACTCGTTGAGATGTCGTGGGATCCCATTACGCGGATCGTCGGCAGCTTAGGCATTTACACCAAAATTGATTTTCGCGGTAAAGAAGTGGCTGAATGCTACAGCACCTCGTCCGTCTTCCGCGGCTACAGTATCTTCATGCAAGGCAAGGATCCGCGCGATGCCCACTTCATCACGAGCCGCATCTGCGGCATCTGCGGGGATAATCACGCGACGTGTTCGGTCTACAACCAGAACATGGCCTACGGCGTCGTGCCGCCGCATCTCGCCGAATGGATCATCAATCTGGGCGAAGCGGCCGAATTTATGTTCGACCACAACATCTTCCAAGAGAATTTGGTCGGTGTTGACTTCTGCGAAAAGATGGTGCGGGAGACCAACCCAAGCGTCTGGGAGAAAGCGAAGAAAACGGAAGCTCCGCACGCGGCGGACCACGGCTATCGCACGATCGCCGACATCATGACGGCGCTCAATCCGTTCGAGGGCGAGATCTATCGCACGGCGCTGCACTACAGCCGGTCGTGCCGCGAGATGTTCTGCTTCATGGAAGGCCGCCACGTGCATCCTTCGACGCTCTATCCGGGCGGCGTCGGCACCGAGCCCGTTCCGCAGACATTCCTCGACTATCTCTCGCGCTTGATGAAATACGTCGACTGGATGAAGATGGCGGTCCCTCTGCACGACGATCTCTTCGACTTCTTCTACGATGCCTTGCCTGGATACGAGCGTGTCGGCGAACGGCGCGTGCTGCTCGGATGCTGGGGCGCGCTCAACGATCCGGAAGCGCGCAACTTCAACTACCGGCACATGAACGACTGGGGCAAGAAGATGTTCGTCACGCCCGGCGTGATCGTGGACGGGAAACTGGTGACCAACAACCTGATCGACATCAACCTCGGGATCAGAATTCTTCTCGGGCACTCGTATTACGAAGATTGGCAAGGCGAAGAAATGCTGGTCGAGCGCGATCCGGCTGGAAATCCGGTAGACCGCCGCCATCCGTGGAACGTGCACACGATTCCCGCACCGAAGAAGCGCGATTTTGGTGGACAGTACAGACTGGGTGATGTCGCCGCGCTGGTATGACGGAAAGGATTATCTGCCGCTGGACACGGGCGGTGGACCGCTGGCGAGGCTGTGGTCGACGGCGCTTTCCGGGATCCTGGACATCGGCGTGCTCAAGGCCACCGGATCGAGCGTCCAGATCAATTTGCCCAAAACGCCCACCAAGCCCGAAGTTACTTTCGAATGGAAGATTCCGCGCTGGAGCAACACGATCGAGCGCGATCGTGCGCGCACGTACTTCCAAGCCTACGCGGCGGCAGCAGCATTGTATTTCACCGAAAAGGCGCTGGGAGAGATCCACGCCGGGCGAACCAAAACGTGGGAGCCTTTCAAGGTGCCCAAAGAAGCCGTCAGCTGCGGATTTACCGAAGCGGTGCGCGGCGTGCTTTCGCACCACATGGTAATCCGTGACGGCAAAATCGCCAATTATCAGCCCTGGCCGCCGACGCCATGGAACGGAAACCCGCGCGACCAGTATGGCACGCCCGGACCCTATGAGGATGCGGTGCAAGGCACGCCGATCTTCGAAGAAAACGGTCCGGAGAATTTCAAGGGCATCGACATCATGCGTACGGTGCGCAGCTTCGATCCCTGTTTGCCGTGCGGCGTGCACATGTACTTAGGTCCCGGAAAGGTACTGGAGCAGATCCACTCGCCGATCGCCGGAGCCTAAGCCGTGTCCGCAGACGTTGCGGCACTCACGAAACGCGTTGAATCGCTGCTCGATCGCTTCGAGCAGCGATCCGACGCCGATGAACTGGTTCGAACGCTCCTCACGCTCTACGGCGAAGGTCTATCACGCATCTTGGCGATCCTACGCCAATCGGTGGATGGCGAATCATTGATCGAAACGATCTGCGAAGATCCATTTATCGCGAGCTTACTGCTGATTCACGATCTCCACCCGGTGCCGTTGCAAACTCGCGTAGAACGCGCGCTCGAGCACGTGCGTCCGTATCTGCGCTCACATGAGGGCGACGTCGATCTCGTCGGCATCGAGGACGGAGTGGTGGAGCTGCGTCTGCGCGGCAGCTGCGACGGTTGCGCGTCCTCCTCTGCAACGCTCAAGCAAGCCGTGGAACGCGCGATCTTCGAACGCGCTCCCGAAGTGCTGGAGATACGCTCGAACGCCGCGGCGCCGTCGATTGCCGAGCTTCCGCAAGTCATCGGCATCCGCAGCTCCGCGTCCAGGTAAAGGCGCGTGCTCTCACTTGCGCGCTTCTTACAAGAACCGGCCGCTGCGCCGGAAGAGCGATGCGAGATCTGTGCGGTTAAAATCGGCGGGGAGCACGGGCACCTGGCCGATCTGCGCGATCGGCGTTTGCTTTGCGCGTGCCGCCCGTGCTATCTGCTCTTTGTTCCGCGCGGAGCCGCGCAAGGACGCTATCGCGCAGTGGGCGATCGGTTCGCGAGGATCGACGAGCAGATCTTCAGCGGCGAGCGCTGGGAAGCGCTCCAGATTCCGATCGGCCTGGCGTTTTTCTTCTACGACAGCCCGGCCGAGCGTGTCATCGCCTTTTATCCGGGAGCAGGCGGGGCAACCGAGTCAACGCTGCCGCTCGGGGCCTGGGAAGAGCTCGCGCATGAAGAGCCGCTGCTGGCGGGCATGGAGCCCGATATTGAAGCAACGCTCGTCTACCGGCGCAAGCACGGCGCATCGCAAGCCTACATCGTCCCAATCGACGTGTGTTACGAGCTGGTAGCCATCGTGCGCAACGCTTGGCAGGGTTTCGACGGAGGCGACGCCGCGCACGAAAACATCGAGAGGTTCTTTTCGCGCATTGCAGAGCGCAGCGCATGACGAAGCTGCACATGCGCGTGCTCGACGCACAGCCGCAGCGGCATGCGGCTTCGCCGATGGTACGCTTTCACTTGCAAGTCAGTGCGCCGGGTGCCGCACTAGACGGGCTTTTGCTGCGCGTGCGCTTTCAGATCGAGCCGTCCGTCCGCGTGCCCGAACTTTCCATGCGTCCGCTGCAGTGGACCGAAGTCACGGCGATGGTCGGTTCGTTTACGCAACAGACGACGTTCGACGTGCTGGCGCCGTGCACGTACGATCAGGAGATCGCCTCGGCCAAGTATTTCGGTGCGCTGGAAGGCGGCGACGTACCGCTTCGGCTCTTTTTCAACGGCACGATGTTCTTTAGCGGTGACCACGGTTTTAACGTCGAGATGGTGCCCTGGGATCTCGAATGCACGTGGCGGATGCCGCTCGCGGTCTGGACGGCTGCGATCGATACGTGCTTTCCGAATCAAGCGTGGATTCGCGTCGAGCGAGACGCGTTTGCGATGCTACGCGACTATAGAGTGCGCCGAGGGCTGCCGTCATGGGAAGCCGTTTTTTCCGAACTGCTCAGCGAGCATGTGGAGAACCCGGCGTGAACGCCATCGATCGCGTGCGAACGATCGCAGACTCCATTCTTTACGAAGGATACCTGCTCTACCCGTATACCAGGGATTCCGTCAAGAATCAGTATCGCTGGCAGTTCGGCGTGCTGATGCCGCCCGGATATGCGGATGCCAGCGAACCAACATCGTTTGAAGCCCATCTTCTGGGCGAAGCGTTCGGGGCCGACGCGAGCGTCGACGTCTTCGCACGCTTCTTGCAAGCCGTTGAGTCGGAAACGACGCAGCACGAGATCGCTCTGCGCGCGCCGTTGCGCGAAGGGCATAATTCTGTGCCGTTTACGATCCAACCATTGCGCGGCACGCTCTCGCTCGACGTGGTGCAAGAAGGTCGCTACTTGCATCTGACGGTGCGCTTAGAGAATGAGACGCCCTTCGATTCCTTTGACACGCGCGCCGGCACCGCCGATCGCAACGCAGCATTACAGAAGGCACTGATCAGCGCGCAGGCGTTGCTTTGTGCGCAGAGCGGTGGGTTCGTTTCGCTGATCGATCCGCCGGACGAAGCGGCGCAAGCAGCGGCCAAGTGCAAGAACCGGCGGATTTTCCCCGTGCTCGTGGGCGAACGTGCCTCTGATTCCCGACGTGGAAGCATGATGCTGGCATCGCCTATCATCCTGTACGATTTTCCCGCGGTTGCGCCCGAGAGCTCCGGACACACCTTCGATGCGACGGAGATCGACGAGCTCTTGCTGCTCTCCGTTGCTTCGCTCACCGACGAAGAACGCAGAAGAGCCGGCGCGGGCGATCCGCGCGCTCGCGCCATCGTCGAGCGTGCGGAAGCGATGGACGCCGCATCGCTACGACGCCTGCACGGCCGGATCGTCGCCGGGCAACGCGTGCGCGTGCATCCAAAACGCCGCGCCGATGCCTTCGACTTGTTTGCGGCTGGGCGTACCGCGCGGGTATTGCGCGTGCAGGAAGACGTCGAGGGCCGCAACTATGTCGCAGTGGTCTTTGAGGGAGACCCGGCCGGCGAGTTGCACGAATGGTACGGCCGTTCGTTTTTCTACGATCCGGACGAGCTTGAAACGCTCGAGCAAGCATGAACGCGCTCATCGCCGGGTTCGGCAACATCTTCTTGAAAGATGACGGATACGGCAGCGCCGTCGCGCGAGCGCTCGCGGCCGAAACGTTGCCGCCGCAGGTCAAGGTGGTCGACTTCGGCATCCGCGGCGTACACGCGGCCTACGATCTCCTCGAAGACTACGATCTCGTCATCTTTGCCGATGCCGCCTCTCGTGGCGCGGCGCCGGGGACACTCTATGTCATCGAACCGCAAACCGGCGGCGAGACGCTGCCGGATGCTCATGCGATGGAGCTCGAGACGGTGCTTGCCTTGTACGAGCGCCTAGCGCAGCAGATGCCGCCGGCGAAGCGCCCGCGCATCCTCATCATCGGTTGCGAACCAGCGGATGTCGGCGAGGGTATAGGCTTGAGCGAGGCCGTTTCCGATGCGGTCGGGCGTACGCTGCCCGTGATTCGCGAGCTGCTTGCCAACCATGGAATTGGAGAATACAGCTATGAAACCTAAACGCGCTCTTGGTCGAGCCATCCTCGCAGTGGTCGTATTGTACGGCATAAAGTTTGCGCTCAAGGCGGGTGGCGAATGGGTGCGGTACGATAAGATCAGAGCCATGTCGAACGAACCCCCGGTTGCGACGGAGATTCCAAAACTCGCCGGACAGGCCGCGATGGAAGAACGCGCGACGTTGGTCGAGATCGCGCAATTCTTCGCCAAGATGCCGATCGAATTGGGCCGCTATCTCAAGATGGAGTCGATGTAGCAGCATGTGTCTGGCCATCCCCGGAAAAATCGTCGAATTCTCCGACGAGCAGCCGATGCTGGCCAAAGTCGACGTCGCCGGGGTCAAGCGCAGCATCAACATCGGGCTGCTCGAAGATCAAAGCGTCGGCATCGGCGATTGGGTGTTGATTCACGTCGGCTTCGCGATGAGCAAGATCGCCGAGGAGCAGGCCAAGGACCAATTGCGAATGCTCGAGGCGCTCGGTGAAGATGAGTTGGCGATCGAGGAGATCCGCGGTTACAGATTTGCGGAAAGCGAGGGCTCGCGGTGAAGTACGTTGACGAATACCGCGACCCAGCGCTGATCAAAAACGTCATTGCTGAGATCAACCGCACGATCGATCCGCAGCGCCGCTATCGCCTCATGGAGGTGTGCGGCGGTCACACGCACGCGATTTACCGCCATGGCCTGCAGCAGATTCTGCCGGAAAATTTGGAACTGGTGCACGGGCCGGGATGCCCCGTGTGCGTGCTTCCGACTGGCCGCGTCGACGACGGCTTGGCGATCGCGCAACGGCCGAACGTCGTGATGACGGCGTTCGGCGACATGATGCGCGTGCCCGGAACGCGCGGCACGCCGCTGGAACTTAAGAGCCGCGGCGCCGACATCCGGATGGTCTACTCGCCGCTCGATGCGCTGAAGCTTGCCCAAACGCTGCCGGATCGCCACGTCTGCTTCTTCGCTATCGGATTCGAAACGACGGCGCCGTCTACCGCGCTGACGTTGATGCGCGCGAAGGCGCTGGGCGTCCGGAACTTTTCCGTCTTCTGCAACCACGTCACTATCGTGCCGGCGATTCGCGCGATTCTGGATTCGCCGGACATGCGCATCGACGGGTTCATCGGACCCGGCCACGTTTCGACGGTCAGCGGTTGCCGTCCGTACGAATTTATTGCCCGGGATTACGCAAAGCCGGTCGTGATTTCGGGGTTCGAACCGCTCGATCTGCTGGAGTCGATCTTGCGGATCTTGCGGCAGCTCGCGGCGGGCGAAGCCCGTGTCGAAAACGAGTATCGCCGCATCGTTCCGTGGGACGGAAACATGCCCGCGCTTCGAGCAATGGCGGAAACCTTCGAACTTCGGCCGTACTTCGAGTGGCGCGGGTTGGGATTTATCTCGCAGTCGGCGCTCAAAATTTCAGCCGCATATTCGCAGTACGACGCGGAAGTGCAATTCGAGGTGCCGGGCGTGCGCGTCACCGATCCGCGGGCCGCGCAGTGCGGCGAAGTGCTTAAAGGCGTGCTCAAACCGCCGCAGTGCAAGCTTTTCGGCAAGGAGTGCAATCCCGAACATCCCGTCGGCGCGCTGATGGTTTCCAGTGAAGGCGCGTGCGCGGCGTATTACCGCTACGTCCATCACGCAACGCCGTTCGCCGAAGTATCATGACGGCGATCGAAGCGCGCATGCCGGCAATTCGCTTTGCGGATGCGCAGATCGAGATGGCGCACGGCGCGGGCGGAAAGCTGACGCGCCGATTGATCGAGGGCCTCATCGCGCCGCTCTTTTCCAATCCGGCCTTGACGCCGCTCTCCGATTCGGCGATCGTTGCGCTCGCCGGCGAGCGACTCGCCACGACCGCTGATGCGTACGTCGTGCGCCCGTTAAGCTTTCCGGGGGGTTCGATCGGCGAGTTGGCCGTGAACGGCACGGTCAACGATCTGGCCGTGTCGGGCGCACGCCCGTTGGGGTTGATGGCGACGCTCGTCTTGGAAGCCGGGTTGCCCGGTTCCGTGCTGCGCGAGCAAATTGAAGCGATGGCGGAGGCGGCGATGCGCGCGGGTGTCGCGATCGTCGGCGGAGACACCAAGGTCGTCGAACACGGCGCCGCCGACGGCATGTACATCTCGACATTCGGGTACGGGACAGTGGACGTGCGCGCGGACCTGGGCCCGCATCGCGTTGCTCCCGGAGATCGGGTGCTGCTGAGCGGCCCCATCGGCGATCACGGGATCACGATTTTGCTTGCGCGCGGCGAACTGGAGTTGGAGGCCGAGCTGCGATCCGATACGCGGCCGCTCACGCCGGTCGTCGACGCGCTCTTCGACGCCTGCGACAGTGCAGTCCATTGGATGCGCGATCCTACCCGCGGCGGCGTGGCGACCGCGCTGAACGAGCTTGCGCGCGACTGCGGCGCCGCGATCGTGCTGAGCGAGGAAGCGATACCGCAGCGCGATGCCGTCCGCGGCGCATGCGAAATCCTGGGATTGGATCCGCTTCACATCGCCAACGAAGGGCAACTGATCGCCGTTGTGGAGGGCGGTCGCGCAGAGGAGGCGCTGCAGGCGATGCGTTCCGTCGCGGGATGCCGCGATGCCGCAATCGTCGGCGAGGTCCGCGGGGAGCCGGGTCGCACCGTGCTTTGCACGACGCGCTATGGCGGATCGCGAGTGATCGACATGCTGGTCGGCGACCCGCTGCCGCGCATATGCTGAAAAGCGCTCCGAAACAGCTCGACGCATGGGTCGCGTCGCGCATCAGGGAGCGCGCCCAATTCGGGCGGCCTTTCTTTTTGCGTGAAGCGCCCCGCCTCGCGCGCGCTTGCCGCTTGATGGCGCAGCGCTTTCTGGAGGGCGGACGGCTCTTGGTGTTCGGGCGCGGCCCCTATGCAACGGACGCGATGCACGTTTCCGTAGAATTCGTGCATCCGGTGATCGTCGGCAAACGCGCATTACCTGCCCTCGATTTGAGCATCGCTTACAAGCCGTGGATCTCCGCAGTGCTTCGCCCGCAGGACATGGTCATGGCCTTTGGACCGCCGCAGGGCGATCCCCAAGCGGCCGAATTCTTGCGCGAAATGCGCGCGCGCGGCGCGATGACGTTTGCGATGCCGGGAAACGACGGAGATTATGCCGTCGAGGCGCCGTGCGACGACGAACACATCCATCAGGAGCTGTTCGAGATTCTTTGCCACACGCTGTACGAAAGCGTGCACGTGTTTCTCGAGCACCGCCCTTCGACTCAAGACGGGCTCAACGCGGACGACGACCTAGGATCCTCGGCGTTTCTCTACCCCTTTCTCGGCAAACAAGAGCGGCCGCTCGAAAGTATCGAGGGCGACGTCGCGGCATCGATCCTGAGCAAAGCCGACGATGGCGAACGCCTGCGCGAAGCCATGGCGCAGGAACAAGCGTCCAAAATTGCAGCCGCGATCGAACTCCTCCGCGAACGGGTTGCGCTGGGCGGCAAACTGATTCTTTTGGGCAACGGCGGCTCGGCGACCGACGCGACCGATTGGGCGTTGGATTGCGTGCTGGCCGAAGGGGGTGCTGCACCGGTTCCCGCGATCTCGCTGTCTTTGGAGCCTGCGTGCTTGACGGCAATTGCCAACGACGTCGGGACGGACGTGATCTTCGTTCGCCAGCTCATCGCGCAGGCATCACCGCAGGACGTCGTCATCGCTCTTTCGACCAGCGGCGGTTCGCGCAACGTTATCGCCGCGCTGGAAGAAGCGCGCAAGCGAGGCCTAGCGACGATGGCGCTCTTAGGCTACGACGGCGGAGAAATCGTGCGGCGCAACTTGGCCGATCGCGCGATCGTCGTGCATTGCGACTACGTTCCGCGCATTCAGGAGGTGCAGGGCACGGTGTATCACGTCATCCGGGAAGGGCTCGGCCTTGCCGCTTGAGCTCTATGGCGGCCGCAGTTGTCCGTACACCGCCGAGTTGCGCGAGCAGCTCGAATGGGATGGCCACACTTTCGCGGAGTACGACGTCGAGAGCGACGCTCAGGCATTCCAACGTCTCGCGCAAATGGTCGAAGGACCGCCGATGGTGCCGGTGCTCGTTGAAGACGGCCGCGTGAAAGCCGTTGGCTGGCACGGCCGGGGGTGTTACGTCGGCAAGCCGTGATTGAGGCGCGGCGGCTGCACGTCGCCGGCATTGTTCAGGGCGTCGGATTTCGCCCTTTCGTGTATCGCATCGCCCGCACGCATGCCGTCACGGGTTGGGTGCGTAATGCGGCAAGCGGCGTGGAAATTCACGCTGAAGGCACGCCCCAAGCACTTAGCGATTTCGCGCACTCGATCGCGGCGAACCCTCCGTCGGCAGCTCGGGTCGCCTCCTTGGAAACTTTTCCTGCACCGCCCGAAGGCTTCACCGGCTTCGTCATCCTTGAAACCGTCAAGAGCGCGGCTCCGACCGTTCGCGTTTCGCCGGACCTTCCGGTTTGCGATGAGTGTCTGAAGGAACTCTTCGATCCGAGCGACCGGCGTTATCGTTATCCGTACATCAACTGCACCAACTGCGGTCCGCGCTTTAGCATCATTCGCGCTCTTCCGTACGATCGTCCGATGACGACGATGCGCGAGTACCCAATGTGCGAGCGCTGCGCCGCAGAGTACGACGATCCGGCAGACCGCCGGTACCACGCACAGCCGATCGCCTGCGCGCAGTGCGGCCCGAATTATCGCTTGATGCTGGGCGGCGAGCCGAAACTTCGCGCTTGGGGTGCGATTGAGGCAGCGGCGCAGCTGCTCCGCGACGGGCGCATCGTCGCCGTCAAGGGAATCGGCGGCTACCATTTGGCTTGCGACGCTCGGAACGTCGCTGCCGTGGCGGCTTTACGCGAACGAAAATACCGCAAGGAACGGCCGTTTGCGCTTATGGTGCGCGACGTGCAGATCGCAAAAGACGTCGTCGATCTTACTGCGGCGCAGGAAGCGCTCTTGCGCTCCACCCCGCGTCCGATCGTGCTGGTTCCCGCTCGCACGAGCTTTGAACTCGTAGCGCCGGCGAATCCGGAGCTGGGCGTCATGCTCCCGTACGCACCGCTGCACCATTTGCTCTTCGACGCCGGCGCGCCGGACGCGCTTGTAATGACGAGCGCGAATCGTTCGAGCGAGCCGATCGCTTATGAAGATTCCGATGCGCTGCAGCGCCTCGCCGGCATCGCGGACGCATTTCTGGCCGGCGACCGCCCCATTGCGCGGCGTATCGATGATTCCGTCGTGCGTGCGTCTTTTTCAGAAGTCTGCGTGTTGCGGCACGCGCGCGGCTACGCCCCTCAAGCGCTCGCGGCCCTGCCGGCGAAAGGACCCATCCTCGCGCTCGGCGCCGACCTGAAGAGCGCCATCGCGCTCGTCGTCGACGGCGCGGCATTCGGCAGTCAGCACATCGGCGATCTTGACCAATACTCCGCCTTTGCCGCTTTTAAAGCGACGATTGCCGACTTTGCGCAAATGTACGAAATCTCGCTTCCAGAGGCGCTCGTCGTTCACGATGCGCATCCACAATACGTTTCGACCGCGTACGCGCACGGTTTGAGCGAACGCCGACGCGCGGTTCAGCACCACCGCGCGCACGTCGCAAGCGTCCTAGCGGAGCGAGGCGCATTTGAAGAAACGGTTGCGGGGTTCGCGTTCGACGGCACGGGATACGGCGACGACGGAACCATTTGGGGAGGCGAGATCTTTACCGGCAGCATTGCGTCAGGCTTTGCGCGCGCAGCCCACCTGCGCGTTGCGTCGCTGCCGGGCGGCGATGCAGCGGCACAATTTCCGGTGCAGGCTGCGGCCGGTTTTTTGGATCAACTCGGCCTGCAGCAAGATCTCGCAGGACCGCCGTTCTGTTTCCCGCGCGAGCGGTACGAGAAGAGCCGGGCCTTGTTGCGTAGCCGCGTGCGCACGTTTTCAACGACGTCGGTGGGGCGGTTATTCGATTGTGTCGCGGCGCTGCTTGGCTTCACGCGGCCGATCACGTTCGAAGGTCAGGCTGCGATGTGGCTGGAGCACCGAGCCCGAGAAAGCTCGGCGGCCGAGGCATTCCCGTTTCCGTATCTTGAAGGCGAACTGGATTTTCGGCCTGCATTGCAAGCGATCGTGGAGGATCGGCTGCGCGGTCGCGCGATCGCGGAAATTGCTTACGCGTTTCATGCCGGCCTGGCGCAAGGGATATTAACGGCATGCCATGCGATCGGCATTGCGAGAATCGTTGTTTCCGGCGGCGTCTTTCAAAATGCATTGCTGGTCGATCTGATCGCACGGGAACTCGGCGATCGCCTTTGGACCAACCGCCGCGTCCCGCCGAACGACGGCGGCATTAGCTTAGGGCAAGCCGCGCTCGCTTGCGTCTCACTCCGGACGTGTTCGACGCATGCGTCCAAGCAGCAGATGAAAATAGAGCATCCCCCGCACGTCTCCGAGCCGCTTTAAGACGGCGTCAGCGTCGATATGGGGATTGCCCGAAAGCAAACGGATGCTTCGCGCGACGCCGGAGTCATTGAGCGGAAACGTATCCAAGCGGCCGAAGCCGCGCAACAGGACGACGGAAGCGCTCCAAGGGCCGATGCCGCGGATGTTCTGTAAACGTTCGGCGGCAGCTTGCGTCGGCAACGCATCGATCTCCGCGGCGCCGTACTCGCCATCCGCCAGCATTTGGGCCGCGGCACGCAAATGCGAGGCCTTAGAAGCGCTCAACCCGGCAAGCCGCAAGGACGCTTCGGGCACGGACAACAGACTGCGCCTCGCTGGGAAAGGGATAGTACCGGCGGCCTTCGAGGCTCAGCGGTTCGGACGTTGCTTCGATCGTTCGTCGCATGATCGACGATGCGGCGGCGATGCTGATCTGCTGAAAGACGATCGCGTGCGCCACCGCTTCCCACGGCGTAGGATAGCGCGGCGGGCGAACGCCGCGGAAGCGCTGCATCAACGTGCGCAGCCATGCAAAGGACGCCGCCCGCTTCTCCCATTGCGCCAAGTCGGCGTGCGTGCCCAGCATGCGCTCGATAACGGGCAGCCAGCGCGCGCCGTCCTTGCCCGCAATCCGCACCGCAAGTCGCTCTTGCCCGCTTTGCCGTACTTCGATCAGGTTCAAGCCGCGTCGATCCCGCAGCGCGCGCCGGTAAACGTCTCCTTCGACGACGTCCACTGCGTTGGAAGCCGTGCGCCGCAAAGCGTCAACCGTTAAATCGAGCCGGTAAGGAGGGCGCACGCGCAACGTGGTGGCAAAAGCAGACCGCACCGCCATGTTAGCGACTTACTACCAATACTGGCGCATCAACTTCTTGACGATGCTGGAGTACCGCGCCAACTTTTTTCTGTGGTTCTGCTTTACGATCGTGTACCACGGCACGGCACTGGCGGCGCTGTGGATCACGCTGCGCCAATTTCCTTCGATGAACGGGTGGGACTTCAAGGAAATGGCGTTCCTCTACGCCTTGTGGATGCTCGGGCACGAATTTCACAACACTTTCTTCTTCACCGTCGTCAACGTTCCGGAGTACGTGCGCGAAGGCCGCTTCGATCGCTTCCTGGTTCGCCCGCTCGACACGCTGTTTCAAACGCTGACCGTTCCGTCGCAGCTCTTTCCGGACGGTCTGGTGCTCGCGATCACGTACTTCGTGCTTGCGGTGCGGTACAGCGGCGTTCAAGTCGATGCGGCGTTCATTCTCTTCGTTCCGCTCGTGATCGTCGGCGGCGCGCTCATCGATCTCGGCATATCGCTGGCCGTTGCGACGGTATCGTTCTGGTTCGTGCGCGTCGACACGTTGCGCTGGGTCGTCATGTCGCTGGAGCAGGAGTTTACCCGCTATCCGATTAGCATCTACACGCGGGGCGTTCGTCTGATCCTCGCCTTCGTTTTTCCATTTGCCTTCATGAACTATTTTCCGGCAACGTATTTCCTGCACAAAGCCGAAACGGGTCTTTCGCTTTCACCGCAAGTCGGGCTGCTCACGCCGCTCGTCGGCATCGGGTGGCTGGCGGTGTCGTACGCGTTTTGGCGCGTCGGCCTGCAACACTATCAGGGCACGGGCTCGTAGGTGAATCGTAAACGATTTCTGGTTGCCGCCGCGGCGGCCGCTGCCGCAGCGTGGCCGCGCGCCGCATCGGCGCAGTCATTCGCGCAAGCGCTTCGCGCGTCGATCGAGGCCATTCCGGGAACGGTCGGCCTCGTGGCGCGTACGATGGCCGACGGGCCGCCGCTGTACGCCTACAATGACGCGCGATCTTTCCCGAGCGCGTCGACGATCAAGCTGACGATTATGCTGACCGCGTTTTTGGCGGCGGAATCGGATCCCGCGGTACTGCATCGCTCGCTGTCGTTCGACCGGAGCCGTTTGATCGGCGGCTCAGATTTCATGTCCGGCGCGGGCGACGGAACGCGCTTTACCGTGCGCGATCTGATCGTACCGATGATCCAAGTCAGCGACAACACCGCTGCCAATATGCTGATCGATGCCTTCGGCTTCGAGCGAATCAATGCAGTCATTCGCAACGCCGGCATGCGAAACACGCAACTGAAGCGGCATTTTTTGGATTATTCGGCTGTCGTGCGGCATATGGACAACCGCACGACGCCGGCGGATATGGCGCATTTGCTCTTCGAACTCGAGCGCGCCGTCCGCGAAGGCGTGCGCACCGTCGCCGCACCGGATTCAGCCAAGTCGATGATCGGCGTCATGCTGGGACAAACCGACCGCGCGACGATTCCGGCAGGCGTCCCGCGCGGCGTTGCGGTGGCAAACAAAACCGGCGAGCTGAGCCGTTCGCGCAGCGACGTGGCAATCGTCGAACCTTACGGCGATTCGCCGTACATTCTGTGCGTTTACGCTTCGGATCTGTCCTCACCGCAGGAGGCCTATCCGGGCATCACGCGCATTTCGCGGATCGTATACGGCCAGGTCGCCAATAGCGGCTTGTGAACCTTTGTCATCCTGAGCCGATCGAAGGATGAGCATGCTCGATGCTGACCTTCGTCATCACATCGCCGGGCCGTATCGCATCGAGCGCTTCAAAGCCGCGCGTCATCTGTCCGAAGACGGTATACTGCCGGTCCAAAAACCGCGCCTCATCCAAGCAAATATAAAACTGCGAACCGCCGGAATCCGGATGACCGGCACGCGCCATTGCAACCGTGCCGCGCACGTGCGGACGATCGTTGAACTCCGCTTTCAATGTATAACCCGGGCCGCCGGTGCCGTCTCCGGCGGGATCGCCGCCTTGCACGACAAAGCCGGGCTCCACGCGGTGAAACTTTAGGCCGTCGTAAAAGCCGCTTTTCGCTAAATTGATGAACGCGGCGCAGTGCCGCGGTGCGTCGTCGGGAAAGAATTCAAACACAATCTCTCCCTTGCCGGTTGAAATGTGCGCACGGGAATTGCGTGCGGCTTCCACGCCGCTTGCAGACTCGTCGCCGGCGGGAGCGCGACGCCTCGCGTCCGCAGGTTCGTTCTGTTCTGGCATGAAGGGTGCGTTGCACAGGCGCAAGCCGCAGGCCTCGCCCATTTGCATTGCGGCGAGTTTTTCGGTACGCGTTATTCTTTTGAAGCGGGCTTCCAGCTGCCGGGCCTCGGCCATATCTGCGCAGCGCCTCCACGCGACCAACGCGCACGGACCGCGCGATCGCGTATACTTTGCGGCCCCCGAATCGTGCGCGCGCAGCCGGCGAGCCAGATCCGTCGTCCACCCTGCGTAGAGCGACCCGTCGACGCACCGCAACACGTAGAAGTACGCTCGCCTGCTCGACGGTCCCCTAATAATATTAGGTCTTGTCGTTATGCCGGTCCCGATTGCGGTAGAATACCCGCGAAGGGTGAGAAACGGTATTGTGGCGGACAAAGAAGTACGAAAAACCGAGGTCAGCAAAAACGGAGAAACCTTGAAGGTTCGCATCCCGCCGCACCCGCGCTTCGGCAAACACGTTCGGGAAGAAGTCATATCGTTCGCCAACGACTACGAAATCGACGCTCACGAGATGGACGAGTTTATCTTTGCCGTCGGCGAGGCCTTGGCCAACGCGATCGAACACGCGAAGACCACCGAAACCATCGAAGTGCGCTGTCAAGTCGAGGAGGACAAGATCGTCGCCACGATCGTCGATGCCGGCAGCGGCTTTGACGTCGACCCCCTGCCCGACGTTCAATTGCCCAATGCATTTAGCGAGCGCGGGCGCGGGTTGCCGATCATGCGGCGCTGCACCGATATTTTTGCCGTCCATTCCGTGCCGGGAAAAGGAACGGCTGTCGTGCTTGGGCGTTATTTGCGCCGCACGGCGGGATGAGCGCTCGCAGCGCTTTTCTCTTGGCGGCCGTATTGGCCGCCTCCAATGCCGGCGCGGCTGACGCGCAATCTTCCGCTTCCATCGATCCCCGAATCGCCGCAATGGTTGCCGCTGTTTCCGCGCAGCGTCTGCAAGCGACAGACTCGCGCCTGATCGCATTCGGCACCCGGAATGCCTTTTCTGAAACGCTCAACTCGCCGGTGCGCGGCGTTTTCGCAGCGCGTGATTGGTTGCGTTCGCAGTTCGAAGCGACAGCAGCGCAAACCGGCGGCCGCATGACGGTGAACTACGACACATACGTGCAGCCCAAAACGGCACGTACGCCCCGCGCCGTCACGATCTCGAGCGTCATTGCCACGCTGCGCGGCGACGACTCGGACGGCCGCACGTACGTGATATCGAGCCACTACGATTCGCGAAACAGCGAGGGCAACGATGCCACGCGCGATGCGCCGGGGGCAGACGACAACGGCTCGGGCACGTCGGCGGTTCTCGAAGCGGCGCGAGTGATGGCTGCGACGCACTTCCATGGAACCATCATCTTCGCGTGCTTTGACGGCGAAGAGCAGGGGCTGTTCGGCTCGGGCCACTTTGCCAAGGTCCTCAAAGCTCGCAACGCTTTCGTCCTGGGCGATCTGAACAACGACATCATCGGCGCATCAAGCGGCGCAGCCGGAAGCGCACCGGAAACCGTCCGGCTCTTCAGCCAATCGCTGCCCATCGATGCCTCTGTAGCCGCCGTGGACCGCACCGGATCTGAGAACGATTCGCCGTCCCGTGAGCTGGCGCGCTTCGTCAAAACGATCGGGGAAACGTACGTTCCGGCGATGACCGGCGAGCTGATCTATCGCGCAGACCGCTTCCTGCGCGGCGGCGATCAAGAATCGTTCACGGATCAAAGTTATCCCGCGATGCGCTTCGTGGAAAAGTATGAAAACTTCAACCACCAGCATCAAAACGTCCGCGTCGAAAACGGGATCCAGTACGGGGATTTGCAGCGCTTCATGGATTTCGACTATCTCGCACGCGTCACGCGAATGAACGTTGCGGCGCTGGCCGCGCTTGCTTTGGGCCCCGAACCGCCTCGCGGCGTACAAATGCTCACGCGATCGCTCGGCTACGATTCGACCTTGCGCTGGCAAGCCGCTCCGCATGCGGTCGCGTACGAGATCGTTTGGCGCGCCACTACCGCGCCGATGTGGCAAGAATCCAAGGATGTCGGCAACGTCACGCAAGCGACTGTCCCGGTAAGCAAGGACGACTACATTTTAGGCGTGCGTTCCATCGACGCCGATGGTATGCGCAGCCCGGTGGTGTACCCGGTTCCCGTCCGCTAAAGCTCGCAAAGCCCCGTCAAAGGCGCCCAGCGTTTCGTCCACGTCTGCCGCAGAGTGCGCCGTGGACAGAAACATAACTTCGTTCTGCGAGGGCGGCAACAGAATGTGCCGCCCTCGCATGTCGTGATAGTAGGCGGCGTATAATGAGGCATCCGCCGCGCGCGCATCATCGTAGTTTTTGCTCGGGACTCCGGGGCGGAATTTAAAGTCGACGATCGACTCTTCTTGGACGACCTCGTAGGGCAACGCCAATTCCGCTAGCATCCCGCGTATGCCGGCGGCAAGGCGCCGAGCCGACGCGCGCATTTCCACGTATAGCTGTGCATTGGTTTCTAGAATATCGAGCACCCGGTGCGCGACGCCGACGCAAAAGGGATTGGCGGCGTGCGTGCCGCCGGTAAAGGTACTGCCCGCCGGCGCCAGCACGCGCATCACGTCCTCCCGTCCTCCGAATGCGGCGATCGGAAGGCCGCCGCCCATGATCTTTCCGATCGTCGTGAGATCCGGCATGATGCCGACCCGATTTTGCGCTCCGCCAAGCCCAAAGCGCAGCCAGGTGATGATCTCGTCAAAGATCAACAGCGAAGCAAAAGCGTTGGTCCGTTGGCGCAAGCCTTCCAAGAATCCCGGTTCCGGCATAACCAGGCCCATGTTGGCAGCGATAGGCTCGACGATGATGGCTGCAATGTCCCGTTCGCGACCGCAGATCGCCGCATCGAGATCGATCAAGTCGTTGTACCGCACGGTGATGACGTCGTCCATCACGCCGCGCGGGATACCACTGCGCGCGTCGCCGGATGTATTGGCCGACGCGCCCGCCTGCAGCAGCGCAAAATCCGAATGTCCGTGATAATTGCCGGCGAACTTCACCACCAGCGATCGTCCGGTGAATGCGCGCGCCGTACGAATGGCGCTCATCACCGCTTCGGTGCCGGTCGTCGTAAAGCGGATCGACTGCATTGAGAGGAGGTGCTTTCCGATGCGTTGCGCGAGGCGAAGCTCTTCGGGATGCGTCGAGCCGAACACGAAACCTTGCGAAGAGAGAGCATCGAGACCGCGCACGAGCGCTTCGTGCGTGTGACCGAACAGCAGCGGCCCATAGGCCATGATGTAGTCGATGAAGCGCTCACCGCACTGATCGAACGCGTACGCGCCTTCGCCTCGCGTTTGAATGAACGGCGACCCGCCGACGGCCCAGCCCGAGCGTACGGGCGAGTTGCAGCCGCCCGCCAGCACGTTAGCGCAGGCGCCGAAGCGCTTTTTCGACGTCGAACGGCAGGGGCGCCGCGCCGTCCGCCAGCGCTAGCGCGTTGCCGGCATACGCTTCGCCGTCAACTCTTTGCAGAGCGAACCGCCGGCGCTTAAGCGTCTTAGCAAAACGCATCGTCTGCATCGCGCCGCCGTTTGCTTCGCTGGCCACCAGCACCGTAGCGCGCGCGTGCGCCGCTTGCAAACGATCGCGATGCACGAATGCCCACTTTGTCGCCGGCTCATCGGGGAGTCTTTCGGCTACGATCGCGCCGCCGTGCCGCACGATCTCTTCTTCCAACTCGCCATGGTGCGGCGGGTACGTCACTCCCAACCCCGTCGCCACGTAAGCGATCGTCTGCAGACTGCCGGCAATGGCGCCGCGATGCGCTGCAGCGTCGATCCCCGCGGCAAGCCCGCTAATTACCGGCTCGCCGCAGCGCCGAGCGAGTTCGTGTGCAAATGTCGCCGCTTCTTCCGGCGCTGTACGGCTTCCGACGATCGCGATCCCAGTCGATGAAAGGCAGCCACGAACGAACAAGAACGGCGGCGGTTCGTCCAGATCGCACAGTCCCGGCGGATATTCCGGGTCGTCGAGCGCAACAATACGAGCATTCAAATGCTGCAGGCGGTTTATCGCTTCGCGAGCGCGATGGCGAGCGTGGGCGACGTTGTGCGATGTATCGGCGCCCAGCCACTCGCGCAACGCGTGATCTTCGCCACGCGCCAAGGCGCGCAACCGGCGGCTCGGTATGTGCAGATACGCGGCCGCGAGCAACACCGGCGCTGGCGGGCTGAGTGTTCGCATAGTAAGGAGCCCTTCGCATCGCGAACTGGAGGCTCATGCCCCACGTCGAGATGCAGATTACCCCGCAATCCAACATCCGGGAGTTGGTTTCGCAGCTGCCGATCGCGGCGGAAGTGCTGGGCCGGTTCGGTCTGCACTGCGCCGGCTGCGGCGTTAACCGCTACGAAACGATCGAGCAGGGAGCCGCTGCGCACGGGCTGCGCACTGAACCCATCGTCGCGGCGCTCGTTCAAGCGCGTCTCTCCGGCTTCGTCCCGACGATCAGCAACGAAGATCGCACGCCTCAGCGGCGTGCCCCTGGCGCCTTTAAACGCCGAGCACAGATCGCGCACATCGTCCCGATCATGTCCGGCAAGGGCGGCGTCGGAAAATCCCTAGTTACTGCGCTCCTCAGCTCTAGGGCTGCGACGCCGCAACCTGCAGGTCGGCATCCTCGACGCCGACATCACGGGGCCATCGATTCCAAAGATCTTTGGACTCAAAGAACCGCTGCTTATCCATCCCGACCCCGACGCGCCCAAGACGCCGCAGGGCAATCCGCAACCGCTGATGCTGCCCGCGGAATCCCGCAGCGCGATAGAAATCGTCAGCTCCAACTTGTTGACCGACAAGGAAGACACGGCGATGGTCTGGCGCGGCCCAATCGTCGCCGGCGTCATCCGGCAGTTTTACGAGCAAGTGCTCTGGAGCGACCTGGATTATCTGCTGGTCGATCTGCCTCCGGGCACATCGGACGCTCCGCTCACGGTGCTGCAGTCGCTTTCTATCGATGGCGTCGTCTTGGTGACGATGCCCCAAGCGCTAGCCACGATGATCGTGCGAAAAGCCGCGAACCTGATCCATCAACTGAAGAAGCCGATCCTCGGCGTCGTGGAAAACATGTCGTACTTCGTCGCTCCCGATACGGGGCGGCGTTACGACGTATTCGGCCCATCGTATGCCGACCGCGTTGCCGAGTTGGCGCAAGCCCCTGTGCTTGCGCGGCTCCCCATCGATCCGCGCAAAGCGCAACTGGCCGACGAAGGCAACGTCGAAGAAATCGACGACCCCGCATGCGACGCTCTAGCCGCCGCGCTGATCGATGCCGTCGAAGCGCATCCGAAACCGAAGGAAACGATCTCGATTATCTGATCCAGTCGTGGCGATCATCGCTCCGGTCAACGCCGCTAGTCGCCGTCTACATGCACGGCCAACCGCTTGCACGCCGATTTAGCGCAAGTGTTCAAGTAGATACACTGCGGACCATTGATAATCCGCCGGTCTGCACTCGCGTCCGGGCGGCATTGGGGTTTGATATCGTGCGGCAAAGCCGAGCTCTATTTCAACTTCACGGCTATGTTGGGTCGCTAACAGCATTACAGCACGCGAATATCGGACCGCGCCGTTGCTTTGCAGGCCACGCTCGTAAAGGGACGTTATCATACGCGCTCCTTCATCGGGGTGACCTGCGGCAGCTTCTCTAGGGCCATGGCGAACGCTTTGGCCAGGCTTCGGTCCAACCCGGTATACGTTTCGAAGGCGCCTCCGGCAAGAAACTTCGGTTCGAAGTCTTCCTTGAGAATCCGCATGGCGCGCACACTGTCGCCGTGAAGTAGCGGCGACTCGAGTCCGAGACTAAAATGAACCGTTCCGGCTGCATCTTCATGCCGATACGGAAGTTCGGCCCTCTGCCAAGCTTCCGCCGCTTCGCGGTGGCGCGACAAACCATCATACGCAACACCGAGCGCTATGAGCGTGCATGGTTTAGGACTGAGGCGAGCCGCTCTCAGAAGCTTCGGCAGTGCTTCGGCGAATTGCAATTCGTTAAGGCACTCCTCTCCGTGCGCCTCAATGGGAAACGCCGAAGCAGACGTCGCATCCATTGATTTGAACCACCGCTGATCGTCCAATGGAAGGCACCCGCGGCTATCCGTGGGGATCGGTTGCATAGCCGCAGGAGGAGCGGCTAATGTCGCGGCGTCGGGAACGAGCAACAAAACCACGAATGCCGCGAAGAAGTGTAAGGCCTGAACGCTCACACTAATCGGACGCCGTCGCACCATGTTTCTAGTACTCGGCACTCGCTGAAGGCGTTTGCGCCCAGCGGGTCGCGGTCCAGCACGACGAAATCCGCTGCAAATCCAGGCGCGAGGATGCCCGTTTGCGTTTCGGCGTGCGCCAGCCGCGCCGCGTTGTAGGTGTACATCGTCAACGCTTCTTCGGGCGTGAGACGCTCCGAAGGTTCATGGTGATCGACGGCGGCTTGCATGCCGGCAAGGGGCGAGAGCTCGCAAACCGGGCTGTCGTCACCGCCGCAAAGCACGGCGCCGGCTCGCTGCGCACGTCCGAGCGCATTCATCCTACGCATGCGCTGCGTGCCCAGGCGCTCGTCGTACATTCGGCCGGCTCCGCCCCAGAGTTCATCGAATTGCGGCTGCATCGAAAGGTGGATGCCTAGCCGGGCGCACCGCTCGATGTGATCGTCGCGCGCGATCTCAAAATGTTCGATGAAGTGCCGGGTGCCGCTGCGCCGATCCGGCTTCAAGACCTTCTCCCACGTCGAGATGCATTGCTCGATTGCCCGGTCGCCGATCGCATGAACTCCGGCCGACACGCCGAGCGCTTCCGCATTCGAAAAATACTCGAAGACGGCCTCATCGCTGTATCGTAACGCTCCGGTGTCACCGGTCGTGATGAACGGCTCGCTGACTGCAGCGGTGCAGCTGCCGATGGAACCGTCCAAGAACACGTCGCCGCCGACGTACGGCAAACCAAACGCTTGCGCGAGGCGCGCATCCGGCTCGCAGATCTTCGGATGCCACTTGGCACGGGGAAGCGTTTTGAGCGCTTCAATTTCTTCGGCGTATTGATCGCGTTTGAAACCCACCAGCTGCACGTGCATGTGCACGCAGCCTCGCTCGAGCGCCAGTTGCGCGGCACGCCGTTCCGCTTGACGACGAGCTTGCAAGGGGATCGCGGCCATAAACGTCGACTGCGCGCGCCAGTTCGCGTCCAAGAACAGCTTGCCCGTCGGTGCGCCTTGCGCATCGCGCTCGATGCCCGCAGCATCCGGCGGCAGATTCAGCCACTGCAGCGTCTTGCGGTTGACGACGCACGAATGTCCGTCGATGCGAACGAGCATGGCGCAGGAGTCCGCAAAAAAGCGATTCAGCGGCGCCGCATCCGCCGTTCCGCCGTCGCTCCACATGCTCTCGTCGTATTGCCCTGCGAGAACGAACGCCGCCGGCTTGAGTTTCGCGAGTGCGCAAACAAAGTCCATGTACGATCGCGTCCACGCCAAATTGCGTTCGTCCAAAAAGTATCCGGTATCGGTCAAATGGACGTGGCAGTCTGCAAAAGCGGGAAGAACGGTCGCCCCATGTAAATCGGTTCGGGCGACGCCGCCCCCTGCATCGGAGACATGCAGCGAAACGATCCGGCCGCCGTCGCAGACCATGCCGCCGTGGCGAACGTAGCGGTTTTGCGACGGATCGTACTGGTATATGCTCGCGCCCTCGAAAGCTTGCACTTGCCCGGAGTACTATGCGAAAGAACAGCTTCTTTCTTGGAATGGCCGGCGGATTTCTGGCTGGATATGCGGCCTACCGCGCGTACGAATGCGCGGCGGTTGCGCGGGAAGGCCCGCAGCCAAAGACTCGCGACGCGGCAGCGTATGGACGGCTTCGCCGTAAGCTGAGCGTCGCAGCGATCGCGCGCTCCATTGCCGCGACGTTTCTGGTTGCATCGGGCGATCTCGGCGGCGCCATGGACCGCCGCACGCAGTCGCTGCCGGTCTGGCTGCGGCCGGCGGTTTTTGCCGGCGTGGTGACGCTTCTCGATGCGATCGTCGAGCTGCCCGCGGATTACGTCGAGAGCCACGTGGTGGAACAGCGCTTCGCCCTGACCGAGCAGTCTGCGCGTTCGTGGGCCGCCGACAGGGCAAAGGCGCACGCCCTGGGCACTGCGGTGAGCGCGATCATTGCCGTTCTGCTGGCCGCGGCACTACGCCGATGGCCTCGCACGTGGGCCGCGATTGCGTGGGCCGGCGCATTCCCGCTGCTGGCCTTTGCAAACATCGTCGTGCCAATCTACGTGATGCCGCTCTTCAATAAGTATGAACCGCTTGAGGGACCACTCGAGCGGCGCCTGCGCGCGCTCGCCGCTCGATTCGGCGTTGGGGACGCGCAAATTCTGCGCGTCGACATGAGCCGCCAAACCAAAAAGGCAAACGCGTTCGTGATCGGCATCGGTTCAACGCACCGCATCGTCGTCGGCGACACGCTGATCGAGCATTTTCCCGACGAAGAGATCGAGTTCGTCGTCGCGCACGAACTCGGACATTATGTGTCGCGCGACACATGGCGCATGATGGCGGTCGCGCAGACGGCAATTGCCGCGATCCTTTTCGGATCATCTGTTGCGCTTGGGAGAAGCGACAACGGTTCTACGCTTGGAGCGCTCGCCCGCCTGCAGCTGTGGGCAACGCTCCTCACACAAGCGTTGCGCCCGGCTATTTGCGCCTTTGCGCGCTCGCGCGAATGGGCTGCGGATCGCTTTGCGCTGAGCGCAACCGGCACGCCGCAAGCGGGCGCGGCAGCGTTTCGTCGTTTACGCGATCAGAATCTCGCCGAGGACGAACAACCCCCTTGGTACGAGTTCTTCTTTTCGACGCATCCGTCGCTGCGCGCCCGTATCGACGTCCTTACGCGGTAGCGGTTCGCTCCCGTTCGGAACGCGGCATCCACATTTGCTGCAGCGCCGTCGCAACCACCATCATGATCACCGCGCCGACCAGGTTTGCCAGCCATGCCGGCCAGCCGACGCCCGTGTTCTCGAAATGTGGCGCTATCCACACCGTCAGCCAGAAGAGAATATAGTTGACCACGATAGCGAACAGGCCATGGGTGAGCCAGTTGATCGGAGCCGTGAGCAAACGGAGCACCGGTCCAATGAACGCATTGACCACTCCGAATACAATTGCCGCGATGATCGCCGTGCCGGCGCCGATGTTGTGGTTAAAGCCGGGGACGAAGCGCGCAATGAGGTACAAGACGATGGCATTGACGATGAACCGGATGATGAGATGCATATCCCTCTCCTTTACAGCAATACCGCCGAGGGACGGGTTTGCAGCCAGGCCGCCAAATCCATTTTCGGGGTGACGTACCGGCCCGAACGGAGCTCCTCGCGAAACTCCCCGAAGGTGCCTTGCGCTTCCGCAAATGCATCGTGCTTGTGGATCGATTCGTCGTTGACTTGAGTGGCCGCCACGAACGTTGAATCGGGCAGGTCTTCATACATCTCCAGCGCCCCCGCAATGATGCCGCGCACCACATCTTCGACGAACTTGGGGTTGTAGTGCGCTTTGTTGACGATAAAGAACTCGTCGGGCCGTTTGAGGAGGTCGTAGGTTTCACTCGACATGGCTGATTCGACGATTTCCACTAGCCGTTCGGCGCGCACGGCGTCAGCATGCTCGTCATCCGCTCCGAGCAGAATGCTGCCGCGCCCCCGCTGATTGTGCGTGGCGCCCGGGAGCGCGTCGAGCGCTCGGCGTGCGTCTTCCGCGCCGAATCCGGCGTCGATCAATTCTTGCAAACTGTGCTCGCGCACCATCGACTGCGCGCACGGACACGCCGTCATACCTTGCGCTTCAATGCCGACTACTCGCCGCGTGCGCTCGCGGTCCGCATGCGCGATGCCGATCAAGGTGTACACTTCTTCGCCGCGCTTGCCGCTGACCGGCGTCCAGCGCTCCAGCGAGAAATCCGCGCGCAAACGCACGTCGGCGCGAATTGCACGCTGCGATCGCACGATCTCTGCGGCGATCGCTTCGACCAGCCGTTCGATGCGCGCCGGCGAAGGGTCGCGCGCCAGCACTTCCAGCGCTGCCTCCTCCAGGATTTCGGTAAAGCGCGACATGTGGATGCCGGCCTTGTCCGGCGCCAAATCCGCCACCATCGTGAACTCGCCGCTCCAGACGTGCTCCTTGCCGTCGACGTTCAGATGAATGATGCGCCGCAGGCGTGAAACGCCGACGCGGCTGAGCGAAAGGCGGACCTCTGGCGTTTCGTCCTGACGATTCGCGTTGAAGTGCAGCGAACGCCGGCGTCTTCGCACGCCGTCGCTTCCCAAACGCGCGGCGTCTTCGCGAAACTGCGGGGCAATTTCGGCAAGCGGAATTAAGTTGAAGGGACGCTTTTGCAGCTCCGGATGCACGTATGCTTCTGCGGCCAGCACGTCGATGTCGATCGGCCGAGCTGCGAACCGCTTCGAGCCGGCGCGTCCGACCGCGTTTTCGACTTCGCGCGCGAATCGCCCGAACCGTTCTCGATCGAGGTCCGTTTCCAATTCCGCCGCGACATTCAAAAAATCCGGCCCTTCCGCGCCGCCGAGCGGCGGGCTCTCATAGAAGCTCGATACCGCACCGACTCGAGCGCGGGCACGCAATCGCTGGAGCGCGGAGAGGATGTTCGCTTGGCGATCGCCGAGGTTCGAGCCGATGCCGATATAGAAGCGCACGTTGGCGGAAACTTCTCCCGGCAAGCAAAGGGGTACTCCTCATGCAACTCTATCCGATGGTGCTCGCGCCGAAGCTCGCGCCCGCCATCTGGGGCAGCGACGCGTTGGTGACGCAGTTCGGTAAGAACGGCGACCCATCGGCAAAGATCGGCGAATCGTGGGAGTGCTGGGATACCAATGCCGTCACCAACGGCCCGCTGGCCGGCAAGACGGTTGCGGATCTCCGGCACACCCTCGGCGAAGGGCTGATGGGCGAACTTAACTCAACCGCCATGTTTCCGGTGCTGACCAAGATCATCGACGCGCACGCGTCCCTTTCGGTTCAAGTGCATCCGGACGATGCGTATGCGCAGCGAGTCGAAGGGCAAATCAATGGAAAAACGGAGTGCTGGTACGTCATGCGCGCCGATCCGGCAGCGCAGCTCGTCATGGGGTGGAATCGCGAAACGGATCGGTCAGAATACGAGCGGCGCGTCGCTGACGGCTCGCTCGGCGAGATTCTGCGTGAAGTCCCCGTGAAAGCGGGCGACGTGTTTTACATCCCGGCCGGAATGCTCCACGCGATTGGCGCCGGAATCGTGATCTTCGAAACGCAGCAGGCCAGCGATCTGACGTATCGCATTTTCGATTGGAATCGCCTCGGATCGGACGGCAAGCCCCGTCCGCTGCACGTGCAAAAGGCGGCTGACGTGCTCGATTACCACGCCGGCGCCGGCGCGGGAGCGGAAGTCTTACCGTACGCGGCCGAAGGGTTTTCGCGAACGGCGCTGGTTGCTGATTCGCATTTTTTGGTCGAACGCGTCACCGCAACGGAGACGCAATCCGCTCTGGGGACGCACGCACGGCCCCTTATCATCATGGCCTTGGACGATCCGCTGCTCTTAAAGTGTGCAGACGGCGGCGCGCAGCTCGGACGGTACCAAACCGCGCTGGTTCCGGCCGCCGCCGGCACCGTCCAAGTCGCTGCCGCAACCGCGGGGCCGTTCATGCTCGTGACGCCGGCGCCCGGACCGGAGGCGCTGCAAAAACGCTTTGCGGATGCCGGCGTCGCGCTGCCTGCCATCGCGCAGTTTCTGAACCAGTTTCACGCGTTGTCACGCGCATGATTCGCGATCCCGAAATGCTACGCTGGCGCGATGGCTTGGCGCCGGGACATGCCCGCGCGGATGGCGTGCTGACGGTCGGCGGCGTTGCGGTCACGGAACTTGCGCAGATCTACGGCACGCCGCTCTTGGTTTTGGACTATGAAGTGCTGGACGCGGCCATTGCGGCCTTCCACGCCGCGTGCGCGCCGCACGGCATCGACGTTTCTTACGCGGCAAAAGCGCTGTTGCTGACGGCGCTCGCGCGCCATCTCAAGCACGCTGCAATCGACCTGGAGGTTTGTTCGCTCGGAGAGATCGCCGTCGCCGAAGGTGCCGGCTTTCCGGCGCAGCGTCTGCTGCTCCACGGCTGCGGAAAGTCTGACGAAGAACTCGCGGCGGCGATCGAAGGACGAGTAGGGCGCATCGTCGTGGACAATCTCGACGAACTCGACCGTTTGGCTGCGCGCACCCGCGCCGGTTCGATCGACGTGCTGCTGCGGCTCAACACAGAAATTACGGCACGCACGCACACCGCGGTGCAAACGACCGGTGAAGCGACGAAGTTCGGTTTTGACGATCGATCGTTGCCTCTTGCGGCGGCGCGAGTGCGGGAATTGCCGTCGTTGCGCTTCGTGGGTCTACACGCCCACGTCGGCTCCCAGGTGTATCAACGCGAAGTGTTCGTCGCCAACGCCCGGGTACTGATGGAGCATGCGGCGCAGTTGCACGGGCTTGGGATCCCATGTGAAACGGTCATTGTCGGCGGCGGATTCGGCGTGCAGATGGATCCGCTGGGCCCGATTCGGCTCGACGTCGCCGGCACGGTTTCGGCGATCGCGCGCGCGATTCGCGAAGTGGCAGAACGCGACGCTCTGCCGCTGCCCCGCATCGGCATCGAACCGGGGCGCGCGCTCGTCGCCCATGCCGGCACGTCGCTCTATCGCGTCGTTGCCGTCAAGCAGCCTTTCGGGAAGCGCTTTGCCATCGTCGACGGAAGCCTAGCCGATAATCCTCGCCCGGCGCTCTACGGCGCTTACCATCACATCGTCGCCGCGTCGCGCGAAAGCTCCGGCGGTGCTGAAACGATCGTCTGCGGACGCTCGTGCGAAAACGACCGCCTCGGTGTAACGGAGCTGCCGGCCGATTTGCGAACGGGCGAACTCGTCGCCGTCTGCACGACGGGCGCGTACACGTACAGCATGGCCAGCAACTACAATCGCTTCGTGCGGCCTCCGGTCGTTGCGGTGCGCGACGGCACACACGCGCTGATCGCCCGTCGCGAAACCGTCGACGACTTGGTGCGAACTGAGCTTGATGTGTAAGATTGCTTCGGCCGTTCTTGGCTGCGTTGTCATCCTGAGCAGCGCCGGTGTGCCGGCGCGTGTCGAAGCGGCCGATATGTCGTCGGTGCAGACTCTGGTGAAGCCCACTCCCGGCGGCGCGGCGTGGACCGCACCGCAGATTGCGGCGCTGCAGCGAAAGATCGTGACGTTGTTGCAGCGCCCGGCCCTGCGCGGCGCTCAAGTCGGCCTGTTGGCGATCGACACCGTACGTAGGACGACGCTCTTCTCGCAGGACGCCGATAGAGAATTCATGCCGGCCTCCAATTTCAAGCTGCTCGTCGGATCCGCATCGCTGCAGACGCTCGGGAGCAACTTCGTCTTTCCGACTCGCGTGGCGGCCGATCCGCAGCTGCGTGACGGCGAAATCCCGGGCAACCTTTACTTGCGTGGCGGCGGCGACGCGCATTTGACGGCGGCCAATCTCGACGACGCGGCGGCTGCGCTAAAAGCGCGAGGGATCTCTAAAATCGACGGCGCGCTGATTACCGATGCAACGCACGACGACGATCAACGCCTGGGATTCGGCTGGTCGTGGGACGATCTGCCGTACTACTACGCTCCGGTCGTCACCGCACTCGAACTCGAGGAAGGCATCGTTCACGTGTACATGTCGCCGGGCGCGCAAGCCGGCGCGCCGGTTCGCCTGCGTGTGACCCCGCAGAGCGACGCGTTCACGATCGTCGATGATGCGGTGACCGGTCCCCCAAAATCAAAAGATACCACCGATATCGTGCGGCCATGGGATCGTCCCCGTACGATCGAGTTGACCGGCAGCTATCCGCTGGACTCGAAAGAGTCGGACGACGTCGAGCCGAGCGTTCCCGATCCGGAAAGCTATGCCGGCGACGTATTCGCCCGCGCGCTGGCAGCGCACGGCATCGCGTTGCAAGGCGCCATCCATTCGGGAACGACACCGCCCGGAGCGACGCTGCTCTGGTCGCATGCCTCCGAACCCATGCCCCAATTGCTGGCTGATTTTTGGTACCCCAGCGACAATCTGATGGGCGAACTTTTCTTGAAGGAACTCGGCGCGGCAGCCGGCGGAGAACCCGGAACGGACGAGCATGGGATCGCCGTTGAACGGCGCTTCCTACAATCGATCGGCGTCGATCCGTCGACCGTCACGATCTCCGATGGGTCCGGGCTTTCGCAATACGATCGAATCACGCCGCGCGATCTCGTGGCGATCCTGCAAGCGGACTGGAACGGCCCGAATCGCGATATCGTTTTGGACGCGCTGCCTGTCGCCGGCGTGCGCGGCACGCTCAAAAGCTCGTATAAAGGAACGGCGGCCGAACGGATGGTCTTTGCAAAGACCGGCAGCATCAGCCACGTGCGGACGATTTCAGGGTTCGTCCGGACCAAATCGCACGGTCCCGTTACGTTCTCGCTGCTCATCAATCAGTGGATGGGCGAAGATGCGCCGCACGGCGCTGCCGACCTGGCAAAGGTGCGCGGCGACCTGCTTTCACTGATCGCACGGCAATAATGCTCGGCGTACATTTAGAAGAAGAAATCCGGCAGCAGCCGGATGTCTGGAGAGCGATCGCGCAGTCGGACAAAGCGGCGCAGCTCACGCACGCGATCCGCGGGCGCGACGTCGTGTTGCTCGGCAGCGGCAGTTCGTTATTCATGGCGCAGCTCGGCGGCCTGGCGTTGCGGCGGCGCGGCATTCGCGCCCATGCCCTGGCTGCCACCGAAGCGCCCCTCGACAACGCCGCCTACCGCGACGCCGTCGTCATCGCGTGCTCGCAGAGCGGACAATCCGCCGACTTACTCGATGCGCTGGACATCTTGCATCCCCGGCAATTGATCGCGCTCACCAACACACCGGGCTCTCCGCTTGCCGGCCGTTCCAACATCACGATCGACTTGGAGTGCGGCCCTGAAGTCGCCGTCCCGGCGACGAAGAGCGTCACGGCAATGGCCGCGGTGCTGCTGTGGGCGGCCGGTTTGATGGCCGGATCGCATTCGCGCAGCGCGCGGTCCCTGACCGAAACCGCCGAAGACGTGCGGAGTTGGCTGGAAGGCTCCGGGTTAGAGGACGTCCGCGACGCGGCGCAACGAATAGCGCGCCGGCGCAGCGTGCTGTTCGTGGCGGCCGGGTACGGCGTGCCCATCGCCAACGAATGCGCTTTGAAGATGAAAGAGGCCAGCTACATTCACGCGGAGGGCTTTTCGGCCGGCGAGTTCCGGCACGGCAGCGCGGCGATGCTCGACGCGACCTGTGCGATCTTAGGGATCGTGGACGAGGCCTCGCGCAACGTCGTGAATCGTCCGCTGCTGGAAGCCGTGCAGGCGGAAAGCTTGCGCTACGTCATCGGCGGACGGATCGGCGATATCCCGCTGCTTGGTCCGGTCGTCGACGAAGCGTTCAACACGCTCGCGTGGCTCGTTGCCGCGCAGACGCTGGCGCTCTTTGCCGGGCGCGCACGTCACGTCGAGAGCGACGCGCCGCGGGGCCTCGCCAAGACGATGGCATAGACGGAGGATTACAAACCCTTAACGCGGCATTAATCTCGCAAGCGAACGAGCGTGGGACCACGCCGGTCGCTTTTCTTTTGCGAGCCGGGAGAAGAGAGATGCTTGTGGAGTTTTGCCGTCGCCGCATCGTGGCTGTTGCCGCTGCGGCGTTTTTTGTTTCGCTCGGAGTATTTGCTGCGCCGGCCATGGCCGGTACGACCGGCACCATCACCGGCGTGGTGACGGATGCCCAGAGCGGCGCGCCCGTTGCCAACGTCCATGTGACGGCAAAAGCGCCTACGGGCTCGCAGAGCACCACGACCAACGCCTCGGGCTTCTACTCGTTCCAAGCGCTCATTCCCGATACGTACGTGGTGTCGTTTGAGGTTCCGGGATACAACGCGTCGAGCCAGCCCGGCATCACCGTGCAGCAAGACCTGGTGTACAAACTCGACGTGAGACTGACCAAGGCGCTCCGGACGATCGCCAACGTCACCTCGAGAGCGGCGAGCAACCTCGTCAAACCCTACACCGGAACCGACGTCTACAACGTCAGCGGCGCGCAACTCAACGCCGCAACGGGCGGCGACAACCTGCATCGCACGGTGTACGAGTATCTCGACACGGTTCCGGGCGTCACGCCGATCGGCGGCGCCTTCCCGGCCGAGCCGTCGATTCGCGGCGGTTATGATGTCGACAACGGTTACGAGCTTGACGGCATTCCAATCACGGAACGCATGACCGGCTTCTTCACGACCAACTTGACCGATCTCGGCATCTCGAACGTCGAAGTCTATACCGGCGGCCTGACGGCGCAGAATGCGGGCAACGGCCTCGGAATCATCAACTCCGTGATCAAGACGGGCAGCTATCCGGCATTTGGCTCATTCGCGGCCGGCGTCACGACGCCGGAATTCAACCATCCCCTTCGCGTCGAATACGGAGGCGCGACGCCGGATCATCGCTGGTCGTACTACGTCGGTTTCGACTCGCAAAACTCCCAAGACGACTTCAACGTGGGAAGGGCGGCATTTAACTTATTCCAGGTCGGCATCAGTTCGGGCAACCCGGGCTACATCTATACACGGGACCTGGTTGGCAACTTCCACTACAAGCCGAATCAGAAGGACGACTTCCAATTCTTGTACGCAAACGGCATCTTCAACGGAGCCATTAACTACGCGCTCTACTCAGGGACGCCCAGCGCGCCGCTTTTGAAGTTAGTGCCATGCAGAGGCGTAAAGCCGGATCCGAATTCACCGTCGGGTGGCTCAGGCGGCACGGCGCCGAACGGGCAAACGTGTCCCGCCGGGCTTTATTTCGGGGCGCTTGCCAACGGCACGGGGAACTTTATCGGCCACTACTCGGCGATAGGCAAGATTCAGTGGAACCACATCATCGACAGCCATTCCAGCTTCGCTCTGCGGTTGGCCGAGAATTTCAACCAGTATATCTTCGATCAACCGCTTACCGACCCGAACATTCCGGGCACGGCACCCGTGGCCACGGGATGTCCGGCGTATCCCTACAAGGCGAACTCTCCGTTACCGGTTTCACCCGGCGGCTCGGAATGCACGTACGATCTTGGCGACTATTACCAGAACCGTTATGCGAACCAGTACTATCTGTCGCTCGACTATACGGCGACGCCGAACGAAAACGTGACCATCAAAGCGGGCGCCGGACAAGAATACGACAATCAAAAACGCGACGTTCGCTACCTTAACCTTTTTAATGCGAGCGCTACGTCATCGTACTTGGCGGCATTGACGGACGTACCCGTGCACGTGCCTTTTGTCTACGCGCAGGCATCCATCAATGCAGGCCGGTGGACGTTCGAGCCGGGTTTGCGTTACTCGCGCATCTACTACGCGATACCGCCGAATCCTGAGCTCACGAGCACCGTTCAGCCGAAGGGCGTCCCGGGCGGAACGGTGTCTGCGGGCTTCCTTGCGCCCTCCCTTTTGGGAACGTATCGCGTCGACCCCGACAACGTCATCCGCTGGTCGTACGCGACGACGGGCCAGTTCATCGGCACTGAATTTGTCTATCGCTATGACAGCACGACGTACAATCCGTTTTACATTAACCCGCTCAACCATCAGTCAACCAGCTACAAGCCGCAGGTCAACACAAGTTTTGACCTTCAATGGGAGCACCAGTTCGACGCCAACACGTCGCTAAAAGTCGGACCGTACTACCGCTTCAGCAACAACTATCTTGCGCAGTACTCCCCTCTGATCGGTATTTCGCCGAGCGGGGCGCCCAAATACGGTGAACCGCAGATTGCGAATAATCTAAAGATTCGCGCATTCGGCGTCGAGCTCGGACTCAACCATCTCAACACGCAAGATACGGGCATCTCATACTGGCTGTCGGCGTCATACAACAATTATTGGACGCAGATCACCGACTTCGGCCAAACGGCATTCATCAACTTCCCCCTAGCAGACTACTTCCTGCACAAGAACATTTTCGTTCGCAGCTCCTTCGTGCCGCCGTTTTCCGCCACTTTGACGGCTGACATTCACACGCACGGAATCCATATTATTCCGAACATGTATTACACGTTCGGAAATTTCTACAACGTCGGCGGATGCGTGGATCTTCAGGACGCCGTGCCGGTCAATCAGTATCTCGTGCCGGTGGGATGCACGAGCGGTGCCGCAACGACGTTGCCGAATGGCAAGAACACGGTCCCGGTCTTGGCCCCCGAGGGGCGCGGACTGGGCTACTGGTTCATGAATTTAACGCTCGAGAAAGAGATTGGGAAGAACTACATCATCGGCATTCGCGCGACGAATCTCACCGACAACGAGCACGATTGGACGTCGTCGGTGACGCCGTGTTTCAACTATCCTGCCTTCCCCGGGGCGAATTACGGAACCGGGTGCTTTAGCATGAACGGCCCACATTCCGGGACCAAAGCGCCCGTGGGCTACATCTATCAGAACCTGACGGTGAATCCGCAAACCTTCGAGTTCTTCTTCAACTACAAGTTCTAGAGTTACTGTCATGCTGAGCTTGCTCGAAGCATGAGGCGTGATCGTCACGCCGACCCTTCGACAGGCTCAGGGTGACATGCAACATGGTTAGCGTATTTGCGATCGTGGCGGCGTCGGTGCTCTCAACACCGACGCCCGCACCGAATCCCTCGCCGACGGCCACCGGGCTCATCTACATCGGCGGTCCGGCGACGCGCATGACGATCGAATCCCGGCCGCTCAACTTCGATCCCGACGGCAACGCGAACTGGCTGGTGGCGACGCACTTCTTCGATGCCCAGGGCAATCCGACGCGCATCATGGCGAACAGCGACCTGGACTGGATTTCGCGCGACGGTTACGTGCAATGGCAAACGAGGATGCGCTACGGCCAACCCTCTGCGATCCTCAAGACGCATCGCGAGGGGCCGCTCGTCATGACCGTCCGCGCAAATTCTCCGCCGCTAGGGAGCGTGACGGTCGCCACCGATACGCGAACATGGCAAGGGCCGAGGGTCGTCGCGCAGGCGCTCGGACCGCACGCGCTGCAGATTGGCTGGTTTCCCGAGGAACCAAAACTGGCCCGCATCATTCGCATCGACCAACAAGATCGACGCAGCACGGTCGCCGTAATCAGGGGTCCGAGTTCGAGCTTTCGCGATGCAACCGTCGAACCGGGACAACGCTATCGTTACGAACTGTACCGCTCCGCAAGCCGGCCCCTAGGATTGTTGCCGGTTGCAGTGCCGGCCGAACCGCCTTCTACGGCGGTCGAGAACGCTTCCGGCAAAGCGATGTGGCTGTACTTCACGACCAACCCGATCGATGACATTTACTATGCTCACCTCGATCCGCAAACGATCGTCGATCTCGCCGTGCGTTCGGGCTTGCACTACGTTGAACTGCGCACCGCCTACGGCGCGTACTGGGAAGTTTCGCCGGAGGCGAAGCCGACGATCGATGCGATCATCGATGGCCTGGCGGCACATGGCATCGGCACGATCGGATGGACGGTTCCGCGCGACAACACGTTCGAAGATCTGCAGGCGAGCGTGCAGACTGCCTACTATCGCACCGCGAAAGGAACGCCGCTGACCGGCCTGGCGATCGATCTCGAACGAGGCGACGAGTTCATGGGCGGCGATCCGGCCGGCTTGTCCGCGCTTTGGCAATATGTCCGATCGCTGCGCGAAGCGCTCGGTCCGCACTATCTTCTCGTTTCAACCGTCGAAGACGCGTACTTCGAGCATCTCGACAACCGCACGTACCCTTTTGCGCTCATCGCGCAGTACAGCGACGTGCTCCAGCCGATGGCGTACTGGCGCATGATGCGGCGCACGCCCACCACACCCGCACAAGTCCGCACGTTTCTGCGAGCCTCGTACGTCAAATTGCTGGCGGAATCGCGCCGCAAAGTAGCCGTGAGCGTGGGCGGCCAGACTGCCGCTGAGGGTCCGAACGGGTATCCGCCGGCCGATGAAATTACCGCTTCCCTGGAAGCCAGCAAGAGCGTCGGAGCCATCGGCGAGTGCTTCTTTGACTGGGACGGCACGCAGCCGTACCAGTGGCAAGCAATCGCGAATTATACCTGGTAAGCCGTGACGGCGTTCGTCGTCCGGCGGCTGCTGCTCGCAATTCCGACGCTGATCGGCGTCACGATCCTGACGTTTGCGCTGCTGCACTTAGCGCCCGGCGGTCCCGCATTGGCCCTCGCCGGCGAAAGGGCGACGCCGGCGCAAGTTGCAGCGGTGACGCACGCGCTCGGACTCGACCGCCCCTGGCCGCAGCAGTACGGGCGCTGGCTTTTGGATCTGCTGCACGGCGATCTCGGCTTCTCGTACGTCCGCCAAACCACGGTCGTTTCGCTGATCGGACAGCGGCTGCCGCAGACAATGCTTTTGATGGCTTGCGCAATCGGCATCTCGATCGCGCTGGCCCTTCCGCTCGGCGTGTATCAGGCATACCGGCGGAATTCCGCAATCGACCGAGCCCTGAACGTCGGCGTCTTCATCGGCTGGTCGATGCCGACATTTTGGTTCGGCACGCTGCTGATCGCCATCTTCGCCGTGCGCCTGCGCTGGCTGCCGGTAGGCGGTCTGCAGACGATCGACACGGCGAACTTTGATTGGCCCTCGCGCATCGCGCATCTCGTCTTGCCGGCAGCCACCTTAGCAATCGTCTCGATTGCCGGTTGGAGCCGGTACATTCGCGCCAGCATGATCGACCAGTTGCGCGAGGATTATACGCGCACCGCCCGTGCAAAGGGGTTGCCGGTGCGAACCGTTTTGTTTCGCCACACCCTGCGCAATGCGCTGATCCCGTTCATTACGCTGCTGGGCGGAACGCTGCCGGCGCTCTTCGGCGGCGCGGTGATCTCAGAGCAGATCTTCGCTTATCCCGGAATGGGGCAGCTCTTCTGGGAATCGGCCGTCGATCGCGATTATTCGACCTTGCTCGGGATGACGGTGATCGCGGGCGCCTTAGTGGTCCTCGGGAACTTGGCCGCCGATGTGCTCTACGGCGTCGTCGATCCGCGCATCCGTTATGACTGAAGAGCTGCCGCAGCAGCGCCGCCGTCTTCGTCTGAGCGCGGTTGCGGCATGCAGCGTCGTATGGCTCGTAGCCGCGGTCTGCGCTTGTACGGCAGGCCCTGCGATTTCGCACGTTAGCGGCAACCTCACCGACGTCGCGCACGCGTACGCGGCGCCGTCGATGCGCCATTGGCTCGGAACGGACGGCTTAGGACGCGACGAACTGGCGCGGCTGTTGGAAGGCGGCCGCATAACGCTTGCCGTCGGCGCCGTGGCGGCGCTGGTCGCCATGCTAATCGGCAGCGGCTACGGCGCGATCTGCGGCTTCTACGGCGGTGCGCTCGACACGGTGCTGATGCGAATCGTCGACGTGCTTTTGAGCGTTCCGACGCTCTTTCTGCTGCTCTTTTTGGCCGCGATGTTTCAAGGCAGTCTCATCGCGCTGATGCTGGTGATCGGCGTGACCTCTTGGCTCGGGCCGGCGCGGCTCGTGCGAGGCGAGATGCTGACCTTGAAGGAGCGGTTATTCGTCGAAGCTGCGCGGTCCATCGGGGCGCCGGACAGCCGGATCATTCTGCGCCACCTGCTGCCGAACGCTGCGGGCACCATCGTCACGACGACGACGTTCACCATTGCCGGCGCGATGCTCGCGGAAACCGCGCTGTCGTATCTTGGAATCGGCGTTCGTCCGCCGACGCCGTCATGGGGAAACCTGCTTTCCAGCGCTCAGAGCGATCTGTTCGCGCGCGCGTACTGGCTTGTGTTGCCGCCCGGCATCGCGATTCTCGCAACCGTCTGCGCTTTCAATTTCTTCGGCGATTGGCTGCGCGAGGCATGAGCCGGGTCGTCCTCATTTTGCTGCTGCTTTGCGCCGCCTGCGGCGCGCGCACCGCCGAAACGCGGGATCCCCGCATGGTCGTTTGCGCGTGGATCTCGGGGCCGGACGGTTTTAATCCCGTCGTTTCCGTCAGCGCCGCCTCGACGATGGCCGAAGCGCTGATCTTTACGCCGCTGGTAGACATCGGCGCAAATTTGTTGCCGAACTGGAGCACCAGTCTGGCCTATCGAGTGGACGTCGACGAAGGAGGAACACGGTACCGCCTTCATTTGCGCCGGCACGCGCGCTGGTCGGACGGCGTTGCGCTGACGGCCAAAGATGTGGTCTTCTCGATTCGCCTCAACGACAACCCATCGGTGATCGCCGGACATTCCGCAGACTTTGCCTTGATGCGTTCGATTCGCGCGCTGAACGACGACACGGTCGAGATCGTCCTCAAGTCGCCATCGCCGCCGTTCCTCCAAAACGCACTAAGCCAAGCCATACCGCTTCCGGAGCATATCTTGCATCGCTATCCGCCGGAGTCTCCGCAAGAAGCCGCGTTCGTCAATGCTGACGCGGGCTTTTCCCAGCATCCGGTCATCAGCGGGCCTTGGCGCATCGAACGCTACGTACCGGACGCGTACCTCATTCTGGCGCGCAATCCGAACTACTGGGGTGCGCCGCCTTTCTTGGCGCACGTAGCGTTTCGCGTCTATCCGCAGCAAGATTCACTTTATGCCGCAGTCGATGCCGGCGAAGTCGACGTTACCGACATCGCGCCGAATTTGTGGCGAGTGCACGGCCGTTTGCGGGGCGATCACGCTTTCATCAACTGGCCGTGGAACGTGACCTTCATGCTGCTTCCGAACTACCGCGATCCGGGCATTGCGTGGATCCGCGATACCGCCGTGAAGCGCGCCATGATGTACGCGATCGATCGCTCCTTTATCACGCATGGGATCATGAGCGGCCAAGCCGATCTGCTCAACGGCCCCGTGCCGACGTTTTCGCCTTATTACGATCGTGCCGTGGTGAGGTATCGCTACGATCCTCCACTCGCCCGCGCGGTTTTGGAGCGCGCCGGCTGGCATCTTCGCGGCGGCGTGCGGCGCAAAGGGAACCAGGTACTACGCTTCAGTTTGAAGACCGGCGGCGCAACGGACGCGGTGGCGGTGAACGTCGGCGAGCTGATCCAGGCGAATCTTCGCGCCGTCGGAATCGATTGCGTGCTGCAGAACGAAGAACTGCAAACGTTCTTTACCGATCTGCACAACAGCCGCTTCCAGATGGCGTTGCGCGGACGCATTCTTTATCCGTTTCCGGACGATTATGCGTTCTACGATTCTTCGCAAACGCGCGCCAACGGCGGGTACAACGTCGGGTTCTACAGCAATCCGGCAATCGATCGGGCGATACAGGCCGCACGCACCGCGCCTTCGCTCGCAGCGGCCCGCGCGGCACTGAACCGCTACCAGGAAGCGGCCGCCGTCGATTTGCCGGCAATTTACCTGTATTCGGTGCGGCTCGGGGCCGTCGTTCCCAAGAATCTGCGCGGCCTCGAATTGACGCCGAATAGCCCCGCGGCGCTGCCGATGGGCCTGCAATTCTGGCGCTATGCATCCGTCCAGCCCCGGACGGCGTTGTTATCTACGCAATGAGCACAGAGCAAGCCATCTTTGCCGCGGGGTGCTTTTGGGGCGTCGAAGCGGCATTTCGCCAGATTCCCGGAGTGCTTGACGCCGTCAGCGGCTATACCGGAGGCACGACAGCCGAGCCGAGCTATCGGGAGGTGTGCAGCGGGAGAACGGGACACGCGGAAGCCGTGCGCGTGACGTTCGATCCGCAGCGCGTTTCATACGATGAACTGCTGTCGACGTTTTGGAAACTCCACGATCCGACGACTCGCGACCGTCAAGGACCGGACGTCGGCACGCAGTACCGCTCCGCCATCTTCGTTAAGGACGACGAGCAACGCCGGCTTGCGGCACGTTCGCTTGAACTCGAGCAAACTCGACATCAGCGCCCCATCGTAACGGAGATCGTCGAGGCCGGGCCGTTCTACGCCGCAGAAGAGTACCATCAACGCTACTTTGAAAAGCACGGCGTCGCTTGTAAGGTGCCTTCATGACCAGAGCGCAACTGTTGGCCGCGATTGGCGCGGCGGGCGTTGCCGGCCTCGTAGCGGGCGCGCGCGCAAATAGCGAGCGCATATACCGTCGACGCACAGCGATGCGGAGTGGCGGCGCATCCTGGGACCGGCACGTTATCACATCCTGCGCGAAAACGGCACCGAACCGCCGAATAGCAGTCCGCTGCTCGGCGAACATCGCACAGGCACCTACGTCTGCGCCGGATGTTCACTGGCACTGTTCTCCTCGAAGACGAAGTACGACAGCGGCGACGGCTGGCCGAGCTTTTACAAGCCGCTTCCGAACGCGATGCTGACGCGTACGGATTACGAATTGGTGGTGCCGCGCACGGAGGTCCATTGCCGGCAGTGCGGCGGGCACTTGGGCCACATCTTTAACGACGGGCCGCCCCCAACCGGCTTACGCTATTGCATCGACGGCCTGGCGCTCATATTTCGCGCAAGTTAAAGGCTTGTAACGGTCGCAAACATCACTTGTCATGCTGAGCCGCTCGAAGCATGAGCGAGTTTCCTGGCGCACCCTTCGACACGCTCAGGGTGACAAGGGGACATGCAAAGCATAAACCGTGTGGTCTTAGCAACGTACAACGTCTTGCCCAAAAACGTTGTCATGCTGAGCCGCTCGGAGCATGAGCGAGTTCCTGGCGCACCCTTCGACACGCTCAGGGTGACAAGGGGACATGCAAAGCATAAACCGTATGGTCGTTCGCAACGTACAACGTCTTGCCGAAAACAATCGGCGATGAGGTCGTGAAGAATGACGGATACCGCGTGCGCGTGAGCACGCGACCCGTTCGTGCATCGACCGCATACAAGAATCCGCCGGTGTCGCCGAAGTACAGCACGCCCGCAACGTCCACCGCGCTCATCTTAACGGGGGCGGCCGTACGAATGATCCAGCGCGGTTTACCGCCCGCCGGCGAAAAGGCAGCGAACTGATCGGTCGCCGGAATGCTTTCATAGAATGTTCCCTCGGCGAAAACGCCCGCAATGGCCTGTTCGTCGGAGGCGACCGATGTCAACCGGCCGCCCGATGAATACCAGCGCCAATGAAGCTTGCCGCTGCTTTCATCGATCGCGGCCACGTCGTTGTATGCCAGCCCGCCATCCACGATCGACCCTTCGACGAAAACTCGCCCATCGCCGATTGTGGGAGAGCAATCTGCGTTCCCATACGATGCGCTCCACAGAATAGAGCCCGTCGCGGGATCGATCGCGATCAAACGATCCCGCCGATGCGAATTTGCGCCCGTCCCGATGATGACGTATACTTCGCCGCGATCCGTGGCCGCAGAACTCATCGTCGCGATGCCGTCGACCCGACGGACCCACAGCGCACGTCCCGTCCGCGGATCCAGCGCGCGTAGGTGGTCGTCGCCGTTGGCAAAGACAATGACGTCGCGCCCGTTCACCGTCGCAAGTGCAGGGCTGGGCATATCTTGCCCGATGGTGCGATAGCGCCAAAGGATTCGCCCGGTTTCGGCCGACATGCCGACGATCGCGTCGCCTTGCGGCCTCCCCCAAACCAATTTTTGCGGCAGCTCGTCGAGCACGGCGCTCGTTCCCGTGCCCGCGATAACGATCCCGCCCGCGACAATGGGCGTCGTCATCACCACATTCGGCACCGCCCTCGCCCACAGAATTGCGCCACTACGCGCGTTCAACGCCGTGACCCGCCGATCGAACGATTCGACGAACAACCTGTTTCCCACAATCGCTAAGCCGCCGTTGATTTTTCCGCCGAGCGTTCGCCGCCACGAATACGCCGCTTGCGACGATACAAATACGGCGTTGTGGTCGGGCCGCGCTTGGTACATCGGCCACATCGCGGGCAGCAGCACGCCGAGCGCAACGGCGAGCGCTTTCACGGCTTACTGCAGCAGCGGAATGTCGGGAGCGGCATCGATGGCCAGCAGTCCAGTGAGCCGCGGGTCGTCGGCGACCTCAACGTCTCGCGCAAAGGCCGTAAACCCGGAGCGCTGGTAGAAGCGCAGCGCGCTTGGATGGTCGAGCGTGCACGTGTGCACCCAGAAGCGGCGAATGGGGTGCGACCAGGCGAACTCGACGGCGCGATTCATCAGCCAACGTCCTGCGCCGGTTCCGACGAATGCCTGCGTCACGCCGAAGAATGTGAGCTCGCACGTCCGGCTTTCGCGAAAATCGAGTTCCACTAAGCCTTCATCGCGATCGCCGGCCCGGAATGCATAGACTTCGACGCGCGCATCGTCCAGAATTTCCCGGAGTTCGGCTTCGTTCAGTGCTAAACGAGAATACCACAGATACGGCTCGCCAATACGCCGGAAGAGGTCGCGGTACCAGTTTGTTTCCGGCATAGTCACGCGCGCAAGCGACCATGCGGGCTCGTGAACGGACGCGCGCGACGGCGGCTTCACAAACATCTGCAGAGATGTATTGACCGTCGCGATCTTTCGGGCCGGGACTACCTCATGTTTCGAAGCCACGTTCGCATCTCGCCGATCTCGCGTGTCTGTGCCGCAATGATGGCTTCCGCCAGAGTCTCTGATTCTTGCGTCCTTGCCGTACTTGCGTTCCGTATTCGCCATGTCGATAGCGGCTTGATGATGCGCGATCATCAGCGTGATGAAGTCGCGGTCGGCGTTGCCGCTCAAGTGCGCGTGCATCATGGCGCGGTCCATGCCCTCCATCGCTTGAAGGTACTGCCGGTCGGCAACGGACTTTTGCATCATTTGCGCCTGTGCACTTGCTGCAAAGGCCGCTAGAGCCAGGACGATCGCCAGAATTTTGAGCATGGTTACGGACTCCAATGGAAGCGTGCAATGTGTCCGGCGCCGCTTTGGCCACGCGGCGTTCCCCAGACGAGCCACACGTCGCCGGTCTTCGGATCGATGCCGACCGTATGCGCCTGAGGCGCAACGTCGATCTGCGCGAGGATCTGCGGAGCGTTGCGTTCGTGGATCTGCAGGAACGTCAGCTTTCCGCTGCCGGCGCATGCGAGCCGGTGCCGCCCTTCATCGAGCGTGCACTGATCCATGCGCGGCACGTCCAGCGTCCAAAGATGCCCTCCGGCACTGGTGTAGCCCGCGAGCTTCCCGTTCGTGCCCCCGACGATCACCTCATCGAACGCCGCATCATACTGCAGGGGATGGTTACCGACGATTTCAGGCGTCGGCACCGTTCGCGAGACGGAGAGCGTTTTTGGATCGATCACGACGAACTCGTTCCGATCGGTGATGTTTTGGTAGACCTCATGGGTCGATGGATTGATTGCGAGATACTCGGGTTTGTGTCCGGGCAGACTCACGACGCCGACCTGCCGGAACGTTTGCGCGTCGATCACGAAGATACGCGTGCCGTCATCTTCGTCGGCATAGATTCGCTGCAGCTGGGGATCGTAAGCAATGGCATCGACGGCGCCTGCGACGCTGACGCGACGCACTTCACGTAAGGCGGCGGGATCGACCTCCGAAACCGCGTCGGCGCGGCCGTCGCCCGTGTAGACGTTCCCGGTTTGCAGATTTGGCGCGGAGCCGGCCATCGGTCCGACGTGTACTTGAGCAAGAATCGCGCCGCTGTCGGCGTTGACAATTAAGAGCGAAGCTGCACCGCCGTGGGCGGCATAGACGCGCCGATGTACGGCGTCCACCGTGACGTAGTCGAATCCGCCTGACCCGGCGACGGTCTGCGGCGGAGCAATAGGCAATAGCGGCATGCTCGAATGGTATAATGCGCGCAATGCGCCGGTCAACGCCGTTTCGCTTCGTCGTGCTGATGAGCATCGTCAGCCTGTTTGCCGACATGACGTACGAAGGCGCACGCAGCGTTTCGGGGCCCTTTTTGGCTTCACTCGGCGCAAGCGGTCTGGTCGTCGGCATCGTCGCCGGGCTTGGCGAACTCGGCGGTTTTGGACTGCGGTACGTCAGCGGAACGTTGTCGGACCGCACGGGCCGGTACTGGATTGCAACATCCATCGGCTACGTCATTAATATGCTTAGCGTTCCCGCGCTCGCCCTCGTTCGAAGTTGGCCTGCTGCGGCCGCTCTCATCGTGGGCGAACGTCTGGGCCGCGGCATCCGCAAGCCGACGGCCGATGCGATGCTTTCGTACGCCGGTTCTTCGCTTGGGCGCGGTTGGGTTTTCGGCTTCCGAGAAGCGATGGATCAGACGGGCGCAACGATCGGCCCTCTGCTGGTTGCGCTCGTCCTCTATCTGCACGGCGGTTTCTCCCGCGCCTTCGCTTTGTTGCTGGTTCCCGCCGTTCTGGCGCTCGTGGTCCTTGGAATCGCGCGCCGGGAGTTCGCGAGCCCGCGAGATCTAGAAACCGCTCCGGCGCCTGCAGCTGGATTCGAAATGAACCGGGCCTTTTGGCTCTACGCTGCCGCCGGCGCCTGCCTTGCCGCAGGCTTCGCGGACTTTGCTTTGGTTTCGTATCACCTGAGCAAAGCACACATCATCTCGAATCAATTGATTCCGATTCTGTACGCCGGCGCGATGTTGACGGCTGCAGCGTGCGCTCCGGTCCTTGGCCGAATTTACGATCGCAGCGGCATCATCGTGGTCATCGTGACATTCGCATTTGCCGCAGCCTTCGCGCCGCTGACCTTTTTGGGATCGTTTTGGTGGGCGGTTGCCGGCATCGTGCTGTGGGGCCTCGGAATGGGCGCACAGGATGCCCTGTTGCCTTCGGTGATCGCGCAGATGGCGCCGCCGGATAAACGCGCAGGTGCATTAGGCACGTTCGACGGCGTCTACGGCGTCGCGTGGTTTGCCGGCAGCGCCGCGATGGGCGCCTTGTACGACCGGAACATCGTCTGGCTGGTCGTCTTTTCCCTCGTCCTCCAGCTCGGTTGCGCGCTTCCCATCATGGCCGTTGCCGCCCGAAGGCACGCCGCATGAGGGTTCAAAAACCGTCCTCGCCGGGTACTGTGAGGTTCAGAAAGGAGGTGTATCCAATGAAGACTTCTGTTCTGCGCAACCGTATTTTTCTTGGCGGCCGCCATGCCCGTTGTGGCGTCGTCCCATACTTCCTCGATGAGTTCTTCGACGCTGAACTGCACGGCGTCGAATCCGAAAGTCTGGGTGAACACACAGACGCATGTCTACCACATGGCCGGCGACAAGTACTACGGAAAGACGGCCCATGGCGTGTGGATGTGCAAGCGGTCCGCGATGGCCCAACACGACCACGCGGCCAAAGCTAACCAGCAATAGACTGCACGAAGCAGCGGCCTCGCCGGCGCACGGCGGGGCTGCTGCATTTTCTTGCGAAGTAAGCCGCCATGTCAGCCGCGGGAGGGGCAATGCGTATTGCCCTCACGCTGATTCTGCTTGGCATCGTGCCATTCACGCTTGCCGGCCTCGCGCTGCGCTCGCGCGCTTCTATGGCTCAAAGGATGGTTTGGACCGTCGTCGTGGGCGCGGTGATCGTGCTCGCCGCAGCCAGGCTGATCCTTTTGGCGGCGCACAATGTGCATGCCGTCCCGGTTTGGGATTTCCTGGGATTTTGGTTTAACGCGCACGTCGCTGCGGCGCGTGAGAACATCTACAATCCGCTCTACGCGACGGAGCTCGCACGATCGTTTGCCGTCACCCCGGTGTTCCGGCGGGAGATCATCGACGTCGGCTTCTGGTATCCGCCGGGGTCGATCTTCATTTTCCTCATCTTGGCGCTGTTCGCGAACATTCACGCCGCCTATGCGGTTTGGTATGCGATCCAAGCCGCCGCGCTGATCCTCGCCATCTGGCTGCTCGCCCGCACGTTTCTGCGCGAAGACGGCCTTGCCGGCGTTCTCGCGGCCGCGGCTTTAACGCTCGCATTGCCTGCCGCGTCGTCGACGGTGGCTGCCGGCCAAACCAACTTTTTGCTTTTGCTCGGCCTCGCGCTGTTTTGGCGCGCGAAGGAACGCTTCACCGGCGGCCTCTGGCTGGGCTTTGCAGTGCTGGTGAAACCGCTCGTCGCGATCCTTGTCATCCCGTTGCTGATTCGCCGGTGGTTTGCACCTGTCGGCGGAACGGTCCTCGTCGTTGTGCTGGCCACGATTGCGGCCGGCGGCATCGTGCCCGGCGCCTTATCGGCGTATCTGCACGCGAATCCAAGTTCCAAACTGCCGCCGTGGGTCTATACCGAAGCTTCCAATACATCGTTGCTCGGAGCGATTTTGCGTGCCGCGCATCCGGTAGCGATCACCGGCATTCCGTTGCCGATATCCTTCGCGGTATCGAGCATCGTATTGCTGCTGATCAGCGCGTGGCTTTGCGTGCGGCTACGGAGCGACGCAGCGGACCTCGCAGTCTCACTTTGGCTGGTTCTTGGGCTGTTGCTCTACCCCGTTTCGCAAGACTTCTACGCGATTTTGCTGATCGTGCCGCTGCTCGTGCTGTGGCGCCGGCGGCGATCTTTTGCCTGGCAGAGCGCGGGCTGCATCGTCTTGGTTACGGTGCTGTACCTCTTGCAAAGACTGCCCGGCAACGGCGACGGCACCGTTGCCGCTTACGGCTTGCTGTGGGTGGCGCTGGCGGCGCTCTGCGCGCCCGCGCTAGAACGGAAAGGAAATGCGCAGCGTGGCCAACAGGCCGATGCCCAAACACAGAGCCGCGACGGCGATGCTCGCCCGGTCTTTGAGAGCAAATAGAATCGGATCGTCGTGCATTTCGCCGCGGTGCGCGATCAGCCACGTCCGGCTGATCCAGTAGAGCAACACGGGCGCGATCGCGCCTAAAAGCGCAGGGTGCGCGTAGAGCGAGCGCACCAAGTCGCCGTGGATGTACATGGCAACGACGAGGACGGCGATGTAGCCGCTGCCGATGCCGAACATCGAGATCATCTGCATGTCTGCCGTCGCATAGCTGCGTCCGTTCACCAGCGTCAGCGACTCCGTACGCAGCGCGATGAGTTCGGAGTAGCGTTTGAGCAGAGCGAGGCTCGTAAACATGAAAAGGGCGAACGTCAGCAGCCAGAATGAGGCGACGACCCCGGCCGCGACGGCTCCTGCGAAGATGCGCGCAGCATAGAGCAGCGCAAGAATGAAGACGTCGAGCAGCACGATCCGCTTCATCGACAGCGAGTATCCCGCCGTCAACACCAAATAGCCCACCAGCACGAGCGCGAAAGCCGGCGAAATGGCGACTCCGATTGCTACCGACACGGCGACGAGCGCGCAGGCCATCCAAAGGGCTTGGCTTAGCGCGATATCCCCGGCGGCAAGGGGCCTGCTTTGCTTGGATCGGTGAACGCGATCGCTTTGAAGATCCAGGAAGTCGTTGATGATGTACAAGCCGGACGCGCAGAGTGAAAATGCAACGAAGGCGGCCACGTCGCGGCCGATGGCGGCGCCGTCGAAAACCCGATGCGACATCAGCAGCGGGATGAAGATCAGCACGTTCTTGAGCCACTGATGCGGACGAACCGCTCGCAACAGCGCCGGCCAGAATGGCGGCCTTTCCGACAAAGATCGGTCGGCATCGCGCGGCGCAGCGCTGGTGACGGATTGCGACGCGTTGACGACCACCGCTCTGCGGGCGGCACGCCAAACGATCAAATCAGCATGCGCATCGCCGGCATAGTCAAAGTTTTGCTCCCCGTATCGCTCGATCAAAGCGTCGCATTTCGCGCGCCCTTTGAGATTGCGTTCTCCATCGGACGCGACGACTTCGCTAAAAATCCCGAGATACGACGCGATGCGTGCGGCGATGCTGAGATCCGCGGCGCTGATCAGCACGAGCCTTCTTCCGCGCGCATGTTCGCAACGCAAGCGATCCAGCAGCGCGGCATTATACGGAAGGGTCGCGGGATCGAGGCTGACGTGGGAGGCGATTTCGCGTTTGAGGGCGGCTCGCCCGCGCAGCAGCGCGGGCAGGAGCCTCCACGCGCGCCAGGGCTCCGCGCGCAAGAAGACCGCGACGCTTTCCAACAGCGTGTCGGTTCGAACCAGCGTGCCGTCCAAATCGACGCAAAGCGGCGGCTCGCATGAAGCGGCCGCGGGGCGTTCGAGAACCCGGACGACGCTCAGCACAAGCGGGTCCCCACGTCCGTATGGTACGTGGTGGTTCGGGACACCCACAGAGTCTTTCGGGCCATCCGCGCCCGGCCGTTGCCCCCCTGTTCATCCTCAAGGGCGTTGGTGGACGGACCCGTGCGCAAGCGCTACATGGCCTGCCGAATCTCGAGGACGCAGAAGCCTTTGGCGTTCAGTTCAATGGGTAAGCCGGCGGCCAAGTCGTGCGCCGTTACGAGGCCCTCGTCGACCCAGGCTTCGCGCAGCGTGTCGAATCGCCGGACCGAATAGCGGCCGGCGAGTTGCTGCCGGAAGCGCAAAGCGGTAAGGATCGCACGATCCGCGGTGTTGCCCACGAAGGCTGCAAACCGGTTCTCCGTGCGCAGCGCGATGGCCACTGCGGCGTCCCCCGTCACGTGGACGTTTTCGGTGATGTCTTCGTCATACTGATCGTAAGGCGCCGATTCGTCGAGCTTGCGGTTGACGTAAAGGTGCAGATCGGGCGCGCGCACCGCAAACCACGTCAGATCTTGACCGCGATAGGGAACGTTGCGTACGCCCAGCCACTGCCAGGTGGTCGAGAGATGCGGATAGATGCTCGGCGTACCTCCCGAAAGATCCAGCCCTGCGGCGCCCTCGATTGCCGCCCACAGGTAGCGTGGAGGGAACCAGGGCGAGAGCATCATGCCTTGATTGGCCAGCGTTTCGCCGTGCAGCCATTCGGAGAACTGTCCCGGGACGGTGTTGTTTCCACGCGGATCGGTCGAGTAGTGGCGGAAGCTGGCGCCCAGCGAGTTGGCCATGAACTCCTGATTGAAGTGCGCCGCGGCAAATGCATACCAAAACGTCACGCCCACCCAAACGCCGCCGAGCAAACCATACCCGTGCGTCGGTCCGTAATCGATCGCGTTACGCGGCACCGTGTGGATCCCGGCGTCCGTCCAAAACTCCGGCGCGCTTAACCGGGCGATGATTCGTGCGGCCGTTTCTTCATCTGCAACCCCGAACATGACCGGGAAAACCAAATCGGAAGTGATGTCCGTGCGCGGATGCCCTTCCAGATCGATGTTCAAATAGTACAGCCCGGTTTGCGGATCGAGCAGATGCCGGTTTATGGCCGCGCGGAGATCGTCGGCATGTCTCGAAAATTCCTCCGCTTCTCTGTGCCGCTCCAAAATTCGGGCCATGTGCACGATCGTTCTTAACGCGGCGTAGCATTCGGAGTTGACTTCAGTCGTCGCGCCCGAGAGCCGGTACCCCTCGATCACGTTGCGCCATCCGATGATGCCCCAATCGGCGGTGCCCGTAGCGGTACACCACACCAAGCCTTGTTTGTTGCGTTGCGAGAGAACGTATCGTGCCGCTTTGAGCGCCGCGGGATACACCTCTTGCAAAAATTTGGCGTCGCCCGTTGTATTGTAATGATGCCAAAGGGCCAGGATCATCAGCGGAGTATTGTCGTTGATGTTCAGCCCGTAGTCTTCGGTTTTCCCGTTTCGGATGTCATAGTACTCGACGACCTTTCCGTTCTTTTCCATGCGTTCGACGTACGCCATCAGTGAAGCGCGCGAGAATTCCGGCGTGATGTAGTCGGAGCCGAAAGCAAACCACGCTGTATCGCGCCCGACGCTATTGTTCGAGCGCGTCGGATCGTTGACGAAGCACCAGCCGGTAGGCGAAAGCAGACTGAATGCGCAGCATGTTCGCTTTCGCCCACAGCACGCCGCGATTGACGTCTTGGTCCGGCGTTATGACGACCGCCCGGTTCAGGACCGCATCGTAGTGCTTGCGAGTTCGCGCGAGCGCCTCGTCGGCTGAGGGCAACCGCCCGAGCTCGCGTACGGCGCCCGCCCTGCCGGACTGGGAAAAAGTCAACGTAAAAAACAGGCGTTTGTGTTGCCCGGCTTTGAGGTGGTGCCGGAAATGGAACATGCCGACGGGATCGCCGGCGCCTTGAACGGTACGGTTGGAAAGCGTTCCGGGAAAACGCGCGGCGCTCGATTTCGCCGCACTGAGGGTTACCTCGTAGCTGAGCGGTTCCACGGAGGTCGCAAAGGCGCGAGCCAAATCAGGCTCAGAGTCGTTCCACGCGATCAGCGCGCGGTGTTTCGCACTGTAAGCGGCCGATACGTCGTGGCCCGAGTCACCGCGCAGTTGCAGCGACGCATACGTCGCAAGACGGACGTCGTGCTCGGTATCGTTCCGAAGTTCCAGCACGTAATACGCAGCGGGCGGATCGACGCGCTTCCCGTCCGGCATACCGCTGAGCACGAAAATGTTTTCGTAGACGCTGACGCCGTTGAACAAGAGGAATTGGTGTTCCTGACGCTCCGGATGGATAATGAATTCGCCCGGCATCGGAATGAGCGCGATGCCGGTGTCTTCATCCCAGTGGTGCAGGAGCAGCGTGCAAAACACCGCCTTGCCGGCGTCGATCGAGTAGAACTTCTCGATCGCACCCGTCGCCTTGACGATCAGCGCGCACTTTGGCGCCCCAAGCGTGCTTCCGGCGGCCATCTGATCGTCGGGCACGCTGTAGCTTGCCGCGACCTCTCCCGATCCCGTGATATTCGAAACTGCTTCTTTAGGATGCCGATTCAAAGCCATCGCCCTTTGGTACAGTCGTCCGCCTATGGCATCCTCCGGCGTCCCGCCATCCAAGCAAGGGCCACCGCCAGGGGAAGATACCGCTGCAAGAACCCGGCCGCTACCGGGCCGACGATGAACGCAGCGCCGAATACCGCGCCGTAGATCGGGGTGAACGCTTGTGCGATCACGATGATGAATTTACGTCCGGTGCCGTCGCTCGCTTTGCCTTAGAGCGATGAGGTTATGGTTAATGAGCGCGAACGTTGGCGCATAGAAAAGCGGTCAGCATACGCATAAATCGTCCTCCCCGATGCGCCGAAATGGCCTGAGCTGTAAGGCGGCGTTCTGTGGAGCCGACGATCGGACTTGAACCGATGACCTGCTATTTACGAAACAGCTGCTCTACCAACTGAGCTACGTCGGCACGGAAGGCTTGGGATTCAACGCAACGCTGATGGGCCTCCTGGGCGGATACTCACGGTCTTTGCTATGCAGCTAACCACCGGCAAAAACGCGCTTCGCCTTTTAGGCCCGGAGGTTGGGGCGTGCGCGGTATGCCGGCGAGCGAATGCCGTAAGCATTGCGCCGCCCGTGAACCGGTGTACGCGTCAGCCAGCGCAGAAGGCCGATAAAATTGGCGGCTGCAACGAACTGCCTAAAACCGAAAACTTCCAAGAACGCCGCCGCCAGCAGCCGCCAGGTATCCGCGAGGGAGTACACGTTAAGGTAGGCCGCTTCCAGAAGCACCGCGCAGGTGGAAGCTACTTGTGCGAACGCAAACACCAATCCCAAAAGGACGACCTGCGCCAAGTATGGCATCACGCCCAGTTCCGCCGTCACGCCGGCGAAGATGACGCCCAGAAGCACGATGGCCGGTGCAAGCCATTCCCCGAGCAACAGGTATGGCATCAATCCCCAGCCGACCGCCCCGGCGCGAATGGAGAAAAGCATTCGGCGGTGCAGCCAAACGCATTCGCTGACATGGCGGTGCCAGCCGCTGCGCTGGTTCCAAAGCGCCGAAAGCGTTGCGGGCACGTCGGTCCAACACACGATGAACGGGACGAAGGCGATGAGGTAACGCCGATGCTCCGCGCGCATCACGTGATGCACGCGGATCGTCATTTCCATGTCTTCCCAAATCGTATCGGTACGGTAGCCGCCCGATGCGATCAACACGTCCTTACGCCAAAGACCGCACGCCCCTGACACGATATTGAGTGCATTAATACGAGCCCAACCCACGCGCGAGCACAAAAAGGCACGCAAATACTCCATCACTTGAAAGCGCACGATCCACCGGCGGCTTAAACGCGGGCGCTGCATTGGTTCCCAATCGTTGGCGACGCCGATGGCTCCGCCGCTGACCAGCGTCCGATCGTCCAACACGAACGGGGCGCTGAGTTTTGCCAGCGCGTCCGGCGTGTAATAGGAATCGCCGTCACAAGCAAAAATCAGCGCATGCGCTGCAAAATTCAACCCTGCGTTGAGGGCGTCGCCCTTCCCGCCGTTGTCTTTGTCAATGACCCAGAGCGCAGGTGAAGTGCGCGAACGATAGACGGCGCGCACCTGGGCCGTGGGAAGCGCCGCCGCCGGCGTGCGATCGCATGGTTGAAGATCGAACGACGCGCTTAGAACGTCCAGCATCGAGTCAGTCGAGCCGTCGTTCACAACGAGCACCTCGAAAGCCGGATAGGTTTGCGCGAGTAATGAATCCACCGTGTGGAAGATTCCGGCGGATTCGTTGTACGCAGGTACGACGATCGTCACGGGGTAGTCAGACTCCGGCTATGGCGTTCCCGTATCGTTCTCGCCATCGCTTCACCGTGCGTAGTGAAACCGCTGCCGTCCAAAGATACACGCCGTTGATCCAGAGAGCATACGCAAAGAGCGCACACTCGATCGCAAAGATCGCGATCTCAAGCGGGGTGCGAAGCGTTACGATGAACGTCCCTTTTCGCGCACGCGTGAAGCTTTGATCGCGATCGCGCAGGCTGCGGTCACGACTGCGAGGGCAAACAGGCCGATCGCGAGCCAGCCGATGACAGACAAAAAAAGGTTAGAGCCGCTCGTGGAGACCAAGGAACACGCCCGTTCGCGCATAAAGGCCGTCGAGCTGCGCACTCTGCGCGCTCCAAGTCAGCGCAAAGCGCGATGAGAGCCACTGGTTTCCAGCAAGCGAGAATGCCTCGCGTACCGGCCAGCACCACGCCGTTTGGCGCGGTTTCGATATCCCGCCCAAAGAACACGCTCGCGGTGAGCGCGCCGGAACCGTAGGCGCCATAGTAGCGTGTAAACGTGAACGCATGCGTATACGCGGCGCTTGCGCCGGAAGAGAGCGTGCTTCGCAAGAGGCGATACGCCAACCGATCGTTGCCGACATAGCGATCGACCATCAGCGAGATCGTCTGCGCCTGCAGGCCGGAATACGCGCGTTGCTCGTAGCCGGGGGCATATCCCCAGCCGCCCGGCAGGCGTTCTTCCACCGATGCGATCAGATCGCTTGCGGGCAGGATTGCGTGCGTCGGACTGATCGTCTCCTCCACGTGAACGATACCGCGCGGGCCGACGGGCACATAGGCGCCAACAGCATAGTACGTGTCGGCGCGCCCGAAGCGCTCAGTCGCCCCAAGGCTGCCGTAAAAAATCTCGCGCTGCGCTAGCGTACGCGTGAGTTGGAGCCACCGATCGCTCCAGGTCCCTCGATCGTCGCTCAGCCATTGCTGCGATGCACCGATCGCGGCTTGCGTATTGGGATATACGACCGGCGTATCCGCCCGGGCCGTGCCCGTTGCGAGCAGGAGCGCCCAGAGCGCAAGAAGCGCCTTCACGAAATGGCCGGTGCTGTTGGACGAGAACGCGTATATCCGATGAAGTCGTACAGAATTTGATTGAGATCGACTGAGGGGGAGAACCCAATCATGGCGCGCGCACGCGAGATGTCCGGTACTCGGCGCATGATCTCTTCGAAATTCGCTTCGTATGCTTCCTCGAACGGGACGAAACGTATCTGCGACTGTGATTGCGCCATGGCGATCACGCGTTTCGCCAAATCCACAATGGCGATCTCGTTCGGGTTGCCGACGTTGACGACGGTCCCGACTGCAGCCGCCGTTTCGCCGAGCGCCATGATGGCCTTGACGACGTCGCCGACGTAGCAGAAGCATCGCGTTTGCGTGCCGTCTCCATAAACGGTCAGCGGCCGGCCCTCAAGCGCCTGCCGAACAAACCGGGGAATCACCATGCCGTAACGCGCGCTTTGGCGAGGCCCGACCGTGTTGAACAGCCGCACCACGACCGCGGGCAGACCCTTTTCCCGTTGGTACGCTAATGCAATTGATTCGTCCAAGGCTTTGGAACATGCATAGCTCCAGCGGCTTTTTTGCGGGCTGCCGATGACCATCGGGTCGTCTTCCGCGGACGGAATCCGCGTGGAAAGACCGTACACTTCCGAGGTTGACGCGACGATCGTTTTGCAGCCCCGCGTCGCCGTCTCACGTAACAGGGCCTGCGTGCCTTCGACATTGTCCTCGATCGTGGCAAGCGCGCTGGCGACGACCAGCTTCAGGCCGATGCGCGCGGCCATGTGAATCACGAGGTCGCTTCGCGCGACGAGTTCGCGAACGATCGCGGCGTCACGGACATCGGCTTCGACCAGCTCGCAACGTCCAGTCTGCATCGCGCCGTCTAGGTTGGAGCGATCGCCCGATGAGAGGTTGTCCAACGCGATGACGCTATGGCCGGCCATGGTATACGCATCGGCAAGATGCGAGCCGATGAACCCGGCGCCGCCCGTTATGAGGACTCGGCTCACAAGCGCACCACGCGGGCATGGCAAGCGCGCGGCAATACGTTGCGCGTGTCCACGACGAGCGGCGCGTTAAAGCCGACCATCTCGTAATCGACGCAGTCGTGAGCCGTCACGATCACCGCACAATCCGACTCGCGAACGGCTTGCGGCGTCAACGCAACCGATGACAATACGGAATCTCGCCGCCCGGGTGCGTGAAGCATGCCATTGGAGCTCGTCGGCAAGTGCGCCATCGCCAGCTCGTCCATATCGACGTGCAGGTGTTCAACATACGGATCGTGATAGCGGACGATACAACCTTTGCGCTGGAGCAGCTCGATGATTTCGATTGCGGGACTCTGTCGAACGTCGTTGACGTTGGCCTTGTATGCGACGCCTATAACGAGAACGCGTGCGCCGCGCAACGCCTGACTCTCATTGTTGAGCGCATCCGCTACGAGGGCGACGATATGATCCGGCATATCGCCATTGATCTCTTGCGCGATCTGGATAAAGCGCGGATGGAAGCCGTGCTGTTTGGCCTTCCAGGAAAGATAATGCGGATCGAGCGGAATGCAGTGCCCCCCGACGCCGGGACCGGGATAGAAGGGCATAAAGCCAAACGGCTTTGTTTTTGCTGCGTCCACCACTTCGGAGCTTTCTATGCCGAGCTGAAAGCACAGCAGCGCCATCTCGTTCGCGAGCGCGATATTGACGGCGCGAAACGTGTTCTCCCACAACTTAGCCGTCTCGGCCACGCGCGCCGAGGACACACGGTAAACGTTATGCACGATCGTCTCATAGAGTGCGCAAGCCGCCAACGTTGAATCGATGGAGCAGCCGCCGACGATCTTGGGAATATTCGGGATCTTGAATTCCCGGTTACCAGGGTCGACGCGTTCAGGCGAAAAAGCCAAAAGGAAGTCGCGGTCCAGCGCTAATCCCGCTCCCTCAAAGAGCGGCCAAAGCGCTTCGTCCGTCGTTCCAGGATACGTCGTCGACTCAAGGACGATTAACTGTCCAAAGCGCAAGTGCGCGGCCACCTGGGCTGCGGCCGAGAGGACGTAGGAAATATCCGGTTCGAGCGATTTTTCCAGCGGCGTGGGAACGCAGACGATAACGGCATCGCAGTCCTTGAGCAGTGCGAAATCGTCGCTGGCGGACATCGCACCGCTTTCGATCATGGAGCCGAGCGCCGCACTCTCAACATCGCCGACATGTGATTTGCCGGCGTTGATTCCCGCGACGCGCGATGCGTCGACATCAAAACCGATGACCTTGAATCGATGCGCAAACTCGAGCGCCAGCGGGAGGCCGACATACCCCATGCCGATGACGCCGACAACGGCGCTGCCGTTGCGGAGTCGCTCCATGAACTGACCCCGTGCCGCTCCGTGTGTGACCTCGAGCATATGTTCGATGGGTTCAACGCCCCACATCGACTGGCCCCAGCGCTAAGCGGGCGCCTTACAAATTCTGAACACAAAGAAGGCCGCGCAGGTGATGCGCGGCCTTCTTTGATTTTGCTCCCCGAGAAAAGTTACTTGATGTTTTGCGTCGCGGTGCGCGCGGCGTTGGACGCGGTCTGGGCCGCATCGCTTTGCGTCTTGACCAGAATGTCGGTCATGTCGAGCGCGAACTGCTTACGCAGGTCGAGCAGGCGGTGCGAGAAGTCGAAGCCGGCCTCAATCATCTTCTTGGCCGACGGAACGTCTTGCGACGGGAACGGCGCGGTGGGGAACGATGCGACGAATTCGCGTGCGGTCGCGAAAGCGGCCAGGTTAGCTTCCTGAACCTGCTTGATCGCGCTCAGCGTCTCTTCTTGCATCTTGTTGACGTACTCGGTAAATTCAGCGGCCATGGCGTAGTGCGGTGCTCCTTCAAGATATCTGCTTTGCCCGCTAAGTATACCAAGCATTTGCTGCGTTTGTCAAGTGCGGCCAAGGAAGCCGCGGTAGATGCGAATGAGCGTTTCCTTCTGGTCTGTGCTCAGGGCGCCATCGAGTCTGATGGCTTGCTCCACGCCGGCGCCAGGAGCCGGCTTCACGTCTTCGTCCAACAGGCCCGCTTGGGCGTACATCGTTTCCGCGGAGATGTGCAAAGCATTGGCGATGTTTTTGAGGACGTCGGCCGAGGGCTTGTACAGGCCGCGCTCGACCTGACTCAGGTACGGGTTTGAGATTTTCGCGACTTCCGCCAGCTGCCGCAACGACAGGTTTGCCAGTTCCCGCTGACTTTTAATAAAATCGCCTAGGGTTTTCCAGGCGTCGCCTCGGTCGCTCACGGGTACGCCGGCGCGCCTTGGTCGCGGACGTATCGGCCCGGCGCCGGCTCGCCGGGCGGCAGGTCGTAAGGCCGTCGCATCGTTCCAGCACGCGGCTCCATCCACACGGCCCAGTCCTCCCACCAGCTTCCGGGCTGCTGCTCCGCCGATTCGCGCCACGCCTCGGCGCTCTCGCCGTGCACTGTGCGCTCTTTCGTCCAGTGCCGCGATTTAGCGTTGCCGGGTGGGTTGACGATGCCGGCGATATGCCCCGAATTCGTCAGCGTATATCGCACATCGCTCGACCCGACATACTGCGTCGTCGCATACGTCGATCGCCACGGCGCGATGTGATCCGCTTCCGCGCCGAGCACGTAGAGCGGCGTCTCGATCTCGTGCAGATCGATCGGCGTCCCTTCAATTATGAAGGCGCCGGGCTTGACGATATCGTTGCGCAGATAGCACGAGCGAAGATACTGCGAATGCATGTCGGCAGGCATCCGCGTGCTGTCGCCGTTCCAGGTCAGAATGTCAAACGCCGGAGGATCCTTGCCCATGAACCAATTGTTTACGACGTAGCTCCAGATCAGATCGTTCGCGCGCATCCAGTCGAAAGTGCCCGACATCTCCTTCGAGTCCAGATAGCCGCGCGTGTTCATGCGCTGCTCTAACCGTTCGATCGTCGCTTCATCGGTGAAAACACCAAGATCGCCCGGATGCCCGAAGTCGACCAGTGAGTTCGTGACGGTCGTGCACCCGATGCGATGCTCCTGGTCGTGCGCCGCAAGGTAGGCAAGGAAGATCAACGCCAGCGTTCCGCCCAAGCAGAGCGCCATGATGTTGGTCGTATCCGTGCCTGTAATCTTTTCTACTTGCTCGAGGGCCGCAAGCAATCCGAGGCGCAGATAGTCATCCATACGCAGATGTGCGAGCGTGGCGTCTGGATTGCGGTAGCTGATCGCAAACGTTTGGTGTCCGTGGCGGATTGCCCATTCGACGAACGATCGACCGGGCGAGAGGTCCATGATGTAGTACTTGTTGATCCACGGCGGGCTGCAGAGCAGCGGGATCGCGTGTACCTGCGGAGTCTGCGGTTCGTAAGCGATCAGTTCGATCGAGCTCGTTGCGGTAGACGATGCGGCCGGGGGTAGCCGCCAAATTGACGCCCAATTCAAAGCCGGAGCTGTCAACTTGTCTGGGCATTCCGCCGTTTTCGCGCGCATCGCGCACAAAGTTCTGCAGGCCGCGGACTAAGCTGGTGCCGCCGGTGTTTATTGCCTCTTTCACGACCGCCGGATTCATCCACGGCACGTTGCTGGGCGCAAGGGCGTCGCTGAGCATCGTCATTGCGAAGCGCGCTTTGCGCCGCGTTGCTTCGGGCACGCGCGACTCGTCGACGAGCGCCAGTGCGGCCTCCGTACGGGCCAAATACTGTTCCAAGAAGCCTGCCAAAAATGGATTGCTCTGCCATGCCGGATCCGTGAACCGGCGATCCGAACCCGCCGGCTTTACCGACGGCTCGGCTCGCTCGCCGGCCAGTCGCCGCAGCATGTTCAGTGCCGCTGTCTGCTCGGCGATCGAGAGCTTGGTCATCCACATCGCCATGCGCGCCGGATCGGCCATGACGTCGGCCATGACTGATTGCACCGCATCGTTGAGCGACGCCGGATCCAGCCCTGTGACGTCAAGGCCGTATTGCAGATCTTCGGGCGGAATCGTACCGGCGCTCATTTACATATACCAGCCCAATTTAAAAAGGCGTATCCGCGCTGCGCGGCTCCACGCCCCCGCCGGCAAAGCCGTCAGGGCCCCCGGCCTTCGGCCCATTCCGAAGCGTTTCCTGAAGCAGCTCACATATACCAACCACCATTCACGTTGAAGACGGCACCGGTGATGTACGAACTCTGCTCGTCGATTAAAAAGCGCACGACGCGGGCGACGTCTTCGGGCTCACCCAGCCGCTGCTCCGGTGTTTTGGCAATCGCGGCTTCCACAGCTTCTTTCGGCATCGCGGCGACCATTTCGGTGTTGATGAACCCGGGCGCTACCGCATTGACGGTGATGCCCTTTTTGGCTACTTCCAGCGCCACCGTCTTCGTCAATCCCAATAGGCCGGCTTTTGCAGCGGCATAATTGGCTTGGCCAAAATTCCCGCTCAATCCGACCACGGAGCTGATGTTGACGATGCGGCCGTACTGCTGCGCGACCATGTGCTCGAGCACCGCTTTGGTCATAAAAAACGGCCCTGAAAGATTTACTTGCAGGACCGCTTGCCATTCATCAATGCTCATCTTGCGAACCGTGTGGTCGGCGGTAATACCCGCATTGTTGACCAAAAAATCGATCCGGCCGAATCTGCGGGCCACCGCCTCGACGGTTTGCCGGCACGCTTCGTAGTCGCCGACGTTGCCCTCGTAAAAGACGATCGAATCCGCTTTCCCGTTGAGCGAACGGCGCAGCGCTTCGGTGCGCTCGCGGTCAGGCGGAAGCCCGACGACGGCCACGGTGGCGCCGTCGCTCGACAGCACCCGGCTGATTGCGCCGCCGATACCGCGAGAACCGCCGGTCACGACGCCGACGCGCCCAGCTAAGGAAAGCAAAGTCATGCGCTAGATTTACTTAGCGGCGGCTCGGTATCCCTTGCGGGAGCTATTGCATGTCGATTCCGCCGTTGACGCTATAGACCGCTCCGGTGATGTAGCCGGATTCGTCATCCAGCAGAAACTTGACGACGCGCGCTACCTCTTCCGGGCGTCCCAAGCGGCGCTGGGGAATCTTCTCGACCACTTTGGCGAGGACGGTCTCCGGAATTGCGGCGACCATCTCAGTTTTGATGAAGCCGGGCGCGACGCAGTTCACCGTGATGCCGCGTTGCGCCATCTCCAATGCCAGGCTTTTGGTCAGGCCGAACAAGCCGGCTTTCGAGGCCGCGTAATTTGCCTGACCGACGTTGCCGGTCTGGCCGATCACCGAGCTGATGTTGACGATGCGGCCGGAGCCGCGCGCGATCATGTGCTCCAGAACCGCCTTGGTCATGCAGAAGGCGCCGAAGAGGTTGACGTCCAGGACGTTGTGCCAATCCTCGTGCGTCATCTTGCGGACGGTCTTGTCGAGGGTAATGCCTGCGTTGTTGATCAGGTAATCGATCCGTCCGTGCTGTTCGAGCACTTCGCCGACGACGCGTTCGCAGTCCGCCGGTTCATCGACTCTTCCCTGGTGGATCGAAACCACTTTTCCATCGCCGGAGAATTCCGACTGCAGTTGCTCTGCTGCGTCCTTTCCTTTACTGTACCCGGCAGCCACCCGCACGCCGTCTTGTGCCAGCAGCCGCGTGATCGCCGCCCCGATTCCGCGCGTCCCTCCCGTGACGACGGCCACTCGCTCGTTCATCGATGCTCCTTTCCTTCGCGTGCATCGCGATCGTGAAAGGTTCCTCGCTGCGCGGCGCGATCGAGTTCCAGGTCATCCAAGAAATAGTAGACGATCTTGCGATCGTCAAAGCCCACTTTCGCGAGTTCCCTGCCTTGCATCGTCACGACCTCATGAATGTGCCCGGGCTTTCCGGCGTAGGCATAATTAACCTCGGTGTAGTTCGGGTCCGACGGCTTGGGCTTCGGGATCGCCTTGATGCCGCGCAGCGGGGTGTTGTGACGATGCATCCGGAAGTTGGTTCGTCGGAGGAAGCGCATGATCATCGCCTATCGCGGACGCACGCCGAAAGTGCACCCATCCGCATTCATCGCACCGACCGCCGTCTTGATTGGCGACGTCGAAGTCGGCGAGGAATCGAGCATTTGGTTCGGCGCCGTGTTACGCGGCGATAACGGCCCTATCCGGATCGGCGCCCGCACCTCGATTCAAGACAACTGCGTCGTGCACGTGAGCGAACACGGGCGGACGCAAGTCGATGACGATGTAACGGTGGGACATTGCGCGGTCATGGAAGACTGCCGCATCAAACGTTACGCGCTCATCGGCAGCAATGCCGTCATCCTCACCAACGCAAGCGTCGGTGAGCGAACGCTCATTGCCGCAGGGAGCGTCGTGGGCGAAAATAGCGAGATTCCCGACGGCGTCCTGGCGGCGGGCGCACCGGCAAAAGTCAAGAAAGCGCTCGACGGGGAGGCCGGCAAGTGGATCGCGATCAGCGCCGGCGAGTACGTCAGACTCTCACGTTCGTACCGAGAAGAGCGCATTTAGCGAGGCAACAAGCGGGCAAATCCCGAAAGCGGATTGCGTGAACATCGTCAACGATCTGACGATCCGCGCCGCGACGGTCAACGGCTCCGGCAGTCAGTCGGCGAACCTCGTTCTGACGAACGCGCTTTTCCGCCTCGGCATCCCCGTAGCGCCCAAGAACGTCTTTCCATCCAACATCGAAGGTCTCCCGACGTGGTTCGACGTCCGCGTTTCTCCTGCAGGCTATCAGTGCCGCACGCGCGACATCGACCTGCTCGTTTCGCTCAATCCCGCAACGTGGCACGACGACGTCGCCAACGTCAAAGCCGGCGGAGCGATCGTGCACGAAGCGACGTACGCCGTCACCGGCGCGACGAAACGCGAGGACGTAACCTATTATTCCGTCCCGTTCTTGCAGCTCGCAAAAGAACACGTCAAGGACGGGGCCTTGCGCAAATACTTGACGAACATGATCTACGTCGGCGTGCTGGCGCAGCTGCTCGGCATCGCCGAAGACGCCGTGGAAGCCGCGTTACGCACGCAATTCAAACGAAAACCCGCCGCCGTCGATACGAATATGGCTGCGGTGCGCCTGGGTATCGAGTACGCGCGCGACAATCTGCGCAAGAGCGACCCGTATAGCATTGAAGCGATGCCGGGACACAACGATGGTTTGATGTTGCTCGACGGAAACAGTGCGGCTGCTCTCGGCTGCGTCATGGGCGGCTGCACCGTCGCGGCGTGGTATCCCATAACGCCGTCGTCTTCGCTTTGCGAGGCGTTTATTGCTTATTGCGAGCGTTTCCGGGTCGATGCGGCGACGGGCGAACGCAGAGTTGCGATCGTCCAAGCGGAGGACGAACTGGCTGCCATCGGGATGGTTTTCGGCGCGACGTGGGCCGGCGCTCGGGCGATGACCTCCACGTCCGGTCCCGGTATCTCGTTGATGGCGGAATTCGCCGGTCTGGGGTACTACGCCGAACTGCCCGCCGTTGTGTTCGACATTCAGCGCGCCGGGCCATCGACCGGCCTGCCTACACGCACGATGCAAGGCGACGTGAGTTTTGCGTACACGCTTTCGCACGGCGATACGAAGCACATCGTCATTCTACCCGCGACCGTGCAAGAAGCGTACGAGCTAACGATGGCGGCATTCGACTTGGCCGATCGCTTTCAAACGCCCGTGTTCGTGTTGAGCGATCTCGACCTCGGCATGAATTCGTGGATGACGCCGCCGTTGCCATATCCGGAGCGCGGCTTCGACCGAGGAAAGGTCTTGAGCGCTGAAGAGCTCTCGCGCGTCCAGTCTTGGGGCCGCTATCGCGACGTGGATCGAGACGGGATTCCGTACCGCACGCTGCCGGGCACAGAGCATGCCAATGCCGGATTCTTTACCCGCGGCTCCGGTCATGACGAAGACGCGCGCTATTCGGAATCGCCGCACGTCTATCAAAACAATCTCGATCGTTTGGCGCGCAAGCACGATACGGCGCGCAACCAAGTTCCCGAACCCGTAATCGATGAATCGGGACAGGCGCAAGGCATTCTCGCGTACGGCACGACGCACTATGCGGTTGTGGAGGCGCGCGATCGATTGCGCCGGCGTGGAATCGAACTCGATTACTTGCGCCTTCGCGCGTTACCGTTCGCTCCCGAAGTGACGCAGTTCATCGAGCGTCACGAACGCGTCTACGTCGTGGAGCAAAACCGCGACGGACAAGTCTGGTCCTTGCTCCGGATGGAGCTGCCGCCGCATTTAATTGCGCGCCTGGAGTCGGTGCGTCACTATAACGGCGTTCCCGTCGATGCCGACGCGATCGTTACGCCGCTGCTTGAAGCGCAGCGCGGCGCTGCGGTGCTCGTATGACGGTCAATACGCTAGGCCTGACGCGGGACGTCTACAAAGGGCTTCCGACCACACTTTGCGCCGGCTGCGGCCACAACTCAATCACCAACCATCTGATCAAGGCGCTGTACGAGTACGGCGTCGATCCGTATCGGCTTGCAAAGATGAGCGGCATCGGCTGCTCTTCCAAGACGCCGGCATACTTCGTGGAACGGGCTCACGGGTTCAACGGCGTGCACGGCCGCATGCCCTCGCTGGCTACGGGCGCGAAGCTCGCAAATCGCGAGCTGATGGTGCTGGGAATCAGCGGCGACGGCGATACCGCGAGCATCGGCCTAGGCCAGTACTGCCACATGGTCCGGCGCAACGTCGACTGCACCTACATCATCGAAGACAACGGCTGCTACGGCTTGACGAAGGGCCAATTCTCGGCGACCGCCGACCGCGGTTCGGTTTTAAAGAAAGGGCAAGTCAACGAGTTTGAGACGATCGACGTCTGCGGTTTGGCGGTCGAACTCGGCGCGACGTTCGTGGCACGCTCGTTTTCCGGCGACGGTAAGCAATTGATCCCGTTGCTGCAAGCAGCGTTCGCTCATCGCGGCGTGGCGGTGCTCGACATCATCAGCCCCTGCGTGACGTTCAACGATCACGAGGGTTCGACCAAAGAGCTACGCCTACGTCAAAGACCACCACGCAGTTCTGCACACGCCCGACTTCATCGTCGGCAGCCAAGAGATCACGGTCGACTATGAGCCGGGCACCGTCCAGCAGATTCGCTTCGATGACGGTTCTACCGTGCTGCTCCGTAAGCTGGATCTCGAATACGATGCAACCGATCGCATCGGTGCGCTGCGCACGATGCACGAAGCGCGCACGCGCGGCGAGCTCGTGACGGGACTCTTATACGTCGACACGTCCGCGCGCGATCTGTGCGCGCGCGAACGGCTGCCCTCCGTGCCGCTCGCGCAGTTGGGAGAAGATCGAGCTGCGCATTTCCCGTGCGGACTGGTCGAACCTTATGCAATCACTGATGCCGTAGGTCCGGCACCCGCTGCCAGCTTGCCATGCTGAGCATGTCGAAGCATGAGTTCGATCCGCACGCACCCTTCGACAAGCTCAGGGTGACATTGCTGAGGGTGACAAAGTTTTTAAGCCGCCGTGCCGGACATCGATCTAAACGGCAGGCGGGTACGCTGATTCGTCGCCGTAGGGGACAAACAGCGTGTACTCTTTCTGGAAGCGCAGGCGTACCGACCCGGTTGGGCCGTTGCGGTGTTTCGCAATGATGAACTCCGTCGTCTCTGCGTCGGCGCCGGCGGACGTGTTGTAGTACCCTTCGCGATACAGAAAAGCCACGAGATCCGCCTCCTGCTCGAGCGATCCCGAATCGCGCAAATCACTGAGCATCGGCCTTTTGTCCGCGCGCGCTTCAACGCTGCGGTTCAGCTGTGCCAGGGCGATGATCGGAACACTCAAGTCTTTTGCGGTAATTTTCAGCGTCCGGCAGATCTCTGAAAGCTCTTCGTTGCGGTTCGTGTTCTTGGAAAGGATCGAAGGCCGCAGTAACTGCAGGTAGTCCACGAATACGGCGGAGAGTCCGTGCGTCGACTTCAAGCGGCGGCAGCGGCTGCGAATCTCCGAGATCGTCAAGCCTGCCGAATCGTCGATGTAGAAGGGCAATTCGTGCAAGGTCGCCATCGCATCGGAAATCTTTTCCCACTGATGCGGCTTGATGTTTCCGCGCCGCATGTCGTGCATGCTGATGTGCGCTTCGGCGCAGATCAGCCGCTGCACGATCTCGTCGTTCGACATCTCGAGGGAGAAAAACGCGATCGGTTTGTCTTCTTCTCGAGCCGCAGCGGCCGCCACGTTAAGCGCAAACGACGTCTTGCCCATGCCCGGGCGGGCGGCAACGATGATGAAGTTGCCGGGCTGAAAGCCGCTGGTCATTTCGTCGACGTCCGAATAGCCGGAGGTCATGCCGGTGCGGCCGCCCCGGCGCTGATAGAGCGCGTCGATGTGGTCGAAGGCGTCCTTCAGCAGGCCACCAACCACGCGAAATGTGGCGCGCAACTCGCGATTGCGAATTTCGTACACGATCTGCTCGCTGCGGTCGAGCGCCCCGTCGACGTCTTCTTCATTCTCGTAACCAAACTGCGAGATTTGCGTGCCGGCATGGATGAGCGAGCGCAACAACGACTTCTCGCGCACGATGGTGGCGTAGTAAGCCGCAGACGCTGCGGTCTGCACCGTATCCATGAGCGAGGTGAGATACGGTAGGCCGCCGACGTTCTCGAGCTGATCGCGCCGCTTCAGCTCTTCGGCAACCGAAATCTTGTCGAGGGGCCAACCGCGCTGATAGAGTTCGCTCAGCGCCACGAAGATCGTTTCGTGGACGTGCGCGTAAAAATCCGCCGGGGTCACGATCTCGCTGACCGCCCCCATGATCTCGCGATCGACTAAAATTGAACCGATCAGCGCCATCTCTGCCTCGAGATTTTGCGGCGGGATACGATCGATTGTGGGCAGATTCGCAACGCTCATGTGCGCGCTGCTGTACTGCGCCGCTTTCCTGCGACCGGCCTTGTGGATTTCTTGTGGATGCCTAAAGCTTCAAAGGCTTGATCGACGGTCGCGACCGGAACGACATCGATGCCCGCAAGCCCCCGATCGATTTCGTGCGCGTTTTCCTTTGGCACGAGAATGGCGCGCATGCCGGCCTGACGCGCCGCGTAGAGCTTTTCAATGATGCCGCCGACCGGCCGGACCTTGCCTTGAATGGAAAGCTCGCCGGTCACCGCGACGTCTTGCGGAAGCGGCGTCCTGGTCAACGCCGAGTACAACGCAAGAAAGATCGCAACTCCGGCGGACGGGCCATCAATGTTGCCGCCGCCGATCACGTTGATGTGCAGATCGTAATCGGCCGTGTCGAGGCCGGTGACGGCCCGCAACACTGCGGCGGCGTTAAAGACGCTGTCTTTAGCCATCGCCCCGGCCGCATCGTTGAAACGCACGGAACCCTTGCCCTGACCGCCGGCTGCGAAAGCCACTGCTTCGATTTCGATGATGCTGCCCAAATAGTGCAGGACGCCCAGCCCAAAGCTCTTGCCGAGTTCGCGCCTTACGCTGGCGCGCACGATCGTGTGCTGGACCAGCCGGCTTCCCTGAACGACCGCGCGAACGTCCTCTTCCGTTATCGTCACGCTGCGCTTGGAAGTACCCGCGGCTTCACGATAGAGCGCTTGTCCGTAGGCATCGGCGACGATCTGCACCGCCATACGCCCTTCAATCGTATATGAAGCGATCGACTGCGCCACGCCCCGCGCCATCTTCGCCTCCAAGCGTTTGACGGCCGCCGCGACGATGGCGACGATCTGCGATTGCGTCAGCGGCTCGAAATAGACGGCGGCACAGCGCGACCGGATCGCGGGATCGATGTCGTCCGGTTCGCGCGTCGTCGCACCGATCAAAATGAAATCCGCCGGCGCCCCTTCAGCAAAGAGCTTTTAATGTATGCCGGCACGTTTTGGCCGCCTTCGTCGTAGTACGAAGACTCGAAGATCACCCGCTTGTCCTCAAGCACCTTGAGCAACTTGCTTTGCTGCAATGGATCGAGCTCGCCGATCTCGTCGATGAAGAGCACGCCGCCGTGCGCGCGGGTTACCAACCCCAGTTTCGGTTCCGGGATGCCGCTGTCCGCGAACTCTCGACGGCTCCCTTGATAGATGGGATCGTGGACGCTGCCCAACAGCGGGTTGGTCGTTTCGCGCGGATCCCAACGCAGCGTAGTACCGCTGGCTTCGATGAAGGGAGCGTCCTTAGCAAACGGCGTGTACGCGCGCCCCTTGGCCACTTCCAGCGCCAGCCGCGCGACGGTCGTCTTTCCGACGCCTGGAGGCCCGTAGAGAATGACGTGCTGTGGGTAGGGCGACGAGATTTTGGCGAGCAGAGAGCGCACGGCCAACTCTTGTCCTACGATTTCCTTGAGCGACTGCGGGCGCATCAGTTGCAATGCCGAAGCGGCGAGGCCCCGTTTGTCTAGAGCGCTCAGCTCTTCGAGTTTGCGTTGCGTCGACGGCGTTTCGGGTCCCGAATCCTCGCGCAACGCCTCCATCTTGAGATCTTTGAGGTAATCTTGATGCCGCGCGATCATCTTCGCGTTGATTTTGCGATCGATGGCGTCTTCAACGTTCTTCTGCGCGATCAGGTCCGCAAGTTGTTCTTCGATTTCTCCAATGACGCGCCGGAACGTGGCACGCCCGCTCACGCGTTCCAGCGTGGGATCCTCGAACGTTAGCCGCTGCAGGGCGCAGATGCGGTCGGCCAACGCAGAGGAACGCATCATGCGCAGCGCGTTCATCTTGCCGGCGCGCAAGACGAGCTTGTCGGCGCCGATCGTGTCGGCAAGCATGTCGTACAGCGCGGAGACGTAGCGGCTCATCTCGTCTTCGCTGCCGAATTTGCGCCTGAACCGCGCGACGTAGGGGTTGTCGCTCATGGGCCCAGAGCCCTTAGGCTGACTGCACCGTGACGATAGCTTTGGCGACCACGTTTTTACCCAAGCGCACTTCTACGGGGTACGTCCCCAGCGCTTTGATGGCGGCCTTCATTTCGATCTTGTGCTTGTCCACGTCAATCGAAAACGTTTGTGAGATGGCATTTGCGATATCCGCATTGGTGATCGCTCCGAAGAGTTTGCCGTTGCCGCCCGCTTTGGCGCGTACCGATACCGGCTTGCTCTCGAGCAGCGAGGCCAAATCTTTTGTATGCTCAAGGGCTTGCGCTTCACGCTTGTGGTGCGCTTGACTTTGCGCCTTAAGTTTGTGGAGGGCGCCGGCATTGGCTTCGGTGGCCAACCCGCGGGGCAGCAAGAAGTTGCGTCCGTACCCTTCGGCGACATCGACCACGTCGCCGCGCTTCCCGAGCGACTTGATGTCGCTCAAGAGGATCAACTTCACTGCGTTACTCCGTCACAAACGGCAGAAACGCAATCACTCGGGCGCGCTTCACGGCAACGGTCAGCATACGCTGATGACGAGCGCAGTTTCCTGAAATGCGCCGCGGCAAGATCTTTCCGCGCTCGGAAATGTATTTTTTCAGCCGGCCGACGTCCTTATAGTTGATGTCCAACGCGCGGTCGGTGCAGAAATTGCACGGCTTGCGTTTTGGACGGCGATCCTTCGTCGCACGGCGGGTTTTGGTAGGCAATGCGTATCCTCTTTAATAGAAGGCGCTTTTTCTCACTGCGGGTCCCCGGATCTCTTGGCGCCTAAGCGTCCTCTCGGGCGCAGCGGGGTTCGGCTCGAGCTCAAACGGTCCTACGCTCAGTGATTCGAACGTATGTTCGCTTGTCCTGCGCCCACGAGCGGCGTCAGCACGAATCTGCGCCACAGGCAAAAGACGATCGCGATCATGAGCGTCCCCTCGAGCACGCCGATGATATACGTCGGACCATCGGCGTGCAAGAGCAAAGCCAGCACCGAAAGCGCGAGCGCCGGCGGCATGGGGCCGCGCAACACGGCATGGAGGGCAAGCACCGCAATGGTGCACAGCGCGACGCTGAGCGGCGTTAAGCCGAAATAATGGTAACAGAGTTCGCCAAAGGCGGCCCCGGCGCAGGGCAAGAGCACGATCGATACGAGGTTGGCCGACGGTCCAAAAGGTGCGCGGAAAATGATGTAGATGACCACTGCCAGCGGCGGAAGCACCAGATACTCCGTCGCCGGTATGTGGCCGTGCCCGCGCAACGCGCTGAAGATTGCCAAGATTGCCGGAACCGCGATGAACGTGGACACGTGCGTCACGCGTTCCATTTTGCGCTCAACCATAGTGGGCATCCCTCGGTACGGTACTTCGATGAGAAGGCGCTGAGAACGGGCTTAACTCGGCGTTAGAGTTCCTTGTTGGCCGCCGTATTCGGGAACCGCGGATTTTTTCTCCGGCGTTTCCTACAAAGTATTCGACCTTACTTCCCGCACAAGGAGCACACCATGCTAAAGAATTGGAAGACCGCACTGGGGGCTGTCGCGCTCGGAGCGTCGATGTTCGGCGCAGGCGCCGTGTACACGTCCTCCGCGCAGGCGCAGATCGTTGCGCCTCCGGCTACCGTCCGTCCCATGCTGCGTGGCGAACGCGGAAGCGCTCGCAATATCATTCAAGTGCGCACTCGCCTGGAAGCGCTGATCGATCAGCTGCAGCGCGACCGTCGCGATTACGGCGGGCATCGCGAACAGGCTCTCGATCTGATGCAGCAGGCGCGGTATCAGCTCGATCTCGCTATCCAGTACGATGCAACGCACCCGCAATAAGCGGTAAGGAGAAGAGACAACCTCGCGAGGCCGCAGCGGCGCTGCGGCCTCGTTCCGTTATATCTTCCCGCTCTCTAGACACGGCGCGCGTGAGCGATCGAAGATCACCGCGATGCCGCACGCCGATGTAAACATTCGCAAGTTGTCGTGTGGAACGCCGCGCACGAAGGCGTAGTCTTGCGCTGTTCCATTCGGATGCCGCTCGCGCTCGTGCGCGATGTAGTACTTGCCTCGTGCAAACCGGTACGGTCCCTGCGCTTCGCCTCCGCAACTCTTGTCGAGGTCCCACTCCCGTGCATCGGTATCCGCCGATCCGAGCAAATAGGTGACGTGGCGCGTGACGTATCGCTGTTCCAGTTCGGCGCCGGTTCCTAAAACATACGGTGGCGCCTCGCGTAGCCCGTACCGCCATTGATCGAAGTCGGGACAGTTCGTTTGCGGAACGGGACGCCAATCGTCGAAATACAAGTAGGACGACGGATTGGCGACGATCATGTGCAGCGCCACGCCGGAGGCGGCGATCGCACTTGGCCCGCGCCCAACCACCGCATAGCGTTGCACGATTTGTCCGCCGGCCGAGTGCCCCATCAGGACGATCTCACGCATCGCCGGAAACCGCTGGCGGTCCGCTAAACGCTGCAGCATGGCATCGAACACGGCGTAGCTGCTGACCGGCGCCGGCGCGAGCGCCGGCGAACCCCCGGGCCAAGCGCCGCTCCACCGCAACGTCTGTGCCGCAACGCCGCGTCCCGCCAGGTCGCTCGGCTCGACAAACTGCGGGGCGATCAAGAGCGTATCCCGCGCATGCGCCGCCCGCAAAACGAGCTCGCCGGTATGGAAGTAATTGCCGGCATCGCGCAGCACGCCGTGCACGATGATAATGGCGCGGCTCGCGCCGGCATCACCATCGAGGGAGCCGTTGCCGAAGTAGAGCGCGATGCCGGAACCTTCGGGTGAATGGATTGCAAATTGCCGGTTTGCCAACGGCCCGGAACTCAAGCCCTGCGGTTCCGTTTCTTGCGGCGATGGCGTTGAGGGCGCAATAACGCCCAAAAGAATCGCTAGCGCCCCGGCAAGCACAGGCATCACGATTCATTCTTCTCCATCGAAATAGTCTAGTGGTTCCGAGCGGATGAGCCGGCGCTCGGGTATGCTGACGCTCCATTTCTTACTGTCCGGGTAGTAGCACGATTCCCCCATCGGGTTGTCGGCGACGACAAAGAAAACGAGATCTTCAGACTCCGTTGTTGGAGAATTGATGTGGTTCTCCGGGCTTAAAGATGAGCGCGTCGCCCGACTCGATTGGAGTCGTGCCGCCTTCATGGCGCGCGATGCCTTCACCGGAGATGACGTGATAGAACTCCCATTGCGCGCTGTGCGAATGGTACGGGAACGGCGTTGCGCCGGCGGGAATGCGCGCGATTTCCACGTCAAACGGATGGCGCTCAAGCACGTCGGTCGATCGTGGATTGCGTCCGAGCGCCTCGGAGATCTGCTTGCCGGCACCCGTAAACGTGCCTTTCGGCGACGTCCATGTCAGCTCTTCAACATCTTTCGCATTGACTTTTTGCATGGCGGCCTAGAGTTCGCAGAGCGCGAGCGTTTTGCCGCCCAATTCGACGGAAATATGGAAGCGGAGAACCGTGTTGCGCGTAGTGTTCGGCCTGGTCGCCCTCGTGCTGAGTTCGAGTCTTGCCGGCGCGCAATCGCTGGGTCACTGGAGCCTGGGACCACCTCTTCCCACGCCGCGCAGTGAAGTTTCCGTGGTGGCCTTAGGCAACCGAATCTACGTCATCGGAGGGTATGCGCCGGCCGGCCCGCATCCGGCGGCGTTGGACGTCAGCGGACGCGTCGACGTCGACGAACCGCTGGTTCAGGCGTTCGATGTTGCCACGCAGCAGTGGTCGCAACGTGCGCCGTTGCCCAGAGGACTCAATCACGTGGGCGTGACGAGCTATGCCGGGCGCATTTATGCCTTCGGAGGATTCGAGCGTCAGAATCGGGCGCCGGTTTCAAACGCATACGTTTACGATCCGCAAAGCAACACGTGGAGCGCCATCGCTCCGCTGCCTCGAGCGCTCGGATCGATCTCCGTTGCGGTGCTGGGCGATAAAATTCACCTTGTCGGCGGCCGCGACGTGCACAGCGTCGGCCTTCACGAAGTCTACGATCCCCGCACGAATACCTACGCCTTGGCAGCACCTTTACCGGTCGGCCGCGATCACATGGGCTTGGTGGCCTACGGCGGCAAGATGTACGCCATCGGCGGGCGCATCAACGATTTCAACCACAATAGATCAGACGTCGACATCTACGATCCGGCCTTGGATCGCTGGGGCGCAGGCACGCCGATGCCATCGCGGCGCAGCGGCATGGCGGTGGCGCTCTTCCACGATCGGATCTTCGCGATTGGCGGAGAACGCGGCGGCGGCACCTTTACCAACGACGAAGCCTACGATCCCCAAACCAACGCCTGGGCAACGTTTGCCCCATTGCCTGAAGGCCGGCACGGCACGGGGGCGGCCGTCGTGGGGGACCGGCTCTACGTTCCGGCAGGGGGGCCGCTTAACGGCGGGAGTCGTCAGTCGACGACGCTGTACATCCTGTCGCTGCAGTAGGCCGTTATTCGCTAGTCTGCGTCCAGGAGGCGGCTCTTTTGGAGCAAATGCAAGGCGGACGGCATGCAGCAATCCATTCGCGGCGCGATCAGCACTTTTACCAGCGGCGACGACTCGCAACGTCACTTTGACCTCGCAGCGCACCGCATCCAACGCTCGCTGCTCGATCTTTCCGTTCCCTCCATGCCGGGATTGGAATTAGGCGTCCATGCGGAGCCCGCGCGACTTGTGGGCGGCGACTACATCGACATTCACTCGTCCGAAGACCATCTGCTGGTTTTCGGGCTTGGGGATGCCTCCGGGAAATCGCTGGCTGCGGCGCTGAACGCGCTCATGTTGCGCTATTTGGTGCGCGGGCTCGTGCGTGCCCTCGGATGTAACGACCTCGCGCGGATCGTTTCGCACACCAACGCGATCGTCGCGGAAGATTTGGGCGACGACGGCTCGTTCATTACGTTCTTGTTGGGCGCGATCGATACTTCGACGGGCAGTCTGCGGGTGGTCAACGCCGGCCACGAACCGCCGATTCTCTTGCGCGCGGGCAGCACGGCGGTTGAAACGATGACGATGCACGATATCGTTCTGGGCGTTCACACGGAAACGCACTATGTCGAGGAAACGGCGCGGCTAGGTCCCGGCGACGTCGCGATTTTCTATACCGACGGTCTCACGGAGGCGACAAATGAGCGCGGGGAGCTCTACACCGTCGAACGCCTAAGAGAGATCGCTTCGGCGAACCGCAACCTGTCGGCCCAGGGGATCGCGGACAGGCTGTTTGAGGCCGTCAAAGCATTCTCCGTCGATCAGATGCGCGACGATGCGACGATTTTCACGGTCCGTCGCCTCGCCGCCGGAAACGGATCGGCATGAGCCGCGTTCGTGTGCTCGTCGGCACGCGCAAAGGCGCGTTCGTGCTCAATTCGGACGGCAAGCGACGGCAATGGGAAATTTCAGGCCCGCATTTCGGCGGCTGGGAGATCTACCACGTCAAAGGCTCGCCGGCCGATCCGAACCGCATTTACGCCTCGCAGACGAGCGGCTGGTTTGGTCAAGTGCTTCAGCGCTCCAACGACGGCGGCAAGACATGGGAACCTGTCGGCAACGAATTCGCCTACGAAGGCGATCCGGGCACTCATCAGTGGTACGACGGAACGCAGCGGCCTTGGAAGTTCACGCGCGTTTGGCACCTGGAACCGTCGCTCAACGATCCGGACACCGTCTACGCAGGGGTTGAAGACGCCGCGCTGTTCCGCACAACGGACGGCGGTCGAACGTGGCAAGAGTTGGCGGGGCTGCGCGACCACAAAAGCGCGCCGTCTTGGCAGCCCGGCGCGGGCGGCATGTGTTTGCATACGATCTTGCTCGATCCGGAAAATGCCGGACGTATGTTCGCCGCGATCTCTGCCGCGGGCGCATTCCGCAGCGACGACGACGGCCAGACTTGGCGCCCCATCAATCGTGGACTCAAATCTGAATTCATGCCCGATCCGACGGCCGAAGTCGGACACTGCGTGCACCGCATCGCGATGCATCCGTCGCGTCCGGACGTTCTCTTCATGCAAAAGCACTGGGACGTGATGCGCAGCGATGATGCGGGCGGTTCGTGGCGTGAAGTCAGCGGAAATCTGCCGACGGACTTCGGCTTTCCGATTGAAGTGCACGCGCACGAGCCTGAAACGATCTACGTCGTTCCAATCAAGAGCGACTCGGAGCATTACCCGCTCGACGGAAAGCTGCGCGTGTATCGCAGCCGCACGGGCGGCAATGAATGGGAAGAGCTGGCGAATGGCTTGCCGGAACGCGATTGCTACGTCAACGTGCTGCGCGACGCCACGTCGATCGATTCGCTCGACTCGTGCGGCATTTACTTCGGCACGACGGGCGGACAAGTGTACGCCTCTGCCGACGCCGGCGACTCGTGGCAAGCCGTTGTGCGCGATCTTCCTGCTGTGCTTTCCGTCGAAGCGCAGACGCTCGCGTGATCCGCGTCGTCCTGCCTGCGCATCTTCGCGCGTTGGCGCGCGTCGATGGCGAGGCGGAGCTCGACCTTTGCGGCGAAGTCACGCAAAGCGCCGTGCTCGATGCGCTGGAGGAACGCTATCCGATGCTGCGCGGAACGATTCGCGATCCCGTCACGCAGCGGCGGCGTCCATTCGTCCGATTTTTTGCTTGTCAGCAAGACCTCTCGCATGAAACGCCGGAGCATACGTTGCCCGAAGCCGTCATTTCGGGAAGCGAGCCGTTCTTAGTGGTTGGAGCAATCGCCGGAGGCTAAAGGCCGTGCCAAAAGTTGGCCGCGTAGAGCTGCGGATATCGCAGATCGAGGGTTTCCGAGTAGCGGTTCAGCATCTGCACGGCGCCAACGTGCGCTCCGATCGCGCCGGTTTGCCCACCTGGCCTTACGAGCGGGCCGCCAAAGATTCGTGGACCGTCGCCGATTGGAAACGCGAACGCTTTGCTGCCACGTATCCCGGTTTCAACGTCGAGGTATTGGATGCCGACGGCGATCCGGTTCCAGGTCAGACGCGTCTTGAGTCCGTGCGCGACACCTACGTCGAAGATTGATTAGGCCAGCAAGGCTCCGAGTCGAGCGCTTCGCAGCTTTCGGGCGAAGCGAGCGTCGGCCGTCAGGAGCTTCGCTCCTTCTCGGCGCGCCAGAATCGCATAGAGACAATCGTGGACTGGATGATCGAGCTTTTCGGCCAGAAGCGCAGCCTCGCGTGCGCACTCAAGGCTTGATCGCAGGCGCAAGCGGCGCAGGAACGCCAAGATCACGTGACGCGACAAAATCAATCATGCTATCGTGCAGTGCAGGAGCGCGCCGTTCTAAGCCCTTAAGCTTGGCACCATGGCGAAGTACATTCCTGACGGCTGGCACAGCATCACGCCGCGGCTGGTTGTGGCGGACCCGGCGAAGCTCGTGGACTTCATCTCGCGAGCATTTGGCGCGACCGGCGAGTACGAAACAACGCGACCGAGCCAGATGCGCATCGGCGATTCCATCGTGATGGTGAGCGGCGCAGGCGCCCGGAAGCCCATGCCGGCGTTTCTTTATCTCTATGTAGAAGACGTCGATGCGACGTACCGTCGCGCCTTGGAACTCGGAGCGGAATGCGTGGAAGAGCCGTTAGAAACGCCGTATGGAGACCGACGCGCAATGGTTATCGACACGTGCGGCAACCAGTGGCAGATTGCGACCTACCGGCCGAGGAGATCCGACACGACGAATGAGTGAAGACGTCGACCCGCAGCATTCCACCGCAGCTGCGATCTCGCGCCGGGGCTTTGCGGTCGCCGCATCGGCCGTTGCCGCCGGACTTGCCGGTCCTGCGCTTGCCCAGTCGGAACACTTCGGCAAGCCGCATGCGCCGATCGTTGCTGAAGATGATGCCGAGATCATCGCGTCGCGCCCGCGGTTGCATCCGTCGGCAGGCGGCGCGATTGACGCCTATGCCGCGCGGCCGCGCAGCAAGCGCCCTGGAAATCCGGGTGTAGTGGTGATTCAGGCGATCTGGGGCGTCGACTCGCAACTGCGCGACGTGGTTCGCCGGCTCGCGAAGGAAGGTTACGTCGCCATCGCGCCGGCGCTCTACAGCCGGCTCGCCGCACCCAGCGGCGACGGCGCAACGGACTTCTCGACGTTTCGCCCGCTCGCGCAAAAAATGAACGAGCAGGGATTCGTGGCGACCGATGTTGAGGCTGCCCGCGACTGGATCGGCGGCGAGTCGTCTGGAGCAAAAATCGGCATTACCGGGTTCTGCATGGGCGGCGGCATCCTTCTCAAAGAGATCGTCGCGACAAACGCGTTTTCGGCCGCAGCGGTGTTTTATGGCGCGGTCAAGCCGGTCTTCGATCGAGCCGGCGCGATCAAGACCCCGCTTTTAGGAAGCTACGGCGCACGGGACACGTCCATTTCGGCAAACGACGTCACGGCGTTCTTCTCCGATGTGGGCGCCCCGCACGATTTAAAAATCTACCAAGAAGCCGGTCATGCCTTTTTCGATGATACGCGGGAATCGTACGTTGCAAGCGCAGCCGCAAACGCATGGCAGCGTACGCTTACGTGGTTTCGGACGTATCTGAGCTCTTAGCGTTCGTGCGTGAGACGTACGCGATAGTCCAGTGGCCTTGCGCTCGAGCAGCGCCGGCCCGCTTTGCCCCGTTTAATTCGGTATTGTAGCCGTCGTAAAGTGCAAGCAAGGCGCTGTAAGCACAAGGCGTTTTCGCATCATCTCGTCCGGAGTCGCATTCCCCCGTATTTTACCTCAGCATCCCGGACAAAGCGCGTCTTGCCCGCCAAGTAGGCTTTGCGATCGAAACGGAACTGTTCCGCTAAACGGATTTTGAGGTTGCGGTACTCTCCCGAGAGTGACGGATCGCGGCGAAGCGCGTCGCGAAACGCAAGCGTGCGAACCCAGAATGCACCACCGAGCGGAACGATATGCAGGTGAATTCGCCGACGCCTTTGCCCATCGCGCTTTATAAAAAACAACCAGTCCGGCTCATCATCGTCGCCGTGACCCCACTCGTATCCGAGTTTTTTCCAGAAAACGTCTGACCGCGCGGGTAGCCGCTTAAAATCGTCAACACCCGCCATGATGTCGATGACGGGCTTTGCAATCATTCCGGCGATCGCTGTGCTGCCTACGTGTTCAACAGCGTGCAATCCATACGGCGTCAGAGCGGCGAGTATTCGTTTCGATTCAGCGGCAAACCAATGCGGCCATGCTTTATCGTACGGCGCCAGTACGATCGGTTCAGCGGCGTCCATTGAGGCGCTTTCGCTAGCGCAGGTCGAGGGCCAGCATGGAGACTGAGCCGCCGTCTATGCCTTCAACCGGAAACGTCAGCGTGTCGCTCTCGCTGCGCGCCCCGAGAACGTAGAGCAAGGGCAGATAGTGGTCCGGCGTGGGAACCGAAAGCAACGCATCGCGTCCGAGCGATTCATAGTCGACCAGCGGTGCATCATCCCGCGCAAGTAGCAGCTCGCGAACGCGCGTCTCAAAGCGCTGGGCCCAATCGAACGGTTCGGCCGGGTGACCGCCCCACGCGAACGTATGCAGATTGTGCACGACGTTGCCGCTCCCAACGATCAGCACGCCTTCATCGCGCAGCGTCGCAAGGCGCTTTCCGATTTCGTAATGGAACTGCGGCGGCTGAGTTTCGTCGATGCTGAGTTGCACCACCGGAACATCCGCGTTCGGGAAGACGTGCATGAGCACCGACCAGGTTCCGTGATCGAGCCCCCAGCCCTCATCGAGCGTCACTAAAATCTCCGGCGCGAGCAATCGGCGCACTCGCTCCGCTAGTTGCGGATCGCCCGGCGCCGGGTATTGAACCTCATAGAGTTGACGAGGAAACCCGCCGAAATCGTGAATCGTCCGCGGCTTAGGGGAAGCCGTGATCGCGGTTCCTTCCACATACCAATGTGCGGAAATCGCCAACACGCCTTTGGGCGCCGGCAAGCTCCGTCCGATCGCGTTCCACTTCTTAGCGTACGGATTGGCCGAGATCGCATTCATCGGGTTGCCGTGCCCGAAGAACAGCGCGGGCATCGCCGCATTGTTAGACATCGCCGTTACAGTGAACGTAATCCAATCTGGTGCCGGTCGGCATCGAAGAGCACGTCGATCTTCTGCAGAGCCGACAGCCCGATAACGATGCGATTTGATCTCGCGGGACGCACGAATATGCGCCCGTCACGGCCCGCGACAAAGTCGTGCGACCATCCGGCGAGGCGAAGATGGGCCGCCGAGCCTGCCGGCGCAGCGCCACGCGAGTCGATGCCCACACCGCTGACGACGATCTGCGGCGTGCCGGTATCAAAGAGGACTTCGCCGCAAAAATCGTAGGGCAACAATTTTTCGATGGTGATGCAACCCTGTGGCCATCCGGCGCTTCCGATATCCGCCATACTGAAAGATTGTACGGTGGCGTTATCCGGATTCAGCACCAGCTGCGGCGCATCGAAGGCAGCATGCACGATGTAACGTTTTCCGACGCCGCCGGCAAGAGCCGGCAGCGGGCTTGCGCAGCACCGTGACGGCGGCACCATCAGATTGACGCCCAGAATACCCGGAAACAAACGCCCGAACATCTCCGGGATCCGTGACGAGTTTGCATCTCCCCACGAATAGCTGTCGACCAGCTCGATCGGTATCCCATCACCGTGCGCTTGTCCAATGGTGAGCGACGCGCGAGCTTCTTCCCCTTGCAAATGCAGTCCGCTGCCATAGATGCCGGCGGCGCTCTTGCCCACGCGGTTCGCCGATTGTGGATGCAAGGCGCTCGCAAGCAAACGCAATCCAGCCGAACCGGTGTCGAGCAGAAGTTGGACCGCATCCTGACCGACGGTTACATTGATGCCTAGGCGCGGGTCGCCGGCCGGCCCCGGCACAACGCGAAGCGGCACTGTTATTAACAGCGCCGCTTGGAGAAGCGCTAAAACGGCTAGAACGGAATCTCGTCCTCGAGATTATCGTCGAGCCGGGCGCCCCCTGAGGTAACGGGAGCACCGTTCCCCAACGGCTCGCCGCTATCTTGACGATCGCGAGGCGAGCCGAGCATCTGCATCGTGTTGATGACGACTTCCGTTGCCTGGCGTTTGTTGCCGTCCTTATCATCGTACTGGCGAATCGACAGCCGGCCGTCGACCAGGCACGACATGCCCTTCTTCAGATACGTGTTGCACGTTTCCGCGAGCTTGTCCCAGGCCACAATGTCGATGAAAAGCGTCTCTTCGGGCTTGGCGTCGCGTTTGTTCGGATTAACCGCGATGCGAAACTTGGTGACTCCGGCGCCGGAGTTGACGTACCGGATCTCGGGATCCCGTACGAGGGTGCCGACCATGATGACCTTGTTGTACGATGCCGCCATACGTTTTTGCCACTCTTTCTGCGAAGCTGCTGTGCTACGTCAGCTTCCAGGATACTCTCGCGGTGTGACAGCTGCCTGGCACTCTACGGAACGGCTGGAGCCGCCGGCGGAGGAACCGCGGGAGCAGCCCGTTCGGCTTCCAAGGCGTGCTTGTCCACACTAATGACCAGCGCCCGCAACACGTCTTCGTTGAGACGGAGCTGCCGTTCGAGCTCACGTGCCGCGGCCGGCTCGCTGCGAAAGCGCAAGACGACGTAGATGCCTTCGCGCACGTCGCGCAGCTCGTAGGCCAGCCGCTTTTTGCCGAGCTTGTCCACGCGCAAGACCTCGCCGCCCTGCGCTTTGAGGGATTCCGCGATGGCTGCGCTGCGCTCGTCGGCCTCGGCTTCCTCGAGGCTGGGCCGCAGAATATAGGTCACTTCGTAATCGGTGGTCATCTCTTTCCCTCCACGGACACTCCGGGCAGCGGAGCGGCCCGCCGTCAGCGGGCGGGCAGCGGGCTCAAAACGGCGTAAGCATAGCATACCCGGCGCTTGCCCAAAAGGGCCTCTCAGGCGGCTTTATGGCCGCCATGGGATGGTTGAGCATACGCGTGGGAAGAGTAGCGTAGCTCGATGTCGATAGCCCGCTTCGCCGTCAACCGTCGAGTCACCGTCGCGATGATCGCAACCGCGATCGTGGTGCTGGGCATCTTTGCGTTTCCGCGTCTCCCCGTCGACCTTTTGCCCAGCTTCACCCCGCCGGTCGTCAACGTGACGGTCGACTACACGAACGTAGCGCCCGCACAGATGGAAACGCTCATCACGCGGCCGATCGAGAACGCGGTGAGCCGCGTTGCCGGAATCCAGCAGATCAATTCGACATCCTCCGAAGGCGTCAGCACGGTGACGGCAACCTTCTATTACGGAACCAACATCGATACCGCAGCGGTAGACGTTCAAGAGCAGGTTTCGCGCATTTGGAGCTCGTTGCCGAACGATCCGAACCTTTCGCAGCCGACAATCAATAAGTTCGATCCAAATTCCCTTCCTGTCGTACGCATGTACGTTACGGACAGGGGCATGTCGATGCGAGATCTTGGCGACCTGTGGACGAATACGCTTTCCGACGAATTCTCGGCGGTCAGCGGCGTGGCGTCGGTATCGGTGAGCAACGACGAGCAGCGCGCGATCATGATTCAGCCCAACATCAATCTGCTGGCGGGCTATGGGCTGACGATGAGCCAGATTGTAAGCCGCGTGCAAGGCGAGAATCTCAATTTGCCGGCCGGCATCGTGCAGATAGCCAACAGCGAGTACCAAGTCCAGGCAAACGCGCTTTTCACGAACGCGCAGCAGATCGGCAACATTATCGTAACGATGAAGAATGGATCGCCGGTCTACCTGCGGGACGTAGCAAACGTCAGCGATTCGATCGAGGAACAGCGAACGTTCCAACGGCTTAATGGCGTTCCGGCGCTCGGCGTGACCATTACGGCTCAGCCCAACGCCAACGTTGTCCAAACCGCGACCGGCGTCTACAACAAGATCGCTCAGATCAAAAAGCGCTATCCCGGCATGAACATCGGCGTCGTCTTCGATCAAAAGGGGTTCATTACCGAAGCGGTCACGGCGTTGGAGCACACGGCACTCTACGGCGCGATTCTAGCCATCCTGATTATTCTTCTGTTCCTGCACGCATGGCGTTCGACGCTGATCGTCGCGCTTTCTTTGCCCATTTCGGTGCTGGGCACGTTGTTTGCAGCGTATATGTTCGGTTTTTCGCTCAACACGATGACGCTCGGCGGCCTAGCGCTGGCGGTCGGCTTGATTGTGGATGATGCGATCGTCGTCATTGAAAACATTTATCGGCATATGGCGCGCGGTAAGCCGGTCAAGCAGGCGGCCGAAAACGCCGTTTCGGAAATCTTTTCGGCCGTGCTCGCGTCGTCGGTGACCGTCATCACCGTTTTCGTCCCGCTCATGCTGATTCCGGGCCTGCAGGGCCTGCTCTTCATGCCGTTCGCACTGATGGTGATGACGGCGGTGGCGTTATCGCTCTTAGTGGCTCTCACCACGGTGCCGATGCTCGCCACCATGCTGCTACGCAACGAGGGCGCCCACACCAACGGTCATCCTAAAGGGCGCTACGCACGTTTTACTGCCAGATTCGACGCCGTATATGACCGCTTTTCCTCACGCTACCGCAGTTTTCTGGGATGGGCGGTCGATCACGCAGGCCGCGTGCTTGCGACCGCCGGCGTCATCTTGATCGCCACGCTGCTCGTCATGAAAATGGGTGCCGTAAAAACGGAGCTCTTCCCGGCCACCAACTCGCGATACGTGCGCTTCAATTTGCGCATGCCCAATGGCACTGCGCTCAACGTCATGAACCGCGTGGCACACGAAGTCGAACAGCGGTTCCGGCGAGACCCACGCGTCGTGGACGTCGGCGCACAGATCGGGTCGAGCGGCGGCTTTAACGGCACCTCGGTCAGCAATGTGGCAAACATCTCGGCGACGCTAAAGCCCGGCACGAGCAGCGCCGAAGCAGGGCGGTTCGTAAGCGGCTGGCAGAACGCGCTCAACGGCAGCAGATCTCGCGGTGGGCGGGGCGCACCTCCGCCCTCGCGCACCAATAGCGCGCAATTCGCGAAATACCGAAAGATCTTCGGCCAGCCCATCCCCGGCCTGCAAGCGTTTGGGCGCACTATCGACATTATGCAGAGCATCATAGCGCGTGGCCAGGATGCGCTGGACATTCAAATCTACGGCCCCGACATGACGACGCTCTACAATATTGCGCAGCGCCAAGTGATACCCAAGCTGGCGGCTGTCCAAGGTGTTACGCTCCCCGACACGAGCATTACACCGTCGCAGCCGCTACTCAATGTGACCGTCGACCGAACCCGTGCAGCTCAGCTTGGCCTTTCGACGCAGACGATCGCGCAAACGATCGACACAGGGACGAGCGGTACAATCGCCTCGTACCTGCAAATCAATGGAACGCAGTATCCAATCATCGTCCAGCTGCCCGCGAATCAGCGCCGCTCGTTCCAAACGATTGCCGATCTCGCGCTGCAAGTCCCTACGACAAGCGCAAATCCGGCCTCGCTCACGTCGTCGAGCGCCCCCGTCGCCGGTCAGAGTTATTCGCTGCAGACCATTCCGCTCTCCGAAGTTGCGGCGATCAGCGTCGGCGCGGGCCCATCACAGATCACACGCCAGGACAAACAGCGGGAGATCGACGTCACGGCATCGCTCGTGGGCATCCCGCTCGGCGCCGCCGTGCAGGCCTCGACGAAAATCATGAATTCGATTGCCCTGCCGGCCGGATACTACTGGCAGTTCGGCCAATCAATTACGCAGCAGGGACAGACGTTCTCCAGCTTAGGATTGATCGTGATATTGGCGATCCTGCTGATCTACATGCTGCTGGCATCGCAGTTTGAAAGTCTGCTGCACCCACTGGTCATCATGATGGCGGTTCCGCTTTCCATTGCCGGCGTCGTCGTCGCCTTGGTCGTCACGCAGCGGGCATTCGGGTTGACCGCCTTTATCGGCTTGCTGATGTTGGTCGGCATCGTCGTCAAGAACGCGATCCTCGTCGTCGAATTTACGAATCAGCTCCGGCGCCGCGGCCTGTCGGCGCGCGAAGCGGTGCTTCACGCCGCCCCGCTACGCTTGCGTCCAATTCTCATGACGACGTTGGCGACCGTTGGCGGCATGTTCCCTATCGCCGCGGGCATTGAAGCCGGCAGTTCGACGCAGGCACCGCTGGGGACCGTGGTGATCGGCGGGTTGCTGTGCTCGACGTTGCTGTCCCTCATCGTTGTGCCCACGCTCTATTTGTGGGTGGCAAACACAATCGAACCGCGCCTTGAGCGGGGCCGGCGCGCACGCGACGGAAGAGCGCGCATCGCTCCGGAACCTTCAGCGCCGGCACCTTCGCCGACGCACTAACCGCCGTCTTAGCTCGTCTTTGCTTCCCGTTTCGTTACGCGGTAGACGCGGCGAACTTCCTTGAGCGCTTCCAGCTTGCGCAGAATATGGTGCAGGTGCTCGAGATCGCGAATCTGCACGGTAAGGCTGACGACGGCGTGGCGATCGCGTTTGACCCGCGCCGTGACCGAACTGACTTGCGTCTTGAGCTCTGCAAAGACCGCCATGACGTCTTGGAGCAACTGCGTACGATCGATCGCCTCGATCTCGATGTCCACGGCGTGGGTGATCGCGGGTTTGCCCGCCCAGGTTGCCTCCAGCATCCGTTCGGGCGTCGCCGTCATGTACGCAACGTTCGGACAGTCGGCCCGATGCACGGAGACGCCTTTGCCGATCGTGACGTAGCCGATGATCGGATCGCCCGGCACCGGACTGCAGCACTTCGAGAGGCGGACGAGCACGTCGTCCACGCCGGCCACGCGAATGCCCGAGGTTTTGCGAGCGACTCGCCGAGACACCGACGGCGGCCGCGTGATCGTTTCGAATGCGACGACTTTGGAAGACTTCAGCTCTTCTTTGAGGCGGTGCGCAACCGAGGACGCCGACGCGTCGCCGAATCCGACGGCGGCAAAAAGATCGGTCGGCGTGCCGTAATTCATGCGGTGCGCAATGCGCTCGATCGGCTCGCCGCGCAGCGTTTCAAAGCCGATGTGTTGCCGCGCCAATTCCTTTTCGATCGCCTCTTGTCCGGCGATCACGTTTTCCTCGCGGCGTTCTTTGCGGAACCACTGCTTGATCTTGTGTTTCGCGCCGCTCGTCTTCACGATCGAAAGCCAGTCCAGCGAGGGCCGGCCGCTCGACTTGTTGACCAAAATCTCGCAGATGTCGCCGTTCTGTAACGAGTAGTCGAACGGAACGATGCGGCCGTTCACGCGGGCGCCGACGCAGTGATTTCCGACGTCGGTATGCACGTAGTACGCGAAGTCCAGCGGCGTGCCGCCGCTCGGAACGCTGAAGACGTCGCCGCGCGGCGAGAACACGAAGACCTGGGAATCGAAGAGATCGAGTTTGAGGTTTTCCATAAACACGCGCGAATCGCGCATATCCTTTTGCCATTCCAGCAGCGCGCGCAGCCAGGAGAGCTTGTTCTCGAACTGATCCGGCTTGCCGCCCTCCTTGTACCGCCAGTGTGCGGCGATGCCGTACTCGCTGGTGTGGTGCATCTCCCACGTGCGGATCTGAATCTCGAGCGGCTCGCCTTCCGGCCCCACCACCGTCGTGTGCAGGGACTGGTACATGTTGGGTTTGGGCATCGCGATGTAGTCTTTGAAGCGCCCCGGAAGCGGCGTCCAGAACGCATGAACCGTACCTAACGCGGCGTAACAGTCCTTGACGGAGTCGACGATGATGCGGATCGCCGTCAAATCGTAGATCGTGGAAAAATCGCGTCCGCTCTTCATCTTGGTGTAGATCGAATAGAAGTGTTTTGGGCGCCCCTGGATTTCTGCATTGATGCTTAAGCGTCCGAACTCGGCCGTCAGCCGTTCGATGGCGGTAGCCACCGCGCTCTCACGCTCGTTGCGCGTCTTGGCGACGCGTTCGACGATCTCCCGATACGCTTCGGGATCGATGTAGCGCAGGCAGAGGTCCTCCATCTCCCACTTGATCTTCCAAATGCCCAGGCGGTGCGCGATCGGCGTGTAGATGTCCAGCGTTTCGCGGGCGATGGACTGTTGCTTGGAGGGTGGAAGACTTGCAAGCGTGCGCATATTGTGCAGGCGGTCGGCCAGTTTGATGATGATGACACGGATATCGCGCGCCATCGCCATGAACATTTTGCGCAGATTTTCAACTTGCGCTTCTTCTTTGGACTGGTACGGAATGCGCGTCAGTTTGGTAACGCCGTCGACGAGATTCGAAATCTCTTCACCAAATAACGCCGTTACCTCATCGGTCGTGATGCTGGTGTCTTCGACGACGTCGTGCAACAGCGCGGCGGCGATCGTTTCGCGGTCCATTTCGAGATCGGCAAGCACTCCCGCGACCGCCAGCGGATGCTCGATATATGACTCGCCGGAAGCGCGCCGTTGCCCTTCGTGCGCGCGATTGGCGGATTCGTAGACGCGCGTCAACCACGAGCCGTCCAACGACGGATCGTATTGCCGGACTTTCTCAACGAGTTGGGCGATGGTCATGCCTTACCGCTATACTGCCATACGCGGCGCGCGGGCGTCTACTCGAAAAAGATCAGCTGAATCTTGCCGTCCGGTCCAAGTGCGAAGGCCATGTCCACCACGCCGTGTTCGCACGTCATGCGATAGACGTAGATGTTAGCGCCCACGGTCTTGCTGATCCCGCGAAATAGGACCTGTTGCAGCCCCCCAAGGCGCGCAAGCCCTTGACTTCCATGGTCGAGCGCTTCATCGGTCAGCTCCGCATTGATGTTGTCGGAATACATCGCTCGATTGACCGTCCCGGCCTGCCAATCTAAGAACTGTGCGACGGCCAGCTTGTGGATTTTCGGATCGTCTGCAGCCGGCTGCGGCGATGGGATGACCGGCGGTGAGCCTTGCGGCGCGACCTCCTGCGGCGCCGTTGGGGCGGGCGCAGGCGTCGCCTGCTGCGCCGGGGCGCGGGACGAGAGCGCGGCGCCGAGGAGCGCGGCCATAGCGAGAAGGACGGCGAAGCGGCTCAAACGCATGCGAACCTCAGGGCTATTAGTACGTGACAAACGTTGTAACGTCCGCGCCTGCCAAAGCGTCGCGCCCCTTCAGCGCCGAGAGTTCGACCAGAAAGCCGAACCCTTCAATTTTCGCGCCGAGACGCTCCAGAAGGCGCCGGGTCGCCGCAGCCGTTCCGCCCGTTGCAAGCAAGTCGTCCACGACCACGACGCGGTCGCCGTTTCCCAATGCATCCGAATGAATCTCGAGCGAATTCGTGCCGTACTCGAGCGCGTACGATTCACTGAGTTTTTCAAACGGCAGCTTGCCGGGCTTGCGCACCGGAATGAACCCTGCGCCGATGGCGTACGCGAGGGGTGCGCCCAGCATGTATCCGCGCGCCTCGATGCCCACGACGTAATCGATGCGGCGGTCCTTAAAAGCTTCGACGAACAGATCAATTGCGGCGCGAAAGCCTTTTGGATCCTTGAGCAGCGGCGTGATGTCGCGAAAGAGAATCCCCGGGACGGGAAAATCAGGAATCGCACGGATGTAACTTTGAACTTCCACGCGCATCAGGTTCCGTGGAACGCGCCGCGCGGCCTTTTCGTTTTGCGCTCGTAAAGCTCTTGGGCACGCGAAGGAAAACGGGTACGCCGTACCCCGGCAAACACTCGCCCCAGCCGGCAGATTGGGACGACCGCCAGCGTTTCATCATTGCGCTGGCCATCGCGATCGCCGTGCATGAGATTGTGGCCGGCGTGTTTCCCTGGCAACATCGGCCGTCCGCGACAACGCGCGAGATCGTCACTATCGCGCGGATCACGCGCATTGCGCATCGGCCCAAACCGACCCCCAAGCCCACGCCGACTCCGATCATCCGCAAGCACGTGATCTCGCAGTCCAGAGTCCGGCCGGTGATCGTCAATCCGGGCAATCCGGCGCCGCGCGAACAGATCGTACGCCGATCGGCGGCGCGTCCTATTGCGCGCACGCAGTATCACCGAGCGCCGGCGCAGGTGCATGTGCGCATGGCCGCGCAGGCAGCCGGAACGGGATCCGGCAATGCGGCCAGCGGTTCCATCGGAGCGGGCGGCAATGGGAGCGGCCAAAACGGCTCGGGGAACGGATCCGGCGGCGCTCCAGCCGGGCAAGAACCATGCGGCGCCGTGTATTTTGAACCCCGCACCAATCAGACCATCGATCCGGCGACGGGCCGCGTGTGGGAATACCTGACGATGATCGTGCACTTCCCCGACGGCTCGCAAGAGAACGTGGATCTGGATTATCCCTTTTACTATCCGAGCCAGTCGCAAGACCCGTTTAACGTCGGAAGCAACGCGCCGGCGACATTCCAATTTCCGCCTTCGGCGCAGCGCGGGTCTGAGCCGGCAATCGTGCAGTACGTGATGCGTCACACCCGGCCCGACGGCTACACGCGTCTGCGCGACTGCTGAGCATTGAGCGACGTGGCCGTAGCGGGCTGATTGCCGTAACTCCGTATCGTCGTGATGAGGCCTTCACAATACCTGTGTGGAGGCTGCTTTCATGGAACCGGTACGCCCATTTCAGCGCCGGACGGTCGAGTTCGGCATCTATCGTGACGGCGACAACAACCTCGACGCTTCGCAAAGCGTCACGCTTCGTCAAGCGCTCCAAGTGAGCGCAAGCGATACCCGAGTCGAGTACACCGTTGAGGATGCAACCTCGCTTGGGACGGGCCGCCTCCGTACGGACCGCTTTACGATTGCGGACGGCGGCGTGGGAGAAGCAGAGATCGATGCGCCGCGCGATATGGCCTCACCGAAGAACCTCTCGCGATTTGTCGCCGACGTGCTGGATAACGCCCAGGCGTCCGGCGCGAAGCAAACGTGGATCGAATTGACCGACCATGGCGCGGGCGACGGCGGCGGACTCGAGGCCGACTCGCACAGGCAAATCATGCCGATGCCGCAGATCGCCCAAGCCATCGCCGACGGCGTCAAACTCCACGCGCAGACACATCCGGAAGACGCAGCCAGAACCGTGGATGGCGTCGTCGCCAATCAGTGTTTGATGGCAAGCCTCGGCTTTGTCGACGCGCTTTCGCACGCCGGCGTCAAGTACTTGGCGGCAAGCCCGGAAACCATGGTTTCGCCCGGCGTGCCGAGCGACGTTGCTGATGCAATCGCGCAGCATCCCGGCAACACGCAGGCGATGGCGCAATCCTTAGTGCGCGACGTCATGCAAGAACGGTACGGCGCCGAGGGCCAAACGTGGCATCCTGCCGCAGCATTCGACGTCCTCGATCTCGATCGGGCGAAGATGTCGCACGTTGAAGAGGCGGTGAAAGAGGTGAACGACGCGATCGCCGCCCGCGCAAACGATGCATCAGAAATCGCTGCGCTGCGCGACGACGCAAAAGCAAATCCCGGCATGGTGCGCTTCCCCGACGCCACGCCCGATATGCCGTGGCACGCAGACCGTCCGGCTGTCGCGTTGTATGACACTTTTGCCGAGGACGCACGCCTCGATCCGCAGCTTCGCAGCGATGCAGGCCAAGCGGCCAACGCGGTCGAGCAGATCGTGGTGGCCCATAAAGAGAGCTCGTTTTTCGAGCCGTTCGGCGGCTCAGACTACGTCGACGCGGAGGGCCCGACGGTGCACTTCCCAACGGACGCTGCGCAAGTTGATCCCTGGGCGCCAAAGGTGAGCGAAACGAAGAACCGCTTCTTCAAAGAAACGGATGCCGCCGCCGCGGAGCGCGTCATTACGTAGCAGCTCTCTCGTAGCGCTCGAATCGAAGGAGCTGGGCTTCGGGCCGTTGGAGTATTTTTTGGTGAGCAGCGAGCCGACCGTCGGCCAAATTCTGGAGACGCGTGGGAGACCTTGAACGTCGCCGGGCATAGGGAGCCATGATGCTTTCGTATGCCGGTATCTTCATGGCGGCGCTTCTCGCTAATGCATCGGCCGCACCGCAGGTGCGCATTCCCGTTACGATGGCATCGACGGTCGACTCAGCGACGGCAAAAGTCGGCGATACGTTCACATTCCGAACGACGCAAACGGTGCAAGACGGCGGAATCACAATTCCCTCCGGAACGCTTGGCCACGGGACGGTTACCGCCGTTTCGCCCGCGGCCGGAACGCATCGCGGCTCGCTCGAGATCGTCCCGCAATACCTTGAACTCTCGAACGGCCGCCGCATCGCCGTCGCGCCTGCCACACCCAAGGACGCCAGCCTATCCCGCGCCTCGGCACGTCTTTCCGTTCCCCTTGCCGCTTCCCGGCGTGTTCATCATCGGGGGAATCGTCAACCCCGGCGGCAACGTGAAGGTCGGGCCGGGCACGGACTTTACGGTGACGGCCCGGCCTTAGCCGAGTCGCTGCTCATCTACTAACCTCACTTGCGGAGCTCGACATTGCCGGGATAGATCGGGCGGTTGATGATCCTTTCCAGCGTCTTGGCGTCGGTCTTCAATGCCATTTCGCAAAACTGCGCGAAGCTTTCGCGTTCGGCCTCACCTTCTGCGTAGCGCTCGTTTTTCGTCAGATCGACCTTGCCGTTCACGTCGCGAAAGCGCAGGAACCTTCCCTCGTCGTCGATTCCCGTTTCCAGCAGACCTTCATCGGCAAAGATGCGGACCGCCGTGGCGATCGTGCGGTCCCTAACGCGATCGACGTCCAGCGTACGAGCAATATCCGCATTGGAAAGGCGAACGACTCCGCTCGAAGCAAGCCCGCGCAAACCTTTGTAGAGTTCGCGAAGCACCGGGACTTGGGGCGATTCGCACTCGATCAGGAATTCGTTCAACGCACGATCGTTATCGTCGAAAAGCAAATGGATGTGCGCCGGCTTGCCGTCACGGCCGGCTCTTCCGGCCTGCTGATTGAATTCGGTGAAGTTGAAGTTCAGGTGATATAACGCGACGTTGCGCACGTCGGGCAGATCGATTCCTTCACCAAACGCCGACGTCGCGACGACGATCGCCAGTTCCCCCGCGCGAAATAGCGCTTCAACCTCACCCCTGTCGCTCGACGGCATGCCGGCATGATAGAAGGCGACGTCGTTGCCGAAGGCTTTGCGCAGACCCTGCGCCACGCGCGTCGCCTCCGTACGCGAGTTGCAGTAGACGATGCTCTTGCCGGCGCCGTCCAACACTCTGCGAAGGTAGCCGATTTTATCTTTCGATCCGCGCGCATCGACGACGCGCAGATTATCGCGAACCGTGGGGTCGATCACCCAGGCGTCGATGGAGAGGCTCTTGCAAACTTGCCTGAAGGCATCGTCGCCGGCCGTCGCGGTAAGCGCGAGCAGCTGCGGCTTCCCGAGCCGCGCAAGCGTGCGGGCTAACTGACCGTATGCCGAGCGATGTTTCGATTCGTGCGTATGGTGCGCTTCATCCACGACGACAAAGCTCGGCGCACTGTTTGCCGCGAACGCATCGCAATGGTACTCCAAAAACTCCGGCGTCGCTAAGATGACATCCCAGTTGCCGGACTCCAGCGCCTCGACCAGTTGAGCGCGCTCGTCGGCATCGATTGAGCCGTTGGCGCGAAAGATCCGCAGCCCAAAGCCGTCCAAGCGCCGCACGAGCGCATCGTGCTGGTCGTTGGCAAGTGCGCGCAATGGATAGAGCACCAGAGTCTTTTGGCCGCTTTCGAGCGCCCGGTATGCGGCCGGGTACTGAAAGCAGAACGATTTTCCACGCCCTGTCCCAAATACCGCAAGCGTATTCTTTCCGGCATCGAGTCGCGAGAGGACCGCATGCTGTTCATCCCGCGGCTGGGCGTCGCCGATCAGCGCGCGCACGATCGCTGCGCGATCCCCGGCTCGATCCGGCGCGGTGAACGCGTGCGGCAGCGGCGATCGCTCTCGTTCCACGCGGATGTTGACCCCGCGCAACTTCTCTGAACCGCCCGTCAAATGTTCGATGCGGGCGCGATACCGCACGCCGCCGTCGATCAGCGGGGCAAGATGTTTTGCAATCTCCTTGCGAAGAAATCCGAGTTGCAGCGCCCCGTAAAACACGGCAATCGCCTGTGAGTCTTTCGGATTGTCGGGTTGGCGGTGCAGATCCAACTCCAAACCTGGGCGCAACCCCGCCAAGAGATCCTGGCGGCCCTCAAATGAGACGCCCATGACCTTCGTCGGGAAAACTTCTCGGTCGCCGATTCCCGCAAAGGGATCGCGCTCAAGAAATGTCTTGCTCTGCGCATAAAGGCGATCCACGACGGTGTCGCGATTGCGCCCCGTATCGCGATGACGATCGCGTTCGTGTGCGGATGCCGATGCGGCATCGTCAAACGATGCCAGAAGCCGCTCAAAGGCTGCTTCTGAGGGCGTGGGCGGCGGAAGGGGCTTAGGGTTGCTCCGGCTCGGCGGGCTCACGGTTTCCGGGCAGCGGCTGCTCCGGTTCGAAACCTTCAAGGTTAAGATGGATCTCTTCGGGACCTTGGTCATACGCCGCCTCAGAGTCGACGTCCGCGGTACTTTCGGGGGCAGGCGGCATCACGGCGGTCGTTGCGGCGCCGTCCGTCCGTTTGCGGCGATACCGCGCCGGTGGCGAACCTGGGACCGTCGTTCGGGCTGCTTTGGCTTTGGCTCGCCGCTCCTTGCGGGCGGCGACGATATCTTCGCGAGCAACGCCGCCATGCGAGCCCAACGCCTTGCTCTCCGCGATCGTGCGCGACGTGCGCGTGCGGTCGGCCGCCAAGCCCGCCGCACGTCTGCGAGCGGCCGCTGCCAACTGCTGCCGCCGGAAGACCAGCACGAGCGGCGCCGAGTAGAAGATCGAATGGTACCCGCCCGAACAGATTCCGACAAGCAAGGCAAAGGCGAAGTTCTTCAGCGATCCGCCGCCCAGCGCGAGCAGCGCCACGAGCGTGATCACGACCGTTGCCAGCGTATTAAAGGAGCGCGTCATCGTCTGCAAGATCGACGTGTTGACGATCTTGTCGTACGCCTCGCCCGCCATCAGCTTGGTGTTTTCGCGGATTCGATCCAGGATGACGATCGTGTCCATCACGGAGTAGCCGATGACGGTTAGCACGGCCGCCAAAAATGCGTCGTCGGCACGTCGATCCGCAAGCGCGTAGATGCCGATCATCATCGCGGCGTCGCGCACGAGCGCGATGACCGTGACTAATCCAAAAATGTAGTTCCAGCCGAAGCGGAAGGCGATGTAGAGAAACTGAATGCCGAGCGCAATAATGAGCGCTTCGATCGCTTTGGTAAGATACTCGCGGCCCAACGTCGGGCCCACCGACGTGATCGAAGAACGCGAGCGGTCAACGGCTCCGACCCCGCCGAGCGCATTCCAGAGCTTGCCGGTGTCGTTTCCGAGCGCGGTCTGCGTTTGAACGTTATATCGCGTCCAGCCGCCTGGGCTTGGGGAGCCCACCGTCGTCACGCGTTCGTCCGTCACACCGATCGAAGAAAGCGCCGACTTCACCCGATCTTGCGTCACCGGATGCGCGAAACTGACGTCGACTTCCGTACCGCCCGTAAACGACAGCCCAAGACGCAGCATGTGTGACGCTTGAAAACCGCCGCCCGGCGCGGTGAACGCATGGTAGAACATCGAGCCCAGACCGGCCGCGATAATCAAATACGAGATCAGCGAAACGGTGCGGAACCATCCCACAATATTCCAGTTGAGCCGGCGGAAAAACACGGCCTAGCTTCCGGCCCGCGCGAAGACGCCCACGTCCTGTGGGCGCACGCCGTAGAGCGCCGGCTCCGTCGCAACATCGTTGTCGACCAGCGCGTCGACGAAGAACCGCGTGATGAACACTGCCGTCACCAGGGAGAAGATCGTTCCCCAGAACAGCGTGTACGCAAAACCCTTCACGGTGCCGGTGCCGAGCAAGAACAGCACGCCGGCTCCGACGATCGTCGTAAAGTGACTGTCGAAGACGGCCGTAAATGCACGCGTGAAGCCCGTCCGCACGGCAGCGCGCATCGACTTGCCGGCCCACAGCTCTTCTTTCATGCGTTCGAAGATCAGCACGTTGGCGTCGACCGCCATCCCGATTGACAGCACGAATCCCGCGATGCCCGGCAAGGTCAAGGTTGCGTGTGCGGCAGCGAGCAGCCCAAACATCATGCAGACGTAGACGATGAGCGCAATGTCCGCCAGAAAACCGGGCAGCCGGTAAACGAAGATCATGAACAGCAGCACGAGCGCCAAGCCCAGCACCGCCGCGCGCATCGACATCACCAGATCGATCTTCCCGAGCGTCGGGCCGATGGTTTCATTTTCGACGATCTTCACGCTGACCGGCAGGGCGCCGGCATTGAGTTCGTTGGCCAGCGTGATCGTTTGATCTTGCGTGAACTGTCCTGTGATTTGCCCGTTGTCAAAGATCGGGCTCTGAATCACGGCAGCGGACACATACTGCTTATCTAAGAAAATTGCCAGCAGCTTTCCGACGTTCTTCGTGGTCAGCTCGCCGAATTTCTTGGCGTTCTTGGTTTGAAACGTGATGTTGGGATTGCCGCCCTGGTCGTACGACGCTTGCGCGGCTTTCAGCTCTTTGCCGGAGTACACGACTGGGCCGCTGGAGTTATAAGCGCCAATCTTCTCGTAATCGCATGCTTTGGTGTTTTTGGCATTCGCAGTGCACGCCGCTTGCGCCAGGTTGGCTTTTTGATACACGTCTTGCGGCATGATCTTGTACTCGAGCACCGCTACTTGCTTGAGCACCTGCTCGGCTTGCTCCGGATTCTTGACCTGCGGGAGTTCCACCAAGATCCGGTCGCCGCCGACTTTGCTGATCTCGGGCTCGGTGACGCCCAAGCCGTTGATGCGCCGGTCGATGACCTGCATCGTTTCATTTTGGACGTCCGGCGTGATCGACTTGACGTCAGCGGTTGGATAGAGCTGGAGCAGCAGACGCGCACCGCCCTGCAGATCCAGCCCGAGGTGGATCCGCTGCTGAAGCGGCAAGGCAGCCCACAAGCTGAGGGCGACGATCGCGGCGACGACGATCGCCTTGACCGGGTTCTTGTACCTGTTCCAAGTCATGCGATTGGGGTCAGATTACGTCCGGGCCGCTCGATTACCCCTGCCGGCGTTAGCCGCAGCTCCGGCGGCAGTTCGCTATAACTGTAGACGGCGACGTTGACGCCGGAGCGGTGCAAGAAATCCGCAAGGAGCGGGCGCAGAGCTCCGGTGCAGACGACGGCGGCGCGCGGCGCGGGTACCTCGCTTGCATACGCTTCGGCGCGCCGGCAAATGGCGAGCGCCAGCTCGGGGTCCGGCTGCGAGCCTCCTTGTATCGCAGCAGTAAATTCTCGTTCGAATTCAGGTCCCAGCAAGAGCGGCTCAAGCCGGTCGATGCCTTTGCGCCGGAGCATCGCGCCGACGAGAACGCGCCGTGCCGCTTCGGCGAGTTCGCGCGGATCGCGATGCCCGCAATCGCTCATCGCTTCCAGCACGGCAACCGGATCGCGCGGCCAGACGCGCTCGCGAAGCAGCAGCCCGAATGCCTTGTGTACCGTTGCCAGCGGCAGAGCCTCGGTACCGATTTCCTTGACGACGGCAGGCACAGTCGCGCGCAGATGTTCCAGCATCGTTTGCAATTCCTGACGTCCAAGCAGCGCTTCTGCGCGCGTGCGGGCCGCTTCCGCCAGGTGCGAACCGATGATCGAGATCGCATCGAAGACCAGCGCGCCTTGCTGCATCGCGCGCTCACGCAGCTGCGGATCGATCCACTTCGCGGGAAGCGAGTACACCGGTTCAGCGGTTGTGGCGCCTTCGATGCCGGCCAGCACGCGTTCTTCCGCGACCGCCAGCATCCGCGTTAAGGAAAGCGTCCCGCCTCCGGCCGGCTCGTCGCGAATGCGGATCGCATACGTCTCCGGATCGCGTGCCAAGTCGTCGCGGAGGCGCACGCCGGGCAGCACGACGCCGATCTCAGCGGCCAGCGCACGGCGCACTTCACCGATTCGATCGAGGAGGGCGTCGGCAAGCGGGGGCGCTAAGAGCTGACCGAGGTTTGCGCCGATTTCGATCGTCACCGCATCCATTCCGACGAGCCCGAGCGCCATCTCCGGCCGCCGGATCGCGGCACGTTTCGCGAGTTCGCGTTCTTTCTGCGCGAGTTCGGCGGCGAACGTCTTGCGCCGCTGCGCGAGCTCGGCGCCTGCAAACGCGCTGATCCCCAGGACGATGAAGAGCGCGCGGGGTAAAGCCGGCACGGCGGCGAGCCCAAGCAACAGGGCCGCGGCCACACGCAACATTCCGGGACGCGCGAAGAGCTGGGAAGCCAGATCGGCTCCCAGCGATCCGCTGGCCGCAACGCGCGTCACCATCATGCCCATCGACGTCGACATAAGAAACGCAGGCAGCGTCGTCACCAGCGCATTGCCGATCGAAAGCACGGCGAACGTCTGCAACGCCTCGGGAACCGTCATGCCGTGGTACAACAGCCCAATGGCTAATCCGCCGATCAAATTGAGGACGACGATGATCAGCGCCGCGATCGCATCGCCTTTGACGAACTTTCCGGCGCCGTCCATGGCGCCATAGAAATCGGCCTCCTTCTGAACCAGCTCTCGCTTGAGTTTGGCGCCCTCTGAGTCAAGTACTCCGGCATGCACGTCGGCGTCGATCGCCATCTGTTTTCCCGGCATTGCATCCAGCGTGAACCGGGCGGCCACTTCCGCAACCCTCTGCGAGCCGCTCGCGATGACGATGAACTGAATCGCGATCAAGATCGAAAAGACGATCAGCCCTACGACGAGATTCCCGCGGACGACAAACTCGCCGAACGCCGGGATGACGGCCCCCACCCCGCCTGGCTGGTGGCCCTGCGTCAAAATCAACCGCGTTGCTGAAACGTCGAGCGAGAGCCGAAAGAGCGTGGCGATCAGCAAGGCTGGAGCGAACGCGGAGAACTGTAACGGCTCCTCCACGGTTACGCTGAGCAGCAGCACCAAGGCCGATGTAAAGATGTTGACGCCGAGCAGCGCATCGAGCAGCAACGGCGGCAGCGGCACGATTAGGATCGCGACGATCGCGATGAGGATTCCGGCGAACGCATACGTCGCTTTCATGCGCAAAGCGCTCCGCTGCGGCGAAGCGCCACAACGATCTCAGCCAGCGCGACGTAGGTGTCGCGCGGAACGACGTCGCCCGCACGCGTGCCTGCAAACAGCGCACGCGCGAGCGGCGGATGCTGCACCACCGGCACGTCCAGCGTCGCGGCGGCAATGCGCACCCGGACGGCCGCATCGTCAGCAGCGCGGAGCAGCACCCGCGGCACCGCGACCGCGGGCGGGTCATACTCCAACGCGACGGCGATGTGCGTCGGGTTGACGACGACGAAAGCGGCGTCTTTGAGCCGCTGCAACGAGCCTTTGGCGATTTGGCGGTGCATCGAACGGCGGCGATGCCGTGCGAGCGGATCGCCGTCATGTTCTTTCTGATCGCGTTTGAGTTCATCGAACGACATGCGCAAACGCCGCAGACGACGCACGTACTGCACGCCGTAATCCGCGGCCGCGAAGAGGGCGCCCGCGATGCAGCAGACCAGCGCCGTCTGCAGCGCTCCGCTCCAAGCTGCCGCCGCGAGCGACTCAGGCGCCCACGATCGCAACGCCGATGCGCAAACGGCTTGAAAAGCGGAGAGAAGCGGCAGCGTCGCGCAGGCGAGCGTGGCACAAGCCCGCAAAGCGGCGATCGCGGATTCGCGCGAGAGGATCCGCTTGGCGTTCTCCGCCGGTGCCAGACGATCGAACTTGCACGCAAAACCCGCAACGCGAATGCCGCCGCCTTGCAGGACGCCGCACAGCAGCGCCGCCATGGCGCCGGCGGCTGCCGGAACGACGCCGAGAGCGGCGATCGCGGCAACGGCGCCCAGCGCGTGTCGTTGCGCCGACGCGGCGATGATCGCGGTTCGCGTCGCTGCCGCGAGCGGAAGCACGATGCACAGGCAAGCCGCGGCGGCCCCGCCGAAGGCGGCAACGCCTGATAATTCCTGCGAGCGCGCGATATCGCCCTCACGCGTTGCGCGTTCCAGCCGCGAGGGCGTGGGCTCAAATGGTTTGTCGGACACGTTAGGGCAGGCCCAAAAATGGAACGTGCATTACCGGCATTGCGCTGCGCCCAAAAAGCAATGGAACGCAAGCAACCGTCACCACGAGTGCGACGCCGAAGACAATGGGAAACGACAAGGTAAAGGTGGTTAAACGCGGCACGACGCGGGTGAGTGAGCCCAAGGTGAGCTGCGCCACGAAAACTAGCGCGATTGCAGGCCCGGCGACAAGCAGGGCCGCTTCGAAGATCGCCGCCGGAAGCGCTATCCCATAGGCGTAGAGATTGCGGCCGGACGGAAGCGTGCCGGGCGCCAGCTGCCAGAAGCTTCGCGCAAAGATCAGGATCAGCAAGCGGTATCCGCCGAGCAGAAACAGTCCTGCGGTGAACACCAGCGACCAGATGCGTCCGAAGCCCGCCGACGCGTAGAGCGATGCGCTCGGAACGCTGCCGCGAATGCCGACGTAGTCGTCCAACGCCCGGCCGCCCGCATATGCGCCGTCGTACAGCACGGAGGCCGCAAAACCGATGGCCGCGCCGATGCACAACTCGGCCACAACGCCGAACATCAACGCGATGCCGTCCGGTGCGTGCGTACGATGGATTACCGGCGCAAGCGAGATCGTCAACAACAACGCAAAACCGGCGCGCGCGGTGGCCGGCACGGAGGGATGTGAAAAGCCGGGCGCGCGAAATACGAACCCCGCGCAACGCGCGAACACGAGCAGCGCTGCGCCGCTCATCCGCGAACGAGCAGCGGAATCTCCCGCAAGACGTCGGCGAACAGCCCCGCGCACAGCTGCATGCCGAAAGCGCCGAAGAGTGCAACGGCGGTCCCGACGACCAAGAGCTTGGGCAACAGGGAAAGCGTCTGCTCCTGCACTTGCGTGGCCGCCTGCAACACGGCGACGGCCGTTCCCGCCAGCGTCGCGACGGCGAGCACCGGAAGGCACAGCACCGCAGCGACGATCAAAGCTTCGCGCAGGAGGCCGTCGAACGCCGCCATGGCGCGACGGTAGCGCAGCGAGGTTACGGCGAAGCTATCGCGTTGCGGCGAACGTTGCGCGCCAAGCCGTAGCGGCGTGCAGCGAACTGACGATAGCGCGCGTCGCGGGCGACTTGTTCAAGGTATAAAAGTGAATCCCCGGAGCGCCGCGGCGAAGGAGATCGGCGCATTGCAACGTCGCGTATGCCACGCCCAGGTCTTCGACTGCTTTTGGCTCTCCGCGGCGTTCTTCGAGCTCGGCTCGCAGCTTCGGCGGAATGCCGGCTCCGCACAGAGCGGTGAAGCGTTCGATCTGCTCGTAATTCGTAATCGGCATAATGCCCGGAAGAATCGGCACTCGAATGCCGAGCGATCGTGCGCGTTCTACAAATTCAAAGTACTTGTCGTTGTCGAAAAACAGCTGGGAAATCAAAAATTCCGCCCCGGCTTCGACTTTAAGGCGCAAGTGTTCCAGATCGCTGCGCTCGTCCGGCGCTTCGATGTGCTTTTCGGGATAGCAGGCGCCGCCGATGCAGAAATGATAGTTCCGCTCGAGCATCGCAATCAGCTCGCTGGCGTGTGAAAAACCGCCGGCAGGCGTTTCGAAGCGCTCCGTTGATTTGGGGGGATCGCCGCGCAATGCAAGCACGTTTTCGATCCCGGCGGCTTCGACGTCGTTCAGCACATCGCGCAACTGCGCACGCGAACTGCCGACGCAGGTGATATGGGCCATCACGTTCAGGCCGAGAGCGTTGCGGATCTGCTTGGAAACTTCGATGGTCCTGGACCGCGTCGAGCCGCCGGCGCCGTACGTTACCGAAACGAAAGCCGGCCGCAGGGCTCGCAACGTATCGACGGTTTCCAAGAGCTGCGCGTGCGCTTCGTCGCTGCGCGGCGGGAAAAATTCGAACGAGAAGAACGGTCGCCGGTGACGAAGCAGGTCGGAAATCCGCATGTTGAGCTGACTTCAACGAAAGCTGGTGACCAAGCCTCCGCACACGAGCGCCCAGCCGTCCACCATGACGAACAACAGCAGCTTGGCGGGCAGCGAAATAATCGATGGACTGAGCATGAACATTCCTAAGCCCATGAGGATCGAGGCAACCGCAAGATCGATGGCCACGAACGGCAGATAGAGCGCGAAGCCGATGGCGAAGGCGTCGCGCAGCTCGCCGACGACGAACGCCGGAATCAGCACATACGTCGGTGCTCTAGCGGGCGCCTCACTGGGACGCTGCGCGACGCGTTCGAAGAGCTTCAAATCGCTCGCTCGTATTTGCCGCAGCATGAAGTCGCGCAGGGGCTGAGCCGCGCGCCCGAGGAGCTGGGACTGCGTCAGCTTGCCCTTGCCGTATGGCTCGACGGCATCATGTGAAATGCGCGTGAGCGTCGGCGACATGAGCACTGCCGTCAAGACCAAAGCGAGCCCGGTGAGCACCGTATTTGGCGGCAGCGCGGCCGCACCGATTGCGGAGCGCACGAGCGAAAGTACGACGATAATGCGCACGAACGATGTCGACATCACCAAGACGAATGGCACGAGCGCCAAGATCGTAAGCCCGGCAAGGACGTCCAGCGGCAAATGCGCGTGCGCGTGATTTGCGATCGCGAGTATGCCGTCCATCCGTTACTCCACGATCTCGGTGATCCGTATCCCGAAATGCTCCTCGACGGCCACGACTTCCCCGCGTGCCACCAAACGGCCGTTCGCGAGCACGTCGATCGGGGCCGCCGCATCGCGATCCAACTCGACGATGGAACCGGTTCCCAGTTGCAAGACTTCGGCGATCGTCATCGCGCGCGTACCGAGTTCGGCGCTGATCTGCAGCGGAACGTGCATGAGAAGATCGAGATTCTGCGGCTCCACGACGTTTACGTGAGGGCTAAGACGCGACGCCCACGGAGTACGCCGCATTCACCGCGCGCCACAACCTGTTTTTGGGCGTACAACAATGAGGGCCCGTCGATGCGTGTCTGGAGCTCAATGGTGTCACCGCAGCGCAATTGCAGAAGGCGGGCGGCATGGAACGTTCCGCACCCAACTTGCACCCGCAGATCGATGTTGATGGCCGCAAGCTGGCCCGTACGGAAAGATGGGGCGACTCCGTTCTCCGGATCGCGAGAGAGCGCAATGCCGATTCGCAGCGATGCGGGCGCCTCGATCAGCAATTCGAAATACGTGGTAAAGCCGCGCAAGTTCGTGGGCGTGCAAAGCGACCCGGCATTCGCCGAACCGCAAACGGGCGCCAGCGTGCCGCCAAGCGCCCGCAATGCGCGCTTCACGACTCGCTCTTCAATCGGCGAAATCGTGCGCCGAGCATCGGGTGCCTCAGCAAACACCGCGCCGACCAGCGCCACCGCATCAAGGGGACGCAGCACCAAAGCGGCGTCCGCGACGGAACCCTGCAGTCGCCAAACTTTCGCATCCGATGCGATTGCAGCCCATCCGTCCGCGTCCGGCAAAACCGGTTCGAACAATCGCAAAGATACGGGCGCGCCCAGTACGGCGCTCAAACTCTCCCGTACGCCGTTCGCCACCAAGCAGGCGGCGCTCACCGGCAGCGATGAGCGCTGCGTAAAGCACGCGCGGCGTACTCGCTTGCCGCTCTGCACGAGCATCGTACGTTCGAAGTCGAGCACATTCACTTCAACAAATCCATCGCACTCTTCTGAATGCTGCCGCGAGCGGTGTTCGCCGCACGCAACGCGTCCAGCGCCGCATACGCTTCTTGCAGTCTGTCCAACCCCGCGTCGAGATCCACTGCGCTGCCTTGGCGTGCGAATGGAGTAATGGCGGCAAAAGCCCCATCGCCGGGCACGCCGAGCTGCGGCCCGATGCCCGTGGGCGCACAGAAGTGCTGCGCGTCCGTCTGCGGTAAGCGCGTTCCGGCGGGGAAGCGCGCCAGCGCGATGCGGCCGACAAAAATCCGGTGAACGTCGCGTCTGCCTGATCGCGGCTCAATCGTAGCGCGTTCGTAACTCAATGAACCGTCCTGCGCAATGCGGCCGTCGAGCGTTGCGCCGAGTGCCGCGTCGATCGGGTTTGCTTGCAAAGGAGCAAGCGCGCTGCCTTCGCCGGAATAGCCGAGAATCGGTCGATCCTGCGCATCGACCAGCACGCCGCCGCGCATTGCAAATGAACCATCGCGCGTAAAGAGCAGCTTGCCGCCGGCATCGCGGGTGACGAAGTATGTGTCGTCGGGCGCGGCAACGGAGAGCGGATCCAACACGAACGCAGCGTGCGGCTTCTGCGAAGCATCGCCGTGCTGCGGGGTTGCGCCCGGCGCGAAAGCGTCTTGCAGGTCGCGCTGGCGCGCGCCTATCGTGTCGAGCAATTGCGATACCGCCTGCGAGATCATTGCGCGCGCTCCACAACCGGCATTGCCTTTAGCGCGATGCCTCGCTCTGCCAGCGCATAGCGCGCCTGCGCAAGGGCCGCGGCGACCCGGGGTTGCGCGCGTTGCGCGCAGATTGCGACCAACTCGAGGCCACCGTTGCGCGAACGCAGCAAGATCGCGACGCGACCCTCGCGGCCGAGCCGGAAGGTCGCTTGTTGCGGCGGCAGGTTCGATCGAAAAAAGGTCCGCTCGATCCGTCGGGCCAGCAGCGATCGCGCGGCACGCCGCTCGATGCCGAGCACTGGTTCGTCCAGAGCGCGCAGCGAACCGTTCTTCGCTTGGTGCATCGGCGGATGGACTTTCGGCTGGGCCGTTGCAAACGAACGCGGCGGCGCGAATCGCTCCGCCGTCGTAAGATCCCGCGGCCGCGGCGGCGCGCCGGTATGATTTTGCGTGCCGTAAAGCGCGGAGTACCACGCTTGCGAAAGGCCGCGGCGATCGATCGTTGCGACGGGGGCGCTCAAAACGCTGAATTGCAGATGCTCGGTAATGGTCATGCGCGCAAAAATAGCGGCAAACCGTGATCGCTGTGCTGCGAAACTGTTACGGGTGCGGGTAGATCGGTTCGTACGTCGAGCGAAACCGCCCGTCGTCGAAATGCGGCCCCGGCGCTGCGTACATTCGTTCGTTCGCAAGATCGAACGTCATGATGAAGTTCTTCAGACTCCCCATCCCGATGTTGCCGGCATCGAAGCGATCCGCAAAGGCGCCTTGTGAAGTGACCATCAGCGCCGCCAAACGGTTGAAAAGGCGGAAAGGTCCGAAATCAAGCTCGTCGACCGTCATTGAAATCGCGCGCGTCGATCCGCCCACTCCAAAATTGAACGCTGGGCTGTTTGCTGCGACCGGCGCAAGTTTCGGATGCGCCTGAGCGAAGGGCCCAAAGATCAGCAGCTCGTTTGTGTTTCCGGTGTCCACCACGAGGCGCCCGGGGATGCCGTCGATCGCGCCCTGCACTTCCGCCAATTGCCGGTCCACGTCGACCGGAATCAAGCTCCCGCTTTCCGGAAGCGAACCAGGTTTCGCAAACGTCATCGTGCCGGCGGATTGATCGATGCGCACTTCGGCGGAAGCAAAAAACGGGTAGCCCAAGATGCCGTCGACGTTGTACGGCGGCGCCACGTTGTGCAGACTCAACACCGTGACGACGCCTACGGGCAGCGTGGCGCCGCCGATCTCGAAGCTCTGCAGCGGCGCGATCCCCGATCCGCCGGTTCGCTGTATGCCGGCAATTTCGAGCCGTCCCTGCGGCTGCAATCCGATCTGTTCGGCGACTCCGGAATCGACCGCAACGGCTTGCGCGCCGGTGTCCAGCAAAAACGTCAGGCGGCGGCCGCGCATCTCAACCGTAAGGTAATCATGTCCTCCACGCTCCACAAGCGGCACGGTAACCGGCTTATCGGTTTGAATGAGGGTGGTTGGAGGAATCGCAAATATCGACGGATCGATCGGTTTTCCGGCTTGCATCCGCAGCGTCGTTCGCACGATGTCGTACGCGTGATCGCCGTTGGAATCGATCTCGCGCGACGGCAGCAAAACGCCGCCGGCGACGTGGTAACCGTAATAGTCTTCCGAAACCACGCCGTCATCCGATTCGTAGCTGATGCGATCGATCATGGACGTCGCGACGTCTAAGTCGATCGTTTCCGGCAAGCCGCCCGGCGGTGTCAGCTCGATTGCATAAGCCGAACGCCCGTCAGGCAGCGTCGTCAACCCCAAGAGTCGATCGTATTGCGGCTGCGTCGTGAAGTCTTGGCTGTCGATAAAGTCAGCCGTTTTTTGCCGCCGCAACAGTAGGCCGCGCAGCTCGCGAACGTTGCCGCTCGAGTTGATCGCATACAGGCGCGGCCCCACGCGAATCGTGGATTCCCGCCGAACCCCCTCATTTTCGTCGTAGCGATCGCGTGCGCCCAGGTGCCAGCTGTGAAAGCTTCCAAGTAATGCCGCGCCCTCGAGCGTCCCTTCGATTTCGAAAGAATTTGTGCCGCTCGCACCCATGCGCTGCATCGCCGCCCTGCGCGCAGCGAGCAGCGTCTCGAGCGTCGGAACGGAGCTCGCGTTTGCTTGCGCAAGTGCGACGCTTAATAGGAGCGGGGCGCAAAACATCGCCTTATCTTCGCGACGTTCTAAGGCGCGGCATTGTGACGCCGCGACGGCGCTTACGTCAAGCTGCGTGCAAGGGCTTCAAGCTGCGAGAGGGTGGCTTGCGCAGATTGCGTAGCGGACTGCCGCAAGAACGCCTCCAGAGCGGGCTCGGCAGGGTCCGGGGAGACGATTCCGACGGCGCGAGCGTCCGCCGTTTCGCGCAGCTGCGCAAGCCGCGCTCGAACGCGTTGCGCGCAGCGCCGATGGTCGATGCCGGTAACCGCAGGCATCGTGCGGCTGGCGCTTTCGAGGACGTCGATTGCAGGGTACGATCCCTTGCCGGCAAGGGTCGAAGAGAGCTCGATGTGGCCGTCCAGCAAAGAACGCGCCGCTTCGCTGAGCGGATCTCGCTCGTCACCGTCCGCCAGGACGGTCGCCGCCATCGTGATGGACCCTTGCGCGCATGCGCCGCTGACTTCGAGGTAAGCCGCCAGCTCGCCAAAAACGCTCGGTGGAAATCCACCGCGGCCCAGGCTTTCGCCGCGCCCGATCGCAAGCTCGCGGAGCGCCGTGCCCAACCGTGCCAAACTGTCGAGAATGAGCAGAACGTGCAATCCACGCAGCCGAAGATGCGCGGCGTGCGCGAGCGCTAAACGTGCCGCGCCGGCTCGTTCGGCCGCCGCGCGATCGCTCGTTGCACAGACGATGGTCGTGCGGCAGGTGCGCTGCTCGATCCAGTGTTGCGCCTCGCGTCCACGCTCCCCGATCAGTGCAACGACCACGGCATCGGCATCGGAACCCGACTCGATGGCGCACAGCAGCGTCGACTTGCCGGCGCCCGCAGGGCCGAAAATGCCGATCCGCGCGCCGCGCCCTATCGTCAGTAGACCGTCAATCGCGCGAATGCCGGTCCAGAACGGTTCGGAAACGGCAATGCGTTCGTCCGGCGACGGCGCCCGGCACAGGATGGGGCGGCGATGTGCGATCGCTGCTCCGCCGTCCAGCGGCCGCCCCAATGCATCGATGGCGCGGCCAAGTAGCGCGACGCCCAGCGGACCGTAAAGCGCGTGTTTGTCGGCTACGGCACGATCGCCGGCACAGATGCCGCTTGCCGCCCCGTGCACGGCGATCTCGGCAACGCCGTCGCGTACTGCCGTTACGGCGCCGTACACGCCGCCATGGACAGTTTCTAGACGGACACCATCGCCAATTGCGGCACCTGGGATTTTGGCGTCGATCGTCGCGCTCGTGGCAGAGCAGACGATGCCGCACGCGATCATGCGGTCAGCGCTTGAATCGCATAGTCGAGGCGCGTGGTTAGCTTCGCGTCGATCGAACCGTCACGGAGATCGACGCAGACATCGCCGGCTTGCAACGCCGGATCTACAACGACCGGCAGCGGACAATCGACGAGGGGCGCCTCTTCCGGATTGAGCCGAATGCGGAGCGGCGAGCTTGAAAAATACCGGTCTACGACACGCTTAACGATAACGCCGACATCGCTCGGAGCCAGCTGAAGCTCTCGCGCGAGTACGTTGGAAGCGATCTCCGAAAGCATCGCGTCAGCGGCGTTCTGCACTGCATCGGCAATGCCGGCGCGAAAGAGCCGCGCTGCGCGCAGCGCCGCGTCGATGTCATGCGGCACAGCGACGGCAGGCGGCTCTTTTTGCGCATCCTGCGGTGCGTCGTCCCGCAACAAGGCCGCGAGCGAAATAAAACCTTCAGTTCTGTGCAATGAAGCTCTCGACGTCGGGAATCAACGGCGAATGCGGCCGTTGCATGCGCTGAATGATTGCGGTGCGCTCGTGGTCGGGATACATGTCGAGCACGGCGGCGGCCGTCGCAGCCGGCAATGCGCTGATGATGGCCGCGGCGGCGTGCGGCGGTTCATCTTTGAGGGCACCACGCACGTTTGCCGGCGAAAATCCGCGAACGGTCGCCGCAGTGCGTGCGATGCCGGCACGTTTGGCTGCGGCTTGGATGGCGGCTTGCACGGCAGGCACGCTCCAGCGCAGCGCAATGAGCGCCGCAACCGCGACGATGACAGTGGGAAGCAGCGGCACGAGCACCGCATACGCGACCGTCCCGGCGTCGCTCTTCGGGGGTGGAGGACGCGCGAAGGCCATCGATTCCACGTCGATGGCACGTTGGTCTATGCCGAGCGCCGACGAAGCCAGCGACCGCACTTGCCGCAGATCGGCGCCGCGCGCTGCGTCGACGAACACCGCCGCCGTGATGTTGGCTTGCTGCCCCTGATGTGCTTCGTGAACGCGCACGATGCTGGCGCCGGCGCCCAAGGTTGCGTCGAGCGCGGTCTGCAGCGAGCGCTGCACGTCGCTAGGCTCGTCGGCGACTGCTGTTTGTGAGCCCAGCGCGATCCCGCGATCGTCCACGATGGTCACGCGGTTTTCTTGTAATGCGGGCACGGAAGCGGCGACGTACGAGCGAATACCGGCGATCGCGTTCTGCGATAACTGTGCGCCCGCCGCAAGACGAAGCCGAACGCCGGCGCTGGCATCGGAGGCGGCGTCGTTCGCAAAATATCCGGGCTTTGCCGGCGCGATAATGACTTGGGCATCCTGCACCCCGTCGACTCCGCGCAGACCGGCTTCGATGTCGCCGGCCAATCCGTCGCGGGCCTGTTCGTCGATGACCGTTTGCGGCGTCAGCGCGCCCAGCTTCGCGAGCATGTCGCCGGATCGGTCGATGTGGCCGTGCGGCACTCCAGCGAGCGAAAGCCGAAGCAAAAGATCGTTGCGGCGCTTTGCATCGACGGACACATTGTCGCTGGACGGTGTAAACGCCACGTTCCAACTCGCCAGATTCTCTTCGACCTCGCTGAGTTGCTCGGGATACAGCGGCGTTGCAAAGAGAGGCATGCGATGCGGGCGTGCCAGCGGAACGGCGATCGTCAATGCAATCGCGGCGGTTAGCGCCACGCCGCCGACGATGCGCACAGCCCGTGGGAAGGCATTCCAACGTGCGATGAGGTGTATCGGCGTCATCGCGCTACACCGGCATGTTGAAGATGCTCTGAATTGCCTGCGACGCTCTGGATGCTGCCGCAGCGGCTACGGCGAGCGCAACGTCGGCGCGTGCGCGCTCGTAAATCGCGGACTGCAAATCGCCGCGGCCGACGGCGAAAACATCTTCCGCGTGCTGCGCTTTGCCGAAGAGCGCCCCGACGTCATCGAGCACCGACGCAAACGCGTCGCCGTGCGGCCGCGCATTTGCGTGGACGCGAACGCCGGCGTGGGCGTGCGGCGCCACGTCGGGAACGATCGGAACGGGGCTCATAGCTTCCCAAGATCGACGGTGCGCTCGGCCAGCCGCTTACCGATTTGGAAGATCGATGCATTCGCTTCATACGCTCGAGACGCGTTGAGCACCGCGACCATTTCGGTCAGCACGTCGACGCTGCTGCCGTGCTGTGTCGTTGCGCCGGCGTAAGTTAGGTGCTGGTCTTCCTTGCCGCCGGTGAAGTGAAAACGTGGAACGAGCCGCTCGTACGAGCCTTTTGGGCCGGCCGCTTCCGCCGCCGCGACGTTGCGAGCTTCCACATCCAGCGCGGCGCGCTGCGCCTCCATCCCACTGGCGGCTGCACGCAGCAGTCCAAAACTATCCATGGGCCGCGCTCTTGATCTCGGCCAGCCTGGCGTGCGCCGCACTGAGCAGCGCCTCGGTAAAGAGCGCATGTTGTGCAACGGTGGCCATTTGGGTGTCGCTGCGTGCGGCGCCATACGGTGTTTGAGCGCGAGCCGTCGCGTCGGCGGCATCGGCAAGGCGGCTGCGCGCACCGGTAAGCGCGCGCATCAAAGAATCGGCTACATCGAACATGCGCGCATGCTAGAGCGCCGCAATGTCCGCGCTTGAGCCGGGGTGTTACCGGCCGATGATGAGCACGTCCTTGCCGCCGGAGGCAATGAAAAACGACGGCGCCCGGCCACGCTGATGCTCGAGCGGAAACACGCGTACGTCGACGATCTTTACGCCGGCCGCCGGGAGTCGATCGCGGAACGTGGACGGTTCGCACAGTTTACCGGTACAGAACGACACCATCCATCCCGAACGTACTTTTTCGGCTTGCAGCCGGATCGCTTCGCCGGGCTTGCCGCGCACCACCAATCGATACTCGGCGGCCGCCGGCGCGGTTGCCGTAACGGCCGTCGCACTCATGGCTAACATCTTTACGCGACGCTCGATCGCCGTTTTGCCGAGCGATATTGGGCAGCGAAGATGGGCATCAAGATACGACGATAAAGGAAGGCGAGCGCACTGCGTTTGGGCCCCGGGGGCATGCTCCCTTCATCGGCCTCCAGCAGCGAGAAATCGAAGAACTTGCGCCGCAGCTGCGCGCTAAACGATTGCCGTTCTTCCAGCGAGCGTCCACTGCGTTCGATCAAGCCGCGGGCAACCTCACGATCGTCGGCCTGCTCCGCGACCAGCCCCAATACGGTCTCGTCATCAACTCTTAAAAATTGCAGTAGCGGGCCGTCAATAGCATCACTGCTTCCATAAAAGTAGCCCTCCATGAGATCGCGTCCGCTGCGCCGGCCTTCCTCAAAGCGGCGCGCCTTTTCGATCAGTCGCGGGAGCCATACGAGGCCATCGTACGCCTTAAGGCCCGAGCAAGGCATCCACCCCATCGCCGCTACCTCCCTAGTCTTGCGAAGTTCTATGCTTGGGCAGCGGCAGGCCTTGCCGGTCCAGCGGTACTCCCAAGATCAGCCGTACGACTTCGCTATAGTTTTGCACACCCGACGCGATGCGATTGGACCTGAGATACCGGTTGTAAACGCGCCACGAAAAGCGCGAAAGATCGAGGTTCACGAAGTGCGCATTGCGCTTGCGCAGCGCGGCAAAATCTTGCCAGACCAACGGAACGAATGCACTGTGCGGATAGCTCTTCAGGGGCGGTAAGTACAAGAACAATTCCAGGCGCCCGGAGTATTGTGCGATTGGATCGGGATCGCGCAGACACGTCAGCACCGCAATGAAGTTCGCTTCATCCTCGCGATTGTATCCGGCGACATGCGCCCACTCGTGCGCTTGCGAAAAGGGGCGCTCGAACCAGAGCAAGTCGGGCGCCAGTTGCGTTTCCAAGGTGAAGGGGTTCGTGAAGCCGCTCGTGCCGCTGGCGTCCATGAATGGCCCGGCAAGCGTGGGCTTCGCCCTCGAAACGGCAGGGCGCCAAGTATCGCCCAGGCGTTGCACGACCGGCGACCACGCCGTCTGCAACAGCGCTTCATCGAAGTCCGTGCGCTCGTGCGATGAATGCGCGATCGGCGCGAGGCGGTTCAGCTCGGCTATCGTTTGCATGCGAATGACCGCAACGGCAACCGAATCGATGCGCGCAGGTTCAAAGACCACGCGATCCTGCACGGGCCCGCGATCGTATCCCCAGCCCCAACCCGCATAGAACCAAAGTGAGTACAGTCCGCCGATTGCCGCCAGCGCGACGACGGTGCGTGTGGGCCGGCGCAAGCCGCGAACGATCTGTGCAACGCCAACGACGACTCCCACGATCACGACGACGTCGCCGAGTGAAAACGGAATGCCCGCCGTAACGCCGGCCCAAAAAGCTTGCCAGCGCACGTAGTAACCATTGGAAAATGCCGACTCCACCCATGCGGCAGACGGATGCCAAACTGCCGCCCAGATGCCGGCGGCAATCAGCAAGATTTGAAGGGTGAAGCTCGAGCGGTTTAGCGCTTGGAGAACTGGAACCGCTTGCGCGCCCGCTTGCGGCCGTACTTCTTCGATTCTTTTTCGCGCGGATCGCGCGTTAGCAGACCCTGCTTGCGCAGCGTATCGCGCAGCGATTCATCCATCGTCACCAGTGCGCGCGCGATGCCGTGGCGTACCGCGCCGGCTTGGCCGGCGATGCCGCCGCCTTCTGCTTTGACGTCGATGTCGAACCGCGACGCGCTCTGCGTCGCCTCGAGCGGCTGACGCACGATCTGCTGCAACGTTGCGCGTGAAAAATATTCGTCGATTGGCTTCCGGTTGATCGTGATGACGCCTTGGCCCAGCGAGATGCGCACGCGCGCAATCGAGCGCTTGCGGCGTCCGGTTCCCCCAAAGCTTTCTATCGGTTGCAAAACGCTATGCTAGCGGCTGCGGCCGCTGAGCTTCGTGCGGATGCTGCGGACCGGCATACACTTTCAGCCGCCCGAGCTGCACGTTGCGTAGGCGGTTCGGCGCCAACATTCCGCGCACGGCCCGTTCGATCAAGCGCTCAGGGTATTTGTTCCGGACGTCCTTTGCCGTCTGCACCTTCAAACCGCCCGGGTATCCGCTGTGGCGATAGTAAACCTTTTTGTTCCACTTATCGCCGCCGAGTTCGACGCTCTGGGCGTTGATCACCACGACGTGATCGCCGTCGTCGATGTGCGGCGTCCAGGTGGCCTTGTACTTGCCGGAAAGCGCTCGAGCGATGCGAACGGCCAGCGTCCCGAGGCGGGCGCCGGCGGCATCGACGATGTACCAATCGTGTCGCGTTTCCGCGGTTTTCTGCTGGTAGGTCCGCATGAGGAACCCGCCCACTATATCGAAGGGCGCCTCCAAGCGTCAACCCTTCGAGACCCCTTCGACGACGCACCCGCGGTGCTGCTCAGGACTTCGGCATTCGCTGCTCAGGGCGACGCCCGCCAAGAGCGCCGGTTCGGCGAAGGAGTCCAGGCCGTCAGAATACTTGATCCCCGCCAAGTACAGACCCTGGGGCGCAGCGGTGGGGCCCGCCGCCGCGCGGTTTCGCGCAGCCAGCGCGTCTCCCACGCAGGCAGGGTCACGCCGTCCCCGGCCGCACTCCAGCAACGTTCCGACAATGGACCGGACCATATGGTGCAGGAAGCCGTCGGCGGCAATTTCGATGCGCAGCACGTCATTGATGCGCCGCACCTCCAGCCTCCGGACGGTACGCACGGTCGTCCCCGAGTCCGGAAGCATCCCGCAAAAGGAACGGAAATCGTGCATTCCCACGAGCGCCTGCGCCGCGGTCCGGCAGCGCTCCAGATCGATTGCGTTCCAAACGTGTGCGCTATATCGCGCCAGCAATGCGGAGCGCTGGCGACGGTTCAGGACGGCATAGACGTACGTCCGTTCGATGGCGTTCGCGCGCGCCGAAAAATTGTTCGCAGCCGCTTCGGCGTGTCGGATGGAGAGATCCGCGGGGAGCTCGCTGTTGGCCGCGATGGCCAGGCGATCGATCGGAAACGTGCTGACGGTGCGGAACGAAATAACTTGTCCGCTCGCGTGCACGCCGGCATCCGTCCTGCCGGCAGCGGTGATTTTGATCGGCTCGTTCAAGAGCTCGCTCAAGGTTCGTTCCAACTCACCGGCGATGCTGCGCACCCGCGGTTGGTATTGAAATCCGCAGAAGTCCGTGCCGTCGTACTCCACGACGGCCCGCACGATCATCGCCGCCGCTTCACCCGTGCTGGCGCTGCAGCGGGAAAAGCAGCACGTCGCGCACGCTGGTGTTGCCGGTGAGAAGCATCACCAATCGGTCGACACCGATGCCGATGCCGGCGGTCGGCGGCATGCCGTACTCCAACGCGCGCACGTAGTCCCAATCCGGTTCAGGTGCCTCCTGGTCCCCGCCTGCGCGCGCGATGCTTTGCGCTTCAAATCGCGCCCGCTGATCCTCCGGATCATTGAGTTCGGTGAAGGCATTGCTGATCTCCATGCCGTTGCAGAACAATTCATATCGATCGGCGATTTCGGGATCGTCTTTGCGCCGTTTCGCCAGCGGCGAAATCAGAACGGGATATCCGGTCACGAAGGCGGGCTGAATGAGGTGCCGCTCCAGCACGTTCTCGAAAATCTTGTCGAGCGCATGGGCGTGCGAGGGAGACGGCGGAAGTCCGAGTTCGCGCGCAATCTCGGCGGCGCCCTTCGGATCGAGCAATCGTTCCCGGGAGTAGCCGCCGTGCTCGCGCAGTGCGTCGAAGTAATCGATTCGCTGGAAGGGGCGCGCGAACATCAGCGTCACGTCACCGACCTGCAATGCGTCGACGCCGCCCGTCACGACGGCGACCAAATGCGCAATCAGCGCCTCGTTGAACTGCAGCATGTCCCGCCAGTCCCAATAGGCGGCGTAGAGTTCGAGCATCGTAAACTCGGGATTGTGCGTCGTGTCGATACCTTCGTTGCGGAAGATCCGTCCGATCTCGTACACGCGCTCCAGTCCGCCGACGATCAGCCGCTTTAAATTCAACTCCGTGGCGATGCGCAGCTGCATTTGCTGGTCCAGGGCGTTGCAATGCGTATGGAACGGCCTTGCCGCGGCCCCTCCCGCCACGTGCAGCAGCGTCGGCGTCTCGACCTCGTAAAACCCTTGAGCGTCGATGAAGCGCCGCATCTCCGCAACGATGCGGCTGCGCGTGACGAAGTCGTCCCGGACCTGCGGGTTGACGATCAGATCGACATAGCGCTGACGATAACGTTTCTCGACGTCCACCAGGCCATGCCACTTATCCGGCAGCGGCGAGATCGCTTTGCTCAGGAGCGCGTACGACTTCACATGCAGGGTCAGTTCGCCCATCTTGGAGCGGAACATGAACCCGTGCACGCCCACGATGTCGCCCGTGTCGAAATCGATCCAATCCGCAAACGCCTCGTCGCCGATTTCGTCTTTGCGCACGTACACTTGCAGCCGGCCGCTCCGGTCCTGAACGTCGGCAAAGATCGTTTTGCCCATGCGCCGCTTGCTCATGATCCGGCCGGCAATCGACCACAGTTCGCTTTCGGCATGCTGCTCCGGAACGAGGAATCCGTACTTTTCCGCCAGTTGCGTGACGGAGATCTCCACCGGGTAGCGCGTCTGCGCAAACGGGTCGTTGCCCCGCGAACGCAAAGCGGCCAGATTTTCACGTCTGGCCGCTTTGAGCGCTGCTTCGGTCTTACCGGTTTCCATCAACTCGCTTTTTTCGCGGTCCTCTTGGGAACGGCAGTGCCGGTTTTTATTCCGTCGATCTTGTACTTGACCACGCCTCGAGGCGTCGTCACGTCGACCGTGTCGCCCTTCTTGTGCCCGATCAACGCCGAGCCGAGCGGCGATTCGTTGCTGATGCGCCGGCTTGCCGGATCGGCTTCGGCGGAGCCGACGATCGAAAATTCGTGGCCGGAATTCGATTTGAGATCTTTTACCTTGACGATACAGCCAAGATGCACTTCATTGGCGACGTAATCGGATGCCTCGATGATTCGCGCGTTGCGAATCATGCCTTCGAGTTTGAGGATTCGGCCTTCGATGAAGGCTTGCTCTTGTTTGGCGTCTTCGTACTCCGCATTTTCGCTCAAGTCGCCAAACTCTTTGGCTTGGCGAATGCGGTCGTTGACTTCGCGGCGATGAACGCTTTTTAAGTCATCGAGCTCGCGCTCGAGTTTTTCCAAACCTTCCTTAGTTAGGACGATCTCTTTCTCGTTCAAAACGAACCCTCGACTCTCGTGGAAAGGCCAGCGCGCTTGGTTCGCAGTGCGCGGGGACCGCGCCTGCCTTGCGGCAGCGTACCCTTATGCCAGTGCAATCACTCGCGGTTTGAGGTCGAGCTCGTGCAGGACGCGCTCGTAATCGCCGGCGGTCACCTCGCTCCACGGCTTATGCAGCAAAGCCAATAACGCGGCCTCGATGACATTGGTTCCAAACGAGCGGCCTCCGAAGTCCGGGGTCGTCGTGATGAGCCGGCTGACGCCTCGGCGGCGCAGTTCTTCGGCATCATTCGCCGTGAGCGTATTCGTCAGAATGACCTTGCCCTGCAAGTCGTCGGGCATGTACTGGCGCATGAAGTGGAAATCGCCGGCGATGATTTCGGCATCCCGATAGTACTGCGGATACTTGGGTTGCGGCGGCTTCTCTTGTTTCTTTCCGGTGGGGTAGAAGAACTGAAACGGCAGCTTGCAGGCGTCGGGAAGATACGTTTCCGCCATTTCTTCGAACTCATGCAAACCTTTGACCGGCTTATCGAGATCCAGCGCAAAAATAAAATCGCCGAAAAGGACGTCCGCGCCGGCCTCCACCAGCGCCTGCGCCATCCCGAAGCGATCCAGCGCGCTGACCATCAGCACGCGTTTACCCCGGAGATCGATGTTGAGATCGTCCTGCATGAACCGCACCGCCTCGCGTTCGAGCGTATTTTTCAGTCCGCTGCCGTCGACGACCGGCGTTACCTTCGCTGCATTCAGCAATCGCAAGCCGTCGCGCAGCGCGTAACGGTGCTTGCCGGCATACAGATAGACGTCGATCCCGCCCAAACCGATCGCATCGACCTTTCCGTCCAGTTCCTGCACCGCGCGGATCGCCTCGTCCAGTTTTCCGTCGGTTCCGACACGCGAAATATCAAACGTTTCGCCAAGCAAATCGACGACCGCGTGATGGTCTCTTGTTTTGCTGCCGAGGGACACTGAAACGACTTTTTTCACGTGCTATCTGCATTCCCAAGACGCAGTGTCACCCTGAGCTTGTCGAAGGGTGCGCACGATCTCACGCTCATCCTTCGACAGGCTCAGGATGACAAGCTTGCTCCCGAGAGCGCCTCACGGCGGCGGCGGAACGGGCGGCGGCAATGCGTTCCGGCGTAATCGCCGTGTCGAATGCGCGCATGCCGCCCAGCGTAAAGCCGTCTTTTGCAGCAAGCCGTTCGATCTCCATGACTTTATTGAGATCGATGCCGCGGCCGAGGGTATACGACTCCAAGCGGTTTTCCAACGCTAAGACCATCGTTTCCGCCATGCACGCCAGAGCCGTACGAGGCGGCAGATTCAGATCGAAGTCCATGCCGGGTTCACGCACGCGTTCGAATCGCGGGTTCCCCGGCACCAGCACGTTGCCGCCTTCGGTGACCAGCACGTCAGGCCGCTCCTGCGCAACGCGCCGGCTAACGTCGTGCGGAAGGGAAAGCTCGCAAACGACTGCGCCCGTTTGCAGATCTTCGGGCTCGATCACGTCTTGCGTAGAACTCGTTGCGGTCAGAATGAGTTCTGCCCGGCGGACGGCCTGCGAGATATCGGTCGTGTACTCCGACGTGCACGGCAGTTCTGCAGAAATCGAGTCGTAGAACTTCGAAAGCCGCGTGTGGTTACGCGCGACGAGAATCAGATGCTTCACGCGCGGTGCGATCAATCGCGCGCATGCCGAACCGATCGAGCCGGTTGCGCCGACGACGACCGCCGTGGCCTGCGATGGATCGATGCGCATCTCTTCGGCGCCGCGAAAAAAACTCTGAATGCCGGTGGCGATCGTGAGCGAGTTTCCGGTGGTTACCGGAATCGGGGACCGTTCCGCTACAGTCACGCCTCCGTCGCCGACCACCGCGGTGAACGCTCCCAATCCCGCAACGCTCGCACCAAGTTCCTTCCCAATCTCAATAGCGCGCAGGATGCGGCCGTAGATATCCTCGCGCGGAAATTCCAGGATTTGTTCAGGCAACAGAATTGAGGCGACGAACCAGCCTTCGGTTTCGCGCCCGTCGGGCGTCCGCACGCCCGTCACGTGCACGGCGGCATAAGGCGGTATCCATTCGCAGATCTTCATCACGATCGCTCGACCCTTGCCTTTTGCGCCGGGCTCGTAACGTTCGACGTCTTCTAAAGACAGCGGGTGGACGACGAAGCAGAATTTCGGAGTTTGCGCCGTCACGATCGCTCCGCTTCCGCTTTGAGCGCCGCCAGCATCATTTCGCTGTTCTCGCGAACCTTACGTTCCAAGGTCGGGCCGATGAGCTGCGCCAAGGTCGGCACGCCGAAATCGTAGTCGACACCGAGCACGACGTGCGTCGATCCGCCATCTTGGCTGAAGGTCCACGCGCCTTCAAATTTATCCAGATCGCCTTCCAGCAATTTGTAATCGATGCGCAAACCCTCGTCGTCGAATCGATCTTCTTCGGTCCACTCGATGGGCGCCTCTTCCACCAGCGTCTTCCAACGCGTCAGCACGCTAGCCGTCCGGCGCTCCAGCACGGTTACAGATTCCACGTCCGGCATGAATTGCGGAAAACGCTCCTGCTGTTTTGCCAACTCGTATACCGCACGCGCCGGAGCTTCCACGACGATCGACGTTTCGACATAGGGCATTTAGGGAGCCTCGGAAGAGCTCCGAGCATGCCGAGTTTGTCGCGGGCGCTCGAGAGGCCGGCTTCGAGCGCTTCCAGCGCGCGATCGACTTCTTCGGCGGTCACGACGAGCGGCGGTTCCAACCGGATCACCCGCTGCATGTTGAGCGTCCAGGCGGCCGTTACACCTTTTTTCAGCATTTCAGGAATGATCCAGCCGCCGTATCCTTCGCTGGTCAACTCCACGCCGACGAGCAACCCGAGCCCGCGCGCTTCCGCAACGACATCGGGATACCGGCGGGCAATCGTTTGAGCGCCACGCAACAATTGCTCGCCGCGGACCCGCGCGTTTTCCACCAGCTCCTCCCGCACCAAGACGTTCATCGCCGCGAGCGCCGCCGCGCAGGCGAGTTCGTTTCCGCCGAACGTGGACGTATGCATCACCGGATCTTTTCCGTACGCCGCAGTCCACGCGGCCGGCCTTGCGATGTATGCGCCCACCGGCACCACGCCGCCGGAGAGTCCCTTGGCCAAGGCCATGACGTCGGGCACCACGGCGTCGCGATCGCAGCCGAAAAGCAAGCCGCACCGCCCAAGCCCCGTCTGCACCTCGTCGGCGATCAGCAACGCGCCGGTCCGGTCGCAAGCTTCGCGCGCTGCGCGCAGATAGCCGGGCGGCGGAACGTTCACGCCGCCTTCGCCTTGCACCGGCTCGACGACGAACGCTGCCGCATCCGTCAGCGCTTCCTCTAACCCCAGAGCGGTTCCGTATTCAACGTGTTCCACGTCCTCTAGCAGCGGTATGTAGGCATCTTTGAAGTAGTCGCGTCCGCTTGCGGAGAGCGCGCCGAGCGTTTTTCCGTGATAGGCGTTGCGCGTCGCAACGATCTTGCGGCGACGCGTTGCGGCGCGCGCAAGCTTGATTGCGCCCTCGACGGCTTCCGCGCCGCTGTTGGCGAAAAACGAGATCTCCAAATCGCCGGGGGCCAGTTCCGCCAGCCGCTTTGAAACACGTCCGAGCACGACGTTGAACATCGTTTTGCCCGAGAGCGACATCAATTCCAGCTGATCGCGCACCGCCGACACAACCTCCGGGTGCGAATGTCCTAAGGTAAAGACGCCGTACCCGCCGGCAAAATCCAGGTACGGCTTGCCGTTTTGGTCCCAGATCGTACAACCGCGGGCGCGCACTTCGACCGGGCTGCCGGACACTTTCATGACCCGCGCGAGCGGCGGATTCACGTACCGTCGATAGTTCTCGTACGTTTCGTCATAGAGCGCTTGCGGCGAGAGCGCGCCGTAAAGCGCGGCTTTCATGCGGCCCGCGGTGGCTCGAGCGCCTCGATCGTTTCTTCGATCGCGCCAATAACGTCCGCGGCGCGATCGAGGCGCATGATCTTCTCTCGCAGCATCGCGGCGTTCGGAATGCCCTTGAAGTAAAGCGCGAGATGCTTGCGCATCTGCGGGACGGCGCGCGGCTCGCCAAGTTCCTCAACCATGGCTGCATAATGGACGTCTACGGCATAGCGCAAGCGTTGTGCTTCTGAAGGCGCCGGCTGCATCGCGCGCCCTTGCATCAGATCCCGGATCTGCGAAATGAGCCAGGGATTGCCCAGCGTCGCCCGTCCGAGCATGATGGCATCGACGCCGCTCTCACGCATCCGCCGCATCGCAACATGCGCATCGTCCAAGTCCCCGTTGCCGATCACCGGAATGTCCACGCTGCGCTTGAGCCGCGCGATGTGCTCCCAATCCGCACTGCCTTTGTAGAATTGTGCGGCCGTGCGCGCATGCAAGGTCACCGCTTTGACGCCCACGGCTTGCGCGCGCCGCGCAGCTTCCATGTAGACGAGCCGCTCCTGGTTCCACCCCAGCCGCATTTTCATGGTCACCGGACAGTCGACGGCGTTCACCACTGCCTGCATGATCGCTTCGCAGCGATCGAGATCGCGCAGGCATGCCGAACCGCCGGCGAGCTTCGTCACCTTCGGCGCCGGGCAGCCGAAGTTGATGTCGACGATGTCGGCGCCGCACTCGCGCACGATCGCCGCCGCCTTCGCCATCGTTTGCGGATCGTCGCCCCAAAGCTGCGTGCTCACCGGCTTCTCGATGCCGTGCTGATCGATCATCTCCATCGTGCGCTTGGCGCTGGAAGCGTATTGCAACGCATTCGCGGACACGAATTCCGTGACGGTCAATCCGAGGCCGAACGGTTTATAGAGCGCGCGCATCGTGCGATTGGTCACACCGGACATCGGCGCGAGAATCAGCGGCGGCCAAATGCGGTGCGGCCCGATGACCAACGGCTCTACGGTGTTTGACATACCGCTGCTAGTATATAGTGTCACCCTGAGCTTGTCGAAGGGTGCGCCTGGGAATAGTACTTCCGTAGGCCAAGCAGACTCAAGTGCGGGCTGACCGCATGAAAGAGCGTCGTATTTTTTGCCACCGCATCGGCCATTCCGCCCGTAGCGATCGCCGGCGCATCGACGCCGAGTTCATTGCGCATGCGGGACACGAGCGCTTCAGTTTGGCCGATGAATCCGAAGATAATTCCGGACTGCAGCGCCGCGATCGTATCGCGCCCGATCGCGCACTCCGGCGCGGTCAACGAAACTTGCGGAAGCTTCGCCGTTCCGCCGATCAGCGCGTCGATCGAGAGATTGATTCCCGGCGCGATCGCGACACCGAGGTATTCCCCTTTCGCGGAAATCGCCATGAACACCGTCGCGGTGCCGTAACTGACGATGATGAGCGGGACGCCGTACAACTCACGGCCGCCGATTGCCGTAGCGACGAGGTCGGCGCCGACTTCCTCCGGCCTCTCGGTCAGTACGGGCATGAGGTGCTGATCGTGCGCTTTGAAGAATGCCGGCGTGCAATTAAACGTTTTGCGGCAGGCGTCGTGCAGGGTTTGATCGAGCCTCGGCACGACGCTGGCGATGATGACGGCTTGCACGTCGGCCGGCCGCAGCTCGGCGGTGGCAAAGAGTTCCGCGAAAAACACGCCGTACTCGTCCGCGGTCCGCCGCGCATCGGTCGTGACGCGCCAAGCGTGCAAGAGATCCGGAGTATCTTCGGCAAAGCAGCCGAGTTTTGTTTCGGTATTGCCGACGTCAATCGCCAGTAACACGCTGCGCCGTCAATTCCTGCAGAGCCTCGAGCAACTTGCCGGCCAGTTCCGTCTTCTCGCCTTCGCCCAGATCGCGTTTTCCGTTCGAGCCCCACAGCAACGTTAAAGCATTGCGTTGCGCGCCGAAACCGCGTCCTTCACTGACGTCGTTGACCACGATCGCATCGAGGCGTTTGCGCGACAGCTTCTCTCGCGCGTTTGCCTCATGGTCTTGCGTTTCCGCAGCGAATCCGACGACGAAGGCGTCGCCCTTTTGTTGTGCCAGCGCCGCAATGATATCGGGCGTCCGGACAAGCCGAACGATCCGATCTTCGTCGGATTTTTTCTCTTTTTGTGCCGCGCGATGCGTCGGCCGCCAATCCGAAACGGCGGCGGAGGCCAGAATAAAATCAGCCCGCGCGGCATGTTGCATTGCCGCTTCATACATCTCTTGCGCGGTCTGTACGCGCACGGTATGCGCGCCGCCCGGCGGTTCCAGATCGGTTGGTCCCAAAATCAGCGTTACGTCTGCACCTCGTGCCAACGCTTCCTGCGCCAAGGCGATGCCGGTTTCACCCGTTGAAGGATTGCTGATGAAGCGCACGGGGTCGAACGCCTCGCGCGTCGGCCCGGCCGTGATCAGGACGCGTTTGCCGGCAAGCGATTGCGTCCGCGCTCAACACGCCGCAGCGCTGCAACGAATCGCGTCTTCCGCTGCCAAGCGGCCAATGCCCGCTTCCCGCTCCGCCAAAAATCCGAATTCCGGTTCGACGATGGTGTAGCCGCGTTCGCGCAGACGGCGCAGGTTTTCTTGCGTGATCGGATTGCGGTACATCGCGTCGTTCATCGCCGGCGCCGCCACAATGGGAATGCGAGCGGCTAACAGTGCGGACGTCACCAAATCGTCGGCGATGCCGTGTGCGGCCTTGGCCAGCACGTTTGCTGTTGCAGGTGCGACGAGCATGACTTGCGCCTCGCGCACCAAGCGGATATGCGGAATGCGTTCGGGTGCATCCCACAGTGAGGCGTACACCGGCCGAGCAGTGATGGCAGCAAATGTCAGCGGCGTGATGAAGCGTTCCGCTCCCTGCGTCATCATCACGTCGACAATCGCACCTCGCTGCACCAGCGTGCTCGTTACTGCGGCCGCTTTATACGCCGCGATTCCGCCGCTGACGCAGAGCAAAATGCGCGCATCCGAAAGCACGTCGCGGTTCACTGCGTCACCATGAGGTTGTCGATTAAGCGCGTCTGCCCGAATCGTGCCGCGCCGATAACGTAGGCCGGCGGCCGCAATACGTTCAGCGGATCGAAACTCTGGGCATCGACAACATCGAGATACTCGAGCGCTCCGGGAGGCCGGAGTTGTTGTACGGCGCGCGCTCTTGCCGCCTCGGCCGTTAAGCCGCCGCGCAGCCACCCGAGCATCGCGTGCAGCATTCGGTGAAGACTCGGCGCAGCGGCTACGTTCCTCCTCGTTTAAGTACGCATTGCGGCTCGAGAGCGCGAGGCCGTCCGGTTCTCGTACCGTGGGGATCACGTCCAGCCGCACGCCGAAATCGAGATCGCGCAGAAGTTTGGCCAGCACGGCCGCCTGCTGCGCATCTTTCTGGCCGACGTACAGTACATCCGGCGCAACGATGTGTAGCAGTTTGGCGACGACCGTGACCACGCCGCGAAAGTGATTCGGCCGGGCCGCGCCTTCGTAACGCTGCGCGATCGCTCCGACATCGATAGTCGTTGAAGCTCCCTGCGGGTACATCGCCGCGACGCTGGGCATGAAGAGCAGCGTAACGCGGGCCGCTTCCAGCTCGGCGCGATCGCCCGCCTCATCACGCGGATAGCGATCGAAGTCTTCTCCGGGACCAAATTGCGCCGGGTTTACGAACACGCTTACGACGCTCGAGGCGCATCGGTCGTTACAGCGCTCTACCAAACGAAGATGGCCGGCATGCAGCGCACCCATCGTCGGAACGAATCCGACCGGACGCGGCAGTCCGGCGATTGCGGCGCGCGCCGCATCGATTTCTCGCGCAATCTCCATGCACGTTAACGTCGTGTGACGCGAAGAACCGTCCGCCCGACTTGAAACGGAACGCCCAGTTCCAGCGGTTCTTCCCCCACGACGGGCCGGTCGTTCAATTTCGTGCCGTTGCGGCTTTGCAAATCGTACAGCGTCACGCCGCCGTCCACCGCTCGCAGACGCGCGTGGCGGCGGGAGACATAACGGTCCAACGTAATGCAGGCATCGGCGGCCTGTTCGTCGCGGCCGATGACGATTTCGTCCTGAAACGCCCAGGTTTTTCCGTCGAGCGGACCGCTGAGCACCTCGAGCATGAACGCGTCCGGCATCGCCTTCATGCCCTTCTCTCCGGCGCTGCAGGCCCTCCTGTGGCACGCGCGGCCAGCAGCGCGCCCAGCATCGCGTGCGCCAATGTGGCGCCGCCCTGAACGTAGACGTCGAACGGGTCGCGCAGCGGCGCATCGCATGAAAGCTCGATCGTCGAACCGGCGATGAAGGCGCCGCTCGACATGAGAACGGGCTCGGCATAACCAGGAACGCTCCCCGGTTCCGGCACGAAGCGGGCATTGACCGGCATCGCCGACTGTAGGCCGGCGGAAAACCGCTGTAAGGCGTTGACGTCGCCCAAGCGGATTGCCTGAACGATGTCGGTGCGCGCTTGCGCAGGCTGCGGATCGACGAAATATCCGAGCTCCGCAAACAGCGCTGAGGTGAAATTCAAACCCCGCAACGTCTGCTCGATCACGAGCGGGGCGAGAAACAACCCTTGCAGCAGCGCGCGGCCGAAGCCGAGCGTCGGACCGAGCTGGTCGCGCAGACCCGGTGCGTAGAGCCGCGTTGCAACGCGCTGCACGAGATGCTCGCGTCCGGCAACATATCCGCCGGCCGGCGCGAGCGATCCGCCAAGGTTTTTAATCAGCGATCCTGCGACGAGATCTGCGCCGATGTGCGTCGGCTCGCGGGCTTCGACAAGTTCTCCGTAACAGTTGTCGACGACGATCGCAACATCCGGACGCACCGCTTTGATCCGGCGAAAGACCGGTTCGCAAGCGGCGATCCCCGCAGACCGGCGGGGTGCGTAACCGCGGGAGCGCTGAACGAATACCGCGCAAACGTCGTCGCGTTCCAACTCGCGGTCGATCGCTTCGAGGTCGAAACCTTCGACAAAGGGCGTTTCGCGATACCCCAAGCCACGTTGCGCAAGCGAATCTCTTGCTTGGGTGATCGCATGCCGCAGCGTATCGTACGGACGTCCCGTAATACTCAGCAACGTCTTGCCCGCCGGGACGCACGCCTCGATAGCCGCTACGATCGCGTGCGTGCCGCTCGCGAACGCAAAGCGCGCAAGCACCCCTTCGCAGCCGAAGATGCGCGCGAGCAGCGACTCGTAGCGCTCTCGCGCCGCGTCGCTGTAACCGTAGCCGTATCCGCCCGCCAGATCGCTTTCAACGACGCCTTCGGCCAGAAAAGCCGCCAAAACATTGGCGGCGGCCTCAGCCTGCGCCGGATACTCTACGGCGCTGACTCTTTGTTCGGCCCGCAGTGCGGCAGCGCGCAGTTCGCCGTCGATGCCGAACCGATCGCAGAGCAGCGCCGCGATCACGGTTGATGCGTCAGAACTTCATGACGATCGTAGGCGGCGACGAACGGAGCATAGATCGCACCGGCGATCAAAATGTTGAGCAGCACCAACAGCAGCGCACGGGGGTCGAAGGTCGCCAAATACGTCGAAATCGGCGAGGGGATCGATGAGGGGACGTACCAGATGGTCCGCCGCACGGCGTAGCTCGCGACGGCGAAATAAGTGGTGGTCGCCGTCACCAGCGGCGCCGCGATGAACGGTACCAGCAGATAGCCGTTGAACACGATCGGCAAGCCGAAGAGCAGCGGTTCATTGATGTTGAAGATGGCCGGAACGATCACCGCACGCGCAAGCAACCGTAGCCGCCGCGCGCGGGCGAACAATAGCATGATCGTCGGCGCTAACGTCGCACCGGCGCCGCCCGGAAAGACGAAGAGAAACAACGAGATCGCGACGATGTGCGGCAGCGGTTGATGGTGGGCATAAGCGGCCGTATTCTGTAACTGCAACGTCAGGTAGAGCGGCGTCACGATCGCCGCCAGGGCCGCAGGACCGTGAATACCGACGATCCAGAGCGCCGTTTCTGCAAAGACGATCGTCAGCAGGGCGGCATAACTGTCGCCGAGCGCGCCGAGGGGCCGCAGGAGCGCCTGCAACTGATCCGCCGGGGAGAGATGTGACCAGGCCAGCATCGCGACGATCGCAATCAGGAGCGCTGCACCTACTGCGTCGCCGGTCCTGGCCCCCGCGTATCGCGTCCCATAGACACACGCTGCACAGACGGCAAGCGAAATGAGAATGGCGAGAAAGAGGCCGGTTTCGCCGACGCGGTGGGCATACGCGACCCAATCGGCGGTTACCGGTTGCGGGAGGGAGAGCGCGAAAACGATGCAGGCGGCCGCAATAACGACCGGAATGCGAAGCGTAAACGCACGCGCGAGCCGGTAGGAAAGCAGCACCATGAGCGTCGCCGCCATGACCCCGAAGGACGGCAGCTCGGCCGCCGCAAGGCTATGCGTGAACGCATAAAAGAGCGGCAACGCTGCGAGCAGTCCGATGAAACTCCACGGGAGACTCCAGCGGATCGCAACCAGCGCGGGAAGATCGCTAAATCTTGCGGACCACGCCTTCCACTCGGCCGATGACCGTGACATCGCTCGAGTAGATTGGCTCCATTGCGGAATTCTCCGGTTGCAGCCGGATGCGCGCGCCTTCCTTATAAAAGCGCTTTACTGTCGCTTCGCCGTCGACCATCGCGACCACGATCTCACCGTTGTTCGCCGTCGGCTGCGGCCGCACGACGATCAAATCACCGTCCAAAATCGCCGCGCCGACCATCGAATCGCCCTGTACGCGCAGCAAAAATGCATCCGATGCGCGCGTGAAGCTTGCCGGCAGAACGAACTCGCCTTCGACGTTCTCTTGCGCCGTAATGGGCACCCCGGCGGCAACCTTGCCGATAATCGGCATAACGGCGACTTCGGGGGCAGCGCCGATTTCGCGGCGCAGCGCGCGCGGTTTGGTCGGGTCGCGGCTGATGAAGCCTCGGCGCTCGAGCGTCTTCAGATGAGCGTGAATCGTCGAGGAGGATGAGAGCCCCACGCGCTCCCCGATCTCGCGGACCGAGGGCGGGTACCCCCGCTCGCTGGTAAAGTCGCGGATCACTTCGAGGATGCGCCGCTGGCGCTCGGTCGTGTCGTGCATCGGCCCTCCTGCACAGTGCCATGCGTGTGGCACGGAATCCGCGTACAACGGTACCATAAATCGCCGCTTGAGGCAAACATATGTTCGTTACCATATTGACACCGTTCGAAGACCGCGTGATAAAATGGGGACGAACAGGCGTTTGCCACTAGATATAGGAGCCAACCGTGCGACAGCCAAGACGATTCACTCTGATGCCGGCCATCGCGTTACTCGCCTTGAGCGCCTTGGTGACCGTCCCGGCACTCTCCAGCGTGCATCTCGACGCGGCCGCTGCCCAGCGATACGCGACGGTCGTGGTGCGCCCGGGCGACACGCTGTGGGCCATCGCCGCTGCGCACACCGCACGCGCCAACGACCTTCAAGCGGCTGTCGATCGGATTGTCCAGGTCAACCATTTGGACGGCGCGTCGATTCAGCCGGGCCAGCGGTTGCGTATCCCGCTCTAGGCCGCATCGCAGTCTTCGGCGCTCGACTGCGCCGAGGCAGAGCAAAGAAGGCCGTGCCTCCCGCGGCCTTTTTTGTTTGACAGCGCTTGCCAAGCTTCAGGAACTGTTTGCCGTTTAAACCATATTTACCATCAGCGCTTCGTCACCACAATGACGCTGTGATCGCTGTGGTCTTCAAGAAACCGTAGCCCCTCCGCCATCCAGCCGTCGAGGCCGCCCGCCGAATGTTTCGCGACCTCACGCACCACATGTATGCGATCCTTTAGCCACGCTAGTTCGGATCGCGTCGTCGCGGGCCAAATCGCGATCTCGCAATCTTCACAGAAGAGCCCGTTGGCCAATGCGACCTTCTACGATGGATTCCATAGAATCTGGAGGTCGCGAGCAGCGCTCATCAGTCTTCGATCCCGCGTCATGATGGGGAGGGAACGGCGTACAGCCAGTTCGAGGTACGCGGCATCGTAAGCCGACAAATTGAATCGATCGGCTAGCCCAAGACCCGAAGACATCGGCATGGACAATATGACGTTGTCGACCTGGAGATCCAATGCATCTATCGCTTCCAATTGGTAATTTGCCTGTTGCATTGAAATGCGCTGGTGGCGAACCGCTGTAAGCAACGCATTTTGAAGTTCCCAACGGAACAACGGCGGTACGACCGCGCCACTTTCAGTGACCTCGCCCGCCATCGCCACCGAAATGGCATCACGTTCGTCCTTGAAAGTCCATGAGATAGCGGCCGATGTGTCCAGGACAACAGCCGATTTAATACCGGCGCCCCTCTTCAATCAGGTCCCGAATCGACATTTTCCCCAGCGTGGCTTTGCTAGAGAGAACCCTCTTCATTGCTTCGGCGCGGGAGCGGTTCTTCGTAAAGCGTGTAATCTGCGCTACCGGCTCGCCATGCTTGGTAATAACGATGATTTCGCCGTTTTTCGCCTCCTCAACGAGTGCGGAAAAACGCGTCTTTCCTTCAAAGATCCCGACCTGCTTCATGACTGCCAGGGTACCATTCCAACAGACTAGTTGTCTAGTCTGAGCCCCGCGTCCCTTACTGCGCCGCCTCAACGGCGCCTGGAAGCTGGTTCCGATGCACGTCAAAAGCGGCGGCGTCAAAGAGCCAATCCGGCAAGCTCGCGGGGAAGCTTATCGTTTTCGCCGTGGTTTCGACGTACAACGTGTAACCATGCAAAGGAGGCGCGTAATTCCAACGTACGTGCGTAACGAGCCAGTAGGGCCCAATCTGCTGGAAGTCTTCCTGCGTGGGGGACGCGGTCGGTAAGAGATCGTGATAGCTGTAGTTGACGACCAACAAAGCGTGGTCGATCTTGAACGTCGTGCCGTCGACCCAGAGCTGCCGCAAGCTGTGCACGAGCGGATCTCCGTGCGGCTGCAAAACGAGATGGTACTCGGTTCCGCCATCCCGCCGGTTCTCCGTGCCGGCCAGCTGCACGCCGTATGCCACGGCATTTTTTAAGAGATCGACGGCGCTCTGCCGCAGCCACACATCTGGAGCGAAGAGTGATTTGCCGATGAGTGCTGTTGACGCTGGGCTGACCGGCACCGAGAGATCGCATTCCACGATATCGGACGTTCGAAGCAGCACGCGTTGCTCGCGGTCGGTTTCGTCATCGTTCCCTCCGAGGGCAGGCTCGATGTGCGAGTTCCATTGCTGCGTCGTGACCATGTAGGGGGGCCTAGGCATTGTGGCCATTTTTTCTATGGCCCGGCGATAGATATCGTTTGGTGAAGGCGCAGCCGCCGCGGAGACTTCCGGCGACGCGTTCAATATGCCGAAACCTGCCAGCAGGATCGCGAACGCCCACGGCGCTGGACGAGCGAAAAAATACATGGCTACCCCTTACGGACAAGTGTAGCGCGCGACAAGAACCCGAGCAAGTTAAGAGGCGCACCTGCATCGCAGGTGCGCCTCTCATTTCCCGCTCGTAGCGAGATCAGACTCTTGTAATTAGAGTTTGACCTGGAGCTGGAAGTAGGCGTTGAAGGGGAAGGGCAGACCCGATCCAAGCGAGCCGGTGCTCGGGAGATACGAGTTCTGGATCCACTTCTGTGCCGCTACGCCATTGGCAGCCGCGTCATTCGGCCCGGTGCCGTTGTAGTAGTTGCTGACGTAGAAGCCGTTGGGGTTGTACCCGCAGACATTGGCTCCCGGAGCATACGCCTTCGTCCACGGCTCGCTCGAGCCGCCGAAGCACGTGTGCCACAGGTTGGAGAGCGTCACAAGTCCCGTGAGCTTGGGCGAGATGTCGTAGCGCATCTGAAGGTTCAGTAACGCTATCCATGGCGCCCGGAACTGGCCGATATTCGCGAACTTTCCGGTCTGTGGGTTAGGTATGAACAACTGCCCCGCTACCGCCCCAGGTGTGACGTTGCCGCTGATGACGCTGAGCACGTCGCACTGGTTCGGATTGGTTCCCGGTGAAGACGGCCGTAATGCCGGCCGTGGCCGAGTTCTGCGTGCATGCCCGCGGGTCAATACCGGCGACGTCAAACGGTCCGCCGTACGCAGAGCCTTCAGAGAGCTGGAAGCTCGGCGTGATCGCCCAACGCTGATGCTTGTAGTTCAGAATCAGCGCAGAAACGATCGGCGAGTCGTAGCATAAGCACGCAGCCGGGTTGTTCGTCGGCGAGATGCCCGTGCTGAACGGCGCATACCAACCGTTGGGATCGACCTCCGGTTGCGGAGCCATGTTGTAGTACGGGTTCGCAATAGCTCCCGGCGTCGAACACGACGTGGCAACGCCCGGTGCTCCAGTCGTTCCATTTGCCGCCGTGTAACACGCCGAACCGCCGCCTGCCTTCGTGAGCGTGTTGAACTGCTGAATGGCATAGTCGGCAGCGTTGAGTCTGGTTCTTTCCGAAGTACTTGTTCTGGAATTGGACCGCAGCCTTGGTCCACGTGAAGGCAAGCTGTCCCGAGAAACCATCCCGGTTGAAGTCGCCTTTACTGAGCGCCAGTTCAACGCCGTAGCTCCGGAACTGTCCGACCGGGACCTGCGTCACGAAGTTCGGGCCGATGAAGGACTGCTGCTGATATCCCGCTGTGTAGTTGAAGAACGGGGTAAGCTTCGCCGTGAAATCCGTGCCGTTGAACTGGTGCTCAACGGAAAGGTCGGATTGGATCGACGATTGCAGCGGAATCGGGTGGAACGGGCTGTTGAATCCGAGCGGAATGCCTGCATTCCACACGGTCAGCGCGTTTCCGGAGCTGTTCAGGTACTGCAGGGACGCCGAGATCGGCGGCTGCGTGTAACGTCCAATTTCGCCGCGGATCACCGTTCTCGGATCCACCGTATACGTGAAGGACGCGCGAGGCGCCAAGTCACGCAGGTTGTACGAGGACGGCGACGTCGCGCTGAACTTGGGATGGAAGAACCCCGCGGGGCAGGTGCTCGTGTAGATCACCGGCGCCGGCGGCGGCTGTCCAGGCTTCAACACCGCGGTATACAGCTGGCCTGAGCCGTTTTGGCAGACCTGCTGCTGGATGCGCTGCGCATAGAACAGCGTGCCGGGCGTTATGGCCGCGAGGTCGTAGAGGTAGTTGTCAAAACGCAAGCCGAGGTTGATGTCCAACCGCTCGCTGGGACGATAGTCGTCGGTCAGCGACATGAACGTGAACTTCGGTTTGACGGTATTGAACGTGCCGTAGGTGTTGCCGTTCTGCAGGGTCTCCCACTGCGCGCCGGCAAGCGCTGCCGGAGTTCCCGGAGCAGCAACCGGATACGGACCGGCGCCTGCAACGCTACGTGCAGCACCGCCGAAGCAGCTCGATGGCTGCCCCGTCGACGGATCGTAGCAGGTGTATTGACCGTTATGGAACGCGACGTATCCGACCGGGGAGCCCCCGCCAGCCAGCGGACTGTTGTTGATCCACCCGGTGTTGTTGAAGCGCGAAACGGTCGCGGTCGTGTAGTTCAAGGTGTACTGCAGGAGGTGTTTCGGGCTGATCTGATCGGCCAGCTGAAGCTCGCCGCCCGCGGTATGCGTGATCAGGTCGTAGTTGGCCGCGACGTTCGGGGTAAACGGGCCGCCGACGCCCCAGAGATACTCGTTGAAGGTCGCGTTTGAGCCGGCTTGCGTCCAGTCTGAGAAGAACGTGTAGCCGAACAAACGCGCATACGCGTTAGAGCCTAGCGAATGCGTGTACTGGACCTTCGCGATGCCCGTGTCGTTGAAGATCGAGTCACGCAGATCCGCCGGCAATTGTGCCGACGCCAAGCGGTTCTGCGGGCTCGAAGGCTGGAAGTACTGCTGCGTCGGAAGCGGTACGCCGTTCGGTTGGATCGGCGTGCCGAACGGCAGATTGTACGTGAACGGTGCGTCCACGTACGCAGGGTACGTCACGTCGGCTAAGGGCGAGCATGTCGCACCGTTGTAGAATCCGCTCGGAGGACAGTACGGCGTGCCGGTTACGGCTTCGTTGTACCGGGCGTAACCGCCGGCATCGTTCGGGCTGGTGTACTCGCTCGTGTTTAGCGAGGACGCGCCCCAGAGGAGCTGGAGATCGTCGCGCTGCCCGTTCTTCATCGGGATCCCGAGGTGCAGGTTGACGACGTTCTCACGATCGCTGATCGTCGAGACGAAGCCGTACAATGCGGCAGCGGGATCGTAGATGAAGCATGCCGGGTTCGTGAGCCATGGCTGCGTGCCGGCCACCGGCGACGTCAGGTTGTCCGCGCCCGTGCAAACCGGCCACACGCCGCGACCCATAACGCTGTTCAGGTTAGGGAGCGTGCCGAACTGACCGAAGTAGTCCAGCTCGACCGCCCAGTTTGAACAGCGATGCGCCGTTGCTGTTGTCGTAGTAATTGAAGCCCTGATTGTAACCGCTGAGGCCGACGTAGTAGCTGAAGTTCCGGTTCGGCGACGCGCCGCCGGCTTCAACGCGGGCTTCATGGTAATACTGCGGAACGGATAAGGTCCCGTTGAGCGTACCGAAGCCCGGATACGTTCCGGTCTTGATGACTTGGTTGACGAATCCCGACGTGCCGGCCGATGAAATGGAAGCCGGGCCGCCGCCGGTGTACACCTGCAGCTCTTGCAAGCCGAGGTTGGACTCCGTCGAGGAGTTGTAGTTGTCGAACGCGCGATTGACGGGGACGCCGTCATATTCGAACGCCGTGAAGTAGTAGTTGTTTCCGCGAATGAACGGCGCCGTGTTGTTGTTCCAACCCGTGCCGCCAATCGGGACGTTGAGGCCCGGCACCGACGACATCGCCGAATAGGCGCTGTCGAGGTTGCCGCCGCCGCCGAGCGGCGCCGCCGCAGCCGCTGTTGCGGCATTGACGCTATAGATGTCGGCGGTGACGCCGGGTTTCACGAGGTTCCCGGCCGCCCGGGAAGTGACGTTCGCAATCGTCCGCAGCGCGGCGCGCATGCGGAAGTTTTGCGTGGACACTTGGTCCGCGAAGACGGTCGCGCCGGCTTGGGACACGTCTTGGTAGCCGCCTTTGGCTACCGAAACGGTGTACGTATCCGGATTGAGCGACAGGAAGACAAAGTGCCCGGCGTTATCGGTCGTGGCGCTCGCGCGCTCCGACGGCGATACCGCCGTGACCGTAGCTCCAGCAATAGGAGTCTCCGGTCGAGGCATCGGTCACATTACCTTGGATGCCGCCCGTCGTGCCTGCCAGTGCCCATGTTCCCTGGACGAGCATCGAACCGAGTAGAACCAAGGCTGTGAACGCATGCCTGAATCGAAGTCTTGGCATGGTTCCTCTCCTTATGAGGGTTCCTTTGTTGTCGCCGTGAGGCATAGACGAAAAAGCATCGCATGCTCCACGCGACTTTTCCGGCATTCTGTTTACGGGTTCTTAATCCTCTGGGAAACGGCTGAGGCGAGGACGCCCTGCGGGAAGCATGGCGTCCTCAGTTTCGGCGGCGATTCGCGCTTAGAGCTTGATCTGCACCTCGAGGTAGGCCTGGAAGGGCAGAGCTCCGCCGATCAGCGGTTGCCACGGGTAGTTGAAAGCCGGCGCGTAGACGGGACTTCCATTTTCAGCAGCCGTCGGCGAGGCCCCATAGTAGAACCCGCCGCCGAAGCCGGCCTGCCCCGGAAGCGGTCCCACGTAGTTTCCGAAGTAACCGTTGTTCATGCCGTAGCCGCAGACGTACGAGTTTGGGCCGAACTTGGAGGACCACGGCGTCTTGCTTCCGCCGAAGCAGTAGTTGACGATATTGGTCAGCGTCAGGCTCGCCGTGACCCTCGGCGAGACGTCGTAGCGAATCAACGCTCCCATGTTAAACTGCCATGGCTGCTGGAACTGGCCCATGCCATCCATTTTGCCGGTGTAGGGATTGGGAATCGCGAGGAAGCCTGACTGGACGACCGTGGATGCGCCGCAGGAGAGGAAGTCCGGATACTGCGCCGTCGGCGAACCGGCCGACACGATGTGCGCCCCCGTCGGTCCGGTGGCTGCGGCTTCGTTTTGCGCGCAGTTGCGCGGATCGACGCCGTACGTATCGGTCGGAGCACCGTAGTACGTCCCGGCTTGCAGTTCGAAGTTCGGCGCAATTGCCCAACGCCCGTGCTTGTACTGAATCCATCCCGCAAACATGTGCGGCGTGATCGCCGTGCTGCCGGGATCGTCGGTCGGGTCGTTTGGCGGTTCGTTGGGATACTCCGCATAGTACGCATCGCGCTTTAAGAGCGGCTGTACCGATTCGTTGTAGTAGGGATTGCGGATCGCCGTGGGATCGGAGCATGACGTCGGGGCGCCCGGTGTCGCGGAACTGCCCGCGCCATAGCACTGCGCGCCGCCGCCGGCGGATGTTAGCGCGTTGAACGCTTTAATGTAGTCGTTTAAATAGTCGATTGCGTTGGTGCCGTTGGGCAGGTTGCCGTACTGCATCAGCGCTTTGGTATAGGTGTACGAGAGCTGTCCGGAGAGTCCATCGCGCGACGGATCGCCCTTTTGTATCGCCACTTCAACGCCGTAACTGTGCAGATGTCCGACGTTCGCTCCCGAAACGAATCCCGGGCCGAGAACGAGCGAAACGATCTGGTTGTGCGTGTCGCGGTAAAACGGCGAAACTTTCGCCGTCCAATCGGTATTGTGGAAATGCTGCTCGATTGAAAAGTCGTAATTGATCGAGTACTGGACCGGGTTGTCGTGCGCGGGCGTATGGAAGCCCAAGCCCCAGAAGCGGCTGAAGTCGAAGTTCGCGGCCCGCTTTCCTGACTGATCGATGTATTGCTCGAATGCCGTTTCGGTCGGCTGCGTGTACTTGCCGGCGGAGAAACGCAATACGGTGTCGGGTGAGAGCGTGTACGTGCCGCCGATGCGCGGCGACCACTCGTTGTGGCTGAACGAGCTCGGCCCTGACCGCCGAGTATTTGATCGGGCCGCAATCCACGCCGCCCGGCGGACAGGTGTGGCCGACCGGATGAAGCCCCTCTTGTCCGGAAGGCGCTTTGCCGCAGGCGCCATAGGGTGCCGTTGAAATGGGGTTGGGCGGCGTGGGCTGCCCTGGCGCAAGCGGTGTGAACATCGGCTGCCCCGTCGCCGGATCGTAGCACAACAGCTGCGCTTCAGCGTTGAACCAGAAGTTGAACTCCGGCGTGTTGGTGTTGCTGAGATCGTACGTGTAGTTCTCGAAACGGACTCCGAGGTTGAGATCGAGCCGGTCGTTGGGCTTGAACTCATCGGTCAACGCTGCGGAGCTGAACTTCGGCTTCACGAGATTGTACGTTCCTTGACCGCCCGGCGTGGTGACGAGCCATCGTGCGCCGGCCTGACAGGCCGGCGTCGCCGGAGCAAGTTCGCCCGTGGCGCAGGGGTCCGCGCTCGTATTGGCACCGGTCGGAGACGTGTATGTCCCTTTTGCACTAAAGCAGCTCGCGAGCGCGCCGGTCGCCGGATCAAAGCACTCCGGATTGTTGGGATTGCCGTTGGTGAGGTTCGTTACGCCGCTGTACGTCCCCGACGTGGTGTCCCTCCAGGTGCTGTTGTTGAAGCGCGCCACGTTTGCGGTCGTGTAGTTGGCGGTGAACTGCAGCAAGTGCTGCGCGTTGATTTGATCCGCCCATTGAAACTCCGCCCCCCGGCTGTGCGTGTCGAGCTCGTAGTCCGGCGTGTTGCCGAAGTGGCCGGGGAGTTCCAGTCCGTTCACGTACGCGGTCGCTCCGGCATCGGGGCCGCTAATGAGCCAGTCCGAGTAGAACGAATACGCAAAGAGACGCGCATACGCGTTGCTGCTGATGTTCTTGGTGTACTGGCCTTTGACGATTCCCACGTCGTTCCAGTTCGCATCGCGCAGGCCGGGGTTGATGCCGTAATTGAGCGGCCGATTTTGCGGCGAATTCGGAAAGTAGTATGGAACGATCTTCGCACTTGCGACGCTTTGGCCGAAGCTGGTGCCAGGCGCAAAGATGTACCCGTCGGTGTACGCGAACGGTGTTCCGCCGTTGACGCACGGCGTTGCAGAGAGTTGATTGCGCTCCCCGCAAAGGCCGGTGAACGGCCCGGTGTAATCGGGCGATGAATACTGCGCGAAGGGCTGATAGAATCCGTTCTCCAGTTGCATCCCGCCAAGGTCGTAGAATGAACTGGCATCGGGCTGAAGCTGCATCGAGTTATCGTACAGCAGTTGAATATCGTCTCTGCCGCTGTCGTTTTTGTGCGGAATCGCAAAGTGGAAATTGAGCACGTTGTCCCGCTCGTACATATCTGACAGATATCCGGGGTTGTACGGCCCAAAGCCGAGGCACGCGCCGTTGTACGGGCCGGGATTTGCGGCGGAATAGCCCTTCGGTTCACCGTTGGTCACGGAGCACGCCGGCCACGGGCCGTTGGTGTACTGGAACGGCCAAGACCCCGCATCCGGTGCACCGACGTTGGTGATGCCGAAGAGCGCACCGACAAGATTGGATTCTTCAAAAGGCGCAAAGGCGCCGTACGAGCTCATGCCGCTGCTGCTGACGTTGCTAAGATTGCTCCAGGAGCCATACGGGAAGTGCGCGTTGTAACCCATCAGCCCGGCATAGTACGAAAAATTGCGGTTGGGCGTTGCTCCGCCGGCTTCTGCCGTTAACCCATGGAAAAAGCCCGGTGAACCAATTTGCGCGGTGAGCGTTCCGAAACCGGGATACGTTCCGCTCTTGATCACTTGGTTAATGAAACCGCCGAGCGTCGCAGACGAAGCGCCGGAAGGCGAACCCCCGGTATACACTTGCAACTCTTGCTGGCCCAAGCTCGATAACGAGTTGGCTTGATAATTATCGAACGCGCGATTGACCGGAACGCCGTCAAACTCGTAGCCGATCTGACTGTACGCGCTTCCGCGAATGTAAAAGACTTGGCCCCAGCCGTAGTTGCCGATGTACGACGTCACGCCGGGTTGCGAGTAGATGCCCGAATACGCTTGATTCAAATTGAATCCGCCGCCGCTGCCTGAAACAACTTGCTGCGTCGCGGCGTTCACGGAATAAACGTCCGATGTCGTGCCCGGCTTCACGAGGTTCCCTGCTGCGCGAGACGTGACATTGGCGATCGTGCGCAACTGCGGGCGCGTGGAGAGCGTCACGGTGATGCTCTGGTCGGCGAAAACCGTGATGCCTGCCTGTGAGGCGGCTTGGTAACCGGACTTTGCCGCCGACACGACATATGTGTCCGGCGCCAAGTTGAGGAAATTGAAACGGCCTCCGGCGTCCGTTGTGGTCGAGGCGGACTGCGATGGCGACGCCGCGGTGATCCGTGCATTGGCCACCGGGTTGCCCGTCGTCAGATCCGTCAGAGTTCCGCTGATTCGGCCCGTGGTGCCGGCCAGTGCCCACGTTCCCTGGACCAGCATCGCGAGGAGGAGCAGAACGGCCACGAACGCATGCCCAGTCCGAAGTTTCGGCATGGTTCTCTCCTTAATTAAAGACATGCAAAGCCGCAGTGGGACGGCAAACCGTACCTCCCACTGCGACTTTTGTCTTCTTTCCTTAGGTCATCCTTAACCTTCTGAGTTTTTGCTGAGAAGCGAGCAGGCGCTACATCTTGATCCGCGCTTCCAGATAGAAGTTGAACGGCATCTTTGTCGAGTCGCCGTCAACGTTCACCGGCCCAAGGTACGCGGCGTACGGATATTGGGCGATCCGCTGAAAGCCCGTGAACGCCGGCACCGGGTTATAGACATTGGTCACCGGCGGGATGATGCCCGCGCTGTTGTTGATGCCGTACGAGCAGATGTTTCCATCGTTGGTGAACGCCCACGGTTCTTTGCTGCCGCCCCAGCAATAGTTCACGATGTTTGCCAGCGTGCCGACGAGCGTCACCCTCGGAGAGACGTCGTAGCTGAGTTGCAAATTCATGATGAACTCGTTGGGATTGACGAAAGCGCCGGGCTGATCGAAGACGCCGGTGTACTTGTTCGGTACCGGAATGACGCCCGCGCATCCGAGCGCGTCGTACGATGCGCCGCCCGGAGATCCGTAAGGATAGCGCGGATCGCCGGCCGTGCTGCCCAGCGTCGCGCATCCGCCGGCGGCCGGATCGATGCCGACCATCGACTCGGGCGAACCGTAGCGGTTACCGCCGAGAAATTGGAAGCTCGGCGTTATTGCCAGCTTGTTGTGCTTGTAGTTGAGCACGAGCGTCGCGGCATAGGGAATCGAAAACGCATCCGCCTCGCCGCCGACGCCGCCGGGGAAAATGTCGTACGTCGGATAGTCCGCCTTCGGATCGAGCAGGCCTTGTACCGGCGCGTTCCAGTACGGATTCGCGATCGCGCCCGCTGCAGAACACGACACGCCTGCGCCGCTCGTATCGTAGCACGGCGAACCGGCCGCGCCGGTCGTCGTCGTCCCGCATCGCGGATCGGTGCCGTGCGTCGCGCAGAACGACGTGTAGCCGTTGTAGGTCTTGATGTCGTTGTTGATTTGCGTGACGATCGTCGATCCGTTCGCCAGCGTGTCGTAGTTGATGTAGCTGTGCGTGTACGTGAACGAAAACAGCCCGGAGAACCCGTTCGCGTTGAAGTCCCCCTTGTTGATCTGCAATTCGACGCCTTCGCTGGTCTGGCGTCCGACGTTGAGCCCTGAAATGAAGCCGGTCGCCTGATCCAGGAAGAAGTTTTGGATCTGATCCTTGGTCTTGCGCACGAACGGCGTCAGCTTGAACGACCAATCCGTACCTTTGAACCGGTGCTCCCACGAGATGTCGTAGTTGTCGGAAGTGGGCGGGCGCACTTCGTGCCCCGGCGTCGTGAAGCCGAAGTTGTAGAAGTGCGAACCCAAGAAGTCAGCCAGATCTTCTTGCAAGACGTTGTACTGTTCGTACGCCGTATTCGGCGGCTCGACGTACTTGCCGTAGCTGAAGCGCACGACGTTGTTCGGGTCGATCGTATACGTGCCGCCAAGTCGCGGCTGGAAGACGTTGTAAGAAAGGACCTGCGCCGAAGCGTTTGTCAAATGCGGCGTCGTGTAGCCGGAGGCAATCGACGAACACGAGGCAGTGACGTTGCCGGAAAAGCCGGGCAGCGTCGTCTTGTCGATGGCCTGGCCGGTCGGTGAAACGCAAAAATCCGTGTTCCAGGCGTTGAACCAGAATTGGCGCGCCGGATCGTTCGGCTTGGTGTCGCTCCCGTTGAACTGGAAACGGTCCCACCGTACACCCATATTCAGCAAAAGCTTGTCCGTCGGCTGATACTGGTCGGTGATGGAAAACGACGTGAACTTCGGAACCACCGAATTGTACGTCGCCTGATATCCGTTCTCCGCAACAAACCACGAGCAAGGTCCCGTTCCGCACCTCTGTGCGCTGTAGTCCGGAATCGTTTTCGAGCCGGTCGTGGTCCCGACGCCTTGCTGCACGCCGTACGCATCTAGATACTGCAACCACGTCGCCGCGCTACCTTGACACGTCGTTGGCGTCGCAGTGGTTCCGGTTGTTGCGGCGGCATAGCAAATGCCGGTCGTGGGATGATTAGGGTCGACGAGTACCGCGAAGTTGTTGGTTGCGTTGTACATCTGCGTGTTGTTGTCGCGAATCGCGGTGGCCGTTGTGTAATTCCCTTGCACTTGCAAGAGGTGTTGAGGGCTTAGCTGGTCCGCAAACATTGCGGAAACGCCGCGCGTGTGGGAGCTCAGCTCGTAGTCCGGCGACACCGCACAACCATAGTCGGTGTATGCGCAAACGGGACCGTCGTTGAGCCAGTCCGAGTAGTACGTGTAGCCGTAGACGCGGAAGTACGCCGACGAGCCGAAGTTCTTCTGATATTGCAGCTTCACGATCTCTTGATCGTTCCAGACCGTGTCGCGCAGACTCGGCGGGATGTACGGCACAGGCCCCGTTCCAATCAGCGCGTTGCCGTAGAACGGATGCACAGGCTGACTGGGAAACAGATACGGCTGCACGTGCGCCGGCAATGCCGAACCCGGGAGGACAACGCCCACGGGGCCGTTCCAGGAAAAGCCGTCATAGTAGAACGGCGGCCCTTGCCCCATGCCGCCGGCGTTATAGTACGCGGTGCCGCCGGCATCGTTTGTGGATTCGTAGAAGCCGTTGTGCAACAACTCGCTATCGTAGAGGAGCTGGATGTCGTCGCGGCCGCTGTCGTAATGGTGCGGTAAACCGAAGTGTACGTTCACCACGATGTCGCGATCCGCAAGCGAAGAGAGCGCGCCCCACTGATAGGGTGCGAGCTGATAGCCGCCGGGGCCGACTCCACTCGCATAGCAGTTCGCGTAGTTGACCGCATCCGCGCCCGCGCAGTTATCGAGCGGCGTGAGGGGCTGCAACGCCGGCGAAATCGATTGATAGCCCGCGGCATTCGACTGATCGACGTAGCGGAAGCCTTGATCGTAGCCGCCGACGCCGACGTAGTACGAAAACAGCCGGTTTGGCGATGCGCCGCCGGCTTCTGCGGTAGCCTTGTGATAGTACACCGGCGTCCCAACGCCGAGCATCGCCGTGCCGAAACCGGGATACGTGCCGGTCTTGATCACTTGATTGATGTAGCCCGCCAAACCCTGGCCCTCGGAGTTCGCCGGCGTCGCGCCGGTGTAGACTTCCAATTCCGACATGCCGAGCGACGAGAGCGCGCCCGACGGATAGTTGTCGAAGGATCGATTCACCGGAACGCCGTCGAATTCGTAGCCGACTTGATCGTAATCGCCGCCCCGAATGTGGACGGTTTGAAAATAACCGGTTTGATTGAGCGGCATGACGGCGCCGGGCACGGATGCCACCGCGGAGTACGCGCTATTCAAGCTGCCGCCGCCGCCGAGCGCGCTCACTTTATCCTGCGTGGCGGCATTGACGGCGTAGACGTCCGCCGTCGTGCCCGATTTCACGAGATCGCTCGCAGCCTTTGACGTCACCTGCGCGATCGTTTTGAGCGCCTTCTTCATTCGCAGGGAAACGGTCTGCGTCGCGTCGGCGAACACGGTGACGCCGGCTTGCGACGTCGGCGGTGTAATCGGTGCGTTGCGCCGACACGGTATACGTATCGGGATTGAGCGAGAGGAAAACGAAGTGTCCGGATGCGTCCGATTGCGTCGTTGTTGCTTGCGATGCGCTCGATGCGGTTACTTTGACGTTTGCGAGCGGCGCGTTCGTATCAGTGTCCACGACGATGCCGCTGATCCCGCCGGTCGTGCTTGCCAGTGCCCATGTTCCCTGCGCAAGCATTCCTACGGCGATCAGCGTGGCGATCAACGCATGCCGGAACCGAATCGATCGTGGCATGGTTCCTCCATTGCTTTGCTTCTACTGCAGCTTGTCCTGAGCACCTGAGGAACGAAAGGTGTCGAAGGAGCCCGGGTTGCCGCGTTTGGCTATGCCAAACTCGTCGTTATTACGGCAAGCCGAGGGACAAAAGCCTACAAATAAAAGAAGGGCCGGCGAAAATCCGCCGGCCCTTCGCTGCAGTCGCGCCGCTTATCGTTTAGCGGCTGGCAAGCGCTTGTTCGATGATATTCCAGAAGTCCGGTGCACCCAAACCCGTTACGAGATCGTAGCCAGGTCCCGCGCAGTACGGTGGATAGCCGCCGAAGCCGTTGCATCCAATCGTAATGTCGCGGAAGAGCGGTGCCGAGGACGGACCCCAGCCGTACGCTTTCACGAGACCGTACAGGCCGGGATTGACGAACCCGATGCCCGCGTGCAAGCCGCCGTCCACTTCAGCAATCGCTCCGGCGATGGGCGCATTGTTGACGAACGGCGTTCCGCCTACCCATCCGGGAGCAACGGCAACGGTGACGCCGCCTCCATCTCCGCCGCCGCACGTTCTGCTGCTGCAGTAGATGGCCGGTCCGCGCGTGTTGATCGCTGCGGGACCTGCGATGTCGGGCATGTTGCGACCGCCGCCGACCGTCCCCGGAATGCCGACTTGGTACGAGGGCTCCGGGAAGAGCGTCGAAACGCCGCCGCCGCTATTGGGATCGGCGATCGGCGGACTCGTGATGTTGCCGAAGAGATCGGTGAACGAGTCGGCGCCGCCGACGGCCAGCGCGTTCGGGCTATCGGCCGGTGCTTGCACCGTCGGATATCCGGTCGCGCCGCAGGCATGCGAGCCGTTGAAGCTCACGTCTTCGTACGTGATGCCTTCGGCTGCGCCGGCTTGGTACTGCGAATCGTAGACCAGCGTGGTCTCATTCGATTCACAATACGCAAATGAGAAATTCACGACGTCGGCGATGGGCGGAATTTGAGTGGAGTCGATCGCGTCGACGATGTTCCCAAACGTGAAGAACGGCGGGAGCTGATACACCTGGTATGCCACGCCCGGCGCCGTTCCAATGATTTGTTCCGCATCGATGACGGCGGTCAAGTTGTCGAAGCAGAAACCGCCACAGCCGCCATCGATCGGATAAAACGTGGTCGCGCCGCCGAAGCGATGCACGTCGAAGTAGCTCAAGTAGTGCCCGATGTCGGCCGTATCGCTGAATGTACCATCAACGATATCGCCGGCCGTCGCGGTTTTGCCGTAGTAGCCGTGCCGCGACGGGAAATCGAACGCGCCCGTCGTCAAGAGCGGACCGTAGCCGCCGTCCGGACCGTAGGCCGGAATCGTGTTGGCGTCAGTGCGCACTCTGGACGAGTCTTGGCTGACATGATGCGAGGCCGCTCGCGCGCTCACCGCGCTCTTGAAGAGGATGCCTTTCGAGAAGCCGTTCACGCCGATGGCCGTTGCCGCCAGCGCTGCCGGCATCCGCGCCGGCGACACATTCATGTAGCCGATGCCACGCAAGCCCGGCATGGTGATGGCATGGAACGTCGTCGAGAAGTACCGTGCAACGACGGTTGACGGCGCGCTGATGTCGATGATCATGCGCAGCGGGTCCAAGCGATCGATATGGAAGCCCGCCAGACGCAAGAGCGTCACGGTGTGCGTGTAATCCGCTTGCGTCGCCCCGAACGAATCGCGAAGTTGCGATGGCGTCAGGTAGTGATGGTACAGCGGACCGCCGGCCAGCCGTTGGCTCGCCACCAACTGCTTCAAGCCGGATTCGTTGCGCAAGCGCAACCCGACGGCCAGATGCACCGGCACCGACGCGGACAAGGGACCAATGTCGCGCGCGCCTGCAATGTGCGCCGCGCTTGCCACAACGCCGGGTGGTAGGACCGAACGTCCTGTCGCGGCCGGCGCGGTCGCTGTACTTGCGAGCACTGCTAGCGCAAGTACGGGTGTGAAACTCAGGACTTTCATGTACTACCTCCCTGTGTACGCGTGCACTGCGTTGCCGAAGAGCAGTGCGCCGATACCAGTGACTTGATCGTAGCCCGGCTTGGCAAAGTAATAGCCGTTGCTACCCATGGTGATGTCGCGGAAGAGCGGCACCCCACGCACCGGCCCGTATCCGAACGAACTATAGGCGCCGTACAGGTACGGATTGATGAAGCCCGCGTGCACGTTTGCCAACTGTTCGGCAATGGTCAGCCCGGCACCGAAGATTGGTGAAGAGAGTGAGGTCCCGCCGATCGGACCATTCCAACCACCGAGAAAATACCACGCCATGCCGGTGCCCGGATCGGCATCAAAGGCCAAGTCGGGCAAATTGCGGCCTGCTGGAATCACGTTGGGGATACCGACCTGATACGCTCGGCTCGGGGAAGATGCTTGAAACGCCGCCGCCCGTGCAGAAGCCGTTTAAGCAGCTCCAGGCCGTTTCATTCAGGAATGCGCCGCTGACCGGATCGATGTAAAGCGACGTGCCGCCGACCGCCACGAAGTGCGGCCCCGAAGCCGGCGCGCTGACCCCTGGAGCTGCGCAGCCCTGGAGCGGACTGTAAGCGCCAGTGTCGCCGGTCGACGCATGGAAGGTCATGCCGATGCCCGCGCCTTGAACGGCGATTTGATCGGAGAGTTCGTCAAAGCCGTCAGTGTCGAAGTTCTCGCAGCCGCCAAACGACGAGTTGACGGTCTGGACGACATGATCCGTTACCGTTCGTTGGTATGCGTCGATGATGTAGCTATCCGTTAAGCTCGGTATAACGTATTCCCAGAATGACGTCGCGGGAGCGAGAGACATGATCGCTTCGACGTCAAGCGTCGCTTCTTCGATGTCCGGAAACTGGAAGTATCCTGCGCATCCGGTGAAATCGACGCAACGCCGTGTAATCCGGCCGCCAGAATCCTCAAGATTGATCCCGAAGTAAGCCAGAAACGCTTTCAGATCGCTGTTGATAAAATCGGAGCTGATCACGTTGCCGGTATGGCCGCCGGCTCCGGCGTGCAGACCGAACGGTATGGTGTAGGCCGTTTGAAATGCCTGCGGACCATAGCCGCCGTCCGGACCGAAGATCGCGTTCGTGTGAACCGAGTTGACGTGAATCCCACGGTTAATGCGGTGACCGAGTCGGCGCAGCATCGGGTGCATTCGGATAATGTTGTCCAAACCGGCAACACCGGCAAGGATGCCGTTCAGACCGGCCGGTACCCGCGCCGCCGTCGCGTTCGCATACCGAACGCCCTGGCCGGGAACCGTCACTTGGTGAATCTGCGTGCCGAAGTACCGCTCCGCAATGATTGCCGGCGCCTTCGCGTCGATCACCGTGCGGTTCGGATAGGTCTGCGTAATGACAAAGCCCCCACGCTGCAGCGAGATGATCGCCCGCGCGTAGTCTTGCGGCGTCGGCGCGTAGCGCTGCGTGAATTGCGCCGGCGTCAGATACCGGTGGTACAGCGGAGAGTGGACGTTACTCTGCGCGCGAACCAGCTGCTCCAGCTCGCTCTGATTGTGATACTTCAGGACGACCGCAATGCTCACCATCTGCGATGGCGCGGCGCGTCCCACGTCGCGCAAGCCCGCCACGTGCGGTGTACCGGCGACGATGCCGTGGGCGAGATCCGGGCCCGCCGAACGATATGGCGCGGCGGATCCGATTGCCGTGCCGAGCACAAACAACGGCAATATAAGGAATGCTGTAAACTTGGAGAGTTTCAAAGAATACCTCCGGTATCGCAACGCAATGGGCGTATTTTTAAAAGCAGTATAAGCAGGGATTGCTCGATTCCTGCGATTGAGGAATCCAGTAAACGAAACCTGTACAAAAAAAGAAAGAGGCTCGGCAGAGCCGAGCCTCTTTTGGCATAAGCCGCGGGTTGTTAGCGCGCGGCTAGCGCTTGTTCGATGATATTCCAGAAGTCCGGTGCACCCAAACCCGTTACGAGATCGTAGCCAGGTCCCGCGCAGTACGGTGGATAGCCGCCGAAGCCGTTGCATCCAATCGTAATGTCGCGGAAGAGCGGTGCCGAGGACGGACCCCAGCCGTACGCTTTCACGAGACCGTACAGGCCGGGATTGACGAACCCGATGCCCGCGTGCAAGCCCCCGTCCACTTCAGCAATCGCTCCGGCGATCGGAGCATTGTTGATGAACGGAGTGCCGCCAAACCATCCACTGAAGCCGCAGGTTCCGCTGCTGCAGTAAATGGCCGGTCCGCGCGTGTTGATCGCTGCCGGACCTGCGATGTCGGGCATGTTGCGACCGCCGCTAACCGTCCCCGGAATGCCCATTTGGTAGGACGGCTCGGGGAAGAGCGTCGAGATGCCGCCGCCGCTATTGGGATCGGCGATCGGCGGGCTCGTCACGTTGCCGAAGAGATCGGTGAACGAGTCGGCGCCGCCGACGGCCAGCGCATTCGGGCTATCGGCCGGTGCTTGCACCGTCGGATATCCGGTCGCGCCGCAGGCATGCGAGCCGTTGAAGCTCACGTCTTCGTACGTGATGCCTTCGGCTGCGCCGGCTTGGTACTGCGAATCGTAGACCAGCGTGGTCTCATTCGATTCACAATACGCGAATGAGAAGTTCACCACGTCCGTTACAGGCGGAACTTGGGTGAAATCGATCGCGTCGACGATGTTCCCAAAACCGAAGCCTGATGGGAGTACGTACACTTGGTACGAAACGCCCGGGGCCGTCCCGATGATTTGTTGCGCGTCGATCACGGCCTGGAAGTTATCGAAGCACGTGCCGATCGTGCAGCCGCCGTCGATGTTGTAGAAAATGGTCGGGCCGCCGAAGCGATGCACGTCGAAGTAGCTCAAGTAGTGTGAGATGTCGGGGGTATCGCTGAACCGGCCGTCAACGATATCGCCGGCACTCGCGGTTTTGCCGTAGTAGCCGTGCCGCGACGGGAAGTCGAACGCGCCCGTCGTCAAGAGCGGACCGTAGCCGCCGTCCGGACCGTAGGCCGGAATCGTGTTGGCGTCAGTGCGCACTCTGGACGAGTCTTGGCTGACATGATGCGAGGCCGCTCGCGCGCTCACCGCGCTCTTGAAGAGAATGCCTTTCGAGAAGCCGTTCACGCCGATGGCCGTTGCGGCCAGCGCTGCCGGCATCCGCGCCGGCGACACATTCATGTAGCCGATGCCACGCAAGCCCGGCATGGTGATGGCATGGAACGTCGTCGAGAAGTACCGTGCAACGACGGTTGACGGCGCGCTGATGTCGATGATCATGCGCAGCGGGTCCAAGCGATCGATATGGAAGCCCGCCAGACGCAAGAGCGTCACGGTGTGCGTGTAATCCGCTTGCGTCGCCCCGAACGAATCGCGAAGTTGCGATGGCGTCAGGTAGTGATGGTACAGCGGACCGCCGGCCAGCCGTTGGCTCGCCACCAACTGCTTCAAGCCGGATTCGTTGCGCAAGCGCAACCCGACGGCCAGATGCACCGGCACCGACGCGGACAAGGGACCAATGTCGCGCGCGCCTGCAATGTGCGCCGCGCTTGCCACAACGCCGGGTGGTAGGACCGAACGTCCTGTCGCGGCCGGCGCGGTCGCTGTACTTGCGAGCACTGCTAGCGCAAGTACGGGTGTGAAACTCAGGACTTTCATGTACTACCTCCCTGTGTACGCGTGCACTGCGTTGCCGAAGAGCAGTGCGCCGATACCAGTGACTTGATCGTAGCCCGGCTTGGCGAAGTAATAGCCGTTGCTACCGGTGGTGATGTCGCGGAAGATCGGATTGCCGCGGACCGGACCGTATCCGAAATCGCTATACGCAGCGTACAGGTACGGATTAAAGAAGCCGGCCTTCACGTTGGCTACCTGCTCCGAAACCGTCAGCGCCGCGCCAAAGATCACCGCGGAGAGTGACGTGCCGCCGATCGGACCAGACCATGCGCCGTTCAGGTAGAACGAAGCGCCCGTTCCCGGATCGCCGTCAAAGGCGAGGTCAGGCATGTTGCGCCCGGATGGAATGACGTTGGGGATACCAACTTGATAGCTCGGCTCGGGGAAGATGCTTGAAACGCCGCCGCCCGTGCAGAAGCCGTTTAAGCAGCTCCAGGCCGTTTCATTCAGGAATGCGCCGCTGACCGGATCGATGTAGAGCGACGTGCCGCCGACCGCCACGAAATGCGGTCCGTCGGCCGGTGCGCTCACGCCCGGAGCTGCGCAGCCGCCGAAGAATCCGAACGCTCCGGCGTCACCCGTCGAAGCGTCGAAGGTCTGGCCGATTCCGGCGCCTTGCACGGCGATCTGATCGGCCAACTGCGGGAACCCGTCCGTGAAATTGTTCTCGCACGCTCCAAAGCTGGAGTTGACCGTTTGTACGATGTGGTCAGTCACGGCGCGGCTGTACGCATCGAGGATGTAGTTGTCGGCCAAGCTCGGGATAATGTACAGCCAGAAATTCGTCGCCGGCGCGATGCCCAGCGCGACTTCCGTGTCGAGCGTTGCCTCCACCTGATCAGAGGTATAGGCGGTGCACGTCGCTTGATCGACGCATCGGCGATTCAGCGAGCCACCCGAGTCTTCGAGGTTGATCCCGAAGTTCGTGAGATACGCATGCACGTCGCTCGTGCGGACGTTGGAATCAATGACGTTGCCCGTGTGCCCGCCGGCGCCGCGTGTCAGCCCGAACGGAATCGTATACGCGGTCTGGAACGCCTGCGGACCATAGCCGCCGTCCGGACCGAAGATCGCGTTCGTGTGAACCGACTTCGTGACCACGCGCCGGTGGCCCTGAAGCGCCTGCGATTTGACGCGGATGATGTTGTCGAGGCCGGCAACACCGGCAAGGATGCCGTTCAGACCGGCCGGTACCCGCGCCGCCGTCGCGTTCGCGTACCGAACGCCCTGGCCGGGAACCGTCACTTGGTGAATCTGCGTGCCGAAGTACCGCTCCGCAATGATTGCCGGCGCCTTCGCGTCGATCACCGTGCGGTTCGGATAGGTCTGCGTAATGACAAAGCCCCCACGCTGCAGCGAGATGATCGCCCGCGCGTAGTCTTGCGGCGTCGGCGCGTAGCGTTGCGTGAATTGCGCCGGCGTCAGATACCGGTGGTACAGCGGAGAGTGGACGTTACTCTGCGCGCGAACCAGCTGCTCCAGCTCGCTCTGATTGTGATACTTCAGGACGACCGCAATGCTCACCATCTGCGATGGCGCGGCGCGTCCCACGTCGCGCAAGCCCGCCACGTGCGGTGTACCGGCGACGATGCCGTGGGCGAGATCCGGGCCCGCCGAACGATATGGCGCGGCGGATCCGATTGCCGTGCCGAGCACAAACAACGGCAATATAAGGAATGCTGTAAACTTGGAAAGCCTCAAAGAGTACCTCCGATTATTTCAGAAAACCCGGATTTTCTGTTTGAATTTTTTAGGCAACGAATCGCGTGGTAGTGTAGGCCGCACCTGCACTAGCTAGCCGCTAGTATAGCACACCCGGGAAACCTACTGGCCGTTATCGCTATCAGGCTACTCTAATCCTTCCGTGGGAGGCTGGTCGAATGACGTCCCAGAATGGACCGCTCCCAATGGCCGTCCGCGGCGCGTTGCGGACCTTCACGTGCGCGCTTTCCTTAAGTATGCTCTTCTCCTGGCTCTGCGCCCCGGCGCTGGCCGCGTCGCAGCTTTCCGGCGTGCGGGTGACGGGTTCCCGCGGCGGAGGCGTGCGCATCGTTCTTTCATTCGTCGGCGGCGTGCCGCAGGGGTGGCACGTTACGGGCACCGGTTCCACGCAAATTACGGTCATTCTGCCCGGCACGACGCAGCGCTCGAACATGAACCCGGGCCCATACAACGGTGTCAACAACTTGCAAGCCGTCGCCATCAACGGCGTCGGCTCGGAGCTGGACGTCGTACTTTCGCTATCTCAACCGGCCCAAGTTTCGACCAACGGTTCCGGCAACGCGATCATCGTGGATATCGGCCCGGCAAAGCGGACGCCAACAGCCAGTCCGCCGCCTGCTTTAGGGCCTACACTGGGTCCACCCCCGTCACAGACTCCGACGATAGGACAGCCCTACGTCGTCGTTCCGCTCAAGTATGCGGACGTCAGCGAAGTCGTCGGCATCTTGGTCAACGGGCAGTCGATTCCGCCGAATGACACCTTTGCGCCGGAGCCATCAATTTTTTCACTTCCGTCCACCGGCACTGGAGGAGTTCAGATCGGTCAAGCGGCGCCCGCGGGGGCGTTTGGAGCCGGCCAGCAGGGCACGCAGCAGAACAGCTTCGGTCAGCGCATCACTGATAATATCGCCGTGGATCGGCGCCTGAACGCGATCATTCTATCCGGCACGCCACAGCAGATCGCATCGCTCAAGGCGCAAATTGCCGCGATTGACGTGCCCGTTCCCAGCGTGATGCTGGAGTGCGAGGTCGTCGAACTCAGCGCAACTGCGGCACGAGATTTGGGGCTTGACTTTACGGGTGGTTCCGGCGGACCGATCGTCAGCGGCGGCTACAGTTTCCCCAGCACCGGCACGTCGCCGTTCAGCACGACGATCAAGGCGCAGCTGTTCGCTTCCATCGCGAACGGCGGCGGCAGGATTCTCGACTCACCGCGGGTGCTTGCGCTCAACGGCACGCCCGCGCAGATCCTCAGCGGCGACGCCCTGCCGATCATCTCCACAACCCTCTATCCCGGCTCGCCGCCGGTTTCTCAGACGACGGTGAGCTACGTTGCCGTCGGCGTCGACCTGCAGATTCAACCGCGCATCTCCCAAGATGGATTTATCACTTCGCACATCTTTGCTGAAGTTTCGAGCGTGACGGCGTATCTGCAGACTACCAGTGGGCCTATTCCGCAGATCAGCTTGCGGCAGGCAACGACGTCTGCGACCGTCGCCGACAATCAGCCGTTCATCATCGGGGGGCTGTTGCGCGACGAAGAGATCCAAAACATGTCGAAGATCCCGATTCTGGGCGATCTTCCAATCATCGGCGGCCTTTTCCGCACGCGGCACGATACGTTGCAGCGCAGCAATCTGTACGTGATCATCACGCCGCGCGTCGTCGGCGGCCCGGGGTATCCGACGAACCAAAACAGCAAGTACCAGCAGCTTCCAAAACCGCAAGTTCCCGGCCCGATGCCGTTCCCGACGCCCACGCCCGCCGCGACGGCCCACCCGTAGCAACCCGGCACAGCCCGAAAACAGCATCCCTTTCCCACAGCCGCGTTGAATAAGCGCGGCGTGCCGAAAGACACGAGGGGTGCTGCAGTCCGGCGTCCTCTGCCGAGCGGGACGGTAACATTTTTGTTCAGCGACATCGAGGGAAGCACGGCTCGATGGGACGAGCACCGCGCCCAGATGCAGGCGGCGTTGAGCCGGCACGACGATCTTCTGCGCAGCGCGGTCACCACAAATAGCGGATACGTCTTCAAAACGGTCGGCGACGGGTGCTGCGCCGCTTTCTCGCGACCGCAGGATGCACTCGCCGCTGCGGTTGACGCTCAGCGCGCCATCGCCGCCGAGGATTGGAGACCGGTCGGCGGCTTGCGCGTTCGCATGGCAATCCATGCCGGGCTTGCAGACGAGCGCGACGGCGACTACTACGGGCCCGTGCTGAACCGAATCGCGCGCATTCTCGATATGGCTCACGGCGGCCAAGTACTCGTTTCAGGCACCGTTGCGGAGTTGATTGAGGACCGGCTGCCCGCGCGCGCAACGTTACGCGACCTCGGTTCGCACCGCTTGCGCGATCTTTCGAAGCCTGAAGCGATCTACCAGTTAACGGTGCCCGACTTGGCGTCCGACTTTCCGTCCATTCGTTCGCTCGAAACGTTCTCCAACAATCTTCCGGTACAGTTGACGAGTTTCGTCGGGCGAGAAACGGAGATCGCTGAAATTGCGCGCCTTTTGGAGAGTGCGCATCTTGTGACGCTGGCCGGCGCAGGAGGCGTCGGCAAGACGCGCAGCGCCTTGCAGGTCGGCGCGGATCTAGTGGAGCGCTATCCGGACGGCGTGTGGCTGGCCGAGCTCGCGCCGGTCGTTGACTCCGCCCTGGTTCCCAGCGCGATCGCGCAAGTTTTCAACATCGAAGATGCCGGAAGCTCACGCCCGCTCATCGATTCCATCGTTCTGGCGCTCAAGCACAAGCAGACCCTGATCATCCTCGACAATTGCGAGCATCTCGTGAGCGCCGTTGCCGAGGTTGCGGAACGGATCCTCAGCCGCTGCCCCAAGGTCAAGATGATCGCAACGAGCCGTGAGCCGCTCGGCATCGCGGGCGAGCAAGTCTATCGGATGCCCTCACTGGCGGTTCCGCCGATCACCGAACACTTGACTGCGGAAAAGGCGCTGGAGTACGGCGCCGTGGCCTTGTTCGCGGCGCGCGCGCAGTCGGCACAGAAAAATTTTGCGCTCAGCGACGGCAACGCCGCGATCGTCGCCGACATCGTACGCCGCTTAGATGGCATCGCGCTGGCGATCGAGTTGGCGGCGCCGCGCATCAAAGTTCTGAGCGCCGCACAGCTGGCGCACCGACTCGACGAACGTTTCAAGCTCTTGACCGGCGGTAGCCGCACAGCGCTGCCCAGGCAGCAGACGTTGCGCGCTATGATCGGCTGGAGCTACGATCTGCTGACCGATGGCGAGCGCAGTTTGCTGCGCCAGCTCGCGATTTTCCGTGGAGGCTGCACACTAGAAGCGGCGCAAGAGATCTGCGCCGATGAGCGCATTGCGGACTGGGATGTCTTCGAACTGCTCTCGTGCTTGGTCGATAAATCGCTCGTCGTCGCTCACCTCGAAGACGAAAACGAGCGTTACAGTCTATTAGAAACGACGCGGCAGTACGCGCTGGAGCGGCTCGAGGAAACGGGTGGGGTGAATGCCGTCGCAGCTCGGCATTGCATGTACTTTTCCGATCTGGCCGAGCGTTTGTTGGGCGAGATTTGGGAAACCACGACCGATTGCTGGCTCGAATCGGCCCGCGCGGACCTGGAAAACTATCGCGCCGCTATTGATTGGAGCCTCGCTCGCGGTAACGATATCGAAGCCGGCGCTGCGATCGTTGCCGCCCTGCGCCTGCTCTGGTACGACTCGTTTCGGCGTGAAGGGAGCGTTCTGGTTGCGCGAGCGCTGCAGGCTCTTAACGACGATGCGCCGGCACAGCTGCGCGGACGTCTGCTGTTGACCGATGCGTATATCGACGAGCGAGCGCTTCAGGCGGCCGAGCAGGCCGTTACGCTGCTTGCGCAGTGTAATGACGGCGCAAACCACGCGTTCGCCCTTCGCGCATTAGCGGCGTGCCTGGCGCGCAGAGGCAAGTTGCATGAGGCACTGGAGCGATGCGAAGAAGCATTGACTTTGGCTCGCCGCTTAGGCATTGCGCGACTGGCCGCTACAATCACGGGCGATATGGGGTATTGGTCCGCGGAGGCCGGCAATGTTCGCCGGGGACGAGCGCTGCTCGAAGAAACCGTCGCGCTGCATCGATCCTCCAATGACGTTTTGCGAATGGCGATCGCGCTTGTGAATCTGGCGGAGGTTCGGTTCGGCGCAGGTGACGGCCAAGGCGCCTTCGATTCGGCGCGCGAGGCGCAAAGCATCGTCCGCCGCATTCACAACGACTATCGCCTGATGATCCTGGCCAACAATCTCGCCGCCTATTCGCTTTCGCTCCACGACCACGACACGGCATGGCTCTCTGCGCGCGAAGCCCTTGAGCTTGCGCTTGCGCGGGAGCAGACGATCTATGCGGCGATTGCCATCGGCCATCTCGCTGAGATTGCCGCCTTCACCGGAGACTGCGAGCGGGCGGCGCGGCTCGTGGGCTACGTCGATGCGGTGTATGCGGCGGAAGATTGCGTGCGCGAATCCACCGAGAAGCGCGGTTACGATCGGGCAATGTCGCTGCTGCGCCAGGCGCTTCCGCGAGAGCGGCTGACCACGCTAATGAATGAAGGCGCATGCTTCGATGCCTCGGCCGCGCTCGCAGAATCGCAGACCATCTCACGGCCCCGCGACTTACAATCGCAAACGGCATAGGGCGTTGGGGCTTGTGGCCCTCGCCCGTTTAGTACTCGGACACTCCCACGACCGGCAAGCCAAGCGTACCATCGGCGTAGCCTCTGAGAGTAAAAGGAGTACTACCTTGTATCAGAAGCCCATCATCATCGCATCGTTCGATGCTCAGGCCGTCTTGACCGAAGTTGTCGGACAAGGCTCTTGCGGCACCGACCGTACCTTCAGTCGAGGCGGCTGCTAAGCAGTCAACGGTGCAATGACGCGAAGGGAACCGGCAAAGCCGGTTCCCTTCTTTATCTTATGCCGCGGCAGTCATGCGGTCGCGCAGCAGCGCGGGAATCTCTGAAGGACGCGAGGCTACCGGAACGCCGGCGGCTTCAAACGCGGCAATCTTGCTCTGTGGCGTTCCGAATTTTCCAGAGATAATGGCTCCGGCATGGCCGAGCGATTTGCCTGCGGGCGCGTTGCGTCCGCCGATGAACGCCACGATCGGCAGCTCGGGCATGTGCTCGGCAATGAAGGCGGCCGCATCCTCTTCGTCCGAACCGCCGATCTCGCCGCAGAGCACCAGCGCTTCGGTCTGCGAATCGTTGGCGAACTCACGCAGGCAATCGACGAAGGTGGTGCCGATGATCGGATCGCCGCCGACGCCGATGCAGGTGGACTGACCCAATCCAGCGCGCGTCAATAAGTCGACGACTTCGTACGTCAGCGTGCCGGAACGGGAAACGACGCCGACGTTCCCTTCGCGAAACACGTGTCCGGGCATGATGCCGACCGAGGACTTTCCGGGCGAGATCAAGCCGGGACAATTGGGCCCGATGATTCGCATGCCGGCCGTCGTGCCGACGACACGCAGCACATCGTGCACTGGAATGCCTTCGGTGATGCAGGCAGCCATCGGCACGCCGGCATCGTAGGCTTCGAACAGCGCATCGGCTGCGAACGGCGGCGGAACGAAAATGCACGTATGCGTCGCGCCGGTCGCGTTCATCGCATCACGCACGGTATCGAAGACCGGCAGCCCGTGCTCCGTCGTCTGGCCGCCTTTGCCCGGCGTAACGCCGCCCACGATGCGCGTGCCGTACGCCAGCATCCGCGCGGTGTGGTACGAGCCTTCGGAGCCCGTGATCCCTTGGATGATCACTTTACTGTTGTTGTCGAGGAAGATGCTCATGATGAACGTGCGGCAGGCTCATGTTTTGACAGACTCAGCATGACAGCGCGGGAAGCGCCGTCGTCCATCGTTTCGACCGGCGTCATTCCGGCCTGGGCCAGAATACGCCGGCCTTGTTCTTCGTTGGTTCCGGTCAGGCGGATCACGAGCGGAACGCGTCGCGACTGCGTCGTTTCAAGCGCTTCCACGATCCCTTTGGCGACTTCATCGCAGCGCGTGATGCCGCCGAAGATGTTGATGAAGAACACTTTTGCGCCGGTGTGATTGACGACCAGCTCGTAACAACTGCGTACTCGCTCCGCATTCGCGCCGCCGCCGACGTCCAGAAAGTTTGCAAATTCGCCGCCGGCGTTGCGAACGGCGTCCATCGTCGCCATCGCAAGCCCTGCGCCGTTGGCCATCGTTCCGACGGTGCCGCCGAAGCGCCGGAAATTGCGGATGCCCAGGCCAGCTCGCGCCGCCAACGTTTCGTCTTCGTCCAGCGGCAGCGTCTCTTGCCACAGCGCGAACTCCGGATTCTTGTAGAGCGCATCATCGTCCAACTCGACCTTCGCATCCGAAGCGAAGACCCGACCGTCTTGCGTCAGCACGAGCGGATTGATCTCGATCAACTTGGCGCCGTAGCGAAAGAACAGCTCGTACATGCCGCCGACGATGGCGGGAAACGTCTTGCGATAACCCGGATCCAGCCGCGCGGCAAAGGCGAGATCGCGGCCAATAAACGGGGAATATCCGATGGCCGTATCGACGAAAAATTTGGCGATGGAATCCGGATGGCGCTCCGCGACCTCTTCGATGTCCATGCCGCCGTGGCGGCTCACCATCACGACCGGCTTTTTGGCCGTGCGATCGATCGCGATCGCACAATAGGCCTCCTGTGCGATCGGCAACTTTTCTTCGACCAGCACCGACTTCACGGGCTCGCCGTTTGGGTTCTGGCGATTCGGCGGCATTGGCGTTGCCAAAATGTCTTGCGCGGACGCCGATCCGCTTGCCGCATCCGTCGCAAATTTGATCTTGCCGGCCTTGCCGCGGCCGCCCATGAGCACTTGCGCTTTGATCACCCACTCGGCTCGGTTGGCGTCGATGAACCGTCCGACGTCTTCAACGCTATGGTGATGCGAGCCGCGAGGGACCGGAATGCCGGCGCGGCGGAAGAGTTCTTTGCCCTGATACTCCATCAAGTTCATCGTTGCTCAAGTTTCCCGAGCAATGAACGCGCGATGATCACTTGTTGAATCTCTGAAGTGCCTTCATAGATCTCCGTTATTTTGGCGTCCCGGTAGTATCGTTCGACGGGAAACTCCGTCGTGTATCCGTAGCCGCCATGGATCTGCACGGCTTCGGCGGCGTGTTTACGCGCTGCGGTCGATGCGAAGAGCTTCGCCTGGCTCGCTTGCGTGTCGAACGGCCGTCCCGCGTCGTAGAGCGCTGCCGCGCGATAGGTCAGCAGGCGCGCGGCTTCCAAATCGGTTGCCATTTGGGCCAGCTTGAACGAAACGCCTTCGAACGCGCCGATCGGTTTGCCGAAGGCCGCACGTTCCTTGGCGAACTTCAGCGATGCCTCCAAACATGCGCCGAGAATCCCGCACGCTTGCGCCGCAATGCCGATGCGGCCGCCTTGCAATGCGATCATCGCGTTGCCGAAGCCTTGCCCCTCGCCGCCTAAGAGCGCCTCACGTGAAACGTGCGCGTCGTCGAAACTGACGTCGCATGTGTTGCTGGTATGAATGCCCAGCTTGTCGGTGACGCGCTCGACCGAAACGCCCGGCGTACCGCCGTCGATCAAAAATGCGCTGATGCCTTTGGCGCCGCCGCCGCCGGTACGGAACATCGCCAACATCACGGCGGAATAGCTGCCATTGGTGCACCACTGCTTGCGCCCGCTCAGCGTGTAGCCGGCGTCGGTACGGCGCGCCGTCGCTCGTATGTTGGCTGCGTCGGAGCCCGCATCGGGTTCGGTCAACGCGAAACCCGCGATCGCATCTTCTTGCGCCAGCTGCGGAAGATACTTTTGCTTCTGCGCTTCGGACCCAAGTTTCAGGATCGCCATGCAAATCATCGAGTGCACCGACACGGTCACTGCCGTCCCTGCGTCAACCCGCGCCAGCGCCTCGACCGCGCGCACGTACGAAACGTAGTCGGCGCCGGCGCCGCCGTAGGCTTCCGGGACCAGCAATCCCATGATCCCGGCAGCGCTCGAGCTTTGCGTAGAGTTCCCGCGGGAAATAGTGTTCCTTGTCCCAGGCTGCGATGTGGGGTGCGATCTCGCGTTGCGCCACCTCCGCAGCCAGCTCGCCGATCTGCCGCTGCTCATCGGTGAGGTCGAACGCTGCGGCGATCTGCGTCGTTTCCATTTTCTAGTAGCGGTAGAAGCCTTGACCCGTTTTGCGTCCGTACCAGCCCGCGGCGACATACTGTTTGAGCAGCGGGCACGGCCGGTACTTCGAATCGGCAAAGCCTTCGTACAACACTTCCATGATGGCAAGACACGTGTCCAAGCCGATGAAATCGGCAAGCTGCAGCGGTCCCATCGGGTGATTCATGCCGAGCTTCATGACGGTATCGATCGCTTCCGGCGTTCCGACGCCTTCATACACGGCGTAGATGGCTTCGTTGATCATCGGCATCAGCACGCGATTGGAAACGAAACCCGGAAAGTCGCGCACTTCGACCGGCGTTTTCCCGAGATCGCGCGCGAGCCGCTCGGTGGCATCGTACGTTTCTTGTGAGGTCGCAAGGCCGCGAATGACTTCGACGAGCTGCATCACGGGGACGGGGTTCATGAAGTGCATGCCGATCACGCGCTCCGGCCGGCGCGTTGCCGCACCAAGCGTCGTAATGGAGATCGACGACGTATTGCTGGCGAGCAGCGCTTCAGGCGGCGTCGACTGATCCAGTTGATGGAACACGTCCAGTTTAAGTTTGAGGTTCTCGGTCGCCGCCTCGATCGCTACGTCGACGTCGAAATCTTTGATCGCGCTCTCCGTGCGGATGTGCGTGAGCACGGTTCCGCGCTGCTCATCGGTCAATCGCCCCCGCTCCACCGCGCGCTCTAGGTTGCGCTCGATGCCTGACAGCGCGCGTTTGACTGTCGGCTCGTCGCGGTCGACCAGAACGACGGAATTGTGCGCCTGCGCGGCGACTTGCGCGATCCCGGCGCCCATCTGCCCCGCGCCTATGACGGCTAATTTAATGCGGTGTCACCCTGAGCTTGTCGAAGGGTGTTGCGAGAATCGTGCTGATGCTTCGACAGGCTCAGCATGACAAAGCTAATCGCAAGCGATTAATAGCGCGTCGCCTTGGCCTCCACCGCTGCAGATCGCCGCGATGCCGAGTCCGCCTCCGCGTTTGCGCAATTGGTTGATCACCGTGCCGGCAATGCGCGCTCCCGACGCGCCGATCGGATGTCCCATCGCGACCGCGCCGCCGTTCTTATTGACCTCTCCCGGATCGATGCCCAAGCGGCGAGCCGACGTCAAGACGACGGCGGAAAAGGCTTCATTAATCTCCCAGACGTCGATCTGCTTTTTGTCGAGGCCGGTTTTCGCCAGCAATTTCTGCACGGCCATCGCCGGCGTCAGCGCGATATACGGCGAGTCCCACGCCACCGCCGCATGGTCGAGGATCGTCGCAAGCGGCTCGTGTCCGTGTGCGCGAGCGTAGTCAGCCGTAGAAAGTACCATAGCGGCAGCGCCGTCATTGACGCCCGGCGCGTTGCCCGCAGTGATCGTACCGCCTTGATCGATTGGACGCAGTTTTGCCATGGCTTCGAGACTTGCGTCCGCACGAACTGACTCGTCGTGGTCGAGCGTGACGTGCGGAACGTCGCCCGTCACGAACGGCGCCCAGCCGGCATAGTCCAGCGTAAACTCCGCCGAGGGAGCATGCTCCCACACGGCATCGGCGGCTCCGTTGGACGATCCGGCCGCAACGGGAACGCGCGCGCGAGCCGGTTCCGGAAGCCGCTCGACGACGATCTTTCCTTTGGCTTTCGTCGCCACCGCAACCGGCACGATTTCCTTTGCGAGGTCGCCGCGCATTTGCGCTTCGGCCGTACGCTGATGACTTTGGTAAGCGTACCGATCTTGCTCTTCGCGCGTGACGCCCAACTCGCCGGCCACCTTCGCACCTTGAGCGGCCATCGTCATCGGAAAATAGTAATCCCAAAGGCCGTCGTGGATCATCGCGTCGATCAGGCGTCCATCGCCGTAACGGTAACCCGTGCGCGCTTCCTTCAAAATATACGGCGCATTGGACATCGATTCCATTCCGCCGGCGGCAACGACGCGCAGGATGTCGCTATTGAGCGCGCGTGCGGCGTGGACGATTCCGAGCAAACCGGAAGCGCACACTTTGTTGATCGTTTCCGCCGTTACGGTTTTCGCTAACCCGCTCTTGAACCCGACTTGCCGCGCGGGATTTTGCCCCGCTCCTGCTTGCAGCACTTGCCCCATGATCACGTGTTCGATCTCGGCGGGATCGACACCCGAACGCTCGATTGCCGCGATGAGGGCGGCGGCGCCCAGCGTCGTCGCCTCCAGCGGCGCAAGCGTGCCGCCGAGGCGGCCGAACGGCGTCCTTGCCATGCCGAGAACCACGGCCTTGGAATTCATTGCACTCATAACCCCGAACGCTTCGCGCCCAGCTTCAGTTCGTCCCTGCGCTGCGTGCAGATCACGCGTTCATCAGGTTCGCAGCTCTCGCATTCAAACTGTAGCGTCACGTGCGTGATCGCGAAACGTTGACGGACGATCGCATCGATCTCCTGCAGAATGGCCGTTGCTTCGCTAATGCGGCGATCGTCCAGCAGCACGTGCGCCGAAAGCGCGCGATTTCCGCTGCCGATCGTCCAGACGTGCAGATCGTGGACCGCAGCGACGCCGCCGGGAGTTGCAATCGCTCGACGGACTTCACCAAGATTCATGCCTCGCGGCGCACCTTCCAACAACACGTCGGCGGCATCCCGAACGACGCGTAACACGCCGATGACGATGATGGCGGCAACGAAGATCGACAGTGCGCCGTCGATCCAGCGCGCGCCGGTCCAGACGATCAGCGCGCCGCCGACGATAACCGCAAGTGCGCCGAGCGCATCGCCGGCGACGTGGAAGAGCGCAGCGCGGACGTTGAGGTTCGCTTTGCTTGCGGAAAACAGCAGCACGCCCACTCCGGCGTTAACGATAAGCGCAATTGCGGCGACCACCACCATGACCGAGCCTTGCGACTGCGGTGGAACGAGCAAACGATGCACCGCCTCGTACACGATGAAAATCGTCACCGCGAGCAACAGCGTTCCGTTGCCCATCGCGCCCAAGATCTCCAACCGTCCGTAGCCGAACGTCTTGCGAAGGTTCGCGGGTCGCGCGGCGCCTGCCAGTGCAGCGAGTGCGATGCCGAGCGCAAAGACGTCCATGCACACGTGAACTGCGTCAGTGATCAGCGCAAGGCTGTTGGCGCGGATGCCGCCCCAAAATTCAAGTGCCGCCGTAACCGAGACGAGCGCGAGGGCTATCAGCAGCCGCGAGCGAGGCACCCTACCCTCTTGCGGACTTGATCGCTAAAGCGGCGAGCATCACGGCGAAGGTCATGAACGTTTTGCTTTCTGCTTGCGCGATCGCAGTGGCGTTCCAGACGCCGCGCGAAGGAGCGAAAGGCCGTAACGACGGCAATACGGGCGGAACGCTCTTGCAATACGTTTCGAATTCCTCGCCGAAACGGGAGCGAAGGAACTGTTCCTCGTGCGGGACGATCGCGGCATACACCGCCGCCATCGTTCCCAACGATGCCGCCGCCAAACCGAGTCGCCGTGTGCGCGAACATGCGCCGGTGAACGCTAGCGTGAATCCCAGTGCGGTAATGAAGTTCCCCACGTAAAGCGGATTGCGAACGTACGCATAGGGACCGCCGGTCACGAGCTGCGGTGCTTCGACCGCATCGCCGCGAGTCGTCACGCCGGTATAGCCGACGGCCCAGCAACGCAGCAGTTCGCCCGCCACGGCAATCGGCACACCCGCGGCAATGCTTGCACCGCTGGGCTTGCCGAAAAGTGCGAGCGCCGCCGCGGGAATGGCGAGCAACGCGCCGCGGTTTTTAAAGAGAAACGCTTGCATACGTGTCGCGCAAGGTTTCGCGCAGCGAATACTGCGGCGCCCAGCCGGTCTTCTCGCGAAGTTTTGTCGCATCGCCGTACAGAACGGGCACGTCGGCCGCGCGCGTGCGCTGCGGATCTTGTTCGACCCTCACGGGCACGTGTGCGATTTCGATCAACATACGCAGAACTTCGCGCATCGGGACCGCGGCGCCGCTGCAGACGTTGTAAATCTCGCCTCCTTCGCCGTGTTCCGCGAGAGCGACGTACGCACTCACGACGTCGCGAACGTCCAGGAAATCTCTCCGGCTTTCAAGGTTTCCGACGCGCAGCACCGGTTCGCCGCCCTTCGCGATGGCCGCAAGTTGAGCCGCGAAGTTAGCGGCGGCGAAGCGCTCGTCTTGCCCTGGTCCGATGTGATTGAAGGCTCGCGTCACGATCGCATCCACGCCGAAGCATCGCCTTTGCGCTAAAACGATCGCTTCGGCCGCCGCTTTGCTGGCTGCGTACGGATTCGCCGGAGAGGGGAGCGTCGATTCGCGCAGCGGCATCGCTTCGGGCGGCTGAATGCCGTACACTTCCGCGGAGCTGGTGAAAAGCAACCGCGCACGAGCGTTCGCATCATTCTGCCAGTCGCGCATTGCCGAGAGCACGTTCGCGGTTCCAATGACGTTGACGGCATAGGTTTCATGCGGCGCCGCAATGGATTGCGACACCGACGCCTGCGCCGCCAGATGAAACACCACGTCCGGGCGAGCGAGATCGAACGCTGCGCGCAAAGTGTGCGGATCCAGAAGATCGATCGCCAGCGCCGATTCGTCGTCCGGACCTCCCGCGGCAACAACCTCGTAACCGCTTATTTGCAGTCGTTCGGTTAGATGGCGCCCGACAAAACCGCTTGCGCCGGTAACCAGGGCGCGCATCGCGTTTACACGCTCGCGAGTGGACGCAGTCGCTCTACATCGGCCTCGACCATCGTGCGCACGAGTTCTTCAAACGACGTTTGCGGTTCCCAGCCGAGCGCGCGCCGAGCTTTGCCGGCGTCTCCGACGAGCATGTCGACTTCGGCCGGCCGAACGTACTTCGGATCCAATCGAACATACCGCTCGTAAGAACCCAAGCCGGCGGCTTCAAAGGCCACTGCGCAAAACTGCCGCACGCTGTGCGTTTTGCCGGTGGCGATGACGAAATCGTCAGGCGTTGGTTGCTGCAGCATCAACCACATCGCGCGAACGTAGTCGCCCGCGAACCCCCAATCGCGCTGAGCATCGAGGTTTCCCAAACGAAGCTCACTCGCCAATCCCAGCTTGATGCGAGCGACGCCGTCGGTGATCTTTCGCGTGACGAATTCTTTGCCGCGCCGCGGCCCTTCGTGGTTAAAGCAGATACCGCTGCAAGCGAAGATGCCGTACGACTCGCGATAGTTGACCGTGATCCAATGACCGTAGACCTTCGCGACCCCGTACGGGCTGCGCGGATAGAACGGCGTCGTTTCATTCTGCGGCGTTTCTTGCACTTTGCCGAACATTTCGGAACTGGACGCCTGATAGAATCGGATGCGCGGGTTGACGGCCCGGATGGCTTCGAGCACCCGCGTAACGCCGAGCGCGGTAAACTCGCCGGTGAGCACCGGCTGCATCCACGAGGTCGGTACGAACGACTGCGCGGCAAGGTTGTAGACTTCGTCCGGCTGCGTCGCCGCGACGATGCTCGTCACGGAACTTTGATCCAGCAAGTCCCCGGAAACGAACTCGATGTCGTCGACGATGTGAGCGATCCGTTCGTGCACGTCGGTGCTGGTGCGCCGCGTCATGCCGACGACGCGATAGCCGTTTTCCAACAGCAGCTCGGCCAGATACGAACCGTCCTGCCCCGTGATTCCCGTGATCAGGGCCGTCTTACTCATGCCGAGGCTTTGTCCACCATTCGGGCCGCGATGAACGCCGCGACTTGGGTGGGCACGTGCGGCGTGGAAGCGTAGATCACGAAGAACGAGAAGCCGCGCCCGATGGAGCGGCCGTCGGCAACCGCAACCTCGGAAAAACCCATCTTCACCGCTAAGCGGCGCGCCGCTTCGTCTGCGGCCTCGCTCCATTCGAGCGGCAACGTAAACGAGAGCTGCACTTTTCCGTCGCCGAGGGTATCGCCGTACGGTTTAACTATCGTCATGCTGAGCCTGTCGAAGCATGCGCGAGATCGAGCATCTCCTCAAAGGGGTTCCAGTAGTCGGCGGCGCGATCGAAGACGCCTTCGGCGCCGCGCCCCCCGTCCGGTAAACGCGAAACGTCCGCAAAGACGCGGGCTTCGATCGCGTGCATGAGCCCCTCGTCCGCCACGCGCTCCAGCAATGCTTCGCACTCGCGCAATACCGTTTGCGCACGACGTTCGATTCTGCCGCCGGGCTTGATCTCAATCTCGTCGCCGAAGTGGCGCGCGGTATTCATGATGTAGCGCGCGTTTTGCAGCGATAGCGCGCGGTTGCCCAAGAACGGTGTGTGGATTGCCTCCGTCAGCATGCCGCACAGGTGAATGCTCTGCTTCGTCATCACCGACGTCAGGTTGAACATCGCATCGATCAAGTGACCCTTAAAGATACCACCGGTCATGTGTTTTGTCGGCGGCATGTACTTGAGCGGCGCGTGCGGGAAGATTTGCCGCTCCAGCTGGGCTTGCGCCACTTCGAGCAAGAAACTGTCTTCAAGATCGGGGTTGATCTCGTAGGCGTCACCCAGCCCGATCTGTTCGTCGGGTAGCCCCGCGCGGTGCGCGAATTCTTCATTGATGAACTGCGATGCGAGCACGGCGGGCGCTTGTTCCACCGCATCCGCCGTCGTCAGGTAGTTGTCTTTCCCCGTGTTGATGATGATGCCGGCGTAAGCGTTGAGCATGCGGCTGAAGTGCTGGTCGACAAATGTGCGCTGCATGTTGATGTCGCGGAACAGGATGCCGTACATGGAATCGTTGAGCAGCATGTCCAGTCTTTCGAGCGCTGCCATGGCCGCGATCTCCGGCATGCAGAGTCCGCTCGCGTAGTTCGTCAACATCACGTAGCGGCCCAAGCGCGTTGAAACTTCATCGAGCGCTTCTCGCATGACAGAAAAGTTTGCTTGCGTGGCGTACGTGCCGCCGAAGCCTTCGGTGGTCGGCCCGAACGGCACGTAATCCAACAGCGATTGCCCCGTCGAGCGAATGACGGCGATCACTTGCGCACCCGCTTCTGCCGCCGCGACGGCGGCGGTACAGTCTTCGTAGATGTTGCCGCTCGCGACGATCACATAAAACAGCGGCGGCGCAAGCTGCGGCAAACTCGCAAGCAAGTCACGCCGTTCGTCGCGCCTGGCCGCAATACGATTCAGCGCGCGGCGCGCATGCTTGCGGACGACCGAACGCGCCGCTTCCTCGTGAATGTCGTCGAAGCGATCGAAGGCCAACCGTCCGGCGGCAATCTCGCCGGCGAGTTGCTGCGGTTCCAGCCCCGTCTGCGCGAGCGCTCGGCCGAAGGCGATCGCGACCCCCCTGGAGCGCGCGGGCGCCGCCATCGCGTCGACGACGAGATTGGAAACGGGCGCTTCGTCGTGGCCCACCCCATCCACGCCCAGCAGCCGGAGCACGGCGCGCTCCACCGATACGGTGGAATGCGATGCGATGAACGCTTCGACGGGATCGGTGATCGCCGCCGCCAGCTCGCGGCAGTGCGCGACCGCGCGGCGATCGATCTGCAGCTCCATCGAAGCGCTATTCCATGGAGGCCAGGGCCTCCGCTGCAACGCGCTTCGCCGTTTCGTCCGTCATCTCGGCGAAGATGGGCAGACTCACTTCTTGTTGCGCGATCATCTCGGAGTGCGGGAACGCTCCACGCTCGTAGCCGAGATGCGCGAAGGCCGGCTGCAGATTGCACGGTCCCGGAAAGTGCACGTTCGTTTCGATTCCACGCCGGTTCAAGCGCTCGCGGAACGCTTCGCGGTCATCCACGAAGATCGGGTAGATGTGATACACGTGCTCCACGTTCGGCGGCACGCTAGGCTTGTTGACGGCGGTCAGCGCTGCGTCGTAGATGTGCGCGATCTCGCGCCGGCGCGCATTCCAGCGATCCAGGTGACGCAGCTTCACGTCGAGGACCGCTCCCTGCACGCCGTCCATACGATAGTTGTAGCCGATGATCTCGTGCTCGTACTTGCGCTCGCTGCCGTGGCTGCGCAGCAGCCGCAGCAACGAGCTCTTCGAATCGTCGGTCACGGTAATGCCGCCGCCTTCACCGTAGGCGCCGAGGTTTTTGCCGGGATAAAAACTCCACGTCGCCATGTTGCGCGAGCCGACGCGTTTGCCGCCATAGCGCGCGCCGTGGGCTTGCGATGCGTCTTCGAGCACCACGATGCCGTGTTTCGCCGCGAGCGACTCGATCGGTTCCATCGGCATGGGCTGTCCGAAAAGATGGACCGGGACGATCGCTTTGGTGCGCGGCGTGATGGCGGCCGCAACGGCGTCCAGATCCATGGCGTATTCGGGCGGCACGACGTCCACTAAAACGGGCTTGGCGCCGGTGTAAACGATCGCTTCGAGGGTCGCGACGAAGGTATTGGTCTGCGTAATCACTTCGTCCCCCGGTCCGACGCCCAGCGCCAGCAGCGCCAAGTGCAGCGCGTCGGTTCCCGAGCCGACGGCGATGCAATCGCGCGCCTCGCAGTACTGCGCAAAGTGTTGTTCGAAGCGCTCCACGGCGAAGCCGCTCACGAACGCGCAGCGCTGCATCACCTCATCGACCGCGGCATATATTTCGTCTTTGATCGTCGCATATTGCGCGCGGAGATCGAGGTACGGCACGCGCCCTTCGGCGCTTCGGCCTTGCTCAGCACAGGCGTTGCTCGGGACAGGCGTGGCGGTCATCATCGGTTTAGACTCCCGTCGGCAGCTTCGGCAGCTCGAGTTCGATCGTGGCGCCGTTGTTCGAAGCGGAACGCTGAGCCGCTTCCAGCACCTCGACCACGGCCAAACCATCTTGCGCGTTGGCGCGCGTCGGAATGCCGTCGGCGATCGCTGCATAGAAGGCGGAGATCACTTTGGTTAGCGCTTCCGTCGTATCGATCGCCGGCGCATGCACGTCGCCGAGCCGATACGACACGCGCCGCTGATAGACAGACTCGTCGTCGTTGGCAAGCTCGATCCCCTTGTCGTAGATCTTCACCTTTTCCGCGGGGTCGACGTCGTCCCACACGGCCATATTGCGCGAGCCCACAACGGTGAACTTGCGCATTTTCACGGGCGAGAGCCAGTTCAAGTGAACGTGCGCCAAAACACCGGAAGGATACCGCAAGGTCAGAAACGCGACATCGTTGTGATCGGGATAGACGCAGGCAACCGCATGCGCGTTGACGGTCGTCGGATATTCGCCCAGCAGCCAGTTGATCGCCGAGATGTCGTGCGGAGCGAGATCGTAGATGACGTCGGCGCCGCTGCGGAATGGGCCCAAGTTGACGCGGACGGAATCGATGTAGAGTACCCGCCCGAACGTGTTGCGATCGTTGATCGAGCGGTACAGCTGTTCCAGCGCGCCGGTATAAAGGTAGATGTGATCGACCATGACGACGGTGCCTGCGCGCTCGGCCAGCTCGCAAACGCGACGCCCTTCTTCAGTCGTCGCCGTCAGCGGTTTCTCGACCAAGACGTGCTTGCCGGCCTGCAGCGCGGCACAGACGATCTCGTAGTGCACGTCGAGCGGCGTGACGACCGCAACCGCTTCCACCGTGCGATCGCGCAGCATCTCACGATAGTCGTCCGTTAGGCGGGCGGAAGGATAAACGCGGCCGATCTTCGCCAAATGCGCCGGATTGACGTCGGCGATCCAAGCGAGATTCCAGCGGTAGTCGGACGCAAAGTTGCGGATGATGTTCGGCCCCCAATAGCCGGCGCCGACCACGCCGACGTTGAGGCGCTTACGCGAGTCCACGCATGTCATCCTCAGCAATGTCATCCTGAGCCGGGTCGAAGGGCTGGTCGAAGGGCCCCTTAGCACGGCAGACCAGTGCATCGCGACGCTTGCGCACCGTCGCGGGATGCCCGAACACGACCATCTCCGGCGGGACATCTTTGGTTACCACGCTGCCCGCGCCGACAAGCGCGCCGCGTCCAATCCGTACGCCCGGCAGAATCGTGCTGTTTGCGCCGATCGCGGCGCCATCTTCAACGATGGCGCCCCGGACGATCTCCATGCACTCGCGGCAGACGGGGTGCGGATCATCGGTAAACACCACGTTTGGGCCCACGAACACGTCGTTCCCCAAGGTCACGTTTTCTAAAAAGCAGCCGGAATGCACGCGCGTGCGATCGCCGATCACGTTGCCGGGTTCGATCGTGGCATGGCTACCGATGCTGACGTCATTGCCGAAGCGGTTATTTTCGCGAATCAGCGCACCATGCCCGGTATTGAACCCCCTGCCGGCCACGACGCCGGCGTAGATCACGGTGTGCGAGCGCACGGTGCTGTTCGGACCGATAACGACCGCAGCGGCGCCTGCGCGTCCCACGACGCCGACGATCGCCAATTCGTCGATGTACGTTCCGGCTCCGACGTCAAGATCGGGACTCAGTTGTAGCATAGGTGGACGATGTAACGCCTCCAGAACTCAATGCCGAACGCCGTGGTAATCACGGGGTGATACAACCAAGTCGCGCGACGGTCGTTGATGGCGCCGGCAACCGCCACCAGCGCTGGTCCGACGAGCGACACGGAGTAGAACGGCCACAAATATGCTCGGATTGTTCTCGCGCGCGAGGCCGTGGCCCGCTGCCAGACCGGCATCTCGCGGCGGTTTAACCTCTCTGCAATGCGGGGCCGAAACTTCATCACGCAGTCGCGAAGGTCCCGCACCGTATGGTGCTCGACGCGCGCCGCAGGCACGTACGCGATCTCGCCCCCCGCTTCGATCAGGTCCATGACCGGCATCACGTCGTCTTCTTCGGTGCCGAAACGGCGCTCGAGTCCGGCTCGCAACGTAAGACACTGCGCCATGGCGATCAGCGGCGGTTCGTTGCTACGAAAGTCGTAGATGACGTAGCCGTCGCCGTTGCGTTTGATCGGATATTTCCGGGCGAAGGTCAGCGGCGTGGCCGCCGCTCCAAAGATAAAGTGATTGAACGGATCGGTGAAATCGTTGACGTAGCGGTTCGTGATGCCGTCTTCGGGCGTGCTCACAACGCGCGGCACCGCCGCCCACACGCCCGTGTCCGAAAACGGCCGAACGATGTGCTCGATGAAATCGTCGCCGTGCAGCACGTTGTCGGCCGCCATGATGACGGCCAGCTCACCCGACGCTTGGCGGTATCCCAGAGCGATGCCCGGTTCGCAGCGGCGCAGGGGATTGTGGATCACCTTGCAACCGTGCCCGCGCGCATACTCGACCGTTCCATCATCCGAGCCGCCGTCTGCAACGATGATCTCGATCGAATCGGCGGGATAACGCTGCGCTTTGATGCTTTCGACCACGCGCGGCAGCCGTCCGATTTCGTTGAGCACGCCGATGATGAAAGAAACTTTCATGCTGGGACGCGCGTGAAGACGGAAAACGCCAAGAACACAATTCCAAACGCCAGAAACGCTTCGACAAACACTGGGACGTCAACGGCCAACGCCAGCGACACTCCGATCGCAAAATACAGGACCGCCGAAAAGAGAAAAACGTTGTGCGGCCGGCGGTGGATGACGCGTACCAAAACCGCCACGATGACGGACACGCCAAGCATTGCGATCACGGGCCAAATCGAGTTCGGCGCATACGCGAACGTGCTCGCGATCACACCTCCGTAAGCGACGATGTAGAGCAGTCCCGTCAGAATCCAGATCATGTGCGTCGAGCCCGGTAGCGCCAAACAAACAGCCAAACCAGGATGGCGATTGTTTCGACGACGACGCCAATCAAGGAATACACATATGTCGTGTAGATGAACACCGCCCGGCCGTCAAACGCAGGGATGAGCCAGCCGTTCAATCCGCCGTTCACGCGTAGTTGGGCGTTGGCCGGCAATCGCCAGCGGGCCAGCCGAAAATAGTCAAAAATCGGGTTGCCCGTCAAGCGCACGTTCTTGGGAACGAGCGACAAACGCCACTCAGGTTCGTACTCCATGGGCATAACGAGAACGCCGCCCTTCGTGTGCAGCAGGCCGGATTGCTCCGAAAACAGCTCTGAGCGCTCCGGAAGAACGTCGCTTGGCGGGTTCATTGCAGGCCTGCCGATGGAAATGATACCGGACTGCACCACCGCCGGTCCGTGCGTCTCGGCAAAAAAGGCATGACGGCCGTTCCCTATCGTGGTGTGGGCGACGGCCAGCGTGCCTTCGCCGAACGGCGCCGCCACCGTGCGCATGGGACGCAATGGTATCGTCCGGCCGTCCAAGTGCAACGCCGCTCCGTTCAAAGGACGGCTGCCTTGAAGCAATGTGTCCCTGACGGCGGCCAGCCCCGCGACGTTCGCACGGATAGACGCTCTCTTAAAGGAAGATCGAAAGAAAAAATGCGTGGCGGAGAGCGTGGGATCTGCCACGGGCGGTCCCCCGAACGTCTGCAGCGCGCGCGCCGACAGGTGATAAGCATACCGCTGCGGCTGGGGCAGGTTGGAAAGCGCCGTCAACCGGCGTATCGGAATGGGGCCGTCGAGGGGCAAGGGCTCCATGCGGCCGATGTCGGGCTCGACCGTAACGGCTTGCGGCCCAATCTCGGGCAGCACCGTAAAGTCTCTATCCCCCGCCTTCAGATTGAGCCGTGGCACCATCGAAACGCCTCGGGCTTCGTTCAACGTGAATTCGACATCCGTCGCGCCCGGATCTCCGGTGAAGGGCACGGTGAATCCAAGACTTTGATCGCGGCCCGTCGGCACAGCCGTAAAGGCAATCGCTTTCTTCGAAACAGCCATACGCGCAACTTTGACGCTCTTGGCAACCATCGGAGAACTGCGTTCAAATTGACCCGGTGCCACAAACTGGCGAATCGGAGTGGTCAACACGGTAGGAGCAAACTCGACCCGAACCGATTTGAAAATGCCGTAGCTATCGAAGTGGACCTTGGAAGCGTGCCGGAAAATAAGGAGGTCGATGTAACGGAGCCGGTATGAGGACGATTCATGCTGGGGTGTGCGCGCGTCTTTAACGAGCCACGCTAGGTCGTTGCCGTGCAACCGCTCATCGCGATCGCGGCGTGCTTCGAATATCGTTTGCAGCGTTCTGGTAAGATCGACGAAAAAATTGGACGAGTCCGAGGGCAGGTTACAGATGTATTCGAAACGGCGGTCACCGCTTTCTAGCCCCAGCGCTAAGCCAAAATTGACCGGAAGGCGCGGCGCGGCATAGTGCGCCCGAATAATAGGATGCTCTGCCAGCGACACGTTGAGCTTCGGTAGGACGGCGAATCGCGATTCGCCGTCAACACCATAGTTCACGGCTGAAATAGCGACCAGCTCACCGCCAAACTCATTGTGGGTGAGCACGCGCAACGGAATAGGCTTACGGGTTTCGGGAACCACGTGCATGTTGGTAACGCTAATGTTCGGATCGACATCAGTGAGCTGCGGGCCGCTCTGCAGAGTTATCGGGTTCGACCCCGGCAGCAAAAGAACACCACGCAGGGTGAGCGGGGACTGCAGTTTCAAATAGCCGTTCCACGATGCAGGCAACGCGGTCTCCCGGTACACCTTTGCGTTGAAATTAACGAGGTAGGGCTGGGGCCGCAGCGCTTTAGTGACAACGGTCGGAAAGGTAACATCGGCAAATATGGGTCGTGCCAGTGGGCTCACGATCGTCAGGTGCAATATCGAAGACTTGAACTCAAACCATCCTGCCGGCTGGGAAGGCGGCGTTAGCACCGCCGCTCTGGGTCCGGGTACTGCGGCGAAGTCCACACCATCCCGGAGCTGCGGGAATGAAGTCTCCGGAGGCTACACGTTTCACAGAGTATGCTTCGTACACCGGCGCTCCGGTGATGTACTGCGGTGCGACGACGGCCATAATGTCCGCTTTATCGGCGGACGAGTGAAATGAACCGGTGATCAATCCCGGCATCAAGGGGAGTCCCCATGTTTCGGCCTCGGCGATGCGGTGAAATGCGAATCCGTGGAAAGCCCAACGCCGCGCTTGCGTCAAGCGATCGCCTGCGCCCAGCAGCGCCTGCTCCTGGTAATACGGGTACGCGTAATCGACTTCGAAGTCGGGATTGATAAGCCGAGGCGCGCCAACGATGTTCTGCATATCGTGAAAAGGCCGTAACGATTTTTGCTCGCTCGCGATCACCACGACGGGATCGCGCTGCCAGAATGGCGAGCCGTTGAAAGCCTGAATGTACGTATTGTCGCCTTGAAAAAGCACTGGGTACTTCGCTACGAACGCGAGCCTGTTCGGATCTGAGCTGCACCCCGTAATTTCGTAAATCGCGGGCATACGGTTCATCGGGACGCCGTGCGCTGAAATCGGGATGCGGCGCGCCCAAGCGCGCGTGTTGAAGAACGCCAACGCTTCGCCGCGCTGCCATGCGCCATGCCATGGACGATAGTAGTGCCGCGTCGGATCCGTAACGACGACCGCATAACGAATGCCGAGCTCGCAGAGAAGCGGCAGGGCCAGCGGCGATCCATAGTAATCCAAAATATTCGTCAGTCCCGGCGGCGCGAGCGGCGCAAGACCGAACGGAGAGTTGCCCGCAGCCAGCTCGTCCGCCGCGACTGCTGGATGCTGTTCGGTAAATCGCAGCCACGTCGGAATGATCGGATAGTAGAGAATTCGGCCCGGCTTCATGTGCGCCGGGATAAAGTTTTGCAGCGCTTCTTCCGCAGCGTCAAAATGAACCGCGGAAAAGTTTGAAAATCGCACCGGGTTATAGGCATCGTGCATTGCGAAGAGGTAGCACGCCACAAAGACCAGCGACAACCCGGCCGCCGCTACGGATCGATCGACGGTTCGCCATCGCCGCAGCCGCGGCAGCATGACGATCAGCAATGCGCTACCCACGGCAAGGCCGACCGCAGTGAAGGCGTAGATCTTGCGCGCATCGCGAAACGCGCCCATACCTGGAATATAAATGAACAGAAATTTGTTCAGCGCTCCGAAAAAACTGTTGGATCCGCTTCCGAAAATCGTGCCGATCAACCAGGCAACGGCGACGCCTTGCACGACGGGGCGTCCGCGAGCGCCCACGAGTAGCCCCAGCGCCCCCACAAATCCAAAAAGGACAAACGGCCACTCCACCGGCTCCGAAACGAACGGATTCTGCGACACGACGTAATGGTAGAACGGATAAAACAGCGAGAAGCTGTGCAGGATGTCCAGATCGGCGTTGTCTGGATTGAATTCCACGAGCGACGTGTAGCCTTGGGGTAGCGTGTGCGCAATCGTGACGCCCGGAATGAGCCAGTACAAGCTCCCGACAAAAACAATTCCCAAGAACAGTGCAGCGAGACCGGCGCTGCGGCGGCTAAAATGTTTGCGCGGCGCCGCCACGACGTTCACGACCCACAATGCGAAGATCGCCACCGCGGTGAGATAGCCGAATCGGATGTCGCTGCACCCCTGCGCCAAGATCACAAGCGCCGCGAATGCGGCGTCCCGGCGGTGATGATGCTCTAACGCTCGCGCAGCAAAATACATTCCGAGTGGAATGAGCGCGTAGCCGATCAGTTGCGGTATGTGGCCTCGCTCGATCAAACCGACGGTCCACGTGTTGATCGAAAAAGCTAACGCGCCGGCGGCAGACGCCCATGACGAGCGCGTCACGTAATATGCGAGCGCATATGCGCCGACCGGCAGGAGGATGAAGAGCGGATACAGCCACAGGATCCGCTCGACTCCATTCCAGCCTAAGCCGAGGTGCGTTAAGATCCCGGCGACATACAGCACGGGATACAAGAAGAGATAGTAGTCGGTGGCTACGCCGAGATTGAAGCTCGGATCCCAAGCATCGGGCCACGGAACGTAGTGCCGGAGCATGGCCTCGTCGTTCCAACCAGCCGTCGCGAAGTCGTCGCCGGCAATCAAACCGGGGCCGAACCAACTGCGTACCATGAAAAACAGTGCGACGTACGGCAGCACCAAGGGGGCATGGCGCCGCGCAAGCAACCATGATGCCCTGAAGAATCCGGCGACCATGAACGTGCTGCATGTTTGCGGAGCCGCAGAAAAGTCCTGGATTATAAGGAACGATGGAACATACTGACCCTGCAACAAATGCGAGCATACAACGGCGAATGTATGATGCAGAGTTTACGGAGGAGCGTCATCCGCCGCACGAACTCGATCCATCGCGCATCGCGCTGATTCAGCGGATCGCTTCGGAGCTGCCGCCGGGAACCTTACTTGACGTCGGATGCTCGGATGGCGGCGTCATCGCACCCCTAAAAGAGCGTCATGCGCTCTTCGGCATGGACGTCTCTCCGCAATCCGTGCAGCAAGCCGCCTCAAACGGCGTCCAAGCGAAGGTCGGCGATATCGAGTCAGCCCTCCCATTTGACGATGCAGCCTTCGACATCGTGCTGGCCGCAGAAACGATAGAGCACGTCGTGCGCACCGACTTCTTCTTGCACGAGATCAATCGAGTACTGCGCGTCGGCGGTCACGTCATCATCACTACGCCGAATGTCGGCTGCCTGATATCGCTGCCGGCAATGGCTCTTTTCGACATGCCGCCTTACATGGGAGCCCGATATCGTTCGCCGCACGTGCGCGACTTCACGATTCGCACGCTGCGGTATGCGCTGCAGAACCATGGCTTTGAAACGTTGCGCGTGCACGGCGCCGCATTGCTGCTGCCTTTTGCAGGCGCGCTGCTGCCGGCGTTGGGGTACCGCTTTCCACGGCTCTCGCCGACCATGGTTTTCTTAGCGCGGAAAGCGCGCAATTCGGTGTTCGAGCCGCAGCGTGAGTTTGAATTTTCGCTAAAGATGTAGTTTGCCGCCAGGGTCGGATCGCCATCCGGCGAACACGCCCGCGACTCTGCCCTTTGAAAGGTTAGCGTGCATGAAAATAACGCTTTACTTTCCGTTTGCTCGCCGTTGCGCCTTAGCATCGGCCGCAATAGCGCTCGGTTCTTTCCTGAGCGGCTGCGGCGGCGGCGGAACGACGGGCGCACGTCCGCCGATGGCTAACCCCTCCGTCCCCGTTTCCGGCGGCGTCGGCGTTGCTCCGGACACGAACGGCAACGACTGGCCGGAGTTTCGGCGCGATAACCAGCGGACCGGCAACAATCCGTATCAAACGGCGATAACGTTGTCCAACGTCGCTTCGCTAAAAGTGAAGTGGACACGAAACACGCACGGCGTCTTTGCCAGCGCCGTCGTTATGAACAACGTCGTCTATCAAGCAGATGACGGCGGCGCCTTGTACGCCTGGAACGTCAGCGACGGATCGCCTATCTGGACGTACACCAACTCTCCGGACAACGTTCATTTCAATAACGCCTTCCAAGACACGCCGGTCTTCTACAATAACACGCTGTACCTCGGCGATTTCGGCACGTCTGCGCAGAATGCGCGCTTTCGCGCCATCAACGCTGCCAACGGTCATTTGCTCTGGACGTACACCGACAACACGTGGAGAACCGGCGCCAAACCCAGTTTCCAAGGCTCTCCGCTCCTCGCTAATGGGTACATCTATGAAGGACAAACCGAACAAGACGAAGAGCCGGGGGTCTGCATTCCAAAAGACCAGCTCCTCGCATTGAACCCGTCAAACGGCGCGCTTGTCTCGGCGTTGACGACGACGCCCGACGCCGGTGAAAACGGCGTTGGCATCTGGGCGTCGCCAATGCAAAGCTCGTCCGGAAGTCTGTACGTAGCGACGGCGAATCGATGCGATCCCAACGCGCTCCAGAATCTTCCCTACGCCGACGCGCTGCTGGCGCTGGCAAATGGCGGCAAACCGCCGCTCAGCGTCGCTTGGGCATTTCAGTCGCAGGTGCCACGGAACTCTGCGCTCGATCTGGATTTCGGCGCAACACCCGTGTACGTTAACGGCATGGTCGTCCAAGGCGGCAAGGACGGATACACGTACGCCGTCAACGCAACGACCGGCACGCTCGTGTGGAAGCAGCAAACGGGCTCCGTTATCGGAAGCCCGGCGACCGACGGTACGAGAATCTATGTGCCGATCTACAATACCGTCAACGGTATCGATTGCTCAGCTGGCCAGAACCCTTGTGGCGGCCTGTGGGCGCTCAACGCCGGCAACGGCAGCGTCGCGTGGAAGTTCACCGTCGCTGCGGACAAATACGGCAACGGCAGCTATTCCGCACCCGCAGTTTCAAACGGCATCGTGTTCGAGGCGATCGGCACCACCGTTTATGCATTCAGTGCTGCCAGCGGCGCCGTGTTGTGGCACTACACGACAAACCACATCATCTATCAGGGGATGGCCGTGGTAAATGGCGGGTTGTTCGTCGGCGAGTTTGACGGTAGCGGCTATTACTGTTTTACGCCCAACGGCACATAGTGACGAGGTCGTAACGGCCCTATACCGTCATATCCAGTCTTGGCCATTTTCGCGGGGATCGACTGGGAACTCGAGAAAGCTCAAACCGATCGCCGCGCTGTAGAAACCTCCAAACCACAGCGTATGCGGGTTGAGAGAATACACTCTGTTATGCCGATCTGTAAACGCATAATTGACCGCATCTTGACACACACTGTTCGGTCCGCCGTAACCGGTTGTCGCGAATGGATTTATCCACGTACTCCAAAAAGGCTGCGGCGAATCAGCCGTGTACCAAGCAATCTTTGCGCGCGAGTTTTCGAGCAGCCACTCATCTTCAATTACTCCGGGTAATCCATTCGCGGCGCGGGCGGCATTGAACTCAGACAAGCACGTAGCTTCGGTCTCCTGATCGATCGGGGCCAAGCGATAATCCCCGTTTGTCTCCCAGGCCGGCGGCGCGTAGCCCCCTACGGGAGGCAAGGCTGGGGCACGGAGCTTCTGCGTTGAAGTCTTGATCGTTACGTTGTCGTGAACGTCCGCATGCGTTGAGTCGAGATGCTCGACAAGCAGATAGTGGCCGGGGGTTGGCGGCGGCAAGAGAAACGTGCCGGTCGCATCCGTGATCGCGCCCGGCATCGGCGTTGCACTTGGCATCCATGGAGCAAGCGCCACGTGCACGCCCGCGAGCGGCTTGCCCGTAGCGTCGTCAACCACAACGCCGCTAATTCCAACAGGTGCCTGCGTCGGCGCCTGCGTCGGCGAAGTGGTGGGGAATGCGCCGGTGCCAAGAGTGGACGAGCCGCCGCCACAAGCGTCCAGCAATACCGCAGCGACTACGCAGCCGAGAAATGCAAACTTCATTTTCCTGCGCATCTTGGCAACGGCGCGCTATTGCGAACGTTGCCGACTAACAGCTCGGGGCAGCCCCCATTGCGGCGCAGTCCGCCCGGTGCTTTGCAGCCAATCGCGCAGCCGCAGCACGGCCTTGCCCGGTCATAGCTGAATAGAGGCCGAGGGCCGAAGCAACGGTCGGATAGCTGACGTTTTTGGCTGCGCCGAAGTAGACTTCTTGGCCCATGCCCGTGCGCGTGTTTCCGGCAACGCCCACGGTGCCGCTTGGATCGACGCGGGCGATCTCCCACTGCGCGCTTCGCTGCAGCGCCGGCATGAGATCGTACCGGTTGTCGAAGAGAATGATTTCTGCGAGCTTCAACGCAGAAACGGCATTGTAATTGGTATCCGGGCCTCCGTGTTCCGTGAAGTATCCGTCAGGAGCCTGGTTCCCTAGCGCCAATTGCAACAAATGGTCACCCGCCGGCCGAGCTTGCGGGAAATTGGCCAGGTCGCTGCCCAGCAGCAACGCTTTTGCGTCTTCAAACAGCCGGTTCGTCGCGCCGCGGTCGGCGCGGATCATATCGTTGACGTGGTCCGGCTGCGCGAGATAATCTAGCGTCCTGCGAAATCTTGGAATCAAAGCGTCGATACGTGACGCGTACTTGGGCGCCAACTTTGAACCGCGCAGCAGCAACAGCGCTTCCGCACTTTCCCCAATCCAAAAAGCTGCACCGCTCGGCTGCCATTCTTCTCGCTGCGGCACGCCGTTGATTACGGAAGCATAGTCAAAACTTCCATCGGGAAGCTGATGAGCAAACGAAACGTCGATCACGGACCAGTAGCGGTTGACCAGAGCGGCATCGCCGTGAATGGCGCCGACTTTTATGGGATCGACGCCGCCGCGTTGCATCCCGATTTGAAGCCAGCCGTTCATGTTGTGTCCGACTAGACCATCGCGCATCGGTGCGCCGCGCGGAATCGCAACCTCCAAGATGGAGGTTGGAATGCGCATGAATACCTGATTCGCGGGAGCCGCGGCTGCGGCAGGTTGGAGCGTCGAGGCCAACGAGAGCACGCCTACGAACGCAAGGACGGCTTGAACTTTCATGTTCTGAAAACGCCCCTTTCAGCACGGGGGTTCCTCGCCGGGGCGAGAGCGCCTATCGCGTATGCCGTTCTGGCAGGCGCTTTTACCGCCGAGGTATGTTTGGGTGGCATCCCGGTGCTTCGCCACGATTGGTCCTGGCCGATGCAACGCCTGGATTTTTCGCGAGTGTTACTGGACTCGACGAGCGGATGGGCGTGGGACGGCATCGGCCGAGCGCAGCCGTATCCGAGCGCCTATATCTTCCAAATTTTGGACGGCATCGTCCGCGCGGTACTGCCGCCGTTTGCGGCACTCATCACCACGATGTTTTTCATTGCCGTCGTCGTGCTGCACGGCGGACGGAGGCTTGCGGGGATTTGGACCGCCAACTTGGCGGTGACGATCTGCGCGGCTGCATTTCTGCTGTTCAATCCATGGACCTACGCCAAGATCGTTGCAGGACACTACGGCATGGTGCTGAGCTGCGGCGCTCTGGCTTGGCTCATCGCCGAAGCTGCAGGTCCGCGCCCCAATGCAGTCCGCAGCTCGCTGCTTGTCGCGTGCCTGATTCCGCAGCTGCAGTTCATCCTCTTTGCGTTTCCCGTAGTGCTGTGTCTGGCGGCTCGTAAGGTTGCGCTGCCCCTTCTGACACTCATCGTTACGTTTTTGCCGACGTGTGCCGGAATTGCACTAGACCCGTCGTACCTTTCGACGATTCCGTACACGATCGAGTGGCAAGGGGTGCAGTCAGTTCCGCTCAGGTACGGTGTTACATTGACCGGTTACTTTCCCGGCTATCTGAACGCTCTGCCCTGGATCGGCTATCCGGTCGCCCTGATTGCGCTCTTAGCCTTAGCCGGAGCGGTCTTATTCATGCGCCAGAGTCGCACTGCGATGTTGTGGGTCGCCATCGTCGCGATCACCTTGATCCTTGCGGCAGGTACGCGCTCGCCGGCCGGCCCGCTGATGGCGGCAATTTTTCTAAACCTTCGCGCGAGCGCGGCTTTTCGCGAGCTGGTACGATCTGCTGGGGATCGTCGCGATCGCCTACGCCGCTTTCGCCGGTTTTTTTGCAGCACGCTACAGAGCGGCATTACTCTTGTTTGCAATTGCCGCATTGGCCTTGGTTGCCGCATGGATCGCGGTGCCGCCATTCGGCTACTGGGCCGACGGGCGCATCGTGCCGATAACAGACGCATCGGGCGCGCAGGCTTTGCGCACCGCTTTCTTACCTGCGTTCCAGCCCTTAAGTCTGGGAGGCATCGGTTCGGGCGCGGATCCCGACGTCGAAACTGCGTGGGCGACGGGCCGGTCCGTCATCAATCAGTACTTGACGACGTATCCGGCGAATGCTGCGTTCCGGCGCTACCTGCGCGCCGGCGATTCGTCGCAGTTGGCCGCGCTTGGCATCGATCGGATCATTGCACGACCATGGTTTTCTCCGGCGCCGGGGATTGCGCCGGATCCGCACACGAACCAACGCGCCGATGCCGTGCGCTTTCCGAACGCAATAGCACGTACGGCAACAACCATAAACCCAATCCCGCTCTTTTCATTGAATGGTATCCCGTCGATCGGCGCACTTGACCGCGACCTTGGCACAAACGGCGTGTTTTTCGGCGATCTTCACTCGCCCGATATCCCTTCGGTCATTGCCTTTCAATCGCCCGGCATCACTGCGGACCCACGACGAGGGTGGACCTCGGCGGAGCTTGCGTCAAGCATGTATCCGCAAATCGCGCAAGGGATTGGCGGAGTGGCAACGTCATCGAACGCGCGCATTGCGTTGCGCACACTTCAATGGACGCTTGAGTACTCGCACGGACGCTTTGCGTGGACCCAAACGTCGCCCGGCCGGCATGTTTTTGCGTGCCGGCAGCTCTGCGCCGTCGTCGCAACGACGCGGAAGCGGCCGCGTTGGCCTCTCGATCCGATCGGCGCTCGCCGGTTCGGTCGGCTGAGTTATCGACAGTTATCTCCTTGGTGGTTTGTGATCAACGTTCCGCCCCTCGCTCAAGCACGGCTCATCCGCTTCAACACCGCATACGATCCGCATTGGCAAATGGGGGGCGCTGTCGCGCAACATCTTCGTATCGATGCTGCCGTTAACGGCTGGATCGTTGCGGCCGACGCCAAGCCACGGCGGCTCACCGTGATGCATTCCGTTTCGCTCATTCAGGCCGTGCTGTCGGCCGTAGGTTTAGTCTGGACGCTTGCCTTGTTCGCCTTCGCGTTTTGGAGTTCGCGCGCGCGGTATCAGATAATCCCATGAAGGAGAAGAGGCTGCTCTACTGGGTTGTGCCGGCATTGTCGGGCGTTGCTGCCGCGCTGGCTTTGGCGATCCGCACGCAATCCGCGCCGCCACCTGCGCCGCAAGGCGAGTGGCCGATGTATCAGATGTACGCCTCGCACAACGCCGTGTTCAAACGCGACGGCTTTCGCGCAAATTGGGTGCATGCGCTCGGCGACCGGATCAACGGCGGCCTTGCCGTCGCCGGCAACACCGTGTATGCGGTGAGCTTCGATAGAAAGCTGTACGCCTTGGACGACGCCTCCGGACACGAGCGTTGGAGCGCGCAAACGGACGACATTCTGATGTCGACGCCCGTGCTAGCGGGCGGGATCGTCGTCGTGGGCACCGGGCACAACGGCTTTTTGAAACCCAACGACGCCGATTCGCAAATTTGGGGGCGCCCGGAGGGCAACGACTTTCTTGGCTTCAGCGCGAGCGACGGACATTTGCTGTGGAAGTATCACACCGTCGGGCAGAACATGCCGACGCCGGCGATCTCCGCGAACACGCTGGTGTTTGCCAACGGCGACTTGCATGCGTACGCGCTGGACGTGCAAAACGGCGCTGTGCGATGGCAGGTTCCGCTCCCCGGCGTTGCGACGATGGCGTCGGCGACGGTCTCGAACGGCGCTGTGTTTGTGAGCACGTGTCATAATGCGCCGTATGTCTGCGAAACGCGCGCGTTACGGCTGAGCGACGGGCAGACGCTGTGGACGAATCCGTACGGCGGCAGCGATTGTACGCCGGCCGTCGCTGACGGCCTGGTGTTTGTCAACGCGAATCGCGATGATGGGCGCCGCTTCCACACGGGCGGCGTGGACATCGTCGCAGCGATCGATCAGCGTACCGGGCGTACCCGGTGGACGTACACGGGAGAGCCGGGACCGTACACGTTTCCGGCATCGAACGAACGGCAGATCGCCGGCACGGTGAGCGACGGCGCGCTCTATCAACCGATCGGCAATGCGAGCCGCGTGATCGCCTTTGATGCGCGCAGCGGAAAAGTGCGCTGGAGTCTGCGCACGTGGGCCAACGTCAAGATGAGCCCGGTCGTATCCGAGGGGCGCGTCTACTTCGGCGATGTTTCGGGCGTGCTGTACAACGTCGATGCTCGCACCGGGCGCGTCATCCACACGCTGTCGTTCATGCAGGCCTTCTCGACTTCGCCGCCGGTAATCGTCGGGCAAACGCTCTTTATCGCCGACGGTTCGCTGGTCGTCGCGATGCCGCTGGACTGGCTCTAGCTACTCGCGCGCGAACGCAACGGGCATCGGGCCGTATTCCGGCGCGACCGCCGACACCGCGCGCGCCGCAAGTTGGATCACCGGATCGACCGTTGATGAACGGAGCTTCGCTTTGGGGATCATCCATCCGGCCCACGTCCGGTTGCGCGGATCGACGTGTGGCTGGAACCCCGCTTCGCGAAACGCGCGCGCCAACGTCTTGGGCGTGAAGTAGCCGATGTGCCCCTCCGGCATGATATACGGCGTTCCCGGAAACCGCCGGACCAGCGACCAATTTCCCGTCGTCACGAAAAACAAGCCGCCCGGTTTCAGCAGCGGTTTGACCGTGCGCAGAAAACCGATCGGATCGGTTACATGCTCGATGACTTCGCGCAAGATCGCCACGTCGTACTGCGCTTGGTCACCGCGAGCTTTTCGAAGCGCCCAAACGTCCATGTGAAATGCCGGCAACCCGCGCTCCGCGGCGATCGCCACCGCCGAAGCAGCGCCGTCGATGCCGATCGCATCGGCGCCGCGATCCAGAAGCAGCGAAAGCAGGTAGCCCGTACCGCAGCCGATGTCCACGACCTTCTTGGCGCGCAGCGGTCCGCCGATTGCTTCGGCGGAATCGACGATCGCGCGATAGTGATCCGGATCGTGCGGCTCGCCCGTGTAGTCGATCGTGCGATCGAACCCCTTTCCCGCAAAATAGACGTCATCGTAGAGCTGGGGAATTTCATCGTCCGCCACGCGTGGATTGACGTACACGAACGTGCAGCCGGCGCATCGGACCAGCGTAAAATCGGCCTCGATGAAAGCGCCTCGCTTGTGCATCACGGGACGCGCCGTTCGCGCGCCGCATAGCGGACACGCCACCGCGCGCAAGGTCCACGTTCGGCCATCGGTCGAGCTGACTGCCGTCGCCACAGGGCTTGCTAGTTCACGACGCCGTACGGGCCCTGCGGCCGTAACAAAGCGGCGGCCGGGCGGTAGAAACGGCGTGAGAACCCGAACTCGAGGAGCATGACCATCGGAGAAGCCGCCGGCGGCAAGCTAAGCGACGAAGCCTTGGTGCGGCGGGTCCGTGACGGCGAGCGCGAGGTTTTCTCCGTGCTGGTTGATCGGTACAAACGTGGGATTGCAAATTTTATCAGCGCCGGCGTGCGAAGTCCAGCCGACGCAGCCGACCTTTCGCAAGAGACCTTTCTGCGCGCCTACGCGCACCTCGGGACGTTCAATCCTGCGCTTGGAAAGTTCTCGACGTGGATCTATCAGATCGCGCGCAACGTCGTTCGCACGCATTTGGGACGCGTTCAACGGCGAGTCGTTACGCAAGAGCTTCCGGAAGACCAAACCCTCGAAAACGCGCTGGCCGATCTCTCGCCCAACACCGACCCGGCCGGGCGCGTCCTGCGCGAAGAAGCCGAGCGCGAACTGCGCGCCGCGCTTGCCGAGCTGCCCGAACGGACGCGGACGGTTTTGGCGCTGCGCTACTACAACAATATGGAATACCACACGATCGCCACGACGCTGGGCCTCTCGCTGGGCAACGTGAAGACGCTGATTCATCGCGGCAAGATCGCGCTGGCGCACAAGATGCGCGAACGGGAAGAGCGCGCGGCCGCTGCAACGCAGACTGGAGGGTCGCGTGCGCTGCAGACCGTGTGAAGCGCTGCTCGACCGGTACGTCGACGGGTTGCTGAACGCGCACCAAGCCGCCCGCGTGCGTGAACATCTGCGTTCGTGCGAGCCGTGCACGCGGCTCGTGCAAGATCTCAAGAGCGTCGACGCGCTGTTGGAGACGTCGCGCGCGCCTGAGTTGCCGCCGAACTTTACCTTCGCGGTGATGGCCGACGTTCGCACCGCACCGGCGCCTCGCCGGGCAGTCTATCCCATCGTCAGTTTCCTGACCGTCTATTTGGCGGCCGCGTGGGCCGCGTTCGTGATGGGCGTTACGCTCTCGGGCGCCGATCCGCGTTCGTTGGCGGTTTGGCTATCCACGGAAATTGGCCGTGCTACCGCGTCAATAGGCAGTGGCATCGCCGGCGTCTCGCACGACGTCGGGCATACGACGCCGACCCTGGCGGCGTTCGGCTTCACGGTGCTGGCGATCGAGGTCGCCGTCGCGTGCGCGTTCGCCGTCGTCTATTTCATCGTTCGTCCGCGCGTCGCGGCTCGTCTGGGCGCGTTCTCGGAGGCACAGTCATGAAACATCGCATCGCACTCATGAGCGGCGTTCTGGCGCTCGCGCTTGCCGCCGTCCCGGCAATCGCCTCCGCCGCAACGCAAGCCATCGATCACGGCGGAACCTACTTCGGCAGCGTCGTCATCGAACCGAATCAGGACGTGCAAGGCGACGTCACCGTCATCGGGGGCGATGCGATCGTGCAAGGCGAGATCGATGGGTCGCTAACGGTTGTGGGCGGCGATTACGAGGTGGCGCCGGGCGCCACAGTCACCGGGCCGATTCACGATTACGGCGGCAACATTAGCTCGGTCTTTCCGGCGCTACCCGCGGTGACGGCCTCGCGCGCCGTCTCGCATGAAAACGCCAAACTGACGGCGCTTCTGGCTTACTCGATCATCGTCGTACTGGTGTTTCTCATCTTTCCGATGCGCGTGCGCGTTGCGCTGGATCGGGTGGAAAAGCATCCCGGGCTCTCCGCCGCCGTCGGCGTGGCAGCCATCGTGGCCAGCGTTCCGATCGCCGTGCTGCTCTTCATCAGTTTGGTGGGCTGGCCGCTCTTGCCCATTGAAGCCCTGGCGTACTTCGCCGGCGTGCTCATCGGTCAGGCAGCGCTCGGCTTGCTGATCGGCCGCCGATTGTACGAGTTGATCGCGCCCCATGCGACGCCCTCGCCGCTGGGAGCGCTCTTGCTCGGCCTCGTCTTGCTCTGCGCCGCCGAAATGCTGCCGATCGTCGGTCTACTGGTCGTCGGTCTCGTCTGGATCATCGGCCTTGGAGCGACCATCCTCGCCTTCATCCGCGAGACGTCGTTCATGGGCCCGTCCGGGCCGCAAGGCCCCATCAGCGGCCCTCCGATGACCGCAGCCTAGCAAGCGACGCCTTTTCGGGGAATAGTCTCCACCTGATGGCGACCATTCCGCAGACCGTCCGGTTTGCTGCGCGCACGAGGCGCATGCGCGCCTCGACCATTCGCGAGATGCTCAAGGTCACGCAGCAGCCGGACATCATCTCGTTCGGGGGCGGCCTCCCAGCGCCCGAACTCTTTCCGACCGAAGCCGTCGCCCGTTGCACGCACGAGATCATGCGCGAGATGGGCGGCCAAGCGCTGCAGTACTGCGTTACGGACGGGATACCGGAGCTGCGCCGCTGGGTCGCGCAACGGCTCTCTCGCCGGACCGGCATGGATATTCACCCCGATGAGGTGCTCATCATCAACGGCTCCCAGCAGGCCCTGGATCTCATCGGCAAAGTGTTTTTGGATCCCGGCGATCACGTCGTGCTGGAAAACCCGTCGTACCTCGGCGCCATCCACGCTTTTGACGCCTATCAAGCGCGGTATCTGACCGTCGACACCGACGATGACGGGATGATTCCGGAATCGTTAGAGCACGTGCTGGCCCACGCGGAGCCGCCGCCGAAGTTTCTCTACCTCATTCCGAATTTTCAGAATCCGACCGGGCGCACGCTCTGCGGAGAACGACGCGAACGCGTCGTGCGAATCTGCGAACACTTTGGCGTGCCGATCGTCGAAGACGACCCGTACGGCGAGCTGCGCTTCGAGGGTGAAGATCTGCCCGCGCTCATGACGTACGCGAAAGACGATCTCGTTCTCTATTGCGGCACCGGCAGCAAAATTTTCGCGCCCGGCATGCGCATCGCGTGGCTGGTCGTGCGCGACCGCGAAGTGCACGAAAAATTGATCCTGGCCAAGCAGGGCGCGGACCTGCAGAGCGGCACCTTGGCGCAGTACATCTTCGTGCGCGTCGTGGAAGACGCACGGGCATTCGAGGAACACGTCACGCGCATCGTTGCCACCTACGCGGAGCGACGGACGATCATGCACACCGCTTTGCGCGATCAGATGCCGGCCAACGTTACGTTCGACCATCCCGAGGGGGGCATGTTTCTGTGGGTACGCGTCCCGGGCGTCGATACCACCGAGCTGCTCCGCATCTGCGCCGAGCAAAAGGTCGTCTTTGTGCCCGGCGTTTCATTCTATCCCAACCGGGACGTCACCGACGGCATGCGGCTGAACTTCTCCAACTCCGGTGCAGAGAAGATCCGCACCGGCATCGAACGCTTGGGACACGCGATCCGCTCGTATTCGGGAGGACTGTATGGCTGATGTGCTGGTGGCGGGCATAGCGCAGACACGCGATCCGGAGCAGATCGCAAAGGCGCTGGACGTCCAGACGAAACTGGACGCCGCCCGTTTAGCCATCGTTACCAAAGATTCGCACGCCGGTCACCAGGAGTCACATGGCTCGGCGAGCCTGTCGATGAGTTCCAACATCACGACCGGAACCGGCGGCACCGGGGTTCCCGGTATCGGCGGATCCGGCGCGTCGCTTTCGTCGTTCCGGGGCGGCGGCGCCACCACGGATTTTCTGGGCGGCTTGCCGATGATCTCCGTCGATGCCGCACACAATTACAATGTCGCCATCGCCGAAGGGCGCAGCTTGGTCACCTACAAGGCCACCAGCGAAGAAGCGCCGCACGTCGAGCAGGTCTTTCGCCAAGCCGGCCTGCGGAACGTCAAGACGTTCACACAGAGATAGGGAGGAATTTGTGGCAAAGAGTCTGGTGACCGGGATCGCACAATCATCCGATCCCGCCGACCTTGAAAACTGCCTGTGCAAAGAAGCGCAAGTTGACTGCAGCAAGATCTCCGTGATAACGCGCGATGCACCCAGTCAGGGACACGTCGATTCGCTGCTCACGTTCATGCACGTCGGTCAACAGCACGCGACCACCGACACGGTCAGCAGCGTCGTGACGGGCGGAACAGGCATTATGACAAACTACAGCGGCCCGGAGATTCCAAACATCAGCGCAGACACGCGCTACGTTGGATTTTTCTCCGAACCGCACATCATCGATTATCTTGCCGACGTTCCGATTCCGGAAGATGAAGTACAGAACTACAACGATGCCATCGAAATGGGACGCAGCGTTGTAACGCACCCTGCAGATCCGCACGAAGCGCCGGAAGTCGAACAAAAATTCAAAGAAGCCGGCTTGCGCAACGTCAAGACGTTCCCCGCCCAAGATCGCTGACGCCTTCGTCCATAGCTCCGCAACCCTAGAAGACGGCGCCGAAGTCGGCGCCGGCACCAGCGTCTGGAATGAAGCGCAAATTCGCCGCGGCGCACGCGTCGGTGAACGCTGCATCATCGGCAAAGGCGTCTTCATCGATCGCGACGTCATCGTCGGCGATGACTGCAAGATTCAAAATTACGCCTGCCTCTACCGAGGTTTGCGCGTCGGCCGCGGCGTCTTCATCGGGCCGCTCGCTGTCTTTGCCAACGACAAACGCCCGCGAGCCACGGATGCGGAGTTTCGCGTGCTGACCGAGGAGCAATGGGAGTGCGGCTCCATCGCGATCGAAGACGGCGCATCGGTGGGCGCGTGCGCGACGATTCTGCCGGACGTCACGATCGGCGCTTGGGCGCTGGTCGGCGCAGCCGCGCTGGTGACGAAGGATGTAGCGCCGTATGCTCTGGTTACCGGAACTCCAGCTCGCCGTGTCGCTTGGCTTTGCCGCTGCGGCCGCCGCGTCACGGCTTCGGACTGCGCTCGTTGTGGCGATTTGCCGCCGGATCATCCGCTGCGGAGCTAGGGCTTTTGAGGAGCTCCGTTTCCGTCGTGTTCGAGGCCTACCATAAACTTGAAACGCGCTATCCCAAAGTGATGGAAGCGTTACTTTCTATTCCTGTGCGTGCTGCGCGGGCAGCGCTTCGAACGGATCATGTCGTGGTACGTCGCTTCGGCAACGTGTTCGATCTGAATCTTCGCGACCACACGATCAGTGCCAAGATTCTGTTGGGCCGCAGTCATGAACCGATGGAGGGGCTGCTGATGCGCCGCTACGTTCGCCCGGGCGACACGGTTCTGGACATCGGCGCCAACATCGGATGGTTCTCCGTGCTGCTTGCGCAACTCGTGGGCGAATCCGGAAGCGTCATTGCTTTTGAACCGGACCCAACGAATCTGGACTTCCTCAACAAGAACTTACAACTCAATCATATGCGCGAAAGAGTCACCATCATACCGGCCGGTGCCGCCGCATCTTCCGGCACTGCGACGCTCTACCGGAACACTGAAGGAAATTATGGCGATCAGCGTTTAGGCGGCATATCGGATTCGGCTTCAGGTAAGCGAACCGCGCTACCGGTGCCGGTCGTCGCCGTGGATGACACGTTGGTCGACGGCGCAAGCGTTTCATTCGTCAAAATGGATATCCAGGGGCACGAGCCTTTTGCAATCGACGGCATGGCACGCACGCTGCAACGCAACGATCGACTGATTATGGTGACCGAGTTTTGGCCGTTCGGCATTGCCGCCGCCGGACGCGATCCTAAAAAAATGCTGGACGATCTATCGGGTTATGGTTACCAGATTTACGAGCTCTCCAACTATCGCCCCGAGCTCAAGAGAACAAGCGCAACAGAGCTGCTAACGCGGTATTCAAGGGAGTCTGAGTATACGAACATCGTTTGTTCACGACAAAGCGATCTTACTCTCACGTGAGGGATGGCGCTTGCGCAGCGCGTGCAACAAGAAGCCCAGAACGAGTAACGTAGCGGCAATCGCCTCGGAAGGACGGATCACCGCCGCTGCGTCGTACGACAGGTCGATATCGTAGGATCCGCTGCCTAAAACAAGCCAACCGTTCTCAAAGAGGTTTGCGCGTATATGCCTAACTGTGGCGCCGTGCGTCGCAACGGCTCGCCACAATGGGCTGTACGTACTGTTCTGAACCAGAATAAAACGACGGGGCGCATCCAGCACTCTGATTCGCTTATGCGCTGGGGTATCCACTATCACGTCAATGCGTTTGGGCACGGAAGCGGGTAGTCCCGGGCGAACAGTTACGGTGCGCATATTCGGTTCTGCAAGACGGATGGCCGCAGGGAAAATTTCGTAGCGCGAGCCGTTGAGCGGCGCGTGGAACGTGAGCCGTACCGAAAGCCCTGTGGAGTTGGGAGGCACGTTTTCGCGCAGTGAAGACGTGGTCTTTCCGCGCTCCACCCGCGAAAATGCGTCGAGTGCAACGCCGGTATCTGCGGCCACCGATACGTCAGCGCTTTGCGGGTCACTCACGAATATCGGGAAGGTGAGATCGTACGAAGCTCCCGGCAACAGGTGCCCGTACTGCACCATGGTGGAAAAAACGACGCCCCGCGCTCCCACGGAAAGGCTGCCGCGGGCGCTCTCGTTGAATCGAAGGTACTCATTGGATCCCGTGCCCGTGGAGATCTGCGGAGCGGACCAATCCGTTGAAAGGTCGGAATACTTCATACGGCTTAAATCTTCGGCGCGGCTTTTTGCCGAAGAAGTTTCACCGATCGAATCAGAGCTGTGCGCCGAGGATATCGTGATGCATCGCCATGTACGGCGGCGTGCTGAAGAAATTTTGTGGCGCACCCAGCAACAGCGATCTCCTCAAGTTGGCGGCAGATAGGCTCGCCATCGCGATGTCCGAACAGCTTTGGCGACTTGAAGATCGGGCGCTTGCCTCAATACTCACTCGCGCCGGCTTACCGGGGATTGCTATATATCGCGAAAAATACGCCGGCACGACGCTCCTCGGTAGCGTGTAGAGCATTTGAGTGGTTGTTGGCGAGGAAGTAGAAAGAAGGAGCGAGATCGGCGACGACGGCGACCGGTAACGTAACGCAAGCAAGAGAGTAGTGCCCTCGAACCTTTGCGGCAACGATAAATGGACGCCCGTTCTGGCATAACGCAGCGGACAAAGTATTATCTGTCGTTTAAGATAAGAACGCCTTTCCGGGAGGATGCGGTGCAGACGTACAGCAGCTTTCCCGGCGTAAATCACCCCGGTGATTGGACTGCCCGGCCCCGTCGTCCGATTACCGTAATCGATCAGCGCCTCGGCAGTACCCTTTTTGCCTTCTGAAACAAGTGGGACGGAAGAGTAAACGCGTTCCGGTACGTTTGTGCTGCCTGCTGGAGCGTTGTGGCGGCGGTCGAAGGAAAAATAGCTCGTCGAAATGCCGCCGGTGGGAGCGGCCAATGCAACATCCCTGCAAGAACCCAGCAGGCGGCAAGCAACACCGAGCTCGGTGAGAGTGTGAACTCCGGAAATAACCTTAGAAGCAGCATAGATATCGGCATTGACCATTGCGGGGTTTATCCGGTAGATCGAAATCGATTCAAATCTCGCCGCTCGATGCATAGCCGCAACAGGCCGATCGAGAAAATCCGCATAGAGCGGTCCAAGAAATTGAACGTTGTCGGCATCGTCATTGATGATATAGCGGAAACCATACAATGCGAGTAGGGGGCCGATTTGCCTCGTGCCCAAGCGCGAGCGAAAGCGCTCAAGGACGTCGTCGAGTTCTTTATTTCCGGGCAAGCCGACGTCGGCATACCGCGAAAGAACGGGCGCATCGATCAAGTGCGTGTTGATGCCATCACCGACATAGCCCCAATCATACGTCGCAAAAACGCCGGGGTCGATTGGAAGCTGGACGATGCGGCCTTTCGGTCGCGCGGCGAACCAGGCCGCCATTTCGCGATACCTTTGAGGGACGGCGACGTACGATTTTGGCCAAAACATGTGGCCGACGAAGAACGGATAATTAGCGGCAGCGACGCCTAAAAACGCAAACGCCGCAAGCCCTATCGCGATGTTACGGTTCCACCGGCTGAAAGCACCGTTAATGGCCAACGCGGCGAGCAGCGAATACGCTAAGGCGACGATCCACATAAACTTGCTGTAAGGATCGCGAAATGCGTGCCAGATTGTAACGTGATTGAACGCCCACAAGAACGCGTTGCCGGCCGGCGGGCCGGTGCCTTGCACCAGCAGGATCGCGACAATGGCCGGCAGCATCACGCCCGCAACCAGCCAGCGCCGCCGGCACGCGATTAAGGAAAGCGCCGCAATGCATGGCAGTATGCTCGTCCCCGCCACTAGAACGGCGTCGTGCTCGTATTTACTACCCTCGGCGATGAAAGGCACATCGCCGATCGCATTGGCGAAGAGATAATCGCCGACCAAACGAACGGAGCCACCAAGCGAAGTAAATTGTGAGCTTCCCTGCAGCGTCTGCAAATCATACTGCCGAGCGGACGTCACGAGCGCCCCGAGCTGAGCCTGGGTGACCCGTGCGATAGGGATCCACCAAACAGAGAAAACCCCCACATAAATAAGCGCGCAAACGAGCAGCGCACGAAGTGTCGCGGCTGCCGGATGCCGCGCCAGGAAGAACGCGCCTGCGTACGCGAGTGCAAGCGAACTTACCAGGATCAATCCTTCGTTCACATCGGCCGCCGCAAAAAGCGTCCACACTGCAAATTCCACAAGTGCGCCGGATGCCGCCGTTCTCCAATATCTGATCGCGGCGGCCAGCACGCCCGGGAAGACGGCGACCGAGAGCATCGTCGGTGGAAAGTACGCGTGCATCGAGAAGAGCATGTACGGATTCAACAAGGCCGACAGACCGCAGAAAAGCTGAGCGCTGGGGTGCGCCGAAGGAACGAGCGTTCTCAATAACCTCAGGGTCAAACATGCTTGCGCGATCGCGATGAAGTAGATCCAAAAATGGTTTGAGAATGTTCCGGGAAGCCCCAAAGCGGAAAAAACCAGATCGAACGCGAGAAAAGGAAAAATGTACGGCCGAAAGCCGGTGGAGTCTTGTCCTAGACCGGCATCATCGTTCCAAATCGACGTAATTTGGTGAGCCGCGATTCCGGGATTGAGTTCCGGCGCAATATTGTCGCCGAGCAGCCCGGCGAAGAGGTGCGGCTTGATGGAAATGGACACCACCGCTGCAGCAGCAAATGCCACAGCCACATACGCGCCGGTACCGCGGGGTAACCAATTTCCGCAGCTAATGCGCATTGGAATCGATGGCCGGTTTTTATCTATCGGGCGCGGCATCGGCGGCTACGTTTCTGAATTGCTGAACGCTTATGCCGCCACGAGCCGCAACTTCACGATCGTCGTTTATACTGACGCTGACTCGGCAGAGCAATACATACCACGAGATCCACGATTCTTGATCCGTGTTCTTAGACCGAAGCTCTATCCCTTGTGGGAGCAGATCGCTCTTGCCTCGGCTGTAAATGCCGACGACATTCAGCTCTTGCACTGCACGGGAAACACTGGGCCGGCTTACCGGCTCCATACCCCTTGCGTGCTTACGCTCCATGATGCGATGTTTGTTATGCCGCAGGCGGCGCGAACAGCGTTCCAAACGCCATTTCATCGGGCGCAGCGGCTCTATTACTCCATTGTCACTCCTCGCGCGGCTCGACACGCAGCGGCTATCATCACCGATTCCGAAAGTTCGAAACGCGATCTCGTGCAGTACTTATGCATTGAACCCGGCCGCATCTCGGTTGTTCCTTTGGCGCCTAGATCGCCGTTTCGAGATTCTTACGCGGCGTCAACGAATGACATCGGTGCGAAATTGGGCATTGAAGGAACCTACTTCTTAACGCTTGGGGCGATTGATCCAAGAAAGAACTGTGCTCGCACAATTGCTGCGTACACGCGCCTACGGTCGCGCGGAGAGTGCGACGCGACGCTCGTAATGTGCGGTACAACTCCCGCGCTCCGGCGGGCGCTTCGGCGCGAGCTGCCGGAATCGAGCTTCAAAGGCGTCGTGTTCCTCCCATACGTCGGCGATGCAGATTTGGCGAAGTTGTACAGCGGCTGCGTCGGCTTCATTTACGTTTCCCTCTATGAGGGTTTTGGGCTCCCCGTCGTGGAGGCGATGGCTCGCGGCGCAGCAGTCGTCTGCGGGCGCGGCGGTTCGCTGCCCGAGGTGGCGGGGTCGGCAGCGATGTACGTTGACGCGGAATCGGTGGAATCTATCGCCGAGGGAATGCGAATTATCTGCCACAACCCTGGGCTAGTTCGGGAATTACGCAGCCGGGCTATCGCACACGTCGCGCAATATTCGTGGGCGAAAACGGCACAGGAAACCCTGAATATCTATGGCCGAATAACCCGCACTAAAGCGTGACTTCACTCTGGCGACGGTTGTGCTTAAGCGCTATGGCCTTGTCCCTGTTCATTTCTTGTGCGCGGCAGACCGAGCCGCCGGTCATTGGGAAGCTTCTGTCCGTCACCGTCGATCCTGAAAGCGGTTTTGTTTCGAGCGTGTCGATGGCCATCTATAATACCTCACCACGTGCGCAGGAAATTGACTATGCAATGGAGGTCGGCAAGCATATCGGCTATTGGCGACCTCCAACTCAGGCGCCGTTAAACGCGCATGCGCGCCGCGATGTCGTATTGTCGCCGGAAAGGGGTACGTTTCTTCCGATCGTCGGCGACGCGGTGTTGGTGCTCGCGACCGACAAGGCCACTTCACGCACCGTTGTTTTGGCCGCGTTCACCGTCGAAGGAAGCACTCGTAGCATCGTCAATCCGCTTTTCAAAGCGTGGGACGATGCGGAACACGCACCTCGCGGCTGGGCGGTTGTGGCCGACGCGGGAACTAATGTTCAGGTATCACGAGGCTTGTTCCAAGGGAAGGCGGTTTTGGAAATACGAGCCGCTAACCGGGCCCCAGGCTTACATTATGCGTTCATTCAACAAAAAGCGACGCTCGATCGCTTATCCTTTTCGGCGGACCTTTACGTGGATGATGGGTGCATTCCGCAGACAAAGGGCGGCCCTACGAGAATAGTGGGAATACAGATCGCAGACGATGCCGGTAACAGCATCATCTATTGCGCCTCTCCACGCGTACGCAGCACGATTTTGCGAGCGCCTTCGACGATGCAATTGGTTTACATTAAGCCTTCACGGCCAAAATCGTGGAGCAGCATTACTATCAGACCGGCATCACTGCGAGACTTTCTACGATTGCACGGCGACCGGCGGGGATTGATAAACGTCCGTGTTTTTCTTCAGTTTTACGGCCGTGCCTCACTCGTCGTGGGAGGTCTTAGATCCCAATAGGAACACCGCAGAAGAGTTGCAAAGCCAGTCCAATATGCGTAAACGTCCATTCGCGCCGGTTTTGACATTTCTCGCCATTGTTTTGGCGGGGTGCTCCGGCGCAAAGACGTCAATTACCGGGACGATACTCTCCACTCAGATCGATCCGCAAAATGGCGCTGTTTCTTTAGTTACGCTTTCCGTACAGAATGCCGGCGGACAACGGAAGGCGCTCGATTTCATCGTGCGGGATGCACAAGGGAATGGATCGTACTGGAATGCCGTAAACTCGCCGGTAATTTTTGCCGCCGGCTCCGCGCATCGCGTTGAGTTGCGGCCGCAAACGACAACGTTCCAACCACACTTTGCTGACGTCATCGCCGTGTATGCCGTCGACGGACCCAGCGGAAAGCAAGTGCTCTTGGGGACGGCTTCTGTCGGCGGCTCACCGTCCACCTTGCTGAATCCCCTGCTCACCCAATGGCGGCCCGACGACTCCGCTCCGGTGGACTGGCTTTTTGTCGGTACGAGCGTGGGCGGTGTCGCCGGCATAAGCCGTACCGTGATTCGAGGGCATCCCGCCGCGACAATCTCCGTTCAAGCGCGCACGCAGAATGTTTGGCAAACCGCGTTTCTGCAGCAGCCGATTCGTCACACCATTAAGGGCGTGAACTTCACCTACATCCCTCGACGCGACTGCGACACGTCGCCTGCGCCCCGTATGCTCGCTGGGCTGGAATACGCAGATTCCGCGGGCAATTCGATCGTTTTTTGCGTTTCGTCCGCCATTCGACGGAAAGAAGTGCGCGAATTAAGCGGAGGACATCAGCTTGTGGTGATTGTTCCCGGAAAATTGGGCGAGTGGAATACCTTATCGGCCATACCGGGACAGTACTCATCGTTCGTCCGCTTACTGCCGGCGAGCGACGGCACGCTCTACTTGCGATTATTGGTCGCCGTCAACAGCAGCACGGCTTCAAAAGCAGCATCCCAGAACAGCGCTGATTTTGGAGCGATGTCGGTCCCGAAGTGACCATGGATCTGCGCGCATTTTTGCTAAAAAGTTTGACCTTGGCGGCGACGCCGATCTCGATCTGCAGGGCCTTTCAGCAGAGGCGCGCTCGCCAATTCGCACGTTCACAGTTTCACCGGCCGGCGTTTTTCGAAAGCGCCCTGTACTCGCAGAACGGGGAAGATGGGATCATTAAAGAGGTCTTCTTTCGAATCGGCGCTTCGAAGAAATTTTTCGTCGAGATTGGGGCCGGCGACGGCGCGGAAAGTACCGCCACCGCGCTGGGCCTGCTCTATAACTGGTCCGGCCTCATGATCGAAGCCGACGAAGACAAGTGCTTCCGGCTTGCGGAAGCGTTTCGCGCCAACCAGCGTGTTGCCGTGAAACGAGCGTTTGTGACGAAAGAAAACGTCGGCGAACTTCTCGCCTCGGCGCAAACTCCGCAAGACTTCGATTTGCTGGTAATCGACATCGACGGCAACGACTACTGGATATGGTCAAGCCTGCGGCAATACCGGCCAAAACTGGTCATCATCGAATACAATCAGTCATTCCCTCCTCCGATGAAGCGCGTCATGCAATACGCCCCTTTGCACGCATGGGACGGTTTAAGCAATTACTTTGGCGCGAGTTTACAATCGCTGGTCGAGTTGGCAGAATCGATGGACTACGCGCTGATTGGCACCGACAAGCGAGGTATCAATGCTTTCTTTTTGCGATCGGATCTGATTGCCGCTGCCTGCTTCCCGCCGGTTACGGCAGTTCAGGCCTATCATCGCTGGCTTCCCCTGTATTTGCGCCGTTGGCTATTATCACGCAAGAAAACCTTCCTAGAGATCTGAACGCAAACCGAACCAAAGGTTTTCAAGCAGCAGCTCCGACCGCCGCTCATCACGGGCGACGCTCGCTGACTCGCGGCTTCGGTAAAGCAATGCGTATCCGAAGGAATGAAAATACTGCAGCATTTCAGACAAGCTGCGGCGCCGCTGAGCGAGTCTGGGGCCATTGAACTCGATCATTACATTGCGCACCGCTCCGTCACGGAGAGCATTCCGGCTACCCTGAAGAAGCTCGAATTCGGCGCCTTCGACGTCGATCTTTAAGAAATCGATCCTTCGTATCCCGTGACGCGCGCAGTAGGCATCCACCGAATCAACCGTCACGGCAAGCTCCTGCGTCGCTAAATCGCGATAGCGAACCAAACTGCCCCATGCCGAATGGCCGCTGCTGCTCTTGTAAAAGGTCATCGTGCCGGGCTCCGAACTTAACGCGGATGGCTCGACCTTCACCATTTCGCCGCAGGCGTTCAGCGCGGCGTTTTCTATCAGGCACTCCGCGTTCTGGGGATCCGGCTCAAAGGCAATGACTCGGCCAGATGGGCCGGCAAGCTTGGCCATGTGGATAGTGAAGACACCGACGTTGGCGCCGGCATCGATACAGCACGATCCGGGCCTAATAAAGCGGCGTAATCGCCGCAGCTCGGCTCGCTCGTAAAGATTCAAAAAGACCAGCTGCTGAAGATCGTCCCGCAAGTCCAAGCGGTACACGATACCATCACGGCGAGCTACAACGCGCTCGGGGAACAGGCCAAAAACAGCTTTGATTGCCGCCTTCCCGAGCTGCCGGCGGACGCGCCGATAAGGTGTTGAGCGCGGAACGTCTATACCGGCATCCGCTTGCACAAGACTGCCGTTCTTCATTGCGCCATGTAAAGCCGCCGCATGCGATGTGCGACAGTTTCCCATGATGTACTCTCGCGGAGATGGGCCACGTACTCTTCTGCTCTCCTGCGCTCTTGCTGTGAGCCGAAAAAGCGGCGAACGCACGCGGCCATCGCGCCGGCTCTGATTGCGAATATATGCGGACAGCCCGAATGGCCGTCGGAAAACACTTCGGATAACAGGATGGGGATTCCGTACGACGCCGCCAATGCCAATGGGCCGCTTGCACTCATATTGACCGTATAGGGAAGCATCAAGGCATCCGCAGCTGCGAACGCGAGTCCCACCCTATCCTCGGGGAGAAACCCCGTGGAGATGATCCGCCCGGGATAGCGCGCGTTCAGATTGCGCAGCTCTTGTATCTTGCCTGCCATGGTGGCGGACAGCCGGCGTGGTGCCGTCCCGACGATTAAGAATTGCAGCTGCCGATTTTCGTCCAACATTTGAGGCGCTTCCCGGAAAATCACCTCAACGCCCTTATATTGTGACAGAAAACCGAAGAACAAGAGGACGTCAGCATCGGGCTTCAGCCCTAGACTGCGCCGCGCTTCTAGGCGGTCGGGGCGGCGTTGGGCTGTACTGACTCCAAGCGGCACAACTTCCACCGGTTTCTTCCGTACGTCGTAACTCTGCCGCAGCGACGCATAGTGTTGCGGTTCGTGGACGTGCACGACGTTCGCCGTGGCTGCGACCGATCGAATGAGCGTTCGCCAAGCATATGCTGCAATGGCAGGGGTTCCGGGTATCGCGTTTTCGCGAACAAAATCGCCGTCGATCTTTTCCAAGGGAATAATTCCGTGAATCGTCGTGATGACTCGGCGGCCCGCGGCCTGCAACGCAGCTCTGAACGAAGGGCATTTGGAGAGCCGTAGCGATCCCTCCGTACGCAAAAAGTTCATGCTGAATGTGGACGATCTTCGACTTTTGCTTAAGCGCCGCGCGGAGAATCTGCATCGGCGCCATGATGCTCCCGCGAACGAAAGCCGGAACCACCCGCACGCGTCCATCATGCCACGGCCTCGCCGGACCGTTACGGCTTCGTGGCGCAATGATGCTTATGGAGGAGCCGCCTAACGCGAGAGCAGCAGACAGCTGTTCAGTGTACCAGTTCAGCGCTGAGTCACCGAATTGCATGCGCGGCGCATTTGCCAGCCGGTAAGGCGAAACGATCGTGACCGCGGTTGGAGAAGCGGTTCCTTGGGCGGCCACAGTGTCGGACCTTACAATGCGACTTCTACCCGACGCCGGGAAACGCGATCGCGTTCCCGCAGAGAACGCGCTATCGCCATGAGGTCGCGCGCCGTGGACGGCACGCGACGCAACAAAGACAACCGCGCGGGGCGTAGGTCTTGCACGCAAACCGGTATTTCAAGGATTTCCAAGCCACCGTATTGTGCTCGAAGCACCAGCTCTGTGTCAAACACTTCGCCGTTGGTCGTGCAGCTCTGAAGGATGGGGAGGAGACGAGAACGCCGCAGAGCTTTCATCCCGTGCGTATCCGTTCCAGAGAAGCCAAAGGCAACTCTCAAAAAGCTGTTAAAGCTCCAAGTGATCAGCCGCCGGATCAACGCCCGTTTATCGTTTTGACGAACTAGGCACTTCGAGCCTATGACAATATCGGCGCCCGAACTGAGCCTCTCTGTGGCGCGAACGCAAAAGTCCATGGACCACAGATCGGCGTTGAAGATCACGACCTGATCGTATCTCGCATGAAGGATGCCCATCCGCAGTGCCATGCCGTACGAACGGCCGCACAATGAAAGCAGCCGCACATTGCCAAAAGCCGAAGCCAGTTCGTTGGCGATCGTTACCGTGCCGTCGGTGCTTCCGTTTTCGCATACCAGAAACTCAGCTGCCAAACCTCGCTGCCGGAATTGCGCAATGAGACTGCCGATCAGGCCGCAGAGAAGCGCCGCCTCATTATGAACGGGAATCACCACCGAGACTGCTGTGCGCGACTCACGGTCAGGCGGCTCGGAAATAGCGAACCGGCCATGCCATATAGCGGCTGGCGCCCCCTCCGCAACTAAGGCGTCAAGCATAGGACCTTACCCCAAAACGAGTAGGACTAAAGTCCCAGCCAAGTTCGATGCCCCCCCAGTTAACCCTATGGTTGCGTGGGATCGCGGGCGCTGCGCTTGGCAACATTCAACGGGCTGGCGGGCGACCGTCGGCGAAGGCACTACCTACCCCAGATGCCGGTGATCGTCACCTTCGATTTTCCGCCCGCGTACGGCGGGATCCAACGGTACAGCGCCCGGCTCGCGGAATCATTGTCTGAACTCGGACATGCAGTCGCGGTCGTGGCACCGGCTCAACGAGGTGCGGCTGCTTTCGATAAAGCGATCAATGCCCGCGTGCTACGCTTCGGCGGAAGAGGTAGAGCGTTGCAAATGCTTGCTGCGCTCGCACAGACGCTGCGTGCGCGCCGCCGCGTCGGCGATCGAGTCACCATCGCAATGTCGTGGTTTCCGGCTGGTTTAACCGCCGCTTTGCTGCCGCGTACCATGCGCGGTAATTTGACCATTCTGGCGCACGGTTCCGAGCTAGCGGCGAGGCCGCGGTCGCTTCGCTCGCGTCTGATGCCCGCAGTCTTCAATCGCGCAGATCATGTCGTTGCGAACAGCCGATACACCGCGCAACGCCTGCGCGATTTGGGGATACGGCGCCCGGTAGCGGTCGTACCGTGCGGCGTTGATGTGGCCGACATCGCGCCGGCGCGTTCCAGCGTACCGACGATCGTCTTCGTTGGGCGTCTCGTTCCGCGAAAGGGATGCGATCGATTGATCCGCTGCGTCGCGCGAATTCGAAATGACGTTAGCAACGTCCGGCTGGAGATCGTCGGAGATGGCCCCGACAAGGCTCGGCTCCAGCAGCTGGCTACAGAGTCTGGAGTGACGGAAAACGTTGAATTCCTCGGTACCGTCAGCGATACCGAGCGCGATGCGGCCTACGCACGGGCGTGGTGTTTTGCAATGCCGGCTCGCGACGAACGAGGCGATGTCGAAGGATTCGGCATCGTCTACTTGGAGGCAGCGATGGCCGGATTGCCCGTCGTCGGCGGCAAGGGCTCCGGCGCGGAAGATGCGATCGTCGATGGAGTCACCGGTTTCGTGGTCGACGGCAACGACGAAGCGGCTATCGCCGATGCAGTGATCGCGCTGCTGAGCGATCCTGTGCGCGCAAACGCAATGGGCGCTGCGGGTCGGAGCCGCGCCCGCTCGCAGTACACCTGGCGGCACAACGCCGTTTCAATGGCGCGCGAAATCGGACTAGCGGTTGCGTGATCAATGTGACATTCGTCAGTCAATCGGGCGACGCGCTGGGAGGCGCGGAACAGAGTCTTGCGCTGCTGATACAAGCGTTGCCGCCGGATATCCGCGCATCGGCCATTCTTTTCGGCGCGGGGGAGTTTGAACGGCGCCTGCGCGATCTCGGCGTTTCCGTAACCGTCGTTGAACTGCCCGGCACGCTGATGTCAACGACCCGCGAGCGTCCCGCAACCCCAGGCCTTCTGTCCGTGCCGCGGTCCATCTTCACATTGTCGCGCACGATCGCAAAGCTCGATGCCGATCTCGTTTACACGAATACCGTCAAAGCGCACGTTATCGGCTCCGCGGCGGCGCGGATGGCCGGCAGACCCGCGGTCGCGCATTTGCGCGATCTACTTGAGGGTGCGGCACGGTTTGCCGTGCGTGCCGTCCTGCGCGGGTGCACGGTCCGGCGTATCGCTATTTCACGCGCAGTTCGGGATGCATTCGCGCTTCCGGCGACGGAAGTGATCCCTAATCCGCTGGACCTCTCGGCATATGCGTCCTTGCCCACCCAGGCGCAGGCGCGACGTTCCCTGAGCTTGCCCGAAAGCGGACGACTCGTGTCCATCATCGGCCGTATCAACCGGTGGAAGGGCCACGACCGATTCGTGCGGATCGCCGGGCTGGTGCGCAGTGACGAAAACGTGCATTTTGCGATCGTCGGAGACGCGATCTTTCGAGATGCCGATTTCGTCGGCGAGCTGCGAGAGGAGGTAAAAGCCCGGCACCTCGACGGCCGGGTGTCGTTTGTCCCATGGATTGACGATCCTCGCCTCGCATATGCCGCCAGCGATGTCGTGTGCAACTGCTCGCACAACGAACCTTTCGGCAGGACGTTAATCGAAGCCGCAGCTTGCGGTGTCCCATCGATCTGTTTTGCCGGCGGCGGGACCGCCGATGCGGTCATTGCGGGCCAGACCGGTATCATCATCGATGAGGGGCCGAATGCCGAAGCGAGTTTCGCGGGCGCATTGGACCGGATGCTGCGCGATGAGCAGTTGCGCAGCCGCATGGGCGCGGCGGCACGGACGTATGCGAAGCAGTTCGACGCGAACGCCCACGCGAAACGTGTAGCCGACGTCGTACGAAGTACGGTACGGTGCGCGTAGCAATCGTTTCCGATGCATTGGTGCAGCGCGGAGGAGCCGAGCGCGTTGTGGAAGCAATCGCCGCCACATTCCCGGACGCACCGGTTTACGCGCTGCTCTACGATGCAAACAACGGTCCAGCATCGCTGCGCGAGCGGATCATTACGTCGCCGTTGCAGCGCCTCCCCGGCGCCAGCAGGCGCCATCGGCCGTTGCTTCCGCTCTTCCCCGCGGCGATTGCGAGCTTCGATCTCCGTGGATTCGACGTAATCATCTCCTCGCATCACACCGTGGCAAAGGGTGTAAGGCGGCCTGCCGGCGCCGTACACGTATGCTATTGCCACACGCCGATGCGCGCGCTGTGGGAACGCACGCGCGAAGAACTCGTTACGCTCAGTCCGCCGCTTCGCCCATTCGCCGCCGCCGTCTTTTCACGTCTGCGCGCTTGGGACGTCGCCACGGCCGCGAGCGTGGATACCTTTGTCGCCAACAGCGAGACGACTCGCGAGCGGATCAAACGCTACTACAACCGCGATAGTACGGTGGTCTATCCGCCGGCGGATCTCGATCGCTTTACGCCGGGCGGCACGGAAAGCGATTATTATCTCGTCGCGTCACGCCCCGTACCGTACAAGCGCATCGACGTTGCGGTCGACGCTTGCGCGAAGCTTCGCAAGCGCCTCGTGATTGCGGGTGGAACCCCGAAAAACATTCCGCCCGGCTCGAACATTGAAGTGCTGGGGCACGTTGACGATTCGCAGCTTGTTTCGCTGATGCGCGGAGCTCGGGCCTTGCTCTTTCCGCAGCTCGAAGACTTCGGACTAACCCCCGTGGAGATGATGGCGACAGGGCGTCCCGTCATCGCTTACGGACGAGGCGGCGCCGTTGAAACCGTGATCGACGGAGTCACCGGGCTTCTCGTGCCGGAGCAATCCGCGGAAGCGTTCGCCGCGGCGATTGAGCGTTTCGAGGGGATGCGCTGGGATCCGCAAGCGGCTCGTGCGCAGGCCGAGCGCTTCAGCGCGGGACGTTTTCGGATTGCCATTCGCCAAATCGTCGAGCAGACGAATGACGGCCGTTCAAAGCTTTTGGTATCGTGAAAACGCCCGGAAGACGTAAAATGCCGGCTTCGGCGTAAAATCTTTGCGTACGAGCGCAGTGTTCGCCCAAAAGTCGCTGCCCGGATTGTACATGTTCACATACGCGACTCCGTCTACGCTTGGGTCGGCGAGCATGCGGTTGAAGCCGAGCGCGAGGTACTGTGCCTGCACCTGCGGATCGACTGCGTCAGGCGACTTTTCATCCGTCGAATATCCCCACTCTGTCAGCATGACGTGCGATCGCGGGTCGCCGCGCTCGGTCGCGATGCGTTGCAGATCTTTGTACACGTCGAACCGGCTGGGCGAGCTCGATGCTACCGGGAAATCGGGATTGCCCCAGTAGTAATTATGGACGGAGAGCACGTCCCAGCACCGGCCGCGGCGGCATCCGTTGGCGTACATGGTACGAAGGAAGCTTCGCGCGTCCGTCGAGCGGCCTCCATCGGACAGCGCAGGTCCGACAACGATCAAATGTGGGTTGACGCGCTTAACCGCAGCGTAAGCGGCCTTCATATAGATCGCCGCCTCACTCCCGCTCTCATCGCTTGAGGCGTATGATCCCCCGACGGGAAACGTTCCCCATCCGTGCTGGTTGGGTTCGTTGAACAACTCGACGCGCGTGATTTGCGGATACTTGGCGGTGACGTGTGCGGCGACAACCCGCGCGAAGTCGGCGTAGCCTGGAAGGCCGCCCGTTTGGGCCGGATATTGAAAGGGCGTCGAGCCGCCTTTGCCTCCGGCGAGCACCGCGCCCGTTGCGTACTGCAGGATGACGGGGAGTTCGGTGATGCCGCATTTCGCCAGCGCGTCCATAATCGCGTCTTCACGCACAAAATTGGGCTTGGTTAAAAGACGCTTTCCTGAACCGTCGACGAGAATCAGCGCGGCCGGATAGTCGATCCGCACAAATCGCACTGCCGCTCTGCACATCAGCTCTACTTGCGCTCGTGAACCGGCTTGCAGCGTCGCATCGCCGCCGATGCAATTGTAGGCGCTGCAGCGCAAGTCTCCCAACGAGAATGGAAATGGGTGCGCAAGCACGCCGTACCTGTACGGTTCGTTCGGAGTCGCGCGCAACGGCTTCGGTATGGTCATCGCACCGTCGTAATAGCCGGCCGCCGAACAGAGCGCCCACGCAAGGACGGCGATCAGCGCTCTAGCGCTTAACGGCCACGTAAACATGTCCGCCCCAATGGCGGCCGCCATGGTGAGAGTCGAACAATCCCACGACGGAACTGCCGCACTCCGTCAACGTCCGGATAACTTCAACCGGCTCAAGGCCGTTCATAGACAGAACGCTGATAAGTGCCGCTCGCGACATCGGGCGCGGCGCACGTCCGTGCCGGCGGTTAACGTATGCGGCCAAGAGCCGCGTAGGGAGCAGTGGTGCCACCGTGAATCGCATGCGCGCCGCAACGGATTTGGGAGCATTCGAGGGCAGCTGGAAGTAGATGCAGCCGCCCGGTTTGGTGACGCGCACGAATTCTCGGATAAGCCGACGTATTTTCGGAATTTCGATATGCTGAAGCGTGACAACGGAGAAGCAAAGCGCGAACGTATCGTTTGAGAAGCGTTCGAGCGAACCGGTCGCATCGAGCACTTCGTACTCCACGTCGGCGCCGTTGGCGAACGTGCGTGCCCGCTCGATCATCGAGGACGCGATGTCCACGCCGACAACGTGGCCGAAACGCGGGGCCAGGGCGAGCGTATTCCGCCCGATTCCGCATCCGAAATCGAGCACGGGGCCGGGCGGCAGCCGCAGCAATTTCTCCAAACGTTCAGAAACTTCGGCGACTTCGCGCTCGCCGGTCGAAAAAAACTCCGTGTCGTCCCAGCGGTTTCCGAGCTTTCCGGCGCGCGAAAAAATGGCCCACTTCGCATCGATGTCACCGAGCTCGTCCCAGCCGGCTCGACGGTCGGCAGAAGGCGCGGCGTGCGTCGTCACGTCACGGGGTCGCGTGTGCGTCATACCATGATTCGATCGATTGCGCGCAACGGGCGGCACTTTCGAAGCCGGCTGCTCCCATTCGCACGCTGGGCGAACGGAGCGACACGCCGGCACGTTCCAGCAGCGCGGCGCCCCGCTCTTCGCTCAACGTTTGGACGCCGGACTCGCGAATCGCACGATCTAAGAAGACGATCGCGTCAAGGCGTCCCCCGTCCGACCACACCGGCGGTCCGCAAACGCTTTGCGGATCCACTTCGTAAAAGCGCAAGTCCGTTCCATCGGAGTACCAATGCGAGCGTTCAAGCGCTTCGCGAAAGTGCGACGGCAGATGCGGCACGCAAGACGCGCCTAAGGACATCAGCGTGTGATTTGGAACGATGCGCGGTTGGGGGCCCGCGATAATTGCCAAATCGTCCGCCAACAGGCGCCAGCCCCTGACGAGAAAATGCGCAGCCAAAGTCGAACGGCCCGATCGAGCGGCGCCCGCGATGAGCAAGGCGCGGCCTTCGCGTTCGAGCGCCGCCGCGCGAATGACCTCGCGCGTCGCGATTTCCGCAGCGGCGCGCACGATGCGCTCCAGAGCTGCCTGCGCTTCGAGGGCGGCCGGATCACCGGTACGCGCGACGCGCACGGTGACACCGCGGACAACGTCGCCCGCTTTCCGGCCGCTTCTGCGGTGGCGCCGAAGGATCGACGCCAGCCTTGCGATGATATCGCTCGGCCCTTGAACATCGACGTTTACGTCGTCGATCCGCAGGGCAAGTCGAGAGCTTTGCGCCGGTATGGGCGCAAACGTTGCGGTCATATGTACGCGAAGGCCTCGTCCACATACCAGCGATACGTCGCCGACAAGCCGCGCTCGAGCGGCGTGAGGGCTCGCCATCCGAGCGCGCCGGCGCGATCGAAGCGCGGCGGTTCGCAATCCACGCCGTTTCGCTCCAGATGCGGTCGAAAATCGGGAGTATAACGTATGCCGGCGACCCGCGCAAAAGTGCGCACAATCTCCTCGACGGTTCGCCGCTCTTCCGTTCCGAGATTAAAAGGCTGCGCATCCGCGAAATTCGATCGCGCAATCGTCGTCAACCCTGTGACGATATCGTCGACGTAGGCCATGGAATGCGTTTGCCGTCCGGTCCCGTGAATCGGAAGGGGCTGTTCCCGCAGCGCCGCCTCGAGCAATGCGGGGACCAGCCGGCTGCCGTCCAGTTCCATCCGCGGGCCGTAGCAATCGAAGATCCGCACGACGGCCCCGCGCAAGCCTCTATTCCGTATGGCGGCGCGCACGCTGCTTTCGCCGTTGCGGACATCGGATTCCGTGTGCTCGTGCGTCGTCGCAAAAAGATAGCGCGCCGAGTACTTGCGCGCCAGCTCGATCGTCGCGAACGTTTCCTCGGCGGTCGCCGGCGAGGACAAGTGATAGACCTCTTGGATGTTATCGGCACCCGCTTCCCTGATCAACCGCAACAGGTCGACGTCCTCGGTCGATGCATCGACGTACACGAATGTCGCGGCGCCCCGTTGAATCGCGCGCTCCAGATTCGCGACCCGGCCGTTGGACAAGTTGTCGATCGCGGCGACGTGCATCCCATCGTCGATCAGCCGGTCGACCAAATGGCTGCCGATAAATCCCGCGCCGCCGGTTACCACGGCGTATTTCATGCCGCTCGCCTTGCAACGAGCAGCAAGCCATTTCCACGCGCGGGCACAAGGCGTGCGTCGGCCGCCGCACACGCATACCACAGCGGCAACAGCATTCGGGCGACGACGGAACCTCGGCGCGCAAGCGTGAATCCCTCCCATCCAAGCGCGCCGAGGGCGCCGAACGTGTGCCTCACGCGTACCTGGCTGAAACCGGCCGATCGAAACAAATCGGCCGCCTCTTCCGGTTGATAACCGCAACGAACGTGGTCGTGCTGCTCCGGAAAATCGCCTAAGAATCGCCGCTTTGTTGCCGCAGGGACGTGTAACACCAGCGTGCCTCCCGGTTTCGTGGCAGCAAATAACGAGACGGCGAAGGCGGCGTCGTCATCAACGTGTTCCAGAACGTCAACGGAGGTAACGAGGTCGTACTTCTGCGACGGGCCAAGGTCGTGGACGTGTTCGAGCCGCACGCGTTCGGAGAATCCGCGACGCCGCGACAATTCGCGTGCTTCTTGCAGCCGTACGAGGTCGATGTCGGTTCCGACGATGGTAGCGCGCGGCCACATTCTTGCCATGGCAAAACACAGCAGGCCAAGACCGCACCCGACGTCGAGAACCTGCGACGGTTCCGGAAGCGTTCGCAGCGCATCGCGCATGGCAGTGAATCGTACGCGCGCGCCAAGATCGTAGGTACCCAGGTAGCGCAACGCGGTGCGTGAGAGGGGCGTCGCAGCACGTGACTCCAGTTCTGAACCGTAAGCGATCATGCGGAGGCTCCATGACCGGCAGCAATCATCAGTGCGCGGTGAAGGCCGTCCGCTTCAACCTTTCGGGTGAATCTCGCGCAGACACGCGCGAGCCCACGTTCCCGTAAAGCCTCTGCCGCCGACGGTTGCAGTGCGCGCTGCAATCCGGCAGCCAATGTTTTGAAGTCATCGACGGGCACGAGGATTCCGGCGTCACCGACAACTTCGGGAATCGCGCCGGATTGCGAAGCGACCACCGGGACGCCGCTGGCCATTGCTTCGATCAATACGCGCCCGAACTGCTCACACCAATTCCGCCGAATCCTCGACGGCAGCGCCAGCACATCCAGGGAGCCTAGCAACCGTGCGGTTTCCGCCGGTGTTTGGAAACCGGTAAAAGTGATCCGATCTCCGAGGCGCAGCTCATCTGCAAGCCGCCTCAGCGCCGTTTCTTCCGGACCACTGCCCACTATCACGGCGTTGAGCTCGGCGCACGAAGCGATCGCCCGCAAAAATGTATCGATGCCCTTTTCCGGGACTAAGCGCCCGACGTAGCCGGCAAGCGGCGGATGAAGCCCATACGCGCGGTAGACTTGTTCGCGTTCGGGGCGCGTCAACGGAGTGAGATCGGTTGAGAACGGCATCGGCAGCACCGCGCCGGTGAACCCGTGATGCCGCAACACCTCCGTGGCTTGATCGCTGATCGAAACTGCGGCATGCGCGTAGCTCAGCACGTATTGCAGCAGCGAGCCGAACGGAGGCGGATAGCGCTTAAAAAGATTCTGAATCGCCAACACGACGAGCCCGCCTCGGCGCACGCGCGATGCTTGAGCCGCCTGCGCCGCAGCTAGCCCTTCGGGCCCTTCGTCAACGTAAGTGGCGTCGGGACGAACCTCTTGCACGACATCGCGGAACTCTTTGAGCCAATACACGTTGGAGTGCGAGATGCCCACTCGGTCGCGCACGACGACGCGCAATGGCGATCCGGACGGCTCCGGCTCCGCGCGAATAGGCCCGAGGCCGCTCTTCCACTGACTGGGCACCAGCAGCGTCACGTTTATTCCGCGATCCGCCAACGTCCGATAGACGCGTCGATTCGACGAGCGGATCCCCGCGTGGCTGACAATTAGCGCGTTGATGGTTTCACCTCAAGGGCTTGCGGCAACGCAAGAGCACCGCAGAACAGCCAGAATATCTGCGCGACCGGGGCGTAATCGAATGCGCCCTGCGTCAAGAAAGCCGACGCCAGCAGCGCGCATTGCGCCGCAACGAACCCGAGAAAGACCGTGTGATTGGCCGTTTTTGCCATTGCGGCCCGAATGCCCAAAAACAAGAATGCGCCTTGCACCAGCAGGAACAACAGCAGGCCGATCACACCCGTCTCAAACGCGTATGCCAAGTACTCGTTGTCGACGCCGAGACCGCCGTTGTCTTCGCGCAGCAATCCGCCCGCATTGGTCGCGCCCAATCCATGTCCCAGCGGGTATTCCGTCAGATCCGACAGTACGACGCTGCTGCTGCGGCTGCGCGTCACCGCCGCCATCGTCGTCGTCGGGCCGTTTCCGATTCGCTCGATCAACGCCGCGTGCGTTGTCAGCAGTACGAGCGGCACCGTTAAACCGAGGACCAGGACGCCCACGAGCGCAACCGCTCGAGTGCGCTTGTCGCCGAGCGAAAAGACCGCCATGGCGATCAACCCTGCGCCCAGCCCCAGCATTGCCGACCGCGTGCCGCTGTCGAATAATGCGACGGCCATTAGCGCGATCAGCGCACACAACACCAAACGCAGCAACCTCCGCGCGCGGCCCAGGGCGGCGAGCGCAAAAAGGATTCCGACGCTGCAGAACAGCCCCAAGGCTTCCGGATCGACCAGCGTGCCGTAAGCGCGATAGGCGAATGTCGCGTTCGGCTCTAGCCCCGCGGCGGCTCGCGGGGACAGATAGGTGACGGCATGTCTGCTTTCGGCAGCAAACCCGGGACCGAGATTCATCCATGTGCTGCCGAGCGCCGATTCGATGACGCCCGCGGCTGCGGCGATTGCGCACATGACGATGACGAGGTTCGCAACCGGTATCAGGCGCCGGCCGCTCGCAAAGTATACGGCGCCGACGATGTAGAGCAGCGCGAACAGACCGTGTGCGCGAAAACCCGCGAACGCGCCGCTGAAACCCAGCGCCGGATGGGCGATCTGTGTCGCCATGAATCCCACGAACAGCGCCCAGGGGACGAATCCGCGCCATCGTTCCTTCAAGTATCGTTCCCGATGGACGGCGAGCTGTAAGAGAACGCCGACCACGATGACCGCCAGCAGCACGTCCTTAAGCAGGTATGTGAGCGACGACGCGCTCGCGTGTTTGACGAATCCGTCAATCGCCGAAACGATGAGCAGCAGCGGTACGCCGACCGGCCATACGACTGCACTGGCGACCAGCATTGTCAGATACGTGAGCGCCCCAACGGTCGCCGCCGATCCAAGAACGCCGGCGAAGGCAATCGCCGCAGCCAACAAGCAGCCGAGTGCAATGATGGCGGGCGGGTAGAGCCGCCTAAGGGCCGGCGAAGCTTGCATAGGCACCTTGTGAAATGAACCCGTTTGTCAGAATGTCGGCTGCGGCGCGCCAGACTGAACGCAGCACGGTACAGAGCAGCCGCGTGCGATCCAAGATCTCGCGCCGCACCCGTATCGCACAGAAGATGTGAAACGCTCGCTGCGACTTCCTGCGCTGTGTCACCGGCATATGCCAACACGTCACGGAATGCCAGCTCATCGTATTTCGTACGCACCGCAACGACCGGCACGCCATGCGCCAAAAACGCCAACAATGAGCCGCTCGATCCCGTGGCTCCGTCGCGCGTAGCATAGACGCCGACGTGCGCGTGCTCGAAGCGCTCCGTCACTGCTTTCGGCGAAAGCGCGCCGGTAAAGTTGACGCATCGATCAATGTTCAGTTCGCCGGCACGCGCCCGGCAGCGGCGCGCATAGGATTCATCAAATATCCGGCCGACGATCGTGAGTCGAGCATCAAAGCTTCGCCGAAGCAAGGCCAGCGCTTCAATCGCCAATTCAAAACGATGACGCGGCATCACGACTCCAAAGCAGACCAATTCGCGCGGCCCACCGTCGGCGACCGATCTGGCATACGGTCCTGATGGCTCAAAGTTGGCGCCAATCGGCACAACGGCGATCCGCTCCGCGGCTTGCGGCAAATGCGGCGAGATTCGATCCCGCCGCGCCGAGCTCGGCACCGCGATTCGATCGGCCGCCTGCAGCACGAGCCGATCGCGCAACGCAAAGTAGCGCACTTTTGCGTTCCTTGCCGGCGCCTCATCGCCCAGGCCATGAAACGCCTCATGCGCGATAACGGTGCATGGCAGACCGATCGTACGCGCGAAACGCGTGACAACAACCGGGACAGGCGAGGCCGCTCCGTAAAGAAACGGAGTATATTCGATCAAGAGTGCGTCCGCGCGCTCCCGAGCTAAAATGCAGCACGCGCGCAGCGCGGCTGCAAGGTCCCAGGATTCGCCTAACGACGTCAAGCGATACGGTTGACGCGCCGTGGAGTTTCCGGCCGCCGTCAGCACGTGAACGTCGGCGCCTTGCGCGACGCAGGCCAACGCAAGCGCATGTGCGCTGTCGCCGACGCCGTCGCAAGCCGGCGGCAAGCGCGGCGCTACCAGAACGACGTTCAAGGCCTTAACCGATCGAACGCTACGTGTCGCTGACGGCGGCGACGCGCTTTGGGCGAGCCATCTCGGGCGTTCGTGACTCCGGCACCGCAGCCAGCGTCCGTCGCCTTGGCGAAAGCTCGCCGCGCCCTGTCGAAACGACGCCGATGAAGTTTGCGCGGAAACGTTCCAGCAAGAGCACAGCTTCGCGATCGGCTTCTGCCGTTGGACGGCCTCTGCGAACCGTCAGGATAACGCCGTCTGCAATGCGGGCAAGCGCGACGGCACCCGCCGTCAATTCGCAACCGTCGATAACGGTGAAGTCGTAGCGCGCGCGAAGGGCGGCGAAAAACCGTTCCAAATCGGTGAGCGCCGACTTTCCCATCGCCGTTGCAGCGATGCGGGCGGCGTCGAGATGCTCGCCGATGTGCCGGACGGCTAATGTATCGGTGCCGCGCGGGGATTCGATCACCGGCAGATCCTTCGTGCCGATGGCCTTGGCCAGCGCGGGCTTGGCGCCGAAATCTATCGCAAGCGTGCGGCAACCGCTCTGGGCGAACGCTTCGGCAAGCCCCGCCGACACCGCCGTCTTCCCATCGCGCGGCATTGCCGAGCTGATAAGAACGACCGATGGAGCGGCACAATTTGCTTCGATGGTTGCGCGTAAAGTTAAAAACGGATCGTTCATCGTGATTCCACCATTACACTGAAGTGATGAGCGGCTTGCCGTAGAGCGCTTCAATCAATTCTCGACGACGCAAGCGCGTGTCGACGACTTCGAGCGCGAACGGCAAACAGAGTGCGATGACGGCAAAGCCCAGGACGGCCGCGATTGGCATCAAGAGCGAGGCTCGTCCCAGCGCCGGCTCCGCGTCCATCGCGCGGTCTGCGACCGTGATCGAACCGAGGGCCGCAGCTTCGAGCTTGCTCCGCAAGCGTGATGGTGCGTTGCTCCGCGAGGATCTCGTAGGCCGTTTCCGAGGCGTCTCGTTCCCGGCGCAGCGCCGCGACTTTCACACCGAGGTTCGGAAGGGCCGCAAGATTCGATTCGGCCTGTGCGATCTGTTGATTGATGGCGGTTAACTGCGCTTGATCCGCGCTGACGCTGCCGTCCGCCATTTGTGCATCGCGCAACGCGCTCGAGTACGTCGCGCTGCTTCCGGGGCCTGAAGAAAGCGCCCGTTGCTCTTCCTGTGAGAGGAGGGCGCGCGTCCGGGCGACCTGATCGGCAAGCCCCGGCAGTCCGGGATACTTGTCGGTATATTGCGCTTTGACGAGCGCCTGCGTGGTCCAGTCCTTTGCCGCCTGGTCCTGCAGCGACTTGTAGTTGGCATCGCCGTTGAGCTGCTCCTGACGGATCAACGGCTGAATGGTATCGATGCGCTGATGCGCCATCTGCGCCGCCATCGCGTGCGCCTGCAGTGAAGCGTTGAGTCCCGAGCGCTGACTGTTCAGAGCGACAAGCTGCGCCGCGATCTGTTCGCCGGCTTGGCGCTCGCCGATGAAGGGCGCAGCGGCGATCATCGATTCAGAGCTGTCTGTCGACGACATCAATCCGCTGTTGTTCCCGGGCCAGCTGCTTCCCGAGATAATCGGACAGATCGTCGTAGCGCGAGGCTGAAATTTCGCGGTAGAATTGGCGCAGCTCTTGCGCGAGCGCGTTTGCGCCCTTAATCGCCTCCGCACGTGAAGGCGCCCGGAAGCCGATCGGCATAAGCGAGCTGTTGATGTCGACCGACGCGTCGATTCGGCGGCGTAACGCTTTCAGCGGCTCTTTCAGGTGCATGCGCGCCTTGAACCGGGTGAGAACCGTATCGCTCATCAGCAGGGCCGGCATGTCGATCGCATTGGCCGAAGGATCGCGCCCGGCGCTATTCTGCGAAACGATCATCACCGATGATTGCGCGCGATACTGCGGACCGCTTAAGCGATACGCCGCCGCGCCCGCCGCCAGGCCGATCAATATGACAAGGAGCACCACCCAGCGCCTGCTCCACACAATTGAAAATGCGTCTCTGGATTCCATATCGTTCGTCTCCGTAGAACTCTAGATTGCCGCCGCGAGTGGAGCTTCGATCGGTTGGGCGCTGCGTCCGACGCCGCGATATCGCAAACCCGCGTCGGCGATACGCTCGATGTCGAGCAGATTTCGGCCGTCAACAACGAGGCCGGTGGTGAGCTGCCGGGCGATGGCGTGAGGCGAAATTTCGCGGAATTCCGGCCAATCGGTTAAGACGAGCAGAGCGTCTGCATCGGCCGCCTCGATCGCCGAACCGACGATCGTGCAATTCGCCGGCAGCGTCGCGCGGCGAACCATTGGGTCGTACGCACGCACGGTCGCTCCCCGAGCAACGAGATCTTCAACGATCCGGATCGCCAAGGAATCCCGAATATCGTCGGTGCCTCGTTTGAATGCTAAGCCCCAAACGCCGATGCGCCGTCCGGCGAGCGGGCCGAGCTCCGATACGAGGACTTGCACGATTCGCTTTGGCTGGCGCTCGTTAACGCGCAGCGTCCCGCCGATTAACTCGTGTGGAACGCCTTCGCTTTCTGCGATCCTTGCCAAGCTATTGAGATCCTTCTCAAAGCATGGACCACCGAACCCGATTCCGGGCAACAGGAACGCATGGCCGATTCGCCGGTCCCAACCAACTCCACGCAGAACCTCGAGTGAGTCGGCGCCCAACGCATCGCAAAGGTTTGCGATCTCGTTTGCGAAGCTGATTTTGAGGGCTAAGAACGCGTTGGAGGCAGCTTTTATCATCTCGGCGCTGCGCCGTGAGGTTAACATGACGGGCGCTTGCAGCGGCTCGAAAAGCGTTGCGTACGCAACTGCGGGCGGAATGGCATCCGTTCCGACAATCGTGCGGTCCGGCTGCATGAAGTCGGCCACGGCGCTGCCTTCCCGCAAAAACTCGGGCGCGTAGATCACTTCCACATGGCCGGCAAGGCGCTGCGCGATCGAGTCGCACGTCCCGGGCGGGACGGTCGAACGGATGACCAACGCTTCACATGCGTTGAGATCGCAGGCGGCAAGCGCTTCGACACAGTCGCGCAGGCCGCGCAGGTCGCAAGCGCCATTGGGAAGCGACGGCGTCCCGACCGAGACGAGCACGAGCTGCGCGCCGTCGACGGCTTCGCATTGCTCTTTCACAAAGCGTAAACGCCCAGTGCGCAAATGCTTCGGCAGACCTTGCTCGATGCCGATTTCACGGTACGGCGCGACGCCGCATTGCAAATTGGCGACGCGTTCCTGCAGCACATCGTACCCGACGACATTGTGTCCAAGCTCGGCTAAGCCAATCGCGCTTGCGATTCCGACGTAGCCGCTTCCGATGATGCAGATGTTCGACAAGCTGCCCTCCCTGGTGCGCTCCGGCCGCCGCAGGCTCCGCTGCGGAATTAGTAGGCGCCGCGCGCCGTAAAAATGGTCGTTATCGTGCGGGCGATGAGCACGGCGTCGAGTCCTGTCGACGCCTCGCGCACATAGTCCAGATCCAGGCTCGTTGCTTCCGGCCGCTCGAGCGGAATCGTCGAACGGCACACCGTTTGCCACATTCCCGTTACGCCGGGACGAACAAGATGGCGCATGTGCTGCCACGATTGGTACGATCGTACGTGGAGCGGCATCTCCGGCCGCGGCCCTACAACCGACATATCTCCGCGAATGACGTTGTAGAATTGCGGAAGCTCGTCGATTGAGGTGCGACGCAAGAATCTTCCAACCGTCGTGACGCGTGCGTCGACGCCATACGGTTTGGGAGCATCGCCGCAAGCATGCTTTGCCATCGTTCTGAGTTTGTACATCCAAAAAAGCCGGCCGAACCGTCCGACGCGGCGCTGGCGAAAGAATACCGGCCGGCCATCTTCCAAAAGGATCGCCGCACAGGCCAGCAGCAGCAGGGGCAACGTTATCAACAGCGCGATCACGGCGAAGAGCACGTCCAAAGAACGGCGTTGCCGTTCGTATGCAACGCGCTCTTTATACACAAACGTCATGGAACGATGAAGTACCGCAGCACGCTTAGGCCCGAGAAGACGTCACGGAAGTCGATTCGGTGGCCTTTCGGAACGAAAACGACGTCGCCGTCGCTGACCTTTGGATTTTGCGAGAGATCGCCGTGCTCGACGGCCGTGATGTCGTACGTGCTCCTCACGCCGCCGTGCTGGACTTGGACGTGACTGATGTCCGAATTATCGAGCGGGCCGCCCGCATCGTAAATTGCCGCGATCAGAGAATCGCCGCTGATCAGCGCGACGTCGCCGGGCTTTGCGACGGTGCCGCCGACCTGTACGTGCCGTGCGGGCGAAACGACGAGCACGTCACCGCTCTGCGGCGCGGCAGCGAGCTGCGCCGAAGAAAGTGCGACGGTTTCCGAGGCGTTGCCGCGGCGCAGTTCGATCGCGCCCCTCGCGGCGTCGTCGTTTAGACCGCCGGTCTGCTGAATCGCATCGACGAGACGCTCGTCGCGGTACAGATACGTCGCACCCGGCTGCTTTACGTCCCCGCGGACCGCAACCTCAATGGGCTTGTTTCGCAACACGATCGTGTCGCCCGCCTCGAGCGTCGGCCCGTTGCCGCCGACGTCCTTCGCGTCGTACGTCCCGATCGCCGCGCCGTTACGGTCGAGCTCGACTCGGCGCAGATCGATCGAAGAAGAAATGCTAAGGCCGCTTATTGCCGTCCCGAGCGTTTCGCCCGGCGTATACGGTGCGGTGCCGCCCGGGCCTCCGGCAACGAAGATCGTCGAGACCGGTTGCGTCACGGTCACGTCGGCAGCGGCGTAGCGAATGTACTTCCGCAGCGCAGCCGCGATTGCGCGATCGGCGCTTGCAGGCTCCAGCCCCGCAAGCTTCACCGTGCCCGCGAGGGGGATCGAAATAGCTCCGCTCGGATCCAGCGTGCCCGCGGTCAGCAGCTCGGGGTGGTTATAGACGGAGATCGTGACCTTGTCCCCGGGGTGCAGCGGCACGGCGAGGGCGCGCAATGGAACGAACGCCACAGCCAAGACGAGCCCGACGAGGAGGTTCCGGATCGCCGGCGTGCCGGACGAACACGGCGGCCGTAGGGTGCGGGGACGAAAGTCCCTTAGACAGAGTACGCGCATATGCAAAGAGCAAATCCCGGTATTCGGCTACCCTGAATGGTATAGGACTTAGTGGTTCCCCCATGTACTCACATGTGGATAAATCTGTCAACCACGAGCGCGGTCAAATCGGCGCGCAAAAACGTAACATCTTCGCAAAGCCCGCGTTAAGCTGACTTAGCGCATGCACGACCCCCAGGGCAACCAGCCGCGGAGAGCCTTTCTGAACGATGAAGCGCTAAAGTTCTAGGGGTCAGGAACGCTCGCCGCGCGTCGTAAGACATGCCACGCCGGAAGCGCTTGCGTTTCCGGCGGCGGCGCATCTTTGTCCGTACACGGCAGCAGACCCATCATTAAAAAGAAATCGGTGCATTGCAGATTCGGTTTTGCTCCGGCGTCCCATACGGCCGTCCACACCACGGACTGCACGCTTGGATCGCGGCTGAAGAGCGTGAGGCCGTGCGACATGTACGTCGCTTGCACGGCAGGCGAAAAGCATGACGAGTTGCTCGCGATGCCCTCACAGAAGCCCCACTCCGTGATCGCTACCGGAGGCTTTACGTCGCCGTTCGCTACGGCGACATTTTGGAAAATGCGGTAAACGTAGAAGCCGAGATCCGAGCCGTCCGTCTTGGCGGCGTTTGGATCCGTCCATTGATAATCGTGCGTCGACACAACATCCCAGCACACCGCAGTCTTGCATCCGTTCCGGTAGAGATTTTCTGCAAACGTTTTGACCGGGACATAATTCGGCCCGGCGCCGGCCAGCGCCGGGCCCACAACCACCATCAGCGGATCGGCTGCTTTGATAGCGCCATAGGCGTCGATCATGTACTGCGCGGCGTTGTTGCCGTCTTCCGGATTCGGCGCGCCGGAACAATAGACGTTCCGCGCGCTGCATTTCCAATTGCCGTCGAGGTTTGGTTCGTTGCCGGGGATCTCCATCTCGGTGATCCAGGGCTCGTTCCGTACAAAATGCGCTGCGATCACTCCGCAAAAATTTGCATAATCCCGGGGCGAAGACCAAATCTCCGTATCGGTGTAGCCGCCGTTTTCCCACGGAGGGCTTCCGAAATTTTCGCACACGGGCATCTCGGTCAAGCCCAGCTTGTGTAACGCCGTCGCCATCGCGTCGATGCGGCTGAAATCCGGCGACGATTGCGCTCTGGATTCGCCGTAGAGAAATTGGCCGGTGACGTCCATGCGAACGAACCCGACGCCCGAGTCTGCCGTCACCTGCATCAGGGCCAAGCTGTCCCCTTTGACGGAACACGGGGCGTGAGCCGCGTTGCACGGCTGCGGCTTGCCGTTCTGCGGCGCGCCGCTCAGATCGCCGAGATCCCAATTGTATGGAAAGGTGAGCGTACCGTATTTGTAGGGTAGCGCCTGCGGTGCCGGCATCCGCGTTACGCTCGGGAGCGGCGCCGGTGCAGCAGCGGTCGTCCGCGGCAACGGAGGCGCGTCGCTTGAACCAGCCGGAGCGAACCCCGACCCTCCACCGCCGCAGCCTCCGAGCACGATAAAAACAAGTCCGCACAAAAGGTCGCGCGCTCGCCTGGGACCCACGGTTGGCAGTATACCATGTTTAGATTAGGACCCCTCGAGCTGGGAACGGTCGTCGCCATTGAAGCCCTCGGGCGACATGGCCAAACCCGCATCGCGCACCTGGGAAGCCGCCGTTAACGGCGCGGTCTCCCTATGCGGCAACGTCGGGACCATCATATTGGGCGTCGGGTGCACGCCGTTTATCGTGGCTTCGCTCGGCCTGCACGCCTATGGCCTTTGGGCCCTCTACACGCTCGATCGCCATTTATTTCGTCCTGACGGACTTCGGGCTCGGCGCGACGTTCGTGAAGTCGATCGCGGAGTATTACACCCGAAAAGAGTTTTTGCGAGTCCGTCAAGTGATCACATTCGGCTTGCTGATCTATCTGGCGCTCGGAGCGATTCTAGTGCCCCTGGCCGTCGTTCTGGCCGGGCGCATCGACGCACTCTTCCGAATCGATCCGGACGTGATCGCGCAGGCGCCGCGTCTTCTCGTCGCCATCGCTTTGTATTCCGTGCTCTCGAACGCGTTCAACGTCTTCGGCCAGGCGTTGATTGGGTTTGGCGCGCTGCGAAAGGTTTCGATCGCCGGGTTCTGGAGCAGCGCCGTTTTTTATACCCTCGCGCTCGTGCTGCTTCATCGAGGACTCGGCATCAACGCGCTGATCGTTGCGACCTTTGCCCGCCTGACGGTGCAGACAGCGCTGACGTTCCTTCAGGCGCGGCGCGCATTCGGACCGCTGTTTTGTGATCCGCGCAAGTTCGAGATTTCGGTCATTCGTTATCAGTTCCGCATGGGCGCATGGATCCAAATCAGCAACATCTGCAGCACGATCAACGGCGAGATCGGGCGCTTTCTCGTCGGAGCGCTGGTCTCTGTTTCCAGCGTCTCTTACTACGATGTTGCGACGCGGCTGACGCGCACGAGCCGCAGTCTGCCGATGAATTTCAGCAACGCGCTCTTGCCCGCGATGTCTTCGCTCGATGCGGAAGGCGGCTCCGACCGTATGGCGCGGGTGTACGGCCAAGCGACGCGTTTTTTCATGCTCGCGACCGCACTGCTGCTGGGTGCGATCGCCGGCTCGGCGTTCCCCCTCATGAGCCTCTGGATGGGACGCGGCTTCGCGCCCGCAGCGATCGTCGCGATCGTGCTTGCGGCCGCATACTTTGTGGGAAACCTGTCGACCGTGGGGTCGACGCTTCTGCGTGCAGTCGGCAAGCCGAAATATGAAACGTACTACGGGATCGTCAACTCGGTTGCCAATATCGGTGCAACGCTACTTCTCGTACGCTGGTTCGGGCTGTACGGCGTGGCGGGCGGAATGCTGATCGGCACGGTTGCCGGCCAAATCTATTTTACTTGGCTGTTCCATCGCACGCAGCGCATTCCGCCGCATGACGCCCTGTACTCTTGGATATGGAAGCTCTGCGCCGCGACGTTAACCGGCGTCCTCGCCGACGTAGTCTTGTCACGCCTGTTCCCGTGGCATCCGCATATCGGCAGGCTGCACGCCTTGTATCAGGTTGCGATCCTCGTGACTGCGTATACGCTCGTCTTTTTGGCGGCGATTCGAGCGCTGCGGTTCTTCAGCAAAGACGATATCGATCGGTTCCGCTCCAGTCTTAATTTCGGGCGGCGTCAGGCGATGCTGCCGACTGATGCCCTTAAGGGGGTTTAGCGGTGCCTCGTCTTTCGGTCGTCATCCCGACGAAGAATTGTGTCGAACTCTTACGCCGCACGTTGGCTTCCCTGGATTTCGCCGATGAAATCATCGTGGTCGACATGTTTTCGACGGACGGCACGGCGGAGCTCGCGCAATCGCATCCGAAAGGCCGCCTCATCCAGCGAAACGGCTACATTTACGAAAACGTCAATTGCGGGTTCGACGCCGCAACGGGCGATTGGCTGCTGCGCCTCGATTCCGATGAAGTCCCGACTACAGAACTGGGCCGCGAGATTTTGGAACGCATCGCCTCGGCACCGCCCGATCTCTGCGGCTTCTATATTCCGAATCGCACGTATTTTTCCAACCGCTGGCTGCGCTACGGGCCGGCCTATGACAAGCGCGCGAAAGTGCCCGGCGAACGATACCGGCTCTGCCTTTTTCGCAAAGGCACTGCCCGTTTTGAAACGCCGGAACTCTCCCATTCAGATCTGACGATTCACGGGCGATGCGAGTACCTAGCGCACCGCTATGACCACTATTCGGTTCGCTCCCTCTCGCACTACGTGGCGAAGCAAAACTATTACACCGACATGGACGTTCAGTCGCTGGATCTGCGTGGCTGCACGGCACGTCGCGAAGCGTGGGCTATGCTGTTGGGCCCCGTTAAGGAGTTTCTCGTCTTTTTCATCAAGCGCAAAGGGTACAAAGACGGCGCGCTTGGGATAATGGCTTGCGGCGGATACGCAATGCTGAGATTTCTCATTCACGCCAAACGCTGGGAGCGGCTCACCGCCGATCACAACGATATCCAGGACGCGGACCGGCGCAGAATGCTCGCCTACGTCACCGGAAGTCACACAACGGCTACACCGGGCCCCGAATCCGATGCCCAAGGAGCCGCAAGCCCTTCGCCGACAGACCCGCAAAGTTAGAGTACTCGAAAAACTCCCCGTAGCGCCCGTAATCAAAGTCGTAGAGGCCGTCCTCGCGCAACAGAAATACGCGGTAACCGAAGTTTTCCAAAACCGCGTAAGCGGCAGCGAGCGTTGAGCCGGCCTTTGCCCACGGCCGGTTGTACTCGAACTGCACGACGTCCGCTCGCCGGTCTTCGAGCAGCCTTCGCGCGCCACGCAAGACGTGCAGGTCGTATCCTTCGCAGTCCACCTTGAGCATGTCGACGTGCGCGATCCCCAATCGCTCGAGTTCGGCGTCGAGCGTCGTCACCTCGACGGGCCGGGTCTTGCTGGCTGCGCTCGCAAAGCTCGTCACAAGGCTCGAATGGGTGCCGGCATCGTGCTCTTCGGCAAACATTGCGGTTCCCGGGCCGTCGCCCAGCGCTCCCTCACAGATCGTAACGTTCGGATGGTCGTGAAAACGATCGCGAAGCCGCTCCACGGCAGAGCGCGATGGCTCGAAAGCGATAACGCGGGGTTCGTGCCCGTACTGCAAGGCAGCAGCGGTCCAATCTCCGACGTTTGCACCGGCGTCCACCAGCGTGCGCGCCGCCGGCGCGATCTCCCGCAGCAGCCACGCCTCGCCGGACCGTTCGAACTCCGGCCCCGCAGCGAAACGGTACTTGATGACGCAATTCGCTTGGTTTCGTACATACACCGCCGCTCGAACCATCAGGCGCGACCTCGCAAGCACATGCTGGCCGGCGTGGAGCACTTGGTGGAGCGTCGGCATCTTCAGCGGTGCCTTCGCGAGGACCAGTCTCGGCTCCGCAGGCCCGGAAGAAACGACGCGATGACGCCGGCGCCGGCACCGGCATATTTCATGAACCAAAATAAGAGAAACCCGAACGCCAAATTCGGCTGGCGCACGTAGCGCAGCGGATCTTTGAAGAACACTGCGCGCACGGGGTTCAGATGGCGGTACGCGCGTGCGCCTTGCTTTCCGACGAGATTACGGTACTTGGTGCCGATATAAAAGGCGCGGCGCCAAATTTCCCGGGCGCTCGTGGGCTCGCCGAGATGGTATTCGGAGGCATTTTGCACGCGCGCGAAGCGTGCGCCGGCCGCCTTCATGCGATCCTGCAGATCGTACTCTTCGAAGATCGGCACCTTGTCGTCGTAGCCGCCGGCGCGTTCGTACATGTCCCGCGTGAAAAAGCGCGCGCCTTCAAATTTTTCCGTTCCGAAGTAAAACTGGCGTTCGAAGTGATGGACTCGCGCCCAATAGCCGTTCCCGGTCGAGATGGAACGCGTCATGACCGCATCGGCGTCGTCGCGCTCCGCTACGGACACCGCCTCTTCCAACAGCGTCGGATCGAACACAAAATCGGAACCGGGATAGTAGATGTACTTGCTCCGCGAGGCGCGCACGCCCATGTTGAATTGTGACGTCCGTTCATTGCCCCCGCGTAAAACGCGGAGCTTCGGCCAGCGCGCCGCCCATCGTTCGAGCATCTCCACCGTCCCGTCGGTGCTGCCCCTGTCCACGCACCAAAGTTCAAAGTTCGTAAACGTTTGGCGCTGCAACGACTCCAGGCACCGATCCAGATATTCCGCCGAGTTGTACGTCGGCATGATCACCGCGACGGTGCTATCGTTCGTCGTGCTCTCCATGATGGGCGCTCACCGGCTGACGCAAACCGAGACGTACCAAATCATCGTCGCTTAGACGAACCGCGGCGGCGGCAACATTTTGCTGGAGATGCTCCAGCGATGACGTGCCCGGAATCGGCAACATCGTCGGGGAGCGATGGAGCAGCCAGGCGAGGGCGATTTGCGTCACGTGCACGCCGTGTTCGCCGGCGACGATCTGCACTTCGGTATTTTCGGCAATTTCATTGGGGTCGGCCGCGAGCGGAAACCACGGCAAGAACGCGAGCCCAACTTGCGCGCAGTAATCGATGATGGCTTCACTGCGTCCGCGGTAGGCGATGTTGTAGCGATTCTGTACCGAAACGATCGGCACGATCTTCTGCGCTTCGCCCAGCTGTTCCAAGGTGACGTTGCACAAGCCGGCGTGCCGGATCTTGCCTGCATCCCGAAGCTCGCGAAGGGCGCCGATTTGTTCGGCCCACGGCACTTTGGGATCGACCGTGTGCAGTTGGTAGAGATCGATGCGCTCGAGGCGCAAGCGGCGCAAGCTCTCTTCGCAGCATCGTTTTACACGCTCGGGGCGGCAATCCGCGACCCATTCACCTGGCCCCGGACGTGTATTTCCCCCTTTGGTGGCGATCACCAGACCCTCCGGGTACGGATAGAGCGCCTGCGCGATCTCTTCTTCATTCACTTCCGGGCCGTACGCGTCGGCCGTATCGATGAGGTTGACGCCCAACTCGATAGCCCGCCGCAGCACGCGGAGGGCATTTTCACGATCGTGCGGCCATCCCCAAATACCGTGACCGGTCAAGCGCATCGCGCCGTAGCCCATTCGATTGACGGTGAGATCTCCGCCGATCGTGATCGTGCCGCCCTGCGCGGCCGGAATCGTCTTTGTCATCCGTTGATGATCTCTCCGCCGTTGACGTGAATGGTTTGCCCGCTGATGTACGAGGCACGCGCTGACAGCAAAAACAGCACGGCCATCGCTACTTCGTCCGGCTCCCCCGCACGCTTCATCGGCGTGTCGCCGCCGAACGACTTTACCTTCTCTTCGGGAAACGTCGCGGGGATCAGCGGCGTCCAGATCGGGCCGGGGGCAACGGCGTTGACGCGAATTCCTTTATCGACCAGTGCAAGCGCCAGCGAACGCGTGAATCCGATCACTGCGCCTTTGCTGGCGGAATAGTCGACGAGCTGCGGACTGCCGCGATACGCGTTGACCGAGGCGTTGTTGACGATAGCGCCGCCGCCCTGAAGGTGGGCGACCGCGGGCTTGGTGATGTAAAACTGCGAGAAGATATTCGTGCGAAACGTCTTCTCCATATCTTCAAAATCCAGGTTGGCGAAGTCTTGCTGCGGATGCTGTTCGCCGGCATTGTTGAACAGCCCGTGCAGGCCGCCGAATTGCCCGACCGTTTCATCGACGACGTGGGCGCAAAAATTCGCATCGCCGACGTCGCCGGCAAAGACGATGCATGGCCGCCCGTTGCGAGCTTCCACGAGCTTGCGCGTTTCGTCGGCATCCTCGTGTTCGTCCAGATAGGTGAACGCCACACGGGCGCCCTCTTTGGCCACGGCAATTGCCGTCGCGCGGCCGATTCCGCTGTCGCCGCCGGTAATCAAGACAACACGGCCCGCCAGCATGTTCGAAGGTTGATGATCGGGATGCTCGTACCGCGGACTTGGCTGCATTTGCGCTTCGCTGCCGGGCTGACGTTCTTGATGTTGCGGCGGACGTTGCTGCTCTGCCATGGTGCCTCTATACCCTGGAGGATGGCAACGTGCGTTCTGAAAGCAGCGCGTCGAGTTGATCGACAACGGCGTCCACGGTGAGGTCTTGCTTCAGGCAGCGGTAATCGATGTTCAGCGCGCAGTCGGTGTTGAGCAAGCGAACGTCAAAACATGGCGGACACGGCGAGGGACGAAACGCACGCGCGGATGGTCCATACGGCGCGAACTCAAGCGGCGTGGGGCCGAAAAGCGCAAGCGTCGGCACGCCGAGCGCAGCGCCCAAATGTGCGATGCCGCTGTCGTTCGAGAGCACTGCGGCGGCAGACGAAAGAAAGCGCGCCGCTTCTTGCAGCGTTCCTTCGAAGAGGCGCAGCGCCGGGACGGCCGCTTGCAGGCTCTGCGTTTCCTGCCGTTCGGCAGGGCCGACTAGCGCTGTCACCGGAAGGCCCCGTTGCACCAACTTCTTCGCAACCTCGGCGAAGCGGTCCAGAGGCCAACGCTTGTTTTCAAGTCCATCGTGCGCGATCGAACCGACGTGGATCACGACCGGCCGTTCGCCGGCGGTTTCCCGAGCGACCCATCCATGGGGCACCAAGTAGCGATCCGGAACGTCGTGCGCTATGCCGGCAGCGTCAAGCAGATCGAGATTACGCAAGACGTTGTGCTTGCGCTCCACCGGGACCAGTACATCGTTCAACCACAGCATCGTGCGAAAACTGGGCTCCCAGTAGGCGTGCGCAAAACGCCGTCTCGATCGAAAGGCCGCCGTCAGCACGTGATACTCGGGGCGCGCGGCCGGATACATCAAAAACGTCGCGCCGTACTCCCGCCCGATGCACGCGCGAAGCAACGACGACAGAAAAACCAGCGGACCGCGATCCCAGTACGGCAAGTAGATGACGCGCCGCACGTACTGCGCAAGGCCCGAGAAAAGTTCGCGCGACGACGGACGCAAGACGACGACATCGATTGGCGTATCGGGCCGCGCGGCTTTCAGCGCGGCGATGAAGGGCGTGGCTTCAAGGGAATCGCCCAAGCCCTGTGGGGCAAGGACCAGGTAGCTCACTTATGCGCTTCGGCTTCGCGCACGGCGTCCGAGAACGCATACGGTTCTTGCGCCGGTTTCCAAATCTCCCAGACGCCGCCTGAACGAACGAAGGCAACGCCTCGCGCGGCGAGGACTTTGAGCATGTCGCGGACGACCGCTTCGGGCTCGCGGACGCCGTTGAGGTACATCTTCGGCTTGAGCGAAAAAAGTTGCGACGGCGTGCGCTCGGTTTCGGGCTGCACGACGATATCGAACCGGTTGCGAAGGCGCGTAACGTAGAAGAGCCCGCAGGCGACGGAAAAGATCCAGCCGGGACCAACGCGACAAATGCGTACACCGCCGCGGCGCTCGACGGCCGGTTCCCCTGAAGCCTCGGGCGCGATCCACGTCACGTCGTGGCCGCTCCGCGCCCACGCCGACGCTGCCTCGAAAAGATCCGGCGTCATCGCGCGGTCGATCACCAGAATCGACAAGTTGCCGCGAGTTTGGAACGCGCGCGTCGGCAGCAATTTGTCGTACAGCGGCAAGACGTAACGCAGCGGCGAGTGCAGCAGGCGCAGACGCAAAAGCGCCAGCAGCATCCCGATCGACGCGGGCACCAACTTGACCTTCGAATCGGATGCGTCGGCCCACTGCGTCGCAACTTCCTTCACGACGACACGGCGCCGTTTCAGCGCGAAGAGCACATCCACGTCGAATGCGAAATTCGCCGTTTCAACGGAATCGATCACGCGCCGCAGAGCGCTGGAGCGAAACACCTTAGCGCCGCACTGCGTATCGGAGTACCGCAAGCCGAAAAGGACCCGCACGATCGTATTGAACCCGCGGCTTGCAACGCGCCGCGTGAAGGGCTGGGCGACGCGTACTTTCGAGTCGGGCAGCCAGCGCGATCCGATGACGCCGTCCGCATCGCCCAAGCCGTTCGCCAGACGGCGAAGCTCGCGTGCCGGCGTCGAGCCGTCGGCATCGGTGTAGGCGATCGTGGGCGCCAGTGCTACCAGTAGTCCGGCGCGGATGGCGCCGCCTTTCCCGACCGCTTCCTTGATTTCGACGATGCGTACGTTCCGATGCGCGGCCGCGACGGCGCTTGCGACGGCCGGCGTATTGTCTTGGCACCCGTTGAGCACCACGATCACTTCATCGCTTGCAAATTCGGCGGCGTAATCCGCAAGCGTGCGCGCCAGGCGTTGCTCTTCGTTATACGCCGGGATGATGACCGAACATGAGACCAAAGGCAGCGGCGAATCCCTCTCGATATATTCGTTCGTCGTTGGGGTCGACTCTAAAACTCGGACAGTGCGCGGCGGCGCCCGCCTCCAGATCCGTTTCGGAGTCGCCCACGAATGCCGACGCGCCCAGGTCAAGTGCCAGCTTCTGCCGGCATTCCAGCAAGAGTCCCGGCTTCGGCTTGCGGCAATCGCACCCCGCTTCCGGCGCGTGCGGGCAGACGGCATACCCCTCGATCGGGATGCCGAGCGAGGCGAGATCGCGGACCATTCGATCCATGGCGGCTTGCGCCGCGCGCGCCGAGATCAATCCCCGGCCGACGCAGCTTTGATTCGAGACGACGACGATCGGAATCTCCGCCTCGGCGAAGGGACGCACGCACGAAACGAAGGCCGGAACGAACGCGAAGTCGCGATCGTAGTCCAGGACGAAGCCGCCCGGCGGAGGGACGTTTACGACGCCGTCGCGATCCAGCAGCAGCGCGCGGCGCGGACGGCGCCAGACGATCACGCCGCTTCGGCGGCGATTTGCGGCGCGGCGACCGGCCGCGCGATGCCGACCGATGAAGCGATGCACATCACGGCGTTTCCCGCCAGCACGACGTGCACCACGTTCCACAGTGACTCGTGGTAGAGCGCGATGGCGCTGATCTCTGCGGCCAGCACGATCCCCAGCGGATAGAGGAAGCCGAAGCGATGCAACGCGATGCGATAATTCACGATCAGCATCAAGACCGCCATCAACCCCATCGCCAAGTCGTATTGAAAGACGTACGGCGCCGCTGCGACGAATTCGCCGCCTGCGACGATGTGCACGATCGTTTTCGGAATCAAGCCGAAAAGCGCCAAAGTTCCGCCGGCCATCAGCACGGTGCCCACCGCTGCCTGCCCCAGCAAATGCACGGGCGACTGCCCGCGCTGTACCAGCGCAACAGCTTTGGGCAATAAGATCGCCGGCAAGAAGGAAACGAGAAACAAGACGACCTTGCCGGTGAGATTGACGGCGGCATAGATGCCGGCTTGATGCGGCGGAAAGTAATGTTTGACGAGGAGCACGTCCATGAAGCCAAGCAGCGTCATCGCGGCCGTGGCCAGCGCGACGCCCGCGCTCGTCCGCGCCAGCCGCCGCAGATCGAATCGCAGTTGCGCCGGATCGGCATGCAGCGCCCGATGCTTCCCGATGGCCCATAGCGTGTAGATCAGGCCGAAGATCGCGGCGCCGAACCATCCGAGCATCGCGCCGTGCACGCCCGCCAGCGCGCCGTACACCAAGCCAATCCCCAGGGTCGCGCGCAAAAATGCGTCCAACCCCATCGAAACGGAGAGCCGGAAAAAGTCTTGGGCGCCTTGCAGCACCGCACGCAAACTGGACGTGAGGAAGCCGATACAGATGATGGCGATCATCAAGACGATCGCCACGTCGTTGGGAATGCGCAGATAGGCGGCGATGACCGGGCGCACGCCCATGCCGATCGCGAACAGCACGGCGGCCGAGCTGCCGATCAGCAAGAGCAATCGGCGGGCGAGCAGCCAGACGCGGGCGCGATCCTCGACGGCGTGAAACTCCGCCGTGTATTTGACCACGATCAAATTGACGATCAGCGCCGGAATCGAAAGAATCATCATCGTGCCGATCAGCGAGGTCAATTCCGCGTACGCTTCCACGCCGATATATCGGCTGATCGCGAAGTTGAACAGATAGTTCAGCACGTTTCCGAACATCGTCGCGCCGAAGACGAGCGCGCTGTGGCGAACGAAGTCGTTGCGCAGCGCGCGCTGCACTAAGCCGGGAACGACCACTACGCGATCGGAGCCTCGCTACTGTCGGGCGGGCTCGGCAAATTGCGTTCGAATTTTTGCACGATCAGCTGCCACACGAGCGCGAGTTCCTCGACCCCGAACACGCGCGCGGCGGCGATGAAGGCCAGCGCGCCGATCGAAATTTGGCCCCAAAGGAACCACACCCGCGAGAGCAGCGACGGCGCCGGATGTGCGTTGAGCGCGCCGATCCAGTGCAACACGGCCACCATGATCGCCGAACTGAGCGCAATCTTTCCCGTTGCCAGCATGAGCGGCTTCCATGCGATGCCGCGCACGATGCGCGAGACCAGCACGAGCAGCAGCACGGCCTGCATGCTCTGGCTCAGCGAGTTCGCGAGCAGCAGCCCCCGGGCGCCGAGCGTGGGCAGCCACATGATGCAGAGCAACACGTTCACCACCACCGTAAAGACGGAGATCGCAACGGTCCAGCTCGTTTCTTTGCAGGCAAACGCGCAGCGCGTCAGCACGACGTTCGCCGCCATTGCCAGCAAACCGATTGCGGCGTACGGCAAGAGGCCCGCACACAGATCGGTCGCCGACGCTTTGAATGAACCGCGCTCGAAAAGCGTCTGCACGATTGGGTGCGCCAGCACGATCAGGGCGCAAACGCTCGGGATCGAAATAAAGTTGACCAGGCGCAGCCCGAGCGTGACGCTGCCGCCGACGGCCGCCCTATTCGCTCGCGCAAAATGCGCGGCGATCAGCGGGAAAATGACGGTGGCGATGGCTGCGGCGAAGATCGACTGCGGAAAGTTCACGAGTTTGTTTGCGTAGTTCATGCCGGCCATGTAGCCGGGGCTTAAGGTCGAAGCAAAATAGCGGTCGAAGAAGAGCGCGACCTGGCCGGCGGCCGAACCGGCGATGATGGGCATCAGTACTTCACCGACGCGCCGCAGACCGGGATGGCGGATGTCGATGATGGGGCGATACCGTCCCGTGAGAAAGATCGCCGGCAGTTGAATCGCCATCTGCGCGACCATTCCCAGCGCCGTGCCGAGCACCAGCGCAAAAATCCCCAAGCGGTGATTGAGAAAGATCACGCACGCCATCGTGGCGACGTTGATCGCGACGCCCGTCAGCGCCGCGACGCGAAAGCGATGATACGCATTGAGAATTGCGGTAAAGACGCCGGAAAGGCTAACGGCCACGATGCTCGGCATGAGCCACCGCGTCATGTGAATCGCGACGCCCATCTGCGGCGGCGGAAACCCATGCGCAATCAGCGGAACGATATACGGAGCGAAAACGAAGCCGAGAACGGCGCAGGCCGCCGTCACCGCAAAGACCCCGTTGATGATCGTGTTGGCTAAGCGCCAGCCCTGCTCTTCATCACCGAGCGCGACATATTCCGAGAAGGTCGGCACGAGCGCATTGACGAGCGCGCCTTGAAAGAGTCCAAACAGGATCGTCGGGATGGTAGCCGCCGCGAGAAACGTGTCCATTTCCCACGCGGTGCCGTAAAACTTCGCATTGACGACTTCACGAAAAAATCCCAGGACCGTTGAGGCCAAGGTGGCGGCCATGATGAAAAAGGTCGAGCCGGCAATCGCAACGTGGCTCTGTGGGGTCTGCCCGGAGACGACTCGGAGATGCGGTCTAATGTGCGCCATCTTTACGCAGCACCGCGGGGAGCGTCTTTAGAAGAATTGCTAAATCTCCCCACGGGGTCCACGTGTCGACGTACGCATTATCCAGCCGCATCCATTCGTCGAATGACAGGGTGCTGCGTCCGCTCACTTGCCAGTAGCACGTGATGCCTTGCGGCACGCTCAGGCGGCGCATCGCATACGGCGTGTAATGCTCCACCTCTGCCGGAATGGGCGGCCTCGGCCCAACCAGCGACATGTGCCCGCACAGCACGTTGGCAAGGTTCGGCAGCTCGTCGATGCTGGTACGCCGCAAGAATCCTCCCAGCCGGTGAAGACGCGGATCGTTGCGGATTTTGAAAACCGGTCCATCAACTTCATTGAGGTGCGCGACGTCGTCGCGCATTTCGTGCGCGCCGCGAACCATCGTACGCAACTTCAGCATCCGAAAGCGCCGGCCGCCGCGGCTCACTCGCTCCTGCGTGTAGAAAGGCGAACCCGGATCGACCGCGACGATCGCTGCGGCCGCGACGGCGACGATCGGCAGCGCGATGATGGAAAGCGCCGTACCTAAGACGACGTCGACCGCGCGTTTGGCGCCGAACCACCAGATTGGGACATCGCGCTCGTGCGCAAAAACGCGAACGTCGGCCGTGCGATTACGTAGTTGTTTGTTAGCTAAGTGCATACCAAACGGTTAAATGCAGCCTTGATGGTTTGCCCGGCGTAATCCAGGCCTTCCACAATACCCAAGTCGCCTCCGGCTTGTGCGCTCAGATGGATGAAGGGCACGAATTCCCGCGTGTGGTCCGAACCCGGCGCCGTGGGATCGCACCCATGGTCGGCAGTGAAGAGCAGCTCGTCGGCCGGCCGCAAAAGGGAAAGCAAGCGGGGGATGGACGCATCGAGTTCCTCGAGCGCCCCGCCGTACCCGCGCGCGTTCCTGCGGTGACCGTATTTAGAATCGAAGTCGCCGAGGTTCGTAAAGATGAGCCCGCGATCGGTCCGTTCGAGAAGATCGAACGTTTTTACCATCGCCTCAGCGTTGCCGGCGGCTCGCTGCGAGTGCGTGATGCCGCGTTCGCAATAGATGTCGCCAATCTTACCGACGCCGTAAACCGGCACGCCCGCATCATGCAGATCATCGAGCAAATTGCGCGGCGGCTCGATAGCATAATCGCGGCGATTCGCCGTGCGCTCGAAGTGGCGCGCAGTCCCGCGAAAAGGCCGCGCGATCACGCGGTTGACGGCATTCGGCGGCACCAGCATCGCGCGCGCACGTTCGCACCAGTCGTAGAGTACTGGCAAGGGAACGACGTCTTCGTGCGCGGCGACCTGGAAAACCGAGTCGGCGGACGTATAGAGGATGGGACGTCCGCTGGCCATGTGCTCCGGGCCGAGCTCTTCGATAATCTCCGTGCCCGAGGCGGTCTTGTTGCCCAACGGCGGTTTGCCGGCGATCGCGGCGAACTGCTCCACGATCTCATCCGGGAAGCCGTGGGGATACGTTGGAAACGGTTGCGACGTAATGACGCCGGTCATTTCCCAGTGACCCGTGATCGTATCTTTGCCCTTGCTGCGCTCGCGCAGTCGCGCGATCCGCGTGCGGTGCCGTTTTGACGGCTGCACGCCTTCAATGTGCGTGAGATTCCCGAGTCCGAGCCGCTCGAAGTTCGGCATCTGCAGACCTCCGAGCGCGCGTGCCGTATTTCCGATCGTATCGGCGCCGGGTGCGTCGCCGTAGTCCTCTGCATCAGGCAATGCGCCCACACCGCCGGAGTCGAGCACTATCGTCACGAACCGCGCCATCAACAGGGCGCGCTTCGCAGGACTGCTAATGCTGGCCTTCCCGGAATCGCTCACCACCCGGAGGAAAAACTCTGTCGAAGCTCCAGGCGCTGCTCGCTGCCGCTATTTTTAGCTCGATTCTCACTTGCGCGAGGGCCGACGCCTATTCGGTGATCCGCCTGCAGGCGGATCGCGTGACGTTTTACTACGATCGTTTTTTGGTCGAAGCCGACGGCAACGTACGCGTCACTTCGGGCTCAACGCAGATTTCCGGCGACGCCTTTTCAATGGATTTAAAACTGAACCGGTTCGTGGTCGCGGGGCGGGTGAACGTTCGTTCGCCGCTCGGCGAACAGAACGGCGCTGCGCTCGCCGACTTCTTTGATTTCAACCGCATCTACTTCGTCCCCCTGAGCACCGAACCGGACCGGTGGACGTTTGAGAACGGCGATTTCGCGCATCCGCTCAAAGGGCGGGAGATGCCCGGCGACACGTTCGCGCTGCCCGATCTCAGCAACGATTCACCGTTTCTCGTCAGCAAGAACGCGGTGATCGCGACGCAGAACTACGTTCGCTTCGGCAGCGGCTCTGTCGACATCGCCGGCGGCGTGCACGCCTACATCCCGGTTCCTTCATACTACATCAATTTCTCAGCCAACCAGCATTTGGGTGAGAACTCGCTTTCGGGCGCGACGCTGGACGGCACCTATCAGTTTGCGGGCGACGCGAACTATATCAGCGCGTTGCATTTCCGTTACGATCCCACAAACCAAACGTACCTGTCGTTCGAGCAGCACGTGGCCTCGCAGAAAGCGTACGCCATCTTCTCCGTCAATCCGGCAACGCGCCCTTCAAAGTTTTGGAATCTGATTCTCTCGGACCAGCCGACGGATCGCTTTCAGATTCGCACATTCACGCAGTTGCACACGTTTCAGAGCTGGCTCTCGCAGCCGCTCGAGTCGTCGCAATTCACCAACGTGCAGGCGATTCAGGCCATGCCCCATTCGTCGCTGCAGCTCTACACGACGTTCCAGAATCAGAGCCTGCTGGCGCCGCCGGCAAAAGGCTACTATGGCTCGCCGGAGCACACGTACAACCCCGACCACGTTTTCTACGGCAACCTCGGCGTCCAGAGCAACGAACTGGGACGCAACAAACCCTTGCGGCTGCGCTATCGTTACGGCATCGGCATGGTGGACGACGGCTTCATGCCGCTGCAGTATCTCGGCGGCGTTCCGTACTATCGGCTCTACACGCACTATTTCGGAATCACCGCATACACGCCCCAGATCGACTTGACGCACGGTACCGGCACTTCGACTCCGAAAGATTTGTTCTTCAACGCGGTCGTCGATAAACAGCGCACGTGGTTTTCCTCACCGCACTATCAGGACATCACCAACACGACGTTCAGCATCGGACGAGTGCTTGACGTTCCGAAGTCGCACGTGACGGCCTACATGCAGTACAACGTCCTAAACGTCGGCGACTATTATCACAACGGCTTGCAGCGGCAAGCGTATCCGATCATCGTCGAGCAGAACGGCGTCTTCAATCCCGGCTATGCCGCCTTCCAAGGCTTCGCAACGTATCGCACGCTCTCGCTCGGCACGGTTTACACGAACGGCCCGGACTTCGCGTTTACGCTCGTGGCTCGCCAGCATACCGATTTTCCGCGGCCCGTTCCGGGCTTCTTCACGCTTCCGCCGACGGATGTTTTCGGACGCTACATCTACGTTCCGTATTTCGGCGAGCCGCCTTACGACATCACGCCGGAGCTGCGCGTGCGCGTCGCGCGCCACATGATGGTGGACATCGCACGCACATACTACTTCAATTTCGGCAATCAGCGCTGGAGCCCGCACTTCGTCATTCAGGTGACGCAGTGATTCGCTGGCTCCTCGCCGCGGCGCTCATCGCCCTCGTGCCTCCCTTCAACACCGCCGAAGTCCTGAGTGAGTCGAAGGGTCAGAGTGACAAAGGCATCGTCGTGACCGCGCAGATCCTCGACTACGAACGCGGATTCGTCTTCTTTACGAGCGGCGATGGTTTTCGCGTTTCGCCGACCGTCCAGATCTCGCCGGCCGGGGAGCAGCCGCGGGTGCGGCAGTACGCTCGCGTGACGTTCGATCCGTCCGGCCTTGTGACAAAGATCGAACTTGCGAAAAAGCCGTTCCCGCCGCAGGGCGACGTGAACGCGCTGAGCCAATTCGCCGTGTCGCTTTCCACACCGTATCCGAATCCCGAACTCAATCCAAACCAGCCGATCGGCGGGTGCGGCCGGGTCGTTGCCGGCAAGCGCGTGACCGTCACGTTCAACATCGAAGTCCCGCCGACGACGCGGCCCGGCGATCTGGTGTACATGACGACCGATCAGAGCGGCTGGAACGCGCAGGCGTATCGCTTGGATCGCGTCGACGCGCTGCATTACCGCACGACGCTGCGCCTGCTCTCGGGAACCGTGCTGCATTACCTGTTCGATCGCGGCTCCGCCGTGTCGGTGCAACGAGCGGAAAACGGCTTAGAACAGCAGCCCTACACGTTGTGCATCAGCGATGCCGACGCGCAAGCAATCGGAAAAACGGTCTACGCGTGGGGCGACGAAACGCCGACGGGCAATTTGCCGATTCCGCAGACGGTGCCGACGCCGTACAATCCCGCGCCGTTCCCGAATCTTCCGACTCCGGCGCCCGTCCGAACCCCTCTAGCGAACTGAAACGTTAACGTCGCGCTCGGCGCTGATGCCGGCGGCGTTTCTTGCGATCACCGCTGCGGTGTAGTTGTCCGCGGAATGAAGAACGGCACGTGCGGCATCCGATAACTCATTTGAAATATCGCCGACGGCGGTGCGCGGTATGCTCATGCTGCGCGGTCCCAGACGAACTTCAACCGAGGCCACGTTCGTTGAGGTCACGACCGTTCCACCCACCATGTCGCCGCCGTGCAGCACAGGGTTGTCCATGCGAATCGCCAGAATCTGCGGCGGCGCATCGGGAGGCAACACGAGTGGTGTCGGCAGGGGCATCGGCGTCACGATAGACGCCGGAGACGTCGTGGGCTTCGGCGACGGCGATGGGGTTGCCGACGGCGTCACGATCGGCATCGGAGTCGGCGGAGGCATCGGCGTGGCCAGCGGTATGGGCGTCGGCATCGCGTTCGGTACCGTTTGCGCGGCGCCGATCAGCGCAACGGCGAGCGTGCTTGTCAGCAGGGCGACGATCGGTTTGAGCATTCTCTAAAACCTCTAGCGTATCGTGAGGGGAACGACGCTGCTCGTCGCGTCGCCCTCGGCGTTGCGGGCGATGACGAGAATGTCGTACGTGCGGTGCAGCATCGGCGGAAGCGACGGGACTTTGTACGAGAGTGCGAACTTGCCGACGCCGACCTTCGGTAGTGACATTGAGTACCCAGCGAGCCGCACTTCTACGCTGGCAACGTTCGACGACGTTTGCACCGTTCCATGAACGATCTCGCCGCCGCTGACCACCGGTGAACTCAGCGACATGGCAATGATGCGCGGCGCTGCCTGCGGCGACGCAATGGGCGCGCCGCGTTTCGGCTCGACCGGCGCCGGCGTGCTGGGTATCGGCGTGGTCGCCGGGCTTGATCCGTGCGCCGGCGTAGCAACCGGCACGTAGACCACCGGTTTGCCCGAAGGCGCAGGCACCGCCGTCACCGCTTGAACCGGCCTGGGCGCCGAAGTGCCGGGCGCTGCAATATGCGCGTACCATTCCAGCGCGATCACGACGGCGAGCAACACGAACGCGCCGGCAACGGCGGCGAACTTCCCGATGGCGTTCTCCTCATTAGAAGCACTGCCGCCGAAGGGCGGCGAACGACGCGGCCCATGGCTGAGGGCCTCACCCTAAGCGTCGTGGTCCCCCTCTACAACGAAGAGGGCAACGTGTCCCCGCTGATCGAGCGCATCACGGCAATCGTGGCTCGCTTGCCGCAGGGAACGACCTCCGAGATCGTGCTCGTAAACGACGGCAGCACCGACGCGACGCTCGATCGGATTCGCGAAGAACTCGCGCGCAGACCGGGCATCGTTCTCGTCAACCTTTCACGCAACTTCGGCCACCAACTCGCGGCCACCGCCGGCCTCGACGTTGCGCGGGGCGACGCGGTGGTCTTGATGGACGGCGACTTGCAAGACCCGCCCGAACTTCTGGGCGCATTCGTGGAACGCTGGCGCGCGGGTTATGATGTCGTCTACGCGGTGCGCCGCACGCGCAAAGGAGAGAGCAGTTTCAAACTCTTTACCGCGCGGCTCTTCTATCGCATGATCAAACGGCTTACCAAAGTAGCGATCCCGCTCGACACCGGCGATTTCCGATTGATGAGCCGCCGTGTCGTCGAGGCGCTCAAGCGGTCGCGCGAACGGCACCGTTTCTTGCGCGGAATGGTCAGCTGGGTCGGTTTCAATCAAACGGGAGTCGAGTACGATCGCGACGAGCGCCGGTACGGCGAAACGAAGTATCCCGTATCGAAGATGCTGACCTTCGCCATCGACGGAATTACATCGTTTTCGGACGTGCCGCTGCGATTCGCGTCATATCTGGGATTCAGCGTCAGCACGGTGGCGTTCTTGTACGCCATCTTCGTCATCGTTTTTAAGCTGCTGAATCTTAACCCGCTCTTCTACACGCGCGGTTGGGCCTCGACCATCGTCGCGGTCTTGTTCCTCGGCGGCGTGCAGCTGATCGGCATCGGCATCCTGGGCGAATACATCGGCCGCATCTACGACGAAGTGAAGGCGCGCCCACTCTATCTCGTTTCAGAGATCGAGCGTTCGCGCGGCGGGTGACGCTGCATACTCCGCCGGACCCGCTGCTGGCGATCGCCTACGTCGCGCTCTTTGCCGCGATCACGGTTCTGGCGATGCGCCGCCCGGCTTACGGAGTCTGCGCGCTGATCCTCGTGCAGCCTTTCGCGCTGTACGGCGACGTCTTCACGACGACGATTACGCTCCCGAAGATCGTCCTGCTCGGGGTGTTGCTGGGCATTTGCGTGCAACGCGACGTCTTTGCGCCGCTTGCGCAACGACCTGCATGGCAGATTCTGCTGGCCGGTTCGTTCGTCGTCATTGCAACGGCTGCTTCATACCTGCAAGCCGCATACCACACGCCCGTCATTCGTGAATCGCTCAAAGCTCTCGAGTACGTCGTCCTGTTCGTTGTGGTCGTCGCGGCGTATCGCGCCGATCCGGACAGGCGCGCGATCCGCGCTGCCGCTTTGGTCGTGACGGTTGCCGTCGCTTCTCTCGCGCTGGTACAAGGCATCATTCGCACGCCGTCGGCATTTTTGATGAACGGCCATCCGCTGCCGCGCATCGCCGGTCCGCTCGAAGGGCCGAATCAGCTGGCGGGATACATGGACGTTGCCTTGCCGCTTTCGTTCGTGCTGTGCGTGGAGGAAGCGACGGGGCTGGCGATGCTGGCGCTCTTTTTGGCGGCCTTTGCCGATGTGCTCACGTTCTCGCGCGGAGGCGCGATCGGCGCGATCGCAGGATTGCTGACGGCCGCTTTTACGCTGCGCCGCGATCTGCGTCACGCCCTCATAACGCTCGGCGCCGGCGTCCTTGCGGGTTTAGGCGTCGCGGTTTCGTGGGGCGTGGCCGCACATACTTTTGCGCTGGCGCGGTTTTGGAATTTGAGCGCGCCGTCGGGAGGCGGCGTTGGTTCGCGCCCCGTTTTGTGGCGCTCCGCCGTCGAACTGTGGCGGAGGCATCCGTGGCTCGGGCTGGGCGCCGGCAACTTTGAATTGGAGATTCCGCTCACCGGCGTGCGCGGGGTGCGCACCCACGCGAACAGCTTGTATCTGCAATCCCTCGTCGAAGGCGGCATTCCGCTGCTGGCTGCCACGTTGTGGCTGACGTACGTTTCGATCGCCGCTTTTGCGGGCGAACGGCTGCGCTCGCCGCTGGTTGCAGCGGCATTGGCGGCAAGCATTGCCTTGGCGCTGCATCAGACGATCGACTTCTTGACGTTTTATCCCAAAATCGGCGGATGGTGGTGGATCGTGTTGGCGCTCGGAGCGGCCGAAGTCACCGCCCCGGTTCTCATCAGAGGCGAAGCATGGGCGTGACGCTGATCCCCTTCGCCTTTTTTTGGGGAGCGGTGATTGCGACGGCGCTTCTGCGATCGTCGCCGGCAAGCGTCTGGGTCGATCTCGCGCAGCCGATTCCGGTCGCGACGTATTGGCAGCACTTCGGCGGCGCGGTGGCGCTGGTGCTGATCGGCGCGCTCGCGATCGCAAGCGTCGTTTACGTGCGGCTGCTGCAAATGTTCACCGGCGCGCAACGGGCTTTCACGTTGCGCGGCATCGTGGCGCTTTCCGCATGCTCCTGCGCCGCCGCATTAGTGTTTCCGGTGATCTTTTCAAGCGATGTGTACGCGTATGCCGCCTACGGCGACATGAGCCTGCACGGGCTGAACCCGTACGCGCATCAACGGATCGCTTTTCGCGATCCGCTCATCGATGCTGCGCTGTGGCAGTGGGGAAATCCGCCGCCGGTCTGCGTGTACGGCCCGCTCTTCGTGGCTCTCGCGCGAGCCGTGGTAATGGTTTTTCTCCCGCTGGGGCCTGCGGCGCCGTTGTGGGCGCTGCGCATATGCTCGTGCCTTGCGCTCGTCGCCTGCGCTCCGCTGGCCAATTTTGCATTCGGGAAGTTTTCGCAACGCACGCGCCTGCTGGCGGCCGCCGGCGTCGCATTGAATCCCCTCGCAGTCTGGGCGAGCGCCGAAGGCCATAACGACGCGATTGCGCTTGCAATGGTCCTCGGCGGTTTGGCGCTGGCCGCACGCGGCAGAGTTTTCGCCGGAGCAGTCGTCGCCGCGCTATGTCTGGCGATCAAGGGCCCGGCTCCGTGGGCAACATGGCACCTGGCCGGAAGCGGTCGCTACGTTCCGCAATTTTCATCGCAGTCAGCGTTGGCGTCGTTTGTGCCTTTGCCGATGGCGGCGTTCATCGTCGCCGTCGCGTGCGTCCTCGCGATTGCGTGGGGAGCGATCGAATTGCGAAAAGGCCGTCTTGGCGGAGCGCTGGCGATCGCGCTGAGCGTCTGGATCGCGATCCCGAATCCGTATCCGTGGTACGCACTTTGGATTTTGCCCGTCGCGTTTTTGCGTTGGAACACGGCGGCCGCGTGGGCTATTGTCGCCGCGACGTTACTTGCCGCGCTGCGCTACTATCCCGAGGCAACCGGCGACGTTTCGACCGGGGGCAGCCTTCTATTCGTCGCGTTACAGTTCGGCGTGCCGCTCCTCATCGTGACCGTGGGCACGGCGCGCGAGCGTTTGGGCCGCCGGGAAAACCGAACGCCGGCCCTTGCGCTTGTGCCGCTCCGTCTGCCGTGATCGTATCGTAGGCCTGTTCTTCACGCAGCAATTCGGCGTTTAAGTCGCTCGTCAAGCGCATGATGGTACGATTCATGCGCGACTCCGCCTGCGTACGGGAAAGTCCGGAGCTCTGCACGGCTCCGCCCGATGATGCCGAGACGCGGCGCGCGACGGTCGCATGGCCTGCCGCGTGCGCGCGCAGGCCGGCGTCGTTGCTTGGTATGCTCTCGGTGGTCCGTCGCACGAGCGTAAAACGCAATCGCGCCGTTTCGATGTAACGATCGCCTTGCCGCGCGACGCGCCGGTTCGTCACGACCGGCTTGATCGCAAAGGCCGGATGCGCATTGCACACGATTGCCGCCACGACGATAGGGATCACCGCGCTCACTCTTCGACACGCTTAGGGTGACAACGCTGCACGCAATACAAAAACAAAGGGGCGCCGAAAGGCGCCCCTCATTCAACTCTTGAGCCGCTTACTTCGCCTGAATGGTGATCTTCTTCGGTTGCGCTTTGGGCTGCAAGGTCAGCTTGAGCGTCAGCATACCGTGCTCGACGTTTGCGCTGATCTGCTCCGGATCGACCTCTTCGGGCACTTGGAGCGTACGCGTGAACGAACGCTTCTCGCCTTTGCCGTTGACGGTGACGACGCCGTCCTCGAACGTGACTTCGATTTCGTCGGGCTTGTAGCCCGCGACCGGAATCTCGACCTCATAGCCGGTGTCCGTCCGCGTCACGTCGATGCCCGAGAGCGGCGCCATCGTGGACACGAAATTGCGGAACGGATCTAAATTCCACATGTCGCCGAACGGCCGGAGCAAGCTGCCGCCGTTGCCCCCACGGGTGCGCGGTGAAAGGTTGCTCATACCTGTGATGTTCCTCCCTCTGCTATAATGAGCGCCTTTGGAGAGCGCCCAAGGCTATTTTAGCACTCTGTTCAATAGACTGCTAATCCTTTTAACCGCCCACCGTAGCCTCCGGTTGCGCCTCGGCAGCCTATGTCGACAGTCCTAGCGGAACTCGAAATACGGCTTCTGCCGGCCGTCCCTGCGGCCGGCAAAGCGCTCGCTTCCCTAGCGTCGCGGCTTCGCACGGGCCACGGCGCTTATGCGTTGCACGATACCGTCGCAGCGAGCCGGCCGGCGATCGTGGCGGCGCTGTATCGGGAGCTCGGCGGCCAAATGTTCGTGGTCGAGCCGACGCCCGACGCGGCAGAGCGCCTCTTTGCCGATCTGCTCTACTATTTAGGCGACCGGGGGTCGCACCTCGTCGCCCTCATGCGTGCGCGCGATGAAACGATCGGCGCAATCGAAAGCCCGTCCGAACGCAGCGCGCGCATGACCTTGCTCGCGCAGCTCGCCGACGGCAAACCCGGCATCGTCGCCGCACCGCTTGCGGCCCTGCGGCAGTACGTGATGCCGCGCGCCGTTTTTCGCGCGAATCGCTTGCGCTTGCGCGCGGGCGAAGACGCGGGCTGGGATCGCACGCTGCAGCGTCTGCACGTGCTGGGATACCGGCGGAGCGATGTGGTAAGTGCGGCCGGCGAGTACGCAGTCCGCGGAGGGATCGTCGACGTCTTTGCGGCCTCGGCCGATCGCCCCGCCCGGATCGAATTTTTCGGCGACGCGATCGAGAGCATCCGCCCGTTCGACCTTACCTCACAGCGCAGCGATGGCACGAGCGACGAGCTCGACGTCGTTGCCTGGAGCGAAATTCCACGCGAGACGCACCACCGTGAACGGCTGGTGCAGCGTGTCGATTCCGCGCCGCAGATCGCGCGCGCCGTGCGTTCGTACGTGGAATCGGGATCCGAGTTGCCGGATGCGTGGCTCGGGCTCGTGTTTGACGAGCGCGAAACGATGCTCGACTACCTTGATGACCGCGCGATCGTCGTGCTCGACGAGCCCGGCATGCTGGGCACGATCGAACAGGCGCTCGATGATGAGCGCGTCGCCGAACGCAGCGTCCTCGAAGCGGGCGTGGATTCCGAATTAGCATTGGACCAGAGCGAGGTGCAGGATGCGCTGCTCGCGGAAGTCGCCGCACCCTACCCGAAGCTCGACGATCTCGCGCAAGCGTTGCGGCGCCGCCCTGGACTGATCATCCCGGCAGGCATCGAGAGCGCACGGGACATGGCGTGGGTTCCGCGGGTCAGCGAAGCGTTCGTCTTTGAAACGAGGCCCGCCGAACATTTTAACCGGCAGATTTCGCTGTTCACCGATCGCCTGCGGGATTGGATCCGCGCCGGCGAGCGCGTCGCGATCGTAACGTCGGGCGTCGCGCGCGCCGCGGAAATTCTCGCGGCGGCAAATCTTGCGCCGGATCGCATCCTCATCGATCAAGGCAACATCGAAGCCGGCTTCAGCGCTCCCGATCTGCGTCTGCACGTCCTGGGCGATCGCGAAATCTACGGACAGCCGCCCAAACGCGTCAAGCTTCGCGCCGTTAAGGAAGGCGTTCCGGTTACGCTGGCCGAGCTGAAGGTCGGCGAATATGTCGTGCACGCGGTGCACGGCATCGCGCAGTATTTGGGATTGCGCACGGAGACGGTCTTGGGCGCCACGCAAGACTACCTGGATCTCAAATACGCCGGCACCGATCGCATGCTCGTGCCCGTCACGCAGATGCATCAGGTGACGAAGTATGCGGCGCGCGAAGGCGAGATGCCGCGGCTCTCCAAAATGGGAGGCGCGGACTGGGCCCGCACGAAGTCGCGGGTTTCCGAAGCGCTCAACAAGATCGCCGAAGGGCTCGTGGAGCTGTACGCGCAGCGCGAAATGTCGCGCGGCCATGCCTTTGCGCCGGACACGCCATGGCAGGCGGAACTCGAAGACGCCTTTCCCTATCGCGAAACGCCCGATCAGCACAAAGCGATCGTCGAAACAAAGAGCGATATGGAACGCGACCGGCCGATGGATCGCCTCATCTGCGGGGACGTCGGTTACGGGAAAACCGAGGTCGCCGTTCGGGCGGCCTTCAAGGCCGTCGCCGACAAGAAACAAGTCGCCGTACTCGTGCCGACGACGCTGTTGGCCGCGCAGCACTTCCGTACGTTCGCGGCCAGGTTTGCGGGCTTTCCGTTGCGCATCGAAGAGCTCTCGCGTTTCAAGAGCGCGCGCGCCCAGCGCGAGATCGTCGCCGATCTGGCCGCCGGGAAAGTCGACGTCGTCATCGGCACGCATCGTCTGCTGCAAAAGGACATCGCGTTCTCAAATCTCGGGCTCATTATCGTCGACGAAGAACAGCGCTTCGGCGTTATGCACAAGGAGCGCCTGAAAGAGCTGCGGGCCAGCGTCGACGTGCTGACCCTTTCGGCGACCCCCATTCCACGCACGCTGCACATGTCGCTGATGAACGTGCGCGACCTTTCGCTCATCCAAACGGCCCCGGAGAATCGCCTCTCGATCAAGACCGTCGTTGTGCCGGCGACCGACGCGATCGTCCAGCGCGCCATCAACGCCGAGCTGGACCGCGGCGGGCAAGTCTACTACTTGCACAATCGCATCGAATCGATCTACGCGGTTCACAACGCGCTGCAGGCGCTGGTGCCGCGCGCCCGCATTGCGGTCGGCCACGGGCAGATGCGCGAGCAGGAACTCGAGCCGGTCATGCAGCGGTTCATCGACGGCGAGATCGACGTGCTGATCGCCACGACGATCATCGAAAACGGCATCGACATTCCCAACGTCAATACGATCGTCGTCAACGATGCCGACAAATTCGGGCTCGCACAACTCTATCAGCTGCGCGGACGGGTCGGGCGCTCCAATCATCAGGCGTATGCCTATCTCCTCTACGCCGCCCACAAGGCGTTGACCGAAGAAGCGAAAGCACGGCTCGAGGCGATTCGGGAGTTTACGCACTTGGGCAGCGGCTTGCAGATTGCGATGCGCGACCTGGAAATCCGCGGCGCCGGCAATCTGCTCGGTTCCGCGCAGTCCGGCTTCATCGCATCGGTCGGATTCGACACGTACTGTCAACTGCTGGCCGAAGCGATCGCGCAACGCCAAGGCCGTCAACCGGCGCTCGAAGACCAGCGCGAAGCGGTAATCGACGTCAAGATCGACGCCTACATTCCCGCCGACTACATTCCACAAGTTTCGCAGAAGATTGCCGTTTATCAGCAACTGGCACGCGCACGGTCGGAAGCGCAAGTGCAAGATGTCGCCGAAGGCGTTCGCGACCGGTTCGGATCGTTGCCCAAACCGCTTGAAAATTTGGTGGAGCTGACGAAGCTGCGGACGATCGCTTTGCAGAAACATGTGACGCGTGTCGTCGTGGACGAACATCGTTTGACCTTGGGAGTCGGTACCGGTTTCGCGTTGCAGCCGAGCACGATCGGCCGCTTGCAAAGTCTGACGACGAACCGCTTCCGCTTCGGTGAAGGCAAGATTCTGGTCGACCTCCAGGCGCCGAGCAACGGAATGAAACCGGAAAAGACATGGATGCCGCTCCTTCGCAGTTTGCTGGAGGCGATGTAGCGCCGCCGCCGTAGTGCTCGGCATGAAAAGAGCGTTCTTGTGTGCCGCCGCCATTGCGGCAATGGCGGCGCTTTGCGCCTGCTCGAGCAGCACTCCGAACGTTTCGCCGACCACCGGTCCACAATGCGTGCTTCCGGCGGGCGTGAGCAATCCGTTCTTGGTGTATCCCGCCAATGGGTCGACGGTTGCGGGCAGCAACGTGACCGGCATCTACGTTGCGACGGAAGGCGGCCCGCTCACCGGTTCCAACCTCTCTTGGAACGTGATCATCGTCGATGCGAACAATCCGCAGGGCATCGGAAGCTTGCCGTTCGTTGCCGTTTCCGGACCCCCGCCCGGCGGCACGGCGCCTCCGTATTCGAACGCGTTCTATCAGCTGGCTTCGTACGGCGGGCCATTCGGCGGCGGGCAAACGGTCAACGTCTATCTGAACAACTTGAACTCCAACTGCGCAGCGTTTTCGATCGGAAGTTTCACGACGACGTAAGCGACAATTGTCGTCCTGACCAACGTCGAAGGGTCGTACAAGGACAGCGGCGGCGCAGCGCGGAACGGGCGGCGGTCATTCACCTCGTCTGGGAGCGCAGCATGTCCAAATTCCTTCGGCCTTTTCCAGTAATAGCCGCAGCGTTGGCGCTCGTTGCCTTGAGCGCTTGCGGCGGCGGCAGCAATAGCGGCGCTGTCGTCACGGTCAATGGGCAAGCGGTTACGCACGCCGATCTCGACAAACAACTGGAAACGACGCCGGTTGCCAAGCAGATGTTGCAGCAGCTGGTCGCCAATCAGTTGATCGACCAATATGCCAAGCAGCACAATATCACCATCAGCAACGCGGATATCGACAAGGCCGAAAACCAGATTCGCTCGCAGTATCCCGGCGATTCGTGGAACGCGCTGCTCAAATCCAAAGGGTTGACCGAAAAAGACGTTCGCGACATTTTGCGCCGGCAATTGGTCGTAAACAAGGCCGTGGGCGGCAACGTCAACATCACGGACGCCCAGATCAAGTCGTACTTCAACAAGAACCACGCGCAGTTCGATCAGCCCGAACAAGTGCACGCCCGGCACATTTTGGTCAGCAACTTGAGCACCGCCAACAAGGTAGAGTCGGATCTGCGCTCGGGCAAAGACTTTGCGGCCGAAGCCAAGCAGTATTCAATCGATCCGGGCAGCAAAGACAAGGGCGGCGACCTCGGCTGGTTCGCGCGCAAGTCGATGGTCCCACAGTTCGAACAGTATGCGTTTTCCGCGCCGATCGGGCAAACGAGCCCGCCGATTAAATCGCCGTTCGGGTATCACGTCATCCAAGTGCTTGGGCGCAGGCCGGCCAAAACCGCGACGCTCGCGAATTCGCGCGACCAAATCGTGACGGCGCTGCGGCAGCAGCAAGTGCAGCCGCAGGTTCCGCAGTTCTTGCAGCAGCTGCAGCAGAGCGCAAAGATTCAAGTCAACGATCCGCTCTTCGCGGATGCGTTTCCGAGCCCGGCCCCTGCGTCGGCAGCAGCGCCGAGCGCAGCCCCTGCACCGCAGACGACGAAGTAGCTTCGCCGGGGCGCTGCGGCCGGCATAGCGAATACCGGCGCCGCATGGCGCTGCTGCGCGTCGTCGGCTTAGGTCCCGGTGACGCCGGGCTCCTCACACTAGGCAGCTTGGAAGCGATGCGCTCCAGCGCTCGCGCGGCCGCGCTGCTCGCGCCTCCGGAGCTTTGCGCGTACCTTCGCGAACGCGGCGTCGCGTTCGATGTGGACCTCGTGGACGATGCTCACGCGCTGATGCGCGGCGCGCCCCAAGCGATAGACCACTTTTCACGGCAATTGGGTCGAGATTCCGCTGACGCGGCGCTCGGCATCGCCGGCAATCCGCTGTCCGATTTTCCCGGCCTGCCGGCGCTGTTGCGTGCCCTCGACGCGCATTCCGTTCGCACGGAAATCGTCCCCGGCATGCCGCGCGCCGCGCTTTCCGCAGCATTGTGGATGCCACTCGTCCCCTTGCCGCCGGGCTCGGCGCACCACACCTGGGACGACTTGATCGAGATCATGGCACGCCTGCGCCGTTCTTGTCCTTGGGATCGGGAGCAAACGCATCGTACCTTGGTGCCGTACCTGATCGAAGAAACGTACGAAGTTGTGGATGCGATCGAACAGAGCAACGAAAGCGCGCTCTGTGAAGAACTGGGCGACCTGCTGCTGCAAATCGTCTTTCACGCGCAACTGGGAAGCGAAACGGGCAAGTTCACCATCGCCGACATCGTGGACGCGCTCTCCAACAAAATGGTTCGCCGGCATCCGCACGTTTTTGGAGACGCGGTGATCGAAGACGTCGATGCGCAGTGGCGCAATTGGGAACGGCTCAAGGCGCAAGAGGCCACGGGGCGGGCGCGCAAGAGCCGCTTGGACGGCATTCCCAAAGCGCTTGGCGCGCTGCAGCGAGGACAGCGGATGCAGGAAAAGGCGTCGCGGGTCGGCTTCGATTGGAGCGGGCCCTCGCAAGTCCTAGACAAACTTTCCGAAGAGCTGGCGGAACTCGCGAACGCGCGAACGCATTCCCCGGACGATCCGCAGGTGCGGGACGAGTTCGGCGACGTGCTCTTTACGCTCGTCAATGTGGCGCGTTCCCTGGGAATCGATGCCGAAGCCGCGATGCGCGGCGCCAATGAGAAATTTTACCGCCGCTTCGCGTTCATGGAAGTGCGCGCCGCGCAAGAGGGCCGCTCCCTTTCCGACATGTCGCTCGACGAACTCGAGGAACTGTGGCAACTGGCGAAGATGCAACCAGCCTAATCCGGCTGCGCATGAGCGCGCACGACGCGCACTACGGCGGCAACCTCGTCGCCGGCGCACGCGTGCTGGCGCTCTTCGGCGACGTTGCAACCGAGTTACGCTCATCAGGTTGGACGGCGACGAAGGGCTATTCGTCGCCTACGACTCCGTCGAATTCTTAGCGCCCGTCTATGCCGGCGATTATATCGAAGCACGCGGATGGATCGATCGGGTCGGCTCCACATCGCGGCACATGCGCTTTGAGGCGCACAAGGTCGTCGCCGCGCGTCCAGAGGCGGGGGAAAGCGCCGCGGATGCACTGATCGAACCGGTGCTCGTGTGCCGAGCCGGGGGCACTTGCGTCACGCCGAAGGACCGCAAGCGTGCGAATCCTGCGAACCCTTCGACAAGCTCAGGGTGACACCGTTACTTGTCAGCGCACTGCCATGCTGGGCTTTACAAATCATCAGCAAGGTCAAACCAAGCGCTCGTGCGTCTTCTTTTTCCAAACGAATTCGTAGTAGCTGAACTGCAGCAGCAGTCCGATCACGAACGCGATCGGATAACCCATCCAGACGCCGTCCAATCCAAAATGCTGCATCAGCAGGTATGCCGACGGCACTTCGATACCCCAGATTGAAAAGATGCCGATCGTCGTCGGCCAGAAGACCGTCCCGCTGCTTCGCATGACGCCCCCGAGGACGCTGTTGTTTCCAAAGACGAGATAACTCCACAGCGTGATCATGAGCAGGACGTGGGCGATATCCAACGGGCGCTGCGCAGTGATGAACCATCCTAAAATGTCCCAGGCAAAGATGTAGCAGAGCGCGACGAGCACCGCGCCGATTGCATAGTTCAACCCGACGCCCGAACGGATCACGCCGTTTAGTTTGTCCTCGCGCCGGGCACCGATGCACTGGGCTCCGAAGATCGACGCGGTGATGCCGATGCTGATTGCCGGAAACTGGACGTACCCCACGATTTGGTTGACGGCGCCGTATGCGGCCGTGGCGTCTGAGCCGAACCGGTTCACGAACGTAATGACCGCAATCTCGGCCAGCGCCACCATAATGACTTGCAGGCCGGTCGGGATCCCGATGCGCACGACCGACAGCAAGAGCTTCCAGTCGATCGCCATGTCGCGCATCATTTCGAAATCGAATTGCAGCGGGTGGCGAAGGCGCGCCAAGTAGGCCAAGAGGCCGATGAAGGCGGCGGCATTCGAGATGTAGCTGGACACCGCAGCGCCCGCCACGCCCATCTTCGGCAGCCCGACCCATCCCAAGATGAACGCCGGCGTCAACAAGATCGTCAATGCGGTGCTGAGGATCAAGAAGTAGAACGGCGTCTGCGAGTCGCCGGTCCCGCGAAGGAACGTCGTGTACGCCAGATACGGAAAAAAAACCGGCAAATAGGCGAAGACGACTTGCGAATAGAGCGTCGATTCGGCCAAGATGTCGTGCGGCGTGCGCACCAGCTCGAGCAGTTGCCGCGCGAAGAACAGTCCGATGAGGCCGACGATCACGCCGAGTACGAGGCTCACGGAGAGCGTCGTGCCGGCGACGCGCTTCATCGTCGGGATCTTTCCTGCGCCGAATGCCTGCCCGATCAACACCGTGCTGCCGCTGGAGAGGCCGATCAAAAACGATATGAGCAGGAAGATGACGGGAAATATCGCCGATACCGCCGCCAGGGCGTGAACGCCGATCAACCGCCCGAGAAAGATGCTGGCAATCGTCTGTGACGCCGATTGCAGCGCGTTGCTCAGCATCAGCGGAACGAGAAAGATGAAAAACAGCACCCACATCGGGCGGGATTCGTCGAAGATGTTGACCCCGCGGCGCTGCGACACGGGCCGCTGTGTTTGCACTAGGAATGGCGTTGCCCTTGCGACGAAGGGCGGCGGCGCCCGCATGCGTTTGGATACTTTCATGAAGGTTTCGCGTTTGAGCAAACGGCGAACGGAAGCGCATGAAGCGCTCGTTCACGGGCGCATCACCAAAGAGGGCCGCGCGCTCAAGCCGGGCTATCAAGTGCGGGCGGGTGACGTCTTGGAGATCCACTACGCCACCAAATTCGTCACCGTTCGCGTCCGCGACGTACCGCTGCGCAAGACGCAGAAGCTGCACGCCGGCGATCTGTATGAAGTGCTCGCCGTCCGCGACGATGATTCCGCCGAATGGCCGTAACCCTTTCAGGGGACACGAAGGATGCGCTCTCGCGCGATCCGGTTACGCAGGTTCACTGCCGTGAAGCGCTGCGTCAAGCGCTGATCTTCTACGGTGGAGCCCAGCGGCGGTTCGTGACGCGCCGGAACGCGATCGCACGCCTTTATCGAACGCTGGACGAAGGCGCGGCGCTGCGGCGTCGCGCGAGCATGTATGAGTTGACGCCCGGCACCGCACCGGCCAGCGCGCCCGGAAAGCCCGTGCGGCGATGCGACCGCCTCATGGAAGTTCGCGCTGCATTTTTGGCATGCGGTTCGCTCTCCGCTGGTGCGCGCGGCTACCATCTGGAGTTCGTCTTGAAGAATGGCGCCGCGCAGAATCGCTTACTGCAGGTTCTTCGTTCCCTGGGCGTTCCGGCAAAACAAGGGCGGCGCCGGCAGCATGACGTCATCTACCTGAAGGATTTCGAAGCGATCGTCGATGTTCTCACGCTGATAGGCGCGCACGGGGCGGTTCTGCGCTTATCGAACGTGCGCGCGCTCAAAGAAACGAAGAACCGTATCCACCGGTTGGTCAATACGGAAGCGGCCAACGTCGAACGGGCGGTCACCGCGGCTGCGGCGCAGAGTGAAAGCTTTGCTTTTCTGCGTGACGCGTACGGCCTTTCGCAATTGACGCCGCCGCTGCGCGAGATCGCAACGCTTCGGCTCGACCATCCCGACGAAACGCTCACCGAGCTGGGCAAACGCTGCAGGCCGCCGATTTCCAAACCGACCGTGAGCAGCCGGGTACGCGCTTTGCTGCGCCTGGCGCACGCAGTGCGCGGGGAAACCGGCGTGCCTGCACGTAAGACCTAGCGTTATGCGGATTGGAATCAACGGCTTCGGCCGGATCGGGAGAAACTTTGCCAAGGCGCTGATCGAACGGCATCCCAACGTCGAAATTGCGGCCGTCAACGATTTAACCAGCGCCGCCGAGTGCGCGCACCTCTTCAAATACGACTCGAACTACGGCACCTATCAAGGCAGCGTCGCATCCGACAGCGGCAGCATCACGATCGAAGGACGGCGCATTGCGGTCCTCGCGCAGCGCGACCCGTCCAAGCTGCCGTGGAAGGATCTCGGCGCCGACGTCGTCATCGAATCGACCGGCCTCTTTACCGATGCGGCGAAAGCCCGCGCGCACATCGACGGAGGAGGCGCCCGCAAAGTCATCATCTCCGCACCTGCAAAAGGGGAGGATGTAACGATCGTGCTGGGCGTCAACGACGCCATGTACGACCCCGAGAAGCACAACGTAATCTCCAACGCGTCCTGCACGACCAACTGTTTGGCAACGGCAGTAAAACCGATCGTCGATCAGCTCGGCTGGGTCAAAGGATTCATGTCGACGATCCACTCGTACACGAACGACCAGAATATCCTGGACGCGCCGCACAAAGATCTTCGCCGGGCGCGCAATGCTGCGACGAATATCATTCCGACGTCCACCGGAGCGGCAAAGGCGCTCTTTCTGACGATTCCGGAGGTTAAGGGGACCTTCGACGGCTTTGCGCTGCGGGTTCCAACGCCGACCGTTTCGCTCATCTATCTCGTTGCGCAAGTAAAACGCGAAACGACCAAAGATGAGGTCAATCAAATCTTACGGCGCGCCGCCAACGGCGACCTCAAAGAATACGTGCAATACAGCGACAGCGAGCTGGTTTCAAGCGACTTCAAGGGCTCCTCGTACAGCTCGATCATCGATTCCGCATTGACCAATGCGAACGGCGACTTGGTGCAAATCGCGGCCTGGTACGATAACGAATGGGGCTACTCGTGCCGCTTGGCGGATCTGACCGCCATGATTCTGCAACGCATTCCCGCGCGCGTGTAGCAGGCGGCTCCCTAAGGTGCGGACCCTCAAAGATGCCGACGTCCGGCACAAGCGCGTCTTGGTGCGCGAGGACCTCAACGTGCCGCTCGATCCGCAAACGTCGGATATTCTGGACTTCAAACGCATTGAAGCCGCTTTGCCGACGGTGCGCTATCTGGCCGATCAGAACGCAAGAGTCGTCGTCATGTCGCATTTGGGACGGCCCGACGGAAAGCGCGATCAACGCTTTTCGCTCAAGCCTATCGCGGATGCGCTGGCGGAGCGCCTCAGCATTGACGTAACCTTCGCAACCGACGTCGTGGGCCCATCAGCCCATGAGGCGATTAGAACGATCCAAGACGGTGAGATCGTCATGCTCGAAAACTTGCGCTTCGAGCGCGGCGAAGAACAAAACGATCCGGAATTTGCCCGCAAGCTCGCCGGCTTAGGCGACGTTTACGTCGATGACGCTTTCGGCACGGCGCACCGGGCGCACGCCTCCACCGAAGCGATCGCGCATTTGTTGCCCAGTTTCGCCGGCTTCCTCCTGGAAGCGGAAGTGCAGGCGTTGACCAAGTTGGTCGACGATCCGCAGCAGCCGTACGTGTGCGTCATCGGCGGCGCAAAGGTCAAAGACAAAGTCGGCATCCTCGGCAAGCTGATGGAAAGAGTGCGCGCCTTCTGCATCGGCGGCGGCATGGCAAACACATTTCTGGCCGCCAACGGCGTCGATGTGGGCGCGTCGTTGCGCGACTCGGACTTAGCGCCGGCTCGCGCGATCCTCGACATGGCTCAAACGCGCGGCGTTTCGATGCTGCTTCCTATCGATGCCGTCGTCTCGAGCCGCGTGGACGACGAGAGCAGCGCGCGCACCGTCGATCTGCAGCAAGTCGGCGGCGGAATGATTCTCGACATCGGTCCCAAGACGGTGGCGCAATACGCAAAAGTCATCGAAACCGCCAAGACCGTTGTCTTTAACGGTCCGATGGGCGTCTACGAACGCGCTGCGTATCGCGAAGGCACGCGCGGAGTCTGCCAAGCGATGAAACGCGCAACCGAAGCGGGGGCGACGACGGTAGTCGGCGGCGGCGACGCGGCCGCGGCCGCGGAAGAACTCGGCTTCGCAGACGACGTGACGCACGTCAGTACGGGCGGCGGCGCCGCGCTGGAGTTTCTTGAAGGCAAGACGTTGCCGGGAATCGCGGCGCTCGAGGGGTGCTGGTGAGACGCCGGTTATGCGCGGCAAATTGGAAGATGTTCAAGACCACCGGGGAAACGGCGAGCTACATCGACGCCCTGCTCGAACGGCTCGATACCATCCCGGCGGAGGTGGGTCTCGTCGTCTGCCCGCCGTTTACGGCGCTGGAAACCTGCCGCGATCGCTTGAGAAGCGTGCGCGGACGCGTTTCGCTGGGCGCACAGAACATGCACTGGGAAGCGACGGGTGCATTTACCGGCGAGATCTCTGCGCCGATGCTGCTCGATCTTGCGGTCGACTACGTGATCGTCGGGCATTCGGAACGGCGGCGCTATTTCGGCGAAACCGATGAATCCGTTCGCCTGAAAACAGCCGCGGCGCTTGCGTTCGGATTGACTCCGATCGTCGCCGTAGGCGAATCGCTCGAGATTCGAGAGTCCGGCGGCACCGAAGCTTTTGTGACCGCGCAAGTGCATGCGGCGTTGCAAGGGCTCGATCAGTCCGCGCTGGGCCGCGTGGTCATCGCGTACGAACCGATCTGGGCCATCGGTACCGGACGCAATTGCGATCCTTCGCAGGCCAATAAGGTCATGCGAGCGATTCGGGATACCGACGGCGCGTTGTGCGACGTGCCGATCCTCTACGGCGGCAGCGTGAACGCCGAGAACATCGGATCGTACACCGAGCAGCCGGGGATCGACGGCGGGTTGGTGGGCGGCGCTTCGCTCGATCCGATCGGCTTTGCTTTGCTGGCAAAACGCGCATCCGCATGAGCTATCGCCCCGTCGTGCTCGCCGTGCTCGACGGGTGGGGCTGCAGAGATGAAACGCACGGCAATGCAATCGCGGCCGCAAACCTGCCGCGTTGGCGCTCGTTGCTGCAACGCTATCCGTGGACCGTGTTGGAGGCCAGCGGTGAGTCCGTCGGGCTGCCGCCCGGGATCATGGGCAACAGCGAAGTCGGACACACGAACATGGGCAGCGGCCGCGTCGTGCCGCAGGGCGTCGTGCTCATCGATCGAGAGATCGCTTCGGGTGAATTCGTCAGCAACACCACGCTGCAAAACTGCGCAGGCCACGCGCGCGCGGCAAACGGCACGCTCCACTTCATGGGCTTGGTTTCGGACGGCTTAGTCCACAGCTCCCTCGAGCATCTGCTGGCGCTGGTGACGTTTGCGCACGCAACGAGCACGCGCTTCGCAATCCACGCATTTCTCGATGGGCGCGACACGCCGCCGCGGTCCGCCGAACCGTATTTGCGGCAGCTGCAAGCGCTGCTTGATGAAATCGGCGAACCGCACGCCGTGAAGACCGTGATCGGCCGGTACTACGCCATGGATCGGGACAATCGATGGGAACGCACGAAGGCTGCTTATGATGCCGTCGCGCGTGCTAGCGCGCCATTCGATGCGTCGGCGCCGCTCACTGCGCTGCACGAGGCTTACGGGCGCGGAGAAGATGACGAATTCGTCCAGGCGACGACAATCGCCGGCGGCCTGCCCGTACGTGAAGGCGATTCGTGCATCTTTTTCAATTATCGCCCCGATCGCGCGCGCCAGTTAACGCTCGCTTTCAGCGATCCGGCGTTTTCGCATTTCGCGGTCGAGCGCTATCGCGACGTGTCGTTCGCCACGATGACGATGTACGATGAAACGTTCCGCAACCCGGTGTTGTTTTTGCCCCGGCCACAGTCCGACACGTTCGGCGAGATCGTCGCGCGCAACGGACTTCGCCAGCTTCGGTTGGCCGAAACCGAAAAGTACGCCCACGTGACGTATTTTTTCAACGGCGGCCGCGAGGACGCGTTCGAAAGCGAAGACCGGCAACTGATCCCGTCGGATCGAAGCGTGGCGACGTACGATTTAGCGCCCGAAATGCGCGCCGAAGCGATTACCGATTTCGCGATCGATCGCATCCGGGCGGGCACCTACGATGCAATCATCATGAACTACGCCAATGCGGACATGGTCGGCCATACCGGCAAATGGGAGCCGACGATTCGGGCGCTGGAGGTGCTCGATGCTTGCATCGGCCGCCTCGCCGATGCGGTTCTGGAAGCAAACGGCTTGCTGGCGATTACGGCCGACCACGGCAACGTCGAAGAGAAGATCGATCCGGCCGGCAATCCGCTCACCGCGCATACCACTAACCTGGTGCCTTTTGTGCTGATCGCGCGCGATCTCAATGGCGAGTTGCGCGACGGCGGCAAGCTGGGCGACATCGCCCCCACGCTGCTGCCGCTGATGGGTTTGCCGGTTCCGCGGGTAATGACGGGCGCGAACCTGTTGTCAGCCTGAGCAGCATTGTCAGCCTGAGCAGCATTGTCATCCTGAGCACCATCGTCATCCTGAGCAGCGCGTCGCGCTTGTCGAAGGATTATTCTAAGCGGTAACTGCCGCTAAAATCCACGGTCAATTGCCGGCCTTTGATGCCGATGCTGCGCACATGGTGATCCCAAAAGGAGAGCACGCGAACCGCAACCGGTTTCAGCCGCGAAATCAGTTGCCGGGCGCGTTGCGATACGGCTAGCGCATCTTTCACCCATTTCGGATGCTCCCGCGGCAGCGGCGGCGTTTCGAGTTCGTCGTCCGGAACGAGCGGCAGCACGAGCGCCGGTTGCGCAAGGGGCAGCGTTGGAGGCGCGGCTTTTTCCGTTTCAACCCGCTGCGTAAACATACAGCGCCTTTCGAAGCCGTTTGAGGGCAGCCAAGTGGAGCTGCGAAGCGCGCTGCGGAGAGATTGCCATCGCTTCGCCGATCTGATGAAGCGAACGGCCGCCGTAATAATGTAAGCGCACGACGTCGCGTTGCCGCGGGGGCAAGCCGTCGATCGCAGCTCAGCATGCTCGTGCGCTCGCCGAGGCCGCAGGCGGCAACCGCCGGATCGGCGCCCCAATCATCGCAAAGCCGTTCGCCGGAAGGAAGCGGGCTATCCAGCGAGAGCGGCGTGTGCCGGTACGCATGCAGAGCCGCCCTCTTGAGCGCGGGGCGTCGTGCTTCCATCTGACTTTGCGTCGGCAGCCACCCAGAGTGAGCCGCGAGCAAAAAGCGCTCGCGATCGGCTTCCCGGATCTCTCGCCGCACGCGTTCGGATACGGGATCCAATTTGCGGACCCCGTTAAGCATCGCGCCGACGACAACGCGAGTAATGTAGTAGTCCAGCGTCGGACCTCGCTGCGGATCGAACGTATCGACGGCTCGAATCAAACCAAGAGCGCCTTCACCGATGAGATCGTCCGTATCGCTGCCGGGAAGCATGCGCTGCACGCGTCGCGCAAGCTTGCGCAACAGCGGGAAATACTCGCAAATCGTTTCCTCCCGGCGCAGAGCCGTCATCGCGGCAGGCGGTCGGCGATGCTGCGGCAGGACGCATCGATCACGAGCTCTCCGAACTCTCCAAGCTCTTGCGCCATCGGAGCGAGAACCTGCTCCAGCAAAAGTGCTTCGCACTGCGCTCGCACGGCCGGACTCGCTGAATCAATCACGGCTCAAGTTGTCGGCAATGCGCATCATCTCGTCGGCGGCTTGAACGCCCTTTGCGTTTGCCTCATAGGCTCGCTGAGCGGCGAGAATTTGCATCATCGCTTCGACGATCGTCACGTTGGACTGCTCGACGACGCCGAATTTTATCGCCGGACCATCCGGGGTGCCGGCTCGCACGGCCTGCGGCGACCCGGCGGCTGCCGTGGCAAAGAACAGCGAGCCGCTGCACTGCAAGCGTTCCGGCGCCAAGAACGTCGTTAAGCGGATCTGCCCACAGACCCGTTTGCTCGCCGGCGTCTTGGCCGTGACGGTTCCGTCTTCCGAAACGTCGATCGAAAGTGCGTCGCGCGGAATGTGAATCGCACGCAGACGCCATCCTTCTGCGTTCGCAAGCGTTCCGTCGGCAGAGCGCGCAAACTGACCGTCCCGCGTGTACGCGACTCGTCCGTGTCCGTCGGAAACGCTGAAAAAGCCCGCTCCCTCGATGGCGACATCGAAGGGACCGCCGCTTCGAACCAGTTTGCCTTGCGTAAAGATCGGATGCCGGCCGAGCGCCGTCGTTCCGAGCGACCCGCCGTTGCCGTCGACGATCTCAGCGAAGCTTTCAACGGCCCCCTTAAAGCCGGCGACTTCGGAGTTGGCCAAGTTATCGGCGATGACTTCCAAATTTTCTTGCTGCGCCGCCATGCCGCTCGCCGCCGCGTACAGTGCGCGATTCATTTCAGGTCCGAGACTTGCGTGGTGGCGCGTTCCCGCGTTTTGTCGATAGCGGTCAAGACTTTTTGCGCCGTTTCAAAGGAGCGCTGCGCGGCGAGCACGTCGATCATCTCGCCGATCGCGTCGACGTTGGACGCTTGAAGAAAGCCGCTGCGCACGCTGGAACCTGCAGGTAAGGGAATGCGTCCGAGCCGAGTATTGCCTCGTTCGATCCAACCGTCCGGCGCGATCGACGCGCCCTGCGGAACGGCGATCGGTCCGCGTTCGCCTAGGAGCACGCGCTGCCGGTCGTCCACCAAGTGTCCGAACCTATCGCGCACAAAAGCGCCGCTGCGTGCTTGCGTGATACGACCATCGGGACCGCGCAATGAAAACGCGCCGGCTCCCGCGATGGCCAGATCGAGATCGCGGCCGGTGTGCCGCAGGGGCCCGGGGCCGCCATCGCGTTCGCTGCGGATTCGGACGCCGAACGGCGTCAGCTCTCCTCGTGCGCGCCGCTTGGTAAAACCGTCGCTGGATCCGTTGGCGAGATTCTCGGCAGCGATGTCGAGGCGGCTTCGCGCGGCGGACATGGCGCTTGCGGCCCAGTCGATTGCTTCCATGCGCGCATTGTGCCGCGCACTTATGATCGCTCGGTTAGCGCAGTATTTTGAGAATCCGGTCGGAGAAAGCGTGCGTAGAGAGGGAGAAGTCGCTATCGCTGCGCGCAAGATCTCGCGTGCGTGCACCCTGCGAAAACACGCCCTCGATCGCCGATTCGATGCGGCGCGCGTTCGATTTCATCCGAAAACGTATGGCGCAGCAGCATGGCCACGCAAAGAACGGCTCCGGTCGGGTTCGCGATGCCTTGGCCTGCAATGTCGGGCGCGGTACCGCCGATCGGCTCGTAGAGGCCGAACTGCATGCCGCGGTTCGTTCGCGTGCCGAGACTCGCGCTGGGCAAATTTCCGATCGATCCCGCCAAGACGGCCGCTTCGTCGGATAGGATGTCGCCGAACATGTTTTCGGTCAGGAGCACATCGAAGTCGCGCGGACGGCGCACCAGTTGCATGGCTGCGTTATCGACCAAGAGGTGCGAAAGCGTGACGTCGGGATACTCGCTGCCGACGCGCTCCACGACGCGCCGCCAGAGCCGCGACGTTTCCAAGATGTTCTGTTTGTCGACGGAAACGAGCGCTTTGCGCCGCTTGCGCGCCAAGTCGAACGCGACTCGAGCAATGCGCTCGATTTCGGTTGCGCGGTACAGCATCGTGTCGATGGCCTCTTCGATGCCGTCCGCGCCCACGCGCTGTTCTTTGGGCTTACCGAAATAGATTCCGCCGGTCAGCTCCCGCACGACCACCATGTCGAGCCCTCGCACAAACTCGGGCCGCAACGTCGAGGCATCTTCCAAGCCGGCGAACGCGCGCACCGGGCGAACATTTGCGTAGAGTTCGAAATCGCGCCGCAACAGGAAGAGCGCGTATTCGGGGCGCTCGTTCAGCGGTTTGCCCTCGTACTGTGGTTCGCCGACGGAACCAAAGAGAACGGCAGCGCTTCGTTCGCACAGTTCCCGGCTGCGCGCCGGCAGCGCTTCACCGTGCTCGCGCAGCGCGGCGCCGCCGACAGGAGCCTCAATACAGTCGATGTCCGGGCGCACGGTCTGCAACACGCGCACTGCAGGACGCACGATCTCGGGCCCGATGCCGTCGCCGGGCAAAACCGCTACGGTCGGCACCGAAGAGCGCTGCTAGTAGACGGTGATGCGCGTGGTTTCGGCGGGCGCTGGCGGCGGAGGTTCGGGTTCGCTCGGCGTTTCGGCGCGTTCGACTTCGCCGTTCGGCGCGACGGCTCTATCGAGCAATGCCAAATGCGTCATCAACAGACTGCGCAGTTCGCTGCGGGCTTTTTCCGCGGCTTCGTGTGCGCGTTGATGCTCGCGTCGCGCATCGGCCGCGGCTTCGGTAAACGAAGAAACCTCACGCTGCGCGCCGATCCGCGCTTGCTCTTTGATCAGATCGGCTTCTTTGTGCGCCGAAGCCTTCACTTCGTCAGCCGTTCGCTGTGCGAGCACCAGCGTGTTTTGCAGCGACTCTTCCATCGCTTTGAAGTGGCTGATGCGTTCCTTGAGGTCGGCGATCTCCGCCTCGAGCGCCGCCCTATGCTGCGCGTCGTCTTCCAGCGTCTCGATAATTTCGTCGAGAAACTGGTCGACCTCCGCGCGGTCGTACCCTTGGAGTGCCTTCTTGAAGGTTTTGTGCTGGATGTCGATGGGCGTGATCTTCTGCATGGCTACCCTCTATTGGTAAGAAAATCCAGCGAGTCTGTCGTTGCCCATTGACGCCCTGACGTTCTCCGCATTGATCACCACGCCCGCCGGAACCACTAAGTAGATCGCTTCTGCGAGCTTTTGGATCTTGCCGTCCAGTGTGTAGGTCACGCCTGACGTGAAGTCCACGACGCGCTGCAACAACGATCGGTCGGCATTTTGCAAGTTGACGATCACCACTTGGCGGCGCCGCAGCGCGTCGGCAATCTCCGTCACTTCACCGAACGACCGCGGAGAATAGAGGGCGACTTCCGTTCCTCCGCGCTGGCGTGAGGAATTCGTCAGCGGAACGACCGTGCGCGATGTGCTCGGCTCTTCCTCATAGTACTCGTCCTCCTCGTTCATCGAGAAGAACGCCCCGATCTTGCTGAACATGCTCATGTTCGCCTCATTTCTGGGGGTGCGGTCCATTGAACCCCAGGTTTCGACACCGGTGGCAAGGGTCTTGGTCCAAAGAGCGCTGTTCCTATACGAATCAGCGTCGAACCGGCACGCACGGCCGCCTGCCAATCCGCCGACATGCCGATCGAGAGCGTTTCGCCGCCGACGGATGCGAACGTGGCGGCTGCCTGCGCAAAGGCATCGTCCAGTGCGGCACGATCGCGTGTGTTCGGTCCTATCGCCATGACGCCGTCGACGCGCAGCGCCGGCAACGCGCGCAGCCGCTGCGCCAGCTCGAGAGCTTCGCAAGGACGGCAACCGAAGCGCTCTTGCCGGGAGATGTTGAGCTGAATCAAGACCTGCAGTTGCTTGCCGATCCGTTCCGCGGCTTTTGCCAGCGCGACGCCGGCCTCCAGGCGATCGACGCTCTGCACGACGTCGAACATCTGCGCGATCGCCGGCGCCTTGTTCGTCTGCACGTGGCCGATGAAGTGCTTGCGCACGCCGGTCAGCCCGGCGAACTTGGATCGGGCCTCCTGGACGTAGTTTTCGCCGATCTGCGTGACGCCCGCAGCAATCGCTTCGCGCACTGCTGCTGCGCCGTGACCCTTGGTCACGGCAAGGATCGCGACGCTTTGAGGATCGCGGTTTGCCGCCGAAGCAACGCTTGCCACTTCTTTGCGCAGCCCGATGAAACGGTCCCTAATGCTCATGCGGCCGCTAAGGCGTCGGTTCGGGTGCCGCGGCGCATGCAATAGGCCACCATGATCGAACCGATGACGACCATCGGAAAAGCGTAGAGCTGGCCGCCGGTGATCCCGTGCCACGAGAAATCGGCTTGCCGCCAAATTTCGGCGATCGATCGCGTGATACCGTACATCGTAAACCACGACCATCCGACCACGCCGTCGGGAGGCCGTTGCCTGTAGATCAGCAGCAGAAGCGGCAGCGTCAGAAAGTCGAGTACGGCTTCATAGAGCTGCGACGGGTGCCGATATGCCGTCCCCCAGGTCCCGGTGTCGCCGGGCACGATGCACCACGGGCGATCCGGAACGCAAACGTCGCCCCAAAGCTCGTCGTTGATGAAGTTGACGAGGCGCGTCAGCGTGATGCCGATGGGAAGCAAGACGACCACTTCGTCTCCGAGCACGAAGTACGGCAGTTGCGGGTGCTTTCTGAGGTAGAGCGCGATCGCGATCAGCACGCCGATCAGGCCGCCATGAAAAGCCATTCCGCCGTTCCACACCGCGATGAAATCGATCGGGTGCGCGAGATACTGCGCCGCATCGTGCTTGCTGATGACGTCGTTGAGCACGAAAAAGGCTCTGCCGCCGACCAGCACGCCCACCAACGCATACACCAGAAAATCTTGAATTTGCTCGCGCGTCAGACCCAAGCGGGCTCGCCCCGCCGGCCGGCTCATCCACAAATAGACGGCGGCGAAACCAACCAGATACGATATGCCGTACCAATGGATGTTGAGCGGTCCTGCGTGGATCGCGATTGGGCTGATGTTGGGATATGTGAACCAGTGGTGCATGACAAGCGCAGATTAGGGTCTAAAAAAGGAGCGCCGTGACCAACGCACACTTCGGCGTCGGGATTGCGTTCCTGGCCGGGCTCGTTTCATTCGCATCGCCGTGCGTCCTTCCGCTCGTTCCCGCCTATCTTTCCTACTTGACGGGATCGCGCTTGGAGGAGCTTGCGGCCACGTTCGATCCACGCACGCGTGGCCGGCTGATCGTGCTGGCGCTCGGATTCATCGCCGGGTTCACGATCGTGTTCGTGCTGCTCGGTGCTTCGGCAAGCGCGATCGGTTCGCTCTTGTTGCAAAATCGGCGGCTCATTGCGGAGGTCGGCGGAGTCATCATCATCGTGCTGGGTTTGCAGATGATCGGCGTATTGCGCTTGCGCTTCTTGGCGATGGATACGCGCCCGCAAGTTACGCGCGCATCAGGCGGTTCCGTCGGCATGTCCGTCGTCGTCGGTATCGCCTTTGCTGCGGGTTGGTCGCCGTGTATCGGCCCAATCTTGGCCGGCATCTTAGCCCTGGCCTCGCAAGCGAACGGCGTGCGCCAAGGAGCGTGGCTCCTCTTTGTCTATTCGATGGGGCTCGCCGTTCCGTTTCTCGTCACCGCCGCCGCCATCGGCGTCGTGCTTCCCGCGCTCGCGCGAATACGGCGCGCGCTGCCGGCAATCGAAATTGCCGCCGGCGTCTTTATGGTGCTCACGGGGCTCGTGCTCGTTACCAATTCCTTCCTTCGCGTCGCCGGCTTCTTCTATCAGTTTGTTCCGCAACCCAAGATCTGAGAGCCTTCAGCTCTTGATCGTGGCGGCGATCGTCGTCGCCCTCGATCAGGCGACCAAACATCTCGTGGCGAGCAGCTTTTTACCGGGCGAGCGGCGAATCGTGATTCCGCACCTCTTGGCGTGGACCTACGAGCAGAACGAGCATGGCGCGTTCGGGTTGTTCGGCCGATCGCCGGTGCTGCTGATCGGCATGGCGGTCATCGTGCTCCTGATCTTCTGGTTCTCGTTTCGCGATCAGGCGCGACGCTCCGCGGTGGTACGCGTGGCGTTCGGGATGATTCTTGGAGGCGCTGTCGGCAACATTATCGATCGCTTGCAGTTCCGCTACGTGATCGATTTCATCGACTTCTTTCGCATCTGGCCGAACATCTTCAACGTCGCCGACTCGTGCATTACGATCGGCGTCGTCCTGTTGATTCTCGTCAGCCTTGCAACACGTCGTTACGCCTGAAGAGGCGGGCACGCGAGTCGACATCGTCGTAGCACGGCTTGCCGGCGTTTCGCGCGCCGTGGTGGCGCAAGCCGTTCGGGACGGCGCCGTTCGGGTGAACGGTGAACCGGCGAAAGGCAGACTACCCGGTTTCGAGCGGGGACGTTGTCGAGTACGACGTGCGAGTGCCGCCACAGCTGCAGACGCTTCCGGAAGCGATCGATCTCGCCATCGTGTTTGAAGACGCTGAGGTTATCGTCGTCGACAAGCCGGCCGGCATGGTCACGCATCCCGCGCACGGAGCGCGCACCGGCACGCTTGCTGCCGCGTTGCTCGCGCATTCGGGGACGCTTCCGGGCGATCCGCTGCGGCCGGGCTTGGTACATCGGCTGGATCGCGACACGTCAGGATTGCTGCTCGCGGCAAAAACCGATCGTGCCTTGCGGGCGCTCGGCAAAGCGATGAAGTCACGCGCCATCACGCGCGAATACCTCGGCTTAGTCCGCGGCATTCCGTCACACGCGCGCGGAACCGTGACCGGGGAGATCGGACGCGATCCCGGCAATCGGCTGCGCTTTGCCGTCGTCGACGGCGGCAAGCCGGCCGTCACGCATTTCACTTTGCGCACGCGTCTGCGCAACGCCGCGGAACTGCAGTTTACCTTAGAGACCGGGCGCACGCATCAGATTCGCGTGCACATGGCCGCAATGGGACATCCGCTGCTCAACGATCCGCTCTACGGCCGCGTCGACCGCAGGTTCTCGCTGCCCGGACAGGCGTTACACGCCTGGCGCCTTGCATTTTCGCACCCGGTTACGGGCGAAGCCCTGCGCTTCGAAGCGCAGCCGCCCGCGGCGTATGCCGCCGCGAAAGCTTTGCTCAATGTTCCGGCTGCATAATACCGATGGTCGGGCGCGGCGCGGCACCTTAACGCTTGCCCATGGCGACGTGCAGACGCCGGCATTCATGCCGGTGGGCACGGCCGGGAGCGTCAAAGCGCTGGACCCGCGCGAACTGCGGGAAGCGCATGCGCAAATCGTGCTCGCCAACGCCTACCATCTGTGGCTACGTCCCGGACTTCACACGCTGCTCGCCGCCGGCGGCCTGCACCGCTTTATGAACTGGGATGCTCCGATTCTCACGGACAGCGGCGGCTTTCAGATCTTCAGTTTGGAATCGTTCCGCGAACTCGACGATGACGGCGTAACTTTTTCCTCGCACCTTGACGGCAGCCGGCACCGCTTCACGCCGGAATCGATCGTCGCATTCCAGGAGCAGATTCGCGCCGACGTCGCGATGGCGCTCGACGTTTGCGTCCGCCTTCCGGCATCGCCCGATCAAATCGCAGAATCGGTCCGTCTGACCTCGCTGTGGGCGGCGCGCTGCGCGCGAGCGTCGACGAACGGCGGTACGCAGCTGTTCGGGATCGTTCAGGGCGGCTTAGATGAAGCGGAACGGGCGCGCAGCGCCGCGGATATCGTCGCTTTGGATCTGCCCGGCTACGCGATCGGCGGATTGTCGGTGGGCGAAACGCGCGAAGAGATGTACCGCTGCGCGCGGTTCACGGCCGCCTGCTTACCGGAATCGAAGCCGCGCTACCTCATGGGCGTGGGCACCGTTCGCGATCTGTTGGCGGCTGTCGATTGCGGCATCGATCTCTTCGACTGCGTCTATCCGACGCGCTGCGGCCGCAACGGCCGGGCGATGACCCGCGCAGGCGAATATCATATTCGCAACGCCGCCTACACCGGCGATTTTACGCCGATCGATCCGGAATGCGGCTGTTACGTCTGCGCGAATTTCACCCGCGCTTACCTGGCGCATCTCTTTCGAAGCGGCGAGATGCTTGGACCGAGGCTGCTCTCATATCACAATGTCTACCTATTGAACGACCTCATGCGCGAAGCTCGCTCCGCGATCTCGGCCCGCTCGTGGAATGCTTTCCGCGCTATGCGGTGCGAGCGATCGAGTGCGCTTTCGCCTTCGGATTCCAGCGAACGGTCGGCGCAATAGCGCCAACATCGACGCGATCCCGGTAGAGGAGCGCAACGTCGATCAACTCGCCAATCGTTTCGTCCCCGAGCGGCAGCGGATCGAGGCCGAGATTGCGCAAGTTGGCATTGACGGTGTAGTAGTGGTGGCGTTCTTTTTCGGTTCGCGGGTTCTCCTGATGCTCCACGCGCGCGCGTAGCCCGCGCTTCTGGGCGACGGCGGCGACGCGCTCCGCGAGCCGTCCGACCGAGAAGATCTCGCTGAATTGATTGAAGACGCGATAGAGCCCCGGCTCGGCGGCATGGCGCAGGGCGAGCTCGACGCAGCGGACCGTATCGCGAATGTTCAAGAAGGTGCGCGTCTGGCCGCCGCTTCCGTACACCGTCAGCGGATGGCCGAGCGCCGCTTCGATGCAAAAGCGGTTGAGGGCCGTACCGAATATTTGGTCGTAGTCGAAGCGGTTGATCAATTGCGGCGAGCGCGCCGTCTGTTCCGTGTGCACGCCGTACACGATCCCCTGATGCAGATCCGTCGCGCGCAGCCCCCACGTTTTGCAGGCAAAAAAGATCTGGTCGCTGTCATGCACCTTGGTCAGGTGATAGAACGATCCGGGTTGTTTCGGGTAGGGCAGCGTGTCGGAGCGACCCTTATGCCGGATTTCAATGAAGCCTTCCTCGATGTCGATGTTCGGCGTGCCGTATTCGCCCATCGTCCCGAGCTTCACGAGATGCGCGTCGGGGACATACTCGCGCATCGCCCACAACAGGTTCAAATTCCCAACCGTGTTGTTGACGTGCGTCAACAGCGCATGTTCGTGATCGATCATGGAAAACGGCGCGCTGCGCTGCTGCGCGAAGTGCACGATCGCCTCGGGCTGCAAATCTGCCAGCAGTGCGCACAGCGCATCGTACTGCGTGACGTCCAACTCGGCGAAGCCGACCGCCCTCTCGCCGATGCGGCGCCATTCGGCCTGCCGATCGGGCATTGAAGCAATCGGCGTCAAGGACTCGACGCCCAACTCTTCGTCCCACCGCCGGCGCGCGAAATTGTCCGCAATCGTGACGTCCATGCCGCGCGACGAAAGCCCCAGCGCGGTCGCCCAACCGCAATAGCCGTCACCGCCCAGTATCAGAACCTTCACGCCTGTGCCGCCTCCATTCGCACGCCGTCAAGCAGCGTGCGCAGTCGATCGAGATGCCGGCTGAGCCGGTGACGCTCCGCCTTCATTCTGGCGGCGCTCGCATAAAACCACCATAAAGGCTCGTCCCACGTCAAGCGTTCGATGGCCCGGCCGAGGGCGCGTTCGTCGGCACGGGGCACCGGAATGCCGGCGCCCTCAATCCAACCGCGCACGCCGCCGACCTCGTACGCCGCGGCGGGCCGGCCCCGTGCCTGTGCTTCAATGCCGATGAGGCCGAACGGTTCAGGCCACAGCGACGGGACAATCACGCCCAGCGATGCATCGATCGCGTTGCGTAATGCGGCCGCGTCCATCCACCCTCTCCAGCGAATCTCTACCGAACTTTGCGCTGCAAGGCGTCGCGCGTGCGCTTCATCGTCGGCACCGCTGCCGGCCACGACCAAGACCGGCCGCCGGTCGCGAGCGATCGTGCTCAGAGCCGTTACCAAGGAACGTAGACCCTTTTGTTCGCTCATACGTCCTGCGAACAGCATGGTGCGCTCGGAAGGACGCGCCATCGCTTCCGGCGCGAAGGCCTCGTCGGGTAGCGGCGGCGGCGTAATCGTAATCCGATCCTCGCGAATGCCGTTCTGCACGCAGGTCGCGCGAACGTAGTCGCTCGACACCAGCACCGTGTCGGCTTGGGCGATGGCGTCGCGCACGGCTAAGCGGTTTGCGATTCGCCGAAACGACCGCGATCGCGGACCGCAGACGCATCCGCGCAGGAGCGTGTTGATGCGGCACGGGTTCCCCATCGGCACGTGACAGATGGCGGGAAACTGCGGAAACACTTTGTTGCCGTTGGGGCAGAACGGCCGATAGTCGTGCACGCGCGCCAGCCATCGCCTTGCATGCGCCCGCACCGCCTGCAACACGTACGGATCGAAAACGTTGGCCGTGATCACGGCATCGGGTTCGAACGAGTCGATGAGGTTCGCGACGGTCCGCGCGGCTTGCGCAGACGGCTCGTCGTGCTCGTTACCCCAGGGGATCTGCGTCGCTGCGGGACCGAAACGTGTTGATTCTTGAACGTCGCGCGCGGCCAGGCGAACGGTGCGATCCGACGCAAGCCGCGGAAGCACCGTTTCCCAATATCGTTCGGTGCCGCCGTAGCGACCGACGATGTCGCACAGCACTAGAACCGACGGCACGTTACGCCGTTAGCGGCCCAGAGCGCGAACGATCTGCGCGCACGGCTCGCAGAGATCCGGATACTCCGCGACGATGCCCAGCGGCAGGTATTTCCAGCAGCGCCGGCATTTCCCGCCGCGTGCCGGCTCCAAACGCTTTTCAATCAACGTCTCATCGCGCGCGGACGGATCGACGTCGATCTGCAGCTCCGAAACCACCATCGCTTCGCGCAGATCGTCCGGATGTCGACCGAATTTTGCCTGCCAGTGCGGCGATACCGTCAAAATACTGCGGAGTTCGTAGTCGCGCTTCCCTTCGCTGGCAGCCACCCATGCGCGCAAAGCACGCCACTGCGACCACTGCGCCTGTCCGTCCGCATGCGCCGGTCCTGATGCCGGCGAGAGATCGAAGACGCTCGACCGATCGCCGCGCAGCGCTGGGGAAAGCGATTGCCACGCTTCCTCGGCCGTGAAGGACAGCACCGGGGCCAGCGCAACCAAAAACTGCTCCAGGATCCGCAGGATTGCGCTCTGCGCGCTACGCCGGTGTACGGAGTCCGCTGCGCTGGAATACAGGCGATCTTTGAGCGCGTCAAGATAAAAGCTGGAGAGATCTTCGCCTTCGAAACGCACGATTTCAAGATAGGCATCGTGCAGGCGAAAATTTTTGTAGAGCCGCTGCACGCGCGCCAGCCAGGCCTCCGCGACTTGCACCGCGAGCTGATCGAACAGGTGCATGCGCTCCCTTGGAACGATGTCTTTGGGCGACAGATCGTCCAAGTTGCTCAACATGAAACGCAGGCGGTTGCGAATGTTGCGGTAGACGCGGCTTACTTGATCGACGACGGACGGTCCGAAGCGAACGTCATCCACGAATTCGACCGATGCCGCCCACAGCCGCAGCACGTCGGCGCCCCACCGGTCCATCGCCTCTTTCGCATCGATGCCGGTGCCGAGCGACTTGCTCATGGGACGGCCATGCTCGTCGTTCACCCAGCCGTTCTTAACGACGTGCTTGTACGGGGCGGCGTGCTTGATCGCGGTTGCCGTCAGAACGGAGCTGCGAAACCAGCCGCGATACTGATCGCCGCCTTCGAGCACCACATCGGAAGGCCAAGGGATGCCATGCTTTCCGAGCACCGCCAAATGTGTGACACCGGATTCGAACCAAATATCGACGATGTTCATCTCTTTGTCGAAGGCGGCGGCGTTGCAGTTCGGACAACGGTAATGCGGCGGCAGGAACGCTTCGACCGGATCGCGCCACCAACAGTCCGCGCCCTGCTTCGCAAATCGCCGAGCCGCGATGCGCGCGACTTGCGCGTCAAGAACGGCGTCGCCGCACGTGCGGCACAACAGCGCGGGAATCGGCGTTCCCCAGGTACGTTGCCGAGATACGCACCACTCCGGATGGTTTTCGAGCATCTGCTCGATGCGCGCCTGACCCCATTCCGGCGTGAACACCACACCTCGCACGTTGTCGATCGCCCGGCGGCGCAGCCGGTTTTGATCCATAGCGATGAACCATTGCGCGGTCGCGCGGAAGATCACGGGATGGTGACAACGCCAGCAATGCGGATAGCTATGCGTAATTTCCGCGGCGTCCCAAAGCGCACCGCTCTCCCGAAGATCGGCAACGATCAACGGATTAGCTTTCCAGATATGCAAGCCGCCGTACGGCCCCGCTTCAGCGGTAAAGACGCCCCGATCGTCCACCGGGTTTAACACCGGAAGATTGAAACGCATACCCGTTTCGAAATCGTCCGCGCCGTGTCCGGGAGCGGTATGCACCGCGCCCGTTCCCGTTTCCATGTCGACGTAATCTGCCAGCACGATCGTCGAGTCGCGATCCATGAAGGGATGGCGAACGTGCAAACCACCGAGTCGTTCTCCCCGCGCTCTACCGAGTTCGTGCGCGCCGGAAAATCGATCGCCCAACACGGAAGCCGCACGTTCCACCGCGACGATCGCCGCTTCTTCGCCGAGGCGATAGAGCCCATACTCCGCATCCGGACGGAGCGCGATCCCGGCGTTGGCCGGAAGGGTCCACGGCGTCGTCGTCCAGATCAACACAGAAACGCGACTGGGCGCATCACCGGGAGCAACGGAGAACGCCTCAAGCAGCGCTGCGCGCTCGTCGCCCGCCGCGGCAAAACGGACCACGATCGATGGCGAGACCCGTTCGCGGTACTCGATCTCGGCTTCGGCGAGTGCCGTTTCGTCATGGATGCACCAGAGCGTGGACCGCAAGCCTTTGTACATCTGCTCGGCTTGGACCAGGTCCGCGATGGCGTCGACGATCGTGGCTTCAAAGTGCGGGTCGATCGTTCGGTAAGGGTGCTCCCACTGGCCGAAGCAACCCATGCGCATACGCGTTTCGCGCTGGCGTTCCATCCAGTAGACGGCGCGCTCTTTGCATGCGGCGCGCAACGCCAACGGATCGACGGAGCGAAAGTCCGTGATCTTTAAGTGACGCAGTGTTTCCAACTCGATCGGCAATCCGTGCATGTCCCAACCCGGGATGAACTGCGCCCATTTTCCGTCGAGCAACGCGATCTTGACGAACACGTCCTTGAGGACCATGTTGAAAAAGGTGCCCATGTGCAGCTCGCCGTTGGCATAGGGCGGACCGTCATGCAAGATCCAAGGCGGGTTATTTTTGTTCCGCTCTAGACGGCGCTCGTATGTGCCATGCTGCTGCCACCACGCGACGCGCTCCGGCTCACGGCGAGCCAGATCGGCCCGCATCGAGAAGCTGGTCTTCGGCAAGTTCAGCGTGTCGCGGTAGTCTCGTTCGATCGTTGCGTCGCTCATCGGTCGCGCATCACTTCGTCGAGAACCTCGAAGTTACGTTGCGCCAGTGCCGAAAGGCGCGGCTGCGATGCAGCCAGCGCCTGCGCCAGCGACGAGCGTTCCGTCCAGAATCGATCGATTGCCGTATCGATTGCGGCTCCGGTCGGGGTGGGCTCACGGAGCGCGAGCAGCGGCGGCAGCGGATACTCCAGATCTTCGCAGAGTGCCGAAACTTTGGGATCGTACGGAATCGCCAGAAACGGGACACGATACCGCGCTGCAAAGATCAGCGCGTGCAGCCGCATGCCGATCACGGCTTTGGCGCGAGCGATGATGGATGCCGCATCTCCCGGCGAACATTCCGGCAGCAAGACCGGCGCGCACGTACTGGCGCGGATGACTTTGGCGGAGATCTCGGCGTCGGGCGGTCCGCCGAACGGCAAAAAGGCGACGCGGGCGCCGTGCGCTTGTGCTAGGCGGTCTACCGCCCGAGCGATCGCGGCCGTACGTTCGCCGATTCCCGGCGCCTTGCGAACGCTGACGATCACCAACTCGCCGCCTTGCGTACCCAGCACGCTGTTGGCCCCCGTTTCTGCGGGAGGATTGTAGAGAAAGACCGGATCGGCGCACCGTTCGACGCGCAGCCCGGGCAGCAACGAGCGCAGCAGCGACTGGGAGCGCGCGTCGCGGACGGTTGCCGCATCGACGTGCTTGCAACACTCGCGAACGACGGCCTTGCCGAACACGTCCAGTGGGCCGATCGACTGCGCAAAGATCATCGTTCGCTTCTTTGCGCGAACGCCGGCACGCAAAATTCCGGCGTAGTACAGCAAGCTGCGCAGGCTTGTCGAGTTTTGCAAGAGGCCTCCGCCGCCGCTCAAGACGACGTCTGTGCGATCGATAGCGCGCCGTACCGCCTTCGCGTCCCAGCGCTGCGCAACTTCGACGCCGTGCCGTCGAGCGGTAGCCTGCGGATTTGCGGAAAGCACTTCGATGTCCGCGCCGGAATATTGCGCGCGTAATCGATCCAGCACGACCTCCAGGAGCGCTTCGTCGCCGATGTTTTCAAAGCCGTAATATCCGCTCAAGAGCAGACGCAATGAGGAAAGCGCCTTCCGATCCTAAACTTCGACGAGTTCGGCTTCTTCGCCGATCGGAATTGCTAAGGCAGGATGTCGGATTCGCTGCGCAACGGTTCGATAAACGGCAATCACGATTGCGCCGATGATGATTCCTAGAACCAACCCGTTGACGACGCGGAGCACGGAAACCGATAGTGCGGTATGCAAGTGCGAAAACGTATCGACGACGTCGCCAAGGCCGATGCCGATCGCCAGCGCGAGCAGGATGCCGATCGCGCGGCGATGGTAAAAGAACAGCGCAGGCAGCAGCATCATCGCCGGAAAACCGATCAAAAATTCCTTGAATCGCGGGCGCACGCTCAGCAACGCCGTTAGGTGACTGCGCAATGCCAGCTCGGTTCCTGACGGCGAGATATCGCTCTGGTTTCCGCTGCGGACCAGCACGAGGACTCCCACGCCGATGACGACGGCCGCAATGATCAATTGGTAGATGCGGATCGGGGCGGCAAAGGCGCTCTGGGCATCCTTCACGCCCGAATCGAAGCGATCGGTGAACAAGTAGAGCCCAAGCGCGATCAGCGGCGGAAGCGCCAACAACAACTTGACGCCGCGGAATGGCTCGACTTCCTCCATCACGAGCGGAGAACTCATCACTCCGACGACGACTAGTGCCCCAAGGAGTGCGACGCCGGTGCCGGCGAGCGTCCAAAGCATGCTTCGGCCGATTTGCCGGGTGGCCGAAAGCTCCGGCGACGTGAGAAACGCGCCGCTGAGCACCGAAAACGCCGCCGCACAAAAGAGCAGTGCGCCGACCAGCGCGATGATGGAGCGTGCGAGCAAATCGTGATGCGACGCCCATCCGGCGCCGTAAAGCGCGATCGTGAGTGCGTACGCGGCGATCGCCCAACTGCGGCGGAACCAACCATACCAGCCCAGCAGCAGCACGAAGATGGACGGCGTTGCAAGCGCCGCAAGTCCGACCAGCACCCGATTGTTGCCGCGATAGAGCGGGATTGGGCTGGCGCGGCCCAGCGTGAAGCCCCGAGCGCGCAGGCTGTCCGCGATTTCGCGCACCATTTCGACGTTCGTCTTTTCGATTGACAGCTTGTTGTATTCGTGGCCGAAGGGCCGCAAGTAGACCACGCGCACGTTGCGCTCACGCACGCCGAGCTCGTAGCGCGCCACGATCTGCGGAAGCGTCAGTTTGTCCAGTTCGACCTTCGTGATCGCTTGCACGCGGACGGTTCGCCCCGGGATCAGACGAGCGAGCTCGACATTTCCCTTCTGCACTTGGCTGGGATCGTACGTCTCGATCTCGCCGTAGTTCATCGATTTTCGCGTGGCAAATACTGCTGCGGTGTCGGCGAGATGGTCCGGAAATCCAAGCACTTGATTGCGCAAGCCGAAGAACACGACCGTCGAGATCCACTTGCCGGCGCGCAGATCGTCGAACATTGCGGCGATCTGGCCGTCTTGCAGCCGCTCGTCGTTTTGAAATCGTGGTATGACGAAGAATCCCATGCGTCTGGCCAGCATCACCTGCGAAGCCGGAATGCCTAATGCGGTCGTATTGAAGTAGTCGTCTTGCGTCCGCACTGCGATCACGTACGGGGCGCTCGCGTGCAGCACTTTGATGCCCGAAGACTCGAAGTGCAGCGGCAACTGCTGCAGATAACGGCGAAATGTCGGTTGATTGAAGGCAAGCACATACACGGCGTTCGGATGCACGCGGTCCTCCCGCACCAGCGCTGCAAGCGTCGGATCGGCGATCGCTGAGAGGCGCGCCGTATCGATCAGCGCCGCGCCCGAAATGGCATAGGCGTCGCTGCTGTTCGATCCGGTCAGATTCGCGCCCAGCTCTTCCGTCAACGCCAGCGACGTCAGCCCTGCCCGGCGCAGCTGCAGCAAAAACGCGTTCGGGTTGTAGTTGTAGGAATGCGCCAGGCTCAGGAAATCGTTATAGTCCATCGCCAACTCGACGCGCCGCGTCGCGCTTTCGATGCGAAAGCGCTCCACCGCGACGACGATGGAAGCGAAGAGCGCAATTAAAAGGACAAGTGCGGCAAAACGCGTCCGAGCGTCCATTCGGCTCACGCGGCGAGCACTTCGATTCATAAACAGGAAGGCCCGCTCTTAATGCGGGCCTTCCAGCGTCGTCGCGTATGCGGTCACCCGCATACCGGGTGTGGGCGACGAATCGGGACGATTAGCCGTTCGCTAGTGGTCCCCTGTCCAACGCGGTTCTCGACGTTCCAAAAATGCCGCCATGCCTTCCTGCGCGTCCGGCGCCGACGCATTTTTCGTCATAACCTTTTGGGCATAGGCATAGGCTTCATCGACGGGCAAATCGGCTTGGCGATAGAACGCCGCCTTCCCGAGCGCGACGATCTGCCGGCTCGAGGCCGCGATCTTTGCCGCCAGCGCGCGCGTGCGCGACCCCAAGTCTTCGGGGCGCACAACATGATTGACCAGGCCCAAAGCCGCGGCCTTGTCCGCATCGATCGGATCGCCGGTCAAGAGCATCTCCATTGCCGCTTTGCGCCCGATGGCGCGCGTCAGGGCAACCATCGGCGTCGTACAAAACAGGCCGATGCGAACGCCCGGCGTGGCGAAGGTCGCCTCCGATGACGCGATTGCCAAATCGCACGTCGCTACCAATTGGCAGCCGGCGGCCGTGGCGATGCCCGCGACTTCTGCGATTACCGGTTGCGGAATGGCTTGGATCTTCTGCATCAGCGCAACGCACACATCGAAGATCTCGCGATGCGCTTCGGCGTTGCTGCAGCTCAGTTCTCGCAAATCGTGGCCGGCGCTGAAGACCTCGCCCTCGGCACGCAAGATCGCGGCGCGCACGGCGCGATCGCTTGCCACGTTTTCGAGAGCCGAAATCAGCTCGCGCATCAGCTCGAGGGAGAGGGCATTGCGCTTTTCAGGGCGGTTGAGCGTAATCAGCGCTATTGCGCCTTCGCGTTCGAAGCGCAGGTAGCGGTACGCCGCCGTTTCAATCATGATAGAGCCATCGTATCAAAAAATGGGCGATGACGGGCTCGAACCGCCGACTTCCTCCTTGTAAGGGAGGCGCTCTCCCAGCTGAGCTAATCGCCCGTTCAAACGCCTTCGGGCGCTCAGGACTTCGCCCCTACCTTGTCACCCTGAGCAACGTCGAAGCCCCCCGCGATTTCCTGTGGGTCCCCCATTTGCGGCGCACATCAACGTAGTTACCACACCAAGTGTTCCCCGAGGGTGCGCCGATTCCCGGACGCCTTTAAATACGCCTGTTACGGACTCGCGCGGGCGACCTTCTTCGCTAAAATCGCTAAAGCGGCTTGCAGCTGCGCGTCGTGGTCGACATCGCCGAATCGTGCATCCTTGTTTTCCGTCACGGCGTAGTCCGGCTCGATGCCTTTCAGGTTGATGTCGCGGTTCTTCGGCGTCAGATAGTGCGCCGTCGTGATCTTGATCGCCGCGCCGTCGGGCAATGGGTTCAGCGTCTGCATGACGCCTTTGCCGAAAGTCTTCTCGCCGACGAGCACGGCAACGCCATTGTCTTGCAGCGCGCCGGCCGTAATCTCCGAAGCCGAAGCGGTGTAGCGGTTCACCAAGATCGTGACCGGCTTGTTAATGCTCGACGAGCAAGGACCCGGGATTGTTTCCTCCGGCGTGCCTCGCGCGCGCAGCGTGAAGAGCGGTTCATTCCCGACGAATTTGCAGCTGATGTCGATCGCCGACTCCACGTAGCCGCCGCCGTCGTTGCGCAAATCCATGACGTAGGCGCGCGCGCCCGAGCGTTCGAGACGGTCTAACGCCGTGCTGAACTGATCGGGCGTCTCCCGTCCGAATGCCAGCACGTAGATGTAGCCCACCCGCTGCGGCAGCATCTTGTAGATGACGGTCGGCGGCTGCACGGCAGCGCGGACGATGGAAACGGTAAACGGCGCCGCGTTGCGTTGCACCGTGATGCGCACCGGCGTCCCAGGAGCGCCGCGCAAGGCTTTCGTCGCCTGGTCCACTGTAAATCCGTGCGTCGATACGCCATCGACTGCAGTGAAGGTATCGCCCGATTGGATGCCTGCGCCGTCTGCCGGCGTTCCCGGAACCACGTAGTAGGCGCGAATGTACTTGGAAACCTCATCCGGCTGAATCAACACCCCGATTCCCGAAATCTTACTGGGATCCAAGGACTGATTGAAGCGGCGCAGCTCTTCGGGCGTAAAGAAGGTGGTGTACTTGTCGCCGACTGCCTTTGCCATGCCGTCGATCGCGGCGTAGGTCAAGCGCGTCATAGAGACGTGCGTCGCTTTTTGGGCCCGATCGATCTCGTCGCGCAGCTGCGAAAGATCGCTGACTGGATCCGACGCCTGCACCGGCGGCAGATTCAGGGTGACGCCCTGGGCGCGAGCAACGTCGCTCAATTGGCCTCGTGCACCCTCAAGCAAGCGTTGCGAATCTACCGGCGTAAAGAACGTCGTCGTGAGCAGACGGTAACTCTCGACCAGGTCCAAGTTGGCGGACGCTTCCGGAGCTGCCGCAGAGAGCGCCGGTACCAGCAGCAAGGCGGCCAGCGCCGCGGTTATAGCACGCACCCGGAGTCGAATCACGACGTCTTCCTCACTGATCGAAGGTAGGGACACCGCCACTTCGCGGCGGCACGGCCCCCTTCCGTCAACAACGCACAATCGCGCTCACGCGTTACGTCCCCTTGCCCGCCCCGACATAGTGGATCCACTTGATAATGAACTGCGGCACCGTGGAAAAGGCGCTGGCGTCACCGTAAACCGCGTAGATCTCGTTCGTGCCCCCGAAGGTTCGATGGTAGGCAGCCGAGATGTTCCAGCCGTGCTGGAATTCCGGCGGTCCAGTCAAGACGGGCGGCGTCCCGATAATCCGGCGCACCCCGAACGCAAACGACGCATCCCTGCTCATCTGATAGGCATAAGAAATTCGTTCGAACCATTGCCGATACACCGTTCCATTGTCCAAGCGTTGATTGTTTTCATCGAGTTCAAATGAGATGAGCCCGCGCCGCAACAGACGCTGCGTCGACGTGAAAGACCACGCGTTCAGTCGGCCGGCGCCAAACCTGCCGGTCGCATAGGCCAGCGTCGTGGGCGTTGCGCTCTGTCCGTGCTGGGCGCCGTTGTTGACGCTGCTGTTGGCAGCGCCGCTTCCGAGGGTGATCGAGTACGCGTTTTGCGTAACCGGTGTGAACGACCCATCGCTCAAGCGCAGATAGTTTGAACCCGTGCCGACGTTGATATCGATCAAGCCCCGCGTCAGCACGTCGAGTCCTATGCCGTTGTCGGTTTGGTTGAGCGCGCCGCTGTGATCGTGATACCGGTCCACGATGCTCGTCAACGTGATGCTGCGCAGCGGCGCTCCCACGGGATACAGCCAGGCGTGTGAAAAAAAGGCGCCCCATCCCGCGATGCCGGGATGCCAGACGTAGCCGTCGGTGGGATTGAAATAGTCGCCAATCTTGCGGTACGTCATCGCAAAGGTCGTGGTCGGAGACTGCCAGCCGGCGCCCGAGTCATAGAGCTGCGCTCGCGCGCCATCGCCGACGTTCGTGCCCTTTTCGGAGCCGTAGTTGAAGTATCCGAAAACGTGCTTGTGATCGAAATATGAGACGCCGGCCTCGGTGGAATCGTCGTAGAACCCCGGCATGTGCACCGAAACGCGCTGCAGCGAAACGTAGATCGTGTGGTTTCCCGGCTTCCACGTAACGGCTTGCGCCGAATCGTTTCTGTCCGCCCCTACCGCATCGAACGCGCCGTAGGTGAAGGGTCCCTGAACGCCTTCGACGGCGTACCCATCGCGCGGCGTCGGAATCGCCGGCGTATACAGCGTCTGAATGCCGTTGCAGAGATCGCAATCGAAGTTGTTATACGCGGCGTTGCCCTGCGTGAAGAACGGCCGTACTTCCTGATAGTACCGGCGGAACGCCGTCGGCGAGATCGACTGCTGATCGAGTTCGACGTTCGAATAATCGGGATGCAGCGTGGCATAGAACGAGGACGTCGGCGTGTAGGGAATCGAGAGATCGGCGCCCAGGCGCGACGTCGGGCCGCCTGCGGAGCGTCCGGCGATACTGCCCAACCCGTACATCTCGATGCGCGGTCGTGGACGGACGGCAATCGTCTGCAAGCCGGTCATCGTGCCGGCATAGACCGCCGTGGCCGGATCGGTTTGCGTGGGATCGTATCCCCAGACATCGACGTCGCCGGTCGCTTCCACTCGGCGTGAGAACTGAATGAGCCAGTTCTTTGCCGACGCACCGTGGATGGCGCTGAGCGGAATCTTCATGGTTACCACGTAGCCGCCCTCGGATACGCGTCCCGCGGACGACCATTGCGGCCGGTAGCCGCTGTTTTCCGTCGACGACTGATAGTGCGTCCCGATCGGATTCGATGTGAACTGGTAGAGGAAGCCGTTGATCCCGCCCGGCCAGAGCGACACCGTCACGTCGTCATCCGAGCCCTGTCCGACGTCGTTGGTGCGCTGTGTCGCTACGATTGAGCCGCGCTGTTTGGCATCGAAGGCGACATACAAGAAAGCTCCGTCCGAGAGGATGTAGGCGGTCGTCGAGTCGGGCGCGAGTTTGTGGCCTTGCAAGTCCCACTTGAGCGAAGCAGTCGCCGCGCTCTTCCACTGGTCGTGCGCTAAGGAGCCGTCAATAGGCGGCCCGTCGTGAACGGCGGGAACGTTGAGGACAAGCGCTGCCGCGATGGTGGCGAGCAACATGGCTAGATACCGAGTGCGCCGCGCAGGTCGGCGTGTGCATACTGCGTCAACGTCGCGCGATCGACCGCTGAACAGCTGCGGCCGCCGCCGCTCTCGCAGATGCGTACGCCGTTTAATCGCGCATCGCGCAAATCGGCCCCGCGGAGGTCGCTGCAATCGATCCGCCCCGTGCGTTCGCGAAAGCAAAGCGCCGCATCGGTCAAGTCGGCGTTTCGCAGACTGCTGTTGATGAAGTGGTCGGCCGCCAGATTTGCGCTGCGCAACGTAGCGCCGGTCAAGCTCGCCGCCGAGAGGTCGACGCCCGCGAGGTTTGCGTTGTTCAAACGCGCGCCGTCGAGCCGTGCCGATCGTAGGTTCGCCCCTGCGATGCTCGCTCCGGTGAGCGTCGCGTTGCGGAGATCCGCCGCGGCAAGATTTATGCCGGCAAGTTGCGCTCCCGCCAAGTCGGCGCCGCTGAGGTTCGCGCCGTGCAGATCGCTGCCCGCCCATTGGGCTCCGCGCAGATCCTGTCCATGCAGATCAATTCCGGCCATCGAACAGCCGGCGCACTGCAGTGGCGCGTGACCGTTTATCGCGAGATAGAGGGCGAGAAACAGCGCTTTGAACATGACGTCCTCCTTTTAAAAGGATGCAAGAAACCAGACCCGTGCGTCACGGGCTTCTAAAAAACGGCGAAGTTCGTGTTGGTTTGTTAGCGGTTAACGCATGATCGTGTCGTCGTTGAGCGTATCGCCGCTCATCTTAGCGCCGGTAAAATCGACGTTGCGCACGTTGACGCCGACAAACGAGCATCCAATCAACGATGCGCCGTTGAAGCGGGCGCCATCCATGCGCGCGTGGTCAAAATCGACGCCGCTCAAGGCGCTACCGGAGAAATCGGTGGAGCGCAGGTCGGAGCGGCTCAAATCCACGCCCGTAAGCTTGACGGCGTGCAGATCCTGCCCGCTCAGGTTGACACCGGAAAAGTCGCAGCCGCTTCCGCAAGCAAACAGCACGGAACGCGCCTGAGTCGACGATAAGCTTCGTGGGTCAAAATCGCATCCGTGCATCTGCGCACCATCGAACGTAGCGCCGGAGAGCATCGCATGCGAGAGATTGCAGCCGTTCATCTCGGCGTGCGTGAATGAAGCGCCCCGAAGATCGGCGTGTGAAAAGTCGACTCCGTTGAGCACCGCATTCGAGAAGTCGACGTTCCGCAAAATTGCGCCGGCAAATGCGGTTCCCGTCAGGTTCTGGCCACGAAAGCTTCTCCCGCTCAGGTTCTGTCCGCGAAAGCCGCATCCGATGCAATTTCCTGGACCGTTCAAGCCTGAAGTCACGGCTAACGCGCGAGCAATCGCGGGGGCGGCAAATGCCCGGGCGGATGCCGCGGCTGCGCGAGCCGATACAATGGCTGCTTGGGCCGATGCTGTCGGCTCGTTGATTGGAACTCGAAAGTGGCTCGCCGGCAGATCGACTTGTATGGACGGGGTGCGAACCGTGCGTGCCGCTTGGTGAACGTGAACCGCCGGCACAAACACGTCGCGATAGCGAGTGATCACTCTATCGTGCACGATCGTCTTTGGGGCCACGGATCGGTTGACGGGCGCCGCTGCGTGCACCGCCTGTGGCGCGATCGGGGCAGTGACTGCGATCTGCGTTGGCTGCTGCGCTTGCGTAAACGCGAACGACGGTGCGATAGTCTGGAGCAAGAAGAAGGCGGCGATGAGGACAGCGGCAACTGCGCCGGCCGGCGCCAGCGCGATGTCGGTGCCGATGCTGCGGCCGCTTCGCAATAAGCGCTCGATCCGCAGTGAAAGACCGCGGCGCGTGACAAAGACGCCGGGCGCCTGCAGCGGATGGTGCGGCCACGCCGTCATTTCAGCCATCTTCGTGAGACAACTCGCATAGGGGCGCACGCTGTGCGTTTGGTCGACGACCCAGTCGTCACAGGCCACTTCGCGTTCCAGATCCAGTTGAGCGCAAATGAATTGGATCGCCGGATTGAAGAACAGCAAGGCCTGCACGACCCGCTGCAGGCCGTTCGTCCAATCGTCGGCGCGACGCAAGTGGCCGAGCTCGTGCAGCACGATCTGATCGATCTCTTCAGACGCAAGCGTGTCAATCAGGTTGCGCGGCACTAAGATCATCGAATCGAACAATCCCACGGCCACCGGCACTTCGACGTCGTCGCAGACGCACAAGCGGATATCGCGGCCGCCCGGCTGTGCGGATCTCCAGCGCGCAAGGCTATCGCGATAGTCGACATCGAGCGGCAATGCATCGCGCTTCAAGCGCTCAAGCCGGAACAGGTTCCATCCCAATCGCAGTAAGAGCAGCAGCGCAATGAGGGCCCATGCTGCAAAAAATCCGAGCCCCACCGAATGCGGAATGCGCACGCGCAAACGCTCGGGCAAGCGCATGGGGGAACCGTCGTTCGTTCGCGGCTGCGTTACGGCGCTTGGCGGCGCCGCGACGCTCGCCGGATGATGGGTGGTGCTGGTCAACTGCGTCGCCGTTTGCGGCGTTGCGGGTTGCAGCACGCTGACTTGCGGGATCGCCGTCGCAAGGGGCAACAGCATGCCCGCGATCAACCCGACGGACCACGCGCTGTAGCGCGTCGTGGCATTCAACTGCGGTATCGCCCGCAAGATCAGCCACACCAAGCATGCGACGACCGCAGCCTCCCAGAGAGTGTCGAACAGGATGGCGACCGCAACTCGGGATGCCGGTTCAATGGCTGAGATGAACGCCTGCACGTTATGGCTGCTCCTCGTACCGCTCGATGAGTTGCTTCAGGCGACGCAGCTCTTCATCGCTGGGCCGCTGATCTTCCACCAACCGTAGCGCGAGGGCGCTCGATTTGTTTCCAAAAAACCGCTGGACGAGTAATCCGACGGCATTGTTGGCGGCATCGTCCCGCCGGACAACCGGATGATAGATGTAGGCGCGACCGTCGCTGCGGTGGGCGAGGTATCCCTTTTTTTCGAGGATACGCATCGTCGTCAGCACGCTGCTGTAGGCCAGAGGCGGCGGCGGAAGCGATTCCGTGACCTCTGCCACCGTGGCGCGGCCCTTCTGCCACAGGACCTCCATAAGCCGCAATTCGGCTTCCGTTAAGGTGGGGGACTTTTTGCGCGCCACCGGTACCTCCGCGTCCTGGTATTAATTCTTTAATAGACCATACACCGGTACGTCCGGCTTGTCAACTAAAGAATTAATTCTCCCCGCTAATCGCGGGGGCGATCGCGTTAGGTCTTGTTACGCACGTCGCGTTTTGCTTTGTCGAATTCGGCCTCGACGGTGTTCTTCGCCTGATTGGCAGCGGAGCCGGCCTTCTCGGACGTCGTCATCTCGTCCCCGGCAACATCCCGCTTCGTCTGCTCCGCTTGCGCCTCGCCGCGATGGCCCGCCTCTTTTACCGTGTCCTGAACGTTTTTTACGCCTTTGTTGAGTTCGTCTTTGATTCCCATAACGTTGCCGTGCCTTTCTGTTGTGGTATCGCTCGGGACTCATACCCAAAGTCGCACACGACCCTGCGACGCAAACCTAGAGGCAGCGCTTTGCCAAAAGACCTACGGATGCTGGCAGTGACGGCTCAAGGAACGCGATCGGGAGAGCGCGATTACGCAGAAGTGGCGACGAGAAGCCGAGCTGCAGTTACGTCTACGGTCTTCCTTTGCGCTTCCATAAGCGTGCTGGTAGCCTGCAGCTCACCTCCTACGTTACGCACGACAATGCAACGGCCGATTTCTTCGTCGGCTGCGTGGCCGATGTACCAATACGCGCCCGACCACAACGCAGTGCTGCGCCGTGCGAGTTTTCATCATCAGTGGGCTTTCGACACGAAGGCGAAGATCAACGGTGGTTTAGCGGTCGTGGGCAACACCGTCATCGTCGGCACATTTGCCCCGCAAGTTCTCGCACTAGATGCGCGCACGGGAAAATCAATCTGGCGGACGGGGGGCTTGCGCAACATTGTGATGTCGACGCCCGTCGTCGCCGGGGGCTACGTTTATGTGGGCACCGGGACCAACAGCGAGCGGACCTTCAGCCGGTTTACCATTGAACACTGGCTCTACCATGGCAAGGATATCCTCGGCGTTCCGGGCGGCGATGAGGTCGTTGCTCTGAATCTGGCAAATGGCCGGGTTCGTTGGCGGTTTCCCACGCTCGGAGAAGACATGCCCTCACCGGTTTACGATCGAGGGCGGCTGGTTTTTGCCAACGGCGATTGGCACGCGTATGCGCTCGATGCCGTTACCGGCAAAGAACTCTGGAAGCGATACATCGGCGGCGCTTCCACCATGGCTTCGGCCACCGTTGCACAACACGCAGTCATCGTCGCGCAATGCGCATCCGACGTGCAAGACTGGACGTTGTCGCTCGATCCGCGCGTCGGCAAGGTTCTGTGGCGAGCGCCCTACGGCGACTGCGACGGCGCTCCGTCGTACGCCGCCGGCAAAATATTTGCGCCGGGCATCCAGCTGGAGCGCGTGCCGTACGTCGCGCGCACGATCGTCGCGGCCCTTAACCCGAAAAACGGCCGGCCATTATGGGTCTATCGTGCCCCAAACAGTGGGGCGTGGACGTACGTCTCATCGGCCGAAGGAACAATCGCGGGAACTTATGCAAACGGCATCTATTTTCAGCCGGAACCCTTCAGCGATAAAATCGTCGCGCTCGACTATGGCACCGGACGCGTGCGCTGGGAATTGCATACTTCGGGTCCCGTCAAGATGAGCCCGCTCGTTGCCGGTACCCATCTTTACGCCGGCGACACGGCGGGCGTTCTCTACGATGTCAATGCGCGCACCGGAGCGTTGCTTGCGGCAAGGCCATTCGAGAAGCCTTTCTCCACGACACCGCCCGTCATCGTGGGTCAAACGATGTTCTTGGTGAACGATCAGTCGGTGTACGCGGTGGACATCGCTCAGTCGAATTGGATGTCTGAGTTATTTAGTATGACGCGCAAAGCGCCTTAGGAGCCGGCTTACGTTCGCGAGGGGAGCTTGCGATGTTCCACCAACGAACACAGCTCGTCGCTGCCGACGTCGAAGACCCGGTTGGAACGAGCCCGCAAGTTCTCGAACCCGGCAATGGCCGCCACCTCGATTAGTTGGTCTTCCGAGAAATGCCGACGCAACTCGGAGTAGAGTTCGTCGCTGACGTTTGCGGGCGTTTCGGCCAGTGCATCCGCCATACGCAGCAATGCCGATTCCGCGGGTGTAAAGCCGTCAAACTCACCCGATGTAATTGCCGCTAGCTCAGCGTCGTTGAGCCCATACATTCTGCCACCTGCAGAATTGGCGTCAATTCAAAACGGACAGCCAACGCGCGCCGCCGTCCGCAGAGTAACCATCATGCACTGCCGCTGTGGGACGCTTGGCTTCTGAAAAAGCAACCAGTTGGCAAGTGCATGAAACCAAAAGACGCGCGGTACGCGCGCACTAATTTTGAGAGGCGTTAGATCGCGGCCCACCGTTTTGCGGACGATCTTGAACACCAACCGCATCGGCAGCGAAGCTTGCTCGGGATCGATACCTTCGATTCGTGCCATTTCTTTTCTCCGCTTGGCCCTATCTTCCAAGGACCTCTTTTGCGCCCGCCGCGCCGACCGCCTCGTACGCAGTGACTGCGCCGTAGCGACACACCGGCCGGTACCGGCCTCGCGCGATCGCGGTCTCCAGCAAGGGCCGCAATTTCTGCTGAAATCCGGCGCTTGGAAAATCGGAGGCGTACACCAAGTATTGCACGCCGCCGATGCGATCGATCGTGGCGTGCGGGCGCCGCGCCGCCTGCGCGGAGAACCATTCGTCGTAGGTAGCAAGCGAAGCATCGGCGGGCACGCACGCCATCGCGCGCTGCGCGTCCTTCAAATCGTAATAGTATGCATGCAAATAGTGTAACGGGTGCAACGGATCGAACGCGATCAAAAAGACGACGCACAGTATGCCGGCAACGACGGCCCACCGCGGGGCGACAGCGGGTGCGCGGCGCCGGCAGAGGCGCGCAATTCCCATCACGCTTGCGACGAGCAGCCACGGGATCCATAACGCCGCGTAGTGATCGCCCATGCGCCAGACGTAGCCTGAGTTCGCAAGCAGAACGACTACTGCACCTGGCAGCGCCAGGAGAGCCCACGGCGACATGAGCGGCAAGAACGCCAACGGAACGAGCGCTTCAAGAACATACGTAAAGCGGCCGACGGTAAAAATAGCGGCTGTAAACTCGCGAGGGTAAAGGAAAGGCGCAAACAGCAGCGCTACGGGTCCGTTCGCGAATGCATAGACGTAAAAATGGCTTGGCATCCAGCCGCCATATCGCGGCGCGATCACTCCGTAGTAGAGCGCGAGGGCTGCAATCGACCCCGCCATAATGCCGGCACCGGCGATAGCCAAGCTGCGCGGCCGCCTCACGTACCCGTCGAGTAATCCGGAGCCCGACGCGTTGCGACGTGCGGCGATGCAGATCATCGCCGCGCCGAAGGGCACGAGCGTTAGCGCGGCGTCCTCGCGCAATCCGATGATGGCAGCGGCGATAATGGCGAAAAGCAGCCAGCGTGATCTGTCTGCGGTCACGAAAAGCGAAAGCACTAAGGGAACGTAGAGTCCAAGTTCGTGAAATTCGTCAAATCCAAGCGCCAGAAGCGGCGGATAGAGCAAGGTGATGTAGCCCAAAGCCTTTGCGAGCTTCTCGTCCACGTAGCGACGGGCAAGCGCCGCAACCAGCGGCGCACAACTTGCCGTTGCGGCCGCTTGCAGAAGCTGGAGCGGCAACGCGCTGTGGGTAAGCGCGACCAGAGGCCACAGCAACGCGAGCGACGGCGACCAATGATAGCGAAAGTGTGACCCCGCTTCAACACCGTTACGCATGCCGTCAAACGCGTTACCAACGATCTGCGCGAACGTTCCGGTGTCCGCTCCGTAGGTCCAGAGTTTTGTGCGGGCGATCGCTAGCGCGGCCAACACGATGAACTCCAGCGCCGCCCACACGAACATGCTCACCATATTCCTGGTGCATGGGGTGCGAATCCGTTTGGTACAAAGAAAGAGGTTCGGTTGCCGCGACGGGAATTTTGCGGACGCAGCCGGCGCCTTCAGCTGAAGAAGGAGCACAAATTGAACACCGTTCGTCTCATCGTCTACTCCGTCACGGATGTACCGAAGGCAAAGACCTTCTTCGCCACCTTGATCGGCGCGCAGCCGTACGCGGAGAGCGACTACTACATCGGTTTCAAAGCCGGGGATATGGAAATCGGGCTCCTGCCGCCGGCCTCGCAGCGGGGCGTGTCAGGCGCGCTCGTGTACGTGGACGTTAGCGACATCGCAACGGCACTCGCAGCCCTCGTAGCCGCCGGAGCCGAGAAGGTGCAGGACGTCACGGACGTCGCCAATGGATTGCTGGTCGCGATCGTCAGGGATCCAGATGGAACACCCATCGGCCTTCGTCAGCACCCGAAGCCGTAAGCTCGGCTCAAAAAAACTTTGAGTTAGATCAAGGGCTCACCATTCGAAAGGCCGCCGCCGTTTCAATGGCCGCCGCCATTGCGAGTTTGTGATCCTTGTTCCATGGCGGTCCAACTGCCCTCCGCATTTGTAGAAAATGCGCGTCGAAGTTCTCGACGTGCAATGCCTGGCTCGCGGAAGCTAGCACGTTCTTCGGGTCGTACCAATGAATGGGCCAACCGCGCGTCTCAGCGGCCGAAGCGAGAGCTTTGCGGTACATCACCCAGTCGGCAACGTTTCGTGCACGGTAGTCCTTGATTCGTTCGGCAATCGTGGGCGGAAGCTGCGGGCAACAGCGAAGCGCGATGCCCAGGATGTCTGGTACCGCCATCGCCACGGCGTCCAGCGCGAGTACCGCATGTTTCTCCGCCGAAACGCGGACCCGCTCGACTAAGGCCACGGCTGCGTCCATGGGCAGCAGCTGGCCTTCGTGGTGATGGGGAAGACCCGGCAGCATTTCATCGACAAGCTCGACGCGGCGGCGGTCAAGGAGCGTCGCATCGCGCGCCACTGTCACCAATACCGCCCAACCGCCGTGATCCGATACCCCGATGATGCCGGCGCTTTTCGATGTCATCTTCGCTCCATCGGAAGTCTCGCCGTTTTTACGCCACGGCCTCTCCCGAAATAGCGGCAAGTCTGGACGCAGTTGACAGGTCCTGGGCGAACTCCTTCGGCGTGAGGTAGCGCAACTTCCAGAGCGTCTGGAAAGCGTTCGCAACTCAAGCGACGTGAAAAGGTAGGTTTCAAAGATGGCGTCTTACAACCGAGTACTAAAATCGCCAGTATTCCTCTGAGCCGGCTTTCCTCGTTTACCGCTCTCCAGAACCCGGCGTGTAGGGCGGTGCTGTGCTCATTCGCGCTGTTCGCTCTTGCGGGAGCCGCACACTCGAACGGCCCCGAGCGCAACGGCATTTTTCCCGTAGGAATCCGACAGGTCGAATTCGTCGACGCTCGCACCCGGCGTCACCTCGCGATGGCCGTGTTCTATCCTGCCGCCGTTCGCGAGCATTCCGCGCGGGCGTCGGTGATGCCGTTCTTTATCAACGTACATCTCTACACTGACGCCGCGATGGCGGCCGGAGGTACGAAACGCGCGCTCGTCATGTTTTCACACGGCCGCGGCGGCAATCCGCTCTACTACGCATGGTTTGCCGAATACTTGGCCTCGCACGGATACATTGTCGCCGGACTGTATCACTATCGCGCGAATACATACGACTCTACGATCGCGTACCTGGCGAACAAGCTTTGGCAACGCCCGGTGGACATCGCGCTAAGCATCTCGTTTCTACTCCACGATCGGTACTGGAGCAAGTATATTGCTGCGAATAAGATCGGCGTTGCCGGCCATTCGCAAGGGGGTTTCACTGCGCTGTGGGTCGGCGGCGCGATGGTCAATGCGCAAAAGTACCTAGCGTTTCAGCGCGGGTGGCGCAACAATCACGCCGTCCCAGCATATCTGCGTAATAACTTACCACTCGATGCCGGTCCGGCACTGCACGTACATGACCCGCGAATCAGGGCCGTGTTCGCGATGGCGCCGGGCGTCGTGCAGGCGTTTGGCATGGACGCGGCTGGCCTCGCGCATCTGGCGGTGCCAACGTACATCATCGTCGGCGCGCGCGATACAGTGACGCCGCCCACAGAAAACGCCGAGTTCGCCGCCAAATACGCGCGGCATGTGCGGCTCGAGGTTATTCCCGGGCCGGTCGGACACAATATTTTCGTCAACGAGTGCAACCAAGAAGGGAAGGACGAACTCCCCGAAGTTTGCGCCGACGCACCAGGCGTGGATCGCGGCAGAATTCACGCCGTCATCGGCAAGGCGGCGTTGAAGTTTTTCGATACGTATTTATAGTAAGCGCGAATCAGTTTTGTAAGCGCCAGCGCGGGATTGCTGTCCTTCATGGATTCAACGTCGACAGCTGGCGCAAGGCTGTTCGGCAGCCGGCCTAGATTTCAATAGCGTAGCAGATCTCTCGCGTCCCCGTGGGCGATGACGATAAGGTCAGGACGCTTCCTGCGCGCAGCCGCTTAAGAGCATACGCTACGAACGGCGGCAGGTCACCTTGTACTCGGGCTTGATCTGCGACATCGTCGAATACCCGATGATGTCAAAGGTGTGCTGATCGGTGCGCACGACTTCGACATGGCGGAGCTTACCGTCGTACGTGGCGTTATTCACCCATTCTTCCTTGTTCCCGGTAAACGGCTTGGCGAACGAAACCGCCCACATGGCTTGATTGTCGAGGCTCGTTTGCACGTAACGATTATTCTTTGGGTCAAACATCGTGACGATTGCAAGCTGGTACGGTGCGGTCATTTTTCCTTGCGGCGGCACGACGACCGAATCGCGCATGATGCCGTTCTCGATCGCATAGGTCGCGGTCGCGTTCGAATTCGGCTCGCCGGCGGCCGCGCAGGCCCACGTGCCGACGTAGTATTGCATCGCGGCCATCCCATCCGGCGTCTGGGCGCCGGCAGTCGCAATCGCCGCCGCAATGAAGGCGAAGAGCACAAGAAAACGCATTGGAATACCTCCGGCCTCGCGGTTTCGGACCGCGAGGATTGCCCCCTCTCCTTAGGTTGACTGGAGTGCATCACGTGTCGCACTTTGGAATCCGGCTGCTTCTAGGTATAACCATACCGTGAGCGAGTGGAGGGCCAACGATGACTGAGACCGCCGTCAAGGACACGATAAGCAGGTTCGTCATGCCGAACGCCGGCGATGAGTACGCGCGAGCGCGCCAAGCGCTCTGGCATGCCGAGTTGGAACTTCGCGACCAAGTGGAACGCGTCGCGGCGCAGCGGCGTGCACTGCCGCCCGGACCGCCCGTGAAAGATTACAAATTCTTCGATGGCCGGGGCCGCGTTAAACTCTCGGAGTTATTCAGTGACGGCAAGCCGTACCTCTTCATGTATCACGTCATGTATTTTCAAGACGACAAAGAATTCTGCCCGATGTGTTCGATGTGGATCGACGGGCTCGACGCCATCGCGCACCACGTTATGCAACGCGCAAACATTGTCGCTGCGACGCTCGCGCCGTTTGAGGAGCTTCAGGCGTGGAAAGAGCGCCGGGGTTGGCGCCGCATCCCGGTCCTTGCTGACGTGGATGCGTCATTTGCACGAGACACGTGCGCCGAGGAGCGCGACGGCACTCCCGCCTCGACCGTGTTGGTCTTTGAAAAAACGCCTGAAGGCGTGCGTCACATGTACACCGGCCACGCCGAGATGATCAAAGACGAATCGTACCGCGGCGTCGATCTGCTCTGTCCGACATGGCACGTGTTTGACCTGTTGCCGATCGGCCGAGGCGACTGGTTGGCCTCAAACGACTACGTGTGAGAACCCGCGTGCCACTTTGCGATCGATAGAAACGGCGAGAGCAGCGGGCGCTCGTACCCCTCCAGCCAATCCGGAATAACGTCGACCTCGCCCACTTGCGCGAGGAAGTAGTACGGCAAGTCGGACAGGAGCTGACGCTGAACGATGGCGTACTCGCGCGCACGTGATGCGCGATCGTACTCGCCGCGCGCTCGCACGAGCGCCGCGTCCACTTTGCGATTGCAGTAGTAGGCTTGATTGAAGCCGTTGGGCGAGACCTGGTCGCACGACAAGAGCCATGCCGCGTCCGGATCGACGGCTGCTTGATACTGCGCCAAGGCCACCTGGTAGCGTCCTTGATAAATCGGTCCGGTCTTTTGAAAAAACTCCTGAACGGTATACCGCTTGCGCGATACGTCGATACCGATGGTGCGCTCCTGCGCCGCTACGAACGTAGAGATGGCGTCTTCCGGCTCTTGCGTTCCGGTGTAATCGGCGAGTTGAATCTGCAAACGGCGGCCGTTCTTGGACCGAACCCCATTAGCGCCGGGAACCCAGCCATCCGATTGCAGCAGCGTGCCGGCGGCAGTCGGATTGTAGGTAACGTTCCCGGCTGACGCATCGTATGCCCACGTGAAGATGCCGCGCATGCCGGTATCGCCGTCGTAAAGCCCGTGTGTGGTTTTATTCACCAGTGCGCGCCGATCGATTGCCATTGCGAATGCACGGCGAACGTTCGGATCCGACAGAACAGGATCGTGCAAATTGAAGATCAGCACCTGCACAAAAGGGACCGGCGTCACGATGATCCGGTGATTCCGAATGCGACGCAGCGTCTCGATTTTCGAAACGTCGGCAAAGAACGTCGCGTCGATTTCTCCGGTCAAGAGCTGATTGTCGATCGTCGCCGAGTCGGGAATGAATCGCAGGTCAACGTGCCGGAGCGCCGGACGCCCCGCATAGTACGAATCGTTCGCGCTGAGCGTAAGCCGGTCGCCGTGCAGCCACGTGCCGTAGCGATACGGCCCCGAGCCGATCGGCCGCTGGTTGTACGCGACGTGATCTGAGCTACTATAGCGCTCGAGCAGATGCGCGGGCAGGATCGGATAGTTGCTGTCGCCGCCGATAAAAAATGTGATAATCGGCGAGAACGGCCGCCGCAAACGCACCACGGCGGTATACCGATCCGGCGCCGCGACGGACTCGACTTGGTCGAAGCCGTAACGCGATGGAATCGTGTTGTGCGGATTCATCACCGCACGGTACGTGAACACCACGTCTCGCGAGGTCAGCGGCGCGCCGTCCTGCCACAGCACGCCATGGCGCAAGCGGAACGTGATCCGTTTCCCATCGTCGGATACGCCGCCGTTCGCTTTCGTCGGGACCTCGCGCGCCACGTCGGGCACGATGTTTTGATGCGAATCGTAATTCGTGAGGTACGAAAACGCCGGCTCCGAGAACTCGTACGCGGTGATTCCTTGCAGATACAAAGGATCGAGCGAAATCGGCTCGTTCAGCCCAATCGCAATGGAGTTACGACTCGACGGCGCCGCCGTGCGGTTCGTGCAGCCGGAAGCGGCCACGAGCAGCATCAGGGCGCAATAGAAAATCCCGCGGAGAAAGGGCGATCGCATCTTACAAAGTTTTGAACCCCCATGCCCATCCCGATCCCGTAATAAGCCAACCTCGACGCGTTTTTTGCAATGCCATCGTGCCGATGCCCTTGTAAAAGAACGGTTTGCCGCTCTGCGTATCCGCGAACGTGGCGGGATAGACAAAGTAAGCATGGTCGCCGGTCACTTCTCCATAGATCGGTTTGCCCAGCGAAAGCACGCCGTGCGTCGCGTGAATAACTTTATTGTTCGCGTAAAAAGCGTTCAACCAGTCCTTGCACGTGTACCAAGCGTAGGGCGGGAAGCCGTCGACGAAAGACGTGCGAGGCGCACACGCGGCGAACAACGCCTTGGAATCACCATGATTGAAGTCGGCGACCCATTTTTGGATAGTTGATTTCACCTCAGATTCGTCCGATGACGCCGCGCCCGCCGGGAAAGTCGTCAACGCGCAAGCGATGCTTACGAGTAGAACGCAAGCGTATGTGCGCCTTTGCTTCATAGCGGTTCTCCTCCACTATTGTTTTGGCGATGCCGGCATAGCCGAGTCGTGTTGCAGGCCATTCCCGGCAGCCGGTTAATCTGCTGCTTTGCCCGATCGAAGCATCGGGCGGGAGGCGATTGCGTGCACCGGACGCTTCTAGCGGGGCTCATTTTCGTTTTTGGTTGGCTCGCTGCGGCGCCGGCGTCCAGCTCGCCGTCAAAGCCCATGCCGCACGTTTGCGGACCGCTTCCGGTCTCTCGCGATGTCGCGCAGCCGCCGGACGTGCAGATGTGGAAGGCGCCGCTCGACGCGCAGGGCGAGCACGAGTTGATTCTGGCGGTGCACCAGGACGGTGAACGATTCTGTTACCGGTACGCATGGAACGGCGACGTCCAGACCACGTCGCCGGCAATCCACATGCGGCGCGGTGAGCGTTTCGCGATTCGCATCGTCAACGATATTAAGACGCAGAGCCCGGGTGAGACGGTCTCCTCCACGGCTTTGCCGCCGTGCAAGCCGATGATGATGCCGGATACGCGCGTCGAGCACTGGACGGGCTATCTGAACCACGTCATCGATGATCGTGCCATGCCAACGTCAGCGATGGATACGAATTTGCACCTGCATGGTTTTGAAGGACCGGCAGCGATGGAGAACGTCTTTCTCTCGACACTCAGCACCCCGATGCATGCCTGCGAGTACGATGTAACGATTCCGGCGACCCAACCTCCGGGGATGTATCTCTATCATCCACATTCGCATGGAGCCTCGGACGCCCAAGTCGCCGGCGGACTAGACGGCGCATGGATCGTCGAGCCGGATTCGGGCCCTCTTCCTGACTCGGCGCAACACGTCTTGATCGTGCGATATCGCATTCCGTTGGTGAATGACAATAACTTTCAGCCGGACGAGAGCGCATTGGGGCCGGTCGCCGAAAAGCACGAGGGATCGCTCCCTGCAACAGCACCGATTCCGTACGATCCGTTTCATCCGCCGCCGTGGCCGCTCAGCTTTCCAATGCGTGCCGGCAACGTAACGCTCGATCCCGCGGGCTGCGATGCGGGGGCTTCAGAGGTGCTGGTCACGGTCAACGGTGCGAACGTGCCGGCAGCGCTGCGGGTTGCCGCCGGCCAGACTCAACTGCTGCGCGTATTGAACGGGACCTCCGACACGGCAGAACGACTTATGCTCCGCGACGAGAACGGAACGGTGCAGCCGCTACGCGTCGCGAGCTTGGACGGCGTGCCGATTTCCGGTGACATGGCGCAGCCGCTCGCGCACTATCTCGCCTTGAAAAACGTCATGCTCTCGCCGATGGGACGTGCCGACATCCTCCTCGACGTTCCCGCCGGTAAGACATACATGCTTTCCACCGAGCATTACTGTGCCGGCGTCGATGCGTTCTTCGAAATGCATCACGACCTAGTCGCGATCAAAGGCGTTCCTCCGAACGATTCGTCCGGCGCGACGCTGGCGTCGACGCAGGAGTCAGTTTCGCAAACGCCGGCGGCCAGGCTTGTCGAATTCTCCCGTTCACACCGCCAGCAGATTCGGCGGCGGGCGATTACGTTTACCGAGTACGCCTTTCCAAAGCGCGGCAAGATCCCCCAGCATCAAGGCTTCTTTATCACCGACACCACCAATCTCAATTTTCACGAGCACTCGTTCTGGCCAACCTACAACCGTGGCGCTACGTTTCCCGCGCGGGCGGATATCACCGTGAAACAAGGCAGCATCGAGGAGTGGTATCTCATCAATGCAACCATGGAGACCCATGGCTTTCACATCCATCAGATGGCTTTCGTTCAGGAACACAGCTCGATGGGCGTGCCGGTTACGGTGGACACTGTCTTTGTTCCGATCGGCAAGCTCTTGCCGAACCGCCGCGACCCGAACTATCCGCTAGTCAAGCCCAGCATCACTCGGGTTCTGCTGGATTTCCGCCACGTGCCAAAAGGCGAGTTCGTGTTCCATTGCCACATGCTCTTCCACGAAGACCACGGCATGATGGGAATCATTCGCGTGGTGTAGCATTGTCGACGACAGGAACTGCGCCGGAATACGTAGCGCTTGGGGCGCTGTTAGGTCACCGTAAAAGCCGTAATCCGTGTTCCTGCGCTGACTCTGCCGCCTTCATCTCGGCATTCATACGCCGGCGAGGTGTGCGAGTTTTTACTTGCGTTTAAGTCCGTCGCGGAATGCAATCGCTTCGAGTTCGACTCTAACCGCGTCATCAATTGGAATGACGGGCCGTGCCTCGAACACAAAAGCAGGAAGCATCGAGCAGAATTTGTGAACGGCGGTCGGATCATCGCAGTCCAGTAACATATAACCACCCCAGTCACCCACGCGAATCACGAACAGGTCAATCTTGAAATTGCTGGGTGCCTTCCATTGCGTGAAGACCTCTAGGATCCGCTTCTGCGCATTTTCGTATTCCATAGGCGAACCTTGCGGACGTTCGGTCCATGTCAGCATGTACTTCAAAGGCGACCTCCTAGTTCGAGTGGTTAGCGGCCTTGTATGCGCACGTAGCGATATCCGCCTTGAGACATTGAATTTCTATTTTCGCGACGCTTACGCGATGTTCGGCAGCGGCTCCGGCTTACCGATTGCCACCGCCGGCGCTTTGAGCGTAGTCGGCTAGCGTTCCGTCGATCGACGTGACACGCGTGAGCGCGGCGCCCGGTTTCTTACGCACACAAAATCCACAGTGCACGACGGATCACCTTTGACGCTCTGCAAGAGCACTTGCAAGACAGTGGTGAAAGAAACCCAGCTACCGGTTTAAGGAGCCATTTGGGCGAAGGGGCCTCGGGTTAGCACATCGGCAGCCCAATGGCGGCTTAGGAGCAGGAGCAGCGCCGGGCACCAGACCAAGGGTTTACTTTATGAGGACGGTTCTACTTCTCGCTTTAGTGCTACTCAGTGCAACAGCTCCCATCCCCAGACCAAGCCAGTACGTATTCGCTTGGGCTACGGAAATTAACGCGAGAACCAAACACGTAGGACAGGATTTTCTAGGCGTTTATAGCGCCGCTCCCAATTCACCGGACTTCGGGAAACTTCTCGCGTTCCTGCCGGTTGGGAGAACCGGGAGTTTTACACACCATACCAACAATGATCTTCCCTTAAATGGCCGCCTTTTTGCGGAGGATTTTGAATCGGGGCGGTGGTTTGTTTTCGATCTGCGCGATCCGCTTCATCCGAGACTCGTGGCCGACCACTCGAACGAGGGGCCATTCGCGCATCCGCATAGCTTCGAACAGCTTCCGAGCGGCGATACCCTGGCAACATTCCAATACATCGGCGAAAATAAAGCCGCGGGCGGCCTAGTGGAGCTCGATCCCAATGGAAAGCTCGTACGCATGACGCCCAGCGCAGGAGCTGGCGTGCGTGATTATATCCGCCCTTACTCGATGGAGGTCGTTCCAAAGCTGGATCGGATCGTCACATCGTCCTCGGACATGTCGTATACCGCGCCGCACAGCCACTCGATTCAAATTTGGCGCCTCTCGGATTTGAAGCTCATCAAAACGATTGCGCTACCTAAACCGCAGCTCGATGGCGACGACGTCGCACGCGATACGAGCGAGCCGCGCCTTCTTTCCGATGGAACGACGGTCCTCGTTCCAACCTTCTATTGCGGCCTATACGAGCTCGACAACCTCGGCTCGACGAATCCCTCATTACGCTTCGTCTACGACCTCGGTGGACGCATCTGTGGGGTTGCGACAGTCATGGGCAAGTATTGGATCGGGACCATGGAGAGCGCACATGCTGTCCAAAGCTATGACGTGAGCGATCCACTGCATCCCGTATTAAAAGGGCGTGTGACGTTTGCCGGCGATGCCAGACCGCATTGGATCGCAAAAGAACCTGATGGCGATCGACTTGTAGTTACGGGCTACGCATCAATGAGATCCAGCATTTGGTTCCTATCGCTCAACCCTGAAACCGGATCCCTCTCGTTGCTTCCCCAACACATCGACTTGAACGGCCCCTGGCCTGACGGATGGACCGGGGAGGCGGTCCCGCACTCGGCGCTTCTTAGCAACTCCTGACTTGTTCATCGTTCCAATTGATTTAGAGTAGCGCCAACGGGAATCGAATCTGAGGTTATTGGTGACGACGAGTTACGCCACGTGTCACGTGATGTTATTGAAGGCAAGAATTCACCCTCAAAATAAGCACACTCAGTGTTGCAGCGTGCCGTAGACTGACGTGTAGTTACAACGCGTAGTAAGTCAAAAGCAAGTCAACGTTTTCACCACGGATTCCCACCCGGGAGTGCTGTCATGGCTCTGCGGTCGGTCAACTTCCGATGCGCCCCACGCCGCTAGAAGCGCGGCTCAAACGACTCATCCGAAAGCTGAGCGCGATTCGGCGCTTAGCGCCGTGATGGCCACCACGAGTAACGTAACGGCCGGAACGATTGCCGTTACCCATTCAGATACCGACATCTGTACAACAACGTCAAACTGAGGGAGGCTGGGGTGGCACATTCAACACAGGGTTGAGCGGCGTATCAACCACGTCGCCAGGTTTGATCCCCGGCATAAAGGCTCCCCAGTCGGCGTAGTGCTGTTTCCGCTGCGGTTCGATCAATTGGATGCCGTCCGCCATGTAGATAACGGTCATGACGGCGCGCGGGTACTGCGAGCGGTTTACGCCGGTGTGATGGAACGTCCATCCGGAATGAAAACTGACCTCGCCTAATTCGAAGCCTTCATTAACTTCTCGAAAAGCTCCCGTTTCGAGCTTTTTCTGAACTTGTCGCTCGCTTTCGTCGCCGATCTCGAGATCGCGGCCGGACTTCATGCGATGGCTGCCGGCCGCAAAAGCTAAGGGACCCATTTCGAGCGGCGTCCGTTGTAGCGGAACCCACGCGGTAATCGTTTTGTCGCTCGAAAGCGGCCAGTAGAATTGATCCGCGTGCCAGGGCGTAATGCCGCCGCCGGGCTCTTTGTAGAGTGCCTGATCGTGATACAAGCGCACGCGCGCGACTCCAAGCAGTTGCGCCGCGAGGCCGGCGAGGCGCTTACCGAAAACGAACTGCTGCGCGGCTTCGTTGGTGCGCCAAAGGTTCGTAACTTGCAGAAACGCTTTGTGATACGTATCGCGTGCCGAAAGCGGCGGCGTGTTCGTGTTGCGCCGTACCAGTTCGCGTGACAGGTGCTCGCGATAATATTCTAGTGTCGAGTCGCTGAACACGTTTTGTATCCGAACGAAGCCATCGCGTTCGTAGGCTTCGCGATACGACCGCTTTAGCGGAAATTCGCTATCGATCTCTGCACGCGCACTGCTGTGTTTTGACATCATTGCCCGGAAACGCGCGGATTCGTGCTGGTCCGCCCGAGCCCTCGATGCGCGCCAACTGGCCGTATCAGAAAAACTCTAGATCCGCCGCTGTCCGAGCCGCTCCCGATCGTAGACAGTTCGTGCAAACGCGGTACGAAGCTCGCGGTTCGAGAACAATTAAGAGCAGTACGCCTGAGCGGCCCATCGCCTGACGTCCGCCAGCCCGGGAAGCGCGCACCCGCGTTCCGCTATTCTAAAACGACCATTCGTGCGCATTCCACATCGGCCCGAGCATGCTCGGCTTGATATTTTTCAGCGCCGGATTCACTGCGTCGATGTTCGGCTGATAATAGAAATAATCGTATGGTGCTTCGCTTGCCGTCAGCTCTTGAATACGATCGTACACTGCTTTTCGTTTCCTCTGGTCGTAGGTGCCGACGGCCTGTGCCTCGAGCGCATCGAGCTGCGGATCGCAAAAACGCGTCCAGTTGAAACCATTGGGCGGACGGTTTGCGCAGGTCAGTTCGGCCGAGTTGTCCGGGTCGGCGGTTTGCGAGAAGCCGCTGATGTTCAAATCGTATTTTCCGGGCTGCATGATGCCGCTCGAACCAACGGCAAACAAGGTCGAGCCGGGATAGCTTTTGATCTCCGTCTTGATGCCGACCTCGCGCAGGTACGCTTGCACCATGACCGCCATTGCCGTGTCGCCGGCCGCCCCTTGCCGCAACGTGAGCACAAAGGAAAGTGGCTGACCATTTTTTTGCAGCACGCCGTCCGGTCCGAGCGTCCAGCCGGCCTCGAGCAAAAGCGCCCTTGCCTTTGCCGGATCGTACGGTGTAATCGGCACGTTGTTATCGTATGCCCACATAAAGTTTGGGACGCTGCCGGTCGCAACGGTACCTGTTCCGTGCGTAACCTTCTGCACCATCGTTTTCTTGTCGATCGCGTACGTGAGCGCCCTACGAACGCGCGCATCGCGTAACGCCGGACGTTCGTTGTTCATGTAGAGCGCCCGGTATGAGTTTGCCGGCGTCACGATCAGCCGGATATCGGGCGAGCCTCTGGCGATATTGTACGATGTCTCGCTGATGTTCAAATAGATATCGAGATCCTTAGAGCGCAGCTCATTAATGCCGGTGTTCTCTTGAGGAATTTCGAGGACGGTGATTTGCGGGATCTTCGGCGCACCTTTGAAATAGCGCGGATTCGCTTGCAGTGTGATCCGATCGCCGCGTTTCCACGAAAGCACGCGATATGGACCCGTGCCGATCGGCGCATAGTTGAACGGAATGTGGTTGACGTCGGGATATTTACGCAGAAGATGCGCCGGCACCACTTTGGTAACGGTCGCGCTATTGAATGCTTCGGCGACGAACGGCGCAAACGGCCGCTTCATGCGGAACACCACGGTGTACCGATCCGGCGTATCGACGGAAGCGACTTCATCGTACGGAACGACGTTTGCGGCGTTGTTCTTACGATTCATGACCGCTTCCCAAGTGAACTTCACGTCCTCGCTCGTAAAGGGAGCGCCGTCCTGCCAAGACACGCCCTTGCGTAAATGATACAGGATCGTCTTTCCGTCTTTGCTGATGCCGCCGTTTTGCAGCGTGGGCACGACGGTGGCGAGATCCGGCTGGATTGCATTGCGATCGTCTTCTTCCGTTAAACCGTTGAAAATCAGGGTCTCGACGTTGTTTTCGGCCAGCTCGGTCACGAGAATCGGATTCAACGTGTTGGGCGAGATGGCGGTTCCTATGCGAAGCACACCGTTCGATTGGCCAAAGCCGGCGCCGAGGCCGGCGTGGGCGCAAGAGGCCGTCAATAACGACAGTCCGAGGATGTAAAGCTTCCGCGCTATCATGCTCTGGTGTTCGAAGCGGCATCAGCATTGTCATGGTTTACCAACGGCGATCCGACGCTAACGGGCACCAAGTGATTTTTTGCGATCGCTTCGCACACCCGTTACCCAAGCATCCGGCGACTGCTAGGCGGGTCGAGTGCGCGGCGTAAGTGAGGCGTTAAGGGCTTATTGTGGTAGCGCCAACGGGAATCGAACCCGTCTTTCCGCCTTGAAAGGGCGATGTCCTAACCGATAGACGATGGCGCCGCGACTTGATCGCTCAAGGGTTGGCGAACATTTGCACCGAGCGTTGACCCTTTGCCGGTGATTTCGGCGTTACGGTTTCACGCGCGATGGTTTTACCCTGGCCGTAGATCGTTAACGTACCGCTGCCGTTGCGTGCGGTGCGTTCCCACTGAAGGGCCATCGTGTTCGCGTGTCCGCGAAGGTTCTTCGTGATGTCCAGCGCCATGTTCGGCGACGAGAAGCTGAGGATCGGCGAACCGTTGCTCCACAAGCTGAACGTCACGCCGTGCAAATCGCTGCTGCTCTTGGCATAGTAGTGGTTCGCTGTCGACATAGGGCCGCGCAAGCCCGGAGCCGCAGTGCTGTTCGCCTGGACGAGCGTGGTATTCGAGGGCTGCGGAGTTTGGCCGGCGGTACTGCGATTTTGCGGGTTGCACGCAGCCAACATCGCCGCCGATGCGAAAAAGGCGACGCACAGTCCGGCATGTCGAGCCATGGTGCGCTATTCTGCGCCGGCAGTTGCAAACCCGTGGGCCCGGTAGGATTCGAACCTACGCGCAACCAGTTATGAGCCGGCCGCTCTACCGCTGAGCTACGGGCCCCGGCGGGACTGGGTGTGATAGGGTGCTTTCACTCAAACCGGAGAACCTTCCGCAGCGTGGCAAACACCGGGTTCAAGAACGTTGACGAATACATTTCGTCACAACCAAGCGGCGTTCGGCAGCTCCTTCAAACCGTAAGGAGCGCGATTCGCAACGGCATGCCCAAAGCGGAGGAAGGCGTCGCTTATAACATGCCCGCGTATCGCCTGAGCGGCGAAGTCGTGCTCTATTTTGCCGCTTGGAAAAACCATTTTTCGCTCTATCCTGCAAGCGACGGCATCGTAACGGAATTCAAAGACGAATTGGCGCCGTACACGGTGGAGAAGGGCACGATCCGGTTTCCGCTGTCGGACGCGCCGCCGGCCAAGCTGATCGAGCGCATCGCAAGATTCCGTGCCGCCGAAGTCGCGAAACAGTAACCGCAAGCGCAGACGGGCGAACCGGCGGACCACCGCGTTGCTGCTCCTCGCGGCAGGGCTCATTGCCGTCGTGATTTGGGCGCTGCAGCCACAGCAAACAAAGCGCGCGCACCATCGACTCGTTAGCGGCGTTGCGCGCGTATCGCCCATTCCGCCGGCCCAAGTTGTGACGCCGCTACCGTCGCCGCCAACGGCGAGCCCGCTGCCCTCGCCGTCCACACGCCCGGCTGTGCCCTCAACGCCGCAGCCAAGCGCTACAGTCTCTGCAAATGCGAACGGCGCGCGCGTCGCCGTCATCATCGACGACTGCGGCCAATGGCCGGCCACGGAACGCGGATACTTGGCGCTACCGATTCCGCTGACGCTTTCGGTCTTGCCGCACGTCCGCTATACATCCGAGATCGCCCAAGAAGCGGCGAGCGACGGGAAAGGCGTGATGCTTCACCTGCCGATGGAACCGCTCTCGCACGCGAATCCCGGGCCCGGAGAGATCAAGACGACCATGAGCGACGATGCGGTCACGAAGCAAACCGAGGACGATGTTGCGCAAGTTCCGCTCGCGCGCGGCGTGAACAACCACGAAGGCAGCGAAGCCAGCGCCAACGCTCGCGTCATGAACGACGTTATGGCCGTGCTCAAGGCGCACGATCTTTTCTTCATCGATTCTCGGACCAGCGCTGCATCCGTCGGCGCTGCCCGGGCGACGGATGCCGGCGTGCCAAACGCGTCACGCGACGTCTTTCTCGACGACCAAGCGGACGTTGCGTACACCGAAACCATGCTCGAGCAAGCCGTTACGGTAGCGCAGCGCAACGGATCCGCAATCGCGATCGGCCACCCGAAACCCACGACCCTGGAAGCCCTGCGCCAGATGTATCCGAAAATGCAGGCGCAAGGCGTGCATTTCGTGCTCGCTTCAGAGTTGGTGCGTTAGCTCGCCCTTCGACACGCCCTTCGCCATCGCTCAGGCTGCTCAGGGTGACAAGTATGGTATAAATACCGACCCGCCGGGATACTGGGCGGTGGAGCCGAGCTCTTCTTCGATCGCCATGAGACGGTTGTACTTGGCGATGCGATCCGTGCGCGAGAGCGACCCGGTCTTTATTTGGCCGGCGCCGGTAGCGACCGCAATATCGGCAATCGTGGTGTCTTCGGTTTCGCCCGAACGATGCGAGATGACCGTTGCATACCCGGCTTGATGCGCGGCCGAAATCGCATCGAGCGTCTCGGTCAGCGTTCCAATCTGATTCACCTTAATGAGGATGGCGTTCGCAATGTGTTCGCGTATGCCGCGCTCGAGGCGCGTTGTGTTGGTGACGAACAAATCGTCGCCGACCAGTTGGCAGCGATCGCCGAGCGCCTGCGTCAGTGCGCGCCAGCCGTCCCAATCGTCCTCCGCGAGCCCGTCTTCGATCGAAACCACGGGATAACGTGTCAGCACATCGGCGTACAGCGTGACCATTTCGCTTGCCGCCGCGGCGCGATCGCGTTCCGGATAATAGCTGCCGTCTCGAAAAAATTCGTTGGCGGCGCTGTCCAAGGCGATCGCAACCTGCGAACCGGGTTCGTAGCCGGCGCGCTCGATCGAACGCACCAGCAAGTCCATCGCTTGATCGAGGCGATCCAGCCGCGGAGCGTACCCGCCCTCGTCACCCACCGTGGTCGGCTGACCCTCTTCGTGCAAAACATCGTGCAACGCATGGAAGACTTCGGCGCCGTAGCGGACGGCTTCACGCAGCGACGGTGCCCCCACGGGCACGATCATGCACTCCTGGAATTGCAGCGCTCCTTCGGCATGCTTGCCGCCGTTGATCACGTTCATCATGGGCACCGGCATCAGCGATGCGGACGGTCCGCCCAGATAGCGGAACAGCGGCAGCGAAAAGCTGCTCGCCGCCGCACGTGCCACGGCAAGCGATACGCCGAGAATCGCATTGGCGCCGAGTTTGCTCTTGTTCGGCGTCGCATCCATTTCAATGAGCTTTTCGTCGATCTCGCGTTGCGCGGTCGCGTCGAGACCTTCGAGCGCGGGGCCGATCGCGTCGTTGACGCTCTCGACGGCGCGCAATACCCCCTTGCCGTTATAGCGCTTTCGATCGCCGTCGCGCAGTTCGACCGCCTCATGCGCGCCCGTCGACGCCCCCGACGGTACCATGGCCTCTTCGACCGCGCCGAAGCTCGTTGCGACGGTCACCGCAATTGTCGGATTTCCGCGCGAGTCCAGCACTTCGCGAGCGCGCACACCTTCGATCAGCGGCCGGCCGGTGCCGCGCAGACTGTTGAGCGCCATCCTAGCGCTCGAGCAACCAGCGTTCCAAATCGTGGCGCCGAGAAACGAACTCCGCTGCGTCGAAAAAGATCGGCAGCTCGCGCTGCGCGCTTTGCGAAGAATCGCTTCCGTGCGCCAAATTGCGCCCAATCGTCTGCGCAAGGTCGGCGCGAATCGATCCTGGGGCTGCCGCGAGCGGGTCCGTAGCGCCCAGCAGCTGACGGCATCCCGCGATCGCGCCTTCGCCCTCGACGCACATGGCAACCAGCGGTCCGCCCGTGATGAATTCGACCAGTGCGTTAAAGAACGGCTTGCCATCGTGCTCGGCGTAATGGCGGCGCGCACGCGCACCATCGAGTTGCATCAACTTCATCGCGATGATGAGGTAGCCGCGGCGTTCCAAGCGGCTGATAATTTCGCCGACCAAACCGCGAGAAACGGCGTCGGGTTTGCACAAAATCAGCGTGCGCTCGATGGCCATAGGGCGCGTGGATTACGGCCCGGGGGCAAGGAAGGCCTGCGCCGAGAAACGCGCCGCGTGCACCGCTTTGAATTTGTCCGGCACGTCGCAGAAACCGGCAGTACGAACGACGACATGGCGCAGATACTTGGCGAACCGCAGTCACGCGGTTTGACGATCGTCGCGGATCGCCAAACCGAAGGGAAGGGGCGGCACGGACGCCGATGGATCGCGCCCGCGGGAAGCGCGCTGCTCTTTACGACGGCGCTGCCCGAACCGCTGCTCGCGGCAGATCTTTGGATCGTGCCGTTTTGGATCGCGCTCGTGTTGCATCGAGCCTTGGTTGGCAAGGGCTTCAAGAATCTGCTGCAGTGGCCCAACGATCTGCTGATCGGCGGCCGAAAAGCCGGCGGCGTGCTGTGCATCTCCCGCGTCAGCGGCGACCTGGCATGGGGCGCCTGCGGAGTCGGCTTAAATGTCCGGCGGCCCCCAAGGGGTACAGAGATCGACGCTGTCGATCCGCCGCCGGCGTTTCTGTCCGATGTGCGCCCGGTGGAACGCGACGAACTGTTGCAAGCGATACTTCGAGAAGCGAACGAAAGCTACGAAGAGCTGCGCGCGCCCGATCAGCTCGCCCGTCGTTGGGAAGCGGCGGCCGACATTCCGGGCGCGCACTATCGCATCGTCGAGGATGCCGGCGCACCGCCATTTGAAGGCGTCGCGCTGCGCTTGGCGCATGGCGGAGGGCTCGTCCTGCGAGACCGCGCGCAAGTGCGCGAGGTCGCGCTCGCGGATGCCCGCGTGGACAGAAGGTAGCGTTAGCGGCGCGCGCGGCTGCGGCGCTCGCAACCGTCGCAGAAGTGCGCCATCTTGTTGTCGGTTTCAAATATCGAGTTGGAATAATGCATGGCGCAACGCGCCTGATAGCAGTGCCGCAGGCCCAACGCGTGGCCAAGCTCGTGCACGCACTCCTTGAGCGTCCGCTGAAACAGTGTGTTCCCGTCCGTTTTTTCGCCATAAAATTCGGTGCGCAGACGGTGCCGCGATACGACGGCGATACGGCGCTGATCGTCGGCGTCGCCGAAGACGTACCGGTGCGACGTCTTGTACAAGTCGAAATCCGTGATCGTAAGGACGAGGTCGCCGGCGGCGTACTTGCGCAACACCTTGGTCGTCAACGTGGAAACGAACAATTGACTGCGTGCGGTATTAAGGGAACTTCGCGAAACTTCCAAGGCCGGCTCTACGGAAACGGTAAAAAGAAACCGCTCTTCCAAACACAACCCCAGCCGAAAGAGAAATGCGGAATCGATCGTGTTGACCGGAACGATCCGCAGGCGCGCTTCCATCCTGGGGCGGTGTCTTTCGACGCGTGCGCGAACACGCCCCGCATGATCGTCGGGATCGGTATGGACCTTGCGGAGGTTGCGCGATACCGGTTCGATGCGCGCAAGCTGGCGTGGTTTGCGCGCAAGGTTTACACCGACGAAGAGATGGCGTACGCCGTGCGCAAACGCAACGTGCCGGAACGGCTTGCCGGCTTCTTTGCCGCGAAGGAAGCGACACGCAAAGCCTTCGGCCACGCGATCGCGTGGCGCCTGGTCGGCGTTTCGCACGAAAGCAGCGGCAAGCCCGTGATTCGGCTCTATGGATGGGCGCAAGACCTTCTGACGCATCGAGGCGTTACGGCGATACACTTAACGATTACGCATACCGCAAACATCGCCGCAGCAGTCGTGATTTTGGAGCGAGCGTAACGGCGTGCGCGTCCTAACGCCGCAACAAATGCGCGATGCCGATGCGGCGGCGTGCCGGCTCGTGGGCGACGTCGCGCTCATGCGCCGCGCCGGGGAACGGATCGCCGCAATCCTCTCGCGTCGCTCTGCAGGCCCCGTCGTGGCGTTTGCCGGTCGCGGAAATAACGGCGGCGATGCGCTCGCGGCGCTCGCGTGCCTGCCGCCGTGGATGGAACGCATTGCGTACGCCGACTCGAGCGCAAATCCGTCCGAAGCTCGCCGCGATGCGCACACTCGCGCACAGGCAGCGGGCGTGACCATCCGAGGCTTTCCATCGTCGCGCGATGAGGCTGCAGCCGCCATGCGTGGTGCTGACGTCCTGCTTGACGGGCTGGTTGGAACCGGCGCACGGTTGCCGCTGCCGCAAGCCTACGCCGATGCGATAGAAGCGATCAACGAAAGCGGCACGCGCGTCATCGCGATCGACATACCGAGCGGCGTCGATGCGGAATCGGGCGCGATCGTTAAACCGGCGATTCTCGCCGACGCGACGGTCACGATCGGTGCGCTCAAGCTCGGCCTTCTGCTGACCCCTGCCCGTAAAAATGTCGGTGAGCTGATTTTTAGCCGACATCGGTATGCAACTCGACGCGGCGGAGGGGATGCGATTCGAGGCATTGGACGATGCCGAATTCTTGCGCCTGCTCCCGGAGCGCCCCGCCGCATCGGACAAGCGCAGCGCGGGAGCTCCGCTGGTCGTCGCCGGGTCAGAACAATTTCCCGGCGCAGCGGTATTGTGCGCGATGGGCGCAGCGCGAGCCGGCGCGGGCTACGTTACCGTTGCGGCGCCGGCCGCCGCTGCCGCGGTGTTGCGCGCGCACTTGATTGAACAGGTCGTGGTGGCGCTGGACGAACGCGCGCCGGCGGAGTCGGCGATCGAAAATTTGCTGGATGTAGCGAAGCGCTGTTCGTCGGTTGCGCTCGGACCCGGTTTGCCCTTAGACGACCGCACCGGCGACATCGTGCGCGGATTCGTCCGCAAGGTGGACTTGCCGGTCGTCGCGGACGCAAGCGCGCTGTTCCACTTCGCAAAACAGCTGGAACTGTTGCGTGCAAAGCGCATCGTGCTGACACCGCACGCCGGCGAGTTCGCTCGACTCTCCGGGAAGGGCACCGTGCCGGAGTACCGCCGCGTCGAACGTTTGCGGGAATTCGTCAACCGCACGGGCGTCACGACCTTGCTCAAAGGCGAGGCGACGCTGATCGACGACGGCAGAACCTTTTATGTCAACACGACGGGCACTTCGGCGCTGGCAACGGCCGGCACCGGAGACGTCCTGACCGGCATCATCGCCACCTTGCTTTCGCAAGGGCTTTCGCCCGTCGACGCTGCACGCGCCGGCGCGTACTGGCACGGGCTCGCGGGAAAGCATGCGCAACGTACGCGGCCTCGCGGTGTGATCGCACGCGACGTTTACGAATCGCTTCCCTCATCGCTTGAGGGACGCCAGTAGTAGAGCGTCGTCGAGTCGTCCGGCTCCGCCAACGCCGTCGAAATCCGTTGGAACGGAAGGGGGCTCGTCGACATCGAGATCGATCATGCGCCAATCGGGATCGCGCCGATCGTCGCTTCGAGGAAACCGCGCGCTTCCCGCGGACTGCGGATCTTTTGCGCCGATCATTTCATAGTTTAGTTGCGCGTCTAAGAGCGACACGCCGTTGCGGCCGTTCCAAAGAGGGAAGCGCAGTTGCATCAGATCGTCTTGCCACGCGCAGATTGCGCAACGCTCTTCCGTTCCCGGCGCCGCGCTAAACGTAAGATAGCCGCAGCACGGGCACGGGAAGCGATCGCTCACTGCACGAGCGCCTTCAGCGCCGCCTCATCCAGGATCGTCACGCCGAGCTCCTGCGCTCGTGCGTACTTGCTTCCCGGAGCATCGCCGGCGACGACGTAGTCCGTCTTTTTGCTGACCGAGCCGCTCACTTTTCCGCCGGCGCGCAGGATCAAGTCGCCGGCTTCATCGCGTGAGAGGTTCGGCAGCGTGCCGGTCAGGACGAATGTTTTGCCGGCGAGCTTGCCGTTCGAAATCCGCGCGCGTTTCGGCGCGGTCATGTCGACGACGGCCTTCCGTAAGCGATCGATCATGTCGCGGTTCGCCGTTTGCTTAAAGAACAGCGACACGCTGGCGGCGACCTCGGGGCCGATGCCTTCGCTACGCCGCAGTTCCTCTTCGGCCGCCTGCGCGATCGCATCGACGCTGCCGAAATCGTCGGTCAAAATCTGAGCCGTTACGCTGCCGACGAATCGAATGCCCAGGCCAACGAGCAGTCGCGCGAGCCCGCGCTTTTTGGATCGCTCGATATTGCGCAGCAGGTTGCTTATCGTTTTCTCCGCGGTCCGCGGCACTCGTTCGAGCGCTTGGGGGCTCAAGTAGTAAATGTCCGCGATGTCGCGCACGATCCCGGTTTCGGTCAGCTGCTGCGCCATGACGTCGCCGATGCCTTCGATATCCATCGCGCCTCGCGAGCAAAAGTGGCGAATCCGTTCGGCTGCCTGCGCCGGGCAGGCGGCGTTCGTGCAGCGCGACATCGCTTCACCCACGGGATGGTCGACGTCGGCGCCGCACGCCGGACATCGCTGCGGCATTTCAAAGCGTTTCGGATCGCCTCGGCGCTGCGCGATCACGGGCCCGACGACCCTCGGAATCACATCGCCCGCGCGCGTAACGGTGACGATGTCGCCCGGGCGAATGTCATGGCTGCGAATGTACTCGGCGTTGTGCAAGGTAGCGTTGCGCACGGTGACGCCGCCGATCTGCACCGGCTCCAGCACCGCATTCGGGTTCAGCGTGCCGGTGCGGCCGACGCTCACGGTAATCTCCAACAGCTTCGTGCGAGCTTCGCGCGGTTTGAACTTGTAGGCGATGGCCCAGCGAGGCTCGCGCCCCGCAACGCCCAGGCGCTCCTGCAGCGCCAGATCGTCAACTTTGAGGACGACGCCGTCGATCTCGTAATCGAGTTCGTCGCGCTTCTCTTCCCAGCGTTCGCAATAGGCCAATGCGGCATCCAGGCTTTGGACGCGCTCGATATACGGATTCACCGCGAAGCCCACTGAGCGCAAAAACTCCAGCGCCTCCCATTGCGTGCGCACGCTGGGCAGATCGGTCCCAAGCGAATAGGCGAAGAACGACAAGTTACGCTCCGCGGTCAGTCGAGGATCCAATTGCCGCACGCCGCCGGACGCAGCGTTTCGCGGATTTGCAAACGGGGCAAGACCGCGACGCTCGCGCTCCCCGTTGAGCTTTTCGAAGTCTTTTTTCCGCAAATAGACCTCGCCGCGCGCCTCCAGTTGGTTCGCCAAGGCCGCACGGCGCAACCGTAGCGGAATGGAACGAATCGTCCGCAGGTTCGGCGTCACGTCTTCGCCGATGCGGCCGTCGCCGCGCGTGCCGCCACGCTCGAACTTTCCGTCCACGTACCGCAACGACGTCGCGAGTCCATCGATCTTCAATTCCAGCACGTATGCCGGTTTGACGCCGGCGAGCTTTCGGACGCGTTCGTCGAACGCACGGAGTTCTTCGGCATCGAACGCGTTGCCGAGGCTGAGCATGGGATGTTCATGTTCGTATGGAGCGAAGGCGCCCGCGGCCGGCGCTCCGATTCGCTGCGTCGGAGAATCGGGCGAGCGCAGTTCAGGGTGCCGTTCTTCCAATTCCCGCAGTTCTCGAAAGAGGGCATCGTACTCGGCGTCCGAGATCTGCGGATCGTCCAGCACGTAGTACCGGAAATTCGCGTCCTCGATTTTTTCGCGCAGCAGAGCGCTACGCTTCGACGGCGATGCGTTCACCTTTGGCCAGATCGTCAAGGACGCGAAGATTTGCCCGCTCGAGCGCATCGACGGCATCCGCATCGGCGCCGGGGTGTCCGACGGCGCGCTGATCCTGCAGCACGGGCAGCAGATACTGTCCCGTGTATGAGGCGGGATTGGCGGCGAGCACCTCAGGCGTTCCGATGCCGACGACGGTGCCGCCGCGATCGCCGCCTTCAGGGCCAAGATCGATGAGGTAGTCGGCCGTCTTGATGACGTCGAGATTGTGCTCGATGACCAGCACCGTGTTTCCGCTCTGCACCAAACGTTGCAGCACTTCGAGCAGCTTGTGGATGTCGGCGAAGTGCAGACCCGTCGTCGGCTCGTCGAGCACGTAAAACGTTCGTCCCGTCGAGCGGCGCGAGAGTTCCGTGGCAAGTTTGACGCGCTGCGCTTCGCCGCCCGAGAGCGTCGTCGCCGGCTGGCCCATTTTGATGTAACCCAAGCCCACGTCGCAGATCGTCTTCAACTTATTGTGAATTCGTGGAATGGATGCGAAAAAGGGAGACGCTTCGTCGACGCGCATCTCGAGCACGTCGCTGATCGTCTTGCCCTTGTACTTGACTTCGAGCGTCTGAGCGTTGTAGCGCTTGCCTTTGCAGACTTCGCACGGCACGTAGACGTCGGGTAAGAAGTGCATCTCGATCTTGATGATGCCGTCGCCTTGACACGCTTCGCACCGGCCGCCCTTGACGTTGAAGGAGAACCGGCCGGGCGTGTACCCGCGCATCTTGGACTCCGGTACGAGCGAGAAGAGTTCGCGGATCAAATCGAACGTGCCGGTATAGGTCGCCGGATTGCTGCGCGGCGTTCGGCCGATCGGCGATTGATCGATCACGACCAGTTTATCGAGCGCTTCGGCGCCCGTGACGCGCCCGTAGGTTCCTGCCGCCGGCTGGCCGTGAAGATGCTGGTTGAGCGCTTTGATCACGATCTCGTTAACGAGCGTCGACTTGCCGCTTCCGCTTACGCCGGTGATGCACCCGAACACGCCGATCGGGAAATCGACTGCGACGCCGCGTAAGTTGTTCGCCGTTGCGCCGGTAAGGCGCAACCAGCCGCGTGGCTCGCGCCGCCGCTTCGGAATCGGAATGAATTTGCGCCCGGCAATGTACGCGCCCGTCTCCGATCGCGGATCGTTGATCACGTCGTGCAGCGAGCCGGCCGTCAAAATGTGGCCGCCTTCCGCGCCGGCGCCCGGGCCGATATCCACAACGACGTCCGCGGTGCGAATGGTGTCCTCATCATGCTCGACGACGATCAGCGTGTTGCCCAGATCGCGCAGCGTCTTCAATGTCGCGAGCAGACGCGCGTTGTCGCGCTGATGCAGCCCGATCGACGGCTCATCCAAAATATACAGAACGCCCACGAGCGAGCTGCCGATCTGCGTCGCCAGGCGGATGCGCTGCGATTCTCCTCCGGAAAGGGTCGTTGCCGAGCGCGCCAACGTCAAGTAATTCAATCCGACGTTGGAAAGAAAGCCCAAGCGGGCGCGAATCTCTTTGAGCACTTGATGCGCGATTTGTTCCTCGCGCTCGTTCGGCCGGAAATCCAAAAAGAACTGCTCGCAGCGTTCGATGGACATGCGCGTCACCGCATCGATATTGACTCCGCCGACCGTGACCGCCAACGCTTCAGGCTTGAGCCTCGCGCCCTTGCACGTGGGACACGTCGAGGCGGACATGTATTTTTCAATTTCTTCTTTGACGTATTCGCTCGACGTTTCACTGTAACGGCGCTGCAGATTGTTGATGACGCCCTCAAACGTGGAGCGATACTCCCAGATCTTTCCGGAGCGTGATTCGTAGGCAAACTCTTGCTCGCGATCCGTTCCGTAGAGGATCACATCGACAACTTCGGCGGGCATCTTGGCGACCGGAGTCGACATCTTCACGCGGTGCCGGCGCAGCACGCGTTCGAGTTGCTGCAAGTAATACGGATTCATCGAGGGATACTTGCCGGTGCCCAGCGTCCGGCTCCACGGCACGATCGCGCTGTCTTCGATCGACTTGCTCCGATCCGGAATAACCTTCCACGGATCGATTTCGATCTTTTCGCCCAGCCCACTGCACTGCGGACACGCGCCGTACGGTGAATTAAACGAAAACAATCGGGGAGCGAGTTCTTCGAAGGAAAGCCCGCAGTAGACGCATGCAAACGCCTCGCTATACGTTGCCTCCCGGACGCTGCCGGCGGCTTCGATTACGGCAGTGACGATGCCGCTCGAGAGACGCAGCGTCGTCTCGACCGAATCACTCAACCGCTTGCGGATGTCCGGCTTCATCACCAGCCGGTCCACGATGACCTCGACCGTGTGCTTGCGTTTTTTGTCTAACGAAATTTTCTGCCGCAGCTCGACGGTTTCGCCGTCGATGCGAACGCGCGAGAAGCCCTCCTTTGCGATCTCCTCGAAGAGCTTGGCGTACTCGCCTTTACGTCCGCGAACGAGCGGCGCAAGCACCTGGATGCGGGTGCCCTCAGGAAGCTCCATGATCGCATCCACGATTTGCTGGCTGGTTTGCGTGCTGATCTGGCGCCCGCAGCGATAGCAGTGCGGAATACCGATTCGCGCAAACAACAAACGCAGATAGTCGTATATTTCGGTGACGGTTCCCACCGTTGAGCGCGGATTTCGCGAGGTCGATTTTTGGTCGATCGAAATCGCCGGCGAAAGGCCCTCGATGTAGTCGACGTCCGGCTTCTCCATCTGCCCGAGAAACTGCCGAGCATACGAGGAAAGCGACTCGACATAGCGGCGCTGCCCCTCCGCATAGATCGTGTCGAACGCCAGCGACGACTTGCCCGAACCGGACAAGCCGGTGATGACGATCAGCCGGTTGCGCGGGAGGACGAGGTCGACGTTGGCAAGGTTGTGCTCGCGTGCCCCCTTGATGACGATGGAGTCAAGCCCGCTGGGCCTGGCTCCATCGGCAGAGGAGGAAATAGGGACCGCCATTGGCTGCTGTATTCAACACGCGCAGGTGAAAAGGCGTTCCGGCCGAGCCCCACGCCCCCCGAAAAACGGCCGGACGCCCCGATTCTCTACACCATCGGCCGCGGCGCCGCAGGCACGCCGGAGCTCGAGCTTCACGTATTCGCCGACGACGACGAGCGCCGCGTAGACGGCAACGATCTCCTGGATCAGATACGAGACGATCTGTCCGATGAACGGGATGACGTGTAAGAGTACGCCGATCCAAGCAGCGACCATGAAGCAGATGCCGAGCAGGATGACGATAATCAGCGTCATCACAAAGTTCTGCCAAGCCATGCGGGCCGACTCGGCCACGCCTTCCGTCCCCGAACGTCCCCCCACGATGACCGAGGCGAACGTATATAAGAAGAAGATCGCGTAGGCAACCAGGGCCAATCCGAAGGTAAAGAACGAAACGAACGCGGCGAGGATGCCCAACGCGAACAGAAGCAGTATCGCGACGAAGATTGCCCCGGCGTCCTTGCGGAAGGCCGCCATTCCGTCATCCAACGTTGCGCGGCCGGTGCGCCAGGCGGCGCCCGCCATGCCGGTGGTGTAGGCGACGTTCAAGATGGTCGCCAGCACGCTGACGATGGCGATGATCAGCCCGCTGATCATCGCCGAGCCTACGCCCGCTCGGCCCAGACCGACGCTCCCGAACCCGATCGCGGCTCCGGCTCCGACCATGGCTAGGGCCGCGATGATGATGCCGGCGCAGATCGCGATGACGATCCCCGGAACGATGATGATCCAGTTTTCGGTGAGCAGCTGCCACGCGCGGCTGAATGTGCTGCCGAAGTCCGGCGAAGACTGCATACCAACCTCCCTTATGCAAGCAGGCGCGAGGATGCACTCCTTCGGCGTCACGAGGTTGACGCCTGGCTTTGCGCGGCCGCTAAATAGCCGCTCGTGAGCCGTGCGGTCGCGTAAGGAATCACCGCCTCCAGCACCGCCCAAGCGAACAGATTGCTTCCGAAACGCGTCGGCACGACGTATCCGCCAATCAGGCCTCCGGCGATTCCGGCTGCGATCAGCAGCGCCGCAATCGCGAGCGAAGGACGCAGCTTCGCCGATGCAACGGAGAGCGACTGGACGATGGCGTCCGGTCCCTTTGCCCCTCCCAAGATCGACGCCGGGAGCGCGTACAGAAAAAAGGCAAGATAGGCGACGATCGAGATCCCGAAGGTGGGCACGATCAAAATCACCGCCACGATCCCGATCAGCAGCAACAGAAACACGATCGTAAAACCTCGGGCGAACGCGCCGGCGCGGTGGTCGTCCGCAGCTGCACGCGTCGTGGCGGCGATCGGCACGAGAATTCCGAGGATCCGCCAGCACAGTGCGATCGCCGATTGCGCGAACAACACGAACGCTCCCGAACCTTGGGCGTTCAGCTCGTCAAAAAATGAAAACGGCGGGGCCGCCGAGAGCAGCGGCAGCGACGAAAGCCAAGCGCCTGCAATGGCGGTCAACGCGGGCGCCCAATAAAGCCTGGCTTTCACCCCAGCGCCAGGGCGACTTCGCCGATGTGCCGCACGACGGCATCCGGCGCCGGAGAGCCACGCGGAACGGCTTCGTTGCGGACGTTGACCCAGACCGTGTAGAGTCCCGCTTGAATGGCGCCCGCAATATCTCGCTCGTAGCGATCGCCGACCATAGCGCTCGCGGACGGCGAACTGTCCAGCTTCGTGCAGGCATGCGCGAAAAGCAGCGGATCCGGCTTCACCATACCGACTTCGTCGGACAAAAAGATCGCGTCGAAGTATTCGGTGATCTGCAGCAGGGCGATCTTTTCTCGGTGGGTTTCTGAAAGGCCGTTCGTCACCAAGCCGAGCTTGATGCCGCGATCTTTGAGCCGGCGCAACAGGTCCAGCGCGCCGGGAAAGAGAGCGAAATACTTCTTGCGGTACAGATTGTAGCTCTCCGCGCTCCTGCGCGCCAATGATGCATCGTCGATCCCCACCGCTCCCAGCGCACTGCCCCAGAGTTCCGCGCGCAGTTCCGAAAGCTTCCTGCGCACCTGATCGGCGGTGAGCCGCGACCAAAAGCCTTCAGCTTCGGCAATGTAGGCGGCTTTAAGCGCCAGCGCATCGATGCCGTGGGCTGCGGCAACTTCGCGAGCCACCTCTTCTGCCGCGCTGGTATAGGCGAGCGTATCGTCGTGCAGCGTGTCATCGAGGTCGAAAAGCACCGTGCGGATCTTACGTTTCATGCGAGAAGCGCACGACGAAAGACCGAAGCTCGTACGGATTCAGATCGAAGGTGAGATCCTCGCCGTCGATGGCGACCGATCGCGAGATCGCCCGTTCCAGTGCGTCAACGCTTTGGGCCCCGGTCATGCGAGCGCCGCAACGCAGGCGTACCCTGCGCCCGATGCCGTCACACTCGCGCACGCGCACCAGGACGCCTTCGCCGCTTTCCGCGGGCTTGCAGCACACCGGCAGCACGCTTGCGTCTTCGCATGTAAAAAGCCGCACGCGCGAACCGTGAGCGAACTGCAGCCAGAGCCGTTCAAGCAGCCCGATGGAACTAGCCCGATAAGGCGCGAATGCGTACGAAAAGCGCTGTTCGCCCAGATCGGCGTGCGGATCGGGCCAGGTGGTGCCGCGCAGCAAGGAATGCCCGAGCTGAAGGCCTGCGGCGCTTCGCCGTGCGCTCCATCCATAGGTGTCGAGCGTCAAGATCGCAAGACCCTCGCCGTCACGATCGCCGGCGGCGAAGGCGAAGCGCTGCCCGGGCACTTCGTAGCGCGCGCGCTCCTGCGGCGTCTGCGCGGCGGTGCTGCGGCGAACCGTACCGTGCGGCGTGCCGTATACCACTTCGGCGCACGGCATCGGCAGCTGATTTTCGATCCGCAATAGGCGCTTGCGTTCCCGCCAATCGATCGTCCAATCTGCACGCAAGAATCGTTCGTCCTCGAAGAGCTGCAGCCGCATCGTCGCGGTTGACGACCCCAGCAAAAAGTTGAATTCGCACGCCTCCGCGTCAATCCGGCAGAGTTGCGGGCGTTGCTGCGCGCCGGAGCGCGCGTATGCGCGATCGATGTTCCACGCCTCCCACGCTTTAGGACGATCGCGGTACAGCACCGGCAGGTTCGCGGCGCTGCAGACGTTCGGGCCTCCGGCAGCCGCGAGTTCGACGATCGAGCCGTTGGCGTCAATGCGCGCCCGCAAGAACGCGTTCTCCAAGACCGCGCCGCCATTGAACGCATGCGGCCGGCAAGCTTTGGGTTCGACGCGGAACGAAACGCTACGCGCCAGCATCGCCTGCGCCGAGGTCATGACCGACGCGACGACTTGCGCGGCACGATCGTATTCCGCGCGAACGTCATCGTACACGCGCTCGATCGACGTTCCCGGAAGCACGTCGTGAAACTGATTGCGCAGGGCGATCTCCCACACGCCCCGCAGCCGCTCCACGCCTTGCCGAACCGCCAAGCGCTGCGCGTGAACGGCCACGCACCATGCCAGCAGCTCTTCTGCTTCATCGAGCGCGCGCTCGAGGAGCGCATTGCCGGCCTTGATGTCGTGGTGCGTCGTGTAAACGCCGCGATGGTACTCTAGGTAGAGTTCTGCCTCGTGCACCGGCAGCGTGCCTTTGCGCGCTTCGAGTTGCGCAAACCACGCACGCGGCCGTATCCAGTGACCGAGCGTGCGTGCGGCGCGCAGCATTCCGGCAGTCACGCCGCCGCCGCCGTCGCCGTAGCCCAGGACGAGCGGCTCCTTTCGTTCGCGCGCGGTTCGCTTGCGCCATGGATACGGGCCGCCGTCATATGAGGCGATCAGCGCCGAAACGACCTCGCTGCCGTCCGGCCCTCGCCAGCGGAATTGCGGATACGGAAAGCGCGTCGTATCGTTCCACTGCAATTTCGTCGTGGCAAAGTACGGTATGCCCGCATGCGCGAGCAGCTGCGGCACCGTATTGGCAAAACCGAAACTGTCCGGCAGCCATGCCACCTGCGGCGCTCGATCGAAACGTTGCGTGCAGTAGCGATGCGCGGCGAGCATCTGCCGCAGCAACGACTCTCCGGAGGGAAGATTGCAGTCGCTCTCAACCCACAGCGCCGCCACATCGCAATCTAAGCGTTGGGCCCGCACGTGCCGGGCGATACGGCCGAAAAGCCCTGCGTCATTTTCTTCCACGAACGCGTAGAGCTGCGGCTGGCTCTGGATGAACGTAAAGGCCGGGTCGCGATCGAGGAGATCGCAGGCGATCGCAAAGGTGCGCCGTGCTTTGCGAGCGGTTTGCTCGTAGGTCCAGAGCCACGCCACGTCCAGATGGCTATGCCCGATCAGCGCAAGCCCGTTCTCGTGGCCGCCGCTGTTGCGATCCGCGGCCGTTTCCCAGCCTAAGACGCTCTTCGGCTTTTGATTCGCGGTCGCGTTGAGAAACCACCAGACGATATTCGGACCGGACGGCAAGCCGTTCGTCGGAAGACTGCGCAATTCGACCTCGAGCGTTATTTCGCGGTTGACGCGGCTCGGTGAAATGATTGCGTCACCATGCTCGCGATCGAAGGCGCCTAAGGTCACGCCGTCAACGCGCAGCAGCGCACCGGTACGGGTGCGATAGCGCAGCCGCACCTGCTCATTGATGGGCGGCAGCGCAGCGGACAGGACCGCGAGTTGCTCCGTACGCGAAACTTCGCGCAACTTCACCCGCATGATGTCGAGCTTACCGGTCGCCGGCGGGGCCGACGAGTTCGTGGAGCGCGTGCTCGAAAATTTTGGGCGCTTTGCCGGCGAAAAGGATCGACTCGTTTCCGCCGATCTGTTTGCGCAACTCCACCAGCTCATCGCGTAGCGCCGCCGCCTTTTCAAACTCCAAATTTGCGGCAAACTCGTGCATCTTGCGTTCGATATCCGCCGCCATCCTCAGCGCAACGTCCCGCGGCAGCTTCTCGCGGCGAATATCCGCGCGACTTTCCTGCGCGGCGCTCACCATGGCAAGGATGTCGCGAATTTCCTTGCGGACCGTCCGAGGTTCGATTCCATGTTCCCGATTGTATTGCAGCTGCAGGTCACGGCGCCGGCGTGTTTCACCGATCGCCCGCGCCATCGATTCCGTCACGACGTCGGCGTACATGATCACCTTGCCCTCGACGTGACGCGCCGCGCGCCCAATGGTCTGTATCAGCGACGTCCCGCTGCGCAGATAGCCTTCTTTGTCTGCATCGAGTATGCCGACCAGCGAAACTTCGGGCAGATCGAGTCCCTCGCGTAAAAGATTGATGCCGACCAGCACGTCGAAGACGCCCATGCGCAGATCCCGCAGGATCGCCACGCGCTCCAGCGTGTCGACTTCGCTGTGGAGATAGCGCACGCGAAAGTTCATCTCCAGCAGAAAATCCGTCAGATCTTCGGCCATCTTCTTCGTGAGCGTCGTGACGAGGACGCGCTCTTTACGCTCGACGCGCGTTCGAATCTCCTCCATCAAGTCGTCCACTTGATTGCGGGTCGGACGGACGTCGACTTCCGGATCGACGAGTCCCGTCGGACGAATGATCATTTCGGCCACTTGCGAGCTTCGTCCGATTTCATACGTGCCCGGCGTCGCGGAGACGTACACGACTTGCTTGATGTGCTCGTCGAACTCTTCATACGTTAGCGGGCGGTTGTCGAGCGCACTCGGCAAGCGAAAACCGTGCTCGACCAGCGACTCCTTGCGTGACCGGTCGCCGCCGTACATGCCGTGCACTTGCGGCAACGTCACGTGCGACTCATCGACAAAGAGCAGCCAATCCTTCGGGAAAAAATCCAGCAGACACCACGGCGTCGAGCCGGGTTCGCGGCCCGTCAAGTGACGCGAGTAATTCTCAATGCCGTTGCAGTAGCCGACTTCGCGCAGCATATCGAGATCGTAGCGCGTGCGCATCTCCAGGCGTTGCGCTTCCAGCAACTTTCCGCGCTCCTTAAAGTATCGCAGCCGTTCTTCCAACTCATCTTCTATCGAGAGGATCGCGCGGCGCAATTTTTCTTCCGGCGTGATGAAATGCTTCGCCGGAAAGATGATCAACTCGTCGCGGCTTTCGACGTACTCGCCGGTCAGCAAGTTGACGACGTTGATCGCCTCCATCCGATCGCCGAAAAACTCGATCCGCGTGACCAGCTCTTCGTCCACGCCCACAAACTCGAGCGTGTCCCCGCGGACCCGAAACGTGCCGCGGACCAGATTGATGTCGTTGCGGCGGTACTGCATGTCGACGAGCTTGCGCAGGAGCACGTCGCGATCCAACTCCTCGCCGATCCGCAGCTTCAGCGAAAGCTCAAGGTAGTCGGCGGGCGAGCCTAGGCCGTAAATGCACGACACGGAGGCGACGATCAGCGTATCGGCACGGGTGATGATCGACTGGGTGGCCGAGTGGCGCAGCCGTTCGATCTCGTCGTTAATCGAACTGTCTTTCTCGATGTACGTGTCCGTGTGCGCAATGTACGCTTCGGGTTGATAGTAGTCGAAGTACGAGACGAAATATTCCACCGCATTGTGCGGAAAAAAGTCCCGGAACTCCGCGCAGAGCTGCGCCGCCAGCGTCTTGTTGTGGCAGAGGACGAGGGTCGGTTTCTGCACCAGCTCGGCGACGCGCGCCATCGCCAGCGTCTTGCCGCTGCCCGTGACGCCAAGCAAGGTCTGAGCGCGGTCGCCGCGCAATGCGCCGTCGGCCAACGCGCGAGTCGCCTTGGGCTGGTCTCCCGCCAACTCGTACGGCGCCACCAATTGAAAACGCTTGGCCATCGTTTGCCTTGTTATTCGGGAACAAGCCCTGTCATCCTGAGCAGCGCCGACGTAAGTCGACGCGTGTCGAAGGGCTGAGTAGGGTTGCGCCTGCGCCCGCGGGAAGTTGGCCCATCGTCGCTTGCCGCCCGTGGAGGCGCCCTTGAGCCCCACTCCGTTGATTTTCAGCGGTAACTCGAACAAAAAGTTAGCCGAGGATATCGCAAAACGCCTCCGGACGCACGTCGGCAAGGCGCTGGTTTCGCAATTTAGAAACGAGGAAACGCGCGTCGAGATCCGCGAGAACGTGCGCGGCGCCGAAGTATTCGTCGTGCAGTCGATCTGCAAAGCGGCAAACGGCAACGGCGTCAACGACGCGCTTATGGAGCTCCTGCTGATGATCGATGCGCTGCGCCGCGCATCCGCATCGCGCATCACCGCAGTGGTGCCGTATTACGGCTACGCGAAGCAGGACAAAAAGAGTAAAGGCCGGGAGCCGATCTCGGCCAAGGTCGTCGCCAACATGCTCAAGACCGCGGGCGCCAAACGCATGGTGACCATGGACTTGCACGCGGCGCAGATCCAGGGCTTCTTCGATGGGCCGGTCGACAATTTGATGGCGATGTCGACGCTGTGCAACTACCTCAAGAAGGAAGGGCTTTCGGATGGCCGCGTCGTCGTTGTGTCGCCCGATGCGGGCGGCGTACACCGGGCGGAACTCTTTGCCAAGCGCCTGCGCAGCTCGCTTGCGATCGTTTTTAAACGTCGCCCGGAACCCGACGTTTCCGAGGTCACCGACATCGTCGGCGAAGTTTCCGGCCGCATCGCGGTGGTCGTCGACGACATGATCTCGACCGGCGGCACGCTGGCAAAAGCGGCCGAAGCCATCCTGGCACGCGGAGCCGAGAAAGTCTATACGGTCGCATCGCACGGCATCTTTGCCGGCGAGGCGATCGAAGTATTAGAGGCGTCGGCGATCGAGCGCATCATCGTCACGGATACGATACCGTTTCCACGGCTGGAAGAGCATCCCAAATTCGTGCAGCTCTCCATCGCTCACACATTCGCCGAGGCGATCAACCGGATTATGACCAACCGTTCCGTTTCCGAACTCTTTACTGAAGATGAGGAGCAGGAAACGCTGGACGAGCTTTCGCGCGCGATGCCGGAACCGGCGACCCTCTAGTAAGGAGACTATGGCCGACCAACTTTCACTGCCGATCGAACGCCGCAGCCGGCTCGGCACGACGGATGCTCGCGCACTTCGCCGCAACGGTAAAATTCCGGCAGTGCTCTACGGGCACGGCACGCAGCCGCAAGCCATCGCTTTTGCCCGAAAAGACGTGGAGGACGTGCTGCATCATGGGGGGCGTACGTCGCTCATCACGCTGACGATTGACGGAAAGCGATTCGAAACGGCTTTGCTGCGCGACGTGCAGATCGATCCGGTTTCACGCCGCATGATCCACGCCGATCTTCAGCGGGTGTCGGCCAGCGAAACGGTGCATGCGAAGCTTCCGATCGTAACGCAGGGAACGGCAACCGGCGTGCGCGACTTCGGCGGCGTCATGGACGTCGTCGCGCACGAGATCGAAGTTTCGGGTCCCGCGAACCAGTTGCCCGATCGCTTGGAGGTCGATGTGAGCGCGCTCGGCATCCACGAGCACGTCATGGCGTCCGACGTTCCGCTGCCGCAAGGTTTTACGCTCGTCACGCCTCCTGAAACGCTCGTCGTGACCGTCGAACCTTCGAAGACGGCACGGCTCTTGGAAGAAGCGACGGCGGCCGGCGCGCCGGAACAAGCTGAACCCGAATTGGTCGGCGGAGCGCCCGAAGGGACGCCGCAATAGCAGCTTCTCATCCTGAGCAGCCCTGAAAGGGTGTGTCGAAGGACGCCGAGGCGCCGCGCATCGTCGCAGGTCTGGGGAATCCCGGCAAACGTTACAGCAACACCCGCCACAACATCGGCTTTACCGTCGTTGACGAACTCGCGCAACGCCTCGACTTGCGCGTGTGGAAGACGAAGGACGGCGCGCGCCAGCTCTACGATGGGCCACGCAAGCTCGTTCTGGTCGAACCGCAAACGTTCATGAACAACAGCGGCGTTCCCATTCGCCTGATCGCGTCGTGGTATCGGACGCCGCCGGAAAAGCTGCTGGTCGTCTACGACGACATGGACGTTCCGTTTGGCGTGCTGCGCCTTCGGCCGTTCGGAGGCCACGGCGGGCACAACGGCATGCGATCGGTGATCGCGACGATGGGCGATCGGTTTCCGCGTTTGCGCGTTGGGTTGGGACGCCCGGATGACGAGGACAGCATCGATCGTGTTTTGAGTTCTTTTACCGAAGACGAAGCCCGGCTCGTTCCGGAAATCGTGTCGGCAGCTGCGGCCGGCATTCGGCTTTGGCTTGACGAGGGGTTGGATCCCGCGATGCGCGCGGTCAATACGTTCGCGCTACAAGTCGCGGACGGCGAAGCTGCGCGCAGCGATCGCAAAGAGCAGCACGATCCAACCGGCGGTCCACCAGACTAACGGCGCGGGCGGCGGCGCCAGCACGAAAAACGGTCCTGGCCACACGTGCGTCTGCCCGAGCGAGGCGACCGCGGCGACCGGTTCGAGCCGGTAGACTGCAGCTCGCCACATCGCGTCCGTCGGCATCAGGAGCTGCGTGATGGTTCCGGCGTCTTCGATGGAGCCGTTTGCATAGAAGATGCCCAGACTTTGTGCGATACCGCCGATCCAGGCCAACGCAAAGACGCACAGCGCGATGATGCTGGCTGCGATGGCGGAGAGCCGCGTACTGAGCGCAAACGACAGCGCGAGCATCACCAAGCTCAGCAGGCACAAATAGCCGATTGCAGCCGCCGGATCGGGAGGCAAATATCCCGTCACGGCTTTGATCGCGACGAATTCGGAGCCGGCGGCGGCAAAAGCATAGGCGCACATGATCGCGGCCAAGGCCAGCGCTTTTCCGCCGATCACGCAAGCGCGCGAAACCGGCCGCGCCAGCAGCGGCAACAGCACGCCGGATTCGATGTCGCCGGCAAAGGCCGGGGCAGCAAGAAATACCGCGGCGATTGCGAGCACGAAACTGAAGAGATACGCCATCAGCACGGTCAAGATCGCGCTGATCCCCAGCAGTTCCAAATGCCCAATCGGGACGCCGTCCCGGCGCAAGTGCGTTACGTAGAGGAAACCCCACGCGCTTGCCGCGACGATCGCCGCGGTGGCAACGGCGGCCGACGCTACGAAGCGCCGGCGCACCAATTCCAGCAGCGTCAATCGCGCGATGCGGATCACGCCGCAGAATCGCGGGTGAGTTGCAAGAATCGCTCTTCCAGCGAAGGTGCGATGGGCTCGATGGCGTGAACGCGAGCTCCGGAGCCGACAAGCGCCGCAACGATGTCGGGGACTCGCTCCGGGGCGCTGCGGACGATGAACGCATCGTCCGACATTTTCACTTCACCGAAACGCTGCAGGGTCGTGTGCACGGTAACGCCGTCGCCTGCGGCGCGCACGCAAACGTACTGCGTGGGGCCGACAATCGAAGCGATCGTCCCTTGCGCCGCGATCCGGCCTCTTGCGACGATCGCAACGCGATCGCAGATCCGTTCCACTTCGGTCAGCAAATGTGAATTGAGGAACACCGTGGTCCCTGCAGCTTTGAGCGTGCGCAGCAACTCGCGTACTTCTAGGCGGCCAATCGGATCGAGCGCCGAGGTTGGTTCATCCAGCACGATGAGTTCGGGTTGTCCCAACATTGCAACGGCCAACCCCAAACGCTGTTGCATGCCTTTTGAAAAGGTGGCGACGCGGCTGTCCGCCCGTTCGAGAAGCCCCACGAGCTCCAAGAGCCGGCTGATCTCGCGTTCATCGATCCGTCCGCCGCACAGGTCTGCGTGCAGCCGGAGCACTTCGCGAGCGCTCAGCCATTCCTGATAGCGGAAGAGCTCGGGCAGATAGCCTAATCTTCTGCGTCCCCGGCGGTCGCCGAGCGGGTAACCTAAAACGGTGCCGGAGCCGCCGCTCGGCCGAACGAGCCCCGCCAGCATCTTTACTGCGGTCGTTTTCCCTGCGCCGTTTGGGCCCAGCAAGCCGAAAAGTTCGCCTCGGCCCACTTCGAGCGAGCATTCGCGCAGCGCGGCGATCGGGCCGTAGCGCTTGGCGAGCCGCTCGACGCGAATCGCGCTATCGCAGCTCGTTTGCAAACGCGAGGACGTCATCCATGCGAAGCGGCCCCGCGATTCCGTAGACGATGCCATTCCTCTCCCAAATCACGCCGGCGCCGAGGCCGGTGTTGTCGCCCACCGACAACCCCTGGACGCCGTCCACCGTCACGCGCTGCGCGGTTTGACGATCGATCACCACGGGGATCGGAAGCGTTTGATTCAGATCGCCCAGCGCGCGAATCTGCGCGGCGAGTTTTGGCGAGATGTTGGGCAATGAGAGGATGTATTGCTCCAGCAACGCGAGCGAAGCTCCCGTGGAACTGACGCTCGGCGCCTGCATCTCCACCAATTGGAGCGACTGCATCCGATCGCTGCCGCGCTGGCGCGGGCGGCCGTACCGGGCGTGAAAGATTTCACCGATGTGGATGCGCACGGTCGTCCCGTCGAGCCCGGGCGGCATCGGTGGAATTCGACGATGGGCACGCGCCGCGAACGCGCGAGTCTTCGCCGCACTGAACGTGAATGCGTATTCGCCCGGCGTCATGACATCGAACGACTCCGCACTGCGGAACTGCGCCGGAACGGCTGCAATCGTTCTCACCGGAAAACTGATGTGCGAACGAGCAGCGGCAAGTGAATCATACGACGCGTGACTTTGCCGCTGTACGACTCGCGATGTGCCGAGTTCTTTGAAATCCGGCGCGAGGCGGAGGTCGCGAAGGTCCGCGCGGGTGACGTCGAGCGGGACGAACGACTTCGGTTCGAAGATCGTCAGGAGGCCCGTTGCATGCCCGCCCAACGGTACGAGCGCGGCGCCGCACAACAGCGCAACGCTCAAGACGATCGCGGCAGAAATTTTCACTTGCAAACTCCTCTTGGAAGACGTTTACCGGCGATTCGACGCCCTGTTGCACGGGTCCGGACGCTGTTGCAGCTCGGCGATGGTCGAGCCAGGCGCGGGGCGCACGTCGAGATACCAGTGCGCCACCGGTTGCGGGCAGATCGGCAACAGCGCTTGGTTCGCATCCCGCACCCAGTACCGGATCGCCGCCGCACGATCGCCCGTCAAGCCCACGGCGTACGCCTGTGCGTCGACGTCACGCTGGCGCAGATAGCCGTTGTAGAACGGAACGCCCACGAGATAGACTGCGCCCATCAATGCGCCGACGAGGGCCAAGCGGGAAAGCGGATCGTCGTCTCGCCGGAAGCCGACGCGATCGGCAATGAAGACTGCGAGGGCGGTGCCCAGGACGATGAACGCGCTCTCGATCAGCGCTTCGTGAAGCCCGTCGTTCGCTTGAATCGAGCCAAGCGAGCGCGCAATGACGAAGAGGACTTCCGCCGGCGTGGACCCCGCGATCAGCGTCTTTGAGATGATGATGCGCTGTGAACGCCCCCACCCGGTAACGTACGCGTAACCGATCGGCGTTTGGCGCGACGCATCTTGCAGAATCGGCGCCGCACTGCCGCCGGTGAGGCGCCGCAAGCGCCGCACATCTGCCGCCACGGCGGGCGGCAACGCTGCCGGGCGCGTCGTTGGCGAGATCGGCGTCACGACATACGGGTTAACGTACGCGAAGAGCAGCGTGAAACCGATGACGGCGGCGATCGTGTACAGGTACCATTGATGCGTCCGGTCCGCCATCCACAAGACGACCGCGGCGATCGTGCCGGCAACCAGCATGGCGATAATCGTCGATTCGACCCATCCGAGCAGCCAAGTGCGAAGCAATTGATCCGTCAGCTGCATGATGCGCACAACGCGGTACTGGAAGACTTGCGGAATCAGTGCGGCGGCATATGCGAGCAAGACGACGACCGCCCCGAACGCGAAACGCACGAAAAACTCGTTTCGCAGGTGAAGCCGTAAACGGTCGCGCAACCGCGCCGCTGAACCGGACCGCCAAAACCACGCCAGCACGGCGATCTGTACCAGCACCATAACAAGCCAGGCCGGGATCAGCAACGTTTGCAGCCAAGCGGCGGCGGCTGCGCGCGCTGCATCGATCAGATCGAACGCCGAGCGCGTCAGCAGCGCATGCGTCGACAGGGCGTCGACCTCGCGGTCGAGTGCATTCGGCCGCAGAACCGCTAAGGCCGGCGGCAGGCCCACTTAGGGAGCGGCGCTGCCGTTTTGGGAAATTGCTGTTTGCCAGCCTAGCGCCTGCGCGACGATCGGCAACTGATCGGCGAAAATACGCTGACATTCCTCGGCAACTTGACGGTGTTCGAGCTGCGTATCCTCGGACGTGCGCAGATTGATGTAATGGATCCAATCGCGCACGGTGCCTTTCATATACAGCGTCGTCGCCGAAGCGAGCGGAAGCACGAAACGCGCCGATTCTTTGGCGATTCCCTTGGAGAGCGCTTCATCGTAGACGCGCTGCGCTTGCTCGGCGAGATCGCCGGCCGCCGTTTGGAACCATTCGATCGTTTCCAGCGGGAGATCATCGTGCGACGATTGCCGGTTCGCCGGATCTTGACGGCGCGGCCGCACGCGCTCGATGCTTTGCACGACCGCATATCTTTGACTCAGCTCCTGAAAATGCATCGACCTGTGCCTGAGAATCTGCGCGCTGATGCTTCGCGTCGTCTTGATTTCGATGCAGAGATCAGCCATTTCGAAGACCGACCAATGGCCGTGTTTGATGCAGTAACGAAGCAGGCCCGCCACGTTGGGATTGTCCTGATTTTGCGGATTGCTGACGCGCGCGCAATAGCCCATCAGGCGTTCCGCATCGGGCGTCATCCAAACGAGTTTGCAGCTCATACCTTCTCCGCAGGCGGCCTGGGCGGTAGCGGTCTTGCGGGATTGCCGGCTACGCGTTCACCCGCCGGAACATCCCTCGTTACGACCGATGAAGCGCCAGTTAGCGCCCCGTCGCCGATCGTGACGGGCGCAATGAGCGACGAATTGGAGCCGATCCGCACGTTGCGCCCGATCGTCGTCTTGTTCTTGCGGACGCCGTCGAAGTTGCAGGTGATCGTACCGGCGCCGATGTTGGTTTCGTCGCCGATCTCGGCATCGCCGATATACGAAAGGTGCGGCGCTTTGACGCCTGGGCCGAGCCGCGAGTTCTTGATCTCGACGAAGTTGCCGACCCGTACGTCGCTGGCCAGCACCGCCTCGCCGCGCAGGTGCGCGAACGGTCCGACGGACGCCCCATCGCCGATCGTGGAATCGAGGATGACGCTCTCCCGTACCGTCACGCCGTTGCCGAGGCGCGCATTGGAAAGACGCGCATTCGGGCCGATCACGCAGCCTTCGCCGATTTCGGAGAGCCGCCCGATGCTCGTGTTAGGATAGACGATCGTGTCGCCGCCGATCTGCAGCTCGGGCTCGAGGTAGGTCGTTTTAGGATCGACGATCGTCGCGCCCGCTGTCATGTAGCGCTCGCAGAGGCGCGCGTTCATTGCCTCACGGGCCGCGGCCAATTCCATCCGATCGTTGACGCCGAGCACCGCTGAAAAGTCGTCGGCGACCACGGGAACGACTTTACCACCCTTCCCGACCGTCTGCTCGATCGTGTCCGTAAGATAGTACTCGTTTTGCGCGTTCGCATTGGTGAGACGTGCGATGGCCTCTCGCAAAATCGCCTCATCGTAGGCATAGATTCCGGCATTCATTTCGTCGATCCGCAGTTCTTCGGGCGTTGCATCGCGCGCCTCGACGATGCGCCCGACACCGCCGCCGTACCGCACGACTCTTCCAAAGGACGATGGTAGAGGCATGTGCGCCGTCACCATCGCGATCGATGGAGGAGCCGGGCCTTCCAGCTCGCGCAACACCGCGCGATAGAGCGTTTCGGGAACCAGCGGCATATCGCCGTAAGCGATCAGAATCCGCCCTTCTTTCTGCGCGGGCAGCGCCTCGAGCGCGATGCGTACCGCATGTCCGGTGCCAAGTTGCTCCTGCTGCACGACGCCGGAGACGCCGAAATCGGTTATCCGCTCTTGCAACGTAGGGCTCGTTACGGCCACGAGTTCGTCGATGCCGGCGCTGCGCAGCGCTTCGATAACGTACCACAACATCGGCCGGCCGCAGATGTCGTGCAGCACCTTCGGCGTACGGCTCTTCATGCGCGTCCCCGCGCCCGCCGCCAGAATAATCGCGCGAATCTTCACGTCGCTAGCGGCTCCAGCTCCGCGCCCGGCGGCTGCAGCGACTTCCATTCATCGCGCTCTTTTCTGCTGACGCCGCCCAGGCGTTCCAGCGCATCGCGCAGGCGCTCTCGAACGATGTCGCGGCCGAGCAGCTCCATCGCATCGTACAGCGGCACCGACGTCGGGCTCCCGGTGATTGCGACGTAAAAGGGCCGCGCCATGTCACGCGTCTTCGCGCCGAGCGTGGCCGCCACGCCCCGCATCACGCCCTCTATCTCGCTCACATCCCACGTATTCACCGCGTCGAGTCCCCAGGCGGCGAGCTGCAGTGCTTTCCGTACCGTGTCGCGATCGAGCTTTCCGTTGCTGAGTTGCGCCGGATCCGCATTGACCTTGCCGCTGAAGAAGAACGCCAGCAGCGGCCCCAAGTCGCTGAGCCGCTCGATCCGCGGCTGCGCCAGTTCCGCCATGCGAGCCAGACGCCGTTCGTCAAACCGCCAACTCCGCGCGGCTTGCAAGAATGCGTACGCATCATAGTTCTCACGAATGTAGCGCCCATTGAGCCAGTCCAACTTCGCAACATCGAAGACCGGGCCGCCAAGGGCGATGTGCTCCAGGTCGAAGCGATCGACAAACTGGTCGAGCGAAATCATCTCATCGCCCTGTGCCGCGGCGCCGCACAGCAAGGCGAGAAAATTCAGCAGCGCTTCGGGCAAATAGCCCATCGCCTGATAAAAGCCGATGCTCGTCGGGTTCTTGCGTTTGCTGAGCTTGCTCTTATCGGGATTTCGCAACAGCGGAAGGTGCAGCAGCTTGGGCGGCTCCCAATCGAAGTACCGATAGAGCAGCAGGTGCTTGGGCGCCGACGACAGCCACTCTTCGCCGCGAATGACGTGCGTGATCTCCATCAGATGATCGTCGACGACGTTTGCCAAGTGGTACGTCGGCATGCCGTCCGATTTCATCAGCACCTGCATGTCGACGGTGCTCCATTCGATATGGATGCTTCCCCGCCGCAAATCTTCGACCGTGCAGCTTCCCTCCGATGGAACGCGCAGGCGTACGACGTACGGCACGCCTCCCTCTTCGTTGCTGCGCGCTTCGTCGTGCGACAGCTGGGCGCAGCGTCCGTCATAGCGCGGCGGCTGTTTGGCCGCCGTCTGCGCCGCTCGCATCTCCTCAAGGCGTTGCGCCGTGCAGAAACACTTGAAGGCGTGGCCCCCGGCGATCAGATCTTCGGCATATCTGCGATAGAACGCCGAGCGTTCGCTCTGCCGGTACGGTCCGAAGGCGCCGCCGACGTCGGGCCCTTCATCCCACGACAGGCCAAGCCAATGCAGCGAATCGAGAATCGCCGTTTCAAAGGCCGGGTTGCTGCGCGCCCGATCGGTATCTTCGATGCGAAGGATGAAGCGGCCGCCGTGCTTGCGTGCAAATGCGAAGTTGACCAGCGCGACATACGCCGTTCCGACGTGAGGATCGCCGGTCGGCGACGGCGCGATGCGAGTTCTTACCAATGTAACAGGCGTATGCGCGCTAGCCTACAAGCTCTCTTCTCTTGGAGCACTCGCGGTTCACGAAATCGATGATCGTGGAAAGCGGCGTGCCCGGCGTGAAAATCTCGCGCACGCCGCGGCGTTTGAGTTCTTCGGCGTCTTCCGGCGGAATGGTGCCGCCGCCGAAAAAGACGATGTCCTCCGCGCCTTGCGCTTTGAGCGCTTCGACGACGAGCGGAAAGAGCGTCATGTGCGCTCCCGAGAGGATCGACAGGCCGATTCCGTCGGCATCTTCTTGAATGGCGGTCTGCACGATCTGTTCGGGCGTCTGGAAAAGCCCCGTGTAGATCACTTCCATGCCGGCGTCGCGCAGAGCGCGCGCAATCACCTTGGCGCCGCGGTCGTGGCCGTCGAGGCCGGCTTTGGCGACGACGATCCGAAGGGGCCTATCCACGCCGCTTTCTTTGTTTGCGAGCCAGACGCAGCGCTTCTTCCAGCTTGCGCATCACTTTGCGCAGCGTGCGCGCCGCCTCACGCCTGGCCCGCTTGCCTTCTACCTTCATTCTAGAATGCCGCTCGTTCGGTGTACCGTCCGTAGACGTCCACCATGGCTTCGACGATCTCGCCTTCCGTCGCGTAGGCATTGACGCAGTCGATGAGGTACGGCATCAAGTTATCGGACGGATCTTTGCACGCGGCGCGCAAACGATCCAGCGACGCCTGGACCGTAGCGGGATCGCGTTGCGCACGCACGGCGCAAACGGATGCTGCCTGGCTTCGTTCGGTTTCCTCGCCGATTTTCAGCAAGTCGATGGGGAGCTGGTCTCCCTCTTTGGCGAAGGCGTTGACGCCGACCAAAATGCGTTCCTTTGTTTCGAGAGACCGCTGATAGCGGTAGCTCGCGTCCGCGATCTCACGTTGAAAGAAGCCGGCTTCTATCGCTTCCACCACGCCGCCGTATTGTTCGATCTGGCTGAAGTACTCTTCGGCTTGGCGCTCCATCTCGTCGGTGAGCGCTTCGACGTAGTACGATCCGCCGAGAGGATCGACGACGTTCGTGACGTTCGTTTCGTACGCCAAGACCTGCTGCGTGCGCAGCGCGATCTCGACCGATTTTTCAGTCGGCAGCGCCATCACTTCGTCCATCGAATTGGTGTGCAATGATTGCGTACCGCCCAGCACCGCCGCCATCGCCTCATACGCGACGCGAACGATGTTGTTTTCGGGCTGCGCAGCGGTAGCGCTGCAGCCGGCGGTCTGCGTATGGAAGCGCAGCTGCCATGAACGCGGATCCTTGGCTCCATAGCGCTCGCGCATGTGTCGGCTCCAGATGCGGCGCGCCGCGCGGAACTTGCAGATCTCTTCGAAAAAGTCGATGTGCGAGTTGAAGAAAAATGACAAGCGCGGAGCAAAGGCATCGACGTCCATGCCGGCCGCTACCCCGGCTTCCACGTAAGCGAAACCGTCTGCAAGGGTAAATGCCAGTTCCTGCACGGCCGTAGATCCGGCTTCGCGAATATGATAGCCGCTGATCGAGATCGTGTTCCAGCGCGGCATCTCGTCGCGGCAGAATCGGATCATGTCGACGATGACGCGCATGTGGGGACGCGGCGGAAAGATCCACTCTTTCTGCGCGATGTATTCTTTGAGGATATCGGCTTGAATGGTCCCGCCCAGCTTGGCGCGCGATATGCCCTTTCTCTCGGCCGCAGCGATATACTGCGCCAACGCAATGCATGCCGGCCCATTGATCGTCATCGACGTCGTGATATCGGCCATGTCGATGCCGTCGAAGAGCTGTTCCATGTCGGCGAGCGAGTCGATCGCGACGCCGCACTTGCCGACCTCGCCACGCGCCTGCGCCGCATCGGAATCGTAACCCATGAGCGTCGGCATGTCGAAGGCGACCGACAGGCCGTGTTGCCCCTGCGAAAGCAGAAAGTGATAGCGCTCGTTCGTTTGTTTTGCGGTGCCGAATCCGGCGAACTGCCGCATCGTCCAGAGACGATCGCGATACATGTTCGGGTGGATGCCGCGCGTATACGGATACTGCGCCGGCCAGCTCAAGTCGGTGGCGAGATCCAGATGCGCGACGTCCTCGGGACCGTAGATCGCCTGCAGCGGAAGGTCCGAAATCGTCCGATCGACGGCTCCTGAGCCCGGCCCCTTGCGGCGGCGTCCTTTGGCCGATGCCGCCTCCCACTGATCCTTTTGATGGATGAACTCGCCCGTCGGCTGCGCGCCAAGACCGCTCGGGCGGTCGATCATCTTAGCCAAAAGAACGCCTTTCCGCTTTGCGCGAACTTCTCGAACTCACGGGATTGCTTGCATTTCCTCGCGCGGCGCTATTTTCCCAGCCCTGCAGGGGCGGGAGGTTCAGCCTGCTCGTCGATCCCCAAACCGAACCGTTGCAAGACCCGTTCGGCCGCCGCGTATGGATCGCGTCCATCGGCAATCTCATCTTCTACGGCGCGCGCCAGCTTGGGTTGCAGATGCCCGAGCGTCAGTTGCCGCACTTGGTGCGCAAAAGCATGCCGGCGCCGCCGCGCGATCTCACCGGAGTCGCGCAGATAGGCCGCGTGCTCTTCAATGGCGCGCCAGAGTTCGTCGAGGCCCTCGCCGGAGGTGGCTTGCGTCATGATCAGCGGCGGCTGCCATTCCTTGTATTCCAGCATCTCCATCATCGAGCGAATCTCACGTTTGAGTTGATTGGCCATCGGGTGATCCGCTTTGTTGACGACGAAGATGTCGGCGACTTCCATGATGCCCGCTTTGAGCACCTGGATGCTGTCGCCGCTGCCGGGCTGCAACGCGAGAACGGTCGTTTGCGCGAGCTGCGCAACGTCGATCTCGGATTGGCCGACGCCGACCGTTTCGATGATGATCGTATCCATGCCGAAGGCATCCATCAGCAGCACCGTGTCGGCCGTCGCGCCGGCCACTCCGCCGAGATGACCGCGACTTGCCATCGATCGAATGAAAACATGCGGATCGGTAAAGTGCTCCCCTAAGCGGATCCGATCGCCGAGCAAGGCGCCATGCGAAAACGGAGAACTCGGATCGACGGAAACCACGCCGACGCTTTTCCGTAAATCGCGTATTTTTCGGACGAGCGCCGAGCTCAACGTAGACTTGCCCACGCCCGGCGGTCCGGTCAGGCCGATGGTCATGGCCCGGCCGGTGTTCGGATAGAGGCGGCGGATCAATGCCGATGCGCCACCCGCTTCCGCGCGCGAAATGGCCCGCGCAAGCGCGCGGGGAGACCGCGCTTCAAAGTCGCGCAGGAGCACTGCGGCCTTCTCCGACTCCTTCAACGCGCCGAGGTATTCGCCCGGCGGGCGGAGCGCGCCCGTCGCATCGCCAACGGTTACAGTCCGCATGGAACAAGGTTATTACCGCTACGCAACTGTCTGGGGCGATCGCGTGGCGTTCGTCTGCGAAGACGACCTCTGGATCGCACCGCTCTGCGGCGGTCCCGCGCTGCGCTTAACCGCAACGCCCGGGCTTTGCAGCTCGCCCCGATTTTCGCCCGACGGTTCGCTCATCGCGTTCGTCGCAACGGACGAAGGCAACCCGGAGATCTACGTCATCGACGCGTCGGGCGGACGCCCGCGGCGTCTTACGTATCTTGGGAGCACGATGGCTTCCGTTTGCGCCTGGAGCGATGACGGCCGCGAAATGTATTTCGTCGCCAACGCCGGTGCGTGGTACGAACGCGAAACTCGCGGGTTTGCGATTGCGCCGGACGGCGGCGTGCCGCGCGAACTGCGGCTCGGCCACATGAAGTCATGCTTTCCCGCGCCTGCCGGCCGCTTCGTCGTCGGCCGCAACGAAGTAGACCCCGCAAGGTGGAAGCGCTATCGCGGCGGGACCGCCGGCGAGATATGGATCGATGCAGACGCCGGCGGAACGTACAAGCGTTTGCCTTTGCCCAACGGCAATCCGGTGTGGCCGATGTGGATCGGCGAACGGATCTTCTTTCTTTCGGATCACGAAGGTATCGGCAACATCTATTCGTGCTCGCTGGACGGCGAAGACGTCCGGCGCCACACCGATCAGAACGATTACTACGCGCGCTTTCCGTCCACCGACGGGAAACGGATCGTGTACACGGCCGGCGGGACGATGTACTGCCACGACATCGATCGAGGACGAACGGACGCCCTCGAAGTGACGGCGGCCTCCGCAGCGCCTCAGACGGTTCGGCGATTTTTAAGCGGATCGGAAACGCTCGACGAATTCGTTCCGTCGCGTGACGGCACGGGCGTCGCCATCATCGCCCGCGGTCAGCCGGTCACGATGCCGTTTTGGGAAGAGGCGCCGGTGCAGCACGGTATTCCAAGCCGGGCACGCTATCGCGCGCCGGCTTGGATGAACGACGGGCGGCATTTTGTCTGCGCGACCGATCTCGGCGGGTTCGAACAAGTGGCGGCGTTCGCGGCAGACGGCTCGGAAGAGCCGCAGATGTTGACGTCGGACGACATCGGCCGCATTACCGAGATCGCATGCGCTCCGGAAAAGCCGTGGATTGCGATCGCGAACCACCGCTACGAACTGATCCTGCTCGACGCCCGCGACGGCTCACTGCGAACGATCGACAAGAGCTTGGGGCATCGCATCACCGACCTGGCGTTTTCTCCCGACGGACGTTTTCTCGCCTACGTCTGGTGGCCGGGAGGCGAAAACTCCGCGGTGATCCGGATCGCGAAATGCAAGACCGGCGATATTCACGAGGTCACGCCGCGCATGCGGGTCGACAGCAGCCCGGCGTGGGATCCGCAGGGCCAATACCTCTATTTCATTTCCACGCGGGATTTCGATCCGGTGTACGACGCGCTGCAATTCGACTTGAGCTTTCCGCAAGCGCAGCGGCCGTTTTTGCTGACGCTGCGTGACGACGTTCCCAATCCCTTCGCACCCAAACCGAAGCCGGTACACCGCGAGCATGATCGCGATCCGGATCCCAGTGCCGACGGCAAGGCGGCGCGCACGCCGCCGAGGATCACGATCGATTTCGACGGCATTCAAGGACGCATTCTGGCGTTTCCGGTGGACGAAGGCGAATACGAGCAGATCGTCGCCGTTCGCAGCCGCGCGCTCTTCACGAAGTTTGAAGTGCGCGGCATCAAGCCGCAGCAACATTCCTGGGAAGATGAAGACCTGACGGGAACGTTGCTCGCTTACGACTTCGAACAGCAGCGCTGCGCGACGGTCGCGCAAGAAGTCGGAGAAATTGCGCTGGCGGGCGACTTCCACACGCTGCTGTACCGTTCGCATGACCGGCTGCGCGCGATCGACGCCCTTGCGGATCTTCCTGAAGAAAACGACGAACAGAAGCCGCCAAACGAACCCGGGCGCAAGAGTGGATGGCTCGATCTCGACCGCGTCAGCATCGAGGTGCAGCCCACCCAAGAGTGGGCGCAGATGTATCGTGAAGCGTGGCGCTTGCAAACGGAACACTTCTGGGTCGCCGACATGTCGCAGGTCGATTGGGAACGCGTGCGCGACCGGTACGGCGCTCTACTCGACCGCATGCGCACGCGCGCCGAATTGTCGGATCTGATTTGGGAAATGCACGGCGAGTTGGGGACCTCACACGCGTACGAAATCGGCGGGGACTTGCGCGTGCCGCCGCAGTACGGCCGCGGATTCCTCGGGGCCGACTTCGCCTGGGACGATTCCGCGCAAGCGTGGCGGGTCGAACGGATCTATCGCGGCGATTCTTGGAATCGCGACGTGGATTCGCCCCTTGCCGAACCCGGGTTAGGGATCCGCGAAGGCGATCTCGTGATCGCGATCGCCGGCAAACGGCTTTCTCGCGAGCTCACACCGCACGCTGCGCTGGTGAACCAAGCGGGCCGGGAGATCGTGATCGCGGTGCGCTCGGCGGATGCCGGCACTCGTCATCTTGCGGTGAAAACGCTCAAAAGCGAACAGGCTTTGCGCTATCGAGGTTGGGTTGAGGCACAGCGGAAGCGCGTGCACGATGCGACCGGCGGCAAGATCGGTTACGTGCATATTCCGGACATGGGCCCATGGGGCTTTGCGGAATTTCACCGCGGCTATCTTTCGGAATTCGATCGCAACGGACTGATCGTCGACGTTCGCTATAACCGCGGCGGCCACGTTTCACCTTTGCTGCTCGAGAAGCTGGCCCGGAAGCGGGTCGGCTACGACGTTTCGCGCTACAGTCACAAGCCCGTTCCGTACCCGCCCGAGTCGGTCGGCGGCCCGATCGTCGCGCTGACGAATCAATTTGCCGGTTCGGACGGCGACATCTTCAGTCACTGTTTCAAGCTCTACAAGCTCGGACCGCTCGTCGGCAAACGAACCTGGGGCGGCGTGATCGGGATCAACCCGTACCATCGCCTCGTTGACGGCACGATCACCACCCAGCCGGAGTATTCGTTCTGGTTTAAAGACGTCGGATGGCGCGTCGAAAATTACGGCACGGATCCGGATTACGACGTCGACATCGCGCCCCACGACTATCGCGACGGGCGCGATCCGCAAATGGACTTGGCGATCCGCTTGGTGCTGGAAGCGGCGGACCGGCACGAAGAACGCTATCCGGATCTCACAACGAAGCCGGCGCTGCCGCTGCCCATTCTTAGTGGATATTCATCGCGTCCATCGGGATGAAGTGCAGACGGCGCAGCAGCGGCGCATCGGTGCGAACGTATTCGATGAAGTTGGCCACGGCCGCGGATGGCTGGCCGTTTGTCAGCATGTGTTCATAGGACCAGTACGGATACTTGCCGCTGCGGACGTTGGCGGGCGTGGGCGGCACGCCGCCGATCGCGAAGGCCATCTGTTCGTCCGGTTTGACGTAGCCCATCGCCAAGTACGAAACTGCGCCGGGCGTTTGCGCGACTATGGCCGCGACCGTTCCGGAGGAGTCTTGCGTTAATCCGCTCTCGAGCGGTTCGTGACCGCCTAGAATTTTCTGAACGAAGACGGCGCGCGTTCCGGAGCTGCGCGGACGATTGATGATGGTGATCCGCTGATCGGCTCCGCCGACCTGCCTCCAGTTGGTCACCGCCCCGGAAAAGATCGCGCGCAGTCGCTGGATGGTCAGCGACTTCACGCCAACGCGCGGATTTGCGACGACGCCGAACGTGACGACGGCGATGCGATGATCGACCAAACTCGGATCGTTGAGCGGCGGAATGTCGGAGTTCCCGATGTCGACGCCGCGCTGCGATGCTTGCGCGATGCCGACGCGCGATCCGCCGCCGGCTACGCTAATTTTGACGTTTGGGTGCGTCGTTTGGTAGTCCACCGCCGCCTGCTTGACCAGCGGCAGCAGTGCCGTCGATCCGGCGATCGTAATGGTGGCGGCCGATCCGGAACTCATGCCCGATCGCTGTCCCCCGCCGCATCCCGCCAGAACCAAGGCAGCGCAAAGGGCGGCCGTTACATACTCGTAGCGCATGCCTTGGTTGTACACCATGCGCATTATCTTCAGTTTAAGGCGAAATAAGGCTCGAGGGCAGTTCGAGAGGTGCCATTTCGAAATGTCCTTAAAGTCACAATTTCATGGTCAGGCTATCGGATAAAGCCGGCGAATTCCGAGCGCTCGAGGACCGCTACGGGGCGCACAATTACGATCCGCTCGACGTCACGATCGAACGCGCGCAAGGCGTCTGGCTGTACGACGTTTCGGGCAAGCGCTACTTGGATTGCGTCAGCGCCTACTCCGCGGTTAGTCAAGGACACTGTCACCCCAAAATCCACGCCGCGCTGCTCGAGCAAGCGCAACGCGTTACCTTGACGTCGCGCGCGATGCGGAACACGCAGATGCCCGTGTTCCTGCAACGGCTGACGGAGCTGTGCGGCTTCGAAACGGCCTTGCCCATGAATACCGGGGTCGAGGCGATCGAAACGGCGTTGAAGCTCGCGCGACGCTACGGATATCGCGTCAAGGGAATCCGACCGGACAGTGCGGAGATCGTCGTCTTCAACAACAACTTCCACGGGCGCACGACCGCCGCGATCAGCGCCAGCTCGACGCCCGAATATCGCGACGACTTTGGACCCTTTACGCCCGGCTTCGTGCTCGTTCCATACGGGGATTTTGACGCGCTTGCACATGCGGTGGGCGAAAACACCTGCGCAATCCTGATTGAACCGATTCAAGGCGAAGGCGGCGTGCTTGTGCCGCCCGACGGATTTCTCTCGCGCGCCGCTTCCCTCTGCCGCCAGCACAACGTGCTGTTTATGGCCGACGAGATTCAAACCGGATTCGGGCGCACCGGCGACATGTTCGCCTGCGATCGCGACGGTGTGAAGCCCGACATCCTCATCGTCGGTAAGGCGCTAGGCGGCGGCTACTATCCCGTTTCCGCAGTGCTGGCATCGCGTCAATTGATGGATCTTTTCCAACCGGGCGAACACGGCAGCACGTTCGGCGGCAATCCGCTCGCGTCCGCCGTTGCGTTGGCGGCTATGCGCGTCATCGTCGATGAGGAGTTGCCGGTGCGCGCGCGGCGCGCCGGGGAAACGCTCATGTCCGGGCTGCGAGCCATCCACGCTGCACGCGTGAAGGAAGTCCGTGGACGCGGGCTCTTGATCGGCGTGCAGCTCGATATGTCCGCGCGCCGGCTTTCTGAAGCGCTTTTGGAGCGTGGCATCGTGGCGAAGGACACCCACGCCGACGTCTTGCGCATCGCGCCGCCTCTCATCATCGAAGATGCAGAGATCGATCTGATTTTGCGCGCGTTCGGGGAAGCGGTTACAGCGGTTTAACGACCTCGGAAAGACGGTCAGGGGCGCCTTGGATCCGGACGAGATGCGGATACTGTAGTCCGCCGCCATACGAAATCGTCACCGTGCGGTAAAGTCCGTCCTTCACGATGAGCAGCGAGATCGGCCGATGGCTTCGGTGCGCTTCAACCAGCGCATCGTTGAAGAGCGCGTTTGAGTACGCGCGGCCATTGACCGCGACGAGTCGCTGGCCGAATCCGAGTCCCGCTTTCCAAGCCGCCGAGCCGAAGCGCACGTCCGTCACGGCGCCGTCCGTGGCCGAAAACCCGGCAGAGAACGTGTAGTTGCCCGTTCGCACATCGTGCGAAGGGCGGTCGGTGTAGACCAGCTTCCACCCGTCCGGCGTGAACCCGTTCGGCGGATGCGCGGTGATGTCATCCACATAGGTGCGGAAGAAGGCTTCCCAATCGTAGGGCTGCACCCGCTTCAGGGCCTCGATGACCGCCGCGCGATCGTACGACACCGTGATCGGGCCGGTATTTCTCTGGCCGAAAAACGCACGCGCAAAGGTGTCGAGCGAACGCGCCCCGTGCGAAAGGTCTCTGATGAGCGCATCGGCTCGCAGCCACAGCAATTCTCCCTCGCCGTAGAAGTCGACGCCGCGACGCTCCAGTCCGTATCCGCGGGGCGCACCGTAGAGAAACGGCGCGGAGGTCGCGGTATCGCCGAGCGAGCGCCACAATCGTCCCGGCCGCTCGTCGTACGACGCGTAGAGCGCCGCAACGTGATCCGGCCAATCTTTGGGGTCACGAATGCCGTCGCGGAACGACATGACGTCGCCGTAGTATTGCGTCATGCCTTCGTAGACCCACAGCAGTGAGTCGTCGTAAGGCGTATTGAAATCCGATCGCACCAATCCGTCAGGCATCCGATACTTGCCGTCCCATGAATGGTTGAACTCGTGCGAAAGCAAGTCGCCGTCGCGTTCGAGCGCTTGCGCATCGACGAGATAGTTGCCGCCTTCCCCGTCGTCGCTCGACTCGTGGTGCTCGACGCCTTCACCCGGCATCACGTCGGAAACGGTCAAGAGAAAGTGGTAGTTGTACCAGTGCCTCGCGCCGTACATCGCAAGCATCTGCTTGACCAGCGTGCGGAAATGATCGATCGTTTTGGCGCTCGCATCGAGCTCTTCCGGGATGTCGGCACAAACGTTTAAGGTAGCGGTCCCCGCAAACGTCCCGCGATCTTGCCAGAGGCTCCACGCACGAAAGTTCGTACATGCGTCGAGCGGCGAATCGAGCAGCCGATTCAGCGGCGTCGTGCTCCACGAGACGCGCGTACCCGTTTGCTGCGGCGAGTAGAGCGCCGTCGCGTACCGCCACTGCGTTGACGGCAGCAAGAGCGTCGGGTTGACCGCGATCGCGCTGCTCGGCGCACCCGCCGGATAGAGCACGTTTTGGTTCCAATCGATCACGAAGATATTGGGTGAGGCCAAACGGTTCGACGAGTACTGGCCGAACGTCGCGCCCAAATACGTGAAGTCCGTCTGCAACGCCGATGCGCCCGCCGGCACGTTGAGATGAAACGCATACATGTTTTGCGGATCTCGATGCCACGGAACCTCCACGCCGTTTGCGCGGAACGTCAAGGCCGCGAGGTTCTCAATCGGTCCGCTTGGAACGTGCTCGCCCGAGATCCACTGCGGGTAGTACAGGGTCAATGGTCCCGCGGAGACCGGAATCGTTTCATGCGTGCGCACGATGTTTTGCGTCGGAGCCGCTGTCGCATCGACAATCAGGCCGATCGGCGCGGCGATCGCGGCCGCGAGAATGCCGAGTGCAAACATAGGATCGAGCGTACGCTCTCGCAGAAGCCGAGCCCTGGATGCAGTTTCCCGCCTTACCGGCATATCCAATCAAAGAACGCCTTGAGATTGAAGGCGTCAACGTCGTGCTGCTGAGCGTCGGGCCGGATGAACATTTCCCGGAGAACATCTTCGGTTTGAATGAGCAGGGCGACGTGCTTTGGCAGATCGAACCGCGGCCGTCGCAAGAGCCGAACAACAAGTACGTTTCAATGCGCGATGAAGTGGGCTTGATCGTCGCCGGAACCGAAGACGGCTTTCAGCGCAAAGTGGACGCGAAGACCGGCAAAGTTCTGACCGAGGAGCGCATGTCCGGCTCTTGACGCCCTCCCCCGAATTCGTGATATGGTTGCAAGGCCGAAGCAGCGCCCACGTTGGGGCGCTCACCGGACGCCTAGGCGAACCGGTCTTCATCGCGGACCTCCGGCAAGGTCCATCGTCGATGGGGTTGCTTGGGCAATAGCCCTTTTTTTATTCGTGCCGCAGGAGAATCGCTCATCACTCGACCGCTCAGAGTAAACGACCAAATTCGCATTCGCCAGGTCCGCGTCATCGACGAGGGCGGCGCTCAACTCGGGATCATGCTGACGGAGGACGCACTCGCTCGTGCGAGAGCCGCCGGGCTCGACCTGATCGAGGTTTCACCCAACGCGCAGCCGCCCGTCTGCAAAATCGGCGACTATGGCCGCCTAAAGTACGAGCAATCGAAAAAAGACAAAGACGCGCGGAAAAAACAGAAGAGCTTCGAGCTGAAAGAAGTCAAGTTGCGTCCCAAAATCGAGACGCACGATTACGAAACCAAGGCGCGCATGGCCGAACGTCTGCTGCAGGACGGAAGCAAGATCAAAGTGACGATCATGTTCCGCGGACGCGAGATCACGTACGCCGGATTCGGCCGAAGGCTCTTGGACCGTATGGCGGGGGACATGGCGCCCATCGCGACCGTCGAGCGCGAAGCCAGACTCGAAGGAAAAAATATGTTCATGATCCTGGCGCCGCGTGCGGTGCCGACCGGACCGCCGAAATTTAGCGGCGCGCCAATCAAAGCAAAGGAGGCGGCAAGTGCCTAAAATTCGCAGTCACCGCGGCACCGCGAAACGCGTGAAGGTCAGCGCGAACGGCAAGGTGCTGCACCGCCACCAATTTAGCGGATGCGGACATATCCTCAGCAAGAAGACGCGCAAACGCAAACGGAAGTTCCGCAAAGATCAGCCGGTTTTTCCGGGCGATCTGAAACGGTTGGCGCCGACGATTCCCTACTTGGTATAAGGAGACAGCGATGGCTCGCATAAAGCGCGGCGTCCACGGCATCAAGCACCGGCGTAAAGTGATGAAGCTCGTCAAGGGCTTTCGCGCTGCGCGCCGGCGCAACTACCGCGTAGCAAACGAAGCGCTGCTTCACTCGCTTGCATACGCCTACCGCGACCGCCGGGTCCGCAAGCGTGATTTTCGGGCATTGTGGATCAGCCGCATCAACGCCGCGGCGCGCAAACAGGGGATGAGCTACTCCGTGTTCATGAGCGGTTTGAAGAAATCGGGCATCGCGCTCAATCGAAAGACGCTGGCCGAATTGGCGGTTTCGGATTCGGCGGCTTTCGGCTCGCTGCTGGAGGCGGCAAAACAAGCGATCGGCAAATAAGGCCGATGCGCATCTGGCTTATCACCGGGTTGGCGCTGGCTATGGCGGGCGCCGTTTCGCGACCCGCCGTCGCTCAGGCGGTTCCCTCGGCTCCGGCGCTCTCGGCACAGAGTGCTCGCGCCATCGATGCGATCGCGCGCGACGAAATCCGCTCCGGTAGTTCGCCGGGCATCGCCGTCGGCATCGTCCAGGACGGACTGCTGGTCTACGCCAGAGCCTTCGGGGTCGCGACCGTGCAGCGCCGCCGTCCTGCGCAACCGAGTACGGAGTTCTACGTCGGACAGATCAGCGAGCAGTTTACCGCGGCTTCCATTTTGCTGCTCGCGCAAAGCAAGGTCTTGACCTTGGGCGACAAGGTCACGCGATACGTTCCCGAACTCACCGTGGGGCGGGACGTCACGATCCAGCAGCTTCTCAACCAGACATCCGGGCTGCCCGACTACGCGGCAACGCCCGCGTGGGCTGCACAGCGATTCCGGCCGGTTCGTCTGGGCGACGTCATCGCTGCCGTCAACCGTATGGCGCCGGCTTCGGCGCCCGGCAAGAAGTTCGCGCAGAATCCCCTCAACTACATGATCTTAGGCGCCATCGTGCAGCGCGCCAGCGGATTGCCGCTCTCCGTTTACTATCAAACGCACATCTTCGCGCCGCTGATCATGACCTCGACGTTCGCCGCAGGTGACGAGGGCATTTCGGCATCGCATGCCGCCGGGTACGCTCGCGAAGGGCGGCAGTTTGTTGCCGTGCGCGTACCCGATCCTTCATGGCTCTCCGGATGGGGCAGCCTGGTCACCAACGTCCACGACTTAGCAAAATGGGATATCGGAATGCCGCTCGTTCTAAACGTGGATTCGGTTCGCAGCATGTGGACCGCCGCCGGCGCGCCGGGCGAGTTGGCCTATGGGATGGGATGGACGATCGATCAGCGCGGCGGCCAGCGCTACGTCTGGCAAAACGGAACGATCGCCGGCTATCATGCGATGAACGCCGTGCTCCCGGACCAGCATGTCGCCGTCATCGTGCTGGCAAACGTGGATTCATCCGGCGACCCGGCGCTCGAACCCGAACGCATCGCGGCCCGCATCCTCGACATCGTGGCGCCGATGCCGCCTTCGCGATTCGGCAACGTGATCGTAGAGCGCGCGCGGGAGTGGCTCGGACGCTTGCAGCGCTTGGACATCGATCGCACGCAGCTGACGCCGGCATTCAGCAAATACCTCAGCGATCAGGTCGTACAATACGCTGACTTTAAAGCGCTCGGCACGCTGCTTTCAATGGTCCCGCTAGAAAGCTTTACGCGTTCCGGCGATACCGTTTACGTTTTCGACGTGCGGTTCACACACGGCGAATATCACTACGAGTTCGCTCTGGCTCCCGACGGCAAGATCGACGGGTTGTTTTTAAGGAGTTAATCGTCGCCGGTCGCGAGCCGGCGTCCCGTCGCTTCCACGACCTTGCCGAGCATGCTTACGGCTTCGGCCCGGGAGGCGTTGCTGAACATGTACTTTAGCCGGTCATCCGAATCTTCGACGATGAGCACGGCGCGTTTGCCCGCTCGCACTGCGCCGACCAGCATGTTGAGATAGACCTCATCTTCCGGCGCGAGCGCGCAGGGCTCTCCTAGGAGTGATTTGAGAACCGCATTGATGTCGCGTGGAGTTTCCACGTGCATACCTCCATGGCCGCAACCGCCACTGCTGATAAACGCATTCAGCGGCGTTCTGGTGCCCGTCCCACCAGCCAAAGCAGCGCAAGCATCGTTTTCATGTCTCTGATCTCGCCGCTTGCCTGTAGGCGGCGGGCCTCTTCGAAGGACACTTCGCGCACGTCGATGCGTTCATCTTCTTCCAACGCTTGGGGCCCGCTGTGCAAACCACGCGCGGCGTAAATGCGGACCCGTTCGGTGCAATAGCCGGGGGTCGGATAGACGTCGCAGAGCAGCTCCAGCGTATCCGCCGTGTAGCCGGTTTCCTCAGCCAGTTCGCGCCGAGCGCCTTGCTCGCACGCTTCATTCACCTGCGCGGTGCCCGCCGGGATCTCCCAAAGCTCTTGACCTGCGGCGTGGCGGTATTGCGTGATCAAGACGATCGAACCGGGCGTCGGCAACGCCGCGACCGCAAACGATCCGGGATGTTCCACCAGTTCGATCCGTTGCTGTTTACCGTCGAGAGCCAGCGTGTCGATGCGAACACGAAAGATTCGCCCGTTGTAAATCTCTTGCGTGTGCAAAACTTGCGGAGTGTCGCCCATCGGTGAGCTTTTTAGATTAACGGAATATCGGCTGCATGCCTCGTACCACGCGGGCATGCGGCGGCCCAACTCTTCCGTCGGCGCAGAGCTGCTCTGGCTACTCGCGTTCCTCGTGCTCTTCGGCTTGGTCGAGTGGCTGCTGCTCAAGTTCGCCGTGCCGCATCACTTCAACGACCGTATCGCGATCGCGATTGCCGCGATCGTTTCCGGAACGATCATGATTGCGGCGCGCGCGTGGTCGTTCGGGCGCGCTCCGGCGCGGTAGCGGCGTTGCTCGCGGCGGCCTCTAAAGCGCGCTTGGCTAAGGTCCGCGCCCTGTTGACCAAGCGCGGCCGGCGCGAGCAGCAACTGTTCCTCTTCGAAGGGCCGACCTTGCTGCGCGAAGCCCTGGAAACGCCGATAGAACTCGAAGCGCTCTATCTGACGGCGGATGCCCTTGCCGTCCATCCAATTGCGCGCGAGTGCGTCGAGCGTGGTGTCCGGGCGTACTGCGTGGAGCCGGGCGATATGCGAAAGATCTCCGACGTGACGACGCCCAGCGGCATCGTCGGGGTCGCCCCAATCCGCCTTCTCCCTTTGGAAACACTCTTTGCGGAACGTGGGCCGCTGCTGGTGCTGGGAGCGCTCAACGACCCGGGCAACGCCGGCACGCTCGTCCGGGTCGCCGAGGCCTTTAGAGCCGCCGGCGTGATCTTCGGCCATGGGGGTGTGGAGCCGTATCACCCCAAGGTCGTCCGCTCGGCGATGGGATCGTTATTCCGAATGCGCCTTGCCGATGCGACCCCGGACGCCTTTCGCGACGCGAGTGAGGGTTGGCAGACCACCTGCCTGGAAGCGGGGGGGGCGCCGCTAAGCGGCCTTGGGTGGAGCGACCGCGTGGCGCTCATCGTGGGAAGCGAGCGGCAGGGCTTGGGCGCCTGGAAAGCGGCCTGTTCCAGAAGCGCTTCGGTCCCCATGCGGGGGCCGGTGGAGAGCCTAAACGCCGCCGTGGCGGGGGCGATTGCGCTCTACGAAGTGACCCGCCGAAGCGGTTGTCAAGACAGTGTCCAGAGCTAAAAAAGTCAAGACTACCCCGTGGAAAAGTCGCATGCTATACTGCATGCATTCGCACGGGCGTGCGGGATTCAACGTCGCAGAGAAGGAGATTCAGCGAGCCGATGGCGACCTCAGAATTCTTCTGGAAGCTGTTCAAAACGACCGGATCGATCAACGCGTACCTGATATACCGGCAGCTCCATCCCACGCAGGCTCCAAGCTGAACGTAGTCGCGAAAGAGTGGAATCTCAAGAGCGCTCGGAATAGACCGGGCGCTTCGTTTTTGTCATGGACCAACACGGCGAACAGCTGACCGCCCTGCGCGCTCGTTTCGACTCGGAACTGCGGGGCGCCACGGGCGCTGGAGAGCTGGAGGCGCTGCGGGTGGGCTACCTCGGCCGGAACGGCGAGTTGACCGCACTTCGGCGCTCGATCGGGCGTTTGGCGCCGGAGCGCCGCCCGGCCGCTGGAGCGGCCATCAACGCCGTCGCGCAAGCCTTGGAGCGTGCCTTGGACGAGGCGCGCGTACGGCTGGATGCGCAATCGGTCGAAGCGCAGCTCGACGAGCGGATCGACGTGACGTTCCCGGCGCCGCCGGTGGCCACCGGATCCATTCACCCCATTCGCCGCACCATCGAGGACGTGTGCGCCTATTTCGAACGGCATGGATTCGCGGTGGTTTTGGGACCCGAAATTGAACCCGAATACTATGCGTTCGATGCGCTCAACATTCCGCCGGATCATCCGGCGCGAGAAGGCTTCGACTCGTTCTTTTTAGGCCACCAGCTGGTGTTGCGGCCGCACACTTCGCCGATGCAGATCCGGACGATGGAGCTTCACCGGCCTCCGGTAGCGGTGATCGTTCCGGGCGTTTGCTACCGGCGCGACGCCGTGGATGCACGCCATTCGTTTCAGTTTTCGCAGGTCGAAGGATTGCTCGTCGATACCGATATCCATTTGGGACATCTCAAGGGTATGCTGACGGGTCTGTGTCGCTCGCTCTTTGGAACGGATCAGCAGGTGCGGTTTCTTCCGCACTATTTTCCGTTCACGGAACCGAGTGCAGAGGTCGACACGACCTGCCCGCGTTGCTCGGGAGAGGGCGGCGCCTGCACGGTGTGCGGAGGATCGCGCTACGTCGAGCTGGGCGGCGCGGGCATGGTCCATCCGCGCGTCCTTGAAAGCGTCGGCTACGATCCTTCACGCTATTCCGGCTGGGCGTTCGGCTTCGGCATCGAGCGGCTCGCTATGGTCCGCTACGGCATCGACGACATCCGGCGTTTCTACGAAAACGACCCGGATTTCCTGATGCAACTGAGCTAGAGGCGTTCTTATGCGAGTGCCGCTGCAGTGGCTGCGAGAGTTCGTCGAGCTTCCTCTCGATGCGCGAAGGGTCGCTGAGATGCTGGCGCAGCTCGGCTTTCCCGTTGAACGGATCGAAGATCGGCCGCGCATTAGCGGCGTCGTAGCCGGGCGCATCGTCGAATTGCAAAAGCATCCCAACGCCGATCGCTTGCAAGTCGGCCTCATCGACGTCGGGGACGCGCAGCCGCTCACCGTTGCGACCGCTGCCGCCAACGTTGCCGCCGGTCAGATGATCGGCGTGGCGACAATCGGTGCGCGCCTGCCGCAATTGACGATCGAACGCCGCAAGATGCGTGGTATCGAATCGCAAGGGATGATGATCTCCGCCGACGAGCTGGCGTTGGATCCGCAGTGGTTCGAAGACGGCATCTTGCAGCTCGGCAATGACGCGGCGCCGGGCGACGATCTCGTCGAACGCTTTGGGCTGCTTGAGCCCGTGCTCGACGTCGAAATCACCGCGAACCGCGTCGATGCCATGTCGATTCTGGGCCTCGCCCGCGAGCTGGCGGCGGTGCAAGGCGCCACGTTGCAACTGCCGCCGCTGACGGATGTTACGCCGGCAAACGATGATTCGCCGGCCGTGCTCGTCGAGTCGCCGGATTGCGTGCGCTTTATCGCGCAGCGGTTTGACGACGTGCGCGTGGGTACGGCGCCGGCGTGGATGCGCATCCGGCTCGCGCTTGCGGGCCAGCGCCCGATCAACAGCATCGTCGATATCGCGAATTACGTCATGCTCGAGGTCGGTCAGCCGCTCCATTTTTACGATGCAGCGCGAATTGACGGGAACGCCCTGATCGTCCGCGATGCGCGCCCGGACGAAGCTCTGACGACGCTCGACGGCACGGATCGCAAATTGACTCCCCAAGCGCTCGTCATCGCGGACCGCCGAGCGGCCCTAGGCCTTGCCGGTGTCATGGGCGGACGCGACAGCGAAGTCACGCCGGAAACGCGCGCCATCGTCCTGGAGAGCGCAACCTTCAACGGCGCAAGGATTCGCCGCATGAGCGGGGCTCTGGGATTGCGCAGCGCGGCAAGTTCGCGTCACGAGCGTTCGCCCGCGGAGGCGCTGGCCGATCTCGGCGCACAACGCGCCGCCACGCTCCTGCTTAAAGCCGGAGCGGCCGCACATCAAGCGCGAGCCTTCGGCGTTGCGCGCAGCGCATCGGCAATCGAGTTCCCGCTGCGCGATGTCGATCGCATGCTGGGCTTTTCGCCGCCGCCGGCGGAGTGCGCCGAGTATCTCGATCGCTTAGGTTTCACCGTGCGCCTGCACGATGACCGCCTCACTGCAACGCCGCCGCCGTGGCGTCGCGACGTGCAACTGGCCGCCGACGTGATCGAAGAAATCGCCAGGATTGCCGGCTACGATCGCATCGAAGCGGCAATACCGGCCGTACGCGCTCACGGCATTGAAAGCGCGGAGTACCGGCGCCTGCATGCCGTTGCGGCCACACTGTCGGCATTGGGATACCGCGAGATCGTCACGTACGCGCTGCACGGCGCGTCGGTTCTGCAGCGCTTGCATTCCGCGGGCGTCGATCTCGCGGCGCGCTCGGTCGAGCTGCGCAACCCGCTGTCTGAGGACCAACGGTATCTGCGCGCTTCACTGATGCCTGCGATGTTGGAATACTTCTCCCGCATCGACCGGCCGATGCGCGCGTTCGAAATTGGGCACGTCTTTTCGCAAGGCCACCGTCAGCCAATCGAGCGCAGCGCGGTGACGTTTGCCTTTGCCCAGGCGCGCGAGGGGCCGGCATGGCGCGACGATCACGTTCTTACGCTCAAAGCCGATTGTGAACGGTTGCTGCACGCCGTCATCGGCGGTCCGGAAATCGAAGCCGCCGCGCACGCCGTCCCCGGGTTGCATCCGGGAAAATCCGCAGTGCTTCGAAGCGGCGGGAAGATCGTCGCCGAACTCGGACGGATCGATCCGCGGCTGCAGACGGCATTTAGCGTGCGTTTGCCGGTCTACCTCGCGACGATCTACCCCGCGGAGCTTCCGCAAACGGTGCCGCCGCGGTACGCGCCGCCGTCCAAATTTCCCTCAACGTATCGCGATCTGGCGCTGGTCTGCAATGAAACAACGCCGGCGGCGCGCGTGCAAGCATGGGTCGCCGACGCGATAGGCCCGCTCTGTATCAGCGCACGAGCGTTCGACGAGTACCGCGGACCCCAAGTTCCGCAAGGGCAGAAAAGCCTGGCGGTTCGCGTCATTTTGCAGCGCTTTGACGAAACGATCACCGACGACCAAGCCGATGCGGCGGTTTCGCAGGCGCTTTCGATCCTCGCGAGCCATGGCATCACGCTGCGTCAATGAATGCGACGGCCGCTGGGTGGCCCGATTTTTTGATCGCGGCGGCGCTTCTGATCGGTGCGATCAAGGGCTGGCGCAAGGGGTTCATCGGCGAACTCGCCGGCGTAATTGCACTGATCTTGGCGTTGCTCATGCCGTGGTTTTACCGCGGCGGACTCGACGGCACCCTAGCGACACTCCTGCACGTCTGGTCGCCGGCTGCACACGTCGTCGCGATGGTGTTGATCGGCATTGCAACCTATGCAGCGGTGTTGCTGGTCGCGCACGCTGTCGGAGCGATCCTGCGGCTGCCGTTCTTAGGAACCGGCAACGCTGCCGCGGGCGCGGCGATCGGTCTTCTCAAAGCGGCGCTTCTGGTTTGGATCGTGCTTTACGTCGCGCTCTTCTTCCCGCTCTCCGCCGGAATCCGGTCGGCGTTGCACGCTTCGACCTTCACTCGCATGATCGCGGGAGAGAACGACCGGATCGATGACTCGCTCATCGGCGTGCTTCCGCCTTTTGCACGTCCGTTTGCGCAACCGATCTTCGATCGCCATCGGATCTGAACGACGCTAGAGCTTCTTTTACCGCGTCGAGACCTCGCTGCAGTATGGCATCGTCGATTTCGCCCATCGTTCCCATTCGCACGATCTTGCCGCGCAATTCGACTTGGCCGCCGGAAAGACAGACGGCGTACTGCTCGCGCAGCGCGCTTAAAAACGCCGCCGCATCCAACCACTCGGGGACTTTCGCGGCGACGACGGTCACGGAATGTGCGTCCGGCAAAGACAAAAACGGCAGACCGGAGCCTGCAAAAGCATCGCGGATGGTCGCCGCGTAGCGCGCGTGCCGATCCCAGGCCGCTTGCGCGCCCCGCTCATGATAGAGCTGCAGCGCCGCGTCCAGCGCGAACAGCGTCGAAACGGGCGGCGTCCACGGCGTCTGCCCTTGTGCCGCAAACTCGCGAGCTTTGAGGAGATCGAAATAGAACCGCGGCGTGCGCGACTTCTGCATCGCTTCCCACGCACGCGAGCTGACGGCGACCATTGCGACTCCCGGAGGCGCCGCCAGCACCTTTTGCGATGCGCTGACGACGACATCGTATCCCCATTGGTCCATCGCGAAAGCGGTCGCGCCCATGCCGCTCACCGAATCCACCACGCTCACGACGTCGCGCCCGCGAAGCACTTGCGCAATGGCTTCCATGTCGTTTTGCACGCCCGTCGACGTTTCATTGTGCGTCAACATTACGCCGGCGTATTTGCCGCCGTCCAATGCATCGGCGAGCTGCCGTGTCTGCAGCGCAGAGCCGAGCGGCGTTTCAATGACGTCAACTTCCATCCCGTACTTCCGCGCGATGGCGATCATGCGCTGCCCGAAAACACCCACCGGCGCCGCCAGTACGCGATCGCCGGGAGCGAATAGGTTCACGATCCCGGCTTCCAATCCACCGGTGCCCGATGAGCCGAGCAGCAGCATTTGCGCGTCACGGGTTCCGAAAATGGGCCGCAGGCCGCCGGTGATGCGTGCGTACAGTTGCGCGAATCGTGGCCCGCGATGATCGATGAGCGGCGCCTTCATCGCCTCTAAGACGCGATCCGAAACCATGACGGGACCCGGGATGAATAGCAGTTCGCTCACGCGGTTGCCGTTCGCCGCCATCTTAGAACACTTCTCCAAGGGCGGCGAAGCGGCCCGTGGTATCTCTAATAGCGTGCAGAGCACGCAAAAGATCCGGCTGACGCAATATTCGTCCTGCGCAGGTTGAGCGAGTAAACTCGGCTTTGCCGAGCTGGCGCAAGTCTTGCGCCGCTTGCCTCCTGCGACGGATGAACGCGTTTTAGTCGGTTACGGAACGGCCGACGATGCGGGCGTCTTGCGCTTGCGCGACGATTTGGCGCTGGTGCAGACGGTCGATTTCTTCACGCCCATCGTCGACGATCCGTATGATTTCGGCCGCATCGCGGCGGCCAATAGTTTTTCTGACGTTTATGCAATGGGCGGAACGCCGGTGAGCGCGCTCAACGTCGTCGCGTTCCCGGCGCAAACGCTGCCGCTCGACGTGCTGGATAGCATTCTGGCAGGCGGCGCCGCAATAGCAAAGCAAGCCGGCGTTTCCATTCTCGGTGGGCACACAATCAAAGATGCCGAGCCGAAATACGGAATGGCCGTAACGGGAACCATCCATCCCCATGCCGTCGTTACCAACGCGAACGCTCGTCCCGGCGACATTCTGATGCTCACCAAGCCCCTCGGGACGGGCGTTCTCTCTACCGCCCTCAAACAAGGCGAATGCCCCCAGGAAATTCTGGCGGAAGCGGTCGGCTGGATGGCGGCCCTGAATGACCGGGCTTCGCGCGCCATGGTGCGGGCGCAGGCGCATGCCGCAACGGACGTCACCGGCTATGGGTTGCTGGGACACGCGCACGAGATGGCTCGCGCCTCGGGCGTCGCGCTGCACTTCCAAGCCTCGGCGATTCCAATAATGCCTGGCGTGCTGCACTTAATCGACTCCGGCATGGCGCCGTCCGGAACGATTGAAAACGCTGCCGCACACGCCGCCTTCGTGCGCTATGCATCCGATGTGGCGGACTCTATGCGAATCGCCCTTTCTGACGCTCAGACGTCGGGCGGCTTGTTAGTCGCGCTTGCGCCAGAAAATGTCCAACGCTTTACCGACGATCTCCGTGGCGCGCATGCCCTGGCGGCGATCGTGGGGGAAGTGCGTCAGGGTGAAGGCATAACGGTCCGCTGATGTGCTCAGCGTCTAGTCCGGGAGCGCTTTCTCTCTACAGCGCGTTCGCGCTTGATTCCGCTGCGCCGCATCGGCACGACGTTGCTTGGCCGCGCGCGTTCGCCCAAATCGACGGGCGTGATGATCGGGTCGCCCAGCGCGTGCTGTAAAACTTCGGAGAGCTCTTCAACCGGCACGAAGATCATCGTGTCGCGCACTTCTTTCGGAATATCGTCCAGATCGGGCTCGTTGCGCTTGGGCAGAATGATTTTTCGGATTCCCGCGCGCTTGGCGCCGAGAACCTTTTCTTTCAAACCGCCGATCGGCAAGACTTGCCCCGTCAGCGTGATCTCGCCCGTCATCGCAACGTCCGGATCGACTTTTATGCCGGTGAGCAGCGACGTGATAGCGGTCGCCAACGCGATCCCCGCGGAGGGGCCGTCTTTCGGCGTTGCACCGGCGGGAACGTGAATGTGCACGTCGTGTTTGGCGAAGTAATCATCCGGCAAGCCCAGCTCGCCCGAACGCGAACGCAAGAACGACACGGCGGCGCGCGCGCTTTCCTTCATAACGTCGCCAAGCTGCCCCGTGAGCACCAGCTTGCCGCTGCCCGGCATCACGCTCGTTTCAATGAACAAGATATCGCCGCCGACCGGCGTGTAGAACATGCCGGTCGCGACGCCCACCGACGCGACGCGTTTCTTCACTTCGTTGTAAAAGCGCGGCCGGCTCAAATATTCGTGGACGTTCTCCGGCTTGATCCGGCCTTTGAAGCGAGCATTCTCGGCGATTTTCCGTGCGATCTTGCGGAATGCCGTGCCGATTTCGCGTTCCAGGCTGCGCACGCCGGCCTCGCGCGTATAATCGGTAATGATCGCGCGCAACGCCGGATCGCTCACCTGGGCTTGCGCCTCGCGCAAGCCGTTTGCGGTTCGCTGCTTTGGAATCAGGTAGCGCTTGGCGATCTGCAATTTCTCGAACTCGGTGTAACCTGCCAGTTCGATGATTTCCATGCGATCGCGTAATGGCGGACTAATGGTGTCGAGCGTGTTGGCAGTGCAGATGAAGAGCACATGCGACAGATCGAACGGCAAATCGAGGTAGTGATCGCGGAAGCTGTTGTTCTGTTCGGGGTCCAGCACTTCAAGCAAAGCGGATTGCGGATCGCCGCGGAAATCGGCGCCGACTTTGTCGATCTCGTCGATCATCATGACGGGATTTCGCGTTCCGGCATCCCGGATGGCGCGCACGATCGTGCCGGGCATCGCGCCGATGTACGTGCGCCGGTGTCCGCGGATCTCCGACTCATCCCGCACGCCTCCGACCGAGAGACGCACGAATTTGCGGCCCATCGCTCGCGCAATTGACTGTCCAAGCGAGGTTTTCCCGACGCCGGGCGGTCCGACGAAGCACAGGATCGGCCCGGTCAAACGCTTCTTGAGTTTGCCTACCGCCAAATATTCGACGATGCGATCCTTGATTTTCTCAAGATCGTAATGGTCTTCGTCCAACACGTCGCGGGCGTGCGCGATGTCGATGTGATCGGTCGTTTGCACGCTCCACGGCATCTGCACGAGCCAGTCCAGATAGGTGCGAATGACGCTGTACTCGGGGCTCGCCTGCGGAACTTTTGAAAGCCGTTCCAGCTCGCGATCGGCCGCCTTCCGGGCGTCCTCCGGCATCTTGGCTTCTTCGATCTTGGTGCGCAGCTCGTTGGTTTCGGCCTGCTGTGAATCGACCTCGCCCAGCTCTTCCTGAATCGCGCGCAACTGTTGACGCAAGTAGAACTCGCGCTGATTCTTTTCCATCTCGCGCTGAATATCCGACTGGATCTTGTGCCCCAGCTCGACGACCTCCAGCTCCTTGGTCAGGAGCATCGTGAGCTTGCGCATGCGCTTTTCAGTGTCGCGCTCTTCGAGGATCGCTTGGCGATCGGCGGTTTCCAACCGCATCGTGGATGCGACGAAGTACGTTAACAGATTGGGATCGGAGATGTTTTGGACTTCCATCTCCATCTCGCGCGGCGCTTGCGGCAGGTAGCCCAGAAGCTTCTGAAAGAGCCCCGCGAGATTGCGCTGCATAGCGACGAGCTCCCCTGACTCGCGCGTGACGTCGGGCAGTTCCCGATACGCCGCAACCATGTAAGGCTCGGTTTGTGTGAACTCCTGGACCGCAAACACCGACTGTCCCGCAACGATGCAGCGCAGCGTGCCGTCCGGCACTTTGAGCATCTTCTGCACCGTGCCGATCGTACCGACTTTGTAGATGTCGTCCGGTCCCGGGCTCTCCACGTCCCGCTGCTTGAGCACCGTCAAACCGATCGGCCGGCCGTCGCGCAGCGCTTCTTCAACGAGCTGAATGCCGGGCTTCTTGACGACGGCAAGCGGAATGACGGTGTTGGGAAACAGCACGGCTTCTTGCAGCGGCAGAATGCCGATCACGCCGCTCGCAACGGCAACTTCGGCGGTTGTGCTTTGCGACTGGGACGGGGACTTCACGCGAGAACCCTCTTGACGGTCATACGTAGTTCTGTTCGCGTCGCGGCAGCGTCGGCGGGCGTAACCGGGAGCGCGATGCTTAACATTCCATCGGCATAGGTTGCGCTGACGTCCTCGCGTGCGACGCCGAGCGGGAGACGGATCCGTTTCACGAACTCGCCGTCCGCGATCTCTTTTTGCAAGAACGATCCGTCGCGGACGCGATTGGCCGGCGTGCGCCGTCCGCTGATGAAGAGCTGCCGTTCGTCGACAAAGACGCGCAGCGATTCGCTCTCTACGCCGGCAAGCTCGACCTGAACGACGGCAAGCCCCGCCGCTTCGTCAACCACGACGTCGGCGTTGGGTTCCCATACGGCGCGACGGCGCAGCAGTACGAAATCCATCTAGTTGCCTACAACCCCAAACGTCGCCGCAGAGATGCGGCTTAAGGCGTCGGCAGCGCCGCTCCGCTCGGCCACGCCACGCACGGTTCCAGACGCACCATCATGGACTGCAACGCTACGGCAGGCGGCGAGACGATCCGAATGACCTGCTGGTAGTTCGTCTTTAGACCATAACGGGTCGCGGGCGGAAATTCCGTGACGTCCGAGTTCGGCATGCGAGAGTACGCCAGAACGTGATTGATCGCTTCACTGTCGGCAGCGGACATATACTGCTGCCGGCGCTGGCCAAGCCACGTCGTGCCGTCTTGGCGCGTGTAGAGATACCCAAGAATTTGGCCGTCCAGCATCGTCGCGGTCGAGATGACCTTGTCGATCCTCACGACGTCCGCGCCGGTATCGGGTCCATTCAGCCGTTCCGGCACGGAAACGGGTGAATCGAGGCAAGGACCGTTGTTCAACACGACGGGCGTCGAACTCAAAGCGGCAAGAAACGTTATCATGGTAACAACCATGACCGCTTCTTTCGAGCCGTGCGCCGACAACCATGCCGTGAACGTTTGCGGCGATCCGCGCAAGCCGCCGATCTTGCTCTTGCACGGATTGCGCCTCGGCGCGGCCATTTGGAGCGATCACGCCGCGCATCTTTCAAGGGAGTTCTATCTGGTAGCGCCGGATTTGCCGGGACACGGCGCTTTGGCCGATCAGCGCTTCGATCCGCAGAGCTGCGACGCACTCATCCGCACGATCGTCGCACGGTACTGCGCGCAGCCGCCGGTTATCGTGGGCTATTCGATGGGCGGATACGTCGCCATGCGCTACACGCGCGACCACGCCGGCGATTCGGCAGCGCTAGTGCTTGCGGGGTGTTCGTTCGACTTCTCCGGCGCCTGGGGCGCGACGTATCGAATTGTAGGGAACGTGGCCTCGCGGCTGCCGCGGCATTTCGTCGATGGGTTCATTGCCGGCTACTTTCGCGTTCGACTGCCGAATATTGCGGACCGAATCGTTCCCCTCGCCTTCGATCAGCAAGTCTTCCGTACCAGCGCCGAATTTTCGATTGACGAACTCTACAGTCAGTCGCTGCGCGCGTATGAGAAATCGGTGCTGATCGTCAACGGCGGATGGGACGCGCTTTTCCGGTCGCAGGAACGGCGCTTTGCGCGCGCGATGCAGGCGCGGATTGCGATCATCTCCGGCTCAGATCATGCCGCTCCGCTTCGCCGGCCGGCGGAGTTCAGCGAGATTGTCCGCGCTTTTGCCCTCGAAGTATTCTTACAATCGCACCCTTCGACAGGCTCAGGGTGACAAATCTTTTCCTCTGTCACCTTGTCGGTCTATTGTTCGATTGCGAATCGGGGCGCCCACGTTAGTGCCTACTGCGAATCGCGACGCCCACGTTAACTATCGCAAGTCTGGGCGCCCACGGGGAGCGCCCACGTTAGTCGTATTGCAAGTCGCGGCGCCCACGTTAACTATTGCGAGTCGGGGCGCCCACGTTAACTATTGCGAGTCGGGGCGCCCACGTTAGTGCCTATTGCGAATCCCGGCGCCCACGGGGAGCGTTCAAGTCAGCTCACACGTTTAGGCGCCGCGCAATCGTCGGGGGCCCCGCCTTCAGCGGGGGGCGCGCAGCCGGGGGCGGAGCGCCTTTTTAATGAATATGGCTCGGGACTTGCGTTCCCATCTTCATGTTGGCGTTGTTCAGGATGTAGATCTTGTCCGCATGGCGCACGCCGAGCAGCTTTTGATCGTAGACAACGCGAACGTATTGGCCAGCTCGCAGGTATCGCATTTGATACGTCGTTTTGCCGTTCGCCGAGAAGACTTGATCGAATTTCGGCGTCAGAATAAAGCTGAGCGTCTGCCTACTGTGAGGATCGTACACCTTCACGTTTTGCGTTGAAACGTGACGCACGAGCCCGTAGAAGTTGTTCGTCTTCCCCGCCAGGGCAAGCTGCGGCGTCGCGATAGCGACGACGAAGAGCGATGCGATGATGAGTCGAGTGATGCGCATATGTGTTTGTATCTCCGTTAGAAGTACGGGTTTCCCGGTCAGTGTCTACTACAACGAAGAAATCGTCTGTTTCGTTCTTACCCTTGGCCGCGCACGGCTCAATCCGCCGCCCTAGTAGGGGTTTCGCGAGTAGAGCGCCCGGCGCGAACCATCTACGGTGACGGGATAACGTAAGCTGGCGCCCCTTTTTGCCGCCAAATCGTATTGTTCCCCATTCCGAGTGAGATGGGTGACGTGCACGCTGTAAAACAGCGGCTTCCCGGGCGATATGCGCGCCGCAGGACCGCCCTTTAGGATCCAGGCTCCGCGGGGTGCGTACCCGTCTGGTTCGCGATGCTGATAGAGTGTCGCCGTTCCCCGCTCGTCCACCAGCAGCACGGCGGCTTCATCGACTGCCACGCCGTAAACGACCTTCGATGCGGTTATCCGATCGTGAACGATGCGGGCCATAAACGCCGCAAGCCGTCCAAACCGGTCGCGCCTTGCAAAGTGGGTGTCCGTAATCACATCACGGAGCGGAGGCCACGCAAAGAAATTGGCCGTGAAGCTGATCGCCTTCTCGAAGGGATCGTGCGTGGCGTCCCGCGATCCGACGTTTTGATCATCTGGAAGTAGCCGATCCGCCGCAACGGAATCGTAGACGATAGCGCCTTGAACGGCTAAGCCGGCGCTGCCGCCGCCGACAACGCCGCCGCGATCGTACAACCGCGAAATGGCCGCCATCAATGTGCTGCCCTTCCACCGAACGTAGTTGGCTTGGTCGCCGCCCGCGAAGAGCACGGCGTCCGCCGCATCCACGTATTTTGCCGCGGCGTCAACGTCGGAGCGTGGGGTGCACGGCGTGATCAAAATCTCTTGAATCGACGCTAACCGGCTTTCACGATAGAAGTCGTCGCTGTAATCGCGGCCCCCTGATGCTTTGAGAATCACCAGATTGCCGCCACGTTCGGCATTCCCGGCGATATGGTTGCGCAGAAACGCAAACACCGGCGCGTGCGGCATCGATCCAAAGCCTCCGCCGGAGAGCACGAGCCCCGGCCGCCCGGTGAGCCGATCGGTGCGGTGATGTCCCGAGGGTGCAAAGACGGTCAGCCTGCACGGAGTCGGCGTCGGCGCCGGCGTTGCTTGCTGCGCGATTGCGACGCCCGCGATTGCGGCGGCAAGGGCGGGTATCGTAAGAGGCGCAAGCGATACATTCATCGCGGCTCTCCTGGGTTTGAAAGCCGCCACGCGCCCACGTTCCAGAATGCGCCGGAAAGCGATGTCGTCTGGCCTTGAAGTTCGTTGGTAAACGTGTTGACTTGACGCGTTTGATAGAGCAGCGCAATAGGCATTTCTCGGTAGAGCACACGCTCCAAGCGGCCGTAGATCGCCTTGCGCTGCGCGATATCGTAGGTCGTACGGCCGGCCGCCAGCAGCGCATCGATGCCGGGATCGCAAATACGGGATTTGTTGTAGCCGTTCGGCGGAACGTTGGCGCAAGCAAACTGATCGGTCGTGTCCGGATCGTCGCCGTTGACGAACGGATAGAGCGCCATCTCAAACTTTCCGCCGTAGACGGGACCGCCTTCGCCCGCCGGCGCGACGAATTGCGTGATGTTGAACTGCTTGAGCGTCAGCCGAGCTCCGACGGCGGATTCGTACGCCGCCACGGTATTGCCGATGATCGCATCGCCCGGCGTGGCTGCCTGTATGATGAAGAGCAGCTGCAACGCGCGTCCGTTTTTATGGCGAAGATGATCCGGACCCATCTGCCACCCGGCCTGGTCGAGGAGTCTGCGCGCATCGGCCGGATCATATGGGATGTCGGGATACGCGGTCCTATCATACGCCCAAATGAACAACCCCCGTCCGGCATCGGCGCTGCTTAATGCGCCGCGATACGCTTTTGCTATCAACGTCTTGATGTCGATCGCTTCGGCAAGTGCATGGCGAACCCGAGGATCGCTCGTCGGGGGATTCTGCGTGTTGAAGATAATCGCCCCGACCGCGTCTTCCGGCGTGCTCGTCACCGTATATCCGGGAATGCCGCGCAAGATCGGATAGTTCGCGTAATCTTGCTCGTTGAAGTAGCCTTGGACTTCGTGCGTGTGCAGCAAGTTGATTGCCGTCTGCGGATCCCCGACGAATTGCACCGTCATCCGGGCGATCTGCGGCTTGCCCTTCCAGAAGTATGGATTGGCGCGCATCTCCACCCGGTCGCCGCGCAGCCAGCGCTCCACGACGTACGGGCCCGAACCGATCGGCTGCGAGTCGAACGGGATGTGATTGAAGTTCGGATAGCGCTGCAAAATGTGTTTCGGCAGAACCGGGAAGCCTTGCGGCGCCAGCACGACCGTAAGGAGCGGCGAGAAACGGCGCTTCAAATGCAGCACCAACGTCGTGGGGTTCGGCGCGTCGGCGCGTGCGACGACATCGTACCCATACCGCGATTGCGGGTTATTCTGCGGGTTGTCGATCGCGGCAATCGAATATGCGGCGTCCGCCGCGGTGAGCGGGACGCCGTCGGCAAAGCGCACGCCAGGCCGCACGTGATAGGTAATCGTCAAACCGTCCCGGCTGATTCCGCCGTTGCTCAAGCTCGGAATTTCGGTTGCCAGATCGCCGACCAACTTGCCGGTGTCGTCGAACTTGACGAGGTACGAGAAGAGCAGCATCCCCCATTGCGTCGACGACGTGCCGTTCTCGAGCGCCGGATTTAAGGCCATCGGTTCGCGCATCTGCGCGATGCGCAGCGTGGTTGGAGCGGGACCAGTGGCGGAGTTAGTCCCGCTGCGCGAGCAGCCCGCTGCAACGATGAAGCAGAAAACGCTTAGGGTTGCAAATAGTGATCGAACCATGCAAGCCATTTCTCATAGACGTCGGCGAGCCGCACGGGGCCGCTCGGCAGATGACCGGCCGTCGGGTAGGTGAAGAAACGAACCGGAACGCCGTTGTCGCGCAGCGCGTGGTACATTTCATAAGATTCCACGATCGGAACGCGCACGTCGTAGACGTTTCCCATGATCAATGTCGGTGTGCGGATGTCCTTGAAATACGTGATGGGCGAGTGCAACCTCCAGGTGTGCATCGTATGTCCCTTATACGGCGAGCCGCCGGCAAACGAAATGGCGTCGGCATCAATGTCGTCCGCGATCGCGTAATCGACCACGATGTCGTTCACCGCTGCGCCGGCGACCGCGGCTTTGAAGATGCCGTAACGTGCCTCCATCCACGACGTCATCTGTCCGCCGTACGACCATCCCGAAACTCCGATGCGCTTTTTATCCACGAAGCCCATTCGCTCGACCGCCGCAATACCGGCCATGATGTCGCGACCCGGTCCGATGCTGGCGTCGTTGAAGATGGCGTGTTCGTACGCGTTGCCTAAATCGTTGCTGCCGCGATAGTTTGGCGAAAACACTAAATATCCACGCGCCGCCGCCAACTGGTTGAACGCGTTCAGATCCGTCAGCGAAGATTCCGTTGGGCCGCCGTGAATGCGCAACACCAGCGGCCACTTTTTGCCGGGATCGAATGACGGAGGATATGTCAACACGCCGTCCTCGCGCATGCCGCGCGGACCTTGCCACGCAATGCGTTGTGCGCGCCCCAGATCCAGCGCCGCGATCGCATCGTTGAACGACGTCAGCCGCAGCGGCGCCGCTGCACCGGGGCGCAACAGGTAGAGTTCCGAAGGGCGGCGTTCTTCCGCGCCCGCAAACGCGATCGTACCGTCGCGGGCGACGCTCTGCTGCGAGTCGATTGAGGCGTCCACGACGGGGCCGAGCGGCAAACGCCGGGCACTCCCGCCTATCGGCTGGATAAAAAGCGGTCCGGCGGCGGCATCGTACACCTTCACCAGCAGTTCGCGCGAGTTCGGCATCCACGCCGCGGTCTCGACGTGGCGATCCAGGATGCGCGTCGCATCGCGGTCTTGGCCGCCGCTCGCGAAGGCAGCCATCGCTTCGGCCTCGTTCATCGGATTGCCGTCGCGCGCATAGAGGTATGCGAGGCGCGTGCCGTCGGGCGAATACAACGCCTGATCTTCGTATTTGGGATGAGCCGTGGCGGGCGAGATCTGGCCGGACGAAAGGTCATAACGCATGGCAACCGCGCGATCCTGTATCCCGTAGATGCCGTTGGGCGCGCGCAAAAAAACCACGGTTCGGCCATCCGGCGACCAGGAGAGCGGCGCATCGACGACGCTCCACTGTCCGCTCGTCAACCGGCGCTCGTTACCGAAACGATCGGTGATCCAAAGGTGCGCCGGTACGGCAGGTTTCGTCACCAAGTATGCGTTGTCGGTCACTTCGAAGCCGTCTCGATACTTTGCGAGGCCGGTTTTTTCCGCAATCGCATCGCGGCGCGAAAAAACGAGCTTTCTGCCGTCGGGCGACCACGTAAACTCCATAACGTCGGTGGATCCGGACGTGAGCGCTTGCTCCGTTCCCGTTTGCGGATCGACCAAATAGAGCTGATCGTGGCCCCCGTTTTTGGGATCGTGCATGACGGCTGCCAGCGAGGCGCCGTCGGGCGACCAGCGCAACGCGCCGATCGAGGTATGGGACGCCGCTAGGCGTTTCATGCTGCGCGCTCCGGTGTCATAGACGTAGAGCGCATCATCGTACTTGTTCTCCGCCAGATTGGTGCGCGTGGCGGCGAATGCAATGCGCCTTCCGTCCCAAGAGATCGCGGGAGGAGAGACGCCGACGATCTGCTGCATGGCCGCAATGCTGAACCGCTGCCGTGTCGCCGTGCCGCAGAGCAGGGCGGCCGACGCAATAATGAGGACGACGCGCAGGCCGTTCATGCCACAACCGCTTGCCGCACGTCGCTGAGGATCGCCGACGCCGCGCGCTTCCCGGGAAAACCACTCACGCAGCCGCCCGGGTGAGCGCCCGAACCGCACAAGTACAGATTGGCTACCGGCGTTCGCGTCCCGAAACGATGCTCGTAAATTTGATCCGGCAGCAGCTCGCCGTGAAAGATGTGGCCGCCGCGCAACCCGAACCGTGTTTCTAAATCCGCCGGCGACAGCACTTGCCGTGCCTCGATTGCGTCCGGCAGGTTTGGAGCGAACGCCGCCAGGAGTGCGACGATCGCATCCGCAGCCGCTTCGGCGCGGTGTGCGTTCCAGCCGCCGGGGGGATCGTACGCGTAGTACTGCGCGAATATTGAAAGGATGTGCTTGTTCGCGGGCGCCAGCGACGCGTCGGTCGGCGTCTGCAAAAAGCATTCCAGCATGGGATGCGATGAGATGCCGTCTTGCAGAGCTTCTTCGCATGCGTTTTGCAGGTAGTCGATCGACGGCGCGACGTGTATCGTCGCACGGTGATGCGGCGCCGGCTTGACGCCTGGACGAGCGCGAAAGTCCGGCAGCTCGCCGAGCGCAAGGTTTACTTTGAGCGCCGGGCCATCGCTCTTCCAGCCAAGAATCTTTTTCGCAAACTCGCGCGTCAGTTGTTCTTCGCCGAGCAGATCCAGAAACGTCGTTCGCGGATGAGCGTTTGAAGCGACGATGCGCGACTCAATGTATCGCCCGTCCGCCAGCACGACTCCGTGCGCGCCGCGCTCGTCGACGGCAATCCGCTTCACGCAGGCGTCACGCTCGATGATTGCCCCGTGTTCCGTTGCGGCGTTCGCGAGCGCGCGCGATATGGCGCCCATGCCGCCGCGTACGAATCCCCAAGCGCCCTGAACGCCCATCGCCCTTCCGGCAAAGTGATGCGCGAGCACGTATCCCGTCCCGGGATCGCGCGGACCCGCGAAGGTCCCGATGATGCCGTCCGTCGCAACCGCCGCTTGAAGAACCGGTGTTTCGACATACCGCTCGACCAACTGCGCCGCCGAGCCCACCAGATCGGCGCGCGTGGATGCCGAAAATCGCTCGAACTCCGGCTTTTCATCGGAGAACGTTTCAAACAGTTCGCTGCCGAGTTGCCGAAGGCGCCGATCCAGGCGCGCGGCTCCTTCTACGTCGTTTGCATTGAAGCGCGCGATCTCGATCGCATTCTGCGCTTCATTGGAACCCAACAGCAACGACCGGCCGTCTTCCAGAACGTTGAATGTGGCCGGATCTTTGCGATAGGCGCTATATCCGTGCCGTGCCAGGTCCAGTTGTTCGATCAGCCACGGATCGAGGAGCGTGCAGACATACGACGCTGCCGAAACGGTGTAACCATCCCACAATTCTTCGCTGACGGCCGCACCGCCGATCAGACAAGAACGCTCGAAGATTGCAACGGAAAGTCCAGCCCGCGCCAACAGTGCGCCGCAGGCGAGGCCGTTGTGTCCCGCCCCGACGACCACTGCATCGTACTTGCTCAGATCTTTACTTGCACTTGGAAATAAAACTGGAGCGGCAAGGGAAGGTTCGCCGAGTTGACGTCGCCGTACGCCGGCGAAAACGGTACCGTGAAATACTTGTTGAGCGAGACGCCGTTGGCTGCGATGTCGCTCGGACTTGAGCCGTTGTAGTAGTTGCTGATGTAGAACTTGTTGTAGCCGTAACCGCACACCGCATTGCTCGGCGGGTACGCCTTGGTCCACGGTTCGCTCGATCCGCCAAAACAGGTGTTCACGAGGTTGGCGATGGTCAAATTAGCAGTCAGTCTTGGTGAGATATCATAGGTCAACTGCAGGCCCAGGTTGAGCTGCCAAGGCTGTTTGAACTGCCCGAACGTGTCGAACTTTCCGGTGTACGGATTGGGAATGTACAGGTGTCCGGGATTCGATCCGCTTGCGCCGATTGCCGCGGCGTGGCACGACGTGTAGTCGGCCGTGTACGGGCTGGGCGCGCCTGTTACGCCCTCGTCGCCCTGATTCTCCGAACACGTGCGCGGATCGAGCCCTTGGAAATCTGCCGGAGTGCCGTACGTCGCTCCTTGATACAGCGTCAAAGCCGGCGTGATCGAGAATCTGTTGTGCCGGTAGCTGAGGACCAGCGCGAAGGTGTTGGGCGAAACGTACGGATAATCCAAACCCGTATCGTACCAGCCGAACTTGTCGAGCAGCGGCTGCGGCGACATGCCGTAGTACGGATTGAAGATCGGTGCGTTATAGTTCGCCACGGTCGCGCAGCCGGGATCGGGCAATACCTGACCCGCGCTGTTGTTGACGTAACATTGCGCGCCGCCGCCGGCTTTCGTCAACTGGTTGAAGTTCTGGATATCTTGATTGTACGGATCGACCGGATTGATGTTGGTGCCGCCGTAATTCGCCCACTTTTCCTTTGAATTAGTGTACGTGTAGGAAAAGACGCCGGCAAGACCGTTGCGGTTGAAGTCGCCTTTGGTCACTTCGATCTCGATGCCGCTCGTGCGCTCCGTTCCGCTATTGAAGGACGGCGACACGCCGAAGAGCGTCGGGATGCTGACCGTTTCATAGAGTTGCTGCGTTGCGTACCGGTAGTACGGCGTCAGCTTGACGGAGAGATCGGTTCCGCGGAAACGGTGCTCGTACGAGAAATCAAAGTTGTTCGAGAACTGCGCCTGCGCCTGGTGCAGCGGCGTGTTGTAGCCGAACGGCAAAAAGCCGATGAGTTCGGCCGCCAGGTTGGGCTCGAGGCTGTTGTACTCGACCTCGTAGTTCTGCGGTTGCTGCGCGTAGCGGCCCGCTGAAAAACGAAGCACCGTGTCCGGATCGACGGAATACGTGACGCCGAACCGTGGTTCGAAATACGACTGCGTGTACGTGGTGTTGAACTGGTCGGTCAGCAAGATGTGTCCGTCTTTGCCGTCCGGGTGCACGGCATTGGGATCGCCGCTCGCCGCGCAGTCGAAGCTCACGAAGGGCGTAATGTTTTTCGCATAACGCGGAGGCTGCGGAACGATGACGGGCTGCAACGTCTTGGTGTCGTAGCAGAATTCCCGCTGCGCCGCGGCATACCAGAAGTTCTTGGCGGGCGACGAAACGGGCGTGAGATCGAACTCGTCCCGCTCGAAGCGCACGCTCGCGTTAACGTCGAGTTTGTCGTTGGGCTTCCACTCATCGGTCAAAGCAACGTTGCTGAACTTCGGCGTGATCGAATTGATCTCGCCCTGATTGCCGGTGAACGTCAGCAGCCATGCAGCGTTGCCGGTGCAGGCGGCCGTACCGGCGTACCCTGCCGGCGGCGCAGCCGAGCAATTAATGGTGGTCGCGCCCGTTTGCGCCGTCGGATATTCAAACGTGCCCTGCGTGATCGGGTCGTTGCACGGCGCGGGAGCGCCCTGGTTGACCGACTCGATGCCGTTCGCCAGCGTCCCTGACGTGTACGCAAAGCACTGCGTGCCGTTGGTCAGGTTGCTAACCTGCTGCGAGGCCGTGTTGTATTGATTGAAGTTGTAGTAGCGCAACGTCGTCGCGGTCACGTAGTTCAGCGTTGCGGCGATCTGATTCGTGTCGGAGATTTGGTCGGCGAACTGCAGCTGCGCGCCACGCGTATGCGCGCCGACTTCGTAGTCGTAGTTGGTCGCGCCGAGATTGACCGAACCGTACGGTCCCGTTATACCTTGTTGCACGGCGCCGCTCCGATTCGTGTTCGAATAGAACGTATATCCATAGAGGCGCAAGTAGGCGTTGCTGCCGATGTTCTTTTGGTACTGCAGCTTAACGATACTTGCCGTATCCCAGCGCGCGTCGCGGTAATCATTGGGAAGGGGCGCGTAATCGGTGCCCGTGCAGCCGTTCGGAATGGGCAGCGGGCTATCGCCGACGCCCGTCTGATTGATGCAGCGGTTCGTCGGCGAGCCCGGAAACATGTAGCCGATGACGGGCACGTCCGCCGGCGAGAGGAACTTCGTTCCGCTCGGATAGGTGTAGAAGTCCGGCCACTGCGGCGGATACGCGTAGCCGATTTTCTCGAGCGCGTTCAGAAGCGGCTGGGCGTCGTTCGCGCTCGAATAGTATTGCCGGTATTGCGCCGAGCTGGTGTAGAGCAGTTGGATGTCGTCGCGGCCGGCATCGTAGCGATGCGGCAAACCGAAATGGAAATTGACGACCGCTTCCCGGCCGTTGATCCGTGAAACGTTATCGAATTGCGGCCCAAGGCGACCGAAACACCCCGGATCGTTCCAAAGGTAGCTGGTCGCCGGATTTTCGTAGAGGTTCGGATCGAACGGATTGCACGTCGGGTAGACCGCGGGCCAAAACGCCAAGTTCGTCGTGATGTTGCTGGGATACGTGACCGGAAATTCATTGATGAGATCGGCGCCGTTGCTGTTGTCCAGGTAGCGGAAATCCTGGTTGAAACCGCTGATGCCCGCATAATAGGAGAACAGGCGGTTTGGCGACGCGCCTCCCGCCTCTACCGACAGATCGTGATAGAAGGTCGGCGAGCCGACGCGCGCCGAGCCGGTCCCGAATCCGGGATAGGTTCCGCTCTTCACGACTTGATTGATGAAGCCGGCAAGCCCCGTCGCGTTGGAACTTGCCGGTCCGCCGCCGGTGTAAATCTGCAGCTCTTGCTGGCCAAGAGTCGAGGCCGAGTGCGCAGGATAGTTGTCGAACGATCGGTTGACCGGGACGCCGTCGTACTCGTAACCAATTTGGTCATAGTAGCCGCCCCGGATGTAAACGGTTTGGTTGACGCCCATCTGATTGGGCGGCACGAACGCGCCGGGCATCGTCGCGATGGCGGAGTAGGCGTTGTTCAGTCCGCCGCCGCCGCCGATCGGCGCGGCAGCCGCGGTCAGCGCCGGGTTAACCGAGTAGACGTCCGTCGTCGTTCCCGGCTTAACGGGGCTAAGCGAGGAGCGCGAGGTCACTTGCGCGATCGTCTTGAGGCTCTTGCGCGCGGTCAGCGTTACGGTTTGCGACTGATCCGCGAACACGCTGATCCCGCTGACCGTGACGGGTTCGTACCCCTCATGCTGCGCCGAAACCGTATACGTGTCGGGAGCCAGCGAAAGAAAGACGTACTTGCCGCCGGCATCGCTGTGTGCGGTGACGCGCTGCGACGGGCTTGCGGCAGTGACGGTGGCGTCCGCAATCGGCTGATGCGTATCAGCGTCCACCACCGTTCCGGTGATCGAACCGGTCGTACCGGCCAACGCGTTTGCGAACGAGCCGCCGACCAACACAAGTGCGGTCATCGCCGCTACGATGACGCGCGAAACTCTCCGAGAAGACATTCGCCCCTCCAACCCTCGTTTTTCTTTAAGTATAGAAAGCGCCGGGCGTCCGGTGGTATCCCGGATTTCCGCTATATGGCGGCGGTCTCCCCGCTGCGCGCCACGGCGCGCGCCAACTGCGCGCGTGACTTCAGGTTCAAGCGAGCGAAGATGCCGGAGAGGTGATGCTCGACGGTGTGCTCGCTGATGTGCAGCCGTTGCGCGATGGCACGGTTGGTTTCGCCTAGCGCCACGAGGTCGGCGATCTGGGCTTGGCGTGCGGTCAGTTCGAGCGGCGGCGACTTTGCGGGTTCCATCCGAAGACGCTCCGCGTCGCGCACGTTCCCCATCTCGCGATACCGCTGCGCCGCTTCATCTTCGCGCCCGGCGAGTTCGATTGCAAAAGACTCATGCAGCACGTCCCCGATCGCTCGAAAACTGCAAGCCGCCAGAGCCGCCAAACGCTGGGAGCGCGTCCCGTCTACCGCGCGCAGGGTAATGGCTCCGAACAGCAGCGCATACGCCCTGCGAACGCGCGGCCGTCCGCAAGCCGCCGACAAGATCGTTCGCACGAGCGCGATATCGTCGCGGCTTCCCCAGGTGGCGACGGCGAGGAAGAAGTCCCAGGAGCGGTGCGCGACGGGGCAGGCGCGCAAGGTCCGCGCCAGCAGACGGCTTGCCTCTTCAGCCGCGCCCTGCGCCGCACGCAATTCCGCAAAAGCGGCTCCGACGCTCGCCATGCGCTGCACTTCGTGCGAGCGTTCGGCGTATGCCAACGCCTCTTCATCGGCGCATGCTTCCAGCAGCGCGCGATCGTTGAGCAGCAGCGCCAGCGGAATGCCGACTGCAGCGGCCTTCGTTTTGAACGTCGCCGTCGTCACGCCGCTCTCGAGCGCTTCCCAGGCGACGCCGCGCGCTTGGTGCAGCTCGCCTTTGAGCGTGAGCGTTCGCGCGTAGTTCAACGCGCAATACGCGACGCGCCACATCATGCAGGTTCGCCGGGCTTCGTCGAGCGCAATGCGATGGCGCTCCAGCGCCGCATTCAATTCGCCCAGATCGGCACAAGTGAGCGCGAAGTTGTTTTCAACTTGCGCGATCAGCTCGCTGATGCCCGTTTGCGATGCCAGGCGGGCCCCCGTGCGCATCTCCGCTAATGCGCTACGCGACGCGCCGAGCATCGCCAGCGTTTCGCCACGGACCTCGTGCAGCGAGGCGCGCGAAGCGGGATCGAAATGCGCGCGCAGCCGCGCGACGGCGCGCAAATGCGCTTGCGCCTGCGCCGCGTTTCCGAGCGTGGCGGAAAATCGTGCGATCGAAAGCACCGCCTGCGAAAACATCTGGGTATGACCGAGGCGTTCGAGCCACGCTGCAGCTTCGGAGGCGGCGCGCAGGCTTTCGTCGGTACGCGCATCGACCCACATCTGATCCGCCAGCAACAACAGCGCATGTGATGCGCCGACGGCGTTGCCGAGCGTCTCATACTCTTGCTGAGCGCGCCGGAACCAACGCGCCGGCTCATCGCCGCAGCCGTCGATGTACAAGAGCATGCCCAGGCGTTCGTAGAGCGCGGCGCGCGCCGGCCCCGGCGGATATTCCCAACGCAGCGCCTCGCTGTAGAAACGAATCGCATCGCGGTAAGCATAGACGTCCCAAGCCGCCTGTCCGGCCAGTTCGTTCCAGATGCGCGCTTTCTCCGCGACGCGCGCGGCGGACCAATGGTAGGCCAATTCTGCAGCGCGCTCGGCCGCATCCGCGCGCTCTTCCAATTCTTGCGCAATGCGAACGTGCAACGGCGCCGCCAATGCGAGGACCAGCTCGTCCGCCAGCGCCTGGCGGATCAATGCGTGCCGAAAACGGAAGAGGAGCGGTTCGCCCGGCACTTGTGCGATCAATTCACGCTCGACGGCATGCTGCAGCACGCCCAATGCTTGCGCGCTCGTGCAGCCGGCGATCGTTGCCAGCAATGGAACGTCGAACATCTGGCCGATGATCGCGGCGCGGATCAAGATTGCGCGCTCGTTCTGCGAAAACGGCGAGAGGCGTTCGCTCAGAATTGCCGCAAGCGAAAGCGGAAGCCGCGATTGGAGCGTAAGATCGCCGTTCTCCACGGCGATGCGGACGAGCTCTTCGGCAAAGAGCGGGTTGCCTTCCGCAAGCACTTCTATCTGAGAAACGATCGCCGGCTCGAGGTGAAGGCGCCGGCGGCTGAGCGTTTCTTGCACTAAATGTTTGATCTCGTTGCGGCGCAACGGCGGCAGGCGAATCGCGCTATTGCGATTACGCGAGGCAGCGCTTCGCAGCGCCGCAAGCGCCGGATTTCGCTGCGCGCCCTCGGGGCGCATCGTCACAATGAAGAGAGCGCGCGCCCCGTCGAGGCGCTGGAGCAGAAAACGGAGCAGTTCCAATGAAGCGCTGTCGGCCCACTGCGCATCCTCGACGATTGCGACAAGTGGTTTTCGCGCGCTCTCGCGCGCAACCAGGTCCGCCACCGCGCTGAAATAAGCCGACTTCTCTTCGCTCAAAGATCCGTGCTCGCGCAATTTCGATGCGGCGACGGCACGGCGGGCGTCCAGGCGTTGGAGCAGGTCGTTGAAGGGAAGGTACGGCGTTCGAACATTGTCCGAGCAGTATCCCGCCGCGATGAGCGCCTCGCCGGAAAGCGCCGCGGAAAGCTCTTGAACGAGTCGAGATTTTCCTAAACCGGCTTCCCCTTCGATCGTCACGAAACGCGCGCGGCCTTCGCAGGCGCAGCGAAACTCGTCGCGCAGAAACGCCAGCTCTTCGTGGCGGCCGACGAACTCTTCGCTGTAAAGGGGAGAGGAAATCATTCTCGAGGGCACGGGCGGCGCGAACCGCGCCGCCCGCCGTCAATTTACGGCTTCAGGTCGCCGCAGGAAACGTACGTCTTGAGATCGTTCGCGCTCTTGTGCACGTTGATCGCGTAGGTACCCTTCTTAATTTCGCCTATGGTGACGCCGGAAACAAATGTATTCGAGGTGCCGTTAACGACGTTCTTGAGCGGCTTCCACGGCGCGGGATTCAGTTTCTTACACGAACCTTGGTGGATGTGCGCCGGCTCGGATGCGCCGCTTGGTTCGTTGTAGAGGTGGATAAGGACGCGAACACCATTCTTCTCGTCGCCCATGCTGGCGGCGCCGTCTTGCTTGGAGCCGTTCATCGCTCCCATGTTGACGTTCAATAGATGACCTGAAATGGCGTTGTGAGCGGCGTGCATCGGGTTCATTTCCTTCACGCGCGTGCCCGTCGTCGTCTTGTTGTTGCCATTGCTGGTCTTGCCGCCCCCGCCGCAGGCGGTCAGCGCAAATGCGGCCGCCGCGGTTGCGCAGAGCCCGAGAACCGTGCGAGACTTCATGCTTGCCCTCCAAAAAGTGCGCGCGGAAAAGAAAAAAGAGAGCCCCACGCGCGTGCGAGGCCCTCTTCCACTATAGCGCTTCCGCTCCCCTACATCGAAGTAGGCGTCGGACCGGTCCGCTACATCATGTCGTAGCCGCCGCCCATGCCTGCCCCGGCCATGGCGCCGTTGGACTCCTTCTTGGGCTCCGGCTTGTCCGCTACCAGCGTTTCCGTGGTGAGGATCATCGACCCGATTGAAGCGGCGTTTTGCAGCGCAGAACGCGTGACCTTGAACGGCTCAACGATGCCGGCTTCGAACATGTTGACGATTTGGCCGCTCATCGCATCGAAGCCCATGGGCGCATCTTTGGAGCGCACGTTGTTGACTTCAACCGATCCTTCGAAGCCCGCATTGTACGCGATCTGACGCAGCGGCTCTTCGAGCGCCTTCCGAACGATGTCGATGCCGATCTTCTCGTCGGCCCAGCTGGCCGCGTGACCATCGGTCTGCGGCTGCTGGATCTTGTCGATCGCCTTGACGGCGTGAACCAGCGACGATCCGCCGCCGGGAATCATGCCCTCCTGCACGGCCGCGCGCGTTGCGCTCAGCGCGTCTTCGATCCGGTGCTTCTTTTCTTTGAGTTCCGTTTCAGTCGCTGCGCCGACGTTGATCACCGCGACGCCGCCAGAGAGCTTCGCCAAGCGTTCTTGCAGCTTCTCACGATCGAAGTCGCTGTCGGTTTCTTCGACCTGCTTTTTGATCATGTCGATGCGGCCTTTAATCTGATCCGGTTTGCCCGCGCCGTCGACGATCGTCGTTTCTTCTTTGGTAACTTTGACGTTCTTTGCGCGGCCGAGCAGATCCGGCGTCACCTTGTCGAGCTTCAAACCGAGCTCTTCGCTGACGACCGTCGCACCGGTCAGGGTCGCAATGTCCTTGAGCATCTCCTTACGGCGGTCGCCGAAGCCCGGCGCCTTCACCGCTACGGTGGTGAACGTGCCGCGCAGCTTGTTGACCACCAGCGTCGCGAGCGCTTCGCCTTCGACGTCTTCGGCGATGATCAGCAGCGGCTTCTGCATCTGCACGATCTTCTCGAGCAGCGGCAGGATGTCGGCGATTGCCGAGATCTTCCGCTCCGTCACCAGGATGTACGGATCTTGGAGCGTTGCCTCCATGCGTTCCGAGTCGGTCACCATGTACGGCGAGATGTAGCCCTTGTCGAACTGCATGCCTTCCTTGGTTTCCACCTCGGTGCGCATCGACTTGGACTCTTCAACCGTGATGACGCCGTCTTTACCGACCTTTTCCATCGCGTCCGCGATCAGATCGCCGATCTCTTGATCGTTGGCCGAAATTGACGCAACCTGAGAGATCTTCTCTTTGGTGTCGACCTTCTCGACGTACTTTTCCATCTGCTCGACGGCCGTTTTGACCGCCTTCTCGATGCCGCGTTTGATCAGCAGCGGATTGGAGCCGGCCGTCACGTTGCGAAGGCCTTCGCGGATGATCGCCTGCGCGAGCACCGTTGCGGTGGTCGTTCCGTCGCCGGCGATGTCGTTGGTTTTGGACGCGACTTCCTTGACGAGCTGCGCGCCCATGTTTTCAAAATTGTTCGAAAGCTCGATCTCTTTTGCGATCGTGACGCCGTCATTGGTGATCGTCGGCGACCCGAATTTCTTGTCGAGAACGACGTTGCGCCCTTTCGGGCCGAGCGTGATCCTCACCGCGTCTGCGAGCATGTTTGCGCCGCGCTCGAGCGCGCGCCGCGCGCTTTCGTCGAATACCAGTTCTTTTGCAGCCATTCTTGTTTTCTTAACTCCTTACACGCCAGCCGGAACTTTGTCGACGATGGCGAGAACGTCTTTTTCGGAGACGATCAAATACTCTTGACCGTCAACCTTGACTTCGGAACCTGAGTACTTGGAATAGATCACGCGGTCGCCAACTTTCACGTCCATCGAAAGCTTCGTGCCGTTGTCGAGCGTGCGGCCGCTCCCAACCGCACGAACGATGCCTTCCTGCGGCTTTTCCTTGGCAGTATCCGGGAGGAACACGCCGCCTGTGGTCTTGTCTTCTTGCTCGACGTGCTCGACGACCACGCGATCGCCCAAAGGCTTGAGATTCACGAAAAAACCTCCAAAATGATGAGTCAATGGGTGGTTGGCACTCTCAGCAGTAGAGTGCCAGCGTTGAGAATCTTAGCAGAGGCGGCCTGGGACTGCAAGGGCGTTTGCAGCAGGGTGTCAGAGAGGCCGGACGAGTGATTGGCCGGATACTGGTTTGTCGGGACGCTCTGCGGCGCAACGCGGAGGCCTTGCGCCGGATCGTCGCGCCCGCCAAAGCGGCCTTCGTCGTCAAAGCCGACGGGTACGGGCACGGGGCCGTCGAGGCGGCTCTCGCGGCCGAGCCTTTCGCGCACCGGATCTGCGTCTATGCGGCCGAGGAAGCCTTCGAACTTCGCGACGGAGGCATCACGGGCCCCATTTTGGTCATGGGTCCCACGCCCGAACGCTTGCTCCCGGATGCGCTGGCGCAAGGGCTGGAGATCGCGCTTTGGGACACCAAAACGTACTTGCGCGGCGTCGTGGCCGCAGCGCAGCGGCGGCACGCGGCGTTTCGCGTGCACGTAAAGGTGAATACGGGCGTCGCGCGGTTAGGGCTCGAGCCCCGCGACGCGCCGGATGCGCTGGAGGACTTCGCGCGTCTGCCCGATCTCCAAGTCGCCGGTATCTTTTCGCACCTCGCCGCTGCTGAGGAGCTCGATTCGCCCTTTACGCTCGGCCAGCTGGAAACGTTTGAGCGCGTGGTGAACGTCGCACAACGCACCTTTGCCGGCAAGCAAATTCAACCGTTGCGGCACATCGCCGCTTCAGCCGCGGCGCTGTTATGGCCGCAGACGCGTTTGGATTTCGTGCGGTTCGGAATCGCGCTCTATGGCCTTTGGCCGTCGCCGCAGACCCGCGCCGCTCTCGCGGACGGACCCGCACTGCAGCCGGCGCTTTCGTATGTCAGCGAACTCGTCGCCACGCGGGAGGTTGATGCCGGAACGCCGATCGGATATGGCGGCAGCTATCACGCGCCCCGCCGCACGCGCATCGGCATCGTGCCGCTGGGTTATGCCGACGGAATCCCAAGAGCGCTCTCGAATCGCGGCGCGTTCATCGTTCGCGGCGTACGTTGTCCGATCGTCGGAAGAGTCTGCATGAACGTGACGATGATCGATCTCGCCGGCGTGCCGGCGCCGGCAACCGGCGACAGGGTGACGTTAATTGGAAGCGACGGTGAGAGCACGGTGAGCGCCGACGATTGGGCCGCTTGGGGAGAAACGATCAATTACGAGATCGTGTCCCGCTTACCGGCGCACGTTCCGCGGGAATATAGGTAACGCTGTGGCGGAGAAGATTCAACTAAAGCGCGCCTACGATAAGGCATCCCGAACCGACGGATATCGCGTTCTTGTGGATCGCCTCTGGCCACGCGGCATTAAGAAGGAAGATCTGCAGCTCGACTTGTGGGCCAAAGACCTCGCGCCCAGCACCGAGCTCCGCAAATGGTTTGCACACGATCCGAGCAAGTGGCCAGCATTTCAAAAACGCTATCGCGCGGAGCTGCGAGAATCCGACGCGCCCAAGCGGATCACCCAGATTCTCGACGGGGCGAAACGTTCAAAAACGATCACGCTGCTCTACGGCGCGAAGGACTCAGCGCACAATGAAGCCGTTGTGCTACGAAGCTTGTTTGAGCGCGCCGCCAACACGGCGTCCTGAACGCACCTTCATGCGCACACATACCCTTGCACTAGCGCGCTTAATATTTTTTATAAGCATCGTCAGCGGTGGGATCGGATGCGCGGGACGCAATGCACCGGTTGATCTACGAAGTTGCCGCGCCGACATCGTTCGAAACACGCTTAAACCAAGCGCGAGGTACACTTTTATTCTGGTGAACCGTTCCAAGCGCTCAATCACGGCGACGCGAATTGGGTTTCGACCAATTGCTAAGCCGCTCGCCGTCCCTTACGAGCCGCCACACGGCCCCGTTTATGATTATTTTCGCGTGTTGCGGCCGAACCAACAAGCCAGCGTAATTTTGTATACAAGTGGATTGCCGCGCGCTCCGTTACACCGTGGAGCGATTCCGCGCAGCGTCTTGGCGGTGAAGTTTTCTGATGGTTCTGATTGGCGTATCGAATCTGAAGCCATCGTGCCGAGCGAGTAAGGCGTTCGGGCTGGGTTCAGCCCGCATCCACCAGTGAAACGGATCTTAGCGCTTATTCGACAGGCTGGGAAGTGGTGAAAGATCGGCCCGAACGGCCTTCAAGCATGGACGCGTGCTCGGTAGTGGTCGCATGAGGAAAGGGTTGCCAGCCGGACCATCGTAGACGAACCGGCTCATGCACTTTGACATCGTCGAGGCTATCCGGCAAAAGCAGCAAAAGCAACCGCGAAAATTTCGCATTGAGAACGGCAAGGTGCTTGACATTAGCATTAGTAACGGCACGGTGGTTGTTAGCCCCGGGGTTCCTCCGGGACTTGGACCGGAGGAAGACATTGATCCCGCGGAAATCGCGCCCCTGGACGACTAGGCAGCAGTCCGCCCCGCGACAATTCCGGCAAGCGTGCAAGATCACGCAACGGCCAAATACGTCCGTGGACCCCACACGATAGCAAAAGCGACCACTATACGCGCGCCGAAAGCATTTTTCAACATCGGTCTCGCGCCAAGGGCGCGGCACCAGCCTGTCGGTTTCGATCAGCATGAAGTTAGAAGATCTCTGGTATCAGACGCCAGTGAACTCGGGATCGGTATTCAGAGTACCCGGGTAGGCTTTCTGCGAGATACTTCTCCTCGTCAAGCAGTCGCCATACGATCACAAGCACCAGCGGTACGACCAACACCAGGCCCCAGTACGAACCCAACGCCAGCGGCAGGCCGGGGAGCAGCAACAAAAAGCCGCTATACATAGGATGGCGCACGGAGGCATACGGGCCGGTTGAAACGACTCGCTGATCGGCGGCAAGCCTCAATGGTGGCCGAAGCGAAGCTATTTTCGCGGAACGCGAGGATCTGGACGTACGCTCCCGCCAGTATAACGATATCGCCGACGACGACGAGGATAAGCGGTTCCGCCGACCATCGCAGCCGATGATCGATGGCACAGACGACGAGGAGCGCGATCCAACCGACATACCAAAGGAGCACGAAGAGCTTTTGAACGGGCCGAGACTCCGCATTCGGTCCCCTCACGGCTTTCATTCGGCGCTCCATGAGGGTCGCGTGATTCTTCCAAAGATACAGGTTGGCGGGGATGCCGGCGGCTACGCCGACGGCAAGTAGTGTCCAGGCTTGCCAATAGTCAAACGATCCCGCGATTCCAAATAGAATGGCGTTTCCCACCGCTATGGGGATGACCGCACTCAGCAGGACTTTTGTCCCGAGATTCGTCGCCTGTTGTCTCCGCTACAGCGTCGGAGCCTCATTGGAAAACACTTCAAGCGCCCATGCGCAGAGCAGCAAGCCGAGGACTTCTGACGCGAGCAGCAAGGACATTGCCGCGCAGCCCCGAGCGATCGAAGACTATTCCGTCCAGGCGGGCGACCGCGATGCATGCGAACGTCAGCAGCGGCCCGCTAAGCCCGAGCCGCACCGTGGCATCGTCGCCTGGCGATGTCAGCCACGCGAAGGCAGCGATCCCGAGATCCATGCCGCCGGTAGATCGCGCGCGCATCGGTAAGGGCGGCCGCCGAAGCGAACGCGGTTCGTCGCGACGGCTGCCATCAGGTTCGGAGCGATGACGGCGAGCAGGGCGCGCGGGAAAGTCATAGGTTCTCCATCAGTACGGAATGCGCAGACCATCTTAGTTTAGAGGTCTTTCGGCGCGCCCTTCGACAACGCGCTACGCGCTGCTCAGGGTGACAAAGAGGTTAGCGTTTGCCGTTGGCGGCGCGCTCGGCGATCGATTCGAACGCGTGCACCGGTGGGCCCGAATACTGCGCCTGCGGACGAATCAAACGGTTATCGGAGAGCTGCTCCAACACGTGGGCCGTCCAGCCGGCGATCCGTCCGCAAGCAAAGAGCGCCGTAAATTCATCGCCGGTAAAGTCCAGACTATAAAAGAGCGGCGCCGTGTAGAAATCGACGTTGGCGTAGATCTGCCGGCCGGGCTTGGCTTCTTGCAGCACTTTATTCGACGCGTCTTCAAGTGCGCGCGCAATCTGGTACCATTTGGGGTCGGTGCTGTCGCTCAAGCGGCGCGCGACCGCTTCAAGATGCGCAGCGCGCGGATCGCGCACTTTGTATTCGCGATGGCCCATGCCCATGATACGGTCGCCTCGCGCCAGCACTTCGCGCACGTAACGTTCCGCCCGTTCAGGCTTTCCGATCTCGAGCAGCGTTCGTCCGACGGCGCTTGCGGCGCCGCCGTGGGCTTCACCTTCGAGCGTCGCGATCGCGGCCGTGATCGCGGCGTACATGTCCGCCTTGGTCGAAGCCGTGACGCGCGCGGAAAACGTCGAGGCATTGAACGAATGGTCCGCCAACAAGACGAGATACGTGTCCAAAGCGTCTTCCGCGGCCTCTTCGGGCACCGTACCGCGACACATATAAAGGAAGTTTGCGGCTTGCGAGAGGTCCGAGCGCGGCTCAATCGGTTCCAAGCCGCGGTGGATGCGGTCCCACATGGCAACGATCGTCGGCACTTTCGCGATCAGTTCGATCGCCGTGTGAACGTCCGAAGCGTGCGCGCCCCTCGGATCGACGCTGACGAAAAGCGCCAGCCCCGAAACGATCGTCCGCAGGACGTCCATCGGCCAGGCGTCCTTGGGAACGCCTTGCATCGCGTTGATCAGCGGTTGCGGGATCATCCGGTGCGCTCCAAGCTCCTTGCGCAGCGCGCCAAGCTCGCTTTCCGTCGGCAGATGCCCGTACAGAAACAGGTGCACGATCTCTTCGAAGCACGCGTTCGGCGCGAGATCGTGGATGTCGTAACCGCGATAGGTCAGGCGGCCCTCTTTGCCCTCGACGTTGCTCAGCAGCGTGCTGCCGACGACGACTCCCTCAAGGCCGCGATCAACGATGATGCCGGATGTGCTCAGTTCAGCTTCCTCCGGGGCGCACTCTTACGCGAGCCGAGTTGGAACACCTCGAAGATTCAGCTCGGCGCGTCGTTCTGATGATACGCGTAGGTTCCGGGATCGAAATACCACGACGGGAGCGACGCCGGGAATTGGATTTCTTGGAAATGGAAATCGACGATCTTGCCGTCGCCCGGATAGTCACCGCCCACGACGCCGTGCAAGTCCGTCACGACTAAGTATCCTTGCACGTAGCCCAGCGCGTAGTCGAAGGTTACTGGATACACATCTTTGGTGCCGCCGATGAACAAGCGATCGTGCGCGATGATTTTTCGCAGCTCGTACGTCTTTTTGTCAGCCCAAATCTCGCGCAGACGATTGCGTTCGGGATCGCGTCGTGCCGCAAGAACTAAATGCACCAAGCCCCCTTCGATATCCATGGAGGTCACGCGGTAATCCGATTCGCCGTATGAAACGACGGAGCCAATCACGGGAAGGGGCGTCGTGGCGGGCTCTGGGGTCGGCACGAAGCTCATGGGACGCGGATGGACCGGCGCGGGTTCAAAAACGTCGGCGGTCGGCGGTCCCGGATCGCGGTCCTCATTGAAAGCAGGACGCACGAACTGCAGCGGCCCGCGATCGTCGTCACGAAACACCTGCCGCTCGAGCGCTGCGCGGTCCATTGTGCGGCACCAAATGTGGTACGTGTAACTGTTCACGTAGTCCGGGTAGCCGTAGTTCGTCATTTGCTTGCGGACCAGCGTGTAGGTGACGTACGGCGGCGGCGGGCGGTGCAGGCGGAAGACGTGCCGGATCACCCCGAGCACGCGATCGGGGGTGAGCGTTCGAAGCGGCGGCGGCGTCCACGCAGGCTCCGGCGCTGCAGTCGATCCGCCGGGTGAAAATGCAAAGCCGGCGGCAGCTAAGATTAAGGCGGCAAAGAAGACTCGCATGCACTTCCTACAACGCCGCACACCGCGTTAGCGTTACAGAGCTGCCGCCGTTTCGCTCCCGCGGGCCAGCGCGTACCCCAACAGTCGATCGATCAGCGCGGTGTAGCTGATCCCGGCCGCGTTGCAAGCATCCGGGAGCAGGCTGGCCTGCGTCAGCCCCGGCAACGCGTTCACCTCGAGCACGAACGGGCGCCCTTGCCCGCTCACGATGAAATCGGTGCGCGAATAATCGCGCAAGCCGAGCAAGCGGTGCACCGAGAGCGCGAGCATCTGCAACCGCGCGCACAGCTCGTCGTCGATTCTTGCCGGAACGATGTGCGTGCTGCCCCCCGGCGCATACTTGGCTTCATACGAGTAGAAGTCGCCGGCGTTTGCAACGATCTCCACGATCGGCAAAGCCTCTTCGCCGAGCACCGCGCACGTGAACTCCCGCCCGGCTACGTACTCCTCAGCGAGCACTTCGTCGAACGCTTCGGCGGAATCGACCATGGTTTGCGTCCATGCTTCGTGCGTGCGGACGATTCGGACGCCCTCGCTGCTGCCTTCGAAGCGGGGTTTGACGACCAGCGGAAGGTCGAGCGAACCGGGAAGCAGCGGCAGCGTTCCGCCGGAGAGATCGAAGAGATCCCATGCTGCCGTCGGCAGCCCTTCGGCGGCGATCAATTTCTTGGTCAGGTGCTTGTCCATCGCCAACGCGGCCGCTTCAACGCCGCTGCCGGTATACGGGATCCGCAGATAGTCGAGAACTCCTTGGATCTGCCCGTCCTCGCCGCCCGGCCCGTGCAGCGCATTGAACACGACGTCGGGAACCAGTTCGCGCACGGCATCGATGAAGCGGGCGTCATAATCGATCGAATGCGCATCGTAGCCGAGCTCGCGCAACGCACGGAGCACGCCGTTACCGCTCTGTATCGAGATCTCTCGCTCGGCGCTGGTGCCGCCCATGACGACGGCGACGCGTTCCTTGCGTTGCGTCATGCCGTAAACACGCCGACCAAATGCACTTCCAACTGCAGATCGACGCCGAACCGCTCCAAGACCGCTCGATGAACTCGCGCTAAAAGCACCGCGACATCCTTTGCTTTGGCCTTGCCCAAGTTATTGATAAAGTTGGCATGGAGCGGCGAAACCTGCGCGTCCCCTTCGCGCCAGCCCTTGGCGCCGGCCGCTTCGATCAAGCGTGCCGCACTGTCGCCCGGCGGATTTCGAAAGCACGACCCGGCGTTCGGCAGTGCGATCGGCTGCGTGTGCTTGCGCCGCACTAACCGCTGCTGCATCTCGGCCCGCGCGTCACCCGGTTCCCCCCGTTCGAATTGCAGCGCGACGCGCGAAACAACGGCGTCGGCAGACAGCGACGTGTGACGGTAATAGTACTGGAGGTTCACGGCCTGCGGCTCGGGCTTGTGCGGCGACTGCACCCAAACGCTGCGCACGAAGTCCCCGATCTCGCGATCCGTGCCGGCATTCATGCGCAACGATCCGCCGACGCTGCCGGGGATGCCGGCGAGCGACGCGCTCCCCACGGCGCCGGCTGAGGCGGCTTTGGCCGTCAACTGCGACATCGACGCCGAGGCGCCGGCTTCCACGAACACCGTGCCGTTACCGTGCCTCACGTCGATGTGCGTAAAGTCGCCCGCGAGCCGCAGCACCAAACCTCGGATGCCGCCGTCGCCGACGAGCAAATTGCTTCCGCTGCCGAGCACGAACCATGGAATCCGGCGGCGCGCGCACAGCCGCATGATCTGCGCCAAACGCGCTTCCGAATCCACCACGATCCATGCGTCGGCTGGACCCCCGATCTTCCAGGAGGTGTACTCCGCCAGCGGTTCATCGAAACGCACCGCTTCGCCGATCAGCGAATGCAGCGTTTCGCGATCTTCGTCACGCAGCAAGCTCGCGCGCTCGCGCTGCGCAACCGTCATGCAGCGAAGCTTCGTACATCGTGCGCGAGGGCATTGGCGACCCGCGTAATATCGCCCGCGCCGAGCATCAGCACGATCGCGCCGCGCGGCGCTTCATCCAAGATCCGCGATCGCAGATCGTCGACGTGCGCAACGTAGCGAACGTCGGCGCCGCCCCCACGCAGCGCGTCGCCGATGTTCGTTTCGCTTACGCCGTCGATGGACCGTTCGCCGGCTGCATAGATTGGCGTCAAATAGACCGTATCTGCGCCGCCTAGAGCCGCCGCAAAGCGCTGCGCCAAAAATGCGGTGCGCGTGTACCGGTGCGGCTGAAACGCTACGACCAGGTGTCCGCCGTGCCAGCTCCGCGCCGCTTCGATCGTTTCTTCGACCGCCGTCGGATGGTGGGCGTAATCATCGATGACCGTCAGATGCGCGCCGTCGGCGAGGATTTCGAAGCGCCGGTGCACGCCGCGAAACTCGTGCAGCGCACGGCCGATCGATGCAAAGGGAATATCAAGTGCGCGCCCGAGCGCGACGGCTCCGAGCGCATTGCGAATATTGAATGAACCCGGGACGCGTAAACTGACATTCCCCAGGCAAACGCCGCCGGCGATCACATCGAAGGAAGATCCGACGCCGGCCGTCCGCGCGTTAACCGCCCGGACGTGCGCTCCCGGATGAAACCCGAACGTCACCGTGCGCGCTTCGGGCACGTCGCCCGCCAGCGCTGCGCTGCGCGCATTGTCGGCTCCAAGAATCGCCGTCCCGCTTTCGGGAAGCCGCTTCAAGAACGTGCGAAAGGCATCGATCAGCTGCGGGAGTTCGGCCTCGGATCGCACGTGGTCATCTTCGATGTTGGTAAGCACGGTAAGCTCGGGAGCCAGCAATGAAAAAGAACCATCCGACTCGTCGGCTTCCGTCAAAAACCAGCTTCCCGCGCCGGCGTGCGCATTGCTTTCGGTGTCGTAACCGATTCCGCCGACGACCACGTTGGCGTCGATGTTCCCCGAACGCAGTACTCCCGCGGCCATCGCGGTGGTCGTCGTCTTTCCGTGCGTTCCGCAAACGGCAATGCCGCGCGCGCCTCGCATCACCCGGGCCAGCATCTCGCCCCGGCGGACGATCGGTATGCCGCGGCGCCGAGCTTCGACGCATTCGGGATTCTGCGGATCGACGGCCGCGCTGACGACAATCGTGCCTGCGCCGCCGATATGCGCTGCGTCGTGACCGATCGAAACCGCCACACCTTCGGCACGCAAGCCGTCGATCAGTGAGGAATCCGCCAGATCGCACCCCGTAACGCGTTCGCCCCGCGCAACCAGGATGCGCGCGATGGCGCTCATCCCAATGCCGCCGATCCCGACGAAATGCAGTGGCCGCCGCTCCATTACGCCGCGCTCTTTCGCGAAAGCATCGCATCAATCCGGGCCGCGATCGTCACCGCAGCCTCCGTTCCTCCAAGGGCGCCGGCGGCGGCCCGCAGCTGCGCCAGTTTCTGCGGCTCCATAAGATCGCGCAGCGTCCACCACAGCACGTCGGCGTTTAACTCGCCGTCCTCGAGCACGACCGCCGCGCCGGTGCTCGCAAAGGCGCGCGCGTTGCGCAGCTGGTGGTTCTCGCTGGCGAGCGGGTACGGCACGAGCACCGCCGGCAAACCCAACGCCGCGAGTTCGGCCAGCGTCGACGCTCCCGCGCGAGCAATGACGAGATCCGCCAGCGCATACGCGTCTGCCGGGTTGGACAGATACGGCACGAGCCGGACAATATTTTCGCCGAAGAGCTGCGCTTCTTCGGCTTGCATGTAGGCGTAATCTCGCCGCCCGCTCACATGCAGAATTTGCCAGTCGCGAGGAAGTGCGCGACGCGTGACCAAGGCCGCAACCGCTTCATTGATCGATCGCGCCCCCAAGCTTCCGCCCAGAACCACGATCGTGCGGCGCCCTGCGGAAAGTCCGAGGCGCCGCGCTGCCTCTATCCGATTGTCCCGGCGAAGCAATGCCGAGCGCACCGGCACGCCGGTCTTCACGAATTTTTTTCGAAATCGATCAGCCGCAGGGACGTACGCGCCCCAAATTTCATCGACGAGCGGCGACAACACGCGGTTGCTCAGTCCCGGCTCGGCGTTGGGTTCGAGCAGCGCGAGCCGCGCGCGACTTATCCCAAGCGTGCGAAGCATGCGCGCGGCGACCATCACCGGAAAACAGACGTATCCGCCTGTCGCGATGACCACATCGGGATCGAAGCGCCGCAGCGCATGCATCAGCTTGCGCGACGCCGATCGCATTGGCGAGCGCGGACCGTAGGACGTACAGAATCGAACGATGGTGCAGCGTCCCGCTCGCGATCGTGACGAGCCGGTAACCCGCTTCCGGCACGATCCGCGATTCCATGCGATCGGCGCTGCCGAGGAAGCAGACTTGCGCGCGATCGTGCAACGCGTCGGCGAGCGCGACGGCGGGATAGAGGTGACCGCCCGTGCCGCCCGCCGCAAAGGCGATGCGCATACCTTTAGAGAGGAAGATTCAGCTTGCGGTGGCGTCCGACGTTCATGATCAGCGCGACGGCCACGAGCGAAACGATCAGCGAGCTTCCGCCGAATGAGATGAACGGTAAAGGTACGCCCGTGACGGGCCACGACGATGTGACGACGCCGATATTGACGAAAGCCTGCAGCACGATCATCGCCGTGCAGCCGATGGTAAGGAAGAATCCGAAACGGTCCGGAGCAGCAATCGCGATCCTGACCGCGCGATAAGCCAGCACCACGAACAGCACGACAACGCCGACCGTTCCGAGCAGCCCGAGTTCCTCGCCTAAGACGGAAAAGATGAAGTCGGTATACTGCTCGGGGAGATAGAAAAACTTCGCGCGCGATTCGCCCAGACCCACGCCGAAGATGCCGCCGCTGCCGAGCGCCAGCAGCGACTGCACGATGTGAAAGCCGGTGTTCTGCGGGTCTTTCCAAGGGTTCCAAAACGCGAAAAGGCGCGCACGCTTGTATGGGTTCGCGAACACCTCTAAGGCGGCAGCGGGAAGGATGCATAGCGCGACAAGGCCGAGGTGTTCGATGCGCGCGCCGGCGGAAAAGAACATCGTGAACGCGGTGAACACGATCAGGCTTGCGGTCCCGACGTCCGGTTCGCGCAGCACCAGCATCGTCATCGCGAGGACGACGGCAAAAAGCGGAAACAATCCCCGTCCGAGGGACGTTACCCGATCGCCGCGCGCGGCAAGCGCCGCCGCGAGATAGATCACCAGCCCAAGCTTGGCAAACTCCGACGGTTGAAACGAGATGAAACCGCCGCCGATCCACCGGCGCGCTCCGTTGACGACGACCCCGACGTGCGGCACGAGCACGGCCACCACCGCGATGAAAGACGCCACCAGTAGAAACGGAGCGGCCGCACGGAAACGCTGGTAGTCTATGCGGTAGGCGCCGTACGCGCACAAGATGCCGCCGATCAAATAGACGACTTGATGCTTGAGATAGAACGCCGTGTCGTGATGTTCGGCATACGCTTGGGCGCTCGAAGCGCTGAAGATCATCACCAAGCCGATCGCCGCTAAGCTCGCGACCGCAGCGAACAGCACGCCGTCCGGCGCCGCCGAAACGAACGCGCGCGATGCTGCGGGCGCAACGGGCTGCAGCCTGACGGCAGCTCTCATCGTGCAGCGACCTCTTGTAACTTCAGCACGGCCTGCGCAAAACGCTCACCGCGGTCCTCTGCGGAGGTGAACATGTCAAACGAGGCGCACGCCGGCGAGAGCAGGACGACATCGCCGGGCTGCGCGGCGGCGGCGGCGCGTGACACGGCTTCGGCCATCGAAGCAGCCGGCAGAACCGGCGTGCGCACGACGCGCGCTGCAAGCTCGGATGCGGCTTCGCCGATAGCGATCAACGCTTTCGCGCGCTCTTCGATCACGGGGCCCAGTTCGTCAAAGGAAGCATTTTTCGATCGGCCGCCGGCGATCAACACGATGGGACGATCGTACGCTCGCAGGGCCGCGACGCACGACGCGGGATTGGTGGCCTTAGAATCGTCGACGTACAACACGCCGTCGATTTCCGCCACTTTCTGCATCCGGTGCGCCATCGGCGTAAAGGTTCGTACGCCGGCGGCGAGCCGTTCCGGATCGACGCCTGCCCCAAGCGCCGCGAGCAACGCCGCCATAACGTTTTGAACGTTGTGTGCGCCCTCCAGCGCGATTGATTCCCGCGAAACGATCGGAATGGGGCGCGGGTCGCCGCTAATGGGCGCGTAGGTGAGCATGCCGCCGTTCAGATACATCGCCGCGCGCTGATGGCGATCGCCCAAGGTGAACCAAAGCTGGCGCGCGCGAATGCGGGCTTCACCCGTTTGCCAGTGCAGCGACCGCAGCCGCTCATCGTCCAGATTGCCGATGAAAACATCGCGTTCGCTTTGATTGGCAAAAATCCGGTATTTCGCTTCGGCGTACTCGTCCATCGAGTGATAGCGGTCCAAGTGGTCCGGCGAGATGTTCAACACGACCGCGATCCGTGGGCGAAACGACCGGATCGATTCCAATTGAAAGGAAGAAACTTCGGCCACGATCCAGTCGGCATCGCCCGGCTGTGTAGCCTGGGCAATCAGCGGGTTGCCGATGTTGCCGCCGATGCGCGTGCGCAGTCCGGCGGAACGCAGCAAATGGCCGACGAGAGAACTTGTCGTCGATTTGCCTTTGGTTCCCGTGATTGCGATGATCGGTGCGCGCGCCAGACGGTAAGCCACTTCGATTTCGCTGAACACGGGAACGCCTGCGCGCGCAACCCTCAGGACCAGCGAACCGTTGAGCGGCACGCCCGGTGAGAGGACGGCCAGATCGATGCGCTCGAGCAGCGGTGCCAGCCCGTCGGGTGCGACGAAGTGCGCGCCGAGCGATTCGATCCGTGCGATCTCGTTTCCGACCGCCGCACTGGGCTTCTCGTCAACGGCATAGACCTCAGCCCCGCGCTCGCAAAGCACTTCGGCGCTGGCAAGACCGCTGCGTCCGAGGCCGATGACCAGCACCGTTTGCCCCGGCCCGAACGTTGCCGCGCTCATCGGACGATCGCGATGCCGACCGCGGAGCAGAGCGCCGACGCGATCCAGAAGCGTGAGGTAACGGTTGTTTCAGGCAGGCCGCCGAGTTCGAAGTGGTGATGGAGCGGACTCATCCGAAAGATACGCTTGCCGTGCGTGCGTTTGAAGTATGCCACTTGCACGATCACTGAAAGCGCTTCGGCGACGAAGACGCCGCCGACCAACACCAAGAGCAGCATCTCGCCGGTAAGGATTGCAACGCCGCTCAGCAGCGCGCCAAGCGCCAAGGAACCTGTGTCGCCCATCATCATTTTGGCGGGATGGCGGTTGAAGGTTAAAAAGCCCAAACATGCGCCGATCATCAGGAGCGCAGCGTTCGCCGATGCCGGCTGCCCGAATTGCACCGCGAGCACCGACAGCGCCGCGGCAGGCGGGATGGTGACGCCCGTCGCCAAACCGTCGAGGCCGTCGGTTAAATTGACGGCGTGGATCGCGCCGGTCACGGCAACGATGCCAAGCAGCAGCCACGCCCAATGCGGTACGCTCAGCGCCCATCCCGAACCGTTCAAGATCACATCACGCGGAAAGATGAAGGCCGACTCGGAGAGCTGGCGCATCAGCGATGCGGCGATCAGTGCGGTCAGCAGAAACTTGGTGCGCGCGCGAAGCCCGAGGTTCTTGCCGTGTCGAATCGACAGATAATCGTCGACGAACCCCACTAACGCGCAGGCCAGGACAAAGAAGAAGAGATCGCGCGCAAAGGGCGCCTTCAACGCCAAAAGCGGAAGAAGCGCCACAATGAAGACGATCCCGCCCATCGTCGGCGTTCCGCTCTTGCTGCGATGCGACTCGGGAGCAAGCTCGTACGTCGTCTGCCGGAATTGCCAGCGCGCCAACAGCCGGATCAGCGCGGCGCCGCTCACGACCGCGAGCACAAAGCCCAACGCGACGGTGATGGCAGCTGCGGCAGCGCTCACGAAACCGCTGCTTGAATGAGTGGATTTGCGCCTTCGCCGCGCCACTTCAGCACCACGATCGGCGTCTGTTCGTCGCCGTTTCCCGCCGGGTTCGAGAGCAGCGCTGCGGCCACGACATCCGTCCGTACGCCCGCCGTAGCGCCCAAAACTTTGGCCTTTTGCAGATCGTTGGCATCGGCCACTGCGCAATCGATGCCGGTGCGCTCCTTTACCGATTGTGCGAAGCCGTTCGGATCTTGCGGCGCAAACACGATCGTCCGCTCAAACGGCGGCATCGTGCCCGTGTACCCGTCCATCGCGGTGATCGCCTCGCCCATCATCGTGTAAAAAACACCGCGCCGGCCCGCAAGCCGTCCGACGACGTGCGCCCCTGCCGCAGCCACGACTCGCCAAGCGCCGACGCGATCGATCACGAGTTGCAGCGATTCCGGCTGATTCACCGTGGCGAGCGGTCCCGCGCGTTGCGCGAGCGCGTACGCGAGTTTGCTGGGACGAATGTGTTCCGCGCGGATCGCCTGATTCTGCGCGATTGCGACGGCCGTCTCTGAAACGGCCATCACATCGCCGATTCTCGCGAGGCCTGCGACGCAACGCACCACGATCGCGGACAGGTCGTCGCCCGGCTGGACGATCGGCGTTCGCACCGGGATCGCGACGATGCCGCGGGGCAATCCCGGGCGCTCGACGCGAAGCCGCAAGCTCACCGGCGTAACTCCTCGACGATCGCCTCCATCGCGTATTTGCGCGACCCTTTGATCAATGCCACGTCGCCACGTTGCAGGTGCGCGCGAAGCCACGCCGCGGCTTCCGCGTTCGAGCGGTACTCCACGATCCGCTCCTGCGGCATCTCCGCCTGCCCGGCGCCCCGGCGAACGTCGACGGAATTTTCACCGCCGATCAACAGCACGTCGATCGAGAGTTCGGCTGCGTGAGCGCCGACGTCGGCGTGCATCCGTGCCGATTCAGAGCCGAGTTCCGCCATCCCGCCCAGCACGGCAATGCGCCGCGTTGCGGATTCTCGCGCGAATGCATCGAGCGTCGCAATCGTCCCGCTCGCGCTGGCATTGTAGGCGTCGAAGATCAACCGGGCGCCGTTTTTCAGCGCAATCGATTCGTAACGGCCCGGCGGCAACGTGAGCGTGCGAATCGCCGGCGCGATCTGATCGAGGTCCGCACCCATCAGCAACGCACCCGCAGCCGCCGCGGCCAGATTCTCACGGTTGTGCGCTCCCGCGAACGGCACGTCGATCGTGCGCTCTTGGCCGTACGCGCCGTGCTGCACCAGCAAGGTTTTTGGATCTGTCACCCACACGCCAGGCCGTTGCGGCACACCTTGGCCGAACCAGAGCGGCGGAACGCAGAGCTGCGGCGCGCGAGCGAGCGATTCCGAATCGTTTGCGTTCAGTACCGGTTGAGCGCCTTGCGAGAAGAGTCCCCATTTCGTTTCAGCGAGCGCAGCACGCGAACCAAAGATCTCCAGGTGAGCGTCACCGATGTTGGTCAGAATGCCGGCTTGCGGCCGCGCGATCGAAACGAGCTGCGCGATCTCGCCGGCATGGCGCGCCCCCATCTCCACCACCAGCACTTCGTGCGCGGGCAATGCCGAGAGCAGCAGCTTTCCCACGCCGATCTCGTTGTTCTCATTTGCCGGCGATGCCAGCACGCGGGCCGATCCGTATCGCGCGGACAGCAGTTGCGCCAAAAACTCTTTGGTCGTCGTTTTTCCCGTGCTTCCCGTAACGGCGATGACTTTGCCCGTGAAGCGCGCGCGAGCCGCCGCTGCCAGCTGCAAGAACGCATGCTTTGTGTTTTGCACGATCAACATCGGACCGCCGTTACGCCCCTGGGGCTGCTCGACCACGACTGCCGCGGCGCCGCGTGCGACGGCTTCCGGCACGAACGCATGCCCGTCGAAACGCTCGCCACGCAGCGCTAAGAACGTGTCCCCGGGTCGAAGCGTGCGCGTGTCGGTGACGATGCGAAGTTCGGCGGGAAACCGTTCTTCATTGCGAAGCTCGCCGCGCGTCGCCGCAGCGGCTTCGCGCAACGTTAACATCATGGCGCGACGGCCGCCCGCCGCTCGAGCGCGGCACGCGCGACGGAAAGATCGTCAAACGGCAGCACTCGCGCGCCGACGATTTGATATGCTTCGTGCCCTTTGCCGGCGATCAGGACCGTGTCGCCGCGCCGGCTGCGCGCGATCGCCCGGTCGATCGCGGCGCGGCGATCGAGCTCGACGGTGTGCGGGGCGCCGTCCAAGCCCTTTACGATGTCGGCGGCGATCGCCGCCGGATCTTCACTGCGCGGGTTGTCCGACGTCACGTAGACGTAGTCCGCGAAGCGAGCGGCGACCGCCCCCATCTCGGGACGCTTGCCGCGATCTCGATCGCCGCCGCAGCCGAATACGAGGAACAGATCGTTGCCGTGCTCGCGCAGCGCGCGGAGCACTTTGTCCAACGCGTCGGGCGTGTGGGCGTAGTCGACGACGACGCGCACGCCGTCACGAGAGAGTTGATCCGTGCGGCCCGCGACGCGCTGCACGGTTTCCAGGCCGCGCGCTGACTCGGCGTCCGAAATTCCGACCGAGCGCGCGCACGCAATCGCGCAAAGCGCGTTCGCGATGTTGAACTCGCCCGGTAAGCGCACTGAAAAATGCGCGTCTGCGAGATCAAAGGTGCTGCCGTCGATCGCGGAGCGAATGCGCTGCGGCCGAATGGCCGCTTCTGCGCCGATTCCATACGTCAGCACAGGCTTTTGCGCGCCGAACTCGTTCGCCCAGCGTCGGCCGTGCTCGTCGTCGACGTTAAAGACGCAGCGCCGGGCGAGTTCAAATAGGCGCCGCTTGGCCGCGACGTATGCCTCAACGGTTTGGTGAAAGTCCAAGTGATCGCGCGTGACGTTGGTCAACGCACCGACGGCGAACGTGACATCATCGGCCCGATGCTGCGCCAGCGCGTGAGAACTGACTTCAACTGCTGCGCCTCGCGCGCCATCGCCGCGAAATTCGTGCAGCAGGCGATGCAGCCGCGGCGCAAACGGCGTCGTGTGCTTTAACGGAACGGCACGCTCCCCAAACTGTGCGCCGAGGGTGCCGATCGTGGCGCAGGGTATCCGGGCGGCATCCATGATCGCGGCGATCATCTGCACGGTCGTCGTTTTGCCGTTCGTCCCCGTAACGCCGATCGTTAGCAGATCGCGCGAAGGATTGCCGTAAAATTCCGCTGCGATGCGCGAGAGTGCGCGCATCGAGTCCTCCACGAGGATGACCGGCGTACTGCCGCCATCGATCTCCCGCTCCGAAAGAATCGCGGCGGCGCCGCGCGCGATCGCTTCAGCGACGTACTGGTGGCCATCGCGCTGACGCCCCCGCAACGCCGCAAAGAGCGTGCCGCTTTGTACTTCGCGCGAATCGATCGCGATCGCGCTGATCGTTGGATCGGCGGCGCCGCGCAAACGCGCGCCGGGCAGTCGAGAGACCAGCTCCCGGAGCGCCACGCTTCTTTCCGAAGGCACGCTTATTGTTTCGCCGCAACGGTTGAACGTACCAAGCGCCGCGCAGGAAGGACGCCGGCATGCAGCATCGCCGCCCGCGCGATCGTTGCGAACGCCGGCGCGGCGACGACGGAGCCGTAAATTGCCCCCACCGGGCGCTCCACTTTTACGTAGATCAGATAGCGGGGATGCTCGTACGGAACCATTCCGATGAAGGACGCCACGTACGCCCCCGGCTCGTATGCACCGTCCTGCACGATCTCGGCCGTGCCCGTCTTGCCGGCCGTGGTATAGCCCGCAATCTGCGCCGTCGGGTTTCCCGTGCCGCGCAGGACGACGGCGCGTAAGAATTTGCGCAGCGTCCGTGCGGTCGACCGGTCAAACAGCCGCCTTTCGATTTCCGGCGGGTACGTGTAGATCGGCCGTCCCTGCGGATCGCAAATCGCTCGCAAGATGCGCGGACGCATCAGCAGCCCTCCGTTCGCAATGGCGGCATAGAAGCGCGCCATCGCGATCGGCGTGACGGAAACGCCTTGGCCGAATGACATGGTGGCGAGCGACGATCCGCTCCACTCGGGTGGAGGCGGAACGATGCCGGGATTTTCGCCGGAAAGTCCGATCTGCGAAGCACGGCCGAATCCGGCGCGCCGTTCCATCGCGTAAAAGGTCCGGCCGCCGATCGATAATCCGACTTCCGCCGCGCCCACGTTATGCGAATAGGCAATGATGTCTTCGAGCGTTTCGTTCGAGCCGGAACCGGCGAGAAAACCGTCCTCAGCGTTGTGGATCGTCGTTCCGCCGACGTGCAGCTGATCGCGCGTCGGAAAGCGCGAGGACGTCGTCACCTTGTGGCTCTGGAGCGCTGCCGCCGCGGTGACGAGCTTGAACGTCGAGCCTGGTTCGTACGCGTCTTCGATGGCATAGTCGCGACGATTTTGAGCCGGTGCTTTCCAGTACGCGTTCGGGTCAAACGACGGCTGATTGGCGAGCGCCAAGACTTCGCCCGTCCACGGATCGAGCACGATCGCCGTGGCGGTTTGCGCATGGTAGAGATGCAGCTGCTTGGCGATGGCGTTCTCCGCCACAAACTGTAAGTACGGATCGATCGTCAGCTCTAAGGAGAGGCCCGGTTTAGCCGATTTGAGCAGCCGCTGGCGTCCGAACGGAATCGGACGTCCGAACTCATCTGCCTCCACGGTCACTTTTCCCGAAACGCCTTTGAGCAAATTATCGAAGGTGTATTCCAAACCGTCCAGGCCATTTTCGTCGATGCCGACGAAACCCAAGACGCTCGCCGCGGAACGCCCGCTCAGATAGACGCGCCGGCCCGTGTCTTCTTCGATCATGGCGACGCCCGGAACATCGAGCGCCTGGATTCGGTCGGCCACATCGTGCGGAATCTTGCGCGCTACCCAGACGAATCGCAGTTGTCGTACGTGCAGCAATGATTTGACGGCGGGATCGATCTTTCCAAGAACGCGCTGGAGTTGGGCGATCGTCTGATCCGGGTTGAGGAGATCGTGCGGAACCGCGTACACGCTTTCAGAGGGCAGCGAACGCGCCAGAACGTCGCCGTGCCGATCTAAGATGCTGCCGCGCCTTCCGAACACTTCCACGGTGTCGCTGCGCTGATTCAGCGCTTCTTTGGCGTAAAGGGGCCCTTTGATCGTCTGTACGTCGATCAGCCGCCAAGCCAGATAAAGCGCCACGATCATGACCGCGTAGAAGAATGCTTTTGCCCGCTTAGGGGCGATGCGTGCGAACGTTCGCCGGTGCATGGCGGCGGATTATTTAACGCGCAGAAGCGCCGTTAGGGTCGAAAGAAATGCGAGATGATTCTGCGGTGCGGGATGCCTGCGCGCCGGCAAGAAGACGACATCGATCTGTTCGGGCTCGCGCATATGCAGCGAAGCCGCGATTCGAGCCAGCCGATCGTCCGACTGCAGCGCCGCAATGCGGTCGTCCAGCCGGGCCGTCTGCATCTCCAGCGCCGTACGCCGCTCTTGCGCCCGGCCGAGCGCGTAACTCAGTCCGGTCAGGTGCGCAATCAGCATCACGTACAACATGACGAACGTTACCACGATCGCCAAAACGCCACAGAAACGCATCAGGCCGCCGTAGCGGTTGCGAACCGCTTCCCGGCGCCGCCGCTCGGCGGCGTACTTGGCTTTTCGTGGATTCGGCGAGGCGGCCGCGCGCGGTTCACGCTGGATCATCGTTCGTCGATCCGGCGCGCCGCACGCAGCTTAGCGCTGCGCGCACGGGGATTGCGCTGCAGCTCGCCGGCATCGGGAACGATCGGCCGCCGCGTGATCGCATCGAGGCGAGGATCGTCGCGAAACGCGTGCTTGACGATGCGATCTTCCAGCGAGTGAAAGCTGATGACGACGACGCGCCCCGCCACTCTCAAACGCCCGGCGGCCATTTCCAAGCTCTCGCGAAGCGCCCCGAGTTCGTCGTTAACCGCGATCCGCAGCGCCTGAAAGACGCGCGTGGCGGGATGGATGCGCTCTCGCCGTCCACGGCGATGGACGAGCCCGCTGACCATTTGCGCAAACTCGTATGTCGTGGCAGGGAGCGTTCCATCCGACCGCCGGCGCACGATCGCGCGCGCGATTCGGCGCGCCGCGCGCTCTTCGCCATAGTGAAAGAAGATATCCGCGAGTTCCGATTCGCTGGAGGTCATCAACACGTCGTAGGCGCTGCGGCCGCCCGCCGGATCCATGCGCATATCGAGCGGCGCAGGTTGCGCGAACGTAAAGCCGCGCGCCGGATCGTCAAACTGCATCGACGAGACTCCCAGATCGTACAGGACGCCGTCGATTGGGCCGGCGCCCTCCAGCGCTTCGTCCAGCCGCCGAAAGTCCAGACGCCGGAAGCTGAACCGCGCGTCCGAAATTGCGGCGGCGCGCGCCTCGGCGGCTGGATCCGCATCCAGCGCAATCAGCCGTCCCGTCTGCAGCCGGTTCAAGATCGCCCGGGAGTGGCCGCCGCTGCCGAATGTGGCATCGACATAGCGCCCATCCGGGCGGATCGCCAAATACTCCAGCGCCGGTTCCAAAAGCACCGGGATGTGCGGCATCGGCCCACTCCGGCATCAATACAAACCTAGTTCGGCCATCAGCTCCGCGGCCTCGCTCTCCGGCGCCGCATAGTCGCTCAGCCGTTCCTTCGCCCAGACTTCGACGTGCGAAAGCGCGCCGATCGAAACCACGTCTCGTTCGATCCCCGCAATCGCGCGCAGCCCGGTTGGGATGAACAGCCGGCCCTGTGCGTCGCACGCAACTTCTTCCGTGTGCGCAAAGATGTCTCGAACGAGGCGGCGGTAATGTTCGTCCTTGCGGCTCGCCGATTCCAAACGGTTACACCACTCGTGCCACCTAACCGGCGGATAGAGCGCCAGACAGGGGTCGGGCCGTGCGATCGTTAGGAAAAAGCCGGTTCCAAGGCGCTCGCGGAACCGCGCAGGAACGATGAGCCTGCCCTTATCGTCAAGAGCGTGCTCCACCGAGCCGGTAAAGCGCGGCAAGTCCGCGGGCAATCGCTCCTCCCTCTAGCACCACGATGCACCACTTGCCACCACTATACGCAACGCGCGCTCCCCGCGCAACCCTTTGGCGCCAGGGATGGGGTGTCGGTTAGAGCCAGCGAGGGACGCGATCGCGATACGCCTTGTACGCGTCGCCGAATTTGCGCTCGAGGTACCGCTCCTCACGCTCGATGACCCCTGTATTCACGATCCAAAGGATCGCCGGGAGAAGTCGCAGTGGGAAACGTGCGCGCGACCCCAGAGCGATGCCGACGTAGAGGAGCGTCAGCGCGAGATAGAGGGGGTTGCGGGTGTATTCGAACGGGCCGCTTTGTATCAGCGCGGTTGTTTCCTCGAAAGGGTCAACGGCGGTTTGCGCTTTGCGGAATTCACGAACTGCAGGAACGAGCAGCGATGCAGCGGCCGCAAGAAACCCGACCGACAGGGGTTGCAACGGCCGTGGCAATCGTTTGGCCGAAATCAAGCGGTCAACGACGAGGCCGGCGAGCAGCGGTGCGCCGTAAATGAGCGGCGGGAAGGCGATGATTCCAGCCACGTCTTTGTCTTTTGCCATGGGCTAGCAGTACAGGACGCAAGCCGGATACCCCCGTCCCAAAGAACGCCCGTTCCGGAAAGCTGCGAGAACGGAGCGCCTGCGGCGACCGTTAAGCAAACGGAGCGCCTGCGGCGACCGTTAAGCAAACGGAGCGCCTGCGGCGACCGTTAAGCATCTGTAATAATGAAGAAGCCGAAGTCGTGAGCAGCGCGCAGCGCGTGTCGAAGGGGCAGGCCGCTTACCGCCGGGACGCAGAAAAGCGGGGACGGCAATGAAGAAGAGCCTTGGACTCATTCTCGCCCTAGGCGTGCTCTACGGCTGCAGCGGCGGCGGCTATCTGCCGTATGCGCCGCATGCGCTCAGCCCCACGCAGCTCCAGAGTCTCGTCACGCCTGCCTCGGAGCGCACGGGCGTTCCGCCGGCGCTGATCAACGCCGTGCTGATGGCGGAGTCGGCGGGCGATCCGTCGGCGGTCAGCAACGCCGGCGCCCAGGGACTCATGCAGCTGATGCCGGGAACCGCGGCGACGTGCGGAATCGAGAACCCGTTCGATCCTGCCGAAAACGTCGATTGCGGCAGCCGCTACTTGCGCGCCCTGCTGCAGCGCTACAACAATAACGTGGAACTCACAATCGCCGCGTACAACGCAGGCCCTGGAGCAGTCGCCGCGTACCACGGCGTGCCGCCGTATGCTGAAACGCGCGCATACGTCGCGCGCGTGTTGAGCGCGTACCGGAACTACTAGCCCGCTTCATGGCGGCGCTGCCGGGAGCTCGCACTGCGCCCGCCGGCGGCTTGCGTCCGCCGCGTATCCCGCTGTTGGACGGCTACATCCTGTCCGAATTCGCAGGCCCGTTCGTCTTTGCGTTTCTGGCGTTCTTTTTATTTTGGGCGTTCAACATTTTCTTTTTGGCGTTCAAGTACATCATCGCCCAAAACGCGCCGTTCTTTTTGGTGCTGCGCTTCGTCGTTTTCCGCGTCCCCCAGTCGATCCCGATGGCGTTTCCATTTGCCTGTCTCTTTGCAACCTTACTGGGCATCGGTCGCTTGATGGCGGACAACGAAATCAATGCGATCCGCACGGCGGGAGTGTCGCTTTGGCGCTTCAGCCTGACGCCGCTGCTCTTCGGTTTGTGCGCTTTCGGTTTTACGTATGCGATGAACGAGTACGTCGCTCCCAAATCGGTCGACCTCTCAACACGGACGTTCTATCAGATCATCTACCACACGGCTTCGCTGCCGATCGAACCGCAATTCTTCCGCAAAGATCCCGATACGGGAAACGTCTTTTTCATCAATAGCGTCGCGCCCGACAATCGCACGATGCTGGGCGTGCAGATCTTCAAGCCGGGCCGCAACGGCGGATATTGGAACGAAACGATTCAGGCAAAGACGGCGCGGGTCGAGGGCGCGACACTCGTGCTGCGCGACGCGATCATGACGTTCTACGGTTCCGACGGATACATGACGTCGCAGAGCAGCACGCCCGAGTTTCGCGTCGGTCTGCCGCTGGGTGAAAGCGCGGCACAATTCATCAGCACGACGAACAACGACGCGTTCACGATGAATTCCAAGCAGTTGGCCTCCCACGTCAATGCGCTGCGATCGCAAGGCATCGGCGGCGAAGCGCTGGGAAATCAAGAGGTGACGCTCGCGGACAAGATGGCGTTTCCGTTCGGAGCCTTCATCGCGGTGCTCGTGGCTTTGCCGCTGGCGATCATCTTCGGAAAAAAGGGCCGCATGATGGGAATCGCGCTTTCCATCATTGCGTTCTTCGTCTACGTGGTGTTCACGGAGGCCGCGGCTGCATTTGGAAGCACGAATCGCATGAATCCTTACTTAGCCGCGTGGATTCCGAACATCGCGTTCGGCATCGCCGGCCTGGCGCTGATCTGGACCGAGGAACACTAAGGAGCCTTAGCCTGCGACTCACCTTTGCCCGTGCGTCTGCGATGCTGTGCCTGGCCGCATTCATCGCCGGATCGCTGCCGCTCTCGTCGCCGGCCGCCGGAGCGCCCGCTGCCGATCCGCGCGTGGCCCGCGCCCTCGCGCTGCTGAACGGGCAGTCGTGCGCGGTGCGCGCTCGCGAATGGCTCGCCCAGGAAACGCCGCCGCCCTCCCCCACTCCGCTGCCTAACCCCTCCAAAACGCCCGGAATCCCTCGGCCCATCCTGGGGCCGCCGCAGCTCTTCGCCACACCGTTTCCGACCGGCTCGCCTGCCGCGACGCCTCCGCCCGTTCCAACGGCAACCCCGAGCCCTAACGCGTCGGCCGGTCCCGTCTTTCTGACGCGGCCCTCCGCCCCGCCGTCGATCACGCCGGTCGGATCGCCGACGCCGTCGCCCTCCCCGAAGCCGGTCGGCATTCCGACGATGCGGCCCGGCTACACCTACGTATTGGCGGACAAAGTCGTCGGCAATCCCGCCAAACCCGGCGCGCCGGCGGACGCAATCGGCAACGTTCACATCTTCTATGAAAACGCCGTGCTCGTGGGCGATCGTGCGCACTACGACGGCGATCGCACCATAACCGTGACGGGTCACCCGTACATCGTCAACAGTCAAGAGAACTCGATCTACCACGCCGACGAAATCGACTTCGACACGATCGCGCAGACCGCGGAACTCAAAAAGGGTCAAGGCGAAAGCTCGCAAGGCGTCGAGCGCGGACTGGTCTACTTCGGCGCGCAAAACATGAAGACGAACGCGCAAGGCGTCGCGCACGGCACCAACGCGAACTTGACGACGTGCGAGCATCCGAGATCGGGCTATCACATCACCGGAAAAACAATCGACGTGTATCCTGGCGACAAGATCGTCATCTCGAAGGTGCTCTTGTGGCTCGGCGGCGCGGCGGTCTTCTTTCTTCCGCGCGTGATCATTCCGCTGCGCACGGTCAGCGACGAACGGCAAAAGCCCCAACTCTTTCCGGACGTGGGCTACAACTCGTATCAAGGCTTCTACGTGAAGGCGCGCCTCGGTTTCGGTCGCGATCAATACTACTACGGGTATTACCGCGTCGAATTTTACTCGCGCGAAGGCATCGGCTTAGGCTACGATGCGACCATCACCAAGAAGAACGGCAAGCGGCAGACGACCATAGACTTCTACGGCATTCACGATCGCCGCGCCCAGCAGACGACGTACAACCTCAACGTCGGCGACATCGAAAACTTTTCGCAGCATCTGCGTGGTCAGTTTGGCTTCACGTACAACAGCAATTTCGGCCCGCTCGTGAGCCTGCCGCCGTCGAGCGGCTTCACGGCATCGGTCGTTCACAGCGGAACGAACGACACGCAGACCTACAGCTTTGCGCGCAGCTCCACCGGCTCGCAGTCCAGCACCGAAAACTACGGCTTCACCGATAGCCGCACGTTTACGCCGACGCTCGACAACACGTTCGCGTTCACGCTCAACCACAGCCAATCGAACTATGGATTCTTCAGCCAAAACTCGAGCGCTACGGTCGATGACTTGCTGCATTGGAGCAACGCGTTTGCAGACTACACGCTGAACTTCGATAAGAGCTTTTCTCAGACGCCCGTCGGCGTCAACAAGGAACCGGAACTACAGATCAGGCCGTATCAGATACTGCCGCACTTCATCTTTCCGGTTTCGACCTCGCTGACGATCGGCGAGTACAGCGAACCGCAGACGCCGGAACACACCCAACGCGCCGACCTCAACCTCACGCTCGGGCCGGCGCTGTACCGGCTGTTCGGCAGCGACTTGAGCGCGAACGTCACGATCGACCAATTGGCGTACGGCACGGGTGATCTCAAGGCGTCGATTTTGGAAACCGCCAGCCTGACGACGCCGGTGAGCACGCACTTCGTGAACGCGCTCACGTATACGGCGAATCAGTACAATGGGCCGCCGTTCGTGCCGTTTGCCACCATCGATCAACAGCCGGCGAACAACTACAAGAACGCGGCCGACGTCATGCGGTTTTTCAACGGCGACTACTACAATCTGCTGCTGAGCTTCAACACCAGCTTCAACATGATGGCGCAGCCGGTGCAGTATCAACTGGCGTTCCGGCCAAGCCCGCTCTCATACGTCACGCTGGGCGGTGCCTTTACGCCGGGACCAGGGCAGGGGTTCTACTCAACCAACGTCGGCTTCATCACACCGTTCGGCCGGAACGCGGATCTGCAGTTTCTGGGCGACATCAATTGGAAAGAAGGCGGCCGGATCGAGAATGAAACGATCTACTATCGCCGCATCATCGGCGACTGTTATCAGTTGCAGCTGCAGTACAATTCCGCGTACAAGTCGCTCAACGTGACGGTCAACTTGCTGGCGTTCCCGTCGCGCGCGGCGAGCTTCAACCTGTCAGCGCAGGGCCCGATTGTTCCGACCAGCTTTAATGGCTATTTGCCGTAACGCGTCGCACTTGCGCAGCTAAGCCATCCCTAAAACCAAGGAAAGCGCGCTACACCCCTTTGGCAAAAACTGTGACATTTTCGCGCCGGCCAAGGATGGCCGCTTCAAAACTTCGTTCTCGCGAAAATGCACTGTAGCGCTCCGTTTTCCACGGACGGAAAACGAAGCAGCGGTTTTGCGGAAGGGGTGTAGCGCGCTTTCCTATCTCACTGCACGTCGCAGGGTGGGTGGCCGCAGTTGCAGGCTTCCATTTCAATGCCGCCCTCGTCCGCTTCGCGGCACGCATTGCCGCAATACTCTTCAGTTTGAATTTCAGCAGTAAGCATGCAGTTGCACAAATCGTGCGCGCACTGGATCGTCTCAAGCATGCGTTCTCTATTCCCGGTTATGGATTATTGATGACTTCGCCGCCGACGATTTGTGCCGGAGGCGCGACCTGCGGCCATCCGGCTTGCGCCGTCCACTGACGGTCGAAGCCCGTGTTGACGTCAAGCGGCCCGAAGACGAAGGACGTATCGGCGACGCCCGCAAGTCCGGGCGCGTCAACGGGCGTTCCTCCGCTCGCTGCTGCGCTGAACCAATTTACAAACCAGAGATTCGATTGCGGCGTGGGAGAGGGCTGAGGAGTCGCGCCTCCTCTAGGCGGCACGGAGATGCCGTTGAACAAGCTGCGGTTGAACGTAATGCAAAACTGCGTGCCTTGACCGTTGCAGTTGGTATTCACGGGTTGCAAAATCTGCGGCGTAGGGTGGAGCGGGTATGGGAACTTGTACGTTCCACCGCTTTGCGTCACGAACTCATAGGCCTGGACGGTCGCGAATCCGCCGGCGCCGCCGACGACGATCTCAAAGGAAAAGTTTTGCCAATTTCGCGACTGATTGCCGTTCTGCGCGTACGGCATGCCGGGCGTGCTGCTTGTGTTAAAAGCGATGATGTATTGGTAGTCCGTAAAGTCCAGTGGGGCGGCCGTGGTGAACTTGACCTGCATGAACCCAGGCTGCAGCCCGACGCCGTCGGTGCCGGCGCGGTTGGGCGTGACTTGACGCCCGCATCCGCTTAAGATGAACGCCGTCGCGCAAAACGCCAAGATCAGGTTTCGAAGCATCGGGACCTCCGTGCAGGCGTCCGAGTTCGCCGTTGCGGGCCTCGGCGCCGTGGCGCTTGCTCTGGCGTTTCCAAAACCGGGTCAGGCTTGGCTTGCGCCGCTGGGAGCGGCGGCCCTGTTCTGGGCCACCGGACGCCTTCCTTGGAAACGGGCTTTTTTCGCCGGATGGTTCGCCGGAGCGATCTTTTTCGTCATCAATTTTTCGTGGTTTTCGTACACCGTCGGCAGTTTCGTCGGCGTCTTCGCGCCGGCAATCGTTCTGATACCCGCCTTCGTGCAAGCGCTCAGCTTCGCATTCGCGGCGGTCTTGTGGCGGGTCGCGCTGCAGCGCGGCGTTCGGGCGCTCGCGCCCGCTGCGGGAGCCGCGGCTTTTACGGTCTTGGAGGCGCTGCGCTCGGTCGGCGTCGTCGGGATTCCCTTTGCGCAGATCGGCTATTCGCAAACAAGCACGCCGCTGCGCGTCTTTGCGCCATACGCCGGGGCATACGGCGTCACATTCGTCGTGATGGCGCTGGGCGCATATGTTGCGTATGCGATCGATTCGCGACGATTGCGAACCGCGGCTTGCGCGATCGCGCTGGCAATTGCGGCATGGATCGGCTGCTATGCGGCTTGGCCGGCGCGCCACGCTCCCCAACCTTCGATTCGGATGGCCGCAATTCAAGGCAACGTCAGACAAACGCTCAAGTGGCAGCCGCTGCAAGCGCGGGATGCGGCCGAGCGTTATCTGCAGATGGCGCAAGCCTTAGCGCCGATGCATCCGCAGCTGATCGTGCTGCCCGAAACGGCCATTGCAGAGGTCCTGAACCGCGACGCTGGATTCCTCGGGCGGCTTGGAACGCTTGCACGGTCCATGCGCACAACCATCGTTGCCGGCTCCCTCCTAGACGCCGGCGGGAAACAGTACAACGCGCTCTATGTCTTTTCGCCGGCGGGCTCGTTGCGATCGATTTACCGCAAGCGCCAACTGGTGCCGTTTACCGAAACGTTCCCGCTGCAGCAATATTTGGGATGGCTCCCCGGCGCGAACTTGATCGGCACCTTGGGACATGGCCACGATGAAGCCGTCATTCCATTCGATGACTCGTCGTTCGGGCCGCTGATCTGTTGGGAATCGGCGTTCGCCGATCTCGTGCACGCGCAAGTGGCGCGCGGCGCGCAAGTCCTCGTGATCGCAACCGATGATGCGTGGTTCGGGACGACATCCGGAACGTATCAGCATGCCCAGATCGCGCAGATGCGCGCGCTCGAAAACGGCGCGTGGACGCTGCAATCCGCATCCACCGGCATCAGCGGCATCATCGCGCCGGACGGAACGTGGACGCAGCGGTCGGCCATCGACGAACGGACCTCGGTCATCGGCGAAGTGGGAAAACCGGCCGGCTCTGTTTTCGCTCACGTTGGGCCCGGCATCGTGATTGCTGCCGCCGCTTTGCTCTATGTTGTGTGCCTACTTCTGGGTCCAGGAATGCAGGCGGGCCGAAGGCCGCGGGCCCCGACGGCTTTTCAATGAAAAACTGGCGCATTGCGGCCTCATTGATCGGCGCGGCGGTGCTCGCATGGATCGTCGCGGGGATCATCTTGGCGGGACGCAACGTGCCGCCGCCCCCGAACGGACAACAGGCCGTTTCGCTCTTCGGAGGCAAAGTCGTCGGGCATCGCATCCGCACCAAATCGTGGACGTTCGAATACCGCAAGGCACAGACTTTCGCCGGACGGCGTACTCGCGAGCGTGGACGGCTTACGGCACGGCGTCCTGTACAATCACGGAACGCCGTATCTTGGAATCACCGCCGCCCACGTGCAGGTAAACACGCAAAGCTTCGATTTCACGGCAACCGGAAACGTGCGCATCGAGCAGCTGCACCCCAAAGATGGAATTGCGCGCACCTTCCAAACCGATCTCGTTTCTTGGGTGAACGCCTCCAAGCAGCTGACGCTTCCCCATTCAAGCGTCGTGCGCACGGGCGATCAAACGTTACGCGTCGCCAGCGTAACCGTCGACTTCAACAAACAGGACGTGCATCTGGGACAACTAAACGGCGGCTTTTCGCCGCCGTAGAATTATTCTTGGCTCTTGCGCTTGGCCTCGTCGATCAGTTTTTTCACCTTCTGGCCGCCTTTGTGCCCGATCTCCTCGTAGAAATCGGCGCCGTACTTTTCCTTGACGACCTTGCCGCCTTTTTGTCCGATCGACTCGTAAAACTCGACGCCGTGCCGTTGCCGGGTGGCCTGTCCGCCTTTGCGCCCGATCTCTTCGTAGAAGCCGGAGCCATAGCGGTCGCGAACGGTGTTGCCGCCCTTCTTGCCGGCTTCGCGCACAGACATCTCACCTTCCGGCTTCTTGCCGGCACGCGGGCGCTTGGGGGTGTTTGCCATGGAATGTTATGGGGATTTGCGCTTCAGTTTTTGGCCGCCCTTTTGCCCGATGACCTCGTAGAAGGAAGGTCCGTACTTTTCTTTGGTCGCCTCGCCGCCTTTGCGGCCGATGGCCTCATAAAACTCGGTGCCATACTTGGCTTTGACCCGCTCGCCGCCTCGCTTGCCTGCTTCCCGGACCGTCATGCCGCCGCCGTGCCCCTGGGTCTGTTCCTGAATCGCCACTTATCTGCACCTCAAAATCATCACGTCTGCCCGAAGTAAATACCCACTCGACCGCTTGTTAAACGACGCATGCTGACAACGATTCTCAGAAACGCCTCCATCATCGACGGTAGCGGCAACGCGCCGTATTCGACCGATGTAGCGATCAACGACGATCGCATCGCACTGATCGGAGAATTGCGCGATCGCGACGCATTTGAAATCGTCGATTGTACCGGAAAGGTCCTTTGTCCCGGATTCATCGACGTGCACGCACACAGCGACGCGCTGTGGTTGACGTTGCCGACGTGCGACGGAAAGATCGCGCAGGGCGTGACCACGGAGATCGGCGGCAATTGCGGTACGTCGGTTGCTCCGCGCACCGACGCCGCGGAAGAGTGGCAAAGTCTGGACCAATTTTTTGCACTGGTCGAACGCCGCGGCGTCGCACTGAATGTGGCGACGTTAGTCGGCCTGGGCACCACGCGTCGAGCGGTCGCAGACGAAGATCCCGCGCCTCTCTCAGCCGAACAGCTCGACGCGCAGGCGGCCCTCGTGCGTCAGGCGTGCGATCAAGGCGCGCTCGGCGTATCTAGCGGCCTCATTTACCCTCCGTCGCGCTACGCCGGGAAAGGCGAACTCGTTGCGATGGCGGCCGCGGCCCGGCAAGCCGGTGCGCCGATGTACGCCTCGCACGTGCGCAGCGAGGGAAATGAACTGGTTGAGGCGATCGAAGAAGCGCTCGAGGTCGGCAAGCATGCCGGCGTCGCGGTGCAATGCTCGCATCACAAAGCCGCCGGCCGCAGCAATTGGGGAAAGGTGCATCGCACACTGGAGATGATCGCGCAAGCGCGGGACGCCGGCATACCGGCCTCATGCGATGCGTATCCGTACATCGCCAGTTGGACCGATCTCGCGACCGTTTTGCCGGCGGAAACACGCTTCGGCGGAGTCGACGCAACGTTGGAGCGCCTTCGCGATCCGCAAACGGCGACGGCTGTCGCGCTTGCGCTCAATCTGGCACGCGATCGTGACTGGCACGCAATCATGGTGACGGACGTGCATTCGGAGCGCAACGCCAATGTGGCCGGAATGCGAATCGACGAGGTTGCCGCGGCTTGGGGCCTCTCCCCGGCAAACGCAACGATCAGATTGCTGATCGAAGAGCGCTTGGACGTCGGCGCCATCTTCTTTTCAATGAATGAACATGATGTCGCCGCGGTTTTTTCCGCGGATTTCTGCTGCGTCGGCAGCGACGCGTCCGTGCGCGCGTTGGAGGGCCCGACAGCGCAAGGCGTTCCGCATCCCCGCACGTTCGGGACCTTCCCGCGTGTGATAAAACGGTACGCGCTGCAGCGCCGCGTCTTCGATCTCGCGCAGGCGGTGCGCCGAATGACTGCGCTTCCGGCGCACATCTTCGGGCTGCGCGGCCGCGGCGCAATTGCCGAGGGGGCCTTTGCCGATCTGGTGCTCTTCGATCCGCAAACGCTGTGCGACACGGCAACCTACGAACGGCCGTACGCGTACCCGACCGGCATCGAGCGAGTCTTCGTCAACGGCCGCACCGTCTTCAAAAACGGCCATCCGACGGGCGCTCTGCCGGGTCGCATCCTCCGCGGGGGCGTTTAAGTGCGGCGGCGGCGGGGCAAAATCAGATCGTCAAGTTAAACTAGAGGTTAGTCCAATGGCGTAACTTGCCCGGGGCCGCAGCGCGGCCCCGTTTTAATAGGCGTATCCGCGCTGCGCGCTCCACGCCCCCCACGGGCAAAGCCCGCGGGGCCCCCGGCCTTCGGCCCACCCCGAAGCGATGCGCGCCAGTAGTAAAGCTGCAGGATAGCATTGCTATGTGTCACCCTGAGCCTGTCGAAGGGTGCGCAAGGGATTCCAACTTGTCATAGACGGATTGGGCTTGCGCCTTCAAGTGCGCGAAGTCGGCGTCGTTCTCGATCACGTAGTCGGCGCGCTTACGTGCTTGCTCGGGATCGATTTGCGAAGCCATGCGGGCGAGAATCTGTTCGCGGCTCCAACGGTCGCGCCGCAGCACGCGCGCAATGCGCGCCTCTTCGGGAGCGAGGACGAGCACCGATGCGGCGCAGAGGCGATCGTAATCGTTCTCAAAGAGCAGCGGCACGACGTGGACGATCAATTGGTCAGGCTTGGCGTATCGCTCTCTCTCCATCGCCAGCCGCCGAACGTGCGGATGAACGATCTCGGTCAATCGCCGGCGCGCTTGCGGATCGTGAAAAACGATCTCGGCGAGCGCGGATCGATCGAGAAAGCCGTTTCGCACGACGGCAGGCCAAACGCGGGTGATCTGCCGCAAGCCGTCGCTGCCCGGGCAGACGGCTTCACGCGCCAGACTATCCGTGTCGATGATGTACGCGCCGAACGCTTCGAAACAGCGGGCGACCTCGCTTTTGCCCGCTCCCAGCCCCCCGGTGAGGCCGACGCGCATGCTGGGGAGCTCAGGGCGGAGTTACTCCGCCGCTTCCTCCGGCGCTGCGCCGTCCACGTCGATCGCGTACTTTTCGATCTCTTCCTCGGGCACGTCAGCCACGTGCTGGATCGATGCGGTAATGCGCCGCGTGCTGTGGTTGATCGTGGAAAGCGTCACTTCGACTTCCTGCCCGGGACTGAACTGTGCCCCCGGATCGAATTCGCCTTTCGGCACCATCGCAAGCACGCCTGGAACGAGTTCGACCAGTAAATAATTCGGCGTAACTTTGACGATTTGCGCCGGAAGCTGATTGGTTTCGTACAGTTTGCCGGCATGTTCGTCCCAAGGATCGGGAAGCGTATGTTTGAGCGACAAACTAACCTTTTTCGCATCCGGGTCGAACTTCATGATCTCGACGTTCACGACGTCGCCGACTTTCACGACCTCCGACGGGTGTTTGATGCGCGCGTAGCTCAGTTCGCTGTTGTGAATCAGGCCGTCGATGCCGCCCAGATCGACAAATGCGCCGAACTCCGCCAAACGCACCACGACGCCTTCGCGAATCTGCCCCACTTCGAGCGTCCCAAGCAGCTCCTGCTTCTTGGCGTTGAGTTCTTCTTCGAGCACCAACCGCTGCGAGAGCACGACGCGATGCCGGCGATGATCGAGATCGATCACTTTGAGCCGCAGCTTTTTGCCGACCAGCTCGTCGAGGTTTCCGACCGGCTGCCGCCGGATCTGCGATGCGGGCACGAAGCCGCGCATGCCGAGATCGACCAACACGCCGCCTTTGACCACCTGCGTGACCGTCGCCTCGATGACGTCGTCCCGCTCGTGCGCCTCGATCACTTTCTCCCACGTCTTCAGGGCACGGGCGCGCCGCTCGGAAAGAAAGAGCGTGCCGTCCTGATCGTCGATCCGATGGATCATCACCTCAAGCGAATCGCCGACGCGCAGCGTTTTGGGATCGACCGCCAACGACAGCTCGCGGAACGGTAGAACGCCTTCCGACTTTCCTCCGATATCCACGAGCAATTCATCTTGGTATTTGGCGACGATCGTGCCGGTGATGACTTGGCCCTCATCGAGGACCTTGAGCGACTCTTCGTAGAGCTGCTGTTCGAGTGCGAGTTGGTCTTCTTGCGGCTGCACCGGAGCCGTATCAATTGTAGAGATAGTTCAGAAACCTGCCTTCATTTATTTTTGACATGCGCGGCACCACCAGGTTCCGCGCTGAGCTATTACGGTTCGCACGATCGCCTTGCCGCATCGCGGACATGGACGCCCGTCCTTGCCGTACACGCACAGTGCATCTTGCGCGCCGCCTTTTCGTCCGCGCGCGTCGACGTAATCGTCTATGCTGCTTCCGCGCAGCGCAATCGCCCGCTCCAACACACGGACCAGCGCGCGATACAGACGACGAATCGCCGGCTTCGAGAGCGTTCCGGACGCCTTCCCCGGACGAATCCCCGCCTGCCAGAGCGCCTCGCAAGCATAGATGTTTCCGATGCCCGCGATTCGCCGCTGATCGAGAAGAAAGGCCTTGACCGGCGCTCTCCGCCCGGAAAGCATACCGATAAAGCGCTCGGGAGTAAAGCTGAGGCCGAGGGGCTCTACGCCCAGGGCGGCCGCCCACGGCTCTTGCGCGGCGATCAAGCGGATTCGGCCGAATTGCCGGGTATCCGCAAATTCCAGACGGCTGCCGTCCGTGAAACGGATGGTAACGTGCGTGTGCGGGTGACGGGTACGCCGTCCTCGCTCGACGACGGTGAGCCGGCCCGTCATTCGAAGGCTAATCACCACCGCTGCGCCCGACTCGAGCGCGAGCACGGCGTATTTTCCGCGACGGGTGACGCCCACGATCCGCTCGCCGCGAAGCTCTCGTTCGAAATGCGTTCCGTCCGGCGCTACCGCGATCTTGCGCAGCGCGACGCGCACGTCCGCAATCGTCTTGCCCACGATCTGCTCGCGCAAGCCGCGGACGATCGTTTCGACTTCAGGGAGCTCGGGCAGGCAGCCCTCCGATGTGCGTGCCGGATTCGATACCGTCCTTTGCGGCTTCGCCGGCGGCCAGCTCAATGACGTAGCGCGCGCTTCCGTAACGTCTGGGAATCCGATCGTCCGGCGTATCGGCCGGGACGGCCGGCACGCGCGGCGCGATCGATCGCACGTCGCCGCTCGCGGAGATAAACACCATATCGAGCGGCACCAGCGTGTTCTTCATCCAAAAAGCGACGGGCGCATCCCCCGGAAAGATGAACAGCATTCCGATATGCGGCGGCAGCCTGGGCACACCCATCAACCCGTGCTCGCGCTGCGCCGCACTTCGCGCGACGGCGACATGAAGCGTGGCGCGCGGCGCGTGCAGCGTCACCGTCGCCGCAAGGGTCAGCGACGCACTAGAGATCATCGGTTTCCTCCACGTCGTACCAATTGGATCCGATCTTCACCGTTACGTCGAGCGGCACGCTCAGCTCGATGACGTTCTGCATCTCCTGCCTTACGAGCGCTGCCGTCTCGCGCAGTTTCTCGACCGGCACTTCGAGGATCAACTCGTCGTGAATCTGCAAGAGCATGCGGGCGAGCTGTCCCCGTCCTGCGGAAGGGCCGTTCAACCGCCGGTCGATGCGGACCATCGCCAACTTCATGAGGTCTGCTGCGCTGCCTTGTAACGGCGCGTTGGTGGCTTCGCGTTCCGCGGCCGAGCGCAACATGTAGTTGCTCGAGCGCAGCGCCGGCATATAGCGGCGTCGTCCGAGTATCGTGCTGACGTAGCCGTGCTCGCGCCCGAACCGGATCACGCCGTCGATGTATGCGCGCACTTGCGGGAAGCGCGCGAAGTATGCGGCGGTGATCTCCCGCGCTTCGGCCCGTCCGATCTCTAAGCGCTGCGCCAGTCCGAAATCCGACATGCCGTACAACAGTCCGAAGTTGACCGATTTGGCCATGCGGCGCTGGTTCGGATCGACCGTCGCGTCCCGCCCCAACGCAAAGATCTGCCGCGCGGTAAAGTCGTGGATATCGTGGCCCTGCGCAAAAGCTTGCCGCATGGCGGCATCGCCTGAAAGGTGCGCCATCAAACGCAGCTCGATCTGATTGTAATCGGCGGCAAGCAACGCGCGCTCCGCGCTCGGCGCGACGAATGCGCGCCGGATGCGCCTGCCGAGGTCGCCCCGCACGGGAATGTTTTGCAGGTTCGGGTTGGTGGAGCTTAAGCGCCCGGTCGCCGTTGCCGTTTGATTGAAGACAGTGTGCAATCGTCCATCACGGCGATCCAGCAGCGAGGGGATGACGTCGACGTACGTGTTCTTCAGTTTGGTGACTTCACGGTACTCCAGCACCTTGGCGCAGATGGGATAGTCTCGCGCCAAACCTTGCAGCACCTCCACACCGGTGGCCCAGCCGGTTTTTGTTTTCTTTCCTCCGGGAAGATTGAGTTTTGAAAAAAGAATGCCGCCCAGCTGTTGCGGCGATCCGATGTTGAATGGCTCGCCGGCGAGATCGTAGATTTCTTCTTGCAGTCGCGCGATTGCCGTATCGATCTGCGAGGAGAGGGCGTGCAGCTCGGATGGATCGACGGCGATGCCGGTCCACTCGAGCTTGGCCAGCACCGGGGCGAGCGGAACTTCAACTTCTTCATACAGCGGCACTTGCTCGCGCGCCGCCAGCTCTTCTCGTTCCCTGTCGCTTAGGCGGAACACGGCATCGGCGTGCGCCGCGACGTCCTCGCCGGCGGAGAGCTGCAGGAATTCTTGGGCCGCATCTTCGATGGCCGCAAACGTCCGCGAAGGGTTGAGCAGGTGCGCGCCGATCATCGTGTCGTCGGCAAAGGCGCGCGCTTCAAAACCGCGGTCGTGCAATAGGCGCGTGAGCGCTTTCACATCGTGACCCGCCAAGCGCTGATTGCCGCGCCAAAGCGCCGAAAACGCGCCGCGCACCGGCTCGTTGGCCAGCGCGCCGGCAAGAAATGCAAGCCCGCTCTGAGGCGCCGCACTGATGCCGATTTCGCCGTCCGCCTTCATGGCAAAGGCCAGGCGCTCGGAAGAAGCGATCGTTTCGAGTTCGCGAGCGAGCTCTCTAAACTCCGGCGGATCGGTCGATGCGACGTACGATCGGTAACTGCCGGTGACACGCTCTTGTGAGGCAAGCAGCGGCATCTCGAGCGGCACGTCCAATTTGCTGAGCATCGTCTTGAACTCCAGGTCGCTGTACAAGCGATAGAGTTCGTCGTTGCTTGCGGGCGCGTACCGCGCTTGCTCCCAATTCAGCGGGAGATCCAACGTGTCGTTCACGGTCGACACGTCGCGGCAGATTTTCGCTTGTGCACCGAATCGTTCGATCAGCGCTTGGAGCTTCGGTGTCCCGGCACGCGACGGATCCGCGACGAGGGCATCCAGGCTGCCGGCGGATCGGATCAACTTGCTCGCCGTCTTTTCGCCCACGCCGGGAATACCCGGCAGGTTGTCCGACGGATCTCCTTTCAGCCCGCGATAGTCCGGCAGCTGCTCCGGCCGCAAATCGAAGCGGGCTTCGACGGCGGCCGGATCGTATCGGGCGAGCTCCGTAATGCCCCGCCGCGTCATCAGCACGGTCGTGCGTTCGTTCACGACCTGCAGTAAATCGAGATCACCCGTCACCACGATGCTCTCCTCACCGGCTTGGGTCGCCTGCCGCGCGAGCGTAGCGATCACGTCGTCGGCTTCCTCGCCCTCGATCTCGACGATTGGGATGCGATTGGCGTCAAGCACCTTGCGCACGAGCGCAAACTGGGGCCGCAGATCGTCGGGCATCTGATCGCGCTGCGCTTTGTACTGCTGGTACAGCGCCACGCGGTGCGCCGGCAGTCCCTTGTCGAATGCGGCGACGATGTGCGTCGGCCGTTCGTCGGCGATGAGCTTGTTGAGCATCATCGTGAAGCCGTAGGCCGCGTTGATCGGCATGCCTCGCGTCGTGGTCAGCGGCGGAAGCGCGAAGAATGCGCGATAGACGAGACCGTACGTATCGAGCAGCATCAGGCGCGCCATGGCCCGCGTTGTTTGGCCCTTTAGCGCGCGCCTCCCGTGGTACCGGCTCGGTAGGGCGGCGTGATTCCTCCCGGCAAGATCAGCGGCGGCCGCGGAATTGCAGTGAAATCGAAATCCTTGCGCAAATCGCCGAGAATCGGTTGGTTCTCCCGAACGTCAGGACGGGGATCGGGCCGTCCGTCGGTCTTCGGATCGATCCGGTTGCTGCCCAAAAATACGTCTTCGATGAACTTGACGTATGCGTCGTGGCTGAGCGTCTGATGGTCGACGTACCCGCGCTTTGCGTACGGGCTGATCACCAAGCCGGGAACACGCAATCCGTAGCCCATTGCGTCGACCTTCGGCGGAACCACGTGATCGTAGAACCCGCCCCAATCGTCCCACGAAAGTAGAATGGCCGTCGATTGCCAATCCGGCCCGCTCATGATCGCATTGATTGCGCCCGTAACGTACGCCTGACCCGCGCTGACGAGGCCGGGCGGATGCTCGCTGTAGCGATTCGCGGGCGCAAGCCATGATACGGCGGGCAGCGTTCCGACTCGAGCGGCCGCGAAGAACGCCTTCATATCTTGAACGTTACCGAGCTGTTTGTCGTCTTTAACCGTATCGAACCACGGCAAAGGATTCCATATACCGGGCGTGTGCACCGATTGCGATTTTCGGCCGCAGATCATGCCGTCGTCGTCACAGTCCGGCTGATCGCCCTTCATCACGTAATACGCCCAAGTAATGTTGTGCGCGTGCAAGAGATACGTGAGATCCGTCCATGCGTAGTCGGGGCGCCCCGCCGCAGCGATCTCCTCTCTGCGCCGCTTCCTGCCAAAGTCCGGCGGTGGGTCGGGGTGTTGCAAGGCATTCGCGCAGCTGGAAGGATCGTGCAGGCGCGAGCACTGGGCCGACCATTCCGAAACGAGATAGAGATGCTGCGGCAAGCTCCAAGATGCGTTTGGTTCGAACATGCGGTCCTGCAGAACGAACGCTTTGGCGTAGGCCCAATAGTTTGTCAGCTCGGCGCCTGTATGATATCCCATGACGTCGGCGCTGTTGCGGCCTCCCGCGCTGCAGAGCGGGTTAGTCACATTGCGACAGCCTTTTTTGCCCCGCGCCGCTTGCTGAACAAAGCCGTCCATCTTGCCCCCGTCGATGTCGGCCACCGCAGCCGCCGCGCTGTGCGGACCTCCGGCGTTGAGGTCCTTTGCATTGTGGTAGGGGCGCACGCACGATCCGCTCGGGGAGGGAACGCACGCGACCGGAATGCCGCCGCGCATTTTGATGCCGTCTGCTCCGGGATACGTGCCGAAATATTCGTCGAAGGAACGATTCTCTTGCATGATCACGACGATGTGCTTGATTTTGCTTAGGTCTTGCGCGGCCGGCGCGGCGGCCCGAGTTCTCGGCAATCGCGTAACAGCGGCGACAATAATCAGTACGGCGACCGCGCCGAAGCCCCACCAGCGACTCATCGCCTGTAGCATAACAGAATCGGGGATGGCCGCCTCTTAGAGACCGCTTAAAGCGCCGGGCAGGGTGATCTCTTGGGATAGCCGTAACGGGAGCGCCGTGCATTTCATTCGCTTGCCGGCAGCGATGCTCGCTGCAACGCTCCTCGCCGGTCCGGTCCTTGCCCGCGCGGCGGCAACGCCTGCGCCGCTTGCGTTGCCCTCTCCGAAGTATCCCTCGAAACCCTTACACAGCTGGTTCAGCGTTGAAGTCAATAAACGCGGACAAGTCGTGCGAATCAAGGGCGGCGAGCTTTCCAAGGATCAGATCTTCGATACGATGACGGTGGGCAATGCGCTCCAGATGTGGATCCGCCGGCCCAACGGCAGCGCGCAAGTCGGCCTCTATCGCGTCGACTACGCTTACGATCCGCACACGCACAGCGTCAACCGCACCGTAGCGCTGATCTCTTCCGGCGGCGCGTGGGCAAACGATTCCGGCGCGGCCACGAAGATGGCCGACGCAGTGAAGAAGGAAGAGCAAGAAGCTGAGGCGCGGCTGCGCGCCGACCAGCAAGCGCGTGAAGCCGCGCAGGCGAAGCATCTTCCGGACATCAATGCGGCGGTGAAGAAAGCCGTGAAGTCGCCTTCGCCCTCGCCTTCGCCGCACTAGTTCGCGACGCCGGTGCGGCTCGTCAGCTTTTACGATAACGGCCGCATTCGTCCGGGGATTTTCGAAGAACACGCCGTGCGCGGGATCGACTGCGGCTCGCTGGCCGACTACATCGCGTTGCCCGCGGCGCAGCGAAGCGGCCGCCATTTGGAAGACCGGCGAGAAGTGGAGGGCTTACGCCTTGCCGCTCCGGTTCGTCCGGCCAAGAACGTCTTCTGCGTCGGCCGCAATTACACCGAACACGCCAAGGAAGGCGCACGCGCGGCCGGCCGACAGTTGCGGCTTCCCGAGGTTCCGACGTTTTTCACCAAGGCGCCCACCGCAATCGCCGATCCCGGCGCGACGCTGCATTTTTCCGGCACGATCTCCCAAGAATACGATTGGGAGGCGGAACTGGCGATCATCATCGGAACGCGCGCCCGGGACATCGCGGAAGCAAACGCAAGCGGCGCAATCTTCGGCTACACCTGCCTCAATGACATCACCGCGCGCGATCTTCAGCGCGCGCATCTTCAGTGGTTCAAGGGCAAGAGTTTGGACGAAAGCTGTCCGATGGGACCGTGGATCGTGACGGCCGACGAGATCGGGGACACGCCGCAGCTGCGGATCGCTTTGCGAGTCAACGGCGCGCAAAAGCAATCCTCGAACACCGGCCAGATGATCTTTGCGCCCACGAGACTGGTCGCCGAACTGAGCAAAGGCATGACGTTGGAACCGGGCGACGTGATCGCGACAGGCACCCCGGAAGGCGTCGGCTTCGCGCGAACTCCGCCGGAGTTTTTCGCCGACGGCGACGTCGTCGAAGTGGAAATCGAAAGAATCGGCATCTTGCGTAACGTCATCCGCATTTCGTGATTGCGCTCGCAAGGCGAGGGTTCGCGTCTGCGGCGATGAAACGGGGGAGCGCATGAAAATTGCGGTTCCGCGCGAATCGGCGCCCGGCGAAACGCGCGTGGCGCTCGTGCCGGAAACCGTTACGCGCTTGAGCAAGAGCGGCGTTTCGGTTGCGCTCGAAGGCGGGGCGGGCGAACGCGCTGATTTCCCCGACGAACTTTACGTGCAAGCGGGCGCTTCAATCGGCGAGGATTTGCAGAGTTTGATCGCCCAGGCGCAGTTGGTCTGCACCGTTGGGCGTCCTCATGAAGCCGTGCTTTCCGCAATGACGCGCGGCGCCGTGCTGCTCGGTTTGCTCTCGCCGCTCGGCGATCCCCAGTACGTCAAACTTCTCGCGCAAACCGGGATTACGGCGCTTTCAATGGATGCAATTCCTCGCATTACACGCGCGCAAAGCATGGATGCGCTCAGCTCGCAAAGCAACATCGCGGGATACAAAGCCGTCCTGTTGGCGGCGGCGGCGTTGCACAAGTTCTTCCCGATGCTGACGACCGCTGCGGGGACGATCGCTCCCGCAAAAGTGCTGATCTTGGGAGCGGGCGTGGCTGGATTGCAGGCGATCGCAACGGCGCGGCGCCTCGGAGCGGTCGTAAGCGCATACGACACTCGCGCGGTCGTCAAAGAGCAGGTGCAGAGCTTGGGCGCGACGTTTCTCGAAATTGACGTCGGCTCCGACGGCGAAGGCGCGGGCGGCTACGCACGCGAGCTGACTGCGGAACAGATCGAGAAGCAGCGCCGCTTCATGGTGGAGCATATCGGCGCATCCGATGCGGTAATTACGACCGCACTGGTGCCCGGCCGCCCTGCGCCGCTGCTGATTACCGAAGAGGCCGTTGCGGCGATGCGCCCCGGTTCCGTGATCGTCGATCTCGCGGCAGAAGCCGGCGGCAACTGCGCGCTGACGCAGCGCGATCGCACCGTTGTTCGGGACGGCGTGCAGATCATCGGGCAGACCAACCTCGCCGCGACGATGCCCTATCACGCATCGCAACTCTATTCGCGCAACGTTTTCACGCTGCTGACGCACTTGCTGAAGGACGGGGAACTGGTTCTGGACTTCGACGACGAGATCACGCGCGGAACGACGATCGTGCGTGACGGGACGATCGTCCATCAACCAACCCTCGATGCGATCGGCGAGGGAGCGCGAACGTGACGGAAGTTACCGAATTCTTCGCGATGCTGGTCGTCTTCATTCTGGCGATCTTCGTCGGCTTCGAAGTGATCTCGAAAGTCCCCACGACGTTGCACACGCCGCTAATGTCGGCGACCAACGCGATCCACGGCGTCGTGATCGTGGGCGCAATCCTCGTAACGATCAAACTCTTCGCGCCCGGTCCGGGTCCGGCGCCGTTGTTGAGCATTTTGGCGATCATCGCCGTGGCGCTCGGGACGATTAACGTGGTCGGCGGTTTTGCGGTGACTGAGCGGATGCTGCAGATGTTCAAGCGGCGTCAGCCAACCAAGAAGTGAGCGCCACGCTCGGCGCTGCGCTGCTGCACGTCGCCGAAATCGCGGCATTCGTTCTCTTCATCTTAGGCCTGCGGTTCTTGAGTTCGCCGGCGACTGCGCGCTTAGGCAATCGTTTAGCGGCCATCGGCATGATCATCGCGCTGATCGAGGTCCTAGGGCCCAGCGCCGGCATCGGCTGGTGGGCGATTCTGATCGGCATCGTGGTGGGCGCCATCGTCGGATTCGTTTCCGCGGTCAAAGTCAAGATGACGGCGATGCCGCAGATGGTCGCGCTCTTCAACGGCGCGGGCGGCGGCGCGGCCGCCTGCGTTTCGACGACGCAGTATTTGCTGTGGCAACGCGGGCACACCGGCGTGCCCGATCCGGTCACCGCCATTTCGCTGGTCATCAGCGCGATCATCGGCGCGGTCAGCGCTGCCGGCTCCGTGATCGCGTTTCTCAAACTGCAAGAAGTCATGACGGGACGCCCCGTCACGTATCGCGGCCAGCAGCTGGTCAACGGCGCGATCGCCCTGGCGATCACAGGTCTCGCGCTATGGGTCATGGTGACGCTCGGAGTGCAGCCCATTTGGGCGTACGGCGCGATGATGGTGCTGGCGCTTGCCCTCGGCGTGCTCTTCGTTTTGCCGATCGGCGGCGCCGACATGCCCGTCGTGATCTCGCTGCTGAACTCGTTCACCGGCTTAGCCGTCGCGATCACCGGATTTGAACTGCGGCACGACTTGCTGATCGTTGCAGGCACCCTTGTCGGAGCGAGCGGCACACTGCTGACGATCTTGATGGGTAAAGCCATGAATCGGCCGCTCACCAACGTGCTTTTCGGCGCGTTCGGCGCTGCCGGCGGAGCCGAACCGGCCACCGCGAGCGGAGCGCCCCAGAACATCCGGAGCACAACCGTTGACGACGTCGCGACGATGCTCGCGTACGCGCACCAAGTGATCGTCGTGCCGGGCTATGGAATGGCGGTTGCGCAGGCGCAGCATAGCGTTCGCGAGCTGGCCGATCAGCTCGAAAAGCGCGGCGTGAGCGTGAAGTACGCGATCCATCCCGTGGCAGGACGCATGCCGGGGCACATGAACGTGCTGCTGGCCGAAGCGAACGTTCCTTACAACCAGCTCTTCGACATGGAAGAGATCAATCCGGAGTTTCCGCGCACCGACGTTGCGCTGGTGATCGGCGCGAACGACGTCACAAATCCGGCCGCTCGCACGGTAAGCTCATCGCCGATCTACGGCATGCCGATTCTGGACGTCGATAAAGCCGCCAGCATCGTCGTCCTCAAACGCTCGATGCGATCCGGCTTTGCCGGCATCGAGAATCCGCTCTACGAAGATCCCAATTGCGTCATGCTCTTCGGCGATGCCAAAGCCAGCGTGGAGGCGCTGGTGTCAGCGGTGAAGTCGCTGTAGCCGCCTTCCGGCGCGCAAAGAAGCCGCTCCCAAAATTAGCAAGATGACGGGCAGCGCGATGTCGCCGAACCAGAGAATGAGGCCTGCATTGCCGGGCGCATAGTTGTGCAGCGCAATGATCTGGTGAATGTGCTGCGCGGCGGCGCCGAACGAGAAGATCGCAAAGACGAGCGTCGCAGCCAAACGCATCTCGTAGCCTTGCCAAAGCGACAGCAGCGCGATGACGGCGACGCCGAGTTCCGCCCATGCGAGCTCCCATTGGAAGGGACTGGGCTGCCAGCCGATGGCGGATGCGCTGAACGCTGATCTGAAGGCGTGGAAATACCAAAAGTACACGAATCCCACGCCCACCGTATAGAATAGAGTTTCGCCCCAGACGACGTACGCTATCGAAATCGGCTCTCCGCGAGCGCGCATGTTGCGGATATTGAACGCCGATACGATCAGCGCGATCACGAAAAGGGGGATCGCGATGTTTCCCAGGATCCAAGAAATAGCGGCCGCAATCATGGCGCGCTTACTTCGCGAGCCGCCAGCCGGCGGCATTCCACGTCGGCAAGAACGCGTTTGGACGAAAACCCCGCAGCTTGCGGCGATACGCGTACACGTACCGCGCGTTAAACAGGTAGATGATGGGCACGTCGGCGGCCACAACGCGCTCGATCTGCGAGTATAGCGCCTTACGCTGCCGTTGTGACGAACTGCTCAACGCTTGGGATTCCAGCGCGTCGACACGCGCGCTGCAGTAGCGCATGTAGTTCGACGGCGCCCGGCACGCCAGCACCGACGAATCGTCGGGATCCGCACCCATGGTGAAGGGAACGTAAGCGAGGTCGAAGTTGCCGCTCGCGAGCGTACCGCCGCGCGACGAGGGAAGAAAAAGTTGCGCGTTGCTGATCGACTTGATTTCAGCCTCGATGCCGCGGGCGCGCAGTTCGGATTGCACCGCCGTCGCGACGCGCACGCCCGTTGCGGTTTCGGGAAACTGCACGTACACCAACTCAAAGCGCGCACCATTTTTCCGCCGTACGCCGTCGGCGCCGCGACGCCAGCCCGCGGCGTCCAGCAAAGCGTCCGCGCCGTCGGGATCGTACGCCGGCTCCTTCACGGACGGATCGTAGGCCCAAGAGAACTGCGGCTGCAGCACGTTGGTTACCGGATAGTGGCCCAGCGTGATCTTGCGGCTGATTTCCGCGCGATCGATCGCCATGCACAGCGCGCGGCGAATGCGGACGTCGCGCAGCGGCGAATGTGCAAGATTGAGCACCAGACCCGCGACGACGGCGGTCGGGACGTCGATGAAGGCGATGTCGCGCGCCGTCAGCAAGCCGGCTTGCTGCGCCGGCGCAATCAGGTTCCAATCGAGTTGCCCCGATCGCAGCATCACCAGATTCGTTTGCGGGTCCGGAATGATGCGAACGTCCAGCCTCGCGAGTTTTGGTGACCCGCGCCAATACGACGTGTTACGTTCGTAGATCAACCGTTCACCGCGTTGCCAAGAAACGAAGCGGAACGGGCCGTCGCCGACGGACGGATTCGCATTGAACGGGGATTGCGCGAGCGATCCGCTTTGGCCCAAGACGTGCGCGGGAAGCACGAACTGCGGGCGAAAGCCGTACGAAAACAACGTCGTTACGGCGGGCGCCCAGGCGTATCGCAAATGCAAGACGACGGTGTGCTCGTTCGGCGCAAACGCGCGATCGATCAGATCGTAACCTTCGCGCGACGGCACCGGATTGCGCGGATCCAAGATCGCGTGCAAAGTAAAAAGTACGTCGCGTGAGGAGACCGCAACCCCGTCGCTCCAGCGCACGGCCCGCCGCAGGCGATAGACGATCGTTCGGCCGTCGCGCGAGAGGTCGCCGTTCGCGGTCGTTGGGATGCGCTCCAGCAGTTCGGGGGTTTGGCGGCCCCTCGCATCCAGATCGATGAACGGTTCAAAGGAAAGCCGCGCGATCTGCTGCTCGACCGAGGACGCGTCCTGATGCAGGAAAAGCGGATTCAGGTTCGCCGGGTCGGCGGCCAGATCAAAGCGCACCGAGCCCGCGGCTCGCGTGAGCGAGCCGGATTCGCCTCCGGCACAGCCCGAAAGCGCCAGAGCCCCCAGGAGCAGCGCCGCTCTGAAGACCACGCCGCCGCTGTTCGCCGCCGCCGGGAGCCTCCATGCGAACGGAGGGTTGCGCCGAACAAATCAAGGGAGTTATACTACCTGTACACGATTATTTTTCGGCATGATGGAGAAACGAGCGAATATCGCCTTTGAAAGCGGTGAGCTGGACGAACTGGACCTTCGACTGCTGGAGGCCCTGCAGCGCAATGCGCGCGCGACCTTCGCAGACCTGGGGAACATCGTCGGGCTCAAGCCGCCAGCGGTTCACGAGCGCGTCAAACGCCTCGAAGGGCGCGGGTACGTGCGCGGATACGCCGCCCAGCTGGACGGCAAGCTGCTCGGACTGGAGCTCGTCGCCTTCGTCAGCTGCTACACGACGCCGGAGTGCCGATACGACGCCTTCACCGCAGCGCTGGCCGCGATGCCGGAAGTCACCGAGATCCACAGCGTCGCCGGCGAGGAGTCGTTCGTGCTTAAAGTGATGACGCGTTCGACGGCGCATCTGGACGAGTTGCTTTCGCGCCTCAAGGCCGTGCCGGGAATGGCACGCACCAAAACGACGATGGTGCTCTCGACGCCCTTCGTTCGCGCGGGGATCTCGCTACAGTGAAAGCGCTCCATCCGTTGGGGATGCATCGCGTGATCGATCCTCCCGGCGCAATGGCAACGGCTACGCAGCAGGCCACGCCGAGGTCGCACTCCAGATGCTGCGCGACTATTCGCAAATTCATACATTTTTTTCGCGCAAGTACGCGCGAACTGCCGAGGTACACGCATGATCACCCAGCTTCCGCACGCCAAACCGGCTATCGATCCCGCAATCCTCGAATACAAGAATTTGCGCCAAGGGGAGTTTTGGCGCCACGTTCCGGCGTATCGCGAGATTGACGAACGCACATTTTTAGATCATCTCTGGCAGCAGCGTGCATCGGTGAAGAGTGCCGAGGAATTGCTGGAGACGATCAAGGATTTGGCGACGCCCGACTTCATCGCGGACGTTGAAGCGGGCTTTCATCATGCCCCGATGGCCGTCCGGGTTTCACCGTACGCGATTTCCCTAATCGACTGGAACGATCCGTACGGGGATCCGATCCGCCGGCAGTTCATTCCCACCAAGAGCACGATGCTGCCGGACCATCCCCGGCTGACCTTGGATTCGCTGCACGAACAAGAAGATGCGCCGGTTCCCGGATTGGTGCATCGCTACGTCGACAAGGCGCTCTTCCTTCCGCTCAACGTCTGTCCGGTCTACTGCCGGTTCTGCACGCGCAGCTATGCGATCGGCCCGGATACCGAGGAAGTCGATAAGGTTTCGCTGGCAAAAACACCCAAGCAATGGCAGGATGCGTTTGCGTATATTGCATCGCGTCCCGAACTTGAGGACATCGTTATCTCCGGCGGCGACACGTATCAGATGTCGCCGAAGAACATCGAGCTGATCGGCAACGCGCTGCTGGACATCCCGCACGTACGGCGCATGCGCTTTGCGACCAAAGGCCCCGCGATCATGCCGATGAAGATGGTTACCCATCCGGAATGGCTCGATGCGCTGACGGCGGTGGTGGATCGCGGCCGCCGCATGGGCAAGGACGTCGTCCTCCACACGCACTTCAACACGGCGGCGGAAATCACGTGGATCACGCAGCGCGCCATGAGCATGCTCTTCGAACGCGGCATCTTCGTGCGCAACCAATCCGTGTTGATTCGCGGGGTGAACGACACGCCCCAGAGCATGCAGCTTTTGGTGAAGCGATTAGGCTACGTCAACGTGCACCCGTACTACGTCTACATGCACGACATGGTCAAAGGCGTCGAGGAGTTGCGCACCACGATCCAGACCGCGGTGGACATCGAGAAGTTCGTTCGCGGCAGCACCGCCGGGTTCAACTGCCCGACGTTCGTGTGCGATGCGCCTGGCGGCGGGGGCAAACGCGACGTACACAGCTTCGAGTACTACGATCGTGAAAACGGAATCGCTGTTTACGCCGCGCCGAGCGTGAAACCGGGCAAAGCGTTTGTCTACTTCGATCCGATCGATCGCTTAGCGCCCGAAGCGCAAGCGCGATGGGCCGTCCCCGAAATCGCGGATCGCATGGTGCACGAGGCGATTCACAAAGCCGGCATTGGGGACGAGCAACTTGTCCTAGCGTAACGGGGGCGGCGCGACGCGCCGGCTCTTTCCGCTGCCGGTCTGCTGCCAGTGCTGATTGTCCCTGCTCTGCTCGATGATATACCGATAGCCGTCGGGCGTATCGAAGATGTTCAGGGTGCGGAAGTAGGTCGTGACGCCTGATTTGTCCGTGAATTTGTTGGAATACGTCCACGTGTTGCCGTTCAGCGTCAAGTCGGGACTGGCCGCCGTCGATGTCGTCATGGAAAGAAATTCGTATTGGCTTGATGACGCATCATACGTGTAAACGGAGAGCTGACGCCTTGGCGTGGTTTCGCTGCCCACAAATGCAGCGCCATCGCAGACGAGAAAGACGTGCGCACTGTCCGACCACCTGCAGGTTATCGTGCCGCGGACCGGGGACGGTTTAGCGCCTGCAGCGAGCACCAGCGTTCCTGAAGATTGCCAAGTACCCAAAAACATTCCGAGTCGTTCCGCCGCCGTTTGTGCGTAGGCAGATTGCGTGCTTCCAAAAAACGTGCCGGCCAGTGCGAGCACCCAAAGCAATTGTTTCATTGCAACGTCCTTACGACAGCGAAAAGCGTCACAGGCGCAACAGCGGTATCCGGAACTCCGGGGAATCCTCGCGCCGCAGCGCGTCGGGAAGTTCGTCCAGCCGAAGCTCTAACGTAGGCCGCACGGTCGCCGCGATCAGATGCCCTCCGCGTACCGCTCCATCCGCGTATGCGACGGCGCAGTGCGCGTGGATTTTCGGCTTGCCTTGATAGACGCTGATGTTGCCGGCGATGGAGATCAGTTCGACTTGTTCATCGATCTCAAACGGGTCGTACGACTTGTTTTGCAAGCGGTAATAGGCCAGTGTCGAGCGCGAGAAGCCGCCGATGCCGTAAAACGTCGCGCTCTTGAGATCGGCGTCGCTGGCAAAGCGTTCGAGCACCGGAACGACGTCTTCACCCTGATCGAAGACGAGCACGTAACCTCGCGTTGCTGCTTGTGACGCAATTTCAATGTGCTTCATAAAGGCGGCGGCTTACGGCAGGCGCAACATCAGCGCCTGCCAAACGCGCGCTGCATGCGTTTAGCGGTGTTTTGCGGCTCGCGCACCGGCGACGATCCACGGTACGCCGAGCTTACCGTTCGCACGGCGCAAGCGATCGCTGCGCGGGGCTGGGGCATCGTGTACGGCGGCGGGCACATCGGGCTGATGGGTATGCTGGCGGATGCGGGCCTCGCGGCCGGAGCCGAAGTGATCGGCGTGATTCCGCAGTCATTGGCCGGCAAAGAGATCGCCCACGCCGGCTTAACGCAGCTGCACGTCGTCGATAGCATGCACGCGCGTAAAGCGCTGATGGAACGCCTGAGCGATGCATTTTTGGCGCTTCCCGGCGGCTTCGGCACGATGGACGAATTCTGCGAGATCCTCACGTGGGCGCAACTTCGCATCCACGACAAGCCGCTCGGTTTGCTCAATGCGTTCCGGTATTTCGATCTCTTGCTGGAGTTCTTTGACAAGATGGTCCGCGATGGGTTCGTGACGACGGAAAATCGCGCGTTGATACGCTGCGCAGAAACCGTCGACGCCATTCTTGAAACGTTAGATGTGCGCGGGGTGCAGGACCCAAGGTATCACGGCTAGCGCGGCGCATTCTTAGGGTTTGGGGAGAATCAAAACGATGCGGCTGTTCGGTTCCGTGCTACTGATCGTCTTGGGAGTACTGCCTTCCGCTTGCGGCACTTCCACCATGCCTTCCAATCGACTCCAAACAGCCGGTGGACGCGCCGGCATTGTCCTGGTTACGAACGGTTGTCGTCAAATAGTAACTTACCCGGCCACTGGGAATGGGAACGTGGCGCCTGTCCGGGTGCTGAACCACTATGGCAGTGATCTATTCGTTGACTCCGCCGGAAACATCTGGACTTCCGGGCCGCCAAACCGCTTAGGCTTTTTCATGGATATGCTTCGCTATGCACCGACGGCGACCGACGATGCGCTTCCGAATGAAATTTTGGCGGTGGCTGCGCCCCTGAGCTTCGCGGTTGACGCAACGGGCTACATATACGCTGCGTATGGCAACGTCATTGAAGTATTTGCACCGGGCGCAGAAGGCAGCGCCAAACCGGTGAGGCAGATCAACCTGCAGCCGTTGACTACGAAGTTGAATTTCGCTGGGGCCATAGGTATCTGGCTGGATAGTAATAGCAACCTGTATGTCGTTTTCACGAATTCTATTGGACTTGGTACGTTCGTTGGCACGAATGCGATCGCGGTCTTTGCTCCCGGAGCCGACAGGGATGCTTCGCCAATGCGCGTCATTATCGGTTCAAACACTGGTCTCCATTTGCCGACCGCAATCACGGGGGACGGAATCGGCAACATTTACGTCGCTAATCTCTACACCGACGGCATTTCAAAAATAACGGTCTATCCAGCGGCAGCAAGTGGGGATGTCGCGCCGTCGCGGATCATCGTCGTACGTTCGCCGGTCTATAGCATTGCTTCGGACGGAGCGGGGTACGTGTATGTGGCGGTGAGACCGATTCCTGGGCCAAACGGGGCAATTGACGTTTTTGCGCCCAATGCATCAGGGTATGCGGCGCCCATAAGCCGGATAACCGGAATATGCGGCGGCACGGGGTATATTGCCGTTCATTAGACAACCGTAAGGCTTTACAACATACAACAAAAATGCATGCCGATGGCATGCTTCCATTCCCGCATTTCATATCAATTTCTCACGCTGATCCTGTCAAAGGCTTCGCTATGAGACGCGGCTGCCTCCAAGCGCACCTGATACAGGCATTCGGCACCAATGAGAGCGGCAAAGCCGAGACCCGCCACACCGGCCACCCAGTGCCAATCACCGCCGACGTTGAAAGTCATCAACAGATCCGCAATAAATGCACCCATCAAAAGCGCGTGCCCCAGAAAGCGGAATCGAGACGCACCTTTGAACGCTTGAATTTGCGGTCGAGTCCACCACTGCGGCGATCCGAGGCCGAGGCGCTCGCCAAGGCGGTTGGACCTTGCTACTACCGCGATGCTGGCGAAAAAAAGCATCGCTCCACCAACCGCGAGGCTCGCGAAGACTGCGGCTTGGCTCCATCGCGTCCAAAAGGGTAGCGCCCCGAAAAGAAGAGCGACTCCTAGCAGTCCTGCCGCGGCGATCGCGCATGTCGTTCGAGCGTAGTTTCGCGATTGCATAAACGGCTTCGCCGCTTGCATGTTACTCCGTAAGCGCCTCCACTAAAATGCGTTCTTGCTCAACGGCATGCGCGCCGGGATACCCCTCCGATGGGCTCGCGCGGTAAGAGCGGCCGATGTAGTCGATCTCCAGGGTGTCGGTTTTGCGTTCGATCAGGCGGCGGCGGGCGTAGGCGCGCGCCCCCATGTTCTTCGGCTCCTCTTGTACCCACACCAGTTTCTTCAGATTCGGATACGTCGCGATCGTGGCGTTGATCTCGGTATAGGGAAGCGGCGAAAGCAACTCGATGCGAACGATTGCCGTCTTGTTCAGTTCTTTGTGCAGTTCGTGCTGCGTCAGATCGTAGTAAATCTTGCCGGTGCACAACAGCAGGCGTTCCACCTTCGTTCTGTCCGTGATGAACGGATCGTCGATGACCGGCGCAAAGGCGCCTTTGGCCATCTCGTCGATCCGGCCGGACGCCTCTTCGTGGCGAAGCAGCGATTTCGGCGTCATCACGACCAGCGGAACGGGCTGCGGCATCGTCGCCTGCTGGCGGAGCAAGTGGTAGTAGTTCGATGAGGTCGACGGATTGGCGACGCGCAGATTCCCTTCGGCGGCCAGCTGCAGAAAACGCTCGAGCCGTGCGCTGGAATGCTCCGGGCCCATGCCCTCGTAGCCGTGCGGCAGCAGCAACGTAAGACGAGCGGTCTGTCCCCACTTTGCTTGCCCGGCCGCAACAAATTGGTCGATGATGATCTGCGCGCCGTTGTTGAAATCGCCGAACTGCGCTTCCCACAACACGAGCGTCTTCGGCGACGAGGCGCTATACCCGTACTCGAAGCCCAAGCACGCAAATTCCGAGAGCGGGCTGTTATAGATTTCGAACGATGCTTTGATGCCGTCGATGTGCTGCATCGGTATGTACCGCTCGCCGGTGCGCACGTCGTGCAGCACCGCGTGCCGGTGGCTGAAGGTTCCACGTTCTGTGTCTTGCCCGGTTAAACGAACGGGCGTGCCTTCGCAAAGCAGGGATGCAAACGCCAGCGACTCCGCCATGCCCCAATCGACGCTGCCGTCCTTCGCGATGGAAGCACGCCGGCGTTCGAACTGCGACTGCAACTTCTTATTCAGTGCGAAGCCGTCCGGAACCCTAACGAGCGCGTCGCTCCAAGCAAGCAGTTTTTCTTGATCGACCTTCGCAAGCGGAGCGGCTTGCGGGGGCGCGACAGGCGCAATCTTTGCCAGCATGCCGGCGACGTTGTGGTCGCCGCTCTTGACCGATGCATGTACCGTTTGCAACTGCGCCGTTGCGGCGGCCGCTAGTTCGTCGACTTGCTCCTTTGAAACGACGCCTTGCGCGACGAGCTTGTTGGCGAACAGCTCTCGGGCGCTGGGATGCGATTTGATGCGCTCGGCCATCGTCGGCTGCGTATACGCGGGCTCATCCTGTTCGTTATGTCCGAATCGCCGATAGCCGATCAGGTCGATCAGCACGTCGCGACGGAATCGCCGGCGGAAATCCGTCGCCAAGCGCATCGCCCACATGCAGGCGTCGATATCGTCGGCGTTGACGTGGATGATCGGAACGTCGAAGCCTTTGGCAAGGTCCGAGGCATACCGCGTCGAGCGCCCCTCACGCGGATCCGTCGTAAAGCCGACTTGGTTGTTGGCGATCAAGTGCACCGTGCCGCCCGTTTCGTAGCCGGCAAGCGACTGGAGATTGAAGACTTCCGAAACGACGCCTTGGCCAACAAATGCCGCGTCGCCGTGGATCAGGATTGGCGCCGCCTTCGTCACGTCAAGCTGCGCAACGGGCATCGACCTATCCGTCTGCAATGCGCGAGCTTGACCTTCGACCACCGGATCGACGGCCTCTAAGTGACTCGGGTTGTTTGCCAAGGTCACCGAAATGCGCAGGCCATCTCCGGCATCATATGCGCCTGCGGCGCCGTGGTGGTATTTGACGTCGCCGGTGACGTCGTCTCGTCCGGCTTCACCCCGCTTGTTCGATGCCTCGAACTCCGTCAAGATCTCTTCGTACGGCATGTTGACGATGTGCGCGATGACGTTGAGGCGCCCGCGATGCGCCATGCCGATAACCGCGTTCGGCGTTCCTTCGCGTGCCAGCGTGCGCAGCAGCTCTTCCAGCATCGGCACCATCACGTCCAGGCCTTCGATCGAGAAGGTCTTCTGTCCGAGGAACGACTTGCGCATGTATCGTTCGAATGCTTCAACCCGCGTCAACCGCGCCAGCAGATCGATCTCCTCCTCGCGCGAGAGCGAATGTTTGTGCTTGCCCGATTCGATGACGTCGCGCAGCCATTCACGCTGCTCTGTGTTGGAGATGTGCTCGACTTCGTAGGCGATCGTCGAGCTGTACGTTTCGCGAAGGCGCGGCAACACTTCGGCCAGCGTGTTGCCCGCAACTTTGACGCGCAGCACGGCTGCCGGAATGGCCGATTGCAGCGCCGGCGTCAGCCCCCAGTTTGCCGGATCGAGCGAAGGGTCGCCAATCGGCGCTGCGCCCAGCGGATCGAGCGTTGCCGCCAGGTGGCCGTGCGTGCGATACGAGGCCACGAGCGCCATACCGGCGGCAACGGCGCGCAGCATGTCGGCAGACGGCGCTTCCGCTCCGGCGGCGGGCGCCGGTGCCGGAGCGACGGCGACCGGTTGCAGACCGAGCGATGCAAAGATCGCATCGTAGAATGCATCCTTGCCCTGAAGCAGCTGATCGACGCGACCTAAAAATTCACCGGATTGCGCACCTTGAATCACGCGGTGATCGTAGGTCGAGGTCATCTGCATGATCTTCTTGATTCCGAGCGACGCCAGCGCGCCTTCGTCGGCTGTACCGAAGCCGGGGGGATATCCGATCGCTCCAGTGGCGATGATCGCACCCTGGCCGGCCATCAATCGCGGCACGGACGCGGCCGTGCCGATGCCGCCCGGATTGGTCAGCGTAAACGAAGCGCCTTGCAGATCGTCCGCTGCCAGCTTGTTTTCGCGCGCTCGCGCGACGAGCGATTCGTACGTCGCTCGGAAAGCTGCAAAATCGAGTGCATCCGCGTTCTTGATCACCGGAACGATCAGGAATCTGGAACCGTCCTTGCGCTGCGCATCGACGGCAAGGCCCAAATGCACGCCGGGCTCAACGCGCAGCAACTCTTGACCTTCACGCCGGAATGACGCGGTAATGAACGGCAGCTCGTGCGCCGCACGAACCAACGCGTAAGCAATGATGTGGGTGAACGACGCTTTTTCTCCCGATCCGGCTGCCCGCAGCGCCGCGTTCAGCGCCTTGCGCTGCGCATCCAAAGCGTCGACGACGACCGTCCGAAAACTGGTCGCGGTCGGAATCGTGACGCTCTGCTCCATGTAACCGGCAAGCGCGGCCGCCGGACCCCGAAGCGGTGTGACGTGTGCGCCTTGCGGTACCGGCGGCAAGGGCGGCAAAGACGCGGCAGCCGGCCGTTGCGCCGCTGAATCCGCCTGCTCGACCACATCGGAACGCAAGATCAATCCATCGGGACCGCTGCCTGCTACTCGCTCGAGATCGACGTGCAGCTGGATGCGGTGCGCTGCGCACGCGGCGTTGCTGCAGCGCCCGGTCGCGGCGGTGCGGCCGGTGCCGGCGGCGCGCTCGGCGCAGTCGGCTGCGGCGCTGTGCGCGCGCCGTTGCCCGTAGCGGCGCGTGCGGCGCCGTCGCCTTTCGCCGCCGGATCGATTTGCGCCAGTACCGAGCCGACGGCGACCGTTTGGCCTTCGGCCGCGAGAATCTGCGTGATCACGCCGGACGCCGTGGCAGGCACTTCAACGTCCACCTTGTCGGTCGTCACATCGACGATCGGGTCACCTTGAGCAACGTAGTCGCCCACCTTCTTGCGCCACTCGACGATGGAGCCTTGCGTGACCGACTCGCCCATTTCGGGCAGCGTGATTTCAACCATCAACTGGAGGCACTTGCGTCGCTTGGACGTTTTTCCTTTTTCAAAAATACCCGGCGTGGAGTGCGGGAAAGCTGACCAAGCGCGCACGATTGAAGCGCGGCCGCGAATGGCTCAACACATATGCCGTTACGTCGGATGCTTCTTGATCGGAGAGCGTGCCGGGCGCATTCGCCGGCATATTGTATTTCACGAAGCCCGCCATCCGGGAAGCCTTTGCCATTCCCGCGCCGTCGTTGAACGACGTTCCTCCCCACAGCGGCGGATACTGCGGCGCCGCGCCCGCGCCGTTAGCGCCGTGGCACGCTTGGCAACGCTGCGCAAAGATCTGTGCGCCGCGATGCGGATCTGCCGCAAGCGGTTTGAATTCGGCGTAGCGCAGCGCGGGATCCGGCGGCGCACCCACCGGCGTGCCGCGGGATAGGTAGGCGATGTATGCGACCATCGCTTCCATTGCGCGGCTGTTGTACGGCGGCGGTTTGCCGTTCATACTGTACAGAAAACATTCGGCCAAGCGATCCTGCAGCGAAATGACGCGTTTGGCGCGCTTGTTCCACTGTGGAAACTGCGCATAAATGCCGACGAACGAGCCGCCCCGCGGTTTGACTCCGCCATCGAGATGGCATGCCGAGCAATCCATTCGCGCGACGACGTTAGAAGGCAGCGCTCTGCGCGTGTTCATGATGATGCCGCGCCCGTACGTCACCAGATCGCCGACCGCGCCCGTGGGCACCGCTTTCGGATCGTATGCCGGCGCCGCTCTGTCGGCGGCGCAGCCGGCAAGCGCGAGAAACGCGAACACCGCGATCGCGCGGCTCACGCAAACGTCAGCGTGACGTACGAGTACCCGAACCGCTGCTGCAACACCGCAATCGCCGCAACCATCGCAGGCACGACGATGGCGCCCTCAATCAAATGCGTCAACATATCGGCGGCGACGCCCGATGCAGTCGCGCCGCTGCCGGCGTACCCGCGATCCACCAGCATCCGCGCCTGCTCCTCCACGGCGGTGTGGCAGGTCAAAAAGACGACGCCACGTCTCTGCAAGGCTTGAATGGACGTATCTTGGAAAACGCTACCGCTCGCGTCGGGATCGCCTCCGGCGTCCGCACTATGCGACGGAAGAAACACGTTGGAACTCACGGGCGAACCGGACGCGTCGCGCAGCTTGAGCGCCTCGCCGATACGATATTTGCTCCAGATATAATCGGTATACGTGTAGGCTGACGACGCTCCGTGCGGTGCAACGACCAGCGCGATGCGATCGGCTGCATACCCGAAGCCGAACTGGAGCCCATTGAGCGCGTTCTTGACGTTGTTGAAGATCTGCGGATGAAACGAAACCGCCTCCCACAGCTGACGCACGTCGGCCTTGCGTCCAACCGCCGCCGCGAATGCGCCTTCATCGAAGTCGCTTCGGGGTTCCACCAGATGCGTTCCGCCCGGTATGTCTTGCGCAGCCGCACCGGTGCTTCCAATCGCGCCGAACGACGCCGATGCCGCCAAGAATGTGGCCCGCTTCATAGCGTTCACATTCTTTAGGAAGCGGGCATTTCCGTCACATACCGGCACGCCAGCTCCGACGTATCCCACTTGGCGGCTGCCGTGCCGGCTTCATAACCGCTGGCAAAAAACTCGAGCAGCACACTGCGCGAGTTTGCGGACTCACGAACAGCGTCGTAGGGCAAAATGCCCAAATGCCCGCTGCCGGATGCAATCCATTTTGCGCCCTGCGGGCGCAATGCGAAGGTTGTCAAGTTCTCCGGCTCCGGCGCGGTGTACGTGTAGAACGCCGGCTGCGGTACGCGAGCGTCGCCCGCCCAGAAACCGAGCGCGATCACTTCGTGCGTGTAGGCCTCTCGCGCAACGGGATCTTCGGGAAGCGGTTTGTGCGATTCTCTGCCTGAAAAACGTCCCACCGCCAAATCGAAGCTGTGCCAAAAAAGCTGCGGCGCGCTCTGTTTGCCGGCAAACGCGCTGTCGAACTCCTCCAGCACGCCCGCACTCCAAACGACGGCGTTCCACCATCGATGCGCTAAGACGGCATCGTATGCGTGATGCTCGGTATCTCGCGCGAAGGGCGTCCTCACGTCCATGCCATACGGTTCTGCAACAATCTGCGGGGACAAGCCCATGTCACGCAAGGCGGAAAACAACGCCCGGTAAAAATCCGCGACGCTCAGGCCGTCGCGCAAGGCGATCGCCTCGGATTCGTGAGCCCGGTTCGAACGCAGCACGACGCGGTGTGCCACGAAATCGAACTCGATATCAAACAACGTTTGGGCGCTTCGCATCAGATGGCTGCGCATGCCGCGGGCGGACGGCACGAACGTGACGTTCCACCAGTGATTGCGGTGCGCCGTGTAGCGCAGCTGCAGTTTCCCGACGATCTGTGCGTAGAGCTGCAGCGTCGTCTTCGTCGTCACCCACTGTTCGTACGGCAGCGGCTCCAGCGGCGGATCAGGCACGGTACCCCTCCTCTCGCGGCGCGCACCGCGTGCAACCGCAACCGGGTTATGACGTGTATGACTTCCACCACCACCTCAGCGGCGGCCCGCAAGGTCTCCCAAATCGTCCACGGCCAGCCCACCAGCGACGGCGCCGGCGTCCGCCTAACGCGCATCATCGGGCAACCCGCATTGCCCGATTTGGACCCGTTCTTGCTGCTCGACGAATTCGGATCCGACCAAGCCGCCGACTACGTCTCCGGATTCCCCGACCATCCGCATCGCGGTTTCGAAACGGTCACGTACATGCTGGCCGGCCGCATGCGCCACGGCGATAATAAAGGAAACTCCGGACTGCTGACGGCGGGGAGCGTGCAATGGATGACCGCCGGCAGCGGCATCATCCATTCCGAGATGCCCGAGCAGCAAGAAGGGCTGATGCAGGGCTTCCAGCTCTGGGTCAATCTCCCGGCGAAAGACAAGATGATCGCGCCGCGCTACCAAGACATCCCGCCGGATCGCATTCCGCAAGTCGTTGCGGAGGGAGCATCGATACGCGTCATTGCCGGCGAGTGGAACGGCACGCGTGGGCCGGTCCAGGTGGTGCAGACGCAGCCGACCTATCTCGACGTCACGCTGGGAAGCGACGCGGCCTTTACGGCCGAGCTGCCGCTGGAGCACAACGCGTTCGTGTACGTTTTCGAAGGCGAGGTTCGAATTGGCGATTCCAAGATTTCGCGCGGCGAACTCGCGGTGCTGACCCAGGGCACATCGGTGGCCGTCGATGCGCAGCTGCAGGGGCGCTTTTTGCTCGTTGCCGGGCGCCCGCTGAAGGAGCCGGTCGTGCGCTACGGACCGATCGTCATGAACACGCAAGCGGAGGTGCGGCAAGCCTTCGAAGATCTGCGTAGCGGAGACTTCGCCCGCTAAGGCGCTCGACGGGCAAACGCCGGCGCCTGCGCGAACTTACTGCGGGTGACGTCGCCGTTGTTATTCGTGTGGGTGCTCTTCGCCGGCATCGCGTTCGGTGCGTTGGTCGCGTACTTTATCGTGCGCGCGCGGGAGTCGGGGGCCAGACTCGCTCAACTGCAGCGTGAAACATTCTTGGCTGCTGCGGACGAGCGCGTTTCATCGCTGGTCGCTCCCGTTTCACAGAAGCTTTCCGAGTTCGCGGCGTTGATTCGAGAGGTCGAGCAGGAGCGCGCCGGCGCTTATGAAGGCCTCAAAGCGCAGATCGGCGGCCTGATCGACCGCAGCGGAAAAATGGAAGCGGCGGCTTGCGAGCTTGCCTCGGCGCTGCGGAATCCCAAGAGCAGCGGCAGTTGGGGAGAAGTGCAACTTCGCCGCGTCGCCCAGCTTGCCGGCATGGAAGCGTACTGCGACTACGGCGAGCAGCAGACGTTTGATATCGGCGACGAACGGGGGCGGCCGGACATGACGGTTATGCTTCCGGGTGATTCTCGAATCTTCGTCGACGCGAAAGTTCCGGTGAACGCATACCTGGATGCCTCCCGCTGCTCCGAAGACACCGGACGTTCAAACGCGTTGCGCGCGCATGCCGCCGCGTTCAAGTCGCACGTCGATGGGCTTGCGCGCCGTAATTACCAGCGCGCGGAGGGCTCGGCGGACTTCGTCGTGATGTTCGTGCCCGGCGAGGCGTTCTTGAGCGCAGCGTGCGTCGAAAGTCCTGAACTGATCGAATACGCCGCGTCAAAACACGTCTTCATCGCCGGGCCGCTAACGCTGATCGCACTCCTTCGCAGCTATGCGCTGGGCTGGCAGCATCGACATCAGGAGGAACGCGCCAAGCAAATCGCACTTGCCGGGCGCGAGCTCTACGACCGCGTACGCGTTTTCGCCGCGCACTTCGCATCGATCGGCGGCAATCTCACCAAGGCGATCAAAGCGTATAACGACGCGGTCGGATCGATGGAGAGCCGCGTGTTACCGGCGGGCCGCAAGATCAAAGAACTCGCCGCGCTCCCCGACGCCGAGCTTCCGGACGTCGCGGCGGTCGAAACGGCGCCGCGCGATCTGAGCGCGCTCGACGCGCGAGTGCGCAAGCAGCGCTCCTCGCAGCAACCGCTGTTAACCGACGACGGAGTCGCTTAAAGCCTTACGGCGACTTGTGCGACGCCTCGTACGCGCGCAGCGCAGCGAGCGTATTTTCTACATGCTTGTCGGGCTTGAGATCAGTATATGAGTAGATGATCTTGCCGTCCGGCGCGATGACGTACGAGGTGCGGTTAGCATATTTGGGATTCTGTGCCAGCACGGCATCGTACGACTTAGCGACCGCCAGATTCGGATCAGCCGCCACGGGAAACTTGCTGCGGCACTCGCTCACGGAAAACTTGTCGAGCTTCTCGATCGGATCGTGGGAAACGCCGATCACCGTCGCTCCTAACTTTTGGTACTGATCCATCGCGGCGGCAAAATCGTGCGCTTCGATCGTGCACCCGGGAGTGAAGGCAGCCGGGTAAAAGTACAGCACGACGGGCCCCTTGCGCAGTGCCGCAGCCAGATCGAACTCGAATTCCTTTCCGCCCAGCGACGCTTGCGCCTTGAAGGCCGGCGCCGTCGCGCCGGGAGCGAGCGCCGCCATGGCTTGGCCAAGGCACAAAGCGCATGCAATGGTTGTGAACATAAGGGTACGGATCATAAAAAACACCTCAGGGTTGATCTCTTCTCGCATCCTTCGACAAGCTCAGGATGACACCGTTATAGCCGCACCGCGATACCGCTTAGGCACGCCGCGGCGCCGTTATAAACCCATTTGGCGAGCGATGATCAGCCGCTGCACCTCGTTCGTACCCTCCCCGATCTCGTTGATCTTTTGATCGCGGTACATGCGCGAAACCGGGTATTCGTCCATGAACCCGTAACCGCCGTGAATCTGCACGGCTTCGTTGACGACGCGCCGCGATACTTCCCCGGCATAGAGTTTGGCCAAACTTGCGCTGCGGCTAAAATCCCGGCCTTGGTCCTTCTCCCAAGCCGCCTTGAGCACCATCAGCATCGCATGCTCGATCTCCATCAGCATGTCGACCAGCTTGAATTGAATCGCTTGGAACTTTCCGATGGGGCGGCCGAAAGCTTGGCGTTCCTTCGCGTATGTAAACGCCTGATCGAACGCGCCGCGCGCCAGGCCTACCGAAAGGGCCGCAACGGAGATGCGGCCGCCGTCCAAAATCGTCAGGAAGTTCTTGAGCCCATCGCCGCGTGCCCCGAGCACGTTCTCGGCCGGGATCTCTGCGTCAACGAACGACAGCTCGCGCGTGTCGGAAGCGCGCCAGCCCATCTTGCGATACTTCTTGCTCGCCGTAAACCCACGGGCGTCTTGCGGCACGATGAGGTTGCTGATCTCGCGGCTTCCGTCCGGTCGCTCTCCGGTTACGGCGGTGATCGTGGTGCCGCCCGAGATTCTCGTTCCGCTGTTCGTAATGAAGGCTTTGGTGCCGTTGACGATCCACTTGCCGTTGCGCAGCTCCGCTTTGGTTTGCGTGTTGCCGGCATCGCTGCCGGCGCCCGGCTCCGTCAACCCGAAGCCCCAGAGCATCTTGCCTTGCGCGAGCGGCACTAACCAGCGCTGCTTCTGTTCTTCGGTGCCGAACAGATAGAAGGGGCTTGCGCCGAGCGAAACGTGCGCCGCCATCGTGATCGCGGTTGAGGCATCGGCGCGCGCAAGTTCGCTCACCGCGAGCGCGTAGCTGACGGTGTCGGCGGCTGCGCCGCCATACTTTTCAGGAAACGGCAAGCCCATGAGTCCAAGCTGCGCCATCTCCTCAACGAGATCGTACGGAAAGGCGGCTTCGCGGTCCATCTCTTCCGCTCGCGGCGCGACTCGCTCGCGCGCAAACTCGCGGACCGTATCCTGGATCGCCTTCTGCTCTTCGGTTAAATCGAAGTCCATGCTAGCGAAGGTATCCGTCCCGAAGCTTTGAAAACCCCTTCTCCAGCACGGATGATCTCATTACGCGGCGTTTCGCTGGTGTACGCGAATGGCGTACGCGCGCTCGACGGCGTCGATCTCGAGATCGGCAAAGGCGAGTTCGTCTTTCTGGTCGGACACTCGGGCACGGGAAAATCGAGCCTCTTGCGATTGCTCTATCGCGAGGTCGCACCGTCCTGTGGACAAATCATCGTCGACGGCATTCGCGTCGACCGTCTCCGCCGGAGCCGCATCCCGGCGCTGCGCCGCCATCTGGGCGTCGTCTTTCAAGATTTCAAGCTCTTGACCGATAAGACGGTTTGGGAGAATGTCGCCTTTGCGCTGCAAGTGACCGGAGCGCACACCAAGGACATCCGGCGGCAAGTTCCTCGCGTGCTCGATTTGGTCGGCCTCTCGCACAAGAGCCGAATGTATCCGAACGAACTCTCCGGCGGAGAGCAGCAGCGCACCGCCATCGCCCGGGCGCTGGTCAATAACCCGAAGCTCTTGCTGTGCGACGAACCTAGCGGCAACCTCGACCCGACCAATACGACGGAGATCATGGAGCTGCTGCTGCGCATCAACCTCAAGGGGACGACCATCGTGGTCGCCACGCACAACCAAGCCGTGGTCGACCGCATGCGGCGGCGAGTCGTCCGGCTCGACAACGGCCGCATCGTTACCGACGAAGAGCGAGGGTACTATTTCCTTGGACTGGGGCAAGCTCAAGTTCTTTCTGGGTGAGGTGCAACGCAACTTCACCCGCAATGCCGGCATGCAAATCACTGCCATCGGCACCGTCACCGTCACCATCCTCATTCTGGGCGCTTTCTTGTACGTGCGTTCGATCGTCGCGCACCTGGGCAGCGACGTGCTGAACCGCATCGAGATCTCGGTCTACCTCACTCAAAACGTTACGGCAGCGCAGACCGACGCGATCCGTACCAAATTGGCGCAGGACGACCGGATTGCCGGCGTCGTGTACGTACCCAAGAGCGAAGGACTCAAAGAGTTGCGCGCGCGCATGAAGGGGCAAATCGATACATCGATCTTGACGCAGAATCCCCTCCCCGATAAGTTGCGCGTTCGCGTGCGCTCGCCTGAAGAAGTGCCTGCGGTGGCGCGGTCGATCCGCAAAATTTCCGGCGTCGCGTCGGCGGACTACGGGCAACAGGTGGTGCAGCGATTGCTGCAGTTGGGCGCGGTGGCACGGCGAGTCAGCATCGCGCTGATCGTGATGTTCTTACTGGTCGCCGGCATCATCATCTCGAACACCATTCGGCTGACCGTTTTTGCACGGAGGCGCGAGATCTCGATCATGCAGCTTGTCGGCGCGACGAACATGTACATCCGCATGCCGTTTATCTGCGAAGGACTGCTGGACGGGTTGATCGGCGCCTTGCTCGCCGTGGCTATCCTCGCGCTGGCCCGGATGGAAGCAGTGCCGAAATTCAGCGCATATCTGCCGTGGCTGCAGCTCACGTCGATCCGGGTGGATGTGAGTTCCCTGGTCGTCGAGCTGTTCGTCGTTGGAGCCGCGGTCGGCATCGTCTCCTCATGGATCGCCGTCGGAAGGTATCTGCGGGTCTAACGTGGTGACGTCCGCGGACAATGCGCTTGCCGCAAAACGCGTGCTGATCGTCGACGACGACCGGAACCTGCGAAAGATCATTCAGACGAACCTCGAGATCGCCGGATACAAGGTCGTCGTCGCGGGCGACGGCGTCGAGGCGATGCGCGTGTTGGATTCGCTACGTCCCGATCTGATCGTGCTGGACGTCATGATGCCGGGAATGGACGGCCATGAAGTCGCTCGCCGCATCCGCGCAAACCCGGGCAACGCCCGCATTCCAATCATCATGCTGACCGCTCGCGGAGAAGCCGAGGACAAACTGGCCGGCTTCGACGCGGGCGTGGACGACTACATCACCAAACCGTTCGATCCGGACGAACTCATCGCGCGCGCGCGCGCCAACATCCGGCGCGTTGAGGCGGGCGCGGCGCTTTCACCACTGACCCGCCTTCCGGGCAACTTGGCGATCGAGGCCGAACTGCGCCGGCGCATCGACGCAGGGGAGCCGTTCGCCGTTCTCTACCTCGATTTAGACAATTTCAAAGCATTCAACGACGTCTACGGCTTCGGGCGAGGCGATGAAGCGATCCGGCTGCTCGCCCGAACCTGCGAGGACGTGGTTCGCCGCCGCGGCACGGGGGAGGATTTCGTCGGGCATATCGGCGGCGACGATTTCTTGATCGTCGCGATGCCCGATCGATCGGAACGCATTGCCCGCGAAATCATCGACGGACTCGAACGCGAGATCCGCGTGCTCTACACAGAAGAAGATCGCCGCCGCGGCTACATCGAAACGGCCGATCGGCAGGGCAACTTCAATCGCTTTCCGCTCATGTCGCTATCCGTCGCGATCGTTTCGAACCAGCAGCGCGAGCTGACGAACTACGCGCAAATCGGCCAAATCGCGGCGGAGCTCAAACGGTATGCCAAATCGATCGGCGGATCCGTTTACGTGAAGGACAAGCGCCGGCAGTGATCCGCCGATCCGTTGCGCTGGTGCTGGGCCTTGCGATGGTTCCTGCCGTGGCCCTGCCTTCCGATATCGCTTCGCAGATTGAAGCGCAACGCGAGAAAACGCGCGCGCTGCACCAGCAGCTGGAAGCCAAGCGCGGACAACTGCACACCGCGACGATTCGGGTCGGCAACCTGCAGCAGCAATTGGCGCGGACGAATGCGGCGATCGGCAGCGTCAACGCACATCTGGACGATCTCGCCACGCAACAGGCGAGCACGCAGCAGAAACTGGCCTGGAACACGGTCCAACTTCAGGCCGCGCGCAAAACGCTCAAACTGCACGACGATCTGCTCAAGCGGCGTCTCGTCGACGTCTACGAGCATGGCGATCTGGGCTACGTCAGCGTCCTGCTGGCTTCAAAATCGTTTAGCGACTTCGTGGAACGCTGGCAAGATTTGCGGCTGTTGATCGCCGCCAATCAGCAAGCCGTTCGCGTTCGTAAAGCGGCGGAACGTCGGGTGGCGGCGATGCAGTCAGCCCTCGAAGCCGTACAGGTTCAACTGCAGCAGCAGGCGTTAGAGGAGCAACGGTCGCGCAACCAATTGGCGACCTTGGCGGACGAACGCCAGAATTTGGTCGCGGCAGCTTCCGCGCAGCGGCAGCACATTGCGGGCGAGGTCGCGGAGATGGAAGATCTGTCGGCCGCGGAGGAAGCCGAGCTCGAGCGCATGATCGTGCAGCGCCAGCAAGAGATCGAAGCGCAACGCGAAGCCGCGCGCCGGGCCGCAGGCGTCACCGGCCCGTCTGCGCCGGGGACAGGAGCGCCCGGGGTTCTCGGCTGGCCCGTTACGGGAACGATCACCTCGCCATTCGGACCGCGTCCAAACCCCTTCGGCGGCGGAATGGAATTCCACCAAGGTTTGGATATCGCCGCATCCACCGGCACCCCCGTCACGGCGGCGGCCGCGGGCACGGTGATCTCGGCGGGATGGTACGGCGGTTACGGCAATTACGTCTTGATCGATCACGGCGGCGGGATGGCGACCGGGTACGGCCACCTCTCGCAAATTTTCGTGTCCGCCGGACAACAAGTGCAAAGGGGACAGGCAATCGGCGCGGTCGGTTCGACCGGCGCTTCGACCGGCCCCCATTTGCACTTCGAGGTCAGGATATCGGGCAAGCCGGTCGATCCGGCGGCCTACCTGCACTAACCGCGCCCCACCACCGCAACCTGATGTTTTCCTTCTGGGTATGAAGTCGCGTACATGATCCGTCCTTTGATCGCTGCAGCGATCGTCGCGCTCGTCGTCTTGGCGGGCGCATTATTCATCGGCTACCGCAGCGGGCTCATCGGCTCGCAGGCGCGCTACGATGTCAGCGCGGCGCAGCTGGCGCCCGTGGACTTGCACTTTTTCGGCGGACACACGTCTGACGATCTGGTCGATCTGGCGTACAAACAAGTCCGCCGCGTGTATTACAAGCCCGTCGATACCACCGCCCTGGTTGTGGGCGAGCGCCACGGTCTGCTCAATTACCTAAAGACGCATCACATCGACGGGTCCATCCCCGCGACGCAAGCCACCGGCGAACCGAACGCCGATCTGAGAGCGCTGGATCAACAGCTGGCGTACGTGGAAACGCATTACGGCGCCCGCCTGGGCGACAAAAGCACCGTGACGGAAGCCGCGCTCGACGGCATGATGGCCGCGCTTCGCGATCCGTATTCCGTCTATATGACGCCGCAGGAGATTCGCTCGCTCAACGAGTCGCTGTCCGGAGGAAATTTCGGCGGAATCGGCGTGTTGATTTTCCCGCTGCGCGGCGATGTGATCTTGCAGCCGATAGAAGGTTTGCCGGCCGCCCGCGCCGGCATGCGGGTCAACGAAGTGATCGAAAGCGTGGACGGACACGCCGTTCGGGGCATGACGCTCGACCGCATCGAGCATCTGATCCGCGGAACTGAAGGTACGACCGTTTCGATTACGACGCATCCGTACAAAGGGAAGGGCGTCCGCCACTACTCGATCGTACGGGAGATCATCCACGTTCCCACCGTGCACGCGAAGATGGAAAACGGTTACAGCTACATCCGCTTAGCCGAGTTCGGCGAAACCTCCGCAGACGAAATGCGCCGCGCTTTATCCGACGGCAAGGCCCACGGAGCCAGGGGATACATCATCGATCTTCGCGACAATGGCGGCGGCCTGCTCGACGCGGCCGTTCGCATTTCGAGCTATTTCATCCCGAGCGGCGCGATCGTGACCGAAGTGGACCGTCGCGGAAATAAGGATACGCAGTATGCCACCGGCGACGCCATTGGGGACCTGTCGCCGGCGGTCGTGCTGGTGAACGGGCTTACGGCGAGCGCTTCGGAAATCACGGCCGGCGCCTTGCAGGATGACAAGGCCGCCACCCTCATCGGCACGCGGACGTTCGGCAAGGGCGTCGTCCAGGGGATCTTCCAGATGCCCAACGGCGGAGCGCTGAAGATCACGACGCAGCGCTATCTGACGCGCGCCGGGCGCGACATCCAGCACAAAGGCATCCAGCCAGACATCCACGTGGACCAAAGCGCCGACCTCGCATTGATCGACACTCCGCGCGACAAACAATTACAAGCCGCGAAGGCATTTTTGGCGCGCGTCCGCCGTTAAGGAATATATGACGCGACTCATCGCCCTCTCGTGCATGGCCATTTTGATGGCCGGCGCTACGCAACTCTTCTCATCCTCCGCCGCCGCAGCAGGCATCTCGCCGCTCGATGCGACGGAGATCCGTTACAGCTACGAAAAACTGCGCTCCGAATTCTATCGAAAGACCGATCCGCAGGCCATCGCGGACGGCGCGCGCAGCGAGATGGCGCAGCGGCTTCGCACTGCCGGAATCGGCACGGCGCTTCCGCCCGTCTTTGCCAGCGACAACGAGGGGAAGACGGCGCAGGCGGTCGGTCATGAGGTGGACGTTGCGGCACGCGTCGCGCACGGCAAGATCAGCAGCCACATGCTCGCCTATGCGGCGATCGCCGGCATGATGAACTCAGTCCACGATCGCTACACGGTATTCATGACGCCCAAAGAATACGCTGCGCTGAACCAAGGCCTGGACGGCGGATCGTTCGCGGGCACCGGCATCGTGATCTCGCAGGACGATCAAACCAAATACATCGACGTGAGCAACGTGGTGCCCGACGGCCCGGCGGACAAGGCGGGCGTTCAGGAAAACGACGTCATCACGGCGATCGACGGTGCGACGACCAAGGGTTTGTCGCTGCAGGCGGCTTCCGGAAAACTGCGCGGCAAGGCGGGCACGCGCGTGCAACTGACGATCGTGCGCAACGGAACGCTGCTGCCCGCTCCAATTTCCATTACGCGCGCGCAAATTCACGAGCTATCCGTCTATCAAAAGATGCTTCCCGGCAAAATCGGGTACGTCGAGCTAACCGTGTTCGGCCGGGACACCGGAAGCGAATTGACGGCCGCGCTCGATCGATTGCAGCAAGAGGGCGCGCGCGCCATCGTTCTGGATCTGCGCGATAACGGCGGCGGGTATTTGGAAGCGGCGATCGACGTCAGTTCCAAATTTATTGCAAACGGACCGATCGTTTCTGTCGAATCGCGCGCGTCGAACGTGACCACGTACGAAGCGGAGAACATTGCGATTCCTCCGCTGCCGCTGGCAGTACTGGTCAACGGGCACACCGCTTCGGCTTCGGAGATCACTTCGGGCGCCATTCAAGACAGCGGCGTCGGAACGATCGTCGGAACGCGCACTTTCGGCAAAGGCGTCGTGCAAGAAATCTTTGCGCTGCCCGACGGCTCGGCGATCAAGATTACCGACGCGCGTTATCTGACGCCGCACAATCGCGACATCAACCACATGGGCATCATGCCTGACGTCGTCGTGAACGAAAACAAGAGCCCTCGGTACGGTGATCCGCCGCACGACATTCAGCTGCAGCGGGCGCTGGCGATCCTAGGCGATAAGATCGCCCGGCTGCAGCCTTCGCCCTAGCGCTAGCTCTTTTTTCGCGACGTCTTGCGTGCGGCGGTTTTCCGCGTCGCGGTCGTTTTACGCGCTCGCGTACGCTTCGGCTTCGCCTCTTGATCGGCGGCTTGCGCTTCTGCCGCGGCGGCAGTTCGCCTGGTGCGTTTCGGCGCATCGCCTGACGGCAGCGCCGCCGTGCGAGAAGCTTCCAATTCCCCTCCGCGCACAGGTGCGGCGGTTTTTGTACGGCGCCGCCGCGCCGGCTTGGTCGCTTTGACCTCTTCGGGCGGCGCGGTCAAGTGCGCAGGCGGCGGTTCGACCGCCGGCGGAAGCACCGCATCGCTGATCGGTGCGAGCGCCCGGCCCGGCTCGGGAGGTGCCGTTTCACCCGTCGGCTGCGCGGCTCCATTGGCGCCGACTCTGAAAATGTGGCGCTCGGGCATAGAGGGCGCTCCCTCGACACCGATACCGCCGCGTCCGCGACGTCGCCGGCGACGCCTGCGCCTGCGGCGCGCCGGTTCGGCCTCGGTCGTTTCGGCCGGCTCGACCGTATCTGCTTGCGCCTCGATACTGTGCATGGGGATTCCCGCGGCTTCGCGTCCGGCCACAGCATCTTCGGCATGCCCGCGGCCGCCTCGGCGGCGGCGCCGCCGCCGGCGCCGGTGCGTTTGCTCCTCGGCGGCCTCGCTTTGTCCGATGACGATCGCCTCGGGTGCGCGCTCGCCGCGAACTTCAGCGGCGGCTGCTTTATCTTCGCGCTCTTCTTCCTCGGTCAGGGTCGTAATGCCGATTGGCGGCCGAGCTTGCGATTGCGTCGCTGCTTCTTGGGCCAGCGCGCGCAACTGCGCGGTCTGCTCGGCGGCGGTGACGTCGCGGCGGCCGCGACGGCGGCGCCGGCGTTTTTCTCCGGCGGCGGTCAACTCGGCCAGCGCAGAGTCGTCCTCAACGTCGAGCATTCTGATGCGTGCGGTCTGACCTGCCATACCCGCCGCGTTTTCCACCTCGATGATGCGGCCGCCGATGACGGCTGCGGCTGAAGTGGCGTTGGGCAGACGGCCCGTCAAGAGTTCCACTTCGTGCTCGTCGCCCACGCGCAGCACGCCGTCAGCGGAAACCGCCGCGACGTTGCGCACGCGGATCTTTTCAGGATGCAGAAGCGGATCGACGCGAACGTGAATCGGCGCGTGCAGCTGCTCTTTGAGGGAGCGGCACTCGTCTTCGTACCAAAACTCGAGTTGCGCCGCCACCGTCGGCGCCGCCTCGACCAGAATGGATTGGCTGTCGACGTGCGGCTGCAAGCGAATTCGCCGTAGCGCGTCGATCGCGACGGACTGGGCGGAAAGCACCGTCCCGAGGCCCGAGCACGTGGGACAAGAACCTCGCAGTTGCGATCCGAGGTCCTTGCCGACCCGCTTGCGCGTGAATTCCAAGAGACCGAGGTTGCTGAACGACTGAATCGTCGCTCGAGTCCGATCGCGGCGCAGGCCGGTTTCCAGCATCTGCACGACTTTGTTGCGCGCGGCCTCCGAACTCATATCGATGAAGTCGCAGACCACGATGCCGCCGATATCGCGCAACCGCACTTGGCGCGCGATCTCCGCGGCCGCTTCCACGTTGGTCTTGACGATCGTATCTTCGAGGTTTCGCCCGCCGGTAAACTTGCCCGAGTTGACGTCCACGACGGTCAGCGCTTCGGTCGTCTCAATGACGATGGAACCGCCGGACGGCAAACCGATCTTCGGCTTCATGAGCTTCTGCAGCTCTTCGTCGATGCCGTGATCCTTAAAGAGCGAGCGCCCCGCATTATAGTATTCGATCCGGTCCAAATACTGCGGGCCCAGAAGCTGCAAGAAGCTGGAAACCTTCTTGTACTCCTCCTCATTGTCGATCAGCACGCGATCGACGTCCGCCGTGATGAAGTCACGCGCGGCCTTGTACACCAGGTTCATATCCTTGTGCAACAATGCGGGCGCGGCCGCACGCTTGTAGCTTTCCAGAATTCCGTGCCACATGCGAATGAGGACGCCGAGGTCGGCGATGAGTTCAGCTTCGCTGACGCCGCCGGCGGCGGTGCGTACGACGGTGGCCATCCCTTCGGGCCGGATGCGTTTCATCACGGACTTGAGGCGATTGCGCTCTTCGGCGGATTCGATCTTGCGCGAAACGCCGCTGTACTTGCCGGTCGGCATCAAGATCAGATAGCGGCCGGGCAGCGAGATATTGGTGCTGATGCGGGCTCCTTTGAGCCCGCGAGGTTCCTTGACGATTTGCACCAGCACGTCGTCGCCGCGATTCACTTTTTCGCCGATCGTCCAACCGCTGCGGCCTTGCGTGATCTCTACGTCGCCGATGTTCAGCGGCGTTTTGTTGATGTCGTCGACGTAGAGAAACGCGTTGCGGCCCAAGCCGATGTCGACGAAACTCGCTCCCATGCCGGGGAGCACATTTTGCACTTTACCTTTGAAGATGGAGCCGATGACGCGCTCTTCGCGTTCGACGTAAATCTCGGCGAGCGAGCCATCCTCCAGGATGGCGACCCGGTTTTCCCAGGGGTCGCTCGAGATCAGGATCTCGGTTGACAAGAAGCTACCTTTGCCTTTGCTGCGTCGCGCCTCCCATCGCTCTTGGACGCCTCCGCGACAACACGCGCATCCGCCTTACCGGCTCCTGCGACATCATCGAGCGGGCACCCGCGCCGGGTTTCGCGCGCTGTTTTACAATTCTTTACCGGCGCAGCCTCATAGCGTAAAGGCCGCTGCCATGAAGTTTCTTCTTCAAGGTTTCCGGCGCGTCCCCTTCGAGCCCGACGATGTTCGCGGTAGCCGCGATGATCGGTCTGCGCTTTTTAATATGCGGGTGGGACGTAGACGTTGAACGTTAGAGCTGGTTCGCTTGCGCGATTCGTGAACCGGTGTGGCGCCTCGCGCGGCACGATTGCACTTTCCCCCGCGCGAATTCTAAAGGTCCGCTCGCCGATTTCTGCTTGAAGCTCGCCGGAGGCAAGGTAAAGGATCTGCGCGCTACGGGGATGCTCATTGCATTTTGGACCGCTCGCTTCACCGGCTTCCAGCACCATCGTCGCCGTTTGAACGCCGTCGCGCGTTTCCAGGATATCGAATCGCATCAGGCGTTTCCTAACACACCGCGATCCTTTTGCGCGTACATGTTCATTAAGACGCCCAGGGCAGCATAGTCCGTTAACATCGCGGAACCGCCGTAGGAGAGAAACGGCAGCGGAATGCCCGTGATCGGCATGATGCCGATCGTCATCCCGATATTCACGATGATGTGGAAAGCCAGCATAGCGACGATGCCGGCGCCTAGCAAAAAACCGAAACGATCCCGTACGGTCAGCATCGCTTGCAGCGCGCCCGTCAAGAGAACGCCGTAGAGCGCCAGCAACGCCGCCGCGCCCAGAAAGCCCAGTTCTTCGCCCACGACCGTAAAGATGAAATCGGTGGAGTGTTCCGGGACGAAGTTCAACTGCGTTTGAGTTCCGTGGTGCAAGCCGCGCCCGAGCCAACCGCCGTTGCCGACCGCGATCTTGGACTGGTTGAGATTGTATCCCGCGCCTTGCGGATCGGCTCTGGGATTCAAGAACACGAGCAGACGCGCTTTTTGAAAGGGCTTGAGCACGTATTTCGTGCCGATGGCTAAAGCGGCCGCTGCGGCAAGTCCGCAAGCATACGCGGCAACGTGCGCGGTACGCGGCAAGCCGAAGAACAGTTGCGCCGAGAGGATTGCCACGAAGACCAGCGCCGTGCCCAGATCGGGCTGCTTGATGACGAGCGCTGCGGGAATCGCTACCGCGAGCAGCGGCAGCCATAATTCGCGTAAGCGTTTGTACTCTTGTTTGCACATCACCCACGACAAAGCGATCGCGATGATCAACTTCGCCGGTTCGGAGGGCTGAAACGTGCCCAGCGGGCCGAGCGAAATCCAGCGTTGCGCGCCGTGCGAGCTGTGGCCGCCGCGTAAAATGAACGCGAGAAGCAACACTTCAACGACGTAGAGTGCGGGCGCCCACCGTTGCCAACTTCGATAATCGATGCGCGCGCAGGCGATCATCACGCCGATGCCGACGATCGCGTAGACGATTTGTTTGCGGTATTCTGCCGTCGCGTCAGCCGTGTGAAGGCCCGCGGACTGAACCACCACGATGCCGAGCACCGTCAGCAACACGGCGGCAGCCGCGAGCGGCCAATTGATCGCGCGCAGCTGTCTGCGGGTTTCGTATGCGAGCGTCAGCGTCGCCATGGCGACCTACGTGGTGACAGAAGCTCCTGCCGATGAGGCCGCCGGATCCTTGCGCGCCCGGCTCCTACGCTTGCGCTTCGGCCGCGGCTTGGCTTCCGTTTGCGGCACGGATTCCGCTTGCTGCGCAGATTCCGCTTGCGGCGGAGCCGTTGCTTGCGGGGGAACCGGCGCTTGCGGAGGTTGCTCCGCCTGAGCGCTTCCGTTGCGGTTTACGGAAACGATCGGGATGTTCGCCAGCATCGCGAGCGTCTTTTCTTGATGCTCAAAATGCACGTCGATGCGCTCGCGATCGACTTCGACGTAGCGCGAGATGACGTCGACGAGATCGCGCTTCATCTTCTCGACTATGTCGGGCGCAAGCGATAGGTGATCCGACATGAGCACCAGCTGCAAGCGCTCTTTTGCCGTTGCGCCGGAACCGTGACGTGCGAAAAGGCGAATGAAGAACTCGATCATCGTCTACTTCCGCGCTCCGAACATTGATCCCAAGCGCTCCATGAAACCCGGCTTATACTCGACCATCGGTGCGGCCACATCCTCACCGGCGACCTTCGCCGCGATGGCGCGAAAGGCAGCAGCGGTTTTGGAATCCGCCCGCAAGGCGATCGGCTCTCCCTTGTTCGTGGAGACGATAACGTCGGGTTCGTCCGCGATAACGCCTAGCAACGGGAGCCGCAGGATGCCGTTGACGTCGTCGACGGACAGCATCTTGCCCTTTTTCACCAGATGCGGGCGAACGCGGTTCACGATCAACTGCGGGCGAAGCTGATTGCCCAACAGCCCGACGACGCGATCGACGTCCCGCACGGCGGAAACCTCGGGCGTGCAGACGACGATCGCTTCGCTCGCGCCCGCGACGGCATTACGAAATCCCTTTTCGATTCCCGCCGGACAGTCGATCAGCACGTAGTCGAATCGCTCCCGAAGCTGCGTGACCAACGCGAGCATCTTTTGCGTTTCAACTTCGTCCTTCTCGCGCGTTTGCGCGGCGGCGAGCAGCCACATCGAGGGCGAATACTTGTCCGGCACCAGCGCATCGTCGAGCGTCACTTTGCCTTCCAACACGTCGAGGACGTGATGTCTGACGCGGCTTTCCAGGCCCAGAACGATGTCGAGATTGCGCAAGCCCACGTCCGCATCGACCAGTGCGACGCGCGCTCCGCGCAGCGCCAGGGCGGTTCCGAGATTCGCCGCCGTCGTCGTTTTGCCGACGCCGCCTTTGCCCGACGTCAGCACGATCGCGCGGCCGAGTCGCGTTGCGGGGGCTTCTTGCGCTGCCGCCATCTCCATGCGCATCGCTATCTCAACCTACTTTCAGGGCGCCGAAGATACGGTCCAGCAACCTCGGCGTTTCAAGCGGCGTAAACGGAAGCAGTTCGCCCTCTAGGCGCCGTGCAATCTTCTCGTAAATTGAGCGCAATCGACCGGCGTCGCCGAGCGCAAGGGGCTGCCCCTTGTTCGTCATGTCGATCACGTCTTCGTCGTCGGGAACGATGCCGAGCAGCTCCGCCGAGAGAATCTCGCACACGTCGTCGACGGAAAGCATGTCGCCGCTTCGGACCATCTCCGGCCTGACCCGATTCACGATGATGCGCACGGGCACGCGACGGGGCGCAAGTTTGCCGATGACGCGATCGGCGTCGCGAATCGCGCTTACTTCGGGAGTCGTCACGACGATCGCTTCGTCGGCCCCCGCGATCGCGTTGCGGAAGCCGCCTTCGATCCCCGCCGGGCAATCGATCAAGACGTAGTCGCACATTTCGGCAAGCTCGTTGACGAGGTTGGTCATCTGCTCTTCGGTAACGGCGTCCTTGTCGCGCGTCTGCGCGGCTGCAACGATCCAGAGCGAGTCGAATCGCTTGTCCTTGATCAGCGCTTGGCGCAATTGGCAGCGCCCTTCGACGACTTCTACCAAATCAAAGACGATGCGCTTCTCCAGGCCAAGCACGAGGTCCAGATTGCGCAAGCCGATGTCCGCGTCCACGAGAATGACGCGACGCCCAAGCTGGCAGAGCGCCGCACCCAGATTTGCCGTCGTCGTCGTTTTGCCGACGCCGCCTTTGCCCGACGTCAAAACGATCTTGCGAGCCGTCAGTGTTTTGCCTCCCCGAGAAACAGTTCAATGCGATCGTGAGGGACGATAACGATGCGCCCGCCGGATATAAATGCGGCCTCGGGAACTTTCGCCGCGCTTGCGCGTTCGCCCGCGTCTGCGGCCGCAATCATTGCCGCAATGCGCAGCTGCGTCGGGATGAGTTCCAGCGCGTAGATGCGTGCGCTCGCATCGCCCTGGGCGCCCGCGTGGGCTACTCCGCGAAGCGTTCCGAACACCAGGATGTCGCCGCCCGCAACTAGTTCGGCGCCCGGATTGACGTCGCCGACAACGATGATGTTGCCGGCATGCTCGAGCGCTTGACCGCCACGCAAAGTGCCGTGATGGTACAGTGCTTGCCCTTCAGGTACTGCGCCGTTGCTTGGCGCGGCCGGTGCCGGCGTTTCAAATGGGACTCTGCGGACGCTGGTCTGGCCCTGTGCGCGTCGGCGCGCTATTTCGGCGCGTGCGCCGGCAAAGTCCGCAGCCAGCGACCGAGCGCCTTTCGAAAGATCGCGCGGCTGCCATGGCGAGAACCGCAACCCGTGCTGCGCCGCCAGCGGTTCTAACTCCAGGTCGCCGCTGAGAGCCCCGAGTTCGATCCCGTGATCGCGCAAGAGGTCGCGCAGGCGCACGAGCTGCTCCTCGGAGAGGCTCGAGCGGCCGAGCGCAGCGGTGGCCGTCGTGCCGGCATAGAAACCGTAGCGCTCTTCGAGCTTCCCTTGGAGTTCGGTAAAAACGTCATCGAAATCGCGCCCGCCAAACGCCACTTCGAGCCCCAAGCCTTTCCCGCGCAGCACCGCCATTTGGTGTCCACGGCGTTCGCACCGCCATGCCGGCGCCCTTGCGTTTTCCACAATCGCCCCACAAGTTGTTCAGCCTTATCCACAGAGCGGCTGAAGTAACGGCGGCCCCTTCGCGAGCGTTCCTTGGAGCAAAAGCCTTCGTAACACGCCGCCCCCAGCCCAGGTAGAGGTTTAAAGCATCGCCATGATTCGACGCATCATTCCTTTGGCCGTCATCGTCTCTTTGCTGGCCGCGCTCGTTCCGGCGCCGGCGCTGGCGCTTTCCACGCAGTCCGAAATCGCGATCGGGCGTCAGTACGATCAGCAGATCGTGGAAGGGAGCGTGATCGAAACCGACCCCTTGCTGATCCGCTGGGTGCAGAGCGTGTCGGAGAAACTGTGGGCGGAAACGGCGCGCAAAGATGTGCCGTACAACATCAAGATCATCGCTGACGAGAGCGATATCAATGCCTTTTCCACCTTGGGCGGCTACGTCTACGTCAACGAGGCGCTGCTCGATTTCGTGCAGTCCGACGACGAACTGGCCGGCGTCATCGGCCACGAAACGGGCCACATCGAGCGCCGGCACGTCGTCACGATGCAGACGAAATCGCAGCTGCTCAATCTGCTGCTCGGCATCGCGTCGCTTTTCTCGCCGTTCATCTATAACTTCGGCAACATACTGCAGGCCGGAGCGTTGGCGAAGATGGAGCGCGGAAACGAATTGCAGGCGGACCAGTACGGGCTGCTCTTGATGTCGCGCGCGGGTTACGATCCGCAAGCGATGCTGACCATGCTGCAGCACCTGGCTGCGCTGGAAGGCGAGCACAACGATCTGGTCACCAAGTATTTCCAGGACCACCCCGGCGAGTCGGCCCGCATCTCGCACTTGCTAGGCTATCCCGAACTTGACCCGACGAAGACCACGTCGGCCGAGCGTTTGGTGTGGGCCAACCACGACTTGGATGAAGCGCGCTACAACATTGCGGCGCTCGAATACAACCAAATCCTCAAAAAGGACCCGGCCAATCAGCAAGCGCTGCTCGGACTCGGCCAGGCGCAGACTCGCGCTAGGTTTGACGAGCAAGAGCGCACAGACGCTCGGCGAACTCGCGCAGACCGGCTCGCCCGCCGTCAAAGCGGCCGCTCAGGCGCGCATCGCTGCATTGCGGGCGATGGAAGTGCACCGCATTTCGCTCACGCATACGAATCCGCTCGAACTTCGTTCGCGCATCGCGCAAGCGCAAGCCGTGCAGGCGCAGGCCGTCGCGCAAGTCGGCTCCCGTCACGACGAGGGCCGCAGCCAACTCAAATCGTTACAAGCGCGCTTGGACACCATCGGATACGAGTTGCCGGACTTCAGCCGAATCACCGTGCGGCCAGGTTCGCGCATCGAAGCCGTGGAGCGCACGCTCAACGGCATGGCGCGCTCGGTCAACAGCGCCATCGACAACGCGAACACCGTCATCAACGACGTCGGCTCAGCGGATCAAAAGACCGGCAAACCGACCGGCTTGCTCAAAGAAAACAGCGATATCCTGAACGAAATGCAAGCGCCGCTCAACATGACGCCGATTCCGTCCGGTTCGCTGGCCCTTTTGCCGTCCTATCCGGAGATGCTTTCGGAAATTTCCGCGGCTGACGGCGACATGGTGCGCTCGGTGGACGCTGGACGCGCTGCGGCGATGCAACTTGACAGCGGCTTGGCGGACTTGGATGCCTTCCTCAAACGGCTGCAGCAAGTGCAAATCAACGCCTTTGGCGACATCGGGCAGATGGACTATGAATCGCTCGTGCCATACATGACGAAGGCACGTCAGTCGCTGGGGCAAGCCGCGGTCTCGGCTTCGCAGGCGGCGCAGCTCTACAACACCGCCCGTTCGCGCCAAATTGCCGCTCGCATCACGTTGCTCGGCCTCGGCACGTCGCCGCAGCGGTACGCGACACTGCAAAAAGCGATCAACACGCGCTGGAACGTGGACGATATCGACTACATCACGATGCTGCACGATAACGTCACGCCGGGCGAGCTGACCGCCGCTTCGATCATCGCTGCCGACGTTAAATCGACGCCGCAGGCGCTCATTAAAGAAGCCCATGAAACGCATCGCAGCATCATCGACGTTGCCAACGTTCACGGGATGCACGCCGAGGCGTTGGAGATTCTGCTCGGTCTCGTGTATCTCGATTACACCGACGACCCGGCGAAAGAAGCTCACCCGCAAGGGTAAGAAACGAGTAAAAGATGGCCGCAACGAGCGCCGAGCTCTTCCGTATGGCCCGCAGAGGGGTCGACGTAAAATCCGTTGCGGCCAACGTCCGCAAGCCGTTCCGTTTTTATCTGTGCGGCGACCCCGCACTGATCGCTTCAATGCGCGCCTTCTTGCTTTCGGGCCACGACGGCGTCGTGCCGCCCGAGGCGGCATCGTGCTTGGAAACCCTCTCATCAGGCCAGATGATGCCGAAGGTCGCGCGCGATTCGCGTGCGATATTGTTTTTGGGGCGCAGAGGCGACGTTTCGGACGCCACGATGGCGCCGCTGCGTTCCATGAAATTACCGATATTCGCCATCACGGTCGGCGAGAGCGATGGCGGTCCTTCCGGTCCCCCAGCGCCGGGCGATTATGCCGAGTATGCGGTGAGCGCGATCGGGAAGGAACCGATGCGCGGCCGGCTGTTGCCGCATCTGGTCGACCGATGCAAAGGCGTTGAGATCGCGGTGGCGCGTTGTTTTCCTCCGCTGCGCGAAGCCGTAGCGGCGAAGCTGACGCGCGACGCGGCAAACAGCGCCTTGAAGATCGCACTTGCCAGCGCCGTCGTTGACCACATTCCCGTTTTGGGCATCGTGCTAGGGGCCGTCGCTTCCGCCGGCGACATGGTGGCGATCACGGGAATTCAAATGATGCTGTTGCTTCGCATCGGCGCGGCGTACGGTCAAGATCCCGACGTGCAGCGCATGTGGCAGTTGTTGCCCGTCGTCGGCGGGGGATTCGGCTGGCGCATGTTGGCACGCGAACTGGCGGGCTTTATTCCGGTCGCCGGCATCCCGATTAAAGGCGCGATCGCCTACGCGGGAACGATTGTCGTCGGAGAGGGCGTTGCATTCTTTCACGAGCATGGCCGGCACATGAGCTCGTCCGAAGCTCGATCGATCTACGAAGGCACCAAAACCGAAGCGCTGCACTTTGCCCGCGATTTCTTTCGGAAGTTCATCCAGCGTTCGTAACGGATTCGCGGTGTCCACGAACGTCGAAATAGTAGACGGCGCCTAAGGCGCCGATAAATGCGCTCAGGATCGGCTGCAAAAAGAGCCCTATGACGGCGCTGACGACCGGCGTTCTCGTCCACGCGGCGATCAGCACCCCGCAGACCACTCCGAAAACGAAGAAAACGGCATAAAAAGCCAATACGGCGACCGCCATGAGAACCGCGCGGCCGAATCCAGGGCGATTAAACACTCGGGCGAACCCGCTCAGCACGCTTTGAGCGGCGGACTCGCGTTCGATGGTTGCGGCAAAATAGCCAAATTGAGCCGCAAACAAAAGCAATGCGCCGGCAAAGCCCACGACGACGAGATCGATGGCCGTGACGATGATCACCGGCGCGACAATCGCCGACGGTGCCGCCTGTTTGGGAAGCAACGCCACCGTGGTCGCGACGGCGGCGAGCGTCATGGCCACGGAAATGATGCAGATCGTCGCGATCGCTATACAAGCCTCCAAGACAATAACCGCTACGACGGTCCAGGCACGTGGGGTGACAGCGGCATAGCACTGCAGCCACGTCAAGCGTTGCTGCCCGGAAAGATTGCCGACGGCATGGGTGATCGCGCTCCAGGCAAACGGCACCAGGAGCCACTGCAGCAGGACCGTCGCACCGAGAGCTTCCCAAAATGCTGCCGGCAGCGCAAAAGGATGAGCAGGCGTTAACGAGTGGGGAAAATCGCTCCAGCCCTGCAGCGCGTTCGCGAGCCAATGCAACGCGATGATGTTCGCGATCGCGCTCGGCAGCATGGCCCAGAAAGCAATCTCGTAAAAGAGCGCAAAGCGCTGACCGCAGACTTGGAAGACGCGCGCAAGCAGCTCTGAAACTGTCGTCGCGGAGGACGATGGCGAGGGAAGCGCGTCGCCCATCATTTTTAGTTCCTAAGGGAGCGGCGCGCTTCCTATGGTATGTTCATCCAATGGTCGAGCTCGGCCGCATCGCTGCGATCTGGCGATATCCGATCAAAAGCCTCGCCGCCGAAGCGCTTTCGCAAGCGGCTTTAGAGCAGCATGGCATACCAGGGGACCGGCATCGCGCGCTCTTCGTGGAGTCGGGACACGCACGCATCGGGAAAACGTATCGCGGCAAAGAGAACAACTTGCTGCACACCGTTTCGCACTCGGGCGACGCGTCAAGAATTGCGCGAGAGCGCGGCGTCAGCGTGCAGGATCGCGTGGCCGGCGCGTACCCCTATTTTGACGACGCACCGATCTCACTGGTTTTCGATCGCTGGATCGCCGAAATCGCAAGCGCGCTTGGCATGCCGCTCGATCCCCTCCGCTGGCGTCCGAACTTCTATGCGGTCGCTTCTGCGTCGTTTGAATGGACCGAAGAACAACTGATTGGACGCACGATTGAAGCCGGCCAAGCGGCGTTGCAGGTTCGCTCCACGATCAAGCGCTGCGTGACGCCGACCTACGACATTCCAACGGGTAAGCCCGCACCGGAAGTTCTGGAGTATATTGCGACGCATCGCAATAACGTGTTCGGCGTGTATTGCGACGTTGCCATTCCGGGCTCCGTCAAAGTCCAGGATATGCTGCGCATCTAGCGGCCGTCCAACACTTCGCGCCTTCTCATAGCTCCCTTACATGTGAAGCTCAGTCAACAATGCGAGCCGATGCCACTAAGCATTCCCGACGAGCTGATCGCCGCGGCGCAACGCGGCGATGCCGCAAGCGTCGAAAGCGTCCTCGAGCTCGCTTGGCCGCATGCCTTTCGGATCGCTAACGTAGTGCTCCGTGATCCGCACGCGGCGCAGGACGCAGCCCAAGAAGCATGCGCCATCGTCTATCGCTCAATCGGAGCACTAAAGTCCACGTCGGCTTTCAGCGCGTGGTTCTGGCGCATCGTAACGCGTGAGGCGATGGCAATCGGAAAGATGCAAAAACATGAGCCTATCGAAAGCTTGTCGAGCGTCCCCGTCCAGCTCGAGACCCGTAACCTTGACGTAGCTTCGGCCCTGCTGAATCTACCCGTGCACCTCCGCATAGTGCTTGTCTTGCGGTACTACGCTGACCTTAACAGCAAAGAAATTGCGCGTGCATTAGGTATTGCGGCTCCCACCGTGCGGTTTCGGCTCTCGCAAGCACGCTCGCGAGTGGAACGGCTCCTTACGGATTACTCAGATTACAAAAATGCCCATGAGGTAACGCCATGATCGACTCTTTAGGTGCGCTCATTGTGCAGGCAGTCGAGAGCGACGCGGCGCCCCCATTTGACTTTGCCGCGATTCGGGCACGCACTGTTGCGCTAAGGGAAAATGAACGTCGCCCCGCGCGCCGGCACTGGATATTCACGCTGGCCTTCATCTCGGTGCCCTGCATCGCTGCCGCCGCGGCCTTATTTCCGGGCATCCACGTACGCAAAGGGATCGAGATGCAGGCTGCGAGCTTGGCATTTGGGTTCACGAACGCCGACATTTGAGTCGGCCATCGCGGTGACTCCGGAGGAGGCTGCTAAGAAAGCCCAATTCCATCTCGTCTTGCCCCAGGGCTATCATGGGATCAGACTGGTGAGCCTTTACATGGCCGGAAGCGGGAGTGCGTATACGGCGGCTTATCGATTTCCTAACGGCGAGGCGGCAACATTCCATCTAAGAAAATCGGAGCGTAATGAGCGTTACGATCCGCGAATCGCCATCTTCGAAACGAACGATACCTTGACGCGCATTAAACAAGCACGGCTGGCGCAAGCGCACGTTTGGATCGTCGGCGATGAGGCTGTATTCGTCGTTTCCAACTCACAACAGTTGGAGGGCATCAAACATGCAATGGGCGCCCACGATGCTCCACTCGTAGGACACTCTCGCACGCCTTAGCGAAACACAGTCGATGACTATTGCTGCATTGATTCTGGCAGCCGCTGTGGTGTCGGGCGCAGCATTTTGTCCTTCAGCACCTTCGCCGCTGGCCTATCAGGAGACGTTGACGGCCTTTTCAAAAGGGCCTTCAGGTAAATTCGATCAGACGCATAGCGCGCAAACGGTGCAAAAAATCGTAGAAAAGGGCTCCGGTCGACTGCTCGGCTGGCTCTATCTTGATGAGTACGCCTGGCCGTTTGTCGGCTTGACCGCTTACCCGGATCCGCGCACGTACCGTTGGTTCCACCTGGACAAATTCAACAAATATAGAAAGGACGTCCCGACAGAGTCGTTATTACAGCCGACGTTGCGTCTTCCGCCGTGGGCTGAGTTACAGCGCTGCTAGCCTCATTTCCAAACCGTACGAGCAATGCGAAGCAGATTGAGCCCCATGATCTTCGCAAGATCGCTTTGCGCGTACCCCATTGCCCGCAGGCATTCCATGATTTCCGGAACCTGCTCCGGCGCGGCGAAACCGCAGCTCTGCTCGGCTGCGTTGACCGCATCGTTGCCAAAAAGCTCAGGTCGCGATCGCAAATACTCCAGCAGCTCTTCGGTATCGTAGACGTAATCTAACCCGATTGCGACGTGATCGATGCCGGCGAGCCTAGCAACGTAGTCGATGTGTTGTGCAACCGTTTCGCTGCGGGCATCGTTGTCGCCCAGAAAGAGACCGACGCCGTTCAGGCCGATGACGCCGCCCTTAGCTGCGCAGCTGCGAATCGCTTCGTCGGAGATGTTACGAGGATGGTCCCACAGTACGCGGGGATTGGAATGCGAAAAGATGACGGGATTGCGGGCGTGCTCGATGACGTCCAAAACGGTGCGCTCTCCGGTATGCGAGCAGCATGTAATCATGCCGACACGGGCCATTTCTTCAATGGCTTTCTCACCGAACGGCGTCAAACCAGTATCGTCGTCCATGCATCCGCCGCCGACGCCGTTATTCAAATTGTAGGCGATCGACATCCAGCGTACGCCGAGATCGTAGTACAGCCGGATCAAGCTGAGCTGGTCGCCGATCGCGCCGGCGCCTTCAATATCGAAGAAGACCCCGAGCCGCCCGCTCTCCTTCGCGCGTAGAACGTCGCCGGCGATGCGAACCGGCAGGTACTCGTCGGAATGCTGCCCGATCCAATTGCGAAAATGCGCCAGCATCCGCACGTGCTGCTCGATCGTTTGCTCGCCGAACCCGACGTTGACGCCGACCACCGTCACGCCACTCTTTCGCGCGCGCTCTAACAGCGGCAAGAATCGCTCATCGTGCGGACGCAGCGGCAGGCAGGTGTGATTGTCCCAAACGATCATTTTGCGCTCTTCGGGAAGCAACGGAGAAGACCGCCGGAGAACGGCAGGGCGTTAATGAGCAAACTCCCTCTTGCCAGTGCGGTCGCGGCACTCTGCATGACGGTTTCGTCCGTTGCTGCATGTTCGGGACCGACAAGCCGAGTGGGCAGCTCCGGCGACGGCGTGCTTCGCATGGCGGTGCCGCAAGATCCGAAGACGCTCAACCCTATCCTGACTTCGAGCACCATCGATGCCTCCGTCCAACGGTTGATGTTCGAGCCGCTGATATCCGCAGATGCAAGCGGACACGAGGTTCCGATGCTTGTCTCACCGGTGCCCTCACAGCAGAACGGCGGCATCAGCCGGGACGGACTGACGATCACGTATCATTTGAGACCGAACGTCCGCTGGTCGGACGGCGTCGCGCTAACGAGCAAGGATGTTGCCTTCAGCTTTGCGGCCGTGATGAATCGCAACAACAACGTCGTTTCGCATCACGGCTACGATGATATTACCCGCGTCGATACCCCTGATGCACGCACCGCCGTCGTGCACCTGCGGCGGCCTTTTGCGCCCTTCGTCAACACGTTTTTTGCCGAAAGCGACTCACCCTACGATATTCTGCCCGCGCACGTTCTGCAGCAATACCGGTCGATCAATCAAGTTCCGTTCAACAGCGGTCCAACCGTGACCGACGGCCCTTTCAAATTCGTGCGCTGGCTGCACGGGGACCGGATCGTTTTGAGTGCCAACGGCGCCTTTTTCATGGGCAAGCCGAAGCTGCGCGGCATTGAAGTGCTGACGGTCGCCAATGAAAATTCGGCCGTCAATTTGCTTCGGACGGGCGCGATCGACTACATGTACCAGGCGTCGATCACGACCTATCCCGAGCTGCATGCGCTTCCTGGTGTTCGCTTGGTCTTGCTAAGCATGAACGGCTACGAAGGCATGGCGCTCAATCTCCGCCGCAAACCGATGAACGATGCGCGCTTCCGGCAAGCGGTCGCGTATGCGATCGATAAGGCGGAGCTTGTTCGCACGTTAACATACGGCCAGGAAAAGATCGCAAGCCAAGACATCCCGGACTGGATGTGGGCGTCGAACGCTTCGTTGAAGCCGCTGGCGCGCGACCTCGGCAAAGCTCGCGCCCTGCTCAGGGCGGCCGGCATACAACCGCCGGTAAAGCTGACGCTGGTTACGGACACCGCAAACGTCACGCACCGGCGTGAAGCCGTGATGGTGCAGGGCATGCTTCGGGATATCGGCGTGCAGGTCGAGATCAAGACGTATCCCGGCGATCTGCTCTACGCCCCCGCAGGTATGGGCGGCATCATCAACGGCACGAAATTCGACCTAGCGTTGTGGCCCTGGTATGCGGGATTGGACCCGGACAACTCCTCGCAATTCACCTGCGCCAACGTTCCTCCGAATGGTTACAATTCCGCCGGCTATTGCAACCGTGAGATGGACGCGCTACAGAATCAAGCGCTGACGCACTATGATCGGCCCACTCGCAAAGCGGCGTACGCGCGAATCGAGCAACTCATTGCGCGCGATAATCCCATCATTTTTTTCTGGTGGCAGCGGCAGCAAGAGGCGCTTCGAACGAACGTCAGCGGGTTTTCGCCCAATCCCGTACAGGAAACGTGGAACGCATGGCAATGGAGCAACTGATTGTGCCGGAACGCCGCTAAAGAGCGCGCCGCCCTTCAATAGCGCGGGTGAGCGTAACTTCATCGGCATAGTCCAGGTCGCCGCCAATAGGAAGGCCGTACGCCAAGCGCGTCACGGAAACACCCAGCGGCGTCAATAACCGCAAGAGATAGAGCGCCGTTGCTTCACCTTCGGCATTGGGATTGGTCGCGATGATAATTTCGTCCGGCTGCGTGGCGCCGACGCGGTCCACCAGTTCTTTGACGCGCAGCTGCGCTGGGCCAATGCCGTCCATCGGCGAGATCAAGCCGCCGAGCACGTGGTATCGGCCCTTGTACGCCAACGTCCGTTCCAACGTGAACACGTCCTTGGCATCGGCCACAACGCAGATCATCTTGAGATCGCGCCGTTCGTCGGTACAGATGTCGCACGGATCGTCTTCCGTGATCGAATAGCAGATCGAACAGAGCCGCACGCGGTCTTTGACCGCGACGATGGCTTCGGCCAGCGCTTGCGCTTCGCTCCGCGGACGGTTGAGCAGATAGAACACGAGACGTGCCGCGGTTTTTGGACCGATCGTCGGAAGTTTGCTGAATTCGTTGATAAGGCTCTGGACGGGGCCGGTGATGGAACCTGGAATCGGCACCGGATTTAACTGACGCCTGGAATACGCATTCCGCCGGTGACCTTGCCCATGCGCGCTTGAATCGTTTCTTCGACCTTGCGCAGCGCATCGTTGAGTGCCGCGGTTACGACGTCTTCGAGCGTCTGCGCGTCTTCAGGATCGATCGCTTCCCGAGCAATCGAGACGCCCCGCACTCGATGGTCGCAGCCGATCTCGATCGTGACGGCGCCGCCGGCAGCGCTTCCCGTCACCACCGTGTTCGCCAGCTCGTCCTGCGCCTTGGTCATCTCTTGCTGCATCTTTTGCATCTGGCGCATGAGATTTGCTTGATTCATTTTAACAGGCGCTCCGCCCGGCGAAGCTGGTCCTGAGCCCTGTCGAAGGGCGCCCCCCGCGTCCTTCGATACGCTACGCTACTCAGGATGACAATTTCGGTGTCAGGCTGAGCCTGTCGAAGCCTCACTGCGGGTCCCCCACTTGCGGCGTGCACATTCATTTGATCTTTTCGTTCAAGTAAGAGAACAGTTCGTCCGGATCGTCCGGCGGCTCGATGGGTGCCGCGTTCTGCGACGAGCTTGCGCGCGATCCGGCACCGGCTTTGGCGCCGTCGACGGTAAACTTCACGCGCAGCTTCGCTCCTAAAACTTCGGCGATCGCGGATTCAATCAGCGCGGAATTGTCGCGTAGGGTTTCGGCCATCGTCGGGATCGGGAGTTTGATCGTCAACTCGTCGCCCATGATCGCTTCGGGTTGCGCTCGGGACAACGGCGTTCGCAGCGGCTGCCGGCTGCCTTCCACGCGGGAGCGGATCGATTGCCACGCAGCGCGCACGCGCGCGATGGTCACGCCTGCTCCGGAAGGCGTCTGCGCGCTGACCTTTGGCGCCGGGCTCGCCGCTGGGGCTGCTTGCGTGCGGCGATTTTCTTCCAATGCGTTCACGCGCGCCGCGAGCGCGTCCAGCGTCGGATCTTCGCCGGCGAGCACGTACCGAAGCAATGCCGTTTCCAGTTCGAGCCGCGCATTGCCGGAGGCGCGCGCCGTCGCGAGCGCTTCGCTCAGCAGCCGGAGGCCCCGCACGATCTGCGCTTGGCTCAGGCGCGACGCGCGTTGTGCGGCTTGCTCGACGTCATCAGGCGCGGCGTCGCGCGAGAGCAGCTCGCGGTCGATCCGGGCGACGAGCACGTTGCGCAGTTGGGTGATAAGGCTGCGCATGAGCACGGCCATATCCGTCCCCGCATCGCAAGCCTCGTCAATCGTGCGCAGCACGGCGCCGGCATCCTGGGCGATCAGGAAATCCAGCAGGGCGCCGGCATAGTTGCGTCCCGTCGCGCCGAAGGCGACGTCGATGGTCTGCGTCGTGATCCGCCCATCGGCGAATGCCCACGCTTGTTCAAGCATCGTGAGCGCGTCGCGAAGGCCACCGTCGGCGCGATACGCAATGGCGGCCAGCGCATCGTCGTCAACCTCCATTTTTTCGGCGGCAGCGATCGTTCGCATGCGATCGATCATGACGGGGATCGCGATGCGCGCGAAGGCGTACCGTTGGCAACGCGAGAGGATCGTTGCGGGCAGCTTTTCGGGTTCCGTGGTGGCCAAGATAAAGACGACGTGCGGCGGCGGCTCTTCGAGCGTTTTCAAAAAGGCGTTGGCGCCTTCTTTGGTCAGCATGTGGGCCTCGTCGATGATGTACACTTTCATGCGCATCGTCGAAGGCGCGAATTTTACAGCGTCCCGCAGCGCGCGAATCTCGTCGATGCCGCGATTGCTGGCGGCATCGATTTCCTGGACGTCGAGAGCGGTGCCGGCGATGATCGCCAGGCAGTTTTCGCAGGCGTTGTCCGGAGTCGGCGTTGGGCCGTTGACGCAATCGATGCAGCGCGCCAGGATCTTCGCCGCCGAGGTCTTCCCGGAACCGCGTGGGCCGGAAAACAGGTACGCGTGCGCCAGCTTGCCGCTCTGCAGCGCGCTCGTCAGCGTGCGGACGACAGCCTCTTGGCCGACGAGGTCGGCAAAAGTGCGGGGCCGCCACGTCCGGTAGAGCGACACGCCCAGATGATACCTTTCCGCGTTTCGCGGCGCCTCCCGTCGGGTATACTTGCTATGGCAATAGCCCGTTGCTTCTTTTCCTCTCCACTATAGAGAGAAGCAACTTGCTGCATTCTTTTATGGCTCATCCGGGAGAAGTCGCTCTAGATCTGCGAGCTGCGCTTCGTGAGAAGTTCGGCTTCGATTCATTTCAGCCCGGCCAAGAAGACGTCGTGAAGCGCGTGTTGGCCGGTCAGGACACGCTGGCGATTTTGGCGACCGGAGCAGGCAAGAGCCTGACGTACCAGCTGCCTGCGCTGCTGTTGCCGGGGACAACCATTGTCGTCAGCCCGTTGATCGCCCTCATGAAAGATCAGCTCGACATGCTCTCCGAGTTGGGCGTAAAAGAGGTCGTCGCGTTCAACTCGACGCTTTCGGAAGAGCAAGAAGCGGCTGGGCTGGCGCGCCTGCATGAAAGCCGCGCGAAAATCGTGTTCGTGACGCCGGAAAAGCTCGAAGATGATTCGTTTCTGGCATTATTGCAGTCCATCGACGTGCCGCTTTTCGTGGTGGATGAGGCGCACTGCATCAGCCAATGGGGCCATGATTTTCGCCCCGCGTACTTGGCGCTAGGTGCCGTCATCGAGCGTTTAGGGCATCCGGTCGTGCTGGCATTGACTGCAACGGCGACGCCGGCGGTACGTGAAGACATTCTGCACCAGCTCGGCATCCCCAACATCAAACCGATCGTCAAAGGATTCGATCGGCCGAATTTGGTCTACAGCGTGCGGCGCGCAGAAAAACAAGCCGCCAAATTAGAGATCCTGCGTCAGCTCTTCTCGGGTGACGAACTCAAGGGAACCGGGATCGTCTATACCGCGACGATAAAAAACGCGCTGGAAGTTCAGAAGTACCTGCAGGAAGAGCTCGACATTCCGGCAGCCGTGTATCATTCGAAGTTGCAAAAGCAAGACCGGACGGCCGTTCACGAACTCTTCATGGACGAGCAGATCCGGGCGGTCGTTGCAACCAACGCCTTCGGCTTGGGGATCGACAAGCCCAACATTCGTTTTGTCGTGCACTTCGATCTGCCCGGATCGATCGAAGCCTACACGCAGGAGGCCGGACGGGCGGGGCGCGACGGCGTCCCTTCGCACTGCGTGCTGCTTTACCGGATGAGCGACACGCGCGTCCAGAACTATTTTCTAACCGGCAAGTACCCCGACATCGAGGACGTGCAAAAAGTTTTCGGGACGCTGGAACTTTTTGCGGCGCAGCGCGGCGGCGTTTCGATGACGGACCTGCGCAAAATTCTTCAACTGCCGCTAACCAAGCTGAAAGTTATTCTCGCACTGTTAAAAAAGGGCGGCTTTATCGAGAGCGCCGGACGTTCCAAATATGGATTGACGGAGGCCGCCAGAAAAAATCGCCATCTCGTGTTGAATCTGGCGAGCTACGAAACGAAGAAATCGTACGATCAAAGCAAGCTCGCAATGATGTTGCAGTACGCGGAAACGACCTCGTGCCGCCGCCGGTTTATTCTGAACTATTTCGGCGAAGACTACGACCTGCTGAATTGCGGCGCGTGCGATAACTGCTTGAGCGAGCGCGAAGCGCCGATCGAGCAAGTGGAAGAGGTCCGCGGGCAAACCGGCTACCGGATCGCCGACGTCGTCGTTCACACAAAGTACGGGCAGGGAACGATCGAACGGACCGAAAGGGATTTGGTGACCGTGCTTTTCCCAAGCGTCGGCTATAAAACGCTGCTCGCCTCGGCCGTTCACCGCAAAGAAGCCAAGATCGCTTAGCGAACAAGGGCGCGTGCAGCGTCGCTACGCCGTCCACGCCCTTATGGTCGCGGCCCTGGCCCTCTTATGTGCCGCGGTTCCCAAGGCGCAGGTTCCCCCGTCCCCCGCGCCGGCCGCCCCGCCGGCGCCTCCCGCTGCCTCCATATCGCCTAGCCCGGGTTCCACCGGCGCGGCTGCCCCATCATCCGCACCCTCACCCTCCGCCACGCAGCCGCCGATCGTCTTTGAACCTGGCTCCGTCGCGGTCGCCGTCGGCGCGAGCGCCACCGTGCGCGTCATGTCGGTGTTGGGAGGGCTGACGGTACACGTCGCCGACCCCACCGTCGCTGACGTCGCCGTCGATCAATCCGATCAAACCGTGACGGTAAGCGGCAAGGCGCCGGGCACGACGACGATCGCCGTCAGCGATCAACGCGGGATCACCGGAGAGCTTCCCGTGCGCGTCGCGTACAACGCCGGCCGAATCGCCGACGCGGCGACGATCCGCATCACCGGCGATCCGGCATCAGCGGACTTCGTGAAGGAGCAGGCGGCCGCAATCGCGCGATCGCTGGCGGTTCCGCGTCAAAACGCGCAAGTCGTCGTCACGACCGATCAGATCGCATTCAATCAGCCGCTTCGCCAAGACGACGTCACGCAAATCGACGTGCCGGTTCTGGTTCAAGGCGAGCAGTACTTCACGGTCGAGGGCACCACGCGCGTGCGCATTGAGAACATGGCCGCGCCGAAGATTCTTCCGCAGTCGCTCATGGTCAGCGATTTTCCCGAGCGCTTAACGGAAAATGGCGTCCTGTTTACGTCGGATTTGTTGCGCACGCAGCCGTCGCGTTTTCTCTACTTCCATTACAATCCGCCCGGACAGCCGGACCGGCGCATCGTGCTGCGCGCGGAAAACCGTTCGGGAGAGCCCGCATTGGTGCAGTTCATCAGCGGTGCGGGCGGGCCGGCTCCCAATGAAATGGCCGTCGGGCACACCGCAACGCGGCGCTTTCTCGAGCGTCTGGTTCAGAACGAAGGGCAAATTATTGTCGTCCCGGGGAGCTCGTCGATCAACCTCGTGGAGCAAGCGTTGCCGGCGACGACGATCGTCTGCAATGTCTTGCAGCTGCGCGTCCTAAACGGCAGCACCGTTCATCTGACGCTCTTCGCTCAAGACTACTCCGCCGATCCGACTCAGCTGCCCGTTTCCGACGCATTGCTGCAGGGCGGACATCCGCACGCACGCGGGGTGTACAGCATTCCGGAATTTCACTATTCGACGCTCTGGAACGTCACCGATCCATACCTGGAACTGCAAGTTGGACACATTCCGCTGCCCAATGTGATGAGCGGACAGGCGCTTTCGGGAGACTACGGCGTCGTGCAGTCCTTCGTGATCAAGGTACAAAATCCGACGGCACAGCCGCAACCGATCGCGATCTACGAGAATCCGCGCGGCGGCCGCGCGACCGGTACGTACTTGATCGACGGCGTCCTGATTCAATCGCACCAGACTCCGCCGTTTTCACGCTATAAGGTTCGCCAATACGTCGTGCCCGCGCGCGGGTTCGTGCGCGTTTCGATCGTGACGATTCCCGAGAGCGGTTCCAGCTATCCGCTGCGGCTGGTCTTTGCGCCTGACGACGGCAGCGTCGCTCCGGGCGCGCTTGGTTCCCCGGTCTACTAGCTCATCGCCCAATATCGCTGCGCCAGCTTGTCCAGGCGCGACGCGTCGCTCGCGGCGCCCGCACTTGATCCCGTCATAACAACCACCAACGCTCCGAATAGTATGGCCGTAAAAGTTTTTAGCACGTGATGCCATTCGATGGCTCTACGAAAACCGCGCCGCCGAAAAAAGCCTGATATCGAAACGGCTCGACCGCTCCTCGGCTATGTCGGCGACGATCTCCGCCACCACCGGCGCGAACTTGAATCCGTGGCCGGAAAATCCGCCGGCTACGATGACGCGATCGTCACTGGGATGCGTCGAGATGACGAAGTGCCGGTCGGGCGTCAGTTCGTACATGCAGACTTTTCCGCTCCGGTAGGCACCGGCGGCGCCGGGGAGCGCCGCATCCAACGCTGAGCGAACCGGCGCAATATCATCGTCGCCAACAGTGCGTTCCACTTCGGAAGCGGGCGTAAAGCGGCCGCTGCCGTGAAGGGCCGCTTTTACGCCGAAACCGCAATCCGGAAAGCCGTAGAGCGGCACGCCGAAGCACGTGCGATCGACCAGGAACGCCGGACAACGGTCCTCGGCAAACCGTTCGTCCGAAGGAGTAAACCACAGCTGAACATTGCGCTGAACCTGCAGCGGGAAGCCGGCTTCATGCATCCAAGCGCCGGTGCAGAGAACGATGCGCGACGCTTGCTGCAATGCAAACTCGACGTCTGCGGCAACGCCGAATTCCATTGCCGCGCCGGCATTCTGCGCCAGCTGCAGCTGCGCCGCAATCGCGGCTTCAGGAACGATGTACCCGCCGTCGGATTCATAGAGGACGCGCTCATCGCCGCGTATCGCGAACATCGGAAACTTGATGCGCGCCTGCGCGGCGTTCAGCTCCTCGATTGCCAGCTCGTGCGCCGCCGCGCTCGCTCGCGAGCCGGCAAGTACCGCGCTTTGGTCGTCGCCGATCATCAGCAGGCCGGTCAGGTGCAGGAGCTCGACGCCGCTGCGCCGTTCGAGTTCGCGCCACGCGTCGTACGCGCGCAGGACGAGCGGAACGTATGCCGGATCTTCATAGTAAGCTTTGCGAATCATCCGTGAGCCGCCGGCGGAGGATCCGAGTTCGTGCCCGCGCTCGAATTGCTCGAAGCCGATGGAGCGCATGCCGCGTCGGACGCACTCCGCAAGAACGGCGCTGCCCATGGCGCCCAGTCCGATCACCGCGACGTCGTAGCGGCGTGCGGCGCTCACCTCAGAGCGCGCTGGTACAGACGGATCATTCGTGCGGCGGACGCGTTCCAGGAAAAGCGATCGATTGAGCTGCCACGCGCCGCCGTCGCCGCGGCGTCGGCGCGCTCCCGATCGTCCAGCACGGCGCCGATTGCAGCGGCCCAGGCGACGGGATCCTCGCTCGGCAAAACCGGCGCTCCTTCGTGCACGATTTCCGGAAGCGATGCGCAATCCGAAACGATGACGGGCACGCCCGCGCACAGCGCCTGCGCCGCAGCATAACCGAACCCCTCATAGCGTGACGGCACGGCAACCAGTTCGCAGCGCGCGTACATTCTCAGCAGCTCATCGCGCGATACGTACCCGTTGAACCGGACGCGCGAATCCACGCCCAGCTCCGCCGCCAACGCTTCACAGTGCCGGCGGTAGCGCGTCGACGGTCCGACGCACGTCAACGAAGCGCGCCGCTCCTTCACCAATGCGCGAATCAGTACTTCGAGGTTCTTGCGCGGTTCGATCGTGCCGATGACGGCAACTTCACCTCGGCGCTCGGGCTCGCGTTCGAGCTCGCAGAATTCCGCTGCGACGCCGGGATAGACAACGCTGACGCGATGCGGATCGCCGGCCGTTACGTCGAGGAGCTCGTTGCGCGAAAACTCCGAGTCGACTGCGATGGCAGCCGCTTGCCGATATCGCCCTAGAGCAAACGAACCGAAATACCAACGGGCATACGCCCGGGCATGCCGCTGGGTGCGAAGCCACGCAACGTCGTGCACGGTGACGACGCAGGGCAGCGGCGCGCGCAGCGGCATCGTCCCTGAAGCGCAATGCAGTACCGCAGCGCCGCTTCGAGACGCTCGCAGCGGCAACAACACCTGATCCCACAGAACGCGGCGATCGAACCGCCAAGGATCGAGACGGGGCTCGCGGAGTTCGAAGACTTCAACGCCGCAGTTCCGCAGCGCCGCACCCAGCCCGCGCGCATACTCGCCGATTCCGGTGGCCGTTCCAACGGTCAGCTGCGCGTCCAGCGCGACGATCACCGAAGGGCGGCGTCGAGATCTTCCAGCAATCCTGAATGCGGATCGTATATGCGGCTCTTTTCAGCGTCGGCCCGCGCTTCGTCGCGCCGCCCTTGCGCCAGTGCGGCCAACCCTAAGCCCGCATAAGCGTCGCCGTTTGCCGGATTGACGTCGATCGCGCGCCGGAAGTAGCGCTGCGCCGCAGCGTCATCGCGCAACTCCAGCGATTGAACGCCGGCGGCCATCAGGTACTTTCCTGAGAGCGGTGCCAGCGCGAGCGCGCGTTCGTAGTCTCGCATGCCTTGACGCAGCCAAACGTTGCGTTGCGCGGGCGCGCGCCCGGCGCGAAGGGTCGCCAATTGCCCCAAGCGCCAATCCACTTCAGCCAGCGCGTCGGGATGTGTCGCTGTTTGCTCGAGACGCTGCTTCATTCGCAATTCCAACGCGTAGGCTTTGGCGGGATCGTTCGAGGCCAGCCGATCCACTAACGTCGCGATCGAAAAAACGTCGGCCGCGCCGATGAAGTAACGCTCCGCGAGCGTTTCGTCGCCGCGCGCTTGCGCAATCTGCGCCAATAACTCGTCGCGTTGTCCCGAAGGCGGCAAGCGACGCGCGTGCGCTTGAGCGGCCTGGAGATCGCCTCTGTCGTACGCGGCGCGCGCAAGCATCGACTCGACGTACGGCGCAGGAGCAATCCGCTCGATGGCCGTGTAGATCGTTACGCCGAGCGCATGAGGGAGACGCGCGGGAAGCGAGCCTGGTGCGGCGGCGGATGAAAAGATCGCATCGGAACCAATTTGTACCGCGCCCAGAAGCAGGAAGAGGAGCGCGACGATGCCGGCCAGCACGGCGTACACCGCGCTTCTGCGGCCGGCTTCGGTCAGAATTTCACCGTAAAGTTTAAGTCAGCGCTCGTCTGCGTCAAAGCAAAATCTGGTGCCGAGGCGTCCTGGTAGCGGTATTGCCTCGCCGAGAACGTTATGGCGCCGTTCGTGTGCGGCAGCTGATACGTCAAACCGCCGCCGTACGTGCTCTTGCGCGCATCAAGCGAGAAGTCGGTCAAACCGGATTCACCTTGATAGTGCTGCAAGTCATACTGCAGTGAAGCGGTGAGACGGGGCGTCACCGGAACGGCGACCGCCGCGCCGACGCCGTGCTTGAGCATCGTCGTAATCCCGGGATACGAAAGCATCGGAGCGTCCGCCGCATCGAGCTTCGCCGGATCGAATTGCGGATCGGGATCCATCGCAACGTACGGGAACGTGGCGGCGGGACCTTGCGTCAAATGTTCGATCGAGCCGGAGAGCTGAAGCGTTACGGGTTGTCCGGCCGCGCGGATCAGCATGCCGGTCGAGGCGACAAATTGTTGAGCGCTACCGTGGGACGCGAACGCGCACGGCGTCGCCTGATCCGTCGTGCCGCACTGCTGCATAGCATCGAACGCGCCGGCGCGCAACTGCAACACGGGTGCGGAAAGACTTCCCTGCGTGAAGGCCTGCAACGCCGGCGTGTAAGCCTGGAACTGTCCGAAACGCACCGGACCGCTGGGGGCGGCTGCCGTTGCGGCCGGCTCAGACAACGACACTCCGAGGTTGGGCGCCGCCGCGTTCTGCGCTGGTGCCGTTACGGAGGAGTTTGGCGGCTGCAATGTACTGGAAAGCGCCGGCAAGGTCACCGCTGCGCTCACCGGCGGGCTAGGAGCGGCTTGAAAGTGCGCGATGACGCTCGGCACAGGAAGGCGTGCGTGCGGCAAGCCGACCGGAATGCCGGCCAAAAGGCTGTCGTCAGAGCTCGGTATATCGAAAAGCGCGCTCGCCACCGACGCTTGCTGCGGCGCGTTGAACGCGAACAGTGAATCGCCGGCGACGGAAAAGACTCGCGAGGGCTCCAGGCGCGCGGCTGCCGCCGGTGTGGCGGCGGCCGGGGCCGCATGAACAGCATAAAACAGCGCCACTGCGAGCACCGCGCAAGCCGTCCGGACCAGCCGAGTCATCCTTCCCCCTGTAAGAAACGTACGTTACTTGTCCGGACTATTATACCGTTCCGGAACCAACTAGATACGACGCTGCGGCTCGGGGCCCCGCTCCAAAAATCGCTGCGCAATAAGGAAGGCTGCGTAATCGTCGATCGGCCGCGGCGGCAGCTGGAGGCCGAGCGGAATGAGCCGACGCCAACCGCGGGGCGGGTGATCGGCGAAATAGAGCGCCCGAGCGCGGAACGTCGTGTCGCGTTCGTCGATCAAGTGGATCGGCAGCCCCGCGCCCTGCAGGAGCCGCGCGACGGCGGAGGCGTTCGTCCCGTGCCCCAGGGCGACGTCGCTGATCGGGTGCGCCTGAAGTAGCGCGGAAATCCGTCTTGCCAGCGACTCAAGCGGCTCGATTCCCAGCGCGATGGGACGCCGCGCGCTTTTCTCGGCGACGGCAAAGCCGGCTTTGCGCGTGCCGGGATCGATGCCGAGAACCACTTCCTAGCCGGTGCGCCGTTGGAGAACGACGACGATCGGGACGCCGCCGGTGCCGGTGTAGACGTCGCTTGCCGCGAAGGCCGTCAACGAATACGTTCCGCTTCCGGAAGATACCGTCTGCTGCATCTGCGCGAGCGCCGGGTACGTTTGCTCCACGAGAACGTTGCCGTAAAAGTAACGCGGCATGCTGTGATTGACCGCCACCGTGCTGACCGCCGACTCGAGTTCCGAGAGCGCAAGTTGGATGTTCACGTTGCGTCCCGCCGGGATCGTTTCACTGGCGATCGCCGCGCGTGCCGGAAAGATGCGATAGTCGCGCAGCGGTACGATTTGAAAGTGAATCGGATCGTGTACGTAGAGATTTTGATCCGAAACGGTGATCAAGGCCAGCGCGCTTTGCGCATTCGCCGCTTGGACGACGGGCGAATCCGCGAGCGGCGTGAAGAGCTTGTCGATATCGGCCGGCGGATCGAATGGGCGAAGGCCGAGGGGCGTGTAGGTCTGATTGACGTTGGCGACGACCTGCCGATAGTATTGCTTGACGATCGCCAGGCGTCCCTTTGGGGACGTGTTTTGGGGAATATGTCCGATCAGCGGGCTCATCAGCGTGTCGGTCGTTACGATGACGTGCGCTCGCGTTACCTTGCTTTCCAGTTCGCGCGCCCTGGCCTGCGCTTTCGCGATCTCCGCATTGATCTGGTTCAGCCGGAAGAACGCCGTCTTCACTTGCTGCGACGCGAAGATGGCAACGAGCGTCACGGCAAGGGCGATCAGCATCCCCGTTGCGACGGCGATGATCGTCGACGTGTACCGGGGCCGGATATTGAAGAGCGTCAGCCGTTTGCGGCCCACTTGGTGGCCCACGCGATCGCCGATGTACGCGATCGCGCCGGCAAGCACGACGATGAAGAGCACGATGCCGGCGCCGCGCAACGCCTCGATGAAGCTCATACCATCGCTGCCCGATACAGCCGCCGCGCGCCGATGGCCGTGAAGATGATGTTCGGCATCCAAGCAGCGAGCGCAGCGAGCGAGAGCAATGCCTCGCCCGCGTATGAGAATGCCGTCTGCACGATGTAGTAAATGAACACGATCAGTACGGCCAAGCCGAAGCCGAAGGTGGTGCTGCGGCCGGCGCGCACGGATCCGAGGCCGAACGGTAGGGCGATCAACGTAAAGACGAAGCAGGCGAAGGGCTGCGCGAGCTTCTCCTGATACGCCATGACATATTTGCGCAGTTCCGCTAGCGAGAGCTGGCCGCTGCGCACGATGTCGGCGATCTCCGCTCGGTTCATGTTTTGCGGGTCGTTGCCAGCCGCGCGTTTTGCGATGTCGCTTGGCTTTTCGCCAAGTTGCACTTGCAGCGCCGGAGTGCTCGATGTGAACGTGTCCCCGTTGGCCTCAAAGCGATAGACGCGGGCGTTGCGCAGGATCCATCGCTGCGCTTCAAACATCGCGCGATCCGCAAAAGCAATTTGCACAGGGTTGCCACCGCGGTCGTATTGCACCAACGTCACTTGCAGCAGTTCCCGGCTCTGCGGGTCGTACGCGTTCGCGAACGTCATCTGGCGGCCGCCGCCCGGAAGATCGGCCCCCACCGTCACGCCGCCCTCATAACCGCTCGTCCGATTGATGACCGTATTTTCCAAGATGGTAAACCGCGCGGAAGCATACGGCACGACGCCTTCCTGCAGCAGCAGCGTGATGAACGACAAGACGACGCCGACGACGAGAAACGGAACGACGACCCGCAACAGCGTGATCCCGCCGGCCTTCATCGCCGTGATCTCGCTGTCGCCGGACAGCCGCGCGATCGTCAACAACGTGCCGAGCAGCACGGCCATCGGAATCGCCAAAACCACCATCGAGGGGACTTGCCAGAGGAACGCTTCCACGGCAGCCCATAGCGGCGCGTGCGCCTCCGAAACGGCGCGTCCGATCGCGATGATTTGCGTGGCCGCGAAGATCAAGGTGAACGCCGACAGCCCGAAGAGAAACGGGCCGAGCAGTTCGCTGACCATGTACCGGTCCAAAATCGTGGGCCGCAGCGCCCGCGCCAGGTTCAAAGACGAAAGCTCTCACCGAGGTAGAACTTGCGCGCGATTGGACTTTCCAAAACCTCCTGCGCCGTTCCGGCAACTTCAACCTTGCCGTTGTTGAGCAAATACGCCCGATCCACGATCGTGAGCGTTTCGCGCACTTGGTGGTCCGTGATCAGCACGCCGAGGCCGCGGTCGCGCAGCTGTTTGATCATCGTCTGAATATCGGCCACGGCGATCGGATCGATGCCGGTGAACGGTTCATCGAGCAGCAAAAAGGCGGGTTCCGTCGCCAACGCCCGCGCGATCTCTACGCGTCTGCGCTCGCCCCCCGAAAGACTGTCGGCGCGCGCATCCGCGAACTGTTCGAGTCCAAATTCCGCGAGCAGCGGTTTCAGCCGGAGTTCTTGCTCCACGCGCGGCACGCCGCGCATTTCCCAAATGAGCCGCAGATTGTCCGCGACGCTCAGCTTGCGAAACACCGATGTTTCCTGCGCCAGATAGCCGATGCCGCTGCGTGCCCGGCGATACATCGGCGAGCCGGTCAGTTCGATGTCGCCGTTTTCCCCTTGCAAGACCACCGCTCCGCCGTCCGGCTTTACCAACCCGACGACCATGTAGAACGTCGTCGTTTTGCCTGCGCCGTTCGGTCCCAGCAGTCCGACGATTTCCCCCGTGCGAACGTTGGCGCTGACGTTGTTGACGACGGTTCGCCGCCCGTAGCGCTTGAGCAAGTCCCGCAACAGGATCGCTTCCGGCTTTCCGTTCACCGCATGGTCATCCGCGTCAGCGTGACGTCCGAAACAAAGCTGATTGCCCATCAAAACTTCTCGCGAGCCGCCTTGCGTGCCCGTGATTCGCACGTTCCCTTCACCGGTGATCGTGCCGGTCGATCGATCGTAGCGAAGGCGATCGCAAGTCAAGGTTGACCCCGTGCTGGTCGTAGCGTGCACGCCGCCGCTCATCATTACCGCTTTACGGTGCTCGTCGAGGGTGGCCTTGGGCGCCTGCGCCTGCATCGTCGTACCGTTGCTCGCATAAAACGTTACGTCGGCTTGCGAAAAGGTCGCCTGCGCGCCCGCTTGAGCCGCGTTGCTCACGTAAGATTTGGCCAGCAATCGATAGAGCTTGCGGTTTCCGCTTTGCGCGACGATGCGGACGGGCTGCAGGCGCGTTCCGCGTCCGGTAATTTGCAGTGGGGGCACGCCCGTTTGCGTGGGGGAGGGAGCCGGCGTCGCGCGCCCCACATGGCGGGGCGGCTGCGGATTGCACGCCGCAAGCGCGGTCACCACCGCCACGGCGCCGATCGCTCGCCTCACGTGCCGATTCCATCCGTTGCCGTCACCAGCGCCAGCGCCATGGTCGGCAGCCAAAGTCCAAAAATGACCACGCTCACCGTGTCGATCAATCCTTGCACCCACGTGCCGAAGAGTCCGGCCGCTACCGCCAGCGCTATCGCGGCATGCCGGGAACTCGCCGCGCGCAGCCGCTCGCGCAGGACGACGGCAAATCGCCACCATGCGAAAAGCACGGCAATCACGCCGACGATCCCCGTTTCTGCAAAGACCGTCAGCATGAAGCTGTGGGCGTGGAACGCCGTCGCATCGCCGCCGGGAAGACGCACGAGCGCATAGATGCGCGCAAAGTCAAACGGACCCACTCCCGTCAGCGGAAACCGTCGCGCGATTTCGATTCCGGCCTGCCAGATCGAGAGCCGGGTAAAGTTTTCCGAAGGGTCGTGGTGGGCGTTGAAGACGAGGATAACGGCCGCTAAGCCGCCGACGAGTATCAGTGGTGCGTAGCGGCGCCGGACGCCGCCGGCCATAAACACGTAAAAAGCCACCGCCGCAGCGAGACCCATCCAGCCCGCGCGTGAAAACGTCATGATGAACGCGATTGCGCCGGCGCCGAGCGCCGCCTGTGCGAGCGTCCGCAGCGGCGCATCTTCGCTGAAGCGCGCGATGGCGAATGCGATCGGCAAGAAGACGATCAAGTAGCCGGCAAGCTCGCCGGGAAGGATGAACGTCCCGATCGCGCGGGCGTGGCCGATTGCGTACTGATCCGCAGGAAGCCTCAGCAGCACCATCGCGATCGCGGCGAGCGAAGCGAGCGTTCCGGAGAGCAAATAGCTGCGCAACAGCAGCCGTCCCGCGCCGGGCTCGCCGTAGTATCGCAGCAACGACAGATGCCAAAGAATGCCCAACCCAAAGATTCCGATGAAGACGAATCCTCCCGCGGGCGAAAATCCCAAGAGCGCCGCGAGGATTCCGGCAAAGAGCCAGCAGAGCAACGGCCACATCGTCGGAGGCCGTTGACGGGGCGGCGATAAAAGTTGCCGCAGCCCAACCAGCGCGCTCAAACCCATGAACGCGAGCAGGCCCACCGTCGCGCGATACGGCAACAGCGAAACGCCGGGGACGGTCACGGCGGTCAAGGCGATGAACGCCGGAAAGAGCGGCACCAGAAAATACGTAACCGCCATCAGCGCGATCACGAGGCGGTTCATGCGGCGCGCGCGCACAGTTCGGCGATCCGGCTTGCAATGGTCCGAGCGCCGCGCGGACCGACGCGTCTTTGCCCCGCTTCTCCCATCTCGCGCAAACGTTCCGGATCGTCCAGCAGCGCGCGAACGTAAGCTGCGGCCTTAGCCGGCTCGCGCTCGACCAATGCAAGCGCTCCATTCAAGAGTGCGGCTTGGCGACGGCGATACCAGCGCCCCCCACGCTCACGTGCGGGGACGAATGCCACCACAGGAATGCCGGCGGCAGCGGCGGCTTCGTTTGCGGTGCCGGCCTGCCCCAGGGCAAGACGTGCACCCGCGAGCGCGGCGCCGATTGGACCGCGCCACGCGCGCACGATCTCCCGTTCATCATCGAACAACGCGAACGGCTCGAGCTCCCCGCGCAGCATCCGCACGTCCCAACCGGCTTGCGCAAGCGCTTGCGTGAAACGATCGACGGCGAGGTTCGCCGCGATCGACAGCAGTGCGCCGAATCCCCCGCGCGTACGCTGCACTGCGCGCACGACGCCGCAGAGAAATACCGCATCGGCATACGCTTGTGCGCGGCTTCCCGGAAAGAGCGCGAAAGCCGGATCGAACGGCAGCTCCTGCGGGGCCGGAACGCGCGTATCCGCCAAGTCGGCGATGACGTTTGCGGGTTGCGCGGGCACGCCATGCGCCTCTAGACGCTGCGCCGTGGCTCGGTCGCGCACGAATACCGCCCGCGCTTTGCGCAACACGCGTTCTTCGAGGGATCCGTACGGCGCCACGTAGACGCTCTTCGCGGTTCCCACGAACACCGTCGCGGCGGCTCTCGCTCGAAGCGCCATGAAGAGGGCCCACACATCGCCGACCGCTACGGCAACGCGGTACGCTCCACGGATGCGCCGCAAGTAGTGCAATTGCGCGATCGTCAAAGCCGGCAAACCGCCGGCCATATCCGCCGCGATGGCGCGCACATTCCCCATCGCGATGAGTCCGCCGCTCGGCATGCGCCTGCGCGGCCCGACCTCGCGCAAACATTGTTGCGCTTCACCTTCACCCACCAACGCAAAGTGATCCGTTTCGAGCGGTCTGATGGTGCGCAGCTCCATCGCAATGCGTGCCGCAATCGCGCCCTCGCCGTGTCCATTGGAAACGAAGAGTACGCCGCTCATGCGGTGAGCAAGGGGAGCAATCTGCTGTCTTGCAGGCGCCAGCGTCCTTGTTGCGCCGCAAATTCCGTGCGCGAAACGAAACGCCCGTACGGTCCGGCGTGAATGATTGGAACGCCGCCGGCGACTTCCGGCTCGGGCAACGTGTCGTGGCTGTGGCCGCCGAAAATCGCGTCGATGCGCGGCACCGCTGCCGCCAAATCGCGGTCGCGCCGCAATCCCAGGTGCGAGAGCACGATCAACGCTTCTCCGTCCGCAACGGTTTGCAAATACTCGCGCACGACGTCGATCGGATCGAGGAATCGCCACCCGAAGACGCGCTCCCATGGGCTTCCCGTGGGGTACTGCACGACGAGCAGGGCCAAAACATGTAGCCGGGAGCCGTCGATCGCAAACACATGCGCGCGATTGAACGGAAGCGGCCTACGGCGTAGGTCTATCAGATTGCTGCAGATCAACGGATGACCCATGCGGCTCGCGCGGGCGCGCATGCAAGCATACAAGTAGTGGAACTCCCGGTTTCCCACGGCTTGCGCGTCGTAGCCGGCAGCGTCGATCTGCGCGATGATCGGCTCGCTTCGATGATAGACCGTCTGGCTGCCGCGCAGCGAGTCTCCGGAGTCGAAGAGCAGTCCTGGGTCTTTCGCACGCAGACGGCGCAGCGGTGCGGCGATGCCGCGCCGATCGTGCAGGTCAGCCGTGTGATAGATCCGCATCACGCGCTGCCGCCCTTCGCCAGCTCGACGGCGAATGCCGCGCAGCGCTCCAAGGCGTCCGGCGGTCCTAAGCGTTCGCGCAACTCGATAAAACGATCGTATTGCGCTTTCGGATCGCGCAGCAACGCGTCCATGGCGTCGGCCAAAGCGGGCGCCGTCGCGCACTCTTGCAAGAACTCCGGAACGACGGGCGAGTCCAACACTAAATTGGGCAAGGTCACGAAGCGGCGCGCATACGTTTTGCGCACGCGTCTTGCCAAGGTTGCGTCCGCGATGTAGAGCGCAATGGAAGGAACGCCGGTGAGCGCGCACTCGAGCACCGCCGTACCCGACGCCACCCATGCCGCATCCGCGTCCGCAATAGCGTTAGCGGTTCCAATCGCAATGGAAACATTCTGCGTTGCGGTCCGCGCGGCATATGCGCGTATCGCGCTCGCGGCGCGATCGTTTGCAGCTCCCGCGACGGCGCTCAGCGATGGACGGCGCCGGCGCAAGAGGCGCAACGCTCCAAATATCGGCGGCACGTGCTTGCGGATTTCCGCGGCGCGGCTGCCGGGAAGGAGCGCGACGGTTCCGCCGCCGGAAGGCGGAGGCGAACGCCGAGGGCGCAAGCGGTATTGCGCGGCGAGCGGGTGGCCGAAATAGGCAATGGGCAAGTTTAAGGACGCGTAAAAATTACGTTGATGTTCGAAGGCCGTGAGCGCATTTGCGACCGAGGCGACGCGCCGGGCACTTTTCGGATCGTCCAACCACGTCGCCGGCGGAAAGAGATCCAGGACCGGTTTACGATATCCGAGCGCACGCAGTATCTGCGCCAGCCGTACGTTGAAGGCGCCGAAATCGACGAGCACCACCAGATCGGGCGCCCGCCTGGCGATGTGGAATGCGGTCCGGACGCCGATCGCCGCGAGTTTGGGAATCCGCGGGATCGCGGCAACCGGACCAAGGCTGGCCCATCCAGAGTGATCGCGCCAGAGATCGAAACCGCTCCCGCGCATGCGCGCGCCGCCGATTCCTTCAAATTGTGCGTGCGGATCAATCTGTGCGATGGCGCGCGAGAGCACGATCGCCGCCAACTCGCCCGACGCCTCCCCGGTTGAAAAAAAATACTTCACGACCCGGATGCCGCCGGGTCTACTTCAGAATGATCCCGCGCTGAGATTCTTCTTCCAAAAATTCGATGATCTCGCGGCCCGAATCGGTCGCGACCTCGTTGCGCATTGCGTCGAGCGCTTGCGAGAGATTGAGTTTCGAGCCGTAGAGCAGCTTGTAGAAGCGCTTGATCTCGGTGCGATCATCATCCGAAAAATCGGCGCGCCGCAATCCGACGCTGTTCAGCCCGTACGGCGTCGCCGGATTGCCTTCGACCAGAAAAAACGGCGGGACGTCCCGCGTCACCTTGCTGGCGCCACCGACCATCGCAAATTCACCGACTCGCGTAAATTGATGCAAACCTGCCATTGCGCCAATCACCGCGTGGTTGTCGATGATGCAGTGACCCGCAAGTTGCGCCAAATTGCTCATGGTCACTTCATCGCCGATCACGCAGTTGTGCGCGATGTGGACGTACGCCAGGAAGAGGCAATCGGATCCGACGATCGTCGCCAGGTCTTCGCCGGTGGCGCGATTGATGCTGACGTATTCGCGGATGATCGTGCGGTTGCCGACCCGCGTGAAGGCGCGCTCGCCTTGATACTTCTTGTCTTGCGAAGCGCCGCCGATCGTGCAGAACGGATAGACGCGGCAGTCTTCGCCGACGGTCGTCCACCCGTTGACGACCACGTGCGACTGCAGCACCGTGCCGCGCCCGATCGACACGTTTTCGCCGATCACGCAATATGGTCCGATCTCCACGCCGCGATCGATGTTTGCGTTCGGATGCACGACCGCGGTCGGATGGATCAAGGGGCGTACTGTAGCGAGTCGGCGCGCTGCGATTTGAACAGGGCGCTCCGCCTGGCTGCGCGCCCCCCCATTTCCAGACGGGGCCCCCCATTTGCGGTGCGCCTAAAGGTCCGGTTCCTGACGAGAGCTTCTCCGCAGCGCACCGACTCGCAAAACACTAAAACGACTTGAACGCCTTCTGCTATGCGTGCAAAACAGTTGCGTCGAAGCCGAACAGACGCGGATCGGCGGCGATCGAAAACATTAACTCCGCGGAAACGACGAACTGCCCCTCTACCCGGCCTTCGGCATGCACCCAGCCGATGTTGCGTTTGTGCTTCGTCAACGCAACCTCCATCATGAACTTGTCGCCCGGCACGACGGGCCGCCGAAATTTTGCGCCGTCGATCCCGGCCAGGTACGGCGTCTTGCGCGAAAACTCTCCGGGCTCCAGCACGACGCACCCGCCCAGCTGCGCGAGCGCTTCGATCATGTACACGCCCGGCATGAGCGGATTGCCGGGGAAGTGTCCGGTGAAGACGGGCTCGTTGTTGGTGACGTTTTTGTAGCCCACTGCGCGAACGCCCGGCTGCAGCTCGATGATCCGATCCACAAGCAAAAAGGGATACCGGTGCGGCAAGATCTCCATGATCTGCCTGACGTCGAGCTCCGCCACGGTGTTATTGAACCTGCGCCGCCGGCAACGTCGATTGGATTTGGCGCCGCAGCTCGTTGGTCGCGATACAGTGCAGCTTGTGACCGCTCTTGACGGCAAAGATCTCGCACTGCGGCCAATATCCCAGCAGCGCAAGATCACCCAAGAGATCGAGCACTTTGTGACGGACAGGCTCATCGGGCCAGCGCAAGTTCTGCAGCGGTCCTTCCGGCGTGAAGACCACGGCATTCTCCAGCGTTCCGCCTTTAGCGAGCCCTCGCGCGCGCAGCGCTTCGAGTTCGTGCGCGAACCCAAACGTTCTAGCGGCGCAAACTTCACGCGCGAACATATCGGCGTTTACTTCACCGTCAAAATATTGCGTGCCGATGGGCGCGGCAAAGTCTGCCAAGAAACGCACCCTGAAGGCGGCCGCCGGCAAGACGATGAGCACGCGATCGCCGTCTCGCACGAACGATGGCGAAGCGGCCACGTACCGCTTGCGCGGCTCGGGTTGCGCGGCGATGCCGGCTTGTGCGATCGCCTCCGCAAAGATTCGTGCGCTGCCGTCCGCGACCGGAATCTCGGGTCCGTCGACGACGATCTCCGCATTGGCGACGCCCATGCCGAAGATCGCGGAGAGCAGATGCTCCACGGTCGAGATGCGCACGCTGCCCTTTCCGACGACTGTTGCGCGCGCGGTTTCGACGACGTACTCGGAGAGCGCCGGGATGGTGACGCTGCCGGTGGTGAATCGCAAGCCGTAGTTGGGAGGTGCCGGCAGCACTTGCGCCCGGCAGGGCACTCCCGAGTGAAGCCCCGGACCTTCAAACGCAATCGCCGTTCGCAGCGTAGACTGGTACTGCATTAGGCGTCCGCTCGCAGCTCGCTAGCCGTTCCGCTTCTCGAGCGCGTCCACACGAGAAGCCAGCTTAGGCAGGTTGCGAAGCATGACCTCTCGCCGCAGTTCCTCGTGATGGGGACGCGCCGGAATTCCGCTGACGAAGGCGCCGTCGGCGATGTCGCCCCATACCTTCGCGCCGGCGCCGATCGTGACGCCGGATCCGACCGTGAGATGTCCCTTGAAGCCGGCTTGGCCTCCGATCATGACGTTGTCGCCGATCGTCGTCGTTCCCGCAAGGCCGGTTTGCGCCGCCATCGCGGTGTTGGATCCGATGCGGCAGTTGTGGCCGATCTGACAGAGGTTGTCGATCTTCGTGCCTTGCCCAATCCGCGTGCTGCCCGTCTGCGCGCGATCGACGCACGTGTTGGCGCCGATTTCGACGTCGCTCTCGATCACGACGTTGCCGACCTGCGGTATGCGCTGCAGCCGCCCGTCCACTTGCGCGAATCCGAAGCCTTGGCTGCCGACGACCGCGCCCGGGTGAAGGATCGATCGCGCGCCGACGCGGCAATGTTCCAAGACGGCCGCGTGCGGATGCAGCAGCGCATCCTCGCCGATCTCCGCAGCCCGCCCGACGTAGACGCCGGCTTCCAGGATCGCGCGATCGCCGATCTGCGCCTGCGCTTCGATCACGACGTGCGCTCCGATATAGACGTCGCTGCCGATGCGCGCGCTTTCGTCCACTGCGGCGCTGGAGTGCCGGTACGGTTCGGCTTTGCGGCGGGGTTCGAGTTCGCGCAACAACGCGGCTAGCGCGGCACGAGTGCTTGCAACGATGATCAGCGGTTTGCCGGTTTGGATCTCCACGGCCAAGGCTTCTTCGAGCAAGATTGCTGCCGCCGCCGACGCCAGCGCGGCATCCAAATACTTCTTGGTGGTTGCGAAGGTCAGCGTGTCCGGCTCGGCATCTTCGATCGCCGCAACCCGCTCGATGAGCACGCCCGCGTCACCGATGGCGCGTCCGCCGACGCGCTGCGCCACGTCGCCGACCGTCCCTATCATTGCGCTCTAGCCTTAGGGAACTTCTTGCGAAGTTCCTAAGGTGAAGGCGTCGGCTTTTCGGTGATGCCCATCAGTTTCTCGACGTCTGTCGTGATGTCCGTTCCGCCGTAACCAACGAACTCATGGGTAACGATCAATTTGAGGTTTTTCTGCTGAGCGACTTTCCCGGCGGCGTCGCGGATCTGTTGAACGAGGCGCTGGGAGATCGCCGCGTACTTCGCCTGCAGCTGCGCCAACTGCCGCTGCTTTTGCGCGTTGCTTCCCTTCCCCGTCGTGATCGCGCGTTCGTCGGCCATCAGTTGATTCTGCGCGTTTGCGTACTGCGGCCAATTCGCGGTCAAACGCGCGACGTCGATGAGCCCGACGGGATTCTGCGAACCGCCGCAACCGGCGAGCATGGCGGCAAGCGCCGCGGCGATGACGATCTTCTTCACTCGTGCAAACTCTCGATCTCTTTCGCAACGTCGTCCGTGAGATCGATCCCGCCGGGCGCCGCCTCGAAGCTGACGAAGACGACCGACAGGCCGCGTTTGGCCGCGACTCCGTCGGCATCGTGCTTGATCTGGTCGACCATTTTGTTGTAGAGGTCGTCGCGCTGCTTGCGCAACTGCGCGATCTGTTTGCCGGCGGCGCCGCTTGCCGCCGTATCCACTCCCTGCAAGGCTGCGTATCGGGCATCCAAATCGGCCTTCGTAGCCTGATACTGCGCAACCGTCTTGCGCGCGTCGGCCGTGAATTGCGATTTGAATTGCTGCTGGATCTGCGCGATGCGATCCCGCGTCGAGGCGGAAAGGTTTGCCGGCACAGATGACGGGTTCAAGGCCTGCAGGTTGGATGAGACTTGCTGCGAGACTTCGTTGCGCCGCGACTGCAGTTTGGCTTGCGTGTCGCTGTGAATCTTTGATGTCGCCGCAGCGATCTGCGCCGCCGTTTGACCGATTAACTGCCGATGGTAAGCGGCCAGCTCCTGTTGGTCGCGCTGACGCTGCGCGGCGACCGCGGCGGCTTCGCTCGCGTCGATCTGTGCGAGCTGACTGCGGTACGACTTCCGCGTGGCGTCGTCCAACGCCAAATTGTTCAGCTTCGTTCGCAGATCGAGCCGTTTGGTCGCATCCTGCTGCGAGAGATCGAGAGCGAGCTGCGACTCACGCTCTTGCATTTGCGTGGCGCGCTGGCGGTACGCACTGTCGGCGCGAGCGTTCATCTGCCTCGTAATGGCGCTCGTGGCCGCGCTATCCTTGGCGATGACATCACGCTGATAGGCATTGAAATCGGCATTCGCTTGCGTCGTCACTTGCTGCGCTTGGGCGGCCGACGTGCTCTGCATCGATTGCGCGGCTTGCGAGCCGTTCGTGCCGGCCCCCGCGGCCGCAAGCGCGGCGGAGATGGCCGCCTGTTCGCGGCGCTGATAGTCCGCTTGCTTCTGGCTCAAAATCGCGTTGGCGCGGTCCTGTGCGGCGCGTAGTTCCGTATTGAGCTCTTGCGTTTCGGCGGCAATTTGAGCGCCCGTATGCGGCACCGCGGCACCGCCCACGCTCTTCAAGCTCAGCGCGTCGATCGAATCGTCGATTTGCGCGAGCTGCGGGTAGAGCGGATGCCGCTTCAATGCATCCTGCAGACGAACGTAGCCGATGCCCCGGACATTGGGATCGCCCGGCTGAGGCTGGCGTGCGCATGCGCCGAGGGCCAGAGCCGCCGCCATCAGCAAAACCGCACTACTTAAGCGCATTCTGGACATCCGAGGTGATGTCCGTCCCTCCATAGATCACGTCGGCCCGATCGAGCACGAGAATCAAATGCTTCTGCTGCGCGACCTTGCCCATCGCCGACCGCGTCTGATCCACGAGCGGCTTGAGCGTCTTGTCTTGCTCGCCCTGGAGCGATTTCTGGTAGTCGGAAAAGATTTGCCGCTGTTGCTGCGGGTTGTTCTTGGCTGCACGCATCTTCTGCATCGCCGATTGCCGCGCAGACGTCGCCCACTTGAGAAAGTTGTCGTTGGCCTGTTTGATCTTTGGCAGCTGATCGATCTGCGACTGGTCGACGTACCCGATCTCCGACGGCGGCGGCGTGCTGGAGGGCGCCGCAACCGGAGCGCTGCCGTTCACGAGGTTGATCACATCCGACGTGATGTTTTGACCTCCGTAAACGACGATGCGTTTGTCGACGACGATCGAAAGATTCTTGGTCGACGTCACCTGCGCGATGGCCGTCTGCGCTTTGGCGAAGAGCGGCCCGAGCACGGTGCGCTGCTCGTTCAAAAAGCGTTGTTGGAAGTCGCCGGCGATGCGCCGCCGGTCGGCATCGTTGTGCGCGCCGCGCATAGCGGCGGCGAACTGCTTGTCCAACTGCGACTTATACTGCGCGACTTGCTGGTTCCCGCGCACGAATGAAGGCAGGCTTCCGATAGCGGCCTGATCGATGTAGCCGACGTCGGTAAGATCTGCCGCCAATGCGAGCGGCGCGCAAAGGACCAGCAGCAGCACGGCCGCGGTAAACGGGATTGTCTTGCGTAACTTCATCTTAACTAGGCCCCTTCGACACGCTTGGGTGCTCAGGACTTCGGCTCCCAATGGCAATCTATAGCGCAAAACGTCCGTGTCACCCTGAGCAGCCCGAAGGGCGCAGTCGAAGGGTCATGGCGCCTCACTGCGTCAGCTGACATGGATGTTCCCCGTGGGCGCCGCAATCGTATTACACCCATTAAAAGCTTTGGCCGATGCCGAAGCTGGTGTGGGTCCCATTCGCCCCGCGAGCGATGTCGATGCGGATCGTGTGCAAGCCGAGCTGCGGAACGTCGAACCGCAAGCCGAAACCGTAATCCCCGCGCACCGCCCAATCGCCCGGATAACCGATGATGCGGTTCGTGTATGGGTCGAGCAGCGGCAGCGCGCCGCGCACCCGGAAAGCCCCTTCATCGATGAACACGGCGACGCCGAAGCGTCGATCGGGCGTGAGCGGCTTGCGCAGTTCGATCTGTCCCAGCGCCGTGTCGGTGCCGTAAAACACGCTGTTATACCCGCGCAGCTGCTGATCGGAGAACGTATAGAGCGCGCTGGGCGGAATGGCGCCGCCCGACGTGCGCCCTTGCGCGTGGAAGGCCAGCGTGGCGTCGCGCAAGATCGGAATGAACTTCGCCAGGTCGAGCGTCGTCTGCGTGTACTTGAAGTTTGAGCCGATCGACGGATTGGAAACCGTTTCGCTCAAGCTCACCGAGTTGCCCCGCCTCGGGTTGAAGATGTCATCGAGCGTCGCAGCCGGGATCGTGCCGATGCCGAAGGTCAAAGTGTTGAGCCTGTAGGGTTGCCCCGTGTTGATGTTTGCAATCGACGTCGCCTGAATGCCGAAACTGCCGGAGTTCGCGGTGAGGTTCGAGAGCGGTCCCGGAGTCGGACCGACGATCACGTTCGGCTGGCTCGATTGGAAGAAGTACGGCGACGGCACCGTCGTGCTGTTGGTGACGTTCTGCGCGCCGACGCCGACGCTGGCGTTGATGTAGTCGCTCAAGCGGCGTCCGACTTGCACGCTGACGCCGGCCGACTTGGCGGTGCTGGTAGAAACGACGCCCGAAATCAGCTGCGCGTTCCCCGACGGCAGCAACGTGACGGGGACGGGGAGCGGCGTTTGCCCAGGTGCCGGCGAGGGGATCGCCGCGGCGCCGACCGCGGTGGTGTAGACCGGATAATAGTACGTGTAGCCGTTCGCAAAGATCGTCGCGCCGAAGCTGTACCGCTGGGATTGTTTCGTACTGCCGACGTACGGAATCGCGACCGAAGCCTGCGTCACGTAGCTGCGCGCACCGCGTTCGAACTGCACGTTGACGCTGTTTCCCGTACCGTGCAGATTGGTGTCCGAATATCCGATCGTACCGTAAAGGCCTTGTCCGGTCAGACCGCCGGAATAGCCGGCGCCGACGGACGCGGATGCCGTCTTCTGTTCGGTCACGTTCCAGTCGAGCGTAATCCAGCCCGGATGATTTTTCGGATCCGGGCCCTCTTTGGGGATGAAGTCCACCTTCGAGAAGAAGCCGGTGTTGTTCAAGCGTTGCTGATCGCGCTGCAGCAGCGACTTGGTGATCACCATGCCGGGGCGCAGCGCCAGTTCTCGACGGATCACTTGGTCTTTCGTTTTGGTGTTGCCGGTGATCTGCACGAGTCCGACCCGCGCGACGTAGATATCGTATTTGACTTGCGCGGTTCCGGCCTTCTGATCGATCGTCGCCGGATCGATCCCGCCGTCGAACGCGCCGAGCGCGAGATCGTACTTGCTGTAAAGTTTCTGCAGCGCGTCGGCGTCCTTGTCCCGCATCGTGTCCGAATACTCCGAGCCCGGCTTTGCGCTGAGCGCCGGATCGATCACCGTCCGGGGCAGCAGCGGATCGCCGCCGATGGTGACCCCGGTAATCGTGAGGCCCTCGCGCAAATCGATCGTCAGCGCGCCGGTCTTTGCGTCGATGTTGAGGTTGCTGACGTGCGACGGGAGCTGGCCGCCGTAGCCGATGCGGTCATAGTAAGAATTGATCTTCAAGAAGTCTTGGCGGAGCGTGTTGGTGTTGAGCACTTGGCCGACGGACGTGTCCATCAGCGCGAGCAGCGTGTCCCCCGGCACGTGCTGATTGCCGGCAAACGTGATTTTGGTGATGACGGGATTCTCGATCACGCGGTACGTGACGGCCACTCCGCCCGGGCGCTGCCGGATCAGCGGCGCCGCTTGGTCCGCGAAGTATCCGAGGGCGAAGATGCGCGCAAGGTCGCCTTGCACGACCCTTTGATCGAACGGCTGTCCAGGTTTGGCCTGTATGACCGCCATGATCGTCGCCGTGGGGACGTGTACGTTGCCTGAAACGTCGACGGACACGATGCGCGGCGCCGGCGCGGAAATCGCCACCGCCGGCACGATCGAAAGCAGCAACGCCGACGCGGCCAAGATACCGGCGACCCGGAAGCATACGCCGCGTAACACACGCGTCGGTGGGGCAAAGGTCATCAAACGTCTATCCCTTGAGAGTTTGAACTGCGGTAGCGCTCTATAGCGTCAGCATTGTAACGCGCGGCAGGCGCGCGCTGTTTCGATCCGCCCCGCGTGTTCGGGGCGTCCACCGCCGCTCCTTGCTTTGGGGGCCTGCCGCGAACCAAGCGATGACGCTGCGTACTCACTCAAAACAACCGCTGATAGAGGAAGGTAAAGCCGCTGTTTCCCTGGATCGCTTGCCCCGTGGTTGCGCGCGGGTTCGTCGAGATGGCTTGATTCGGCGCAAGGAAGAGCGGCACCGTGCCGTTTTGCACGAAGAACGTTGCCTGCGCCGACGTGAACGCGTTGGGCTGATACGAAAGACCGAACGTCTGGCGCACCGGGACGCCGAACGTCGTTCCGTACACCGCATACAGATCGCGCAAGAGGCTGCGCCGTACGTTGATTCCGACGTTGCCCGTATAGTCGAGCGTTAAATTCACGTCGGAGAATCCCAAGGACGTTCCCAGCGCGTTTTCAATCGGTGCGAGCAGACCGCTTGCAAACTGAGCGTTGAGGATGTTGAACGCCTCCTGCCCGACGGTGAGGGTGCCGTTCTCGCGCCGGACGAGCACGCTGGGCAGTAGCGCGCCGGTCCCCGCTTCCGGAGCGCCGCTGAGCTGACCCTCGGGCAGAACGACCGTCGTATCGGTGAACTGAATGGGCCCGACGAGCCCGCCCAGCGGCAAGAGCAGCGCGATGATCTGTCGGTCCGTGTACCCCGGCGGATCCGACGCGAAGGCGATCTTGGGACTGGTGACGAGGCCCGTAACCGTCACGGTGATGTCGGCGGCGCCGGTGGGATTTCGCTGCGTGTTGGGATCGGGATTTGTGACGTGCGTCGTGCCCACCGCGTAGACCTCGGGAATGACGCCGTTGCGCGGCGAGAACGTGACCGAACCCGTCTCGACGCGGAACGCGTGGTCGATGTAGGTCAGCGTTCCGCCGCTGGAATTGAACTGTCCGGCCAAGGTCGGTTGCGCTAGCGTCCCCGCCAGCGTGGCGCGTCCCCTCGCGGCGATGTCCAATCCAAAGACGCCGGCGCCTCCGCCGCGGACCACGACGTTTTTCGCCGCGGCGATCGCGAGATTGAATCGCAGATTGAAAGGGAGGGCCGGCGCGGAAGCGTTCCCCGTTGCGGAGCCGCCGCCGAACTTCATGAACGCGCCGAAGGGAATCACGGCATCGCTGATCGTCGCCGCGCCTGAAAGCGCCCCGAGGGCGCCGCCGGACCGCGACAGGCGCAAATCGGCGTCAAAGGTCCCGGAACCGTATTGCGGCATCGCGATCCTTGCGCCGCGCGCCACCAGGCCGATCGCGTAATCGAGCGGTCCTCCGTGCCAGCCATGGCCGCCGAAGCGCAGGCTTCCCGAGCCGTTTATCGTCCCATTGCCCATGCGCGCGCGCAGCGTGTTCAGCGATGCGTCCGTTCCGCCGAAGGTCATCTGCGCGACGGTGCCGGTGACCGGCGCGGTTTCGAGCGAACTGACGTAGCTGCCGCCCGTTACCCCCAGCGTGCCGAAAAGCCGCGGCGAGGCCACGCTTCCGGAGAGCGCAATGTTGCCGCTGAGGACGCCGCCGAGCACCGTGTCGTTTTTCAGGAAGACGCCGAGCGGGGCAAGATCGAGGTTGTCCGCAACGAGTTGGGCTGAAAGCGGCGCGCTCGCCGGTCCGATGCCGAACGGACGCAGCTGCAACGGAATCGAGCCGGCAAGTGATGCGCTTCCACGTTCCATGCGCACTTGCGCGTTGCGCACGATCAAATTTCTTCCCGAAAGGGCAACTTGACCGGTGAATGATGGGATACGCACGCCGTACACCTGCGCATCCGTCATCGCGACGTCGCCGGAGAGTGCAGGTTTTGCGATCGTGCCGCGCACGCTCAAGGTCGAGTCAAAGCGCCCGGATAGATCGAGCCGCTTCTTCGACATCCGCGCCACCAAGCGCGGCAGATCGGACGTGACGACGTGCGCCGTGAATGCGATCGGCGACGTGCGCGCAAAGCCGAAAGTTCCCGAACCGGTTGCATCGAGCGCGGGCAACGACACGGCGGCTTGCGTGACTTCGATCCTCCCGCCGCGCGTTCGAACCGATGCCTCCGCGTGCTCGATCGGCATCGGCCCCAGCGTCCCGTCGCGCAGCGCGGCATTGCCCGCGATCGCCAGATGCGGAAACGATCCGAGCAGTGCGCCCGCAGCATCGAACCTGCCCGTGATCGGCACTTGCGGGAAACCGAGTGCCGCGACCCACGTTCCGGCATCCAAGTTTTGGACGTCGGCGTGGAGATTGTAGCGAGAACCGCGCACGATCTGTGCGAGCTGCGCCGACCGCGCCAGCGCGACGCTGCCTTGCGCGTGCAATCGCCCTTGCGCTCCCCCGACGTCAACCACCGCGTTGACGACGTTGCGCGTGCTGCTCCACCGTGCGAACGTATCGCCGATCGGCAATCGGCGGTAGCGCAGCCCTTTTACTCCGACATTGGCGGTCGTCGTAATTGAATCGCCGCTGCGTGCAAACTGCGCGAAGACGTACCCCGTCCCCGAAAGCGTATCGCCCGTATCGAAGAAATCGTTGAAATCGGAAAGATCGGCATGCGCGGAACTCAGCGAAAACGCCATCCGGGTTTTCGAGGTGTCCGCCGAAAAACCGGCGCGCGTTCCGCCGACGACGACCGTTCCGTTCTGCACCGCTACGCCGCCGCTTGCGATGGCGATCCGGGCGCGAGCGTCCGAAAAACCTAAGCCGTTGATCGAGCCGACCGGAACGATCACGTCGCCGTTCACCGTGGGCGCGCGCCCGGATCCCCCGATCGTTACGGCGCCTTCGAAGCTCCCTTGCGGCGCATACTTGCGTAAAGCAGCGATGCGCGCGGCGGCCGCGATGCCGGCCGCCGACGCGATATCGCCGCTTGGAACGTCGGCCACAATGTCGTAACGAGGAACGCGTGCGGCGAGATTGCCGATCGTTCCACTCACGCGGGCGAACGTCGTTCCGAATCCGGCCGTCGCACGACCGATGCGCACCCGATCCGAAGCGATCGCCACGTCGGCCGTTGCGGTGAAAGGACCGTATCCCGATGCGCTCGCGCGATCCAGCACGATCCCCGCATCGAGTTTCGGCAACGCGCCGCCCGGTGCGATGGAGCCGACTGCTCGCAATCCGCCGCGCTGCAGCGGTACGCCGAACGCGTGCAAAGCGCCGGCATCGAGCTGCGTCGTCGCAAGCGAAAGCGTGCCGCCCGAAGCGTTCCGCGCGGTGGCGAACGAGCCGGCGGCCACGACCCTTCCGCCGGCGGCGCGCGCTTGCGCGGAATAGACGCGCAGCACGCCGTCTCCGTACACCATCGTTCCGGAGATCGATTGGATCGGAATACCGTGGATCGATGCGTCCCGCAGTTGCGCGTCGCGCGCTTGCACGAAGATCTTTCCGCGCGCCAGCGCAATGGCCATCGGGCCGCTGATGCCGCCTTGCGCGGGGAAGTTGCCGATGAGCGGGCGCAGGCCTTGCAGCGTTCCCTCGTAATTGCCGCTTGCGACGATGCCGGAGGGCGCAAATGATCCGGAACCGGTAAAACGTCCCCATGGGCCCGCCGCGCGAATCGAACTCAAGTCCGCGGCCGCAAACGGACCGGCGAAACGCGCATCGATGGCATCGAAGGGTACGCCCGCGATCGTGCTGGCGCCTCAGCTTTGCCGTTCCGCCGATGACCACGTTTCGTCCGGCGCCGGTTCCGGCGATGTCCGCGCGCGCGATCGGCGCATCGATCGACGGGAGCTGCGGGATGGTGACGCCGGGCAATTCGATCGCGTGCGCCTGCCGCAATCGAATATTCTGCGCCGACAACCAAAACGCGCTCGTTCCGGCCGGACGGTTCATATCGAAAGAGGCAAGCAGCGAGCCGCCCCATGGCGCGCGCACCGAAATCGGACCGAATGCCGCCGTGCCGGTCCGATCGATCGCGTAGAACCCGTTCAATTGATCGGGATGCGTGAGCGAAATAATGTATCCGCGCGCATTGACGGCGAGATCCGTACCGCTGACGAGGGCTTCCGTCGCCACCGGCTGATCCGGAATCAATGCGCCGACGTACGGCACGCGCGTCGAAGGGCCGACGGCGTCGAGCAAGAGGGTGCTGCGCACTTTGGGCCCCAGTTCCAGATTGCCGTAAACCCGGACTCCGATTCCGCTGTAGTGCGTATGAAACGGAACCACCGTCAAATCGCCGCCGTAGAGCGCGACGGTGCCGTGCGGATCGTCCAGTGGAACGCGCTCGTAATAAAAGCGTGCGCCGCGAAAGCCGATCAGCAACAGAGGCCGCGACACCGGACCCTCGATCAATGCCGACAGGCGCACGTCGCCGCGAATAGGCTGCCCGCGCGCGAAACGCGCAATGCCGCGCAGCTGCTGCAGCGTGCCTACGCCGTCGACGCCGAGCCGGAACTGCGGCTGCCGGAAATTGTAGATACCGCCGGAGACGACGATCGGCGTGCCGCCGACTTGCGCGTGCAGCCGCCGTGCTGCGAAACCGCCGTCGAAGAGGTAGATCGGCCCCGCGATGCGCTCGATCGGCTCATCCAAACCGCGCACCTCGATGGTTCCCTGTGCCAGCGTCCCCGCGCCGATCAAATGGTATGCCGACGGCGCGTTCGGCTGCACGCCGAAGGCATACATCCGCACGTCGAAGTTTCGAACGGTGCCGCCCAGCAAGCGCGCAGCCGGAGAGTTGATGAAGTAGTTGCCGATCGTCTTGATGGGGATTGCGGCGACGCTGAGGTGTGAGAGCGCGTAAGCGCGCACATAGTCGATCGTCCCCGCGATGCGCAAAGGCTTCGGCCCTTGATCTTCGAGGGACCCCGTAACCGAATAGTGCGTGCGTTTGACGCTGTTGACGGCGACATCCGCATCGATCGCGTCGATCCGCACGAAGCGCGCCTCATGATAATAGCGGTAGTCGTCGATCAGTGTCGCCCTGCCGTCGCGCACTCGCAGCGTGAAATCGAGCGGCACGGTATAGCCGGCGCCGCGATTTCCCTGACTGACGGCTTTGGGAATGGCGACGTTATACGTGCCGTCTTGGTGATGGATCAGCGTAATCTGCGGCCGGGCGATCGTGATGCCGTGCAGGCCGAACCGGTGCCCGCTGCCCGGCAGCAGGTCGCGTAGAGAATAGGAGAGATCGACGCGCGCCGCATCGAGCACGCGGTCGCCACCGCGAGAAACGTGTACGCCGATGAGCGCGGCGTGATCGCGCGCCAGCCGCAGATCGTCGAAGCGCACGGCGTATCCGCTGGCCACGCGGACGATCGAAGCTACCGCGAAACGCGCAATCGCGCCGCGGAAGATTACGAGCGCGGCGACGGCAATGCAGAGCGCGAGAATAACTTCGATCTTGCGGCGCAATCGTTTCTCCAGGGCCGTTATACCCCTAACGCGGAGGAGCCGGGGAAAGTGGCCTCTGCTAGAGGTCCAGGCTTTTCACGCTCTTGGCAAAGTCGAAGATGTATTGTTTGCGCGGTTCCACCTTATCGCCCATGAGATCGGTGAAGATCTGCTCGGCTTCAACGGCGTCCTCAACGGTGATCTGCTTGAGCCGCCGATTGCCGACTTCCATCGTCGTTTCGGCCAGCTGCTCCGCGTCCATCTCCCCCAAACCCTTGTACTGCTGCACGACGAAGTCTTTTCCGTCTTCGCCGACGATCGACTTCAGCTCCGCCTCACTGAACGCGTACCACTGCTTGCGGCCCTTTCGGACTCCGTAGAGCGGCGGCTGCGCGATGTAGACGAAGCCATCGTCCACCAGCGGCCGCATTTGCCGGTAAAAGAACGTCAAGAGCAGCGTGCGGATGTGCGAACCGTCGACGTCTGCGTCCGTCATGATGATGATTTTGTGATAGCGCAGCTTTGCGGAATCGAACTCGTCGCCGAACCCGGTTCCGAGCGCCGTGATCATCGTGCGGATCTCTTCGTTGGAGAGCACTTTGTCCAGACGCGCCTTTTCGACGTTGAGAATCTTGCCCCGCAGCGGCAGAATCGCTTGCGTGTTCGGATCGCGACCGCCTTTCGCCGTGCCGCCGGCTGAGTCGCCCTCTACTAAGAACAGCTCGCTTTCCATGGGGTTGGTGTTGCGGCAATCGACCAGTTTGCCGGGCAATCCCGATCCTTCCAAAGCATTCTTGCGGCGCGATAGATCGCGCGCCTTCTTTGCGGCGTCACGCGCCCGCTGCGCCTGCATGCATTTTTCGACGATGGCTCGAGCAAATTTAGGGTTCTCTTCGAAGAAAAACTCCAAGCGCTCGTTCAACAGTCCGTAGACGATGTTGCGAACCTTGGCGTTGCCGAGCTTCGTCTTGGTCTGCCCTTCGAATTGCGGCTCTTGCAACTTGACCGAAACGACGGCCGTCAAACCCTCCATGCAATCATCGGTCGAGAGAGAGCCTTCGGACTCTTTGAGCAGACCGCGCTTGCGCGCGTACGCGTTGACCGCATTGCTCACCGCCGTGCGAAAGCCCGTCAGGTGCATGCCGCCCTCGATCGTATTGATGTTGTTGGCGTAGGAGTAGATCAGCTCCGTGTACGTTTCCGTCCACTGCATCGCCACTTCGAGGTCGACGCCGTCGCGTTCGTGATGCGTCGAAATGATCGGGTGCAGGGGATCCTTTTTCTCGTTGAGCCACTCCACGAATGACAGGATGCCGCCATCGAATTTAAAGGTGCGTTCGCGCAGCTGCTCGCCGCGTTCGTCGCGCAACGTGATCGCGATGCGGTTGTTCAAGAAGGCCAGCTCGCGCATGCGTTTGGCGAGCACGTCCCAATGAAACTCTTTGACTTCGAAGATCTGCGGGTCCGGCTTGAACCACTGCAGCGTACCGGTTCCCTCTGCCGGCCCGATTTTCTTGAGCTTCTGGGTGGTGATCCCGCGCGCGAAGCGCATCTCCCAGGTCTTCCCGTCGCGCCGCACGCGCGTCGTCATCGCTTCGCTCAGCGCGTTGACGACCGATATGCCCACGCCGTGCAGGCCGCCGGCAACCTTGTAACCGCCCTTGCCGAACTTCGCTCCGGCATGCAGCATGGTCATCACGACCTCGACGGCCGGCAGCTTTTCGCCGGCGTGCACGTCGATCGGGATGCCCCGGCCGTCATCTTCAACGGAACACGATGCGTCTTTGTAGAGGATGACCGTAATGTTTCGAGCGTAGCCCGCTAGCGCTTCATCGACGGCGTTGTCGACGGCTTCGTACACCAATTGATGCAAGCCGCGCTCGGCCGTGTTGCCGATGTACATGCCCGGACGCTTGCGCACCGCTTCGAGTCCTTTGAGCACCTCGATCTGCTCGCCGGTATAGTTACTGGACAAATGTTCCTTTCATGGACGCCGGCTTTAGGCGGTTCGCATACAAGATATCGTGCAATTCATCGCCCAACAGATCGCGCACGACTGCCGGCGCGATGCGATCGGGATCGAGGCCGCTCTTGAGCAGCACGAACGAACTGGCGATCGAGCGTTCCCGAGCGGTCGGCATTCTGCGCTGCAGCCGCAAGCGAACGAGAACGTCCCACCACTGCGCGAGCAGCCGGCGGCGGATCTCCTCGTACTCGCTCGGACGCAGGGCCTCCACGAGCGGCGCCACGCCGGCGTAACGCAGCCATGGCGCTTCAAAGAGCAGCCGCGCCGTTTTGGCAAAGCGCTGCTGCGCTTGCGTATTCGCGCACGCCGTGCATTCACGGGCGCCCGGCGCGATCGAAATGCCGCACCCCACGCATACGCCCCATCCGGCCGCCGCCTTGGCCCGCTGCGCTTCAAGCACGCGGCGCCTGAAGCGCTCCAGCGCATCCGCCGGCGTTGCGGCGGGTTCCCGCGCCGCAGGAACTGCTCGCACCGGATGTCCCTTCGCCCTGGTCCACGGCGGCTGAGTGATCCGCGACGTTGCGGTCCTGAACCGGATGCGCTCCACGTGCACACCGGCTTCCCGCGCCACCCCCTCCAACACGCGTTCGCTCAGGAACGCGAGCTGTTGGCTCCACGCGCTGGAATCTGCCGTAACGATGAGCGTGCCGTTCGAAATGGCCCGAACGCAAGAGTGCGCGGCGATCTCGTCGCCGACGATGTGCGGCCATGCCGCCGTTACCTTAGACAGCGGATCCGCCGCAGGCGTTGCAGCCGGACGCCATCGCGACAACATGACGCGCAGCGGTTGCATTTCACGCGACCTCGCGGACCGCTGCGCCGGCAACTTCGTAGCGGCGCGCCGCCGGGATCGCCGGCGGCAGATGCGTCGCCGTAATGAAGGCCTGCTCGAACGAACCGACGCCGCCGAGAAACGCGGCGGCGCGGGTGGGATCGAGTTCCGAAAGAACGTCGTCGAGCAAGAGCAAGGGCGCCTCGCCGGAGCGATCCTGCATGGTGGTGTATTCGGCGACCTTAAGCGCGAGTACCGCCGTGCGTTGCTGCCCTTGCGACCCGAATGCGGCAAGCGCTGCTCCGTCCAACAACAGTTCGAGATCGTCGCGATGCGGACCGGCGAGCGCTGCGCCGCGGCCGCGCTCTTGCGCCTCCATCGCACGCAACCGCGCTGAAAAAGCGCCGGCAACGCCGTCGGCCGTCGGCACGTCAAAAGACACGTCCGGAGCGTAACGCAGCGAAAGCATTTCGGCGCCGCCGGTCCAAGCAGCGTGCACGCGCGCCGCGACCTCCCCGAGCGCGGCAATCAGTTGTTGTCGCGCCAGCATCAGGACGGTCCCGGCTTCTATGAGCGTTTCGTTGTAGACGGCGAACAACTCGCCGTCGCCGGCCGCCTCGCCCTTGAGCAGCGCAGTTTTCTGCGAGAGCGCCTTTTGGTAGCGCACCAGCTCATGGTAATAAAGTTTTTGCTCTTGCGAGAGCGCGCTATTGAGAAAGGAACGCCGGGCCGCCGGCGGCCCGGTAACCAAATGCAGGTCTGAAGGCACGAAGGTGACGACGCGAAGGCTCCCAAGAAAACTTGCGTAGCGCACCGCCCGACCGTTCACGGCATAGAGCTTGCGCGTCCCGCGCGGCGTCGAGGCGATCGTACAGCCGAGACGCACGTTTCCGGCGCGCACCTCCGCTTCGCCGTTCAGCGTGGCCAGCTCGAAGTCGCGGCGGATCACGTCCGCATCGCGATTGGTGCGAAACGATTTTCCCGTACCCAGCAAGGCGATCGCTTCGAGAAGGTTGCTTTTCCCCTGAGCGTTGCCGCCGACGAACAGGTTGAGTCCGGGGGCCGGTTCCAGTTCCAGGTGCGCGTAGTTGCGCACGTTGGAAAGGTGCAGGCTAACGAGGCGGATGGCTCACTGGCGCAGCGGCATGAGCACGTACAACTGCTGCGCGCCTTCGGGAGCGTCGGCCGGCCGGATGGCCGCCGGCGAAAGCGGCCCCAGAAATTCCATGACGGTCTGCGGGCTGTCGACGTGGTTTAAAATCTCGATCAGATATCGCGCGTTGAAGGCGATCGTCAGGTCCTCGCCTTCTTGTTCGATTTCCAGCTCTTCGTAGGCGTTGCCTGAAACATCCGAACTCGCCGTCACGATCAACGTCTGGTTGGCGATCGCCAGCTTCACCATGCTAGCGCGATCGCCCGCGACCAACTCGGCACGGCGCAGGCTCGCGATCAGCGCCGGCGTGCTCGCCTTCACCGATCGATCGAACTTTGCCGGAATCACTTGGCCGTAATTCGGATATTGGCCGTCGACGAGCCGCACGACGATAGACACGTCACCGGCGGCGAACATCAATTGATTGCTCTGCGCCCCTAACGCGGTTACCTCGACGACCTCTGCGTTGCCCACGTTCCGCGCCGCTTCTGCCAGCGCGCGTGACGGCACGATGTACTTTTGCGCTCCGCTGATTCCTGACTCCAGGGCCGTCTGGAACTTCGCCAAGCGATACCCGTCGGTGGCGACCATGGTGAGCGAGTCGGCTTCAACTTCAAGCAATGTCCCCATCAGCACTGCGCCGCGCGCCTCTTCGGAGGAGGCGGCAAAGATCGTCGCCCCGACCCCGTCGCGAAAGCGCTTCGCGGGTATCGAAAACGATTCACCACGTGCCACTGCAGGCAGCGGCGGGTACTCTTCGGCCGGCAAGGCGTGGAAGTCGTAATTGCTGCGCTCGCACTTGACGCTCGCGCGCGTCGCCGTCCCGGTGAGTTCCATGGAGCCGGGCTGCAAATTGCCGAGGTAGTCTGCTGAAAAGCTTTGCGGGAATCGTCACGCTTCCCGATTCGCTCACCTCCGCCGGAAAGGCGTGCTGCAAAGTCAGCTCGAGATCGGTTGCGCGAACGCTGATCTTTCCGTCTTCGGCGGCGAGCAGAATGTTGGAGAGAATCGGTACGGTCGTATGCGCATTCACCACTTTGCTGGCCGCGCCCACCGCGCCCGCGATGTCTTTCGTATTACAGGTAAACTTCATCGTCGTCTCTCCACTGGAACGGGCTTGCGTCTGGGTTGACGGTCATCTTCTCAATTACAAGCTTACAACAGCAGTAGTAGTAAGGCGGTGCATAGCGCGAACAACCGCAGATTCCCCTGTTACCATCGGCAAAATGCCGCCGAGTAACGTGTGCATGAGCGCCGCATGGCCGTCCACATCTTCGCAGCGTGCTGCCGGCGAGCAGTTATCCATTGCTTTGAACGCGCCCTGTGCACCGCCGGCTGCGAGGGAAGCCCAGTAAAACGCAACGGCCCGGAGCGCGTCCGAGCCGTTGAAGCGACCCGAGCCGCCGCATTCAATCGTTTTGACAGAGCGCGATCAGCGAAAGAATTTTATTGCGGTACGCTTCCTCGCGCTCCATGTGCTCCTTCACTTTGTCACGCGCGTACATGATGGTGGTATGGTCCTTTTTGTTGAACTCGCGCGCAATCTGAGGCAGCGAACACTGCGTCAGTTCCTTTGAAATGTACATCGCGATTTGCCGCGGGCCGGTGATGCGCTGATCCCGGCGTGCGGCGTCCATCTCCTTGACGCTTAAGCCGAACGCTTTGGCAACCTTTTCCTTGATGCTGGCGATCGTGACGCGCCGTAATGGGGCCTGCGCGACGGCATTCTTTAAGACTTCCGCGGTCAGATCGACCGTGATCGGCGACTTTGTCAGCGAGGCGAACGCGACGACGCGGATCAATGCGCCTTCCAGCTCCCGAATATTCGAAGGAATGATCTTCGCGATAAATGACGTCACCTCGTCCGGCACGGGGATCTTTTCGGACTCCGCCTTCTTGCGCAGAATGGCTTCGCGCGTTTCCAGATCCGGGGGCTGAAGATCGGTGAGCAATCCCCACTCGAAGCGGGAGCGTAAACGGTTTTCGAGCGTCTGGATCTCCTTGGGCGGCCGGTCGCTGGAAATCACCAATTGCCGTCCGGACTCGTGCAGCGCGTTGAAGGTGTGGAAGAACTCTTCTTGCGTGCCTTCTTTGCCTTCCAAGAATTGGATGTCGTCGATCAGCAGGACGTCGACGAGCCGGTACTTGTTGCGGAAATCAACCGTCTTGTTGTTTTGGAGCGCGATGATGAATTCGTTGGTGAACTTCTCACTGGAAACGTACACGACGTTGGCCTGCGGGCTGTCGGCCAGGACGCGCTGGCCGATGGCGTGCATCAGGTGCGTCTTGCCGAGGCCGACCCCGCCGTATAAAAAGAGCGGATTGTACGCTCGCGCGGGGGCGGCGGCGACCGCCTGGGCGGCGGCGTGGGCGAACCGGTTGGATCCGCCGATGACGAACTCTTCGAACGTATAGCGCGCATTCAGGTTGCCTGGCCGGATATCGGCGGAACTCCGTAGCGCAAAGCCGGCGGGCGCCGGGCTACTTTCCCCTGCGAGGCAGGCATCGGGCGCGACGGTGAACTGCAGGTCCAGCTCGGCGCCGAACGTTTCGTCGAGGACCTGTGTGATCTGTTGCTTGAGACGATTCTCGACCCAATTGCGAGCGAACTCATTTTGGACCGCCAGTTGCAACTCGTTTCCGCTCAGGGAAACGATTCGCAACGGCTTGATCCACATCTCAAAGACGGGCTTTGAGAAACTGCGTTCGAGAGCTGACAATGCGGACTGCCACAGTTGTTCGGAGATGTCGGGATTGTCGACCGCAAGCGCCATCCTTTGGCCCGTCCTTGTGCAGATTTAGTACCGGCTTGCGCATGACTAAAGTCGGACGCGAGCCGTTACAGAGGCGCCTGGAGTTTGCTTAATCAGGCCTTTATCCTTTGCTCGTTTTCCCCGATTTTTATCCACTTATCCACAGCGGTAAAAACCTTGATTTTACGGGCGGAAACGAGCGTTTCCGATCGCTTCGAAGCGGGTCTTTGATGCGCGAAATGAGCCACTGCAGCAAGCTTTTTTGCGATGTACGCAACCGCGCACAAGCTGCGTTCTCCACAAGCTTCTCCACACGTGTGGAGAGCCGCGCGGCGGGGCGTGGACGCTTTGCTTGACGCCCCCTGTGGCCTCACCTATACTCAGCTGGCTGCGCCCGCCGCCGCGGGAGCGCCGCTGCAGAAAGGGAGTTGAGGCATGAAGCGGACGTACCAGCCGCACAACCGGCGCCGCAAGCGCGTGCACGGCTTTCTGCAGCGCATGGCTACGAAAAACGGCCGCCGAGTCATCAATGCGCGGCGCAAAAAGGGCCGCAAGCGCCTGACGGTTTGATATGCGCCGGTTTGCCGCTTTGCGCCGCCGCGCCGACTTCGCGTGGTTGCGCCGGCGGGGGCGGCGGACGGTGACCCCTCTTTTCACGATTTACCGTGGCCGCGGCAAGCCCGGGCCACGCCCCTTGGTCGGCATCAGCGTATCTTCGAAAGTAGGACCCGCCGTGCGCCGAAACTTGGTGAAGCGCCGGATCGCCGCAGCCATGCAGGTCCTTCCGCTAGCCGACCCGAGCGAGCGCTTGCTTGTCGTTGCGCGTCCGGAAACTGCGGGTGCGCCCTTCTGTGCGATCCTCGAAGAACTTGAGCGCTCCCTCTAGCGCGGCGAAGTCGGCACTCTTGGGTGCGTTGCGGCTCTACCAGCGAGTCGTGTCGCCCTTGTTGCCGCCGGCGTGCCGCTTCTATCCGAGCTGTTCGGAGTACGCCGCGCAAGCAATCGCGAAACACGGAATCCTGCGGGGAGTAAGCTTGGCCGCGCGGCGCTTGGCGCGTTGCCACCCGTTCAATCCCGGAGGCGTCGACCTCGTCCCGGAACCAACAGCCTCGAAAGGCCATCGTTGCACGTCATAGTTGCCGCCAATTTGTTTTTAGACCCGATCGTGAACGCGATCACGAATATCGTCAACGCGATCGACGTCGTCGTGCACAATCGCGGCTGGAGTCTGGTGCTGTTCGCGCTTGGCATAAAGCTGCTGTTTTGGCCGCTGAACACCAAGCAGTTCATGTCGATGATCAAGATGCAGCAGCTGGCGCCGCAGCTCAAAGCGCTGCAGGCCAAGTATGCCAAAGCCGATCCGCAGCGGTATCAAAAAGAAACGATGGAGCTGTACAAGCGGCATGGCGCCAATCCCCTGGCGGGCTGCTGGCCGATGCTGATTCAGTATCCGATCATCATCAGCGTATGGTACGCCGTCACTTCGAAGGCGCATCGTCATTTGTACGACAACGCCCACTGGCTCTGGATCGGCAGCCCGCTCACGGCGCATTCTCCGCATTTTTGGAACGTCTCGCTCTTTGCCGCCAACCTCGCGTCGGGCGATCTGGTGCTGCTCGTGCTCTACGCGGTTTCGATGTACTTCTACTCACGATATGCGACGATGCCGTCGACCGATCCGCAGCAGGCGCAAATGCAAAAAATGATGGCGATTATGTCGCCGCTGATGCTCGGCTTCTTCGGCTTACGGTATAATTGGCCGTCGGCGATGGTTCTGTACTGGTTTTCGTTCAACGCCTTTACCATGGCGCAGCAGTTTTATCTGTTGAAACGCTACCATCAGCCGCTTTCGGCACTGGACAACGAGCACGCGATCACGGAAGCGGCGTCGACACCGGAAAAGGCTCTACCGTCTTCGAACGGCGCTGCGGCGGCGCCGGCAAGTTCGCCCGCCACGAAGTCAAGCGGTCAGCGAAGAAGCCGCAACGGCAAGAAAAAGAAGAAAGGCGCAAAGCGATAAAACGTGTTTGAAGACGACTTCGAGGCAGAGCAGAGCCCGCAAGATCAGTCCGGCATTCGCGATCGTCCGATGCCGGGTTCGAACCGCCGGGAGCGGCGGCCGCCTTCGACGGGCTCGGGGCTTCGGCGAGGAAAATCCGTTCCGGCCAAGCATCCGCTTCCGAGCGAAGCCGAACCGGCGCGAGATCTTTTGCGGGAAGTACTGGAGCGCATGGGCGCGACGCACCTGGAGATCGACTACGTGCCTCGGCCGGAAGGCGAGTATTTCGAAGTCACCGGCCCGGAACTCGCGATACTGATCGGTCGCCACGGCAACACGCTCGAAGCGCTCAATCTGATTTTCAACAACATCCTCAATGCCGGTGTGCGAAACAATCGCAAGTACTACACGATCGACGCGCAGGGCTATCGCGCGCGGCGCGCCGATCAGCTGAAGACCCTAGCCCTTGCGACGCTGGAGCGTTGCATGCGCGAAAAGCAGCCGCAAAAAATGGAACCGATGCCTCCATCGGAGCGGAAGATCGTGCACTTAGCATTGGCCGAGAACCAGTTCGTGCGCACGGAATCGGAAGGCGTGGATCCGGAACGCCGCGTCGTCGTCTTTCTGAAATAACGCCGTCGTCCGGCGAAACGATTTGCGCAATCGCGACGCCGCCCGGCCGCGGCGCGATCGCGGTCGTGCGCGTGAGCGGCCCGCGCTGTAAAGCGCTCGCCCGGCGACTGTTTTCAAAGAAGAGGCTGCGTCCGCGCGTCGCAACGTACGGCACGGTGCTGGATCCGGACGGCGCCGCAATCGATCGTGCCCTTGCGATCTTCATGCCGGCGCCGCGGAGTGACACCGGCGAGGACACCTTGGAGTTTCAGGTGCACGGTTCGCCGATCGTCGCGCGCGAAGTCACCGCGGCGCTCCTGGCGTGCGGCGCGCGGCTCGCGGGCGCCGGCGAATTTACGAAGCGCGCGGTCCTCAACGGCAAGCTGGACCTTCACGCCGCGCAGGCGGTAGCGGATTTGATCGACGCGCAGACCCGCTCTGCTGCGCGTGCTGCGCTGGCCAATCTCGGCGGCGGCCTTGCCGGCTGCGTGCGCCGGCTGCGTTCGCGCCTGTGCGAACAGTTGGAGCAGCTGGCTGCTGCCGTCGACTTTCCCGACGAAGTGAACGAACCGGACGGGGCCGTTCTGCTCGCGGAGCTCGAGCAGATTGCGGGCGCTTTGCGCGCGTTGCAGCGCGACGGCGAGACGGGACGCTTGGTGCGTGAAGGCGTGACGGCGGCAATCGTCGGTCCGCCCAACGCCGGAAAATCGTCGCTGCTCAACGCGCTGCTCGGCGAAGAACGCGCTATCGTCGCGCAAACCCCCGGCACGACGCGCGACACGGTCGAAGAGACGATCGCCCTGGACGGCATGAGCGTGCGCCTTGTCGACACCGCGGGAATCCGCGCGCACGCCGGCAGCATTGAAGGCGCCGGGATCGAACGCACCTTCCGCGCGCTCGAAAGTTCGCGGATGGCGATCGTGGTACTCGATGCTTCTCTACGTCCCACGCAAGACGTTTACGACTTGCTTGCGCGAGCTGCAAACCGTCCGCGCGTTGTTTTCGCAAACAAAGTCGATCTCGGCCGTACTGCGCTCGAGTCGTTAAACGGCGCGGTCGACGTCGCCGGCTCCGTGTTCGACCCTTCCACGATAGAAACGTTGCGGGCGGCGATCGCAAGAGCGGCGTGGGGTGGCGAATCAGTGGATGTGGAGCGGCCGCACCTGGCAGCGCTGCACGAACTCGATGCGGTCACGCAAGCGCTCGACGCACTGGATCGCGCCTTACAGACGCTTCGGAGCGGCGAACCTCTGGATTTCATCACCGGAGAACTGCAATCGGCGAATGCTTCGCTGGGACACATCTGCGAAGACGCGGCAAGCGCGGAACTCCTCGAGCGCATCTTCTCGCGCTTCTGTATCGGCAAATGAACGACGACGCTGCCGTCATCATCGTCGGCGGAGGCCACGCCGGCGTTGAAGCCGCGCTCGCCGTCGCGCGGATGGGTGTTGCAGCGCTGCTCGTGACGGGCAATCCCGATCGCATCTGCACCTTGCCGTGCAATCCTTCAATCGGGGGCAGCGCGAAGGGCCAGCTCGTCCGCGAGATCGATGCATTGGGCGGCGAGATGGCGCGCATAACCGATCGCTGTTCGCTGCATTCGCGTTTCTTGAATGAATCGAAAGGGCCGGCGGTGCGCGCGCTGCGTGCGCTTGCGGATAAACCGTCGTACGCAAGGGTTGCCCTCGAAACGCTACGCGCCCAAGCGCAGCTGCGTATTGCGACCGGGTTGGTCGAGGAGCTTGTGGTAAGCGCGGGACAAGTTCGCGGCGTCATTTGCTCCGACGGCTCCCGGTATCGCGCGCGCCGCGTGATTTTGGCGACGGGCACCTTTTTGGGCGGTAAGACATTTCGCGGCGGCATCGTGCGCGAGGAAGGCCGCTTCGGTGAACCTCCCGCTGCGGCGCTGTCGAACTCGCTCGCGCGGCTCGGCTTCCCGCTGCAGCGTTTGAAAACCGGTACCCCGCCGCGCATTGGACCGCGAAACATCGACTTTGCCGCAATGCAACGGCAAGAGCCCAGCGATGTTCCGATTCCGTTTTCCTATCGCAGCGAAACTCGCTTCGCGGGCCCGCAATTGCCTTGTTACATCACCCAGACCAACGAGCAAACGCATCGCCTCGTCCGAGAGAATTTGCACCATTCACCGTTGTACGGTCTCGACCTCATCCGCGGCGTCGGGCCGCGGTATTGTCCCTCGATTGAAGATAAGGTGATCAAGTTTGCGCACAATCCGGAACACCAGATCTTCATCGAGCCCGAAGGTTGGACGGAACCCACCCTTTACGTCGGCGGATTCTCGACTTCGCTGCCCGCCGAGATCCAATTGGAGATGCTGCATTCGGTGCGCGGTTTGGAAGAATGTGAGATGCTGCGCGCGGGATATGCGGTGGAATACGACATGGTTTCGCCGACGGAGCTTCAAGGCACGCTTGAAACGTGGCGCGTTCGCGGGCTGTATCATTGCGGTCAACTAAACGGGACGTCAGGCTACGAAGAAGCCGCCGCGCAAGGGTTGATGGCGGGAATCAACGCGGGCCGCGTCGCTCGCGGCGAGCACCCCGTCGTGTTGGGCCGCTCGCAGGCGTACATCGGGGTACTGATCGACGATCTGGTGAGCAAAGGGGTCGACGAACCCTATCGCATGTTGACGTCGCGCGCCGAGCATCGAGTGCTACTGCGACACGACAACGCCGATTTGCGCCTTACGCCCGTCGGCCGGGACGTGGGCTTAATCGACCACGCGTGTTGGGAAGGCTTCCGGGAACGGCGTGCCGCGCTCGAATGCGCGCTTCATCAGGCGTCGTCCACGCGTGCCAGCGTATCTAATGCCCGCGGCCTGGTGTCAAAACTCCTGAAGCGGCCGGACGTTTCGGCGCGAGACGTCCTGGAGTTTTTTCCAGGAGCGGATCCCGGCATCGTGGAGCGGGCCGCTATCGAAACGAAGTGCGCCGGGTACGTTGAGCGCGAACTCGATGCGGTCCGAAAAGCGGCCGGCGAAGAAGCGGTGCCGATTCCGTCCCGGTTCGATTATGCGCGCCTCAGCGCGCTGTCGCGAGAAGCGCGCGAAAAGCTCCGTGCTCGGCGGCCAACGACGCTCGGCGCGGCGGCGCGCATTCCCGGCGTCACGCCGGCCGATCTGGCCGTCTTGAGCATCCACCTGCAGCGCGCCCACGGCTGAGAAGGGTCTGACGCAGCGCAAGGAGGCGGCTGCGGCGCTGATTCGGCGCGGCGTCGATTCCGCGCTGGCGGACAGGCTGGCGATTTATGCCGTGCTGCTGCACGAGTCGAACCGTCGCTTCAACCTGACGGGGGCCAGAGACATCGAAGACATCGCTGCGCATATCGTGGACAGCCTGCACGTGTTGCCATACGTTGCGGGCCCACTGGTTGACATCGGCGCAGGGGGCGGCTTCCCCGGCATCCCGCTCGCCATTGCCGGCATCCGGCCGCTGACCCTCATCGAAGCCACGCAGAAGAAGGCGGCATTTCTTCGTAGCGCCCTGGAAACGCTAGGGGTCGCCGGCGAAGTTTTAGCGCAGCGAGCCGAAACCGTAGGGCGAGATGTCAAGCACCGTGAGGCGTACGCGGCGGCCACGGCCCGGGCGATTGGGCCGGCAGCGACCGTCCTGGAGCTCGCCGCGCCGCTCCTGCGACTGGGCGGCGTAGCCGCGTTGCAGCGAGGGCCGGTTAATGGGGACGAAGAGGCGACGCTCGCGAATGTTGCGCCTATGCTGGGGTGCAGTCTGGAAAGGGTCGTGTCCATCCCGCCGCACCGCGCGATCCTCCTGGTTTTAAAGGAAAGGCCCACGCCCGAGCGTTTTCCGCGGCGTACGGGTATGCCGGGCAAGAAGCCGCTAAAGGTTTCCCGTGAAACGTAACCAGCGTAACCGTTTCTTTGGTTAATAGTGGAACCTTTCTTCCGCTTGCCGCCGACCTTGCGTTGGCGGCCGCGATGCCGGCCGGTTCCTTATACGCCGTCGGCGGACGGGTGCGCGACGAGGTCCGTTCGGCCATCGAAGGGTTGCCGCCGGACGGCAAAGACCTCGACTACGTCGTCACCGGGCTTTCCGCGGAAGAGCTGCGCGGGCGGCTGGAGCGGCTGGGCCGGGTGGACCTCGTCGGCGCTTCCTTCGCGATCTTCAAAGTTTCTCTCGACGACTGCGTCGTCGACGTCGCATTGCCGCGCCGTGAGGCTTCAACAGGATCGGGGCATCGCGATTTCCGCATTGAGAGCGGACCCCACGTCACGCTGACCGAGGATCTGGCGCGGCGAGATTTTCGCATCAACATGTTAGCGCGGTCCATTCCGTCCGGAACGCTCGTCGATCCCTACGGCGGCGAATCCGACATCCGCGCGCGGCGAATCGACATTCTCGCACCGCGCGTTTTCGAGGAAGACCCCCTTCGCATGCTGCGTGCGGCGCAATTTGCGGCGCGCTTCGGCTACGCGGCCAGCGACGCAACGCGATCTGCCATGGCTGCCGCCGCTACTACGGTGTCGACCGTTTCCCCCGAACGGATCTCCGATGAGCTGACCAAATTGCTCGCGCGTGCGCCCAAGCCGTCGGTCGGCTTCGAATTGCTGCGCGAAACGGGCGTGCTGCAGCACCTGTGGGCCGAACTGCTCGAAGGCGTGGGAGTCGAACAAAACGAGTGGCACGCCTATGACGTCTACCGTCACGCGCTCGCCACGCTCGACGCGGTGCCGGCGGGCGACGTGGCGCTACGTCTCGCGGCGCTCTTGCACGACGTCGGCAAACCTCGCACGAAATCGGGGCCGCACTTCTATCGCCACGAGCAAGTCGGCGCCGATATGGCGGTGGAGATGCTGCAGCGCACGCGGTTCTCCAACGAAATGGTACAGACGGTGGAGCGGCTCGTGCGGCAGCACATGTACCTCGCCGATCCCGCGCTCTCCGATGCTGCGATTCGCCGGTTTATTCGACGGATCGGCGTGGCGAACGTCCAGCGCCAATTTGCGCTGCGTATGGCGGACATCGCCGGCAGCGGGTTGCCCAAACGAGACGATTCGAACGAACGTTTCGCGGCCCGCGTCTACGCGGAGCTCGAACGCCGTCCACCGTTTTCCGTCACTGATTTGGCGATCAGCGGCGACGATGTGATCGCGGTCATGATCGAGCGCGGTTTGGCGCCCAAAACGTTTGGCGGCGACCAACGAGTCGGCAAAGCGCTCGACGCGCTCTTCGAGCAGGTCACCGAACAACCCGAGCGTAACGAGCGCAGCACGCTAAAGGCGTTGCTCGAGCAATATCTCGAGAGCGGTGGGGGATAGAGCACGTGCCGCGGATCATCGCGCTCGTCAATCAAAAAGGCGGCGTCGGCAAGAGCACCACGGCCGTCAATCTCGCCGCCGCGCTGGCCGTACTCGGCAAAGCGGTACTGCTCGTGGATCTCGATCCCCAAGGCAACACGACCACCGGTTTCGGCGTCGATAAAACAGCGGTGCGCCGAGACGTCTATGATTTGCTGATGCATCGCGCGAGCGCCGACGAAGTCGTGCTGCCGCTGGAAATCCGGGGCCTCGAGCTCGTTCCGGCGACGATCAATCTGGCCGGAGCGGAAATCGAACTCGTTTCGGCGCTCTCGCGGGAAACTCGGCTACGCAGCGTGCTCGAGCCGATCGCGGATCGCTACGAATTCGTTGTGATCGACTCTCCGCCGTCGCTTGGATTGCTGACGATCAACGCGCTGACGGCCGCGCGCGAACTGCTCATACCGGTGCAGGCGGAGTATTACGCGCTCGAGGGCCTTTCGCAATTGATGAACGTCGTGTCGCGCGTACAGAAAGCGCTCAACCCGGATTTGCGCGTCGCCGGCGTACTGGTGACGATGTTTGACGGCCGTACGAAGCTGGCGATGGAAGTGTTGGAAGAACTGGGTGCATACTTTCCGCGCCAGCTCTTCAAGACGCAGATTCCGCGCAATATCCGCCTCTCCGAAGCGCCGTCGTTCGGCAAGCCGGTGATTCTGTTCGACGTGAAATCGCGCGGCGCGCAGGCCTATCTCGCGCTGGCGAAAGAGCTGCTCGGGGAGCAGACCGCGGCGGTGGCCGGATGAGCGCGGCGCCGAAGCGTGGTCTAGGCCGCGGCTTGGGAGCGCTGTTGGGCGATGCGGCGCCGTCCGGCTTCGAAGAAGCGCCGGGAACGCGGGAAATCCCGGTCGAGCGAATTCGCCCCAACCCGCACCAACCGCGCAAGCGCTTCGATCCCGACGCCCTGGGCGAATTGCAGGCTTCGATCGCGCAGCACGGGGTGCTGGTGCCCATCATGGTTCGCGAACGCGACGGTTACTACGAATTGATCGCCGGTGAACGGCGCTGGCGCGCGAGCGCCGCGCTGCAGCGCACCGCGATTCCCGCGATCGTCCGAAGCGGCGACGATTCCGACGATTTCGAAATTGCGATCGTCGAAAATCTGCAGCGTGTGGATTTGAACCCGCTCGAAGAAGCCAGCGGGATCGCGGACCTTATCGAAAAACGCGGCTATACCCAAGATCAAGCGGCACAGCGCTTGGGAAAGAGCCGTCCCGCCGTCACCAACGCGCTGCGCCTGCTTACCCTTGGCGACGCCGTGAAGGCGCTGGTCGCGCAGGGCAGTTTGAGCGCCGGCCACGCCCGCGCGCTTCTGGGCGCGCCGCCGCACGTGCAAACGGCGCTAGCGCAACGCGCCGCGCGCGACGGCATGTCGGTCCGCACGCTCGAGCGAATCGTCGCCGCGCTCGAATCGCCGGGAACGCGCAAAACGGCGCCGCCCCGATCGATCTCGCCCGACGATCGCGCCTTCGAAGATCGCCTTCGCCTGCGGCTGGGCGCCCCGGTGTCGCTGCGGCGCGGCAGAGCGGGCGGCGCGATCGAAATTCGCTTTGCGGGCGACGCCGATCTGCTGCGCATCGGCGATTTGCTATTGGATCAGCACGATTAGATGATCGTGTTGCAACGCGCTTTGGCGCTCTTAGTGGCCGGAGCGATGGTCTTTGCGTTTTTAATCCCTTTGGCGATGCAGCGCAGGGACGCACGGCTGGCATTCATCGTGGTGGCCGTCTTTATCGCGTACCTCGCGGTGAACGCGTGGATCTTCACGCGCATGCATCGGACGCGGCAGGGCTGACGGAGCGGCGTTTCGCTCCGCGGTTGAGCGGCATCTATGCGATCGTCAATGAGAGTGCGCGCGAGCCGCTTGAGCTCGTTGAAAGCGTTCTTCGCGCCGGCGTGCGGATCGTCCAGTACCGCGCGAAGGCCGGTATCGTGCCGCAGCACGCGCAGAGCATGCGAGCATCGACCCGCCGGTACGGCGCGCTGTTTCTCCTGAATGACGAGTGGCGCCGGGTCGTCGAATTTGACGCCGACGGCGTACATTTGGGTCCGGACGATGCGGCACCCGGCGAGCTGCGGGCCGTTCGCAGGGCGATCGGCCAGCGCGTGATCGGTCTTTCGTGCGGCGAGGTGGATGAAGTACGGCGCGCCGACCCTTCACTGGTCGACTACGTCGGCGTCGGATCGGTCTATGCAACGGCCTCGAAATCCGACGCCGGCGATCCCATCGGCATCGAAGGGCTCCGGCGCGTTGCCGCAGCAACCACGTTGCCGGTCGCCGCAATCGGCGGCATTACCGCTGCCAATATCGTGCAAGTGCGCGAGAGCGGCGTGGCGATGGCGGCCGTCATTTCCGCAATCGCGGCCGCACCGAATCCGCAAGCTGCGGCGCGAGAGCTCGTGGCGCTGTGGAACGCATGATCCTCGCATCGATCGGCACGAGCGAACCGGGCAACGCTGTTGGCGTCGGTCGGGATGCAGCCGTCGCAGCGGGGTACGGGGCGCGTCACCTCGTAGCGGTCGCGGCGGTGAGCGCGCAAAGCGATGACGAGATGCTCGCGCTCTTTGCATTGCCGTCGCCAATTTTTTTGGCGCAGCTGGAACGGTTGCGCGAAGCCGGGGTCTTTCGCATCGGTGCGCTCGGAAGCGTCGAAAATATTGCTGCCGCAGCGACCTTTCTGCGAAATCAGCGCACCTCGCCGATCGTCATCGATCCCGTCCTGCGCACAAGTTTCGGGGCCGCGCTCTACGTCTATCCGCAGCCTTCGCGGGAAAGCGTCGAAGCGCTGCTCCGCTTGCCGGCCATCCTCACGCCCAATGTCGCCGAAGCGGAATGGATGCTGCAACGTTCGATCACCGGCGTCGGCGAGATGCAACGAGCTGCGCGAGAACTCTCGGCTCGCGGCGCGCGCGCCGTCTTGATGAAAGGCGGCGATGTGCCCGGCGATCCGATCGACGTGCTGGTGGATGAACGAGGCTCGCACGTGTTTCGAGCTTCGCGGTTGCCGCAAGCGATGCGCGGAACCGGATGCACGTTGGCTGCCGCACTGGCGTGCGAGCTCGGCGCCGGCCGACCGTTACGCGAAGCCATCGCCGGAGCTCGCGCCTATGTGCGCGACCGGATCGCTGCCGAAGGGCAACCGCGCCACCTGGTGCAACAGGCGCCGTTCGCATGAGCACCACGTCGGCCGAACGCCCGCGCATCATGTCAGGAATGCGGCCAACGGGACGGCTGCACATCGGCCACTATTTCGGCGTGCTGACGCAATGGATCGCCTATGCCGAGCGCGCCGACGCGTATTGCGAGATCGCCGACTTGCACGCCCTCACAACCGGTTTCACCGATCCGCAAGCGATCCGCGATGCGCGTGACGAGATCGTGCTCGACTGGCTCGCGGCGGGCGTGGATCCCGCGAAGGTCACGTTCTATCTTCAATCGGGTATTCCGGAAATCGCCGAGCTGCAGGCCCTGCTCGCAATGATTACGCCGGTTTCATGGCTGGAGCGAGTCCCGTCGTACAAAGCGCAGATCGAAGCGCTGGGCAACGAGATCGCGACGTACGGATTTTTGGGGTACCCCCTGCTCCAGCTCTGCGACATCGCGATCTTGCGCGGGCAAGAGGTGCCCGTCGGACGCGACCAACTCGCGCACTTGGAGTTCGGGCGCGAGGTTGTGCGGCGTTTCAACTACCTGTACGGCGACGGGCGCCAGATTTTAATTGAACCCAAAGGCATGCTCTCCGAGGCGCCCGAGATCGTCGGAACGGACGGCCGCAAGATGAGCAAGTCGTACGACAACGCGATTTATCTGGCGGACGACGATGAAACGACGACGCGCAAAGTCCGCGGCATGTTTACCGATCCGCGCAAAGTTCGCCGCAACGATCCCGGACGCCCGGAGGTTTGTGCAATCTTTGCGCTTTGGAAGCTGGTGAACCCAGCGCACGCGCCGGCAGTCGAAGCCGGCTGCCGTTCCGGTGCCCTGGGCTGCGTGCAAGACAAAGGCGACTTCGCCGAGGCGCTCAATGCCTTTCTGGCGCCCGTCCGCGCGCGCCGCGCCGAATTTGCGTCCGATTTGTCTGCGGTGCATCGGATCATAGACGAGGGTACGCAGCGCGCTCGCGCGATCGCAGCAGGAACGCTGGAAGACGTCAAACGCGCGATGAAGCTGCTTTAAAAATCCTTATCGGCCGGTCCGCGCGCCCATCGCCCTCACGCAGTCATTGACACGCTTTGCACGGGTTTGCGGCCGCTTCGCGTCAAGAACGGCATTAATCCATTCCTTGCGATGCGTGAAGCTCATCGAGTCAAACATGTCGCGCATGCCCGCTGCGGCGAGCGCTTGATTTAGGTCATCGGGCGCCTCAATTGTTCTGGGCGCACTATCGAACTTTAGTTCCAAGCGCACCTTGTCGCCGGCCTTGACGCGCGCTTCTGCGCGCACCCGAGCATTGACGGGGAGTATGTGACAACCACCCATCGGTGAAAGCGAGCTGCGATATGTGCAGCCGTTGATCGTTGCGACGACCGGTACGCGGCCGCTGCGGCCAAACCACCGCCGTACCGTGGGAGTCGAAAGGCGAATGCCGCAGGCGCTGCTGTCTTCTGCCTTCTCGATCTTCACCTCAACTTGCACTGCTCGACTCACCGAGTCTGCGCGTTGATCACGTACTTCGGGTCGCGAGCGGAGGCGACGCCTGCGCGATAGATCGCGAAACGTTCGGCAAGCGCGCCCGCAAATAACAGCGCGCCGCCGATTCGCTTCAACGGGTCTTTGCGCGCGATCTGCTTGAGGCGGGCGCCGGAAACGCAAAGGAATCCCAGCGAGTTCAGCATTCGTGCCGCGCGTGAGAGCCCGCCGGCTTCGCCTTGCTCATAAGCGCCCTTGGCCGGATCGCCGACTTCTCGATGCAATTGCCTCAAGAGCAGCGGAATGGTTGCAGAGCCGAGCAGCGCCAGCCGTGCGGCTGCGTCGTTCGTGCCGCTCGCTCCGAAGAGCAGTGCAAAGCCTGCGGCGCTCGACGCCGAACTTGCCGCAAAAACCATCGGCAACGTACGTCTGCCGTAATGCCACGCCGGAACGACCGTATCGCCGATCAACACGCCGGTGTAGACCGACATAGCGGGCCCCAGGAAGGCCGCAACACCCTCCGCAGCTCTTCCGGCCGGCTTCGCAATGCCCGTGAGTTCGGATGCGGCCGCTGCGAAGACGGCCGTGCCGAATCCGGAAAAGATGTACACGCCCACACTCATCGGCGAAGTCGGTTTGAAAACGCGCAGCATGTTCAAGAACCGTTCCGGCCGTTTGAGATCGGCGATCAAACAGTACATGCTGGCGGCCGTTGCAAGGGCCGACCCAACCAGCATCGTTCGCGCAAGCGAATCGTTGCGCGCCAGACGCGCAGCGAAGGCCAGCGCAGCCGACGCACCGGCCAGGCCTCCGGTAAAGAAATACGCCGGGATGAGATCGGTCCACTCGGGCGGCTTGATGACGGGCTTGCCGTAGTAGCCGGTTGTCATCGCCGCACGGCCGTGACGGCGACCGCGCCCGCCAAAAGCACGGCGGCGATTGCGGCCGCCTTCCACATCTCGGGCAACGCCTTCGTCGCGACGAACGGGGCGGGTGGCAAGCCGTACACTTGCGGCTCATCGAGCAGCAAGAACATCGATCCGCCGCCGCCGATGGCGTCTTGGGGATCGTTCAAGTAAAGCTGCGCGCCGTCGAAACGCCCCGCGACGTTTTCGAGCCGCTTTTGCGCGCGTTCTCGAAGCTCGTCGACCGCGCCGAACTGGATCGATTCCGTCGGACAGGCTTTCGCGCAGGCGGGAACGCCGCCGTCTTTGAGCCTGTCGTAGCACAAGGTGCATTTGCCCGCGGTACCGCCGGCGTTGCTTTGCGTACCTTGCCGCTCGCTAATCACGCCGAAGGGGCATGCGACGACGCAGTAGCCGCAGCCGTTGCAGACGTCGTCCTGAATGACGACGGTGCCGAATTCCGTGCGGACAATCGCCCCGGTCGGGCAAACGTCCAAGCAGCCGGCGTGCGTGCAATGCTTGCAGACGTCGGACTCCATCAGCCAACGTCCCTGTTCGCCGTTCTTGCGATCGTCGAATTGTTCGATGAAGGCGACGTGGCGCCACGTGTCGCCGCTCAGCTCGCCGGTATTGTCGTAGGACATGCCGGTGAACGCGTAACCGTCTTCCGGCAACTGGTTCCACTCTTTGCACGCCACTTCGCAGGCTTTGCAGCCGATGCACAGTGTCGTGTCGGTAAAGAATCCCATGCGCTCTTGCCGCTTCGAACCGTAGGTTGCCGATTGAGCGCCGGCGGAGGTCAGATCGATCCAGCTCATCGCGTTTCCTCGGCTTGCGCCTGTGCGGCGACGCGCTCCACGAAGCTTCGCAGGGCTTTGCCACGCGGGCGCCGCCCCGCAACGATGTTGCACGTCAAACCCTTCGCTTCTTGGATGTGGACGTTCGGATCGAGCGCAAGGTGCAGCAGATCGTTGGCCGAGTCGCCGGTGACGATGCCTTTGCGGCCCCAGTGATACGGCAGGCCGACCGCATGAACCGCCTTGCCTTCAACCATTTGCGGCTCCATGCGTCTGCTCACCAGCACGCGAGCTTCGATCGCTGCGCGGGCGGTGTAGATCGTCGCCCACTCGCCGTGGCGCAGACCGCGCAGCTCCGCCAATTCCGGGCTCACTTCGCAAAAAAATTCGGGCTGCAATTCGCTCAAGTGCGGCACCGTTCTGCTCATTCCGCCCGCGGTGTGGTGCTCCGTCAAGCGATACGTGAACAGCACGAATGGAAACTGCCCGCCGTGCCGGTCGCTCGGCGAAGGATTGTAGACGTTGAAGCGGCGTGGAAACTGCTGGCGCGCCGGGTTCGATTGCTGTCCGTACAGCAAGTTCCTGACGGGCGACTCCTGCGGTTCGTAGTGAACCGGCAACGGGCCGTCGACGATGCCGTTGGGCACGAACAACCATCCGAGGCCATCGTCCTGCATGATGAAGGGATGCCATCCGGCAATCGCCTCTTCGCGTTTTGCGCGATTCGGCGGCACGTAATCCGGAGCTTTGTCGGCCTCGAAGTCGGGCGAGTCCAAACCCGTCCACCGCTTCTGCTGCGCGTCCCACCAGACGTAGCGCTTTCGTTCGCTCCATGGATTGCCGGCCGGATCGGCTGAGGCGCGATTGTAGATGATGCGCCGATTTGCCGGCCACGCCCATCCCCAATCGGGCGCGACCCAGTGCTGCTGCTGCCCCGGCCTGCGCTTCGCCGGTTGATTCTCTTCGTTTGCGAAGCATCCGCAATAGATCCAACATCCGCAAGCCGTGCTGCCGTCGTTTTTGAGTTGGGAGTAAGAGGAAAGGGCCGAGCCGTTGCCGTCCCAGCCGTTGATTTCACGCAGCACCATCTCGGCGTCAGGCTCTTCAAGGTTGCCTTTCACCGGATAGTCCCACGTCAAGAACCTGATTGGGTCGCTGTGCGGTTCCGCGTTTTGTTCGATCAACTCTTTGATCCGTTTGCCGAGATGGTAGTAGAACCACAATTCGGAGCGCGCGTCGCCTTGAGGTTCGACGGCCTGATGATGCCACTGCAGCAGGCGCTGCGTATTGGTAAACGATCCATCCTTCTCCGTGTGCGCGGCGGCCGGCATCCAAAACACTTCGGTTTTGATCGATTCCGTACGCAGCTCTCCGGAGTCGATCTCAGGCGAATCATACCAAAACGCCGCGGTTTCGATCTCGTTGAAGTCGCGAACGACGAGCCACTCTAAGTTTGCCAGCGCGCGCCGGTGCAACCCCGAGTTGGCGGAGCCCACCGCCGGATTTTCACCGCAGCAAAAGAAGCCTTTCACTTTGCCGTCGAGCATGCCCATGATGCTGCGATAGGTCGAGTGGTCGCCGCTGATGCGCGGCAGCAGGTCGAAACAGTAATCGTTTTGTCGCGTCGCGTGGTCCCCGAACCACGCCTTGAGCAAGCTGACGAGGTAGGCGTCCAAGTTGCCCCAGTAGCCGGTGCGCGCGCCTTCCGATTCGACGTAGTGGCGCAAGCTCGAGTGAGCTTTCGCGTGCGGCATGACGATGTATCCCGGGAGAATATTGAACAACGTCGGAATATCCGTCGAGCCTTGAATCGATGCGTGACCGCGCAGCGCGAGGATGCCGCCGCCGGGACGCCCGATGTTTCCGAGCAGCAGCTGAATGATCGCGGCACCGCGAATGGTCTGCACGCCCGTCGTGTGCTGCGTCCACGCGACCGAGTAGCAGATCGCCGACGTACGCTCGCGGCCGCTGTTCGCGCAGAGCGCTTCGGCCACATCGATCACGTCTTGCGGGCGAACGCCGCAGATTCGCGCGACGACATCGGGAGTGTAGCGGGAGTAATGGCGCTTGAGCACCTGATAGACGCACCGCGGATGCTGCAGCGTCTTGTCCATGTGCGGCGGCTCGCCGTGTTTGAGCGCATCTTCCCGCTGTTTGAATTTTTCCGTGGCTGCAAGGCCGGATTCGTCTTCTCGCTGACCGGCGGAGCCGTGCAGGTCCATGCCTTCGTACTGCCAGGTGCCGAAGGTGTACCCGTTCCTGCCCGCATCCCAGCCGGAAAAAAAGCCGTCCAAGTCCTCGGTATCTTGAAACTCGCGGCGCAGGATTACCGGCGCGTTCGTGTAGTTGACGATGTAGTCGCGAAATGCGCGGTCGTTCTTTAAAATGTAGTGAATGATGCCGCCCAGGAACGCCGTGTCGCTTCCTGCGCGCAACGGCACGTGCAGATCGGCAACCGCGCTCGTACGCGTGAACCGAGGATCGACGTGGATCACTTTCGCGCCGCGCTCGCGCGCTTCCATCACCCATTGGAAGCCGACCGGATGGTTCTCGGCCATGTTGGAGCCCATGATCAAAATGCAATCCGCGTTTTGCAGATCTTGCTGGAACGTCGTGGCGCCGCCGCGGCCGAAGGAGGTTCCCAAACTGGGAACCGTCGAGCTATGTCATATTCGGGCTTGATTCTCTACCTGCACCACGCCCAGCGCAGTGTAGAGTTTTTTCATCAAATAATTCTCTTCGTTATCGAGCGTTGCGCCGCCAAGGCTCGCGATGCCGTAGCACCGGTTGAGCGTCTTGCCCTCTTCGTCGGACGTTTCCCATGTTTCGCGCCGCGTCCGCACGACGCGCTGGGCGATCATCTCCATCGCATCCTCGAGCGAGAGTTCTTCCCACGCGGTGCCGTACGGGCGGCGGTACTTGACTTTGTACTCGCGCAACGGACTCTGCACGAGCGATCGCGTTGCGGAACCCTTTGGACATAGACGGCCGCGTGAGATGGGGCTGTCCGGATCGCCCTCGATTTGCGTCAGCTCGCCGTCCTTAACGTACAGCAGTTGCCCGCAGCCGACGGCGCAGTAAGGGCACACGGATTTCACGACCTTTGCATGTTCGGTTCGTGCAGTCCACGCGCGCGTCTTGGGCGATTGAGCGGCGGCGCCGGTTGCGAACGGATCGCGGCGGAGCTGGTTCAACAGCGGCCAAGCGGCGTTTTCGTCGTTCATCGCCCTCTTCGTTCCATTGGATCACCACGCCTAAACAGCGTGAAAAACGGGAAACCCGCCAACAGCACGAGCGGAAAGAGGAAGACGTGGCCGTTGGTTGCCTTCCAGACGATTGCGGCGATGATGAGGGCGACCGCAACGGCACCCACGCCGGCGATGAGTGAAGTTCGGCATCCCATCGTTGGTCGATTCAGCCCAGAAGGGGTGCGTCGTGCGCCAGCTCGTTCAGCGGCACGATTCGTCCCGCCTCAGCGGCAACGAAAGCAATGCGCTCGCTTTCCAAGAGGTGGGCCACCCATGCGGTGCTTGCGTCCGGTGGTTGCCCGAACGCGAGAACCCTCTGGGCATCATCAATTTGGCGGCGGTAGCGGAAGCCGTAGTCGGCCAATTGGCCGATGCCGTAACGGGCGCGGTCCAGAACCGCACGTGCGTCGGAAAGGCTCTTCGCCTCTACGAGCATGCGGCGCTCGCCAACGCGCACAAACAGATCGACGTTGTTGTTGTACCATGTGGCGCCGCCTTGCCGCAGCACGTTGCGCTGTATTAGTTGCAGGACATGTTGATGGTCCGCGCGCGCTCTCTCTTGCAGCGCAGCCGACTCGTAAACATTGACGCGAGCGTCACCGTGCGGCATGTACCCCGCTCCGTTTGGAATCGCATCAATTCTGCGAAATTCATCGACCGGCGCAGCCGCCGCAACATAGGGCTCTTTTTCAACGCTTTCGGTGCTGCGCAAGTATGATACATCATGCTTTACGTCTGCAGCTGCGAGGATTCGCCAATATGCGACTTCGGAGAGAGAGCGCACAGCGGACCTGAACTGTGGGCTGCTGTCGTCTTCAGATTCGTAGAAGCGTCCTGCCGGATCGTAGAGAGGTACCAAATGTGAAAATGGTTCCGTTTGAATAAGCGCAACGAACCGATGATTCTCGCGCTTGGAGTCGGGCCACCAGCGCCCGAGCACGCCGTGCCCGAAATACGTTTTTGAGTCCGGACGTGGCCTACTTTCACCTAGGGGGCGATAGTAAATGAACCGATCGTAGGGAACGATTCGGGTGAAGTACTGACGCGGATAATGGTAAAGCGCGTACTCCACATCTTCATAAATCCTGTCGCTGGGCAAATAGTGCTGCGTTAAGATAACCGGCATGCCCAGCGCTGCCTATGAGGTTATGCTGAGGAGCGAAACTTCGGAAGAGCCGCCGCGATCTGTTCGAGCGCGTAGTCGATGTCGTCCAGCGAAGCGGCGTACGAGAAGCGTAAGTAGCCTTTGCCCGCGTCGCCGAACGCGGAACCGCCCAGACACGCGACGCCGCCCTCTTGCAAAAGGTACGCGGCGAGCACTTTGTCGTTCGACGTGACGCTTTGCACGTTGGGAAAGGCGTAAAACGCGCCTTCCGGCATAGTGCAAGAGAGGCCGTCGATGCGGTTGAGTCCCGCGACCAGGCGGTCGCGACGCGTTCGAAAGATTTCGTTCATCCGCTGCACCGGCTCGTCCGGCCCATGCAACGCGGCGATGCCGGCTCGTTGGATGAAGGTGGCAACGCACGAAAACGTGTTGTTGTTGAAAAGCGTCGCGACTCGGGCGAGATGCTCAGGCATGATGGCATATCCCAGGCGCCATCCCGTCATCGCATACGCTTTTGAAAATCCGTCCACCACGATCGTCCGTTCGCGCATGCCCGGAACCTCGACGATCGAAAAGAACTCGCGTTCGTAAAAATTGCGGCTGTAGATCTCGTCGGAAATCACGAGGAAGTCATGGCGGATCGCCATTGCCGCGATTCGCTCCAAATCTTCCTTCGTCAACACGCCGCCCGTCGGATTGTGTGGAGAATTGATCATGACAACGCGCGTGCGGCCGGAAACGCGGCGTTCGAGTTCGTCCAGATCCATGCGCCAATTCTTCTCTTCGTGCAGCGGAATGGGCACGACGTCGGCTTCCAAATAGCCGGCGCACGAAGCGTAGGCCGGATACGCGGGATCGAAATAAATGAACTCGTCGCCGGGATTCAGGATCGCGCTGAGCGTGTTCCAAATGACCGGCTTCGCTCCGGGGGCGATGACGACGTTGTCGGCCGTGAACGGTTCAACGTGCCGGAATTGTGAGGCGTACTGAGCGATGACGCCGCGCAACTCCAAAATCCCCGCTGAAGGCGTGTAATGCGTGTGGTTTTCATGCAGCGCCGCAATCGCGGCTTCCTTGATGTGCTCGGGCGTGTCGAAATCCGGCTCGCCGATCTCCATGTGCACGACGCGCCGCCCTTGTGCCTGGAGGGCTTTGGCGCGAACCATCACGTCGAACGCGCTCTCCGATCCCAAACGCGAAACCGCGTGCGCGATGCGATCGACTTTCGATGCCAGCATGCCGGTGCAGTCCTCTCTTTAGAATGTTGCCCCCTCCAGGGTCGGCAATCTCGCCGACCGTAGGCCGTCAAGGGGCGCCATACCCCGCGGCGAACGTGGTTCGCGCAAACCCCATGCGCAGCTTAACGGACGTCTTCTCGCCGGGAGCTTCAACCATCGCCGAGGGACTTCGAACCCTCGCCGTTTCGCCCGACCGCGAATTGGAACCTGGGATGACCTTGCGCGTGGCGTTTACGTTCCGCAATCAAGGCGGCGCGGCGGCGACCGGCGTGCGTGCGCGCTTTAATCTTCCCGAAGGCTTGAACTATCTCGTCGGTTCAGGGAAAGTTGATGGCGCAGAACTCGACGACGAACACGGCAACACGCCGTTGCTCACGCGAACCGGCGCCGAGATTGGCGAAGTTGCGCCCGGCGAAGAACGGGCGATCGAAATCGCGTACAGCGTCGCGGGCACGATCGAAAACGGCACCATCGTCGAATTGCAGGCGGCGGTCGCGGCCTTCGAATTGCCGCCGATCGGTTCAAACATCGTCCGTTTGGTGGTGCGCAGCCGTCCCGAGCTGGAAGATCCGCAGACTCGCGCCACAATCGAGGCGCGTCCGGGCGCACTCGCCGGGCCGACTGCCGGCTCGGAAGCGACGATCACGGTTCGCGTGCACAATTCGGGCGCATCGAGCGCGCACGACGTGATGGTGGTTGCGCCCGTCCCGGAATGGACGGCGTACGTCGCGAACTCGGCGCGCGTCAACGGCAGAGAGTTGGAGCGCGAGTTGCTCGCCTCGTTTGACAAAGTGCATGCGCCGATCGTCGCACCGACGTTGCCCGCAGGCGCGACTGCGACGCTGCAATACCGCGTCCGCCTCGACGATCCGCTTCCGGAGCGCGTAACGATCACCGCGCACGCGACGATAGCTTCGCAGGAAACGCCGTCGTTTGAAGTGCCGCCCGCGACGCTTGAAGTGCAGGCGTGGCCGAATTTTGAAAACGAACAAACCGAGCTGCGAATCCAGCCGGAAGCCGAATTGCGCGCCGGAGACGAGCTGACCGTCACGCTTCGTCTGCACAACAGCGGGAAAGCTGCCGCTGAAAAAGTCAACGCCGCGCTGGACTTTGGTGCGGGGCTCTTGCCGGTGCGCGGGTCCGTGCAGATCGACGGCGAGCCGCTGCGCGTTGCGAAAAAGGAGAGCGGCTCCTACGATCTCGGGCGCATTCCGGCGCGTTCGTCGCTCGAGCTGCGCTGCGCGGCGTTGGCGGCGTCGCCGGCCACGCAAGAGGAAACCGCGATTGGCGCGCACGTGCGCTGGCACGGCGGCGAGCGCAGTTTCGAACGCACGATTGCGCTGCGCGCGGCGCCGAATTTTTCGCGCCGGACCGCCGTAGAGCGCCTCGGCGCCGCGACGGTTCATCCATCCGATGAATGCCAAGCCTCGATCGTTCTGAGCAACGACGGCAGCGCACCGGCGACGGATGCGTTGCTGCGGCTGGAGGTTGACAGCCTCTTCGATGACGTGCAGCTCTACGAGGGCGATGCGAAACTGACGCTGCAAGCAGGCGCCGCGGAGATCGGCATCATCGAGGCATATTCGGCGCGCGCGTTCACTGCTCGGATGCGCGTGCGCACGCCATGCGCGGATCGAAGCCAGCTTCGCGTGCGCGTGATGTTGCACGCCCAGGAGCTCGGCGAACGTGCCGTCGGCGAAGTATTCTGGCGGGTGGAGTCGCGCGCCGCATTTTCAGCGCAAAGTTCGGGGTTGCAATTGATCGCGGACGACGTCTTTCGGCCCAATCAAATGGCGGACGTCTACGTGCGACTGCGCAACGACGGTACGGACGTCGCCCAAAACGTTCGCATGCTGCTCTACGTCTCTCCCGAAGCGCGTTTGGAATCCATTGAAGGCGCGACGCGCGATCGCAGCACGCTGCTCTTTGGGGACTTGCGTCCCGGCGCCGGCGCGGAAGCGCGTCTGGGCGTTCGTTTGTTGCGAAGTTTGGCCAAGGCGCATCCTGTGACGATCGAGCCCATCGTCATGGCGGACAATCTGCTCCCGGTACAACTTGAGCCGCTGTCGATCGTCACGACCGCCGAACCGAACTTCGCGGTGGGTACGCTTTACAGCGATCCCGGCGACGCCGCCGATGCCGGGCAAGAGGTCGTCTATGCTTTGCACGTTCGCAACGGTGGCGACGGACCGGCGCGCCGGGTCTCCATCCGCGTGGATCAGATCGCCGATCTCATCTACGTTCCGAACAGCACGAGCGTCAACGGGCTGCCAGTGCGCGACACCGGCGCGGTCAGCGCACTTGCGGGCGAGCGAGGCATCGTCTTGATGGACGTCGATCCCGGGATCGAGGCGGCGATTTCCTGGCGCGAGGTCGTACGGCATGAGGCAGCGGCAGGCGCGGCGATTACGCGCGTCGCGCGGATCTCTTACGACGGCGACCGGATCGACGAGATTGCGGCGAAAGAGCTGCGCGTCCGAAGCACGCCCGCATTCGGAAACGCGACGGCAGCGCTGCCGTTCGGGGTCGACGGCATGCTCGGGCCGTCGCTCGGCGCGGGCGCCCGAGCGTTACCCGGGACCGAAGGCATCATGGAGCTTCCCGCAGCGACGCCTGTCGGCGGAGCTAAAGTTGCCATCCCTCGCGCGATTGCGCTTTCGGCAAGCGGCAACGGACGCACCACCGGCGAGGATGCTGAGGCGCACGGGATCGCGCAAACCGCCTTGGGCCTTGGCGGAGGACGCTTAGAGCACGCGCTGCGCCTCTTGCAAGAAGCCCGTTACGGCGGCGTCGTCGACCATTTGTTTGCGATTCGCGCTTTCTTTCCCGACGCGGCAGGCGCGCGTGAAATTGCACCGTTTGCGGAGCTGGTGCAAAGCCTTCGCGAACGGCTCGACCGGCTCTTCATCAAATTGCGTTTGCCGAGTTACGTGCTTCAGAGTCGGGACATCGAGACGCCGGCAGCACGGTCGGCGTTGCAATCGCTGGCCATGCAGTTGGCCCCGGGAGAGCCGGCGATGGAAGCGGATTCGTTGCACGGCGCGCTTGAGGTTGGTGAATTGCGTGCGCTCGGCGCGCAGCTGGAAAACGCGCCGCTCGGCTCTGCGTTGCCGTGGGGAATGCTTGCGAGGTTTCTGCCGATGGATCCGCCGCTGCGTCGCTACCGCGAACTGTTGATTGGATCGCTGGACGATCTGGCCAACGCCCCGGCCGAGGCATTTGTCGAGATCTTGCGCAAGAGCCGCTACGCCGTCCTAGATGAAGCGCTGTTTGCCGCATGCGAGCAGCTGTACGCGCGCGCCGAGTGAGTTCCGGCGGCTTCTTTCGGGCGCTGCGAAAAGCCGTCCGCCCCGATGAAGCGGCGGCCGCGGATCTTCCGGCCAATGACGGCTGGGCGGCTCAAGCCGGAGAAGAGTTCGGCGATCTCAACGAAGCGGCACGGTGCGATCTCGCTTTCGCGTTAGCCGATCTCGGCGACGAACGTTCGCGCCGCATCTTGCAGTCCGCGCTCTCCGATCCGAGCGAGATCGTCGCGCTTGCAGCGGCGCACGGCTTGCGCAAGCTCGGCGCAATGCCGGAACCGGCGGACCCGGCCGAGCAGGATGGACGCGCGCAACGGATCGCGCAAACGCTGACGCTCCTGCGCTGAGGGGCGCTCTGCCTTAGTCGTTTTTCCGGAAGTATTTCACCATAATCTCGCGCGCAATGGGCGCGGCAACCTGCGCGCCGTAGCCGCCCGATCGATCGACGAACACCGCCATGGCGATCTTCGCGTGACGTGCCGGCGCATAGGCAACGAACCACGTCGTATTTGGTCCGGCGCCGCCGGCCGTTTCCGCCGTTCCGGTCTTTCCGCCGAACGGCAAACTATCGATCGCTAGGCCATACGCCGTTCCCCACGGCTCGGTCACCTGATCCATGCCTGCCCGTACGGCCTGCAACGCTTGCGGCGAAACGGGAACGCGGCGGATGACCTCGGGTGGAAAACGCTTGATGACCCTTCCGCCGGGATCGCGGATCGCCGCAACGACGCGCGGACGATACAGCGTGCCGCCGTTAACGACGACGCTCGCGACGTTGGCCATTTGCAGCGGGGTTGCGTCCATTGCGCCCTGGCCGATCGCCAAGCTGCAGACGTCGGAAGGTTCGAGGGGAACGCCGGCGACCTTCATCATCCACGCGTTGGTTGGCCAGTTGCCCGCGTACTCGCCGGGAAGATCGATCCCCGAAACCTGATCGAGTCCGAACGCGAGCGCGTATTTCCGCAAGCGTGCATTGCCCAGGCGCCACCCCATCTGATAAAAGTAGCCGTCCGACGACGCCGCCAATGCGTGGATGAACTTCGTATCGCCCAAACCGCCCGCGGCGATGTCCGCAAACTCCGCGCCGTAGCAGTTCCAATAGCCGCTGTCGTAGACCGTTTCGTTCACTTTGACGACGCCCGCCGAAAGCGCGGCCGAACCGGTGACCATCTTAAACGTGGAACCGGTCGGCGTCGCAGCGGTGATCGCGCGATTGAACAGGGGCTGCGCCGGATCGAGCAGATAGTGGGCGACCTTGCGCGACTGCTCCGATGCGAACGCGTTCGGATCGAACGAAGGGTAGCTCGCCAACGCACGAACTGCCCCGCTCCACGGATCGAGGACGACCACGGCGCCTCCGACGGAGCGACGGCCGCCCGCCCACGATCGGATTCCGTTGCGCAGCGCCGCTTCGACGATGCGCTGAAGACGCCAATCGACGTTGAGCACCAAAGCGTCGCCGGGAACCGGTTGCTTCGGGGGGACCTTTGCATTCGGCACGACGTGGCTCTGCGCGTCCACCACGACACGGTTGCCGCCCGGAACGCCGCGCAAGTAACGATCGTAGCGGTATTCCAATCCGTCTTTGCCCACGACGTCGTTCGAAGAATAGCCGAGCGCGCGAAGCCGGCTGAACTCCGGCGCCGAAATTTGCCCGACGTAGCCAAAGATCGACGACCCGACGCTGTGGTACGGATAGTCTCGAACAGCTTGCGCCTCCAGATCGATTCCGGGTAGATCGCTCAGCAGCTCCGAGAGCTTCGCGACGCCCGGCGTCGGAAGATCTTTGGCGAGAATGACGGGACCGTAGGGCTCGTACGCGGCGACTTCGCCGAACGAACGGTAATTGACGCCGTGATGGTGCAGCAGCCGATCGAACAGCGTCGCCGCCGGGATGCCGAGAGCCTCGCCGACCTCTTGCAGTTCCGCGCGAACGTTGGTGATCTCCGACGGGATGACCGCGACGACGAACGACGGCCGGCTGCGTACGACCACTGTGCCGCCGACATCGTAGATCATCCCGCGCGGCGCCGCGACGGGAATCAAACGAATCTGATTGGCGCGCGCCGCGGCGCTATACAGCTGCCCTTGAACGAGCTGCACTTGCACGAGCCGTGCGAACACGGCGATCAACGCAAGGAGAATCGCCGCCGCGAAGAGCGCAATCCGAACCGGCGAGCGTTCCCACCCGCGCCGCTTCGGGGAGCGAAGGATCATGCCGTCCGGCGCGCCCGCCAAAAACGCAAGAGCGTAAACGCCACAACGGTGAACGCGGCATTGAGCGCCGCCTCCCACAGCGCCTGATGAAAATGCAAGCCCGCGTAACCGGCCGGATACCCCTGCAGCGCCATGATGACCCAAAAGATCAAGCGGCGAAGCAGCGTGCAGAAGAGCACGAGGACCGCGAGCAGCGGGACGGAGTCGGCGAAAAATCCGCGCGAAAGCACGGATGCGGCGGCTGCCGTTAACGTGGTCGAGAGCGTCCACGCAGCGCCGGTTTGCGCGCTGAAAATATCTTCGCACGCGCCCGCGATCAGACCGAAGAGCGCCGCGCTGCGCAGATCGACGCGCACGGCGAACCATACGACCGTGACGAGCACCGTGCTCAATTCCGCGCCGTGGATCGCCGCGCCGGCAAGCAGTTCAATCTGCGCGAAAAGGGCTAAAGCCAGCCACCCGATCGCCGACGGCCAAGTCGACTTACTTTGGTACGACGACAACGCGATCGAGCGAGGAAAGCTGCGCGGCCGGCTTTACGACGGCCGTCTGATACAAGTTCGCGCTGGAGCGTTCGATCGCGACGATCGTTCCGATGAGATCCCCCGAATGGAACGACCGCGCTTCACCGGTTACGACCATGTCGCCGACTCGCAAATGCGCGTCTTGCGAAATGTATTCCAGGCGCACGCTGGTTTGATTGCCTTTGGCGATACCCCAATAGCGACCGCGCTGCACGATCGCCGGGATCGAGCTCGTAAAGTCCGTGATCAAGCTGATCTTGCTGACGAAAGGTCCCGCTTCGACGATACGACCTACGACGCCGTCGGCCGCGATCACGCCGTCGTCGCGCGCTACGCCGCTGCGCGTCCCTTTGTCGATCGTGACGCTCTGGACGGCGTTTTCGGGCGGAAAGCCGACGACGCGAGCTTCGATCGCGTGCGCGTAGGCTTCGCGCTCGGGCTGCAGCGCGATCTCCTCACGGTATGCGGCGAGCTCTTCACGCAAGCGCGCGTTCTCCCGCTCCAGCGCAAGCGTCCGGGCGGATAGCCGCCGGTTGCCGCTTTCCAAGCCCGGAACGGCGGAAATGGTTCGCGCGGCGTTCCGCAGTGAGCCGACGGTGACGGCGCCCATCTCCTGAAGCGCCAACGTCGCGCTCTCTCCCACGGTGGTCAGCGGGCTCGAAGCACCCAATCGCGCAAAGCTGATCTGCACCAGCGCCACCGCGGCCGCAATGATGATCACTCCGATGAGCGCGAAGAGCCTTCGCTCGTCCCGATAGGTAAAGATGCGACTTAGTTCGCGGGAAAGATCGAGAATCCCAAGCGGTGCAGCGAGCGCGCGAGCCGCGCCAACGGCAAACCCACGACGGTGTAAAAATCGCCGTCGATCCGCTCGACCAGCGTAGCGCCGTATCCCTGAATCCCGTACGCCCCCGCTTTGTCCATGGGCTCACCGGTCCGCAGGTATGCTTCGATCTCGTCCGCGCCTAGCGCGAAAAACGTCACGCGCGTCGTCGCCGTTTCCGCGACGGTCGATCCGCGATACGCGAGCGCAAACGCCGTGTGCACTTCGTGCATACGGGCCGAAAGCGTCTGCAGCATAGCGCGTGCATCGCTTGCATCGCGTGGTTTGCCGTATGCCCTCCCATCGACGTCGACGACGGTATCCGCGCAAAGCACCGGTGCGGCGGCGTTTGTTCTTGCGCGCAGCGCTGCGTTTAATTTTCCGCGCGCGTGGCGCAGCGCCAGTTCGTCAGGCCGCAACGCAGGATCCGCAACTTCCTGATAACCGCTCTCCATGACGCGAACGTCCAACGAAAGCGATCGCAGCAGCTGTAAGCGGCGTGGCGATGCGCTGGCCAAAACGATCTCACGAATAGGTGCGGCCGCCTACGCGAATGTATCCGCCGGCATGACGCATCGCGGGGTCGCGGTGCGTCCAATGAATCACGCCGTCATCGCATTCGAATTGACCACGCAACGTCACCGCATCACCGTCGCGCAATGGAATGGGTCCGGTGATGTTGACGTTGTCCTCCACCGTGATGTTGCGCGATCCGGCGCGAAGCACGAAGCCCTCGTGTACGCCGCTGCTCGAATCGCGCAACCCCAACACGCGCTGCACCGTGCCGCTACCTTCAACTTCGATGTGCGATGCGCCGCTGGAACAGGCGCGCACGGCTTGATCGAAGCCGGCCGGCGCAGCGCCGCACGCGCAAAGCGCGAACAGCGTTACGCTGCATGCAACCTTACGAAACATCGGATACGCCGTACAATTCATTCGCGAGGATGTAGCGCCAGACGGCTTCGGGGACGAGGTATCTCACGGATTTTCCTTGGCGCAGCAGCGTTCGAACCAACGTCGAACTCTCCGGCATCTCCGGCAGGTTCAGAGTCTTCACGCGCGCGCGCAGGGCGCCCGGCACGGCGGCCAGCACACGGCTTACGGCGTCCGAAGCGGTGCCGGCGCGCGGCGCGACGACGAATGCTTCAAGGGCCTGGAGCACCTCCTCGAAGCGGATCCACGAGTTGCTTGCCAGCGAATCCGCGCCGGTAATGAAGGTCATCGAGCTGCCGGAATACCGCTGCGCCAGCGCCGGCAGCAAATCCGCCGTATAGCCGCTGGCGCCGTCGCGCAGATCGGTTTGGTCGAGGGCGAATGCCTCGTTGCTTTCGATCGCCGCGAGGATCATGGCGCAGCGGTGCGCGGGCGATGTTTGCGGCGCTTCGCGGTAATGGACGTTGTTCGTCGGGATGAAGAGAACGCGGTCCAGTTCTTCAATGCGCCGGGCCGATTCGGCGACGAAGAGATGCACGTTGTGAATCGGATCGAACGTGCCGCCGAAAATTCCTAATTTCATTTGAACAGGCGTATCCGCGCTGCGCGTCCTTCGACACGCTGACGCTGCTCAGGATGACAACGCCCCCGTCGTCCTGAGCCGGTCGAAGGGCGCCGAGGCCCCCGGCCTTCGGCCCACCCCGAAACGCGCGCTGCAATAGTACAGCACTGTTGCGCCGTAGCTAAGACTAATGCTACCGGGGGCGCCATCATGAGTAAAAAAATTCGTGGGGGCCGATGCGCACCGTGTCGCCTTGCGAGGCGCCCATCTCCCGCAGCCGGCGATCGACTCCCATCTTCATCAAGATACGTTCGAAATGCGCGAGCGCCTCGTCGGAGTCGAAGTTGGTCATCGACGCGAGCCGTTCGACTCGCTCCCCGCTGACGACGAACGCGGCGGCTTCCTTACGGATCGAAAAGGGCACGCTGGAGTGCAACTCGATGTGCGCGGGTAATTCTCCGGCAACCTGCGGCGTCGGGGCGCGGCGGATCACGTCCCAGGCGGCGTAGATCATATCGCGCACGCCCTCGCCCGTCGCGGCGCTGATGCCGTGTACCACCCCGAAGCGTTCGCGCAGCGCTGCAAGGTTTTCGCGCGCCTGGGGAAGGTCGAGTTTCGAGAGCACCAGGAGCGTCGGTTTTTGCGGCAACCGTTCGTTCCAAGCCTGAAGTTCGGTTTCGATCACGGCTTTATCCGCGACGACCGCGTCCAGCGGTTTGGCGCCGTCGAGCAAGTGGATCAGCACGCGCGTGCGTTCCAGATGACGCAAGAACTGATCGCCCAAACCGGCGCCGCGGTGGGCGCCTTCGATCAACCCTGGGACGTCGACCGCCGCGAAGGATTCGTCCTCCGAGACTCGGACGACGCCGAGCTGCGGTTCCACCGTCGTGAACGGGTAATCCGCGATTTTCGGATGCGCCGCAGATATTGCGGAGAGCAGCGTCGACTTGCCGGCATTGGGAAAGCCGACGATTCCGCAGTCCGCAAGGAGCCGAAGCTCTAAACGAAGCTCGCAGCGCTCGCCCGGTTCGCCTTGCTCGGCGAAGCGCGGCGCCTGGCGCGTGCTCGTGGCGAAGTGCGCATTCCCCAAACCACCGCGGCCGCCGCGCGCAACGAGCACCCGTTCACCCGGCCCCCGCAGGTCCGCGATCAGGGCCTCAGGGGCGCCTTCGGTCGTGCGATAGACGAGCGTGCCGGCCGGCACCGGCACGGTCAAGTCCTCACCGCTGCGGCCGGACTTGTTGGCGCTGCCGCCGGGTCTGCCCGATTCGGCCGCAAAGCGGCGCTTATATCGAAATTCGACCAGGGTCGAGAGGGCGGCGGTGGCTTCGACGTAGACGCTTCCCCCGTGTCCTCCGTCGCCGCCCGCGGGTCCCCCCTTTGGTATGTACTTCTCGCGCCGCCACGCGACGAGCCCGGCGCCGCCGTTTCCGGCGCTGACTGAGATCGTGGCCGCGTCGATGAAGCGCACTAGGGCAGGCGAACCGCCGGAATGTTAAAGAGGACCGGAGCGGTCCTCTGCTGGACTGACGGCTCTCGCGGCGCTAAGCGGCCGGACGAACGTGGACGTGCTTGCGATTGCGGTGGGTGGCGAACTCGACGATGCCGTCGGTCAACGCAAAGAGCGTATAGTCCTTGCCCAGGCCGACGTTACGGCCCGGGTGGAACTGCGTGCCGCGCTGGCGGACCAAAATGTTCCCGGCGAGCACCGTCTGGCCGCCGAATTTCTTCACGCCGAGCCGCTGAGCGTTCGAGTCGCGCCCATTTCGCGATGAGCCGGCGCCCTTCTTCGAGGCAAAGAGCTGGAGGTCGAACAGGAACATAGCGGCGCTACTATAGCACTGCCCCGAAGTTAGCGTCAACGCAGCACGGCCCGGCGGTGCGTTTGGGCGGCGGTCAGTTGGCGCCGGAACTCGTTCAGCGTCCACGACCCCGCAACGCGCAAGCGCGTCAATTCGAAACGGTTTTCCGGCCGGAGAACGTAGTCCGGATCCGTCGTGACGGCGAACGGCACGCCGGAGGCGCGCACCAAAGCAAGCGTCTGGGCGTTGAACCGGCCGCTGGGATATGCGTAAGACTCCACGGTATCGTCCAGACGGCGACGCAACGCGCGAATGCACCCGAAGATTTCCGCGCGCTGGTGCTGCGACGAGAGCGCCGCCAAGTCGTCGTGCGTCATTCCGTGCGCGGCGACGTCCATGCCTTCGGAGCGCATGGTGCGCAGCATCTGCCACGTCAGGTGCCCGGGACGTCCCACCATTCCGGTGACAACGTAGAAGGTGGCGCTGTCTCCCATCCGCCGTAATAAAGGAAGCGCGTAATGGTATTGGTCCGCATAGCCGTCATCGAAGGTGAGGACGACCACGTTGCGCAGGGGCTGCTTGCGTTCCAGCCGGCGCTCGAATTGCGCCATGCTCAAGGCATCGTCTCGTCGCCTTCGCAAGAGCGAAAGCTGTTGGGCAAGCGCCGCGGGGGAAACGGTGAGAATCCTGCCGATGCGGTCGTTCGGAACGCTGACGTCGACGCGGTGATACATCAAAATCGGCGGCTGCGCGAAGGTGCGCGGAATCGCCGGCATTCCGGTTGCGCCCGCACAGCACAGCATGACTGCAAGCAGCAAGCCGTGTTTCATCGACGCAACTTCAACGGAGGTGCGCGCCAGCACCCGCCGTAAGTCAAGGTTCGTTTTGAGCAAACGACGCGTGGCAGTCACAGGGCTCGGCGCCGTCACGCCCATGGGAAACAGCCACGGCGAATTCTGGCGCCGGCTCATCGCCGGAGAAAGCGGCGTCGGTCCGATTACCGCGTTCGATGCGGCCGATTTTTCGACCAGGTTTGCGGCCGAAGTTAAGGATTTCGATGCCGAAGCGCTGCTCGGCAAGCGCGAAGTCAAACGCATGGATCGGTTTTCGCAATACGCGGTCGTCGCCGCACGCGAAGCAATCGAAGACGCGGCCCTTCCCATGGACACGGAGTTCAAGAACCGCGTCGGCTCGGTTCTCGGCACGGGCATCGGCGGCATCTTGACATTCTGGCACAGCTCCGAAGTGGCCAACAAGCACGGGACGTGGGCGAAGGTGACGCCGTTCTTCATTCCCATGCTGATGGCCAATGCGGCGCCGGCGCACATCTCGATGCAGTACGGTTTCCGCGGTCCCTTTTTTACGACGTCCAGCGCGTGCGCCAGCGGCAACGACGCCATCGTCTGCGCGTACAACTTCATCATGAACGGCGACGCCGACGCGATGGTCACCGGAGGGACTGAGGCCACGATCTCGCCATTGGCCCTAGGCGGCTTCTGTTCCATGAAAGCGCTCTCGACGCGAAACGACGATCCGCCGCGTGCGAGCCGCCCGTTCGACAAAGAGCGCGACGGATTCGTGCTGGCCGAAGGCGCCGGGATCCTGATCTTGGAGGACTACGAGCACGCCAGGCGCCGGGATGCGCGGATCTACTGCGAGCTGGTGGGGTACGGCGATTCTGCCGACGCTTACAATTTGGTGGCGCCGGATCCGCAGAGCATCGGCGTGGAATTGGCGCTGCGGCGCGCGCTGCAGCACGCGGGCGTGGAGCCTTCGGCGATCGATTACGTCAACGCGCATGGAACCTCGACGCCGCAGGGCGATGTCGCCGAGTCGGCCGCCATCGCACGCGTCTTCGGTCCTGAGGCGAAGCTGGCGGTCAGCTCGACGAAGTCGATGCACGGTCACGCGCTCGGCGCAGCCGGCGGCATCGAAGGCGTTGCCACCGTCCTGACCGTCGCCAACGATTTGATGCCGCCGACGATCAACTACGACGTGCCGGATCCCGAGTGCACGCTGGACTACGTTCCGAACATCGCGCGCAAGGCGACCGTTTCGTACGCGCTCTCGAACTCGTTCGGCTTCGGCGGACACAACAGCGTCTTGGTTTTCGGCAAAGCGCACTGAGCGGAGAAAAGCGGCGCGCGCGCCTACGCGCGCTCCTGCAAAAGGCGCACGTCCGTCCGGACGATTTTACGCTCTTCGAGCCTCTCGCTGGTGCATGAAAGCGCCGCGCGCGAACGGCGACGCGCGTCCAACGAACGTCTGGAATTCCTCGGCGATGCCGTGCTCGGATTCGTCACCGCGGCGTGGCTCTACGAGCGGTACCCGCGCGCGTCCGAAGGCTGGCTCACGCAACGTAAAGCGGCGGTCGTGCGCGATTCGGCCCTGGCCTCGACCGCGAATCGGCTGGGATTCCCGCATTTGCTGGAGCTTGGCGAAGGGCTTTTGCGGTCGGGAGGCGCGCAGAACCCTACGGTCCTAGCAGACGCTTTTGAAGCCTTTCTCGGCGCGCTGTATCTCCAATACGGCGAACCAAAAGCTCGGCGGTTTCTGTCGGAGCATCATCTGGCGTTCGTCGACCTTTCGGAGGAAAACGTCACCGATCCGAAGTCACGTCTGCAAACGCTGCTCCAAGAACGGTATCGCGAAGTGCCGCGCTATCGAGATCGCGCCGTCGGCACCGCGCAGGAACCCGCGTTCATTTCTGAAGTGCTCTTCAAGGATAAGCTGTTAGGTTCGGGAACCGGGAAGTCGAAGAAGCTGGCGCAAGCGGAAGCTGCGAGCAAGGCGCTTGAGGTTTTGGGCTCTTTATAGTCGTGAAACTCAAAAGCATCAAAACGTTCGGCTTCATTTTATCGGGCGTATCCGCGCTGCGCGGCTCCACGCCCCCCATCGGCAAAGCCGTCGGGGCCCCCGGCCTTCGGCCCACTTCGATGCAAGACGAACAAAAGCGAACTGTCGACGGTTTCACCTACTGCTTCAGCTCGTGAAACTCAAAAGCATCAAAACGTTTGGCTTCAAGACTTTCGCGGAACCGACGGCGCTCGAGTTCGCCGACGGCATCACCGCCATCGTCGGACCCAACGGATCCGGCAAGTCCAACCTGATCGACGCGTTCCGGTGGGCGCTCGGTGAACAGAGCAGCAAGAGCCTGCGGTCTTCCAGGATGGAAGACGTGATTTTCGTCGGCAACGAACGCCGCAAGCCGCTGGGTTTGGCCGAGGTTTCGGTCGTGTTCGACAACAGCGATCGCCGCCTGCCCGTCGACTTCATCGAAGTGGAGATCACGCGGCGGGCGTATCGCGCCGGCGAGATCGAGTACTACATCAACCGCAATCAATGCCGCCTGCGCGACATCTTGGATCTGCTGATGGGAACGGGGCTCGGCCCCGGCAGCTACGCGATCGTCTCGCAGGGCCAGATCGACACGATACTCTCCAGCAAACCGACCGAACGGCGCGCGCTCTTCGAAGAAACCGCCGGCATCGCCAAGTTCCTTGCCCGCAAACAAGAATCGCTGCGGCGGCTCGAACAGACCGAAGCCAACGCAATCCGCATAAACGATCTCATTGCTGAACTGGACCGGCGTTTGCCCGAGCTGGACGGCCAAGTTCGCCGCGCCAACCGCTATCGCAAACTTCGCACGCGTTTGCGCGATCTCGAGATCCTCGCTTACCTGCGGGCGACGTCCTCGCGCCGCGCCGAACGCGACGCACGCAAAGCTGAGGTGGAGCGTGACGAAGCCGTTCGAAGCGCCGCCGCCGCTCATGCCGCCGCCACTGCTGCCGCGCTCGCAAACGAGCGCACGGAGAGTTATCGCGCGGAACTACAGCTCGAAGAGTTCCGCACGCATTCGCAGACGCGTCGCGCGCAGCTCGCGCAGGCGCAGACGGCGCACGCAGCAGCCGTCGCGGCTCGTGAAGCGCTGGAGCGGCAGCACGCGGGTGAATCCGAAGACGAGCATCGCGTCGGCCAAGAATCTGCACAACTGCGGCAGCTCGTGGCCGGCCTCGAGGAGCGCATGGAGCCTCTGCGCCGCGAAGTTGACGCAGCCGCCGAACGGCAACGCGGCGCTGAAGCCGAACTGGCGACGGCTCGCGCGCAAGCGGAAGCGCTGGCGCGAGACACCGCGATTCGTGCTGAAGATGAATTCGCGCGAGCGAACGCCGAGCATCGAGAGTACGCCAGCGAAGTGGCTGCCGCGCAATCGCGGCTGCACACGATCGAAGAGCTGGAACAGGCGATGGAGGGACATGCGGCCGGCACGCGCGCTTGCCTTGAAGCGGCGGCCCGCGGTGAGTTGGAGGGTATCGAAGGCGTCGTCAGCACCTTGATCGATGTGGAAGAGCGCTATGCGCGAGCGCTCGACGTCGCGTTCGGCGCGCGGCTTTCCAACGTGGTCACGAAGCGATCGCAGGATGCCGAGCGCGCCATCGAATTTTTGAACCGGCACGAAGCCGGACGCGCGACGTTTTTGCCCTTGGACATCATTGGCCATCGCGTCCGACGTGCGCCCGCGGCTGGACTGCGTTCGCGTCCGGGCGTCATCGCTTATGCGTACGAACTCGTCACCACCTCGCCCGTGTACGAACCTGTCGTGCATTTTCTGATCGGCAACGCGATCGTCGTAGACAGGCTTGCGAGCGCCATCGCGCTCGCGCGGGAGGGCGTAATGGAGCCGATCGTGACGCTCGGCGGCGAACAGATCGTCGGCGGCAGCGCGATCACGGGCGGCAGGCACATGCGCGAGCGATCGCTGCTCGCCAGACGCGCGCAGGCGAACACTTTACGCGCGAGCCTTGGAACGATGCAAGCGAAGCTGGCGTCCCTGGAGCAGCGAGCACAAGCCGCCGGGGCGGCGCTCCACGCCGACCTCGAAAGTATGAACGCGCAGGTTCACGCGCAGATGGCTGCCGCACAGGCGCGCGAACGCGAACTCTCTGCAGCAGTCTTCGAGGTCCGCGAGCGATACGCCACCTTACGCGCGCAACGCGACGCGGCGGCAAATCGCTTGGAAACCGTCGATCGCGAAACGAAACGCTCGTCGGGTGCGCGCGTACGCACCGCCGGTGAATTGGCGCAACTGGCGGCGCGAACGCACGCCGCGGCCGAGGAAGTTTCGCGCCTGAGCAACGCGGTGCAGGCGAGCGAAGAACAGTTCGATGCAGCCAAGCTGAAACGTGACGCATCGCTGGATGCGGTGCGGCGACTGGAAGCCGAGCTGCGAACCGCCGAACTGGACGAGCGCGAGGCACAAGCGGGCGGCGAACGGCTGCGCATGCGGCTTGCGGAGATCGAAGCCGAACTGGGCATGCTCACTTCGCAGTTTGCGCAAAACCCGGCAACGGATGAGGAGTGCCGCGACGTCCAAAACCGATACCGCGACGAGCCGGCGCCTTCGCCGGAGGAACTCGCGAAAATGCGCGAGGTGTTCGCACGGCTTTCCGACGTCAATCTTCACGCGGAATCGGATCGGGATGAGCTCGTGCAGCGCAGGGATTTTCTGCGCGAGCAAGTGGCCGATTTGGCGCAGGCTCGCGAGCTGCTGCTGACGTCGATCGGCGAAATTGAAACGCAAACGCAGGCTGCTTTCAACGAAACCTTTGAAGCCGTGGCAGCGGCTTTTGCGCATACCTTTGCGCGACTTTTTCCCGGCGGACGCGCGCAAATGTGGCAGACGAATACCGAGAACCTTTCGGAAACCGGGATCGAGATTGCGGTACAGCCGCCGGGCAAAACGCCGATGCCGCTGGCGTCACTCTCCGGCGGCGAGCGCGCGATGACGGCCGCCGCACTGATCTTCGCACTCATCAAAGTGCGGCCGTCGCCGTTCTATTTGCTTGACGAAGCCGATGCGGCGCTCGACGACGCGAACGTTGCGCGCTTCTCTGAAATGGTCCGCGAGGTGGCGACGACTTCACAGATCGTGCTGGTCACGCACAACAAGCAAACGATGGAGCTCGCCGACAGACTGTACGGCATCACGATGAGCGAGCCGGGCGTCAGTGCGATCGTTTCTGCCGAGCTGACTCAGGAAGAACCGCAAGCCGCCATTGCCTAAAAGTGCGCTCTTTTCGCTCTCGGACAAGACCGGAGCGGCGGACCTTGCGCGCGCGCTCGAACGCAACGGTACGGCGATTTTCGCCACCGACGGGACGCGAGCTTTTTGGCGGACAACGGCGTTACTGCGCGAAGCGTCGAAGAATTGACGGGTTTTCCGGCCATCTTCGGCGGCCGCGTCAAAACGCTTCACCCAAAAGTCTTCGGCGCGATTTTGTACGATCGCGGCGACTCCGCCCATCGTGCGCAAGCCCAGCAGTATGCCATGCACGATCTGCACGTGATCGCCGTCAATTTGTATCCGTTCGAAGCAACGATCGCGAAGGCGAGCACGTCGCTGAACGAAGCGATCGAGCAGATCGACATCGGCGGCGTTGCGCTCTTGCGAGCGGCAGCAAAGAATTTCGCCGATGTCACGGTCCTCAGCCATCCCTCGCAGTACGCCGCATTTTTGAAGGCGCTGCTCTCCGGCGGCTTGGACGAGGCGGCGCGTCGCCGTTTAGCGATCGCCGCTTTCGAACGAACCGCCGAATACGACGCCGCCATCGCGCACTACCTCGCGGCGGGGGGAACCGTCGCGCCGGCTCAGCTTCCCGGAGCGCTGACCGTGACGTTGCCGCTCGGTCAACCGCTGCGGTACGGCGAAAACCCGCAGCTGCGCGCAGCCTTTTACGTGAGCGATCGCGCGCGCCTTCCTGCGCAGCTCCACGGCAAAGCGCTTTCGTACAACAATCTGCTCGATGTCGATGCCGCACTGCGCTTATTGGCGCGTGCGCCGCTCGGAGAGGAATTCGGCGATACGGCGCGCGTGCCGGTGCGCTGCGCGGTCGTCAAGCACACGGTTCCGTGCGGGGTCGCGCAAGCCCAAACCGTGTCGGCTGCGCTCTCCGGCGCGCTGCGCGCCGATCCGATCTCCGCGTTCGGCGGAATCGTGGCGGCGGATGCTCGCGTCGATGTCGGTGCCGCGCGCGAACTGGCTGAGTTTTTTCTGGAAATCGTCGCCGCGCCGGAGTTCGATGATGAGGCCCTATCGTTCCTGAAACGCAAGAAGAACCTGCGCATCATGCGGTATGGCGGCGAGCTACCCGAGAAGCTGCAACGCGAGCTGCAGCTGCGCACCGCCCTCGGCGGCGTGCTGGCCGAAGAGGAAGATCCGGCGCATCCGCGTGAGCAATGGCGCGTCGTCAGCCGGCGGCGCCCGTCGCCTCAGGAGTGGAGCGATCTGGGCTTCGCTTGGGATGTGGTGCGCCACGTCAAGAGCAACGGCGTGGTCGTGGCCAGGGACGGAATCACGCGCGGCATTTGCGCGGGGCAAACAAATCGCGTCAGCGCGGTGCAAATTGCCGGCGGACGTGCCGGATCGCATGCCAAGGGTGCGGCTTGCGCCAGCGACGGATTCTTTCCGTTTGCGGACGGGTTGGAAGCCGCGGCGAATGCCGGGTGCAGCGCCGTGATCGCGCCGCAAGGTTCCGTGCGCGACGCCGAAGTGATCGCGACGGCCGATCGCCTTGGCGTCTCGCTCGTGTTTTCCAGCCGCCGCTATTTCTTGCACTAATTTGATGTCACCCTCCAGCCTGTCGAAGGGTGCGATTGGAGATCAATCTATGCCACGGTATCTTCACACGTCGATCTTCGTCGACGACATGCGGCAGTCGATCGACTTTTACACACAACGCTTGGGGCTGAAGCTGCTCGACGGACCGCTGCACTACCCCGGGAATGCCGACATGGCGTTTGTCGGCGCAGATTGGAATTCGTACATCGAACTCGTTTACGACCTTGAAGAGCATGCGCCGCACGAACTCGGCAACCGCTACGAGCATCTGGCGATCGAGGTTGACGGCGATCTGCCGGCGGTGATTTCGCGGTTGCGCAACGAGGGCGTAAAAGTTCTCAAAGACGTGAAGCGATCGCCGGGAGGAACCCGCGCAATCGCTTTCGTCGAAGACCCGAACGGCATTCCCGTGGAGCTGCTGGAGCCTAGGCCCGGATAGTGGCGGGCGCCTCAACTAGCGATAGACAAAGGGATCGCTTGGCGGCGCAATCGTTTCGATGCGAGATGGCAGCAACTGCAAGCCGTCCTGGGTCTGAACCAGAATCCCGTGCGCGCGGATCCAGCCGCGTTGCGCTAGAGGGCGCCGGAGGCGAACGACGATCGGCGATGCATCAGCGCGGCAACATGTGATCGCGTAACGCACGAGCGACATCCTGCCGCCGCTCTGCGTCAGCTCGCCGGTGAAGTCCAAGCGTTCTCCGGCAAAGGCTTGGGAGAGCGTCGTTTCGGTCGCATGGTATGCGGGCGGATTCACGGACGACAGGCTGCCGGCAAGCATGATCAGAGCCGCAATCCGCGGCCTACGGGCACGGGCTTTGCGATGGCGCCATGCGAGTGCGCACAGTAGCGCAGCCGAGATCGCAAGCGGCACGGTGAAGTGCGGATTCACGAGCGCCGCGCCGCCGCGTACCGCAACGATCGCGCAAGCCGTCGCGCACAGCAGGTAGGAGCACGCGTCGTGCGACGGCCGATCGTGATCGATGGCTGCGAACGCGCGAAGGTCGCAGATGCCGGCAATGCTCAGGAACCCGAAAGCCGCCGGCGCCGCAAGCGCGCGCAGCGATCCCGCAATCGCCGTGACGCCGAGCGCGCATGGGGCCGCGACGAAGCCGCTCAACGCGCCGATGCCGAACGCAACGAGCGGCGAGGCGTGAAGGCCCGGCAACAGGGCGCGAACGCAAGCGAAAACGCCGCCGCAGAGTGCTGCAGGCAGCAGCGCGCGCAGCTGCGTCAATGGTTCGCTTTGCGTGCGCGAGCAGTGCGCGGGAAGCTTGCGCAAGCGCGCGATGATCACGGCGACGCCGAAGCGCAGCACTGCAGCGGTCGGGCCGAAGGTCATTGCAACGGTAACGGCGGCCGGAAGCGAACGGGCCGACGGACCGCCGCCGCAGCCGCATCCGACGAAAGCCGCCAGCGTCCGCGCGCGCGGAAGTGACGCGAGGGCCTCGCCGGCAAGAACGAACGGCACGCTTTCGAGCAGCGCCGCGGCGGCGCACGTGAGAAGATTTTCGGCCGCCGCGGGCAACAGCGCAATCGCCATCGCGCATGCCAGCACGAGGGCGGCAGTTCGCATCGCTGCAGAAATCACGCGCGCGGCGGGTGCCCGCCAGGCACGCTGATAATCTCGGCGCATGGCCCCGAAGATCGCTGCGCCGCGCGGGACGCAGGACATCGTTCCGCCCAACACGGTCGCGTGGCAGCGGCTCGAAGCGAAGATCCGCGCCTTGACGTACCGTTACGGCTACGGCGAGATCCGCACGCCGATCTTCGAAGCCACCGAGCTGTTTGTGCGCAGCGTCGGCGACGACACCGACATCGTCGGAAAAGAGATGTACACGTTCACCGACAAGGGCGGCCGCAGCATGACGTTGCGGCCGGAATGGACGGCGCCGGTGATGCGCGCCGCGCTTGCGAACAACTTGCTCGATCGAGGCCCGCAGCGGCTCTACTACATTGGGCCGATATTCCGGCACGAACGCCCTCAAGCGGGACGGTATCGCCAATCGCATCAGTTCGGCGTCGAGTGCACCGGATTTTTCGGAGCGGAAGCCGACGTCGAAGTGATTTCGCTGGCGTGGGAGCTGCTGGAGTCGTACCAGCTGCGGGAGGTCCAACTTCACGTTAACTCGATCGGTGACGAGCACTGCCGCCCTCGCTACCGTCAGGCGCTGCTGGAGTATTTCCGGCCGCGTCTGGGCGAGCTCAGCGAAGAAGCGCAACGGCGCTTGGAACGCAATCCGCTTCGCTTGCTCGACAGCAAAGATCCCGAAGATCGGCGCATCGCGCACTCCGCTCCGCGTGCGCACGAGATGCTCTGCGATCTTTGCCGAGAGCATTTCGATGCGGTGAAGCGCTATTTGGACGCGCTGCAAATTCCATACGTCGTCGATCCGATGATCGTGCGAGGCCTCGATTACTACACGCGCACCGTCTTCGAATTTGAATCGCCGGTGCTCGGCGCGCAAAACACCGTCTGCGCAGGCGGCCGATATGACGATCTGATTGCGTCCCTGGGCGGCGCGCGCATTCCGGCGGTCGGCTTTGCCCTGGGCTTGGAGAGATTTTTGCTTGCAGCCGGAGCGGAAGGGCCGGAGGAACCGATTTCAAGAGCCGGCGTCCAAGCGATTGCGCTCGGGCCGGAGGCGCGCGAACGGGCGGTCCCCATCGTTGCGCAGCTGCGGCGTCGCCTGCGCGGCCCGGTGTTTATCGATTACGCCGACCGAAAGATCGCGGCGCAGTTGCGAATCGCCGACCGGAACGCTGCTGCGTACGCGCTGATTTTGGGAAGCCGCGAGCTCGAGGCAGGCTACGTTGTGCTGCGCGATTTGGCGGCGCGCTCGGAGCGGCGCGTCGCACTGGCAGACGCGGAGGCCGCGCTTGTGGAAGTAGGGGCGTGATGGACGAAACGCAGACGCTGCGCGAGCTGCTCGAGATCATGCACGCCAATGACCTCGAAGTACTCAAGATCAAGGTCGGGGATAAGGTTTTCGAACTCGTTCGCCGCGAGCCGGCAACCGAAGGAACGCGCCCGCTCGCACCCGTTGCCGCCGACGCTTCGGTACAACAATCGGAGCGCGTTGCCGGACCGAACGTTCGGAAGATCACCGCCCCGCTCGTCGGCGTTTTTTACCGAGCTGCCTCACCCGATGCCGACCCCTTCGTGAAGGAGGGCGATCGCATCGAGGCGGGTCAAACCGTCTGCGTCTTGGAAGCGATGAAGCTCTTCAACGAAATCGCCAGCGACTACGCCGGCGTGGTGATGCGAATCATTCCGGAAAACGGCGAGTTAGTTTCGCTCGGTCAGGAGCTGTTTTGGATAGAACCATAGACTTTACTGCAGAGCGCGGTTTTGACGAACTGCTGGCGGACCGGCGAGGGATCTACGATGCGCCGCACTACCGCGGACAGGTCGAAGCGATCGCCGACGCTATCGTCTTCGCGTTGCGCCGCGGAAAGAAAGTGCTGTGGATGGGCAACGGCGGCAGCGCCGCGCAGGCGCAGCACATGGCGGCTGAACTGAGCGGTCGGTTCTTGCGCGAGCGCCCGGGTTTGAATAGTGAAGCGCTTTCGGTGAACAGTTCCACGGTGACCGCGGTGGCCAATGACTATGGCTACGAACGGGTCTTCGCGCGGCAGATCGAAGCGTTCGCACAACCCGGAGACGTGGTCGTGGGACTCACGACCAGCGGAACGTCCAAGAACATCGTGTTGGGACTTGAGGAGGCGAAAAGACGCGGCGCGGTCACGATCGCGTTTACCGGCAACGGCGGCGGAACCGTCGCGCACGTCGCCGATCTCATCCTCATGGGTCCTCGGGGCTATTCCGCCATCGTTCAGGAGGTCCACGAAACGATGGCGCACATCGTTTGCGATTTGGTCGAACAGCGGATCATCTTCGAACACCCGTGACGCAGTCGCTTGCGCCCCCTGACGCGCGCACGCTTTTCGAACGCATGCGCGGGCGCCGAGTGCTGGTGGTGGGCGACGTGATGGTGGACGAATGGATTTGGGGCACCGTCGGCCGTATCTCGCCGGAAGCTCCGGTGCCCGTCGTGGCGGTCGCCGATCATTCGTTCACGCTCGGCGGCGCGGGAAACGTCGCCAGCAACCTTTGCGCGCTCGATGCGCAGGTTTCCGTCGTGGCCGCCGTGGGCAGCGATGAATTCGCGCAACACGTCCACGGGATGCTGCACGAACGCGGCATCGCCACCTCGGGCTTGATTCCCGTCCGCGACCGTCCGACGACGCGAAAGACGCGTATCGTCGCGCACAATCAGCAAGTCGTTCGGGCGGATTGGGAATCGAGGCAGAACATGGACGGACCTGCGGCAGCGCAGCTGCGCGATGCCGTTCACGAGCAGGCGGCGCAAGCGGACGTCGTCGTCCTAAGCGATTACGCAAAAGGACTGTTTTCGCGCGACCTCGTGGAAGCAGCATTGGCCTGCGCGATCGTCCTGGCAGATCCAAAGCCGGCAAATTTGGATCTCTTCGCGGGGGTGACGTGCGTCGCGCCCAATGCCGCGGAAGCAACGCAGGCCACGGGCGTCGACGCACATCAAGCCGCAGGCGCAGAACGCGCCGGTGCGACGTTGCTGGAGCGGCTGGCGTGCCGGTACGTCCTGATTACGCGCGGAGAAGCCGGGATGTCGCTCGTCGGCCGCGACGGCGAACGTCTGCACGTGCCTTCGGTTGCGCGCACGGTCTACGACGTCAGCGGCGCCGGCGATACCGTCATCGCGGTGCTCTCGCTCGCGCTGGCGGCAGGGGCGACGATCGAGCAAGCGATGCAGCTGGCAAATTTTGCCGCCGGCGCCGTCGTCGAAAAGCTCGGCACCGCGACGGCAACCGCAGAAGAGATCCTGGCGCTCGTCGATCATGCGCCGTAACGCCGGAGAAGATCGCTTTTTCGCAGAGATCTTCGATGTGCAGCAAGCCGTCGTGTGGCGAGAAACGCTCCGTGCGCGAGGCAACACCGTCGTCTTTACCAACGGCTGTTTCGACGTGCTGCATGCCGGTCACGTGATCTACCTCGCGTGGGCCCGCGCTCAGGGCGACGCGCTCATCGTCGGCGTAAATACCGACGAGTCGGTGCGCCGGCTCAAAGGCGAGCGGCGTCCGATTGCGCCGCTCGCGGACCGCTTGCGCCTCTTGAGTTCATTGCGCAGCGTCGATGCGGTCGTTGCGTTTCACGAGCGCACGCCCGAGGCGTTGATCGATCGCTTGCGGCCCGACGTTCACGTGAAGAGCGCACAGTATCGTGAGGATGAACTGCCGGAGCGCACCGTCGTACGATCGTACGGCGGCGAAATCCGTTTCGCGCCGCACGTGCAAGGCGCGAGCACGACGGACACGATCGCGACGATCGTGTCACGCTATTGCCCGTTTTCCCAAACCTAATGCGTCTCGTGCTGACGTGCAGCGGCCCCGGCGAAACGGCCGGATGGCTGCGCCCGCTCTTGCGCGCGCTCTATACGCGTGAACCGGACTGCGAGGTGCACGCTTTTTTCGTCCCCGATGATTACGCGACGGGGAATGAAGCGCAATATGCGCGCGCCCTTTTTCCGCAGCTGCATGTCTACGATCCGAAAGCGTACCTGAAGGTCGCTTTCGGCGGAACGATCGACGGCATGCCGTCCGGCGCTGAGATCGTGCTCTATCTCGGCGGCGACGTCATGCACGCGGCGCGTCTGCACAAACGGTTCGGCGGCGCAGCGGCGGCATACAAGTTCTGCACGCGAGGATATGCCAAAGCCGTCCTGCGCGCATTCGCGGTTGACGCGCGCAATGCGGAACAGCTGGAGCGCAACGGCATCGCGGCAGAATCGATTGCAGTCGTCGGCAATCTTGCCGTCGACTCGGCAATCGAGGAAGCCGCAGACGAAGCCGAAGCGGGGGCGCCGCGCGACGGCATTTTGATCATGCCGGGCTCGCGGCCGCAGGAAATCGCGCACTTGCTGCCGTTTTTCTTTACGGCGGCCTTGCGGATTCGCCGGGAGAACGCGTCCCTGCCGATCGCATTTGCGGTTTCGCCGTTTACGCAGCTGCACAGCGTCGCGCAAGCCATTGCCTCAGGGGGCAGCTGGGAATTTTTCTCGCAGCCCGGGAGGCTCGTCGGGGACGATGCTGCTCCCGCGCTGGCGTCGATCGATGGTTCGGCGTCCTTTCCGATCGTTCGCAACGCCGCTTCGGCCGCGCGTTGCGCGCAGCTGGCCGTGACGATTCCCGGGACGAAGGTCATCGAAATGGCCGTGCTCGGCATCCCGACGATCGCCTGCACGCCCCTGAACGCGCCGCATCGTGCCGCGCTCAACGGCCCGCTGACCTATTTGGACCGCATTCCCGGGATCGGGGCGCCGCTCAAGCGCGCGGTCGCAACACGGCTTTCGCGCCGGCATCGATTCCACACGCAACCGAACATCGACGCGGGCGCCGCGATCGTGGCCGAGCTGCACGGCACCTTGACTCCCGGGCGCGTTGCGCGCGTTGCGCTGGAAGCGTTGCGGGATCGTGTCTGGCTGGAACGCAGCGGCGGTGCGCTCAAAGCGCTGTACGCCGATCAGCGCGGCGCCGCGGCCCGCATGGCGGCCGGGTTGCTGGAATGCGCGCAGAAGACCGCATGATGCGCATTTCGATCGTCATTGCAACGAAAGATCGGGCCGCGCTCTTGGACAGGGCGCTCGACTCGTTTGCCAAGCAGATCGATGCGCCGCCGTTCGAAGTGATCGTCGTGGACAACGGTTCGCGCGACGCAACGCCGCAGATCGTCGAGCGCGCGCGCGCGCACCATCCTTTTGAACTCTCCTATCTTTTTGAAGAGCGGCCGAACCGCGGCGCGGCGCGCAATCGCGGCATTGCCGTGGCTGCGGGCTCTCTCGTGCTCTTCTGCGACGATGATGTCTACGCACCGCCCGGATTTCTGCGAGCACACGGCGAGGCGCACACCGCTCCAAAGCTCGTCGTCAACGGCCCGATTTTGAACGTCGCCTCGTACCACGAGCGGCCGAAGCCGTCTCCGGCAAATTACTCTCGCGCATTCTTCTGCACGTGCAACGTGTCTGTGGCCAGGGAATCTTTGCTGGCCGCGGGCCGTTTCGACGAGCAATTTCATCTCTACGGATGGGAAGACACCGAACTGGGCGTGCGCCTGCGGGAACTCGGCTTGCGCGCGAAATTTGCGTGGGATGCTTACATCTGGCACATCAAGCCCACGCAAGAGATGACGTTGGAAACACAGGTGCAGCGCGCCGGCGAAAAGGCGCGGATGGCGGCACGGTTCATCGCAAAAAACGGCAGCAGGAGAGTTCGCGCCGCCACGGGAGCGCATCGCTTGAACTTGCTGCGCGCGCCGGCGCTGGAACGCTTGCTGCCCTGGTACGCAGGTCTTGCGACCGACGAACGGCTTCCCGCGCGCGTTCAATCGGCGGCGCGAGCCCAACTACTGGATGCCGTCTACACCGTCGAGCTCGCGCAGGCGCTTCGCAAAATTTCATGAGCGCGCGGGCGCTGCTGTACTGCGCCGGCGGCGGGATCGGAGATTCGCTCACGGCGACCGTGGTCGCACGCGCGTTGCGTCAGCGCTACGACGCCGTGGATGCGCTGACGTTGCCGGCGCATCGGGAAGCCTTGGAACGCGTGCGCGGCGTGGACGACGTGCTGTGCGATGAAGGTGACGCCGAGAGCGAATTCGCACAGCGCATCGCGCAGCGTTCGTACGATGCAACGGTGGTAACGTGGGCCACGCCCCGCGCGGCACGCGTTGCGCAACGCGCCGCCATTCCGGTGCGGGTCGGGCAGTCCAGGCGTTTGTATTCGTGGCGTTTCACGCACCGGGTCAACGTGCGCAGCGAACTGGGCGACGTCACCTCACACTGGTCGCAGATATTGCTCGATTATGCGCGCGCGTTGGACTGCGACACGACGCAGACCGTTCCGCCGTTCCAGCCGACTGCGCAAGACGAACGTCAGGCCGGCGATCTTTTGTACGAGTTGGGATTAGCACACCGCGGGTTTGCGCTGCTGCATCCGAGCAACGCGATCGCAACGCAGCGGCCGTCTTGGCCGCTGCAGGGCTGGACCGCGTTAGCAAAGGCGATGCGCGCGCGATTCTCGACGACGGTACTCGTCACCGGTTCGCACAGCGAAGGCGGCATCGCCGGGCGGATCGCTCGGGACGCCGGTGCCATTTCCGTTGCGGGGAAGACGAATATCGGCGCGCTCGGCGCGCTTGCAAAGGAGGCTCGCTTCTTTACCGGCATTACGACGGGCTCCATGCACGTCGCCGCAGCGGTCGGCGCGCCGACGGTCGGGATCTTTCCGTTTCAGAGCGATACGCCCGATCGCTGGCGTCCGCTGGGCCGAGCTACGGCGATCGTGCGGCCGAGTTATCCGTGCCGCGCCGGAGAACGCAAGGAAACGTGTCCCGATTACGCGTGCGTTGCGAACCTCGACGTGGAACGCATCATCACCACGATGGAGTCGTTGGAGGATGCCTGACCTGCGGGCGACGATCCAACTCTGCACGTTCAACCGCGCCGCGCTGCTGGAACGCGTGCTCGATGCCTGCTTCGATCAGCTTGCGCCGGCACAAGACTACGAAGTCGTGCTCGTAGACGACGGCTCGACCGACGGCACGCAGAACGTGATCCAAACGGCGCGCGCTCGCGCGAGCTGCGCGTTCACCGTCGTTTCGCAGCCGAACTGCGGACTGGCAAAAGCACGCAACGCGGGAATCGCCCGCGCCGGCGGCGAGCGAATCATCTTTATCGACGACGACGTGCTGCCGCTTCCGAACTTCGTGCAGGAACACTTGCGTTCGCACGATGCGCATCCCGCCGCCATCGTCCGCGGCGCCGCGATCTCGGCGCACAGTTTCGACGATCTGCCGCCGCCCGTCTGGACGATCAAGGATTACAGTGGAAACTTTTTTTGGACGACCAACGTCTCCGTTCCGCTGCGCACGATTCGCGAAATCGGCGGATTTAACGAGTCGTTTGCCGAGTACGGCTGGGAGGACATCGACGTCGGCCTGCGGCTGCGGTTTGCTGGCGTCAAGGCCGTCTGTAACCGGCGCGCGCTCGTCTATCACTACAAGCCGAAGTTGCGAAGCAGCGATGTCGAATCTCTTATCGCGCGCGCGCGGGCGCAAGGGCGTACCGCGGCTGTGCTCGCGCAGCTGCATCCCCATTGGCGGACGTACTTGGCCACTGGCGACACGCCGGTCCAGCGGCTGATACATCGTGGGATGCGCGGGATGGGGGCGGCGCGGCGCTATCGGCGCGCACTAAGCGCCGGCGGTACGGAGCGCGAGCTTTCGCCGCGGGAAGCCCGCGCCGTACGCGGCCTGGCGATGCAAGCGTACTACGAAGAGCTGGAACGCGCTCGCATCGCATGACGAACGGGCGGATTCTGCTCGCGCGCACGGACAGGATCGGCGACCTCGTGCTCTCCACTGCGGCGATCGCCACCGTGCGGCGATCCTTTCCGCACGCGCACATCACGATGGTGTGCAGTCCCTACAATCGCGTGGTAATGGATCGCAACCGCGATGTGGACGAGTTGGTGGAAGCGCCGCCGGACGTCAAGCCGGAACGCTTCGGCGCGCGATTTCGCGGCCGTTGCGACCTTGCCATAGCGCTGGCGCCGAGATCGATTGATTTGCGGCTCGTAGGCGCCACACGCGCGGCGACGCGCGTCGGGTACACATACGTGCGCCGCTACGGCATGCGGCTTGTGGCGCGTCTTCACGTCAATCGCCTCATGGTTTCGGAAGCGGACCCTTGGCTAGGTGAACGTCATCCACGCCGGCATGTCCGCCATGAAGTCGATCAACTGCTCGATTTGGTCGCACTTGCCGGCGCGCACGAACGCGTGCAGGAGCTGCGCCTGGACGTCCTCGACGAAGATCGCGAAGCGATCGCGTACCTGCCGGGCGCTCCAATCGCGCTGCATCTGGGCATGCGCTGGTTCCGCAGCGGCAGCACGGCCGCGTCCACGATCGCGCTGGTGGAACGGCTGCGCCGCTTCGACGTCCCCATCGTGGTCACGTATGCACCGGAGTGCGAAGCGTACATTCCACAGATCGCGCAAGCGCGGGTGGCCGACGTCGTGCTCGGCGGCCTGCCGTTTCACCGCTGGGCCGCCGTGTTCGAACGCGCGCGAGTGGCCGTCACCGTGGATACCGGCGCGACGCACGTGGCCAGCGCGATGCGCCGCCCGACCGTCGTGCTTTTCGAGCATCACTATTTTCGCCTGAACTCACAAGAGTGGTCGCCGTATCGCGTGCCCAGCGTGCTCGTGCGCAAACCGGCCGACGAATCGGCGGAGTCGCTCGCTCGCATGCGTGAAGAAATCGTCGCGGGCGTCGCGCAGCTGCTGCAGTGATCGATCTTTCAGTCGTCATTCCGACGTACAACCGGCTCGAAATGCTGCGCCACGTCGTCCCGTCGCTGCTGCGCCAAACCTTGCCGCAGACGCAGTACGAGCTGCTGATCTGCGATTCCCAATCGTCGGACGGAACCGCTGCGTATCTCGCGGAGGTTTCGGCGGAGCATCCATTGGTGCGGCATCTTCCCGGGCCCTATTCCGGTCGCGCCATGGCGCGAAACGCCGGAATCGAAGCGGCTCGCGGCGAGATCTTGCTGTTTAACGATGCCGACATCATCGCATCGCCCGACTTGCTGGGCGTGCATTTGGAGCGGCACCGATCCCGGCAGCGCGTCGCCGTCGTTGGCTGGGAAGTCCAGTGCCGCACCCTCGAGGAGTATGCGCGCAAACGTGATGACCCGCACGTGCGCGGCAGCCTCCACCCGCCTTCGCGCAAGACGTTGGATTGGCTGTATTTCTTGACCGGCAACGCGTCCGCGCGGCGCGATGTTCTCTTGACCGTCGGCGGATTCGATGAAAGTTTTACCGGGTACGGGCACGAGGATTTGGAACTCGGCTACCGGTTGCGCAAGGCCGGCATTACGATTGTGTACGAGCCCCGCGCCGTGAGCTACCACTGCCAGGATATCGGTGACGAGGATCAATTCGGCAAGATGGAACTTGCCGGCCGTTCGACCGTTCGCTTCTATCGTAAGCACCGGGCGTTCGAAGTGATGGCGAAGCTTGGAATGACTCCGTTCTCGCTGGGTCTTCACTCGGTGCTGACGAAAGCGCCGTGGATGCTCCGAGCACTCAGGGCACGATCGGTGCGCTCCAAGTTCGCCCGCTCGGTCGTACAACAGTACCACTACGTTTCGGGAATCAAAGCGGCGTTGCGCCAATCGTGATGTCGCCGACGCATTCCTGCGGTGATTTGCGTGCGGCCGATGCCGGCACGACGGCGCAGCTCTGCGGCTGGGTGCATCGCCGTCGTGACCATGGCGGGCTGATCTTCGTCGATCTGCGCGATCGCGAAGGGCTCACGCAGATCGTCTTCAATCCCGAAGATCCGTCGTTCGCGCAAGCGGAGCATCTGCGCCACGAAGACGTGGTCTGCGTCCGGGGCGGCGTTCGCCGGCGTCCGGCCGGCACGGAGAACTCGAAGCTCGCGACGGGGGCGATCGAAGTCGCGGCCGCGGCGCTTGACGTGCTCAATCGCTCCGCGGTGCCGCCCTTCGGCATCAACGTGGATGAAGACGTCGACGAAGCGCTGCGCATGCAGTACCGTTACCTCGATCTGCGACGCAGCCGCCTGCAACGCAATATCATCCTGCGTCACCGGATCATCAAAGCGTTGCGCGATTACTTCGACGCTCATGGGTTCATCGACATCGAAACGCCGATGCTGATCAAATCAACCCCTGAAGGCGCGCGGGACTATCTCGTTCCCAGCCGCTTGCATCCGGGATCGTTTTACGCGCTCCCGCAGTCGCCGCAGTTGCTCAAACAGATTTTGATGATCGCCGGATTCGGCCGGTACATGCAGATCGCGCGCTGCATGCGCGATGAAAACCCGCGCGCCGACCGCCAGTGGGAGTTTACTCAGCTCGATATCGAGATGTCGTTCTGCACGCAAGAGGACGTGCTGCGGATCATGGAAGGCAGCATGCGCCACGTGTGGTCTAACGTACTTGGGATCGAGTTGCCGGTGTTCCCCCGCTTGACGCACGCCGAGGCGCTGGCGCGCTACGGGAGTGACAAGCCGGACCTGCGATTCTCTTTGGAGCTCTGTAATGCCGGATCGATTTTTGCCGGAACTTCGTTCAACGTTTTTGCCTCCGTGCTGGCGCGGGACGACGGCGCGATCGTCGCCCTGCGGTATTTGGGCGGCGGGTCGCTTTCACGGCGCGACTTCGACGCGCTGACGGAGATCGCCAAAGAGTTCGGCGCGCAAGGCATGGTGTGGATTGCGCTGGCGACGGACGGCGTGCGCAGTTCCGCAGCGAAGTTTATCGGCGAGCGGGAAATCGAACGGCTCAAAACGCTCACGGGCGCCCAGACCGGCGATGCGCTCTTGCTCTTTGCCGGCGAACGAGTTCACACGCTCGGTGTTGCCGGCAAGATGCGCAACGAAATCGGACAGCGCTGCGGGTTACGCGATCCCGAAAAATTCGTGTTTGCGTGGGTCACCGATTTTCCATATCTCGAGATCGACGAGCAGAGCGGGCAACCCGTTCCGGCGCACCATCCATTCACGGCGCCTCAAGATGATCAATGGGAGCTGATCGATTCCGAGCCGCGTAAGATGCGCGCGCAGCACTACGATTTGGTGCTGAATGGCTGGGAGCTTGGCAGCGGTTCGATCCGGATCCACAAAGCGGAGCTGCAGCGCAAGATCTTCGCGATGCTCGGCATGACGCCGGAGCAAATGGAGGAGCGCTTCGGATTTTTTTTGCGCGCGCTGCAGTACGGCGCTCCGCCGCACGGCGGCATGGCGCTAGGCCTGGATCGAGTCGCCATGATTGCGGCGGGCGAAGATTCAATCCGCGACGTTATCGCGTTTCCGAAGAACCAACTTGGACGCGATCTCATGATGGACGCGCCCTCTCTTGTTCCGGAGCAGCTGCTGACCGATCTCGCGATAAAAGTGATCGAGCGCTAGCGTAAAAGCAAGTTGGTACGAGTGAAAATTGCGTCGAACATCGGCGCGGTCAGCTTGCCGGTGTTCGTGTTTTGCCGGCTTGGATGAAACGAGGAGAGCAAGACGATAGCGCGATTCCTTCGCTCCGCGACGCTTTCGGCGCCGTGCCCAAAGCGTGGTTTAGACGCAAATGCAAAACCGCACGCGGCCAGCGCCTCAACTGCCGCCTTCGTGGCCACCGCTCCTAAGCCGACGATCACCTGCACTTTCTGGAGCGCGCGCAACTCCGCGACCAAGTATGGAAAGCAGCGCGCCAGTTCGCCGGGCGTGGGCTTGTTTTGCGGCGGCGCGCACCGCACGGCAGCCGTGATGAAACAGTCGCGCAACTGCAAACCATCGTCCCGGTGCACCGCCGTCTGCTGATTGGCGAAGCCCGCGCGGTGCAGCGCTGGGTAGAGAAATTCACCGGAACCGTCGCCGGTGAACACGCGGCCGGTACGATTGCTGCCGTGGGCTCCCGGCGCCAATCCAATTAAGAGCAGGCGCGCGTCCGGATCGCCGAATCCCGGAACGGGTTTGGCCCAGTACGTCCAGTCGGCAAAGGCGCGTTTGCGCTGCACCGCAATTTGCCGGCAGTACGTTCGAAGCTCGGGGCAGCGCGTGCAACGAACCACCGAACCTTCTATGCGGCGCAAAGCCGCGTGCGCGTCGGTCATTGCAAACCCGGAAAGCCGAGCTGCGCCAGCGCGGCGTACGTAACGATGCCGACGGCGGTAGAGAGGTTCAAGCTGCGCACCGTGGACGGCCGCTGCGGAATGCGCAACGCACGTTCGGGATTCGCGCAAAGGACGTCGCGCGGCAGCCCGGCGGTTTCCTTGCCGAAGATCAGCATGTCGCCGTAGTTAAACGTTACCTGCGTATACGGCCGCTCCGCGTGCGCAGAGAGATACCATCGCGATCGATCCGCGATCGCATCGCAAAATGCCGCAAAGGAGCGATGCGTCGCGATGCGCAGATGATCCCAGTAATCCAAGCCGGCGCGTTTCAGATCACGATCGTCGACGGAAAAGCCGAGCGGTTCGACCAGGTGCAGCCGGCACCCCGTAGCGGCGCAGAGCCGCGCGACGTTGCCGGTGTTGGGCGCGATCTGCGGTTCGACCAGGACGATGTTGAGCGGTGCGCCGGCATCGAACGCATCGGCAACGATTCTCTCCTGCGGCTGCGCCACGCTCATGCGTTCACGATTGGCACGAAATCGATCCCGTGCGGCGCAACGACGTACGCGACGCCGCCGCCCCGCTGCCAAAGGCGCTCGAGCTCTGCACGTGGATAGACCGTGCGCACCGGTTGGTGCGCGGGATCGTTGACGACGCAGTCGCCGCTTTCGGTAAAACCGCACAGAACGACCAGATGGCCGTCGGAATGCTCGACCGGCGCGCCGGCGAGTTCGCCGCTCTTCCAACGGTACGAAAGCGCAATCGGAATGCCCGCCTCGATGAGCCGCTGCGCGCGATCGAGGTTCCTCAAATACGTCACGGCCGCGCGCAACCCCAAGCTTCCGCTAAAGGCCGCGTTGAACGCCCAATTTCCCGTGCCGCCGTAGGCTTCATCGAAGACGGCCGCAGCGGTTTCCTCAACCGAATGCTGCAGACCGTGGTACGCATTGAGCATCGCCAAACTGGCGGCGCTGCACCACCCACGCTCGCCGTGCCCGCCGTACTGCGACAACGGCGGTACGTCCAAAATACGAGCAGTCGTTGCGTACGGCAGTGAAGGCTCAGAGTCGCATGGCGTCGCGAACCAGACCGTATCGAAAAACACGCCCGGCGCGCGCACTTCCACGGAATCGAAGCGCTGCGCCGACCGGATGACGTCAACCTCCACGCGCACCCCATCCTGCGATGCGCTAAATGACGAGCGTTTGCCGGGAGACCATTGAGCGTAAGGCAGCCAGGGCGTAAGCCCACTGCGTTGAGAAAGCAATCGGAACTCCAGCGTGCCTTTTTCGGCAAACGTGTTCCAGCTCAAAACGCCGGAGTGTGCGGGTGGAAAGCTCAGCTGTGCGGACCTTTCGACAGCGCTTGCGATGGCCAGCACGCGATCACACTTGCCACTGCCACGCGTTCCACGTGTCCTGCACGAAGGCCGCCGGCTTGAAATTCTTCACGTCGCTGTTGATAGCGACGTACGAGTTCTCCCAGTAGAAGAACACGGTGGGAACCAATTCGTGAATGCGCTCCTCTTCTTGTTGATAGAGCGCCTTGCGTTTGGCGTGGTCGAAGGTTTGCAGTGCGGCCAGCGACGTGCGGTTCACGACCGGATCGTTGAGGAAAACGGTGTTGGCGCCGTTTGGCGGAATGAATTTGCCGTTCCACAGGCCGCTGTTGTCGGGATCCGGCGCGTTGATGTCGACTGTCCAGCCCATATCGTATTTGCCCGTGTAGATCGGACCGTTTTGGGCGAAGAGCAGGCTGACGGGATAGTTGTGGATCGCGACGTCAAAGCCGAGCGTTTTTAGCGCGCTCTGAACCTGGACCTCAGCCTGGATATTTTCCTGTTTGTTGGTGCCCGTCGTAATCGAAAGATGCATCGCCTGCGATCCGCGGTGCAAGACGCGGTCCGGCCCCATGCGCCATCCCGCTTGCGCGAGCAGCGCGGCCGCACGTTTGGGATCGTAAGGATAGGCCGGAATGGACGGCGCGGCCCAGGAGAGGGGGAAGATGTCGCTGTGCGCCGGCAGGTTGTAGCCGTGATAGCTCGTGTCGTTGATGCGATTCCAGTCGACGCCCTGCGCGATCGCTAAACGCACGCGCACATCCGAAAGCAGCGGGTTGCGCATGTTGAAGTACAGGTGACGCCAGTTGGCGATCAACTTCTTCGTGACGGTGATGCCCGCAATGTCGCGCAACCGCGGGACGTCGTTTTCGTTGACGCCGCTGATCACGTCGATGTCGTGCGTCTGCAACTCGGAAAATAAGGTGTTGTCGTTGGGTACCACCTTCCAGACGATCTCGCGCAACTTCGGTTTGCCGCGAAAGTACCGCGGGTTCGGCACGAAGATCAGCGACGCGCCGTGATTCCACTGCCGCAGGATGTACGGTCCGCTGGAAATCGGAGCGGCATTGAAGGGAGCTCGATTGATGTCGGGTAGTCCCGCAAGCAGATGGGCCGGCAGCGGCGGGTACGAGGAACCGCCGAACGCCAAGATGCCCAGGATCGTTGCGTTCGGCTGCTTCAGATGGATGACGATCGTGTGGTCGTCGGGCGCATTCGCGGAGGCGATATCGTCCCAGCCGAAGCGAGCCTTGGTGTTGTTGCGCGAATTATTGACCGCACGATACGTGAACATCCAATCACGCGCGTCCAGCGGTGCTCCGTCGGACCACCGCACGCCCTTGCGCAGGTGAATCGTGATCGTTTTGCCGTCCTTGCTGATGCCGCCGTTCGCATATGAGGGAACCGCCGTCGCGAGATCGGGAAACAAGTTTCCATTGTCGTCGTAGCGCAGCAGCGATGAAAAGATCAGGCCGTCGACTTGATCGGTCGCGCCGGTGTGCGCAAACATCGGGTTGAGGTTGTCCGGTTCGTCGGAATTGCCGATTCGCAACGTCCCCGCAACGGTCCACGGATTGCGTCCGGAATGATTGGGCGCAACAGTTTTGGAGCACGCGCAGAGCGCAACGATGAGAACGAGCGCACAGGCGACGAGCTTCATGCCGGCAGAGCTGCGCTGCACGGCGCGGTCTTGCGCAATGTCGAGGAAATCGCTTGCCACACCGCCGCCGGGCCATACCGCACCACGTCGTCGGCCGGAAGCCCGGTCTGGAGGCGCGCCTGTTCGATGGCTTCGCGCGCCTGAGCATCGTCGAGTCCTCGCGTGTTCAACGCCACACCGATCACTTTTGCCGGTTTAACCGCCGCGCAAAGCCGTTCGTGCAGCTCGATGAGCTCGGTATAGGACAGAATCGGGACGTCGAAGCCTTCCATGCGCGTGCGCGTCACGTCGCAGACGAGGATCAGTGCGTCGGGCGCGCTCCCGAAGAGCAACGCGAGCGTAACCGGCGCATACGCCGGATGATTGATTCCGCCCTGACCCTCGACCAGAATGACATCGGGGTTTCGGGCGGCCGCTTCCACAACGAGCGTTTCCGCTGCGCCTGTTGCAAAATCCGAAATGACGCGATCGACGCAGATGCCCCATCCTGCAATCAAGATGCCGGTTTGGCCCGTGGGGACGAACTCGGCTCGCGTCTGCCTCGCGTTGGCGGCCCGCGCGAGTTCCAGCATGACCGTCATCTTTCCGACGGCGCAATCATTGCCGACGGCGAGCACGACCGGCGGACCGACGCCGTACGCAGCGCCGGTAAAGAGCGGCACCTCGGGTGGACGGCGCACGTCCCAAATGGTCGCGCCATGCGACTGCGCGAGGTCGCGAAATTCGGGATCGTCCGCCAGCATGTCGTGCAGCCCGCTGACGACTTCTAGCCCCGCCCGCAGCGCGTGCGCTACGCCGGCGCGCCAGGCAGGCGGAAGTTGGCCGCCTTTGGGTGCCGTGCCGATCAGCAGCGAGGTCGGGCGAAAAGCGAGCGCTTCGGGGACGCTTGCGACGATGGGCGCGTCGCTGAAGAGCATCGGCACAACGTCGCGGACGCGTTTTCCCGCACACGAGGGATCGATCACCGCGACCGTTTCGTCCGCGCCGTAGCGAATGACGCCGTGCGCGGTCTTCGCATCGTGCGCAAAGCGCTCCGGCGCAAGAATCGCGTAACGGCGGCTCACACCAAAGATTTCTCGCGCACGCCTAAGCCGTTGCCTTGCGGCAGCACGATTTTGCCCCGCTCGTAACGGATGCCGCTGAAGGGGTCGTCTTGGGTGAGGAATGGTCCGTCGAGATCGGCCCAATCGACGAGCGGCGAAATTTGCGCGGCGGCCGTGGCGGAAATCTGGCTCTCCACCATGCAGCCCAACATCACTTTGAAGCCGAGGGCGCGCGCGGTATGAATCATCGCGATCGCGGCGCGGATGCCGCCGCACTTCGCCAGTTTCACGTTGATGCCGTCGACGCACCCTTGCAGTTTCGGCAAGTCTTGCGCATTGCGCGAATCTTCGTCCGTTACGATCGGCACTCCGGACCGTTCGCGAACGTGCCGTAAGGCGGCCGGATTGCCTGCGGCAATCGGCTGCTCGCAAAACTCTATTTCAAAGCGCCGCAGCTCCGCGAGGATCCGCACGGCCTCCTCCGCCGTCCATCCTTCGTTTGCATCGATGCGGATCGTGCCCCGATATGCGCTGCGAATCGCTTCGAGCGTTGCGATCTGCTCTCGCGCGCTGCCCATGCCGAGTTTGACCTTAAGGATTGGATGATCCGAAACTTCTGCGACTTTGCGAAGCGTCGTTTGGGGATCCGAGATGCCGATCGTGAACGATGTCACGGGCGTCTCCGCCGGATCCAGCCCGAAAAACCGGTACAGCGGCAATCCACAATGTTTGCCGATCAGATCGTGCAACGCGATGTCGAGTCCGCATCGCGCCGCAGGCGGAATCGACTCATCCAATAGCTCATCGAGCAGATACGGATCGCCCGCGCGCAGCGGATGCGAGCGGAAATACTCAATGACGGAATCTACGTATTCATCGTACCGTGCGATCGGCGCCGCTTCGCCGAGCCCTTCTAGTTCGTTCCAACCCAACCGGAACAACACGGTGCGCGCCGAGTCTTCGGTTCCGCGGGCGATCGTAAACGGATGCACGAGCGGAAGTTCCAGCGTGGTCAGACGCAACGAAAGTTCGGGCATCGCGCAAACTATGCGGGTTCTTCGTCGCGATCGACGGCGGATTCGGCAGTGCCGCGTTCCACTCGCGGATCGCCGTCGGCGGTGCGCTGCTCCTGCTCTTCCTCTTCGAGCGTGCGCCCGCCGTAGTCGCTGGGATCGCCGGTCAGGTTCGGCTCGTTTTTCGGGTTGCGGTCCTTCATGCGGCAACGTTCTGCCGCGCGATGTGCGGCTCCTTACCGCGAAACCGGCGTCAAAACGCGGTAGACGTGCCCGCGGTGATCGTGGCGAACGGCCTCGCCGAGCGTTTCCGCGGCGCGGCGTTCCGAACCGGCGATCACTCGCCGTTCCTCGGCGGTGTCATAGCGCGGCATCAGCCGCGAAGCCAAATGCTCCTCACGCTGGCGAGCTTCTACGGCATGCGCTGCTTCATGGCCGAGACCGAGCGCCGGCGACTGACGTCCGCCTGCGGTCGTGCGAAGCGCGCTGAACGGATCCCATTCGATCGTATCGGTCGACGGATCGAAGCAATCGTTGCTTCGGCGGTTGACGACGAGATGGAAGCGGCGCGCGCCGTGTTCCAGACGCGCAAAGATTCGCCGCTCTCCGGAATCTCGGCAGAGATACGCTTTGGCCAGCGAATAGTCTGCGCGCGCCGACGGCGCCATCGAAATCACGCATCTATTTCACGCGCGAAGCGTCGCACGAAAAGGGTTGCCGACCGCGACTAGGCGTCTGCCGCACGAGGTTGTTGAACCTGCTCATTTGCAGGTGGGTGCGGCCCGGGCGCCGGGGTTGCCGTCGTATCCGGAGCTGATGCTCCCTAGGTCTTACCGTTGGTTCAGCACCTTATATGTGCGGTGCGCGCCATGCGCAGTCGGCGCTATTAAGCTATCACGCCGGTCAAGAAGAAAAAAGCAATCGCGGCGCCCACGGGGAGCGTTCAAGTTAGCTGAACATTTAGGCGCCATGAGACCTGGGGGACCCGCAGTGAGGCTTCGACAGGCTCAGCCTGACACCGAAATTGTCATCCTGAGTAGCGTAGCGTATCGAAGGACGCGGGCGGCACGGAGCCTCGGGCGGAGTGCCTTTTTAAACCTATGCCCGCAGCAGCGAGGCGGCGCGCTGCATTTCGGCCACCGTCGCATCACCGTCCGCGTCGAGCGCAACGCAGCCGCGATAGTCTTGGAGCATTGCGCGCAAAGCGGCCGCAGCATCTGCATCGACCGTGCGTGCCTGTTGCCAAATCAGCACGGCGTTGTTCAAGAGCGCCTTTGGATCACTGCCCGCTTCCAGCACGCAAAACTCCGGCCCGTAGCGCATCCAGGCCGAGTCGGCTTCTTTCGTCACACGTTTCATGCCGTGGGTGCCCGCCGCAAACGTACCGGGCGCATTGCGAAGCGCCAGCGTCACGTTGCATCGCTTTGCAAGCGTGGCGGCCGTGCCGATCCGCTCCAGCGCATCCGTCCATGCGCCGGACGTTTCCAGGGCTAATGGCGAGGCCAAAATGGGCGCGCCGGCCGCCAGCGCGATCTCCAGATTCTGCTGCATCTCGTCGGGGTCGAGGCAAAAAAACCGATCGTTCCGTATAGCGGCCACGCAGAGACCGGCGTCCACGCACATCTTCTTTACCTGGGCGAGGTAGTCCGAGTCGGTGCGCGGAAAATGGCGCACGTCTAGGACAATTGCGTCGGCAGCCAGCTCGCGCGCGCAGAGCTCGATCCATTCCGGTTGCGTGAGTTCGGCGCTGCGAAACAGCGCGTCGAATGCGCTGCTCGAGCAAGCGAGCTTCATCGGCGCGGTGGTTTCGGAAAGCTTGATGGAAGGCCCTGCGCTCGCATGAACATCGCTGTTGCAGCCGATCACGCCGGCTACGAATACAAAGATCGCATCGCGCAATCGTTGCGTGATGCCGGACATGCCGTCGTTGATTACGGGACGTGCGATGCGACGCCCGTCGACTATCCGCAGTACGGATTTGCGGTCGGCGAGGCTGTCGCATCGGGGCAATCCGAACGCGGAATCGTCGTGTGCGGTTCCAGTTTGGGCATCGCAATGGCGGCAAACAAAGTGCCCGGCGTACGGTGCGCGCCGGTAACGGAGCCGTATTCCGCGGAACTCGCGCGCCGCCACAACGATGCCAACGTGCTGGCGCTTTCGGAACGCCTGTCGGGCTGGGAGATGATCGTGCGTTGCGTTGCGGTGTTTCTGCAGACCGGCTTTGACGGCGGGCGGCACGCATATCGCGTGGAACAGCTCTTTGAGTACAATGACGGGCAACGCGAACGAACGTTGAAAGCGATCGAAGCCGGCACCGTTACCGGCGCGCAGACACCCGCGCGGCTGCTGCAGCCTGACGGCGCGTGCTAGGAGGTGATGATGAAAGCTGTTTTAGGGGCGCCTTCTCTGTCCTCCGCGCTCGAAGCCGAAGATCCGCAAATTTCCGAGGCGATCCAAGACGAGGAGACGCGTCAGCGCAAGAACTTGGAGCTCATTGCTTCTGAAAATTACGCCAGCAAGGCCGTCCGCGAAGCGATGAGCAGCGTGATGACCAACAAATACGCCGAAGGCTATCCCGGCAAACGCTACTACGGCGGCTGCGAATTCGTCGACGTTGCGGAGAACTTGGCCATCGACCGTTTGAAGCGGCTGTTCGGCGCCGAGCACGCGAACGTCCAAGCGCACGCGGGCGCACAAGCCAACATGGCGGTGTTTATGGCGCATCTCCAACCCGGCGACACCGTACTGGGCATGTCGCTGGCGCACGGCGGCCATCTGACCCACGGCACCAAGGTCAGCTTCAGCGGCAAACTGTACAACGCCGTCGCGTACGGCGTGCGCCGCCAAGACGAACTGATCGATTTCGATCAAGTTCGTTTGCTCGCGCGCGAGCACAAGCCGAAGATGATTATCGCCGGCGCGAGCGCCTATCCGCGCACGATGGAATATGCGCCGTTCCGCGAGATCGCCGATGAAATCGGCGCAACGTTCATGGTAGACGTCGCGCACGTCGCAGGTCTCATCGCTACGGGTCTGCATCCTTCACCGGTGCCGATTGCCGACTTCGTCACTTCGACGACGCACAAGACGCTGCGGGGACCGCGTGGCGGCCTGATTCTTTGCAAGCAAAGCTGGGCGCAGGCGATCGACAAGTCGGTCTTCCCCGGAGTGCAAGGCGGACCGTTCATGCACTTGATCGCCGCCAAAGCGGTCGCGTTCAAGGAGGCGCTCTCGCCGCAATTTTCCGAGTATCAACGCAGCGTGGTGCGCAACGCCAAGGTCATGGCGGAAGAGTTCACCCGTAACGGGCTGCGCCTTGTGGGCGGCGGCACCGACACGCACCTTATGCTCGTCGATCTTTCGGTGAAGGGCTTGACCGGGAAAGCTGCCGAGGAGTATCTGGACGGCATTGGGATCACGGTGAACAAGAACGCGATCCCTTACGACCAACAGAAGCCCTTCATCGCGAGCGGCATCCGAATCGGCACGCCCGCCATCACGACGCGCGGCTTCGGCGTAGACGAAACCCGCGAGGTGGCGCGAATTATCTGCGAAGGCCTTGCAGATATGTCGGAGCGATCGCAATTGCCGCGGCTGCGTGCACGGGTGGAGGAGCTGACCGGACGCTTCGGCGTGCCGTAAGAGGCCTTCGCCATGCGTCCAGGGTGGGATGAGTATTTCATGCAGGTTGCGCGAACCGTCGCGACCCGAGCGACGTGCCCGCGCGCATCGGTCGGGTGCGTGCTCGTGCGCGAACACCGCATCTTGACCACCGGTTATAATGGTTCACCGCGCGGCGTCGCGCACTGCACGCAAGTCGGCTGCACCGTCGTGAACGATCACTGTCTGCGGGCGACGCACGCCGAAGCCAATGCGATCGTTCAAGCAGCCCTCCACGGGGTGACGCTGGCGCGGTGTATCGCTTACTGCACGCACCAGCCGTGCGTGAACTGCACGAAGCTCTTCATCAGCGCGGGCGTCTCTAAAATCATTTACGAGGTGGCGTACCCGGACACGCTCGCTCACGAGCTGCTGGCTGAAGCGGGCGTCGGGCTGGTGCCGTTCCCGACCCTTGAGGGCGCGCGAGCGTGATCGCGACCGCCGCCTACCTTTATATTGCGGCTTTTTGCCTCGCCGTCATCGCTGCGTCGTTGCTGACGCCGTTCGTGATTCGGCTGGCCACGCACGTCGGAATGGTCGATGAGGTCGGGGACCGCCGCATGCACCAAGTGCCTCGCCCGCGCATCGGGGGGATCGCGGTGTTCTTCGGCTTCGCGTTCGCGCTTTTTGCGGTGTTAGGCGTCGCGCTGACGCATCCGAAACTGGCGGCCTTTGCCGACCAGCTTGGCGCCGCGCACAATTTGATTGGGCTTCTGTTCGGCAGTTTGCTGATCGTCGGCGTGGGGCTGTGGGACGATTTGATGGGCAGTCGCCCGCGCTGGAAATTCGCTGCCCAGATCGTCGTCGCCGTGATCTCGATGCTGTACGGCTTCCACATCGACTACATTCACAATCCGCTGACGCACCTTCCGGCTTCGAATCCGAACGGATGGATCTTCTTTCCGCCATGGGTCGCGTATCCGCTGACGTTGCTGTGGTACGTCGGAATGATGAACGCGATCAATTTCATCGACGGCCTCGACGGCTTGCTCTCGGGCTTCACCGCGATCGTTTCCGCGTTTCTGTTCGCCATCGCGTTGACCAAAGGCGATCCGGTCATCGCCCTGGTCGTCCTCGCGCTCGCCGGCGCCGCGTTGGGATTTTTGCCGTACAACTTCAACCCCGCGCGCATCATCTTAGGCGACACGGGATCGCTCTTTATCGGCTACGTCTTTGCGACGGTTTCGATCATCGGCACGAGCAAGACGGCGATCGCCGTAGGGCTGCTGATTCCCTTAGTCTTGCTCGCGTTGCCCGTGCTCGACACCGCGGCGGCGATCTACCGCCGGGCACGTTCGGGAAGAAGCATCAGCGAAGCGGATCGCGCGCACTTCCATCATCAGCTCGTCTTTCGCTACGGCTTGAACGTGCGCCAAGCGGTGCTGCTGATCTATGCGATCTGCGTGGTGCTCGGGACGATCGCGCTGTTTTTAGCGGGCGGCTTCCATTCGTTCTTGCGGGTTGCGGTGCGTTGAACGGCCGCTTGCGCGTGATGCCCGTCTTCGGCACGCGGCCCGACACGATCAAGATGGCGCCGGTGGTTCAAGCGCTTCAGGCGCGTCCGGAGATCGACACGATCGTCTGCGTCAGCGCGCAACACCGGGAAATGTTGGACGATTTGCTCGGGCTTTTCTCGATCACCCCGCAGTATGATTTGAACGTCATGGTGCCCGATCAATCACTGACCCACATTACGACGCGGGTCTTGGAACGCATGGAAGACACGCTGCGCCAAGCAAAGCCCGACGTCGTCCTGGTGCACGGCGACACCAGCACGAGCACCGCGGCGGCGCTCGCCGCGTTTTACGCGCAGATTCCCGTCGGGCACGTCGAAGCCGGTTTGCGGACGCGCGATATGTGGACGCCGTTCCCCGAAGAAATGAACCGCCGTTTGACGGGAACGATCGCTTCGTTTCACTTTTCCCCGACGGAGCTGGCGCGCACGCATCTGCTGCAAGAAAACGTGCCCGCCGAAAATGTGATCGTGACGGGCAACACGGTGATCGACGCGTTCGTGCAAACGGCGGAGCGGCCTGATTTGCCGCTTGCGCCGGGATGGGAATCGCTTCAGCCGGACAGGCCGATCGTGCTGGTCACCGCGCATCGGCGCGAAAATCACCCGCACATCACCGAGATCTGCGAAGCGTTGCGCGAGATCACGGAACTTCCGATGCGCCCGCAGATCGTGTGGCCGGTGCATCCCTCACCGCGCGTGCGCACGCCGGCATTCGCGGTACTCGGGTCACATCCGGGTGCGCTTCTGACCGAACCAATCGATTACGCGCAGATGGTCGCCGCCGTGCGCGGCGCGACGATCGTCTTGACCGACAGCGGTGGTCTGCAAGAAGAGGCTCCGTGCTTAGGCAAGCCCGTGCTCGTGATGCGCGAAGAAACGGAACGGCCGGAGGGCCTGACCGCCGGAACGCTGCAGCTCGTCGGGCACGATCGAGGCCGGATCGTTCAATCGGTGGCGCACTTGCTGACCGATTCCCTCGCATACGATCGGATGGCGAAGGCGCACAATCCGTACGGCGACGGTCACGCCTCAGTTCGAATCGCGGCGTGGCTGCTGGGCCGCCTGAGGGGGGCGCGTTACCCCGAACCTTTCGTCGCCGCACCGTTCGTCACGGCGTAGCGCCGGCGGTGAAGGGCGCCCCGCCGCTGGTGGCCGCCGGCGGCACCTTCGCCGCCGCAGCCGTTACCGGTCTGGCAATCGGCGTATGGCTCTCGCACGGCGCTCAGCGTCCCGGCTACGTGGCGGCGGGGTTGTTCGCGGGCATCATCCTGGGCGGCTATGCCTTCTACCGGATCGTCTCGCGCTCGCTTGCCTAGTGCTCCTGCAGGAAACGACCCCAGCTCGCCGTACTTAGCGCGCGCCGAACAGCACGCTGATTGGGCGACCTCCGGAAGCTTACGGCGATCCGTGCGCCGCGCCGCATTCCTCTGCATCATCGCGGGCGGGATGCTCGGCGCATGGTATCCGTGGTACGGGTTCTCACTGATCGTCGGGGGCATCGCAGGGTCAATAAATGCGGAGCTGTCGATGCGCGCGCAAGAAAGGCTCATGCGACGCGGGCGCGTGCCCGCGTTCGTCTTAAGTAGTTTCGCTCGTCTCCTTCTGTTCGGTATAGTGCCCGTGGCGGTGGCGCTCCGGGCTCCTCATTTATGGACGCTGGCCTGTTACTTCGCAGGGTTTTTTGCGCCGCTGGCGGCGAGTGCGGCCGGCTTCAACCGCGAGCTTCGGCGAGAGCGTAGATAGTGCAAGAGAGAATCGGCGAGCACCTGACGTGGAAATTGCCGGTGTTGGGCACGGTGCACTCGGACACCATCGTGACCACCTGGCTCGTTATGGTGCTCGCCCTGGTCTTCTTTGCCTGGATCGGCGCGAGCTATCGCAGCGCGAGGCAGAGCAAACGCCAAACGATCTTCGAAGGCGTGATCAATTACATCGCCGACCTCGCCTATGGGGTGCTCGGCGATCAAGGCGAACCGTTCGTGCCGTTCTTCATCGCGCTGTTTCTCTTCATTTTCTTGCTCAACCAATTCGGCATGCTGCCGTTCAAGGTGCTGCGTTTGCCTTTCGGCGGTTCGCCGACGGCGGACTTGAACACGGTCGTCCCATACGCGCTGATGGTGTGGTTCATGATCCAAATCGTTGCGTTCCGCCGAAAGGGACTCCGCTATCTGAAACACATGTTGCAGCCGTTCCCGGTCTTGCTGCCGCTCAACATCATCGATGAGATCCTGCGCCCGACGACCTTGGCGGCGCGCCTGTTCTTCAACATCTTCGTCGGCGAATTGCTCTTCGTCATTATCGCATCGATCATCGTCGCGCACGTGATGCTTGGCCCGGTCAATCTCTCGCTGGTCGTTACGGTCGTCCCGTTCTTCATCCAATTTTTCAATTTTTTCGTCGGCACCGTGCAGGCGTTCGTCTTCACGCTGCTGGCCATCGTCTATCTCTCGCTGGCGATCGCGCCTGAACACTAAAGAGCCGCTCGGAAAGGATACGTTTTGATAGCAGCAATCATCGTGGCCGCAACCCTCGTGGCGTTCGGCATCATCATTTCGGGAGTTGCCTTCGGCTCCGCGGTCGGCGACGGCATCGTCGCAAGCAAAGCCGTCGAAGCCATTGCGCGACAGCCCGAGGCGCGCCCGAACATCTTCACGTTCCTCTTCCTGGGCGTCGGCGTGCTGGAAGCCGTGCCGTTTATCGCCATCGCGTTGGCCTTCTACATTTTGATCGTGATCGCAAAGGTGCCGACGCTCGTCACCGCACTGACGGCATCGCTGAAGTAGGAACGGGCGGCAGACGCATGTTTCTCCGGGTCGACGGGACGATTTTCATCCAACTGATCAACTTTGCGATCTTTTTCGCAATTTTGAACGTTGTCTTTTTGCGCCCGGTCAGTGCCGCGATCCGCAGACGGCGCGAGTACATCAACAGCGTGACCAATGACTACGATCGTTATCAAGCCGAAGCGGCATCGCTGCGGACGCAGGCGGAGAGCATTCGCGCCGCCGCCCGCCGCAAAGCCGAGCAGATCCTTGCGCGCGAGCGTGCGGAGGTTTCCAACGAAACGGCGGAAATGGCCGCGCGCTACTCCCAGGAAGGCGCGCAAAAAATCGAGGAGGCCCACGAGCAAGTCGAACGCGAACTCCAAGCGGCGCGCCGGAACGAAGCGGCGCTGGTCGCGCAGCTCTCGCAGCAGATGATCGATCGGACCTTGCGGATGACGGCTGCATGAGCTATACGGCGGTCGCGCAGTGGAGCCAGGTCGTTTCAGCCGTTTTGTTCGTGCTCGCGCTGGTGTGGCTCTGGATCAAGTACATTCAACCGGCCGTGCTCAAAGCGCAAGAAGCCACAAACGCGCAAATCGCGCAAGCCGAGCGTCATCGCGATGCCGCCAAAGCCGCGTTGGACGGACTGCAGGGTGAAATCCACAATGCGCAGCGCGACGCAGAAGCGATCGAAACGCGTGCGGCGGTGCAGGCGCAAGCCGAGCGCACCGCCGCTCTTGCGGAAGCGCGGGATGCCGGCGAACGGGCGTTGCGCAATGCGGACGCCGAGCTGGATCGCAGCCGCGCGGCCGCCCGCCTACGGTTGCGCGACGAGCTGGTGCAACGGGCGCTTCAAGAGGCCCGCGCGGGCGCTGCTCGACGAGTGAACGACGCCTTCGATGCCGGGCTGCTCGACGCGTTCGTCAAATCGCTGCGCGACGAACCGGCGCAAGAGGCGGCGCGCTGATGCCCAGCGTGGGAGCGGCTCGCCGCTACGCGGCGGCAGTCTTTGCGCTGGCGTCCGATGCGGGCGCCGTGGAAGGCGTCGGCAAGGATTTGCACGTTCTGCGCGATGCGATCTACGGCGACGAAGCGACGCAGCGATTCTTTCTGGCGCCCGTAATCGGCCGCGGCGAAAAGCAACGCGTCTTGAGCGCCGCGTTCTCCGGCAAAGCCGACAAGATTGCGCTGCACACGCTGCTGTTGCTGGTGCGCAAGCGCAGAGAATCGCTCTTGGACGAGATCGTGACTCAGTACGAAGCGCTTGCGATGGAGGCTCGCGGCGCGGAACCGCTGACCGTCACGGCCGCACGGCAGCTGCGGGCGGAAGAGGCCGGCCGCCTCGTCCAGCAATTGGAACAGATCTACGGCAAGCGCTTTGATGCCGTGCACCGGGTCGATCCGAAGCTGATCGGCGGCGTGCGCGTGATGATGGGCGATCGACGGATCGACGGATCGGTGGAAGGCCGTTTGCAAGCTCTAGCCCGCACGCTTTTTGCCAAGAACTGAATGAAAGAAAAATATGAATGAACGTACGGAAGTCGGGGCGCCCCGCGGAAGCGGCCCAGTTATGAAACGGAGATCTAAGGAGCCGACAGTGCTAGTAGCCGAGCGTTTCGGGATGGGCCGAAGGCCGGGGGCCCCGGCGGCTTTGCCGACGGGGGGCGTGGAGCGCGCAGCGCGGATACGCCTGTCAAAATGATCAACGCTGACGAGATAGCTGGCATCCTTAAACAGCAAATCGCGACGTTCGAGAGCGGTGTCCGCGAAGATGAAGTGGGCATCGTGATTGAGGTCGGCGCAAACCTCGCTCGCGTTTACGGGATGGAGAGCGTGCGCGCTTCGGAGCTGGTGGAGTTTCCCAACGGCTTACAAGGCGTTGCTTTGAACTTGGAAGAGGACAACGTCGGCGTCGTGATCATGGGCGACGACCAAGACATCAAAGAAGGCGATCGGGTGACGCGTACCGGCCGCATCGCGTCGGTGCCGGTCGGCGACTCACTTTTGGGCCGGGTCGTCGATCCGCTCGGCGCGCCGGTTGACGGCAAAGGCGAGATCGCGACCAACAAATTCCGTACGATCGAAAACGTCGCGCCGAGCGTCGTGGAGCGTCAGCCGGTCAAACAATCGCTGGCAACCGGCATCCGGGCGATCGACGCCTTGATTCCGATAGGAAAGGGGCAGCGCGAGCTCATCATCGGCGACCGCAACACCGGCAAGACTGCGATCGCGGTCGACACGATCATCAATCAGCGCGGCAAGAACGTCAGTTGCATCTACGTCGCGATCGGACAGAAGAACTCCACCGTTGCCGCGCTTGCCCAGATCTTGGAGCAAAAGGGCGCGATGGAGTACACGACCATCGTGGCCGTCAGTCCCTCCGATGCTGCGGCGTTGCGCTGGATCGCACCGTTCGCCGGCTGCGCCATCGGCGAAGAGTTCATGTACGCGGGCAAAGATGTGCTGATCGTCTACGACGATCTGACCAAGCACGCGCAATCGTACCGCGAGATGTCGCTGCTGCTGCGCAGACCCCCGGGGCGCGAAGCCTACCCCGGCGACGTCTTCTTCCTGCACTCGCGGCTGCTCGAACGCGCGTGCAAGCTCTCAGACGAAATGGGGGCAGGCTCCTTGACGGCGCTGCCGATCATCGAAACGCAGGCGGGCGACTTCTCCGCTTACATTCCCACGAACGTGATCTCGATTACGGACGGGCAGATCTACCTGACGCCGCAGCTCTTTTTCCAAGGCATCCGGCCCGCGGTGGACGTCGGGCTTTCGGTTTCGCGCGTCGGCGGCTCAGCGCAAACCAAAGCGATGAAGAGCGTCGCGGGCCAATTAAAGCTCGAACTGGCGCAGTATCGCGATCTCGCTGCTTTCGCGAAGCTGGCCAGCGACCTGGACAAGACCACGCAGATGCAGCTGATGCGCGGCGAGAAGCTGACGGAGCTGCTCAAACAGCCGCAGTACCACCCGCAGCCGGTCGAAGATCAAGTAGCGCTGCTCTACGGCGCCACCAAAGGCTTCGTGAACGACGTTCCAACCGATCGGATCTCCGAATGGGCCCGATCGTTTATCGCCTACCTGCACGATAAGCACCCTGAGGTGCCCAGAGCGATCGCACAGAGCGGGCAGCTTTCGGATCAGATGCGCACGGAGCTGGAAACCGCTCTGGCGGAGTTCAACAAATCGTTCTGATGCGGCCGGAGGCGTAGCGCAAGATGCCGTCCGTTCGCGATCTGCGCGATCGTATTCGGTCGCTGCGCAACACGCAGCAGATTACCAAGGCGATGAAGCAGGTCGCTGCCGCGAAGATCCGCCGTGCGGAACTGGCGCAGAAACAGGCGCGCCCATACGACCAGACGTTGCGCGAACTGCTGCACGCCCTAATCGCCAGCGCCGGCACGGTCGATCATCCTTTTGTGCGACCGGGACGCGCGGGCGCTCCCCCGGCGATCCTGTTACTGACCGCTGACAAAGGGTTGGCAGGCGCGTTCAACTCCAACATCATTCGCGCCGCCGAAGTCCTGCGCGGCCAAGAACCGCAGACGGTTTTCTATACCGTCGGCCTCAAAGCGCGCAACGCGGTGCGGCGCATGGGTTCGTCCGAGCATCCGACCTGGACGCTGGGAACCGGATTGAAAATCGGCACCGCGCGTTCGGTTGCACGGAAAATTACCGACGACTTCATCGGCGGAACGATCGGCAGCGTGGACTTGGTCGCAGCGCAATTCGTTTCGATGATGTCGCAGAAGGCGCGCGTTCGCCGTTTGATCCCGGTCGTTGCCACGGAGGTCGACAAGCAGAACCAAGAACCGGAACAATCCGGAACGAAGGGAGCCGTCGAATTTGCGCCGTCGCCCGAATTCGTGCTGGCGCGGCTCCTTCCGAAATATCTCGAGTTCACGATCTTCGCTGCGATGCTCGAAACGGACGCCGCCTTCTACGCGGCGCAGCTGCTTGCCATGAGCAACGCCACCGACAATGCCGGCAAGTTGATCGACGAACTCACCATCCAAATGAACAACGCGCGCCAAGCGGCGATCACCAAAGAACTTTTGGAAATCGTTGCCGGCGCGGAAGCCCTGGCTTAAAAAGCAAAGGATTTACGAATGGCTGCTACCGGCAAAGTCGTGCAAGTGCTCGGGAACGTCGTGGACGTTGAGTTCCCACAGGACGCACTGCCGAAGATCAACGACGCGCTGACCGTTCGGGTCAACGAAGATGCCGCCGCCCGCAACGGGCAGGCGAGCAACGTTCAGCTCGGAGGCACGGCGATGCAGCCCCGCGAGCTCGTGCTCGAAGTGCAGGACGAACTGGGCAACAATGCAGTCCGCTGTTTGGCGCTCGCGGCCACCGACGGCTTGATGCGCGGCGCAGCCGTCACCGCGACGGGCGGTCCCATCGAAGTTCCCGTCGGCGAAGGCACGCTGGGACGTATCTTCAACGTGCTGGGCAAGCCGATCGACTCTGCCGAACCGGTGAAGGCGGCGGCGTACTGGCCCATTCACCGGCCGCCGCCGGACTTTCAAGCGCAAGATCCGACGCCGAAAATTTTCGAGACCGGGATCAAAGTCATCGATCTGATGGCGCCCTACACGCGCGGCGGCAAAGTCGGCCTTTTCGGCGGCGCGGGCGTCGGAAAAACCGTGCTGATCCAAGAGCTGATCCGGAACATCGCGTACGTGCACAAGGGCTTCTCGGTTTTCACCGGCGTCGGCGAACGCACTCGTGAAGGCAACGATCTCTGGCTCGAAATGAAAGAATCCGGCGTGCTCAAGCAGACGACGCTGGTCTTCGGCCAGATGGATGAGCCGCCGGGCGTGCGCTTTCGCGTGGCGCAAACCGGCGTCACGATGGCGGAATACTTCCGCGACGAGCTGGGCGCCGACGTGCTGCTCTTCATCGACAACATCTTCAGATATCTGCAAGCCGGTTCGGAGGTCTCGGCACTGATGGGGCGCATGCCGTCGGCCGTCGGGTACCAGCCCACGCTCTCGACCGATGTTGGTTCGCTCGAGGAGCGCATCACCTCGACCCATCGCGGCTCGATCACGTCGGTGCAGGCAGTCTATGTGCCCGCCGACGATTACACCGATCCGGCGGTCGCCGTCACCTTCGCCCACCTCGATGCTACCACGGCGCTTTCTCGCCCGATTTCTGAACTGGGAATCTATCCCGCCGTGGATCCGCTGGCGTCGAGCTCGCGGATTCTCGATCCGCAGATTATCGGCGAGGATCATTACCGCGTTGCGCGAGGCGTGCAAGAAACGCTGCAGCGCTATCGCGATCTGCAGGACATCATCGCCATTCTTGGCGTGGAAGAACTCTCGGAAGACGATAAGATCGCCGTGGCGCGCGCGCGCAGAATGCAGCGCATGTTCTCGCAGCCATTCTTCGTCGCCGAACAGTTCACGGGCACGCCGGGCAAATACGTCAAGCTGTCCGACACGATCGCCGCCTTCAGTGAAATCCTGGACGGCAAAGTGGACGGTCTGCCCGAGCAGGCGTTCTTCTACGCGGGCGGCATCGACGACGTCAAAGCGGCCGCCGAAAAGCTCGGCGCCGCGGTCTAACGGCGGCGAACGTGGCCTCTACCGTTCCCTTCAAGCTTATTACGCCGACGCGGACGATCTTCGACGGCGATGCGGAGCTGGTGATCGCGGTGACTACCGAAGGGGAAGAAGGGATTCTGCCTTCGCACGCGGCGTTCTTAAGTGCGCTGAAGCCTGGGGTGTTACGCGCCAACGTCGTGGAAAACGGAACGGCTCGCCGTTTGGAACTGGCGACGAGCGAGGGCTTCATGCAAGCGTTACCCGATCGCGTAACGGTGCTGGTTGATGACGCCGCCGCGTTTGACGACGTCGATGTTGCGCAAACGCGCCGCGAACTCGAAGACGCCATCCAACGGCTGCAGGATGCCGGCGAGGGGCACGTTGCAGCGCGCGAACAGGCCGCGATCGACTTTGCCAACGCCAAACTTCGTCTGACCGGACACTAAAGGGAGCCTTCGGCTGCGGTGAAAGTACCGGACGTGAACACGCTCGACCGGTTGGAAACGACCTTGCGCGTACGGGGCGGCGCGCCTTTAGAGGGTTCGGTCGCGACGCACGGCGCCAAGAATGCTGCGCTTCCAATCATGGCGGCGTCGCTGCTCACCAAAGGAAAGATCACGCTGCATCACGTGCCCCGCATCACCGACGTGTCGGTGATGTGGTCGTTGCTCGAAGCGTTGGGCGCGCGTCTTCGCTTTGAAGGTGAGGGAACCGTTACGATCGATTCGAGCAACGTCGCCTCGCATCGCGCGCCGTACACGCTGGTGCGAAAACTTGCCGCTTCGTTCGATTTAGTGGGGCCGCTGCTGGGACGCTTCGGGCGCGCTGAAGTCCCGTTGCCGGGTGGATGCGTGCTGGGCACGCGCGCCACCGACATGCACGAACAGGCGTTCATCGCCCTCGGCTGCGAGGTCAAGAACGCGCACGGCTACCTGATCGCGACCGCCAAATATCCGCGTCTGCGCGGCGCAGATATCGAATTTCGCATGCCGAGCGTCGGCGCGACAAAGAATGCCGTGCTCTCGGCCGTGCTTGCCGAAGGCACGACGACCTTGCGCAATACCGCGATGGAACCCGAAGTCGTCGATTTGGCGAAATTTCTGGTGGCGATGGGCGCGAAAATCGAGGGCGCCGGCACCGACACGATCGGGATCGAGGGGGTCGACGAGCTGCACGGCGTCGAGCACACGATCATCCCGGACCGCATCGTTGCCGGCACGCTCTTACTTTGCGGCGCGGCCACGCGTGGCGACGTCACCGTTACGGCATGCGAGCCGGATCATCTGCAAGCCGTCGCATCGAAATTGCAAGAATGCGGGGCCGCCCTGGAAAGCGGCGCAGATTGGATCCGCGTTCGAGCCGGCGCGATCGCGGGCGGAACGGATATTTTGACGGCTCCCTACCCGGGGTTCCCGACGGATCTGCAGCCGCAGATGGTCTCTTTTTTGTGCACGTGCCCCGGAACGAGCATCGTCGAAGAGTCGATCTTCAACGCTCGCTTTTCCTACGTCAACGAGTTGGCGCGCATGGGCGCCGACGTCCGCGTCGCAATCGAGAGCAACACGGCGGTGGTCAAGGGGGGTTCGACGCTCTCCGGCGCGCCGGTGGAAGCGCCGGACATTCGCGCGGGCGCGGCTCTGGTCGTTGCAGGCTTGGCGGCCCAAGGTCAAACGGACATCATCGGTCTGGAATACATCGATCGCGGTTACGAGCGCTTCGAAGAGACGCTTTCGGCGCTCGGCGCGCAGGTGCAGCGCTCCAGCGGCGTGACGCCGCTCGTCGAGGCTGCGGGACTTTTTGAAACGAGCGCGTACCCCGCGACGCGCCCCATGAAGGAGTAGGAACGCTTTTGGACATCGGCATCGACTTGGGCACCGCGAACGTTCTGGTGCACGTAAAAGGCAGAGGCATCGTGCTGCGCGAGCCCTCCGTCGTCGCAAAGGACATGAACAACGGAAGAACGCTCGCGGTCGGCGAGGAAGCGCGTCAGATGCTCGGCCGCACGCCGTCGCACATTCAGGCGATCCGGCCGCTGCGCGACGGCGTCATCGCCGACTTTGAAGTGACCGAAGCGATGCTGAGCTACTTCATCAAGAAAGTGATGAACGACCGCTCGTGGATTTCGCTTTTCTTCAAGCCCAAACCAAACGTTGTGATCTGCGTTCCGGCGGAAATCACGAGCGTCGAAGAACGTGCCGTCAAGGATGCAGCCAAACTCGCCGGCGCCAAACACGTCGACATCATCGAGGAGCCGATGGCGGCGGCAATCGGCGCCGGACTGCCCATTGAAGGCCCGTCCGGCAGCATGGTCGTCGACATCGGCGGAGGCACGACGGACGTCGCCGTGATCTCGCTCGGCGGCATCGTCGTTTCGCAGTCGCTTCGCGTCGCCGGCAACAAGATGGATGAAGCGATCACGCGCTACATTCGCCGCGTCTATAATTTGACGATCGGCGAACGAACTGCTGAAGAGATCAAGATCAAGATAGGTTCAGCGGTCCCGCTCGATGCGGAGCTCGCGATGGAGATCCGCGGCCGCGATCTGATCAACGGGTTGCCCAAGACGGTGAAGATCACCAGTGAGGAGATGCGCGACGCGCTTTCGGAGCCCGTCGGCGCAATCATTGAAGCCGTTAAGTCAGTGCTCGAAAAAACGCCGCCCGAGCTCGCCGCAGACATCATCGATCGCGGCGTCATCTTGACCGGAGGCGGGGCGCTCCTGCGCGGGCTCGACAAGCTGATCGCCGAGAATTGCCAGATACCGGTGATCATTGCTGACGATCCGCTATCTTGCGTCGCGCTCGGAACGGGGAGCCGCGTGCGGCTTTAGCTTCTCATGCAGATTGGAACCATCATCGATGCGCGCAAGGAACCGTTTGCCCGGGTGGTTGAGGAAGTCGCGAACGTCATCTTCGGCGGTGGAACGGCGATCTTTCCAACCGATACGGTCTACGCGATCGGATGCGATCCGTACGACGTGCAAGCCGTGCATCATCTGTATGCCGCAAAACGGCGGCCGGCGCACAAACCGCTAAGCTTGCACCTGGCGACCCCGATGGAATTCCTAGAGTACGTCCGCGATCACAGCGAAGCCGCCGCCGCGGGACGCCGCTTATTTCCCGGGCCGGTGACGATCATCGTGCGCCGCCCTTCGTTCATCGACAAGGAGGTGACTTCTGGTTTCGCAACGCTCGGATTCCGCGTCCCGGATGACCCGCTTTGCAGCGCAATCCTCGAACGCTGCGGGCCGGTGGCGGCCACCAGCGCGAACGTCAGCGGCTCGGCAGCGTACCGCGGCAGCGGCGATCTCTCCGAACTGCCGGACGCCGACATCATGATAGAGAACGGCCCTACGCGATACGGCACGGAATCCACCGTGATCGATTTCAGCGGCTCGGAGCCGGTGCTGCTTCGGGAGGGCGTGATCAATGTCGTCCAGCTCAGCGCGTTGCTCGATCCAGTCTTCCACCATCCCGTGACGATTCGCAAAATGACATGAACGGCCGATCGCTTCTCGCTGCGGTTTTCGCTCTTGCCCTGTTAGGAGCGGCGACGGGATTCAACTTTTCAGACTGGTACGTGAGCACCGCGCAATTCGATTACCATTGGGACACCGGCGAATTCAGCGCGCCGGGACATATCACGCTGACACGGCCCGGCAGCGAAATCCAAGCCGACCGCGCTACCGGGAACAGCAAGACAAAGCAGGCGACGTTGAACGGCAGCGTCGTGCTGCACGATTCAAACGGCGTGCTTTCAAACTTTGCCGGCGGAACGGCTTCTCGCGCGCCGGCGACGTTGACGTGCGACTCGCTGCAGATCGACGGCGTGAGCAAGACGTACACCGCAACGGGAAGCGTGCGATTCACCCAAGGCCGAAGTACCGTCACCGCGGATCGCGCGGTCATGAACGGCTTCACCCACGAATTGCATCTCTACGGCAACGTGCATTTGCATGATTAAAGGAGCCGTTGCCGCTAGCCTGATCGCGATGATCGGCCTCAGTGTCACCCTGAGCTTGTCGAAGGGTGCGCTTGCATCGTCAACGTCCGCAAGCGGCAAACCGCCGCAGCAAGCCACCGCCGCGATCGGTGAGTGGAACCTGTCCACAAGCCGCCTCGATACCAATCTGCGAACCGGAACGTTCAATGCGCCTGCCCACGTGAGCATGCTGCGTGCGGACGGTTCGACGGTAGACGCCGACAGCGCAAAAGGAAACTATCGCAAGAGATGGGCGACGCTTACCGGCAACGTCAAGCTGTACGATCTCCACGGCAACTTTGGGCTCAACAGTGCCAAGCAAGTCCAACAAGGCCCTGCCACCTTGCTTGCGGATCAGCTGCACATCGACGATATCTCGCGCCTCTACGACGCAAAGGGACACGTGCACTACAGCCAAGGCAACGCCACCGTCGACGCCGATCGCGCGCATTTGGATGATGCGGCCAACAAGTTAGACTTGTACGGCAAAGTCCACGTCGTGCAAGGCGAACGCACCTTGGATTGCACGCATGCCGCGTATGATACGCGCACCGGCGACGGCGAAGCCGACGGCAACGTGGCCATTGCGTTCCCGGGAATCAAACCATCGATCGCGACGCCGAAGCCAATCACCATTAAGCCACCGAAAATCCCCCACCCGTAGCCGTGGAGCCGACCCTCTTCGCGCGCTCGCCCCGAGGTGACGCGCCGCTCGCGGCACGCATGCGTCCGCGTACGCTCGACGAGTTCGTCGGTCAGCAAGAGCTGGTGGGACCGGGACACGCTTTGCGCGCGGCGATCGAAACCGACACGCTCGTTTCCATGATTTTCTGGGGACCGCCGGGAAGCGGGAAGACGACGCTCGCGCAAATTGTCGCGAATGCGACGGGGGCCGCGTTCGAAGCGATCTCCGCCGTCAGTGCCGGCGTCGCCGATCTTCGCCGAATCGTAGCGCAGGCGCGTCACCGCCGATCGCTCGGGCAGCGCACGATTCTTTTTATCGACGAAATTCATCGCTTCAACAAAGCGCAGCAGGATGCCGTGCTGCCGTACGTTGAGGACGGCACGATTACGTTGATCGGCGCAACGACCGAAAACCCATCGTTTGAAGTCAACGCGGCGCTGCTCTCGCGCTCTCGCGTTTTCGTGCTGCGCGCGCTCAGCGACGAAGAGATCGCCACGGTCGTGGACCGCGCGCTGCGGGACCCGGACCGCGGTTTGGGAAAGCAGGACGTCCATCTTGAGGCGGACGCGCGCCAGGCGCTGATTGGGCTTGCAAACGGCGATGCGCGCGTGGCCCTCAATACGCTGGAATTTGCGGCGCAGATCGCTGCCAAGGACGGACTACCGCGCAGGATCGATGCGCCGGCGGTCGGAGAGGCGATGCAGCGCCGTCCCCATCTGTACGACAAGAGCGCCGATCAGCACTACGATGCAATCAGCGCGTTCATCAAGAGCATGCGCGGCAGCGATCCTGACGCGGCAATCTACTGGTTGGCGCGCATGATTGAAAGCGGCGAAGACCCGCTCTTTATCGCGCGGCGGCAAGTTATTTTCGCGTCCGAAGACGTGGGGCTGGCCGATTCGCGCGCCCTTAGCGTTGCAGTGGCGGCGCAGCAGGCCGTGCATTTCGTCGGAATGCCGGAAGGGTTCTATCCGCTGGCGCACGCGACGCTCTACCTCGCCACGGCGCCCAAAAGCCGCAGCGTCGGCGAGGCGTACGGCGCAGCGATGCGCGATGTCGACCAAACGCGCAACGAACCCGTGCCGTTGCCTTTGCGCAATGCGCCGACGGGGCTGATGCGATCGCTTGGTTTCGGCGAGGGTTACGAGGTGGGCCGCCCTATGGAGTACTTGCCCGAAAACCTGCGTGGAAGACGCTACTACCAGCCCGGCAAATGACAATCGCTATTGTGGAGCCGTCGAGCGTTGTAAAACTAAGGCGGCCCGGTTTCCCGGACCGCCGTTCCCGTTGCTACTTCTCGGAGTGTGCAATGGAGATTCGCACAACCGCATCGTAGCCCCGCTGCCTGAGAATGTCCTGAGCATGGATCGAATTTATTTGGATTATGCGGCAACGACTCCGATACGTCCGGAAGTCCTGGACGCAATGCTTCCATTCTTTGCGGATCGCGCCTACAATGCGGGATCGACGCACGCTGAAGGCCGCGCCGCACGCGCCGCGCTGGACGATGCGCGGGCGAGCGTCGCAAGCGTTCTGGGCGCCCATTCCAAAGAAATCATCTTTACCTCCAGCGGATCGGAAGCGGACAATTTAGCGATCATCGGGGCGGCTCGCAAGGCCCCCCCGGGCCGGCATCACATCGTCTGCAGCGCCATCGAGCACCACGCGGTATTACATTGCGCGGACGCTCTTCGTGAAGAAGGGTTCGACGTGACGCACGCGCCGGTCGATGCAGACGGCGTCTGTTCCGTGGAGTCGCTCGGCGCGGCGCTGCGAGGCGATACTGCGCTGGCGTCGGTTGCGTACGCCAACAACGAGATCGGTACGATTCAACCGATCGAGCAGCTCGCCGACGCCGCTCACGACCGCGGCGCGCTCTTCCACTGCGACGCGATTGCGGCGGCGGCGTACCTGCCGCTCGACGTCGGCGCCTTAGGCGTCGATTTGCTCTCGCTCTCAGGCCACAAATTCTATGGACCCAAAGGCGTCGGCGCGCTGTGGGTTCGGCGGGGGACGCCAATCGCGCCGCTCGTTCACGGGGGCAGCCAAGAGTTTTCCAAACGGGCCGGCACCGAGAACGTCGCCGGCATCGTCGGCTTTGCGAGGGCGCTCGAACTCGCCGCGGCCGAGCGCCAAGCGGCCTGTGTCCGCTTGGCAGCGTTGCGCGACGAATTCGAGGCCAGGTTGGAGGCCGCCATCCCGAGCGTCCGGATCCATGGGGCCGGCGCAGCGCGCCTGCCGAACTTCAGCAGCGTGGCATTTGCCGGCCTCCGTTCCGACCTGCTGCTGATGCGGCTGGACCTGGAGGGCATCGCCGTTTCTGCCGGAAGCGCCTGCACTTCCGGGGCGCTGGAGCCGAGCCACGTTATTGCGGCGCTTGGGGGGCAAGCGAGCTGGGCGCGAAGCGTTGTCCGCTTTACCATGGGGTCCGGCACGACGGCGGCCGATATCGCCACGGTCCTTTCCGTTCTCGAGCGAATCGTTCCCGAGCTGCGAGCCGCAGCCGCTTAAAGGAAGCCGAGCGGGGAATAGTTTTCTAGCAGAGGCTCCGTTATTCGGGGAGTCCCGATGTTGCTTGCGGCTTTGGGGTCGCGCGTGACATTGGGGTGTGTTGGAGGTATACGTGAGCACGGGCTTTGATTGGGCGATCGTCCTCGACGTCGGTGTCGGCGTCGGCGTGTTCCTCATCGGCGTCGCGGTCTTCGTCGCGATGTCGGCGCTTGCGAGAACGTTGCGGCGCTTGAACCAAACGCTCGACGGCGTGGACGCCCAGCTTTCAGCGCTCGGAGCGCCCGTAAGCAAAACGCTGGGACACGTCGGCGGCATCGCCGACACGGCGGATCAAACCGTTGCGCGTTTGGGCAACGTCACCGCCACGCTGGAACGCGTCGCCGAGTCGCTTGGGCGAACTGCGACGCTGGCGCAACGAGCGGTTGAGCCGGCGATCGTCAACACCGGCGCGACCTTAGGAGGAATCACCGCCGCGATCCGTCGCTTGGTGCTGGGACGGGAGGAATGAGCCGCTTTTTTTCAGGTTTCGTTCTGGGAGCGATCGGAGGCGCCGCGCTGGCCTACATGATCATGCACGAAGGATCGTGGCAAACGGATGCTGGCGATCTTTACGCTCGCGGGAAACGTTTTGTCGAAACCGCGCGATCGAACTTGGACGAAGCGGTCCAAGAGGGACAATCGAGCGCCGATCAGATTCGCAACGATCTGCTGGCAAATACGAAAGAAGGGACGCCTAGGGAGTAAGCGTGGACATCAAAGTGAACGTTCGAGAAGCACAAGGAGATTCGTACGTCGTCGATCTCAACGGAGAGATCGACGTGTACACGTCGCCGAAGGTGAAAGACGCCATCGGCGATCTGATCGACAAAGGGCATTACAATCTGATCATCAATCTGGAAAAGGTTCGCTACATCGATTCCACCGGTCTCGGGGTCCTCATCGGCGGCTTAAAGCGCGTGCGGGAGCACGGCGGGACGGTGAATTTGGTGTGCACCAACCCCCAAATTAAAAAGATCTTCGACATTACGGGGCTGGTGAAAATTTTTGGGATCTTCGACGACGAGGATGCTGCGATGAAGGCTCTCGTGTGAGTCAGCCGGCCGTGGAGTTCGACGAATCGTTGGGAACGGTGGAACTCCGCATCCCGAGCAAAGCCGAATGGGTCGCCGTCGCCCGGCTCGCCGTTGCGGCCGTAGCCAATCGTTTGAGTTTCTCGATCGAAGAGATCGAGGACGTCAAGTTAGCCGTGGCGGAGGCCTGCACGAATTGCATCCAACATGCAGGTGCGACCGGTCAAATCCAAATCGTGTGCGATACGCACGCGGAATCGCTTACGGTCAGAGTTCGTGACTTCAACCAAACGGCGCACACGCAAGCCGTTGCCGCTCGGGGGCTCGATGAGCCTCGCCTTGGAGGTCTTGGCGTCTTCCTGATCCGTTCGCTGATGGATCGCGTCGAATACGACGTTCATCCTGAGGGCGGCACGGATCTCGTAATGACGAAAAAAGTCGGCGGTTAACCTTGCAGCAGCACACCGATGAAGAGCGTTGGGATCGGCGGAAAACCCGTGAAGCGTTCGCCCGCTTTGCGCGTGCGAAGCGTCGCCGCGGCGATTCAGAGTACGAACGGCTGCGCGCCGAACTCGTCGTCGCGCATCTCAACCTGGTTCGGTATCTGGCCGTCAAGTTCGCCAACCGGGGAGAATCGCTCGACGATCTGATTCAGGTCGGCACGGTCGGTCTGCTCAAGGCGATCGATCGCTTCGACTTGGATCGCGGCGTCGAATTTACGACGTACGCAACGCCGACGATCGTGGGCGAGATCAAGCGGTATTTTCGCGACAAGGGGTGGGCGGTCAAAGTCCCGCGGCGGTTGCAGGAGCTCAATCTGGCCGTCAATCGCGCTATCGAAAAGCTTTCCGTAAAGCTCGGCCGCAGCCCCACCGTCGCAGAACTGGCCGAGCATCTGCGCGCCACCGAAGAGGACATCTTGGAAGCGCAAGAGCTGGGACAAGCGTACAACTTGCTCTCGCTCGACACGGAGCTTTCGGTTGAGGGTGACAAGAAGGCGCAGACGCTGGCGGATTATATCGGCACGACGGACGCCGGACTCGCGCTGTTGGAAGACAAGACGAACCTGGAGCGGGCGTTTCAGGTGCTCACCGGACGCGAACGCGTGATCCTCTACTTGCGCTTTTACGAGAGCGTGTCCCAAACGGAGATCGCCAAGCGGTTGAACGTCTCGCAGATGCACGTGTCCCGCCTGCAGCAGAAGGCGCTGGAGAAGCTGCGGCACGCCTTGCAAGACTGACGGCGCGGCGGCCCAAATATAGAGCCTCCCGAACGATCCCGACGATGAAAAGCCAAGAACTTCGCTCGGCATTTGTCGAGTTTTTTACGTCCCGCGATCACCGGCTCGTTCCGCCGGCGACGTTGATTCCGGGCGCCCTCTCCTCGACGCTCTTCACGATCGCCGGGATGGAGCAGTTCGTCCCCGCGTTCTTGGGCGAGGAGCCGCCGCCGGCGCCCAGCGTCGTGACGGTGCAGCGTTGCTTGCGCGTGGCCGGCGCGAAGAGCGACATCGAAAACGTCGGGCGCACCGGCCGCCACGGCACGTTCCTCGAGATGTTGGGAAACTTCAGCTTCGGCGCCTATTACAAGCGCGAAGCGATCGCCTATGCGTGGGAGTTCGTAACAAAAACGATCGGCTTGGACCCGCAGCGTTTGGCGATCACCGTGCACGTCAACGACGACGAGGCCGAGCGAATCTGGCGCAAGGCGATCGGCTTGCCGGCTCAACGAATCACGCGGTTCGATGAAGACAACTTTTGGACGATGGGATCGACGGGGCCGTGCGGGCCCTGCACGGAGATCTTCTTTGATCTCGGCGCAGAACATGCAAGCGGCCCGCAAGACGACGGTCCGAACAAAGGCAACCGTTGGATCGAGATCTGGAACATCGTGTTCCAACAGTACAATCGCACCGCAGACGGCAAACTGGAAGAGCTCCCGCGCAAGCAGATCGACACGGGCGCCGGTTTGGAACGCATGCTGATGGCTGCGGCCGGCAAAGCGTCGATGTACGAAACGGATCTCTTCGCCGAGCTCATCGAAGCGCAACCGGGCGCAGGCCAAAGCTCCCTGGGCGAGCGCGAAAGAGCGGAGCGGCGCAACATCATCGCGGATCACTCGCGCGCGGTCACGTTCTTGCTCAACGACGGAGTCTATCCGGGCAACACGGAACGCGGTTACGTCTTGCGCTTCTTGATACGGCGCGCCATCCGAAACGGACGGCTCCTCGGATACCCCGACGGTTTCTTGACGCAGCTCGTTCCGGCCGTCGTGCGAACGTTGGAGTCCGGCTATCCGGAGTTGCGCGAAAACCTGACGCGCATCCAGCAGGCGCTGAGGGTCGAAGAAGAGATCTTCGATCGAACGTTGGAGCGGGGCACGAACCGCCTCGCCGATTTGTGCGATGCGGCCATAAAATCCGCAGCGTCCCGGATTTCAGGCACCGACGCATTCACATTGCACGACACCTACGGCTTCCCGATCGAGCTGACGACCGAAATGGCGGCCGAGCGCGGGCTTTCGGTCGACGTTGCGGGATTCGAACGAGCCATGAACGAGCAGCGCGAACGCGCACGACGCGACGCGGCGGCAAAACGCGCCGTCGTAGAGCTGGCCGAGCTGCCCGCTTTGCGCACGGAGTTCCTGGGATACGAAGGCCTGAACGCCGGCGGCAGAGTCGTTGCGCTCGTAAAGAATAACCGTTCGGTGGAGCAGCTCGCCGAGGGTGACGAAGCGCAAGTGCTGCTCGATCGAACGTCGTTTTACGCCGAAAAAGGCGGTCAGATCGGAGATCACGGCGTATTGCGCGCGATCGACAATTCGCACGAAACGCGCTTTGAAGTTTCCGATGCGCAATACATCGGGGAAACGGTCGCGCACATCGGCACGCTGCGCAGCGGCTCCATCCAGGTTGGCGATGAAGTTCGCACAGAAGTTTCGCCGGAATGGCGCCAGGAAATACGCCGCCACCACACCTCCGCGCACCTGCTGCAGCGGGCGCTGAAAGACGTTTTAGGCGACGACGTCGTGCAGGCCGGCTCGTGGGTGGGACCGGAAAAGATGCGCTTCGATTTTCGTTGGTCTTCCGGCGCCCTGAGCCCCGAACAGAAGCGCGCCATCGCGCGCCGCGTCAATGAAATGATCCGCGACGACGTTCCGCTCGAAACGAAGGTTCTGCCGCTGGAGACGGCGCGGAACGCCGGCGCCATCATGATGTTCGGGGAGAAGTACGGCGAAAGCGTGCGGGTCGTGCAAGCCGGCGCGTCGATCGAACTCTGCGGAGGGACGCACGCGCACTCGACGGGAGAACTCGGACTTTTCGTCATCCTGTCGGAGTTTTCCATCGGCAGTGGGGTGCGGCGAATAGAATCGTGCGTGTCGCGCGCCGCCGAACGGCACATCGAGCAGCAGCAGGCACTGATCGGCGAACTTTCCACGACCCTTGCCGCAACGCCTGACGAGCTGAGCGAACGGATCGCGAAGCTGCAGCGCGAGCTGAAGGAACTGCAAAATGCCGCCGGCGAGTTGAACGCGCGGATCGCCGCCGCGGACGCGCAGCGGTACGTCGACGCGGCAGAGCGGCGAGGAAAGCGGACCTTCGTCGGCGCCGTCGTCGAGGAAGCCAGCGCGGAAGCGCTGCGTCATCTTTCCGGCGCGATCCGCCAGCGTTTGCGCAGCGGCGTCATCGCACTAGCGGGCGTGCAGGAAGCCGCGGTAAGTCTCTTCGTGACGGCATCCGATGACATGGTGCAGGACGGCGTGCATGCCGGCAATCTAGTGAAGCTGGCCGCCCCCATGGTGCAAGGCCGCGGCGGAGGCCAGCCGGCGCAGGCACAGGGCGGAGGCAAAGACCCGGCACGCGCGGGCGACGCCGTGCGCGCGATGCGCGACGCCGTCCTCGCACAATGAAGCTCGCGTTACGCCAGGTCACGTTGTGCGCTTTCGGGGCTCTGCTTCTTGCGGGGGCGCGCCAAGCGTCGCCTTCAAAGATCGTGCTGAGCAGGTATGTGGAACGGCTCGTTTCGCTCGATTCGCCAAAAGCGCTCGTTTTCACGTACACGCTGACGCAGGCCGGCCCACAAGACATCGATCAGACGCACCGCATTTATCGCAACGGCGACCTGGTGCGCGACGAGACGCTCATCGTCGGTGGTGAATCGCTGCATCCGAAGATCACGCGCATCGCCCGTTACCGCAACCGCTACGCGATCGGCAACGTGGCGCCGCGACCCGCCGAGTACAAGTTAGCGTTCGTCGGGGTTCACAAATCCGGCAAACGGCTGCAGTACGTCTATCGCGCAACCGCACTTGGAGCGCCGCGAGGTTTCGTCGTCGACGGCGTGACCATCGACGCGCACAGCTATCTGCCCTCGGAAATCCTTTTCAACGCCCGCGGCCCAAAAATATCCGGAAAAGGATCGATGCGTTACGCGCAGGTGGGCCGCTATTGGATGCCCATCTCGATCGCCGTCCAGGCAAGGATCGGAAACGTTCCGGCGCGGGAACGCATCGTCTTTTCCGGATACCGCTTCCCCGGCTCGTTGCCGAGCTCAACGTTCCAACTGCCGCATCCGCTGCCGACGCCGACCGCGCCCGCGTTGTAGTTTCTTGCGTTCGATCGCGCGCGCTGCGGACTGGGCCGCCTGGGTCGTACCGCTTGCGATGTATGCGGCTTCGCTGCAAGGCGCGGTGAGCTATTGGGATACCGGAGAGATGCAAGTGGTGCCGTGGATTTTCGGGATTGCCCACCCGACGGGGTTTCCCGCGTTCACGATTTTGGCCGGAGCGTTCGCGCATCTCTTTCCCGCCGGAACGGTGGCCTGGCGGATCGCGTTCTTTTCAGCGCTCGCCATGAGCGGCGGCGCGTGGCTTGTGTACCGGTGCGTCGTGGAGCTCGACGGCGAACCGTTCTGTGCGTGCGCCGCGGCGTGGCTTTTTGCGTTCGGCGATGTGGTGTGGATGCGCGGCACACGCGCGGAGGTCCATGCGCTGGCGCTCTTTTTCGCGATGCTGACGTTGTACGGCGCGCTGCGATGGCAGCGACGCGGCGAACGCTCCGCGGCCGCCGGCACGGGGCTTGCGTTTGGTTTGGGCGTCGCGACGCACCCGATCGTCGTATGGCTCTTGCCTGCGCTGATCGTGCTCGCGTTGCGGCCCGGCGCCAGAACCCGAACGTTCGCGGCGGCAGCGGCCGCATCGCTGCTGGGATTCCTATGCTACGCGTACCTGCCGCTGCGCAGCTGGATGGTCACCGTCCGCAGGCTGGATCCGACGCGATCGATCGGCGAGCCGCCGGGCAATGCCTTTTGGGATACCGACCATCCATCCACGCTCGCGGGATTGCGCCTGATGCTCAGCGGCGATCAGTTCGGAGCGGACAGCGCGATCGCCAACATGGCGGCGCCGCAGACGTACGTCGAACGGTTTCCCGCCTTCGCGCAAGAGGCCGTCCACGATCTGACGCCGTTAGGGTTGCTGTTTGCGCTGGGAGGCGTGTACGCGCTGTTCCGTACGGCCCCCAGAGTTGCGTGCGCGTTGCTTTTGGCGGCGGCATTGCCGACGGCGTTCGCATTCGGCTACACGATCGAAGCGGACGTTGCGCGATACTACCTGATCGCACTAGGCGTCGGCGCCATCTTTGCCGGCGTCGCCGCGAGCGCCATTGCGCGTGCCCTCCCTGCCTTACGCCTGCAGACGGCGGCGCTGCTTGCGGCCGCGGCGGTCGCATCAATCGTCCTCAACAGAAGCATGTTCGCGCAAGCGTATTCGAGCGGAGCCCAAGACGTCATCCAAACTGTTCAAGCGAAGACGGCGGATGATGCGATCTTGATCTCGCCCTGGATGTTTGCGACGCCGCTTGCGTACGCATCGTACGTGGACCGTTCGCTCGGGCACCGCATCGTCCAATCTGCATGGCTCGGCGAGGTGGCTACGCGCATTCCGAGCTGGACGCGCAAACGGCCGGTGTACGTCGTCGGGACGCTTTCCGGATCGGTGCCGGGCTACACCGCCTTCAAGATCTCCGGCTCGCCGGATCTCTACCGCCTCGTCAAAAAATGAAGGCGGCTCTGGCAGGGACCGGTGGATTCATCCTCGCCATCGTCGCGTCGCATTTTCGCTCGACGCCGTACGACAATTACGTCTTACTCGCGCAGGCGTTCTTGCATGGCCGCGTCTGGATCGACTGGCCCGGACCATTCATCGACGCGCTCACCTATAACGGGCATCGCTACGTCATCGAAGCGCCGGTTCCGGCAGTACTCCTCATTCCCTACGTTGCGCTCGCGGGTACGAGCGCGAATCAAACGCTTGCGTGCGCCGTGCTCGCCGGCATCGCGGTCGGCGCTGCTTGGCGCTTGGCGGAGCGCCTCGGCGCAAACGTCGATACGGCGGCATGGCTGGTTGCGTTTGCGCTCGCCGGAACGCCGCTGCTGTGGTGCGCGATGCTTGGCGACGTGTGGTTCATGGCGCACGTGAGCGCCGTTGCGTTTACGATGCTCGCGCTGGTCGAACTGTCGGGAAGGCGGCGCGGCTGGCTCGTCGCGTTGTGGGCGATTTTTGCGGCAGGTTCGCGTTTTAGCATGGTGCTCGCGATGCCCGTGTATTTCGCATGGTTGGTAGTGGGCGCTTCGCGACTTTCGTTTGCGCGCATCAATCGACGCGACGCCGTTACCGCTATAGGAGGCTTCATTGCGGTGCTGGTTGCGGGAGCAATACTGTGGGGCGCGTACAATGAGGCCCGTTGGGGTACGCTCGCCGATATCGGATACACGACCTGGTATCATGCCGACGCGGCCGGGATGAAGACGGGTTCGCCGTTCCGCCTGCTCTATCTGCCGTACGAAGCGCGCTCCTTTTTCGTGCAAGCGCCGGCATTTGCGGGCGTCTTCCCCTGGATCCGTCCCGATATTTCAGGGGTCGCGCTGACGTGGACGAGTCCGGCGCTCATTGTGGCGTTCTTCGCGCGCCGCCCCGTTGCGCTTGTCGCGCTGCTGTGGGTTGCAGCGGTGCTCGTTGCGACCCCGTCATTGCTCTATTACGTCAATGGTTTCGCGCAGTACGGCATGCGCCACGTCCTGGACTTCATGCCGTTTCTCTTCGCTCTCATGGTTCTAGCGTCGCGCGAACGTCTGGCACTCTGGGCAAAAGTGCTGCTCGCCTATTCGTGCGTGGCGAGCTTCTACGGCGTCTGGTATTGGAACGCGTTCGTGCGGCCCGGCAATTAAAAGCTGTCGTAGGCGGCGCGCAGCTGCGCCGCATCGCGCACCGGCGCTGCGCAAGCCGAACCGCGGCAAACGTACGCTGCAGGCGCTTGCGTATCAAACCCTCGCGCTTCGAGCTCCGCGCGATCTTGCGGATCGATCGTGCGAACGCTGACGAACGCCGCCGGAAGCGCATGCGCCGCTTCCCGCATCTGTGCGGTCGCCTCGGCGCTGCCCACGAGCACCACGCGCACGGCGTCGCTCAGATATCGCCGCAGCACGCGTCCAAAAGGCGCGGCAAACGTGCCGGCTCTGCCGTACGATGCGGCCAGACTCGCAAGCGTTCGTTCCGCCATTTGACGGTAGCGTTCGGCGCCGGTGAGTTCGTGCAAGCGCAAGAAGCTTTCCGCCAGTGAGGCGTTCTCCGCGAGCGGACGGTCGCGCACGGCGAGATGGCCCAATTCCACCGTGAAGCCCGCGCTATCGTAGAAGCCGCCTTCGGGCGCTGAAAAATAGCCCTCGACGGCGTCGCAAAGCCGGACGGCGCGCTCGAAGAACCGCTGCTCGCCGGCGAATTCGTGTGCGTCGAGCAGCGCACGCAGGTACGCCGCCTGATCCGTTATCAACCCGCTTACTTGGGCGGCGCCTTGCGGTTCGATGAAGTGATAAAGCAGTCCGCGATCGTCCCTCAGCGAATCGTGCAAGGCGTCCAACGTGGCCGTTCCCATCGCGCCGATCGCGTCGTCATCCAACGCATTGGCGCACAGCATCAACGCGCCGGCCATGGCGGCAGTCCAATTCGAGTACGAGGTGCGATCGACGTACGGCGCTTCGCGCCGCCGGCGTTCCTCCAGCGGAAGCGCATAGTACTCTTCGTCGGCGTCTTGACTGCCCGCAAAAAGCGAGGTGCTCGGATTGTAGAGCACCTCCCGGACGTATCGCAGCGTGGAGAGCAGCGTACTGCGAAAGCGCTCGTTGCGAGTGGGAATCAGCTGCCCGAGCAGCCGCAAGAAACCGGCGTGATCTTCCGTCATCTTTTCGAAGTGCGGAATGGTCCAGTCGCGCGTCGTCGAGTACCGGAAGAAGCCGCCTTCGATGTGATCGTACATGCCGCCGCCGCTCATCCCCAGCATCGACGTCGCCGCCATTTCATAGAGCCGCTCGTGTTGAGAGACTCTGTACTCCTGCAGCAAAAACTCCAGCGCCTCGATCATCGGAAATTTCGGCGCTTCACCGAAACCGCCGTACTCGCTATCGTAGATGCGCTCGAGCTCTTCGACGATGTGGGCGACGATGGAGTCGCGCAGTTCGCCGCCGGTTTTCGCGGAGGGTCGCTCCACGGCGCGGCGCAGCTGCTGCGCGCGCTGCGCGATGGCATCGCGATTTTCGCGATAAAAGGACGCGATCTGATCGAGGGCCGGACGCATTTGCCCGGGAGGCAAGTACGTTGCGCCGGCGATGAGACTGCCTTGCGCGTCCAGAAAGGCCGTCGTCGGCCAGCCGCCCTGGTTGTAGCGCGCGTTGATGTCGGGCCTCCGGTCGTTATCCACGCGAATCGGAACGAAAGTGGAGTTGATGGTTTCGATGACGCCGGGATCGGAATACGTCGTTTCATCCATGACGTGGCACCAATGGCACCACACCGCGGAGATGGCCAACAGGATCGGTTTGTCCTCGCTTCGCGCGCGTTCGAACGCATCGGAAGTCCACGGCTGCCATCCAATTTCGTGAGCGCGGTTGGGACGCGGTGAAAAACGGAACTCGTTCATTGCTCCTCATCTTCCCCTGTCGCGCCGCGCAAGAACGACGCACCGTACAAAATCGCCACGACGGCGAACGCTCCGAAAAGCGGGACGGCCGGCAGCGCCGGATATCTAAGCGCCGCCGCAAAGAGCGCGACGAACAATAACGCTCCGGCGGCGTAGGCGCGGTGGCTGCGCTGGGTCATGCCGTAAACGTCGTGCTCGTAAAAAGATCGCCGTCGCCTCCCGCTCGCGGCCGTCGCGAGGAGCGCCATGCACGCTGCCAGCGCTACGCCCAAAGCCGCCCAGGTCATGCTTGGTAGGCGCTTGCCGGGTCTGGGTATAACGGGGCCACTTGGTGTGCGAAAGGAGCAAGAACTTGTATGGCTGACGGCCCGGTTGTAGTTAATGACGGCGGCAGCGGCGGTGCCGCCGCGCTCGGCATCGTGATCGTTGTCGTGATCGCCATCCTGATCGCGATCTTTGTCTGGCACCCGTGGTCGGCGAGTTCGTCCTCGACGAACTCCACCGGAACGACCACGCACTCGTCTACCACCACAGGCGGAGGACAGTAATTCATGGCCGGAATCCTATGGACGATCATCGTGATCTTGGTCATCATCTGGATCATCGGTCTCGTCATTCATTTTGCGGGCCACTTGATCTGGATCGCGCTTGCGATTGCGATCATCCTGTTCATTTACAATCTTGCTACGGGGCGAGGAGCGCGCGTCTGAGGAGGCGCACCTTACCGGCGTAATGCCGGGCCGAAAGAAGAACGCTGATGGAGCGGGCCGGCGAGAACCCGGCTCGCTCCAAACATATCGGGAGAAGCGGCGTTTCACCGAAACGCCGGAGCCGCGCGGGGCGCGCGCAAAAGGCGCAGATCGTCTGCGCTTCGTGATCCAAAAGCACCGGGCAACTCGGCTGCATTACGACTTCCGTCTTGAAGCTGACGGCGTGCTCAAATCCTGGGCGATCCCGAAGGGCCCGTCGCTGAACCCTGTGGACCGCCGTCTGGCGATGCACGTCGAGGATCACCCGATGGAGTATCGCACCTTCGAGGGGATCATTCCGAAGGGCAATTACGGCGCGGGTGAAGTGATCGTCTGGGACGAGGGAACCTACAGCTTAGCCGAAGGAACGGATCCCGCCGCGGAAATCGGCAAAGGCAAGATCAAATTCATCCTACATGGCAAAAAGCTCCGCGGAGAGTTTACGCTCGTCCGCATTCGCGGCCGTCAGGGCGAAGACGGCGATCCTTGGCTGCTGATCAAGGATCACGACCGGTTCGTCGACCCCAAATACGATATCGCTAAGGACAACAAATCGGCGAAGACGGGCCGCACGGTCGAATCATACGCCAAGGATCCCAACGCGCCGCATTGGGAGTCGAGCCGCAAGACGGAAGAACCGCGCAGACGGCCGGCGCGCAGCAGCGCCGCCGATCCGATTCCGACGATCCGCACGCCGATGATGGCGACCTTGGTCGACGAACCATTCGACGACGACGCGTGGCTTTTCGAAATCAAATGGGACGGCTATCGCGCGATCTGCACGGTATCCGAGGACGGAAGCCTCTCGCTGCTCTCGCGTAACGGTCTGGACTTTCTCAAGCAGTTCCCGGAGCTGGAGGCCTTGGCCGGAGGGTGGCGGACGCTGCCGATCGTCGTGGACGGCGAAATCGTGAGCCTCGATGAGAAGGGCCGCTCGTCGTTTCAACGTCTCCAGGGCAGCTTCAACCGGCATCGCCCCAGCGCGCGGTCGAAGTCTGCGCAACGGTATCCGCTGTCCTTCGTCGCCTTCGATTTGCTCTATGCGGACGGCAAAGATCTCCGCAAACGCCCGCTCGAAGAACGCAAGGCGTTGCTTGAAAGGGCGATCCGCTCTTCCGATCTGGTGTTGTACTCAAAGCACGTGGTTTCGGAAGGGCGCGCGCTGTTCGAGCAAGCGCAGCGGCAAAGCTTGGAAGGCATCATGGGAAAGCGGCGCGATTCACAGTATGAAGAGCGGCGAAGCCGGGCATGGGTGAAGATCAAAGCGCAAATGATGCAAGAGTGCGTGATCGGCGGCTTCACCGAGCCGCGCGGCAGCCGCAAAGGCTTCGGAGCGCTGCTGCTCGGCTTGTATGACGGGGGCAAACTCTACTACGTCGGGCACGTCGGCACCGGATTCGATACGGAAACGCTGGCGACCATGACCGAACGACTTCGCAAGCGGGAACGCAGCAAGTCACCCTTTGCCGATGCAGTGGAATCGAACGCGAAGCCGCATTTCGTTACGCCGGACCTGGTAGCGCAGGTGCGGTTCACCGAATGGACGCGGGACGGACTCTTGCGCCAGCCGGCATTTCTTGGCTTACGCATCGACAAAGATCCGAAATCGTGCGTTCGAGAACGTCCCATCGACGCGGATCGCGTCGCGTAGTTTGAGCGCCGCCGTAAAGCAGCGCGGAATCGTCGGGGGGCGCGAGCTCTCGTTTTCGAACTTGGACAAAGTGCTGTGGCCGCAGGACGGCTACACCAAGGGCGATTTGATTGCGTACTATGCCGGCGTCGCGCGCTGGCTCATTCCGCACTTGCGGGATCGCCCTTTGACGCTCGAACGGTATCCCGACGGCATCGAAGGCCAGTCGTTTTTCGAAAAACAGGCGCCGCGTTATAAGCCTTCCTGGATTCCGACGGTGTCGCTCAGCGCCGACGGGGACTCCCGCCGCATAGCGTACATGCTGTGCAACGACGAAGCTGCGCTGGCCTGGTGCGCCAACCTCGCATCGATCGTCTTGCACGTCTGGTATTCGCATCTGCCCAGCATCGATTCGCCCGATTACGTGCTCTTCGATCTCGACCCTTGGGAAGGGTGCACGATGAAGACGCTGGCGCACGTGGCGCTGACGCTGCGCGCGGTGCTGGAAGAGATCGGATTGCGCGCGTTGGTCAAAACATCGGGCGGGAGCGGGCTGCACGTCGTCGTTCCGCTCAAACCGACATACGACTACGATACCGTCAAGACGTTCGCCGAAATCGTCGCGCGCCGCATCCACGCCCAGCTGCCGAAGTTCACCACCTTGGAGCGGACGATCGCGCGCCGGCCTCGCGGCGTCGTCTACCTGGATTGGGTGCAGGTAGGACGCGGAAAGACGGTCGTCCCTCCGTACGTCGTACGTGCGCGCGCCGGTGCGCCCGTGTCGATGCCGCTAGAGTGGAGCGAGGTAGAAGAACTTCAAGCAAAAACGCGCAGTCAGCCTGCGAAGGTGATTGCGGCGTGGAACATCCGTACAGCCGCCGCGCGTTTGGAGCGGCGGGGCGACCTCTGGGCGGAACCGCTTCGGCGCGGCTCATCTTTGGAAGCGGCGTTGCAAAAGGCAAAACGGCGCTGGAGCTGATGACCAACCGCCCGGTCGCTTTTAAGCAAGCGAACGGGTATAATGAGGGCTGGTGTTTTTCGCTAGGGGGCTATAGTGGCGCACGCGATATGGTCGGGCTCGATAAACTTCGGCCTGGTAACGATTCCGGTTAAGCTCTTCACCGCAGTACGGACGAACGATCTCGCGTTCAATTTGTTGCACCAAAAAGACGAAGGCCGCATCCGCTACGAGCGCATTTGCTCGGTCGACGGTAAGCCGGTTCCGTGGGACGAGATCGTCAAGGGCTACGAGTACGAAAAAGGCGAGTACGTCGTGCTGACCGATGAAGACTTCAAAAAGGTCAATCCGGAAAAGACGCAGAGCGTCGACATCCTCGAGTTCGTGGAACTCGACAAAATCAATCCGATGTTCTTCGACAAGCCGTACTATCTAGAGCCGACCAAACAAGGACGGCACGCCTATGCGCTGCTTCGCGAGGCGCTATTAAAAGCCAACAAGGTGGCGATCGCGCGCGTCGTGGTGCGAACGAAAGAGAACATCGCCGCCGTCAAGCCGTCGGGTGAAGCGCTCGTGCTGGAGATCATGCACTGGTCCGAGGAACTCGTGGAACCATCCAATCTCGATCTGCCGGCCGACGTCAAGCTTCCCGAGCCCGAGATGAAAATGGCGAAGATGCTGATCGATTCAATGAGCGTCGAAGCCTTCGAGCCGGAAAAATTCACCAACACGTATCATGACGAGCTGCTCACGATGATTGAAGCACGCGCGGCCGGACGCGAAATGCCGCAGCCGAAGAAGGCGCCGGCCCGTGCCAAGGTGGTCAACCTCATGGACGTGCTGGAGCAGAGCTTGCAAGAAAGCAAGAAGCAGCGTGAAGCGCGGGGCACGGAAAAGCGGGCCGCGCATAAAGCCGCACCGCGCGCGCCGGCAAAACGCCGCAAGAAGAACGCGGCCTAGGGTAGGCTAGTCCGCTGCGCGCGCGGGCGCTGCGGCAAGCGTTTCCCGGCGCGCGCTCAGTACCCCCATGCCGAACGCGATCGCGGCAAAGCCCAACGACGACACTGTCGACCACGGCGAACCGAAGCGTCCGAGCAGGCCCGTGGAAATCGGCGGCGAGACCATGCCCGAAAGCGAATCGAGCGATGAGGTCACGCCCAACACGGTCCCCTGCCGCGCGCCGTCCGCCGCATTGCTGACGAGCGCCGTCAGCCCCGTATTTGCAAACGGCATCCCGACGCTGAAGAGAACGACGAGCGCGACCAAACTGTACGGCGTGTGCACGAACGGCGCCACCGCAAATGTGGCGACGAGACAGAGCAAGCCTAGCGTAGACATCAGGCGGTCGCCCAAACGTTCTGATGCGCGGCTGATGACGACGGCGTTGACGAAGACGCTCAAAACGGAGACAGCCGAGAAAAAGTAGTCCGTCTGCGTGAGCGTAAAACGCAGCTGATCGGCCAAGTACAGCGCCATCACGCCGAACCAGCCATACAGGGCGAGTGAAAGCGCAAGCTTTTGCCAGAGCAGCGGCGCCAAGTTTCGATCGCGGAACGTGCGAAAGATTTCAAAGGGCCCAAGGATCGCCGTGTCCGTCTTTGCGCGCGATTCCGGCAGCAGCGCAAGGGTCAGCCCAAGCGTCAGCAGTTGCAACGCTGCCGCCGCAAAGAATGGGATCGAGTACCCATAACGGGCAAACAGTAAGCCGCCCGCCAGCGGGCCGAAAATCATTCCTGCGCCGAACGTGGCGCCGATGTAGCCGAATGCCCGCGCCCGGTCCTTGGGCGCCACCAGATCGGCGACGTACGCTTGCGTGACGCCGATGTTACCGCCCGAGATGCCTTCCACGATGCGCGCGACAAACACCCATGCAATCGACGGGGCGATCCCAAGCATCGTCCAACCGATCGTCGCGCCGACCTGGCTGACGACGAGCACCCACTTGCGCCCGATGCGATCGGAAACGTTTCCCCACAGCGGTCCGGCGAGCAGCTGACAAAAGGAGAAGGTCGCAATCAATACGCCCACGACGACGGGTGAGGCGCCGAAGTGCGTCACGTAGTACGGCAGCATGGGAATCAGCATGCTGAATCCCAAGATGTCGACAAACGTAATGCCTAAGATCGGAAGCAGCCGCCGCATGATTCAACGCGCTTCGATAGGCAACACCAAGGTCTTGCGAATGGCGTTCTTGCGCAAATACGTCAGCTGGTAACTTCTCCGCAGATCGATGAGCGTAAGCTGCCGGTGCAGCTCGTCCACGCCCGTCAGCGGCCGTTCCTCGAAGGCCACGATCACGTCACCGTCTTGCAGTCCCGCCGTTTGCGCGGGACTCCCAGGCTCCACGGACGTGACCAGGACGGCACGCGTCTGCGCGAGCGTGTGAAGCCGGACGATGCGGCGCGGCAGATCGATATCTTGACCGGCCACGCCGAGGTATCCGCGGCGCACTTTGCCGTCGCGCATCAGGACGCCGCCAATGAACTTCGCCGTGTTGATCGCGATCGCAAAGCAAATGCCCTGGCCCGGGAAAACCGCGGTATTGACGCCGATCACGCCGCCGTCGGCGGTGACGAGCGGGCCGCCGGAGTTGCCCGGATTGAGCGCCGCATCGGTTTGGATGACGTTGTCGATTAACCGTCCGGACTGCGCGCGCAACGAACGTCCGAGCGCGCTCACGACGCCCGCCGTTACGGTGTACTGCAGACCGTAGGGATTGCCGACCGCGACGACCAGCTGTCCGGGACGAAGAGAGGATGAATCGCCGAGCTGCGCAGCCACAAGTTCTGAAGCGTGAACCCGAATGATTGCGAGATCCGAGTGTTCGTCTTCCCCAATGAGCTGCGCCGCAAGTTCCCGGCCATCGAGGAGTGTGACCGAGACATGCGTTGCGCCGCTGACCACGTGCGCATTGGTGAGCACGAAGCCGTCAGGCGTAAAAATGAAGCCGGAACCGTTGCCGGCGCGACGGTTCGTACGAACGTCGATGGCGACGACGGAGGGGCTGACGGTCTGCGCGGCATGGGTGACGGCGGCCGAGTACGCGTCGAGCGGCGACGATTCATCACCGCCGGCGACCACTTTCAAGGGGACGGGCATGGTGGCACCAGAAACCGCGGCTGGCACTGGAGAGTTTCAGTGCCATGCGCCCAGATGGCGGAATTGGTAGACGCGCTGGTTTCAGGTACCAGTGGCCGCAAGGTCGTGGGGGTTCGAGTCCCTTTCTGGGCAGTTCGTCAACAACCTAAACCCTGAACAAGGCAATCAAAGCGCCTTGCGTGAGCAAAAACGCGATCGGTAAAGCGACGCCCGCAAGCCTGCGAACCATCAGGGCGCGCTGCGTCGACTTTAGCCGCACCTCCAAGGTGTGCGACGCTATGATGAACGCGATCGAAACGACGACAAACACGAAGCTGCTGAATATCAGCGCATCGATGTAGGTCATATAGTTCGTATGAGGCATGAGGCTCGATGACACGAAATTGAACGCAACGATGATCAGCAGCGTCGAAACAGCCGTGCCGAGCTGATCCTTGGTCGTGAATTCTTCGTGAGATAACCAAAAACTCACCCAAGAGACAATGACCAGCAAAATCAGCGGAATGATGAACTTCCAAACGTACGATGAGGAGTTCCGCTGGACGAGGAAATCAAACGCAAGTCCATGCGCGTCGCGCTGTGCCGCGGTGTCTACGTAAGGCCGCGCCGTCAGCGAAACCGGGTTCCACTGCGCCAGTCCCGCATACCGGTCGTGTGGTACAGACGAGAGTGCGCGATCGAAGCTCAGTACCGTCCCTTGCGCGCCCGCGCCCGTTGGTTCGACGACCATCGGTAACGTTTCAACGTCGAACGGGAAGCGCCGAAGGTCCAAATCAGTCGAGAGCGTGGCGCTGAAATCTTGCCACAATACTTCCGTACCGTCGGGTTCAACGTAACTTTCGACGTCTCGCAGCTTCGCCGGCTCGACCTCATTCCTAAATACCAGCTGCGGACGCCATGGCGCTTTTCGATTCCTCCAGCTGGAAATCAGCGTTCCGGTCACCTGCCACTGCTCTTTTATCTCATCCACATCGGCGAGATTGCGAATTTGGATCGCGACGCGCACCGTCATCGGGTGCGCTGACGCGGCAGCGGCAGCATACGAACGTGACCAGCACATTCCGGCGAGCAGCAATACGATGATCGCCGCGCGATGCATCGCTAAGATAGATTCGGCCTCCTTAGCGCGCAATCGGTATCCATCGCCTGCTCTTGCGCCCCGTATGCCCTAATTGTGCCACGCCATATCCCCGAAAGATCGGGGATATCGCTTAGCCGAAAACCGGCAAAGCGCACTCGCCACAACCATCTATCAAAAATGATGCTGAGGATTCCATAGATCGCAGCAAAAGAGGGCGCATCAAACCACCAAGGGATGTTGATGTTAGCGCCGTCGATCGCACGGCGTAAGCTGTATGCGAGCGCAAGCGCCGCAAGGGCCAGGGTGATATAGGTGTCGCCCCGAGGTCGTCCGTCGGACGAATACTGCTCCACGCACGCGCGTTTACGGGCGAGAGCTGTGCGGTACCTTGCCCTTAGGCCTTGCGTTGGTGCAGAAACACGCTGTTGCCTTCGGAGTCGTGAAACGTCGCCATGCGGCAATTCGGCGTTTCATTTTGCATGATGATCGAGATGCCGCGCGCCTTCACCGACTCGAGGGCGGCGTCGAGGTCGTCGACGGCAAACAGGATGCCGTTGCTGGGCTGAAACGGCATCACCTTGCCTCCGCCACCCCAAAGCCCGAACGTCGTGCCGTCCGCAAGTTCGTACTCCGCGCCGCGGTTTTCCGGATAAACTCGTGCGGGCTCCAGGCCCAGCACGTCGCGATAGAACCCTATGGCGCGTGCGGCATCCTGCACCATGTAGCCGCTCAGATCGATGCCTTTGATGCGAAATGCCGTGACGTTCATTGCTGCAACCCCTTCATTTTGTCGAGGATCGAATTCCAGCCGTGTTCGTGATTGTCGCGCGACCGTTGCGTTGCGAATCGCTCGTGCGTTAAGGTTAGTTCGGTGCCGGTTCCGGCGCGCGCGAAGTCGATCGTCAGCAGCGTCTCGTACTGATCCTTTGGATCGTCTTCTTCCCAACTCCACGTCATCGAAAGGCGCTCTACCGGCCGAACGTCACGATAGACGCCGCGCACGACGATCCGTTCGCCGTCGGGCTGCTGCATGACGATCCGGTAACGGCCGCCGATCCGCGGGTCGAGTTCGATCTCCGCCACCTTGACTTCGTCGGGGCACAAAAAGCGCTGCGCGAGCTGCGGATCAGTCCATGCAGCATAGACCCTCTCGGGCGGCACGCCATAGGTTCGCCGGATGACCAGAGCCGGAACCGATGTTGATTGCATGTGGCTACTTCCTTTTTGTCGGCTCGTTTGCGAGAACTGTTTGGAGGCGATCGAGCGATGCGTTCCAGTACCTCCGCTGGCGCTCGACCCAGCGAACGGCTGCGTCCATTGCCGCCGGCGCGACGGTGCAGTAGTGGACGCGGCCCAGGATCTCGCGCCGCAGCAACCCTGACTCTTCGAGCACGCGAACGTGCCGGGAGATCGCCGGCGCAGAGATTGGAAATCCGCTCGCGATCTCGCCCACCGTCATGGGACGACGGGAAAGGCGCTCGATGATGCTGCGGCGGGTCGGGTCGCCTAGCGCTGAAAAAACGGCATCCAACTCCGTATAGTTAACCATTCGGTTACATAACCATATAGATAACTATGGCAAACGTCAAGTTCAGCGCAGCAGACGGCCGCTTGGGCAGCCTAGGGCGATGTTTTTTGTATGCTACAGGACCGACGCAGCGAACGGTTCTGTCAGTTTCCGGACCGACAAGTGGGACACGGCAAGCGCAGAATCTTTACACAATGGAAACGCAACCGCTCTTCCGGGCCGGGCAAAGTTCGCTTCCATGCGTGAGAATCTACATTCGTCGCGAGGGAGGCCACTTCGTCGGCCTATGCGCAGAGCTGCAACAGGTCATCAACGGGTACAGCGTCGAGGACATCGTCGACAAGACCAAGGTGCTCGTTAAACGCGCGCTGCGGCGCCAGGTTCCCTTGACGATCTCCGTGAGTTCGGCTGAACGCCGCGAGAAGTCCTAGCGTCTACTGGGCGACGCCGTCCTTGCTGATCGTATAGCGCATCACGTTCTTCCAATTTTTTTCGGCGGACTCGTAACATTCGCAGGCGACGGCTTCGAGGCCGTTGCGGTTTCGAATGCTGATGTGGCCGCGCGAATACGAGATGATGCCGGCTTCTTGAAGCGCGGTTGCCGCCAACGTGACGCTCGCGCGACGAAGGCCGAGCATCTGCCCCAAGAACTCTTGCGTCAGCAACACCGTGTCACCATCCACACGATCGTGTGCGATGAGCAGCCACCGCGCGCACCGTTCGTTGGCCGGATGAAGGCGGTTGCATGCCGCCGATTGTGCGAGATTGATGATGCTGGCTTGCGCGTACCGCAGCATCTGATCTTTGAGGGCCGGTTCACGTTCCATCGCCTCTTGGAGGCCCGGAGTTTCGAGACAGAAGGCGTCGCCCGCAATCTGGACCGTGGTCCGATGGATCGAGCGCGATTCTCCAAGCGCTAAACAATACGCCGTCATGCCTTCCCGCCCGACGATGCCGACCTCGACAGAATCGCCGTCCGCCATGTCCGAAACGACGGAAATGACAGCGGTAAGAGGAAAGAAAACTGCCTCGATCGATTCACCTGCGGCGTAGATCTCACGTCCCTGCTTCAGCGAAACGTGCCGGATCAGCGGCTGCAGCGCTTCTCGCGCCGAACTATGCACGTTGTCCAAAAAGAGGTTGCCGCTCGCCGGCTTGTTCGGATCGGTGGCCGCCATGGGATTTCCATCACTTTTGCCGGGCCATAGAAGCCGACACTTAAGAAAATCCCGGTAAGGGCCGCCGTCCGCTCTATGATGAAGCCGACGGCCGCACACGTCTGGCGTGCGGCGAGATGATACGAGCTTCGGATAGCGTCCCCAAAGCCCTATGCCCATAAAGCCCTATGTGTACGAAAACGCGCATAGTGGGTAAAGTGCTCGGCAAGTCGACGGCGCCGGGGACCGCCGCTTCAGGCTACGGGTCGCATGGAGGGGCGCTGATGGAGTGGCAATTTCGATCGCCTGACGCGAGGTCGGCCCTATTCGCGCGTGCCGCCTTCGTCGAGTTTATGCGGCGGCTTCGCATCCCGGACTGCGATTGCGCACGCGCGGAAATCGTCTTCGGCGAGCTTGTGACCAATGTCGTCCGCCACGCACCGGGACCGATCGAGATCACCGTGCAATCCAACGAACGCGGCATGGTCACGATGGACGTTTGCGATTCCGGTCCCGGCTTTTCGATCGAACCTGCGCTTCCCGTTCCGGACTGCGAGTCGGGGCGCGGGGTGTACATCGTTTCGCAGCTCTGCGAGAAGCTTTCATCGACGAAGACTGGACGGCCGACATAAGGTCAGCGCCATATTGCCGGTGACGGCACCTGCCGCCGCTTCGTGCGCGAGTATGTAATCAGACCGCCGCGGCCCGCTGATTTTGCGGCATGGCTGCCGCTTTATTTGGAATACGCACGAAGCGTTGAATCTCCGCACACGGCGCAACGCGAAGCCGAGGTCCTTTGGGATTGGCTGATGCACGGCATGCATCGGGTCGCGGCGTTTCTTGCCTTTAGCGAAGACCTGCTGGCCGGTTTCGTTCACTACCGTCCTTTTCCGCGTACGCTCGACGGCAACGAGGCGTGCTTTCTCGACGATCTCTACGTCGCCGCATCGGCCCGCGGCGCCGGCCTTGCGAGGCGATTGATTCTGCGCGTGCGCGATGAGGCGCGGGCCAACGGTTGGAGCGAAGTGCGGTGGGTAACGACGCCGGAAAACGCCCCGGCGCGACGTGTATACGAGCGCCTCGCCACGCTCTCCGATCTGCTGACGTATCGCCTGTACTGCTGAAACGAATGCGCGCGCTGCTGGTCTTGAACGAAAAATCGCGCCGCGGCGCGGCTGACGGCGATATGGTTTGCCGGACGCTCGCCGACGTGGGGATCGACTGTTATCGGGATCCATCGGAAACAAACGTCGACGCCGTCATCGCCGCGGGCGGCGACGGCACCGTGATCTCCACTGTCCCGGTCGCGCTCGAGCGTCGCGTGCCGTTGGGCATCGTCCCGCTGGGAACATTCAACGATCTGGCAAAGACGCTCGGCGTGCCGCGCGAGGTCGATGCCGCCTGCGCGGCAATTTTCGCCGAGCACAGACGAAGGATCGACGTCGGGCGAGTTAACGGGACGTATTTCGTCAACGAGGCGAGCGTCGGGCTCTCCGCACGAATCGCACGCCGGCAAACGCCCGAAGTTAAGCAGCGCTTCGGCTTCCTCGGCGTCATCTCGACAACGCTGCAGACGCTCAAGGAAACCTCACCGTTCCGCGTGCGCATCGGCTTCGATGGACAAATGGAAGAGTTTCGTACGATTCAGCTGACGATCGCGAATAACGCGCGCTTCGGCGGAATCATCGAGCGTGCCGATGCTTCCATCGACGACGGTTGGCTCGATCTCTACAGCGTTGAAGTGCGCAACTGGATGGAAGCGTTCGCGCTGGCGCGCAAAGTGATGCGTAAGGATCCGTCTTCGGGAGAGGGCTTGCGCACGCGGCGCTCGCGCAAGTTTGAGGTCATGACCCGGCATCCGCATCACGTCAGTGCTGACGGCGAACCGGCGGGCTTCACGCCCGCAACGTTTGAAGTGCTGGTCCGGGCGGTTGAAGTTTTCGTGCCGCCTGAAGGTCCGCAGGGAGCGACGTGCGTTACAGAAGTTTAGGCCACTCGGGATTGAAACTCTCCGTCGTCGGCTTAGGTTCGTGGCTGACGTACGGAAGTACGGTCGAGCGCGATACCGCGCGCGCCTGCGTTTTGCGGGCATGGGAGCGCGGGATCACCTTTATCGATACCGCGAACGTCTATGCTCGGGGCGCCGCCGAAGAGATGCTCGGGCCGATCTTGCGCGAGCTCCATCGCGACGAGCTGGTCCTGGCCACGAAGGTGTACTTTCCGATGGGCGATTCGCCCAACGAGCGCGGGCTCTCACGCAAGCACATCCGCGATCAAGTCCATCATTCGCTGCGCCGGCTGCGCGTTGAGTACATCGATCTCTACCAGTGTCACCGATACGACGCGCAGACGCCGCTGGAAGAAACGTGCCGCGCGATGAACGACCTCGTGCGCGCGGGAACGATCCTGTACTGGGGCGTTTCGGAATGGAACGCCGATCAGATCGCGTCCGCCGTCAACCTCTGCCGCGCGCACGCTTGGACGGCGCCGATTAGCAATCAGCCGCAGTACAGCGCGCTATGGCGGCGGATCGAAGATCGGGTGCTCCCGGCATGCCGGGCTTACGGATTGGGCAACGTCGTGTGGTCGCCGCTCGCAATGGGAATCCTGACCGGCAAGTATACCGATGCGGGCCGGCCGCCGGCGGGGACGCGCGCCGCCGGCGCCGGCCGCGAGATGATGGAAGACTACTTTACGCAGCCGGTGCTCGATGCTGTGCAGCGTCTGTTGCCGCTGGCAAATCGGGCCGGCTGTTCGCCGGCGCAACTGGCGCTCGCGTGGTGCTTGCGGCAGCCGGCCGTCACGAGCGTGATCGTCGGGGCCACCAAGGTCGAACACGTCGACGATAATGCTGCGGCCGGCGACTTGGACGTGGACGCGCGGATCTTCCGGGAGATGGAAGCGATCTTGGAGCCGGTTACGCCCTACGAGCCGTACTTGGCGTAACTACGTTCCCGCTTCGCCGCCGAAGCGGAAGAGATACTTCACGATCGTGCGATCGAGCGTGTAGGGCGCCGCCGGCGTCCCGAAGTTCACGAACAGTTCGTCTCCGTTCCGGAAGCGCCGGTGGTACGCCGCCGCAAGATTCACGCCTGGAACGGCAAAGCCGCCCGTGCCGTTAATGGCGCGCAGCGAGATCGTCAGATTCTCGTCGTGTCCCAGGTTTGCTCCGACCGTGATGCGCCGTAAGAACTGCGAATCCAACAGTCCGGAAGCGATGCCGCGCTCGTAGCTGCCATCATACTCGACGCCGACGGTAAACATTTTGCCGATCGGCCGCGACGTCGCAATCGAGTACAGGTGCAGGTAGTCCGGACCGGTATCGCGCGGTCCGATAAGGCCGTACCCGAATCGTCCGAACTGCGCCGTTGCATCGACCGGCGCCGGCGTCCCGTCGCGATAGCCGATCGGAATGACCATGAGGTTGTAGGTGTCGTTGCGGCCGCAAAAATAACCCGGATAGCCGCTGAAGATGGTTCGCGGCAACGCCGGATCGCTGCATCGCTGTCCCGCTGCCGCCGGGTTGCCGGCGGCATAGCTGCGCAGCTCGCCGATCTGCGGTCCACCGCCGTCGATCGAAAAACCGTTTTTGAACGTCGCGTTGAGGTTCACGTCAAAGTCCGCTTGATGCACCGCGCCGGAGGCGTCGAGGAAACGGTCCGCGTTGAGAAAAAGCGCGAAATTCTTGACTCCGCGCATTGCGCCGTTCGTGTTGAAAGACGCCAAGAAGCCGCGCTCATCGGCGGCCGCAGTGAAGCCGTCGATAGGATTGTACGTCGGCGAGATGCCCTGGTAACTCAGCAGAATTTCATAATTCGGCTTGTGTACGTCTACGAAGCCTGTCGCGCTGTGAGCGATGCCTTGCGGCAGCCAGGAGCCGCGTTCGATCGCATAGTCGATCGCCGTGACGAAGCCGGTTTTCAAATTGCGCGCCGCGGCGCCGAATTCCGTGGTGGCGTCGCTGCCGCCGACGCTGTGATGCGCCAGCACGCCGTCGGCCCAATACAAAAACGTTCGATCCGGCAATGCATGTTTGTAGCCGTATGCGACGTCGTCGAACGTTTCGTTCGCGACTTCATTGTAGCCGCGGAAGTTCATCACGCCGAAGGATTGATCGCCGAACGTTCCTTCGACTTTCTCGCCGCGATCGAATGGCCCGACTTGCGGCGAATAAAAGACCAGATCGGGCCCGATCTGCGCGGCGTTCGCATTGATAAATGGAGCGCCTTGCGCAAAGAACGGCCGATACTCCAGCAGTTGGCGGCGGAACTCTTGCGGCGCGATCGTCTGCTGGTCTATTTCGACGTTGGAGAAATCGGGGCTGAACGTCCCGACGAAGTTGATCGTGTTCGTCAAGGGATAACTCAAGTCAACTCCGGCCATGCGCACTTGCTCCGGTAAAAAGACGCCGCTGCCTTGTTGAAAGATATTGCGGTCGCGGCCCGCGCTCGCCAACCCGTAAAGCTCCGCGCGCGGCTTGGGTCTGGAAAAGTGCGCATTCGTCCCCAACGTGATCCCGGTCCACGCCGGCCAAAACCGCTGATCGGTGAAGTTCGGCCATCCGTTGCCGATTGGGCCGTCCTGCATGATGCCGTCGTAGGCCCACGTGTAGTGCTCGCCGGTCGATGCCACGCTGCGGATAAAATTGATCCGCCACGTTTGCGGCGAGCCCCCGTGGATACGCAACACGCTCAGCGGAATGATCAGCACGGCGTTCCATCCGTCTCCGCTGCGCTGCGCTGCCGAAACCCATCGAGGCGCAAAGCGGGCATTTTCGTTGGCCTGTTCGTAGTGCACGCCGTTCGGCGTCGTCTCGAAGTAGTAAACATTCGTGCCTGCGCCGCTCGTGTCCAGGCCGACGCCCACGAAATCGTCGGAACCGAAGCCGACGTCGTTGTTCGTTTGGGTCGCGACGATCGGCAAGCCGCGCTGCGCCGCATGAAAGGCGACGTAGACGTTTTGCGAGTCGTAAAGCATCCAGACGTGCGTGGCGAGCGGCGCAGGAGCGCGCGTCGTCAGATCTTGGAACGACGAATCAGGGAACGATCCCGCCTTCCAGGCCGGATCGTTCAGCGCCGGATCCGCTGAAGGCGGCTTGGGAGCCGCCACGGCATGGAAGCTCTGGATCGCGCGCACGGCGGCGCCCGCGTGCGCCGGACACCCCGCCGCGCACGCCGTGGCAAGCAGCCACGCGGAAGCGCGGCGCGTTCCAATCGGCTTCATGCCTTGCACTATACGAAAGACCGCATCGCAAGTATTCAGAAAACTATCAAAATGAGCGCACGCGTCTATTTTCTTGGAACACTGCGCCTCGATGCGCAACGGCTCACGCTCTCCAGTGGCGGCGGGCTGCTTTCACCCGGCCCAAAGGCGGTAGCGACCCTGCTGGCGCTTATCGAACGAGCGGGCGAAGTCGTCTCGAAGGACGAGATCTTGGAGCGGGTGTGGCCGGACCGCGTCGTTGAAGAGGGCAACGTCGCGCAGAACGTTTACGTGCTGCGCAGCCTCTTGCGCCGGCATGGAATGGGAAGCGCGATCGTCACTGTTGCCCGGCGTGGTTACCGGTTCGCCGGTCCCGTCAGGCAAAGCGAAGAACGGCGCACGGGCCGCATGCGGTACGCCGCGGCTTTTGCGGCCGCCGCTATGCTCAGCGCGCTGACGCTCGCGTCGCCGAGCGACTTTCAGCGCCGCGCGCACGAGCCGCCGGTTCATTCGGGCGGCCTTTCGGCAGCCGGCGCGCGGTTCTACGCACTCGGCCGTTACTATTGGAACTTGAGGACCCGCAGCGCGCTCCAGCGCGGCATCCACTATTTCAAAGAGGTGATCGTGTCGGATCGGCGTGATGCGCGCGGCTATGCTGCGCTCGCCGAGTCGTACGCCCTCATGGGGGATTACGGCTATGGGCCTTTGAGCCAAAGACGCTGGTATGCCGCTGCACGAGCAGAGGCGGCGCAAGCGCTGCAGATGGACCGTTTTTCCGCTGAGGGGCATGCCGCGATGGGATTCGCAAGCGACGTTTCGGGTTACCGCGCAAAGGCCGCGGCGGAATATCGCAAGGCCATCGCGCTCGATCCGACCCTCGCGTCGGCGCACCTCTGGTACGGCACGTTGCTTTTGCGGTCGGGCAGTTTGAAAAAAGCGCTGACGCAGCTGCGGCTGGCCGCGGCGCTCGATCCGGTTTCCGTCGCTGCGAGCGCGTGGCTTTCGGAGGCCGCCTATTATAGCCGGCGATATGACGAAGCTATCGCGCTAGCGCGGCAGACGCTCGAACTCTCGCCGCAGCGTCCCGACGTCAACGTTTCAATGGGGCTCGCATTTGAAGCATCCGGCAGATATCGTGACGCGATCCTGGCGTTCGATCGTTACGCCCGATCGGATCCTCGCGACCGCGGTGAAGCCGCTGCACTGAGCGCGTATGCTTTGGCGCTCGCCAAGCGGCCGGCAGAAGCGATAGCGGAGTTGCGCAAAGCCAGAAATACCCCGGGGATGGCGGCCCCCGAAGACATCGCCGTCGCACTCGTCGCGATGGGACGCCGAAGCGAGGCATTGCGCGTCTTACAGGCGGCGGGACGCAAACGGCTCGATCCGGTTCTCGCCTTTGACGCCCGCATGGATGCGGTGCGTGGCGATCCGGCGTTCAGAGCGTACGTTCGAACGTAAGCTATGCCGTCGCGCGCGCGAGCGCGCGTTCATTGCCGATCAGCCGCGTGCCGGAGAACCGATCGTGCACGTAAACGCGCGAAAAAGGACTAAGCGGTAAGATCAGCCAGCAAAAGACGAGTCCCACAGCGTAGCGCCACAGACTTCGCAGCAATGAGGGCTGCGCGAAATTGGTATCTACGACTCGCAAGCCGGCGATCATCATGCCGGGAGTCTGGCCGACGATCGCAACCAGAACGGCGAAGTACAGCCAAATGCCCGCGATCCAAAGCAGGCTCTCATGTATGCTGGCCAGCGAGAGGGTAAGCGCCACCGCTCCCAGATGCACGGTGCCGTGAGAGGGCGGACGGCCGGCAAGAACAATTCGCAGGATCGCCGTGATGACGATCAGATCGATCGCAATCGATGTAAAGCGGCGCCACCATCCCGCGCAATCTTTGAACGCCACGCGAGTCCCCAAAATGAGCGACGGATGGATCACCGCGGCTTTATCCGGCTCAAACACCATCTGCGCACGAACGCGCTCGTACAGCGGCGTCTGCGCGAACGCACGCAGGGCTTCGATTCTGGTCGTGGCGTAGGGCATCGCGCCGATCCATGCACCCAAACGAAGGATGGAATCCGCTTCGATTTCGCGCGCCTGTTCCGTAAAAGCAGCGTAATCGATCGTCCGCCCAAAGTTGCGGAAGGTTGCGATCGTAATCGCGCGGGCGGCGGCATCCAGGGAACCGCAGCACAGGAGGCCGACGCGGTCGCACGTGAGTTCGCATTTGCGCAGCCAGGCGCCGAAAATCAAAGAAACGATCGGATTTTCGTTGCCGTTGACGCTCAGCAATGAGGTGAAGCGCGTGTGCCCCGACGCGATGTGTCCGAGTTCGCGGCCGATCATGAATTGCAGTTCGTCTTCGCGGAAGTGCTCCAAAAAGAAGCTGGAGATTACGAGAGAATACGGGTGGCCCAGCCCGATGCCGAGCACGGGCACGAAGTAATCGTCGCGCAGGAAAACCAGCGGAACCGGAATCCCGAGCGCGGCCGCACACCGCTTGACGACGGCAAAGAGTTCGGGATGCGCCGACTCATGGACCCGTATGCTGCTCCCCACGAGCTGCCCGCGCGCAAGCGTCACGTACACCATGGCGATCACGAGAAACAAGGCGACCTGCGAGATGCCGATCTCTTCGTGAATGAAGAAGCCGATGAGCGCCGCCGCCGGCAACGCCAAGACGATCGTCAGCCAAAACGCCGTCCGCTCACCGCGCACGGTCAGGGCGTCGGATCCCCCAAAAGAGCTGGCGCATGGGCCTCTTGTTCGCGCCCGCTGAGAATTTCCACGCGAAGACTTGACAGGGTACGTCCTATTGTACTATTGTTCTAGTACAACGCTACGTTAGTGAAAGGTGAGCCCATGACGACCAGCACGATTCACCCGACGTTTCCATCGCAAGACCAAGACCGCCGCCCGGCGTTCCCGATCGAGTCCCAAGGCACGACGCTTTTCCTCGGCTGGGGCCCGAAGCTCTAAGCACAGCCCCCATGCCGGCCATCTTCAGCGTCGACCCGCGCAGCGGCGTCCCGATCTACCTTCAGCTGATCGACCAGGTTAAACGCTCCGTGGCCGTCGGCGTGCTGGCTCCCGGCGAGCAGCTGCCGACCGTTAAGCAGTTGGCGCTAGACCTGACGATCAATCCGAATACGGTCGCCCGCGCTTATCGGGACCTGGAGCGGGACAACGTGATCGAAACGGCGCCCGGACGTGGCTCGTTCGTTCGCGCCGACGGGACGGCTCAGCCCGGCCGTGAGGCCGCAACGGAGCTCTCGCAGCAAGCGCTGCTCTCCGCCGTGCGCGAGGCCCGTTCGCTCGGCGTTTCCGCCGTCCAACTTCGCACGCTTTTCGACGCTGCCTTGAGCCGCTGGTTTCCGGAGGAACGATGAGTACGATTTCCGTCACGCATTTAACCAAGAAATTCGGATCGTTTGCCGCGATCGACGATGTGAATCTGGAGATTCCGAGCGGCTGCGTTTTCGGGCTGTTGGGCCCGAACGGCGCCGGAAAGACGACGACGTTTAAGTGCCTGCTGGGGTTGGCAAACGCGTCGCACGGCGCAGTGCGGTACGACGGCGCGCCGCTGCAGCCTGCGCTCTTCCAACGCATTGCGTACGTTCCCGAGCGAAGCGTCCTCTATGAGTGGATGCGGGCCTCGGAGCATCTCGAGGCGCAGCGCAAAGCGTTCGCGCGATTTAATCCCAAGCGCGCGAGCGAGTTGATGAGCGTATTTTCGTTGGATCCGCGCAAGCGCGTCCGCACGATGTCCAAGGGCATGCGTACGGCGCTCGCCGTCGTGCTGGCCTTTGCGATCGAGCCGGAGATTCTGGTTTTGGATGAACCGACAAGCGGCCTGGACCCGGTCAACCAACGTGCGGTACTGAACTTAATTATCGATGCGGCCGCTGCCGGCACCACGACGCTGCTTTCGTCGCATCAAATCGGCCAAGTCGAACGCGCCGCCGATCGCATCGCGGTGCTGCGGGACGGTAAAGTCGTCCTTTCGGGGACGCTGGACGACATGAAATCGACCCACAAGATCGTCGAGGGAATCTTTCCGACCGAAGCGATGAACCTCGACGGCATTTCCGGCGACGCGCGCGTCACGCGCATCGAGAAAACGGGGCGCATCGTGCGCATCACCATGCGCCAGGACCCCGAGGCAATCGCGCAAGCCTTGCAAAGCGCCGGCGCGCAAAGCGTTCGCGTCGTGGACCTTGGATTGGAAGACATCTTTTTGAATGCCGTAGACGGAGGCTCCACCGCCGACGTCGTGGAGCAAGTCTAATGTTTTACTACGTAGAGTATCTGCGCGCCAAGCGTGCGCTCCTGATCGTCGGCGTATTTATCGCAATCGTCGCCTTGATTGCTATAGGATTGCGGTTGGCCTCGCTGGGCGCGTTGCATACCCCCGAAGGCTGGATCAACGAGATCCAGCATTCTCCGACCGCACACGTGAGCCGCATGCAGCTTCCGGACGGCACCGAACGCATCGTGGTGGACGATCCGGCAAAACGCACGCACGCGGTGATTTTCCGCAAAGGTTCGTTGTTTCACATGGACCTGACCGAACCGTCCACGCAGCGCAGCAGCCACGGCGAGTTTGAGATGGGCAACCTCAGCACGAGAGAGCATGCGCACAACGGCGTTTCCCACGTGAGCGTGAGCTGACACCGGAAATCCCAACTTTCCGCTCGGCATTCTCTTTCTCGCATCCCTTCCGCTCGGTTTTATCTGCGCGTCACTGCTGGGAGGCGTGCTGGCGAAAGAAAACGAGGGCCACTTAGAGCTGGCGTGGACGAAACCGTTTTCCCGCGAACTTTACGCTGCCGGAGCGATGGCCGTCGATATTGCGGCGATCGTTATCTCGCAAGTCGCCGGCGTCGCGGTAGCGCTGCTGCTGACGTTGATGTTCTTCGTTCCCAACATCACCGACGCAGGGGACTGGACGGGAATCGCGCTCGCTTTCCTCGGCTCGATCGGCTGGTATGCAATGCTGACCGGCCTAAGCGCTTCACTCAAGCGCGGACTTGGGATGGTCGTTGGACTCGGTTGGGTGGTGGCGTTCATCGTTCCGCAGATCGCGCGGGCGACGGTCTTCGCCCACGGGACGATATGGCACACCGTGCACGTGATCTTCCAAGTGATCTCCTATGCCGATCCGCTGGCTTATCTCGTCTTCACCAATCGCGGCTGGCAGATGTACAGTCTGGTTCCTACCGCCGAGCTGGCCGTTCTTTCGCTCGCGTTGTTGTCGATCGCGTACCTTGCCGCGGCGCTGGCCCAGTGGCGCCGTCTGGAGGCCTAGGATGGATCTCTTTGGAGCAAAGTTTTCTATCTCGCTTGGAGCATGGCGCCTGCGCTTCGTCTTGATGCTGGAAGAGCCGGCTACTCCCGGCGCATCTGCGACGTGCGCTGCTTCGCCAGGACCGCCAGCAGCCGAAACTTCGTACCCGCCAGTACGTTTTTCGCGAAGTTGACCGCGGCGGAGCGCAGGCCCCTTCTGATCACGATGAAGTGGCGGCTTTCGCGCACGCCTGTCGAGAGCGCAAACTTGTATTCTTCGGCGCCCCGCGTGAAGTCGTAGATTTTGAGCCCGGAAGCGATCGCGTCTCGAATCGTCATCGCCATCAGCGCTTTGCCGGGCGCCATCCGAGCGTACGCGGCGTCGTGCGCAATCATGTAACCGCAAAACGTGCCTTTTTCCCGATCGATGAATGCCGCTTGCGCCGCCACGGGATGCCCATCGCTCCAGACGACGGCAACGGTGGCACACTCTTCGCGCAGCGCATTCAGCAGCAGCGGCCGGAATAATCGTGCGGTACTCCGGCGCACGCGCCGGCGAAGCGCGGCGGAGTAGTCCGCTGTCCAACGCGCGTGGTGCATCTCGAGCAGCGCGTCGACGTGTTCGCTGGCCGTTTCGCTGGTCGCATAGCTCAGGCGGAATCCTTCAATGCCTTCCACCGCGCGTAATGCGCGCCGAAGATCCCGCCGCGTATTGGAGCCGAGCTTTTCAAGATACGCTTCCCACGTCGAAGGAAGATCGACGTACGGACAAGCCGCCGTGCCGGCTTCCCGTATCGCAAATCGCGACGCTCCGAAGCATTCGAGAAATCGCCCAACTCTGTCATCGAGCACGTCGCGAACGTTAAAGCCGTCAAAGGGCAGGGACGCCGCATGCCTTCCTAATGCGTCAAGCGCGACGTCCTCAAACCGTGGCGCACAGAGGAATCCCGTGTAGTCGGCGGGCGGCTTGCCTCCCATCTCCAGACTGCGGTCGAACGCCACCGGTCCTTTCGGTGCGCGATTCCAGGCAAGGGGCAGAAATGCACAGTACTCGCCGCCCGGATCGGTACGCACCGCCAGAATGAACCACTTGTACGGCGTTACCGGCAGGAATGCGCGCAGCCACGCCCATGAAACGAAGCTGTGCGCGCGAGGGTCGGCGCGGTACACCCTTTCGTACTCGGCGCGAACGGCATCAAATTCTGGCATCGATTCGATGCGTTCGACGATGGGCACTAGAGGACGAAAGGCGTGGCGTGCGCCGCGCCGGCATAGGCGAACGTGTCAACGGCCACCGAGTAGAAGTAGAGATTGGGATCGATCGGATCGCCGCTGGGCGTAAATTGAAACGAACCGGCGATCGTGTCGAATGCGCCAGGCAGCTGCAGCGCGCGAAGCACCGCCAGGCGATTCGGCGCGCCGGTGTGCCGCGAAGCAGCCATGATAATCTGCGCGGCGGCGTACGCGAAAGCGGATAGCGCGCTGACCGTCGTTCGGGCGCGAAAGTCCGCGAGCAAGCCCCTGATGCTGGGGGCGCGTTCCAGCGGCGGAAATGATGTCGAAACGAGCGCTCCGCGTAACGCATCGCCGAACTGCTCCAACGTCGCGCGATTGTAGAACCCCTCGCTCGCCCCAAATTGACCTGCGTACCCCGCCGCGCGCAAAGCGGACGCGATCGGGCCCAAGCTTTGCGTCGATCCGCACAAGTACAAATACTCCGGACGTTTGCTCAGCAGCGTCGCCGCCGCGGCGCCGTAATCGGGTCGTTCCTGCGGAAAGGTGTAGGTCATCGCATGGATGCCGAGCGCGGATGCTTGATCCGTGAATCCGCGCGCCACGTCGGGCCCGTACTCTCCGTCCTGCGTTACGGCGACGGCACTGCGCGGACGGCGTTGCCGTGCGAGATTGCGCGCAAAGAGGCTTCCCTCGGTGGAGTCTTTCGTCGGCAGGCGCCACACGTTGCGGTAGCCCCGAGCCGTGAGCGAATCGGTCGTGGATGCCGGCGCAAGCAGCGGCATGCGGACCTCGGCATACTGCGCGAGTGCGGTCGTGAGCATTGCGCCCGGCGCTGCGCCAATGACCGCGATCACCGTGGGATCGGAGGCGGCGAAACGCACGTTCATGATGGTCTGCGCGAGCGCGCCTGCATTATCGAACGGGCGCATGCTGAAGGCGTTCGTTCCAGGTGCGATCGGCCCGTAGTTCAAGTTGGCATAGTCGATTGCCGCTTGCACGCCGTCCGCTATCTGCCGCCCGAAGCCGGCTTGCGGCCCGGACAACGGCGCATTGACGCCGATCGTCAACTGTTGCGCGAACGGCTGCGGCAGAGCGCCCGGAACCTGAGCGCCGGCCGCGATCGGAAGCGCTGCCGCCGTTATGCCGGTGAGAAACGAGCGGCGTTTCATAACGTCATAACGCGAAGCTTGCTGCGGACGTCGCGAGAAATAGCACCGAGAACGCCATGTTCGCGTTGAAGACGCGATCGCTCAAGAGAACCGGATCGGCGATGCCCTGGAGGCATCCCCGCTCGTACAGCAGCAGCGCGAGAGCCGCGGCAACGCCGATTGCGTACGGCCACGGCGCCGACGAAAGTGCGCCGGCCAGCGCAAGAAGCGCAACCATTGCAGCGTGCAGCAGCAACGTCATCGCATAGGCGGCGCTCGACCCGAAGCGTGCCGGTAACGAACGGATGCCCTGCGCGCGGTCGATCGCCTGATCCATGAGCGCGTACACCACGTCGAATCCCGCCACCCACACGGTGACCGCGCCGAAGAGCGCCAGCGCCGCCGGCATCACCGTTCCCGTGACGGCGATGAATGCGCCGAGCGGCGCCAAGCCGTCGACCGCACCGAGCACGATGTGTGTGAACCAGGTGAATCGTTTGCAGAGCGGATAGAGCAGCACGCCGAGTGCGGCGATCGGCAGCAAACGCACGCAAAGCGGATTGAGCTGCCAAGCGGAAACCGCCAAGAGCGCGACTCCGGCCAGGGCGCTCCACACCATCGTGGAAGCTGAAGCTCTCCCGCCGCCACCGCACGGCGTGCGGTTCGTGGATTGCGCGCATCGATCCGGCGATCCAAAAAGCGGTTCATCGCCATCGCCGCAGTGCGCGCTCCCAATACCGCGAGCGTGATCCACAGCAGCGCGTGGAACGTCGGAAGGCCGCGTGCGCCGACGATGGCACCCACGTAAGCGAACGGCAGCGCAAAGAGCGTGTGCTCGATGCGAATCTCGCGAAGGAACGTCGTTGCGCCCGACTGCATGTTGCGCTTTAGCGCAGAGCGCGCGGGTTCTGCCCCGACCACGGATCGCCGCGCAGCGACGTTGCAATGCGATGCAGCCCGTAGTCCTTCCAACGTCGATCCACCAGCTCGCGGGTGTTGCGATCCATCACCATGTCGGGCGGCCACGTTCGCGTGTAACCTTCGGAAGCGTCCTTGCGCGTCGCGTCGATGCCCATCTTCATGCCGAGCGCCGGCATGCCGGAGCCGTGATCGAGGTCGTCGACCGGTCCCGGCATCATGACGACGTCGCGCTGAGGGTCGATGTTGTTGAGCACAAACCATGCCGTCTGCCGCACGTCCTGCACGTCGACGTCGGCATCGACCACGACGATGATCCGCGTGAGCATCATCATGTGCCCCAGGCCCCATAGCGCGTTCATGACCTTTTTCGCGTGACCGGGATAGGATTTTGCGATCGAAACCAGCGCCAAATTGTGGAAGCCGCCTTCTACGGGAAGGTTCATGTCCACGATCTCCGGGACGAGCGCTTGCAGCAGCGGCAAGAAGATGCGTTCCGTCGCCTTGCCAAGCCACGCATCTTCCATGGGCGGTTTGCCGACCACCGTGGCCGGATAGATCGGTTGGCGGCGATGCGTGAGGCACTCGACGTGAAAGGTCGGATACTGATCCGCCAAACTGTAGACGCCGGTGTGATCGCCGAACGGGCCTTCGGTCCGAAGGTCCGTGTTGTCCACGTATCCCTCCAGAACGAACTCCGCATCGGCGGGCACTTTGAGATCGGATGTCTTGCACTGCACCAGCTTCACCGGTTTGCCGCGAAGAAGTCCGGCGAACGCGAATTCATCCAGCGGCGGTGGAACCGGCGCGCTCGCGGCGTACGTCAGCACGGGATCGGTGCCGATCGCAACCGCAACGGGAATGCGATCGCCCCATGCGCGCGCGTGCGCGCGGCCCTGTTTGTGCCGCTGCCAATGCATTGCGGTTTCACGCGCGCCGTAGATCTGCATGCGGTACATGCCGGCGTTCATACGCCCGCGCCGGTCGCGCGTGATGACGGCAGGCAACGTGATGAAGGGTCCCGCGTCGAGGGGCCACGTCGTGAGCACGGGCAATTTGCGCAGGTCCGGTTCTTGAACGACGACGTCTTGACAGCTGCCGTGCGAGACGGTTTTCGGCAGCGCCGACGCAACCGGCCAGAGCGAGAGAAGCTTTGCGAACCGTTCGGTGCGCGTTTGCGGGATCGAAAGATCGAGCAGGGAGCGAAGCCGGTCGGCGGCTTCGTCCAGGCGCTTCACGCCCAGCGCCATCGCCATGCGTTTGCGCGTTCCGAATTGGTTCGTGAGCACCGGAAACTCGCTGCCGCGCACATTGGTGAACAACAGCGCGGGCCCACCGGCTCTTACGACCCGTACCGTGATCTCCGCGATCTCAAGATACGGGTCGACGGGCGCAGCGATCACGTGCAGCTCGCCGGCGCGCTTGAGCGCGTCGACAAAGCTGCGCAGTGAATCGTACGTCAGTTAGCGCCTATTCGTTACGGCGCGGCCGGCGCGGACGACGCCCGCCGCCCGTTCGCACCGGCTGGCGTTCCGGCGCGCCGTTTGCCGATGCACCGCCGAGTACGGCTTTGCGCGAAAGATTGATGCGGCCTTGGCCGTCGATCTCCATGACCTTCACCATGATCTCGTCGCCGACTTTCACGACGTCCTCGACGCGCTCCACTCGCGCCGGCGCGAGTTGGCTGATGTGAACGAGACCTTCCTTGCCGGGAAGGATCTTCACGAACGCGCCGATGTTGATGATGCGCGTCACTTCACCCATGTAGGTTTCACCGACGACCACGTCTTTGGTGATGGCTTCCACTTGCGCCCGCGCTTTGTCGGCGGATTCTCCGTCCAGCGAAGTGATGAACACCTTCCCGTCGTCTTCGATGTCGATCTTTTCGACGCCGGTTTCCTCGATGATCTTGTTGATGATCTTGCCGCCGGGACCGATGACGTCTTTGATCTTCGCCGGATCGATCTGCACGACGATCATGCGCGGCGCGAACTTGCTCAGTTCGCTGCGCGGCTGCGCGATCGTTTCGGCGAGCTTGTCGATGATGAAGAAGCGGGACTTGCGCGCTTGCGCCATCGCATCGCGCATGATCTCCACCGTGATGCCCGCAACTTTGATGTCCATCTGAATGGCCGTGATGCCTTTTTTGGTGCCGGCCACCTTAAAATCCATCTCGCCCAAAGCGTCTTCCATACCTTGGATGTCGGTGAGGATCGCGTAGTCCTTGCCTCTGAGAATCAAGCCCATCGCGACGCCCGCGACGTGCTCGCGAATCGGCACGCCGGCGTCCATCAGCGCGAGCGTGCTGCCGCACACCGAAGCCATCGATGAAGAACCGTTCGATTCGAGCACTTCGCTGATCACCCGCAGGGTGTAGGGGAACTCTTCCTTCTGCGGCAGCACCGGCACGAGCGCGCGCTCCGCCAAATTTCCGTGCCCGATCTCGCGGCGGCCGGGTCCGCGCATCGGCCTGGTTTCCCCCGTTGAGTACGGCGGGAAGTTGTAAAAATGCATGTAGCGTTTGTCCGGCAGATCCACGATGCCGTCGAGTCTCTGCGCATCGCTGATCGAGCCCAGCGTCGCAGCGCTGAAGACTTGCGTCTGGCCGCGCGTGAAGATCGCTGAGCCGTGGACGCGGGGAACGTAGTGCACCTTGCACCAAATGGACCGGATCTCATCGGCTTTGCGGCCGTCCGGACGAACGTTTTCGTCCACGACCATCGTGCGCAGCTCGTCCTCCTGCATCGCCTTGAGAATCTTTTCGAAGTCTTTGATCGACGGATCCGAAAGGCGCGCGTACAGTTCCGGATGGCCGTCGCCAAGCCGCGCAAGCGCCGCTTCCCGGTTCAGCTTGGAGAGTGCGCTCTCGCGCTCCAGCTTGTCCGCAACGCGCATGCCTTTAGCGACGTCGTCGCGGAACGCTTCGCGCATCCACGCCTGGAGCTGGGGATCGATCGACTGGATGGGATAGGCCCGTTTCGGTTTTCCGGCTTTGCCGACGAGCGTTTCGATCTGCGCGATGATCGCCTTGATCTGCTCGTGGCCGAACTCGACCGCGCCCAAAAAGTCTTCCTCGGTGATTTCGTTTCCGCTGCCTTCAACCATCATGACGGCGTCCGCGGTGCCCGCAATCACGATCTCCATGCCGCCGGCTTCGTATTGGGATAGCGGCGGATTGCAGACGTACCGCCCGTCGTCGCGGCCCACTCGTACAGCGGCAACCGTCTTTTCGAACGGAATATCCGAAAGCGCAAGCGCCGCGCCCGCAGCGCAGACGCCAAGGACGTCGGCATCGAGTTCGGGGTCGATCGACAACACCGTTGCGACCACTTGCACGTCGTTGCGGAAGCCGTCCGGAAACAGCGGGCGAATCGGCCGGTCGATCTGGCGTGAACTTAAGATTGCGTGCTCGGGAGGACGACCTTCGCGCTTGATGTATCCACCCGGAATCTTTCCGGCGGCGTACATCTTCTCTTCGAAATCGCAGGTGAGTGGAAAAAAATCGATGCCTTCACGAGGTGACTCGGAGGCAGTGACGGCGCAAAGCACGACGTTTTGATCGCCATAGCGAACCAGCGCGGAGCCGTTTGCTTGCTTCGCGAGCTCGCCGGTTTCGATGGTCATCGTGCGCCCGCCGATCTCAAACGAGACGGAATCAGGCACAATATCTCCTAGATGTTCTTTAGATTCTTGCGTTTCTTACAAAGGCGCCGGGTTCGGGAAAGGGCAGCGGGCAACCTGGCTGGCGCCAAGGCGCTCGCGGCGATAGCCCTGCTTTGCGGAGCGGCACTTTTTGCCGGCGTCGCGCCGGCGAGCGCGCCCCATGCGATGGTGGTGACCGAGCAGCACGATGCCACGCTCGCGGGCCTTGCGATCCTGCGGCGCGGCGGCAACGCGGTCGATGCCGCCATCGCCGCGGCCTATGCGCTCGCCGTCGTCGACCCGTGTTGCGGAAACATCGGCGGGGGCGGCTTCATGCTCGTCCGCCTGCGCGATGGGCGAGAACGATTCATCGACTTTCGCGAGCAGGCGCCGTTGCGCGCGACGCCTCGCATGTATCTCGATCGGAACGGCAACGTGATCCCGCAGGCAAGCACCAAAGGCTATCTTGCCGTGGGAGTTCCGGGGACGGTGCTCGGATTGGAGCAAGCGCGATCGGAATTCGCCACGCTGCCGCGCGCGCAACTGATGGCCCCGGCTATCGCGCTGGCCGCGCGCGGGTATCGCTTGCGCGCCGGAGACGCGGCGATCTTTGCCGGCGCGGCGCGCGGCGCCGGCGGCGCGTTCACGTTTTCGGCGCGCAACGTGCGGACGATTTTCATGCCGCGCGGACGACTTCCGCGCCCAGGAGACCTGATCGTGCAGCCGCAGCTCGCGCAAACGCTGCGCCGCATCGCTCAAGGCGGCGCTGCCGCGTTTTATCGCGGTCCGATCGCTGCGGCGATCGTTGCCGCCAGCCGCGCGCACGGCGGAATCTTGTCGCTGCACGATTTCGCGTCGTATCGCGTCGGCGAGCAGCAGCCGCTCCATTGCGCCTACCGCGGCTACACCATCAGCTCCGCTCCGCCGCCGAGTTCCGGCGGCGTGACGCTCTGCGAGATTCTCGGAATCATCGAGGGTTATCCGATGCGCGCGTGGGGCTGGAACAGCGTGCGCAGTGCGCACTACGCCGTTGAGGCTGAGCGGCGCGCGTACGCGGACCGGAACACGTATCTCGGAGACCCGGCCTTCGTGCGTAACCCCGTGGCGCAGCTGCTCGCGCCGGCATACTTGGCGCACCTGCGGGCCGGCATCTTGCCCGATCGCGCGACGCCGTCGGAAGACGTGCATCCCGGTCTTGGGCCCATACGCGAAGGTGCGACGACGACGCATCTATCGGTCGTCGATCGCTTCGGCAATGCCGCAGCGCTCACGTACACGATCAACGACTGGTTCGGCGCCGGCGTCATTGCGGGAAGCACGGGCTTCTTTCTCAACGACGAAATGGATGATTTCACCAGCAAGGCCGGCGTGCCGAACATGTATGGGCTCGTTCAAGGAAGCCGCAACGCGATCGCCCCGCGCAAACGTCCGCTTTCTTCAATGACTCCGACGATCGTTACGAAGGGCGGCAAGCTGTTCATGGTCACTGGGAGCCCGGGCGGTTCGCGGATCATGACGATCGTGCTGGCGACCTTGCAAAACGTGATCGAGTACGGCATGAACGTGCAAGATGCGGTGGACGCAAAACGCATCCACATGCAATGGCTGCCGGATCAGCTGGAGTATGAGGCAGGCGCGTTGAGCGTCGATGTTCGCACCGCACTGGAGCACATGGGGTACCGGCTCGTCGAGAGGGGATCGTGGGGCTCGGCGCAGGCGATTGTCGTGGATCCGCGCACCGGAATCCGATTCGGAGGGACGGATCCGCGCGGGCCTTCGGGTTTAGCGGCGGGATACTAGCGTTTCAGGGTTTTTTCACGCATTGCGTGGTACGCTTCTGCTATGAAAGACAGCTTTTTGGCGACTCTCGTGGCGGCGATCGTCTTGGCCGGCGTGCCGGCATTGCGTGCCGCATCGGCCACCACGCCCTCACCGCAGCCTTCCCCTGGGGTCGTCGTGCACATCTCAAATTTTGCGTTTTCGCCTGCGAACGTCACCATTACGGCGGGGCAAGCCGTCGAATTCGTCAATGAGGACAACGTCGCGCACACCGTCACTGCCGCGGACAAGTCGTTCGACTCCGGCGACATGCAGCCGGGAAAGCGGTGGACGCACGTCTTTGAAAAGGCTGGAACGTATCGCTATACGTGCATCTATCACTACAATATGGACGGCACGGTAACGGTGAAAGCGGCGCCGTAGATCCTAGCGTCACGGCGAAGCCGCGCGTAAGCCGGCGCTGAATGAGCGCTGCCCGCGCCATTTCTCCGTGGATACAAACCAGCGCAACGCCGGCGACGCGGGCCCGCTCACCGACGCATCGACGTGCGGGTCCGCTGAAAAATCCAGCAAGTCTTGACGGTACAGCGCGTCGGCCCGCAAGCCGCCGACGTTTTCATACGTCAGCCACACCGAAGCAGCCGTAACCGGACGCGGGAAGCCGGCAGGCTGCGGACCAAATGCCGGCGTGCTTTCCTCGAAACGGTAGATCCACGTGCGCAGCGCGAGCAGCGGCGCTATTTGCCAGCCGAGAAGTGCGCCGATTCCGTCGCGCGATCCGTTGTGCGCGCCCGAAGTGTGCTGGTCCAGAAGCGTGGCGCCGGCGCGGAAACGACGCAAATCGCTGTACAGGATCGTGGCGATGAGGGCGGCATTGCGATCCACGGGCAAAGCGTTATCCGGTGAAGGCTCGCGGCTCGCATAAGCCTGGACGAGCGTCGGCAACCGGAACGAGCCGGCGGCATCGACGGATACGTTCCACTGCGATCCGAGCGCGTACGAAGCGGAAAGCGACGGCACGAAGATGGTGGCCGAGAGCGGAATCCGATAGCCGTACGCGCCGCCGTCATACGATATGCTGAAAATCCCGGCCCCGGCGCGCAGCGCGTAGCGATCGCTTTGAACGATCGCGCCTGCATCGGCGCTTGCCGTTGCGATGGTACCTGCGACGCGCGGGATCCCGGCATAGAACGCTTCGTAAAACCCGTTCGACAAGCGGTATCCGGCATCGAAAAATGTGCGAACGCGAGCATTGGTGACGACGCCGAAGCGCGCGTCGACATCGCTCCAGGCCGCATCGACCGGTGCGTTATTCGCATCGTACCCCGCTCGGTCGGCGGTGAACGACGCGTGCGTGCGTACCGCGCGCTGCAGATCGTAATCGAACCGGATGCCGGTGAATCCGGTTGAAAAGCCTGCGTCGGAAACGGAATCTTCGTGCGAAGCGATCGTCGTCGCCGTCAGGCTGTCGCTACCCCCGGCCTGCATGAAGGACGCGTCGATCCGTTGGCGCCGGTCACCGGCATCGTTCGCCGCTCCGGCAAAAGCCGAATAGCGATCGTTGTTCTGCGCGAGGCCGAACGCCGCACTGCTTCCGGCCAACGCTTCACCGCTGCTTCCGCTTGCAGGCCGCGTCTGCACGGAAGCGATCCCACCGGAAGCTTGATCTCCATACAAGAAGGCATCGGCGGGGCCGCGCATTTGCGCCTGATTTGCGGCGTAGGACGGAAACACGGCGAAAGGCGAAGCGTTCGACGTGATGTCGTAATTGGTAATTCCATCGTCGATCAGCAGCGAACCTTGGGGTGAAGCGCCGTGGTCCGAAACGCGTCCCCCCGGAATGCCGCGCGATCCGGCGCTCAATACGATAAACGGCACCAAAGAAAGAACCGACTCGGCATGCGCGTACGGCACCGCGGCGAGGTCTCTCTCCGTCGGAGCCGATTGCGAAAGCGCCGAATAGCGGCGCACGATCGCAACGACGGCAGAATTCGGCCGGACGGGAATCACCAGCGTTGCGCAATACGCGCACGCGATCGTGACGCTGTGCGCGCCGGCCACCGGCAGCGCAAACGTTCCCGTTTCGTCAGTCAACGTGTGACGTCCGAGGGCCGAGACGTCGGCGCCCGCGATCGGATCTCCGTACTGATCGCGTACCGAACCGGTCAGCAATGGGGAGGGCGAATTCGCCCCCAGCATGCACCCGAACAGCAGCACTGCTGCAAGCCGCATTTTCACGGATTCTTCAGAGATTCGGCTATAATTGAAGCGGTGTCAACGCGGCTAGGCGCATCGCTCCTCCTCGCAGGTCTGCTCGCGGCAAGCGCCGCGCTCACGGCCGGAGGCTTCGCGGGCGCAGCAACCCTCCAGGCAATGCTCGACGGCGCGCTGCAGCCTTCGGCAGCGCCTGCCTTGCTGGGCCCGATCACGGAAAGCGGGCGCAAAGGCTGGGACTGCAAGCCGGAGCAGGCTGCTTCCGCCGGGCGGTGGCAGGACGCCGAATTGCCGGCTGCGCCGTAGACCGTGACCTTGCGGCCGCCCGTAATCGCGTTGCTCTTCTTCGCGAGCGCCGCCGCGCAGTGCGGCGCGCAAACCTATTCGACTCCGCGGCCGGTTCCGCGAACGACGAGTGTGCCGGAGCTCCGGGCGCTGGCCGTCCGCCGCGAAATTCAGGAACGTTTTACGCTCGGAATCAACGATCTGCGCCATGCGCAGTGGACGCAAGGCGCTGCGGAGTTCGAACGTATCGTTTCACTGCGGCCGCCCGAACCGCAAGCTTCAACGGCACATTACGATCTCGGCATCGCATATGCGAATCTGCAGCGCCTGGAAAACGCTGCCGCGCAGTTTCGGTCGGCAATCGCGGGCGATCCCGGATTTCTCGCCGCGATGGCAAATTTGGTGGCCGTCGATCTTGCCAGGCACGATCTCGCTGAGGCACGTGCGGTTGCGGATCGTTTCGTCGCGGCGGCGCCGGATTCGGCCAGAGCGCTCTATTCCCGTGGGATCGTCGCACTCAATAGCGGGGCGAATGCCGCTGCGGAAGCCGATTTCGGACGGCTGCTCAGCGTCGATCCCCGCTATGCGGTCGCGCACTACGATCTCGGGCTTGCGCAAACGAAGCTCGGCAAATACGCATCCGCCGCGCACGAGTTCAGTATGGCGCTCGATCTGGCGCCGAATTATGCGCGAGCGCGCTTTGCGCTCGCGACGATCCTTCTGCGGCAGGGGAATCGGTCCGAAGCCCGTTCCGCATTCCAGCGCGTCGTCGACGATCCCAACGGCGATCCCGCATTGCGAAATCTCGCCATCGCGATGCGAGACGCGATCAACATTTAAACTTTTTTCATCTTCCCGCTCTAGGCTGTCCGTCAGCTCACTCTTTCTCGTAAAGGGAGAATTCATGGACAGACGATTTGTCGGCATGGCGGCGGCGGCCCTCATTGCCGCATCACTCGCCGCGTGCGGCGGAGGCGGTGGTTCCGGCAGCGGATTCACGCCGGGCGGCAGCAACGCCGGCGGCGGAAGCGGCGGCGCGACGCCTCCTCCGGGCGTTGGCGCGATGACGATTGGTTTTGCGCTGCCCGACGGTGCGATCGGCGTGGTCAACGATCCGCATTTCGGAAAGATCGGCGGCTACACGCAAAGCGTGTATTCGCAATCGCTTGCGTTCCCGCCGGGCACGGTTGTGACATTAAAGAACCTTTCCTCGGGAACGCCGCACACGCTAAACGTGCTCAGTACGACCGGGTTCCCCGTCAATCCGACGCTCTCCACCTCGCCTGCGGGCAACGGCGTGTTGGGAGTCGGATATCAGAGCGGCGCCGTTGCACCCGGCAGCACCGTTTCGGTGAAGCTTTCAAACCCCGGGACGTACTACATCGGCTGCGCATTCCACTATCCGGATACCAACAGCATGCGCGACGTCTTGCAGGTGAGTTCGTCGGCGACACCGGGTCCGCAAGCGACTCCGGCGCCGGGCAATTCGGGCGGCGGCGGATACTAAATGCGTCGAGCGATCGCGAGCGTGGTGCTGCTCTGCACCGCGCTCGCCGCCCCCGCACATGCGCGCGGCGTGCAGCCCCAGTTGATCGACCAAAACGGTCGGGCATTCACCGTGCAGTCGTTGCGCGGAACGCCGCTGGCGGTGGTGTTCGTTTCCGCGCACTGCACCGACGCATGTCCGCTCATCGACGGCCAATTCGCGCGCATCGCGCAGATCGTGAAAGCTGGGCGCATCAAGCTGCGCTTGTTGACCGTGACGCTCGATCCGGAACGCGACTCTCCGGCGACGATGCGCCACCTCGCGCGAACGTTAAACGCGGATCCGAACACGTGGAAAGTTGCGGGCGGGAGAACTGCCGACGTGCACGCCGTCATGAACGCATTCGGCGTGATCGCGCGTCGCGGCCGCGACGGATACGCTGACGTGCATACGACGTTCGTCTATCTGTTGGACGCTCGCGGCCGGCTGCATCAGACGATGCTCGCCTCGACCCATCTCGACGATCTCTTGATCGCACGGGTGAAGCAGCAATGGCGCGCGCTCACGTCCTGAGCGCGGTTGCCTTTGCGGCGCTGTTGCTCGCCGCAGGGTGCACCGCCGGCGGAATACCGGCCTCGGTAGGCGGCGGGGGCGGCGGCGATTCCGCGACGGTGGACGTTAACCTCACGCTGCATGCCGCTACGCGCATATCGGCGGGTCTGAGCGGCGGTTACGCGCCGGCGGTGACCAACGTTGCTGTCGGCAGCACGATCCGCTTTCACAACAGCGACGGTTTTTCGCACACGGCGACGCTGATCGCCGGCGCGTCGCAATTCCCCGCGGGATCGCCGTTCGATGCGGGTGCCCAGGTTCAGGCCGGTGCAAAGCTTTCCGATCGCTGGAGCAGCGGAACGCTTGCGGCGGGCGGCACATCCCAAACCATCCACGTCGATCTTCCCGGGACGTATCTGTTCGGGTGCTTCTTCCACTACGGCTCACCGATGCGGGCAGCGATCGTTGCGCGCTAGGGATCGTTGCGCCGCGTCGCTTTCGTTGGCGGTCGCCCTCGCCGCCGCGCAGCCTTGTGTGCCCGCGCAGGCGATCCCGCTCTTTGCGCAGCGCTACCGCTTGCAGTGCGGCGCATGCCATTCCGTTATTCCCGAACTGAACGCATTCGGTGCGTATTTTCGCGAGCACGGTTACCGGCTGCCGCTGCGCAAGCATGGCACTACCGGCCTTGCGGTCCGCTATCAAATGGAGTACGAGCAGCAGCCGGCTGCGGGCAGCCGGCGCTTTTCTGGGGGCGCAGCTCTGCTTTCAAATGCGGACGTGGGCGCCCTCACGGCGTTTCTCCATTACAACTTAGGCGCCGGCGGCGGTCCCTCTGCCCTCTTTCTCGGATACCTCGCCACATACGACGCGCATACGCGATCGCTCTATCGCCTGGGATTGATCGAGCTGCCGCTCGCGCAGTCCCCGGCGCAACGTTTAGATGATTTAGCGCCGTACGGGTATTACGGAGCGCACGTCGGTTTGAACGATCTGCCGCTGTCGTCGCCGCGCTGGGGGTTCCAGCTCGAACAAACGGTCGGCGCGGTGCGCTTCGATGCGCTGGCGGATCTGGGAGAGTATCAAGGCGCCGCATACGGCGGCAAACCGCTTGCGACCGGTGAGAAAACGTCGGCTCAACGACCGGAAGTCGGACTGTTCGCCCGCACGACGATCGCGGCGGGATTTGAAGCCGGCGGAGAATTCATCGATGGAGCCCGATCGATCGCTCCTACCGGCCGGCGCAGCTTCGTTGACGCTTATCGGCGCACGGGCGTGCTCTCGCACCTGCGCTACAAAAAATTGGACATCCAAGCGGAGCAATGGTGGGGCGCCGACGATAATGCCGACGGATTCGGAACGCGCGTCGGCAGCAGCGGCGGGTACCTTCGCATCAAGTACTATCCGTCACCGCATTTTTATGCCGGCATCCGTTATGATGCCACCGCCTCGCCGTTCGTTACGCGGGACTTCGTCTACTATGCCGCCTTTGCGATTACGCCGCACGCCCGTTTGCTGGTGCAGCAAGTGCATCCCATCGGCGGCGGCAGCCTTTTTGGCGCCGCATTGACGGTAGGGTTCCCCTGGCCGCCGAACCTGTAAACGAATCGTGCGGATATTGGTCATCGAGGACAACGCTTCGGTAGCGGGCGCCCTGCGAACGATGCTGGAGCGGCAAAAGTATGCCGTGGACATCGCGCCCGACGGTGAGGTCGGATTGGATTTTTTGTTGCGGCAATGCTACGAGGCCGCAATTGTCGATGTCGTGCTGCCGCACAGAGACGGGTTCTCCGTCGCGGCGGCGGCGCGGGCGGAAGGCGTGCACACGCCGCTGCTCATGCTGACGGCGCGCGACGCGGTCGAAGATCGCGTGCAGGGTCTTGACTGCGGCGCCGACGATTATCTGATCAAGCCGTTCGTGGAAGAAGAACTCTTTGCGCGTTTGCGTGCGTTGCTTCGGCGCCCGCAGACACCGCTTGGGCAGATTTTGCGCAGCGGGCCCGTCGAACTCGATCTCGCCGGACGAGCGGCGCGCTGCCACGGACGTCCCCTGGAATTGCGCGCCACGGAGTTCCGTATGCTGGAATTATTGATGCGCAACGCCGGCATTACGCTCTCGCGGGAACGTCTGCTGGAACGCCTTTGGGCGTACGATTTCGAGGGTTCCAGCAACATCGTCGACGTGTACGTCAGTCAGCTGCGCAACAAGCTCAAGCGCGCCGGTGCGCCGAACGTCATCGCAACCGTGTGGGGGGTCGGATACAAATTCCGAGCCTCGTAGCGCGCCTTGCGGCGCGCTATCTGCTCGTCTTTGCGATCGTCCTAGCGGCGCTGAGCGGCGGCGCATATCTCTTTCTCGCCCGCGAGTATGCCGCGTTGCTGCTGCCTGCGCTGGCGACCCCTGAAGGATCGCGCGCTTATCACGCCGCGATGGCGCGCGTTGCCTTGACGATCGTCGCTTTCGATCTCCCGTTGTTGGCGATTGTGGGAATGGCGTCGTGGTGGCTCGCCCGCGCATCGCTCTCACCGCTGATAACTTCACGCGAGCGGGAACGCGCCTTTGCAGCCGACGCCGCTCATGAGCTGCGCTCGCCGCTCGCGACCATCGCCGCGGTAGCCCAGGCGGCGCGGCCGCAAGCCGCACCGCCGGTCGCATCCGCCCTTGACCGGATCGTTCGCGAATCGCTCGACGCGTCGGAACTCGTCGGTGAACTTTTGACCCTCGCGCGGAATGCCGGCCCGGCGCTTCTGCATCGTGAGCGAGTGGATCTCGCCGAGATATTCGAGCATGTTGCGGACGATTTTCGATCTGCAGCGGGCGAGCGCGCCGTCGCCCTGCGCGTGCAGTCCACGCACGCGTTCGTTGACGGCGACGAACGGCGCCTGCGCGAGCTCGCGCGCAATTTGCTTGCGAATGCGGTTCGCCATGCGAAATCGATGGTGACGGTGCTTTTCCAGCATAATGCGCGAACCATCGAAGTCACGGTCGCCAATGATGGCGAGCCGATTGCGGCAGAAGCACAAGAGCGCATCTTCGAACGTTTCTATCGCCTAAGCGCCGACGGCGAAGGCAGCGGACTGGGACTTGCCATCGTCCGCTGGATCGCAGAAGCGCACGGCGGCGCCGCGTCCGTCAAGAACGCGAACGACGGCCCCGTTTTCTCGATCCGTCTTCCAGCCGCGTAGAGCTGACGTTAAAAAGGGCGCGCGGCCCGAGTCCGGTATCTACGAGCGATATGCCCGAAGCGATCTCGCCGGCCGACCTGCTGGAACTGCAAGAACACGCCAACCTGGTCCGTCAAGGAATCATTCGATCGCTGCTGGCCGCTGGTTCAGGGCACTCAGCCGGTCCGCTGGACATGGCCGATATCTTCACCGCCTTATACCGGCGCGTACTGCGTCACGATCCGCGCAGGCCGGACTGGAACGATCGCGATCGTCTGCTGCTCTCGTGCGGGCACATTGCGCCCGTGCGTTATAGCGCGATGGCCGACGCCGGATATTTTCCTACCGAAGAGTTGCTGACCTTACGAAAGTTCGGAACGCGGCTGCAAGGGCATCCCGAGCGCGTGCGATTGCCGGCACTGGAAACGACGTCGGGTCCGCTTGGTGAAGGGCTGGCGCAGGGCACGGGCATGGCGTTGGCAGCGAAAATGGACGGCAAGACCTGGCGAGTCTACGTCGTGACGTCGGATGCGGAACATCAATGCGGCCTGCATTGGGAAGCGGTGTTGACGGCGGCCAAATTCGGTTTGGACAACCTGATCAACATCATCGATCGCAATTTCATCCAGATCGACGGCAGTACCGAGGACGTGATGCCGCTGCAGCCGCTCGCCGATAAATACCGCAGCTTCAACTGGGAAGTCTTCGAGTGCGACGGCAACGACATTGCGGCATTTCTGCAGACGATCGATCGCGCGAAGGAAGTAACGGGAAAGCCCAGCGTCATCATCGCGCACACGTTGCCTGGCAAAGGCGTTTCGTACATGGAAGGTGATTACACGTGGCACGGCAAGCCGCCGAATAAGGATCAAGCGGCTCAAGCGCTGCAAGAACTCGAGGATGCGCGGACCCGGATCGTGGCAAGCCGTGGCTAGCGCCGGCGTCCTGGGCGGCCCGCAATCACTCGCGCTGGCGCCGCTTGACGACCCCAAAAGCGTCAAACAGGTTCCTACGCGCAACGGCTTCGGCGAGGGACTCGTCGAGGCGGGAAAGCGCGATCGCAATGTGCTTGGAATTTGCGCGGACCTTTCGGAGTCGACGCGCATGCTCGCGTTCAAAGAAGCGTGTCCCCAGCAATACATCGAGATCGGCGTCTCGGAGCAATTGCTGGTGGCGATGGCGGCGGGATTGGCGAGCGCCGGAAAGGTTCCGTTCATTGCAGAGCTACGCAATGTTCAATCCGGGCCGTTCTTGGGAGCAAGTCCGCACGACCATGGCGCTCAACGAGACCAACGTCAAGATTGCGGGCGCCCATGCCGGCGTTTCCGTCGGGCCGGACGGCGCCACGCATCAAGCGATCGAAGATATCGCGATCATGCGCTGCATCCCGCACATGACGGTGCTCGTGCCGTGCGATGCAGTGCAGACCAAGGCCGCCACCTTGGCGGCGGCGCAGATGGAAGGGCCGGTCTACCTGCGGTTCGGCCGCGAGAAATCGCCGATCGTGACGACGTCGCAAACGCCTTATGAAATCGGCAAAGCGCAGATCTTCCGTGAAGGCTCCGACGTCGCGATCGTGGCGTGCGGGATATTGGTTTACAATGCTTTAGTGGCAGCGGATCAACTCGCGCGTGAGGGCCTCGACGTTCTGGTGCTCAACAATCACACGATCAAGCCGATGGATGAAACAGCCGTCCTTGCCGCTGCCGAGCGTTGCGGCGCCGTGGTGACCGTTGAAGAGCATCAAATCGCCGGCGGCATGGGGTCGTGCGTCGCAGAGGTTCTGGCGCAGCATCGGCCTACGCCGATCGAATTCATCGGCGTGCGCGACCAGTTTGGCCAGTCCGGCGATCCGGCGGAGCTGATCGAGCATTACGGAATGGGGACGGGCGCCATCAAGGCAGCGGTGCGCCGAGCCGCCAAGCGCAAAGCCGGAAGCTGACTAGCGGCGCAAGCCCAAATCGGCGATCAGCGAACGATAGCCTTCGAGATCCTTGCGCTGAAGGTAACTGAGTAGGCGCCTGCGCTGTCCGACCTGAAGCAGCAAACCGCGGCGGCTGTGATGGTCCTTGCGGTGAACTTTCAAGTGCTCGGTCAACTGATTGATCGACGCAGTCAAAATGGCGATCTGGACTTCCGCCGAGCCGGTATCGTGCTCGGACTTTCCGTATTTGGCCGCGATTTCGGCCTTCTGCTCTTTGGTCAGGGGCATGCGGGCAGCTCCTTATTCAAGGATGGGCTCGCTTCGGGTACAGCTCGAAGGGCCGTCCCGGCGACTGCGGCATCATAACAAAGCGGCTGCCGCTAATGCAACCGGCGCCGGGTTATGTGAGGCATGGATTTGACAAAAGACTATCCCCGCAGCCCCAAGCACAAGATGCTCGGCATCGTGTCGCTCGCGCGCACGATAGACAAAGCGCGAGCCTACAACGAGGGCAAGCTGGGGGAATACGACTACGATTGTCCGCACGATAAGCCGCTGTTCAAGTTCTTGGGCACGGACGGCGCGACGTTCGCCGCAAAAGTCAAGGAGCTCGGCACCGACGAGCGCATCGCCGAATGGGTGCAGCGCGAGTTCCTTGCTAAGAAATCGCCCGAAGAGATCGAAGCGTTCAATCGCGAGCGGCATGCTTGGCATCCGGATCGCGGCAGCCACAGTGAGGCCTACTTCAACAAAATGCGTGAAGAGCTGGGCCGTCCGGACGTCGTGACCTGGTTCGACGTTCTGGATCTCGACGAGAAGCGCGAGGTTCCCGAAGCCGCCAGAATCTAAGGTTCGGCGTCGAAAGTGCCCGCATGGATCTTGGCATCCGCGGGCGCGTGGCGCTGGTGACCGGCGCGAGTTCGGGCATCGGCAAAGCGTGCGCGCTCGCGCTGGCTGCCGAAGGCGTGCGCCTTGCGGTCGCGGCTCGGCGCACGCAGCTTTTGGAAGACGTCGTCGGGCAGGCGCTGCAGCGCGGCGCAGTGGAAGCTCGAAGTTTCAGCGTTGACTTGAATGCCGCCGGCGCGCCCCGTAAACTCGCGCAAGACGTTGCACGGGCGTTCGGCGACGTCGAAATTTTGGTCGCGAACGGCGGCGGCCCAAAGGCCACCGCGTATCGCGAATTGCGCTTGCAGGATTGGGACGACGGATACCAATCGACGCTGCGATCCTTCATCGAATTGATCGACGGCGTGCTCGACGGTATGCGCTCGCGCAAGTGGGGCCGAATCCTGGCGCTGACGTCCACGTCGGTCAAGCAGCCGATTCGCGCGCTGCCGCTTTCGAACGTTTTCCGCACCGCGCTGGTGTCGGCATTGAAAACGCTTTCTTTCGACGTCGCGCGCGACGGCATTACGGTCAATGCGATCGCGACCGGACGCGTTCTGACGGATCGACTGCGGGAAATTTATCCCGATGAGGGCTCGCTGAAGCGGGCGGCATCGGAAGTGCCGATCGGCCGTATTGCCGATCCCGCTGAGTACGCGCCGCTCGCGGCGTTTCTCTGCGGCGAACCGGCGCGATACGTCACCGGTCAGACGATCGCCGTCGACGGCGGTTTGATTGCGGGGCTCTTTGGCTGAAGGCACGCAACACGAAACGCCCGCCTGGGATGGACGTGCCGGCACCGCCGGCGGCCTTGCGTTTGCACGCGGTCTGCGGCAATTTGCGCTCGAGCGCGGCGTTTCAGACGAGCAGCTGGCGCAAGCGTGCGGCATCACGGAGAAGGAATTTGCAAGCGTGCTTTCCGGTGAGTGCCGGCTAGGCGTGAGCGCGCTGGCGGCCCTGACGCGAACCCTGCGCAGCCGGCCCATCGAGTTTCTGCAGCGCACCGCCATTCTTTCGCTCGACCTGTATGCGTTCGGCCTCGATCCGCTCTACTTTTTGCCCGAAGGGCCGATACGTTACGATGCGCGGATCTACATGCGGGAGATCAATCCCCGCCACGCCGTACCCGAAGCCGATATGACGCGCCGAAATCCGACCCTTAAACTCCTTGCCGACGACCCCATACTCGATGCGCTCGGAAAGATCGAGGTGGAGCTTGCCTATTTGCTCCGCGCGGCGGTGCAGCAGACTGGAGGAACGCTCTAACGGGAGCCGCGCTCACGCGCGCGAACCCTTCTACGCATGCAACCAGTTGAAGGAAAACGGATTGCCGCGCTGCTCGGCGACGGCTTTGAAGAATCCGAACTGACGGAGCCCCGCCGCGCACTCGAAGAGGCCGGCGCGATCGTGACGATTGTGGGGGTAGACGAGCGTTCGCGGCAGCGCATTCGCGGCAAGCGCGGGCTGGACGACGGCATCAGCGTCAAGGCCGAAGAGCTCGTCGCCGATTGCACGGCCGATGACTTCGATGCGCTGCTGATACCCGGCGGCACGTCGCCGGATCACATTCGAACCAATAAGGAAGTCCAGCGGCTCGTGCGCGAGTTCGATAGCGTGAAGAAGCCGATGTTCGTGATTTGCCACGGACCGCAAGTGCTGATATCGGCGCAGGTCGTCCGCGGCCGTCAGTTGACCGGCGTGCACGCGATCGCGGACGATATCCGGAATGCCGGCGGCCTCTATCGCGATCAGCCGGTAGTGCAGGACACGAATTGGGTGACCTCGCGCACCCCCGAAGATCTGCCGCAGTTCAATCGAGCCATTCTGGAGCGGCTTGCCATCGCAACCCCTCAACCAGTTTGAACATTGTCACCCTGAGCAACGTCGAAGAGCAGTTTAGAGATCGATCGGATCGTAGCGCGCGAGCGCTTCGCCGTACTGCCGCAGCGCGGTGAACGCGATCGTGGTGTACAGCAGCGCCGCAAGCAACATCGCCGGCAACCGGTTCGAATGGATCGAGAGAGCCGCGGTTGCCAGCAGGACGGCAAGCGCGACGTACAGCGCCGCGCTTCTCCCCCGGCGTAGGGTTGCGCAAAGAGCGGTAAGCGTCGCGGCGACGCACACCGCGAAACTAAGCGTAACGCAGGCGCCGCTGGGCACGGAAAATCTGAGCGTGGCCAGCCAAAAAGCGAGCAGCGCCGCAAGCGCGATCGCGCACGGAACGATCGCTCGGGCTCGCGCGAGTTCTCGACCATAGAGCGGAGCGCTCTGCTCGCAAAGTTCCAGTTCGCGCGTCGCCGGATCCCGGTTTAGCAACGCCGCGCTGATTCCGCAGAGCGCGCCGAACAGAATCGCGCCGGAGCAGATCTGTGCGGGAGCGAGCAAAGCCCCTGCGAGCGCGCATCCTGCAATCGCGGATGCCGCGAAACCGGCATGCGTTCGCAGACGTGCCTTGACGACCGCGCCGGTTGCTTCACCATGTTTCATGCGAGAGCCGCCGATCTGAAGCGATCGGCTTGTGCCGCGCCGGAATGCGTGGAAAGTATTGCGCACGAATTCGCGACTGCAACGATCCCCGCGGCGTGCGCCGCCTGCGGCCGGTCGAGCACTAGCAGCGGGGGATTCGCGAGTAGAGCGCCGATCAAGGGGAAGGCATACGCATCTTCGACGTCGCGTATGCGTGCGCGCAAATGCCGAGCGCGCACGATGCTCTGCGCGGGGGGCAATCCCCAGAGCGCGGCACGGTATTCGATGTAGCGATCGAGCGTAGGGAAGCCCGATGCCGTTAAGAACGGCGGGACAAAGCCCGCCAGCCGTTTGGCTTGCACGGGCTGCAGACGCGGATCGAAGCCGCAGATGTAGAGCGCGCCCATCGATGCCTTCACGATTCCCGCCGCCATCCGCGCTAAGACGGTAGCGTGCAGCGCGCCATCGCAGGAAAGCGCGACGAGGGTACCTTCGCCGAGCAAAAGATCGGTGGGAGGAACGATCGTTGCGTTGCCGCGCACGAAAGCGGCCGCGCGCATCTTCAAGGGGAGCACTGCCTGCCTATAGCACGCGGTTCCAAAACGATCATGCCGGGATGCGGCCGCGCGCGGCCGAACTCCGGTACGCGTGCCCTCCAACGCCGAGATCGCACGGACGCTGATGCGAATCAGGACGCTCATGGAGCTTTCCGGCGAGTCGTTCTACAAGTTTACCGCTTACGAACGCGCGGCCTCGGCAATCGAGAACGCCGCGCCGGCCACGGATTTGATTGCGGCAGGCGAACTGATCGCGCTCCCCGGCATCGGAAAGTCGCTGGCCGCGACGATCGAGGAAATCGTTCGGACAGGCACCGCCGCACAGCTGGAGGCGCTGCAGGAACGTTTTCCGCCCACGATCTTCGAAGTGTTGGGCGTTCCGGGCGTCGGCATCAAGACTGCGGCCATGCTGTACGAGAAATTCGGCATCGGATCGCTTGCCGATTTGGAGACGGCGATCGACACAGGCGTGCTGCAATCTGCGCCGCGGATGGGTCCCAAAACGATCGAAAACTTGCGGCGCGGCGTGCTGGCTTTTCGCGGACGGCAGCGCCGGACGCCGCTGGGGCGCGCGCGTTTGATTGCGCTCGAGGCGATCGAATATCTACAAGCAGGACCGCCCCTTGCGCGGCTGTCCATCGCCGGCAGCTTGCGGCGCGCGGAAGCCACCGTCGGCGACATCGATCTGCTCTGCACCAGCGATCGGGCTGCCGCGGTGGTGGAATACTTCGTTGCCTGGAATCGTGCGCGTGCGGTGTTGGCGGAAGGCCCAACCAAGGGCAGCGTTTGGCTCCAAGACGGGTTGCAGATCGATCTGCGAGTTTTGCCGGATCACCTGTACGGCAATTTGCTTCAGCATTTCACGGGCAGCCGCGAGCACAACATTCAATTCCGTGAGTACGCCGCACGCAAAGAGCTGCGCGTCAGCGAGAACGGCATTCTGAATCTGACGACCGGCGACGTGATCGCGTGCTCCCAGGAGGCCGAAGTGTACCAGGCGCTCGGCATGGAGTACATCCCTCCCGAGTTGCGCAGCGGCATTGGTGAAATCGAGCTTGCGCTCAAACAGGCGTTGCCGCTCCTCATCGAAAGCGGCAAGCTTCGCGGCGATTTCCACATGCATACCACGTGGAGCGACGGCCGGCAGAGCTTGGAAGAGATGGTTGCCGCCGCCGCGGCGCGCGGCTACGAGTATCACGCGATCTCGGACCACTCGTGGGGACGCGGCGCGCGATACGGATTGACGCCTGAAGACTTGCGCAAGCAGCGTCGTGAGATCGACGAAGCCGGCAGGCGCTACGGCGTGCGAGTTCTCTGCAGCAGCGAAGTCGATATTTTGCCGGATGGACGAATGGATTTCATTGACGCCGTCCTCCAGGAACTCGACATCGTCGTCGGAAGCGTGCATTCCGCGGTGAACCAATCGCGGGATGAAATGACGCGCAGGCTCATCGCGGTCTGCGAAAATCCCTACGTTTCGATCATCGGTCACCCTACGGGCCGCTCGCTGGAGGGTTTCGGCGGCTATGAATTCGACTATGACGCCGTTTTTGCGGCGGCAGCGCGCACCGGCACCGCACTCGAGATCGACGGGCAAATTCGCCGGCTCGACCTTCCGGCGGAGCTTGCGCGTCGCGCAAAGACGATGGGCGTCACGTTTGCCATCGACAGCGACGCACACGGCGTCACGGACCTGCAAAACATCGAGCTGGCGCTCAGCCAAGCGCGCCGCGCAGGACTCGAACCGGGCGACATCTTGAACGCCCGGCCGCTCGATGGCGTGCTCGCATTCGTGCGCACGAAACGTCAACGTGCGGCATGATTGCGACGGCGCGGTGTCGCGGATCGCGCGGCGATCCCGTGATCTTCGTTCACGGCGTTGGTTCGACCGCCGCGATTTGGGATCGGCAGCTCGTCGATCTTGGCGATGCGTACCGTTGCTTCGCGGTCGAGCTGCGCGGCAACGGCGTGCCGAAGCCTGAAGCTTCGCCGGAGCAGATCAGCCGCGAGGGCTTCGCAGAAGATGTCCTTGCAGTTGCCGACGCAGCGAACGCCGATCGTTTTCACTTCGTCGGCTGCAGTTTGGGCGGAGCAGTGGGGCTCGAACTCTGCCGGCGGTCGCGGGAGCGGATCGCCACGCTTACACTGGTAGGCGCATACGCGGCGTACCCGAGCGCAAGTGAGTATGTCGGCGGCATCATTGCCGCCGTTCGCGCGGCGGGGACCATGCGGCGCTTCGCACTGGAGCGCGCCGAAGCGCTCGGATTGCCTCGGGGCGAACGCCACGATGAAACGATCGAGCAGTATGCGTGCAAATCGCCGGAGTCATTTATCGCAGCGACTCGTGCAACGTGGCTAGGGGATTATCGCTCTGAACTGCCCGAGATCCGAGTGCCTGCGCTGATCGTACGTGGTTCGCGCGATAGCGTGGCCGGAGATGCGCTCGCACGCGAACTTGCGGGCGGAATACCGGCAGCAGAACTGGTGACCATGGAGGACGCCGGCCACGTCGCCAACGCAGACCATCCGGCGCGGTTCAACCGGATATTGCGCGATTTTCTTCAGCGCAATGCGATGCGTTCGGCGCCCGCGTAAACGTTCGCGCGGCCTTCGCGTACGAATCCTAGGAGCGTGACGCCGAAGTCCTGCGCGAGCTGCACGGCAAGGCTTGTCGGAGCGGACACGGCGCAGACGATAGGAACGGCGGCGACGATACATTTTTGCACGAGTTCGTAACTCGCTCTTCCGGAAAGCACGGCGATGCAGCCCTGCAGCGGCAAAAGCCCTTGCAACAGGGCCCAGCCGATAAGCTTGTCGAGCGCGTTGTGCCTGCCGACGTCTTCACGCAATGCGAGCAGTTCGCCGCCGGCATCAAAGAGTGCGGCGGCGTGCAAGCCGCCCGTGGACGCGAACACGCGCTGCGCCTCGCGCATCTTTCCGGCAGAGCTGGCGATCCGCTCCAGCGGAACGCGCACCGGATCGGCAAGCCGCTGCGCCCGCAGCGACAGAGCTTCGATGCTGGCTTTCCCGCAGATGCCGCAGGCGCTCGTCATCGTGAAATGCCGCTCCAGTTGCCGGGCCTGCGCCGCTTTGAGCGTACGAAGCTCGACCGTGACGATGTTGTACCGCTGCGCTGCATCGACCGCCGGATCGATGCAGTACGAGATGCCGGCAACCGCATCGCGCCCTTCGACCATGCCTTCGGCCATGAGGAAACCGGCCGCGAGTTCGAAGTCGTTTCCCGGCGTGCGCATCGTCACCGCTGCAGTGAACTCTCTGCCGGCGTAACGCACTCGCATCTCGAGCGGCTCTTCGGTCGCCAGCTCGTCGACGAATTCTTGGCGCCGATCGCCTTGGATCGATAGAACGGAAGCGCCCGTCGTCATTCCGGGCGGCGAGACGCTCGTCATCGGTGTACGACGTGCGCCAAGATGGCGTTCATCGCGCCGGGATCGACGGCGTCCGGGCGGGTGAAGTCAAAGCGTTCGCTGACGCTGGAACCGTATGCCGCCCGGCTGTTGACCGCGTGTAAGTCGACGTGCGGCTCGATCGCCTCGAAGGGGCGAGCGTTGGCCGGGGTCGTTGCAAATGCGTCGTACATTGGCGGCGCCGTTGTGTCGTAGATCGACAGCGGTGCAAGGCCCAGGAGCAGCTCGATGGTGTGAACGATGCTGACGGTGGAATAGCGCTCGTGCTGAACGCCTCCTCGCGCGTACGGACTGGCCAGGTAAAAAGTGGAGCGTTGATCGCTGACGTGGTCCGGGCCGTTCTGTGCATCGTCTTCCAGAGCGAAGATTGCCGTGGATTGCCAGTACGGCGAATGTGAAACCGCATCGACCAGCCGCCCCAGCGCAAGATCGTTCGTTGCCACGTAGGCTTCGGGCGTGAGATAGCCGCGCGCGGAACCGGCGGTATGGTCGTTCGGCAAATACATGATTTCCAGCTGCGGCAGGTCGCGATGCGACACGAACGCGTCGAATTCGCGCTTCCATTCCGTAAAGCGTGCGAGGTCGTTGTACCGCAGATTCCATCCGACGTAAAACGGATCGAAGTGCCCGATGAGCGCGGGATGGTCCGTCACCGAAAGGGTGATGCCGGCCTTTGGTGAGACGGTATCCTCGCCGTAGTCGCGATAGGTGATCCGCGCTCGCGCCGCGGCATCCCACAGATAGCCGGAATGCGGGACGTTCGCGCCCACGCCGTCCTGAAAATCGTACAGCGAACGCCGGTTTCCGTAATTGAGGGGCCAGTAACGCTCGACGTAGTCGTTTGCCATCGCCGCGTCGGCCCAATTGTGTCCGTCGGCGCTGACCTGCGCATCGGCATAGGCGTTATCGAAGACGCCGAATCTTGTCGCCAGCGCATGCTGGTTCGGCGTGATGGTTTGTCCGAACCATACTAGGCGGGGGTCGCCGTTCGCCTCGCGCACGTCGCCCAAGACTTGATCGTACGATCGGTTTTCTTTGATGACGTAGATCACGTGGCGGATCGGCCCGCCCACGCGAACGATCGTTTTATCCGGCGGCGGAGAACTCCATACCGGCGCACCGGCAAATCCGGCGGCCTGCCACGAAGCCGAAGGCACGAGCGCACGCACGGAACCTACCGTGATCAGCGCAACGTAGCCGGTGCGATACGTCGCCCGGCGCCGGGGATCGAACTGCGGATTGGCGGGGGCGCCTTCGCCCTTCCCATTGCTGACGAAGAGCGTGCCGTGCGAATCGACCGCAACGCCGGTAGGGTACCATCCTGCGGGCATACGGCCAATCAGTTTGTTTCCACGAACGAGCGCGATCGAGTTTGCGCCTCCGAGAGAAACGAAAAGGCGGGACGCGCGCAACGCGAGTGCGTTCGGCGAAGCGCCGAAGTGATGCGGTCGTCCTACGGCGACGTCCGCAATTCGTACGTTGCGATCCGTATCGATGATGCCGACGGCGTCGTCATCGCTCTCCGCGACGTACAGCTTCTTGCCATTGGCGGAGATCGCAAGCGCGCTCGGGTGAAGGCCGACCGCGATGCGCGTGCGCACGCGTTTTGACGCGACGTCGACGACAACAACCTCTCGGCCGGCGCGAAGCGAAACGTAGAGCAGTTTGCCGTTCGCAGAGAAGACGGCATCTCCCGGATGCGCACCGATTGGGACTTCATGAAATCCATGGAGATCGCCGAGAGCGATCGATCCATCGCCGTCGTCGCACAACGCGATGCGCCTGTGGTCTTGTGAAAGCGCGACCGCAGCCGGCCATGCGCCGCGCGCCGCCGGAATGCTCGTCACGCGCCTTGAGCGGACGTCGATCAGCAGCAACGCATCGGCGTTCGCGCCCGCGATCAGCAAATGCGAGCCGTCCAGCCAGGCGGGCGATCCGAAAGCGCCGGACAGCGCGATAACGTCGCGCGGTTGCAGCGAAGCCGCGTCAAGCAATCTCACTGCGGGCTTTCCGGCGCCTGATTCGACGATGGCGAGCGTGCTCTCATCGGGCGAAAGCGCGATGCCCTGCGGCATCGTCCCCGTTGCGGCATGTCGCTGCGCCGGCGCGAGCGCCCAACCCGTGGGCAGCAGCGTCGTCGTGCTCGGCGCCGCAACCGCCACAACCAACACGCCAAGCGCGACGGCAACCAGACGCGCGAACATACCGCCGAAGGTTCTCCTGCAAGGAGAGCGCCCCCGTTCCGCAGGACCAAAGGAGTGAGCAGACGCCGGAGGTGCAGCGTGGATTTGGGCGCGACAACGGTCTATGCCGGCGGCGAATTCCGGCGCTACGACGACGCGAAAGTCGGTCTGCTCACGCACGGCCTTCAATACGGCACGGGCTGCTTCGAAGGGATTCGCGGCTACTACGTGCCGGATGAGCGCGAGCTGTACCTCGTCCAGCTGCGCGAGCACTTCGATCGCTTAGCGATCTCCGCCAAAATTTTACTGATGGAGCTGCCGCACTCGACGGACGAACTCATCGGGATCACCACGCAGCTCTGCGCCGCAAATCGCTTCGAAGTCGATGTCTACGTGCGGCCCTGCATCTTCAAATCTGCCGAAGACATCGGCGTGCGGCTGCACAACGTTCCGGAAACCTTTGCGATCGTTGCCATTCCGTTCACGCGATACTTCGATGCAAACGAAGGGCTGCGCGCCGGGACCAGTTCGTGGCGGCGCGCCGACGACGCCGCAGCGCCGCCGCGCGCGAAGATCACCGGCCTCTACGTCAACAGCGCACTAGCCAAATCCGAGGCAATTGCCAATGGGTTCGATGAGGCGATCATGCTTTCGCACGACGGTCATGTGGCAGAGGGTTCGGCAGAAAACGTCTTCATGGTCAAGAGCGGCGTGCTGTATACGCCCGATCCGTCGCAGAACGTGCTGGAGGGATGCGCGCGCCGCGCGATCCTGACCGTGGCACGCGAACGATTCGGGCTCGTCATCGTCGAGCGTGCGATCGATCGGAGCGAGCTCTACGGCGCCGATGAGATCTTCTTCACCGGAACGGCTGTCGGCGTCGTTCACGTATCGTCGGTCGATCGCCGCCCGGTCGCCGACGGACGGATGGGCCCAATCACAGCGCAACTGCACAATTGGTATGAACGCATGGTCCGCGGTAAAGAGCCGGCTTATGCGTCGTGGGTCACGCGCACCTACGCTGAACGGGCGGTCGCCGCGCGTTAGGGCGAAGCTGTCGGAGCAGGCAGGTCGGGCGCGGGGGTGGACCATATCGGCGTCTGATCCCCGGCGTTGGGCGCCGTTTGGAGGCTGTCGCTTTGCGGCGCGTCGCCGTCGTCGGATCGCAGGCGTGCGAATTGCTGCAAGTGGATATATGCCGCGCGTGAAACGCTGCGAATGAATCGGCGTCCGGCCGAAAGCGTCGGTAAGTCCGTCGTCAACACGGCGATGACGTACGGATCGGACGCCGCATAGACGATCCCCACGTCGTTGAGCGTGTCGTCGAACGACCCCGTTTTGTGTGCGATCGGTATCGCGGGCAGCGGCTCGGGAAGCAGCGTGTTGATCTGCTGCTGCTCCAGAATGGCGATCATCTCGCGCGAAGACCATTCGTCGATCAGTTGATGGTTCGCCATGTCGCTGAGCAAGCGCACCATGTCGGCCGGCGTCGTGCGCAGTGAAGTTCGCACGCTCCACTCCGCCGTGTGAATGTAGTCCGCTAACGCGGTGTGATTCAAACCCAGATCGGTCATCTTCGCATTGATGTTCGCGCGCCCAACCAGGCGAATCAACATGTTCGCTGCGGTGTTGTCGCTGACCGTAATCATCTGCGTCAGCAACTGCGACACCGGAAACGCGGCGCCGGTCGGCGAGCCGGCCAATGTACCGGATCCCCAATCGCGATCCGATGCCGTGAGCTGGACGGGACGGTTCAGATCAAACTTGCCAGCCGCAATCTGCGCGAACACTTCGACCATAACCGGAATCTTGATCGTGGAAGCGGCCGGCATTACCGCATTCGGATGCACCGACGACGTGTATCCCGTCGGCAAATCCTCCACCACGACGCCGACGCGCGCGGGAAGCCGAACCGCAGCGCTCGTCAGCGTCGCCTGCAGTTGCGCAAGCGGTGCCGGCACACCGGTTTGTGCGCTACCAAAGAGCGGCGCAGCGGTATACACCAGAGCAATGGCGAGAGCGATGATAGTTCGCCGCATGCAATTGCAGAGTCGCTTAGCGTGCGGGTCGAACCCTTCCTTCGTACCGTGCGGAGTTTAATGGACTTCTTGCCCCGTGAATACTGAGTTCGTGCAGGCCACGGATTTGCGCGTTGCGCATCCTCGCCGCTGGTCGGAGGAACTGGCCGGCATCAAATGGCTGCCCCGCCTGATCGACAAGGCGCGCGCCGCAATTGCGGGTACGCTGGGCGACTATTTGTATGGGCAAAGCCCGCTGGATCGCAGTCTTTTGCGCACGCTGGGCTTGAGTTACGCCGACTTCACGGATATCGTTCGAGGCGCCAAAGACGATGACGAAGTGCTGGCTGCGCTCGAACGCAACTCAAGCGACAAACTCGCGACGGCGCGCGCGTGGAGCGAGCGTCTTACGCGCCGGCACGGTTTTTTGCTCTTTCTCATTGATTTGGATGATGGGTATGCTGCCGGGCCGCTGCAAGCGATACACCCGGTGGTCCGCATGGGTTCAAGACTCGCCGCGCGTTACGCGAAGTATCGTTGGCCTGCGCGGGCCGCGTTGCTCAGTTCGGAGATTGAAGCAGAGCGCGCGGGATCGCGCATGGCCGCAGCACGTGGCGTCGAGACCGAACCGTATCGCTGGCTGACCGCACAGCGGCTGGACTATTCTTGGAAGGCTCTGCTCTCGCTTGTCTTGATCTTCCTGATCATTCGCTCCGTTATCGGGTTTTTGGAGCGGATCGGTCCGATCGTACTGGTCATCATCGGCGCGATCTTTTTCGCTTACCTCATCTATCCCGTCGTTCGCTGGCTCAACAAGCACCTGCCGCTCATCATCGCCATCTTGCTTGTTTACGCCACCATCATCGGACTCGTGGTTTTAGGGCTCTCTTACTTGATACCGGCGCTGGGAGCCGAGGTCACCACGTTGGTGCACGACTGGCCCGCGCTTTCGGCGCGCATTCAGGGCGTGGTCAACAACGCAAACAATCCCATCATTGCGCACGCGCCGGCGCCCGTGCGGCACGAGATTGCGAAGCTGCCCAAGGAAATCGTTGCGTGGATTCAGACCCACGGCGCTAAGGCAGCGAGCAACGCTATCGCCGTCATCCTCGGAACTGCGGCCTTCATCGGCGCCATGGTCGTCATTCCGGTCCTTGCTGCCTATCTTTTGTACGACTCCGAGGTCATCAAGCGGTTCTTCATCGGCTTCATCCCGGAAGCGCGGCGGGACTCGGTGCTTGACTTGCTCGCCGAACTGGAGCAGGTGATCGGGGGATTCATCCGTGGTCAGCTTCTGGTCGGTGCATCGGTCGGCGCCCTGATTGCGATCGGCCTGAGTTTGGTCCACGAACCCTATGCAATTTTGATCGGCGCTGCGGCCGGCATCTTGGATCTGATCCCGTATATCGGTCCGGTTATCGCATTCATTCCGGCCGTCACCATCGGGATGGTCACCAATGGTTGGCACGAAGCGATCTGGGTCGCGGTGGTCTTCATCGTTGCGAATCAGGCCGAAGGCCACATCATTTCTCCAAACATCGTCAGCCGCACGATCCAGCTGACCCCGAGCGCCGTGGTGCTTGCAATTTTGATCGGCGGGGAGCTCTATGGCGTGCTGGGCATGTTCATCGCCGTGCCGGTTGCGGGCATTGTCCGCGTCCTGCTCTTGCATATTATTCCCGGCTCGGTCAGCCGAATGGAGGCAAGGCCGGTGCTGACGCGCGACGCACAGGATGTCGCGCGTGCGGACGATGAAGCCGCCGCCCAGAACGCAGAAGAGATTCCGGCATGATCGCACGCGCCGACGTGATCGGCGTTCCGATGGACCTTGGAGCGAGCCGGCGAGGCGTTGACATGGGGCCGTTTGCGATGCGCTATGCACGCTTGCACGAGCGCTTGCACGCGCTGGGAGTCCGCGAATTGAACGATCTCGGCAACCTTGTGGTACCGATCCGTGAAGAGGTTCCGCAAGAGAACGATTCGGCCAAGTACTACGACGTCATCGAGAACGTCTGTAAGACGCTCGCCTCGGAAGTCGAGCGTATCGTGAAAGAGGGCGGCTTCCCGATCGTGCTTGGCGGCGACCATTCGATCGCCATGGGCACGCTCGAGGGTTTGACGCACGCCCGCGGGCGCGCTCCGGGTGTCGTCTGGATCGATGCACACAGCGACATCAACGATCCGAAGAGTTCTCCGTCGGGCAACGTGCACGGGATGCCGCTCTGGTTTGCGTTACAGAACGGCTATGCCGATCCCATGCGCACCGTGCAAATCGGCTTGCGCGACATCGATTTACATGAAAAAGAGAACCTCCGCCGCTCCGGCGTTCGCGCGTTCACGATGAGCGACGTCGATCGTTTAGGCATGACGCGCGTGATGGAGGAGACCATTCGCATCGCCGGCGCATCGGACGGCGCGATTCACGCCTCCTTCGATCTCGACGCGATCGATCCGAGCGAAGCGCCCGGCACCGGCACGCCGGTCAAAGGGGGCTTGAGCTACCGCGAAGCCCATCTCGCGATGGAGATGCTCGCCGAGTCGGGCAAACTTGGCTCGATCGAGATGGTGGAAGTGAACCCGATTCTCGATACGCGCAATCAAACCGCCGCGCTGGCGGTTGGCCTGATCTGCTCGGGTCTGGGCAAATCCATTCTGTAGGGCTGTAGCGGTCGGGTTTAGAGTTTAATAGTGGCGGTGCCTTCGCAGCTCACGCCGCCGCCGCACACGGCGGCATCCCAATCCGCGTCCGCCAAAATGGATTGAATACGCTGCTCCGTCTTCGGATCGATCGGCGGATGAAACGCAACGCTCTTCGTCTTGCCGTCATCGCCGACAGTGACGACGAGCGTTACCCGCACGTTTAGCGCGTTCAGGTGCGCGAGCACGCGAGGATCCAACACCGGAGACTGCTCGGCGCCGAACGGCAGAACGCCGCCGCGATCGTTCGTGCCGGTGCCGGCGACTACGCGATCGGAGACTGACGATTGCGGGGCAGGAGTCGCGGCTTGCGGCGCAACGCGGTTCTGCGAAGGCACAGCCGCCGTTTGAGGAGGCTGCGCGAACTCGGGCGCAGTTTGTTGCGTCATCACGTCTTTGGGCGCCGCGGCGAGGAGACCGGCAGAGCCGGCGTGCGGCGTTGGACGCGGTTTACTCTTGCGGGAAACGGACATTTCCGCTCGCACGTGCGCAAACGTGATGCGGCGCTCTCGGTGCGTCGTTTTCGGGATGGCGACCGGCACGCTCTTGGCCACTGCCGGGCGCTCCAAGCGAATGTGCGCGAGATGGGCGAATGACAGCGTTTCAATGGCCGTCGAGCCGGCCGATTGCTGCGCCATCCAAGCGGGAAGCAAAGCAAGAAGACACGCGTGGGCGAGCAGCGATGCCGTGAACGCCGTTCGCAGCCGTGCGCCGTCCGTTCCGGGCACTGTGCCCGCGACTGCCTGCATACGAATGAAGACTACGCCGGTTTACGCCGACATCCCGTTACCTTAGAGGAGCACCCGCTTGCGAGATACCGGAATCGTCCTCTACCAAGCCGAGTGGTGCGGCTACTGCGCGCGCGTTCGGTCCAAGCTGACCGACCTGCTGCTCGATTACAAGGTCGTCAATGTCCCGCCGAATCACATGGACCGGGACATCGTCCGGAAGATTTCCGGCCAGAGCGAGATTCCCGTGATGGTCGACGGCGACGTCGTCTTAGACGACGATGACGAGATCATTCCGTACCTTGAAGGACGTTACGGCGCCGGAGCTTCCGCTACAATCTAAGCGCGCTCGCGATCGCGGCGCCGCTTAACGTGGCCAGCGCATTCACTGCATCGTTGCGTAGCCAAGCATAGCCGCGAACGCGGCGCGTCGGGGAGCCGCAGGCGTGCACGTCGCGTTCGCATTGCCGCCGGCATCGATCGCAATACCGCAATTCCTGCAGCCCCGCGCCAAGAATTGAGTCGATCAGTGCGCCGCAGACTCCGGCCAAGCTCACCGGTTTCCAGCTAGCCACGCCCGCGAAGTCGGCCGTGCCGGCGACGAGCAGCGCCCCTGCGCACTGTGCGAGCATGCCGGCCGCCGTCACGCCGCCGCTGAGCCCCGCATCGATCCGTTCAAAGGAAAGAATCGATCGCGGCGGCACGGCAGAGAGCGTTCCGATCTCGGTGCCCCAGGTGTCGGCTGCGGCGGCGGCGCACGCGCCGGCGAACGCTGCGCTCGCCGCTTGGGATTTCGTCATCGCGGCGAGCACCGCGCACAGAGCAGCGATTCCTCCGTTGGCGCCGACTTGCGCCGCGTTGCGCGATTCATGCCTTCCATGCAAGCGCGAAAGCGCGCTGGATGAAACGAAGAAGCTGAGCAGCACCGCCGTGTATCGGATTCCTCCCGCCGCAAAAATGATCGAGCCGGTGGCCCATGCGGCTAGTGCGCCGCCTCGCGAGAGCGCGCCAAAGCGGCGCGCCGCAAGCGCTATGCCGCCGGCGAGGAGCAGTGCGCCTGCAACGCGCACAGCAAACCTTCTTCGGTGTAATCCGACGCAACAACATCGACGTGTAAACCTCGCTGCGTCGCCTCCCCAGCGGTAATCGGGCCGATACATGCCACGACTTTGTCCATCGCCGCAGCCAAAGCGGCCTGCGGACTCTCGAACTGTTGGAAGAATCCTTGCACTGTGCTGGCGCTGGTGAAGGTCATGACGTCGCTGCGCGCCACTTTCTGCGCGAACTGCGGATCGGTAACGTAACGAGTGTCGTATGCGCTATATTCATCGACGTCGTACGATTCTGCCAACAGAACGCGAAGCGCGTCCCGGGCTCCGCGAGCGCGGAACAAAACGATCTTGCTTTGCGGCGGCAGCGCTGCGCGAATCGCCTCCGCCACCGCTTCGCTAATGTAGCGATCGGGGACGATTTCCGGCGCAATGCCGTAGCCTTTGAGGGCCCGCGCAGTCTTCGGGCCGATTGCCGCCACCTTTACGCCGCCCAACGCGCGGGCGTCGCAGTTGCGCCGCCCGAGTTCCGTGAAGAAAACATCCACGCCGTTGCGCGAGGTGAAGACGGCGCAGTTCGCGTTGCAGGCGGCATCGACGCCGCGAGCGATTTCGGTCGGGTCGTGCGGCGGCGCAGTTTCAATCGTCGGCGCGAGTATCGGTTGCGCTCCGAGATCGCGTAACGCGCGAGCAAACTCCTCATTTTGATGCGCGGGACGCGTCACGAGCACGCGTTTGGAGAAGAGCGGGAGGCGCTCGAACCAGTTAATCTGATCGCGCAGCTTGGCGACCTCGCCAACGATGAAGACTGCCGGAGCTTCGATGCCCGCGGCCTTTGTTTCGGTTGCGATGCGCTCGAGCGAAGACGCGACCGTGCGTTGATCCGGGCGGGTGCCGCGCTCGACGACGGCGGCATCTCGCCAGGCAGGTACGCCGGCATCCAACAGGTGGCGCACAATCGCTTCCAGGTTTCCGGCCGCCATCAAAAACACGAGGGTCTGGTGCGTACCGGAAAGCGCGCGCCAGTCCAATGTCGCCTGCGCCTTTGCCGGATCTTCGTGCCCGGTAGCGATGGTCACGGCGGTGTTGTACGCACGATGCGTTACCGGAATGCCGGCGTACGCTGGCGCCGCGAGAGCCGACGTGATTCCGGGCACGATCTCGAAGCGAACGCCGGCCCCACGCAGCGCCTGCGCTTCCTCACCGCCTCGCCCGAATAGAAACGGATCGCCGCCTTTGAGGCGGACGACGCGCTGTCCGTTTTGCGCACGCTCGATCATCAGCGTTTCAATCTGGTGCTGAGCCATCGCGTGCGCCCCGGCGCGCTTGCCGACGTAGATCTTTTCGCAGAACTCCGGCGCAAATGCCAGGATCGCTTCATCTACCAAGGCGTCGTATAGGACGACGTTCGCCGATTGGAGCGCCCGCGCGGCGCGTAAGGTCAGCAGCCCGGGATCGCCCGGCCCGGCGCCGACGATCGAAACGAAACCTTCGCTAGAGATCGACGCCCAGTTCGAAAAGTTCGTCGAGCAGCCGTGCATGCGCGAGCGCCGCCTCATCGCTCTCGCCGGCCCGCTCGCGAACTTTGGTGACGGCGGTATGCAGCAACTTCGAAACGATCGTCAACGACATGCCCGTAACGAGCATTCGTTCGCGCGGCGTAAGATCGGGACAGCGGGCAAAAAGCCGATCCAATTCCGCCGCTCGAACGGCCTCGGCTTTCTGTGTGAGGGAAGCGATAACGGGCAGCGCAGGATGCGCTTGGTACCATTGCCGGAACCGCTCGACGTATTCGCCTACGATTTCTTCCACGAGCGGTATGGCGGAACGCCGGATCTCCAGCTTCTGGTCGATCGTCGAGGCAAGTTGATCGATGTCGACCAGCGTTACATTGGGAATCTGCGCCACAGCGGGATCGACGTCGCGCGGAACGGCGATGTCGACGACGAAGAGCGGACGCTCCGGCCTTCGCTGCATTCCTTGTTGCACGTTCGAGCGATCGAGCACGAACTCGGAGGAGCCCGTCGACGTCAGCACCAGATCGGCAGCGGCTATTGCGTCGACCAGATCGCGCATTTCAGCCACTTGTCCGAAGCCCAATTCTTCGATCAACGCTTGAGCGTTTTGCAGCGTGCGGTTCGTCACGACGACGTCACGCGCGCCTTCCGCGCGTAGACGTTTCGCTGCCGTGCGGCCCATCTTGCCTGAGCCCACGATCGCAACCGTGCGACCTTGCAAAGATCCGATGCGGGCCTTTGCCAGCGAGATTGCCGCCGTTGCGATGGAGGCTGACTCGTCGCCGATGGTCGTCTGAGTCCGTGCGGCTTTGCCGGCGCTGAGCGCTTCGCGAAAGAGGCGATCGAGCGTCTTTCCTAGCGAACGGGATTCGCGCGCTTGCGCGTGCGCCGCTTTAATCTGCGCGAGTATTTCTGCTTCGCCCAGCATCATCGAATCCAACCCGGTCGTCAAACGGAAGAGATGTTCGACCGCTTGTGCGCCCAGCAGCGTGTAAAGATACGAGTCGATGTCGTATTCGATTGCGCCGTGGCCGAAGTTTTGCAGGAATGCGCGTAAATGCCCGACGCCCGCTTCGTAGTCTTCCAGTTCGGCATAGATTTCGAGGCGACCGCACGTCTGGAGCATCACGGCTTCGCGGATGGCCTGATAATCGTGCAGCGCCACGAGGGCCTCGCCGATTCGCGCGGCCGGAAAGGCGTGGCGCTCCCGAACCTCAATGGGCGCGGTTCGATGCGACATCCCTAAACAAACCAGCGGCATGCCTGCGCCCTATACCCGTTCCCGTAGCGAAGTCAGCGCGTCATCCGCCGCCGTGATGGTTCGCTCGATTTCGCGCGTCGTATGTGCCGCAGAGATAAAGTTGGCCTCGAATGCCGAGGGCGGCAAGTAGACGCCGCGCTCGAGCATGGCGTGAAAGTACTTGGCATAAAGCTGCAGGTCGCTGCGCATTGCCGCTTCCAAATCGTAGACCGGTCCTTCCGTAAAGAAAACGCTGATCATCGAGCCCGCATATGCGGTAAAGTGCGGAACATCGTGCTTCGTAAAGACTTCGTGCAATCCGTCGCAAAGTAACTTTGCGAGCACTTCCAGCCGCTCGTACAAAGTAGCATCCGCTCGCACCGCTTGCAGCGTCGCTATCCCGGCCGCCATGGCAAGCGGATTTCCGGATAGGGTTCCCGCTTGGTACACCGGCCCATCGGGCGCAAGCTTTTCCATGATGGCATGGCGGCCACCGAACGCTCCGATAGGCAAGCCGCCGCCGATGACTTTGCCCAGCGTCGTCAGGTCGGGGACGACCTCTTCGCGTGCGGCAACCCCGCCACGCGCGACGCGAAAGCCGGTCATCACTTCATCGAAGATCAGTACCGCGCCATGCTGCGAGCATAAGCTGCGCAAGCCGCGCAAAAACTCCGGCGAAGGCATAATCAAGCCCATGTTTCCGGCATAGGGCTCGACGATCGCGGCGGCGATCGTATCGCCACGCTGTTCGAACAATGCTTCGAGCGCCGCGACGTCGTTGTACGGCAGAACGACGACGTCGTGCGCGACTGCCGCGGGAACGCCGGGCGAATTCGGTACGCCGTTCGTGAGCGCTCCGCTGCCCGCCGCGATCAAAAATGGATCGGCGTGACCGTGGTAGCAGCCGGCGAACTTGACGATCGTTTCGCGCCCGGTGTGTGCGCGAGCCAAACGAAGCGCGCTCATCGTTGCTTCGGTCCCGCTGGATGTGAAGCGTACGCGTTCGATCGCCGGCATCATGGAAGCAATCAGTTCGCCCAGTTCCGACTCGGCTTCGGTGGGCGTCCCGAACGATGTGCCGCGCGCGGCGGCATGCGTGAGCGCTTTGATCGCCGGCGGATGCGCGTGGCCGAAAAGCAGCGCGCCCCAAGAGAGCACGTAGTCGATGTATTCGTGCCCGTCGATATCGTACAGGAACGGCCCATGACCGTGCTCGGCAAAGACCGGAGAGCCGCCGACGGCACGAAATGCCCGAACGGGCGAGTCCACGCCGCCGGCGATGATGCGGCGCGCGCGTCCGAACGCCAAGATGGAGCGCTCGATTCTCAAACCGGTTGCGCGACCTCCGCGCGAAGTAGGGCGGCGTAATCCGCCGGCGTGTTGACGTTGCGCAACGCTCGTTCGTCATGCAGACGCACGTACGTTGTCTGCAAGCGATCGACGACGCTGGCCACCGCCCCCGAACTTTCCAACACCCCAACGCCTTCGGCCAAGAATGCTTTGCGATCGTAGAGCGCACAGAGCGGATGCATGCGCCCGTCGCGATCCATCGGCACGGCGGCCTGCGCGCCGGGATTCCACGCGGCGAAGAGCTGCGCGATGGCTGATCGATCGAAGCGCGGCGCATCGCCGGCAACGGCGAGCACGAGCGATTGCGGGATCGCTTCGAAGGCGCTCATCAATGCGTACAACGGTCCGCGATGCGGCAAGCGGTCGTAAACAATCGAGCACCCAAGCGAAAGCACCGTTTGCGAAGCGGGCCGGCGCGTGCTGATGCAAACCGGGCCGGCGCTGCGGACGTTCGCATACACGCGAGCGAGCATCGGCATGCCGCCGTCGTCAATCTCCAGCTTTCCGGGAAACCGCGATGCGTCGCCGCCCGCCAAGATGACGACGGCAGAGTCACCCATGCGCGGCCGCATACGCTTTGGCAAAATACGTGATGATGAGATCGGCGCCCGCACGTACGAAGGAGATCAGCACTTCTTCGACCGCGCGGCGTTCGTCAAGCCAGCCTTGCGCGGCTGCAGCCTTGACCATGGCGTATTCGCCGCTGACGTTGTAAACGGCCAGCGGCACGTCGAAGCGATCGCGAGCGGCGCGCACGATGTCGAGATAGGGCAAGCCGGGTTTCACCATGACGATGTCTGCGCCTTCGGCGATGTCGAGTGCGATCTCGCGCAGGGCTTCACGCGCATTGGGTGCGTCCATTTGGTACGTGCGGCGATCGCCGAAGCGTGGCTCGCATTGTGCGGCTTCGCGGAACGGCCCGTAAAATGCCGAGGCGTACTTCGCGCTGTACGACATGATGGCCACATCCTCAAACCCCTCGCCGTCGAGGGCGCTGCGAATGGCCCCGACGCGGCCGTCCATCATGTCGGAGGGCGCAATCACATCTGCGCCTGCGCGCGCATAGCTCAGGGCCGTGCGGACCAAGACGTCGACCGTTGCATCGTTATCGATCTCACCACGCTCGTTCAACAGGCCGCAATGTCCATGGTCGGTGTACTCGCAATTGCACAGGTCCGCCATGACGACGGTGTCAGGGAGCGTGTTCTTGATCGCTTTGATGGCCTCTTGGACGACGCCGTTGGGGTCAAAGTTCGAAGAGGCCGCGGCATCCTTGAATGCCGGGATTCCGAAGAGCAGCACGCTGTGAAGGCCCAGAGCGGAAAGGGTGCGCGCCTCCCGGACCGCGCCCTCGACCGTCTGGCGCTCGATCTCCGGCATCGACGGAATGGCCGTTGCGCTCGCACGATCGGCCACGACGAAAAGAGGCTGAACCAACTGCTCCACGGCAACGCGGTGCTCGCGAACGAGCCCTCGCATCGCCTGTGAACGACGCAGACGTCGAGGACGGGTCGGCTGACGCAGCTGGGTCCGTATCACGGCACGCTTTCCTCTTTCATCGACTCGAGCACGGCACCGGCGCCGCCCTCAATCAGCCCCTTCGCCAGCAGCGTCCCAAGCGCTTCGGCATCCACATCGTCGGCCACGACGCCCTCAACGCGGTGGCGCACGAGCCGCGTTCCGTCGAGCGAGGCAACGACTCCGTGCGCTCGTACTGTGTCGCCCTCGAAGCGAGCGTGTATGCCGATCGGCGTCTGGCATGCCCCTCCGATCGCACGCAATGCGGTCCGTTCGCACGTCACTTCAAGCTGCGCCGGCCGATCCGCGAGAGCATCGTGCAGCACCGCAGCCAGCGCATCGTTTGCGGCCAGCGTCTCCACCGCGAGCGCGCCTTGTCCGGTGGCGGGGACAAGATCGAAGGGATCGAACACAACCGTATGCGTCGCTGCTGCGTCTAAGCGCTGCAGTCCGGCCGCGGCCAGAATCAGCGCGTCGAAATCTCCATCGCGCAACTTGCGCAAACGCGTATCGACGTTTCCGCGTACGTCGACGTACTGCAGATCGCGCCGTATTGCGGCGAGCTGCGCGCGGCGCCGTGGGCTGGACGTTCCGACGCGAGCTCCCGACGGAAGCGCCTCGAACGCTTCAAACCGTTCGCTGCAAAAGGCGTCGCGCGGATCTGCGCGCCTGCAGACGGCAGCGATGGTAAATTCTTCCGGCAAGGTGCTTGGCAAATCTTTGCACGAGTGAACCGCATAGTCTGCTAGCCCTTCACGCAGCGCCGACTCCAGCTCCTTAACGAAGATGCTGCGCGATGCAATGGCGGAAAGCGGGCGATCGTTCAAACGATCGCCGGTCGTGGTGATCGGCAGAAGACTCCGTCACGATTCCATGGGTAGCCAGCCGCGCCGCCACCCAACTCGTCTGCGTGCGCGCCAGACGGCTCGCGCGCGTCGCGGCGAGCAACGTGCGCACTTCCATTCGCGCCAACCGATCGACCGGCAAATCCGCAAGCTCCCGAAGAACCTCAGCGCGTTCGCCTGTCGGAAGGGCATCTTGCGCGTACTTTCGCAGACGGCGCAAGGTCTTCAGGGCTGCGGCGTGCTGTTCGCCATACCGTTCGCGCAGCTCATCCAGCATTCGGCGAGCGAAGGCCGGAGATGCGCCGGCCGTATCCACCGCAACGGTCAAATCGCCGTTCCGAAAAACAGCCGGCATCGCGACGTCGCCGCGTTCCGTATCGGTCGCATCGAGCGTGAGAATGCCGCGTTCCCGCGCTTCGGAAACGATTCGCTTGTTGACCTCATCGTCGTCGGTTGCGGCGATCGCGAGGAATACGCCGTCCAAATCCTCCAGTGAAAAGTTGCGCAACCGCGTTTCTGCGCCCGCCTCACCGAGCAGCGAGCGCAGATCGTCGCCGATTCTTGGAGCGACCACTCGGAGCTTGGCGCCCGCTTCGTGTACTGCGCGCGCTTTTCGAGCCGCGACGCGACCGCCGCCGGCCAGCAGTACGAGCCGGCGCGCGACCCGGAGCGTTACAGGAAGAGACATGTGCGGCACGACTTCGCGTGCAGGCCGCCCAAAACCGCCGCCCAAAACTGCTCGCATGCGCGCAACCGCCGTGGCTGCATGTGCCGGCGCCGCAGCCGCGGCCGTCATCACGCTACCGGGCCTGGGCAACGGCACGCTCTGGGACAACAGTGAAACGGCATACGGCGAGGTCGCGCGTGAAATTCTGATCTTCCACGACTGGATCGTGCTGCACCTCAACGGTCTGCCCTGGTACGTGCAGCCGCCGCTGTATTTCTGGATCGCAGCCATCTGCATAAAGATCCTTGGAGTCAGCTCTTTTGCTTTGCGCCTGCCCGCTGCACTTGCGACGATCGGCAGCGGTGCAGTTACTGCCGCTGCGGTCGCGCGAATCGGCGGCGCGCGAGCAGGCGTCTACGCGGGGATCGTGCTCTCAACGTGCTTGATGCAGGCAGTCGTCGGACGGCTCGCCATCATGGACGCGCTTCTCGATCTCGCTGTCGCGGTTGCGGTGTTTGCGTGTTTCTTTGCCTTGCGCGACGCCGATGGCGTCAAGCTGATCGTTGCCGGTGGCGCCGCCGGTCTCGGGTTTCTGGCTAAAGGGCTGGTTTCTCCGGTTATCGTCGTTCTCGTGCTTGGTGCGTTCGCCGCTTGGGAATGGCGCATCGGCGCCGCTGTGCGGCTTCCGCGCCTGCGGTATTGGCTTGCCGCGGTGGCCGTCTTTCTTGCGATCGCATTGCCTTGGCCAATCGCGCTGTACGGCCGCCAAGGCGTGTACGCCGTCGAGTGGTTGATCGGCCACTACACCATTGGCCGGTATACCGGCACGATTCAAAATCAAGCGGGACCGCTTTGGTACTATCTCCCCGTTCTCGTTATCGGCTTTTTTCCGTGGATTGCTTTTCTGCCGTCTGCCATCGCATCGAGCGCAAAACTCTTGCGCAACGAAGGCGCCGACGCCGAAGCGTCGCAACTGGTTCGCCTCTCCTATGTGTGGATCGTCGTACCGCTGCTTTTTTTCAGCTTCGCCGGAACCAAACTTCCGAACTATATTGCCCTTGAGTTCCCCGCGCTTGCGGCAACGGTCGCGCTCTATCTGAGGCGCGCCGTCGAACGAAGAAGCCGTTCCGCGCTTATTTCGACGGCGTCGGTACCGATAGCGACGCTGCTCGTCGGTGTGGCGATCGCCGTGTTCGTCCGCGATAACCGTTTGGCGGCCGGTTTCCACCAACTCGCGGATAACCTCGTCTACGTCGGGGTGGCGCTTTTCGCGGGCTCACTGCTGACGTTCGTCCTGTTCTCCTTGCGCAGAACGCCCGCAAGCGCGCCGTTCGCATTGGGTGGCGCGATGGCGCTCGCGCTCGTTTTGCTGGCGGTACTCGCCCTGCCCAAAGCCGAGCAGTTCAAACCGGTTCCCCACTTGGCCGCGATCATTAACAGTTCGCGGCGTCCCGGCGATGCGGTTTCGATCGAAAGCATTGCCGGAGGAAATGCACTGGTTTTTTACACCCGTCCGCACGTGTACGTGATCGCCCGCAAAAATGAAGATCCGGATCAGCCCGGCGTCAGCGCTCACAGCGTCGTCTGTCACGCCACGCGCATTTGGATGATCGCGCCACGTTCCCGCGCGCAAGACGATCCGACGTTCGGGCGCCGCCGCGAGTTCATTGCGCAGTGGGGCAAAGCGGCTCTTGTTCTATACTCGGGTCGCCGGTGTTCCGGATAAAAAGCCCGTTGCGAATCCTTCCGCTACGCGCGCAAGCCAGTGAGCTGTGCTCGCACGTGAGTAATGGGCGCTAACCGCCTGTACGTTGTTTTCTGCGCGCGATGAGCAGAAACCCAAACGACACCAGTCCGATGCTCGCACCAATCATGCCGACAGTGCGTAACGCGGACGGTTCCATCGGCGCCAGGATGACCAAAATGATGGCCGCGATGATCAATTGCAACGCGGGGAACGTGCGCCGTTGCGCTGGCTGATCAACCGAAGCCGATCGGATTGTCATCTGTCGAACTCTTTCGTTACTTCTTCAGTTTCGCGACGTCTGAAACGGTGACTGCGCCCGCGTGATTCTGACCGAGCGCCGAACGAATGTAGGTGACGACGTTTGCCACGTCTTTGGTGGAAAGCTGTGATTTCCACGCCGGCATTTGTCCGTTGTAGCTCTTGCCCAGAACTTGAATCGGTCCGCTCTTGCCATTGAGGACCGTCAAGATCACCTGCTTCGGATCCCCGGTTACGAAATCGTTGCCCGCGAGCGGCGGAAAGCCGGGGCCTCCCGCGCCTGCCGTGCCGTGGCAGCTGGAACAATATTGTGCGAAAACCTTCTGGCCTGCCGCGGCAGCCGGACTGGATGCGGCCGTCGTACTCGGCGGCGCCAAGGTATTCTCGCCGGCGCTGGTGATGTTGGTTTGCTCCTTCGCGGCGGTCTGCGCTTGCGGGCTCGTCGCTGCGGCGGCCTGTTTGCTCATGATCCCGAGCTGGCTCCAGATTGTCAGGCCCCAGATCGTCAGCATCGCGGCGATCAAGAGCGTCACGATCGGGCGCCGCGATCCGAGCGTACGCGTCGTGGCGCGATCGATCCAGGGCATCAGCAGCAAGATGAGCGTCGCGACGCCTGGGACGATGATCGCCCCCACGATCTCGTAATCGCCCGGCACTAGATTCAGTAGCCCGAACAAGTCGAGAAAATACCAGGCCGGATACGGAATGAACTGTACGGTCGGATCGGCTTTGGCATCCAAGAACGGCGGCCAGAACGCGGCCAGCGCTAAGATCAGCAAGAATACGACGAACGACGCAAACGTATCCATGAAGAGCTGATCCGGCCAGAAAACGCCTTTGCGCAATGGACGCGGATCCTCGACGGGCGGACCCGCCGGGCCGTTCCAGCGGAAGATCGCCAAGTGCGCACCCACGAGCGCCACCAACGCGGCCGGCATCAGCCAGACGTGCAGTCCGAAAAAGCGGTTGATGGTGAGCGTGCCCATCGTCGTGCCGTCCTGCACGAATTGCTGAATGAAGGCGCCGATGAACGGGACGTTGAGCGTCAGATTGATCGCGACTTGTGACGCGAAGTAGGCGTTCATGTCCCACGGAAGCAGATAGCCGGTCAAGCCGAGCACCAGCGTCACCAGCAGCAACAGCACGCCGACGATCCATTGGATCTCGCGTGGCGACTTGTACGCCCCCCAAATCACGACTTGCAAAATGTGCAAGAAAAGAAGCGCGATCATCGCCGATGCGCCCCAGTAGTGGACGCTCAGCACGAAGTGCTGAAAAGGATGCTCGTACATCGACTTGGTCGATTCCCAAGCTGTCAGCGCCGAGGGCGCATAGAAAAACGTCAAAAAGATGCCCGTGACGATCTGCACGATCATCGCGAAGAGCGTCGCGCTGCCGAAGACGTACCAGTAGCTGGCGCCGCCGGGGATGTCCTCGGTGAGGAATCCCTTCGTCATGCTGACGAAGCCGGTACGCCGTTCGATCCAGTTCAGCATGTCACCGTCTTCAGCTCGTATACGACACGACGATGCGGGCGGGAATCGTGGGCTTGTAGCGGATCCATTCGATCTGCGCTACCCCGCTTTGCTCGCGCAGCGGCAGGGGGTCCAATCCTCGTGCAGCCGGGCCGGCGATGTGCGCGCCGTCGTTGTTGAACTGCGACCCGTGGCAGGGACATTGAAATCTATTGGCCGCGGCGTTGTACTGATAGAAACAGCCCAGGTGCGGACAGATGGGGCTGAAGATTGCAAAGCCCATCGTCATGATCTGATACGGCAGCATGTCTTTGCCGGCAGCATTAAACAGGTCAGGCCGTTCCTTGATGAACTTCGCCTGATCCTTGACCTTGATGCCCCAAACCGATTGCGGAAGATTTTGTTCGGGCAGATATGCGTCTTTGGTCTTTAGGTTAAAATCGATCTTGACCGGCTTGTCGGTCGTGGTCTGCAGCGCTTTCCAGCCGGCTTCATCCAGCGGCGTCCAGGCGGCGCCGCCGCTGCCGACGTCCGGAACCAGCGAGCCGATGATTGGAATCGCTAAGCCGAGGCCGATAGCCCCACTCAAACCGATCGTGAATTTCGCCATGAAGGTCCGGCGATCGATCGCTTCGTGCGTTTGGGCCTCGTCATAGGGGCTCGCGATGCGGCGAGGGCCGCCGGACGACGTGGGCTGGGCGTGGCTCGACAAAGTTCCTTCTCCCGCAACGTTTCGCCAAGCGAGATTACTCACTTGGGTTAGGGGCGCATCTTTTCCATCGATTGTACGCTCGCCCTCTCTTCGGCGGCGTCTACCAAACCTACACTCTGTAACTGTGCAGTCCGCTGATCCAAATATTGACGCCGAAATAGCAGAACATAATCGTCAGAAAGCCCAAGGTACTGACCCATGCGCTGCGGACCCCGCGCCACGCATTGCGCGTGTGCAGATGCATGTACATCGCGTAGACGATCCATGAGACCAAAGCGGCGGTTTCCTTTGGGTCCCACTGCCAGTAGCCGCCCCACGCTTCACGCGCCCACATCGCGCCGGTGATGACGCCGAGCGTCAAGAGGGGCAAGCCGACCGCAACGATGCGGTAGACCAGCACGTCGAGCTGCGCCAATGAGGGCATCGCGTGGAGCCAAAGCGCGACGGCGTCCCCTCCCGCGGCCGCAGCGGCAATGTTGGGCGTGTCGGGACGCACCACCGTTCGTCCAAGGCGAAACTCCGCACCGTCTGCGACGGCCAAGCTCGCTGCCGGCTCCAGTGCGCGCTCAAGATAGAACTTGATGAGATAGAGTCCCGAAATAACGAACGCTACCAAGAATGCCGCGTACGACGAAACGACCAGCGGCACGTGGATTTTGGCCCAGTAAGATTGCAGGGACGGCACGGGCGGCATCGTGCCCTCGTTCCAGGTGACGCCGTATGCTAAAAAAATCGCCGCGAGCGCTATTACGAATCCGCCTGCGAACCAAAGCCGGTAACGGAATGCGAACACAATGAAGATGGCGACGGACAACGCCGAAAAGAGCGAAAGCGATCCATAGAGGTTCAGCAACGGCCAGATATGCGTCAACTCGTACCGCGCAACGAGTTGCGCGAACTGCGCTGCGCAACCGGCGATCGCGAGCGGGATGCCGAGATTGCGCAGCCATTCGTCGCGTGAAAAGAAGAAGACAAGCAGCGCCAGTGCGCTGACGATGTACGAGCCCAGTGCGATGATCATCAGCACTTCGTCCAGCTGCATGTGATTGTGCATATTCATGTCGCTCGGGCTAAGGCCAACGCCGGTGCCTCGGCGGCAGGATTCAGCGCGCCTTCGAGATTGTGCGCGAGCTCTTCGAACGCGTTGCTAAAGATGTCGTACCCCTTCACGGTCGTCGCGGCGACGGCAACCGTTGAGCCGGCAGCCGACGGATCCACGCGCACGAACAAGCGGGCGGGAAGCAAGTAAAAGGAGATCACCAAACCTGCAAGCAGGACGAAGGCGCCGATGCCGACGAGAGGCACACCCGGATCGTAGCGGTACTGCAGGCCCGTCACCATGAGGTAGCGCTGGGGCGTGATGCGCCATCCGCCGCCGATGTCGATCCAGGTCTTCATCGGCACGAGCGCCGCTCCAACGGGCTGTTCGGCGTCGCGAACTTCCAACGCAACTGCGGGATCGTTGATGCGCGGGTCGGCAGACGGCTGGCCGGTCGCGCGATCGACGGTCGGGACGAATTGCGCGAACGTCACCGTGCGGCCAGTCCCCGGTATCGTGAACGAATCACCCGTGAGATAGACTCGCTGGGCCAGCGACGTCACCGGCGTCCCGGCGTGCGTGATCCCGAAGCGGATCGCGTATCCATAACTGGATTGGTAGAACAGCGTGCCGTCAACGTCCATCGGATGGTTGACCCGGATGGTTTGGCGGCGCGGCGTCCGGTCCTGATCCCAAACCGTCACGTGCGAAACGTAGTCAACCGGCTGGTACACCATTCCGCCTTTCGTCATCGTCGGCGCGATGGTGTAGCGGAAATCATCCAGGCGGATCGCCGCATGCGTATGGGCCGGCTGCACGGTTTGGCCGGCCACGATCGCCGATTCGCCGGAAAAGCCGCGCGCCCAGTAGATGGTCGTGCCGGCGGCGATGATCACGAAGCCGACGTGCGCGACCAAAACGCCTCGCCGGGCCCAATTGTGCTTGTCGGCAAACGTCCATTCCGCGCCGCCGAATTCGCGTTTGCGCAGCTGCCAGCCGCGTGCGCGAAAAAATTGCTCGACTTTCGTGCGAACGTCCGCCGGAGGGCCGGCGACGGAAATCGTCGCGTTGAGCGGGATGTGTTCCACGCGCACGGGACGCAGCGGCGGTAGCCGTGCCGGGATGACGCGCTTGAACGTGCAGACCGCCAGCGAGAGCAAGATAAGACCGATGATCGCCACATATGCCGGCGAGTGGTAGACGTTGTCGAAGCCGAGGCGCAAAACCAAGCGCGCAAGCGGCGGGGCGTAGTCGGTGAAGTAAACCGCAGCGTCCCTTCCCTGCTCCACCACGACGCCGATCAATGTCAAGATCGCCCACGCGGCCAGCAAGCACACGGCGAAGAGCACGTTGCCGAACGTCCGAGTGAACTGCGCGGAGTACGTGCGGATCACGTCATTTAGGGTAGTATGCCGGGACGGGCGCGTGCCAAGACTTTTCGAGCACGGCGATGATCCACAGGCTGATCTCGTAGAGCGCGTACATCGGCAGCGCCATCATCGCCATGGTGAGCGGGTTGCCGTCCGGCGCGGCCAGCGCCCCAAATACGAAGAACCCGAAGAGAAAATACTTGCGGGACCGTTTGAGAAACGCCGAATTAATGATGCCGATGCGCGCGAGCGCGAGCATGATCACGGGCGTCTGGAAGATCAGTGCAAACGCCAAAAAAATCAACAGAATGAAATTGAGCGTCGATGCAATGCCGAATGTCGGCGTCGCTACGGCATCGGTGACGCCGATCAGCGCCTTGGTAACGTGCGGCAACACGACCGCGTGCGCGAAGGCGATGCCCGCGGCGGCCAGGAGCAGCGACGGCAACACATAGGCATAGACGACCCGGCGCGTGCGCGGCGCGAATGCCGGAACGACGAACATCCACAGCTGGTAGAGCAAGATCGGCAAGCCCGCGACGATCGCCGCGTAAATCGAAAACTTAAACTCAACGAGGATCACGTCGGCAGGACCGAACGCGTGCAGCGGTACGCCGCGAAAATAGGTGTGGGTCAGGAACGGAATGATGTATTTTGACGGCCAGAAGAGTAGAATCGCTAAACCCAACACCGTGCCGATCGCGATGAGCAACCGCCTGCGGAGCTCCGCGAGGTGCTCCGTAAAGCTCATCTCCTTCTGGTCCCAGACCTCTTGCGAAGCCTCGACTTCCGGAAGCCGTTCGGCAAGCATCGCGTTAACTGCTTAGCGTTCCCTTATCCGGGGTCGGCGGCGGCACGTTTTCGCCGCCGATGCTGGTTTCAGTGACATTGTCCATGGGATCGGCGTGCGCGGTCTTCGCACGCATGCGCGCTTCCTCACGCGCACGCGCTGCGGCTTCGTCGGCCTCTGCCTGACCCACTAAAAACTCTCGTTTGGCCGCGCCGGCGCTGCGCGCGAGCTTCGGCAGCTTCTCGGCGCCGAAAAGGAGCACTCCGAGAACGATCACGATGCCGATGATCTCGGGGCTTGCCAGGGCCAGAAGCGGATGAATGACCATTGAAAACTCCTTACGACTCTTCTACTAACGCGGCGGCGAGCTGTTCGAGCGTGGCTTTCGCGTGCGAGGCCTCGAGCGGGCCCAGGCTGAGCTTGGCGCGCCTGGCATAGCGGGCGATCTCTTCCCGCGTGCCGTCGAAACCGCCGCGTTGGGCGATCCCCGCGATGAGCGCAGGAACGGACTCCTCCTCTTCGCCTGCGTAGAAACGTTCCACTTCCGCTCGAAAGGCGCCGTCGTTCCCCCGCAACGCAAGAATTAACGGAATCGTCATCTTCCGTTCGCGCAGGTCGTTGCCGACGGGCTTTCCAAGCGCCTGAGCGCTGGCGGTCATGTCGAGTAGGTCGTCCTTCATCTGAAACGCGATGCCGTAGTACAGTCCGAAATCGGAGAGCGCCTTGCGCTGCCGTCGAGTCGCGTCCCCCATGATGGCGCCGCACTCTGCCGAAGCCGCGAACAGCGAGGCGGTTTTCTTCATAACGATCTCGACGTACGTCTCCAGGGACAGATTCAGATCCCCCAGCGCGCGAAGCTGCTGCACTTCGCCGTCGCAGATGCTCGCGAGGGTCGCGGAAAGGATGTGCGGCACCGGGTCCGGATACTGCGACGTCACGTTCTTGAAGATCCACGCAAAAAGGTAGTCGCCGGCCAGCACGCTGATCCGGTTGCCGTAATCGACCGCGGTCGCGTTGACGCCGCGCCGCGTTTTTGCGTTGTCGACCACATCGTCGTGCACGAGCGTGGCGACGTGGATCAATTCCATGTACGCAGCGAGCGCGATGTGCCGTTCCGGCGGCGCGCCCGATGCCTGCGCCGCCAGCAAGGCGATGCGCGGGCGTAAGCGTTTTCCGCCCGCTGCGAGCATGCGGCGAATGGCTTCGGTGATCAGGACGTTGTCGGTGGCGAAGGTGCTGCTGAAGAAATCTTCGACCAGCGCCTGCAGATCGGTTTGGACGCGCGCGGGCTCGATCATGGCGCGGTCCCATAATGGATCGCGATCGTGCCGCCCATCAACGGTACATACCCGGTATCCTTGAAGCCCGCCTGGCCGAAGAGTTCGACGAGCGTCCGTGCATCGGGATGGTTCGTGAGCGAATTCGGAAGGTAGGTGTACGCGGCACGCGAGCCTCCGACAAGCGCTCCAAGCAACGGTACGGCGCGATAAAAATAGAAATCGAACCCCAACTTTAATAACCCGGGCCGCGGTTTGCTGACGTCCAGGTTCACGAAGCGAGCGCCCGCACGAAGCACCCGGCCGATTTCGCGGAGCGTTGCGGCGATATCCACGACGTTGCGCAGCGAAAAGCCCATGGTTGCGCCGTCGAAAGAAGCAGCGGAGAAGGGAAGCGCCATCACGTCCGCTTCAACGAATTCCACGGGGCCGCGGGCCTCGCGGAGGGCACGCTCTTTTGCACGCCGCAGCATCGGTTCGCAGAAATCGACGCCGACGACGCGCAATGACCGGTCGCTGCGCAACAGATGGAAGGCGATGTCGCCCGTACCGCAGCAAAGATCGATCACGGTTGCGCCGCGTCCGGGCCGCAGCAGGGCGATCGCCCGCTGCCGCCAGCGCTCATCCATGCCGCCGGTGAGGATGCGGTTGGCCGCATCGTAGCGCGGCGCGATGCGGGCAAACATTTCACGCACGTAGTGGCCTTTTTCGGTCGCGCCGTGCGCGGAAAAGTGCTCCATCGCCATGGGGGAACTACACGCTTTCGCGGCCTCCCTAGGCGTTCATGCCGCGACGGTGATGGGCACGCGTGATCACCGTGGGTTCGCGCGGCCAATTAGCGGACGCAATACGCCATGGACGTTCCATTTTTGCAGCGGCCTACGTGTTGCGCCCCAGCTGGATGCTTGACGCGCTGGAAAGCGCCGCTCGCAGCGGCGAACGCGTGACCGTCGCCTTAGAAGGCCGCCCGTACGGCGATGGTTCGGGAACGCTCGCGCAAGCCAATGCGCGCGCAGCAAGGCGCCTCTCGATCGCCGGCGCCGCCGTTCGCTTTGCCGATCTCGCCGACGGTAAAGGGCCGCCGCTTCACATGAAGGCGCTCGTCTGCGACGGCGTCGCATACCTGGATGACCGTAATTTTCCATCGTCAGGCGACACGATCGTGCGCGACGATTCGCGCAGCGACGCGCGTGCCGTGATTGCCGCGGCCGACGGCAATGCCGCAAGCCGTCGAAACTTATGGTTCACGAAAGCGGGAGCAGAAGCCGGCGAAGCGCAGTTGATCGATCGAGCCGTAACGGGTAGCCGGATCGATCTGTGCACCGAGTCGTTCGGCTTAGGTTCGCCGGTCTACGTTGCGCTGGAGCGGGCCGCACAGCGGGGCGTGCGTTGCCGGCTGCTGGTTTGCGAGCGCGATCTCACGCCCGTGTGCGCGCATGCGCTGCGTTTGATGGCGGTGCATGGCATCGACGTGCGCGTCGGGCCGGGTGCCGAAAAACTCGCCATCGTCCGCCACACCGGTGCCTGGGTCGGTTCTGCAAATGCAACCTCGGCCTACTATGATGGTGCGACGATCGATTGGGGCTTGCGCACGAAGGCGCCCTCCATCGTCAGTACGCTCCAGCGGCGTTTCAATGACGGATGGACGCGCTCGTACGCCCCGTTGACGCCGGCGAAGTCATACGGCGGATCGAAAGCGTCAGGATAAACCGAACAACGTACGTGCATTGCCCGTGGTTTTCTGAGCGACCGTTTCGTTCGAAAGGCCGGTCGTTTGGGCGAGCACCGGTAAGATGTCGGTCAAAAACGCCGGCTCGTTGCGGCTTCCGCGGCGTGGGACGGGCGCCAAATATGGGCAATCCGTTTCAAGCACCACTCGCTCGATGCCGACGGCTACGACGGCTTCGCGCAGAGCTGTTGCACTCTTGAACGTGAGCACGCCGCCGATCCCTAAGTACAGCCCGAACTCGTCCACCAACCGGCGCGCCTGCGTCGCGCTCCCGGTAAAGCAGTGCACCACTCCGCGCATGCCGTCAGCCCACTCGGCCTGCAGTATGGCGACGAAGTCTTCGAAGGCGTCGCGATGGTGGAAGATGACCGGAAGTTTCGCGCGCCTGGCGCACGCAATCTGCGCGCGCATTACCGTCTGCTGCACCGGCGCAGGACTATGCATATAGTGGTAGTCTAGGCCGATTTCGCCGACGGCTACGACGTGGCGGTCTTGCAAGAATGGGGCGAAGGCATCTTCGATTGCTGCCGGAGCATCCTTCGCCTCGTGTGGATGAATGCCGATCGACGCATACAAGCCGAAATCGCTCGCGCATTTTAGCGCGCGGCGTGAATCCTCTACATCGCAGCCGACGGTGACGGCACAGACGATGCCGCTCGCTCGCATTCGTTCGTACGCCTTGGCACGGTCGTCGTCGAACGCGCGATCGTGTAAGTGCGCGTGCGTATCGATCAGTTCGAGCAGCGTCTATGCCACTCGTGGGAAGAGGGCATCGCCCGGCGCCGTTTGCGCACCCGCTGCCAAACCGCCCCAAACCAGTGCCTGCGTCCACGGTGCGTCAATGGGCGTTTCCATCCCCAACTGCCGCCACATCGCCCGCGCCCGCTGCGGCATGAACGGCGCCAAGAGCATCGCGAGCCAGCGAAGGCCTTCGCACAGATCGTAGAGCAATGCATCCAGTTCGGCGGCGCGTCCGTCGCGGTACAGCGTCCACGGTTTTCGATCGTCGATCAGGGCATTCAGCGCGGCCACGAGTTCCCAAATCGCTTCCAGCGCGTCTCGGAATTGCAGATCGAAAACCAAGTGCGCCACGCGTTGGGGCAGCTCGGCAAAGCGCTCGCCGAACGCCTGGGAGTCTCCAGGTTGCGGCACGATCCCATTTCGATAGCGCTCCAGCATCGCCAGAGTTCGCCGTAGTAAGTTGCCCAGATCGTTTCCCAAGTCGCTGTTGTAGCGTATCGCGATCTTTTCGGGCGAATAGGAAAAGTCGCTGCCGAACGGCGCCTCACGCAGCAAAAAATAACGGATCGCATCCGCGCCGAACTGCGCAGCCAGCACATCAGCGTCGACGGCGTTGCCCAGACTCTTGCCGATCTTTTGGCCGGACACGGTGATCCAGCCGTGCGCGAAGACGAGGTCGGGCGCACACTCGCCGATCGCCCAAAGAAGCGCCGGCCATACCAGCGTATGGAAGCGCGCGATCTCTTTGCCGATCAGCTGCACATTCGCAGGCCAAAACGTTCGAAACTTCGTGCCGTCCGGCCATCCCAACGCCGAAATGTAGTTCAGCAGCGCATCGAACCACACATAGATGACGCCGCCGCCTCCTGGGACGGGTACGCCCCAGGCGAAGTTTGTCCGCGTGATGCTCAGATCGTCCAAACCTTCTTCGATAAGGGCCATCATCTCGTTGTAGACCGCCCGCGGGCGCAGCCAATTGGGATTCTCCACGAAATGCCGCCGTAAACGGTCGCGGTATGCCGAAAGCCGGAAGAACCAATCGTCTTCCGACAACCATTGCACCGGACGGCCGCACGTTGGACACTTGCCTTCAACAAGCTTGGATTCGAGCCAGAACGTCTCGTCGTGAACGCAGTACCAGCCTTCGTACTTTCCCAAGTAGACGTCGCCGCTCGCTCGCAAGCGCTCGAACACGGCCTGCACGACCTGCTCGTGACGTGGTTGGGTCGTGCGAATGAAATCGTCGTACGAAACATCGTAGAGCGAAAAGAGCGATTGCCAGCGCGGAACCAATTGATCGCACCACGCTTGAGGAGTCGTGCCGGCGGCTGCAGCTGCGTCGGCAACTTTTTGTCCGTGCTCGTCGGTGCCGGTCAAGAAGTACGTCGGGCGATGCGTCCTCGCCGTACGCGCGAGCACGTCGGCCACGACGGTCGTATAGACGTGACCGATGTGGGGATTGCCGCTGATGTAGTAGATCGGCGTGGTAACGTAATACGGACGCTCGCTCATCGGGATATTCGGCGCTTAAGTTCAACGGCGCGGGCATAGATCGATCGGCGCGCGCCGTAGCCGCCGGCGGACAGCGTACGGGCGATTTCCGAAGGTGAATGCCGCTCGCGCAGCATCGCTCCGATCGCAGGATCGAGTTCCGACGGCGAACGCTGCCTGTCCGGCGTTGCCTGCATCGAAGGCAGAACCGCAAACGCGACTTCGCCACGCACCGGCTTCGCAAGCGCATCCGCGACTTGCCGAGGGCTTCCGCAGAGTTGCTGCTCGTGCATTTTCGTGTACTCGCGCAACAGAAAGATCCGTGCCTGCGGGTCGACCTCAGCGAGGTCTTCTAACGCCGCGACGATCCGCTGCGGTGATTCGTACCAAATCCCCACGCAGCCGTAAGAAGCGCCGGCGCGGAATCGCCCGCGGCGAGCCGTTCGCGTGCGCGGCGGAAAGCCTTCAAAAACAAAGCGTGAGATCGGGAAGCCCGAGAGCAACGCTACGGCCGGTACGACGCTAGGGCCCGGCAGCACCTCGACGGCAATCTCCGATAAACGCGCCGCACTCACTAAATCCGCGCCCGGATCGGATATTCCGGGCATTCCGGCATCCGTGACGACGGCAACGACGCCGGTCCGCGCGCGCTCGAGGATGCCGCCCGTTACCCTTTGCGCGTTTTGCTCGCGGTAACTCCAGATCGCTTTGCCGGGGAGCTTCAGAGCGCTGAGCAGTTTTCGCGCGACACGGGAATCTTCAGCGACGACCAAATCGCAGTCGCGCAATACGTCGAGCGCGCGGAGCGTGACGTCGCGAAGATTACCGAGCGGTGTGGGAACGAAGATCAGGGGCATGCGCGGCCATCCACTCTTCCACCGCCGAGGCCTCTGAAGGAATGGCGGCTGAAAGATTTTCGCACCCGGTCCCCGTGACGGCGGCGTCGTCTTCGATGCGCACGCCGATTCCACGCAGCGGTTCCGGTACCGACGCGTCGTCGGGTTGAAAGTACAGGCCGGGCTCGACGGTCAGCACCATTCCCGCTTGCAGCTTTCCGTAGCGATATGCCTGAGCGCGGGCTTTGGCGCAATCGTGGACGTCGATTCCGAGCATGTGGCTGACGTTGTGGAGCGTATAACGCCGGTAGTATTGATTCTGCGGATCGATCGCTTCGTCGAGCGACATGCGCAGCACGCCGAGATCGCGTAACCCCTCCGCCACAACTCGCATCGCTGCCCTGTTCGGCTCGAGGAATTCGTTGCCGGGGCGCACGTGTTCGAAAGCCGCGCGCTGCGCGGCGTACACGACGTCGTAGACGGCGCGTTGCTCTTTGCTGAAAGTTCCAGAAATCGGGAGCGTACGGGTAATGTCCGCGGTGTAAAGGGACTCCGCTTCGACGCCGGCGTCCATCAAGAGCAGCTCGCCGGGGCGGACCGCTCCGTCGTTGCGCGTCCAGTGCAGCGTGCACGAATGCGGTCCCGCAGCGGCAATGGTGCCGTACCCGACGTCATTCGCATCGATGCGCGCGCGGCTCCAAAATGCCGCTTCGATCTCGCGCTCGCTGCGAGCTTTGGGCAGGATACGAATCGCGTCTTCAAAACCGCGTTTTGTGATCGCAATGCAAAACCGAAGCTGCGCGAGTTCGTCTTCGTCTTTGATCAGCCGCATCTCCGAGAGGTGGGTTGCCAGAGCGTTGTCGGCGTCGCGGCGTGCAAAGCGTTGGTCGATGCGTTCGTCCAAGTCGTGGAGCACACGGACCTGCGGGCGTTCTTTTAGATCGTCTAAGTGGGCCGTGAGCTGCGAGAGCGGCCGGCAAGCGTCTACGCCGAAAAAGAGCTGGCTTTCATCGACGCCGCGATGGCGCCCGACCCATAACTCGCCTTCCGCGCGGTCGGTGAAAAAGTCGGTACCGCCACGGTTGTGCGCCGGCACGAAAAGCAAAGATCGATGCGACCCGTCCGCCGGTTCCATGATCAAGGCGGAGCCGGGCTCTGCGGGGGCTCCGACGAGGTACGCAAAATCGCTTCCGGTCCGGAACGGATAGTGGGTGTCGTTGGCGCGCACTCGCTGCGTGCCCGCCGGAACGATCAATGTTTCTCCGGGGAAGGCGCGAGAAAGCTCCGCGCGGCGGTCCACGAAACGTTGCCGGCGATCGAGACTTCCCGTTCGCAGCGGCGTATCGAGCCAAGATTCACGCATAAATTGCAATAGGTTTTCCGGCACATCGCTATCGTGCGGGGCTTTGCGCGGCGCTTCGGCTTGTCGGAGATCCATAAAATTGCGATTCGTGCCGGTTGGGCACGGCTCCGCTAGCGACCCGTTTCCTCGATGAGATCGAAGCCCAGATCGAGTGCCGGAGCGCTATGCGTGATCCAGCCGGACGAGATCAGATCGACGCCGCTCCGTGCAACCGCCGCGACGGTCTGCGGAGTGATCCCCCCGGATGCCTCCGTCAGCACTCGGCCTTCCACTATGGCGACCGCCTCGGCCAAGCGCTCGGGCGGCATATTGTCCAGCAGCACCGCATCGATCGGCAACGCGACGACCTCGCGCAGCTGTTCCAGCGAATCGACTTCAACTTCTATCTTCAGTGTGTGACCGAGCGACGTTCGCGCGAGCTGCACGGCGCCCGCAATGGTGCCGACGAGCGCCAGATGGTTGTCTTTGATCAGAATGCCGTCGCTGAGGCCGAATCGATGATTGTGTCCGCCGCCGCATCGGACGGCGTACTTTTCAAGCGCGCGCAGCCCTGGAGTCGTCTTGCGCGTGTCGACGATGCGCGCCTTTGTTCCCGTAATGGCGTCCACGAGTTCCTTCGTCGCACTGGCGATGCCGCTCAAATGGTTGAGGAAGTTCAACGCGGTGCGCTCTGCCGTCAACAAGGCGCGGGCGTTCCCGCTAACCGTTGCCACCGTCTGCCCGTCGCTCACGGAGCCGCCGTCATCAACGACAATCTCAAATGCAACGGCGGCGTCGAGCTCTGCAAAACTCCGGCGCGCAATTGGCAATCCGGCGATCACACCGGCGCGATGGGCGACGATCGTACCGCGGGCGCGCCGGCGCGGATCGACGATCGCATCCGTGGTGAGGTCGCCGGCTTCTCCCAGATCTTCCATGAGCGCCGCGCGAACGAGCGGCTCAAACACCGCCCCAGGCGGCGGGTTAGGCAACGCCTTGAAGCGTGGTGAAAGAACGTTGCGCAAACGCGGCTTGCGAAGACGGATAGTCGGAGCGGTAGTGGCTGCCGCGGCTCTCGCTTCGCTCTCGCGCCGCCTGTGCGATCAAACGCCCGACGGTCAGCAAGTTTCGCAGCTCCGGTGTTTGCGCCGAATGCATGGCGTCCAGCTCGATGATGCGCGTTAGCGCCGCTCGCAGTCCGCTCTCATCGCGAACGAGGCCGACGTTGGCGTACATCAGTGAACGCAAGTCCGAAACCGCTTGGTCGCAGGAGCGATCGTCGACGGCGGCGCGCGGCGATGTTCGGCTAAACCCACGCGACGCCGTTGCACGCCCTGCGGCGGCAATATCTTTCGCGACTCGCGACGCGTAAACGAGGGCCTCCAAAAGCGAGTTGCTCGCTAGGCGATTGGCGCCGTGCACGCCCGTGTCGCTGGTTTCGCCGCATGCCCAGAGACCGGCCAACGACGAACGCCCCCATTCGTCCACCGCGATGCCGCCCATGCAAAAGTGTGCGGCCGGCGTCACCGGGATCGCCATCACGCGCGGGTCGATTCCGGCCGACGCGCAGGCTGCGAACACCGTTGGAAACTTTTGAGGAAACCCGTTCCCGATAACGCGCGCGTCCAATCCGACGGTTCGGCCGGCGCGCTGTTGAAAGAAGATGGCGCGCGCAACGACGTCCCTGGGCGCAAGCTCGGCGTCCGGGTGGATTCCAAGCATGAAACGTTCTCCGAGATCGTTGCGCAGAATGGCGCCTTCTCCCCGAAGCGCTTCCGTTACCAGCGGCAGGGGATCGGCCGGAATTGCAAGCGCAGTCGGGTGAAACTGCACGAACTCCATATCGCCGAGCACCGCCCCGGCCCGGGCGGCCATCGCAACGCCGTCGCCCGTCGCTTGCGCCGGATTGGTCGTGTAGCGATACAATCTGCCGATTCCGCCGGTTGCCAAAACGGTGGCGCCGCCTAAGAAGAGTCGCGGCTCTGCGCTCGCGGCATCCTTTGCGAAAACTCCGAGCACAATGCCGTCTTCGACCAGAAGATCTTCGGCCATCGTGTCTTCGACGATCGTAATTGAGGGCGAGGAACGCACGGCGCGGATCAGCGTCTTGAGAATTTCATGTCCCGTGGCGTCGCCGTGCGCTTTGATGATGCGGCGCCGTTTGTGAGCGGCTTCCCGGCCGAGCGCCAGTTCGCCGGCGGCGTCGCGATCGAACGCGGCGCCCAGGGCGAGCAGCTCCTCGATCCGCGCCGGTGCATCTTGCGTGAGAATTTGCGCGATAACCTCATCGCTGATTCCCCCGCCGGCGCGTTCCGTGTCGATTTGGTGCAACGCCGGTGAATCGTCCTGACCGATGGCGGCGGCGATCCCTCCTTGCGCCCAGTCCGTTGCCGCTCCGCTGCCGAGCCGCGTTTTGCACAGCACGAGCGCTCGCATTGGCGCAAGCTTCAGCGCCGCCATCAAGCCGGCGATTCCTGCGCCGACGATCACAACGTCCGTCTGGTTTGTTTTCACGGAGCGGTGCTGATTTGCAGCATCCGATCGACGGCTTGCCGCGCGCGCCGCGCGATGTCCGGCGGCACCGTCACTTCGTACTGCAGGGTTTGCAGTGAGCGAAGCACTTTGGGAAGCGTGTTCCGCTTCATGTGTGGACAGAGATTGCACGGGCGGATGAATTCGATCTGCGGAAAGTTCGCGGATACGTTGCTTGCCATCGAACACTCGGTGATCATCACGATGCGCGGCTTTTGCGGTTCATTCGCACGGCCGGAAACGTAGTCCACCATGCCCTGCGTCGAGCCGACGTAGTCGGCCTCGGCAAGAACGTCCGGCGGGCACTCCGGGTGGGCGAGCACCACGATCCCCGGATCGTCTTGGCGATAACGCCGGATCTGCTCGCCGGTAAAACGCTCGTGCACTTCGCAATGCCCTTTCCAAGCGATGATCTCGACGTCGGTTTGTGACGCGACGTACTTCGCCAGATACTCATCGGGAAGAAAGATGACGCGCGGCACGTTCAGCGCATCGACGATCTTTACGGCATTCGCGCTCGTGACGCAGATGTCCGACTCCGCCTTTACTTCAGCCGACGTGTTGACGTAGGTGACGACCGGCACGCCCGGGTAGCGTTCGCGTAACAGCCGGACATCGGCGCCGGAGATTGATTCGGCGAGCGAACAGCCGGCGAGCAGGTCCGGTACGAGGACGGTTTTTTGCGGGTTGACGAGCTTCGCGGTTTCCGCCATGAAGTGCACGCCGCACACAACCATCACGTCCGCGTTGGTTCGCGACGCTTCCATGGCCAAGCCAAGAGAGTCCCCCACGATATCGGCGACCGTGTGAAAGATTTCCGGCACCTGGTAGTTGTGCGCCAGGATCACGGCGTTTCGCTCCCGTTTCAGCCGAAGGATCTCGGCGATGTACGGGCCGTGGATCGGCCACTCCACCGGTGGAATGACGTGTGAAATGCGCTGGAAGATCGGCGTCGTAACGCGTTCGACTTCAGGCGTATAGGACAGCTCGGCGACGCTCATGTTCTCTCTGTTGTTTACAACCCGTGCGCGCGCAGAAAGTCTGCGATGGCGGCGTGCACTTGTGCCGGCTGATCGTACATCGCGAAATGCCTAGCAGGCTGCACAACGACGACTTTGGCTTGGGGTGCGTTCGACAGCAAGCTCGCATAGTACGCCTGTTTGGCCGGAGCCGTCGCGATCGAAATCGGCGGTTTAGCGTCCACCGCCGCGTCAAAGGGCGTGATTTCCAGAATCGGCACGGTGGCGTTTTTGAGCTGCGGCCGAATGTCGAGCATGTAGTCCTCATACAGCCATTGTGCGGCGGTCGCCGAGTCTGTACGCGCGGAGGCCGTGGCGATCGCGTTGACGTCCGAAGGTGAGGTAACCATGCTGGGGAGCATATACGAGCGCTCGAACGCTTCGAACTGCGCCGGCGTCGCCCCCGACATTTGCGCCTTTATTTGCGAGGCTTGCGCCTCGCGTGCTGCGGCACTCATGCGTTCGCCACCCGGAAAAATCGGAAGGCCTTCCAGCGCAATCGCTGCTGACAGGCGGTCGGGGTGCTGCGTTGCCAGCATCAGCGCGAGCGTGCCGCCCAAGCTGTGTCCGATCACGATCGGCTTGGAAATCGCGTGGCTGTTCAGCATCGTCCAAAAATCGTTCGTGATCGTCGGAAAGAGGGGCGTATTGATGCCGGGCCGTCCGTCAAAGCCGGGCAACGTCAATGCGTAGATGGTGTAGCTCGGCGCGAAATCGGTAATCTCGCCGGCCCATTCCCACGGCCCCGCCGTTAAGCCTGGAATGAAGATCATCGCTTGTTTCCCCGGCGTTCCATAGACGTCAACGTGCAGGCTTGCGGCATCGAAGCTGCTCTGTGCAGCAGGAAGCGGCGGAACCGCACCCTGCGCCGTAACGGCTGCGAAAAGCGAGTACAGGACGATCAGACACAAAATCAAGCCATGTTTCATACTTGCAGCTTACGCCATCGAATCCCGATCCCCCGCAACCGAGCGGTCGCCTTGCTGGAGATCGAGTGTTGGCATTCCGCACAGCAGGGTACATCGCGTACCATTACTACGACTGGAGGTATCGTGGACGCGTTAAAGCTCCTTAAAGAGGACCACAACAAAGTCAAGAAACTTTTCGCTCAGGTCGAGAGTCTGGGCGATCGCGCTGCAGCGCAACGCAAGAAGCTTTTCGGCCAAATCGACAAAGAACTCACGATCCATGCACAGGTCGAGGAAACGATCTTCTATCCGGAATTCAAACGGCGCGCGGATAAAGGCGATGAGCGCGAGGAGGTCCTTGAGGCGTACGAAGAGCACGCCCTCGTGAAGGAGCTCCTTGGACAACTCGAAGACTTAGATCCCAAAGAAGAAACATACAAGGCTAAGCTGAGCGTGCTCAAAGATCTGGTAGACCATCACGTTAAAGAGGAAGAAGGGCCGATGTTCAAAACGGCCCGGCAGATCTTCGAGCGCGGCGAACTGGACGAAATCGGGGATCGCATCATGGCGGAGAAAAAACGAGCCGGCGCCGCGTAGCTCAGGGTTGGGGCGCCCACGGGGGCGTGCATGTTCGCTGAAACATTTACGCGCCCCACGTCTTGCCTTTTTAATGCAAAAATATAAGTACGGGGAGATGACGTGGCCGCAGGTAGCGCAGGCCGCGAAAGAAGCGCGCGTCGCCGTCCTTCCGGTGGCGACAATCGAAGACCACGGACGCCATCTCCCCATCGACACGGATCTTTTTCTTTGCACGTCCGTTTGTGAGGCCGCGGTTTCGCGCATCCCGAAGCACGCGGTGCTCGTTCCTCCGATTACGCACGGCTTCTCGCCGCACCATATGGATTTTCCCGGCCCCATAACGATCGGGGCCGAAACGTTTATACGCTATGGCACAGACGTCTGCACGTCGCTTGCGCGCCACGGCTTTTCGCACATTTTGATCGTCAACGGCCACGGCAGCAACACGCCGTTCGTCGACATCATCGCGCGCTTAACGGTGATGCAGAGCGACGCGCTAGCGGCGGCGATCAATTACTGGAGTGCGCCGGGCGTTGCGAAAACCGCAGAATCGCTTCGAGAGTCCGAACCGATCGGCGGCATGAACCACGCCTGTGAATTTGAAACCTCACTCTATCTGGCGTTGCGTCCCGAATTGGTTGATATGTCGCAAGCCGCCGCAGAATATGGCCATCGCCCGAGCGAGAACTACTGGACGGATCTCATCGCGGGCGACGGTCCGCTGGTGATGATGGAACCGTGGAGCGCCTTATCGAAGGGCGGCGTCATGGGCGATCCGACCAAAGCCACGGCGACAAAGGGCCGCGCGTTATTTGAGGCCGCGGTGAACGGCATCGTCGAAGTGATCGACGAGCTGCGCGCACGCGATCGAAAAGCCCCCGAGGATCATCACTAGACTGCGGCGACGCGGCACGCGAAGCGGCGCGGTCGCGTGTTGCGCAGCGCTATGGTTAGCCGCGTGTTCGCACGCCGGCGCGCCGCCAGGCCGCAGCGGGAACGCGTGGACCGAGCACGGCGTACTGCGGATGGCGAGCCGCCAAACGCCGGACAACTTAAATCCGCTGCTCGGCACGCAGACGGTCGACAACGATCTCTCGATGTTCTGGGCCGGCTACTTATTCGACTGGAGCGATCGCGACCGGTTCGTCCCGGAGTCTGCGACGCGCGTGCCGACCCAAGCGAACGGGGACATCGGAGCGGACGGAACGCGGATTAGGTATCACCTGCGCCGTGGCGTGCGCTGGCAAGACGGCGTCCCGTTTTCCGCCGACGACGTCATCTACACGTGGCATCAGATGCTGAACCCTCGCAATCTTGTGGTCAGCCGCGCGGGTTACGACTTGATCTCACGAATCGACAGAAACGACGCATACACGATTACGGTGCATTTGAAGCACCCGTTCGCACCGTTCGTGTCGACGTTTTTCACCCTCGCGAATCATCCCGACTGCATTTTGCCGGAACACTTGCTGGCCCGTTATCCGGATATCAACCGGCTTGCATACAACTCGCTGCCCATCGGCACCGGCCCATTTCGCGTCGCGCGCTATGACAAAGGCTCGGGCATCACATTCGTGGCAAACGATCGCTACTGGCGTGGGCCGCCGAAGCTGCGGCGAATCGAGTACCACATCGTGGAAAGCGATAACACGCTGCTGACGATGGTCCAGACGCATGCCATCGACTTTTACTATCGCGCCGCCGAAACGCTCGCGCCCAGTTTGCACAACATTGCGGGCACTCGCGTCATATTAACGCCCTTTACGCGCTTTGCCGACCTTGGGTTCAACGCCGCCACGCCCGCGCTGTCAGACGTCCGGGTGCGCCGCGCGTTCGCGTATGGAACCGATCGCAACGCGCTGATCACAAAGGTCATGCACGGCATTGCGATTCGCGGCGACACCGACCAGCCGCCGTGGTTTTGGGCATACAATCCGAACGTCACGCGGTATCCGTACGATCCCACGCGCGCGCAAGCGCTGCTGGATCGGGCCGGGTGGCGGCGAAGTTCGGACGGCACGCGCATGAAGGATGGTTCGCATCTAGCTGTCGAGCTCGTCAGCTATACAGGATCCGCGACGACATCCGACGCTGAAGTCGCCATTCAAAGCGCATGGCGAAAGCTCGGCGTCGACGTGGCGATCAAAAACTATTCGTCTTCACAGCTCTACTCGACGCTGGGCAGCGGCGGCATCGAACAGTCCGGCAAATTCGACGTCATCTTTGAAAACTGGGCGAACGGCACCGACCCGGATGACTCCATCTTGTTCCGCTGCGACATGGCGCCCCCTCACGGCTGGAACGTCTACCATTTTTGCAACCGCGAACTCGATACGGCCGAAACCGCCGCCCTCACCCACTACGATCGGCCCACGCGAAAGGCGATGTACGCGCGGATTCAAAGCATCTTAGCGGATCAGCCGCCGATCGTCGTCCTTTGGTACATCGAGCAAATCGATGTGGTCAACACGGATTTTCGCAATTACAAGCCTGCGCGTGCGGTGACGCCGTTTTGGAACACCTGGCAGTGGTCGATCTAGCGCGAAACGGCTTCTCCGACGACCGGTTCTTTGCTGACCTCTTCACCGAAAAGTACGGGATACAGCGCGCCGGCGATGATACCGCCGACCAGCGGCATCACCCAAAAAACCCAGAGCTGCTGCAATTGCGCGGCTCCCGCGAAAATCGCAGGACCGGTACTGCGGGCCGGATTGACGGATGTGTTATCGACCGGGATGCTGATCAAGTGGATCAGCGTCAAACACAGACCGATCGCAATCCCCGCAAAGCCCACCGGGGCTCGGCGATCGGTTGCCCCTAAAATGACGAGGACGAAGAATGCCGTCAAAACGATTTCGTCGATGACGACGGAGCCGAGTCCATACGAACCCGGCGAAAACGCGCCGTAACCGTTGCTGGCGAACGTGCCCATGACGAAACCCGGTTTGCCGCTGGCAATCGCGTAAAGAACGCCGGCCGCTGCAATCGCTCCGGCGACTTGCGCAACGATGTATGGAAGGACGTCTCGGCCTGGAAATCTCCGGGCCGTCCACAATCCGATCGTAACCGCCGGATTGATATGGCATCCGGAGATCGGGCCGATTGCGTAAGCCATCGTCAAGAGCGTCAGACCGAATGCCAGCGCAACGCCGGCGAAACCGATTCCGAGCTTCGGAAACGCCGCCGCTAAGACGGCGCTGCCGACCCCTCCCAGCACCAGCCAAAAGGTTCCAAAGAATTCCGCTGCGGCGCGTCGCCAAAGCGCAAGACCATTCATGTGGCATCTCCTTGTTCCCGGAAGAAGACGTTGAACGTCTTTTGAGCATCGTGGAGCGGCCCCTTGCTATCCAGCGGCCACGCGCGCAATAATGCAGAACAACGCGATGGTTCCATGATGGACCTTCTGTTGACCGAGTAGAACTCGAGTGATAGGCTGAAGTCCTACCCTGAGGTGGAAAGCGCTTGACCGGGCTTCGAATGCGTTGGTATTGCGCCGGCATCGGCATATGTCTGCCGATCGTTTTACTTTGCGGATGCGGGCGCGCGGGAGATCCGCGCAAAGCTGATCCGCGTCCTGCGCCGGTGCATGCCGTCGCTGCGCGCGTTGGCCGAATCTCCCCGGCGCTGACGCTTTCCGGCTTCATCGCTCCCCTGCAAAACGTCGCGATTTCGAGCGCGCTGCAAGAGCCGGCAGACGCGGTGTACGTGCGCGAGGGCGATTCGGTCAGCGCGGGGCAGACGCTTGCAGTGCTGGACACTGCCGATCTGCGTGCGAATTATGCGTCTGCGGAGCGCACGGCTGCGGAAGCGCAAGCAAAAGTGGCGCAAGCCCGCGATCAGGGCACGCTCAATATTCAGCAGGGCAGAGGGGACCTTGCGAGCGCGCAAAGTCAGCTCGCGCAGGCGCAGCAAAAAGCTTCCCTCTCGCGCGTGACGCTTTCGCGCGATCGGCAGCTCTACGCGCAGGGATTCCTGGCCCGGCAAGTGCTCGACAACGACACGACGCAGTATCAGAGCGACGAGCAGGCTGTTGCTTCGGCGCGCGCAGCTGTCGAGACAGCCGCGGTCACGGTTGGGGTAAACGGCAACGATTCTCGCGGTTTGCAACAAGACAACCTTCGTTCGGCGCAGGCATCGGCGGCGTCGGCACAGGCACAAGCCCAACAGATCGCGGTGCAGATCTCCAAGGCGACGATCGTCTCGCCCGTTGACGGAGTCGTCGTAAACCGCAACATCAACGTCGGGCAGTATCCGGGCTCGGCGCAGATCTTCACGGTTCAGCAAGTCGGCACCGTGTACGCCATGCTCAACGCGTCGGGCGATCAACTATTTTTAGTGCACCCTGGAGCCGCGGCCCAAGTTTCGCTTCCGAATGTGCCTACAAAACGCATGCCGGGCGTCGTCGAAGCGGTTTTGGGACAGGCCGAACCCGGCACCACGAACTTCGTGGTGAAAGTGCGTCTAGCGAATCCCGGACGGATATTGCAGTCGGGCATGGTCGTGACCGCAAGAATTGCACTCGGCGCCGTGACGGGCGTGATGATCCCGACCAGCGCATTTGTCGACGCAACGCATGACGCCGTGCGGACCGTCGGCCGCAACGGGACGATCACTGTGGCCACAGTTCGCGATGTGGCCGAACAGGGCTCCTACTCGATCGTTGAGGGCTTGAACCCGAACGCACGCGTCGTTGTGCAAGCGCAGTGAACGGGATCACCGCCTTGTTCGTGCGGCGGCCGGCGCTGGCCGCCGTTATCGTTTTGCTCACGTTTCTTGCGGGCCTCATCGCGTATCCCGGGCTGATTCAGCAGCAGTTTCCTAACGTGGACATTCCCGTCATTCAAGTAATCGCTTCGTATCCGGGCGCGTCGCCGAGCACGATTCGCGATACGATCGCGCGGCCGATCGAAGACCAGCTCGCCGGCGCGCCTGACCTAGACCACATCCAAACCACCATTCAACAAGGCGGCGCAACGATTGCGGCCTTCTTCACGCTCTCTTCCGACAAAACGGCGGATCTTTCCGAAGTGCAGCGCCGATTGCAGTCGGCGCAGGCGCAGCTGCCTAGCGACTTGCGTGCCCCTTCGATCGTCACATACGATCCGAGCCAAGGCACCGTCGTGGAGCTGGCCGCTTCGACGACTCGCTTGAGCCCTCACGACCTCTCAAACCAAGTAGACAACTTGATCGTCCCCCAGATGGAGCAGATCTCAGGCGTCTCCTTCGTCCAAACCTCCGGCGACGTCACGCCATCGATCGAAGTGGCCGTCGATCCGGCTCGTCTTTCGGCCGCAGGCGCGACGCTGAATGATGTGCTCAGCGCAGTCTCCAACAACAACGTGCGAGCGCCGGGCGGAATCGCGACCGCCAACGGCCGTGAGACGACGCTCGATGTGCGCGGCGATATCCAGACGCCCGCTTCGGTCGCAAATTTGCTGCTCGGTTCGGCGGCAGCGCCGCCTCCGGGTTTGAATCCGTGGAGCACCACGGGGCGCGTGCTGCAGATCCGCGACGTTGCCTCGACCTCCTACGGATACGAAACGCAGCGCGTCTTCGCGTACCATCGCGGCGATCCGGCGATCATCTTAGACGTTCGCAAGGCGACGGGCGCCAGCGAAGTCACGGTCTCCAACGCCGTTCTGAAAGCGCTGCCGGACTTCCGCAACCGGTACCCGGACGTCAATTTCTCGGTCGTCAACGTGCAGGCCGCGTACACCAAGGAACAGATCGGCGAAGTGTGGCGCGCACTGATCGAAGCAATCGCCTTAACGGCGATCGTCATGCTGTTCTTCCTGCGATCGTGGCGTAACGCCGTCGTCGTTTGCGTCGCGATCCCCACGTCGCTTCTGGTCGCGCTTACCGCGATGCGGATGCTCAACTTTACGCTGGACACCGTTTCGCTCGCCGCCATGACGCTCGTCATCGGCATCCTCGTGGACGACTCCACCGTCGTTCTGGAAAACATCGAGCGCCATCGCGATGCCGGCGAAGAGCCGCAGAACGCCGCCATCACCGGCCGCGGCGAGATTGCGCTTGCGGCGATAACGTTGACGCTCGTCGATGTGGTGGTGTTTCTTCCGCTCGCGTTTCTGCCTGGTACGGTCGGCCGCTTCATGAAAGAGTTCGGCATGGTCGTCACCATCGCAACGTTGACGTCCCTGTTCATTTCTTTTACCGTCACGCCCGCAATGGCAGGCTGCTGGTCGATGTTTTCGACCTGGAAGCCGTGGCGCGTCATCGATCGCTTCACCGGGTTCTTTGAAGGCGCGCGCAGCGTCTATGCGACCCGCGTGCTTCCGTGGGGGCTCAAGCGACCGGTGCTCGTGGCCGCGATCAGCGTGGCGAGCCTGATCGTCGCACTGTTCCTCGTTCCCCTAGGGTTCGTCGGCTTCGAATTCTTGCCGGCGGTCGACAACGGTGAAGTGACGGTGCAGGTGCGGTATCCGGTCGGCACATCGCTCGCAACGACGCGCGCCGGCATCTTAGCGCTGGAGCGCCAGATCGACGGCATGCCGCTCGTCAAGAGCGAAACGGCAATTGCGGGCAGTTACCAAGCGCAATTCGGCGGATTCGTTCAAGAGGGATTCGTTGGACAAGTGCACGCGTTTCTCAACATCGACAAGCATCATTCGAGCGCCGGCTGGGTGCAGTCGATGCTGCCGAATGCACAGAAGCTTTTGCCGTCCGCGGCCATCCTGGCGATCCCGGCAACCGGAATCAACGGCGGAACGCAGCAGCCAATCAGCTATGTCGTCGGCGCTCCGCCGCAGTCGCTCGACGCAACGGCGCGGCGCGTCTATGACATCGCACGCAACACGCCCGGGACGGCCAACGTCACCGTTTCATCTTTGGACCCGATGCCGAACGTGGACATCGCCTTCGATCGCGGCGCCGCGCAAACGCTGGGCGTGGATATCGGCACCGCCGCGACGGCCATCCGTTCCGCGTTCGGGGGAGTCGTCGCGACGCAGTACAGCTCGCCGGTCGGTTCGCAAGACGTGCAGGTGGTGTATCCGTTCGACCAGCGTGATTCGCTGCTCGCGTTGGCGCAAATTCCGATTCGTTCGACTACGCAGAAGATCGTGCACGTCGGAGACGTCGCTCAATTTGTTTCGCGTCCATCGGAGCCGCTGATCACGCGCATCAATCGCCAAGATATCGTTTTTGTGAGCAGCAACGTACGTCCAGGCTATCAGCTCTCGCGGGTGAGCGGTGCAATAGCGTCGCGTGTGGGGCCGCTCCCAACGGGCGTGTCCTTGCGCCCATCGCCCAACGGAAATCAGCAAAATTTGCAGGATACCGTCAAGGGCATCGCCGTTGCGCTGACGCTGTCGTTCGTGCTCGTCTATTTGTTGATGGTCGCCCTTTACAACAGCTTCAAAACGCCGTTTGTCATGATGTTCGCAATACCGGTGACGGCATTCGGCGCGCTGGGGTCCTTGGCGCTCACGCACCTGACGCTGAACCTGTTCTCCATGATCGGAACGCTGCTCTTAGTGGCGCTGGTCACGAAAAACGGCATCTTGCTGGTGGATTACGCCAACCATCTGCGCGAGCGCGGGCGATCGCTGCGCGAAGCGATTTCAGAAAGCGCGGCAACACGATTTCGCCCGATCGTCATGACCACGTTTTCAATGGTCGTGGCGATGCTGCCGATCGCGCTCGCAATCGAACCAGGGTCGGAGGTTCGGCAGGCGCTCGGCGTCGTCGTCATCGGAGGGTTGCTCGACTCACTGGCGCTGACGCTGTTGCTGGTACCGGTTGTCTACATTGCCATGACGGGCAGTTCGCGGCATGTGCCCGCGCAAGATGCAGTTCCTGCAGTACCTCGTCCGCAAGAGCAATTGTCCTGATCCCCGCACGTCTTACTTGAGGAGGCATCCAATGATTCGCACGTTTTCTTTAACAGCGCTGTTTGTCGCCGGCTGCGCAGTCGCCGCAATCGCCGCCGATCTCACGCCGTCGGACATCTTGGCAAATCCATCAAATTATGAAGGCAAAGCCGTCACGGTGTCCGGCAAAGTTTCAAATTTCCAAAGGACGAGGACGATGATGGGAACCGTGGCCGGCTTCCAGCTCTGCGATACGAAATGCATCGTCGTCATTGATGAAAAGAACGCCGCTCGAACGAATGGTCAGCAAACGACGGTTTCCGGCACGTTCTACAAAACGTTCAAGGGGCGCAAACGTTCATTTAACAATGCCGTCGTCGTCAAGTAGCATGAAAAGTTTCATCGCCGCACCGCTGGCCATGGGGCTCGCAGCGGTTTTTCCGGCGATCGCCGCCGCATCGCCCAATGTCATTATGCCGTCCATGCAGCGCAGCGCGAGCTTTGCGTTTGCCACGGCCGTGCAGACACCTAAAGGGCGTCATGCGGCCAGCGGAACGATCACCGTTACCCGTACCGGCAGCAACACGCTAACCTTAACAGTTCAGGAAGATGGAGGAAAACCGCCGCGGACGATTCCGCTGATTGTTGCCGCTGACGGATCGATCTCTCGCGCCGCGACCGCGCCGGCACCGGAACCGAACGATGAAGCCGGCACTGAAGCAGCAACTCTACAGGCACAGCTCGCGCTGGCTGCGCACGTCGGCATCGCCGCGAGAAAGAACGGCGGAGCAAACGATTTTGCCGTGCCCATTACTCTCACACCGGTCGGCCGCGGTACGGCAGTCTCGGCGCAACTGCAGATGCGCGGCGACGCATCGCGAGCAACGTACTCGGGCCAAGCGGAAGCTGCGACAACGACGCAGCTGCCGCCGGGCGGAAATTTGGATCCGGCCGAGATTGCGAAAAGCATCGGCGTTGCCGCGGTGGCCCATCATGCGTTCACTCCGGCGGGGCGGGCGGTTACGGCCGCAGCGATGTACGAGCGGCGCCAGAAGCAAAAGAAAGCCGCGAGCGGCGTGCTTGCAGACGCGCTGAAGCTGAGCGTTTCGACGCAGATGCGCAACGGGCGGCTGCGTTCGGTGCAAGGAACGCAAACCGATACGGTGACCATTTCCGGACGCCCGGTCGCCATCGTTTCGACGTGGTCCTTTACCGGCGCCGGTTCGATGAAGCCCTAGATCCTGACCACGCCGACGCAACCGCTCCGAAGCGGTTAGGCGCTGTCGATCAATTCAATGCGGTTTCCGAACGGGTCAAAAACATAAGCGTGGCCGGATCCGAGAAAAAGTTCGGCGGCCTCGGTGACTGCGTAACCGGCTTCAATAAGGCGGATCTTCAGCGCGCCGTAATTACGGCAACGCAGCGCCGGATGCGCTTTCCTCCCAGGCTTGAAGTCGTTTTCTACGCCGAGATGCAACTGGGCGCCGCGGCTGGCGAACCACACGCCTCCCCGGCTCGAAAGCGCCGCGGGCTTCTGCACTTCCGTCATTCCTAAGACATCGACGTAGAACCGGCGCGCCTCATTCTCTTTTTCCGGCGGCATCGCGAGCTGGACGTGGTCCAAAGAAACGATGGAACCCTTTGATCGATCTGCGGCGCGACCGGGCTTCCGCCCCAAAACCGCGAAAATTCGATGCGGTGTCGTCAAAGGGTTTTCGGCGAAGTCGCGAGCCAGCAGAGCCGCCAGTTCGTCGCTAAACTGGGCGACCTCGTCCGGCTTCAAAGTCGCTCCGACTCCGGCGCTCGCGCGAACTCTTCCGATCCATTGCGCATGCGTGTATGGAATGTCGACGTCGAACGAAAACGATTCGATCTCTTCAAAGCCGCTGCCGCTCAAATCCGCAAACCACTGCGTACGAATACCGATGCTGCCGGCCAAGCCCCAGCGAGGGTTGAAATGTTCGATCAACTTTTCAGTGGCGTCCGCCACGTTTCCATGTTGCGGTAACCAGTCGAAGTGCGCGATAACCAGGATGCCGCCCGGTTTGAGAATGCGGTACACTTCACGGGCGGCTTTGGCTCGATCGAACCAATGCCAACATTGTCCGGCGGTAACGACGTCGAAGCACGAATCCGGCATTCCCGAATCTTCCGCGGAACCGGATCGAAAATCGACGTTCAGGTGCTCTCTTCCAGCCAGGCGTCGAGCTTCGAGAAGCATAGCCTCAGACGGATCCGTGCCCACTACATCGCACTCCCGAGCTGCGAGCTGCCGTGCAAGCGTTCCAGTGCCCGTTCCGACATCTAAAATTCGCTGCGACGGCAAGCCCGCGCCATAGAGGGCCAAGCGATCGAGAAGGGCCGGTGGAAAGCCGGCTCGATAGCTTGCGTAATCGTTCGCCGTTTTACCGAAGTCAACCCCAACTGGGCTGGTGTCCGACGGCCCGCGGTTAATATCCAAGGGGCTCGTGCCTTCAATGACGCCTTCGCGAAACCCGCGAGAAGAAAGTCCGCCGGCGTCGATTTTCGGCCTCGCCGATCGACGTATCAAGTAGAAAGGAGAACAACCCATGCGATTCATGGCGATCGTCAAGGCGAACGCTCAAAGCGAGTCGGGCGTCCTGCCCACGCAAGAACAGCTTGCAGAGATGGGCGCGTTTAACGAGCAGATGGTGAAAGCGGGGGTCATGCTGGCTGGTGAGGGCCTGCAGCCGTCCTCAAAAGGCGCGCGCGTCAAGTACGCTGGCGAAAAGCGCACGGTAACGGACGGTCCGTTCGCCGAAACCAAAGAACTCATCGCCGGCTTCTGGCTTCTCCAGGCGAAGTCGAAAGAGGAAGCGATTGAGTGGATCTCACGCGCGCCGTTTCGTGAAGGTGAAGTCGAGGTTCGTCAGGTGTTTGAAGCCGACGACTTTGGACCGGCAGCCACGCCGGAGCTGCGCGAGCAAGAGCAGCGGCTCAGAGCGCAAGTGTCCGGCAAGAGCTGAACTCCAAATCACTCCATGGCTGGAGCTGACGCGCACCCTGCGATCGACGCAGTCTGGCGAATCGAGTCCCCAAGACTCATCGCCGGCCTCGCCCGCATGGTGCGCGACGTTGGGGTAGCCGAAGAACTCGCGCAAGACGCCTTCGTTGCCGCACTCGAGCAGTGGCCACGTTCCGGCCTTCCGCAAAATCCGGGCGCATGGCTTATGGCGGTCGGAAAGCGGCGCGCCATCGATCGTCTGCGGCGAGTCCAAACGTTCGATCGAAAACAGCGTGAACTGCGGCGCCAAGTGGAGCAGCAAGACGTAGCGGCGGAATCTGCGTTCGATTCCGTCGTCGACGATAACATCGAAGACGATCTGCTGCGACTGATCTTCATCGGCTGCCACCCCGTGCTTTCGATGGAGGCACGAATCGCCCTGACGCTGCGGCTTGTCGGCGGCCTGCGCACCGACGAAATCGCGCGCGCGTTTTTGGTGCATGAACCGACAATCGCTCAGCGCATCGTGCGCGCGAAGCGAACGCTGGCGGAGGCGCACGTCCCCTTTGAAGTTCCGCCGTCAGCGGAACGTGTTGCGCGTTTGGCATCGGTGCTAGAAGTGCTCTATCTCGTGTTTAACGAGGGATACGCGGCGACGGCAGGCGAGGAATGGGTGCGTCCGGCGTTGTGTGAAGATGCGCTTCGCCTCGGACGCATTCTTGCGGAACTCATGCCGAACGAGCCCGAAGTCCACGGCTTGGTCGCGCTCATGGAGATCCAGGCGTCGCGGCTGCGCGCGCGCACGGGGCCGTCGGGCGAACCGATCTTGCTTCTAGACCAAGACCGTGCACGTTGGGATCAACTGCTGATTCGGCGAGGCCTCGCCGCGCTCGAACGCAGCGAAAGGCTCAGGCGTGCGCTGGGACCATATGCGTTGCAAGCGGCAATCGCCGCCTGCCACGCGCGAGCGCACACGGCCGACGAAACGGATTGGCCGCGCATCGTCGCACTCTACGATGCACTCGCGCAACTCCGGCCTTCACCCGTCGTCGAATTGAACCGAGCGATCGCGGTGTCAATGGCTTACGGGCCGGAGGCCGGTTTGGCGATTGTCGAGCAGCTCGCGGGCGAGCCCAGTCTACAGTCGTATCATCTCTTGCCGAGCGTACGAGCGGATCTGCTGACGAAGGTCGGACGCGTGGAGGAAGCTCGCAAAGAATTTGCGCGTGCGGCTTCACTGACACGAAACGCTCGCGAACGCTCACTCCTTCTGCAACGCCGGAGTGCGCGATAGGGATCGCCAGGCTGCAAAGCCACTACTCGGGTCACCCGCCCGATTCAACACGGGCGTCACCATTCCGAACCGCGCTGAACGGTTACATTCTCTTTCCTTAAAAGGAGCGCTGTGCTACGGCGCCACGACGACGCGGAACGTCATCGTACGCGCCGCCGGTTTCGAACGCTCCCATGGCCGCGCATATCCCAGCGTCACGAACGTTGAGCCGCGTGCGATGGCTTTGAAAATGAGCAACGCCGTGCCGCCGGCGCCGGGGCGTTGCGCCGCCGGTGCGAGGTAGCTGCCGCCCACGAACTCAGCGATACTGCCGCGCGCGAAATGTGTAACGCTCCAGCTGTAGCCGGTACCGGGGTTCGCAGGGAGCGCGACGATGAAGTACTGGCCGGGATGGGCGTTCGCCACGGTCGCTGTCGGCCCGAGCACCGCTTCCGCGACCTTGCCTGAGGCGCTCGCCGTCGGCGGATACGCCCAGCTTGAGGAAAGGAACACGAGGGCGGCGCTCAAGGTTCGTAGGGCAGCGAACATCAGTTTCGACCTCCGATTAGGGTTGCTTAATAAAATAGTACTTGCTTTTTACAAGTTTACGGCCTACAATGACCTCCAAAGATACCGACTCTGACAGAGAGGGAAGGGCGCCATGGTGACCCCGTCGTTCACTTCAAGATCGTTGGAAAAAATCCGGAGCCGTTCCGTAGCTTCTACGGCGTAGTCCACGCGGACGGCTAGCGTATCGCCATGCGGATCATCGTTTTGCTTGCCCGGCTGCTGCTCGGCATAATGTTTGTGGTTTTTGGTTTGAACGGCTTTTTGTTGTTCATGCCGCCGCCGCCGCATATCCCCGGCAATGCGGGCGCATTTTCAGGGGCGATGTGGAGCTCGCATTATGTGTATTTTACATCGGGCGTGCAGGTTCTGGCCGGTGCTCTGCTGCTCGTCGATCAGTACGTTCCATTCGCTCTCGTGCTATTGGCCGCCGTCATCGCGAACATTCTCGCGTTCCACGTGACGATGTGGCCGCAAGCACTCGTTCCGTTCCCAATTTTGGTCACGGTTTTGTGGTTCATCGTTTGTTGGCCGCTGCGCGCGCAGTTTGCTCCACTTTTTGTACGAAAGGCGAAGGTTTTGTAATGCAAAAGATCGTTCCGTTCTTATGGTTTAACGACAACGCCGAGGAAGCGGCAAACTATTACGTCTCCATTTTCAAGAATTCGAAGATCGACAACATCAGCCGGTACGGCGAGGGAGGCCCCGGGCCGAGCGGCGCGGCCATGGTCGTCGAATTCCAGCTGGAAGGGCAAGATTTTATGGCGCTCAACGGCTTCCAACCGGCTGAGACTTCGGAGGGCATGGCACCGATCGCACTATTTGTCAGTTGCGAGACGCAAGCCGAGGTTGACGCGTTGTGGGACAACCTCTCCGAGGGCGGCGAGAAGCTCCCTTGCGGATGGCTTAAAGACAAGTACGGGTTTTCGTGGAACATCGTCCCGGTCGGCCTGGTCGATCTGGTCGGCGGTCCGGATCCGGAGAAAGCGCAGCGTGCGATGAAGGCGATGATGCAGATGGGCAAGTTGAACATCGACGAACTTCGCCGTGCCTACGACGGCGCGCCGGTTTAGCGAGCGCTCATGGAACCGTTGGACTTGAGCAAAGCGCCGCCGCGCAGCCCACGCGAACGGCTCGACGGTCTTGTGATGCTGCCGCGGACCATCGACAAGCTTCGCGCGACGCTCCCCGGCGGCAATCCCGGCGAGTACAAAATCCCCGGTTTTTCGGAACGGATGTTGCAGACGATAGGTGTCGAGGAAGCGCAGCTCCGGGAAGCAGTTCGAACGGCGGCAACGGATCAAGAGGTGGCTGCCTGGGTGCGCGCACATGCTCTCAGCGGAAAATACGAAGAAGCAAACCGGCTGCTCATCAGCAGGACTTTGGGCGATGTTTCCGATCGCGCCGCCTTCGAAAAGCGCTATCCGGTTGCACGCGGGTTGCCCGACGACACGCCCCTGTACGAGGTTATTGAACGCGACGACGCCGCTACGTTCAAAGAGTCGTGCGCGTAGTCAATACGTCGGAAATTGCGTGGGCGTCGCGAGCTTCGCCGGGCGGAAAGTTCGCGCGTGCCGGCAAGAAGATCTCCGAGGCGCTTGGACGCGACCCCCGTTCAACCGATATGAACGAACGCCATCCTTTTGACGTGGAGATCACAAGAATTCCGCCGGGAGCAGCGTCTTGCCCCTATCATTCGCATAGCGCGCAGTGGGAGTTTTACGCGGTGATTTCGGGCAAAGGCACGGTTCGGTTCGACGGCGGCAGACTCAGCGTTCAGAGCGGCGATGCGTTTCTTTTCAAGCCCGGCGAAGCGCACCAAATCACCAACGATAGCTCTGACGATCTGCTGTTTTACGTTATTGCGGATAACCCGGTGGGTGAATCGTGCTACTACCCCGACAGCAAGAAATGGGCGGTGAAATCGCCGGAATACCAGATCATCCGCGGTGAGCCGCTGGACTATTTCGACGGCGAAGAGTAGGGGCTCGCACCTCGCGTGCCGCTGCAGAACCGCGTAACGCCGTACGGCGATATTGTCGCCCTGCGGGGGCGCGGCCTCGTAATGGGCAATCGCGGCGTCCTGCACGATGCGCATCGCCGCATCGTGCGGGCAACACAGGTGAAGCGCTGGATCGCCTGCCGCATCGAGTTCGGCGGGCGGCGCCGTACGATTATGAAGCCGGGCTCCTATACTGAACTGTTCTTTCTCGATGAAGCCACCGCGTTTGCGGCCGGTCATCGGCCTTGCGCCGAGTGCCGCAACGCCGACTACAAGCGATTTCGTCTGCTGTGGGAGCGTTGTTTCGGCGCGCCGGCCGGCGCCGACAAAATTGATGCGACGCTAAATGCGGAGCGACTCGATGGACGAACAAAACGCATTTGGCGGGCCGACATCGCGACGCTTCCCGACGGAACCTACGTCGCAATCGGGGGCGTGCCGCGAATCGTCTGGGACGATCGGCTCATCGCTTGGAGCGATAGCAAATACGCCGACCGTCAAGCGCGTCACCCGCATGGCGAGGTCGACGTGTTGACGCCGCCGTCGATCGTTGCCGTATTCAAGGCCGGCTATCGTCCGGGCGTGCATCCGTCGCTTTAGCGCCGTTCGTGTTAGAATGTCCGGCAATGTTTCTGGTAAGGCCCGGACGCGAGCATCTGCCAAGCTACATCGAGGCGCTGCGCCGCGGGTGGGATGGCGAAGACATCGCGCAGACGACGGAGGAAGCGATCCGGCTTTTGGAGGGCTCACCCGACGCATTCCTGGCATGGTTCGACGATCCTCACGCATTAGCCGGTCCGGTGCGGTTGCCGGATGGTTCATTTGTTCCACGCATTCCTGGAATCGCGCGCATGATGTGGGATGGGGAATTCTGCGGGTCCATCGGCTTGCGCTGGCAGGACGGGACGGCCGCCCTGCCAGCGACGTGTCTCGGGCACATCGGCTACGGAGTTGTGCCGTGGAAACGGCGTCGCGGTTACGCGACAGCGGCTCTTAGCCAGATTCTGCCGGAGGCTCGCGCCGTTGGCTTGGCTTACGTTGAACTGATCGCCGACATTGACAACATTGCTTCACAGAAAGTGATTCGCGCAAATGGCGGAGTGTTGGTCGAACAGTTCGAGAAACTGGCGGCAAACGGCGGCGGCCAGGCGTTTCGTTTTCGCATCGATTTATAAAGGGAACACCGTTGTAATGGAAGTTAGCCGCGCCGGTTCGCAAGCTTCAACGAAAGGACCGGAAGAGTATTTCACCGGAACGGTACGGATCGATCCGTTGTTCGACAGGAACGATCCCGCTCGCGTCAGCGGAGCCGTCATCACGTTCGAGCCCGGCGCTCGTACGGCGTGGCACAAGCATCCGCTCGGTCAATCGTTGTTTGTAACGTTCGGCTGCGGCCGCGTGCAACGGTGGGGCGGCTCCGTCGAGGAGATTCGTCCGGGCGATGTGGTCTCGATTGCACCAGGCGAAAAGCATTGGCATGGTGCGACGCCGACAACTGCAATGACGCATATTGCGATTCAGGAAAAGCTCGAAGGCAAAAACGTCGACTGGATGGAGAAGGTTAGCGACGAGCAGTACGGCGGCCTATGAAAGCCACCGTGTATCACGGCCCCCACGACCTGCGCCTGGAAAACGTTCCCGATCCAAGTATTCGTGATCCGCGCGATGCAATCGTTCGCACGACTCGCGCGGCAATCTGTGGTTCCGACCTCTGGTTTTATCGCGGGGTTACGGAATTGACCCCGGGGGATCGCACCGGCCACGAATTCATTGGGATTGTCGAAGACGCCGGCAGCCAGGTGCGGAACGTTCGTCGCGGTGATGCAGTGATCGCGCCATTCGCTTGGAGCGACGGCACGTGCGAATTCTGCCGCGGCAATCTGCAGACGCTGTGCGTACACGGAGGCTTTTTTGGGAGTGAATCCGGAGGCCAAGCCGAGCTGGTACGTGTGCCGTGTGCAGACGGCACGCTCGTGAAAATGCCGGAGGCAATCGCGAGCGATGATGCCAAGCTAAACGCGAGCGTAACGCTCTGTGACGTGATGGGCACCGGGCATCACGGCGTTGTGGCCGCACAGACGGCGCCCGGTTCAACGGTGGTCATTGTCGGCGACGGCGCGGTGGGGCTTTGTGCAGTTCTATCAGCGGCGAAGCAGGTTGGTGCGGAAAACATCGTGGCCGTCGGCCACAACACCAAGCGCCTGGAGATGGCAAAGCGATTCGGTGCAACCCACACCTTCAATTCGCACGATGCGCACGTAAAGGATGAAGTCGTTGAGCTGACTCACGGCGGCTCGCCGCACGTCGTCGAAGCGGTCGGCAATCAGGCAAGTCTTGAACTTGCGGTGAGCGTTGCGCGCCCCGCCGGCACCGTGGCTTTCGTCGGCGTTCCGCACGGGGTCGAAAAGGCGCCGATCTCGACAATGTTCGAAAACTATATCACGCTGCGTGGCGGCCCCGCGCCGGTCCGGGCATATCTTCCGCAGCTTATTGAAAGCCTCGAAGCCGGACGTATCGATCCATCACCTGTGCTTGACTTGGCGCTGCCGCTGAGCAGCGTTGCGCAGGGATATGCGGCGATGGACAAACGGCACGCGATCAAAGTCGTGCTCACAGCATCGTCGAGATCGTAACCGTTCGGCCATCGGTCGCGATCGTAACGGCGCCGTTTTTGTCCGTGCGATAAACATGAGCGCCGAAGCGCGCGAGCGTATCGAGCGTTTGCGGTGCAGGATGCCCGAACAAATTGTGACGCCCAACGGAGATAATTGCGTAGCGAGGCTGCACCGCCGCGATAAAGCCGGGCGTCGATCCGTAAGAAGAACCGTGATGGCCGACCTTCAGCACGTCCGCGTGCAAATCAACGCCTTCGCTTAAGAAGCGTTGTTCGGCTTCCGCGCCGGCATCGCCGGTGAACAGCATACGCACGTTGCGGTATTGCAAGATGAATGCGATCGAGTTGTTGTTGATGTCGTTGCGAGTATTCCTCAGCAACGGAAGTGACGGGCCGATAAAGGTCAGGGTGATGCCGTCGTCCGTCCGCCACATCGTCCCGGCGCGAGGATAGACACTTGGAACGCCGGCGGCGAACGCGGTTTCGAGAGCATCGTGATAGGCGTATCCACCGTACGTTTGGCCGCTGTCGGCAAACTCGCCGACGTGAATCTCGCGCAGGACGGGCGCTATTCCACCCGCATGGTCGCCGTGCGGATGCGAGAGGATGAGGGCGTCGATGGTGCGCACGCCTTGCCGGTGCAGCAGCGGCACCACCGTGCGTTCGCCGACGAGCTCGGCCGTGGACTCGCTTCCGGCGCCACGTTCTAAACGTCCGCCCGCATCGACCAGCAGCGAATGTCCAAGCGGCGTACGGATCAAGATCGCGTCGGCTTGCCCTACGTCGATCGCCGTGATGAGGAGGCGATGGTCCGGAATGATCGGCGGTGCGACGACGACCGCTGACCCGACGGCGATGAACGCGATTACGGCCGTCGGCGCCTGACGCTTCCAGCAGTAGACGGCGACGATCAGCGCGGCGTCGTATGCGGCAATGGCCCAGACAGGCGGCCGGCTCATCGCCACGGCAGCGCCCGGAAACGAAGAAACGACCCGCACGGAGCCGACGATCCATTCCAGCAGGCAGCCATTGACGTTGGCGATGGCCTGTGCGACCGGCGCGAGGGATGCGCACAAGAGTCTGCGCCGCTCCTAAAATCATCGTCGCCCCAACGGCGGGCACGACGGCGAGGTTCGCAACGATCGCGTATGGAGCAAAGATCGAAAATACGGCGGCCGTTAGGGGCCAAGTGCCGAGCTGTGTTGCGATTGTCAGCGAGAGCGCTTCCGTAGCGGCGCTCGGAAGAGCGATCGCATTTCCGAGTGAAGTGGAAACGCGATCTGCAAGCAACAGGATGGCGCCGACGCACGAGAAGGAAAGCGCAAAAGAGGCTGCCTGTAAGGCTCGCGGATCGAAGAGCGCGATCGCGAGCATCGCCGCTCCGAAAGCATTCCACGAGATCGGCGCCGCGCCGGCCGCATACGCCCAGAGCGCAAACGTTACCATGATCGCAGCGCGCATCGCCGGAACGTGCAGGCCGCTGAACACCGCGTAGCACCACAGCACCGCAATTGCCACGGCGCAACAGAAAATGCGAGGCAGCCGGCAAGCGCGCAACAGCATCAGCACGATAGCGCTCACGACGCCGAAGTGCAGCCCCGCCGTGACCAAAACGTGCACCGTGCCCGTTTCTTGAAACTCCTTACGCAGATCGGGCGGCAGCATCGCGCGCTCACCCCACAATTCGCCCGCGAGAATCGACGCCGAGGGTTCATTCAAATGGGCGCGCAGTTGCTCCAGGGCCCAAGCGTGCATGGCGGCAAGCTCCAGCGCGGGCATCGGCGCAGCCGGCGGCAGCACGCTCAACACGTGAGCGCTACTCAAACGCGCAATGCGTCCGCGCTCGCGCTCGATTTCGCGTTCGTCAGGTTCGCCGGGATTGCGCGGCGCGTCGAACGATTCAAGGCGTCCGCGCAAGAGCAGATGTTCGCCGGTTCGCGCACCCTCGCCACTGACGGCTAAGACACCGCCGCCGTCTCGTTGACACGAGTACGATGAGACCGCGTCATCGGTCCGCACGTCCCCGATCACGGTGCACGTCGTTCGCACGGTGTGAGCGCGAAACGCAGAAGGCGGTACGGAGTGCAAAACCGCGCTGACCGCCGCGGCGGCTACGGCAGCAATTCCCACAGCCAGCATCGGATAGTGCCTCACGCCTGCCCTTGGCGACGGATGCATCCAGCGAAAAGGGCTCGAAGTGCATTTTGGTGCGAATCTTGATCACCGGCGGCGCCGGCTTTATCGGGTCACATATCGCCGACGCGTACCGTGCACGCGGACACGAGGTCTTGGTGGTCGATTCCCTCTGGGAACACGGCGGCGGCCGGCGCGAAAATGTCCCCGCCGGCGTGCCATTCGTACAGATGGACGTTCGCGACGGCGGCCTGGCACGAATCTTTAGCGACTTCAAGCCGGACATCGTGAATCACCACGCCGCGCAGCACAGCGTGGCGATCGGATCTCGCGATCCGGTTTACGATGCCCAAGTCAACGTATTGGGACTGCTCAACGTGTTGAAAAGCGCCGCGGCGGCGGGCACGCGCAAGATTATTTTTGCGTCGAGCGGCGCAACCTTCGGAACGCCCGAGCGGCTCCCGATCGACGAGGCGACTCCGCAACGTCCCGAATCGCCGTACGGCATTACGAAAATGGCCTCCGAATATTACCTTCGCTTCTATGCGCGCGAACATGGCTTAGCGTTCACCGCGTTGCGTTACGGCAACGTTTACGGTCCGCGCCAAGACCCCAACGGCGAAGCGGGCGTCATCGCGATTTTCATCGGAAGATTTCTCGAGCGCAAGCCCGTGCGTATCGATTCGGATGGCGAACAAACCCGCGATTACGTCTACGTCAAAGACGTCGCCGACGCCAACGTGTTGGCGCTTCATCGCGGAGACGACGCGTACTGTATCGCGACCGGCGTGCGAACGAGCGTCAACGCGATCTATTCCACGCTGCGCGATATTAGCGGCTTCGAGGTGCCGATCGAACATACGCCGCGTCGGCCTGGGGACGCGCGCGATGCGCAGTTCGATGTATCGCTCGCCGAAACGGAACTAACGTGGAAGCCGGCGACTTTACTGCTCGACGGCATGCGGGAAACCTACCGGTACTTTCAAGAGCGCATGCCCGTGTCGTGACCGTGCCGCCGCCGTGGCTCGTTCGCATCGTAACGCGCATCACCGCCGGTTTGGCGAAGGTGCGCCGTCGATTGCTGCCGAGCCCCTACGCGGCGCTCGAAATGGGAACTGCTTCGTGGGTAGCATTTGCTCTGAGCGCGTTCTGCGAGCTCAGAACTACCTGAAGCGCTACGCCGCCGGGCATGCACTGCCTCACAATTAGCCGCGGACTGCCACGCCGACGAAGCGATGCTCGAACGGCTGTTGCGAAGCTTGGCGGCGTACGACGTTGTGCGTTATGCCGGTGAAGGCCGCTTCACGCTCGGCCACGTGGGACGCGGATTGGTTGGCCCGGGTTCCCTAAACGCAATGGTTCGGTACGCCAACGCACCATGGCATGCCGCGGCGTACGCACAACTTGGCGCGGCCGTACGAAGCGGCCGCAGCGGATTCTCGCTCACGCACGACACCCAGCCGTTTGAATTCCTTGCTCATAACGAAGAAGCCGGTCGCCTTTTTGACGCGGCAATGGCATCGTTGACCGCCATCCATGCGCCGCCATTCGTCGCTGCATACGATTTTTCAACGTTCGATCGAGTCATTGACGTCGGCGGCGGTACGGGATTGCTGCTGGCAGCGATTCTGGATCGATTCCCGAAGGTGCGTGGGACGCTTTTCGAGCTGCCCAGCGCTGCGCAACGCGCCGGCGAGCTGGCCCGCGCGCGGGGTTTAGAGGGCCGCCTGCACATTGTAGAAGGCGATATTCTGAAGCAATCGCCGCCGCCGGGGGACGCCTACATCCTAAGCCACATCCTCCATGATTGGGACGACGAGTCGTGCGTGCGCATGCTGGAAAACGTTGGCAGCGCTGCACCCCAGAAAGCCCGCGTGCTGGTCTACGAGATCGTCGCTCAGCCGCCGAACAACCGGTGGTCGCAAGACCGCGTCACTGACCTCGAGATGATGGCCATGCTTCCCGGCCGCGAACGAACGCGGGGTGAGTTCCTCAAACTGCTCGCGCGGTGCCGCCTTCGCTTGCACCGCGTCATTCCGACGGCTGCCGCCGAATCGATCCTTGAAGCGCTGTTCGTTTAAACGACGAGATTCAGGATTTTGTCCGGAACGAAAATGCGTTTGCGAATTTCCTTTCCATCGAGGTGAGCACGTACGCTGTCCTCGTCGAGCGCGCGAGCGAACAATGCCTCTTCATCGATTCCGGGCTCAACTTGCAAGCGCGCACGGAGTCTGCCGTTGATCTGCACCACGACGGTGACCTGCTCGAGCGTCAGCGCGCGTTCGTCGGGTTCCAGATACCGTTCCAAATGGACGGAACCGGTATGACCCATTCGCTCCCAAAGCTCTTCGGCGATGTGCGGCGCGAACGGCGCGATCACGATCGGCAGAACGGCCACCGCGTAAAGCACCGCTTGCGACTCGGGATCGGACTGCTGCAGCGCCGTCAGCGCGTTGACGTATTCGTCCAAACGAGCGATCGTGGCGTTATAGTGGAAACGCCGCGAGAGCGTTTCGTCGACGGCGGACTTGGCGGCGGTGTGAACGGCGCGCAGTAGCGCTTTTTCTTCGGCGCCGCTCGTTGCGGGAAGCGATCGCATCTCAACGGAAGCCGCGCGCGCCGCAAAGGGTTCGCACGCGCGCCAAACGCGCCCAAGAAAGCGTACTCGCCCGGAAATGCCCTCGTCGGTCCAGTCGCTCAAATCTTCAGGCGGAGTGACGTAGAGTAGAAACAGGCGCATCGCATCGACGCCGTGACGTTCGACCGCTTCATCGATGCCGACGACGTTTCCGCGGGACTTGCTCATCTTCTCGCCGTTGTGCAGCACGAAGCCCTGATGGAAGAGCCGTGCAAACGGCTCGTCGCTGCCGCGCACCCAGCCGCAATCCGAGAAAAACTTGTAGAAAAAGCGCGAGTAGAGGAGATGCAGCACCGCGTGCTCTGCGCCGCCGATATACTGGTCGACGGGCATCCAGCGCGCAGCAATCTCCCGATCCCACGGTGCGCGTTCGTTGTGCGGGTCGAGGTAGCGCAAATAGTACCAGGACGACTCGAAGAACGTGTCCATCGTGTCGCTCTCGCGCTTTGCAGGGCCGGCGCACGTGGGGCAAGCGGTGTTGATGAACGTCTCGTCGCGCGCGAGCGGCGATCCCTCGCCGGTGATCGGCACCGATTCAGGAAGTCGCACGGGCAGCCGATCGTCCGGAACCGGCACCTCCCCGCATCGTTCGCAATACACGATGGGAATCGGCGTGCCCCAGTAACGCTGACGGGAAACGAGCCAGTCGCGAATGCGAAATTGGCGTTGCGCTTCTCCGATACCCAGCGCGCTTAATCGCTGCGCGATTGCGGCGCGAGCTCGAACGCTGGACATGCCGGTAAAGTCGCCGCTGGCGATCAGGCGCCCGTCATCGAGAAACGCCTGCGCAAGCGGCTCAGAGACGTCGCTTCCGCGAGGTACGACCACTTGGGCAACCGGAATGCCGTTTGCGCGTGCAAATTCCAAATCGCGCTGGTCGTGCGCCGGCACGCCCATGACCGCGCCGGTGCCGTATTCCGCGAGCACGTAGTTGGTAACCCAAATCGGTACGCGCTCGTGCGAGAGGGGGTTGATTGCGTAAGCCCCCGTGAACACTCCGCGCTTTTCCATCAATCCCGTTCGCTCGAGCTCCGATTTGTCGCGGACGGCTTCGGCAAAACGTTTGACCGCCGCAACGTGGCGTTTCGTCACGATGTGTTCGACGATCGGGTGTTCCGGCGCCAGCGCTAAGTAAGTAACGCCGAACACCGTATCGATGCGCGTGGTAAAGACGTCGATCCGTTCGCTTGAATGCTCCACACCGAAGGAAAACCGCACGCCTTCGCTGCGCCCGATCCAGTTGCGCTGCATCGTTCGCGTGCGTTCCGGCCATCCGGTCAGCTTCGGCAAGTCATCCGCGAGGCGATCCGCGTAGGCGGTGATCCTCAGGAACCACTGCGAGAGTGAGCGGCGTTCGACGAGCGAGTCACAACGCCAGCACCGCCCATCGATCACTTGTTCGTTTGCGAGCACGGTGCGATCGCGGGGGCACCAATTAACGGGCGCCTCTTGCTTGTAGGCCAGCCCGCGCTCGTACAGGCGTAAGAACAGCCATTGGTTCCAGCGATAATACTGCGGATCGGAGGTCGCGAATTCGCGCGACCAGTCATAGCCGGTCCCCATCAACCTGATCTGCCGCTGCATGTTGGCGATGTTGGCGCGCGTCCACGCATTGGGATCGGCGCCTCGGGCGATGGCCGCATTTTCGGCCGGCAGCCCGAACGCGTCCCAACCCATAGGATGCAAGACGTTGTAGCCGCGCATCCGCATCGTTCGCGCAACGGTATCGCCGAGGGTGTAGTTTTTCGCGTGGCCGACATGCAGATCGCCGGAAGGATAGGGCAGCATTTCGAGCACGTAGTAGTTCTCCGCGCGAGCATTATCGCGGGCGGCGTACAGCTGCTGCGACTCCCAACGGCTCTGCCACTTTCGTTCGATTGCCCTGAAATCGTACGGCGTCATTCGGAGCACAGTGTATAGGGCCGAGACGAACCCCAACCCTTTCCCATGCGGGCGCACTGCGTGAACGGCGGCGAGTGAATCGATGGGTCGTGCTTCCGGTGGCCGCTGTCGTCGCGCTCATTGCGCTCTTGCGTCCGGCGCCGCATCCGGCGATCGTTTCGATCGCTCCCTCGCCTTCGGCCTTGCGGCCCAACCGCGTCCACCGGACGTTGCCCGATCAGCCCTGGGTTGTCGTGTACGTCGTCGGCGCCGTCGCGCATCCCGGCTTGTATCGCGTTGCGCAGTCAGCACGGGCCGACGATGCAATCCGGCGCGCCGGCGGTTTTACGCGCGACGCTGATCGGCAAGGCGTTAACCTGGCGGAACGCTTGGACGACGGCGAAGAGGTTGTCGTTCCGAAGATCGGCGATCCGCCGCAAACGGCTCGCAGGAGTTCGCGTACGCATGGGCGCCGCCGAAGCAAGCGACGCGATACGCAAGCGCCGCAGCAAGCGATCGATCTCAATCATGCGGACGCCGCGGCGCTCTCGACGCTTCCCGGCATCGGTGATACGCTGGCGCAGCGGATCGTCGCCTACCGGGCCGCCAACGGTCCGTTCGCTTCCACCGACGAGCTGCTCGACGTTGCCGGCATGACGCAGAGCCGGGTCGACGCAATTTCGCCGTACTTGACCATTGGTACGCCGAAGTAAAATAATCCCACAATGCAAACGCTCCCTGCGTTGATTCGCAATGCGCTGGCGGCGGCACACGATGCCGTGCTGATCGAACGCGTCGACGGCAGTTGGACGGCGACGTCCAGTGACGCGCTCTTGAAGCGAGTGGAAGACACCGCATGCGCCATGCGCGATGCCGGGCTGCGAAGCGGCGATCGCATCGCACTGATTTCACCGGACTGCGTCGATTGGGTCGTCGCGGATTTCGCGGTCCTTTTCGCCGGCTGCGTCGTCGTCCCGATCTTTCCCAACCAAGCGGACGATCACATCACCTACATCTTACGCGACTCGCAGGTACGGCTGGGGTTTTGCGACGGCGCTTCAGCGGCGCGTGTTCAGGCGCTGATGCCGGACCTCGAGCTCGTCGTGTTCGGCGACGCAGGCGAGGGAGGCATGCGCGAATTTGAACGGCGCGGCATCGCCGCACGCGATACGCAGCCGCAATGGCCGAAGGTCTTTGAGGACAGCCTCGATCCCCGAGATCTGGCGATCTTGAGCTACACGTCGGGGACCACCGGCGAGCCCAAAGGCGTCATGCTCTCGCATGACAATCTGGCATTTACGGTGCGATCGGCGTTTGGCTACGCTTTTGACGTGCTGACGCCGGAGTCACCCGTCCTCTCAGTGCTTCCGTTCTCGCATATCTACGAACATTGCATTCTCTACGGGTACTTGATCTCGCACGTTCGACATTACATCTGCCACGGCGCGGACGAGCTGCTCGCCGACATGCGTGACTGCACGCCGGTGGTCGTGACGACCGTGCCGCGAATCTTGGAACGCATTCTCGCCGGCATTGCGGCAAAGGCGCGAAGCGATGGTTTCATCCAAGCGCGCATCGTACCGTGGGCGCTGAAAATAGGGCGGCGATACATGGCGCAACGCGTCCGTGGCGGCAGCGTGAGCGCTTTGCTTGCCTTGCGATTCCGGATCGCCCGCGCGCTCGTGCTTCGCAAAATTAAGGCCGCCCTTGGATTGCAAAAGGTGCACTATCTGGTAAGCGGCTCTGCGCCGCTGCATTTCGACATTGCCATGACGTTCTTGAGCTGCGGCATTCCCATCATTGAGGGGTACGGGCCGACGGAGTGCTCGCCCGTCGTGAGCGTCAATACTTTGCGGGACAACCAGTACGGCACCGTCGGCAAGGCCATTCCCGGCGTCGAAATTCGCATCGCGCCTGACGGCGAGATCTGCGTTCGCGGGCGCAACGTGATGCAAGGATACTATAAGCAAGCAGATGCGACGGAAGCCGTTCTCGACAAGGGCTGGTACAAAACCGGCGACATTGGAACGCTCGACGGCGAAGGATTCCTTCGCATCACCGACCGCAAGCGGGAGCTGTTCAAAACCTCCGGCGGCAATTTTATCGCGCCCAGCCGCGTCGAAACTGCAATAAAACGTTCGGTCTACGTCACTCAAGCGGTCGTGGTGGGAAACGGCCGCCCGTTTCCCTTGGCGCTCGTTGTTCCCAATTGGCAATTGCTCTGCGGGGTCCACAACCAGCGCGACTTTTTGTCCCAAGAAGTGTCGGCGCAAACGGCGGATCTTGCGACCTTCGAGCGGGTCCGCCGCATCGTTGTGCTCCCACGTGAACTGAGCATCGCCGAGGGCGAACTTTCACCGACGCTCAAAGTGCGCCGTCGCGCCGTAGAACGACGCTACGCCGCCGAAATTGAAGCGGCGTACGCACAGGTTGACGCCGTTTGAAGGAAGCACCAACGTGCGGGAGCGCAATACGCGGCATGGTCAGAGCTTGTTTGTGCGCGGCGCTGACTGCCGCTGTCGTCATGTGCACCCTTGGAGCGGCGCCGACTCCACCGCCGGTGGTCGATCAAACGCCCGATGCCGTTACGCGGCATACCGATACGATCGATGGGCGCACGTACGCGTACACGGCTCGCGCCGGCACCATCACATTGCGCAATCAGAAAGAACAACCGACCGCCCGCATTTTTTACACTGCGTACACCTTGGACGGCGCTGATCCGGCCAAGCGGCCCGTGACGTTCTTATACAACGGGGGACCAGGAAGTTCTACGATGTGGTTGCGCATGGGATCGTTTGGACCCGTGCGCGTGCTCGCGGCCAACGGTGCTTCATCCGGGCCGCCGCCCTACCGCGTCGTACCGAACCCGCATAGTTTGCTCGACAAGAGCGATCTGGTCTTCATCGACATGCCCGACAGTGGTTTTGGGCGCATCATTGGAGCGGGTACAACGAAGATGTTCTTCGGCGTCGATCAGGACGTGGCGGCATTCGGTCAATTTATCTCGCGGTACATCAGCCAATTTAACCGCTGGAATTCGCCGAAATTTATTTTTGGCGAGAGCTACGGCACGACGCGATCGGCGGCGTTGAGCAAGTACCTGTTCCAGCACGGCATAGCGCTCAACGGGGTCGTGTTGCTCTCGTCGATCCTCAGTTTCAATTTGGACTTCGGCAACGGCGACCCCATCGGCGGCGGCGACTGGCCCTACGTCTTATATCTTCCTACTGAAGCCGCCACAGCGTGGTATCACGGTCGAATTCGCGGCGAGGGCAACGACTTCGGAACCTTTTTGCAGCGGGTCGAGCAATTTGCATTGGGCGATTACTTGAGCGCCCTCTATGAAGGCGACCGCCTTTCGGGCGCAAGGCGAAATCAAATCGTGGCGACGCTCAGTTCTTACCTGGCCCTTCCGCCGCAATACGTGCGAAACAGCAACCTGCGCGTCGCTTATCCTCGCTTTGAACAAGAGCTGCTGCGGCCGCAGGGCGTTATCGTCGGCCGTTTGGATGCACGCTACCAGACGTTCGCATTAGATCGCGCGAGCAACGACGGTCCGCCATGGGATCCTACCGATTCGTCGATCGATGCACCGTATACGACCGCCATCAACGAGTATTTACGCGACGACCTGCAGTATCGTCCATCGATCGAGTACCGCCCGAACATCTACGGCATCATCTATGCCAACGGCAACACGTGGGACTTCTCGCATGACGGAAATTGGCCAACCAACGTGGCGCCCGATCTCGCCGAAACCATGACGCAGAATCCGTCGATGAAAGTCTTTTCGGCGAACGGATACTACGATTTCGCCACGCCGTTTTTCGCGACAGTCTACACCTTGCAGCATCTCGGCATCGCGCCGCAGCTCCAGAACAACATCACCTTCGGCTTTTACCAATCCGGTCACATGGTGTATTTGAGCGAGCCGGCGCTCACCCAATTCAAAGCAGACCTGGCGCGGTGGTACGACAGCGCGCTGCCGGCGGCGGCACGGTGAAGGAATGATCATGATGAACGCTCGATCCGTTTTTGCGGCTGTCACGACGCTAGCGTTGCTCGCGGCGACGCCGGCACATCACGCGAAACATGTCTCCGGTCCGGCCGCGCCACCGGATGCCGTGACGCATCATTGGGCCTTCCTTGACGCACGCAGAATTCCATACACCGCTCGCGCCGGCACGATTACTTTGCTCAACGATAAAGATCAAACGGCCGCGCGAATGTTTTACGTAGCCTACACGGAGGACGGTGCTAAACCGTCAGAGCGGCCCGTAACGTTCTTCTACAACGGCGGCCCCGGAAGCTCGACGATTTGGCTGCACATGGGCTCCTTTGGACCGGTACGCGTCGTCACCGCCAACGGTCGCCCCACGGGACCGCCGCCTTTCCGCCTGATTCCGAACCGGTATAGCTTGCTCGACAAGACCGATCTGGTGTTCATCGACGCGCCCAATACCGGCTTCAGCCGCGTCATCGCGTACGGCAAGCCCAAGGATTTCATGGGCGTGGATCAAGACGCGCGTGCATTCAGGCAGTTCATTCAGCGCTACATCACGCAATTCAATCGGTGGAATTCTCCGAAATTTCTTTTTGGCGAGAGCTATGGGACGACGCGCGACTGCGTGCTCGTCAACATGCTGCAGCGAGCCGGCGTCCAGTTCAACGGCGTCGTCCTTCAGTCGTCAATTTTGAACTTCGGCTTGGGCGGTCTGGGCGGAGGGCAGCCGATCGCGGGCGGGGATTGGCCGTACGTCTTATACCTGCCGACGGAAGCAGCCACGGCATGGTACCACCACATGGTCGTAAATCGGCCGCGCAGCTTGAGCGCGTACTTGCGCAACGTTGAAGCGTTTGCTTCGACGCGGTATTTGCACGATTTGGCGCAAGGCGATCGTCTCGCGCCGGCCGAGCGGGATGCTTTGGTGCAGCGACTGCACGCGTATCTGGGGCTTCCCGAGTCCTACATCCGCGACTCGAATCTGCGCGTACCCTACACCAGGTTCACCAAAGAGCTGCTGCGCAACGAAAACACGATCGTCGGCCGTTACGATTCGCGTTTCGAAACCTACGATATCGATCAAGTGGCCGACACGCCGAGCTGGGATCCTTCCGACGTCGGCATCTCGGGGGCGTTTGTCAGCACGTTCAACCAATACGTTCGTCAGACGCTGCACTATTCGACCTCGCTGCAATACCGCCCGACGGCCTATGGAGAGCTGGGCGCTAAGTGGGACATGCACCATGACGGTGACGACCCGCCGCCCAACGTCGCTCCGGATTTGGCCAAAGCGATGTCCCAGAATCCGCGGCTGCGAGTCTTTTCAGCCAACGGCGACTACGACTTTGCAACCCCCTACTTTGCCACTGTGTACACGCTGAGCCACCTCGACATCGCGCCTGCGCTGACGCACAACATCACGTACGGTTTCTATCAATCCGGCCACATGATCTACTTGAACCCGTCGGCGCTCGCCCGCTATAAAGCGGATCTGGCCCGCTGGTATAACCGCGCTTTTTAGCGCAACTTCTGCACTTCGGTGATCGCGGCGTCGGCTTGCCGGCGAAGCACCGTGAACGCCGCGTACTGATCCGGCGTCGGGCGCACGTCGCCCATCTCGACGCCGGCTTGCAGCGCTTCGAGCGCGTCTCCGATGTAGCGTAAACTGCCGAAGTCTTGCGCCGGCTTCCCGACGGAATCATCCGGCGTCTGCTGCGGCGCCGTGCCGATGATCCGTTGCAGACGCGCACGTTGCGCCGAGCTGAGGTTGGAATGTCGTGCGATCAAGGTCTGCGCGTGCTCCCGCGCGCTGCCGACGGCCGCGATTTCGTTGCCGATCGATCGCGCCAGCTCGAATTGGCTTCGCAGATCGGCATCCGTCGCGGGATACGTTGGGTCGCGCCGGAGAGTCAGCGGTTGTGTGAAACGTTCGCCGTCCACCGTCATGATGAGGGTGTACGTGCCGGGCGGAGCCAGTGGGCCGCCTCCACGCGCGAGCCCAGCAGAGCCGGCGTAGTGGAAGTCCCACACGAAACGGTGCGTGCCCGGTGTTGCCGACGGCGGTTGTTCCGGATGCACCCAGTATGCCGGAATATCCAGCCCTTTATAGTCGATCGCCTGGGGTCTGTCGCTGGATGACCACCGGCGGACGACCGTCCCTTGCGCGTCGACGATCTCCAACACCAGCGGCGTGTTGGCACGTCTGACGTAGTATTGCAGAATCGCGCCGCTGGGCGGATTGGAGGCCAGCGGTTCATCGAGCGGAATCGGCGTGCCCTCGTCGTTTCCGGGGCGCGTGCGATACGCCACGGCCGGCCTGAAGAGATACGCGTTGCGCGAGTTTTGCACGCCCAGTTGTCGCAGCGCAGACGCATCGTCAAGCACCCAAAGTGCGCGCCCGTGGGTCGCGAGAACGATATCGCTGCCGGAAAACACGATGTCTCGAATGGACGCCGGCGGCAGGTTCAGCGTCAGCGGTTGCCATCGCGCGCCATCATCGAACGACACGTACACGGTATTGTCCGTTCCCGCATACAGCAATCCTCGGCGCTGCGGATCTTCGCGCACGACGTTGACCCACTGATTGCTCGGAATCCCCGCAGCGATCGACGCCCAATGCCGTCCGCCATCGTGCGTCTTGTAGACGTAAGGACGATTGTCGTCCAAGCGGTGCCGGTCGATCGCCGCGTAAGCCGTCTGCGCATCAAAGTGCGAAGCGTCGATGATCCCGACTTTGCTCCACGGCGTAAGTTCCGGCGGCGTCACGTTTTGCCAATGCGCGCCGTCGTCGCGCGTGATCCAAATCAAACCGTCGTCCGTGCCGGCCCACAGTTCGCGCGCGCGAACGGGCGACGGCGCAAGCCAATAGACGACGCCGCGGCGGTGGAGGCCGGTGCTGTCGGCAATCGTCGGCGGATCCAACGTTGGGGGAACGTACGTGCTCTTGCGCGTCAAATCGGGGCTGATGATCTTCCACGTCCGGCCGCCGTCCTGCGAGCGAAAGATCTGCTGCCGGCTCATGTAGATCGTTCGCGGGTTCTGTGGGGAAACGGCGATGGGCAGCGTCCAGGTGCTGCGCCAAACGCGATCCGGATACTTGTGCGTCGGATCGATGTCGACTTCCCAGCCGGTTTGAATGTTTTCATAGGTCGGTGGATTGCCGTACAGATGCGCCGGATGGAGCGGATCGGCTGCAATCGTGCCGCTCTCTCCACCGACGTCGATGGGCAGCCAATCGCGAAAACCAATGCTCTGGTGGCGGCTGCGGCTGGGCACGGCCATGGCGCCGGAATCCTGTTGCGCGCCGTAAACCCAAAACGGAAAACGCCTATCGACGACGGCATGATAAAACTGCCCCGTCGGCTGGTTGTACCACGAACTCCAGGTTTTAGCGCCGTCGAGCGACACGATCACGCCTTGATCGCTCCCTAAGATGATTCGGTTGCTGTCGCTCGGATCAATCCATAACCCGTGGTAGTCGTCACCGCCGGGCGCTCCCTTTATTGGAATGAACGATCGGCCGGCGTCGGTGGAGCGGTACATGGACGTGTTGCTGACGTAGACTTCATCGGCGTTGTGCGGGTCGGCGGCGAGCTTCGAAAAGTACCAGCCGCGCTTCCAAATTCGCTGTTCGCCGTCCGTGTGCACCCACGTTGCGCCGGCATCGTCGGAGCGGTAGACGCCGCCGGTCTTCGGATCGTTCGTGTCGACGACGGTGTACACGCGGTTGTGGTTCGCGAGCGAAACGCTGATGCCGATGTGACCGATGGCCTGTCCTGAGCTTGTCGAAGGGCCACTGGGAAAGCCGCGACCCGCGATTTGCGTCCAGCTCTTGCCGCCGTCAGCGGTCTTGTAAAGGCCGCCTCCAGGCCCATTGCTGGGCGGATAGACGTTCCACGGCGGGCGCCGCGTCTGCCAAAGTGATGCGTACACGACGTTTGGATCGAGCGGATCCATGGCGAGATCGATGGCGCCCGTGTTTTCGTCTTTGAACAGCACTTTCGTCCAGCTTGCGCCGCCGTCGGTTGATTTGAAGACGCCGCGCTGTGCGTTGGGACCGTACTGATGCCCCAGCGCAGCGACGTAGAGCGTCTGCGGATCTTTCGGATCGACGACGATCTTGCCGATCTGCCGGGTGTCGTCTAAGCCGATGTGGGACCACGTTTTGCCGCCGTCAACGGATTTGTACATGCCGTTGCCTTGCTGGATATCGGATCGCATATCGGCTTCGCCGGAACCCACGTAGATCACGTTGGGATTGCTCGCCGCCACGGCGATCGCGCCGATCGACGCGACGTTTTCACGATCGAAAATGGGGAACCACGTGCGGCCGGCGTTGTCGCTTTCCCAAACGCCGCCGCCGACCGCGCCGAAGTAAAACTTATCGGGTTGTCCCGGAACTCCGGTCACGGTGAGCGCACGTCCGCCGCGGGTCGGCCCGATGAGACGCCACTGCAGCGCGCCGAAGTTTCGCGTATCGATCGTTTGTGCCCGGGCAAACGCCGGCACGACGGACGTCGCAATTAACGCAAAGGCAAAAACCGATGCAATGATCCGTTGCATGGCGCGGTGCTTTCACCGCACCTGTATCAAATGCTCCTCGCTACCAGCCGCCTCCGGCGTCACCGCCGCCCCCGCCGCCGAAGCCGCCTCCACCGCCGCCGAAGCCGCCGTCGCCGCCGCCAAAACCACCGCCGCCCCAATCGCCGCCTCCGCCTCCGAGCCCGGCTTGTCCCGGATCCGATTGCCAGCCGCCGGCATCGCTCGGCGCTGCGTTGCCGGCGTCGGCCGCTCCGCCGGCGCCCAGCGCACCTCCGGCAGCGCCCGCGTTATTGCGATCGAACATTTGATTGCCGAGCCATGCGCCACCCAAGCCGCCGAGCAGACCGCTCCAAAAGCCTCCGCCGCCTCCCCAGCCGCCGTAACCGCCGCCGTATCCCGGCGCGCCATATCCGGGGCCGTAGCCCGGACGATATCCGCCGGAATAGCCGCCTGCGCCGACGCGCGTGAGCGAGCGGATCACCGCAAAGGCAATCAGCGCGATGATGATCCACCAAAAGATGCTGATGTGAGTCCCTCCCGACTGTGCCGACTGTGCCGGCTGTCCATACGTCGCGGGCCTTTGAACCGCGTTGCCGTTTTGCAGCGAACTCAAGTGCGAACGATAGACGTTCAGCGCCGAAGAAACGGCCGTGGTAATGCCGCCGTCAAAATCGCCTGCCTTAAACTGCGCTTGCATCGCTTGGGCGATCGTTTGACTCGTCTGCGAACTCCACCAGCCGCTCTGCACCGCCGCGCGATCGGGAATGATCCAATCCTTGCGGTCGCCCTTGTCGATGAAGATGAGGACGCCGTTGACTTGCCCTTGCGAAAAGGCGTTCTCCGCCGCGGCTTGGACGTCGCCGTTCGGTACGGACGGCACCGTCTGGACGATGATTTCTTTGCCGGTTTGCGCATTGAAGTTGCCGATGCGCGTGTTGAGCGCGTCGACGGTTGACGGACTGAACATGCCGGCTTGGTCCGAGACGAACTCCTTTGCGGCCGCGGGCGCTGCATTCAACAGCGCCGCGCCGGCGATTGCAGCAAAGAAAAGCGGTCGAAGCATGATACGAAGCTCCTTGTTCAATGGATGAAGGCGATCAAACCGCCGACGACGCTGAATGCGAAGATGCCCAGAAAGATCCAAACGCCCAAACGTAGCAAAGCCTGGCGTCTCTTACGCTGCGACCGGGTGGAGTAGCTGGTTTTTGCGCGAGCGCTCACGACGTTTTGGCGCTCCGCTCGTGTGCCGGCGCCCACAAGCGCTCAAGGTTGTAGAAGGCGCGCTGATCCGGCGTAAAGATGTGCACGATCACGTTTCCAACGTCCAAGAGAATCCAATTCCCGTCGGCATATCCTTCGACTCGTGCGACGCGAACGCCGTCTTCCGCGAGGCGCTGCGAAATGTTGTCGGCGATCGCGCGAGTTTGGATCTTCGATCTGCCCGTCACGATCATGAAGCGATCTGCCAAAATCGTTTTTCCGGCTACGTCAAGTTCGGCGATCGCTTCGCCCTTTTTCTCCAGTGCGGCCGTTCGCACGACGTCAAAGATCTCTGCCAGCGATTTCCTCCAAAACTTGCTGCGCCCGCACTGTCTGGGGCGCGGGCTCCAGCCCTTTCGCCTCCAGATACCGCGTCGACGAGCGGATCGTTGCAAGCGTCGCCGCGGGCAAATCCCGCATGGCGAGCCGCCCGAGCGACTCCCGCTCGGGAAAGGAACGGTCCGGCTCTAGGCCGTCCGCCAAGTAAAGAACGTGATCGAGCGGCGACATGTCGGCGTCACCAACCGTATGCTTGGCAATTGCCGTCAGTACCTCGGGATCGTCAATCCCGAACTCTTCGCGTGCCAACGCGGCGGAGAGCGGCGCGTGCAAGACGATCGGATAGGCCCGCGCGTAGGCGTCGATCGGGATGCCGCGGCGCCGGCACTCGTCGAGTAGCCGAGCCGGCTCGTAGAGCCGCGCCAAGTCGTGCAGCATGCCGGCAAGGCGCGCTTTGCGCGTGCTTACTCCGTGCGCGCGTGCAAACCGTTCCGCGGTCCGCGCCACTCGTACGCAGTGCGCGTAGCGATGTTGTTGACCGAGATGCTTGCGTACCCGATGCGCCAGCTCCGCAAAGTTCACTGCGCCGTGTGCGCGAAATCTTGGCGGCGGAAATAGACGGATTGGACGGGCTTGCCGTCGCGCGTCGCCGGTTTAAACGAATCGTGGAGCGCTGAAGCGATGGCAACACGATCGAGAACCGGATCGCCGCTGGACGCGTAGATCGTCGCCGCGGTCGGCGTTCCGTCCGCACCGACGGTGATGCGGACGTACGCGGTTCCCTCTTTGGGCGAATTGTAATCCGCGCCGCCAATCTTTTCCAGCACGGGCGCGTGAAACGTTTCCGGCGCGTTCGTTCCAGGGACAAAGCCGGCTCGCACGAGCTCGTCGCGGTATCCCAAAAATGCTTCGCGAACCGTTCGACCGCCTTCGCGGGCAACGACGAGCAGCACGCCGTCGCCTTGCGCGTAACCGCTGAAAAGCACCGGAATCGTCGTGCCCGGCAGCGTGCCCGCCGCCACGAATTGCGTCGTCGGAGCAGTACGGACTGATGCAGGCGACGTGTCGATCAATCGAATGCCGCCGTCGTCATCGGTCGTCACGCGCAGCAGCGAACCACCGCGCTGCCAGCTCCAGATGTGACCGATGTCCGTCGTCGACACGTCCGGGTTCCCGCGCGCGCGAATCAGCGCGGAAACTTGGCTTCCCAACCGGATGCCGGCCAGCTGTGCGGCGTGCGCATTTGCCGGCGCTGCGGGCGATGCCGCGATCACCCGTACAGCGCCTCGCGAAGCATCTGCAAGCGGTTGCGATAGATTTCGCTGCGCAGATTTCCGGCCCACATCACGAGCGCGTTCTCGTTGTTGTCGCTGTAGTAGCCGCGCCGCGTCGAAACCGTCGTGAAGCCGTACTTGCGGTAGAGCGATTGCGCCGCGCCGTTGCCTTCACGCACTTCCAAGGTCATCCAACAGGCGCCGCGTTCGATCGCTTCATCCAGCAAACGCAGCAGCAGCGCCTCGCCGAAGCGCCTTCGCCGGTACATCGGATCGACGGCGATCGTGGTAATGTGCGAATCTTCAAGAATCACCCAAATGCCGCCGTACGCGACGATCCGGTCATCCGTTTTGCCGACGAAATAGTGCGCCAGCTTGTTGGTTTGTAGTTCCTGATGAAACGCGTTCGCCGGCCATATGGTCGAAAACGATTGCTGCTCGATGCGCAAAACTCGCGATACGTCCGCTTCGGTCATGCGCGCGATGACGAGCGGCGAGCCGCCGCTCGCAGGCAGGGGTCCCGGTTGCAGCTTCACAGCTTGGAGGGCGTCACGGCGGGGCGCTCGCCGTAATCGGCGCGGATCGCGTGTGCGCTCTTCGCCGGCGCACATCGCATCGCAATGCGCGCGATCGCAAGCGCGGGCGGATGAAAATGGCGCTGGACGATCTGCACGCCCTCGGCGCGTTCGCCAAGCCGTGCAAGTACGTCCTCCGCATCTCCGGCGAGGTAAAGTTGGCCGCCGCCGAACGCCGACGCCAATTGGGCGAGAACGTCTTCCACGGGTCCAGACGCTCGCCGCTGCGCGCTGTGCGTCCGCAGACGCGCCGATATGACGCCGGGGCGCCCACGCACCACGGTGAGTACTGCAGCGCCCGACGGAAGCGCGAAGCCCTCCTCGAGCGCGTCGAACGACGAAATGCCCGCGAGGGGCAGAGCCCAGCCTTGCGCGAGCGACTTTGCATAGCTGATCGCGATGCGCGTGCCGGTAAAGCTTCCCGGGCCGATGCCCACGCCGATTCTGCTCAGCGGGCGCGCGTCGTTGCCCGACTGCTGCAACAACTGTGCGATCGCTTCGAGCCCTTGTTCAAGCGCGACGCTGCCCGGTAATTCGATCTGCGCAAGCGTTGCATCGCCGGCGAGGATCGCGCATGAGAACTGTCCGAGCGCCCCATCGATCGCCAGCAGGTTCATTGTCTGCGCAATGCGAGGCGGCGGGGCGAATCGCCGCTGCCTTCCAGTGTGATCTCATAACGCGGCAGCGGCACCGCTTCGGGAGCGTTGTCCCACCATTCGATCATGACAATCGCGCTGCCGTCGAACGCTTCCTCGAGGCCGAGTTCGTCGAGCTCATCGGGGTGCTCGATGCGGTAAAAATCTAAGTGCTCGATCGGCGTTGCGCCGCCGTAGCGATGGCGAAACGTAAACGTTGGGCTGGTCACCGGGTCGCTTCCGAGCAGCGCGGCCGCAACGGCTTTGACAAAGGTCGTTTTACCGCTACCCAGCGGCCCCGATAGCGCGACCACATCGCCCGCGCGCAAGCTGCGCGCGAACTCGCCGGCAAACGCGCGCAGCTCGGCCTCGTTGTAAAATGTCCGTTCCATCGCTGCGGCGAAGTATTCCCATGTGAACAACGACATCATCTCGCAGATCAATGTCGAAGATGAGATGCGCGATAGTTACCTCGCGTACGCGATGTCCGTCATCGCGTCGCGAGCGTTGCCCGACGTGCGCGACGGACTCAAGCCGGTCCAGCGCCGCATCCTCTACGCGATGCGCGAGATGAACATGGATCCGGGCAAACAGCACCGCAAATGCGCCGGGATCATCGGTGAAGTGCTCAAAGCTTATCATCCGCACGGCGATGCCTCGGTATACGATGCGCTGGTCCGTATGGCGCAGGAGTTCACCTTGCGCTATCCGCTGGTCGACGGACACGGCAACTTCGGATCGATCGATCCGGATCCGCCGGCCGCATACCGGTATACCGAAGCGCGGCTGGCGCGACCGTCGCTCGAGTTGCTCGGCGACATCGATAAAGAGACGGTCACCTTCGTTCCAAACTTCGATAACCAAGGCGTCGAACCGAGCGTTCTCCCCGGCAAGCTTCCGCAGTTGCTGCTCAACGGTTCGAGCGGCATCGCGGTCGGCATGGCGACGAACATTCCGCCCCACAATCTGAGCGAAGTCGCCGACGCGGTTGCGGCCATGATTGACGATCCGAAGCTCAGCGACGACGCGCTTTTCGACATCGTGAAGGGTCCGGATTTTCCCACCGGCGGCTTTATCTTAGGCGATCTTGCCATCCGTGAAGCGTATCGGACCGGCCGTGGTTCGATGACGATTCGCGGGAAGGCGGAGATCGTTGAAGACCGCGGACGCCATCGAATCATCATCACCGAAATTCCATATCAGGTCTACAAGAGCCGCATCGTAGAAGCGATCGCCGAGGCTTATGCGGAGAAGCGAATCGCCGGTATATCCGCGCTGCACGATGAGTCCAACCGGAAAGGGATGCGCGTGGTGGTGGAGCTGGCGCGCAACGCAACGCCGGCCGTCGTCTTAAATCAGCTCTACAAACATACGCCGCTGCAGTCGAGCTTCGGCTTCAACATGCTCGCCCTCGTGCCCGTCGGTGAACCCAGGCCCAACGGTTCCGTCGCAATCGAACCGCAGGTGCTCTCGTTGCGCGGTTTGCTGGAGCACTACGTCGCGCACCGCAAGGACGTCATCACGAAGCGCACGCGCTACGATCTGCGCAAGGCCGAAGAGCGCGCGCATCTGCTCGAGGGCTACCGCATTGCGCTTGACAACATCGACGAAGTCATCGAGATCGTGCGCGGCAGCCAGACGGCCGACGAAGCGAAGGAAAGGTTAAGCCGCCGTTTCGAGCTTTCTGAAGTGCAGGCCGCCGCGATCGTCGACATGCGCTTGCGTACGCTCGTCGGCCTCGAACGCAAAAAGATTGAAGACGAGTACGCAGGGCTGATTAAGACCATCGCGGAGCTGCAAGACGTGCTGCGCAGCCCGCGGCGCATCGCCGGCATCGTGAAAACCGAAGTGCTCGATTTGAAAAAGCGCTTCGGCGACGAACGGCGTACCGAAATTCTTCCCGGCGAAGACGAGATCTCGGTGGAATCGTTGATTCCCAATATTGACGTGGTCGTCACCTACACCGTGGGCGGCTACATCAAGCGCGTTTCCGTCGACACGTTCAAAACGCAGAATCGGGGAGGCCGAGGTGTGGTCGGCATCGCCAACCTCAAGCGCGAAGACATCGTGCGCAACTTCTTCATCACCAAGACGCACAACCACGTGCTTTTTTTCACCAACAAAGGACGTGCGTACCGGCTGCGCGGGTTCGAGATTCCGGACACGACGCGGCAAGCGCGAGGCACGGCGCTGGTCAATCTGCTGACGTTGCCGCCGGGCGAATACGTGACCGCCGTGTTTCCGGTCGCGGCATTCGGCGGAGAGCAGTACATGGTGATGGTGACCAAAAACGGCGTCATCAAGAAAACCAAGCTGGAAGATTTCGCCAACGTGCGCCGCAACGGTTTGGCCGCCATCAATTTGGATGAAGGCGACGAATTGCTGGCGGTGGATCTCTCCAACGGAACCCGCGACATCATCCTCGCGACGATACGCGGCATGGCGGTGCACTTCAACGAGCGCGACGTACGTCCGATGGGCCGAGCGGCTCGAGGCGTCAAAGCCATGACCTTGGAACGCGGCGACACCGTCGTCGCCATGGACGTCGTCGAAGACGAACGGCGAGAAGTGCTGCTGGTGACGACGCGCGCCTTCGGCAAACGCACCCCGATCTCGGAATACCGGCACACGTCGCGCGGCGGAAAAGGCGTGAAGGCTTTCGCCAAAGAGCGCGAAGACATCGGGCAGGTCGTCGACCAAATCTTGGTGGCGCCCGACGATCAACTGCTGATGATTACGTCTGCCAATCAGGTCATCCGGCTCAAAGTCGCCGATATCCGCAAAGCGGGTCGTTCGACCAAGGGCGTACGCCTGCAGCGCCTAGGCGAAGGCGACGAGGTGATCGCCATCACGAATTTGGGCAAACAGGCCGAACAGTTGACCGATATTACGGGAGAGCCGCAACAAACGCCGTTGCCGGCGGGTTGAAGATTGGAAAGGAGCGCACAAATCGGAGCATGAGCACGGTACACGAGGTTTCGCACACGACGTTTCCGCAGGAGGTTCTCAGCGCAGACCGGCCCGTTTTGGTCGATTTCTGGGCGCCCTGGTGCGGGCCGTGCAAAATGCTGGCGCCGGTCGTCGAGCGCGTCGCCGGCACGCATGCCGAGAAGGCGAAGTTCGTCAAGCTGAACACGGACGACAATCCTAGCCTGGCCGGCGAATACGGCGTTTCCGGGATTCCCTGCCTCATTCTCTTTAAAGGCGGTAAGGCCGTCGATCGCATCGTCGGATACGTTTCGGAGCAAACGATCACGTCGATGTTGAGCAAGCATCTGAACTAAACTGCGCAAGCTTCCGGCGGTGCATCGTCTGCTCGATGACCCGCGCGTGGCGGCGTTCATCCCGCCGCTAGGACGCTTGGCAGTGAAGTCGGCAGTCGCCGGGGCGCTGGAGTCTATTCGCCGTGGGTTCGCCGGATCGCCGGATTCCGATGGTGGCGTAATCGGGCGCGTCATGGAAGCCTTGGAGCAGGCACGATCGCAAACGCCGACGCGCGTTATTAATGCAACGGGCATTCTGTTGCACACCAATCTGGGGCGTGCTCCGCTGGCGCCGTCGGCCCTAGACGCGGTCGCTCATGCGTCCCAAGGTTATCTCAATTTGGAATACGATCTTGGCGAAGGCCGCCGCGGCTCGCGCTACCGTTTAGTTTCATCGCACATCGCGCAGTTGACCGGCGCCGAAGACGCGCTGGTGGTGAACAATTGCGCCGCGGCAATGCTGTTGATTCTCGACTCGTTTGCCAAAGGCCGCGAAGCGATTGCTGCGCGCGGACAGCTGATCGAAATCGGCGCGGGATTCCGCCTCGCGGAAGTCGTCGAGCGCAGCGGCGCACAGTTGGTCGAAGTCGGCGCCGTCAATAAAGTGTATCTTCATGATTACGAACGCGCGCTCACGCCAAAGACCGCTATGCTGCTGCGTTCCCATCCGTCCAATTTTTCCATGACGGGATTCACGCAGGAAGTTACCCCGTCCGATTTGGTCGCGCTTGGACGCCGCGCCCGCATTCCGGTCGTCGAAGACCTCGGCAGCGGCGCAGTGTTCGATTTGGGTGAGTACGGGCTGCCGCACGAACGCACGGTGCAAGATGCCGTTGCGGACGGCGTTGACTTGATCGCTTTTTCCGGCGACAAACTGCTGGGAGGGCCGCAGGCCGGCATCATCGTGGGCAATTCGCGCCTGATCGGCCGTCTGCTCAATAATCCGCTCGTCCGCGCGTTGCGTGTCGACAAAATGACCTTGGCGGCGCTGGCTGAAACGCTGCGCCTGCACCAAAATCCGCAAAAGCGCGAAGAGATTCCACTAATCGGAATGCTTGCCGCGCGGGCGGAGCAGCTTCAGTCGCGGGCGCAAAGGTGGATCGAGCGGATTCCTGGAGCCCAAATCGTCGACAGCGTCGCCTACATCGGCGGCGGCGTGCTTGCCGAACACGCGCTGCCTTCGGTAGCCGTTGCGCTGCGGCCGCAAGCCGGCTGCGACGGAGCCGCGCGTGCATTACGCCGGCGTCCGGTCCCAATCGTCGCACGCATCCAAGGCGACCGGCTGCTGTTCGACTTGCGGACGATTTTTGCGGATGAGGATGACGCGGTGATCGACGCGCTCTCTACTCTCTAGCGTCGCGTGCACATCGTCGGCACGGCCGGTCACGTCGATCACGGAAAATCGACGCTGGTTCTGGCCCTGACCGGAACCAACCCCGACCGCTGGCGCGAGGAACGCGAGCGAGGCATGACGCTCGATCTCGGCTTCGCGCACTTGCGTTTCGATGACGGCGTCGAAGCCGGCATCGTGGACGTTCCCGGCCACGAGCGCTTTCTGCACAACATGCTCGCCGGTGCAGCCGGCATGGAGCTGTTAGTGCTGACCGTCGCGGCGGACGAAGGCCTGATGCCACAGACCGTCGAGCACTTGCAAATTTTGCGGTATTTGAACGTCCGCCGCACGATCGTAGCCGTGACCAAAGCCGACCTGTTGGGGCCGGCCGAGCTTTCGCAAGCGGTCGCACGAATCGCGGCGGAGCTGCGCGGTTCGATTGCGGCTTCCGCTCCGCTCTTTGCAATTTCAGCGCGAACGGGAAGCGGCTTGGAAGCATTGCGCAGCCGCATCCACGACGAACTGGAGGCGTTGCCCAAGCGAAACGTCGATGCGCCGGCATATTTGCCGATCGATCGCGTCTTCACGCTGGCCGGCCATGGGACGATCGTGACCGGCACGCTCATGCAGGGCCGTATCGGTCTGGGCGATAGACTGCGATTGCAGCCGAGCGGCAAGGTTGCGCGCATTCGTAGTTTGCAGACATTCAACCGAGCCTGCGAGCATGTTGAGGCCGGCGCACGCGTCGCCGCCAACCTCCCCGGAATCGAAACGCAAGAAATTGCGCGGGGCGAAATGCTGGCCGCGCCGGAGTTCGCGCCCGCGGATCGGTTTTCCGTAACGTTTGAACCGCTCCCGGAAGCGATGGAAATTCTCAAGCAGCGCAACGACGTACGCGCGTACATCGGTTCTGCAGAGATTCTCGGGACGCTTCTGCTCGAACGCGAGCCATCCGAAGCGCAGCCCGTACGCGGTACGCTTGCGCTCCGGCGCTCGACCGTTGCGTATCCCGGGCTGCCGTTCATCGTGCGCCGCCGTTCTCCCAAGACGTTGCTCGGCGGCGGACGCATTGAAGGAAGCGCGGAGGCCGACGCCCCGGCCTCCGGCAACGGCCGCCATTGGACTGCGGTGCTGGCGCTGCTGCGCGACCGCGCGCCGAACCCCGCAACGGTGAACGAGCTTGCTGCCGGAGCAAACCTTCGCCAAGACGCCGCGGCAACGGCCGTCGCGACGATGCTCCAGCGCGGCGAAATCGTTCAGCTGGCTCGGCCGGAAGCGTATCTGGAAGCCCGCGCGGCAAACGAAATTATCGCGCAAGCGCTGAGTCGGGCGAGGCAAAAGCATCGCGCCGAACCATGGGCCATGGGCGTTACCTCGCTCGCGCTTTCTCGCTCGCTGCGCATCCCGGAACCTCTGCTGCTGCGTATCTTGCCGTACGGCGTGAAGAAGGGGCAGCTGGCGCACTTCGCCGGCTACTATGCTTCGCCGGACCATTCGGCGACGCTGACTCCGGAGCAACGAGCCTTTTTTGACGGAATGCTGGGGGCTGCCGGCCGGGAGGCGCTTCTTCCGGTTCCGGCGTCCGAACTTGCGGCGGAGATCAAACAGTCCCGTGTGATGGGAATCGATACGGCGTGCGACACGCTCTTCGCGCGAGGCGACATCATTAAAGTAGGAGACCATCTTTACCGTGGCAGTCAAATGGCGGAGATCCGCGCGCGCACGGAACGCTTTCTCCAGAAAAACGGCGCCATGACGGCGGCACAGTTTCGCGACTTGCTCGGCACTTCCCGAAAATACGCCGTGCCGTTGCTGGAATGGCTTGACGCACGCGCCATTACGGTGCGCAATGGCGACCTGCGGATGCTAAGGGAGCGCTCCCCTTTGCAACCCAAGCAGGGCGACGAGCGGTATAGATAAGTGGTATGAACGTTGACCGGATGACCGAGCGCGTACAAGACGCGCTCAACGCCGCTTATACGCGCGCGTTGAACGAACACAACACGCAGACCAGACCGGAGCACTTGCTGGCTGCCCTGCTGGATCAGGATCGCGGCATTGCGCGCGACATCGTCGAACGTGCGGGCGCCGACCCCGCGAAGCTGTCTGCGCAAGCCGACGAAGCGATTGCGCGGCTGCCGCGTCTCTCGGGGTCTAACGCCGACTCCGCGTCGGTCACGATTTCGCCGGAGACGACCCGCCTGTTCTCGGCTGCAGAGCGCGACGCGCAGCAGCTGCAAGACGAATACGTCTCCGTCGAGCATCTGTTGCTGGCGCTTGCCGACAGTTCCGGCCCCGTTGGGTCGCTGATGCGCAGCGCCGGATTGACGCGCGATAAGCTGCTCGCCGCGCTGCGCGACGTGCGCGGCAACCAACGCGTCACATCGCAGAACCCGGAAGGCACGTACAAGAGTTTGGAGCGCTACGGTCGCGATCTCACGCAAGAAGCTGAGCGCGGCAAACTCGATCCGGTCATCGGGCGCGACGACGAAATTCGCCGTGTCATTCAAGTACTCTCGCGCCGTACCAAGAACAATCCCGTGCTCATCGGCGATCCCGGCGTCGGAAAGACGGCCATTGTCGAAGGCCTGGCGCAACGGATCGTTCGCCGCGACGTTCCCGAAGGGCTCAAAGACAAGCGGGTCGTTGCGCTGGACATGGGCGCGCTGATCGCCGGCGCAAAGTATCGCGGTGAATTTGAAGAGCGGCTCAAGGCCGTGCTCAAAGACGTGCAGAGCTCGCAAGGCCAGATCCTGTTGTTCGTGGACGAACTGCATACCGTCGTCGGCGCCGGCAAAGCCGAGGGATCGATGGACGCCGGCAATTTGCTCAAGCCGATGCTTGCGCGCGGCGAACTCCACATGATCGGCGCCACGACGCTCGACGAGTATCGGCGCTACGTCGAGAAGGACGCCGCGCTGGAGCGACGCTTTCAGCCGGTATTCGTGGATCAGCCCAGCGTCGAGGATACGATCTCGATCCTGCGCGGGCTCAAGGAGAAGTACGAAACCCACCATGGCGTGCGGATCAAAGACTCCGCGCTGGTGGCGGCGGCCGTGCTTTCGAACCGCTATATCAGCGATCGCTTCTTGCCTGACAAAGCCATCGATTTGATCGATGAAGCGGCCGCAAAGCTGCGCACCGAGATCGATTCGATGCCGCAGGAGCTCGACGAGCTGACGCGCCGCGTGATGCAACTGGAGATCGAGCGGGAAGCGCTGCGCAAGGAGGACGATCCCGGCAGCAAGCAGCGACTCGGGCAACTCGAACGCGAACTCGCCGAGCTTCGCGAAGATCAAACGTCGCTGCAGTCGCGCTGGCAAGCGGAAAAGAACGCCGTTGCCAAAGCCCGCGAACTTCGCGAACAGATCGACCAAACGAAAGTGCAGATCGAACAGGCGGAACGCCAGTACGATCTGAATCGCGTGGCGGAACTGCGCTACGGCACCCTTGCCGCGCTCGAACGGCAGCTGCATGACGAAGAGCAGCGCCTCGCCGCGCGCGACGGCCAAGCGCGGCTCTCCAAAGAAGAAGTCGACGAAGAGGACATTGCCGAGGTCATCAGCCGCTGGACCGGCATCCCGGTCACCAAGCTGCTGGAGGGCGAGGTGCAGAAGCTCTTGCACCTCGATGAGGAGCTGCACAAGCGCGTGATCGGCCAAGACGAAGCGGTCGATGCCGTCGCGGAAGCCGTCGTGCGATCGCGGTCGGGTCTCGCCGATCCGAATCGCCCCATTGGTTCTTTTATCTTCCTCGGGCCCACCGGCGTCGGCAAGACCGAATTGGCGCGCGCGCTGGCGGAGTATCTCTTCGACGACGAACGCGCGATGATTCGCATCGACATGTCGGAGTATCAGGAGCGCCATACCGTCGCGCGGTTATTAGGCGCGCCTCCGGGATACGTCGGGTTTGAAGAAGGCGGTCAGCTCACCGAAGCGGTGCGCCGGCGGCCCTACAGCGTCATTCTATTTGACGAGATCGAAAAAGCGCACCCCGATGTTTTCAACGTCTTTCTGCAGATCCTCGACGACGGCCGCCTCACCGACGGCCAAGGGCACACGGTCGACTTCCGCAACACAATCGTCATCATGACGTCGAACGTCGGCAGTCACCGCATCTTGGACTACAAAGGCGATTTTGCGGGTGCGGACTACGCGATTATGCGCGCGACCGTGCTGGACGAGTTGCGGCAGCATTTCCGCCCGGAATTCTTGAACCGCGTCGACGAAATCATCGTCTTCCATGCGCTCAGCGAAGAGCAGTTGGGGGAAATCGTCGAGATCCAGCTGGAACGCGTTCGCAAGCGTTTGGCCGATCGCGGCATCACGCTGGAGCTGACGCCCGAAGCCAAGCGCCATCTGGTGCGCACGGGCTACGATCCCGTTTACGGAGCGCGGCCGCTCAAACGCGCGATTCAGCGCGAGCTGGAAACGCCGCTGGGCCGGAAGATTTTGGCGGGGGAGATCCGCAACGATCACCGCGTTTTTGTCGGCTACGACGAAAACCGCGGCGAGTTGACCTTTGAAGCGCAGCCCGCCCCGGAGCCGGTTCCAGCTTAGGGTAGAGAGATCGTCCTCGGCGCGAAAGTGTTCGCTAGGGCGGCAAAGATCGGGGCGCTCGGATCCTTCGCGTTTCCTTGATTATCGTACGCGGAGGGCAGGAAAGTCGTCACCACCGAGATCGTGAGCTTTTGCGACCGCAAATACCCAGTGGCGGCGTTGCAGCCGGCGAACGCTTTCAGTTGCGTCATCCAGGGGCCGAGGTTGACAACGCCCAGGCCGTAGTTCATCGTGCGCGTGTTCGCGTGGCAGACATTGCACCCGCGTTGAGCGTGTCCGAACCGGACGAGATTCGGACCGACTTGTTGCGCGAATGATTGCCGCGAAAGCAGCGTGCCGTTTCCAACCTCTTCCATCGATTTTGACATATCGGTGATGTCCGTGGTCTGCACCGCACCGTTCGCCGTGGTCCAGGAAGGATCCCAAAACGTCGAGTCTTCGTAAAACGGCTTTGAAGAAGGAACGCCGAGCGGTACGCGGCGCTCGGAACTGAATGAGTGCAACACCGGCGATGGAATCTCGGGAGTCTCGAACCCCATCGTTTGACGCAAGCCCATCGGTTTGATGATGTATTGGTTCATCGCTCGCGAGAGCGGCATACCGGCGATCTTTTCAATGACTCGTCCGAGGACGACGTAGTTCGTGTGCGAGTAACCCCAATTCGTACCTGGTGAGAACATCATCGGCTTTGAAACGCCAATGCGAATGAGTTGTTCGGAGGTCCAATGGCGAAACGGGTACAGCGACGTTGCCGTCTCGATCTCCGGCTGGTAGACGTAGTCGGCATAGCCGGACGTCATATTCGCGAGGTTCTTAAGCGTGATCTCGTGCGCATGCGGCAGCTGCGGAAAATAGCGATCGAGGCGATCGCTAAGCGACGCCTTGCGGCGGTCCACGAGCTCCACCAGTAACGTACTCATGTACGTAAACGCCATTGCGCCGTTGCGAAAATGCATTTGCGTGGTCGCCGGTACGCCGCTCATCGACTCGCCCAGCGCCTGAGTGTAAACGTTTTGACCGTCGCTGCGCACCTGCACGATCAAAGCTTTCAGGTGGTAGGTTTTCATCGCGGCAGACACGATCCGGCGCACGGCGTCCAAATGCCCGCTAGGCACCGATGCCGTTATAGGGCGCGCCGGCGCGGAGTACGCGGACATCAGCAGTGCGGAAAGCGCGATGCGGAGGGCGTTCTTCATCTGAAGATTCTTACGCCGTTGCGGGTGCAATTTCCGCGATCGGCAAGGAGAAGTGAAACGTCGTCAACTTATTCAGCTCGCTCTCAAAGCCGATTGAGCCGCCCATCAGCGAGACGAGTTCGGACGAAATGTAGAGGCCTAGACCGATCGAATCGTCCGTCGTGCCGGCGCGGCCGAAGCGGGTAAAGACGCGTTCCCGATCGGCATCCGCAATCCCGACGCCCGCATTCTTCACCGAGAAGGTCACGCATCGTTCATCGTTTTTCATTTCGACTCGGATCGGCGTATCGCGAAAAGAATACTTGGCCGCGTTTGAGAGCAAGTTCACGAGGATTTGCACGACGCGGCCTTCATCGGCTCGGACCTTCGGGATCGTTGCCGGAGCACTGACCTCAAACGTGCGCTCGGGATGCTCATTTTTCATGCGCGTAATCGATTCGGCGGCGACCATTGCGGGATCGACCTCCTCGTAGCGCAACGTCAGCTTTCCGGCGTCCATGCGCGAAAGCAACAGAATATCTTCGAAGATCGATGAGAGTCGCGTGGTGGAAGAGCGCAGCACGCCGAGCAGTTCGACGCGGCGATCGGGCGTCAGCGAATCGAAGTGCGCGTTGAGCAGCACGGTGGCGCCGCGCAAGGCGGCGAGCGGCGACCGAATTTCGTGCGCGACGATCGTGAAGAAATCGCTTTGCGCGCGCGAAGTCGCCTCGAGAATGCGCCGTCGTTCGACTTCCGCGGCATGCGCTCGCGCGTTGGTGAGCGCCAGCCCGGCAAGATTGACGAAGAGTCTGCATTTCGCGCAGCGCCTCTTCCGATGGGACGCGTCCGTTTCGGGGGCCGTCCAGTGAGATGTATCCGAGCATCTCTCCTGCCGGGTCCGGCAACACCAAACACAGCGCGTCGCGTTCGTGCCAGCGAGCGCCGTCTTCGCGGTGGGCGCTTGGCGGCAGCTTTCCGGTATAGATGTTGTACTCCCATACCTGTTCGCGCTCGGCCGGCATGTAGAAGCAGTTCGGCAGCACCTCAAACTCCGGACTCAGCAACTGCCGGGTCGCGCCGCGCGGAATGTGTTCACCCAAACGCTCTCGCGTCACGCGGCGGGTAAAGCCGATCAGCACGCGGCGGTACATCTCCCCGCCGGGAACGTCGGCCGCCACGATGGAGACGTATTTCCAGCCGTAAAGTTCGTGAATCCCGCGAGCAATCGACTTCAGCGCCGGCTCGATCTCGTGCGCGCGCAAGATGTCTTGCGTAATTTCAAACAGGCGCGCGAGAACGCGTCCTTTGCCCCTCTCCTTACGGCGGGTTTGCATCGTCTCCAAAACCTTCGCCGAGCCGCCTTGGCGGTCTTACGGGAGTGCGGGGTGCGCTTACAGTAACGATACATTCGTGCCTGCGGGAAGTACCGCTGTGCGGGTCGGCGACGCACTGTTTGTCAACGAGGCCTGCGTGCCGGGTGCTCGAGCTCGTCTTCACGACGGCAGCGTCGATCTGATCGTGACGGACCCGCCGTACGGCATCGAGGGCGACAAACTGCATCGCCACTACAATCGGGACGAGCGTTTTGTCGACGACGGTTACGTTGAGATAGAGGCGCGGCGATATGACCAATTTACGCGCGATTGGATCGCACAAGCGGCACGCGTGCTTCGCCCCGGCGGCCAAATCTACGTCGTTTCCGGCTATACGAACTTAAGCGCCGTGTTGCAGGCGTTGCATGCGAGCGGGCTGCGCGAAATCAACCATATCATCTGGAAGTACAACTTCGGCGTCTATACCACGCGCAAGTTTGTTTCATCTCATTATCACGTGCTGTATTGGGCCAAACCGGGCGGCCGGCGCACCTTCAACGTACAATCACGCCATCCGCTCAACGCGACAGCTCGCGACGGCGGATCGTTGAATTACCAGGATCGCGAAGATGTGTGGATCATCAATCGGGAGTACAAACCGGGGCAACGCAAAAATAAGAACGAGCTGCCCAAGGCGCTCTTGCAAAAGATGATCGCGTACAGCAGCAACGAGGGCGATCTGGTGTGCGACTTCTTTCTCGGCGGCGGGTCGACCGCGACCGTTGCAGTCGGCATGCGCCGGCGATTCGTCGGCTTTGAGGTATCGAAACAAACGTTTGCCAGCCGGCTGCCGCAGTGGCAACAGATCGTCCCAGGATCGTCGCCGACAGAAACTCCGACGCCGTACGTCGTTCGCAACCGCGGCAAAGCTTGGAGTGCGGTCGAGGCTGAACGCTTGCATTTGCGGTATCGCGATCTGCGCGCAGCCGGTAACAACAAGTCGGCTATCGTCAAGGCGCTTAGCGAGGAGTTCGAGCGCGGCGCCTGGGCGATCCGCAAACGGCTACGGTGAACGAAACTACTCGCTCTGTGTTACTGGCGTTGGGCGCGGAACCGCTTGCCGTTTCGGACATTGCGCGCAGAGCTCGGCTTCCGGAGGCGCAAACACGGACGGCGCTCGAGGAACTCGTGCAACTGAGCATTGCCATTCCGGAAGACGGTCAGTTCGAACTGACCGGACCGCTGAGCTGGTTCGGAAGCTTCGCGAACGCGGTCCGCTACCATGCCGGCCGGCGGTTCATCGTCGGGATCAATGACGAGGCCCAGTCGCATCTGTACCTTTGCGACGTCCGCGTGAAAGGCAAGTACGCCGCGGGCGATCCCCGCAATGAAACCGTTGCGGTCTTTGCCTGCGGGCTCGTTGCGCCCAACGCCGTCAGACCCACGGAGTTTTCTGCGCCGACGTGCCGCGATTGCTTGAGCGCGATGGGAGAGCACGTCCGCACGCACTAGCGAAAGTGTTGTGCGATGAATCCAATCCAGTAGTGGTACACATCTGCGGCGCGCACCGGATCTCTGGGGAAGTGCCCGTTCACCGGCCAGACCCGCAGCGTCGCATCCTTGTGGTTGTCTCGTAACGCTCGCCAGTACATGGACGATGTTGCGAACGGATCTCGGTTGTCACCGATATCCGAGAGAATCAGTACCGGCGTGGTGACGTCTTTTGCATACCAAATGGCGGACGCGCGCCGCCACTCCGCCGCATTGCCGGCGGTAAACGGCGACCCGTGAAAGAGATCGCGGTCCGCGAGGCTATCGTCGGCGACGCCATAGTCGGTGATCCAGTCATTGACGGATGCTCCGGAAACGGCTGCCGCCCAAATGTGGTACTTCGAAATCATCCAAGCGGTCATGATGCCGCCGTAGGACCATCCCGACACGGCGATGCGTCGATCGTCAACGATTCCGCGCGAGCGCACCGCGTCGACTGCAGCCATAATGTCCTTGCCGGGGCCCTCTTCGGGATCGTAGAGAACGGCGCGCTGATAAATGATTCCCAAATTGTCGCTGCCGCGATAGTTTGGACGCAGCACAAGCCATCCGCGCGCTGCCATGACCTGCGCGTAGAAGTCGAATGAACGGGTCGACGAAGACGTGGGACCGCCGTGAATATAGATGACAAGCGGATACTTTCGGGCAAGCGTAAAGCCGGGCGGCGTGTACAGCACCGCGTCGGCGGTTACGCCGGTTGAGGTTGGAAAGGTTACGGTTTGTGCAGCCGCCGTCGCAGCGGACGAAATCGTCGCGTTGTACGAGGTCAGCCTTCTTGTTGCCGAGCTTTTGGAACGGTAGCACAGCCCGGGTGCCTGATGCGCGGTCTCACAGACGAACACTATTGAACCGTCGCGCGCGATGGCGCCGTCCAGACTGGATGTTATCGTATTGTCACCGAGATCGACACGCGCGAGCCGGCCTGAAAGTTCTGCGTGTACGAGTGCTTGCGACGTCGCGTCGGGTGCGATGAAGAGCAGCCCGCTCGAGTCAGGGAGCCACGCGGCGGTGTAGACCGGGCGGTTAAACTGCGCGGAGAGTGCCATGCCGGCGCCGGCTGCTGGGCTTGTAACGTATAGCTGCGCTAAATTCACCTGATTGTCGCCGCCGGAATACAGATAGGCTATGTGCTTGCCGTCGGGGGAAACCAGCGCATTGGTTTCCCAGCTCGTGTGTGCAGTCAACGGGGCCAGATTGCGCGTTGCCACGTTCAGCAGCATCACGCGCGAGTAGCTTTCGTCGTTCAGGATCGTATTAGGCGCCTGCGTGAAGGCGATCGTCTTCCCATCGTGCATCCAAGAGAGTGTGGACTCGCCTTCACCCGCGGCGACGCTTTGCGTTCCAAACGTCAGCTGCTGGGCTTTTCCACCGGCGTCGGACGCCAGGAACAGATGAACGGGGCGCGGCGGCTCCCGATCGGTGATCGGTTCAGTGGTAAATATGAAGCTGTCCCGAAAGCGGTCGGCGCCTTTGCGTTGGGGCTTTGGATCCGCCGCGGTATACGCGATCGCTTTTCCGTCGGGTCGCCATGCGAACTGTTCCACACCGTCCTTTGCCGATGTAACCGGACGCGCGTCCCCGCCATCCAGCGGCATGACGAACACCTGAGCGCGCGCGTTCTCACCTTGGCCGCTGGCCGCGATAAATGCGACTCGCGTGCCATCGGGCGAAAACGCCGGCGATGACAGGCCCTCACGATCAAAGGTCAGAATGCGCTGCGCGCCCGACGGCAGGTCGAAGAGCACGATGTTCGTGCGTCGTTTGTCCTCATTCCAGTCGATTCGCGAAACGAGCGCTACCGCACGCCGCCCGTTGGGCGAGATCGCGGGTGAACTAATCGAGACGGAGCGGCGGATATCGTCTTCTTGCAAACCGGATGGCGCTGCCGTTGCGCGGGCTTGCAAAAGTGCACATAAGCATGCCGCCGCAGTGAGAAATTTCAGCATACCCGAAAACTTTCAATCCTTGGGCAAAATAGACTTGCGTGACCATGGGAGAGTACGGGTCTGGTGGCCCGCACGGTCTTCAAAACCGCTGAGGCCGGGGCAACCCGGCTGGTAGGTTCGATTCCTACACTTTCCCGCCACTGCCACAAGGCAAGCTCTTAGCGGCGCTGGTTGATCACGAAGTTGGTCGCAGGCACCTGCCGAATGCAGCTCGTATCGGCGCGCTTCAGTACATCGAAGAACGACCGCACTATGGCGTATGCGCATGCATTTGCGGTGGCGGATGGGCTGCCGAACGCAACGTGGGCAACGTTTGGAATCGTGACCACGACAGAATTTGAGAGCGTCCGCGCGACATAAGGGCCAAACGATGGTGCAGTTTGGGCGTCATACTGCGCTGAAATGACGAGCGTCGGAATGGTACTTCGCGTTACTGCTCTCACCAAAGGCGAAGCTTTCGGCACGCTCCAGTCGCGGCAGTTCTCGCGCATGAACGGCAAGTTCGGCGCGTTTTTCAAAATAGAGAGCGGAAACATCGGAAACGCGCGTCGTCCGGCTTCGACGACTGCGTTCTCGCTTTCGTACGGTACCCACTCGCTGCAAGAAACGCCGTTGAAAAGCCCATTGCCCAGCACGCCAATGCCTGAGGGATCCAGCTTCGGCGCAGCCCATGTGGACGCGATCGGCGCGGGATCGCCGTGCGCGAGCGCGTCTATGGCTGCGGGAACCTTCGCTGCCAAATGCGTCCCGGGCGACACCGTCCACTGCAGGAGCATGCCACCGCTGATCTTGACCTTCACCAACCCGCGGTGCCCGGGCACGCGCACGGTGACGGTCTTCGGCGACGATTCGTAGCGTCTCACGAGGCGTTGGAACGTCGCTGCGATGTCCCCATAGCGCTGACGGCACCGCGATTGAGCGCGACACGCGTTGAACACGGCGTTGATTCCTTCGCCGGCGCTGATCCATGCTGCGACGCCGCCACCGAGAGGCGGCGGAAAAACGCCGTCAATGCCGACAGACCTGATACCCTGCGGATACTGCCGCATGTACGTCAGCGCCAGGTCAGTTCCGTAAGAGATCCCGTACACGTTCCATTTCGCGATGTGCAGCGCAGAGCGCAAATCTTCAAGGTCGGCAGCGCTCTCCAGCGTGTTGTACGCGCCGAGGTCCGAGGTACGCGCCATCAGCTCTTTGCGGCACGCGCGAGTTGCAACGGAGTACGCGCGGCCCGTCGCCGGAGCGTCGTATGGCATGTCGAGCGTGCTGGCAGCCCAGCGGTCAACCGACGCGCACGTGAGTTTGGGCTGTGCCGTATAGGTGCCGCGCTGGGACATGAAGATGACATCGCGGTCGGCATTCAGTTTTCCGGCGAGCGCCATTGGAATTTCCGTGATCGCATCGTCGCCGGGGCCGCCGGCAAGCCACACGATCGGGTCGCTCTTTCGCTGCGACGTTGCAGGGACGATGGCCACCGCAAGGCTGATCTTCCGGCCGCTTGGGTGCTGCCGATTTTCAGGAACGATCAGCCGGCCGCAACGCGCTTGTTTGAGTTGCGGTATTGCCTGCGGTGTGTTGGGACAACGTCCGGGAACAAACGGCGGCGCACCTGTTCCCTGCGCTGCGATCAAGATACCGCAACTCAGCGCGGCCAAAGCGCAAGCGAAAACGACGACGCTCGTCAGGGGCTTCATTTGACGTTAAAGATCACTGGTGGTGTCCTCGATGCGCACGACGTAGTGGCCGAACGTGGCGTGGAGAGAAACGATTGAAATATGTGCTGTGCGCACGGCGACTGCGCGATCACCCAATGGCCCACACCATTGATGCGCACATACGTTGAATTCGGCAGCGCGCTTGCGACGTAACGTCCCCACTTCGCGCCCGTCTTCGCGTCGATCGCGCCCGACACAACGAGTGTTGGGATGCTACTGCGCACCCGAATGCGCTGGGACGCCGGCCCGGCAGGAACGTTCCAGATGCGGCAGAGTTCGTCTTCGAACGGCAACTGTGGCGCGTTGATCAGCACTGAAGCAGGTAACGTGGGAAACACGCGCCTGCCGGCACGCAGAATTGCGGCGGGCGATCCGTACGGCTCCCATTCGCGGCAAACGAAACTTTGCGTCATACCTTGCGCTTGCTCCGGAACGGCGGAGACCTCTGCTCCAGCTGCGCGCGCTTCAAGAAAGCGCCGTGGGTTGCCCCGCGCCAACTCGCCAACCGCTGCTGCTACGTCGGCGGGCTTTGGCCGGTTTCCGACCAGCATGTTCACAAGCGCTCCGCCGTCGAGCACGACCTTTACCCGAGCGTGCCCCCGCAACGTGACCTCGCGCACCACTGGGTGCGCTTCCAGCCGCCTTACGAGTTGCGTGAACGTCGCGAGAAGGTTGGGATACTTCTGCGCGCACATCGCGCGGCAGTCTGCGAACAGCGTACTAATCCCTTCCCGTGCGCTGCTCCACGTCCACGGAAGACTAACGATATCCGGCGGAACGATCGAGTCAATCGTCACGGTGCGGATGCCTTCGGGGTGGTCGCGCATGAACGATAGCGCGAGGTCGCTGCCGTATGAATAGCCGTAAACGTTCCATTGACGCACGTGAAGCACACGCTGAAGATCGACGAAGTCTTCTTCGTTTTCTGTCGTGTTGTACGCGCTGAGATCTATGCCTTGGTCACCCAAGCGGCGGCGACATGCAGCCGCTGCGGCCGCTTGCGCCCGCCCAGTCGAGGGCGCATCGTAGATGAGACTAACTTGCCGCGCATAGTATCGATCGAGTTCGGGGCAGTTGAGATCGGGATCGTCGTACAACGTACCACGCTGATCCATAATGATGAGATCGCGAGTGCCGTTGACGCCGGCATCCACCAGAAACGGCGTGTCGAGAATCGCGGCTTCTCCCGGGCCGCCCGCCATGAAGACAATCGGGTCCGGTTTTGGAATCTTTGAGCGGGAGGGCACAATCGCCACCGCGAGGCGGACGATCCGGCCCTTACGGCTCGCACGGTTTTCCGGCGCGATCAAAAAACCGCAGCGCGCATTCTTTAGCGCCGCAATTGGTTGCGGAGTTTTCGGGCACGGTGCAGTCTCGAAGCGCGGAGTCGGCGCCCCGTTAGGCGCCAATCCGAGGATCCCGGCCAGCGTTAGAAAGGCCAGCATACATTCCAAAGAATGCCGCGCGTCGTAATCTCCGTTTTGGATTAGAAAAACGTTGAGCGTCCGGTATGATATTTTAGGGTTAGATTCCTCCACCGCCAACTTTTAGGAAGGAGCAATAATGAGAAAAGTTTTGGCCTTCACGCTCTTGGCGATTGCCGGTGTTGCGTTCGGAACCGTGCTTTCGTTGCGTTCTTATGCTGCAAGCGACGACAAAGCGCAGATCGCGGCGCTTTTTGGGCGAGTTGCGTCGGCGATCAGCCACAGGGATTTAAACGGAATCATGTCGGTGTATGTTCCGAACCAAACGCTGTTCGTGTTCGATGTGACGCCGCCGCGCCAGCACGTCGGATGGAACGACTACCGTAACGACTGGAAGCAAGTGTTTGGCATGTTCACACGCAATCCGCAGTTCAGAATGCAGGATTTGGATACGACGGTGAGCGGCGACGTTGCGTATTCGCACAGCATCCAGTCGGTCAACGGCTCTGTCGGACATGGCAAAAACTTGAGCTTCACGGTGCGCGTTACGGACGTGTTGCGAAAGATCAACGGAAAGTGGCTCATAGTGCAAGAGCACGTGTCAGTTCCGGTCGATGTGATGACGGGAAAAGCCGATTTGCAATCGAGACCGTGACTGGTCAGCGGCAAGACTACACCTGAGGGAACCGGGGGCGGCAAAGCCAACAACATGAAGCAATGCGGACAACACTACGGCGGCATCCTGAACGCGCGGTAAAGGAACGCTCGGAAATCTATGCCGTCCTTGACGAGGCTCTCGTGGCGCACGTGGGTTTCGTGGACGACGGAGTTCCAGTTGTCATTCCGACGACGTATGCGCGCGACGGCGACCTCCTGTATCTCCATGGCGCCGTCGGCGGCCGATTGGTCTGGGCGCTCTCTCGCGGCCAGCCGATTTGCGTGACCATCACATTGCTCGACGGGCTCGTGCTTGCGCGATCCGCGTTCAATCATTCGATGAACTATCGAAGCGTCGTGGTCTTCGGCACGCCGCGCGTCGTTACGGACCAGGCCGAGAAGGAGCGCGCATTTGCCGCTCTAGTCGAGCATGTCGTTCCCGGGCGCGGCGCGGACACGCGCGGCGCTTCAGCCGCGGAACTCGGGGCAACGGGCATCGTCGCGCTCGACTTCAACGAATGCTCGGCGAAACGCCGGGCAGGGCCGCCGAAGGATTCGCCGGGCGACGAATCAGCCCCATATTGGGCCGGCGTGCTGCCGGCGCGGTTGACCTTCGCAGAAGCGCAGCCCGATGATCGCGGCCGCGAGGTGCCCCTGCCGGCGTATCTGCGAGGTTACAAGCGCCCGGGGTCTTAGGTTTTTTTCAGACTTTTTTCACCTCTGCGTGACATAGCAGAAGAAACTACTCTGCGTTGCGTGAGGTATTCAAATGCAGTCATCCACGCGCTTTGCGATCGCCATGGGCATGCTTTTGGGAGTTCTCGTCCTCAGCGGCTGCAACGGGCAAACTAACGGGAGCGTGCCGTTACCAAAGCCCACAACGCCGCCCGATAGCACGGTGTCAATGCTGAAGCTGTTGACCCGGCAAGCCGTTATCGGTTCTACGATCGATCCGCAATTCGGCCAGCTCAACCCGTACGGGCTTGATGTCGCGAAATCGACCTCCGGCAAGTTCCTCAAAGGCGACTTGGCCGTGTGCAACTTCAATGCCGCAAGCAACGTGCAAGGAACCGGATACACGATCGTCGCGCTTCATCCGGCCGCGGGATCAAAACCCACATTGGTTGCCGCCGATCCCAACAGTTTGCTCGGTTGCGATGCGTTAGCGCTCGGCGCGACAGATTCGATCTGGGCCGCAGCCTGGAGCTCGAACAGTAATCCGGTCCTGTCTTCCAGCGGACAGCTTATCACCAACATAAAGGGTGCGCCGTTCGAGCATCCCTTCGGACAAATTTTTGCGCAGCCGCCTTCAGGTGCCCCGGTGTTCTACGAAAGCAATGCCGGTGACGGAACCATCGTGCGGATCAATCTCGGGGCAACGTTCACTTACGATGTCATTGCCCGGGGCTTTTCCGTCAATCACGGCGCGCCCGGCGGCATTTTGGGACCGTCTGGCCTGCAGTACGATCCGCGGGTCGACACGCTGTATATCGTGGACGGCGCCAACAACACCGTCGTGGCTTTGTCCAACGTGACCGCCATTAAGGCGGGCGGCGTCAACGTGGGATCGGACGGAAAGACTTTTAGCGGTCCGAGCGCTGCGCAAGCGCGATTGGTCTTTGCGGGCGCACCGCTTAACGGTCCGATCAGCTCGGCACTGCTGTTTAACGGCAACCTCGTTATCGGCAACACGCTCGATCCAAACGGCAAGAACCTCATGGTCGAGATGACGCCCCACGGCGTGATCCTCGACGTAAGAAATGTCGACGCCGGACCGGCCGGTTCGTTGTTTGGTATGGTTTCGACGGGCACATCGCAGAACGACGCCAAACTTTACTTTAACGATGACAACAACAACAATCTGCAAGTGCTGGAGCGGTAACCCGGCGGTAGGCAGCCTGCAGCGCAGGAGCATGATTCCGCTTACCCGTAGCCGTGAGGATGACGTCGCCTTCATGGACCTTCGCTCCCTACCTGCACGTCGATGATGCACGGACTGCCATCGATTGGTACGTGCGCGTACTTGGTGCTGTGGAAAAAGAGCGTTACGAAATGGAAAACGGCCGTATCGGCCATGCGGAACTCGACTTACACGGCAACGTGCTGTGCCTCGCCGATTTAAGCACCAACTTGCCGTCGCCGGAACACTACGATCAAGTCGCAATTAGTTTATATGCCGTCGTTCCGGACGTCGACGCCGTTTTCAAACGCGCGATCGAAGCGGGCGCAAAAGTTGACCGCCCGTTGGCGGACCAGAGTTACGGGCACCGCAACGGCGGCTTCGTGGATCCATTTGGGCATGTCTGGTACGTTTCAACGCCGATAGCGCGGCGATCGGATTGACAACGCAAGCTCACTGCACACACCTCAACAAGATTCGCGACGTGGAGCCCAGCGCGAGCGGCTGCGAAGACTGCCTGCGCACGGGAGATACATGGGTGCACCTGCGTGAGTGCCTCGAGTGCGGGCACGTCGGCTGCTGCGACAGCTCACCGAATCGGCATGCGACCAAACACTATGAGTCCACCCGCCACCCCATCATGCGGTCCTTCCAGCCCGGCGAGGACTGGAGGTGGTGCTACGTGGACGAGCGGATCACCTAGGCTTGCTTTTTGCAAGTACACATTGACAATGCAAGTGTACCTGCTATACTGAACCAGTGCCGCTAAGAAGTTATGGGCAGTTTTGCGGGTTCGCTCGTGCCGTCGAGATCGTGGGGGAGCGCTGGGCCTTCATGATTCTCCGCGACCTGCTCGTCGGACCGAAGCGGTTCACCGACCTGCATCGCGGGCTGCCGGGCATTCCCACCAACGTCCTGGCGGCGCGTTTGAAGGAACTCGAGGAGACCGGCGTCGTGCAGCGCCGGGTGCTCCCGCGTCCCGACGGTTCCGTGGTCTATCAGATGACCGGGTACGGCATGGAACTCGAAGACATCGTGTATCGGCTCGGCAGGTGGGGCGCCAAAGCCCTGGGGGAGCCGCGTCCGGGCGAAACGATCACCGCTGACTCACTGGTCATGGCGCTGCGCTCGACGTTCGATCCGTCCGCCGCACAAAGCGTCCGCCAGAGTTACGAACTGCACGTTGGCGACATCGTCATCCATGCGCGGATCGATCGCGGCGCGGTGGAGGTGCAGAAAGGCCCTTTGCCGGGCGCGGATCTCATTATCGAAACGGGACCGGCGCTCAAAGCCCTCATGTCGGGGGAGTTGACGCCCTCGCAAGCCATTGCCAACGGGAGCATTCGCCTAACCGGCGACTCCAAGCTGCTGGATCGGTTTGTTCAGATCTTTCACATCGGCGCAACATCACGCGTTGAGCAAGCATCCTAACGAAACTCACTGCCAGAATGGAGAAACAATGACGACCACTGCCAATAGTCAGCCTGAAACCGAAGTCGCATCGCTGGCGCCATACATCTTTTTCTACGGACGCTGCGAAGAGGCGCTGGAATTTTACAAGAGCATCTTCGGCGGCTCGTGCGAAATGATGCGCAACTCTGAATCGCCGATGGCGGATCAGGTTCCCGCGAACTTCCGCGACAAAGTGATGCACGCGAAATTCACTGCACCGGGCATTTCGTTCTTCGCCTCAGACGGGCGCGAACCAAAGACCGTCAACCCGGAAGAAGGCAACGTTTCCCTAGCACTCAATATCCCGGATCGCGCGGCGGCCGATCGCGTTTTTAGCGCGCTTTCGCAAGGCGGCAAGGTCACGATGCCCTTGGAAGATGCTTTTTGGGGCGGCCGCTTCGGGGCGATTCAGGACCGCTTCGGCCTGGAGTGGATGATCACGGCTGCATAACGCCTGTCCGCACCTCGAAGGAAAGTTTGTACTCGCGCGTCTCGCCGGGTTCCAAGAACGGCAACGTCCCACGATTGAGCGCCGCTTCGCGGCCTTCAATCGTGGGACAGTTTGCCGGTTCCATACTCATGACGTAGGTCTTGTGTCCCAGCATTCGCCAGCTGAAAGAATGCCGGAAGCGTTAGCAATCCAAAACAAACGATGAGTGTCAGCCCGCGGCCGTCTAGGAGTTCGGGGTTGAAAAATCGCGCAACCGCATCGCCGTGTTCGTCGCCGACCGGATCGTGGATGAACACCTGCTCCTTGAACCCCGCCTGCGGCGGTCCGCCGCGAAACCACCGATCCAGCCCTCGCGCCGCTTCATCGTCCCGCGGCTCAACGCCGCGGGAGGAAACGCGCAGCTCGCTGCGCTCGTCCAGCAGCGGATAGCCGGCGTTGCAATGATAGAGCAGCATGTGCGGCGTTCGCTCGCCGCCGTCGTTCGTCACGCGATCGGTCAAGAAAAGCCGATTCGTACCGAGCTCGATTTGCCAGCACCGTTCGAGCCGCAGCGCCTCACCGAACATCTCGTATTCCAGGACTGTCCCTGAGATCTGCAGCGTGCAGCGATCGCCGTCCCAGAACGCGTGATGCGCCAAGTCCTGTGCCGGCAAGTGATTGATCCTGCCGTGCTGACCCCAAGTTCCCCACTGGTCGCTCCCTGGAGGCCCGAAGGCATTCAAGCCGCACGTCGTCACGAGGCCGCCGAAAAAGTTGCGCTCGAATTCTTTTCCGACCGGAGCGTAGTACTGCGGCGCCGCGATGCCGGCCGGCGCATGCCATGCAAGCGGGACGCCGCAGAACGATGCGGAGGCGATGTCGAGCGCGCGATCGGCGACGCATTCGAATTCCAAGCCTGCTCCGCTCCGAACGAGCAATGCGCGCGTACCGCGAGCTCGGCCGTCATCGTAGACGATCGGCGTGATTCCGCCGATCTGATCGAGCCGCCCCGTGCGCGCTTCGAGAAACGCGCGAGGTCTTATGCGGCCAGCTTCGCTAATGCGCCGATCTCTTGTTGCAACGCGTTATGGCGGTGCTTCGCGAACGCACGCAGTTGGGCGTCGCTGCCGTTGCGTATCTGGTGTTGGTCGTTCCCGGAGACGATCTGGTCGTCGATGCGCAGATCTTGAACGAAGCGCCGGTCGAACGCGCTGCCGTGCAGGGTTGACAGATTGGAATAGTGGTAGTTGAATCGCACGCCGGGGTGTCGGGGTGGTGCTATGCCGTTCCGTTTGGCGATTGCATCCAGCGTGCGCGTTTCGGCGCTTGCTTCGGCAGCGATCGATTTTGCCAGCGGACGTATATGAGACGTGCCGTTTTTCTGCGCCAGCACGGCGAGGGCGTAACGGCCGAGCTGACTTTGCATTGCCGAGGTGAGGTAGGCCGCGTCGCTGCTTGAAAGCGCCGCCTGAGCTGCCAAGGGGAAAAGCGCCGCAATGATGACGGCCGAGAGAAGGGGCTTCATAATCGGCTGATACCCAGAAGTCGGCGGGTGTTTTTCGCCGTAACGGGTACAAGCACGAGCACCGCCACACCGGGACGTGAGCGGTTCACACCAAAGGGGGGCCATGGCGTCGGGAAGGGCCCGGCTTGACGGCGCCGCCGCGCTCAAGCTCTCGGTCAACGTTTCAGGGGACGTCGGTTCCGAGTTGAAGCGCGTCGCCTTTGAGAACCGCGTCAGCGAGAGTTCCGTTGTGGAAATTGCGCTGCGTCAGCTCTTCGAGCGCATTCCCGCGGGCCGAATCGGCGCATTCCTGCGCCAGCAAGGGGCTTGTCTGCGCCGTCCGCCGTAGCGGTGCTACGCGGAAAAACGAGCCAGAATGTTGCGCGTAATGGTTTGCCACAGCCGGATGACCGCCGGCTAAGACGCGCGGCCAATCCACCGTTCCGGCAGCGAAGAGCATCCCGCTGCGTTCGTTGAGGACCATCGACGCTCGCCCGGTACCGTTGAGCTCCCCGGACCCGTCGCTAATCGGCCAATGAGCCAGCGACGCTTCAGCAAGTACGGTTGCCGCGCTGTTAACCGGTGCGCCATCGCACTCGTATCCAACGACTCGCTCGGCGCCGCCGAAAACGTCGCCTTCGCGCAACCCGGTGCCGTCGAAGACCCAGTGACGTGGGGTGCGTACGGTAAAACCCGTTTGCGGCCGTTCGCCGATCCATTTGCCGCCGCCGTTTGCATAGCTGACGCCGAACGTGCGCGTTTCGGGATCGTGATCCCAGCGCCCCGGGATGCGTGAGATTGCTCGCAAGTCCGCATCGTAGCGAATCCTAAACCAACAGGTATTGCCGGTGAAGAACGCGGCGTTCGCGCCTGCCGCGACAAAGCGATCCAAGGCATCGCGCATTTGGTCCGTCCAGTACTCGTGATGCCCGAACGCGGCCAACACCCGGTATTGGGGCAGCAACGCCGCATCGCGATGCAAGTCAAGATCGGTGCAGTAGTCAAGTGTAAAGCCGTTGCGCTCGAGCGATTCTGCGGCCGGGCCGTCCCAATGCGCGAATGTTTGGCGTGGCGACGCCGTGTCGTATGCGTCAACGTTGCCTTCATCCCAAAGATGCCCGCCGATGCCTCCCCCGGGGCGCGCGATGGTGACCTTCTTTGCGCCGTTGTACAGGCACGTGCCCTCGCTGCTAGGCCGAAGATCGACGTTGTACGCGTGATACGTAAAGATCGGAACGTTGAAGAGAATGGCTGACTGCGGTTGCTTCGGCCGCACGACGAAGAGCGCACGCGCAAATCGCGCATCCAACTGCGCCGATTCAGGAGCGTCCTTTTCCCGAAGAACGGCGACGTAAATGCCCGACCAGTTCTCCGGGATCGGGAAACGGTGCGGCGGCCAATCCCATGGAGGCCCCGCGGCCCGCGGCATGCTCGGTTCACCGTTTAAGATTTCGCCGTCGCGTGCATGGCGCAGCGCATGCAGATCGCCCCATCGATACACCGAAACGCGAAACGGTGCGACGGAGCTGACGCGCAAAACGAGATCGGTACCCGCTTCGATGCTGGGATCGTCAGGATACGCGAAGATCACCGCGTCGCGGCAAGCGAATCGATGCGGCGTTGAAGCGACGAGTCAACCGGATGCCTCTCGCGCAAAATCCAAGAAAGCCCACCGGCGGCATCGCGCAATGCATGGCGCGCTAACGGATCGCTCAGTGCTCGCATCGCCAGTTGTGCCGTCGCGCGTGCTGCGCCGGCGAGCGTGTACCGCAGCCACGCCGTCCAGACGCGATTGCGCATCACGTAGAGCGCGCGTTCTTCGGACCGGCGTGCCGCGGCTGCAGGATAGTGGTGCACGACCATATCCTCGATGTACCGCAGACGCCAACCATCGCGGTTGAGATCGATCGCCAGCAGCGTTTCCTCGGCGCCGATGTGGAAGCGCGGCTCGTAGCCGCCGCAGTGAAAGAACGCATCCGTCCGGATAACGCTGGCGCCGGCCATGAAGTAGAGAATCGGCTTTCCCGGGCCTTCGCCGTCGTCGGTTGCATGCGACATCGCCGCACATGCCGGATCCAGGCGGCACGCGTCGCCGACGATCACGCGGGCGTTGAGTACCGCAACATCAGGGTAGCGCCGCAACAATTGCGCCGCCGTCGAAAGCGAGCCCGGCGCCCACCAACAGTCGTCGTCGCAGAACGCCACCCACGACGCGCCGGCGTGCATCACGCCCGCGTTGCGCGCCGCTGCGCCGGCATTGAACGACATGCGCAGCACGTCAACATCCGGGAAACCGGCTCTTACCGCGCGTGGCGTGCCGTCAGAAGAAGCGTTGTCGACGACGATGATCCGCGGGCGTTCGGGAAGCGACTGCAGTTGCCGCAGCGTGTGCAGGAGCACGTTTCGCCGGTTTCGCGTCGCGATGACGACCGTGGGACGTTCAGTCATCTCCCCTTAGATACCCGGCTTTTAAAAAAGGAGCGTCGTAAATTCCCCCACGCGGTAAAAGCCGAGCCGATCGTACAGCGCCATGGCCGGCCGGTTGAAGGCATTGACGTAGAGCGAAACGGATGGGAACTCTTGCAATAGCCGATCGCAGAGCGCGTGCAGCGCTCCCGCAGCAAGCCCCCGCCCACGCAGCGCCGGAGGCGTCCAAATTCCTTGCAACTGTACGGTATGGCGGCTGTAGGCGCCGACGTTGCAAAAGAAACAGAGCTCGCCGGAATCTTCGCCGACCCACCAAAGCTGCCGCTCGACCATGGCGCGGACGTTCGCCTCGTATTCCGCCGAGAAGGCACCGGGGTCGTATTCCAGCTCCTGCTGAACCATTTCAGCGGAATTTTTTGCCACGGCTCGCCATTCTCGGGGCAGGGCCGGACGAACGGCAATGGTTCTCGCCGGCAACCGCAGGGTGCGACGATCGACTGCGAGCACCGGCTGGCTCCGCCGCGTCGCGCGCGGAGCGGCGTGCCACGAGCGCAGATGCCGCCAGTATGCTTCGATCACTTCGCGTGGTCCGGTGATCATGCGCTCGGCGCGGTGGTTTCTCGCTGCGTCGGCGAACGGTTCAATGGCATCGTCGGCGGCAGCCAGCACGACGTTGCGCCCAAAGAAGGCGACGCCTGCGACGCGATCCGTTGCATTTACACACACATACAGCTGCGCGCGGATCGCCGATGAATGTTCGCTTCCCACTAACCACGCGAGAAACACGTTCTCATAGGGATTGCGATCCAGAAATTCGAGCGCGGCGTGCTCCCGCTCGTGCGCCAATGGGCGCACATCGATCGCGATCAAGTTAGTTTGACGATGAACTCCGGTTTGCTGGTCGGCGCACGGCTGCCGCCGTCCGGCTCAACCGTCACCGCAACGGCCGCCATCGAATCGGCGTTACCCGGCACCGAAACCACGGCGACTCCACCGCGATTCGGTACGAACGTCACCGACGGCGTCATCTTCTTGCTGCCCTTGTGCTCCGTCCACGCCTGATAGACTTTCCCTTTCGGCGGCATGGGCATGCCTTGCATGGCGATATACAGCCGTTTCCCGTGTTTGACAATCTCGCCGCTTGCGACTTCATACCGCTGTGATTGCGGGGATATCAGATCCGCCAGTGCCGTTCGCTGGCGCACCAACTCCCGCGTCAAGCGCGCTGCATGGGCGTTCAGTTGTGCGACTTGGCCCTGCGCTTGGTGATTCTCTTCGTTGAGCGAGATATTGAACGCAGAAGTGATGATCGCGATAGCCAAGCAGGCTGCAGCCACCGCGTACGCCGGCCAAACGATGGGCCGCACCGCGCGCATCTCTCCAACGTCGGCACGAGCGTTTCGCGGATTTCGCGCAGCCGCTTGCATAATGCGAGCGCGCAACTGTGGGCTCGGCGCCGCTTCTGCCGTGTATGCCATCGCGTCGGCAGCCGGCCTTAGCGTGTTGTACTCTTGCCTGCAGCGCTCGCACGTTCTCAAATGCTCCGCCACGGCTTGCGCTTCGTTATGGGGCAGCGCCCCGAGCGCGTAGACTGCTACGTTTTCAAGCATCGCGTCGTGGTCGTTCATGCGGTCACCGTTTCATCCAGCAGCGCTCGCAGGCGCTGAAGTCCGCTGCGAATGCGCGTCTTGACCGTGCCGAGCGGCACGCCGGTCTGCCGAGCAATTGCATCGTGGGTCAAACCGCTGAAAAAGCCAAGTTCTATCGGCTCACGTTGCTCAGCCGTCAATTTCGCAAGCGCCGTACGAACTCGGTTCGCATCGATCGCCGCAAAAACGGAGTCCTCCGGAACTGCATCATCGGGGAGACTTTCGGACAAGGGGACGGTGCCGCGCGCATTGCGCCTCCGTGCGTCCAGCGCGCGATTGCGCGCCACCCGAGCAATCCATCCCGCAAAATTTCCCGACCGGAACGCATCCGGCGCGCTCCACAACTTTAAGAAAACAGCCTGCGTAACGTCTTCCGCAGCGCCGATGTCAGCGAGCACGCGTAGCGCCACGCCGTAGACGAGCCGCGCATACGCGTCATAGAGACGCTCAAACGCGCGAGCGTCGCCCATTCGTACTCGTTCCATCAGCTGGACCGGGTCTTCCACGGCGCACCGTTTCGCGTCATCATGCTCCTCTTCCGGTTTCCTAACGCCGCGCGTCATCATCCGGATTGCGGCGAGGCATCGCTCGGCGCATCGTCGTAGGTGCGCCCGATGGTGATCGCCGCCGCTCTGGTGTTGCACTTGCTGCCGCGGCCGCAGACGATGCACGTCGAGTGTGCCTCTGCCTTTGCATTTTCACGCGCGCTGCGTGTCGGGCGGCAAGTGGATCCGGCGGCCGTTGCGCTCGTGAATGAACGTTGGAAAGCGCTGGGATTACCACAAGTCAGCTTCAGTCAACATCCGGATATCTCGCTGAAGCGCGAGCCCATGCCGCCGCAAGCGTATTCCCTTCGCGTTGTGGCGCGCGGTAAAATTTTGATTGCGGCGTCTGATTCGGACGGCGCCTTCTATGCGATGACGACGCTCGCGCAGCTGCCGTATAGGGACGACTCTGGATGGGCGCTTCCCTGCGTCTCCATTCAAGACGCGCCGGCATTGCGCTGGCGCGTGCTTTCCGACGACGTATCGCGGGGCCCCCTTCCGAACATGCGGTACTTCAAGGAGCGCATTCGCACGATCGCGTCATTTAAGATGAACGGTTACTCGCCGTACATGGAACACGTGTTCGTGGATCCGCGCGATCCGCTTCCGGCTCCGCTCGACGGCATCACGCCGGAGCAGGCTGCGGCAGCTGCAACGCTACGCGCGCCGCTTTCACGTCGCATTCATCCCCGAGCAGCAGACCTTTGCGCACATGCACAACACGCTCGAGCTGGAACGCTACGCCGAGGCGGCGGAATTGCCGCACGGCTTTCTGCTGAGTCCCGCATCGCCGATCTCGATTCCTTACGTTACCGGCCTGATTCGCGACGAACTCGCGGCGGTGCAACGTCCGCCGTTCTTCCACATCGGTTCCGACGAAACGTCGACGTTAGGCGCGGGCGCAAGCCGGGCGCTCGTGCAGCAACGCGGCTTGACCAACGTCTACGCCGCGCACATCGTCGCGATGAATGAAGCGATCGCTCCAAGCGGCGCGCGATTAATGGTTTGGGATGATGGAATAGAACGCGACCCGGCGATCTTGCGGCTTATTCCGCGCAACGCCGTCATCGTCAACTGGCACTACGGCGACGAGCCGACGTTCATGCCGTACATCTCGCTCATTTCGCGTGCCGGATTCGATCAGATGGTTGCCCCCGGCGCCCGCAATTGGAACGAAATTTATCCCGATATCCACGCCGCCTTGGCCAACGAATCGCGCTTCATCGGCGAAGGAAAAGCCGCGGCCGTCCTCGGCTTATTTCAAACGGTCTGGCACGATGACGGTGAATCGCTGTTCGAAGCGACGTGGTACCCCGTGGTCTATGCCGCCGCAAGCGCGTGGGAGCACAAGGCCGTCGAGCGGGCTCGCTTTCAGGAGGATTTTCCGTACGCATTTTTCGGCAGCGACGATCCGCAATACGGCAAAGACGTCGAAAACCTCGCCGACGTTGAAGCCCGCGTGACGGCCGATCCGGAAGATTCAAGCGACTATCTGTTCTGGGCCGATCCGTTCGATGTGAGCGTCGCCTTGCGCATGTCTCATGTCGATCTGCGCACCGTACGCTTGGAATCCGAGGCCGTCGAGCAGCATCTCTTGCAGCACGTGCCGCCGCTGCACGCGAACGCTGCGGACGTGATGTTTCTGGCTGCGCGGCGTTTTGATCTGCTCGGCCGAAAGTTTCAAGCGGCGCAAGAAGTGCGCGACTACTATGCCGATGCGCTGTCGCACGCCGGCGATCGGCGCGGTCCGACGGTTCGTGACCTGTATTGGTGCAAGTATTGGTTTTGGGAACTGCGCGACGGCTTCGAAGGGCTCGCGCCCATCTACGCGCGCGCCTGGCTCTACGAGAACCGCTCGAGCCACCTGGCAAGCAATCTGGAGCGCTACCACGTGGCAGCGCAGCAAAACATCGTGCGGGCCGATAGAATCCAGCGAGCGACGATTGAAGACTACGTCAGGCAAAAGCATCTGCCCCAGCTGCAAGATCTGATCGCCCCATGATCGCCGGCGCGGCGCTCGTCGTCGTGTTTCTCCTTTTTGCCGGCTTGATGTATACGCGCAAGCTCTCGGCGTTGCTCGCGGTTCCCGCGATGGCCGTCGCGATGTCGATCGTTGCCGGGGTGAAGGCACCCGCACTAGGGGCTGTAGTCGTGACCGGTGCGGCGTCGCTGGCGCCCGTCTACGTCGCGGTGATCTTCGGCGCTTTGCTGGGCCGCGTAACGTTGGATACCGGCATCGCGCGCGCGATCGTCAACTTCGCCGCGGAGTTCGGCAGTGAAAATCCGCTGGTTACGACGCTCGTGCTCTGCGCGATCGTGGCGCTGCTCTTCGTTTCGCTATCCGGACTGGGGGCAATCATCATGGTCGGCTCGATCGTCCTGCCGATCTTGATGACCACCGGTGTTCCTCGTAAGATCGCCGCAACGGTTTTCTTGATGGCCTTCGCGCTCGGTTACATTTTCAATATCGTCAACTGGAAATTTTACACGCAATATTTCGGCGTTTCAGCGCCGCAGATGTACCGCTATGCGATCGTGTTGGCGGCGATCGACGCGGTTGCGCTCATTGGGTATGCGCTCCTTTCCTTTGCGCGCGCGAAAGATTACGCCACATGGGCCGTCAAAAGCGAAAAAGCCGGAGGGCCCAACGTGCCGTGGTATGCGGTCATTACGCCGGTGCTCCCGATTGCGTTGTACTTCGTGCTGCACCTGGATGCCATACTTGCCTTCGGCGTTTCCGCGCTGTACGGCGCGCTGACGACGCGGCCGGCACGAGCGGTGCAAACGCTGACCGCCGCCGCGATCCGGGGCATCGAAGACGTCGCGCCGGCGATCATGCTTTTCGTCGGAATCGGCATGCTGCTCACCGCGACGAAGCAGCCGGAGTTCGCTGCCGCGATGCGGCCAATCGTCGCATCGAGGCTGCTGGCGCATCCCGCCGCGTACGTCGTACTCTTCGGGCTACTGAGCCCGCTCGTACTGTACCGCGGGCCGTTGAATCCGTTCGGCGTCGGCATCGCCGTTTTTACCGTGCTTCTCTCGGCGCACGTGCTTCCCGCGGCCGTGCTCGTCGCCGCCATCATGGCGGTGGTGCAAGTGCAAAACGTCTGCGATCCGACGAACACGGCAAACGTTTGGGTCGCGAACTACACCGGGGTGCAAATCGTCGAGATCACCAAGCGCACGTTGCCGTATCAGGTGGCCGTAGCGACCGCTGCCTGCACTGTCACCGTGCTGGCGTCGGCAGCGCTCTTCGGCGTACGGCCGTTCGCTTCGCTCCTTCCCACGGCGCAAGCCGCAACGCTTCCAGCAGGGTTATTCTCACCTTCAAACGCCGCCGGCCGGATCGCAGTGGGCGACGACGGATCGCAAGAAGCCCGCGCAGCCGTACCGGCAATCGTCGGCGCGCTGCGGTCCGCCATCGTCAACCCGATCCAAAGAAACGAAACGCCGAACGCCTCGGACTGCAGCTCAAAATCGTATGCGGCGTACATCACTGCAACATCGTCCAGCTTTGCGCTGATCGAAGGCGTCGACCTCGACATCGGCGTTCGGCTCTTCGACTGCGGAGGATGGATCGTCGACGAATGGCACGATCACGCAGTCTACGCGCAGCCCACGGACGCCGATGCGCAGGCCCTCGGCCGAATGGGAGCCGCGCGGTTGTTGGGTTGGGCCGCGATGCACGCGCTGCGCTGGCAAAATCTTCTAAAGGTTGGGCTCGCGTACGCGCCCGGCGATCCGCCCTCGTACTACTATGCGCTGTACAAAACGGCGGACGGCAACATGCGGGCATACGTTCGCGCGGGCGGCCCTGCGTATGATGCCGGATTGCGAACCAATGACGTGATCGAAACGCTCGACGGCTTGGAGTGGTGGCAGTACGGCACGTTCCAGACCCAAGCGCGCGCCTACGACGGCAAACCGCATACCTTTGAAGTGCTGCGCGGCGGGCAAACCCTTGACGTCCAGCTGCAGGCGCCATTTCCATCGTGAGGCCGCTGGACGGCCGCGTGGAACGTTATTGTGCGGAACATGAGGCAGAGTGGCTCGACGAGCTGCGCGCCTGGATCGCGATTCCGTCGATCTCAGCGGATCCGGCACATGCGCCGCACGTTCGGCGATGTGCCGAAGCGATCGTTGCCCGTATGTCGTCAATCGGCTTGCGAGCGGAGCTGCTCGAAACCGGCGGCAACCCCTTGGCTTACGGGGAGTGGCTAGGAGCACCGAATGTGCCGACCGCGATCATCTACGGGCACTACGACGTCCAGCCCGACGATCCGATTGAATTATGGACGTCGCCGCCCTTCGATGCGCAAATCCGCGACGGCAATCTTTATGGACGCGGCGCTGTCGATGATAAAGGGCAAGTGCTGATGCATTTGGCCGCCATGGAAGCGCATCTTCGCGCGAACGATTGCTTGCCGATCAACATCAAAATGATCGTCGAAGGCGAGGAAGAGATCGGTTCACCGAACTTCGAAGCGGCGCTTGCGCAGTACCGCAACCGGTTTTCTGCGAACCTTGCCGTCATATCGGATACGGCATTTTTTAGTGAAGCGGTTCCATCACTCACGACGTCGATGCGTGGCTTAGTGCACTGGCAATTGACGGTACATGGGCCGGCCGAAGATCTGCACTCGGGATATTTCGGCGGCATCATCCGCAACCCGATTGAAGCGCTCGCGCAGATTATCGCGCGCTTGCGGAACACCGATGGTTCCGTCGCCGTGCCGGGATTCTACGACGGCGTGCGCGAGCTCGATGAAAGTACGGCCGCCGAGCTGCGCACATTGGAGTTCAACGAAGCCGCACAAGCGACGACACTCGGCGTCGAGCACCTCGGCGGCGAAGCCTCGCGGATGCCGCTCGAACGGATGTGGTTCCGTCCAACGTTGGAATGCAACGGAATTTGGGGTGGCTATCAGGGGCCTGGAGCCAAAACCATTATTCCTCAGCTGGGCTAAAGCCAAGCTATCCGCACGGCTCGTCGGCGATCAACAGCCGGAGGCCATCAAGAAAGCAGTCTGCGCGTATGTTCGCGACATCGCGCCTGACGGCGTGCGCGTTGATATCGAAGCATTCGGCGACACGCGCGCGGTCGTTACGTCGCGCGACCATCCGGCCGTGGCGGCGGCGGCACGCGCTATCGAATCGGCATTCGGCAAGCAACCGGTCTTCATTGGAACCGGCGGCACGATTGGACCAGTCTCCAGCTTCGATCGCATTCTCCGCTTACCGCAGATCTTGGCGGGCGTCGGCCTTCCCGACGATCGCATTCACGCCCCGAACGAAAAGTTCGCGCTTTCACAGTTCTTTCGCGGCATCCGCATGTCCGCGGCGTTACTTTCGCTGTTGCCCCGAGCTTTGTCATGCTGAGCTTGTCGAAGCATGAGCATGAGAAAACGTGAATAGTGTCAACCGATTCTCCGGGCTGGCCGAATCTTATAGCCGCTACCGCCCAGCGTATCCAGCGGAATGCCTTGATGCGCTTCTGCGCGGTGTAGGAGACGAAAAGCGGCTCATTGTCGCTGACATCGGCGCCGGCACCGGCATCTCGACTGAGATGCTGGCGCGTCGTGTGAAAGCGCTTATCGCCATAGAGCCGAACGTGGAAATGCGCGGCCAGGCTAAGGCCGTGCCAAGAATATCGTGGCGCGAAGCGACAGCTGAGCAAACCGGGCTTGAAGATAATTCCGTGGACCTCGCCGTCGCATTTCAAGCCTTTCACTGGTTCGATGCCGAGGCCGCCATCGCAGAGTTCAAACGCATTGCGCGGCTGCGCATTGGAATAGTGCAGTATGAACGTGATGAACGCCAGCCGTTTGCCGCCGCATACGGCAATACGATCCGGCCGTACATGAGGGACGATACCGAAGCGCGGCGTTTGCGAAATCTGGAGTGGTTTGCGGCAAATGCCGGCCAGAACGTTGTGCGGACGGCCATTCCGTTTTCGCAAGAATTAACTCCTGAGGAGTTGCTCGGTCGCGCCAGGTCATCATCATATTTGCCACAGTCGGGCCCGCGACATGATGCGCTCTTCGGGGAGCTTCGGGAGCTGTACGCGCGCTTTGCCGGCGACGGCGTGGTTTCGATGGCGATGATCGCCCACGTGTTGACCGCCGATCTTGCGCGTCCTTCGACAAGCTCAGGATGACAACATTGCGAAAACTGCGAGTAGGCATCGACGTCGGCGGTACGTTCACGGATGCCGTGGCAGTGGACGCGGAAACGCAAGAGATCGTCGCGCGGATCAAAGTTCCGACGACGCACAAGGCGCCCGAAGGCGTCGCAGCCGGAATCGTTGGAGCGATTGCACAGCTATTCGAGGAGCACGATCTCGATGCCGCAGAGGTCGCGTTCATCGCACACTCGACAACGCAAGCCACCAACGCCCTGTTGGAAGGCGACGTCGCAACGGTCGGCGTGCTGGGGCTGCTCAACGGTTTTGCGCCGCTTGCCAAGCGTCAGATGCGTTTTGGGTCGGTGCAACTCTCGCCCGGCGTTACTTTCCGTCCCCACTTCGCGTTCACGCGAACGGCGAACAACGGCGGTACGCAAGCCGCAATTGCGCAGCTGAATGCCAAAGGCGCTCAGGCGATTGCGGTTTCGCAAGCCTTCGGCGTTGACGCGCCCGAAACTGAAGCGAGAACCGTTGAAGCAGCTCGGGCTACGGGACTTTTCGCGACGGCCGGACACGAGGTGAGTTCAGCGTACGGGCTGCGCGCGCGCACGCGCACAGCGGCACTTAACGCCGCGATCCTTCCGACGATGGTTCGCACTGTCCAGATGACACGCGATGCGGTGAAGCGTGCAACGATCGGTGTTCCATTGATGGTGATGCGCAGCGACGGCGGCGTGATGAAGGTGCGGGAAATGGAGCGCCGGCCGATCCTTACGTTGCTCTCCGGACCGGCCGCCGGCATTGCCGGTGCATTGCTGCACGAGCACGTGACCGACGGCCTCTTCATCGAAGTTGGCGGAACGAGTTCGGATTGTTCCGCGATCCGCTCCGGGATGCCGCAGATGCGGGGCGCGAAGATTGGGGGCCACCGCGCGATGCTGCGAACCGTCGACGTGCGGACGCTCGCAGTCGCCGGCGGCAGCATGCTGCGGGCGGCCGAGCGCAGCGTGACCGACGTGGGGCCGCGCTCGGCGCACATCGCCGGATGCCGCTACGCAAGTTTTGTCGATCCGCAAGCGTTGGAAGGTGCGACGGCGGCTCGAATCGCGCCGATGGCGAGCGATCCACAAGACTATGCCGTCGTGATTCCTCGCGAAGGTTCGAACATTGCGGTGACGCCGACCTGCGCCGCGAATCTGCTTGGTTACGTACCTCACGACGCCTTTGCCCGCGGAAACCAAGAATCGGTTCGGCTGGCCTTTGCGCTAATCGGCGATCTGCTGCATTTGGAAGCAGAACAAGTCGCGCGCGACCTGCTGGATCGCGCCTGCGCCAAGGTACTTACTGCCGTGGAAGAGCTGATCGCCGACTACAAACTCGACCGTGAAACGCTGGTGCTGGTCGGCGGGGGCGGAGGCGCGGCGGCGCTGATACCATACGCGGCGCAGCGCGCCAAGCTCACGTACCGGTTAGCGCGCGATGCAGAAGTCATTTCGCCGGTCGGCGTCGCGCTGGCGCTCGTTCGCGAATCGGTGGAACGCACGATCGTCGATCCCTCCGCGGACGAAATCGTTGCGATTCGCAGACAAGCGCAGGATGCGGTCATCGCTGCCGGTGCGGCCGCCCAGAGCGTCGAGGTAGCCGTCGAGATCGATACCCGGCGCAACCTCGTACGCGCAATTGCTTCAGGCGCAAGCGAACTCGCGCAGACGCAGAGGCGGCACGTTCTAAACGAAGCTCAGCGGCTTGCAGCTGCGGCTCAACTCCTCCGTACGACAGAAACAGCGCTTCGCAAAGTGGCCGCCACAACCGGGCTCGAGGTCTTTGCGAGCGACCGGCGCATGTGCGCGCTGGATCCTACGGGCGTCGGGCGGCTGATCTTGAGCGGTGCGGTTGCAACGCAAACTTCCGCGCACGAAGCACCCGAAACGTTGCCGGAGGCAATCGAATCGGGGACGACATTCGGCGACGTCGGGCGAGCGCTGCCGGTGCTCTACCTGCTGCACGGAGCGCGGGTTGCCGACTTCAGCGGCGTTGCTACTGCCGATCAGGCGCTTGCGCTAGCGCAAGAAGAGTTGAGCGGGCTTCCGCCCGAGGCGCCGGTGGTCATCGTCACTGCGCCGCGACCGGCGTAACCCGCGGGCCACGCGACCGGTAAGAACGCGGATGGCACACATATCCGTAAAGAACGATACCGTTCGCATCGAGCTCTCCACGATGGACAAAATCTGGTCCGTCCATGGCTCCTTGCAAATTCCGCTAACCGACGTCATGGAGGCGCGCGTAGAAAACGAGAACGCGTGGGAGCATCTCTGGCGCAAAATCATTGGAACAAGTGCGCCGGGCCTGGAAATGGACGGCACGTTCTTTATGGATGGCGGTCTAGTGTTTCTGGACTACAGCACGGGCCGCAATTGCGTCGTGATCGAAACGCAACACCAGCGGTATCGCACGATTATCGTTCAACCCGACGGTAACGCGAGCGCCGTTGTCGCGGAAATAAACCGGCGGGCGAAGCCCGCTAGTTGACGCGCGGTTGTGCTACAGCTAGCCCTTCGGACTGTTGCAGCGCGACGGTACTCTTGCGCCGGCCATAGGCGAAATAGAACACGAGTCCGATGATCAGCCAGACGATGAACCAAAACCACACTAGGGGGAAGAATCCCCAAAGCAGCGGGTTGCCGACTCGCAAGTAGTAGATCAACCCCAGCGCGGTCACTGCCGATAAGATTGGAATGATAAACGGTCCCCACGGCAGGGTGAAGGCCCCCTTGAGTTCGGGGTGTTTCCGGCGCAAAATCGGAACGGAAATCGAGACCAAGATGAATGCGGCCAGCGTGCCCATGTTCGTCAGGGATCCGACGATGTTGATCGGCGTGAACGCGGCGAGGAGCGCGATGCAGATGCCGAAAAAGACGGTGGAGAAGATCGGCGTGCGCCACGTCGGGTGAATGCGCGTAAACGACGGCGGAATGAGGCCGTCGCGCGACATTGCGAAGAAGACGCGGCTCTGCCCGAACATCATCACCAACAGCACCGTCGTCAAGCCGGCAATAGCGCCGAACGAAATGATGACGCCGGCCCACGCCAGTCCTACGTAGTTCATTGCAAACGCTACCGGAAACGCCACATTTAGTTTGAAGAACGGCACCATGCCGTTGAGAATCGCCACGACAATGATGTAGAGTATCGTGCAGATTGCCAAACTCATGAGGATGCCGAAGGGCAGATCTTTGCCGGGATTCCTTGCTTCTTCCGCGGTCGTTGAAACCGCGTCAAAGCCGATATAGGCAAAAAAGATGAACGCAGCGCCACCCAGCATGCCGCCCCACCCGAACGGGAAATAGCCGCCCATTCCGGCAAGCCCGCCGGGCGGCAGATGGTAGTTTGCGCCCGTGATATGCTGCACGCCGACGATGATGAAAAACAATACGATGAGAAGCTTGATGGCGACGATGACGGCGTTGACGGTGCCGGACTCTCGCGTACCGCGAGCAAGCAGCGCGGTGATGATCAAGATGATGCCTGCCGCAGGCAAATTCGCGATTCCTGAAACGCCGGCTTGTCCCGCAAGCCCCCAGTGCGGCCCATTCGCAAATTGCGCCGGTATCGTTAAGCCGAATTGATGCAAGATGTTGACAAAGTATCCAGACCAGCCGATGCTGACGGTTGCCGCGCCGAGCGCGTATTCCAGGATCAAGTCCCACCCGATGATCCATGCGAGGAATTCGCCCAGCGTTGCATACGTGTACGTGTACGCGCTCCCCGAAATCGGGATCTTGCTGGAAACTTCGGCATAGCAGAGCGCCGCAAGCGCGCTGACGATTCCCGCAACGACGAAAGAGATCGTAATCGCCGGACCGGCACGCGTTGCCGAGGCGACGCCGGTCAGCACGAAAATGCCCGTGCCGATAATTGCGCCGATCCCCATCGCCGTGAGAGCCCAAGGCCCAAGCGAGCGCTTCAGGCCATGCTCGGTATCGCTCCCTTCGGCAAGAATTGTCGCCAGCGGTTTAATTCGTTGCATCAGCATTTGACGGACCAGAATTAACCTTTGCCTTGCCTGTCCCTGGTCCGGCCCGGTGCGGCGTCGAAGAGCGATGCATGAACGAATTCGACGTGATGGTGGTTGGGGGCGGCAATGCCGGATGCGCCGCCGCGATCGCCGCAGCTCGACACGGCGCGCGCACGCTGCTGGTCGAGCGCTACGGTTTTCTCGGCGGGACGGCCACCGCGTCGATGGTTGGACCGTGGATGACGTTCCATTCGGCCGACAAGCGCGTCGTCGGCGGAATCGCGCAAGAGATCGTCGAGCGTCTGCAGCGGCGCGGCGCATCACCCGGACATTTGCGCGACTCCTCGGATTACGTCGCGACGATTACGCCGTTCGATCCGGAGGCACACAAGGCGCTGCTCTTCGAGATGATGCGGGAGGCCGGCGTTCGTTTGCTGCTGCACGCCTATTTCTTGCGCGCCGTGCTACACGGTGATGAAGTTGAAGGTGCGGTGTTCGCAACGGTCGGCGGCGAACGCGAGTACGGCGCGAAGGCGACGATCGACGCGACCGCCGATGCCTTTGTCGCTGCGTCGGCCGGCGTCGCCACACAACAAGGCGACGAACGGGGACGCGTGCAGCCGGCAAGTTTGATGTTCAGGCTCAGCCATGTCGACTTAGGCAAGACTGCGGCTTACCTGCGCTCGCGGCCGGATCAGATGCGCAGTTCGCTCAAAGCGCACGAACGCACGGCCGGCTCCCTCACGGCCGTTGCGGGACTGTACGACCTTTGGAGTGAGGCGCGGAAGAAGGGCGAGGTCAGCGTTCCCCGCGAGCTGGTGTCATTTTTTATCTCTCCCTATCCCGACGAGGTAACGGTCAACATGACGCGCGTGACCGAGATCGACCCGCTCGATCCCGATGACCTGACCCGTGCAGAAGTCGAGGCGCGCGCGCAAGTCATGGAACTGTTCGATTTTTTCCGCAAGCGCGTGCCGGGCTTTGAACACGCGCGGCTTGCCGCAACGGGAGCGCAGATCGGCATACGGGAGTCGCGCCGGATCGTCGGCGCCTATACGCTGACGCGCGACGACGTGCTCAACGCGCGTCCGTTTCACGATGCGGTTGCGCGCAGCGCCTATCCGATCGACATTCACAATCCCTCGGGAAGCGGCACGACGACGCAGCGGCTGGCGCCGGGCCAGAGCTACTACATTCCGTACCGGTGCCTGGTGCCGATGGGCGTGGAGCGCCTGCTGGTCGCCGGAAGATGCATCTCGACAACGCACGAAGCGCTCGCGTCGACGCGCTTGACGCCGACGGTCATGACCTTGGGCCAGGCGGCAGGCACCGCAGCGGCGTTGGCTGTGAAACAGGGCGTGCGGCTGCGCAACGTCGATCCCCTCGAATTGCGCAAAGAGCTTAGCGACGACGGCGTGGTCGTATGACGACGCGCACCGATAGGATCGCGATCGTCTGCGAAGATCTCGGGGATTGGGGAGACGCGCAGCTGCGATCGGAATACGATCCCGACGGCCCGGTAATCCGCATCAACGCCCGAATCGTTCGCTCGTTGGAACCGCAAGCAGCAAAAGAGTTCATCGCAGCTTGCATCGCACATGAACTCTACCACCATAAAGAAGCGATCGGCGCAACGCCGCGGCTGGCGAGCCGGCGTGCGCGGGAGGCAGCAGCGCAGGCGTGAAGCTGTACGCCGGTATCGACGGCGGACAAAGCTTGACGGTCGCTGCGCTCGGTGATGAGAACGGCAAGGAGATCGCGCGGGGCTATGCCGGCCCGGCGGACGAACTCGGCGAACCCGTGCAGTCGACGCGGTTGCGTGATGCGCTGCAGCAGGCGCTGGCGCAAGCGCTGCGCGCCGCGTCGATGCGGCCTGATACAGACTTGACTGCCGTTGTAGCCGGCGTGAGCGGTTATGATGGGCGAGTGCGCGGCGCGTATCCGGCCTTGCCGTCGCAACGCGTTTCGTTGCTGCACGATGCTCCCGTTGCGCACGCCGGCGCCTTTCGTGGCGGGCCGGGGATCATTGCAATCGTTGGCACCGGTTCGGTCGTGTATGCGCAAAATGCGGAAGGCGCAACTTTAACGCTCGGCGGTTGGGGCTATCTCTTCGGCGACGAAGGCAGCGCGTTTTGGCTTGCGAAACGCGCAATCGCGCAGATGATGGAAGCCCGCGATGCCGACGCCCGCGACGCGATGGAAGAGAAGATTGCCGCGCACTTTCGCGTTGGTTCGTTGCGCGAATTTGCACGGAAATACTATGGCGGAGATATCCCCCGACTGGAACTGGCATCGTTCGCACCGATCGTCACGGCGGCGGCGGAAAGCGGCGACGATCGTCTCCGAGAACTCATCCGGCAAGGCGTACGGCGGCTCGTGGAACTCGTGCGTTCCGCGGGAGATCGTTTGCAGATGCGCGATGCGTACGTCGCGGTTTTGGGGGGCGTTGCGCAAAGCGCCATCGTCCGCGAGACGATTGCAAGCGACATGCGCGAACGCTGTCCGACGTTCCGCCACGTCGAACCGAAGAGCGATGCAGCCGCGGGCGCGCTGTTGCTGGCGTCACGCGTTCAATGACGCTAGGCAGTGCCGTGCTGGACCGGTTGCGCGGTGGGCTCATCGTTTCGGTGCAGGCGCGCGCCGGTTCGCCGCTCGACGATCCGCAACTCATCGCCGCCATGGCGCAAGCTGCCGCGCAGAATGGCGCCGCCGGCGTACGTTTGCAGGGAACCGCGAACATCGAAGCCGTCCGGCGGAAGCTTCAGATTCCGATCGTCGGCATCATCAAGCGCGAATACGCCGGATTTGAGCCCTACATTACGCCTACACGCAGGGAAGTCGGCGAGCTGATCCAGTGCGGCGTCGAGGTCATCGCATTCGACGCGACGGGTCGGCCCCGCCCGGACGAAACGCGGACGGCCGAAATGGCGGCGGCGATTCATGCCGGAGGAGCCCTGGCGATGGCCGATTGCGCCCTGCTGCCGGACGGTCGTGCCGCGGCGGAGGCCGGGTGCGAGATCGTCGCCACCACGCTATGCGGCTATACAAAGGAAACGCGCGGGTTCGGCTTGCCGGCGCTGGACCTGGTTCGGGCTTGGCGGGAACTGCACGCTTTCGTCGTCTGCGAAGGCGGGATTGGCGATCCCGTTTGCGCCCGGGCGGCGCTGGAGGCGGGGGCCGATGCCGTCGTCGTCGGTACCGCCATCACGAACATTGAATCGCTCACCGCTTCGTTCGTGCGCGGGCTGCAAAGGTCGTCGCTGCCGTAGGACGGTTTTTCCTATAGTCAAATAAGCTCGCCCTTCGACACGCCCTTTGACGTTGCTCTGGGCTGCTCAGGACAAGCTAATGGAGTACGTTTGGTAGAGAATCGGGATCCGGTCGTCCACGTCGATCGCAGATTTTGGTCGGTAACGGCCGGTTTGGCGGTTTTGGCCATTGTCGCCATCGTCTGGTGGTGGATGGCGCCTATCCAAGCGATCATGCCGGAAGCCGTCGATAAGGCGCAGCAGATCGACACGCTCTTCCGGTTCCTAGCGTCCACCGGAACCGCGCTGTTCGTGTTCGTCGCGGGCTACCTGTTATATTTTGCGGTCGTCTTTCGCCGCCGCGCCACGGACCCGGCGCAGAAGATCGGCGTGCAGATCCATGACAGCCATTCGCTGGAATTCTGGTGGACGCTCGCGCCGACGCTCTTTGTCGTCGGGCTTGCGGTCTTCAGCATCCGTATTTGGGCGGGCATCGAATTCGCGCGTCCTAACGCGCTCGTGGTTGAAGCCCTGGGGCACCAGTGGTATTACACGTTCCGCTACCCCGACATCAACGGCGAGGTGAAGCAAATGCATCTGCCGTTGGGCCAGCCCGTGAAGCTTCACGTGAGCTCGTACGATGTGATCCATTCGTTTTGGGTTCCGGACATGCGGCTGAAAGCGGATATGGTGCCCGGTTTGATCAACACGCTGGACTTCACGCCGACCAGACCGGGCAAGTATCCGATCGTCTGCACGGAGTTCTGCGGGACGTTCCACGGGCAGATGCGCAGCGGCACGCCCAACGACCCAGCGTATCTCTACGTCGATACGCCCGCGCAATACAAGGCTTGGTACCAGAAAACGCAAGCCGCACAAGCGACCGCCAGTAATGCGATTGCCGTCGCATCAAGCAGTGCCGGCGTGAACCTGTCCGGGGGTGACGCGAAGGCCGGACAGCGCCTCTTCGCACAGAAGTGCTCTGCCTGTCACGCGATCGCGCCATTCGATCAAAAGGTCGTCGGTCCAGGTCTGAAAGGGGTGCTGCACGACCCGGCACATCCGAACCTGGTAAACGGTCAGCCGGCGACGCCGGCGAACGTCGCGAAGATCTTGCAGAACGGCTATACCGGATCGATGGGCACGATGCCTAATCAAGCATCAAATGGAATCACGGACAAAGATATCGCCAACCTTGTCGCCTATTTGAAATCGCTAAAGTGAGCAAAAAATGGCAGTAGCAGCAGTCCATTCGGGCGGCATCGCCGACCACATTCATCCGGAGCCGCAAGGCTTTATCCGGAAGTACGTCTTCTCGATCGATCACAAGATCATCGGCATCCAGTACATGGTCACCGCCGGGCTCTTCATGATCCTCGGCGGCATGTTGGCCGAGCTGATCCGCGTGCAGCTGATGAAGGCCAACGGCGGATTCATGACGCCTGATACGTACAACGAAGTCTACTCCGTGCATGGCTCCACGATGGTGTGGCTCGTGATCATTCCGATGCTGACCGGCGGCTTCGGCAACTTCGTCTTCCCGGTGCAGATCGGCGCGCGTGACGTCGCGTTTCCGTGGCTCAACATGCTGAGCTTTTGGCTGTTTCCGCCTGCCGGATTGATGCTATACGCGTCGTTCTTGATGGGCGCACCCGCCGCCGGATGGACGGAGTATCCGCCGATGTCGCTGCAGGGTGCGGCCGGCACCTCGATGTGGTGTGCCGCGATCTTCCTCGTCGGCGTCAGCTCGACGATGACCGGCATCAACTTCGTCGTCACCATTTTGAAGATGCGTGCGCCGGGGATGACGTTCACGCGCATGCCGCTGTTCGTGTGGGGACAGTTCGTCACGGCGCCGCTCCTGATGATCGCGACCACGGCGCTCGGCGCCGCACTGGCCGCCCTCTTTATCCAGCGCGAGTTCGGCGTGCCGTTCTTCGATCCGACCAAAGGCGGCAGCCCGCTGCTGTGGCAGCACATGTTCTGGTTCTACTCGCATCCGGCCGTGTACATCATGATCTTGCCGGCGTTCGGCATGATCTCGGAGATCTTCCCGACCTTCGCGCGCAAGCCGATCTTCGGCTACAAGATGATCGCGTTTTCGTCGTCCGCGATCGCGATCTTGGGCTTCATGGTCTGGGCGCACCACATGTTCACTTCCGGCATGGCGCCCTATCTGCAGTTGCCGTTCATGGTGCTCACCTTCCTGATCGCGATTCCAACGGGCATCAAGATCTTCTCATGGATCACGACGCTCTGGGGCGGCGTCATCGAGATGAAGACGGCCATGCTCTTTGCGCTCGGCTTCATCGTGACGTTTACTCTCGGCGGCATCACCGGCGTATTCCTTGCCGCAGTGCCGTTCGATCTGCACGCGCACGGGACGTACTTCATCGTCGCACATTTGCACTACGTGCTGGTCGGCGGAAGCCTAATGGGCATCTTTGCCGGTCTGCACTTCTGGTTCCCGAAGATGACCGGCCGGTTGATGAACGAAACGATTGGCCGATGGTCGTTCTGGCTCTTCTTCATCGGCTTCAACGGAACGTTTTTGCCGATGCATTGGCTCGGCATGTGGGGCATGCCGCGGCGCGTTGACGTCTACGATCCGCAATTCACATTCTGGAATCAGGTCGCGTCGGGTTTCTCGTTCATCATGACGATCGCGATCCTGCTGATCATCGGCAACATTCTGTGGAGCATGCGCAACGGCAAACGCTCGGGCCACAACCCCTGGGGCGCGCGCACGCTGGAGTGGCAGATTCCATCACCGCCGCCGTACTACAACTTCAAGCATATTCCAGCCGTATTTTCGACGCCGTACGATTTTGGGGAACCGCTGCCGTATCGCGGGCTTGAAGAGGAATTGACGCCGACGCGCGGACCCGCCGGCGCTCCCGTTGTGGCAAGCCACTAAGCATGGCGCTCGGGGCGATCAGCGGCCGGGGCATCGTCGGCGGCCACGTCGAGGAAGCGGATCAGCTCTACATCGAGACTCGCGAGCTGCGAGTCCAGGGCTTCCTGCTCTTCATGGTCAGCGACCTGGTCCTGTTCTCGTCGTTCATCTTTGCGTATCTCTATTTGCGAAATACGGGACAGGGCTGGCCGCCGCCCGGCGCGCCGAAGCTCGATATTGCGCTGGCCGCGATCAACTCGATCGTGCTCTTTGGGTCGGGCGCGACGATGCACTTCGCGCTGGAAAACTGGAAGCACAGCAACCTCGTCAAATTTGCCAATTGGGTGATCACGACGATCGTTTTGGGCGCGCTGTTCTTGAGCGGGCAGATCATCGAATACCGGCACATCAGCGCAGGATGGGGAACCAGCGGCATCTTCGGGGCCTCGTTTTACACGCTCACCGGCATGCACGGCTTGCACGTGTTTGCCGGCATCATCTTTTTGACCGTTTTGCTGCTGCAGGCGCTGTCCGGAAGATACACCTACACCAAATACACCGGTTTGACGCTGGGGACGCTGTACTGGCACTTCGTGGACGTGATCTGGGTGGTGCTGTTCTCGATCTTCTACCTGCTCTAGGAGCCAAAAGACAACAATGACGGAAATGCTGGCTCATGCGGAACGCGCACTCGCAGTCTTTTTCGGGATTGTGGTGCTCATCGTTGCACTGACCGCGCTTCGCAACGATTGGAAGAGCGCCGGCGTTGAGAATCAAGTGTTCAAACTGATGCTGGCACTGCTGGCCCTTGGTGCGCTGCTCGGCATTTTAGCCGCGGTTGGCGTGCTTGCCGGCAAAGGCGTCGCCTGATGTACGACCCGGTGGATGGCCGCGGCGTTCCCGCAAGCCGCGGCGTGCCGATGGTGGTGCGCGTCGCGACGATCATCGGCATACTGGTGATCTTTGCAGTCGGCGCCTTCACGATTGGGGAGTCGGGCTACGGGCACAACTGGCCGATGACGAAGTCTCTTCGGATTCCTTTGAACGGGAGCTGACAGGCCTTAGCTGCCACAACGCAGCGTAGGCCGCTATGCTGCCACGGTGATAGTGGAGCGGCGTGGCGAGCTCCACCGCGTCTGGATAGTGTCACCCTGAGCAGCGAGCGAAGCTCGCGTAGTCGAAGGGCCGACGTAAATGGCACGTTAGCGGCGTCGGACGACGCCTCGTGCGCTACAAAAATCTCCCACGCCGATATTACAGGGTATGAGATTTCGCGACAGGATCTTGTTGCCTATTGTTGCGGTCTACGTGACGGGCTCCATTCTCGAGCAGTTGCGCAAGCCCAAAACAGAACGCGCTTGGCATGGCCGCTTCGCAGGAGACTCCGTATGACTATCGCCGTCCGACAGTGGGCCGTGGAATGGGGGTGCAGGGTTTTAGTGATGGGCGCTCGTACTGTCGTCGCGAACGGCGCTCTGATAGGATGGATGGGCGACACGAGCTCCGCCGGTGTCGCGGTGTACGTGACGGCGGGAATTAGCGATAGGATCCGGCAATCATGGTGGAATCCGAATGACGAGCGTGTTTTGACTCCAAAGGTGTTCGGAGTGGGCTGGGCCTTCAACCTATATCAAGTGTGGAGACACCTGAAGCTGGCACTGCGCGACTGACAGAGTTCCCGTGCTGCCGGGCTGGGGCGGCGAGCAATTTTTATCGGCGGGGCGCTATGCCAATCGCTAAAAGCGGTAATTCACCGTCCGGTAATAACCCGGTCGATCGGCCGTCGATCTTGTGAATGCCGGCATATTCGGAAAACTCCGCCATCGCGGGAAGCGTGAGGTTTGGAAGCGGATTGCCGCCTAGGCATTCCCACTCGCAGCAGAGCGTGCGATCCTCGAAGAGCACGGCAACGTAACCGCCGGCATTCGGCTCCGAAAAGTCGTCAGGCTCGCGATAGCGGATGTAGCCGTCAATCTGGTAGATCGGCTTGAAGGTTTGTGCGTACGCGATCAGCGGCGCAACCAGAACGGCGACAAAGTAGATCGCAAAGGCGATCGCCATCACGCCGAAGAGCGGGGACAGAATCCACAGGTCGTGCGGCGGTGCGACCCGCGCGCGCCAAATGATGCCCCACGTAAGGCCGCCGAAGAACAGCATGCCAAGCAACGGTTCGATCGCAATCGCAAAGCGGCCGGTCAAGCCGCGCCAGACGATCGCGCGTTCGCGTTCCGTCCACGGCCTGCCGGCCAAGTGGGCCCGCCGCTCAATTCGCCGCAGCTTCACGTTGCATTATTCCACGACGACGGCATAGCGCTCCGCTTTGCGAGAGCGCAAGATCGCCGAAAGCGCCACCGCGATCAGCGCAACGCAGGCGAACGCGAGGTACGTGTTGCGGTAAGCCAGCCAGTCGGACGGCGCGCTGCCCATAATGCCGCCGGCGAGGGCTGCACCGACGATCTGCCCGACGATCAGAAACTGGCTCAGCAACCCGATCGCAGTAGCGCGGATCCCGTGGGAGCTTTCGTTCGTGACGATGTAGCGCGTCGGCGCCCCAAGCAGCGCGCCGAACCCGACGCCCGCCACGATCATCGCCAAGATGGACAGTCCGAGCGAGCCGAAGCCGATCGCGAAGATGGCGATGCCAATCTCCGTGAAGAGAGCGCCGGCAAGCAGCACGTTTCTGCTTCCGATACGATCCAACGCGCGTCCGGAAAACGGGATCACCGCGACGAAGACCACCGCGCCGAGCGCGGCGATCGCCCCGGCCGCCGCGGGGGAAAGGCGTTGTGCACCCACCAGCACGGTCGGAATGAAAAACAGCGATCCTTCCAAGACGCCGATCACGGCTTCCAACAAAAATGTCTTTGCCAGTTGCGCGTTCGCGAAAAAGTGCGGCGGGATGATCGGAAAGCGCGACGTCCGCTGCCACCAAGCGAACCCGCACAGTACGAGCACGCCGAAGACGATCGTGACGGCATGCACGCCGCTCATGCCGTACATCAGCGCCAGCAATCCGAGCGCAAGCAACGCCAAGCCCAGAACGTCCAGCGGACCCCGGCGATGTGGCGGGCTGACCGGCACGAACTGCAATGCCAGGACGATCACCAGGCCGGCCAGCGGAAAGTTCGGGACAAAGACCCAACGCCATGAAACGAAGTGCGTCACCAAACCGCCGTATGCCGGCCCCACGATCGCCGCAAGGCCCCACGTTGCGGCAATGAGCCCAAGGGCGGCGCCGCGTTTCTCGGGCGCGACGCGGTCGGCAACCGCCGCTGTAGCAACGGGAAAGATGCCGCCTGCTCCAAAGGCTTGCACCGCACGTGCAAACAGCAGAACGTCGTAGTTCTGCGCCAGAATCGCGATCGCGCTGCCGACTAAAAAAATCGCCACGCAGAGCAAATAGACCGGCCGGCGTCCATACCGGTCGGCAAGCGCGCTCATGATCGCGATACTGACGATATTCGCGAGCAAGTACATCGTGAAGAGCCACGACAGGTCGCCGACCGCGACGGAAAACTCTTTGCCGATAGCCGGCAAGGCCGGCGAAAGAACGCTCAAATCAAGGGCGCCCAAAAAGACGCCCAGAGCAAGTGCGAGGATCAACGGTTTAGGCAAGAATGCGGTCGATCACCATGGCTGCGCACATCAGCGCGAGATAGATGAGCGAGTATTTGAAGAGCAAGCGCGGATACCGTAAGTCGTCGGTGCGCAGGGTGCGCCAAGCCAACAGCAGCAAGAGCGCGCCGAGCAACGCCGCGCACGCGAGATAAACAACGCCGAACACATGCGCGGCATAAAGGCCGATCGATGCGGCGACCAAGATGGCGGAATACCAGAAGATCTCGGCGCGGGTTCTCGCTCTGCCCTTGACGTTGGGCAGCATCGGTATGCCTGCGGCGGCGTAGTCGGTTTGGGTGATTAATGCCAGCGCCCAGAAATGCGGCGGCGTCCAAAGGAAAACGAGCGCGAAAAGTCCGATTGCCGGTGTCCCGATCGCATGAGTTACCGCGGCCCAGCCGACGAGCGGCGGCACGGCGCCTGCAGCACCTCCGATCACGATGTTGAGCGGCGTTCGGCGCTTCAGCCACATGGTGTAGACGACGACGTAAAAGACGTTGCCGGCGAGCGAAAGCCACGCCGCGATTGGCGCCACGCGCAGATAGAAGATTGCAAAAGAAAGGACGCCCATGACGCACGCGTGCGCCGTGGCCGCGACGATCGAGATTCTGCCCGCAGGGATGGGGCGATCCGCGGTGCGGCGCATTTTGCCGTCGATATCGGCGTCGTAAATGCAGTTGAGCGTTCCGGACGACATGGCGGCAAGCGCTCCGCCGAGCACCGTCCATGCGAGCAGGACGGCCGACGGCATACCATGCGCCGCCATGAGCATTGCCGCAACCGTCGTGACGACAAGCAAGTACATGATGCGCGGCTTGCCGAGTTCATAGTAGTCGCCGCACCGTGCGATCAGCAACGCGGCGCGGGTCTGCGCGAGGCTGCCTGCGGCGGCGAGCGCGCCGTTCACGATGATGCCCTCACTTGTGCGGTTTGTCGCGCTCCAATCGCCAGCGCGCAGGCGCTTACGAAGCTCAAAAACACGAGTGCCGCATTGGCCGCGTGCGCTTCACGCAAATCGATCGGCAGGCGAAGCGCGACGTTCAACAAGCCCAACATGATCTGCACGAAAATCAAAACCAGGCCGGTCGCGGTCAAGAGGCGTACGCGGCGATCGGCGTGCCAAACCCAAACGAGCGCGGTGCAGATCACCGCGCTAAACAGACAAGCGGCTGCGAGGAAGCGATGCAGCATCTGCACCGATTGCCCATCTTGCGAAACGATAACGTTGCCGGCACATCCGGTAAGCGACAAACACGCCAGGCCGGCGCCGCTGGAGCTGACGTACGCACCGATGCACATCGTGATGAACGCAATACCCGCGGTAATAAGCAATGCCGCTGCGGATCGCCCGTTTGCCAGAGATGAACTCGTGAAAGCTTGGCGGGGCACTGCCGCAAAGATTCCCATTGCCAGCAACGCGGCGGCGAAGGCCATCGCCGTGCCCCAGTGCCAGACGACCGACATCGGCGTGTTCGCTAGGCGCACGGTCAACGCACCGAGTGCCACCTGAATCAAGAAGAGCGCGCCAACGACCAACGCGATGGGCCGCAAGAACGGTGTACGCTTGCCGGCCCGCCAGGCTACGGCGATCGCCGCGAGCACGATGATGGACAGCAGAGCGGCGAAAAGCCGGTGCGTCCACTCCCAGATGGTGCCGCCGACGAACGGCGGGACGAGCCGCCCTCGGCAGAGCGGGTAATCCGGACACGTCATTCCGGCGCCGTTGATCCGGGTCCAACTGCCGAGCATCACCTCGCCGAAAGCGGTGAGCACCGCGGCGAAGCTCAGGCGCGCGAGCGTCCTCACTAGACGATAAGTCTAGCGGGGAGCGGCTTTACCCTACAACGACTCTGGTACTAACAGCCGCGCAGCGCGCCGTCGATACGCGTAGCGGCGGCCGATTCAGCCCCCGATATGCCGATCATGCGGTTTTGAAAATCGGAAGCGGCCGCATGAGCCTGCTCGGTCGCGGTGGGATATCCGCGCTCGTGACCTAGATGCGACGGCATCGGCGGACCCACGCTGTTATTGGCGTTTGGGTCTTGCCGCGTCGTGTTACGAATGTCGACCGGCCATTGGGCAAGCGGATCCGCAACGCCGAAAGCGCTTTGATTCAGTGCGCGTTGGCCTTCATCAAACTTCGCCATATCGTGAAAATCGACGGTGGCCAAATAGCCGTTGAGGTCGCGTCCGATCGTCTGCTGCCGCCACAACGCGCCGCCGAGTTCGTCGGCAAACGCCTTGAGGTCTTTTCCTTCCTGCGCATCGTTCGAACTCTTCGCGAGATCGCGCAGCCGCTTGACTTCATTGTCGGCAGCACGCGACTGCTGCACCAGCGCCTTGGCGAGATCGCCGAGGGCCTGAAGGCCGTTGCGGCGATGCACGGGGTTGCCATCGTCGAGATCGACCATGCGCAGCCGAGTGATCGTGCGCGTGATGACCATGTCGTTATCCAGCGTCGTGCTGATCGCACTGTTGGCGTGCGTCACGATTGCGGCGCAGCGCGGAACGGAGCGCACATTCGCGATCACTTTGAGCGCCGGCGCGGGGCTTGGCGCGGGGCTTGGCGTCGCGGCGGCGATTGCTGCAACGGCCAAAAAGATGCGATCGAGCATGAGTTCCTCAGGACTTGAAAAGTGTTGCACCCCTAGAATGCGCCCGAAGGGCGGTCTGTGACAAGAGCACGAACGCCCCGCGCGTGAAAGGTGGCTGGTTTTTGCCGTTGCTGCTGTTGACGGCTTGCGGCGGCGCGCAGGTTCCGATGGCCGCACAGGGCACGACCCCCGTGCTCGGCCCAAACCAAGTCGTCGCGGCACGCGAAGCCGGGGAACTCAAACGGTTGCGCATCAGCCCTGCGGGGCACTTCTCCGGCGACTTCGGGATCGTGTTGCTCATGGGACCGCATCAGCGCAGCGGCTACAAGCAGATCATCGAATCGATTCGAGCCGACCGTCGCGGCGTGCGCATCGTCGCCTTTGAATCGCCGCCGGCGAACGGCGGCGAGCCTTCGCAGCGATACCGCACCTTCACGCTGTGGATGCTTCCGGACGCATTGTACCGCCGCGGCTTAGGCGTTACGGTCGTCACGCCGTCCAACGCGCCGGTAGCCTTCACCGCGTTACCGTAGTGCAGCCGCACATTTCGCTCGATGAATCGATCATTCGTGAAAACGCTATTGCGTGGCAAGCATTTGCGCGGACGGCTGTACGGGCGGTCGTCAAAGCACGAGGATACGGTTGGGGGTACGCTCCGCTGGTGCGCGCCCTCGATGATGTCGTTAGCGGCTACTGCGTCGCGGACGCCGACGAGCTGCGCGAGCTGCGAGCGTTTACGCAGCTGCCGGTTGCAGTTTTAGGAAGCGAGCCGCCACGGATTGCAGAGATCATCGCGCTCGATGGAGTTCCGACCATCCAGAGTGCGTCCGAACTCGAAACGGCGCGTGCGTCGGCGCGAGGAGCGCATCTGCGCGTGCGCGTGAGCGTCGTTCGCACCGCCGGCTGGAGCGGTCTATCGATCGCACAGGTGGGGGCGCTTGCGCCCGCGCTGGCGCGCAGTCGCGCAGCAGTGGAGTCTGGACGCACGTAACGGCGCAACGGCGGTATTCGGAAGAACTCGCGCATTTCGAGCGCGCGAAGCAGCTTCTGGAAAGCGCCGGCGTGCGGGTGGCGGGCACCGATCTGCTCAGCACCTTGCCGCTGGCGCACTTCGGACCCGCCGGCACCGGCGTGCGAATCGGAGCCGGCCTCTTCGGCGCGATGGGCGATCAAGCGATTCCTGGGGTCCGCTGCGCCTTACGCGTTCTGGCGCCGGTTCTTCGCTCCGCGGACTATTTGCCGGGAACGCTCGTTGGGTACGGAGATGCGGCGCTTGAGGAGACGGCGGAGCTGCTGACCGCGCGCTGCGGATATGCCGACGGCATCGCGCCCTCGCTCACAGGCGACGGCATCGAAGCGGTCGGGATGCAGTACATCACGGCCCACGCCCGTGCGGTCCAAAACGGCCACGTGGTGCTCTTAGACCAGTCAAGCAGTTTGGACGCCTTCGCGGCGCGAAGCAATACGCCCGTGCACCAGATTATAACGGCGCTCGGAAACTGCGTGCGCGCGCGCCGCGTTACCGAAAAGCCCTGATGCCAGCACAAACGATCGGCGAATTGGACGTGAAGGTGTCGCGCCTCGGCACCGTTCTCGAGCCCGACGGAAACCCAAGCGAGATCGAAGGCACGCTCAATCCGGCGGCGACTCGTTCCCGCAAAGGGGAACTGCTGCTCTATCCGCGCGACGTCGGCCGAGCCAACATCTCGCGCATCGGTCTGGTGAAGGCGCAGTCGAAGGGCGATTGGTTTACCTTTGCACGCGACGGTTTTGCGCTGATTCCCCAAGCGCCGTACGAGCTGCGTCCGTCGCCGGGTTACGGTTGCGAGGATCCGCGGGCGTGTTTCGTGCCGGTACTCGATGCCTACGTGATGGCGTACACCGCGTACGGGCCGGAGGGTCCCCGCGTGGCGCTGGCGCTTTCGGAGGACGGCTTCGAATGGAAGCGGCTTGGACTCATGCGGTTCAATCGCCCCGGCATGCACATCGGCGACGACAAGGATGCGGCATTCTTTCCGGAGCCGGTGCGCTCGCCGAAAGGCGTAGAGTGCTTGGCTTTTTACCACCGCCCCATGTTGCATCTGTCGGCGGTCGACGGCCGGGCGGCGATTCCGATGATCGAGCGCCTGCCGTTTCACGATCGCGAATCGATCCGTATCGGCTACGTGGCGCTGGAGCCCGTGCTCAAAGATCGCAGCAACCTCTTGGACGTCTGCGAAAGCACGCTCGTGATGTCGCCGGATGCCGAATGGGGGTCGCTCAAACTTGGCGCCGGAACTCCGCCGGTCCGCATCGATGAGGGCTGGATGTCGCTGTTTCACGCGGTCGACGTCGTCGATGACAAGTCGACCAAGCCGAAGCTCAAGTACAGCGCCGGCATCATGATCCACGATCTGCAGCGGCCGCACCGCTTGCTGTATCGTTCGCCCAAACCGGTGCTTGCGCCTGAATCGTATCAAGAACGCAAAGGCATCGTCGACAACGTTGTCTTTCCGACCGGTATCGATCCGCGCCCCGACATAGGGCCGCGCACATTCGACATCTATTACGGCATGGCCGATTACTCGATCGGATCGGCGCGTATGACGCTCGGTGAAGCGGAAGGGACTGTAGAGCCCGCGGAAAGCGCTGCTTAGGTACTTCGCCGTCTCGGCGATTATCGTGTTGAGCGCCGCGATCGCCGTGGCGGCGTACGCAAACCGTGACGTGTTGGCCATTAAGATAAAATCGGTCTACGTTCGCGTTGCGCCCAAAGCGTCGATTCCGCAACGGACGCGGGCGCCCAATCGCGGCGCATTTAGCGGCGACGCGCCCTGGGCGCTCTCCGCTCTGCCGGAATGCTTTACGCAGGCAAGCAAGACCACGTCGCCGCAACTGCAGCCTGTGCTCCAACATTTACCAAAAGGTGCGACGATGGTTCGGCCGCCTGCCGACTTGCGGTACGCCGATTGCACGTTGCTGGTGCGAGGCGACGTGATCTACGTGCGCCGCGGCGGCGATCGCATGCGCGTTCCGCCGGCGGCCCGCTTGTACGTGAGCGGCAACGGATTGGCGCTGCTTCGTTCGCTTGAAGGCGGCTACGAGCTACGCGTCTATCGAACGGCATCCCGCGGGGAAGCCGCGCCGTGAGCATCGCGCAAGAGGTTGCGCGGCGAAGAACGTTCGCCATCATCTCCCACCCGGACGCCGGTAAGACGACGTTAACCGAAAAGCTCTTGCTGTACGGGGGCGCGATTCAAACGGCGGGCCAAGTTTCGGCCAGACGCGCGCAACGCGCGGCGACCAGCGACTGGATGGAATTGGAAAAGCAGCGGGGCATTTCGATCACCTCGACTGTGCTGCAGTTTCCTTATGCCGGTCACGTCATCAACCTGCTCGATACCCCGGGCCACCAAGACTTCGGCGAAGACACCTATCGGACGTTGTTGGCCGCGGACAGCGCCGTCATGCTGATCGATGCCGCCAAAGGCGTGGAAGCGCAGACCAAAAAGCTCTTTGCGATCTGCCGCGCGCGGCGCATTCCGTTGTTCACGTTCATGAACAAGCTCGATCGCCCGAGCCGCAATCCGCTTGAGCTGCTGGACGAGCTCGAGAGCGTGCTCGGGATTGGCGCGTTCGCAATGAACTGGCCCTTGGGCGACGGCCCCTCATTCAAAGGCGTCTACGATCGGCGGCGAGGTGGCGTACATCTCTTCGAACGAAGCGCGCACGGCGCAAAGCGTGCGCGCGTGGCGGTGGCGAGCATCGACGATCCGCAAATCGCTCGGCTGTTGGAAGACGAGCGCGCGTACCGTGAACTTCGCGAAGGGCTCGATTTGCTCGAAGGGGCCGGCGCGGACTTCGATGCGCAGGCGGTGAGGAGCGGCGAGGTGACGCCGGTCTTCTTCGGAAGCGCGGTGACGAACTTCGGCGTGCAGCTCTTTTTGGACGAGTTCGTTCAGCTTGCGCCCGCGCCGGCGCCGCGGCGAGTACAGGAAGGTGAGATCGATCCGACTTCGGAGCAGTTTTCGGGTTTTGTGTTCAAGATTCAAGCGAACATGGATCCTCGCCATCGCGATCGGGTTGCTTTCGTTCGCGTCGCTTCAGGGTCGTTCGAGCGCGATATGACGGTGCGGAATGCGCGCAGCGGCAAGCCCGTGCGGCTGTCGAGGGCGATGCGCCTTTTCGGAAGCGAACGTACGTCCCTCGAAACGGCTTATGCCGGCGACGTCGTCGGTCTCGCCAATCCCGGCGTCTTTGCGATCGGCGATACGATCTGCGACGGTCCGTTGGTGCATTTCGAAGCCATTCCACCATTTGCTCCGGAACATTTTGCATCCGTGCGCAGTACGGATCCGTCGGCGTACAAGTCGTTTGCTAAGGGGATCGCGCAGCTGCGAGAAGAGGGTGCCGTGCAGGTAATGTATCCGTATGGGTCCGTGCACAACGAAGCAATCTTGGCAGCGGTTGGGCCGCTGCAGCTCGAGGTGGCGAAGTATCGCCTGGAATCCGAATACAATGTGAAGACGGAATTCCGGCAGCTTCCCTTCACCTTGGCGCGTTACGTTGAAGCCGATCCAAGCGCGCTCGAACGCGCGCAACTGCCGTCGGCTGCCAAAATGCTTGAAGACGATGAGGGCAAGCCGATTGCGCTCTTTGAATCGGACTGGAGCCTTCGCTTGGCGCAGGAATGGAATTCGGGCCTGCGTTTTTTGGAATTCGCAACGTCGAGTGGTGCGGGCGCGCAAGCGGTGGAGGCGGCGTCGTGAAGCGCGCTGCGGCAATCGCACTGACCGCGGCGGTAGCGTTCGCCGCGTGCTCAGGGCAGAACAAAAATGAGCGCGAGGCGGACAAGATCACCCACGCCGTTATCAACAACAACATGTCCCCGGTCGCCGGCGATTTCGATCCGGCAATCAAAGGGCAGATTACGCGCGTGCGCGTGGCCGAGCTGTCGGACGAACTCAACGACCAAGGGCAGTACCAAGGCCTTAAGCAGGACGATGCGTGGTGCCGTACCGGGTACGTGTGTTTCGACGTGAAATTCTCCAAGCGGCCCTACTATGAGATGATGAAAGTCGGCTCCGACGGCAAAGTGCAGTATTGGTGGATTCAGGCGTCTCGCCCGCAGACGTAACGTTTTCCGACGTACGAGATGCCGCGGCGCGCTTGCAAGGCGTGGCGCATCGAACGCCGGTGTTGCATTCGCGAACGCTCGACGCTTTAGCCGGCTGCCGGATTTACCTCAAGTGCGAAAACTTCCAGCGCATGGGCGCGTTCAAGTTCCGCGGCGCGTACAACAAGATCGCGAAGATCGACCAAAACGCGCGGCGGAACGGAGTCGTCGCGTACTCCAGCGGCAACCACGCGCAGGGAGTGGCCCTCGCCGGATCGCTGCTGGGAGCCCCCGCAACGATCGTGATGCCCTATGATGCGCCATCGTCGAAGATCGATGCGACGCGCGAGTATGGCGCGCAAATCGTTTTCTACGACCGGCATCGATCGCATCGTGCCGAGATCGCTCAAGGACTAGCGCAGGAACGCGGTGCTGCGCTCGTGCCCCCGTACGATGATCCGGACATCATCGCCGGCGCCGGAACGGCAGCGCTCGAAATGCTTCAAGATGCACCCGGGCTCGATGCGATCGTCACGCCGGTCGGCGGCGGCGGCTTGTTGAGCGGTACCGCGTTGGCCGCTGCGGAGCTGGCGCCACATGCCGCACTTTACGGCGTCGAGCCCGAAGCGGGCAATGACGTGCAGCAGTCGCTCGCGCGTGGCGAAATCGTGCACATTCCCGTCCCCGCAACGATCGCCGACGGTCTGCAGACGACGGCGCCGGGGACGATGACGTTTCCGATCCTGCGGCGATTCGTGGAGTCAGTCGTGACCGTCAGCGATGTCGAGCTGCGAGACGCGATGCGCTTTGCTTTCGAACGCATGAAGATGGTGGTCGAGCCGAGCGGGGCAGCAGCGCTCGCTGCCTTGATGTTCCATAAAATCGAACGGCGCCACGAAAACGTGGGCATCGTTATTAGCGGCGGCAACGTCGACTCGGAACGATTCCGAAGCCTGCTGGCAGCGTGCTGAGCAGACGGCATTGGATCCCCCCGGCTGCGCTGATCTACGCGCAACTCGCGCACGGCGCATCGTGGGCGCTGGCATTTTGGATCGCGTGGTCCGGGCGCTTTGGATTTCCGCTTGCGGGGTTCTTGTGGCTGCATACCGCCGCGTTAGTCTGGGTGACGATGGCGGCTTTGTCCATCCTCGTCTTCGCGATTCCTCAGTTTACCGATACGCAGTGGCGCGGGCAAACGACGGCGCGGTGGGCGCTGGTTGCGTATGGGGTCGGGGTCGCATTGTTGCTCTATGGATTCGGCGCCGACGCCGCGCTGATCGAACCGGCCAGCGGGATCGTCGTGCTCTCCCTAATCGTCTATTTGGCGACCGCTTTTGCAACCTTGCGCGCAGCGATGCGCAAGGAGCGGCTCCAGCGCGCGATCGGGCGCGCTTTTGCCATACCATTGGGTTTTTTGGCGGCGACGGCACTTGCCGGAATCGCCATGGCGCCCGCTGCCGCCGGGCATCTCTTTGCCCCTTGGGTGCATACCTTAGCGCCGGTCCACGCCGATCTCGGTACGCTGGGCTGGCTTTCAGTGCTGATCTTCGGTATGTCGATGCGAACGCTTCGGCCCATTACGGGAAACGGCAGCCGCTTTCGTACGATTCACATTATCGTCGGAGCTTTTTCGACGCTCGGCATCGTGCTCTTGGCGATCGGAATCGGAGCCGGCAGCCAGAGCGTGACCCGGATCGGCGGCGCATTCTTTGCCTATGCCGCCCTCGCGTATGTCTTCGATGCTTTCGATATCTTGCGCCGTGCCACCGTTGCGCATCGTCCGCCGCAAGCATTTGTGGCCGCCGCGCTCTGCTGGTTTCTCGCATCGCTGGCATGCGGCGCCGGAGTTCTGCTGGGGCATCCTTGGCAGGCCCAGTACGCCGTGATGCTGCTCTTCGGCTGGATCGGCCAGATGGTCAACGCGCACATCCATCACATCGGCGTGCGTTTGATCGCGACGATCTATCGCGGAGACGACGATGAAACGCCGCCGCAGGATCTGCTCGAACCGCGGTTGAGCTGGTTTTCCTTTTTCGCTTTGCAGATCGGAGTCGCCGTCATCGTGGCGGCGATCTTCGGCGACAACCCAGCGCTCGCGGCGCGTGGTGCGCTTTTCGGATTCGCCGGCTGGATTGCGATGGCGGCGAACCTCTTTAGTGCGCGCATGCGCGCAGCGTATTCGCTACCTTCCAGTTAGCCGGTGCACGAGGCGCCGGTAAGCGCGCTCGTCTTTAAGAACCATTCGAAAGCGCTGTGCCCTTGCATCGTTTCATCGTGCGGCAGATCCGGCGTATACACGAAGAGGGACCGCCGCGCGGACAGCAGCGCGCGCATCTTTGGCTCCAGCGCGACGGAAAAGGGCACGTTGCGCTCTTGCAAAAGGCTCATCAGTTCGACGTTGCCCGAAGCGGTGTCGTCGGTGAAGAGGCTCACCAGCCGGTGCCCACCATCGGAGGCGTTCCAATTCGCAAACCCATCCAGCGCGCCGTAGCCGGCATCGAAGAGAAATACATCGGTGACGCGATTTGAAGGGCCGCCGAGTTGCAACACGGAACTTGCGCCTTGGTACCCGCCGCTGTGCGCGCTGATGATGATGCGGCCGATCTGCGTCGTCTGAACTTTGCCTTGCGATTTCAAAAACGCCGCGATTTCACGCAGCAGATCCGCAAATGCTCCGGGTTCGTGCTGCAGGCGGCCGTCGTCCGAATCCGGCGCATCCTTTGGCCCTTGCGGCACCACCAAGATCGCTTGGACGCCGCTCGCCTGAACTTGTTCTCGCAATCGATAGCGATCGAGCACGTGTGCAACGTCGTTCGACCAGCCGTGAAAATGGACGATGAAGTTGACGCATGCCGCCGGGCGATACCCCGCCGGGATAAAGATGCCGATCGTGCTGTCGCTGTAGTGCGTGGCAGCATCGAAGAACTTTCCGTTATAGGCGTGTCCGTTTGCGCGGCTCTTGTACGGATACGGCGCTGACGGGAATGAGCGAAGCAGTGTTTGCCCGTACGGGCCGGCGTTCCACCGATCTTGAGAAGAGCAGGGCGCCGCTGCGCTCAACACAAGCGCAACGCACAGCAGCGATGCACCAAGCGCCGTGTACACTCGCTTATTTGGCGGCGAGACGGCCCATCGCATAAAATTCGTCGTTGGGCCGCATGTCCATCATGCCGGCCATGCGGTTAGAGAAGCCGAAGAATGCCGCGATTGCGGCGATGTCCCAAATATCGTCGCTACTGAAGCCCGCGGAGCGCAATTCGTCGATCTCTGCTTGCTGCGGAGCATATCCCGGCTCGTTGATTCGTGAAGCGAATTCCAAAATCGTTCGCAGGCGTCCCGGGATCCTGGCCGTTCGCCAATTATTGCCGATTTGCTCCGCCATCACCGGGTCTTTGCTCAGTACGCGCAAGGCGGCGCCGTGCGCGACCATGCAATACTGGCAGCGGTTTTCCGATGAAACCGCCACGACGATCGCTTCACGTTCAACGCGGCTGAGGTTACCGGGACCTTTCATCAAGACGTCGTGGTAGTGCATGAACGCACGGAAGTGCTCCGGCCGCTTGGCGTATGCGCGGAAAACATTGGGAACGAACCCGATCTTTTCGCGGTTCTTTTCGTAGACCTCGCGAATGTCGGCCGGCAGTTCATCCTCAAGAGGTTCGCCGAAACGTGAGGCGTCGCTCACCGCAACTGCGCCTCGATGGCGCTGACAGACTGCCAGCGCCTGCGCGGTGGGCGCTGCGTCGGCGCCCTCGACCACCTGCAAAATGTTTCCTAGGCGTGCATTAAGCTCGGCGAGCCGGGCGGCGGCTGCAGCGTTGCGCCGCCGTTTGGCGGATTGAATGGCGGTGTAACTGCGATCCATCAATGCCGCGATCCGCGTAGCAAGTGCGAACTGGCTGCGCAACGCCAAAGCGCCGGTGCGCACGCGAGGATCCATGCGCAGCGTAAACGATCGCTGGTACCTGTGTCCGCCCACTTGCAATTCGGCGGTGTAAACGCCGGGCATTGCGAGAACGCCCTGCGGCGCAAGCGGCGTGTCCGCAATGATTGCGGAGATCGGATAGTCGCGCTGCACCGCTTGTGGATCGCGATATCGATAGTTCCAAACGAAGCGGTGCATGCCCGCAGAGCTTGCAAGAATCGGCGGGGGCTGTACCCAGTACGTCGGTACGGTAATTTCCGGATTGATCGGTTGCGCTCGATCCGCGCTGCTGTACCGGCGCACGAGAAGCCCCGCTGCATCGTAGATCGACAACGTCACCGGTCGCGATGCATCGCTCGCCAGGTAGTAGTCGACGATCGCGCCGTCCGGCGGATTCTTCCCCGCAGGCTCCTCGGGCGGGAGGGGCGTATCGGTCCACTCGTCACGGCGCATGCGGTACGCATCCGCGGGCGCAAAGAGATACGCCGAAGTGCGCTCCACTGCGTTCGCATTGCGTGCGAGTTCGCGTAACGGTGCGACGTCGTCGAGGATCCAAAACGAGCGGCCGTGGGTGCCGACGACGAGATCGTTGCGATGTACGACCAAGTCCCGAATCGACGTCGAGGGCAGATTCAGCTGCAGCGGTTGCCAGCGATCGCCGTCGTCGAACGAAACGTACACCGTGCGTTCCGTTCCTGCGTAGAGCAAACCGCGCACCAGAGGATCTTCACGCACCGTATCGACCGGTGCATCGGCGGGTAGTCCGGCGGCGATGAGTTGCCAATGCCGTCCGCCGTCGTGCGTTCGATAGATATACGGTCGCAGGTCGTCGAGATGAAAGCGATTCGCCGCCACATAGGCGGTGTTGCGATCGAAGTGGGATCCGTCGATCTGCGCGATCTGCGTCCACGCGCTCATGCCGGACGGCGTCACGTTGGTCCAGTGTCCGCCGCCGTCGCGCGTCAGCCATACCCAGCCATCGTTGGTTCCGGCCCAAATCAGATTGCGATCGACGTACGAGGGCGCGATGGCGAAAACCACGCCGCGCTGCAGCCCCCGCGCGGTAGGCGTCGACGCAAAGGCGCCGAGATTGGGCGGCTTTCCCGGGTTCGGGCGCGTCAGATCCGGACTGATGATGCGCCAGCTCATGCCGCCGTTCGAGGTCGCGAAAATCACGTTGCCGCCGAGATACAAGGTGCGCTTGTCGACGCGGTTAAAGACGAGCGGCTCGGTCCGGTCGAAACGATATTTGCGCGGTTCGTAGCTTGGCGAGATATCTTGCGTCTGATGCGTGCGCTCATCGTAGCGCGTCGCCTTGCCGCCGTAGATGATGGACGGATGCAGCGGATCCGGGGCAATGTATCCATACTCTTCCGCGCCTACCGGATGCCAATATTTGATCCAAATGGCGCCGTCGTCGCTGCGGCTGATCACCTCGGCGCTTCCGCTTTCTTGCTGGCCGCCATAGACCCAGTATGGAAAGCGATCGTCGGTGATCACGTGGTAGAATTGCGCCGTCGGCTGGTTGTACCAGGAGCTCCACGTTGCTCCGCGGTTCACTGAAAGCGTCGCGCCTTGATCCGCGGCCAGTAAGATTATTGCGGGGTTCACCGGATCGATCCAGACGGTGTGATAGTCGTCGCCGCCCGGTGCGCCCTTGATGCCGGTCCACGTGCGCCCGCCGTCGACGGAGCGATACGTCGTCGTGTTCGCGACATAGACGGTGTTCTCGGCCGTGGGATCGATCGTGATGCCCGAAAAATCGTCGCCCCGCCCGCAGATCCGTTCTTCCGAGTTCATCTTGCGCCACGTTGCGCCGGCGTCGTCAGAGCGGTAGATGCCGCATCCCGTGGAAGCGTTGACCCAGGCATAGAGACGGTTCGAATTGGTGCGCGAGACGTCGATGCCGACTCGCCCGATACCGTCCGGCAAACCGCCGCGCAGGCGATTCCACGTCGTTCCGCCGTCGGTCGACTTAAACACGCCACCCTTGCCGTAGAGCTGCAGGACGTCCAGCAAGCGCCACGGCGGATTGCGCGATGCCCACAAGTTGGCGTAAATGACTTGCGGCCGATTGGGGTCGATCACGACGCTCGCCGCTCCGGTATCGTCATCGCCGCCCAGAACTTTTTGCCATGACGCCCCTCCGTCGATGCTGCGGTACAGGCCGCGCTGCGCGTTCGGCCCATACGGGTGCCCCATGACGGCAGCGAAAACGCGATTCGAATCGCGCGGATCGATCGCGAGCGCGGAGATCTGCTGGCCATCCCGCAGCCCCAGATGCGTCCACGTCTTTCCGGCATCGCCCGATCGGTAGATTCCGTCGCCAACGGAAAGATCGGGGCGGCGCAAGCCTTCGCCGGAACCGACAAAGACGACATTGGGATCGCTTGGAGCCACGGCGATCGCCCCGATCGATCCCGTATCTTGGCCGTCGAATATCGGGTTCCACGTGCGGGCGTAATCGGTGGACTTCCAAACGCCGCCGTTGTTGACGCCGATGTAGAAGACGCCGGGTTGCGAAGGCACGCCTGCTGCACCAACCGTTCTTCCTCCGCGAAATGGTCCGATCAATCGCCAGCGCAGATCGGCATAGTACGGCGCCAGCGACGCAGCCGCAAGAATCAGCGCAAGCGTCGATCGGCCCCCGGCAACGCGCGGCGTTTAGGCTGGAACGGCGGCCCGATCTTGATTGGCCGCCGCGAGAGCGTTTGATCGACGTCGGAACAGCCGATCGGCGTGAAATCGCGGCAGTCATCCGGGCGTGCCCCGTAAATCCCGCAGTAATAGCGGCCCGGACGCGCCTCTTTGAGGAAGACGCATTGATCGGCGACGTCGTCGGTCACCTTACGAATCCAGCCGACGTGGTAGCCGTCGGCGGAACGGCGTTTGATGATGTATTCGTCCATCACTTCCTGCGGCGACATGCGCAGATGCTCCGCGATCCGCTCCACGTCCTTGCGGCTGACGAACGGCTCGTAACCACTGCAGCACTCCGCACAGCCGGGCGGGCACGCCACGTTTTCAGGAAGGTCTTTGTGATGTTTGCGCGCGAGTTCGATCACTTTTGCGATCGCGGCGACGAACTGCGGGTCGTCGTTGTACTTGTAGACCCACTCCCGCTGAACGATTTCGTTCGTATTGTAGTACCGCGTGATCGTCTGATTGTACGTGATGGTGATGTGCTCTTCGTCGATCTCGATCTCTTTGACGCGCTCGATCGGCAAAGTATCGAGGAGTTCCGGGTGCGTTGCCTGGCCGGTCTCTTGCGCATACCTGCGCAGGGCGATGAGGTCGATCGTTTCCATGGGAACGTGATCTTATCCGAAGGTGAGGAGACTGCCTGTGCCCACAGAACTGCAGCCGGGCGAAGGGAGCGGGTGTTTGCGCAAGGCGATCGGTGTGGATTTGGGCGGTTCCCACGTGACGGCAGGCGTGGTCGCCGAAGACGGCAAGATTCTGGAACAGCACGAGATCGACGTTGCAGATCGCGGCTTCGACGTCATCGTCGGCGAGATCGAAAGCGTCGTGAAAGCGGCTTTGAAGGGGGTCAAACAATCCGATATCGTGGGGGTCGGCGTGGGATCGCCGGGCAACATCGATCCCCAAAGCGGTTCGGTGCTCTATTCGCCGAATTTCCTGTGGCACAACGTTCCGCTCGGCGATCAGCTGCGTCGCCGCTTCGATGTGCCGGTCTTTATCGCCAACGACGCGCGCTGCGCGACCCTCGGAGAATATGACTTCGGAATCGGCCGCGGCACGAAAAACTTTGCCCTGCTTACCATTGGCACCGGAATCGGCGGGGGAATCGTTTCCGGCGGCGAGCTCTTGATCGGCAACCGGGCAGGCGCCGGTGAGATCGGACATCATCAGATCCGCTCGACCGACGGGTTCGTGTGCGGTTGCGGTAAAGTCGGCTGCTTTGAAGCGCAAGCTTCGGGAACGGGACTCATTCGCCACGCGTTTGCCGTTGCACCATCGTTTCCGCGCAGCACGCTTTTGGATCGCGGGCGCGACAAGCTCGGATCGAAAGCGATCCGCCGCGCCGCCGAAGCCGGCGATCAGCACGCGCTCGTCGCTTGGCAGCGCTACACCGAAGATCTGGCCGTCGGTATCGCCAACGTCATCGCCTTCGTCAATCCGGAAATCGTCGCGCTCGGAGGCGGCGTCAGCTCGGCGGGCGACTTTTTGCTGAACGCGGTGCGCGAGCGCGTGGACCAGCTGACGACGATGGTGCCGAAGGGCACGACTCGCTTAGAGATCGCCCAGCTCGGCAACGACGCGGGCCAAGTCGGCGCCGCCGCAGTAGCTTTTCGCGGCGGCCTTTCGACTGCTGCGCTGCCGTAACGCTTACTTCAAGAGTTCGAAATAGGGTAGCCGTGCGGCTTGCCGGTCGAATGTCATTGTGCGAGAACACCCGGCGCGCTCACCCAGAGCCCCTATGAGCGCATCGGCAAATGAGCCGTTCCCATCACGCAGCGCAACCATTGCACTAAATACTGCCTGTTCATTTTCGACTTCGATGAAATCGGTTTGAAGTATGCGTTCCAGTGAGTGAGCAATTTCCTGGTTCGATAGACGGTACGCCGCGTCCAGTACCCAAACCGCCTCGGTCATTACAACGACGCTAAGGAACCCCGGATTCCTTGAGTTGAGACGGCGTTCAATGAAGTTCGTCGCCTGAGCGGCCTGAAGCGGATCGTCTTGTGCTAGGTAACGGATCAGAACGTTTGTGTCCAGACCAGTCACCGCTTCAGTTTCCGACCACCCGCCGCGCCCGAAGCTATGGCTTCGTCCATTGCCTGTAGCGTGACCGCACGCGATGGGGATTTGATGGTGCCGCGCATTGCTGCCGGCGGCCTCTTGGGCAAGAGAACGACGCTGCCGTCAGGATGAACGAAGAACTTTACGCGATCGCCATGCTTGAGGCCCAGGTGTTGCCGAATGATCCTTGGGATGGTCGCTTGCCCTTTGGACGTAATGGTGGATTCCATGATGATGGTATTACCAATTGACTGGAGTAATACCTTCTCGGAAGCCCTCCACAGGGAGCTTATGAAGAATCCACCGCGAACTCTCGTTTAAGGGCTTCCATTCAACGCCAACCACCGTCGTGAACTCTCCAGAGCGCGGTTTCAACCGGCATTGGAGTGACCTAATTACAACGAGGCGGCGGCTGCGAGCGGCGTGTACTCATCGTCGGCGGGAATGGTGCCGGTGTTGGCCATCTGCGCGATGAGCGCCGCAATGCGGCGGGAGCTTCGCTTGGGAGCAACGAGCTCTTGGGCGCGGCGCATTCCCGCCAGAAGCTTTTCATTGCGCACCAAACGCTCCACTGAGCGCACGACTTCCGCGCTCCCGCCGATTGCGACTTCACCGATGCCGTTGCGCCGCACGAACTCGACGTTGCCGCGTTCCTGCCCCGGAATGTAATCGTACACGACGACCGGGAGTTGCGCGGCATTCGCTTCGGCGAGCGTACCCGGGCCCGCCTTGGTGATCAGCAGATCGGCAGCCCGCATCAGTTCAGGAACCTTGTCGGTGAAGCCGAGGACGCGTACCGGCGTCGCCAGCGATGGAACCAGTTCCGAGATTTTCGCGCGCAGCGGTTCGTTGCGGCCGCACACCACCACCAGCTGCATCGGCAGGCGCGCTTTCGCCAGCGCGAGCGCGGTCGGCAGCAGTTTGCCGCCGCCTTCGCCGCCGGCCATCAACAGCGCGACGAAGCCTTCCCGCGGCAGCTGCAGCTGTGCGCGCAATTCTCTCTTACTTCCGGCGACGTCATCGAATTTTGGATGAATCGGTTGCCCGAGCATTCGCAAGCGGCTCGGAGAAACGCCACGCGAAAGTGCGCGCTCGTACACTTCGCGCGCAGGAACGACGACGGCATCGGCTTGCGGAGTGAGCCACGACTCGTGCACCTTACCGAGATCGGTGATGACGGTGATGATGGGCACGTGGTGCATCTTGGCATCGTCGCGAGCCCGCAGCGCCGCATGATTGAGAAGCGGGTGCACCGAGACGATGACGTGCGGACGATAAGCGATAAAGAGATCGCGCAAGCGCTCGCGATAGAGCGGTTCGCAGAATCGGACCAAGGCCTTATAGCGCCGCCTGCCGTTGGTGGCATAGTACAGCGCCCCGTATACCGGCGGCGCATACCGTAGCGCCGCGGAGTAGCCCCATCCCAGGCGCGTCAGCGGAAACGAACAGTGCGCTGCGACGTCATCGATCCGGTACGAGAAGGAGTGCGGTATGGTGATCTCCTCCAGTCCGGCGGCGATGGCATGCGCGGCGCTGCGGTGGCCTCCACCGGTGTCGGAGATCAGAAAAAGCACCCGTTTGGTCAAGAAGCGTTACGTCCTTACGAGGGCGACGTTGCCCGAAGGGCCGCTCTGCGCGACCGGCGGCTCGTCGAGGCCAGCCTGGCGATAAGCGCCCGTGCAGGCGCATCATAGAATCGAAAGATGTCGCCGAACTCGACCTCTGGGTTTCGGTGATGCCCATCGTGGTCCTCGGGCAAGACAATCCATAACGGTCGCAGCGCGGCGCGCAGCCACCTCGGCGTTTGCCATCCCAGTTCGCTCGTATGTCGCCACCATACGTGCAGTTGGCCGAGCGCCAAACCGGCGAGCGCGCCTTCCCACGAGAGGCGCCACGCGAACGCGGCCACGATGAGATAGGGCAAAGCGCCCAGCAGGCCGTCGAGCAGCACGGCGGGATCTCGCGAGAGCACCGCATGATCGAAATACGAGCGCCGCCGGTCGTGATGCGTACGCAAGTGCAGCCTGAACCATAGGTGTTGCGGCACATGGTAAAGGAACGTTGAAGCAAAATCGCCGACGACGAGGACGATGAGCGCTGCGACGATTAGCATATTTCCTCCTAAGTTGTAGCGCGCTCTGCGCGTGCGCGCCGGCACGCGCTCCACGCACGATCAACGCACCGGTTCGCATTCGCACCGCCATCGACATGGCGCGCAGCTGGCATATGCCCGTTTACCACGATACCCTGCTCGGCGCAGATCCGTTACGCGACGGCCCCAGGGTTCGCGAACCGGCGCTTGCCATCGCTCGCATCGTCTTGCGTACCAATGCGCGGATCGCACCGGTGGATGCCTTGCACTTGTCGTCCTGGGCCGTTGAAGCCGCCGAACAAAACGGTCTCCCGCCGGAGTTTTTAGCCGCGACGCTGCTGCAGGAGTCGGCATTCGATCCGCAAGCAATCTCGTGGGCGGGCGCCGCCGGCATCGCTCAGTTCATGCCGGATACCGCTGCCGGCGTCGGTGTGGAGCCATTCGATCCGTTCGCGTCAATCGACGGCTGCGCGCAGTTGCTGGCGCAGTACGTCAAGACGTACGCATCCCGTCCAAATCCGTACGCGCTGGCGCTTGCCGCGTATAATGCAGGCGCGGGCGCGGTCGCCGCGTACAACGGTGTTCCGCCCTATGCGGAAACCAAAGCGTACATCGCCGACATTTTCGATCGTTGGGCGGCGATCGTGGGACAGGAGCAGCTGTAGAAGGATCATGAGAAAAGCGAAGGTGCTCTCGATGGCGGCGGGCTGCGGGTTTATGCTCGCCGCTTGCGGCAGCGTCACGGACAACGTCAATTTTCGGCCGCCACCAGGATGGACGGCGATGCCGGCAATCTTCGGGCGCGTTCAGATGTGGATGAAGTATCCGCACGATCGCGTCCGGCGCCAATTGGTAATGTTGATTCGCGGAAGCAATTCGGAAATGATCGGCAACCGGCAATACGTTCACGACTTGCGCGACGTCCGCCGCGGTTCGACGACGATCTGCGGCAATCAACCGGCGCAAACGCTCACCGGCATCGGCACGAGCAGCAGCAGCAATACCGACGCACACCTGGAAGCCGTCGAAACATCGATCGGCGGGACGAAATACTTGGCGATGTACATCCACCCGCTCGGTCAACCGGCAGATCCGAGCGCGCAAGGAGCGATCCGGTCCGTCTGCGGACGGAAATAGTATAAGTATAGCGACGCTCATTCGGCGGCTGCTTGCGCGACAGCCGCTCGCGTGGACGCTGCCGGAATCGCATGGGCCGACGTTGCGTCGGGCGCTTGGATGGCCGGCCCTTACCGCGATCGGCCTGGGCACGATGCTCGGCGGCATCTTTCCGACGATCGGCGCCGGCGCACATGCCGCGGGTCCCGCCGTCGTTCTCGCGTACGGTTTTTCCGGGCTCGTCAGCTTGTGCGTCGCGCTTTGCTACGCGGAATTTGCTTCGATGGTTCCCGTCGCCGGAAGCGCGTACACGTATGCGTACGCGACCCTCGGCGAACTCGTGGCGTGGATCATCGGCTGGGATTTGATCTTGGAATACGGCCTGTCCGTGGCGCCGACCGCATCGTCATGGTCCGACTATCTGCAGCATCTTCTGGGTGATTTCGGCGTGCGTCTTCCCGCCGTATTGCAGAGCGGCCACGCATACGGCGCGCATCCGCAAATCGACATCGTGGCGGCCTGTATTACCCTGGCCGTCACCGCGCTCGTCGCGATCGGCATCCGCGAATCCGCGGGCGTCAACGGCGCGCTCGTTGTCTTTCAGATCGCGACGATGCTCGTCTTCCTCGCGGCGCTTGCCGGAACGATCCACCCCGCGTACTTTCATCCGTTTACGCCTTTCGGATGGCACGGCGTGTTGGCGGGAACCGCGCTCGTGTTTTACGCCTACATCGGGTTCGATACCGTAACGGTTGCCTCCGAAGAGTCGCGCAATCCCGTCAAAGACGTTCCAATCGGCATCATCGTGGCGCTGCTGATTGGCGGCGCACTTTACATGGCGATCGCGTATGTCACCGTCGGCGCCGCCCCAATCGCTCGTTTGAGCGACGGCGCCGCAATGCTGGATGCGACCGCCGCCGCGCATCGCGGCCGGCTCGTCTACTGGATCGTCGCATTAGGCGGGATCGCGGGGAACACGACGGTGATGCTCACCTCGCTGCTGGGGCAGATCCGTATCTTCTACGTTATGGCGCGCGATCGAATGCTGCCGCCCGGCGTTGCCCGGATTCATCCGGTGTTCCGGACTCCCGCACGCATGACGTTCATCACGGGCGTGCTCGTGGCGATATTGGCCGCGACGTTGCCGCTCTCCGAGCTCCTGGACTTTGTGAACATCGGCACGCTCTCCGCCTTCGGCATCGTCTGCGCGGGCGTTTTAGCATTGCGGTGGTTGGAGCCGCACGCGCGCCGGCCGTTTCGACTCCGCTCGCGCCGCTCTTTACGATCGGCGGTGCGGCAGCATGCTTTTATCTGATCTCGGGACTTTCGGTTGCGACCTGGCTTCGCTTTGCGGTGTGGTTTTGCGCCGGAATCGTGATTTACGCTATCTACGGCTTCCGGCGCTCGCGCCTGCGGGCGATTGCACCCGGTTAAAAGCGTCGCGCAAGAATGCTTTGACCAGGTCCCACGAATCGGCGACGGCTTGAGCGATGGCTTCGTCGGAATAGCGCCGGTGTTCGACGATCGCTTCAGGGCGACCATGCCGAAAGAACGAATGGCCGACATCCGGGTAGATTTGCACGCGGAAATCCTTCCGTGCCTGCGTCAATGCGCTCAAGATGGCGTCCATGTCGTGGCGCGAAACGTAGTAGTCTTGAGCGCCGAAGCAGAGCAGCAACGGAGCGCGGATCGCCTCCACTTCAGCGATCGGCGCGGCATCGCCGTTCGGCATCGGTTTGGTGAGGTGGCCCGGATAGAAGCACACCGCCGCGCACAGTTCGCTCAACGAAGCGCAAACGAACGCCGCAGTGCCGCCGAACCCAAAGCCCCACGTGGCGATCTTTCCGGCCCTGACGAAGGGCTGAACTCCTAACCACGCGGCTGCAGCCGCAACGTCCTCGCGAAGCGTCCCCTTCGACACCTCGGTGGCGGCCGCAAAAGCACGCGCGCTGCCGTCGTCATCGTACGGCTCGTTGCACTCCGGCCGCGTGCGATGGTAGTAATTGACGGCTAGTCCAACGTATCCGGCGCCGGCGATTAAGTCGGTAACACGCTTCGTTTCCGGCGTGAATCCGAACACTTCTTGCAAAACGATCACGGCCGCGTGGGCGCCCGATCCCTCCTCCGGACGCGCGAGATAAGCAGGCATCTGGGAGCCGGCGACAGGAATCGTCAGTTCGCTCGTAATCACCTTCGAATGGTGCTCCGTTTCGGCACAGTATTCCCGTTCACACCAACAGCAAGGAGGCCCCATGAACGTCGCCACCACCGCCGCGACCGGGCGGCTGCAGATCGTTTCCGTGGGCGGCTCCGATCCCGGCGCTTCGTTTGCAGAAGATGTCGACGCGGGGTTACGCACATCGCCGAAGAGCCTGCCGTCAAAGTATTTTTACGACGAGATCGGCTCCGTGCTCTTCGATGCGATCACGCTGCTTCCGGAATATTATTTGACGCGCGCTGAAACGGAGATCTTGCGGGACTGGGGATGGGAAATCGTTCGCGCTTTGGGCGGTCCGGTTGAATTTGTCGAACTGGGGAGCGGGAGCGCGGCCAAGACTCGCATCCTGATCGAAGAGGCCCTGCGCGTGCAGCGGGAATTGCGGTACAGCCCGATCGACATTTCCGCCGAAGCCTTGCGGGGTTCGGCGGAAGCGCTCGTGGCCTCGTATCCCGCCCTGACCATTAGGGCATATGCCGGCGACTACTTCAGCATCCTTGGAAAACCGGCGCTGCAACGCACGAGCCGCGTTCTTGCGATGTTCATGGGATCGAACATCGGCAATTATGAACCGCCGCAAGCCATCGCGCTGGTGCGAGGCATCGCCGCTTCACTCAAGGCGGGAGACGGTTTATTGCTCGGCGCCGATTTAAAGAAAGATCCGGCGATTCTCGAAGCCGCTTACGATGACGCCGCGGGAGTCACGGCCGCGTTCAATAAGAACTTGCTGGGACGCATCAATCGCGAACTCGGCGGCACGTTCGATCTGAAAGCGTTCAACTACGTTTCACGCTACGACGGCGGGCACAGCCGAATCGAGTCGTCTCTGGAGTCGCAAAGCGCGCACGTCGTTCGCATCAATGCCTTGGACCAAGAGATTTGTTTCGAGCAGGGCGAACGGATCCGCACCGAGTTTTCTTACAAGTTTTCAGTTGAGGACGTTGCCGCTCTCGCAAAAGAAGCCGGGCTCGAATTGACTCGAACGTGGAGCGACCTCCGGCGGCGCTTCAGCGTAAATTTGTTGAGGAAATGATGATCCGGCGCGTACCGGCGGCGCTCTGCGCTGCGCTCATGCTTCAAACGTTCGCCGCCGTGTCGGCAAGCGCAGCGGCGCGTCCCGTCGCAGCCGAGGACTTGTTTAAACTGAGCTTCGTGAGCGATCCGCAGATCGATCCCGCCGGCACGCGCGTGGCGTTCATCGTGTCGCGAATGAACGGCCCTAAGAACCGCTACGATAGCGATCTCTACCTCGTGCCGGCGTCGGGCGGTGCGCCCACCCGCATAACGAGGACCGGGCGCGACTCTAGTCCGGCGTGGTCGCCCGACGGCAGCACGGTCGCCTTTGTGCGCGGTCCAAGCAAAAAAGGGGAACGCGCGCAAATATTCGCCTACGATGTGCGAACCGGCAAGACGAAACAGCTGACGCACCTCAGAGACGGCGCGTCAGATCCACTCTACTCGCACAGCGGGAGGCAGCTGCTCTTCACCTCCGTCACGGTCGACGCGCCGCCTTCCACGAATGTCGATTTTCGCGCTGCGGGTTTTTCCCCGTCGAAGGCTGAGCGCAAGAGCGACGTGCGCGTGATTCGGGAGATGCACTTCGACGCCAATGGAGCGGGCTATATTTACGACCGCCATGCTCACTTATGGGTGATGAACGCGGACGGGAGCGGCGTTCGCGCGCTGACCGGCGGAACGCAGTGGTCTGAAGGCGGTGCGCGTTGGTCGCCGGACGACAAAACCATCGCCTTCAACTCCTTGCGATACCATTCTCCCAGTTTAGGACCGAACGACGTCTACACGATGCCGGCTGCGGGCGGCGCGATGCAGAGGCTGCCTTCCAATCAACCGGCCAACGATCTGCTCGACTACGATCGCGCGGGCAACCTTTGGTATTTCAGCGGCGGCGTGATGGATCCGGCGGAATTTCCAATGCTGGTTCGATCGCAACCGAACGGCACGGGCCGTGCGGTCGTCATCGGAAAAAACGTGCACGATTTCGGCGACGCGGTGCTGGCAGACATGGGCGAGCCCGGCGGTTTCTGCGGCCCGTATTTCGCACCGAATGACGCCTTTGCGATCGCTGATCTCAACGTGCCCGGCTACAGTGCGATCGTCAGAGTGGATCCGCGCAGCGGAAGCGTCACGCCGCTGACCAGCGGCGGCGAAGCTTCGGAATGTTCGATGGATGAGCGCGGGCGGTACGTGTCTTACACGTTTTCCGACTTCACGCATCCTCGCGACGTCTATCTCTTGGACCTTCAGTCCGGGCGAAGCCGGCGGCTGACCGCATTCAACGACGCCTATCTGCGCAGCGTTGCGCTTTCGACTCCCGAGCGTTTCACCGTAGCGGACGACGCCGGCTTTACGGTGCAAGCATGGTTCATGCCGGCGCTGCGCGGAAGCGGCCCGCGTCCGACGCTCCTCGACATCCACGGCGGCCCTGAAACGCAATTCGGCTCGACGTTTTTCCACGAGTTTCAATACTGGGCCGGACTCGGCTACAACGTCGTCTTCAGCGATCCGCGCGGAAGCGTGGGATTCGGCTATCCATTTGAGGAGGCGCTCGCCAAGCATTGGGGCGCGGCGATGTTCGACGACGTGCAGCGGGTGATGGACGCGGCGATCAAGCGCCCTAGCGTCGATGCGAATCGGTTGGGCGTCTTGGGCGGCAGTTACGGCGGTTATGCGACGTTGTGGGTCGTTGGCCACACGAACCGCTACAAAGCCGCAATCGCCGAACGGGTCGTGAGCAACCTAGCAACAGAGCAGCTCGCTGCGGACCTTGCTTCCGACAATGCTCTGGGCGGACGGTACTCGTGGGGTCTTCCGTGGGAACGCGGCAACAGCTACCTTGAGCAATCGCCGATCTCGTACGTCGGCGACGCGGTGACGCCGCTGCTGATCCTGCACTCCGAAGAAGATACGCGTACGCCGATCGATCAAACGCTGCAGTGGTTCAACGCGGAAAAAATCTTGGGGCGCCCCATCGAATACGTGGTTTTCCCCGACGAGAATCACGATCTCTCGCGCACCGGCTCGCCGATTCACCGCGTCGAGCGCCTTCGCATGCTTTCCCAATGGATGCAAACATATTTGACGCCCTGAACGTTCGCCACCCGCGACTCTCCACGTACTTAGGCCCATGCTAGGCTCCGCATTCGTAGCACGAGAGGGCCCCATTCGATGCTCCATGACGTTACTCGTTATCACGTTCGTGGGGCTGGGTCCATGCGCATGTGCGGGGCAGCATCGCTCCACGCAGCCGACGGCAACTCCCTGGACGTTTTCTGCCCCGCCAGCATCAGAACGACAAACGGGACCATACCCGGAAGGGACGCCATTACCAACATATCGAGTTCTGGACATCGGAAAGCCCGGGATCCCGAAACTCGACGCGCGCCTGATGCGCTGGCTAAAAGTGATTGAGCGATCGCGCCTTTACCGGAATTACGTGAGCGATTTGCGCTTCAGCATGTTGCCCACCGGATCAGTTCCACTTTTGGTATTTAGCACGAGGATTGGGGGCAGGCTTGTTCCCGTGTCCGAGCTTTCCGAATCGGCTCATGCAAACTATCCGGTGATCGGTTCAGGCAACCAAACCTTTGACCCAGACCCTGATCGCGGATTGCAGACCGGTCCCCTGGTGTACCCGCATAATTTGCCAAGCGACTTGACGCCTTGATCATGCGCTCTTCGTTCAATTACCTGGAGAAACGATATGCACAAGGCGCTTTTCAGAACTGTGGCCAGCCCTTCATTGACGTGTCGAACGGCGGGAGTTTGAAGGCGCCGGTGCATTGTAAAACTTTAAGCGCGTTGGCCGAACGAGCGCGGACGAACTGCATGACCAATCGATCCGTACAAGGGGTTTCCGTGGCGTGCCCTGCCCCTTTAACGAGTATCTCCTTGCCGTTTGGAAGGTAGCGCAACGCTTGCTCACCATAGCGCGGCGGCGTCGCCGGATCGTCTGATGCTGAAATCATCAACACGGCGACCTTGGTTTGAACGGGGTCGTTGAATTCGGCAGGCATCGCCGGCACGTTCCAAATTTTGCAGGCGCGCTGCTGCGCGCGAATGCGCAAATCTCCGGCAAAGGAGTGCGCGGCAGCAGAATGTACTTGGTCCGCAGTAATGAAGGGTATCTCGTCCGCACACGTATACGAGAGGTTCGCGCCCATGTTGACGGCGTGTGAAAGTTCTTGTGCAACCACTTCAATCATTTGGCCAAGCGGGCGGTAGTCTTGATGATAGGCGCGTTCAATGACGTACGGCACAGAATGCTGCCGACTCCGGATCGTAGAGCGCATGCCGCAACTGGTCGACGAAGACTTCTTTCGAAAGCGCTACGGTTTCGATTCGCTTTCTGAGAGGGTTATGCACAGGAACGGGCAGCGTGCCGCGATCCAACCGCCGCACGACCGCATTGAAGTTCTCTGCGAATGCCGGGAAGTGACGGTGACATAGGGCATCGCTCCGGCACTTGACGATCAAATCGTTTAGTGCCGTTTGCGCGCCGTCCGGGGCGCCCGGAAGCGGCTGAAAGTGTGGCGGAGCGACGCCGTCGAGAATGGCGCTCTCGACGTGGTTCGGGTGCCTGCGCATGTACACGAGCGAAAAGAACGTGCCATAGGAACCGCCGTAGAGCACGAGCTGCGGATAATGGAGTGCGGCACGAACGTCGTCTAAATCGTCAACAGCGTTGTTTGTGTTGTACACATTCAGGTCGTGCGTTGCAGCGCTCTTCACGCGGCATGCGGAGAGAAGCCGGTCGGGCCAGAGTTGGAGAAAGTAGCTGCTCGGATCGCCGACTGGAGTGAAGTCGCACGTAAAAGGATGTGATCCGCCCATGCCGCGATCATCGACGAAGAGAAGATCGTAGGAGTCTCGTAGAGGCAAAAGCGCTTTTTCGAAGGCGCCGTCAGCGATGGGAGGAGCGAACGGGGTGGTGCTTTCGCCCGGGCCGCCGGCGATGAACGCGATCGCGCGATGTGTGGGGCGCCTCGCCCTCAGTACCACCACGCGGAGGGATATGATGCGCCCGGTTCGCGCCTGCCGGTCTTCGTAGACGCCGAACGTGCCGCATTCCGCGGCCACTTTGGATCGGCCCTGCGTACACGGCGTCACGTGCAGCCCCAGAACCGATGATGCGGCTCGCCTGTCCCCTGCACCGACAATCGTCATCAAGCAAAGCGTCGCGACAATATAGCGAAGCGTTCGCACGAAACGGCCCTCCCCTCAGCCGGTAATTCTGCGTCGCGCGAGCCGTTCGAGGCCGCGGAAAAATAGATCGGCGACGATTGCCAGCAACGCCACGGGGACGCTTCCCGCAAGCGTTTCGTCCACGTACTGACGCTGCAACCCGAAAAAGATATGTTCGCCCAGACCTCCCGCGCCGACGTATCCGCCGAGGGTGGCTATCGAGATCAGCGCGACGGTGGTTAACCGAATTCCGCCGAGCACGATCGGTGATGCCAGCGGCAATTCGACGCGCCAGAATCGCTGCGCGGGCGACATGCCCAAGCCCGCGGCGGCATCGGAGGCCGCAGCCGGCACGGAGTTCAGCCCGGCTGCGATGTTTCTCACCAGAATGAACTGTGCGTACGCCGCCAACACGATGATGACGGGCCATGCGCCCAAGCCGACGTACTGCACCAAGATCGCCAGCGCCGCCAGCGAAGGAATCGCGTAGATCATGCCCAGCGTGCCGAACAGCGGCGCGCCCGACCGCGGTAGCTTGGCGGCGATCGTTCCCAGCGGGACCGCGACGCAAAGGGCGATGGCGAGCGCGGCGAAGACGAGCGTCACGTGCTGCAGCGTCTGCGTGCCGAGCTGCGGCAGGTGCGCCAACAGATACGTCATCGTTGCAGTGCTCTGCGCACATCGTCGAATCCGATCGTTCCGATGCGCCGGCTCTCGCGCACGACGCTGAGGCGATCCTGACCATCTAAAAAATTGTTGAGCGAGTCGCGCAGCGAGGCATCGGCGTCGATAGCGCCTTGCGTTGCGCCGTCGCCCGCCTGCATGGCGTCCGCGACGCGGATCAATGCGAGTTTTCGCAATGCGTCCTCCGCGTCCAGCAGTTGCGCGACGTACGGCGTGGCAGGATTTCGCAGAATCGCCAGCGGCGTATCGTGCTGTACCACGCGGCCGTCCTGCATGACGACGATGCGGTCGGCCAGTTTCAGAGCCTCATCGACGTCGTGCGTGACGAAGACGATCGTCGTCTGCAGCCGCGCAACGATTCGGCGCGTCTGGTCTTGCAGCGATGCCCGAACGATCGCGTCAACGGCGCCGAACGGTTCGTCCATCAAAAGCACCGGCGGCTCCGCGGCAATTGCGCGCGCAACGCCGACTCGCTGCTGCTCTCCGCCGGAAAGCTCGCGTGGGTAGCGGCTCCGGTAGCGCTGCGGGTCCAGCTGCACCAGCTCCAGCAGTTCGTCCGTCCTGCGCGCGATGCGTCCGCGATCCCACCGCAGCAAGGTGGGCACGATGGCGATGTTCTGCGCGACGGTCATATGCGCGAACAAGCCGACTGCCTGGATGACATAGCCGATCTTCCGTCGCAGCTGCGTCCTGTCTACTCGCGCCACATCGGTTCCATCGACTAGCACGCGGCCGGACTGCGGCGGCACGAGCGCATTGATCGTCCGCAGCAGCGTGCTTTTACCACACCCTGATGGGCCGAGCAGAACGGTAAAGCTTCCGGCCGCGACCTCCATTGAGATGCCGTCGACGGCATTGCGCGTCTCTCCGGGGTAGCGAACGCAAAGGTCTTCGAACGCGACGGGCGCGCCGGTAACGCTCAGACGCCGTGCTCCCGAAGGAAGGCCGCGGCGGCGTCGGCGGGGTCGGTTTGCCGCACGTCGACTTGCACGTTTAGCCGGCGGACCGCGTCGTCGGTCAGCAGCCCAGAGATGCGGTCCAGGGCTGCGCGGATCCGCGGCCGTTCTTGCAACGCCCGGCTGCGCACGACTGGCGCGACGTTGTAAGGCGGCCAAAAGTGCTTGTCGTCGCGCAGCACAACGAGCCGATCGTTGGCGATCTGCGCGTCGGTCGTAAATGCGGTCGCCACTTCAGCATCGCCGCGGACAAGGGCACTATACTGCAAACCGATTTCGAACGTCCGCACCTGTTTGAAGCGGAAGCCGCCGTAAAAGCGTTGCAGACCGGGCAGTGCGTCGGCGCGCGAGACGAACTCCGGCACCGCGGCGAGCCGCAATCGAGAAGCGGCACGCGCGCATTGCGAAAGCGTCCGGATACCCTCGCGCTGTGCGAGCGCTGCCGTCGTCGCGAGCCCTTGAGAATCGTTGACGGGCGACGGCGGCAGCCACGTGAGCCCCCAGCGCGCGTATGCGATCTGTATGCGTGAAAAGATCGCTTCGGCGCTGTGCATCGGGGGCAGATGGAGTACGTCGATGAGCGCGGTGCCCGTGTATTCCGGATAGAGATCGATGTCGCCGCGCCGCATCGCTGCAGTGGCGATCTGCGTGCTGCCTAGATTCATCCGTCTCGTGACCGGGATGCCGGCACGTTCCAGGGCGCCGGCGTAAATTTCGGCAATCGTGATATTTTCGCTAAAGTTCTTTGAACCGACGCGAACGGCGTTGGAACGTCCTCCGCCGCACGAGGGCGCCGCTAAGGCAGCGCCGATGACGGCGATCGCATGGCGGCGCGTCACCTTCATCGTGTTGCCTGCAGCTTTCGACCGGCCGCGGCGAGCGCGAGTTCCGTCAGAAACGCGAGCAGTGCGACGGCGATCACGCCGCTCCAAAGAATCCGCGGCTCATTTGCCTGCAGTCCTGTGGTGATGTATTCACCCAAACCTCCGGCGCCGATAAAAGCGGCGAGCACGGCGCTCGCAATCACCTCGGTGGCTGCAGTGCGAACCCCCGCGAATACCACCGGAAATGCAAGCGGCCATTCCACGCGCAGTAAGCGTTGCAAGTCGCTCATGCCCAAACCTCGAGCGGCGTCGATGGCGGCAGGCGCAATGCTGCGAAAACCAAGATCGGTATTGATGGCGATCGGCGCGATGGCGAGCAGCCAGAGGGCTACAAATGCCGGCACGAAGCCGATGCCTAAAATTGGGAGCATGAACGTTAGGACGGCGATGCTCGGAACGACGCGCCCGATGTTGCAGAGCGTCAGAATCGGCGCGCGTGCTCCGCGCACTTGGGAAGCCAGCGTGCCCAGCCCGACGCCGGCCAAGGCTCCGCAGGCCAGCGCCGCAGCGGCAAGGGCGACGTACGTGCGCGTGTGGGCGGCCAAGTCGCTCCAGTTCATCGGCCCTAGACTTTCCGTGCCGGGCGGCGAAATCCACGCGCCCCATGCTCGCGCGGCCCTCCCCCCAGACCGCTGCACCTCAGCGCGTCCGCCCCCTCGACGATCCGTCGCTGTATTTCAGCCGCGAACTCTCATGGCTCGAATTTAACGATCGCGTCTTGGAAGAGGCATTGGACGAGCGGACGCCGCTGATGGAGCGCCTGAAGTTCATTTCGATCTACGGCACAAACCTGGACGAATTCTTCATGATCCGGGTGGCCGCAATTAAGCAGCAAATCGACGCGCAGATTCACCGCCGTTCGGAAGACGGACGCACTCCGCCCGAACACCTCACGGCAATTTCGGAGCGGTTGCGCGTTTCGCTGCGCCGGCAGATGCGCTTGCTGTCGGAAGATCTCTTTCCCCAACTCGACGCGCACGGAATAAAGGTTTGGCGCATCGCCGAACTGAGCGAAGACCAGCGAGCGGGACTAGACCGCTCCTACGACGAGCTGGTGTTCCCCGTGCTCACGCCTCTGGCCGTCGATTCGGGGCATCCGTTTCCGTACATCTCCAACCTTTCGCTCTCATTGGCGGTGGAGCTCGAAGAGGTCACGCCGGACGGCGTGGAGCTCCACTTTGCGCGCGTAAAGATCCCGCCGACGCTTCCGCGTTTTGTGCCCGTCGAGCCGGCGCCCGAAGGAAAGCGCTGGTTCGTGTTGCTGGAGGATTTGATCGCGGGCCATTTGAGTTCGCTTTTCCCGGGCATGGCCGTACGGGATTCGTATCTTTTCCGCGTCACGCGGGACGCCGATTTGGATCTGCAAGAAGACGAAGCCGACGATCTCCTTGCCGCAATCGAATCGGAGTTGCAGCGGCGCCGGTTCGGCGAACCAGTGCGTTTGGAGATCGAACGGGGCATGCCGGAGTACATGCGGGATCTGCTGCTGGAGGCGCTGCAGCTCTCCGCCGTCGATTGCTACGAGATCGAAGACTTCATGGGGCTGGTCGATCTTTCGGCGCTCACCAATCTGCCCGAGTATCCGCAGCTTCACGATCCGCCGTTTACGCCGGCGATTCCCAAGCGGCTCGTCGGTGTTTCGGATATGTTCGCCGCGATTCGGGAGTCCGATATCGTACTGCATCACCCGTACGAATCATTCGATCCGGTGCTGCAGTTTCTGCAGCAGGCGGCCGAGGACGAGCGCGTGCTTACGATCAAGCAGACGCTCTACCGGACTTCGGGAAAGAATTCTCCGATCGTTCGCACCCTGCTCGATGCGGCCGAGAACGAAAAGCAAGTCGCCGTGCTGATCGAACTCAAAGCGCGCTTCGACGAAGAGAACAACATCGAGTGGGCAAAACGCCTCGAGCGTGCCGGCGTCCACGTCGTCTACGGCTTTGCGGGGCTCAAGACACACGCCAAGGTCACGCTAGTCGTACGTCAGGAGGACGACGGCATTCGGCGCTACATGCACTTCGGAACCGGCAACTATAATGAGAAGACGGCGCGCCTGTACACGGACTTCAGCTTGTTCACTTGCCGCCCCGAACTCGGCGCCGACGTGACGCAGCTCTTCAACGCGCTCACCGGTTTCGCGAAAGTGACCGACTACGAAGATCTGTTGGTTGCTCCGGTCAATCTGCGCCGCGAAATGGTGGCCCTCATCGAGCGGGAAACGGAACATGCGCGTGCTGGGCGCAGCTCCGGCATTCGAGCGAAGCTCAATGCTGTGACCGATGCTGAAATCGTGCGGGCGCTCTATCGCGCAAGCGCCGCGGGCGTTCCGATCGATCTCCTGGTTCGAGGCATGTGCGTCATCCGGCCCAGCATTCCGGCGGTGAGCGAGACCATCCGCGTCCGCAGCATCGTCGGCCGCTTCTTAGAACATTCACGCGTCTACGTTTTCGAGAACGGCGGCAACCGCGAAATGTTTATCGGATCGGCAGATTGGATGGGACGCAATCTCGATCGCCGAGTCGAAACGATCGTGCCGGTGCTGGATCCGCTGATCGCGGAAACGATCGACAGCCAAATTTTGCGCGTGCTCTTTGCGGACAACGTGCAAAGCCGCGAGCTGCAAACCGACGGCACGTACCGCCGGCTGAGCAGCGAGGGCGGAATGCCGATCGACGCGCAGCAAGTTTTTCTGACTCAGGCCCAAGCGCTCTAAGGTTCGCTGTCAGGATCGGCGTGGCTTAACTCGAGCACGATCTTCCACTCGTGCGGCGTTACCGGCTGCACCGAAAGACGAGAACCTTTCTTGAGCAATTCCATGCCGACCAAGCGCGGTTCGTTTCGCATGCGCGCCAGCGTGACGGGATGCTGCAGCGGCTCGACGTACTCCACGTCGACCATCTGCCAAACCGGCCGATCGGGCTTGCTGCGCGGATCGTAATACTCGCCGCCCCGCTCGAACGCCGTGAAGTCAGGATACGCCTCTTTGACGACGCGGCAGATGCCGACGGCAGCCGGCTCCGAGATGCTGGAGTGATAGAAGAGTCCGAGATCGCCGATCCGCATCTCCATCATGTTATTGCGTGCTTGATGATTTCGCACGCCGCTCCAAGGCGTCGCCCGTTCCTCGCGTAACCGCTCGAAGCCGTACGCGCTGGGTTCCGTTTTAAAGAGCCAGTACCGCATGGCGCTTACGACTTTCGGCACCTGCTGCGGGATGGTATGCTGGTGATGCCATGAAACAACTTTTTGCCGGTAAAGTCGTGCGAGCGACGCGGGATGGATGGGAAGGCGTCGTCTCGGAGGGTTACGGCCCGGGCAAAATCGCCGGCATCGAGCGGCACACCATCGTCGGCGGCCGCAAAGCTGATGCCCGCGAACCCGGGCCTGCGGTCGAGCTGCGGTACTTTGAGTTAGAGCCGGGCGCGGCGTCGCGCCTGGAGCGGCACGAGCACGAGCACATCGTAATCGTCCAACGGGGCGAAGGCTACGCCGTACTCGATGAATCGCTGCATGAGATCGCCAAAAACGACGTCGTGTACGTCGGGCCGCTGCAGCTGCATCAATTCGTCAATCGCGGCGATGAGCCGTTCGGCTTTTATTGCATCGTCGAGGCCATGCGGGATTTTTCGCAGGCGCCCTCGGAGGAAGATCTGCGCCGTTTGCGCGCCTCGCCGGCCGGCAAGGTCGTGCGTCCTACTTTAGACTAGTTTCCACCGGGCGCGACGGATCCGCGCACCATTCGCTCCACGATCCGGGATATAACCGCGTGCCCGAAATTCCGGCGTGCTCCATCGCCAGCATATTGACCGCAGCCGAAACTCCCGATCCGCACTGATGCACGAGCCGCTCCGGCTCAAGACGTAGTGCCGAAAATTCCTGCCGCAGAGCTTGTGGCTTCTTAAAGAAGCCGCGTTCATCAAAGTTCTCTCTGAACGAACGGTTGTATGCGCCGGGAATGTGGCCGGCGACCGGATCGATCGGCTCCGTTTCACCGGAAAAACGTTCCCGCGATCGCGCGTCCAGCAGCAGAAGATCGCGCGCGTCTAATGATTGCAGTATCGCTTGCGCGTCAACCGTGAGTTCCTTGCGCACGCGCGGCGTGATGGTACCGTCGTTTGTGCGAGGCTCCGCCTGCGCGCTGACCGGTTTGCCGGCTGCGGTCCAGGCGGCAAAGCCTCCGTCGAGCACGGCGACCGCCGCATGGCCGATGTACTTCGCCAAAAACCAGAACCGGGCAGCGAACATGTCGCCGCCGGCATCGTACGCCACGATCTGCGAATGCGGATGCACGCCGAGCTCGCGCAAGAACGCCGCAAAGGCCTCCGGCGCAGGAAGCGGGTGGCGGCCGTTTCGTCCGGTTTTTGCGCCGGCCAGTTCCCGTTCGAACTCGGCGAAAAAAGCGCCGGGAACGTGTCCGGCGTCGTACAGTCGATGCCCGAGCGTAAAGTCTTCCAGCGAATGGCGGCAGTCCACGATCACCCAAGCGGGATCGTCCACCCGGCGCGCCAGCTCCTCGGCCGTTACGAGCGTGCCGTGCACGCTAATGCAGATTGATCGTGGTCTTGGGCTGCCCGGCGTTGCCGAAGCTGCCTTCCAGCAAGCTTTGCAGCTCGCCGTTCTGCGCCATCGGCGCTAAGATGTCGGTGTCGCCGTAAAACTTGCCGTCGATGAAGACCTTGGGCAATGTCGGCCAATTCGTCATCTCCGAGAGGATCTCGCGCTTGGGCATATTTTCCAGCACGTCGACGACTTCAAACGGGTACCCGAAGCCGTTGAAAAATTGGATGGTTTCCAGCGTAAAACCACAGCGCGGCATCGCCTTGGTCCCTTTGCCGTAAATCAGAATCTTGTTGGCGGCGATTTCCCGATCGATCTCTTGGCGCAGTTCATCAGACATGGGCGTTCCTCTCAGGTAAAGACGTCTTCAGCTCGACGGCATGGACGCGGCCGTCCTTGAGGGCTTCTTTGAGCGCGTCGTAGACCAAACGGTGCTGGTCGATCAGCGATTTGCCTTCAAACGCCCGCGAACGCACGGAAACGTTGAAGTGATCCATCGTTCCCGTCCTATCGAGGATCTGGACTTGGGCGTCGGGCAGCTGCGCGCGTATCAGCGCCGTTAACGAGCTTTCGTCAATCATGGGTGCAGTTGCGCCGTGTCGTTGCGGCGCAGTATCTGTGCCAACACTCTAGCTTCGCGCATGGTTTCGGGAAGCCGTTCGACGCTGGCCGTGACCGCTCGCATCGCTCCTGCCGCCGCCACCACTCCGGTAACTGCGACTAAAATCGCGGGAACACCACGCGCACGAAGCGGTCCGATTTCGAAGCGAAAGGTCCGGGTAACGCGCGCCATGCCCTTGAAGAACCGGTACGAATCCATGTATTCCCCTTACGGCGCTCATAAGGAGCATCCATGTTAGCGGTGCGCCTCCACGAGGTTGGAGGCCCGGAGCGGCTTGTCGTCGAGCAGATCGATGAGCCCATGCCGCGCGAAGGCGAAACGATCGTGCGGCTGCGTGCCGCTGCACTGAACCATCGCGATCTCTTTATCACGCAGGGACGCTATGCAAGCATTGCCTTGCCGTGCACGCTCGGCGCCGACGGCGCCGGCGTCTGCGGCGGACGGGAAGTGGTGATAGACCCGACGCTGGGGTGGGGCAACGACGAACGAGTTTGGAGCGAAGATGCGACGATTTTGGGCATGCCGCGCGACGGCACATTTGCGCAATCCGTGGCGGTACCGGTAGAGAACGTTCACCCCAAGCCGGAGCATCTTTCTTTTGAAGAGGCTGCGGCGCTTCCGTTGGCCGGCGTCACCGCGTACCGTGCTCTCTTTACGCGGGGGCGGCTGCAGGGCGGAGAGCGCATTCTCATCACGGGTGTGGGCGGCGGAGTTCAAACGTTCGTTCTGCTCTTTGCGAAGGCGGCGGGTGCGCGCATCGCCGTAACGTCGGGAACGAGCGGGAAGCTCGATCGCGCTCGGTCTCTTGGCGCGGAAGTCGCGATTGACTACCATGAGCCGAATTGGCACAAAGAGGTCCGCGCACGGATGGGTTCGCTGGATCTCGCGATCGATTCAGCGGGCGGCGACTCGTTCGGCAAGGCGCTCGGTCTACTGCGCCGTGGGGGCAGAGCGGTGACCTACGGCGGAACGCTAGGCGACGCCAACGTCCGCCTGTATTCGATTTTTTGGAACCAGCTGGACATCTTTGGAGCGTCTATGGGCAGCCCGACGGACTTCGCTGCGATGCTGGCTTTCGTGCGTCAACACCACATCAGGCCGGTCATCGATCGCGAGTATGAAATGGCCGACGTAGGCGCTGCAATGCAGCGCATGAGCAATGTGGAACAATTCGGCAAAATTGTTTTAAAGATTTAACGCGTAAGTATAGAGTTTATCGAGATGTAGATCGGCGCCAAGTTCAGCGCGCACCGTTTCGCGGTCGTCTGCGCAGGCAATCGCGTCCCATCGCGGGTTTAGGATCGCCGCTTCCCGCTCGTTAGGCGGCCGTTCCAGTGCGCGTGCTCGGATCGCGCCCTCGCGTTCCAGCGCAATAAGATAGGCAAGCACCTGCCGTGCCGCTACCGGCCACAGCACTTGCGGCGTGTCGCGATAGATCGCTTCCACCAAGTCGACGATAGTCCGCGATCCGCCGGCTAGCGCGTCCAGAATCTGCCGTTCGCGATCTTTGCGATGATCAATGTAGTCGCGAAGTTTGCCTTGCGGATCGTGCACCGGCTCCCCGTGTCCCGGATAGATCGTTCGCGCATCCGCAAAACGCTGCAGCAGCATCTGCAACGTCTGCTGATATGCTCGCATATCGCCGCCGGGAGGCGCCACGACCACGTATCCGGATCCCAGCACGACGTCGCCGGTGAATAATGCGCGTTCGTGCGGCTCGTAGAAGACGACGTGATCGCGCGCATGTCCGGGCGCCGGGACAATTTCGAGTGTGGCGTCGCCGGCATGAATGCGTTCAAGCGACGTATGGATCGGCGCACCCGTCCGCCTCTGCAGCAGCTCGGCGGCCGGAGCGTGGTCGGGATGCCCGTGCGTGACGGCGATGGCGCAAATTCGGCAATGCATCTGCGAAGCGCGCAGCAATATGGCGTCGACGTGCATTGTACTCGATGGACCAGGATCGATGCAGATCGCGGCGCCTTGGCCGCAATCGATGAGATACGTGTTGGTGCCGCTCAAGGTCATCGGCGAAGGATTGGGCGCACGCACCAAGGCGATCGCGCTCACCAAGCGTGCTCGAATTCCGCAGGAATCGTAAAGTCAGGTGCCGCCGAATCGTCCGGCATCACGGTGTAAATGGTCTTGGTGCGAGCAAACCGCATCAGCGCATCGGTGGAATCGAACCTCGCCAGTCGCTGCAGATGTTTGATCGTCGGATAGACGAGGCGAAACGTCCCGCGCTCGTAGCGTTCCAGAGCCCTTTGCGGCGCCACCCACTCACCGTCGTGCGTTTCAACCGCGTCCGCTGCCGCTGCTTGACCGCCTCGGGCAAGCGCCACGAAGAAATGGGCGTTGTAGCGGCGGGGCAGCGCGGGCGGCGTGATCCAGTGGGAGAAGAGCGCCAGCGCGGATGCGTCCGCAAAGAGATTGGCCTTTGCCAGAAAATCTGCAAAACTCAAGTTCCCGCGCCTGAGCGCATCGCGCGCCGCTGCCGCTCCTGCGGCGAGCATTGCCTCTGTGGAAACCGGTCTGCCCGCGCCGTCGGAAGCGAGCAACACTCCGGTTTCTTCGAACAATTCACGCACGGCTGCGATGCACAGCGCCGCGGCCTCGATCAGCGACGGCGAGTGGGAGTGGGTTCCCGGTGGGAGCGGTTCCGCCCGAAATTGCTCGCGCAGCGACGCTTCGTCGATGCCGTTCGTTCGCGAAAAAGCCGCGTATGAAGCATCGTCGTCGTTCACCGTTCCGCCCGGAAATACGTAAGCGTTCGGGACGAAGTGGCTGCCTTCACTGCGCCGCACCATGTACACGTCAAAGCGTTCGTCTGACGGGCGAACGAGTATGACGGTCGAAGCAAGTTTGGGCGCCGGAACCCCGCTCAGAGCGCGCTCGTTCTAGTAAGCATGAAACCGCATATTGGAGTCATTTTTGCCTTTGCCGGCGCGCTGCTTGCCGGCGGGGTTGCTTTCGCCGACCCGCCGACTCCGCCGCCTTCTCCGGCGCCCGCAACCAAGCCCTCGATTCCGCCCGGCCTGGAGCAAGACGCGATCAACGCCGTTACCAACGTCGTCAAATCTGCGTTCGGCTGGAGCGATAATGAGGCGTACGGAGTCGTAACGTACTATCGCGGCTACGACATGCAGGTCCGCCTGCAACTAAACCGCTATCGCGACATCCATCTGCATCGCGGCACGATCATCAATCCGCGCGGCTGGACGATTTCGCCTGGACAAGTCGTCGACGTCCGCGGCCGTCCGGAAACCAACGGCTCGCTCGATGCAGACTCGATCGTTGTCTTGCACCACTAAGGCACTCTCGTGCGCATCGCGCTAGGCAGCGACGAACGAACGGAACTGACGGACGCGCTCGAACGCGACTTGCGCCAACGCGGACATCGGGTCAGCCTTTTTGGAGCCTTGCGCGAAGGCGATGCCGATGCGTGGCCGTCGGTGGCCCAGGCCGTTGCGCAGACCGTGGCCCGCGCCGAATGCCAATATGGCGTCGTTTGCTGCTGGAGCGGTACGGGTGTCAGTATCGCAGCCAATAAGGTTCGCGGCGTGCGTGCCGCGCTCTGCGCCGACGCAGAAACCGCCGCAGCCGCTCGCGCTTACAACGACGCCAACGTGTTGGCCTTGAGCCTGCGCAGCACCGCCGTGCCGGTGGCCAAAGCGATTCTGGACGCATGGTTCGACGGCGCGCCTACCGGCGACCCGAAATATCGCGCGATGATCGCAACGGTTGAAGACATCCAGCCGCGGCCGACCGACGTTACTCCTTAAGTAGGTCGCTACTTCGTCGCTCGTTTAGGAAGGAGCAATATGTCTTCACTTCGGAGCTTTGCCGCCGCCGTGCTATTTTTTGCGCTGGCAGCTTCTGCGGCATCGGCACAACAATCCGGCATAACCATGCAACCGTCACGATTCTCCGGCCCCGGCGTGTACACGGGACCGCCCGCGCTGCGCGTTACCTTGTCGATGGTCATGGCCGGCGGCGGTCCGGCGCATTTTCAAAGCGTCGAGTTGGTAAAACGGCTCACAGGGCCAAAGTTCACCGCTGAGGTCGACAAACTCAACAAGCAATACGGAAAAGAGAAGGTCGGCACGTTTCTAGAGGTTTTTAATTACGTTGTCGATGATTCGCTGAAGGTCGCGGCGGCAAAGCACGTCGCGCTTCCGTCGTCCCCGTCGCCGGATCCCAATGACGGCGAGGCGCTGGCCGGCGCGCTATGGGCGGCGGGCCAGACTGGGCATGGCTTCAACGTTGAAGTGATGCTCGATCGTGCGGTGTCGCATCCCATTCACGTGCAAGTGATGGATGACATCGATCGCAAATACGGCGTTGCCAAAGACGCTGATTATCACGCCGTCCTCACTACCGCAATGCACGATCTCGCGGCAGCCTATCACTTCAATGCGCAAGGCAAGATGGGGACGATGTAACCCTTTATCGCAAGCCGAGCGAGATCGCAAGGCAAATCAGCAAGGACCAATTCACGCTATGCGAGGTCCAGCAGAACGGGCATTCGCGACGCGTGACAAACAGCAGGCTATAGGCCAAGTACGCGGAGGTAGCCGCCGCAAGCGCAGCGGCGGCTACCGCTAAGTAGAGCCAGATGCCGCCGAACGCCAGCCAGACGATCAATAGAACGCCGACGTAGAAGGCGACGCCGAATGCCGAATTCGGAACACCGAAAAACAGCTTGCCGCGCGGCGTCTTCACCACGGTCGGCTCCTTGATCTCGCCGCGAGCCGCTCGAATGCTCTTGCGAAGCATAAAAACGGAAGCGTACAATCCGACGGCGCATAACAGCGAAATGATCGCCCGCAGCACGAGCATTCCAGGCTCCTCCAAAAGCACGCGCGTAAACCGTTTCCATTGCTCGGACTAGGCCGGCGCGCAGCCGGTATTGGACTGCTCGTCGCGTCATTCGTGCTCGCGGCATTGGTCATACGTTACCAACCCCACATCGAGCACTTCATCCGATCCATCGGACCGACGACGGCCGTTCCGATCGCAGGGGTCATCTTCGCGTTCGTTGCGGCGGCTCCGTTTTCGGTAACGGACGCTCTGGCGATCATGAACGGCGCAATCTTCGGGCCGTTCTGGGGCACGATCATCAACGCGGGCGGCATCATCGGCGCGGGCTTCATCGGTTACTGGATCAACCGGCGCGCTTCCCATCTGCTCGACGTCGAAGCGGCCGTGAAACGGCTTCCGAACTGGGTCAAGCGGTTCCGTGTCGGTTCGCCGATGTTCCTGATTGCGGTTCGAATCATTCCGGGCTTCGGCGGAACCGTCGCGACGGCGACCGCGGCGGCGTTCAGGGTGCCCGTATGGATCCACGTGCTCACCATGTCGGTTGTCGCCATCCCTATCTGCACGCTCCTGGCGATCTTCGGCGATCGCGTGACCGTAGCGATTCACGGCTACGAACACAGCGCACACATGTACATCCTGCACCATCGTCCGCATTGGCACTTCCGGCTCCATCGGCGCGAGCGTCCGGCGCCGAAAGCTTCGAGTCCGGCACTGTGATCGGCTCACTTGCGCAGCTCGAAGACGTCTGCCGGCGCGTTTACGCATCGGAGTGCGTCGGCGTCGATACGGAATTCCACCACGAACGCAGCTACGCGCCCAGGCTCATGGTGGTGCAGCTCGCGTTTGAAGACGGCGTTGCGCTTTTGGATCCGCTAGCTGATCGAGGATCTTTCGCCGCTAATCCGCGCGTTGTGCGAAACAACGGTAGTCGGACACGCGCTTGCCGGCGATCTCAAGATCTTCGCCGACCGCTTCGATCTCGTTCCCCCGAACGTGTTCGACTGCCAAGTTGGGGCGTCGTTTCTCGGCTATGGGATGGCAATCTCGCTAGCCGATCTCGTTCGCGAATTGTGCGGCGTGCAGTTGAAAAAATCGCAGACCGTGAGCGACTGGTCGTTGCGACCGCTCTCCGAGCGCCAACTGGAATACCTGGTTGACGACGTCGCACACCTTTTGCAGATGAGGGCCGTATTAACGCAGCGTCTGCAAGAAAAAGGGCGCTACGATTGGGCGCTGGAGGAGTGCGCCGGGCTGGCCGACATGCGACGTTATCGAGTCGACGAACGTCGCGCTTACGCGCGCATCCCGGGAGCCAACCGGATGACGCGTCGCGAGCTGGGCGTATTGTCGGAACTCATGCAACTGCGGGAGCGCCTCGCGCGCGAGCGCGACGTTCCGCTCAAGTACATTCTTCCGGACGACGTGCTGGCAGGGCTCTCGACGCTGCGCCCACGCACGACGGCTGAACTCGCGCAGCTGCGGCGACTGGACGCGGGTGCGCGCCGTTCGTTGGGGCAAGCGATTCTGGATGCCGTCAAGCGCGGCGAGCAGCGGGCTGAACCCGAACTGCCGGCTCGATTTACGCGTCCGCTCGGAAACGTGCGCGAAACGTTGGTTTCGGTCATGAACGTGCTGGTCGGCGAGATCGCGCGTGAACACGAATTGCCGCCGAGCCTCTTGGTGCCGCGAGCATCCCTGGAACGGGCCGCCCGCGAACTTCCGCGCACTCCAGAAGAGCTGGAAGCGATGCTGGACCTGTCGGCGTGGCGCGCTCGCTTGGTCGTTGAGCCGCTATGGCGATTGCTGCACGGCGGCAAAGCGCTGCGAATCGAAGGCTACGACGCCGGCGATCCTCGAATCACGGTGCAATCATGAACGGCTTCGCCGATACGTTCCGTGCGTCGGATACACTCAAGGTCGGCGAGCGATCGTATCGCTACGTTCGTCTAGGGGCGCTCGCCGAAGCAGGTTTGACGCAACTGGAGCGCTTGCCGTACTCCATCAAGATCCTGCTGGAAAATCTCATGCGGTTTGAAGACGGACGTTCGGTAAACGCTGAAGATATCGCCGCGCTGGCGAAATGGCGTGGCGCAGGACACGAATCGCGCGAGATCGCGTACCGCCCGGCACGCGTGTTGCTGCAAGATTTTACCGGCGTCCCGGCCGTCGTCGATTTGGCGGCGATGCGCGATGCGATGGCGGAGATCGGCGGCGATCCTAAGGCGATCAACCCCTTACAACCGGTCGAACTGGTGATCGATCATTCCGTGCAAGTCGATGCATTCGGCTCGGGGAACGCCTTCGCCACGAACGCGCAGCGCGAGTTCGAACGTAACGGCGAACGCTACGCCTTCTTGAAATGGGGACAACGGGCGCTCGACAGCTTTCGCGTCGTTCCGCCCGACACCGGAATCGTCCACCAAGTCAACATCGAATATTTAGCGCGCGTCGTTTTCGGCGACGGGTGGGCGTATCCGGACACCGTCGTCGGCACCGATTCGCATACGACGATGGTTAACGGGCTTGGCGTGCTGGCGTGGGGCGTCGGCGGAATTGAAGCCGAGGCGGCGATGCTGGGCCAACCGGTCACGATGCTCATTCCCGACGTGATCGGCGTGCGATTTGAGGGCGCGCTGCGCGAAGGCGTGACCGCAACCGATCTCGTGCTGACGGTCACCGAGCTGCTCCGGCGCCACGGCGTGGTCGGGCGGTTCGTCGAGTTTTTCGGCGCCGGCCTGTCGAGTCTGCCGGTCGTCGATCGCGTCACGATCGGCAACATGTCGCCGGAATATGGATCGACTTGCGCGATTTTCCCCATCGACGATCACACGCTGGAATACTTGCGGCTCACCGGCCGCCCGCCCGAGCAAGTCGCCCTGGTTGAAACCTACGCCAAGGCCCAGTCACTCTTCCGCACCGACGACAGCGCGGATCCGGAATTCAGTCAAACGCTGGAGCTCGATCTGGGCGGCGTCGAGCCGAATCTCGCGGGACCGCGGCGCCCGCAGGATCGCGTTGCGCTGCCGGAGGTCAAACGCTCGTTTCTGGCGGCGATGGACGAGTGGATCGCTGCGCGTGAGGTCAAGGCGCCCCCCAACGGCGCGGCGAGCGCGCACGAGCCGGTTGCCGATGGTTCCGTCGTCATTGCCGCGATCACGAGCTGCACCAATACGAGCAATCCTTCCGTGTTGATCGCAGCCGGCTTGCTCGCGCGCAACGCGCGCAAGCGCGGACTAACACGCAAACCTTGGGTGAAAACGTCGCTGGCGCCCGGCTCGAAAGTCGTGACCGCATACTTGGCGAAATCGGGGCTGCAGCCGTATCTCGACGAGCTAGGCTTCAATCTCGTAGGGTACGGATGCACAACGTGTATCGGCAACAGCGGTCCGTTGCCCGAAGCGATCGCGGAAGCGATCAGCGAGCGTGACGCCGTCGTTGCTGCGGTACTCTCCGGCAATCGGAACTTCGAAGGGCGCATTCATCCGCAAGTCCGCGCAAACTATCTCGCGTCGCCGCCCCTCGTCGTGGCTTATGCTTTGGCCGGGCGCATGGACATCGATCTCACGACCGAACCGCTGGGCACGGCGGACGGCGGCGCGCCGGTGTACTTGCGCGACATCTGGCCGAGCAACGACGAAATCGAATCAGTTATCGCATCGTCCATCGGCGCCGATATGTTCAGAGCGAACTATGCCGACGTCTTTACGGGCGACGAACGATGGGCTAAGCTTTCGGTGCCCGAAGGCGAGCGGTACGCCTGGGATCCCCAATCCGAATACGTCAAAAAGCCGCCGTACTTCGCCGGCATGCCTGCGGAGCCGCCGCCGCTATCCGACATTCGCGGCGCGCGCGTCCTTGCCGTGTTGGGCGACAGCGTCACCACCGATCACATTTCGCCTGCCGGCAACATCGGAAAAATCAGCGCCGCGGGCAAGTACCTCATGGCGCACGGAATAGAACCGGCGGATTTCAATTCGTACGGTGCGCGGCGAGGGAACCACGAAGTGATGATGCGCGGCACGTTTGCGAATGTGCGGCTGCGCAATCAGATCGTGCCCGGAATCGAAGGCGGCTATACCCGGTATCTGCCGACCGGCGAACAAATGACGATCTACGATGCCGCGATGAAGTACAAGGAAGACGGAACGCCGCTGATCATCCTCGCGGGAAAAGAGTACGGATCGGGATCGTCGCGCGACTGGGCAGCGAAAGGGCCCGCGCTGCTCGGCGTCCGGGCGGTGATCGCGGAGTCGTTCGAGCGCATCCATCGCAGCAACTTAATCGGCATGGGGATTCTGCCGCTGGAGTTCGTGGATCGCGCGGATCGTACGACGTATGCATTAGGCGGCGAAGAAACGTTCGAGATCACCGGCCTGGAAGGCGGCATTACGCCCTTGATGCAGTTGAACGTTCGGGCGGTGGATCCCGACGGATTGTCGCTGGATTTTCCGGTGCTCCTGCGCATCGACACGCCTGACGAAGCGGAATACTATCGCCACGGCGGCATCTTACAGTACGTGCTACGCCGCCTGCGAGCGCGTGATGCTGCATCATCGTGAAGAGGGCGTCGAACATCTGGTACGGCGCTTGGAAAGCTTCTCCGACATCGTCATTGGGTTTTCGCTTGCCGAATTGACCCTCAATCTCGCCATTCCGGGCCACTTCGCCGATCTTACTCGCTCCTGGTGGTGGCTTATCGGCTACCTCTGGACGTTCGCAGTCGTTTCGCTTCTTTGGTTCTCACACCACCGGCTCTTCGTGGAAGCGTTCGTTCCCAGCAAATCCGCGATCGTGCTTAATTTTGTTTGGCTGGCCACCGTTGGGCTGCTCGTGTATCTTTTGCAGGTCTTCGGCCGCTTCGCCAGCGATGAACACGATGTACGCGTCATCTACACGGCGTATTTCGCGCTGTACGCCTTTAACATCGCGATTACCGCTGCGCTCTACGCGCTCGGCGTACTTCGTACGGATGTGCTCGATGAACGGTCTCGGACGGTAGCGCTTAAACGTGCGGTAGTTTTTGGCGGTGCTGCCCTCATTGTTTTTGCGGCGGTGGCCTTTGGATGGTTCCTTCCATTCGCAATCTTTGTTTGGGTTGTTCCGTGGAGCATCGCCTATGGGTTTGGCTTCGCGAACATCCTTCGGCGCACGTGGGGAGCCGCTCGGCGTTCGGCGACGGCATAAACGACGAATTTGCTAGACTAGAGCGAGGCGCAGATCGCTAAGCACGCTCGCGACGTAGGCGGTAAAGCGAGCGGCGGCAGCTCCGTCGATCACGCGATGATCGTATGAGAGTGAAAGCGGCTGAATCAGGCGAGGAACGAATTGCGAGCCGTTCCAAACCGGCCGCGTTGCCGCACGGCAAGCGCCCAAGATCGCGACTTCGGGCGCATTGATAATCGGCGTGAAATACGTTCCCCCGATGCTCCCTAAACTGGAGATTGTGAACGTGCCGCCTTGCATTTCCGCGGCAGTAAGTTTTCCGTCGCGGGCCTTGGCAGCCAACTCGGAGCTCTCCCGTGCGATCTCGGCGATGCCTTTCGCATCGGCTTGGCGCAGCACCGGCACCACTAAGCCGCCCGGCGTGTCGGCGGCAAATCCGACGTTGTAATACTTTTTGCGCACGAGTTCGTCGCCGTCCAGTGAAGCGTTGAAGTCCGGAAACGCTTTGAGCGCAGCGACCGCCGCTTTGATCAAGAACGAAAGCATCGTCACTTTGAAACCATCTTTTGCGCGATCGGCGTTCAGTTTGGTCCGAAAAGCTTCCAGATCCGTCACATCGGCATCATCGTTCTGCGTCACGTGCGGAATCATCACCCAGTTACGGTGAAGGACCGGTCCGGAAATCTTCTTGATCCTCGAGAGCGGGACGCGTTCGATCTCGCCGAACTGCGCGTAGTCGACGCTCGGCCAGGGCGCGACGTTCAATCCTCCGCCGATCGCTGCCGCGCCGTTGCGCAGCGAGGTCTTGACGAACTGCTGCACGTCTTCGCGCGTGATCCGTCCGTTGGGACCGCTCGCGGCGACGCGCTGAAGATCGACGCCAAGTTCACGCGCGAAGCGGCGCGTGGATGGACTCGCGTGCAACTCGCCGTTGCCGCTCGAGCCTTCGCGAGACGGTTGCGGCGGGGCGATGAGCGGCTCCGATTTTTGCGCCGGGACAGTCGGCGGCTGGGGCGACGCTTGGGCCTGCGGCGCCGGTCCTGAAGATGCAGGCGCGGTTTGTGCGGTTTGCGCCTCCAACGTCACGATCACTGAGCCTTTGGAGACTTTGTCGCCGACGGCAACTTTCACGTCTTTGACAACGCCGGCGGTCGTCGCCGGCACTTCCATCGCCGCCTTCTCCGACTCGAGCGTGATCAGCGAATCGTTCGCCCGCACCGTATCGCCCGGCTTCACGAACACTTCGATCACCGGCACGTCGGTGAAGTCGCCGATATCGGGAACGCGCACCTCGGCCGGATCGCTCATCGCTATACCGTCGTGGGGTTCGGTTTGCTGGGATCGACGTCGTACTTCGCGATGGCGCGGGCCACCTTAGCCGAATCGACCACGCCGTCGTCTGCGAGCGCTTTGAGCGCCGCAATCGCGACGTAGCGGCGATCGACTTCAAAAAATTCGCGCAGCTTCCGCCGCAGATCGCTGCGCCCGAAGCCGTCGGTGCCGAGCGCGACGTAGCGCTCCGCAATATACGGGCGAATCTGATCTGCGAACGTGCGAACGTAGTCGGTCGACGCCACGATCGGACCCTTGCCTTGCGCCAATGATTCCTGGACGTACGGCCGGCGCGGCTTTTCTTGCGGGTGCAACAAATTCCACCGCTCGGTTTCGATGCCGTCGCGGCGCAGCTCGTTGAAGCTCGTCACGCTCCAAACGTCGGCGCTGACGCCGAAATCGTTCGCCAGCAGATCGGCAGCCGCTTCCACCTCGCGCAGAATCGATCCCGATCCGAGGAGTCGGACGCGTTTCTTTTTTCCGGCGTCATCGGTTGACGCACGCAGGCGGTACATCCCCTTGAGTATGCCTTCGGCGGCGCCGGCCGGCATCTCGGGATGGCGATAATTTTCGTTCATCACGGTGATGTAGTAGTACACGTCTTCCTGATTGGCGAGCATGCGTCGCAAGCCGTCTTGAACGATCACGGCAACTTCGTAACCATAGGTGGGATCGTACGAAACGCAGTTCGGAATGAAGGACGCGAAGACTTGGCTGTGCCCGTCTTCGTGCTGCAGCCCTTCGCCGTTGAGCGTCGTACGGCCTGACGTTCCGCCGATCAAAAAGCCGCGAGTGCGCGAATCGGCAGCCGCCCACGCGAGGTCGCCGACGCGCTGGAACCCGAACATGGAGTAGAAGATGTAGAAGGGGATCATGGCAACGCCGTGCGACGAGTACGACGTGCCCGCCGCAATCCACGACGAAATCGCGCCGGCTTCGTTGATCCCTTCCTGTAAAATTTGGCCCTGCCGGTCCTCACGGTACCACATCAGCTGATCGGCATCTTGCGGATGATAGAGCTGACCGACCGACGAGTAGATCCCGAGCTGACGGAACATGCCTTCCATGCCGAAGGTTCGCGACTCGTCTGCGACGATCGGCACGATGCGTCCGCCGATATTCGGATCTTTGACGAGCGCGCTCAAGACGCGTACGAACGCCATCGTGGTAGAGATCTCACGATCGCCCGTGCTCTTGAAACTGGGGTCTAGCGCGCTGCGCGGCGGCACTTCGACGGGCTGAGCCTTCGTACGCCTGGACGGAATGTACCCGCGCCGCTTGACGAGATCGCGCAAGTACTGCATCTCGGGACTGTTTTCCGACGGCCGGAAAAACGGAAGGTGCTCGACTTGCTCGTCCGGGATCGGCAAGTGAAAACGATCGCGGAACGCGCGCATCGACTCCACTTTCATCTTCTTGGCTTGATGCGCGATATTTTGCGCCTCGCCCGACTCCCCCATGCCGTAGCCCTTGATCGTCTTTGCCAAGATGACCGTCGGCTCGCCGCCGTGATGAAATGCGGCATGGTAGGCGGCGAAAACTTTGCGCGGATCGTGGCCGCCGCGTTGCAGCGCCCAGATGTCGTCGTCGCTCATGTGCGCGACGAGTTCGGCCGTTTCCGGATAGCGGCCAAAGAATTGCTCGCGCACGTAGCGCCCGTTGTTGGCCTTGAACGTCTGGTAGTCGCCGTCCACGCACTCGTTCATGAGCGCGACGAGTCTACCGGAATGATCCCGCTCCAGCAGCGGATCCCAACTGCTTCCCCAGATGACTTTGATGACGTTCCAGCCGGCGCCCTTGAAGACGGTTTCCAACTCCTGGATGATCTTGCCGTTGCCGCGCACCGGGCCATCGAGACGCTGCAGGTTACAGTTGATCACCCAGATCAGATTGTCGAGCCGTTCGCGGCCCGCGAGCGAAATGGCGCCCAACGACTCGGGTTCGTCCATTTCGCCGTCGCCTAAGAATGCCCAAACCTTGCGGTCGCCCGCGTCGATGATTCCGCGATCGTGGAGGTAGCGCATGAAGCGCGCTTGGTAGATCGACATGATCGGCCCGAGGCCCATGGAGACCGTTGGAAACTGCCAGAAATCCGGCATGAGCCACGGATGCGGATACGACGAAAGGCCTTTGCCGTCCACTTCCCTGCGGAAGCACTCGAGCTGTTCGGCGCTGATTCGTCCCTCCAAAAATGCGCGCGCATAAAATCCCGGAGCGGAATGTCCCTGGAGATAGATCAAGTCGCCGCCCGACGTTTCCGCCGGCGCGCGGAAAAAATAGTTGAAGCCGACATCGTACAGCGTTGCGGCGGAAGCGAAGCTCGCGACGTGGCCGCCCAGTTCGGACGACTCCTTGTTTGCGCGTGCGACCATCGCCATCGCGTTCCAACGCACGTAATGACGGATGCGAGTTTCAAGCGCATCATTGCCCGGCATCGGTTCCTGCTCCGAGGCCGGAATCGTGTTGATGTACGGTGACGAAAGACCGAGCGAAACGTGCGCTCCGCCTCTCTGCGCCACGTCGACGAGCGACCCGATAAGTTCTTGCGCGCGCGCCGGCCCTTCGCGGGCGAGCACGCCTTCCATAGCCTCCGTCCACTCTCGAGTTTCAAGCGGATCGGGTTCACGCATCGGCGTCTGAGCCACCGGCCGCGAGATGATCGAAGTCATACTTGCGGCTTCATTCCGGAGCGCTCGTTCCCCCGCTGTGATTCATACTTTAGAAACGTGCCAATCGCCAGCAAGATCAGCACGCCGCCCGCCATTGCGCTGCCGTTGAGACGTTCGCGGAAAAGCCAGAACGCGAGAAGTGCGGCGATCACCGGTTCGAGCAAGGTTGAAAATGCGACCGCGCTTGCGGAGAACCATCGCAATGCGGCGTTGAGCGCCGTATGCCCGAGAAGTTGGGAAACCAGCGCCATGGCAAGGATGCCGCCCCATGCCGCGGCGTCGCTCAATGCCGGAGGCCGCTGGCCCGCGATCGCGGCGGCAGCGACCAACGCCAGGGCGGCCACCGTGTACGTCTGCGTGACGATCGCTCGCGTGCCGAAGGCCGCACGCACGGACCGGATCAGAATGAAGTATGCGGCTATGGCAAGTGCGCCGAGCAACGCAAGCGCTGCCCCGAGTGCCGCGTGCCCCGCGATCGGCGGCGCCGATGCATGGTTGCGAAGCACCAGCACCAACCCGATTGCCCCGCCGGCAAAAGCGGCAACGCCGCTCGCCCCGATCGAGCGGCGATCGATGAGCGCGTCGTACGCGGCAGTCCAAATCGGGGTGGTGGCTACCAGCAACGTCGAGACCGCGACGCTGACGTATTGCAGCGACCATATCCAGCTCGCGAAGTGAATGGCGAGGGCAATGCCGGCTGCGATGAAAATCGTCAGTTTCGGACTGCGAAGGAAACCAGAGGGGAAGGCCCGATAAACGGCGGCCAAAGCGAGCAGCAATACTGCCGCGATCGCGAGGCGCGACGCGGCAACCGCAAGCGGCGCGGCGCCGCTTAAGCCGTAACGCGCAAAGATCGCCGCGGCGCCGACCGCGATCTGCGCGAGAGCGAGAGTAAGATACGGGAGAGCGGAAGCGGCATTCGGCTGCGATATGCGCTCAGTGAGCACCCGCCCGGTTTCGTTGTCGTCCATGGAGCGGCCCGGTGTTTGGGCCGAAAGGGGAAACCACGACTGCGCGAGGGTAAGATTACGACACACGCGGGAGCTCGCCGTTCTTGCTGCGGGCTGAGAGGGTAGCGAACCGACCGCACAACCTGATCCGGGTAATGCCGGCGTAGGAAGGAGCTCACGATGATCGATTCGCGCAAGAGATACGTTGCAGGAACGCGTTCGGAGATTCGCGTGCCCGTGCGCGAGATTGCGCTCAGCAACGGTGAGCGGCACACGCTGTATGACACCAGCGGCCCATACACGGATCCCGACGTCGCAACCGACGTTCATCGCGGATTGCGGCCGCTACGTGAACAGTGGATTCTGGAGCGTCGCGATACCGAGGAACTGCCGGCGCCGACTTCGATCTACCGCCGGGGCCGCGACGCTATGCCCGAGCTGGACGCTTTGCGATTTCGCAACGGACGCAGGCCGCGGCGCGCTCAGCCGGGCGCGAACGTTACGCAGATGCATTATGCGCGCAAAGGCATCGTCACACCCGAGATGGAGTTCATCGCCATACGAGAGGGCGTCGCGCCGGAATTTGTCCGCACCGAGGTCGCGCGCGGAAGAGCGATCATACCGTCAAACATCAATCATCCTGAAAGCGAACCGATGATTATCGGCCGCAACTTTCTGGTGAAGATCAACGCAAATATCGGCAACTCGGCTGTCACCTCAACGATCGAAGAAGAGGTCGAAAAGATGACCTGGGCGACGCGCTGGGGCGCCGACACGGTGATGGATCTTTCGACCGGCAAGAACATTCATGAAACGCGTGAGTGGATTTTGCGAAATGCGCCGGTCCCCATCGGAACGGTGCCGATCTATCAAGCGCTGGAAAAAGTTCACGGCAAAGCCGAAAAGCTTACGTGGGAGCTCTACCGCGACACGCTGATCGAGCAAGCCGAACAAGGTGTCGACTATTTCACCATTCACGCCGGCGTGCTGCTGCGTTATATTCCGCTGACGGCGGCACGCGTCACGGGAATCGTTTCACGCGGGGGCTCGATTCTTGCCAAATGGTGCCTCGCGCACCACGAAGAGAACTTCCTCTACTCGCATTTCGAAGAGATCTGCGAGATCATGAAGGCATACGACGTCGCTTTCTCGCTCGGCGACGGCTTGCGCCCGGGATGCCTCGCTGATGCTAACGATGCAGCGCAGTTCGCGGAACTGGAAACACTGGGTGAATTGACGCAGATTGCTTGGAAGCACGACGTCCAGGTGATGATCGAAGGCCCGGGACACGTACCGATGCACCTGATCAAAGAGAACGTCGACAAGCAACTGGAAATCTGCAGTGAGGCGCCGTTCTACACGCTGGGACCGCTGACAACCGACATCGCCCCCGGCTACGATCACATCACCAGCGCGATTGGCGCCGCGATGATCGGTTGGTTCGGCACGGCGATGCTCTGTTACGTAACGCCTAAGGAACATTTGGGATTGCCGAACAAAAAGGACGTCAAAGACGGCGTCATCGCGTATAAGATCGCCGCGCACGCGGCCGACGTCGCCAAGGGGCATCCGAACGCACGGCACTGGGACGATGTCCTGAGCAAAGCGCGTTTCGAGTTCCGGTGGGAAGACCAATTCAACCTGTCGCTCGATCCGGAAACCGCGCGGGAGTTTCACGACGAAACGCTGCCCGCGGAAGGTGCGAAGGTCGCGCACTTCTGCTCGATGTGCGGCCCACATTTCTGCTCGATGAAGATCACGCAAGAGGTGCGCGAGTACGCGCAAACCGGAATGGCCGAAAAGTCGGCCGAGTTTGCGCGCTCAGGTGGGGAGCTCTACGTAAAGACGTAGTTTTTTCTTCGGCCGTCGCGTTACGCGACACCGCCGACGGGCATAATGCACGCAATGAGCGCGCAAGCAAGCGCACGCGTGGCCGCCCGCCGCAAGAGCGCGCCTGAAGCCAAACCGACGCTCTGGCGTCGACTCACTGCCCTCGGTCCCGGCCTGATCACCGGCGCCGCCGACGACGACCCATCGGGCATCTCGACCTATTCCGTTGCCGGCGCTTCGACCGGTCTGTCGATGCTTTGGCTTGCGGCGGTGACGACGCCGATGATGGCCGTGATTCAAGGCATGTGCGCGCGTATCGGAATGGTGACGGGCGCGGGCTTAGCGACGAACATCCGCAAGTCCGTCCCCGCTTGGATCGCGTACCCAATAGCGGCAGCGGTGATCGCGGCCAACACCTTCAACGCCGGCGCCGACTTTGCCGGAATGGGAGCGTCGGCACACATGGTGATGCCGGCGATTCCAACCCTGGCATGGGTGCCTTTTTTCGGCGCCGTTCTCGTGGGCGCGATGCTGTATCTGTCCTATCGTAAATTAGCCTCGGGGATCAAGTTCCTGACGCTCTCGCTCTTTGCGTACATCATTACGGCGTTCATCGTCCGGCCGAACTGGGCCGATGTGCTGCGCCACGTCGTCGTGCCGCAGGTGCAGTTGAGCAAAACATGGCTGACGACGATGGTCGGCGTTTTGGGAACGACCATTACGCCGTATCTGTTCTTTTGGCAGTCCGATCTGGAGGTCGAGGAACAAAAATGCATGGGCCGCGTGACGGTGGCTTCACGCAAAGGTGCGACGTCCGAAGAGATCCACGAAACGCATTTCGACGTGAATGCGGGCATGATTCTCTCAAACGCGGTGATGTTCTTCATCATCGTCACGACTGCGCTGACGCTCTTCGCGCATGGCAAGACGCACATTCAAACCGCGCAGGATGCTGCTGCAGCCCTCCAGCCGCTCGTCGGAAGATTCGCCTCGCTGCTGTTCACCTTGGGCATGGTCGGGACGGGACTGCTCGCGATCCCCGCGCTCACGGGTTCCTCCGCTTATGTTGCGACGGAGATATTCTGGGCGCGCGAACGCGGTGGTCTGGACGACAGCGTCAGCCGCGCGCCGCGATTTTACGGCGCGGTTGCTGCCGGAATCGCCATCGGGGTAGCGATGAGCTTCACGCACATCGATCCCATTCGCGCGCTGTACTGGTCCGCCGTGCTCAACGGCATCGTTTCGGTGCCGTTGATCTTCATTCTGATCCGCTTGGCGAACGACGCGCGGCGTTTAGGACGCTGGCGCGCGTCGCCGCTGGCAAACTTTTGGGCTTGGCTGACGTTCGTGTTGATGGGATCGGCGGCGGTGGGAATGTTCGTGCTCTAGTCTAACGCGTCCAGTACTCGACCTCGGGCGGCATTTCGGCAAGCGCCGTTTTCGTCAGGCTCTTGCGCACGCGCACGGCTCGGCGGATGTGCTGCCAAGCGCGCATCACTTTGACCACGTAGTTTTGCGTTTCGGCAAACGGCGGAATGCCGCCGAACTCCTCGACCGCTTTCGGCCCGGCGTTGTACGCGGCGAATGCAAGCGCATAGCGATCCGACGAACCGGAAAACTTCGTCAGCATCCGGTAGAGGTAGCGCGCAGCGCCTTGTAAGTTTTGATACGGGTCGCGCGGATTGACGCGCAGCGTACGGGCGGTGGAAGGCATCAGCTGACCCAATCCCACGGCGCCGGCCCACGACCGAGCGTGAGTATGCCAGGACGATTCGACCGTGACCAGGGCGACCAGCATGTTGGCGTCTATTTTCCAGCGATTGGCGTTGACGAGAAGATGGTGCGCGAGATCGCGGCTTTGCCACGCCGGAAGCTGCGGATTGATGCGATGCAGCACGTGGGCGTAGGCGGTGACCGCTTGCGGATCGCTTGCCGCAGCGGTCTGCGCCGCACGAGCCGGGGTCATGCAACAAAGCATCACCGACCCAATCAAAATGGGAAGCATGCGCGTCATTCACGCGGCGGTACGCTGCCGGCGCGAAGGCCCCTGCCAGGGATGCGCACTTGTGAGCATGCAAGAAGGCGTGCGGATGCAGCGCTCTGCGATGACGCCGAAAGCCAGACGAGCTTGGGCCATTGGACTCGTCGCGTTTTTCGTGCTGCTCTTCGCGGCGGTCGGGTTTTCGCAGTGGTGGGCCTATCACGTGAACGTCCCCGCCTACGATCGGTCGATGCATGGACGCGGAGGCGCGCAGCGTTGACGTTCCGCGACAGCCGCACGGCTGCTGACGTAACGGCGTGGATGAAGTTCCGGCGCTTGCGCTGAACGCTCGCCGCATGATGCGCCGCATTTTTTTTATGGCCGCCGTTATGACGTGCGGCCTTTTTTGTGTCGCGCCGGGAGAGGCCCAGCCGACTCCCACGCCGGCGCCGGCAAAGCAGGCGCTGCCGCTGCCGACGCATCCCCCCGGTAAACCGTCGCCGGTTCCGAGTGCAACTGCGTCGCCAACTCCCGGGCCTCCTTACGGAAACATGGAGTGGCGCGAAATCGGCCCGGCGCTTCCGGGAGGCCGTGTGGCTGCAGTCGCCGGTTCGGCGACGGACCACAACCTCTACTATCTCGGCAGCGCCGGCGGCGGCGTTTGGAAATCGTCGGACGGCGGCGAGACGTGGCAAGCCGTCTTTGAAAAGGAGAAGGTCGCCGCCATTGGCGCGGTTGCGATCGATCCGAAAAACAACGACATCGTTTGGGTCGGCACCGGCGAAAGCAATCCGCGCAACGACGTCAGCTACGGTGACGGAATCTACAAGAGCACGGACGGCGGCAAAACATGGAAAAACGTGGGCCTTCACGGCACGCGCCACATTGCCCGCATTCTGATCGATCCGCGCAATCCGAATCACGTGATCGCCGGCGCGCTCGGCGACGTTTTCGGGCCGAGCAGCGAACGCGGCGTCTACGTTACCGACGACGGCGGCGCTACGTGGAGCCGCACGCTGTTCGTCAGCGATCAAAGCGGCGTTTCCGACCTTGCGTTGGACGTGCAGAATCCGAACGTCGTTTACGCCGGCATCTGGCACTTTTTGCGGCGCCCCTGGACGTTCACCAGCGGCGGCCCGGACGACGGCTTGTACAAATCAACCGACGGCGGCCGCACGTGGATGCGCTTAACCGGTAACGGGCTTCCCGCGGGGATCACCGGGCGCATCGGACTTGCCGTCGCACCGAGCGACGGCAACCGGGTCTATGCGCTGATCGAATCGGCATCCGGCATCCTCTGGCGCAGCGACGACGGCGGCAGAACGTGGACCATGGTCAGCAACGACACGCTGGTCGATCAACGTCCCTTTTATTTTTCGCACGTCGCCGTCGATCCGAAGAATCCGAACAGGGTGTACGCCGTTTCCGAAGCGCTTGCGGTTTCTACCAACGGCGGAAAAAAGTTTACGGAGATCGCGCGCGACGTTCACGTGGACTACCACGCCATTTGGATCGCGCCCAATGACCCATCGCGGATCATCGTCGGAGAGGACGGCGGTTTCGCGCGCACCGTGGACGGTGGAGCGCATTGGTTTTTCGGCAGAAATATTCCGATAGGTCAGGTCTACCACGTCGCGACTTCTAATGAAAATCCGTATTGGGTCTGCGGCGGCTGGCAAGACAACAGCGCTTGGTGCGGTCCCTCCAACTCATTGGATCCATCCGGTCTGCTGAACAAGTATTGGGTTCAGTCGACCGGCGGCGACGGCGAATGGGCCGTCCCCGATCCTGCGGATCCCGATTGGCTCTGGAGCGACTCCGAAAACGGCGCACTGTTCATCTACAACAAGCGAACGCAAGACGCCGTCTTCGCTCAGCCGTATCTGCAGACAGGTTCCGAAAGCTACGATCTCGCCAAAAGCAAGTACCGTTTTAACTGGGATTCGCCGATCGCGTTTGCACCGTGGAATCCGCACATCGGCTGGTACGGCGGCAACGTGATCTTTCAAACCACCGATCGCGGAGTCCATTGGCGTGCGATCAGCCCGGACCTCACCTTAAACGATAAGCAGCACCAAATTCCATCAGGCGGTCCCATTACGCACGACGTTTCCGGAGCGGAGTACTCGGACACGATTCTCGACATCGAGGGATCGACGCTGCGCAAAGGCGAGATCTGGGTCGGGACAGACGACGGGCTCGTGCAACTCACCCGTGACGGCGGCCGCCGGTGGAAGAATGTGACGCCGCGCGGCGTGCCGCCGTACGGGCGGGTTGAAACGGTGGCGCCTTCAGCGATCCGGGACGGCGTCGTCTACGTGAACATCGACCGCCACCGTTCCGGTGACTTCAAGCCGTACGTCTTCGTGTCCCACGATTTCGGTGAGACGTGGTCGTCGATCAGCAGTAATTTGCCGCCGGATCAGTACGTTCGAGCCGTCCGGGAAGACTTGCACGATTCGAACATCGTGTACGCCGGAACCGAGGCCGGAATGTGGATTTCGTTCGATCGGGGCCGCAGACTGGCAAGATTTCCGCAACAACCTTCCGACGGTGTCCGTTCGCGACATCCGCTTTCAGCCCAAGTGGGACGATCTCGTGATCGCCACCCACGGGCGCTCGCTCTACATCATGGACGACGTGCGGCCTCTGCGTGCGCTCCAGCGCGGTATCGCGCAGGGTTCGTTCGTGCTGGCGCCGCGCACGGCATACCAGTATTCGCAACATTCAGACGATGAGGGGACGTACACCGACTACGCCGGCGAAAACCCTCCGTACGGCGCAATGATCTACTTCTATCAGAAGAGCCCCGCGAAAAACCCGCCGGTGATCCGGATTCTTGACGCAAGCGGAAAGGCGCTGCGAACCGCGTCCGGAAATCGCACGACATTCAGCGGCAAACAAGAGCCATGGGTGACGAACAAACAAGGCATCAACCGCTTTGTTTGGGATTTTCAAGCGGACGGGCCGGTGAAGTGGTATGGCGCCGCAAAGCCGCAGTACCAAGGTCCCGACGAAGGGCCTTACCTTCCGCCGGGGCGTTACACCGTTTTGATGACGGTGGGAGGCCGTACGTATCGCGAACCGTTCACCGTCAAGCCCGATCCACGTTCGCACTTCACGCAAGGAGTGTACGTGCGCAGTTATACGTTTGCGAAGAAGTACTTTAACGAATTTTCAACGGTGGATACGATGCTGAACAACTTGGATGACGCCAAGAAACAGTTGAACGCCGCCGCAGCGAACCAGAAAGCAAAGGCCGATGCGGCGCTCCAAGGGCAGATTACCGCAGCCCTCATGCAGCGCGACGCGGTGTTCCACGTGCTTACCGCGGACTACCACAACGACGAAGATTCGATCCAACGCCCCGGCGCGCTGCGTGAAGACATGCAAGGTTTGAGTTTTTTCGGACAGGGCGTTGTGACGCCGGCGGTTGCCGCATACGGCGCCCGGATTGACGTCGCGCTCCGTTCGGCCGTCGGCCGCTACAACGCGTTCGCGCAATCGCTGCGTTCGCTCAATACCGCCCTGCAACAGGCTGGACTCAAGCCCATCACGGCTGCGCCGCCGGTCAGCGCGGGGATTTAAACGATGAAGGCAAGCGCACTGCTTGCCGCAACCATCTGCGTTGCGGTTTGCGCCCGCAGCGCTTTCGCCGATCCCGCAGAATCCGGGCTGAAGTGGCGGTCGATCGGTCCCGCCGTCGCGGGAGGACGCGTTCCCGCCGTGGCGGGCACGGCTTCGGACGCCAACCTGTACTACATCGGAACGGCCGGCGGCGGCGTCTGGAAAACGGTCAACGGCGGGGCGACTTGGACGCCGGTGTTCGACAAGCAGGATGTTTCTGCAATCGGTGCGGTGACCATCGATCCCACAAACGAGAACGTCGTCTGGGTCGGGACGGGTGAATCAAATCCGCGCAACGACGTCAGCTACGGCGACGGCGTCTACAAGTCGAGCGACGGCGGCAAAAGTTGGACGAACATGGGCTTGCGCGGCGTGTGGTCCTTTTCGCGAATCCTGATCGATCCCCGCAATCCAAGTCACGTGATTGCCGGCGCGTTCGGCGATCCGTTCAAAGACAGCGCCGATCGCGGCGTCTATGTGAGCGACGACGGTGGGCGCACGTGGACCAAAACGCTCTATATCGGCCCGCAGAGCGGCGCTTCCGACCTTGCCATGGACGCACACGATCCGGCGATTCTCTACGCCGGTATGTGGCAGTTCCGCCGTCTGCCGTGGACCTTCCATAGCGGCGGCCCGCAAGACGGACTGTATCGCTCCGCCGACGGCGGACGCACCTGGACTCGGCTGACCGGCCACGGTCTGCCAACGGGGGAAACCGGACGCATCGCCATCGCCGTCGCGCCGAGCGACTCCAAGCGCGTGTACGCAATCATCGAAGCGAAGGGCGGTATTCTGTGGCGAAGCGATGACGGCGGCACGAATTGGACGCTGGTCAGCAACGATACGCTGGTGGACCAGCGTCCGTTCTACTTTACGCACGTCGCGATCGATCCATCGAACGAAAACCACCTCTACGGCATCTCTAACGAGCTGGCCCAAAGCACCGACGGCGGCCGCCATTTTGCTGCGATCGCTCCCGGCGTGCACGTCGACTACCATGCGATGTGGATTGCGCCCAATGACCGTAATCGTATGATCGTCGGCGAGGATGGCGGCTATGCCGTAACGCTCGACGGCGGCAAAACATGGAGTTTTTCCCGCAATTTAGCGATTGGCCAAGTCTACCATGTCGGGCTTTCCCTGCACGAAAATCCTTATTGGGCATGCGCGCCGCTTCAGGACAACAACGCATTCTGCGCCCCGACGAATTCGCGAAACCGGGAAGGCATTCTGGATGACGATTGGCGCAGCGTGGCCGGGGGTGACGGAATGTGGGCGGTTCCCGATCCGTCCAACAGCCGTTTCATCCTGTCTGATTCGCAACAAGGCGACATCGGCATCTACGACAAGCGGGTGCAAAGCGTTCGCTACGTGCAACCGTACTTCGATTTCAGCCGTAACGACTTCGCCCTTTACAATAGGAAGTATCGGTTTAATTGGGATTCGCCTATCGCGTTTGCGCCCTGGAACCCGCATCTGTTGTGGCTGGGTGGAAACGTCGTGTTTGCGTCGCAGGACCGCGGCGTGCACTGGAGGCCGATTAGTCCGGACCTGACGCGCAACATCAAGGCGCACCAGCAGCCCGCCGGGGGACCTCTGGCGATCGACGTGTCGAGCGCCGAGTATTCCGACAACATCCTTTACATCGAAGGCTCTTCGCTGCACGCGGGCGAGATTTGGGTCGGCACCGACGATGGACTCGTGCAGATGACGCGCGACGAAGGCCGGCGCTGGCGCAATGTGACGCCGCGCGGTGCGCCGGAGTTTGCGCGCGTTGAAACCGTCGCGCCCTCCCCGCTCGCGTCGGGCACAGCGTATGCAATCTTCGACAACCATCGCCTGGGCGATTACGCGCCCTATCTCTACGTCACCCGCGATTACGGCGCCACGTGGACGAAGATCACGAGCGGTTTACCGCCAAACCAGTACGTGCGCACCGTGCGACCGGACCGGCGCAATGCAAACCTGGTCTTTGCCGGAACGGAAAACGGCGTTTGGATTTCATACGACGGCGGCGCACACTGGGCCGACTTCCGCTCCAACTTGCCGCCCGTGTCGGTGCGAGACATCAGGGAACAGCCGCAGTTCAACGATCTCGCGATCGCGACGCACGGCCGCGATCTCTGGATTCTAGACGACATTTCAGCCGTCCAAGATCTGCCGCAGGCGCGCGCTTCGGGAGCGATGCTCTTCAAGCCGCGCACGGCATACGAATACATCACGCATGCCAACGACGAAGGACTGTACACACGCTTCTCGGGACAGAATCCGCCGGCCGGTGCGGTGATCGACTTCTACCAGGCCCAAGCGCCGGCGTTCGGCCCCTCCATCGAGATTTTGGATGTGAGCGGACGCGTGATCAGGCACATGCATCCTACTCGCAAGGGAGCCGCGCAGGCGCCGGAAGCAGAGTTCTTCGGCCCAACCGCCGGGCCGGGCGTCCCGAACGAGCGCGGGATCAATCGCGCGATTTGGGATTTGCGCGAAGATGGACCACCGCAGTGGACGGGAGCCGCCCGCGCGCAATTTCGCGGGCCCCAAGTCGGTGCGCTCGTGGCACCTGGGAGATACGTCGCACGAATTCGCTTGGACGGAAAAACGTTCGAACAGCGCTTCACCGTTGCGAAAGACCCGCTAAATCCCTATTCGCAAGCCGAACTCGTCGCCGCGCACGATTTCGCCAAGAAGTATTTTGACGTGGAAGGCACGATCAACACCGTGCTCAATCACCTCGACTCGCAGCGGGCCTCGCTGCAGCGGGCGCTCGGAAAAGCCGCCGCAAACGCTGCGCTCGCATCGCGCATTCGCGCCGCGCAGGCTGACCGGGCTGCCATCTTCGATGCCTTTACCGCAAACTATCAAAACGGCGAAGATTCATTGCAGCGGCCCGGCAAGCTGCGCGAAGATATCCCACGCGCCGGCTTCGGCTCGGCGCAGAACCCGCCGACGGCCGCGCTCCTGGAGTATGCCCGCCGTTACGATATTGAGTATCGCGCGGCACTCGATCGCTATAACTCGTTCGTCCGCGGGACGCTGACCCCGCTCTCCGATTCGCTCAAAGCGGCTGGGCTTGGAGGAATTGACGGCATGGTGACCGTCCAATAAATCGCACGGATACTCGCGCATTATTGGAGGGGCAAAATGGAAGTCAAGCCGTCGTATTTAGGCACGATGATCGCCCTGGCAACGGCCGCGTTCGGATTGATCGCGGCGTTGGCTTGGAATAAGTTTATCACCGATCTCATTGCGCTTTTCCTGAAGGCAGGGGCGGGAGTGTGGGCGGAGCTGCTCTACGCCGTCGTGATCACGATCGTCGCGCTCATCGTGATTCAGAATTTGGGCAAACTTGCGGAGCGAGACGTCGGTCCACACGTTTAAGGGGGAAGAAAGCATGCTGCAGCAAGGACTCAAAACAGGATTATCGAGCGTCGCGCTCGGCGCGCTATTGACCGCCGCGCTGGCGGCCTGCGGTCACCATTCGAACGTCACGACGCGAAGCGCCGGCTCAAATGCCGCCGGAACGAGCGGAGGGAGTGTGGTGGTGACGGCCGGTACGGACTTTTACGGGAAGCTGCAACAGCCGATCGGCACCAAGAGTTCGCACGACGGCGACACGTTTACGCTCGTGCAAACCGATACGCTGTTTCATCGGAATCCCGCACTGCACGGCTCCGCGATCGATGGACATGTGGAAGACGTCCGCTCCGCAGGGCCGATGCGCAAGCCCGCGCTCACGCTCGTCTTCGACGACATTCGTATGCCCGACGGAACCAAGGCGCCGATCGACGTGAAGCTTGAATCGATGAAGGCGTTCGAGCCCAAGAGCCACCGCTTACGCACGTTAGGGATGATGGTCGGCGGCGCCGTAGCGGGACATGAAGTCGCCAAACACACCGGGAAAAGCCACGGCGGACTGATGGGCGCCGTCGGTGGATACGCCCTTTCGCAGACGCTGAAGACCGACATCTCCGTGCCAGCAGGGACCGTGCTGGAGGTCAAATTTCAACGACCGGCGGTGGCCTCCGGCAACAGCAACCCGTAGCGTTCAATCCGCATGAGCGAGACGGCAAGTATGTTGCGACGCAACATGCTTCGCATCTCGCTCGGCGGATGGTTCGAACTCTACGATCTCTTCATGACGGCGTATATCGCACTCGGGCTCGTGCGAGCGGGCCTGTTCGTGCCGACGTCGGCGTCGCCGTTTGCGGTTCGGGGGCTTGCTAGTTTCATCTCGGCCGGCTTCGCCGGCATGTTCGCCGGAACGCTCATCTTCAGCTGGATTTCGGATCGCTTTGGACGTAAGACGACCTTCACGTTTTCCCTGCTGTGGTATTCTCTCGCAAACGCGGCCATGGCATTCTCGTCTTCGAGCGCGCTCATCGATCTCTGGCGCTTCATCGCCGGAGTCGGCATCGGCGTGCAGCTGGTGACGATCGATGCGTACATCTCGGAAGTTGCTCCGAAAGATCAGCGCGGGTACTGGATCGCTTTTTCACAGTTCGTCGGATATTTTGCGATTCCGACAGCCGCGCTTCTGGCATACTTTCTCGTGCCACGCACGATCGGCGGTTTTGCGGGATGGCGGTACGTCGCGCTCGTCGGTTCGACCGGATCATTGTTGGTGCTCTGGCTTCGCCGAGGCTTGCCCGAGTCGGAACGATGGCTTCGGGCACGGGCCTCAACGGTTGCTGCCGGCGCTGCGGCATGGCGGCGTATCTTTCGCCCGCCGTACCGCACGCGAACGGTCATGCTGGTCGTTTTCAACTTCGCGCAAACTATCGGGTTTTACGGCTTTGCTTCCTGGATCCCGATTTTGCTCGCGAGCGAAGGCGTGGGCTTCGTCAAGTCGCTCCTCTACACGTTTATCATCGCGATCGTGAATCCGGCGGGACCATTGCTGGCAATGCACTTTGCCGATCGGGCGGAACGCAAATGGCAGATCGTCTGGCTTGCCTGCACGATTGCGATCTCCGGCGTACTGTTTAGCCATGCGCGTTCGCCTGCGGCCATTCTGATTCTCGGCAGTGCGATTACGCTTGCCAACGCGTGGTTCTCGTGCGCGTTTCACGCGTATCAAGCAGAGTTGTTTCCAACCGGCATCCGGGCGCAAGCCATCGGTTTTGTCTACGCTTGGAGCCGCTTCAGCTCGATTTTCGTCGGCTTTTTGATCGCTGCGCTGCTGCGTTCGTACGGCGTACCCGGCGTTTTTGCCGTCATCGCGCTTGCGATGGCGATCGTCGCCGTGACGATCGCCCTGTTCGGCATGCGCACCAATCGGCGGGAACTCGAAGAGCTGCGCCTTCCTAAGGGAAAAAGCGTTTCAAGAAGGCGTCGTGTTTGAACGAGCCGCCCTCGCCATAACGGACGACAATGGTGTTTTCCGAGGGAACGACGTACAGCGCCTGTCCGCCGGAGCCGCTCGCATAGAACAGATCGCGCGGAGCGCCTGCAGGCGCCAGCCACCAACAGAGGCCGTACCGCGGGTTCGCTTCGGATCCGCGAAGTGAATCGGCAAACCGTTCGACGTTGGATGCGACGAACTCGCCGAAACGCAACCACGCTCGCGCGCGTAACGATGCGCCGGTCGGAAGAGGATGCGTGCCGTCGGCGAGGGTACGCCACGCGTCAATGCGCACATTTGCCGGTTCCAAAACCCGCCGCCGGAGGTACTCGTGGGGCGTTTCCTTTTGCGCCGTCAATTTACACGCCAACACCGCCCCGAAGATCTGCAGGGCGATGCCGCCGTAGGTAAAGCGCGTTCCCGGTTGCGCCACCACGTCGCTGCGCAGCGCACGCTCGTAGACGGGAACGGTCTTGCCTAATCCGCCGAAGGGAATCCCCGCCGTGAGTTGGAGCAGCTGCCGCAGCGTAACGGCGGACTTGATGCCCACATTCCACTCTTCGAACGTTTCGCCGACGCGTTCGTCGATCGTCAGAATGCCGTCTTCTTGCGCGCACAGCGCGGCAATCCCCCAAAAACTTTTCGTCCCGCTGTACAGCGGGTGCGCTTTGTCGGGCGCCATCGCGGCATCGTAGCGTTCAACGATCACTTCACCCTGACGCTGAACGATCAAGGCGGCGGGGCGATGCCGCGCATGATACTCCAGCGCCGACTCGGGGACGACTCCGCGCGATCGCACGGTGCGCAGAGTTATCGGCCTGGGTACGTAGTGCCTCGATGCGTCGGGTAGTGTGGTGGCTTGCCGTTTTCTTGGCCTACGCGTCCGCGGTAGAAATGCGTCGTGCCCGATGAAGTCGGCGGTACACCGGAGCGGCCACCGTGGCGACCTCGCTTTGGAAGAGCGCGCGAAACCGCGGCCGGCGCAAGGCGAGGTGCTGCTGAAGGTTCGGGCGTGCGGAGTTTGCCGCACCGACTTGCACGTCGTTGATGAGGAACTTGCTCCGCATCATTCGGCGATCGTTCCCGGTCATCAAATCGTCGGCGAGGTGCTGCAAAACTCCGGTTCCGCAACCCCGCAGCTCGGTGCGCGCGTCGGCGTCTCATGGCTGGGAGGCGTCGATGGAACGTGCCGCTACTGCTTAAACGGCGCGGAAAACTTGTGCGACGCTCCAACCTTCACCGGATACGATCGCGACGGCGGTTACGCCGAATTCGCAACGGCGCGTGCGGATTTTACATTTCCGATTCCGCCGGAAATTTCGGATGAAGCGGCGGCGCCGCTGCTCTGCGCCGGCATCATCGGGTACCGTGCGCTTCGCGTCGCCGGCGTGCAAGAAGGCGAACGCATCGGGCTCTACGGCTTCGGCGCGTCGGCGCATCTGACGGCGCAAGTCTTGCGGGCGTGGAAATGCGAAATCTATGTAGCCACGCGCGGCGACGAACATCGCAATTTAGCGCGCGCGCTGGGCGCGGTTTGGGTTGGCGGCGCGCTCGACGTTCCACCAAAAGCGTTGGACCGTGCAATCACCTTTGCGCCGGCAGGCGATGTGGTGATCGCTGCGCTGGGCGCTCTGCGCAGAGGCGGCGTGGTCGCAATCAACGCCATTCACCTCGATCGCATGCCGGCATTCGACTACGACCGGCTGCTCTGGGGGGAACGCCGCATTTGTAGCGTGACGAATATGACGCGGCAAGACGCTACGGAATTTTTGGCGCTCGCCGCCTCCGCCGGTGTCCGTGCAAGCGTCACACCCTATTCCTTGATGGATGCTGCGCAAGCGCTCGATGCAGTGCGCTCCGATCGCGTACGCGGCGCCGCAGTCATCGTTCCCTAGGGAACGCGTCGTTTAAGGGTAGAAGCGGAACGGCCGGAGGTCGTCGGTGGCGGAATTCAATGCCTCGCACGCATTAAGCGAAGTTCAAGAGCGCAACGCTTCGTTGCTTGAAGGCGAAAAGCTCGTGCCCGTTTCGGCCGCAGTCATCGCTGTGCTGGCGGCGCTTGCGACGCTTTTTGCCAACCACAGCTCGATCTCGGGGCTTGCACAGAAAAACGAGGCCATACTCTATCAATCCAAGGCGTCGGACCAGTACGCGTACTACGAAGCCAAGCGGATCAAAGTTCACATCTATCAAGCCTTGCTGGTCGCCGGAGCGGCACAGGCCTCCGCGAAGAAGCCGATGCAGCAGATCGCCACGCGAGAGGATGCACAAGCCAAGCACGTCGGCGCGCAGGCGGCCGCCTATGCCGAGACGTCCGAAAAACATGCGGCGCAGTCGGAGCGATTTATGCGCTCTTACGAGTCCCACGAAATCGCGGCGACGCTCTTTGAGGTTTCGATCGTGCTCGTGTCGATTACGGCGCTCATGCGGACCAAAGCGCTGATGTTGGTTGCCGGCGCAGCGACGTTGGTGGGCTTAGGCTTCTTTTTCAACGGCCTGGCCGTGTAATTAGGAGCATCGCATGCGTCAACGCAGGGTATCGATTGACGCGGTCATTTGCGGCGCGCTGCTGATCGTCGCGCTGGCGTTGCGCATCCCGCCGTTGCTCGCTGGGTTTTGGCGGGACGAAGGTTCCACCTATGCCGTCGTGGCCGCGCCTTCCGTTCACGGCGTCTTCGTCGGGATCAGCCGAAGCGAACTCACACCGCCCCTGTATTACCTTTTCGAGCACTTTTGGATCAAGGCAGCCGGAACGAGCGAGATCGCCATGCGGCTACCTTCAATCGCGTTTACTCTGCTGACCGTGGCGACACTGTACGCCATCGGCCTCAACTTGGGATCGCGCTTTACAGGGGTCGTTGCTGCGCTGTTGGCCTGCGTCAATCCGATTTTTCTGACATCCGGCATCGAGGCACGCGCCTATGGATTGACCGTGTTGCTTTCGGCCGCGGCGCTCTACTTTTTCGTGCGCAAACGCGCCGTCGCCGTGGCCGTCTGCGGCGTCGCGCTGGCGCTCACGCACTTCACCGGCGCCGTCGTCGTCGCCGTGCTCTGTCTTTTTGCGGGCGCCCTGGCCTTGTTGGAAAGAACGCCGGCATCGCGCAAGCTTTTCGCGGGTACCGTCGTGGCGCTCGCAGGCGCCGGGATCTTGCTTCCACTTTTTCTTCGAGACGCGTCACACTTTGTCGGCTGGCGAGGCCGCGATACGGGCCATTTCATGCCGTTTTTGGACGATCACCTCAACGTGTTCGTCCCGTTCGGCAGCATGCATTCGCAAACAGATTATGCGCTGAAGATCGGCGTCGGCGTGTGGGCTTTTCTGTTGCTCCTCAGGCGCAAATTCGTCGAGTCGGATTTCTGGATTGCCATGATGGCGGCAATTGTGGCTGCCGGCATTGCGGTGAGCATGATCTGGCATTTGCCCTTGGAGCGCCATCTGCTGGCTTACGCTCCTGCGGCATGGCTGCTCATGGCGTTGCTGTTGGAACGATGTATCGGCTGGTTGCGCCGCCAGGAGTCGCTCTGTCTACTTCCCTGGAAGATTGCAGTCGGTTTGGCGCTGCTCGACATCGTCGGAGGGGGCCTGCTGAGCTATCCTCGCGTTTTTGCCAACACGTCGAGGCCGGCGTCGGAGGCTCGTGAGTTCACGCGCGCGCTGCTGGCGGAAACGCGCGGCCGTGCAACGCTCTTAGTGGCGCTTCCAGACAATGTTGGACCGTCGCTCTGGTATTATGTGCACGGCGATCCTGCAATCACTTTGCGTGGCGTCACGACGTGGATCGAGCCGCAATTTTACGGTTTCAATCCAGCGCCGTGGGAACAGCCGGCGTTCGCGCAGCGTGAAGCAGCCCGCGTCGATGGGCTCGCTCGCAAAGAGCATGCGGAGATCGCGCTCGCCGTCACGACCCATGGAGAGTACTTTAATGGGGTGCCGTTCTATCGCGCCCATGCGGTCGCCGAGGAGCTCGAGCGGCGCCACCCTGTTTGGTTTCGGGCTACCTTTCATGGTTGGAGGGAGCCGCTGGAACTCGTGATTCTGGATAGCGGGAGATCGTTGGCTAGCGGTCCGCATCCGGCGCATTGGTCCGCGGACCGATCTGTAGTTCACTAATCCTGCCCATAATCTGGATCACGATAATGGCGACCAGCGAAATCACGACCGCATAAACCAGCTCGGCCCAGATCCCCGTGCCGGGCTTCAGATACAGTCCAATCAAGTCGGTGATGAATTTATTCCAAGCGAGGGCCGCTACGAGGCCAAACGAGGCGGTTGCGAGGGCGATCATCGTCGCCAGGTACGTCGGCTTGATCTCCAAGAATGACTCTCCTTATGCATATTTGGCTCGCGCATTTGCCGGTATGGGTCGGCTTAGTGCTCTTCACGATCGTTCCGGCAATCGTTGCGGTAGCGCTGCACGCAGTGTTTCGGCGGGTTTTACCCGGGAACGTGTTGCTTCCACATCATGAGGTGGCCGGATTCCTCATTGCCGTCGTGGGGGTCATCTATGCCGTGGTGCTGGGATTTCTCGTCATCACCGTTTGGGTCGGATTCGACAATGCGCAGCAGAATGCGGACTTGGAGGCAGGCGACGTTGCCGAGCTCTTCAGCATCGCGCGAGTTTTCCCGGAACCGGGGCGTTCGCAGACTGCGGTCGCTGATGGCAAACTACGCTTTCGAGGTACGGGATCGCGAATGGCCTATGCTCGTCGTCGACAAGCAAGACTTACGGGCGCGCGCGTTTTACATTGCCGCGCTTCCCATCATCGCTGCACGAACCGGGCAGGTCGCATCCCAGCAAACCGCCTTTGAAGTGCTCCACTCGCTTAGCGTTCATCGGCGACAGCGGCTCATCGCGGCGGACAGCGGGCTGCCTGGGGGACTCTACTTCAGCCTCATTCTCGGCGGCGCCATCGTGGTGGCATTTGTTTTCCTCTTTAGCATCAGCAACGAGGCGTTGCAGCTGACAATGACGGGATTGATTGTCGCCATGATGGGGCTGCTGATCGGCGTTATCGTTTCGCTGGACCGGCCGTACACCGGCGCCATTCGCGTCTCTCCACAACCTTGGACGCTGATCATTCAGAACAACGATTTGGCACGCTATCGCACATCTTCGGTTTCAACGAGATAATCGGTATGGGTATATGATGAAGCGCGACGGCTCGCTATACGTCGGGCGCGCAGGGGTGGGGGCTCGAAGTGGGTATCACCGTACGGGGCCTGGTTTACTTTAGGAGGTCAACCATGTTGCGCTGGGTATTCTTCATTTTGCTCGCGAGCGCCCAGGCCGGCACGGCCGTGGCCGCGTCTTGCGCAGGGGCCGATCCGGCCATCGTTTCCGTTTCGGTCGCCAACGTTACCACACAGGGCGCTCTCAATCGCTATCATTTCACCGGACGGGTCATCAATTTAGGAAGCAGCGCCCAACCATCCAACGTGTTGCAGTTCGTCGACATCTACCAGAACGGAATACGGAAGGACGACAGAGGCATTCCGCCGCTTCGCCCAGGCCAATCGTATACGTTCGGCTACGATTATCTGCGATCGACGGAAGCAGGCGCCGGAACGTCACGCCTGACGTTTCGCATTCGCATGCGTCAGCCGCAATCACCCAGCTCGCAGGACTGCAATTTGGGCAACGATCGCTACGTCGTTCGATTTTCACTGAGCGGTTCGCCGCTCGACTGCAGTGGATGCCGATGTCATCGTAATCGGAGCGGGCGCCGCCGGTTTGGCGGCTGCCCGCGACATCGGCCGAAAAAAGTTCAAGGTTATCCTCATCGAAGCGCGTGACCGCATCGGGGGCCGCGCTTGGACTTGCGCGATCGGCGCGCCGAAGGAGCCGGCGGAACTTGGCGCCGAGTTCATCCACGGCAGAGCTGCAGCGACAAAGCGATTGCTGCGAGAAGCCGGGCTGCGATCCGTGCAAACCGGCGGTGACTCCTGGACGAGCTCGGCGCAAGGTTTGCGGCGCGAGGAAACCGATTTCCAAGCGGCCGCGGGAATCTTCGATCGGTCCCGCTTACTTGACCGTGACGAAAGCGTGGAACGTTTTCTGCAGCGGCTCAGGGAAGACGGCAAAGCCGACAAGACGATCGAAATGGCCCGCACGTTCGTTGAGGGGTTCGATGCCGCGGATCCCAAGATCGCCAGCGCACGGGCGATCGCAGAAGAGTGGGATTCCGGTGTGGATTTTGCAAGCGCGCGCCCCATCGGCGGATACGGGCCGATGTTGGAGTACATGCGCGATGAGTGTCTGCGAACCGGCGTCGACTTGCGCCTTTCTACGGTGATGCACAAAGTGAGGTGGGAGCGCGCCGAGGTGACAATCGATGCGCGAACGGCTTTGGGAGAAGTGCAGCGAATGCGCGCCCGGTGCGCGATCGTCACTGTACCGGCGGGCGTCTTGCGCCATGCGGGCGATTCCGCCCAAATTGCATTCGAGCCGCCGTTGCCCGTGCCGAAGATTGAGGCGCTTGCCAACATCGAGATGGGCGATGCAGTCAAAGTCGTGCTTGCGTTTCGAAGCCGCTTCTGGGAGCGGTTGAATGGCGCACGGTACCGTAACGCGGCGTTCTTTCGCAGCGAACGGCGGCCCTATGCCGTGTATTGGACGCAGATGCCGCTGCGCAGTCAGTTGATTACCGCGTGGGCGGGCGGTCCCGCGGCGTCCGCGCTGCGCGGCGTCACATCCGGCGATCTCATTTCCGCAGCGCTGGACGGCTTTGCAGCGCTGTTCGGTACCGATTCGACGCATGCAGATTTTGCTCGGGGAGCCGTACACGATTGGACGAACGATCCATTCTCGCGAGGCGCGTACAGTTACGTTGCCGTGGGCGGCGCAGACGCGCGAGCAAAGCTGGCGGCTGCGGTGGACGACACGTTATTTTTCGCCGGCGAAGCATCGTCGCTCGACGGCTATGGCGGCACGGTCAACGGAGCGCTCGAAACGGGGGAGCGCGCCGCCGCAGAAGCCGTCACGGCGCTTCAAAATCGGATTGCGCGTGGCTGAAGCTTCCGCGCTGTTACGCCCCTGGTCGAATTTTTACGTCATGACGGGGTCGGCCGCCGCTGCATTGACGGGACTGATGTTCGTCGTTCTCACTCTGCTCAGTGGAGTCGATCGCATGCGGCGCTCGCACGAAGGCATCTCGACGTTCAGTACTCCGACGGTGTTGCATTTCGGCGGAGCGTTGCTCGTTTCGGCTATCCTGTCTGCACCGTGGCGTTCGTTGACGTATCCCGCCGTACTGCTCGGGCTGGCAGGCGCCTATGGCGCCGCATACGAGCTCCTGGTGGCGTACCGCACGAAGCGCATAAGCACGTACAGCGCGGATGTCGAAGATTGGATCTGGTACACCGTGCTGCCGTTCCTTGCGTACGGCGCGATTCTTTCGGGCGCACTACTTCTGCTCGCGCATCCGTCCGAAGCGTTATTTGCTTTCGCCGGCGGCGCAGTGGCGTTGATCTTTGTCGGAATTCACAATTCGTGGGACGTTGTCACCTACATCACGATACACTTTGACGAACCGGTGAACGCCGATGAAGATCAAGCTACTTCGCAACGGCGAGCTGAAACTCGACCCGAACCTCGTCTTTAACGGTCGCCAGGCCGCCGGCGACTTTGATCGGCGTTATGCTGAAAGCAGTCTGGCGAATGATCGTGTAGCCGCTGAAGTGATTTTCGTCGTCACGAACGGCTTGAAGGACGATTGCATGGGTTTCGCCGTGCAGCGTCAGGTTGCCGGTAACTGCCCAGTGCATCGCATCGCGTTCTTCAATCGAACTCGTGCGGAATGAAATCGTGGGATACTTCGCTACGTCGAGCACGCGTGGACCGAGCATGTTCGCTTGAACATCAGCGCGCTTGCCGGCCGGCAGCTTCTGGATCCAGAACCTTCAGTCGATCGGCTTGGATGGTTAACTGCACGCGCTTCGTCACGTCGTCGTAGGAGCCGGCCGCGATGGGTGCGTCGATCTCATGGTTGTCCGCGGCAAACGCAAAGAGGCCTGCCTTATACACGTAGAGGCTTAACGTTGAGTGTTGAAGGTCGAGTGATCGCGTTTTGGCCACCCCCGGCTGCGCCGCCTGAAGCACGCAAGCCAAAAACAATGCCGCAAACGATCGATGCATGAGCCACGTCATTGGGTTGCTATTGTACGACGACAAGGGAGGGCAATCCGCGCTACGGAACCGGCGGCTCAAGCGGAGGACATAATGGTCAAAGACATAGCATTCATCGCGTATTCCGTTCGGGATGTTCCGGCGGCGAAAGCGTTCTACCGCGACGTGTTGGGGTTGGAACCTGGAGAATCTTTCGGCGACCATTGGGTTGAGTTCAATGTCGGGTCGACCGCGTTCGGCATCGGCAATGGAGAAGACTTGGGATTCGAGCCGGGCCGCTCGACCGGCGCTTCTTTTGAAGTCGACGACATCGCCGGGATGCGCGAACGGCTGGCAAAAAGCGGCGCCGACGTGTCAGACGTCAAAGATTTTCCGAGCTGTTCCGCCTGTTTTGTGACGGACCCGGAGGGCAACAAATTCGCGCTGCATCAAAAACGCGCATAAACAGCCCTGTGCGGCTGGTCGCCGCGGCGGCGCTTATCACGCTCGCTGCGTGCAGCGGAGGAGGCGGCGGCGGCAGTGCGGGCGGCCCTCCGCCGCTTGCGCCATCTCCTGGGCCCACCACTGAGCCGCCTTCGCTCGCTAACGTGCTGCGAATCAGCATGGATCCGTTTTCGAATGCGAGCAGCGAACACGCAACGCAAGTAGAGCCGTCGGCCGCGTCCTCGGGCACAACGATCGTTGCGGCGTTTCAAAGTGGGCGCTTCTACCAGAGTGGATCCTCGGACATCGAGCTTTGCAACGTCATTCGATGGCGGCCTCACGTGGCGCACTGGGACGCTGCCGTCCACAACGCAATTCGCCTTGCCTCCAGGACCCTTCGACAGTGTCAGCGATCCGTCGGTGGCGTATGACAGGGCGCACGGGACGTGGTTGATTGCCGCCTTGCCCGTGCTCTTCAGCCATTCCGGTAGGCCCGGCGTTGTCGTGTCGCGGTCGCAGGACGGCCTTACGTGGAGCGCTCCGCTTGCGGTAACGCCTTCGAACGAGACGACGAACGACAAGAGCTGGATCGCCTGCGACAATCACGCGAGCAGTCCGTACTTCGGCCATTGCTATGTTGAATGGGACGCCGCGGGGACCGGCGAGATTTTGATGAGCTTCTCCTCGGATGGAGGAGAAAGTTGGAGCGCTCCTTCGCACCCGCAAGCGTACGATTTTGGAATTGGCGGTCAACCGGTCGTGCAGCCCAACGGAACCGTCGTCGTGCCGATCGACGATTCAAGCGCGAGCACCGTCCAAGTCTTCACATCGCAGGACGGCGGTCAAACGTGGAGTTTCCTCAGCGAAGTTTCCAGCATAGCGGATCACCTCGAGGCCGGCAATCTGCGCAGTTTGCCGCTGGTCTCCGCCGCTGTCGACGCTTCGGGCACAGTTTACGTCGTCTGGCAAGACTGCCGCTTTCGTGCGGGATGCAGTTCCAACGATTTGGTGATGAGCACCTCGACCGATGGCGTGGCATGGACTTCACCATCCCGCATTCCGATTGACGCCGTGAGCAGCACCGTGGATCATTTTATTCCTGGACTCAGCGTGGAAGGCGGGACCTCGGGCGCCGGCGCACATTTGGGGCTGACGTATTATTCGTATCCGCAGGCGAACTGCACGGCGGCGACGTGCCAACTCTTTGCCGATTTCATCAGCTCCAATGACGGCGGAAGAACGTGGGGCGCGCCTAAACAGCTCGCCGGCCCGATGATGTTGAACTGGCTGGCGCAAACGGCAGACGGGGCGATGGTTGGCGACTACACAGCCAGCGCGTTTTCCTCTGGTCGTCCTGTCGCATTCGTCGCCGTAGCGGATCCTTCGATGGGCGGCAAGCTGGACGAAGCGATGTACGTTCCTAAAGCCGGCGTTATCACGCTTGCATCAGCCGTTCGCCGCAGCTCTCGCGGGGAGCACCCGGTGCGCGGATTCCATTCCGACCATCCGCCTCGCCATATCCATCCCTAGTACTCAATGGGTGCGCGCGCGTGCCGCACCGAAACGCATGGCGGAGGCATAGATGACCGCACTTCGCGCCTTTATTCTGGCTGCTTCAGCGACGCTGTTTTTGCTTCTGGCCGGTCCGCCGATGTTCCGTAACTTGCCGACGTTATCGGCGTCGGGACGGGACGTTCCACCGGCGCAAGTTTTGAAGTGGATGACGTCGCCTCCGCGGATCATAACGAGCCGCGACGCGCGTGCAGCGTGATGGGGCGCGGTATGCGAGGGATGCGGCGCTGCGCCGATGACGGCAACGGCTAATGCCGCCGCCCCAAGTGTTTCTAGCATCAGCTGCCGCGCGCTTCATTGCTTCCTCCTCGTATGATGGCGGGGATTTTTGCAAACTTGCGATTGAACGATGGCGTCGCCTAAAACATTCGCAGCTGGACGGTCCTAACGAATCTCAGGAATACCGCGCGGGGCGTGCAAGACAGTAGACTGGCTGCGAGGATCCCGTTCTTTATAGAGGAGGGCTTGCAGCTTGAAAAAGTTTCTCGGAGTAGCTTTGCTGGCCGGCCTCGCGGTGGCCGGCTGCTCGGGCCACGGCGGCGGTTCGGGAGTGCTTCCCGCCGGGGCCCCGCAGAACGCCAACGGCCTGCGCGGTGAATCGATCGCTGCGGCGCCCGCGGGCTGGGCGACCACAGCGACTCAGGCATTCAACATGAAGGGCATTGTGGACAAGGGAGCCCCGCCGTCATCAACATCGTTGACGGTACGCTTGGGCCTTCAGATGCGAAACATGAGCGCGCTCGCGACAGCGGTCTCGCATGGGCAGACCATCAGTGACTCGACTTTCCTTTCAACATACGCGCCGACGGCGGCGCAAGTCGCTTCCGTAAAAACCTATCTCACGGGGAAGGGCTTCAGCAACATCATCGTTGAGCCGAACAACTTAGTTGTGAGCGCAACCGGAACGGCGGCGCAAGTGGATGCCGCATTCGACACCACGATTCACAACTTCTCGCTTAACGGTACGTTGTTTCACGCGAACACCGGGCCGGCTTACGTGCCTCAATCCCTTGCCGGCATCGTCATCGCGGTCTTAGGGTTGAACAACTCGCCCGTCGTTCACGCCGGTCCGAAAGTGACGCCCTGCACGGGCGGCGTGCCAAATCCCTGCGTGCGCTTTTACGATCCCATAACGTTCCGGTACACCTACCATGCCACCGACGCCGACGGGCCGGAATCAAACAATCCCGGCGGCGATTCGGACGATTGGGGCGCGTATACAACGGTTGGAATCATGGCGGAAGGCAACGTGGCGCCGTCAATCAGCGATTTGCGTTATAACGAGTCAAAGTTCGGGATGCCGCAGGCGACCGTCGTCGTGAAGCAGGTTGGAATTTCCAGCCCCGACACGTCGGGAGACGACGAGTGGACCTTGGACATGACGTACTCCAGCGGCATGGCGGGTCGCGTCAAGACGCTTTACGTGTACGATACCACATCGCTGACTGACTCGGACATCGCGCTGGAGTACAGTCATTGGGTCACGGACAACGTAGCGAAGATCGGCAACTCATCGTTCGGTGAATGCGAACTCTTCCCGTACCTCGACGGCGCCATGCTCGTCGACGACATGCTCTTCCTTGAAGGCGCTGCTCACGGGCAAACGATGTTTGCCTCCACCGGCGACACGGGCGGATTCTGCAGCGTCGGCGTTCCTCCGAACGGCGTGCCGGGCGGCGCTCCGTTCGTGGAATATCCGGCCGCATCGGCATACGTTGTGGCAGTCGGCGGAACGGATCTGTTCAGCAATGCCGACGGCACGTACAAAGGCGAAAATGCTTGGGTAGCCGGCGGCGGCGGTTACAGTCAATTCGAATACTCGCCGTATTGGGAAGCGTGGGCGCAACCCATCGCCGCGCAAGGTCAGAATTTTCGCGGCGCTCCCGACATTGCGATGGACGCGGCCTTAGAAACCGGAGCCCTTCTCTACATCGCCGGGACGGAAGACATCATCGGCGGTACGAGCTTGGCTTCACCGCTTGCGGTCGGATCGTATGCGATCATGCAGACGCAGCATGGTAATACGCTTGGATTCGCGCCGCCGCGGCTGTACAAGATCTATCAACAGTATCCCAGCTCCAGCGGGACGCTTGTCGGACCTCCGCCCACGCAGAAAGTCGGCGGCTATCACGACATCATCGTCGGCAGTAATGCGAATCCCGTCTGCACCGCGATCCCACGATGGGATTGTGCGACGGGCCTCGGCACCTTCGATGTCTTAGCCACGAACGCGATCATCGGAAAGGCGACGCCCTAAAAAGGCGGCTTTTCGAGAAAAAACCAAGGCGACGGCGCTGAGCAATCAGCGCCGCCTTCCTTTGATCGCGTCTTCATAGGCAAGCAAACCGCCTTTACCGAATCGCTCACTAGCTGATGACGGCACTTCGTGCGTTCGTTCTGACTGCTTTAGCGACGCTGTTTTTGCTGCTGTCCGGGCCGCCGATGTTCCGAAACTTGCCGACCTTGTACAGCGGCGTTTCGCTGCACCACACGGGCGAACTCGTGCAACGCCTTCGGGTCGACGTCGCACCACGTTCACCGGCATACCATGCCGGCTTGCGCAGTGGAGATGTCGTCACGTGTCTGTCGGCTCGCGATGCTGAACTGCTGTTGCCGCCGCCTGATATCGGATTGCACCCAGCATACCGTCCAGGCACGCCGATCTCGCTCTGCGCGTATCGCAGCGGCGTATGGCATAGCGTCAGATTCGTTGCAGAACCACGGCCCGCGCCCGGTTATATCTACGGAACAGTTGTCGTGGCAGCGCTCCGTTTTCTGGTCTTTGCGTTTTTCCTGGCCAGCGGCATCGTTCTCGTGATGGGGCGGCCGTCTCCGATGACGTGGTTTTTCTTTGCCTATTGCTTAGGCAATGTGCCGTCGGTTGCGGCGACGTTGAATTGGACGACTCTGCCGGCCGGCATCTATGCATTTGCGGCCGGGATCCCGAGCATCGTCAGCGTGCTCGGCGCCCCCTTCCTCTTATTGTTCGCATTGACCGTGCCGGACGATCGCGTGGACTCGGGATGGAGACGTTGGGCATCCTTTGCGACGTGGGGCGTCACGGCACTTTTTGCGGCGCTGCTCATCTTTGCATTCATCGAAACTCGATTTTATATCGCGCCCAGCGTGACGAACGCTATAAGCACTCTATTGACCGCTCTGACGATTCTTGTCGTTCTGGCTCGTTTAGCGTCGATGACGCGCGTAGAACGACCGCGCTTTGCTTGGGCGGCTTTCGCAATTATTTTCGGCGTATTGGCGAACGATGCGCGAAACGTTTTGCCTACCGGTCCTCTGTCAATCGCTCTCGCGGTGCTGACCGTCGTCATGCCGCTCTCACTCATGTATGCGATTTTACGGCGCCACGTCATCGACGTGCGATTCGTCATCAGCCGTACCGTTCTCTATGCAAGCCTCACAACGTCGGTCGTGCTGATCATCGGCGTTGTCGACTGGGCCACCAGCACGTATCTCAGCCAAGCTCGCATTGCCATGGCGCTGGCGGCACTTGTGACGATTGGTCTGGGGTTCGTCCTTCACCGCACGTACGGCTGGCTTGAACGTGCCGTCGATTTTCTGTTGTTTCACAGGAAGCACGAAGCCGAAGCATACTTGAATCGGCTCGCAAAGACGCTTATGCGGGCGAACCGCACCGAGACGGTCGATCGAGCACTGATCCACGATCCTTATGAAAAGCTCGAGCTTTCGATGGCGGCGCTGTTTCGAGCGGACGGTTCATCCTTCGTACCGTCCTGCTCAGCCGGTTGGGAAGCGCCGGCTGTTTCCGCTTTGGACGCCGATCACGATCTCGTGCGATTCCTCACAACCGAACGCGAGCGGCTTGATATTGGAGATTTGCGGTCGCACGTTGCCGGCCACTTTTTGGATCACGGACCCGCTCCCGCCATCGCCATCCCGGTTCTGCAAGGGGATGATCTGATGGCGTTCGCGGTGTACGGAATTCATCGTTCCGGGACAAAGTTGGACCCCGATGAGATCGTAACGTTGGAAAATCTGTGTGAAAAAGCGGCCCAGGCGTACAGCCGGATCGACAATCTGCAGCATCGGGCGCTCACGCAGATCCGCGTACCGGTATAGGGCTGAGTACACAGCGTCTTTTATCGATGAGTACTAAGGAGCTCATCGATCGCTTCGGGCGCAGTTCTGCTGGTCCAATACCGCAAGGTGAAGCGCGCGGCGTTGCGCTGATCGCTCCCGGAACTCCGTTCAACAAGATGCTGGCGCAATTGATGCGCCTTTTTTGGCAGCGAAAACGGTTCGACGGCGCCCGCGGGCGGCTCGTCAATCGCATCACGCGGTTCGGCGTCGAAGGATTCGAAGTTTGCGCGTCTCGGGTTCTTTGGCTGCATTTACCCAACCGATAAAGTCTCTCCGTGCCATCGAATCGAGATTGCTCCACTCTGCCTTCGCCTTGGGAGTAGACGCGAGCCCCTTGTGCAGATCGAATGGTACTACGGAAAAGCAACAGGGGCGTCGCTTTCCGTCAGCCAGCCTTGAAGGAAGACTCTCGACGCGCCGCTTGCGCGTTTCAGGTTGCTTGGCGGAAGTCTATCCAGCTGATGAAGTCGCGACGCGCAATGGCGGTAAGGCTCATCCACTGCACCTTTGCAGCCGGAGCAGCGTCGAGCACCTTGCGAACATCCGCCGGCACGCGGGGCTCCGCTGCTTTACCAGCCCGGTTAGAACTTGCGTTGTCCATTAACATGCTATGCCGCCGCTACCGTCAATTCCGAGAGCGATTCATCAAGAATCCCAATGGCGATATCGATATCCTCGCGATCGATGATCAGCGGAGGGCATAACCTGATAACGCTCCGTCCGCAGCCAAGAAGCAGCAATCCACGTCGAAAAGCCGCCTCTTCGATCATTGGGACGATCCCATCGTAGGGCTCTTTTGTTTCGCGATCGCGCACGAACTCGACGCCGATCATCAAACCGGTGCCCCGCACGTCGCCGATGACGGCGTGCTTTTCCTTGAGCGCGTTCAGCCGATCCAGCAGGACAGGTCCCAGCGCGCGCGCGTTCTGCGCTAAGCCTTCCTCGACGAGATCCAGCGTCGCCAGTGCGGCGGCGCAGCAGATTGGATTTCCGGCAAAGGTGCTGCCGTGACTGCCCGCCTCCCACGTCATTAGTGACTCTTTGGCGATGATCGCCCCGATCGGCATGCCGGACCCCAGTCCCTTGGCAGTAAGCGTGACGTCCGGTGTCACACCAAGCGTCTGCGCGGCCCACATATTGCCCGTCCGTCCGACACCGCTCTGGACTTCATCGAAGATCAGCAACGCGCCGTGTTCGTCGCAGAACGATCGCCAGTACTCGAGAAACCCCGGCGACGGAACGACGTATCCCCCTTCGCCAAGTATCGGCTCGATAAAGACGCCGGCAACTTCATCGGGCCCGACGCGTTGGTGGAACAATTCCTCGGCGGCGTGGCGCCATTCCGAAGGACGGTATGGGTTCGCGTACGGCAGGTGGTGGACTCCCGGTAGCAGCGGTCCGAAGTTCCGCCGGTACTTGACCTTACTGGAGTTGAGTGAAATCGCGCCGAGCGAGCGGCCGTGGAAGGCACCGTGGAACGCGATGAGATTGGACCGGCGCGTGTGGCTGCGTGCCAGCTTTATCGCGCCTTCCACGGCCTCAGTGCCGGAGTTCGTGAGAAAGACGCGTTTCGGTTCGGGCCCCGGCCCTAACACTGCAAGCCGCTTGCAGAGCTGCGCGAAGGCCGGATAGTAAAAATCGGTTGCACAGATATGAAGAAATTTTTCGGCCGCATTCTTGATTGCCCTGACGACGCGCGGGTGCGCATGTCCGGTTGCCGCAACCGCGATACCGGTCATGAAATCGAGATATCGGTTGCCGTCGACGTCTTCAACCATTGCGCCTTCGCCGCGTTCGACGACGAGCGAATACTCCTTGATGTATGATGGCGATGCATAGCGCGCATCCTCTTCGATGATTAGGCGCGCTTTGGGTCCCGGTACGTCGGTCGCGATATGAGGGTAGTTCTTCATTAGACTGCCGTCCCTAGACCATGCGGGTCCGGCTTTGCTCGCGCATAAACTGTCCCACGTAATAGGGACCGCAGCCACCGCGTCCGGTGATTCCAGAGCCTTTCCAACCACAAAACGACTGCACGCCGGGCCATGCGCCCGTGGTTGCACCGGTCTTTCGGTTTACGTACAGTACGCCGGCCTCCATTTCATCAAAGAATCGCTCGATCTCGCGGTCATTTTGCGAAAAAAGGCCGCCAGTCAAACCGAAGTTGGAACGATTCGCTTCTTGAAGTGCAGCGTCGAACGAGTCCACGACACCAACCGCCAGGAATGGCAAGAAGAGCTCGTCTTGAAAGAGTGCGTGATCCAGGGGCAGCTCCGCGATGGTTGGTGCCACGAAATGTCCACGATCGAGCGGAGATCTCGTCAAGCGCTCTCCCCCAATCAAAACCTTCCCGTTCCGCTTGGCACGCATCACCGCGTCTTCGTAGCGCTCGACGGCGCGCTCGTCAATCACCGGTCCGAGATAGACGTCGCGCTCTGTGGGATCACCCAGGACTAACGCGCCGGTCTTGGCGACGAGCAACTCGACGAATGGCCGAGCGATGCTGCGCTCGACGTAGACCCGTGAGCATGCGCTGCATTTCTGACCTTGCAATCCGAACGCGGATCGCATCACGCCTTCGCCCGCAGTCTCTAAATCTGCGCTCGAGGCGACGATCGTGGCGTTCTTTCCGCCCAGCTCACCGAGTACCGGCTTGGCATGCCTTCCGCCCGCGCCGAACTCCTTGTGCAGGTGCATGCCGACCTCGTACGATCCCGTGAAGGCGATGCCGTCTATGCCGGGATTTTCGGTAAGAGCGCGCCCGATCGTCGAGCCGGACCCGTAGACGATATTAAACGCTCCCGCTGGTAAGCGCGAGGCGTTAAAAATTTCCGCGAGCTTGGCGCCTGTTAACTTCGCGCCTTCAGCGGGTTTGAAGACCACCGTGTTACCCGCTAACAGCGCGGCGCTGCTCATGCCGGTCGAGAGCGCCATCGGGAAATTGAACGGCGCGATCACGACAAAAACGCCGTACGGTCGAAGGACGTCCTGCGTCTGCTCGTTAGGCGCGAGCCGTCCGAGCGGCTGGACGAACCCGTTCGCGCGCATCAGCTGATCGGCATAGTAATCGATCAGGTCTGCAGCTTCTTCGGCGTCACCCAGCGATTCGAAGCGTGTCTTGCCGATCTCGACGCTCATCACAGCGGCCAGCTCGTACCGGCGTTCGCGAATCGCATCGGCGACTTCGCGCATTACCGCGATACGTTCGCTCCATGGTGTCCTTCCCCATGTGCGCTGAGCTTCCCGTGCTGCGGTGATTGCGGCGGCGGCTTCATCCGGTGTTGCACTGACGAATCTGCCCAGGAGCACGTTGCGATCGATTGGCGAGCGCGCCTCAACGATTTCGCTTCCGCCTGTTACCTGGCGTCCCGCCACGAGAGAGTAATGCGTTGCGCCGAACTGCGCCCTAACCCGCTCCAGCGCGGATTCAAATCCGCGATGGATCGTTTCGAGGTCTCCGCCAACGGCAGAGTACGTGATCTTCGGTTGGGTGTTAAGCGTAGCGCTCATGCGTGCATCTCCTGTGCATACGCGTCCGCATGCTTGTGAATGCGGAACGTCGCTGCAGTGTCGTTTAGGGTTTGCCGTAGTCGGTCGATCAGCTCGCCGATCTCTTCTTCGTCGATCGTGAACGGCGGCGCGATCATGATGAGATCGCCGTTCTTTCCGTCGGCGTGCCCGACGTTGGGCCATACAACGAGCCCGTGCTCGCGCGCGCGCGCGACGACAGCTTCGGCGAGCTTACGTTCGCGCGCAAACGGCTGTTTCGTACTGCGGCCGGCAACAAATTCGATCGCCCACAGCATACCGATTCCGCGAACGTCACCGATCAGTTCAGCCCCCGGCGATTTCTCCGCGGCCAGCGCCGCTAGACGCTCGCCAAGACGCGCACCCATGCTGGCCGCGCGGGGAACTAACTGGTGTTCGTCGATGTATCGCTGTACGGCAAGTCCCGCCGCTGCTGCGAGCGGATTGTGCGAGTACGTCTGATTGTGCATGAATGCGCCGCTACCCGACGCAATCGTCTCCACAATCGCACGGGAAGTGATCAGCGCGGAGAGCGGAGCATAGCCTCCATTCAGGCCTTTGCCCATCGTGATGATGTCGGGCACCACCGATCCGCCGGTAGCGATGCCGAAGTGCTCGATAGCAAAAAATTTGCCCGTGCGGCCTGCTCCCGTGAGGACTTCGTCGCAAATGAAGAGGACGCCGTAGCGGTTGCAGATCTCCCGTACGCGAGCGAAGTAGTCCGTCGCGGCGCGCGAAGCGCCGGTCGACGATCCGCCGATCGGCTCGGCGATAAACGCGGCGACGTTTGTAGGGCCCGCCGCGAGAATCGCTCGTTCAAGTGCCGAGGGATCCGGCGCGGCACGGTAAGGGTATGGTGCGGCGATTAGCACGACGTCCAGCAACCATGGCTCAAATATCGCTTTGTAGTGCGCGCGTGCCGAAGCGGCGAGCGCAAGGATCGTGTTTCCGTGATAGCCGGGTTCTTGCGCGATGATCACGCGCCGCGATTTTTCGCCGCGTTCGACGTGATACTGGCGCGCCAGTTTAAGGGCGGCCTCGACGGCCTCGGATCCGCTGCTCAAAAAGTACACGCGATCGAGTCCCGGTGGCGCCTTGTCGGCGAGGAGGGCGGCAAGCGCCTCGACCGGCTCGCTGGTGAAGGCGGTTCCGTTGACGTACGCAACCCTCGACGCTTGACGCGCAATGGCCTCGGCGACCTCCGGAACTCCATGACCAATATTGACCACCATGGCACCGCCGCAGGCGTCCAAGTACCGCTTGCCGTTTTCGTCGACGAGCCACACGCCCTTAGCGCGGGCAATGGTGGGCAGCGGGTCTGTCAGCTTTCTATAAAACACAAATCGTTCGGTCATTGCGGCCGTTTCATGCTGGTTTATTGGGAGAGAACACAAGTATACTTCGACATCAGAGAGGCAAACTATTCTAGCGAATAAAACCGTCTGCGCCCGTGACCAAGTTTCTTAAGCTGCGCGAAGCCGTCGAAACGTACGTCAACGATGGAGACGTGGTGGCGATGGAGGGCTTCACGCACCTCATCCCCTTCGCTGCGGCGCACGAGGTCATTCGTCAGCGCAAGCGCGGCCTCTCCCTCATTCGTATGACGCCCGACCTGATCTACGATCAGCTGATCGGCGCGGGCTGCGCGCGCAGGCTCACCTTCTCGTGGGGAGGAAATCCCGGCGTCGGCTCCTTGCATCGCTTTCGCGATGCCGTCGAACACGGCTGGCCTTCGCCGCTCGAAATCGAGGAGCACTCGCATGCGGGAATGGCTGCAGCGTACGCTGCCGGCGCATCGAACCTTCCGTTTGGGATTTTGCGGGGTTATATCGGCTCAGATCTTTCGAAGTATAACCACAACATCGCATGGATCGAGTGTCCGTTCACTGGAGAACGGCTGTCGGCCGTTCCTGCGCTTCGCCCGGACGTTACGATCGTTCACGCGCAGCAGGCGAACCGCGCTGGTGACGTGTTGATTCACGGCATTGTCGGAATTCAAAAGGAAGCCATTCTCGCCGCGAGGCGAGCGGTTGTAACGGTTGAAGAGGTTGTGGACGAGCTGGAACGCCCGCCTCACTCGGTGGTTATTCCGCACTGGGTGCTAGCGGCCGTTTGTGAGGTGCCTGGCGGCGCAAGGCCTTCGTACGCGCAAGGTTATTACGAGCGTGATAATGCGTTTTACATCGAATGGGACGGCATCGCACGTGACCGCGAGCGTTTCTCGGCCTGGATAGCCCAACACATCGTGAACAACTTTGCCAATGCCTAAGCTCACGTACACGAACGACGAACTCATGGCCGTGGAGGCGGCGCGTCATCTTAAAGACGGTGACGTCTGTTTTGTCGGAATCGGCCTACCATCGACCGCAGCCAACTTAGCTCGCCTAACGCACGCCCCCGGTCTGGTTTTAATCTACGAATCCGGGACGATCGGGGCGAAACCTGCGGTGTTGCCGCTCTCGATCGGCGATGGCGAACTTGCTGTAACGGCCGACGCAGTCGTTTCCGTACCCGAGATTTTCGGCTACTGGCTGCAGGGCGGCCGCATCGACGTCGGGTTCTTGGGAGCCGCACAGATCGATCGCTACGGGAATCTCAACACCACCGTTATCGGCGAATATGAACGCCCGCGAACGCGATTGCCGGGCGCCGGCGGCGCACCGGAGATTGCTGCGTCCGCGAAAGAAGTCCTGATCATCGTGAAGCAGGACAGACGCACGTTCGTCGAGCGTCTCGACTTCGTCACAACCGTAGGCTACGGCACGGGTGGCGACAGCAGAATGCGTTCCGGTGCGCCCGGGGCTGGTCCGACGCGCGTGATCACAAACCTCGGCGTCTTCGAGCCCGATGCACAAAGCAAGGAACTTACACTGGTTCAACTCCATCCCGGCGTCGAAGCCAGCGACGTGCGCGAAGCGACGGGTTGGGATCTTTCAGTCGCGAGCACACTGCGCCAAACGCCGGAGCCGTCTCCGAACGTGCTGGCAGTGCTACAGGATCTGGTTGCTCGAACGGCTGCCGCTCACGCGGGCAGCACGTAGGTGGCGTTGCAGATCAGGCAGTTTAGCGTTCCAGGTGTCGCGGTTCATGTGAACGTGTTGCTGGTGGAGATGGGGGGACTCGAACCCCCGGCCCCTTACATGCGAAGCAAGTGCTCTACCACTGAGCTACATCCCCACGTTATCTCTACCCGCACCCTTCGACAGGCTCAGGGTGACAACCGTATTCCGCCGTTCGGCAGGCCTCGGTGCGATGTGGCGCGGGCCTGATTATACGGGCCTCAAGAAGCACCTTTCCCAAAGAAAAGAGTTGCCGTCGCGCAATCTGAGAATGATTCTGCAAATGGTTCGCAAATATAACAGCCATGCGGGCTCAGTATGCCACCAGGCCGCGCGAGCAAATTTCCGCGGTGCTTCAGCGGGAGCAGCGTTACCTTTCCGCCGCTGAAATCTACGATCTCCTGAAGCGCACGCGTGCGAAGGTTTCACTTTCAACCGTTTACCGAACGCTCGGATTGCTCGAGGAGCAAGGGCAGGCGAGTTCGAGAACCGACCAACGCGGCGAGGCGACCTACGTGCACTGTGCGCCGACGCATCATCACCACGCCATTTGCCGCCGGTGCGGAAAAGTGGAAGAGGTGGCCTGCGATGCGATCGAGCGCGTCGTCGAAGCGCTGCGCGACTATCACGGCTTTGATCTCGCCGATCATGCAATGGAGTTTTTCGGAAAATGCGCCGCCTGCAAGTAGTTTCGGCGGTACTGCTCGCGATCTGCGCGTCGTGCTCGGGTAATCCCGCCCCGCAACAAGGCACGCCCAATGCGACGATCGCCGTCGTCACGACGTTCTCCACATTAAACTCGTTCGTTTCTGCAGTCGGCGGCTCGCGTGTGAGCGTGCAAAACTTGGTCCCAATCGGCGCCTCGCCGGAAACCTACCTTCCTTCGCCACAGGATGTTGCCGCATTGAGCCGCGCGCAGCTGGTTGTCGAAAATGGCCTTGGGTTGGAAGCGTGGCTGCAGCGAACGATCACCAATGCCGGCAACCCTGCACTGCGCACGCTCGTGCTTTCCGATGGGTTGCAGCACATCGACAGCAATCCGCACCTCTGGATGGATCCCGTGATGGCCCGGGCCTATGTCAGCAAAATCCGGGACGCACTCAGCGCGATCGACCCTCTTCATCGTGCCCAATACGCCGCCAACGCAGCGGCGTACAATGCAAAGCTCGTCACGCTGCAGCACGACATTGCCCAGCAGATTCGTACGATACCGCCTTCACACCGTACAATGATCGTGTTCCACAACGCCTGGCAGTACTACAACGATCGCTTCGGCATCCGCACGGTGGGGGCGATCGAACTCTCTCCGGGACAGGATCCGAACCCCACGTATATCGGGCACCTCGTCGATGAAGCTCGACGCTATCGCGTTCGCGCCGTCTTCGCCGAGCCCGAGTACAGTCCAAAGTTAGCGCAGGCGCTCGCGAGGAGTGCCGGCATCCGGACCGTGACGAATCTGTACGACGATTCGATCGGCAACGACCCGCGGGTGCGCGACTACATCAGCATGCTACGCTACGACACGAGCGTCATCGTGCAGGCGTTGCGTTGAGCGTCCACGCGGTCGACGTCTGCGACCTCATCGTGCGATATGATGATTTCGTTGCGCTCGACGGCGTGCGCTTCAGCGTGGCGTTTGGTGAAGCGTTAGGAATCGTTGGGCCGAACGGTTCCGGAAAATCCACGCTTTTAAAAACGATTGCGGCGCTGCTGCGTCCAAGCTCGGGCAACGTCGAAGTGTTAGGAAAGCCGCCGCAGCTGCTTGCGCCGGGTTCCGTCGCCTACGTTCCGCAGATCGAGGCGGTGGACTGGTCCTTTCCGGCGACCGTGCGGGACGTCGTGGCGATGGGCCGGTTCCCTCGGCTGCGGCTCTTCGGAAAATTTGGAGCGGCCGATGCGCGGGCCGTGGCTCGCGCGCTGGAGCTCGTGCATATGGACGAGTTGAGCGATCGCCGCATCTCGGCGCTCTCAGGCGGCCAGCAGCAGCGCGCCTTCGTCGCGCGCGCGATCGCGCAAGAGCCGCGCCTGCTGTTGCTCGATGAGCCGACGACCGGCGTCGACGCGCAAACCGAAGAGGCGTTGCGCGAAGTCGTGCGGGAACTCGTCCGCGCCGGAATGCCGGTGCTGATGGCCACCCACGATCTCGATCGCGCGGCGGAATGGTTCGATCGCCTGATGGTCCTCGACCGCAAAGTGATCGCAATCGGCGACCCTCAAAGCGTCTTGGAAAGCGGCGCGTACGCTGCCATTCCGGAGCACACCCACACGCACGGCCACTTGCGCACCGACCACGAGCCGCACGAAAAGCACGCGGCGCACCCCGAGATCGTTCCGTGATCGCGCACTTGATCGAGCCATTCCGTTACGATTTCATGCAGCGCGCTTTTGTGACGGCGCTGCTCGTCGGTGTGCTTTGCTCGACGATGGGAACGTACGTCGTGCTTCGCCGCCTTTCGTTTATCGGCGACGGTATCGCGCACGCTTCATTTGCCGGTATCGTCATCGCCTACTTGCGCGGCGCGGATTTTTACATCGGCGCGGGCGTCGTGGCGGTCGTCACGGCATTGGGAATCGGGTACGTGCACCGGCGCGCGCGCATCTCGCTCGACACGACGATCGGCGTGCTCTTCACGGCCGCCTTTGCGCTGGGCATTTTTCTGATGAGCCGGCAGCGTTCATACTCGATCGATCTGCAGAGTTTTCTGTTCGGCGATATCCTTTCCGTAGGGGTTCGCGACGTCTGGACGATTATCGCGCTCGGACTTGCCGTTGTTATCGCCGTGGCTGCGCTCTACCGAGCGCTGCTCTACACGTCGTTCGATCCCATCGTCGCGCAGGCTAGCGGCATCAACGCGCCTTTTATCGAGTATGCTCTGCTCGTTATGCTGGCGTTGACCATCATCATCTCGCTCCAAGCCGTCGGCATCATCTTGGTCGCGGCATTGCTCGTGACGCCCGCAGCGGCAGCGTATCAGCTGACGTCGCGTTTCTCGGCGATGATGGCGCTTTCAGCAGTATTCGGAGCGCTGTGTGCGGTCGGCGGCTTGTACCTTTCCTACTATCTCGCCAGCTCGAGCGGCGCGACGATCGTCCTGTTTGCCACCGCGGTCTTTTTTCTGGCGATTGGCGGGAAGAATCTTTACCGGGGAGCGCGCAGCACTTCCCACGATTCAGCCGCAGTTTGGCGCAGGTAGCCCGCTGACGTCAGGGCGTCCAGCGCCTCCGCCATCGCGGCGCGCTCGTTTTTATTCGGCATGCCGGCCCAGCGCATCGCCGCATCGCTCAGCTGGATCTCCGGCTGCGACTGCAGCAGTGAAACGAGGAATTCCGGCGGCAATTTAACACGCTCCATGCGGCGCGCGATCGGCGCGAGCGCTCGGTCGAACTCCGATTCGTTCGATGCGGCGGGCTGCTCAGGTGTTTGCGCTGATTCGGTAGCAACGGGCGCCGCTTCGACCGGCGTGTCCGCAACGCCAGGCATCACGGCATCGGCCAGCGACGGAAACAGCTCTCCGATCGTCAATGCTAGAGCCTGGAGATTGCTGGCATGCAGCGAGCGCGGACGCGATCGAATCGCCCGCATGATGCGCCGCGCGACGAACTGCGGGCGCAACAGCAGCCGTTGCGGCGTTCGCCGGCGCATCCGCGAAGCTTCTGAGAACTCCGTATCCACCGTCCCCGGGTCCACGTACGTCACCGCGATGCCGGTATCGCGCAGTTCGCGGTAAAGCTGTCCGGCGGCAGCGCGCATCGCCGCTTTAGCCGAGCAGTAGGCGCCGAACCCCGGCGGCGGTACACGCGCAACGCCCGAGCCGATGAAGATCACCTGACCGCGCGTCGTGCTTAAAGCAGGCAGCGCCTCGCGGGTAATCCGCAGCGGTGCGGCGACATGCAGTTGCCATTGCGCGTCGATCGCCGCATCGCTTTGCGAAAGCAGTGTTCCGGGAAGTGCGGCGCCGGCATTGTGCACCAAAACGTCGATGCGTCCGAAACGATCGAGCGTACGCTGAACGATGCTTCGCGGCGCCTGTGCGCTGCGAATGTCAAGCGGGATCGCCAGCGCCTGCCGCCCTGCACGTTCGATCTCCTCCGCTAGGGTGTGCAGCCGGTCCGCACGACGCGCAACGGCAACGACATCGAAGCCGGCTGCAGACGCCTCTCGCGCCAACTCCCTCCCGATGCCGGAACTCGCGCCCGTGACGATGATGACGCGCTCAGACATGCTCGGCCAGGTAATAACGATATCGATCTTTGACGATCCCGGGAAGCGACCCGAACCATGCGTCATCGCTTCGCACGATTGGTGCGGGCGGATCGACGACGGATCGCTCTTCGGCCGCAAAAGCTTGAAGGGCTTGCGCCACAGGCTTCTCGCTCCCGTCGCTTCGAATGACGCCGAAGCTCAGCTCGTGCGGCGCGCGATCGAACGGCGGGGTTTTGGCTAACGACGGATCGTAATCGGCCCAGCACCACCAAAACGCTCCGAGCGCGCCGCGCTTCTGCAAGCGGTCGAGCACGCCGGAACAATACATCGCCATCTCTTCCTCGGTCAAACACGCATACGGCGCGGCATTCTTCGGCAACTGGGCCGCGGTATCGACGTGCTCCCCTGGAAGCGGTACGCGATCGTACGGCGAGACCGTTCCGGGCGGACACGTGGGGTTTCCGAACTCGTTGAACAACACCGGCTTGCCCGAGAGCGACTGCATGAGCTGGCAGAGAAACGGCACGACTTGCGGATCGGTGCGTCCGCGCGCGAAGTCGGAATACACCGAGTATCCGTGCATGACGGCGCAGTGCAGCGGCTTGCAAAATGATTCGAAGCGGAAATTGCGGTCCTGGGTGAGATCTTCGCCATGATTGCCGGCCGTAACGCCGGCGCCCGATGCTTCGAGCAGGTTTGCGCTCAAGCGCGCAGACCAGGCGGCGGCCTCCGCCGGAGTACTTGGTTGTCGCACGTTGCTGAACTCATTGCCGAGATCCCACAAATAGAGCGCGGGATGCCCTGCGAAGGCTTTGCCGACCGTGCGCGCTTGCAGGCACATCGCATCGAATAATTCGCCGGAATAGAAGTCGCCGCACCCGTACGGTTGCTCTTCGCCGCTGGAGAAGGTGCGGAAGCGAAGCTCCTTGCGATCGCGGTCGAGCGCCCACCGGGGCACGAAATTGACGCCGCTCATATGACCGGTGAAGAAGCTCGGCATTGCCAGTAAACCGGCCTCCGCAACAGCGTCCATCACGCTTTCGAGCCGGCGCATCGAAGAGGTTGCGATTCGTTCGCGGTCCGGCTGAAAATCTTCCCACATTAAGAAAAAGCGCACGACTTGGAGCCGCAGGTCGTGAATGTGCGCGAAGTCTTCGCGCAGCTCGGCGAGATCGAAGCGGCTCCACATGTACATCGCACTGCGCCGCGGCCAATAGTTGATGCCTAGAATAAAATTCGCCACGGCAACAGTCTTTTCCAAAAAGGGCGCAGGGCATGCGGCTCCCGAAAGCCGCCGCCCGTGAGTGATCCGCAATCGCCGCTGGTCGGAATCATCATGGGCAGCCGATCGGATATGCAGACGATGAACGGCGCCGGCGAAACGCTGAACGAACTCGAGGTACCATTCGAGATGCGCGTTCTGTCAGCGCACCGGATGCCCGATGAAATGTTCGCATACGCACAGGGCGCTGCTGAGCGCGGCCTGCGCGTCATCATCGCCGGCGCGGGCGGCGCTGCCCACTTGCCGGGCATGACGGCTTCCAAGACGTTGCTGCCGGTGATCGGTGTTCCGGTGGAGTCCAAAGCGCTCAAGGGCCTGGATTCGCTGCTGTCGATCGTGCAAATGCCCGCGGGCGTTCCGGTTGCTTCGGTGGCTATCGGCAATTCGGTGAACGCTGCGCTGTTGGCGGCGCGCATTCTGGCGGCGCACGATCCGGCGCTGCGATCTCGTTTGGCGGCATATGTCAAGCGCATGCATGACCTTGCTGCCGCCTCGCAGCCGTAATCCATGATTCAGACGATCGGCGTAATCGGCGGAGGCCAGCTCGGCCGAATGTTTGCGCTCGACGCGAAGCGCATGGGGTACGACGTCATCACCCTGGATCCGCAGCCGCGGTCTCCGTGCGGGCAAATTGCCGACGAACAGATCGTGGCCGCCTACGATGACATCGACGCGGTCGATCAACTCGGCATGCGAACCGACGTCGTGACGTACGAGTTCGAAAATATCGCCATCGCGTCGGTGCGTCGTTTGGAGGAGTCCGGGCGCCTCATTCATCCCTCCAGCCGCGTGCTCGGAATCACACAAGATCGCATCCTCGAAAAGCAGTTCGTCCAAAGCGCCGGCATTGCGGTTGCAGATTTCGCGGCGGTTTCAACTGCGGCGGACTTGGCTGCCGCACAGGAGCGCATCGGCTATCCGGCCATCCTAAAGACTGTACGCGGCGGCTACGATGGGAAAGGGCAGTGGCACGCGCACACACCGGCGCAAGCCGAAGAAGCGCTGGCGCAAGCAAAGCCGTTGATCTTCGAGCGGCGCATTCCGTTCGAGCGCGAGATCAGCGTGATCTGTACGCGGGCTTCGGATGGCGCGACGGTCACGTATCCGCCGGCGGAAAACGAGCACGATCGCGGCATCCTGGCAATGTCGATCGTCCCGGCCCGCGTTGATGCGGCGGTCGCTGCGAACGCGCAGTCGGCGGCGCGGACTATTGCAGAACGGTTAGCGATCGTCGGAACGTTTTGCGTCGAGTTCTTTGCGACGGCCGACGGACAGTTGCTGGTCAATGAGATCGCGCCGCGCCCGCACAACAGCGGCCATTACACGATCGACGCCACGCCCTGTTCGCAGTACGAGCAGCACGTCCGTGCGATTTGCGGACTGCCGCTCTCGCGGCCGCAGCTGCTGCGTAACGCCGTTATGATGAACATCTTGGGCGACGGGGCGGGCAACCATTTGGGGGGCATCGAGCAACTTCTCGAAGATCCGTCCATCGTGCTGCACATCTATGGCAAGCGGCACGCGGTGAACCGCCGAAAGATGGGACATTTCACGATGCTGTTGGACGGCCCGATCACCGAAAGCGCCGTGGCCCATGCGAGATCGGCTCTTGCGTTGCTGCATTGGAAAAACGCAGCGAATTAGCCGACGACGAAGTGGGCCATCACGAAGATAATCGCCACTTGAAAGACGCCTTGAAGGGCGGCCAGCGAGAAGTTGATGCGAGCTGAAGCGACCGATACGTTCGCGATTGGGCTGCGGACGGCGCAGCTCCAGCCACATGCGGATCGAATTAGGAAGAAAAATCCCCAGGCCCTGAATCGTCAGCAACGCGACGATGCACAGGGCAGCTAGCACCCACACAAACTGTGCATTGGCGGGGTTCAAAAATCCAAGACGCGCGGCGAGGAACCATCCGGCCGTCGTCGTGGTCAACGACAGCATCGGAAAGTACAACATCGTGCGCGGCACGAGGTACGCAATGACCCCGGCGCGCTGCGGCGGCTCCAAACGCCGCATGACCGGGCCTAGCATGAAGCCCATAAAGAGATCGGCGCCGGTCCACAGCGCTCCGGCCAACACATGAACCCAATTGAGCACAAAGAAATTGCCGGCGACCAATGCCGCGATCATTACGATGGGAAAAGCGAGGGTCCACCATGTGAGCTGGCGCCATAGCGGTTGCGGCGCCGCTGCAGGCGATGCGACGGCGGCGGCCGTCATGTCTGGATTGTGCAGTGTTTCACAAGAGCGTCGAGAGGGTTCGCGGTTTCGGCGGGATATCCGTGTAAGCCATCGGCCGCTGCCACCAGTCGCGCCGGCGCCAAGCCTGCTGCTCGGGCGTCGCCCCCGGCGGCAAACGCTTTTCCAGTGCGCCGGCATACGCTTGCGCATAGCGATCCACCATGCGTTCCACCGTAAACTCCGCTTCGATGTGCGCTCGACACGCGCGCCGATCGATCGCCGGTAAATCGGCAACGCGCTGCACGGCTTGATCGATTCCGCTGCAGACAAATCCCGTCACGCCGTCAACGACGATTTCGGGAACTGATCCCATCGCCGAGCCGATAACCGGCGTGCCGCAGGCCATCGCTTCGACCATCGTCAGGCCAAAACGCTCCGGCCGCGTGGTCATGTGAATGAGTCCGAGGGCGTTGCTCAGCAGCTCGTTGCGCGCCGCACGACGAACCTCGCCTAGAAAGACGATCTGCTCGCCGTCGATGTGGGGCGCCACCTGCGTGCGAAAGTACTCTTCGTCCTGCGGTATTGCAGCGATCTTCAGCTGCTTGCCGCTGCGCTTGGCTATCTCGATCGCTAGATGCGTGCCTTTCTCGGGGTGAAAGCGCCCGAGGAAAACGAGATAGTTGCCCGGGCGTTCGTTGAAGGTGAACTGCTGCGGATCGATCCCATTGTATGTTGTGGCTGCATAGGAAAGTCCGGGATCGCGGTCGGCATTGCTAATGGAGCAGTAGAAGCTCCGCCAGGCGCAGGCATAGTATGCCGCGAGAATTTGCGGCGAGGAGAAACCGTGAATCGTCGTCACCAGCGGCGGCGCTTTCGTGGCCAGCGCATACGTCATCGGCTTCCAATCGAAGTTGTTGTGAATCAAGTCAAACTCGCCGGCGCGCTCCCAGAGCTTTCCAATGTGCAAGGCTGAAAAGACTTCGCCGTTGAGCGCCTGATCTTCCGCAAGCCCCACGGGAACGACGCTTTCCAGCGAGCCCCGAAAGCTTGAATTACCGGTAGCGAAAAGCGTGACGTCCGCCCCCCTGCGCCGCATGCCTTCAGCGATGTTGTACGCGACTTGTTCCCATGGGCCATAGCCCGGGGGCGGCGTCGGCCAGGTGATCGGCGCGAGCACCGCCAGGCGGAGGCCCTGGAGTTTCACGCGCGGACGAAAACCTGCGATCCGCCCTTGTAGACGGCGCGCGGATGCATCAACGTCTGCAGATCTGCTTCGATGTCGTCATCCAGCAAGAGCAGATCCGCCGGTTCCCCGGCTTGTAAAATACCGCGATGCAATCCGATCGCCTGAGCAGCGCCGGCGGTGGCAGCATGCAAGGCCTGCTGCACCGTCATGCCCAGCATGTCGCGCATCAGCACGACTTCGCGCGCGTAGCGTTCATGAGGATTAAACGGCGTGCCGGCGTCGGAACCGCCGGCTATGGTGACGCCCGCTTCGAACGCCCGCTTGACGTTGCGCCTCATGTGTTCGCTGACTTCGCGCCCTTTGCGAATGACGTAATCGGGTTGGCCTTCGGCTGCATGTTCCAAGATGCAGGTAGGCGCGCAAAGCGTCGGCACCAGCGCGGCATTGCGTTCTTTGAAGAGCGAGATCGCTTCATCATCCAGCATGTGCCCGTGCTCGATGGTATCGACGCCGGCTCGCAACGCGTTCTTAATCCCTTCCGTGCCGATGGCATGCGCGGCGACACGTAACCCGTGACGGTGCGCCTCCTCGCACGCCGCCTGCATCTCTTCCAGCGTGAGCTGCGCAATGCCGGGCACGGCGCCCTTGGTCAGAACGCCTCCGGTTGCGATCAATTTGATGCAATCCGCGCCGATGTGGAGTCTGCTCGCGCACGGCACGCCGAGCGTCCGACGGCTCGTCCACCGCTCTGCCGACGAACCACCCATGTCCGCCCGTCATGCACAGCACTTTTCCGGCGGCGCGAATTCGCGGCCCAGGCAATCTGCCGTCGTTGATCGCATCGCGTAACGTCACGACGATGCCGTCGGAGGATCCCAAGTCGCGCACCGTCGTCACGCCCCCTTCGAGACTCTTTCGCGCGTTTTCGGCGGCGTGCAACAAGCGCTGATGTGAGGTCGTGCCGGTATACGCGGCCATCGTATCGGCCTGCGCGCTCATCTCCAAGTGTGCGTGCGCATTGACTAAGCCGGGCACGATGCACGCTGCGGAGGCATCGCTCTTTCCATCGGCATTCTCGACGGCAACGACGGCGCCGTCCTCAATCACCACGTCGACGTTGCTTCTCGGCTCCGCGAGCGTTCCGTCGTAAAAAGTGCCCGCGCGCAAGCGCATTATGCGGGCGTCACGGCGCGTTCGAAAGTCTGATACGCTTTGCTGGTGAGTTCGTGTCCCAGCACGCCGGCGATGAAGCGCGACGCTGCCCGAACTTTGTCGAGATCGACGCCGGTTTCGATTCGCATGCCGCGCAACATGTAGAGCAGATCCTCGGTGCCGAGGTTCCCCGTCGCGCCGGGCGCATACGGACATCCGCCCAGGCCGCCGCTGCTCGAATCGAAGATGGCAATCCCGTGCTGCAGAGCGGCGTAGACGTTCGCCAGCGCGGTGCCCCGCGTATCGTGAAAGTGCAGGGCAAGGCGGTCCGCCGGAATATCGCGCAGCAGCAGCGGAACCAGTTCGTCGACTTGGCTGGGCACTGCGACGCCGATCGTGTCGCCGATTGAAATTTCCTCGCATCCCAAATCCAGTAACCGGCGGGTAACGTCGATCACCCCTTGCGGCGTCACGGCGTCGCCGAACGGCGATCCGAAGGCCGTCGAAACGTAGCCGCGCACCCACATGGCGTTTGCCTTGGCGTTGCGGACGACGTCGGCAAACGTTTCGATCGATTCGTCGATCGACATGTTGATGTTGCGCTGGGTGAAGATTTCCGACGCGGCGGTGAAGACCGCGATCGCGTTCGCACCGGCGGATTTTGCGCGTTCCAGCCCGCGCACGTTGGGCGTCAGCACAGGATATCGCGTGCCGGGACGTTTGCGGATCCCTTCAAAAACTTGCGCCGCATCGGCCAGCTGCGGGATCGCTTTCGGGCTGACGAACGACGTTGGTTCGATCAGGGGCAAGCCGGACTCGGAGAGCAGATCGATGTAATGAATCTTGTCGGGCGTCGACACGCGAGCGCGTTCGTTTTGCAAGCCGTCGCGCGGGCCCATTTCGCAAATGCGTACGAATCGCGGGATCATCCCAGTTCCACCAAAAGCGCGTCCGCCGGCACGATTTCACCTTCGCGCACGTGAATCGACTGCACGGTTCCTGCGCCCGACGCCTCGATGCGATGCTCCATCTTCATCGCTTCCAACACCACCAGCAAGTCGTGAGCTTCAACGTCCTGGCCTCCACGCACGGCGATCTTCGCCACCTTTCCGGGCATTGGAGAGAGAACTCGGCCGTTTGCGCCTGAAGCATGGCCGGCAGCGACGGTCTGCATCGACGGAGCCGCGGCAAAGGCGAACCGATCCTCGCGCCCACTCCACCGTACCACCACGCCGGTTGCGTCAATCTCGGCGTCCGCGACGATGCGCTCATCTTCGAACTGCGCCGTTCGCCGATCGAGAATCCGAAGATCACCGGATACGTCGCCGCGGAGCATCCATTGGCCGTCGGAGGATCCGCGGGTCGCTTCGATCGTAAAAATGCGCGACGCGTTCTGCAGCCGAACGGGAACGCCGACTTGACCTAGACGCCACGGCGCACGCGGGGAGCCGAGCAGGGAGGCAATCGCGGCAATCAGTGAGGATCGCGGAGCTTCGGCTTGACGAACGAAGATCGATTCATCGAGCCGCTCGCTTAAGAAGCCCGTCGTGACTTCGCCGCGGCGGAAGGCGTCATCGCGCGCGATCCATTGGAGCAGCGGTACGTTCGAACGGACGCCGCCGATGGAAAAATCATTCAGCGCTTGATCGAAGCGCGCAATCGCAACCGAACGATCTTCGCCCCAGACAATGAGCTTTGCGAGCATGGGATCGTAGTGCACGCTGACTTCGCTGCCGCTTTCGACTCCGCTGTCCAGGCGCACGCCCGGTCCTTCGGGCGGGTCCCATGCGGTGATCGTTCCGGTCGATGGAAGCAAGTGATTCGCCGGATCTTCGGCATAGATGCGGCCCTCGATCGCCCACCCGCGCGGTCGCAGCGATTCTTGATTGAGCGATAAGCGCTCGCCGGCGGCGATGCGCAACTGCCAATGCACCAAATCGATGCCGTAAACCAGTTCCGTGACCGGATGCTCCACTTGCAGGCGCGTGTTCATTTCCAGAAAGTAAAACTCGCCGCGCTCGTCGAGCATGAACTCGCAGGTACCGGCGTTCACGTACTGCACCGATTGGGCCGCGCGCACGGCGGCCGAGCCCATCCGCGCTCGTAGCTCGTTGGAAAGGGCTGGCGACGGCGATTCCTCGACGATCTTTTGATGGCGCCGCTGAATCGAGCATTCCCGCTCGCCGACATGCAGCGTCGTACCCTGCGAATCAGCGAGAATTTGAAACTCGATGTGCCGCGGCCGGCTTAGATAGCGTTCCAGCAGCACTTCGTCGTTCCCGAACGCCGAGTTCGCCTCGCGCTTTGCGCTTTCAAGCGCTTCGCCGAAGTCAACGGCGCGCTCGACGACGCGCATCCCGCGACCGCCGCCTCCCGCGCTTGCTTTGATCAACAGTGGAAAACCGATGCCCTCGGCTTGCGCGCGCAGCGCTGCCGGGGATTGGTCGGCGCCGTCGTAGCCCGGCACGACGGGAACGTCGAAACCGCGGACGCGGCGCTTTGCTTCGATTTTGCTTCCCATCGCCGCCATCGATTCCGGAGACGGGCCAACGAAAATGATTCCGGCGTCGCGCACCGCGCGCGCGAACGAGGCGCGTTCGGAAAGAAAGCCGTAACCGGGATGCACCGCATCCGCCCCAAGCGCCTTGGCGGCTGCGACAATCGCATTCGCGTCCAGATACGACTGGGCCGCCGCCGCGGGGCCGACGCAACGCGACTCTTCCATGAATTTCAAGTGGTAGGCGCGGGAATCCGCTTCAGAAAAAATGCCGAGCGGAGCGATGCCCAATTCGCGAGCGCCGCGTGCAATTCGCACCGCGATTTCGCCGCGGTTCGCGATGAGCAGGCGACGGATCATTCGATCCAACCCGGTTTTCGGCGCTCCAAAAATGCACGCAGCCCTTCCTGCCCTTCATCGGAGATCCGTCGCTGCGCGATCGCATTGGCCGTCAACTCGAGCGTAGCGGTGTACTGCGCTTCCTCAACTTGCGCAATTAATGCTTTGACGGCAGCGACCGCTTGCGGACCGGCGCTCTCGATTTCTTTGAGGATCCGTTCGATCGCGACATCCAATGTGTCCGCGACCACCACGTCGTGCACCAAGCCGACCGCCTGCGCTTTGTGCGCATCGAACCGTTCGCCGGTCGCGAAGAGCGCGCGGGCGTGTGAAAGTCCGATCTTGCGCAGCACGAACGGCGAAATGACCGCCGGAATGATTCCAAGCTTGACCTCCGTGAATCCGAACTGCGCATCTGCAGCGGCCACGGCGATGTCGCAAACCGCAGCTAATCCCGCGCCCCCGCCGAGCGCCGCGCCCTGAATGCGCGCAATAACGGGCTTAGGACACAAGTCGATCGCGCGAAACATCCGCGACATTCGCGTCGCGTCCTCGACGTTCTGTTCGAAGCTTAACTCCAGAGAGCTGCGCATCCACGAGATGTCGGCGCCGCCGCAGAAGACCGGTCCTTCGCCGGAAAGCACGATCGCACGAACCCGATCATCGCGCGCCAGCTCGCCAAACGCGTCGGCGAGCCGGGCGATCAATTCGGCGTTAAACGCATTTCGTACGTCGGGGCGATTGAGTCGCACGTGCGCAACCATCCCGTCGATGTCGCGCAGCAAGAGTTCAGCCACGGTGGCCCCGGTTCTCTTTTCGAACCAAGGCGGCCTCGCAGGCGTTATGGTAGTGAGAGCTTATGGAAGAGTTGCGCACCGTCTATCGGCATTCGCTCGTCACCCGCATTACGCACTGGCTTTTTTTCATCGCCTTCCTGGCGCTGGTGAGCAGCGGGCTGCAGGTCTTCAACGCTGCGCCGTACTTGGATGCCTCCGACAAGAGCAGCGCGGTTCATCGCGTGCTGGCGATCGGTTCCCCGCGCGATGGCGAGGGCGTAACGACGATCTTCGGGCATGCCTTTGCGACGACGGGATGGTTGGGATGGACCGATGATGGAATGGGCGGCCGCGCCGGCCGTGCCTTTCCGGGCTGGATCACGATCCCGGCCTATCAAGATCTCGCCGATGGACGGCGGTGGCACTTCTTTTTTGCGTGGATCATGATTGCGTGCGGCATTGCGTACGTCGGCGCATTGCTCGCGCGTGGCGACTTGCGAGAGCTGGTGTTGCGGCCACGAGACATTCCTAAGATCTTGCCGATGCAGCTCTACTATCTGCATCTACGCAAAACGCCGCCGCACCACGGCAAGTACAATCCGCTGCAGAAAGCGGCCTACTCGCTGATCATCTTCGTCGTCGGGCCGCTTCTCGTCCTAACCGGCTTCGCGCTGTCTCCGGGCGTCGACGCTTGGATTCCGTGGCTCACGCAAGCCTTCGGCGGACGACAATTCGCGCGGCTGTGGCACTTTGTCCTGATGCTGGCGCTGATCGTGTTTTTTGCCGGCCACCTGATCCTTGTGACCACGACCGGCGTGCGCAACAACGTGCGGTCCATCGTCACCGGACGGTATCAGCTGCGCGCCGGCGAAGGTACCGGCATATGAAACGCCGGCTCTTTTTGGCCGCCGGAGTCTCCGCGCTAGCCGGCTGTTCGGCTATTGGAACGAGATTGAACGACAGACTCGGCCTTTCATGGTGTGTTGACCAAAGCTGAATCGCTTGACGAGCGCGTTATCGGCACGCGCGGAAGAGCGCGTCTCTACACTGCGGCCGACATTTCGGCCCAGTTTCCGATCGATTCGTTCTCCACGCCATCGGATGAGCCATATGGTTCGCTGCAGCGCGGCGGTTTTCGCAGCTTCCGGCTGCCTGTGACCGGCGCCGTCGAACGGCCGCAAACCTTCACGCTGGCTGCGCTCTCTGCCCTCGAGCAGCAAACGCAGATCACGCGGCATGACTGCGTCGAAGGGTGGAGTGCGATCGCCCAGTGGAGCGGCGTTCCGGTAGCGCATCTTTTGTCGCTCGTTCGCCCAAAGCCGGAGGCGCGGTACGTCGTCTTCCGTTGCTTCGATACGGACTCCAGCGGAACGCCCTACTACGAGAGCCTCAGCATCGCGCAAGCGGCGCATCCTCAAACGCTGCTCGCCTTGCGGCAAAACGGCGCGCCGGTCGTGCCCGAGCGCGGAGCGCCGGTGCGCCTGACGATCCCGACGCAACTGGGCTACAAGAGCGCAAAGTGGATCCGTCAAATAGAGGTGGTCGCCTCAATGCGTCTACTCTACGGCGGCAAAGGCGGATACTGGGAGGATCAGGGATACGAATGGTACGCCGGAATCTAGTTCTCGCGGCACTTTGCCTTTGCGTAGCAGCAGCGCCGGCCGCGATTAGACTCTTGCATCCCGCGCCGCCGGGCGCAGTCGTTCAAGACAAAGTCGTGTATTTGAGCGGCGAAGGCATGAGCTCGCGCTGGCACGTCGTCGCAAGCCGCGTGCAAGTCGGCAAACAAAACGGCAAGGATGCCGCCTACCAATGGTATCTTTCCATTTACCGGCCCGCTGCGGACAGCTTCCGGCTGGCATACCGGTCGCCCGGTGCCGGCGATCACCCCGGCCTGCTGGCCACGGTGGTCAAGGCGTCCGGCGCCGATCTGTACTTTCCGTTGCAGACCCTCAGCCTTGCCGGTTCAGGCGAGCTGGAGCAGCCGGGGATACAAGACGCCGTCGTCACGGTGCACGAATCGGCGGCCGATTGCGGTTCGTCAACCGTCGTGGTGTTTGGATTCGATGCTCCCGCGAGTCAGGTCGTTCAGAAAGTCCGCGTGACGAACCCGTGCGATCTCCGTGCGAACGTCATTCCCGGAAGCGCGCCGCAAGCGGTGCGGTTGACCGGCCCATACTACAACCGCAACGCGCCGCTGTGTTGCCCGACCAAACCGCGCGCCGTCGCAACATTGGCGTTGCGAAACGGCCGCTGGGTAGTTTCGCCGACTTATTTTACGATCGCTCGTTCGAGCTCTCGCTAAAGAGTGAGGCCGGGCAGGCCGGCGACATCCGACAAAAATGTGATGACGTTAGAATGTGGCGATAGCGTCGTTTTGCGCGAGTGGCAGCGCGGCGATGAGGAAACTCTAGTCGAGCTGAGCTGACAATCGGAACGTCAGTAAGTACCTGCGTGACGTGTTTCCGTCGCCCTATACGCCACGTGACGCCGATGCCTGGATTAGGCTTAACGCGGAGCGCGATCCGAAAGCAGACTTCGCCATTGTCGCGGACGGTCAATTGGCCGGCGGTATCGGTTTCCATCGGCTTTCGGACGTGCATCGGATCGGCGCCGAGATTGGGTATTGGCTTGGCGAGCGATTTTGGGGCCGCGGTATTGCAACCGCCGCTTGCCGGAAGCTGACGGACTTCGCTTTTGAACAGCACGGCTTCCGGAGAATTGAAGCGGCCGTTTTTGCACCCAACGTTGCATCGTGCCGCGTGCTCGAGAAGTGCGGCTATGTCTGCGAGGGTGTAATGAAAAATGCCGTAATCAAACGCGGTAATATTTGGGATGCGCATCTGTACGCCGCAACGCGATAAGCATACTTCTGTTTTCCGGCTGACCGCGCCTAGAGCTGATGCGAGAGTGAGTCGGTGCACAGCGCGTCGATGAGTGAGCGGTCTTCCGGCATGCGTGGCACGCCTTTTGGATACGACGTCGGATTTCTTTCTATAAGCCTTTTGCACTCCGACGCTAAGTATTCAAAATTTTCCCATATACCCGAATCGCCGGTGGCTTCGCGCATATAGTAGACGACGGGCGCTAGCGCATTCCAGTTCCGCAGAACCACGTATCCCCAATAATCGTATGCCATCGTGGAGTCCAGCGCGCGATTCTTGACCAAACCGCCGATCATTTCGAACGAGTTGCCTACCATGTTGATCGCTTGATACTCGCCCTCGAATTGCGCTTCCAATTGAGCGATGCGCCGCTGCTCGCCGGGGTCTCTAAGCCGACCAGGCAGTTCATGCATCACGAAGAGTCTGCGCCCGACGGAATTCCGGCGACTCCATTTGCTTGCGCACTTCGGACAATGCCATGATCTGATTGCCGCCTCGAACGTGGCGCAATTGAATGAATGCCGCCACGGCGGAAACGGCGATTACGATAAATGTGCCGAGCGTTCCGGCGGCCGTTAACCACTCCGCTGTCATTGATTCCCTTGAAGCGCCTCCGGCCAAGGCTCGGGCAGCGGAAGTCCCGGCGTACCTTTCGGGTATGTGCCGGAGGGATGCCGCTCCCGGAAGCGTTTGCAAAGGAATGCGAGATACTCGAAGTCTTCCCATAAGCGGTAACCCAGCACGGCGCGGCGGCTCGCAATCAGCGGCGCCAACGCGTCCCAACAGGGCACGACCGGTACGTAAAGCCAGTCGCAGGCGAGCGCTTCAGGGACCATGTGGTGCTTCACGACCTGCGCTGCCTCCAGATCGAGAAACTGTGCGATGTCTCTGAGCATGTGCGCTTCCGGCGAAGAATTCGCTAGCATTTGCCGACGGAACGCCGGATCTTCGATTCGCTCCGGAAATTCGTACCGAATGAAATCCACCGCTTTCTTGAAGTCAGGGGAATCCATCTTTTGCTGGAGCTCTGATAAGACGCTGAATTGATTGCCCGAGCGAACGTGGCGCAATTGAATGAACGCCGCCACTGCGGAAACCGCGATTACGATAAATGTGCCGACCGTTCCGGCAGCCGTTAACCACTCCGCTGCGTTCATCGGCGTTACATGCGGAAAATGCCAAAATGCGTCGGCGCGATCGGCGCGTGGGCTGCCGCTTCCAAGCCCATCGCGATCACCCGGCGCGTATCGAGAGGATCGATGATGCCGTCGTCCCAGAGTCGCGCGGTCGAGTAGTAGGGGCTGCCCTCGCGCTCGTATTTCTCCAAAATCGGACGTTCGATCTCTTCGCGCTGCTCTTGCGCCATCTCGCCCTTGACCGTGGACAGCACACTGGCCGCCTGAGGTCCGCCCATAACGGAAATGCGCGCGTTCGGCCACATCCAGAGCTGACGCGGCGAATACGCGCGCCCGCACATGCCGTAATTCCCTGCGCCGAAACTTCCGCCGATGACGACGGTGAACTTGGGCACCTCCGCGGACGCTACGGCGGTCACCAGTTTTGCGCCGTCCTTGGCGATGCCGCGATTTTCGTATTCCTTGCCGACCATAAAGCCGGTGATGTTTTGCAAAAACAACAGCGGCGTTCCGCGTTGCACGCACAGCTCGATGAAGTGCGTCCCCTTGAGCGCGCTTTCGCTGAAGAGGATGCCGTTGTTGGCCAGGATCCCGATGGGATGCCCTTCGATGCGCGCGAAGCCGCAGACGAGCGTCGAGCCGTAACGCGGTTTAAATTCGGCAAACTGGGAGCCGTCGACTAAGCGCGCGAGCACCTCGCGCACGTCGTACCCCATGCGGCTGTCCGCAGGAATGATGCCGTAAATCTCGCGCGGATCGTATCTCGGCGGTTGCGGGTCAACAGTGTCCCACTGCCGCGGAAGCTCGCGATGCAGATTAGCGACGATCGCGCGCACGGTCGCCAGCGCATGCAAATCGTCCGCAGCGAAGTGATCGGCAACGCCCGAAATGCGCGTGTGCACGTCGGCGCCGCCGAGATCTTCCGCGCTAACTTCTTCGCCGGTCGCGGCCTTTACCAGCGGCGGCCCACCCAAAAAGATCGTTCCGGTGCCTTTGACGATCACCGTTTCGTCCGACATCGCGGGAACGTAAGCGCCGCCCGCCGTGCAGGAGCCCATGACGGCGGCGATCTGCGGGATCCGCTTGCCCGACATGCGCGCCTGATTGTAGAAGATTCGCCCGAAGTGGTCCCGATCGGGAAACACCTCTGCTTGCAGCGGCAGAAATGCGCCGCCCGAATCCACTAGGTAAATGCACGGCAGGTGATTCTGTTCGGCGATCTCTTGGGCGCGCAAATGCTTCTTTACCGTCATCGGATAGTACGTGCCGCCCTTGACCGTGGCGTCGTTGGCCACGATCATGCAGTGGTCGCCTTCAACGATGCCGATGCCGGTAATGATGCCGGCGGCCGGCGCGTCGCCGTCGTACATGCCGTTTGCCGCTAAGGCCGAGAGCTCCAGAAACGGCGAGCCAGGATCGACGAGCCGGTCGATGCGCTCTCGTGCCGTAAGCTTGCCGCGCTTGCTGTGCCGCTCGACGGCTTGCGGTCCGCCGCCTGCGCGGACAGCCCCCAGCGCCTGGCGCAACTGCGCAACCAAGCCATCCATGCGCGCAAAGTTCGCCTCGTACGCGGAACCTTGCCGGTCCAGCCGCGTCTCTAGCGTCTGCATCGCGAGCGCGTTTCGGCTAACGCCGCTTTAACCCCGTTTGCGACGAAATTCGCTATACTGCACGCATGCCCACGGCGTTGATTCCGCATACCGACGTTGCCGGCATGCGCCGCCCCGCCGGGCGGCTCGATGTCGCGACCGCGTTGCATCCGTATTCGGGCCCCTGGAACGCAAAACTCGCCGCGCACCTTCTTCGCCGCGTGGGCTTCGGGGCGCGCCCGGAAGAGCTGCAGCGCGTTGCCGCCATGAACGTGCACGATGCGGTCGATTCGATCATTCACTTTCCGTCGACGGCGTCGTTGCCGCAGCCCGATGACGTCTACGATCCGCGCCAAGCTTTGATGAGCTTCGTTATGGGCGGCGGCCGCATGAACAGCGACGACACGCAGATCCGCGACTTGCGCAAGCAAGTTCGCCGCGAGGAACGCCAATCGGTGCTCTCGTTGCAGGACTGGTGGCTGAACCGGATGCTGAACACCCCGGCGCCGCTGCAAGAAAAAATGGCGCTCTATTTCCACGGGCATTTCACGACGGCGGCGATTCAGAAGGGCGTCACGCCGGTGATGGTTTACAACCAGAACCAACTTTTCCGCGACAACGCGCTCGGAAATCTGCGCGAGCTAACCTGGAAGGTGTCCGTCGATCCCGCGATGCTTCTGTACTTAGACAATGCGCGCAACGACGTGACGCACCCGAACGAAAACTTCGCCCGCGAACTGATGGAACTGTTCACCTTAGGCGTGGACCATTATACCGAAAACGACGTTCGGGAATCCGCCCGCGCCTGGACGGGATGGGTGATTCCACGGCGCACCGGCACCGCGCAGTTCGTGGCGTCCCGGCACGATTCCGGGAGCAAAACCTTCTTGGGTCAAACCGGAAACTTCAGCGGGCGAGACATCGTCGACATCATCTTCAAGGAGCCGGCCAGCGCGACGTTTTTCGCAAGCAGTTTGCTGAACTTCTTCGTCTACAACGACCCGGAACCCGAACTCGTGGATTCGGTAGCGCGTCTCATTCGCAAGAACAATTTCGAGCTGCGGCCCGTGATGTCGACATTGCTGCGCAGCAACGTGTTTTTTGCTTCCCGCACGTATCGTGCGCTGGTGAAGAGCCCCGCGGAGTTCGTCGTGGGAACGCACAAGGCGCTGGATATTCCAACGATCGGCATTCAGGGACAGCGCGCGCTCGTGCAAATGGGCCAGATTCTCTTTTATCCTCCGAACGTCGCCGGTTGGGCCGGCGGAGCGAACTGGCTCACCAGCCAAACGATGATCGCCCGGCAAAATTTTGTTGCGTCGCTGGTGAATACGCCGATGGACGGAGCCAACTGGATGCAGAGCGTTCCCGTGGCGGCGCCGAAGGCCGCGCAGGTGATGGTTGAGCGCATTCTGCACGGCGATGCGTCGGCACAAGCTGTGGGTCAACTCACTGCGTACCTCAACGGCGCGGGTACGTCCGCGCTCGGAATGCTGAACGGCGAAAATTACCAAGAGCGTGTGCGTGGCGCCGCGTACTTAACGATGGCGATGCCCGCCTACCAGCTGAACTGAAGTGACGGAATGAAACGGCAAGGTTTTTTAATTGGGGCTCTAAGCGGCATCACGGTGGTCGCTAACGCCGACCACGTCTTCGCGCGGGCGCTCGCGGCCACGCCGCTCCCCGGACTGCCGGGAAGCTCTGAGCGCTGCTTGGTGCTGTTGAACCTGCAAGGCGGAAACGACGGGCTGAACTGCATCGTCCCGCACGGCGATCCGCAGTACTATGCGGTGCGGCCGACGATCGGCATTCCACGCGGCGACGTGCTGGGCATCAATTCACGAATCGGCTTCAATCCGGCCATGCGTTCGTTGAAATCGATGTACGACAAAGGCATGGTGGGCATCGTACAGAGCGTGGGATATCCCAACCCGGATCACTCGCATTTTCGCTCGACCGAAATCTGGCAGACCGCCGCACCGGAGAAGTACGAACATACCGGATGGTTGGGGCGCTTCTTGGACGATGCGCCGCTGCCCAAGAATAATCTCTTCAACGGCGTTGCCATCGCGCAGGTTCTTCCCGAGGTGCTCGTCGCTAACCATACCGACGTTCCCGCGATCGCGCAGCTGAACGGATACGGCTTGATTAGCGATCGCAACGGCGCTGCACGTTCGACATTTTCCGAACTGGTCGGCGACAACCGTCTGCCGTTCTCTTCGCCATACCTGGCGCACGTCGCGGAAATCGAAGATCACGCGCAAAAGGGTTCGCAGGAACTTCCCAAACTGATCGCGGGATACAAGACGGACGCTTCCTACCCCGCGACGCCGCTCGGCCGCAGCTTGGCGCTGGCGGCGCAAATTATCGGCAGCCGCATCGGAACGCGCGTGCTCTATGTCCAGCATGGCTCCTTCGACACGCACGTCGGGCAGAAAGCGACGCAGGACCGCTTGCTGGGAGAGTTCTCGGATGCGGTGAAAGCCTTCTACGATGATCTTTCCGCGCACGGCAACGCCCAACGGGTGCTGACCATGACGTTCTCCGAATTCGGTCGCCGAATCGCGGAAAATGCTAGCCGAGGCACCGACCATGGTGAAGGCTCGCCGTTGTTCCTCATCGGAGGCGGCGTCAAGGGCGGCATCTACGGCGCGTACCCCGACCTATCCAACCCCAACATGGGCAACGTCCGCTTCGGAACTGATTTTCGCAGCGTCTATGCCACCGTGCTCGAACGTTGGCTGGGACGGCCGTCTCAACCAATCTTGCAAGGCAGCTTCGGATCGATTGCCGCGCTAGCGTAAACTCCATGCCGTGATCGAGGTGCTGTTCCTCGGCACGGGAGGCGCACGTTTTGTCGTCGCGCGCCAATTTCGGGCTTCGGGCGGCATGTGGATGCGATTCGATGCGACGCAAATTCACGTCGACCCCGGTCCTGGCGCTTTGGTTCGCGCGCTCTCCCACGTACCGCCGTGCAATCCGCGAGAACTGAGCGCAATCGCGCTCTCCCACAAGCATTTGGATCATTCCAGTGATGTCAACGTCATGATCGAAGCGATGACGTCGGGCGGGTTTCGGCGCCGCGGCATGGTGCTTGCACCACAAGACGCACTGGAAAGCGAGCCTGTTGTGCTGCCGTACGTGCGGCGATTTGTCGATCGTATCGAAGTGCTGCGGGAGCGAAGCGGACCGTATCGCGTCGGCAACGTGGAGATCAGGACATCCATCACTCACGTTCACGCCGTCCAGACGTATGGTCTGCATTTTCGCTACGACGGGCGAACGGTGTCGTATTTGCCGTGCGGCAGGTTTTTTGAGGGCCTCGCCCAGGACTATCGCACCCACGCGCCCGACGTGCTCATCGTGAATGTCTTACGGTTCAGCAACGGCATGGACGTGGACCACTTGACGTTTCCGCAGGCGAGGGACGTCATCGCCCAAGTGCGCCCGAGGGTCACCGTCATGCAGCATTTCGGAACGAAGATGCTTGAACAAGATCCGGTTCGGCTGGCGCGTCAGCTGGAGGACGATCTCGGCCTGCGGGTGATAGCGGCATACGACGGGTTTTCGCTGGACGTCGATACGGAAGTCGCGGCGGTTGCCGGTTGAGATCGCCCGCGCACAGCCTGACGTCTTTGGGCAATGTCTGGAGCGATGGGAACGCGAGGGCCGCAGTTCGTTCTTCGGTTTTCACGTCATCTGGCACGAGCAAGCCCACGAGTTTCTCGCGACTGAAAATGCAGAACCGATCGGTATCGCCGGCATTCGCATCGCCGCATCGCTGGCGCACATTGAAACGCTGATCGTGCGGCCCCAGTCGCGGCGGCGCGGCACGGGGCGGGCGCTCTTAGAGCATGCGGCCGAAACGGCGAACTACTACAACTGCCACAAGATGACGGTCCTTGTGCCGTACCGCAGCAACGCGCAAGCCTTTTTTGAGCGGTGCGGCTTTCACGAAGAAGCGGTCTTGCCGCAACACACGTTCAAACTTGACATGGCGGTGTTACGCAAGTTTTTGCTGTAGATAACGCGAGGCCGATATACCGCCTTCCCCATGCACAATTGTTGACTTACGACAAGCCGCTGCAGCGCGCGGCCGATAAGTTACGGCTGTAGCCGACGCGGCGCCCCGGGAATGCGCACGCGTAATCGGCGCCAAGCTGCGCCGGCTTTGCGATGTTGCGCCAGCGATCCATCGTACAGGTACACCGAAGCGCCTGAAACGGCGGTGACGACGGGGCCGCCGCTGCCGAGCGTCGCGCGCGCATCCGATCCTCCGCCGCGTACGTCGGCGCGAGCGAAGTCGGAGAAGATGTGGCCGCCGTCGCTATGGGCGCCGATCTGCACGCTGCCGCCCGCAACGCCGATGGCCACGGGGCCGTTCTGCGATTCGAAGCGTGCCAGTCCCGGCGCGAACGTGCCGTTGTTGTAGACGACGGCGCCGTCGACGCTGCTGACTTCAATTTCACGTGCGGCGCAATTATCGAAAAGGATGTTGCCGATCGCCGTTCGAGCCCGTATGCGATCAAGCATGGAGCCGCTGACAAGGATACGCCCGCGCGCCGTTTCCAAATACGCGCTGCCTGCGAAATCCTGCACCGCAATGGTTCCGTTGTGCAGGCGAGCAACCAGCGTGCCCCCGCGATAGCCTTGCACTGCGATCGCGCCGCGGTTGCCGTTGATCAGCAGCAGCGCCGTGCCGGCAGGCACCGTGACGAACACGTCTGAACCAGCGCGAACTGCGATGCCGGGATGGTCGGCGGCCGTGACGGAGGACAGCGAGAAGCTCTCCGCAGGAAGCGTGATGGCGCCGTGCGGGCTCTGCACCTTCGTTGCGAAAATGGGCAAGTCGCCCCGCAAAGCGCGCGTTACAGCCTGCGGTGAAAACCGGCGCGCTTGTTCGATGTTGTCGCCTTGCACTTGCACGTCGCTGCGATCCCACGTACGCACCGTTACCGCGCCTTGCCGCACGACGATGCGAACCACCGGCGACCCGGGTGCCGGGAGCGTTATCGTCGCAGCGCGCGAGATTCCGCCTGACAACGCGAAAAAGAGCACCCAAGCCGCAGCCACGCGCCCTCGAAGAGCAGAAAAGTTCACCGTCTTCATTCTACGGTGCCCGCGGCGGCGCGCCATGAAAATTCGATAAGTTACGCGGCCGGCAAGCGAACGACGAACTCCGTGCCGCCCGCCGGCGGCGACGCTGCCTCGACGGTGCCGCCGTGGACGCGCGCGATAGAGCGCACGATCGCCAAGCCGAGGCCGGTTCCCGGGACTTCGCGGTTACGCGATTTGTCCGCGCGATAAAAGCGATCGAAAACGAGCGGCAGTTCGTCGGGATCGATGCCGGGGCCGGTGTCCTTGACTTCCAAAACGACGTCGTTTGCCTCGCGCCGTACCGAAATGTCAACGCGGCCCTCCGGCGTAAATTTGATTGCGTTGTCGATGAGGTTTGCGGCGAGTTGCCGCAACAGCGACGCGTCGGCCAGAATCGCCGCCGGACCTTTGCTCGTTTGCAGGCCTAGGTGCAGCCCCTTTTCCTTCGCCCGTGACGCGCCCGCTGCAACCGCGTCGGCGGCGATCGCATTGAGGTCCACGAGTTCTTTGGGGATGTCGTCGCCGGAGTCGGCCCGCGCCAGCGTCAACATTCCCGTGACGATGCGAGCGAGCGCAGCCGTTTCGGCGGCGATCGTTTCCAGGCTTTCGCGGCGCACTGTTTCGTCACGATCTCCCCAACGCGCCAGCAGCTGCGCGTTCGCATTGATTGAGGTCAGCGGCGTCTTGAGCTCGTGGGAAGCATCCGAAATGAACTGCCGTTCACGGGCGAACGCTTCTTCGAGGCGCGCGAGCAGATCGTCGAAGGAGTCGGCGAGACGGCCAATCTCGTCTTTGCGTCCTTTCCATTTGATCCGGCGATTCAGACGGTGCGACCCAATCTCACGCATCGCTCGCGCCAGTTGATCGATGGGGTTAATCGCCTGCGCGGCGAGCAGGACGGAAAACACAACGACCGCCGCAACGGCGATCAGCAGAATGGCCAATATCGTTTGCCGCGTCTGAGCGAACGCGCGGTTCAATTGGTCGAGCGGTTCGCCGACCGAAACGATCACCGCCGCACCCGACGCGGTGAAGCGCCGGCTGTAAAGCAAAAATGGGCGACCGTTTATGGAAGGCGTCCGCCATGTCGCCGGATTGCGCGCGGAAAGCGACGCAGGCGGAAACCGCAAGCGCCCCATGTTGAAGCTTTTCGCGAGCGGATAGCCCCCGGCGTTGTCGATTTCGATGAAAGTCGTTGTCGAAGCCCAGCGCTCGAGATTGTCGGGGTCCTCCAAGATGAGCAATGGGTTGGCGCCCGCGTTGCCTTGCGTGGTATCGAACGACGCAAACGGCGGGATGGTAGAACGCTCGATGTCCTGCATCGTGCTGCTGACGTGCTCCCGGGCTTGATTGTAGAGGATCGTTTGGAAACGCAGCGTGACGGCGAGGGCCAATGCTGCAATGACCGCGATCAGCAGCAGCGCGTACCATCCCGCGATGCGCCACCGCAGCGAAGTCACTTCCTGCGCCTAATCTTTGATCGTATACCCGACTCCGCGAACCGTCGTGATGAGCTTGTCGTCGAATTCTTCATCGACTTTGCTGCGAAGATACCGCACGTAAACGTCGATCAAGTTGGAATCGCCCAAAAAGTCGCTGCCCCAGACTCCGTTGAAAAGTTCGTCGCGCGAGTGAACTTTGTTGCGATGCAGCAGCAGGTATTCCAATAGCGCGTACTCTTTGGCCGTCAGCGTGATCGGCTTGCCCGCGCGGTGCACTTCGTGCCGGTCACGATCCATCACCAAATCGCGATAGACGATCGTATTCTCGTGCGGCGCTCGTTCACGGAGCCGAGCTCGCACGCGCGCAAGCAGCTCTTCGGTCGAAAACGGCTTGGTGACGTAGTCGTCCGCGCCGATATCGAGTCCCCCGATGCGATCCGGAACGCTATCCCTGGCCGTGAGCATGATGACCGGCACGTGGCTCTTTGCACGAAGACGTTTGCACAGCTCGATGCCGTTCATCTTCGGCAGCATGACGTCCAGAATGACGAGATCCGGTTCTTTGAGCGCGCGCTCGAGCCCGGCAAGACCGTCGCGAGCCGTTTCGACGCTGTATCCCTCGTGTTCCAGCTCCAGTTGAAGAACGCGGCTGATCGCCGCGTCGTCCTCAACGATCAGGATGCGATGGCCGGGGCGCTTCTCCATACGTTGGTTTATCGCTGAATCGTCCGGACATATCCCGCTCCCAGGGTTAAAGGTAACTGAGAAAACCACGCCGTCGCCGCGGCGCCGACCAGAATCCAAAAGAGCACCGGCCACGCCGCCGGCGCGGCGAACGCTTGGACGACCGCATTTTCCGCATTGGCGAGCTGCGGGAACGCGCCCCGGGCGACTGCGATGCACAGCCACGCGGCAAACGCGACGACCGTCGCTATCGTCCAGATCTCCCATGGCTTGACCGGAAAGGCCGGACGGTAAATCGTCGATCCTAGAATCGCCGCGTGCAGATCGTGCGGCGTTTCTTCGAGCGGTAAAGCGAAAAGTGCGCGGTCAAGCTCATCGAGCGGCTCGTACGGTCGCATCAGGTCACCTCCGCAGCATCGCTGAGCAATCGGCGCAATCGCTCCTTCGCGCGAAAGAGATGTGTCTTCACAGTTCCGATCGGCATGTCCAACACCTTGGCGATTTCATCGTACTGCCGGTCTTGCAAGTGGTACAGCGTGATCACGGTCCGATACTTTTCCGGAAGAGCGCCAATGGCCGCGCGCAATCGCGCCGCTTCATCGCGCGTAATCGCCTGCTGCTCGGGACTTGGAGCCGAATCGGCCCGCTCCGGCAGCGGTTCGCCGCTGTAGCGCTTGATTCGCGCCAGTCGGTCGCAGCACGCATGATATGCAATAGAGAGCATCCACGTCTTAAATTTTGCCTCCGGCCGGAACGTGCGCAAGCTGCGGTACGCTTTGAAAAAGGCTTCTTGCGTTACGTCACGCGCCTCTTCTGGATTTTTCATCGTGCGCAGCGCCAAATGGTAGACCGGCCGCTCGTAGCGTTCGACGAGGGTCGCAAAACCGCCAGCATCGCCCTGCAGCGCCGAAGCGACCAACGTCCGGTCGTCCGGCTGCACCAGCGGCTCCGTTACCGCAGGCTCCACTGCGACCGCAACCACACCCTCTGTTACGGCTGAGGCCTCACGCGGGTTTCGTTTGGACTGCGGCGGCGCCCACGGGGAGCGCTCAAATTCAGCTGGAACATTCAGGCGCCTCGAGATCCGGGGGACCCGCAGTGCAATCGCGGGGGGCGCGGAGGCTCGGCCGGAGCGCCTTTTCAACGAAACATAGGCGGCGACGCCGCCGTATGTTGGGCAGCATGAAAATCGCCAAGGAAGTGTGGTAGCGATGGGAGACGACGTTGGAGTCCTGGTGCCGATTGTGGCCATACTGGCGATCTTCGGATTGCCGATGTGTTACGCGATCTGCAACCGGTATTACGCGCACCAAGAGCACCTCGAAATGATCCGCCACGGCGTGGTACCGCCCGACGGTCCGAAAGGAACGTGGGGCCGACCGCAGAGCCCCGATCCTCGCCAAGTTGCCGGCCCTTGGGCCACCGAAGCGGCCGTGCAGTACCAAGCCGGGATGATGCTGCGTAAAGGCATTACGGTCGGGATGGTGGGGCTGGCGCTGCTCATTGGCCTTTCGTTTATCGATCCGGGGCATCCGGGTCCATGGCTGCTCGGAGGCTTGATCCCACTGGCCATCGGCGCCGCGCAAGTCGTCATCGCCGTGCTCTCCGGCGCGAGATTGCCGGACTTAGGGCGCGTCGCACCGCCACCTCCGCCGCCGCGCGACTTCGCCGGCGGTCCTCCGGGATACCGGCCGGGTCCGACGGTTCAGATTGAATCACCCAAGCCCCCGGACCGCGTCTGAAGCCCCAGGCCCATAAAAAAAGGCCGCCCGTTCGGCGGCTCTTTTTTTAGTGAATTCCGTCCCGGAGCAGAGGGTTCACTTGCAGCTAACCAGGGCGATTGCCCATCCAGCCGCAGTTCTCGTCCGGACCAGATATCCGTCGGACGTGCGGTCGTAAACCTGGTAGCCCGCTCTCAGCGCGTCGGCCAGAGATTTGAAGACCATTAGACCTGCCATCGTTTCGTGGACCCTCCTTTCTTCATTTTTCTGTTGTATACCACTATAACGGCCTACATAGCAAGGAAGTTCACCCAAATATCGCCCATTGGCAATCGTATGCCAACGCTGCGATCGCCGGCATCCGTTCACGATCTCGTCGTGTCGGATCGCGAAGATCTCGCGGCGGGGATCGTGCTGCTTGGATTATACGCGCCGGAAATCGCTCGCGTGACGCGTCCGGGACAGTTCGTCATGGCGGTTCCGCCGGACGGCGAACGCGCCGCCGTTGCGCTCGCTGTCTATGAAGCTCAAGACGAACGCATCAGCTTGCTGTTCTTCGTTTGCGGTCCACGCACGCGGCAACTTTCCCAGCTGCGCGCCGGCGATCCGCTTGCCGTTACCGGCCCGTTAGGCAACGGCTTTACCATCGAAGGCACGCGTCACGCCGCGATCGTCGCCGGCGGCGTCGGCATCGCGTCCGTCTTATTGCTCGCTCAATCGCTGATCCGCTCCGGATCGCGCGTGCAATTGTATTACGGCGCTCGAACCTTGAGCGCACTCGCAGAGTACGAGCGCTTTGCGCGGGAAGGCTGCGAAGTTTTCTGCGCGACCGATGACGGCTCATTCGGACATCATGGCTTCGTGACGGGCCTTCTCGCCGCATCGGAAAAACCTGAGACGATCTTCGCTTGCGGTCCATCGGCAATGCTGCGTGCAACGGCTTTAGTTGCTGCACAATTCGGGGTGCCGGCGCAGCTTTGCTTGGAGGAAACGTTCGGTTGCGGCGTCGGCGGATGTTGGGGCTGCGTCGTGCCGATCGATCGTACCAGCGCGCAAGCGCCGCCCTTTCCGCGATCTGGTGACGGCGGATCCGATACGGTAAGCGCGCGCATTTGCAAAGAAGGGCCCGTGTTTTGGGCGCACGAGCTGCGATGGTAAGCAACGTCGATCTCTCGGTAACGATCGGCGCCCTGGACCTTCGATATCCGACGTTGATGGCGAGCGGTTGTTACGGCACGGGCGAAGAGTTTGCGCCGTTCGTCGACCTCTCGCAGCTCGGTGGAATCGTGCTCAAGAGCGTTACGCCGGCTCCACGCTTGGGCAATGCGACGCCCCGGCTGGTGCAGACGCCGGCTGGCATGCTCAATGCCATCGGTTTGCAGAATCCGGGAATCGATTGGTATTTGGATCACGACGTCGCCAAATTTGCCAAGCTTCCGTGTAAAGTAATCGGCAGCGTTGCGGGCTTTTCCGTGCAGGACTATGCCGAGGTCGGCCGGCGGCTTGCCGCACGGGACGAAATTCAGGCGCTGGAGATCAACATTTCGTGCCCGAACGTCGCTTCCGAAGGCGAAACCTTTGCCTGCGATCCCGCCCTAACGGGCCGGGTCGTCCGTGCGGTCAGAGCGACCACCGATAAGCCGCTGATCGCGAAACTTTCGCCCAACGTTACCGACATTACAGCAATTGCTCGCGAAGCCGAGGAAGCCGGTGCCGATGCCCTGGCAGTCGTCAACACCGTGCGCGGCATGGCAATCGACGTCGAAACACGCAAGCCGCGCCTAGGGAACGTCACCGGCGGCCTTTCCGGGCCCGCGATTCGTCCGATTGCCGTCCTCGCGGTCTATGAAAGCGCGCGAGCGGTCTCCATTCCAATCATCGGCCAAGGGGGAATCGAAACGGCGACGGATGCATTGGAGTTCTTTCTGGCGGGCGCATCCGCAATTGCTATTGGGACGGCGAACTTCACCGATCCGCGCATTCCGCTCCGCGTTCTTGATGGAGTGCGCGAATATTTGATTCGCCATGGCTTCGAGTCGCTCTCACAGATCGTCGGCAAGGGCAACGTGGGATTTTCGAGCGCGTTTCAGTACGAGGGGGCCGAAGGATAGATGTCCGCGCAGCTGATCGTTGCCTTGGACGTTCCGGAAGCTCAGCACGCCGAACAGCTCGTCGACGAACTGTACGAACTCGACGTCATCTTCAAAGTCGGCATGGAAGCATTTTTCGGCTACGGCGGACGCATCTTGGATTATTTGGAGAGCCGCGACGTGCGGCATTTTATGGACCTGAAGCTGTTCGACATTCCCAGAACGGTTGCAGCAGCGGTCAAGCAGATCGTCCGGCACGGCACGCACATCGTCAACGTCCATGCCCTGGGCGGCAACGATATGATGCGCGCGGCGGTTGACGCTGCTTACGAGCGCGCGGCCGAACTCGGCATGACGCCGCCGCACGTGTTCGCGGTCACGGTGCTCACGAGCATCGGCGCCGAAGAATTCAACGAACTCGGATTGCAGGGCGGTCCGGCGGAAAACGCGATGCGTCTGTCGGCATTGGCGCGCGACGCGGGATGCGACGGCGTCATCTGCGGCGCACATGAAGTTCAGGACCTCAAGCGGTTTTTCGGCGAAGATTTCTTGACGCTTACCCCGGGCGTCCGGCCCTCGGGGACCGCGCATGCCGATCAAAAACGCGTGTCCACTCCTGCGCAAGCCGTCCGCGCCGGGAGCGACTACGTCGTAGTCGGCCGGCCTATTATTGAAGCGGACCATCCGCTTCATGCCGCAAGGGCTATACTGGACGAGATGCGCGGTTCGGCAACCGCGCCGTCTTGAAGCCGGCTCCCTCGGAGGTCGAACGCGAGCTCGAAGCTCGCGGCGCAGTTTTGCACGGCCACTTCCGGCTGAGTTCGGGCCGCCACAGCGATCGCTTCATTCAGAAGTTCCGTATCTTGGAAGATCCGCAGGCGCTGGAGCCGCTCGCGGGAGCAATCGCGGACGCCTTTCGGAGTGAAGCGCCGACGGCAGTGGTCAGCGCCGCGGTCGGCGGGATTTTGATCGGCTACGAGGTCGCCAGGGCCTTGCACACCAAGGCGATCTTTGTCGAGAAGGATGCCGGTGCCCCGGTTTTTCGGCGTGGTTTCACGCTCGATTCACGCGATCGCGCGTTGGTCGTCGAAGACGTCATGACCACCGGCGGGTCGGTGCAAGAAGTGATCGCGCTGGTGCGCAAAGCCGGCGCCGGCGTTGTGGGCGTTGGCGCGATCGTCCGCAGGTCCGCGGTCGACTTGGGAGTGCCGCTCTTCGTGCTGCTCGATATGCCGATCGATTCGTACGACCCGCAAGACTGCCCGCAATGCGCTGCGGGCCAAGCGCTGGAGGATCCGGGCTCACGGCGACTGGCGTGATCACGGTGCGCGCCGGTTCTCCGCACGACCGCGCGTTCGTGGAAGATCTCGGACGGCGGACGTTACGCGACAGCGTTGCGTCGTTTCGAAGCGTTGCGGATGCGCCGCTCCAGGGCAATTACGCTGCGTTGCTCGACCACGTGTTCGCGCAGTCGCACGTTCTGCTCGTCGCGCAGCGTGACGGCAGACGCGCTGGATTCGTCCTCATGCTGGATACGATGCCCGATGAAGTCACCAATATGCCGCAAGGCTTTATCGCTTACATGGCCGTCGAGCCGGCGCAGCGGCGCAGCGGCGTTGCAAGTCGTCTGCTCGCGGCCGCCGAAGAGAGCGCCAGGCAGCGAGGATTGCCTTATATGGGGCTCATGGTCACCGAAGAAAACGCAGCCGCGCGACGTCTCTACGAACGCGCCGGCTATCTGACGGAGCGCCGTCTGTTGTGCAAACCGCTTTAGGATCGATCGACCGCCGCCGGGCGGCCATCGTGACCGCGGTCGTCATCCTGTGCGTCTTGGCACTGTGGTTTGCGACGCGGATCCCTAGAACGGTGACGATCTTCGTAATCGCGGGTTTCATTGCTTCGGCGGTTCATCCGATCGTCCGGCAGCTGGAAACGCGGCGAATTCCGCGGCCCTGGGGCACGGCGCTCGTCTTTGCCGTGCTGATCGTGCTCTTCGCCGTCTGCATCATCGTGCTGCTGCCCTTAACGGTGGCTCAAGCGCAAGTGCTGCTGGCGAACTTGCCGGCGTATCTTCAAACGGCCCAGCATTGGATCGGAAGTTTGCGCGGGGTATTGCTCCAGCGTTATCCCAGCATTCATCTTCCGGCGCAATTTTTTAACGTTCAACAATTCAGCGCCGATCGGATCACCGGAATCGTGACGGCAGCTTTGGCGTCGCTGGGCGCGCTGGCGTTCAACGTTGCAATGGCGCTTTTCATTGCCATTTCGGCGCTCATCTTGTCGTTTTTTATGCTGGTGAACTATCGCCAGATCGCGGAAGGGTTCGCTGCCGTCTTTCCGACACGGCGCCGGCAGACGGCGCTGCGGCTCGCGTCGCAAGCGGTGCACGTGTTTGGAAGCTACATCGCCGGACAAGTGATCGTCAGCGCGATCGTCGGCCTCTTGATAACGGCCCTGACCGCCGTCTTCGGATTTAAGTTCGCGCTGCTGATCGGATTGATCAGCGCGATTGCCTATGCCGTGCCAATCGTCGGAATGCTGGCGGCGCACGGACTGGGATTAGTCATCGCCGTGCCTTTCGGCGTGGCGATGATCGTCAAGGTGCAGATCATTCTCTTTCTCGTCGCGCGCCTCGGCGACAACGTGCTGGTGCCGAAGATTATGGGCAACAGCGTGGGGGTTTCACCGATCGGCGTTATGTTTGCCGTCTTCGCCGGCGGCGAACTCTTCGGCGTCCCCGGCCTCATTTTGGGTATCCCGGCGGCGGCGCTGATCAAACTGATTTGGGGATATTTCATCGGACCTTGGCTGCACGCGCAGATTGAATTTGCCGATTTGGCGCCGCCTGCCGCCGTGCAGGTGACCGAGGTCAGCGAGATCGCGATCGTCAGCGTCGAAAGCTGAAGTGACGCGCCGCTCCGCGCGATATACGCGCGTGGACGCCGTCTTTTTGGCGCTGGCAGCTGCCGTCGGGTTACTGAACCTCGCATTCCCCTTCGCCGGAGATCAGGCGATGTTTGCGATGTTTGCGCAAAAAATGTCGCACGGTGCGGTGCTCTACCGCGATTTGTGGGATCTCAAGCCGCCGGCGATCTTTTGGTTCTACCAACTCGCCGGAGCAATATTCGGCGCAGGCACGCTTGGGGTGAATGCGCTGGGCGCGCACGCTTTCGAGCTGTTGTATATGCTCGCTTTCGCGGCGTTTGCGCAGATCGCGTTGAAGCCGTACGTTCGCTATCCGTTTTCAGCAGCCGCCTTCGCGTTGCTCTTCGTCGCATCATATTACGCGGCATACGGAGATTATATGGGCCAAGTTGAAGGGCTCGCTTCGCCGCTGCTGTTCGTGATGACGTGGGCGTTGATCGCCGCCGCCGGGGGCCGCTCCAGACGCCCGCTGCTCATCGCAACGGTCGGCGGCATCGCCGCAGGCGCGACAATCGTCTTCAAGCAGCCTTTCGTTATCATCGTGTTCGTGACCGCCGCGGTCGCGGTCGCTACGAGCCTTCGGACGAACCAGCGAGTGCAGCACGTTGGCGCCATGATCGGCTGCTTTATTGCAGGAACGGTGGTGGCGCCGGCATGCACGGCAATCTATTTTGCGGCCTTGGGCGCCTTAGGGCAACTTGCAGAAACCTTGTTCGTCGAACCGCGGTACGTTTTCAGCACGCTTCCCATGGCGCCGTGGGGGCGCGGCGTCACCATGATCGCGGACGCCGTCAAATATTACACCGGGCTTTGGGTTCTGGCGATTGCCGGCAGCGTGCTCAATCGCCAAACGGTTTCATCTCCGTTGGGTTACTCGATGGCTGCCTGGCTCTTTTCCGCAATCGTCGTCATCGCTTTGCAGCGGCAGTCGTGGTGGGCGAATCACATCATTCTGCTCGTCGTGCCGCTGGCCGTGCTCGCCGTTCTGGGACTGGACCGCATCGCCGGGGTTGTACGCTCCGGGGCGCATGACCGACGCCTGCGTGCAGCGATCTGCGTCGCGGTCGCCATTCCGTTCTTGCCGCTAGCCGCGCGTGACGCGCGCAAGCTGCGGCTCTTGAGCGCCTACCATTTCGCTTTAACGCCTACGCAACGCGAAGCTCTGGACTCGGCCATCAGCCTCGACTACGCGAATGCACAGCGCGATGCCGCGGCTTTGCACGGTCTGACGAACGGTGGCCTCTATATTGCAGGCGATCCGGTCATCTACGAATTCCTGCACGCGGGGCCGGCGCTTGGAATCAACGGCTTCTCACTGGAGTATGCATCGCCGATGCGCCTGCGGCAGCTTACGGATCAAATGAAGCGCGTGCGACCTATGCACGTGTACATGGAAAGCGACTATCTCCCGCTCATTGCACGCCGCGCGCCCACCCTGCACGAGTATATCGAGCGGACGTACACAGTGCAGGCGCGCAATGGCAAAGGAACGTGGTATGCGCGCCGCCTGAAGGCTGCTACATCGTTTCGGGTGCGCTGACGCCCAAGAGCCGCAAGGTTTTTGCTAGAACGAGCTGTGCAGCTAAGCAAAGGCTCAGGCGCGCGTCACGCAGTGCCGGTTCATCAGTGAGAATGCGGCACTCAGTGTAAAACTGGTGAAAATCCGAAGCGACGTCGCGCGCGTATCGCGTTAGCCGATGCGGCGCAAGTTGATCGACGACGTTTTGCAACAAACCGGGCAATTCGTTCAGCCGGCGCATCAGCGCGATCTCGGTAACATGGCGGAGCAGCTCCAAGGATTCGCCGGCATGCGCGCGCCCCGCGTCGTGCGCCGATGCATTCTTGAGCACCGAAGCGATTCTGGTGTAGCCGTATTGCACGTAATAGACCGGATTTTCGTTGCTGCGTTCTTTGGCTAACTCCAGATCGAACGTCAGCGGCGACTCGGGCGCCGGCATGACGAAGAAGAAGCGCGCGGCATCCACCCCGACGTCATCGATGATCTCGTCAAGCGTAACGATTTGACCCGCCCGCTTGCTCATGCTGACTTGCTCTTCTCCGCGCATGAGCGTGATCTGCTGCGCGATCAGCGCGTCCAGTTGGTCCCGTTCGTAGCCGAGCGCCTCCGCCAGGCCCTTGAGGCGGCCGATGTAGCCGTGATGATCGGGTCCTAAGATGTCGATGACCTTGTCGCTGCGCCGCAGCTTGTCGTAGTGGTACGCGACGTCGGCGCAAAAGTATGTCGGCCTTCCGTCGCGTCGAACCAACACCCGGTCCTTGTCGTCGCCGTACCTTGACGCGCGAAAATAGAGCGCTCCGTCGCTTTCGTACGTAGTGCCCTGGTCTTGCAGCCGCTTGACTCCCGCGGCGACTCGCCCGCTTTCGTGAAGTTCCCGCTCGCTTTGCCAAAGATCGAAATGCACGCCGAAACGCTGAACGGTCGCGCGCTGCTGCTCCACGAGCGCATCGCGGGCAACGCGAGCGAAATGGGGCAGCCATTGCTCTTGCGGCGCTTCGATCCAACGCCGCCGTTCATTCTGTGCGATGCGCCGGGCAATTTCAATGAGATACTCGCCGGGATACGCGTCTTCGGGCAATGGGAAATCCGCGGAAAACTGTTGGCGGTAGCGCGCATAGAGGGAGCGTCCGAGCGACTCAATTTGAGCGCCGGCATCGTTGACGATCCACTCCACGAAAACGTCGTAGCCGCGCGCCCGCATCACGTTCGCCAGCGTGTCGCCGATGCTGCAAGTCCGCCCCTGCACCACAACCAGCGGTCCGGTTGGATTCGCGCTGCCGAACTCGAGCGAGATCCGGTTGCCGTTGCGCGGCGCATCGCCGTACGAGTCACCCTCGCGCAAGATCCGGCGAACGACGCCATGCCATGCCGCCGGCGCCAAGCGCAGATTGATGAAGCCGGCCGTCGGCGCAATATCATCGAAGAGATCGCCTAATGCGGGTTCGCGCTCGCGAGCTTCCGCAACCAGCGACGAGGCAATTTCTTGCGGCGGCGCCTTGGCCGCCCGAGTCAGCGCGAATGCTGCATTGGTCGCGAAATCGCCGAATTCCGGACGGCGGGGAGCTTCGAAGAGGATGGGCACACGATCGGCGTCGGGAAAGTGACGGTCGATCGCCGCGCGCAGCGCATCCGCAAAGAGCGCGAGCGCTTCAGTAGTGGTACGGTTCATTGCGCGCCATTTTCACTGCCCGGTAAAGTTGCTCCAGCGCGATCATTCGCGCCCATTCATGTAAGAATGTCAAACGCGAGAGCGACCACAAGAAACCCGCCTGCGCTTTGAGCGCATCGCCGGCTCCGAAGGTGCCGGCAACGACCAGCGTCATGCGGCCATCTCGCTGGGCGGCTTCCCCTAGTTTGAGGCTTCAGCTCTTCGCTGGAGAGTTCGTGTCCGGTGCGCTCGAGCAGCCACATCGGTTCGCCGTCGCGCAAAATACGAAGGATCCGCTCCGTTTCTTCCTGCATGGCGGCGCGGCGATCGGTGCGGTGCGACGCGCGGACTTCTATCTCTTCAAGCCGAAGATACGGGCGAAGGCGGGTGCGGAAATCGGCGCACGCCTGTCGCGTGTACGATTCGCGCAATCGGCCGACGCAAAGCAAACGAACCTGCACGCTTCCAATGTAGCATGACGCAACAAACCGCCCTTTTCGGCCTCCAGCCGCGGACCTTCGCCGACGACGATCGAGGGCGAATCGTTTACTATCCGGGCGTTTTTTCGCTCGAAGAGAGCGAACGGCTCTTCAAGCACTTTGAGGCGACGCTTCCGTGGGCGCAAGAAACGATGTGGATGTACGATCGTTCGGTCGTCGTTCCGCGGTTGATCGCTCGCTTTGATTCCGGCGCCGCTTTGCCGCCCGAACTCGCTGCCGTGCAGGCTAAGGTTGAAAACGTACTGGGAACGTGCTTTACATCGGCCTCAGTGCAATATTACCGGGACCAAAACGACTCCGTCGCTTGGCACAGCGACCACACGGAAGATCTGATCGACTTGCCGGTTGTCGCATTGCTCAGCCTAGGCGGCGTACGGGAGATGCACGTGCGCACGAAACGACGTCCCCGACGCACGCTCCGTTGCGATCTCGATCCGGGAAGTTTGTTCGTCATGTCTGGACGGGCGCAGGAATACTACGAGCACCACGTTCCGAAGCTCAACCGGCCGACTCGGCCGCGCATCAGCGTCGCGCTGCGTCAGAACCGCGTTCGCTAGACGTGCGGGCGTAACGCGCGCCGGGCCGGCTTTCGACGAGGCCGCGCATCTCGAGCACGCTCAGCGCAGCCAACACCTCGCAAGCGCGCGCGCAGAGGCATTGTGTGAGGTCGTCCAACGTCGGCTCGCCGCACTCCAGCGCTCTCCAGAGCCGTTCGTGCAACGGCTCGTCGAAGACCGGCAAGGCGGATGAACACGCCGGGAGCGATAGTTTAAGATCCGCCAACACGTCGGCGGGATCGCGCGCTAAAATCGCACCGTCCCGAATCAGCGCGTGGCAGCCGGCAACCTTCGGGCGATCGACGTCTCCGGGAACCGCGAAGACCGGAATCCGGCCCGCCGCCCAACTCGCCGTGTTCAGCGCGCCGCTTCGCGCAGGAGCCTCGATGACGACCACGGCGTCCGCGAGGCCCGCGACGATACCGTTGCGTTGCAGAAAGTTTGCCGGAAGCGCCGGTTGGTCTGGCGGATACGGCGAAATGACGGCGCCGCCGAGCGCGATCATGCGTTCGGCCAAACCCCGGTTCCGGCGCGGAAAGAAATGGTCGTGGCCGCCGCCCAGCACGCCGACCGTCGCGCCGCCAGCCGAAAGCGCCCCCTCATGGGCGGCGCAGTCGATTCCTAACGCCAGACCGGAGAGCACGCAGCAGCCACAACCCGCCAGTTCCGCTCCGAACCGGTGTGCCAGCGCCTTCCCATAGGCGGATGCAGCGCGCGTCCCGACGACCGCCACGGTCGGATGCTTCAGCGCTTCAAGAGCGCCGCACACCCACAGGACCCGCGCCTGAATCTCGCAAGGCCGTTCGCCGCGGAGCGCTTGAATGTGGTCGCGCCGGACGGCCGACGGAAGGTCCATCCTGCCGCCTTCCCGCACTTCCCGGCGCCGCGCAAGGGGAAAGCTCGCACGGCCCTCGCGAATACTGCCGCCCAATCGGCGGTGTTGGAGGATCGAACGTGGCAGCTGAAGCGTACTGTGTGAAGTGCAAGACCAAGCGTCAAATCAAAGACGCGGTGCAGATTACGATGAAGAACGGTCGCCCGGCGACCGAAGGCAAGTGCCCCGAGTGCGGGACAAAGATGTTCAAGATAGGGGCGGCCTCCTAAAGCAAGGAGCCAACCCACACGGCCGGCGAGCGTTCCTCGCCGGCTTTTGCGCGCTCTAGGGCTTGTGTCTATAATGGACGGGACCACAACATCTGGTCCTCTGGAAGTCCCAACATGAGGATACGCCCCTGATCTGTCCTACCTGCCGGAAGAGCGAAACCCGCGTCGTCGATTCGCGCGACGACGAAACGGTCGTTCGCCGCCGTCGGGAGTGCCTGGATCCGCGATGCAAGCACCGCTTCACCACCTACGAGCGCATGGAGGCGCCCCGCCTGTTCGTCGTCAAGCGGGACGGGCGCCGCGAGCAGTTTTCGCGCGAGAAGATCCTCGCGGGGCTGCGACGCGCTTGCGAAAAGCGTCCGGTTTCCGAAAATCAGATGGAAACGCTCGCCGCTGATTTGGAACAGCAGCTCTTTGCGCGCGGGGAAGGCGAAGTTGCATCGACGCTGATCGGTGAGAAGCTCATGGAGGCGCTGCGTGCGCTGGACAAGGTCGCGTACATCCGCTTTGCCAGCGTCTACCGGCAATTCCGCGATGTCGAAAGCTTTCAAGAAGAATTAGCAGCGCTGCTCTCCAAGTGAATTCGATGACGCCCGGGCCGGTCGTTTCTCTGCGCCGCCTTCCCGAAGGCGAAGATGTGCCGCTGCCTGCATACATGAGCGACCATGCGGCCGGCGCCGACCTTTGCGCGGCCGTGACTGACGCCCTGACATTGCTGCCTGGCGCGCGCGCCTTGATCCCCACGGGCTTTGCGATCGCATTGCCGCACAACTTTGAAGCGCAGGTGCGTCCCCGCAGCGGCCTGGCGATGCGCTACGGGATCACATGTTTGAATTCACCCGGTACGATCGATGCGGATTATCGCGGGCCGCTGTGCGTACTGCTGGCGAACTTCGGCTCAGAGCCCTTTGTCGTGCGGCGAGGCGACCGCATTGCGCAGCTTGTCGTCGCGCCCGTTGCGCGAGCGCGCTTCGTAGTCGAAGACGAGCTGCCGTCGACCAGGCGTGCCGGCGGCTTCGGCAGCACGGGCCGATGAGGGTCTACATCGTCGGCGCCGGCGCAGTCGGCACCTATTTAGGCGATCTGCTGCGCGCAATCAACGTCGAGGTCATGTACGCGCCGCGAGATCGTTCGCAGGTCACTGCGGTCGACGCCGACGTTGCGATCGTGGCGGTGAAAGCCTATGACACCGAATCGGCGATCGAAACCCTCAAAGCTGCCGTGCGTCTTCCGGAGAAATGCGTCTTCGTCAGTCCGCAGAACGGCGTAGGGAACGAAGAAAAATTAGCCGCCGCCTTTGGGGCCGACAACGTCGTCGCGGCCGCTTTGACGGTTCCCGTCGATCGCGCAGGCGGCAAAGTTCGCGCCGTGACCGACGGCGGCATCGCGTTCGCGCCAACCGGAAAAAATGCGTACAACTGGCTGATGGCAGCGTTCGCGAGCACCGGTCTGAAAGTGCAGAGCGTCGGCGACTGGCGCGCGCTAAAATGGTCGAAGCTGGCGCTTAACGTCGTCGCCAATGCAAGTTGCGCAATCCTGAACGTGCTGCCCAATCGGCTCGTGCACTTTGAAGAAATTTTTACGTTGGAAATTCGCGCGATCCGCGAAGTGCGCGCCGTGATGCAGGGCCTGGGGGCGGCGCCGGTGGATCTGCCGCGCTATCCCGTGCGCGCGTTGCAAGGCATTGCGACCTTACCCAGCCCCGTTGCGCGCCGACTGCTGGCCGCGCGGGTCGCCGGCGCTCGCGGCGGGAAGGCGCCGTCGCTGCTGCAAGATTTGCGTGCCGGCCGGGCTCAGACTGAAGTGGATTACCTCAACGGCGCCGTGTTCTGCGCCGGTCGAGAACTGGGGGTTCGCGCACCGGTGAATGCGGTGTTCGCTCGCGTGCTGAGCGATATCGCGCACATGCCGCAGCTGTGGGCGAAATATCGCGAGCGGCCGGCGACGTTGGCGGCCGAAGTGGAAGCCGAAGTGCAGCGCGTGCGCGCGCTGACGCGAAGCTGATGCGACACCCCAGCGTCCCTGAATCGCTCGAAGGCTGGTGGATGCTGCACCGGATGTTCCGCTTCGACCGTGCCGCGTGGTCGACGGCCCCGCCTCACGTGCGCGAACGCGCCGTGCGCGAATTCATCGACTCAATGCGCCTCTGCGCGCAGCCGGACGCAGGCGACGCGGCGATCGCGCAGACGATCGGCCACAAAGCCGATCTCATGCTCACGCATTATGGCCGGACGTTCGATCTGCTCGGTGCGGCCCAGCTGCGAATCGATGCCTGCGAGCTGATGGAATTTTTGCGCCCGGCCGCTTCGTACGTTTCCGTGCTGGAACTCGGACTCTATGAGGCTACGGCTCGCGTGCATCAATCGCTGCAAGCGCGCGAGCTGAAGCCGCACTCAACGGAGTGGAACGCGGCGTTCGAAGAACTGCTCGCGCAAGAAGCTGCGGTTCCCCGCAACTCCGCCCGGTTGTGGGCCCGAATCCCGCAACGGCGGTACGTCTGTTTCTATCCTATGGACAAAAAGCGCGATGGGGCAGACAACTGGTACGTGCTGCCTTACGAGCAGCGCGCCAAATTGATGATGGAGCACGGGAAGATCGGGCGTTCCTTCCACGGACTCGTGACGCAGGTCATCTCCGGATCGATCGGCTACGATGATTACGAGTGGGGCGTCGACCTCTATGCCGACGATCCGCTGGTCTTCAAGAAATTGATTTACGAAATGCGCTTCGATGAAGCCAGCGCGCGTTACGCTCGCTTCGGCACGTTTTATTCGGGCCTCCAATTTTCGGTTGAAGAGCTGCCCATATTTTTGGAGGCGACGGGCGTTCCCGCGCTGCGAGTTCTCGCGGCCGTGCCCACCCAGCCGGCACGGTCTTAGCCGCCGTCTTGCGCGGTCCGTTGCAGCCGCTGGGGGTCGTAACCGTGGACCTGTGCCAAACGGGCGCGTAAACGCTCGTAAATCTCATCGTCCAGCGACGGCGTGCGCGAGAGGATCCAGAGGTACCGTCTTTTCGGTTCGCCGACGACGGCCCAACGATAGTTTTCATCCAAGTCGATGATCCAGTAATCGGCCGAAGGCGCGAACGTTCCAAACCGTACCTTCAGCTTGCCGCTTTGGGGCTGCGCCGCTTTGGCAACGCCGGTTACGACATCGCTGCCGCCTTTGGGACGCGTGCAGCGATTTTCGACGAAGAGACGCCTTCGCTGCAACGTATATTCAGCGGTCGTATTTTTGGCGCATTGAGCTTCGAAACGCGTGGGATAGCGCGCGATCTCGAACCAACGCCCCGCATAGCGCTGCAGATCGACGAACTCTACCGCTTCGAGCGGCGGAGGCTTGCGCGCAGTGCGGCGCCGCAGCGATCGCGCCGACAAGATTCCAAGACCCAGGCCGGCTGCCCCGTAGAAGAACGACTCCTGCTTCATCTTCTTGAGGTATACCCCGCGGCAGGGCCGGCGCTGCAGGCGAAAGTAAAGCGTGGCATGCCCACGCGGTTACTGACGCTGACGGCGTGCACGCTCGTCGTGTTCGGCGTCATCGTCGTGCTGTCGTACGTCAACGTGCTGCGCAGCGTCCACTACGAGCGCGCAATTCGCAGTGCGGATCTCGCGCGGGCCCACGCCGTACGCATGCAACTTGACGAAGAGACCGGCATGCGCGGATACACCAGCACCGTAAACGCGGCGTTTCTGGAGCCGTACCATCAAGCCGCAGCGCGCGAACATGCGGTATTCGCCAACCTGGCGGCGAGCGTCGCTCCGTTGCGCGAGCACACCGTGCTGCAGGCGGACGCGCGCTCCGAGCAAGCGCTGCATCATCGCTGGCGTGCGCTGGTCGCGGACCCGCTGATCGCTTCGCCGCACCGTCGCGATGCCGTCCGTTTACAAGTCCTCGGCAAACGCTTGATGGACGAATTCCGCGCGCGCGACGATCACATGCAGCGGACGCTGCAACAAGTCGCGCTGCGAACGGACGATACGCTGACGCGAACGCTCGGATGGCTGATCGGCTTCGGCGTGATCGCGGAAATCGGTATCTTCGTCTTTGGGCTGCTCAGCGCGTTGGCCGAAGAGCGCGCCGAGCGGCAGCGGCATTTGTACGAAAACGAGAAGCGGATCGCCGATACGCTGCAGGCGGCATTTTTCCAGCCCTCCTTGCCGGATTTGCCGCAGTTGGGCCTTCACGGAAGCTACTTGCCTGCGGAGGAGCACACCGCGATCGGTGGCGATTGGTACGATGCGTTCGTGGTGCGCGAAGGTCAGCTGTTTTTCAGCATTGGGGATGTGACCGGTCACGGCCTTGACGCTGCGGTGACCATGAGCCGGGCGCGACAATCGCTGATCGTCAACGCGATGCGTGAATCGGATCCGGCCAAAATTTTGGAGTGGACCAACGATGCGCTGGTCGTGCAAGCGGATCGCATCGTCACGGCCATTTGCGGATTCGTCGATCTGCGCTCGCTCGAAATCCGCTATGCAACCGCCGGCCATCCACCGCCCGTGCTGGCGCACCCCGATCGCGCCGCCCGCTTCTTGCCGTACGGCGGCCTGCCGCTGGCGATTGAGCGGCATGCGTCGTTCGCCACCTTTCGCGAGAGCGCTGCCGCGGGCAGCCTGCTGATCCTTTACACCGACGGCCTGACCGAGTACAAGCGCAATCTCGCCGACGCGGAGGCGCAGCTGCTCAGCGTCGCGGACGAGATCGTCCGTTCGCCGGAGGTCGACGATCCGACGACGTTTATCCGTGCGCGGTTCTTTCAGAACGCGAGCCCGGCCGACGACGTCGCGGTGCTCGGCATTACGTTCCGGCAATTAATCCCCGATCGGCCGCCGAAAACGCTGCTCAGCGCAATGCAAGTCGCCGCCGGCCGCGTTCAATAGCTGTGCGCCCGTAGCTCAATCGGATAGAGTTCTTGGCTTCGAACCAAGCGGTTGGGGGTTCGAGTCCCTCCGGGCGCGCTCCGCATCGTTGGAATCGTAAGGTACTGCAAGCGCAGGCGTGCTACTACATCGCGACGGGCGTTAGCCCGCTGCTGTCGCGACGCTGGTTCGAAGCAGCAACCGGCCCGAAGCAAGATTGGTGGCTCGTGCAGATGGTCGGCCTGCTCGCAGCGACCAATGGCGTTGCAATTTGGCTTGGCGCTCGCGGCGAAGAAGCGTCGCACGAAACCATCGTGCTGTCGGTGCTCTCCGCGTTTTCATTCGCTACGATCGACGTTGTGTATGTAACGAAGCGGCGCATCTCGCCCGTCTATCTGATCGATGCGGCAATAGAGGCGGCAATTGTGGCGGCTTTGTCGAAAATGCGCACGCATGGACACGATAAAAAAGGTTAACTTGGAGGAAGCATTCGGCCGATTTAGCGAGATCTACACTCCGAAGATCGTCGGCGAAGTGAACGACATGCATGTAAAGCTGGTGAAGCTTTGCGGAGACTTCAGTTGGCATCATCACGAACGAGAAGACGAGCTGTTCTTCGTCGTCAAGGGCAGTTTCACGATGAAGCTTCACGGTGGCGACGTGTGCGTGCGGCAGAATGAGTTCATTATTATTCCCAGCGGCGTCGAACATTGCCCCGCAGCGGAAGAAGAGTGTCACGTTCTGTTGTTTGAACCGAAGACTACCTTAAATACCGGCAATGTGAAAAATGCATTCACGCAAGAACGGTTGCAGAGTCTAGCGCTGTAGTCGAACGGGAACAGCCGTGAACTTTGAACTTAAGCGGCGCGTGAATCCAAGCGTTCCAGACTGCGATAGTGTATCGCCTCCGCCACGTGTTCGGTGCGAATGCGTTCGCTTTGCGACAGATCGGCAATCGTGCGCGCCGCGCGGGCTATGCGATCCAGCGCGCGTGCGGAAAATTGACGTTTTGCGCTCGCGTGCGCCAGCAGCTGCATAGCGCCGGAATCCAGCGCGCAGTACGTGCTCATGGCGTTCGGCGGTATTTCCGCGTTGCAGCCGAACGGCGCGCCGGCGAAGCGTCGCGCTTGCAGTTCTCGCGCAGCCATGACGCGTTCCCGAATGTTGGCGGAGCGCTCCGCGCCTTCGCCGCGCACCATGTCGTCGAACGGGACCCGTGAGATCTCGATCTGCAGATCGATGCGATCCAGCAATGGGCCTGAAAGCTTTGAAACGTACCGGCCCACTGCGGCGTCGTCGCAACGGCATTCGGCGCTGCGCGTTCCTCGATAACCGCACGGGCATGGGTTCATCGAGGCAACCAGCATGAAGCGCGCCGGATAGGTAAACGTGCCGGCGGATCTCGCAATCGTGACGGCGCCCTCCTCCAATGGTTGGCGCATGACTTCGATCGCCGAGCGCGCGAACTCGGGCAGTTCGTCAAGAAACAGCACGCCGTGATGCGCGAGGCTAATCTCGCCCGGTTTCACGACGCCTGCACCGCCGCCGACAAGAGCGCTTTGGCTAATGGTGTGATGGGGAAAGCGGAACGGCCGTTCTCTGACGATTCCCGCTTGAGCACTTAGCAGTCCGGCAACGCTGTAGATCTTCGTTACTTCGAGGGCTTGCGCCGGCGTCATCGGCGGAAGGATCGACGGCAAGCGCCGCGCCAGCATCGTCTTGCCGCATCCCGGCGGGCCGACAAAGAGGACGTTGTGTCCGCCGGCAGCCGCAATTTCAAGAGCCCGCTTTCCGCCGGCCTGGCCGCGAACATCCGAAAAATCCGCATGTAAGACTTCTTTGGGAGCCGGAATTTTGGCTCGTCCCTCACGTCGCCACTTCGCGCCGTGTCCCAGCACGACGCTGACCGCGTCTTGCAACGAGTCGATCGGATAGAGCTCCACGTTTTCGACGAGGCCGGCTTCGTCGGCATTTTCACGCGGAATAATCAGTTTAGAGAAGCCGGCGTTACGCGCGCCCAACACCATCGGTAAGATGCCCGTAACCGGACGCAGCGTTCCGTCCAATGCAGGCTCGCCGAGGGCCGCGTACGATCGGAGCGCGGCACGCTCGAGCTGTTCGTCGATGCCCAGCAACGCCAGAGCGATAGAAAGATCGAACGACGGGCCCTCTTTCCGGACGTCCGCCGGAGACAGGTTGACGAGCAGCCGCCCGGGCGGATAGCAAAAACCTGAGTTGAAGATTGCCGCTCGCACGCGTTCGCGCGCTTCCGAGAGCGCACGATCGGGAAGGCCGATGATGGCGAGCGCAGGGGTACCCGGCGAGCTGTCCGCTTCGACGCGAACGACGTAGCCGTCGATGCCCAGCATCGCGGCTGAAAACGCAACACAGAGCACCGCAAACCTCCGAGCAGCGCTTCACGACGGCGCCGGCAAGCGTAAAGTCGTGCGCACGTCGAATGCGCGCGATTAGTGCGCCTGACGCAGCTGGACTGGGCCATCATTATTTTGTCCGTCGGCATTATGTTCGTGCCGGCAATCGTACTGGCGCGGCGCGCGGGCCGCAATACGGCGGAGTTCTTTGCGGCGGGCCGTCAGGCGCCGTGGTGGCTCATCGGCATCTCCCTGGTGGCGACGACCTTCAGCACCGATACGCCGAATCTCGTCACCAATATCGTGCGCCAAGGCGGCGTGGCTGGAAATTGGCAGTGGTGGGCGTTTCTGCTCACGGGCATGGCCACAGTATTTTTCTTTGCGCGCTTGTGGCGGCGCAGCGGCGTGCTGACGGATCTGGAGTTTTACGAACAGCGTTACTCGGGCAAAGCGGCGTCATTCGTGCGAGGTTTTCGCGCCGTGTACCTAGGCCTGTTCTTCAACTGCGTGATCATCGCGAGCGTCAGTTTGGCGGCGTCAAAAATTGCGAGCATTCTGTTCGGCGTACCGCAGTGGATGACGCTGGTTGCGGGCGGTGTCTTCCCCGTGATCTTCGCGTCGATGTCGGGCCTTTGGGGCGTCATGGTGACCGACATGATTCAGTTTTGCATCACGATGAGCAGCGCGTTTGCGGCCGCCTATTTCGCCGTAAAGATCCCGCAAGTCGGCGGCCTGCATGGGCTCTGGCGGCACGTCACCGCGTCTCACCCGCAGTACTTGAGCGTGTTGCCCCACTTTGCCGATTGGAAGACGACGCTTTCGATCTTCATCATTCCGCTGACGGTGGCGTGGTGGTCGTCCTGGTATCCCGGCGCCGAGCCCGGCGGCGGCAGCTATGTCGCGCAGCGCATGCTCTCGGCGCGCACGGAGCGCGATTCCGTTTTCGGCACGCTGTTGTTCGCGGCGGCACACTATGCATTGCGCCCTTGGCCATGGATCGTCGTGGCGCTCGCCTCGCTGATTATCTACCCCAGCGTCGGCGACATCGCGCACCGATTTCCGCACGTGCAGCAGAAATTGCTCGGCGACGACATCGCATATCCCGCGATGCTGATCTATTTGCCGGCCGGATTTGCCGGCTTCATGGTTGCGGGCCTCTTTGCGGCGTACCGGTCGACGCTGGAAACGCATTTGAATTGGGGCACGTCGTATTTGGTGCACGATCTGTACCGGAGATTCATCTCCCGCGATCGCAGCGAGCGGCATTACGTCTTCGCGGGCCGCCTCGTTACGATTGGGATCATGGTCCTCGCCGGATTGCTGACGACGGTGCTCGACAACGCAAAACAAACGTTCGAATTGATCTTGTCCATCGGCGCGGGAACCGGACTCGTCTACTTGCTGCGATGGTTTTGGTGGCGAATCAACGCTTGGACGGAAGTCAGCGCGATGGCGGCATCGTTCCTCGCATCAAGCGGTTTTTTTATCGCAGCAAAAAGCGGCCATGCGGTCGACGACAGCGTCGTGCTGGTTTCAACCGTGTGCTTTACGACCGTTGTATGGCTGGCCGTCACCTTCTTGACCCCCGCAGTCGACGATGAAACGCTGGAAGCGTTCTACCGCAAAGTGCGCCCCGCGGGACCGGGCTGGACACGTCTGCGGCGCAAGAGCGGAGCGCCCGCCTCGCCGGACAGCTTGCCGACGGGATTGCTCGGATGGATCTGCGGGCTCGTTGCGGTCTACTCCGCATTGTTTGGCGCGGGCGCATTTTTGTACGGAAATGTGGCGGCCGGAATCGCTTACTGCCTGCTCTTCGTCCTGGGAGCGGCAGGCGTCGTACGCGTGACGTCGATGGTGTGGCGGCCCGTCGCGGAACTCCCTGCGCCGTCGGCGATGTAGGAGGGAGCGCGAGAGAGCCTAAAGCACTCGTCGCGTTGTCCAGGAGGTTTAGGTGAAAAGCTCTTATCTGCTCGCCGCTGCTGCGGCCCTGGTCTGCATGACCGCTGCCGGCTGCGGTTCGAACAATGCAAGCAAATCGACGACTTCCGGTACGACGGCGTCATCGGCCGCTCGCGGCGGAGCAAAGACGATCGGCGTTTCAATTCAGGATCTGGAAGCGCAATTCTATCAGCAGATGGAAGCCGGAATGCAATCGGAAGCCGCCAAGTACGGCTACCGCTTGATCTTCGTCGACGCCAATCGCGACAGCTCCAAGCAGCAGTCTCAAGTGGAAGACTTCATTTCCAAGAAGGTTGATGCGATCGTGTTGACGCCGTACGATTCGCAGGCCATCGGCAGCGCGATTGCGGAGGCGAATCAGGCGGGCATCCCGGTATTTACCGCGGATATCGCCAACGCCAGCAAGCAAGGCAAAGTGATCGCGCACATCGCTTCAAACAACGTGCAAGGCGGCCAAGAAGCCGGCATGTTGATGTGCAAGGCCGTCGGAAACAGCGGCGCAATCGCAATTTTGGATGAGCCGGAAGTCACCAGCGTCCAAGATCGCGTCAAAGGCTTTAAACTAGCGCTGACGCAGCATTGTCCGGGCGTCCGCGTTGTAGCGGACGTTGATTCAGGCGGAACTCGAGCGAAGGCCAGTTCCGACATGGGCGACATCCTGCAGGCTCACAAGGATCTCAAAGGCGTTTTCGGCATCAACGACGACTCGGCGCTTGGAGCCGTTGCGGCGCTCAAAGCCGCCGGCACGACGCGGGTGGCCGTTGTGGGATACGACGCGACGCCTGAAGCCCGCAACGCCATCAATAGCGGCGCGATGTACGGCGACGCCATTCAGTACCCGGCTCTCATCGGGCAGAAGACGGTCGACGCGATCCATCAGTACTTCAATGGAAAGACCGTTCCAGGGCGCATCGACGTGGCCGTGGGCACGTTTACAAAAGGACAGTCTTCAAAGTAACGCTCTGAACACCACACCGCTTCTGGAAATGCGTGAGATCGGGAAGTCGTTTCCCGGCGTTCGCGCGCTCGACGGCGTATCGTTGACGCTGTACGGCGGCGAAGTCTTGGCGCTCGTCGGAGAAAATGGCGCCGGCAAATCGACCTTGATGAAGGTCCTCGCCGGGGCATATACGGCGGATTCCGGCGAGATTCTCATCGACGGCAAGCCGGTGCTCATCGACGCTCCGCGCACTGCCGAAAAGCTCGGCATCGGAATGATCTACCAGGAGTTCAATCTGGTGCCGGCTCTGAGCGCCGTCGACAACATCGTACTGGGCAACGAACCGCAATCCGGGCCGTTCATCGATCGGCGCGCGGCGCGCGAGGCGGCCGAAAACGCATTCTCGCAGCTCGGCATCACCCTTCCGCTGGAACTGGAGAGCTCGCGGCTCTCCGTTGCGCAGCAGCAAATGGTCGAGATCGCCAAGATACTCGTGCGAAAGGCGCGCATCATCGTCATGGATGAGCCGAGCGCCGCGCTATCCGGCCGTGAAATCGATCGCCTCTTCGCCATCGTGGGCAAGCTAAAAGCCGCCGGCGCCGGCATCGTCTACATCTCGCACCGGATGGAAGAGCTTCCGAGAATTGCCGACCGCGTCACCGTGCTGCGCGACGGACGAGCGATCGAAACCCGCAAGGCGGTGGATTTTCCTGCCGACGAGATCGTGCGGGCGATGGTGGGGCGAAGAGTGGATGCGCGTTTCCCCGCGCTCCCTCCAGTGTCGCCGGATGCGCCGGCCGCGCTCGAAGTTCAGAATTTGCGCCGTCCGCCGGCCGTGAACGGCGTTTCCCTGCGCGTCCGCGCGGGCGAGATCGTCGGTTTGGCGGGATTGGTCGGCGCCGGACGCACCGAGATCGTTCGCGCGATTGCGGGCGCCGATGTGCCGCGCGACGGCATCGTACGCATCCTCGGCAAGCAAATCCGAATCCGCAGACCGTCCGATGCCATCGCCGCGGGCGTTGCCTTCATCACCGAGGACCGCAAGGCGCAGGGCTTAGTGCTGGGAATGAACGTGCGCGAGAACGTGACGCTGGCCCATTTGCGCAGCTTCGTCGAGCCTTTTATGCTGATCGATTCACGCAGAGAAGAAAAAGCGGCGCAAGAGTACATCACCGAACTGCGCATTCGCACGCCCAGTCCGGAGCAGCTCGTGCGCAACCTTTCCGGCGGAAACCAGCAGAAGGTTGTGCTCGCCAAGTGGCTGATCGGCCAAGCCAAAATTTTTCTGTTCGATGAACCGACGCGCGGCATCGACGTCGGCGCAAAAGCCGAGATTTACGGGCTCATGGTCCGCTTGGCCCAAGAAGGCGCAGCCATCGTCATGGTCAGCAGCGATCTCCCTGAAGTCTTGGGAATGGCGCATCGCATCTTGGTGGTGCGCGACGGCAAGATCGTCGCTGAATTGGACCACGATCGCGCGACGCCCGATGCGGTGATCACGGCGGCTGCCGGTGCGGCGGCTTAGGACTTCGAAATGCAAGAGGCGCAGCTCAAAGCCGATTTAGCGGCGGGCGCAACGCTCGAGCGCCGGCGCCAAACCAGGGCTTACTCGCTGCGCATCCTCGGCGCCATCGGATTGCTTATCGTGATCGCGCTTGCGATCAACTTTGCGGCACACGGCGCGTTTCTGTCTCCGGGCAACATCATCCGCGTCTTGCGACAGATTACCTACAACTGCATCATGGGCGTCGGCGAGACGTTCGTGATTGTGACCGCCGGGATCGACCTCTCGATCGGTTCGCTGATTTCCCTGGCCGGGGTCATCATGGCGCTGGTCGCCAACGCATTGCCGTTTCACGGCTTCGCGCTCATCGCGGTGACTTTGATCGCCGGATTAGCGGTCGGGGCCGCAGCCGGCTTCATCAATGCGGTGCCGGTGGTCAAACTCAATCTCCCGCCGTTTATCACCACCTTGGCGATGATGCAGGTTGCCCTCGGCCTCTCGTTCATGATCTCGCACGGCCGGCCCGTGCCCTTGCAAACGACGGATTTTCAGAATACGGGATTCGGCACATTTTTCGGCGGCGCCACCGGCGCCTTGCGTCTTCCAGGCATTCCGATTCCGGTGATCTGGATGATCGTCATCGTGATCGCGGGTTCGATCTTGCTGACGCGCACGCGATTTGGGCGCTACGTGTTTGCGCTGGGCGGCAACGAAGAAGCGGCGCGCCTAGCCGGCGTGAGCGTGACGCGCATCAAAACACTGGTCTACGTGATCAGCGGCATGTGCGCGGCAACGGTCGGCTTTCTGTATATGTCGCTCTTCTCGTCCGGTTCACCTCAGACCGGCACGGGGGATGAGATGCTCGAAGCGATCGCCGCCGTCGTGGTAGGCGGCACGAGTTTGATGGGCGGCCGCGGCACCATTATCGGCACGTTCTTCGGCGCGCTGCTGATCGGGCTGCTGTACAATGCGATGAATTTGCTCAGCATCGATTCGTATCTGCAGAAGGTGGTGCTGGGCGCGGTCATCCTGCTGGCCGTGGTGCTGGACGAACTGCGCAAACGTTATTTGCGCCGCGTATGAGTAAAACGGAAGCGGCTTCCGGGCCGATGGCCCTCATTTCTTTGGGTGCGCTCGGCGTCGTCTTCGGCGATATCGGCACGAGCCCGCTGTATGCGTTCCGGCAAAGCTTCGGCGGCGAGTATCCCGCTGCGGTAACGGCTGCAAATATCCTCGGTGTCTGTTCGCTGATTTTTTGGGCGCTCGTCGTCGTTGTTTCGATCAAGTACGTCACCTTTTTGTTGCGCGCTGACAATGAAGGTCAAGGCGGCACGATGGCGCTGCTGGCGCAGGTGGTGCGCAAGGAACGCGCCGGTATGCCGCTTGGGCTTTCGGGCTTGGCCCTGATCGTGCTGTTCGGCGCCTCGATGCTCTATGGCGACGGCGCCATTACGCCGGCCATTTCCGTCATTTCGGCCGTCGAAGGGTTGGACGTTTGGACGCGCGCCGCGCATCCATTCATCGTGCCGATCTCCGTCGTCGTGCTTGCCGGGCTGTTTCTTTTTCAACGGCGCGGCACGGCCGGGATCGCACAGTTCTTTGGGCCGATCATGCTGCTTTGGTTTGCCGCCATCGGCGTGCTCGGCGGCTTGGCCATCGCGCATCACCCCCGAATTTTTGCCGCTCTCGACCCTGCGCTGGCCGTTGAGTTCTTGGCGCGCAACGGGCTTCGCAGCGTCCTGATTTTTGGGGCGATCGTTCTGTGCGTGACCGGCTGCGAAGCGCTCTACGCAGACTTGGCACACTTCGGACGTAAGCCAATCACGCTGGCATGGTACTGCGCAGTCTTCCCGGCACTGATCTTGAACTATTTCGGACAGGCCGCCTCGGCGCTCGATAATCCGCATGCGATTACCGCGCCGTTCTTTGCGCTGGTTCCACGCTGGGGTATCGTGCCGATGGTCGTGCTGGCAACGGCCGCAACGGTCATCGCGTCACAAGCGCTGATTTCGGGTGTCTTCTCGCTGACGCAGCAGGCCATGCAGCTCGGCTACGCGCCGCGGTTTCGGATCGTTCACACCTCCCGCCGCTTTGCCGGCCAGATCTACATGCCGACGGTCAACGTGATGCTCGGGCTGGTCTGCATCGTGCTCGTGATCACGTTCCGCTCGTCGGAGCGGCTCGGGGGCGCGTACGGCTTGGCGGTGACGATCACGATGCTTGCCGATACCATTGCATTCGCATACCTGTTGCGCCGCAACTGGCGCTGGCCGGCATGGCAATGGGTACCACTCATCACGCTGTTTTTAGTTTGGGAGATTCCGTTCGTTGCCGGAAATGCGCTAAAGATCGTTTCGGGGGGCTGGGTTCCTCTCGTCATGGCGATCGCGCTCTTTGTGCTGTTTACAACGTGGAATCGCGGCCGGCGAAAAATGATGGAACGCCTTGCCGAGCATACGATGCCTATCCGGCAGTTCTTGGAGGAAGTGCGCGAACCGATCTACGGCAGCGGTACTGCGGTGTTCATGGCGCCGGATCCCCACGGCATTCCCTTCGTGCTGCAGCATGATTGGCTGCGGCGCCACATCATGTTCGATACGATCGTACTGCTGACGATCACGCACGCCCCAAGGCCCTACATCGACGTGAGCGAGCGCATGCGGCTGGAAGAAATAACCCCCCGGCTCTTGCGCGCGAAAGCATCATACGGCTTCATGCAGCAACCCAACATCGACGACATCTTGCAAAGCCTTCGCGCCTTGCGGCCGGACCTCGATCTCCGCGAGCCGACGTATTACTTGGCTGCGCCGAAAATCGGCGCCGATCATCGCAGCGGCATGCCGGCGTGGCAACGGAGCCTCTATCGTTGGATGACGCGCAATGCGCGCCCGCTGACCGATTCGCTGGGGCTGCCGCCGAACCGCATCATCGAGTTCGGCGTCGACGTCCGTCTATAAGATGCCGGACACCGCCGTGATCTCGTCCGAGCTTGAATTTCTAGGCGCCGGCGGCAGGCCGATTCCAGCTAGGCTCTGGAGGCCACCGGAGGACGGCACCTTCCCAGGCATCGTATTCATCACTGAGGTCTTCGGGCTCACTCGCGAGATGGATCGCCTTGCTGCGATGATCGCATCGTGGCGTTACGTGGTACTGGTGCCAGACCTGTTTGCACAAGGCCTGTGGGTCAGCTGCTTACGCAGGCTCATAAGAGATTTGCGCAAAGGGGGAGGCGGCACCGCCGAAACGCTCCTTCGAGCACGACAGTTCTTAGCAGAACAGCCTTTCGTCGAGAAGAAATCGTTGGGCGTGCTTGGCATGTGCTTAGGCGGCGGATTCGCGCTGTTGCTTGCAAAGGGCGATCTATTCCAAGTCGCGGCGGCTTTTTATGGAGAAGTCCCGGACGAGTTGGAGGGAGCGTGTCCGGTAACGGCGAGCTGACGGAGGTCGCGACAAGATACTGGCGCCAAGCGCACAGAAGCTGGAGGGCGGCTTAAACCGTCTCGGCGTCGAGAATGATGTCAAAGTGTATCCTGAGGCGGGCCACGGCTTCATGAACGAAGCGCCTAACAAGCTCATAGGAGCGATCGCGAAGCTCGCTCCGGTGCACGCTGGATACAATGAAGCCGCCGCTGCCGACGCGACAAACCGTCTGCGCCGTTTTCTTGCCGATCATCTCTTTTAAGTTACGGCGGTTTCGCGGGCGGCGTGCGTCGTCTCATCGATCAGCAGCGATCCGCGTTCGCCTTCAACGCCAATGAGCACGTCGCATGACGCGTTCGCAGCGATTTCTTCGATCTGCCGGCCGAGCGGAGCTCCCGTATATCGCCCCTCGCGGTACGACCCTATGACGATGAGATCGGCATGCTCGCGCGCGGCTAACTCAAGCACGGCTTGCGCGGTTTGACGGTGATGAAGCAGCTCGGCTCGCAGTTCGATGCCGTGCCGCTTGGCAATCACTTCCGCCGATGCCAAAACATCGAGCGCAGCGCGATCCTCCTCTTCCATATCAGCGGTCGTCGGCAATGTGAACGGCACTTCGATCACGTAGGCCGCCAGGAGCTCGGAGTTTTGGCCGCGCGCGAGTCGTGCGGCAAGCACCATCATGTGCTCGGAAGCGATCTCGTCGGAGAAGACGACGATGATCGTCCCGAGCCGCCGCTTGAGGGTCTGCTCTGCAGCTTTGGCGGCAATATCCGCCTTCGTTTTTGGGGGATGCAACATCCAATAGAGCGTCGCGCCGATGGAGAGCGCAATGGCTACCGCGAGACCGATTCCGGCACCGGTAAATTGCAGCGGTGCGTTCATCGCGGCCGCCAGACGGTACGGTAAAGCCCCAGCGCGATCATTGCCGCGCCGAACGCGACACCCGGCAAAGCTTGCGCGGTCGCCCCGGCTGCATGCACGATCTGAACGACAATGGCGGCGCCGAGGATGATGAACAGAACCCCCGCGACCGGCTTGTAGACGGGTATGCGCTTAGAAGGCGTTTCGGTGCAGCCTAACCCGATCGCCGTCGAGGGCGACGACGTCGAAACGCGCCCGCGCAGAGGGCGCCACAATCTGAAGGTAGTCGGCCGCAAGGCGCCGCAGCGTCGCTTGTTTTCGCGCGTCAACCGCGCCAAGTGCGCTGCCGAATCGATGTGAATTGCGGCGCTTTACCTCGACGAAGACGATCGTCTCGCCGTCGCGGCAGACGAGGTCGATCTCACCGCCGGGGAGCCGCAGATTTCGCTCAACGATCCGGTATCCCGCCGCTTGCAAAAATTCAGCCGCGCGAGACTCTCCGTCCCGGCCGCTGCGCGCATTATTGAAAACCAAAGAAGGCCAGCTGCGCTTCCCGGACCCGCCACCATCCCGATCGATGGTGAGCACATGGTCCATACTCTTTGAGTGCCCGCAGATGTTCGGGCGTCGCATATCCTTTGTGTTCCGCAAAACCGTAGCGCGGTTCAACCGCATCGAGCTCCACTAAAAGGGCGTCGCGGTGCACTTTCGCGACGATCGAAGCGGCGGCAACCGTGGCGCTGAGTTCGTCGCCATGAATCAACGGCTCTTGGGGCCCGCAAAACGACTTGATGCGCACGGCGTCCGTGATCAAATATTCGGGTGTGAGGGAGAGGGCTTCCAGCGCGCGCTCCATCGCTAGAACGCTGGCCCAATAAATGTTCAACTTATCGATCTCGTTCACGGTTGCGACGCCGACGGCCCAGGCTCGTGCCGCCTGTTTAATTTCTTCCGCCAGCTCCAGGCGTACTTCGGGACGCACTTGCTTGGAATCGTTGAGGCCCGAAAGCATAAGAGGCGCGCCGGCGACGACGCAAGCCGCGACGACGGGCCCAGCGAGCGGGCCACGGCCCACTTCATCGATGCCGCCGATGTAGACGTATCCGCGCTCCCTGGCGCGCTTTTCGAAGGCATGAATGCGGTGCAGCCGCCGCCGCTCGCGCTCGTAGGCGTTGCGCGCTTTACGCTGCTTCGGCGTCATCGGGTGCGAACTCCAAGCTGATCCGTCCGAAACGTCCTTCGTTGAATTCCTTAATGTAGGCGCGCGCCGCGTTCGACATATCCGCTTCACCGCCGCGGCGCAAGAATCCGCGCGCGGCAGCGAAGCGCTCCAACGTCACGACGCTCTTGTAGGTGCGCCGTCCGGCCCAGTCCGTGAACTGCTGCACGGCAGCTTCCGCATCGTATCGTTCCGGCGGAACGGCGCCCGTCAAAGCCAGCTTCCACTGCGCTTCGGCGCCGGCGATCTTCGGAGGCAAAATGCCGGGCGTGTCCATCAGTTCGAGCTTCGGCGCGACTCGAAACCATTGCAACCGGCGGGTGATGCCGGCGCGCATCTCGGTGCGCGCGGACGACCGCCCGAGCAAGGCGTTGATCAGCGTGGATTTCCCGGAGTTTGGAATGCCGACGACCATTGCGCGCCGCATTCCGCTATCGCTGCCCAGCAATCGCTCCAGTGCCGTTCGCAGCGCGCGCACGTTGCCTGCATCGCGCGTATCGACGGCGAGCACGGCCGATCGAGCGAGCGTTTGAAGCCATCGTTTCGTCACCGACGGGTCCGCCAGGTCGTCGCGCGTCAGGACGCGGAGGCGTTGGCGGCTCCCAATCAATGTTTCGATGGCGGGATTCACGCCGCTGAGAGGGACGCGCGCATCGATCGCTTCGATCACGACATCGACGATAGCGATCCTCTCGCGCATCCGGCGCATTGCCGCCGCCATGTGTCCGGGGTACCATTGAACCGAGCGTTCCACGTTAGAGCGTCCCAAGCTGCGCCGGCGGCCAGATCCCGGCAACCGCTTTACCGATCACGCGATCTTCCGGAACGAAGCCCCAGTACCGCGAATCGTCGCTTTCGGCGCGATTGTCGCCCAGAACGTACAACGCGCGCGCCGGAACGACCACCGGTCCGAAACTGCGGCCGTCTGAAAAGTGCACGTACGGCTCCGCTAAAGTCATGCCGTCCACGATGACCGTGCCGCGGTCGATCGCGATCCGATCGCCAGGCAGGCCTATGACGCGTTTGATGAACACCGCCGGCGCCGGCCCATCGTGATGGAACGCTATGATATCTCCGCGCTCCGGCGCATGCATGCGATAGGCGATCGTGTCGATCAGCACGACTTCGCCGGATCCGATACGGGGCGCCATGGAAACGCCCGATACGACGGGCGCCCGCATGAAGAAGGCCATGGCCAGCACCGCCAGCACGGCAACCTGCAACACCGTTCGCGTCGCCGTGATCCGGCGCGCTTGCAGCCCTTGCACGGGTTATGCTTCTTCGAGGAGCCTGTGTTCGAGTCCTAACGCCAGAGGATGTGGGCGTGGCTCAGCGGCCAGAAGATCAGGAAGGCGTGACCGGTAAAACCCGCGGCCTTGCCCGCTTCCGGGCCCGTTGCGAACGTTCCGGCGTTTTGCGCAAATCCCCACACGTGCGAATCTTCGGAGTCGTTGCGGTTGTCGCCCATCATGAAGTAGCAGTTCTTTGGAATGCGATCGGGCGCGCTCCAATCACGCTTGGGCGGAATGTTTGCTTGGTCGGGCGCAAGCGGTGCGCCGTCGACGTAGATGCCGTAGTTCTTGATCGTTAATGAATAGTCCGGAGGCGCCGCGATGTACGGCTCTTTGAGCGCAGCGCCGTTCAGGTAAACGGCGCCGCCTTTGACCTGCAGACGATCGCCGGGACGTCCGATCACGCGCTTGATGAAGTCGTCGCTCGTGGGGATCGGCGGCGGGAATACGACGATATCACCTTCGTGCGGCCGGTGAAAGCGGTACTCAAATTTATTGACGAGGAGCACGTCGCCGATCTGCAGAGTCGGAATCATGGATCCCGATGGTATGTAGTACGTTCGTGCGACGAAGGTGATCAGCAGAAACGCCGCAACGCCGGCGACGATGAACGGATCCAAATATTCGCGAGCGAAGCTCCGCGATCGGCCGGCGGAATTGGCGGTCACGGGGCGGAGCGTCAGCACGACGCGCGCAATCAAGAAAACGCCGACCAAGCCGAGCAACTCAAACGGCGTCACCGCGACGGCCCCCATCAGTAGTTACGTGCGCGACAAAGGGGCGAGGGCCCCTAAGTGCGCGCCGATTTCTTTTCTTTAATGCGCGCTGCCTTGCCGATCTTTTCGCTCAAGTAATACAGCCGGCTGCGGCGCACGACTCCGCGCTTTGCCACTTCAATTCGATCGACCCGCGGGCTGTGCAGCAAAAACGTCTTTTCAACGCCGACGCCGTGAGCGATGCGCCGCACGGTGATCGATTCTTGCGAGCCGCCGCCCTTTCGAACCGTCACGACGCCTTCGAACATCTGCACGCGTTCTTTCCCGCCTTCGACGACCTTTGAGTAAACCTTGACGGTATCCCCGGGTCGGAAGGCGGGCACGCTGGACTTTCGCTGTTCTTGATTCAAGACATCGATGACGTTCATGACAACTTGGCGATTCTAACACGCGCTCGTCGGCGCTCGCAACGCCTAGCCAAGGTCGGGCCGCCGCTCGAGCGTGCGTCGCCTCGAGGCATCGCGGCGCCACTGGGCGATCGCGGCGTGGTTGCCGGAAAGCAGGACTTGCGGGACCTCGACGCCGCGAAAGACCGGCGGACGCGTGTAACTGGGATAGTCCAGTTCGCCGATAGTGAACGACTCGTCTTGCAGGGAGTCTTGGGAGAGGACTTCCGGCAGGAGACGCACGGTGGCATCGATCATGGCCAGCGCCGGCAGCTCACCGCCCGTCAGCACGAAATCGCCGATCGAGTACTCTTCGGCGCCGTACAGCGATCCCAAGCGGTCGTCGATGCCCTCGTAGTGCCCGCAAACGAAGATGAGGCGCTCGAATTCGCGCGCAAACCTTTGCGCGTGCGCCTGCGTGAAGCGATCGCCGGCGGGGCTCGGCAAAACGATCAGCCGGCGTTCACGGGCGGGGGCCGCGGAGATAATTGCATCGAGAAGCCGAGCCAGCGGTTCGATGCGCATCACCATTCCCGGGCCGCCGCCATAGGGCTCGTCGTCCGCGCGTTCGTTGCCCTGCAGCGCATCAAGCACGTGGTGGTAGCGGATCGACACGGCGCCGGACTCGACCGCGCGGCCGATGATCGAAAGGCCGACGAAGGGCGCGAAAATTTCCGGGAAGAGCGTCAGCACGTCGATCGTGAACATCACATGCAGTGTTCACCCTGCGCCGATTGGCGGCTCTTTTCCGCCCGGGGTCGCTGCCCCCGTACGAAAGCGCGTTGCGCGCGCTTGCGCTCGGCCAAGCCGATCGCGCGCTGCGAATCTTGGATTCGCTTCGTGCCGATCCCGGCCTGACGGCGGCGGAGCGCGCAGCGATCGCCAACAAGCGCGGCGTCGCCTTCGTACGTCTTGAACGCCGGGCCGAGGCGGAGCTTGCCTTCGAAGATGCGCTCGGCATCGTTTCGAACTATCCTCCGGCATTGGTCAACCTTGGAAATCTTCGTCTCGAATCCGGCGATCTCGAAGGCGCCGTTTTACGCTTTCAACAAGCCGTCGCGAGCGACGAGAACTATGGGCCGGCACATCACAATCTCGGCGTTGCCTACAAACGAATGGGCAGGACTGCCGACGCGGTACGGGAGCTGAAGCGCGGGCAACGTTTGGAGGGCCGCCCGACGGCGTCCCTGCGAACTACTTCACCAAATCGGCGTTCGTGATCTCTTCCAAATATTCGAACAGCTGCGGCAGCGTAATTTTCTCGAGCGCCGTCTTTCGCCCGCCGTGCTTGCCGTCTTCGCCTTCGTCGCGCAAATAGCAGCGAGATTCGACGCCCGCGCCCGTATCGCTGATGAACGACACGGCAAATCCTTTTCCCGGCATCTCGTCGTAAATGCGCATCATTGCGGGATTCAGAATCTCTATCGAATGCCCGGCGTGGTTTGCATCGAAGATCGTGATCGTCAAATAGTCGCGATTAACGATCTCAATCGACCCCACGACGAACACGTTCTTGGCGGAAAAGAATTCGTGGCCGCGCTTGTTGCGGCTCGAGAGCTCGTAGAAGACGCGGTGCGCGACGAACCGGTTCAGGATCTTGCGCAGCGCCGCAAGCGAAGCGAGCGTCTCCGTACGGTTGCCCCGCGTGTAGATGATCTTCACGGGCCGGCGAACCTTGCACGGGGTCGCAGGAGAGCCCTGCCGAAGGTACGCGCGCGCGATGCTCTCTCTTCCCGATGCGGCGATCTTGGGCGTTTTAGCCCTGTTGGTCTTTGGTGAACGCCGCCTTCCCGGCGTGATGCGCCAGGCCGGGCGCATCGTTCGAGATATTCAGAATACCTCGCAAGCGTTCGTCCGTGAGATGGAGCGCGCTGCTGATTTTGAGGAGCCGAAAACGACGCCCGCAGCGCCCGGAACGCCGGCGGATGAAGAAGAACGCCCTACTGAAGCGCCGCTCTAAACGTTGAAGTTCTGGCGGATTTCGTTGATGCGCTGCTGCAGCATCTGTTTTGCCTGACTTTGTAAGCGCTCTTTTTGATCTTCAGGCAGACGCTGATAGACGAGGTAACCGGCAGCCGAAACTAATCCGCCCAACAGGCCGACGAGGAGCGCCTTGCCGGCTTCGTTGCCGGAGTCGCCGCTCTCGTTGTAGTCCGGCTCGGGGGTTTGCGCGTAGGAGCTTTTGTAGCCATTGCCGGCGGACCACTGCTGTTCCGAGGGCGTAGACCGGAACGTTTCTGACATGTGCTCTCCTCCTTTGGGCTATCTTACCCGCTTGGCGTGCCTTACGCTTCCAGCTCTTCGGTGAGGTTGACGTGAAGCGGATACTGCGCGGCGATGCGCGCCACCGCCAAAGCGGCCGTTTCCATGATTGCCTCGACGCGCGCGTCGTCCCGCGAAGAAGGCGCCCACCGCATCGCCAGCTCGCCTTTGGTCTGCGTCGCGTCCAAAGGCAGCTTGACGTGTGCCTCTAGACCGAGGCGCGCAGCCTGCAGGATCGCCGAAACGGCGGCGCAGACCAGCGAATACTCATCGGAGCTGGTTTCAGCGATTTCGACGTGGCCGGACGCAAAGACAGAGGACAGCCGATTGCGGCTGTCCCTGCGGAAGACGACTTGCAGACGACGATCTGCCACGCTTTACGGCAACTCGATCTTGGTGATTTTGACCTCCGCGAAATGCTGCCGGTGTCCTTGGAGCTTGCGGACGCGCTTTTTCGGCTTGTACTTGAAGACGAGGATCTTCTTGCCTTTCTGCTGCCGCAACACGGTCCCGGTCACGCTTGCCCCCTTTACGGTCGGCGTGCCCACGGACACGTCGCCGCTTCGACCGGCCATCACGACGGCGTCGAAGACGACGTCCTTCCCGGGTTCGCGGTCGACGTAGTCGCAGCGGATAATATCACCCTCGGCGACCTTATATTGCTTGCCGCCGGTTTCGATAATCGCGTACATATCGCTCCGAACAGTAGCATTGCCCCCGAAGTGTGTCAACGCGAGCTTGACGGCCGGCCTTGGACCGCGTTATAGTGTCATCAGATAACTCTATATTACAGATTACTCTAAGGAGGCGCTATGGAACTGGGAGAGGCGCGGGAGCACCTGGAGATGGTGGACCGCATCGTAGCGGAGGCCGCCCGCCCGCGGGCATTCCCTTATGGACCGCTGCTTATTGGGATGGGGCTTGGGGCCGCGCTGATCGACGTCGGGGGCCAGCTCGGCATACGCGCCGGAAGCAACGCGCCCTTTATCGCGGGCGCCGTCCTCGTAGCGTTGAGCTGACGTCTATTTGTTTTGGGCGATTGGCCGAGTTCGGGCCGAGGCCGAGCGTATGCCGAGCACGGAACGCTACACGGGCGGCGCCTTTGCCGCCGTATGGTCCGGCGTGTTCGTTGCCGCGTTCGCACAGCCGCATCTGTTTTCCGGATGGGGGGGCGCGGCGATTTGGAGCCTCGGCGCCGCCATACAAATGCTGATGATCGGTTTCTTCGGCGCCCGCAAGGGATTCGTGGCGGGCGGCGTTCTTCTGGCGTCGGTCCTTGTCGCAAATTATGTGAGCATGCCGGGATATGCGCTCGCGTGCGGATTCATCCTCGGCTACGTCGTGCCGGGCGTCTTATACTTCACGCAGCGTCGACTCAGCGCAGACTGTGGATGAGCTCCTGCTTTCCAAGACGCGCCTGGCGGTGATCGCCGAGCTCCTGCCCTCGCAGTGGGTGACGTTTAACGAGTTGCAGCGTTCGACGCAAACCACCAATGGAAACTTGGGCGCGCACATCGGGAAGCTGATCGAAGCCGGTTACGTCAAGGAAGAAAAGCGTTTTGTGAACCGGCGTCCTGAAACGCGTTACATACTGACCGATGCGGGCCGCGACGCCTTCATCGCGCACGTACGCGAAATGCAAGCACTGCTGGAACGAGGGAAAGTTTCATGATTGCACCGCTCATTCTTTCGGTCGCTCTTGCCGCAGCTGCGCCTGTGGGCTCTTCTGACTGCAGCGCAGCGTATGGAGGCGGAGCAGAATCTTGCGAAATCGTCGCGTGCAGCGATGCTTACAAGCCGTTCCTGGGAGTATGGTCGGGCCGGTTTTGGGCTTACGTTAAAGAGCGATCGACGGCTGACCGGCCATTTTATCGTCCATACGAAGACACAGTGACGTACGGTGCGAGCGATTGCTTAAGGAATACGCAGAACGGTGATACGTTTATCGCGGGCCATGTGGTCGACACGTACCCGGCTTTTGGAGGGCTGCCCGCACAACGGGTGACGAGTCTACTGGTGACGGGGCGCAGTGCTGATGGTTCACTATTCTTGCGGATCGTCGGCAAGGAAGGGACCTACAAGTACAAGTCCGTTTACAGAAACGCCGCAGCGGGCCTTGCAATATGGGAGCTCGATATACCGCCCTCCGCGTCCTCGCCGGCGATGACGTACACCACGATCGATCAAAAAGACGTCGCATCGCAGCAGAAAGCGACGCGAAGCGTCACCGTCACGCTAACCGTCGGTCCGGCGCAGACACCATTCTGGAATGGCGTGATCGCCTACGGCACGCACACCCGCATCGAAACGAGGTAAAGCATCATGATCGCACTTCTGCTTGCGGCTGCAGTCGCAGCTGCCTCACCCGCTCCTGCGGCGCAGATGCCGCAATCGCCTCAACTGCCACAAAATTGCAGCAAGGCAACGGCCTTTACGGGAACAATTTGTACACCGCAGGGAGGTGCCCGCCATCCTGCAATTCTGTTGCTGGGCGGTTCGGAAGGCGGAGACATTATGGCGTATAGCGCGCCGCGTTTCGCGCAAGCGGGGTACGTTGCGGCCTCCGTCGCGTATTTCGGTCTTCCCGGATTGCCGCAAACGCTCGAAGAAATCCCGGTCGAAACCGTCGGCAAAGCGCTGGATGCAATTGTGGCGCGATCGGACGTCGATCCCAACCGCATCGCGATCTTGGGCGGTTCGAAAGGCGGTGAGCTGGCGCTGCTTGCGGCTTCGGTGTATCCGCAAATTCACGCTGTCGTTGCAGACGTACCCAGCCCGTTCGCATGGCAGGGCATACCGCGCGGCCCCGCGGCGCCGCGTTCGTCGTGGACGTACCGCGGCAAGCCGCTGCCATACGTTCCCTTCAGTTCTCGTATGGGGGAACTCTTCGCGGCAGCATTTTCTAGCAATGGGCCGCTCGACGTGCGCGCCGGCTATGATGCCGCGATGGAAGTGAACGGCGCGATGATTCCGGCCGCCATGTTTCATCTCGAAAACGTGCGCGGTCCCATACTGTTCTTAGCCGCGGATGACGATCAGGTCTGGGACTCGGTCGCACAATCGCAGATCGGCATGCAGTACCTGAAGGCGCATCAGCATCCGTATGACGATCTTTATCTACACTATCCCGGTGCCGGCCATCTCTTTCTCTTCGCAACACAGCAGATGCCCTTTACGCAGGTGCCGATGGGCGGCGGCGTGACGATGCTGCTCGGCGGAAGCGCGCAGGCGAACGTGCAAGCCGCCCAGCAAGCGTGGCCGCGCATCATGTCGTTTCTATCGAGCGCGCTCTAATACGAGATGGGCTCGTGCCGCGGCGCCGACGGCGGCATCGCTGAACGGCAGCGGCACGAGCGTTCCGAGCAGCCAAGTCTTTCGCAGATCGAGATAGTGGCCCGAGCCCGGCTGCCCCGACTCGCCGCTTGGAATTACGATTCCGCCGCTGTCCCAGTTGCCGATCTCCCAGACGGCACGAAAACTCTGCGCTCCCTCCGATGTTTGCACGTGAATGCCATAGGCGTCGCCGTCGCCCGGCAGAGAGCCGCCGTTCAAGAACGCGAACCCTAAATTCGCGAGCGCATGCCGCACGGGGACGCAGCCGGTTGAGCGCCATGCCGGCAATCCCGCGTTGCGGGCAGCAATCGTCTGTAACGACTCGATCAGCAGCCCGTCATAGTTGCTGCCACGCCACCATCCCCGCGGGCGTTCGCGGAGTATCCGCATCGCCAGCATGAAAGCCGCATTGTCGGCGCTGCTCTGATACGGCTGCGCTGAATCAGCCGCATTGTATTGCGCGATCTTGTTCGTCACCATACGCCGCAGCTGCAGCACGATCGGTGCTGCGCGGGAATTTGGGTCGAAGCGTCCATTCCAACTATGAAGCGTAGCCGCGTAGCGGCGGACGCTCGACGATTCCGGCGCGGAGGATCGCCGCAACGCTTTAAGCACGTCCCGAGCAAGTTCGAGCTCCGCGGGCGAGAGCGTGTCGCTTTGCATCGCGGAGAGATCGGCGACGCTCAAGCGCGCCTTGCGGTGCAGCAGCGTCCTGATTCGCTCCGCTCGGTATGGCGCGGAAAACGCGGGCGAGAGACGATACGGATACCCTGCGCCGTACATGCGGTTGTTTGCCGTGAAGAGCAGGGCGTCCGCAGAGGCATCGACGTGCGGAAGCTGCGAGTCGGACATATAGCCATACCTTGGTTCGGTCGCTGCGTGGACCCGCAGTCCCCATGCCGGGTCGTTCGGAACCACACCGGCGAGCTCGTATGCCACCGCGCCGCTGCGATCGGCGAGCACGAAATTTTGCGGCGGCCCCGGATACGAGCGCAACGCCTGCTTCGCTTCCGCGATCGAGTGTGCGCGATCGAGCCCTTCAAACGCGTCCAGGGGAGTGACCGGCCGGCGATCGGCGTTCCAGTCGACTGCGAAAGCCGTGGCGCCGCGTTTCTCCGCGACGAATCCGTGGTCCGTGCGGTAATACGTTACGCTGACCGTGGGCGCGAACCGGACGTGAAATGTTTCCTTGCGCCGCGCAGTGCCGGCGATCGTATCGCGATACACGCTTTCGGTGGCGACGGTGGCGTTGGTCGCGCCCCATGCGATGTCGCCGTTGTGGCCGAGAATGACACCCGGCGTACCAGGCAGCGAAGCGCCCGCGACGTGCACATCGTTCGACCTCAAATCGACGAGATACCAAACTCCGGGAATGCTGACGCCCAAATGCGGATCGTTCGCCAGCAACGCGCGTCCGCTCGCTGAGTGTGAAGCGCCGACGGCCCACTCATTGCTTCCTTGCACGTCCTCTTTGCTGGGCGCTAAAACGCCGAAAGTCATAGCGGCGATCGCACCGCGCGGACGCAATGAAGCAACGGGCATGGGAACCGCCGGAGCGATCGGCGCATCGTATGCCGGATCCGTGATCGTATAGAGATCGCGTTGCGGCGCCGCGCCGCGCGTGCGGGCCACGTCGTCGCGTCGAATGACATCCTCCCAAGGGTCGATCAGATCGAGCACGGTCGCCATGCCGACCGCCAGGGAATCTTGCGGCATCCACGCACGCGGCCGGTAGAGCAAGATGTGAAATTCGACGGGCAGAGGGGCAGTGCGCATGGCAGCGTTGACGCCGTTACTGAACGCTTGAACGAGCGCACGATCCCGCGGATTCATCGCCGACCACTGACGCTGAACGATTCGTTGCATGTCGACGATTCGTGCGTGTTCGTCGGCGGGCAGCGCTCCGGGCCCGAAGATTTCGGCGAGCGTACCGTAGACGTAACGGCGCAGCAGCTCCATCTGGAACAAGCGATCGCAACCCTCTGCGAAACCTTGCGCGAAGAAGAGATCGCGGTCATTTGCCGCCCTGATGTGAGGAATGTCCCGATCGTCGCGGACGATCGTCACGGGGTGTTGGATGCCACTGACGTTCAGCGTTCCGGAAACGGGCGCGGCGGCACGCATGCCGGTGGCAACATTGATCGCGTAGGCGGCGATCAGCGCGAGAATAACGAGGAGTAGAATGCCGAGCAGCCGCGTAACGGCCCCGCCTCGACGCCGCCGCATAGGGCTAGACGTCGACGTAAATGTCGTCGCCTTCTATGCGGACCGTATACGTAGGGAGCGGCATAACGGCCGGAAGCGTCAGCGCGGTACCCGTGCGGACGTCGAACGTTGCGCCGTGGCGCGGGCAGATGATGCGATCGCCTTCGAGTTCGCCTTGATCGAGCGGCGCGCCGTCGTGCGTGCAGACATCCTCGACGGCGTAGATGGTTCCTTCGGCGTTGCAGAGCAGCACTTCGGTGCCGTCGACGACGACGCGCTGCGCGGTACCTTCAGGGATGTCGGAAACTTTTGCCACCGGCCGCATCAGAAGATCAGTACCATTCGAGGAGCAAACGGCGGCACTACGTTTGTCGGTCGGAAAGTGCGACGTTTTTGCGCCGCCCAGGATGGGCGCTTCAGGACTTCGTCATCGCAAAAACGCGCCCCGTGCAAGGCGACGCACTGCCGGAGAAACGCCGCGCAATGCCGCGTCTGCACAGAGGGTGGTTTATCAAAGCCGCTGCCGTTCTGTTGGGCATGGGTGCATGGGCCCTCGGCCCGAAGTCGGAATCCCGATTGACTGCATGGTGCTAACCAGCTCAGGGCTCTACCTCTGGGACCTTGCCCATACTAACTAGCAATGACCTGGCTACACAAACGAACCACGATCAACGCCTTCGCTGCTCTGGCGCTCTGTGTGGCGACCATCGCGCTGTTCATCTACACGCTGGCCACTGACGGCGATGCACTTAGCCTGGCCCTCACCGGAGGCGCAGCCCTGCTGGCGCTGCGAGCAGCATACTATCAACTCCGGTAAAACCAAGGACGCCAAAAAAAGCAGACCCGCCATCGAAGCGGGCCTGCTCTTTTTCACTCGCTTAGTTACGGATGGACCTCCGTACCCCAAAGTGCCGAAAGGGTACGGCCCTCCAACGCTTCCACGGTCGTGCAAGGGATGGACGTCAAGAATCCGACCATGCCGACGGCCGAAGTTGTGCAGTTGCACATCGTGAAACCGCAGGTGATCGTGCCGCGGCTGCGGATGATTTACCCCGGCGCCCACATTGAGTTGGCCGGCCAGAGCAACCTGCTCATCCGCATCAGACCGCAAGACATGACACCGCCGTTCGGCTCGAGCTATAGGCAGATCTACCGATTGCACAACGTTGATGCTGCATCGGTCGACGATTTAGTGTCGCGCACGTATTAGAAAGGCGCCAGCGCCAGCAGACGAATATCTAGCGCCGCATTTTACATGGAGGTAAAATGGCGCTGCGGTTCCGATGACAAATGTGGTGCCGCCTCTTGCGAGGCTAGCCGACGGCGCCTTCCATCTCCATCTTGACGAGCCGGTTCAACTCTATCGCGTACTCCATCGGCAACTCCTTGACGAAGAAGTCGAAGAAACCGTTGACGATCATTGCGGTTGCGTCCGCTTCGCTGAGCCCGCGGCTCATCGCGTAGAAGAGCTGCTCTTCGCCGATCTTGCTCACGCTGGCTTCGTGCTCGACGGTCGAGCGCTGCTCGTGGATCTTCATCGTCGGCTTGGTGTTGCTCGAGGACTCTTCGTCCATGATCAGTGCGTCGCAACGCACGCGCGTCTTCGCGCCGGCGGCGCCCGGATAGATTTCGACCAGACCGCGGTACGTCGTCTTGCCGCCGTGCGCGCTCACCGACTTGTTGGTGACCATCGAGGTCGTGTTGGGCGCGGCGTGGATGACCTTGGCGCCGGCGTCCTGATGCTGCCCTTCGCCGGCAAAGGCCATTGAAAGAATCTCTCCGCGAGCGCCTTCGCCCATCAAATAGATCGACGGATACTTCATCGTGAGGCGGGAGCCGATGTTGCCGTCGACCCATTCGACCGTAGCGTTCTTGTGCGCCATGGCTCGCTTCGTCACGAGATTGAAGATGTTGCGGTACCAGTTCTGAATCGTCGTGTACCGGATCGAAGCGTCTTCATGCGCGACCAGCTCGACGACGGCGCTGTGCAGGGAGCTCGTTGAGAACTTCGGAGCGGTGCAACCCTCGATGTAATGCACCTTGGCGCCCTTGTCCGCGATGATCAGGGTCCGCTCGAACTGGCCCATGTTCTCCGCATTGATCCTGAAATAGGCCTGCAGCGGCATCTTGACTTGGACCCCCGGCGGCACGTAGATGAACGAGCCGCCCGACCACACCGCCGAATTGAGCGCTGCAAATTTGTTGTCCGCTGTCGGGATGACGGTCGCGAGGTATTTGCGCACGATCTCGGGATACTTTTTGACCGCGGTGTCCATGTCGCAAAAGAGGACGCCGAGTTTTTCCATCTCTTGGTTGACGTTGTGGTAGACGACCTCGGACTCGTACTGCGCGGAGACGCCCGACAAGAACTTGCGCTCGGCCTCGGGGATGCCCAAGCGGTCGAAGGTGCGCTTAATATCGGCGGGCACGTCGTCCCAAGAGCGTTCGGCCCGGTCCGTCGATTTGACGAAATAATGGATGTTCGCGAAGTCGATTTCGGAGAGCAGTTTGGTGTCGCCCCACGTGGGCATCGGCTTGCTCAGGAAGACTTCCAGCGCGCGCAGGCGGAAATCACGCATCCACTGCGGCTCGTCTTTCATGGCGCTGATGCGCTCGACGATGTCGCGCGTCAGCCCCTTTTCCGACTTGAAGACGTAGTTCTCCGGATCGTGGAACCCGTGGCGGTATTCCTCGATCAGGGGTTGGCTCTGCAGTTGGGCCGTCATGCTAGCGTTGCGCTTCCTCTATTAAAGATGTGAAATGCCGTTCAGGCTCAGGGTACCCATGTATCCGGCGGTTCGCAAGATAGTACAGGGTTTTCTTCACTATCTAAAGACCGCCTGCGGCGCAGCATAGTTGCCGCCCAACGTACCTTGCTGCTTTACAGGGGGGGCTTAGGGGGCTATCATGTTCGCCGGAGCTCCCTCGGGGGGCCCACGGTGAAGGGAGGCGCGCCCGTACGCGCCATCGCGGCAAGCCGCTCGCGCGCCGAAAAGCGCCTGCAAGAGCTCGCCGAAAGGTCGGGGACGTGACTGCACCGCAGGCGCCAGCCGACGAAGTCCGGAGGTGGGATTTCCCCAAGGCCGAGGAGAGCAGGGACAAGATTGAAGGCGCTTGGTACGCACATTGTGTGCGAGTTGTCCGGGTGTAACGCACAGGCGCTCACGGACGTCGACGGGGTCGCGGCGATGATGATCGATGCCGCCCGCGCGGCGAACGCGACGATTATGGAGAGCGCATTCTACAGGTTTCAACCCCAAGGGGTGTCGGGAACGGTGATTCTGGCGGAATCGCATCTTTCGATCCATACTTGGCCCGAAAAAGGGTACGCCGCGATGGATTTTTACACGTGCGGCGATCACACCGATCCTTGGCTGGCCTGTCAGTACGCAGCAGAGCGTCTGGGGGCCAAAAACATGCTGACCACCGAGTTCAAACGCGGGATCGAATCGCAAAACGGCCGCTTTACGCATGTGGTGACCGCGACTGAATCAGAGGATCGGCCGCTGTCGGCGTAGCGGGCGCTAATAAACGGGAATCGGCGCAGGCGCATCGGAAATGCGCCTTTTCCATGCCGAAAACCGAGCATTGGCAGTGGTATGCCGAAGAATTTTTTACAAGCGAACGGCATCTGCACGCCATCGAAACGGTGTATTATGCCGGCCGGACGCGCTATCAAGACGTCGGGGTAATACGCACGCCGGTTTTCGGCAAGATGTTGGTGCTTGACGGCGATACGCAGAGCGCGCAGCTCGATGAAAAGATCTATCACGAAGCGCTCGTCCACCCGGCGTTCGCGGCCGCGGCCGATCGTGCGCGCGTCCTGATCCTCGGAGGCGGCGAGGGAGCGACCTTGCGCGAGGTATTGCGCGCGCCCGACGTTCGCGAGGCGACGATGGTCGACATCGACGGCGAAGTTGTCGAACTTGCCAAGCGCTTTCTGCCCGAGTGGTCGAACGGCGCATTCGACGATCCGCGCGCCAACGTCGTGATCGCCGACGCCGTGGATTTTTTGGCCGGCGGCGCTGAGCGCTACGGAGTCATTATCTCGGATCTGACGGAACCGTTGGAAGACTCGCCGAGCCACCCGCTATTCTGCGACAGCGTCTTCCGGAGCATCAAGCAGCACCTGGCTGAGGGAGGCGTCTACGTTTTGCAAGCCAGCACGGCGGGAGTTCACAACATTTCCACGCACGCCAAAATCGCGCGCACACTGCGGCGCTACTATGCCAACGTCGCGTCGTATTTGACCCACGTTCCGGCGTTCGATAACGATTGGGCGTTTTTGGCGTGCAGCGACCGCGTCGATCTTACTGCGCTCGCCGAGGAACGCATTACGGCATACTGCGCGACCTTGCGCGGGGAGAACTTTTTTTACGACGCGCAAACGCACCGGCGGATCTTCGCGCTTCCGCTCTACGTCCGGCGAGAGCTGGCCAAAGACGGAGAAATGTTTTGACGCAAGACCGGGCGCGCCGGCAGTGGGACAAGGAGCGCTCGCACTTCGTCGAGATGCTCGATCTGCGGCTCGAAAACGTGGGCCGCGGGACGGCGGTAATGCGCATGCCGTATCGTGCCGAAATTTCAAACGGCACGGGCGCCGTTCACGGCGGTGCGATCGTCAGCCTTTGCGACACCTCCTTCTACGTCGCGCTCGCATCGCTCTACGGCAGAGACCAAGACACGACGACGGTTTCCTTGCAGTGCAATTTTTTGGCGCCGGCGCTTTCGCCGCACGATCTGATTGCAGAGGCGACGGTGCTGCGCGGCGGCCGGCGAATCGTCTACGGTGAAGTGCTGGTGCGCAGCGGCGAAAAGCTGGTCGCTCATGCGACCTTGAATTTTCTGAACTCCTATCCCGAAGAGAAACCGAAGACCTGAGCGATGTCGAAGGGCGAAGCGATGAGTAAAGCGGGAGCGAGGCGCACAGCGCTCTATGGCGAGCATGCGCGGCGAGGCGCGCGATTCATTCCCTTCGGCGGCTTCGACATGCCTGTGCAGTACGCAGGTATTCTGGCGGAACATGAAGCGGTTCGCCGCCGCGCCGGTCTTTTCGATCTCTCGCACATGGGACAGTTTGTGTTGGAAGGTAATGACGTCGAAAAGTGGGCGGATCGCCTGACAATCAACGCGGTTTCGACGATGAAGCCGGGGCAGGCGCGCTACAACGTCTTCACCAACGAACGCGGCGGCGCGCACGATGACGTCATCTTCTATCGCTTAAACGGAAGCTGGCTGCTGGTCGTGAATGCCGGCAACGCGCAAAAGATGTGGCAGCACTTGGAATCGCAGGCGAGCGGCGACGTGCGGCTGCACAATCGCCACGGAAGCGCGGCCCTGATCGCGATACAGGGACCACGATCGGTCGAAATGCTGCAGGACCACTGCACCGCAGATATTTCGGCCCTGAGATACTATTTCTGCGTGCAGACGACGGTCTACGGCAAGCCTGCAATCGTGGCGCGCACCGGTTATACCGGCGAGGATGGCTTCGAACTTTTCTTGGACGGCAACGACGCTCCGGACGTATGGCGAAGGTTGCTCGACGACAATGCCGCTGCCGGGCTGATTCCTGCGGGCCTTGGGGCCCGAGACGTGCTGCGCCTGGAGGCCGGCATGCCGCTCTACGGGCACGAGTTGAACGAAGAGATCACGCCGTTACAAGCAGGTTTAGGATGGGCCATCAAATTCGGCAAGCCGGAGTTTGTCGGCAAGGACGCGCTCGAAACGCAGAAGCGCGACGACAAGTATTCACGCATCGCCGGCTTGATGATGGAGGGCCGCGCGCCTGCGCGCGAAGGATATCGGGTCTTTTCGGACGACAGGTGCGTCGGCGAAATTCGCAGCGGCTCGGTTGCACCGTCATTGCAGAACAAGAGCGTGGCGACGGCGCTTCTCGAAAAAGATGCGGCAGCGCCCGGAACTCCGCTCGCCGTACACATCCGCGGGACGGCGTACGGCGCAACGGTGGTCGAACTGCCGTTCTACAAAAGGAGATGAAGCTTGGCGCAGGCGCCAGATCTTTTCTATAGCAAAGAACACGAATGGGTCCGCGTTGACGGCGACACCGCAACGGTGGGAATCACAGACTACGCCCAAGACTCGCTCGGCGACATCGTCTACGTCGAATTGCCCAAGGGCGGCGCGCAAGTCGAGCAGTTTTCCACTGTCGGCGTGGTTGAGTCCGTAAAGGCCGTCTCGGATCTCTTCACGCCGATCGGCGGCGAGATTTCGGAAACGAACGGCGCCTTAGAAAACGATCCCGCGCTGGTGAACCGCGAGCCATACGGCGGCGGGTGGATGTTCAAGCTGAAACTTTCGGATCCGTCGCAAACCAAATCGTTGCTCTCGCCGCAAGAGTACGAAAAGCTGTTGACCTAGGCTCTATCGTGTACGCACCACATACCGAAAAAGACATCGAAGAGATGCTCGCGGCGATCGGCGCCGCTTCGCTGGACGAGTTGGTGGCCGTGCCGCCCGAAGTGCGGCCGCGGGAAGCGATCGAGATTCTGCCGGCGCTGAGCGAGGACGACATCCTCCGGCGGTTCGAGCACCTTGCGGCCAAGAACACCGGCGCAGATTGCGCGTCGTTTCTGGGCGGCGGCAGCTATCGTCACTACATTCCCGCCGCCATCGCGCCGCTTGCGATGCGCGGAGAATTCCTAACCGCTTACACGCCCTACCAGGCCGAAGTCTCGCAAGGATATCTGCAAGCAATTTACGAGTGGCAAACCTATATCTGTTTGCTTACCGGCATGGAAGTGGCCAATGCGTCGGTGTACGACGGCGCTACGGCGCTGGCCGAAGCGGCGATCATGGCGGTGAATGCGAGCGGCCGCAGAGCCGTGCTGGTCTCAAGAGCCGTGGATCCAAACTACCGCGGCGTGCTGCGAACCTATTGCGACGGGCTGGATGTGACCGTAGACGAGCTGCCCATCGCCTCGGACGGAAGGACGCAGACAGACGACATCGCCGAGCGCCTCGAAGAAAAACGCTACGCTTGCGCGGTCTTTGCGTCGCCGAATTTTTTCGGTATCGTCGACACGCCGGATCGCCGAACGCAACAGGCGCTCGCGCAGACGCAAACGATCGGGGTCGCGGTGGTGGCGGAAGCGCTCTCGCTGGCGGTTTTAGATACGCCTGCGTCTTGGGGCGCGCAGATCGTCGCCGGCGAGGCGCAGAGCTTCGGCATTCCGGTCGCATACGGTGGGCCGTACGCCGGATTCATCGCGTCAACCAAAGAGCATCTGCGCCGCATTCCGGGCCGTTTGGCCGGAAGAACCGTCGACGTTGAAGGCAACGAAGCGTTCGTCCTAACGCTGCAGGCGCGCGAGCAGCACATCCGTCGTGAACGCGCGACCTCGAACATTTGCACCAATCAGGCGCACTGCGCGCTAATCGCGACGATCTATCTTGCGCTCGTCGGCGCAACCGGATTGCAAGCCATCGCAACGGCGAACTTGCGGCGCTCGCGGGAACTGGCCTCAGCCGTAAGCGCGGTACCGGGATGCCGTCTTCGCTTCGATGCGCCGTTCTTTAACGAGATCGTGCTGCAAGCGGCGCAGCCCGCGCTGGTACTGCGGTCGCTGCAAGATCGCAAGATTTTGGGGGGCATCGATCTTGGCCGCTTTTATCCGGAGTATGCCGATTGCATTCTGATGGCCGCGACTGAAGTGACGACGTCGGCCGAGATCTCGGCGCTTGCCGCCGCGCTGCGTGAAACGGTTCATGTCCCGGCAAGCGTCTGAACATACCGCCTCGCCGCTGATCTTCGAACAAGGTCAGACGGGCAGGGCGACGCGCTACGTCGACGAGCAGAGTCGTGCCCAAGAATACTTGCCGCAGGAGCTGTTGCGCCGCGATCTGCCGCTGCCGGAAAACAGCGAACTTGACGTCGTCCGGCATTTTACTCGGCTCTCGCAGCGAACTTTCGGTATCGACGTCGGGTTCTATCCACTCGGCTCATGCACCATGAAGTACAATCCGCGCATCAACGACGCGGTGGCAAACTTGCATGGGCTGCGCGATCTGCATCCGCGCACTCCCGACGAACTGGCGCAGGGCGCGTTGCAGATCATGTGGGAACTCGAGCGCACGTTCTGCTCGCTCTTCGGCATGGCTGCGTTTTCGCTCAATCCCGCTGCCGGCGCGCATGCGGAACTCGGCGCGCTGCTGATCGCGGCTAAGTATTTGGCCGATCGCGGCGAGCGCGGTCGCGACAAAGTGATCGTACCGGACACGGCGCACGGAACGAATCCGGCTTCTGCGGCGATGTGCGGATTCAAAGTCATCTCGTTGCGCAGCGACGATCGCGGGCGGGTGAGCGTCGAGGAACTGCGCGCCGTGCTGGGCGCCGACACGGCGGTCTGCATGATGACCAATCCGAACACGCTGGGCCTGTTTGAGGATCGCGTTCACGAGATTACCGCTGCGGTGCACGCTGCCGGCGGACTGATGTACTACGATGGAGCCAATGCCAACGCACTGATGGGAAATGCACGTCCCGGCGATATGGGCTTCGATCTCATGCATCTGAACACGCACAAGACCTTCACAATCCCGCACGGCGGGGGAGGCGCAGGCCACGGACCGCTCGGAGTTGCAGCCGCCTTGACGGACTATTTGCCGGTGCCGTACGTGCGCTCACGCGCCAAGCATTCGGCCGACGGAGCCCCGAGCGATCGGCTGGAGTTCTGGCTGGATTTCGATCTGCCCAGGTCGATCGGGCCGATGCGTTCGTTCTGGTCGAACTTCGCTCACGCCGTTCGCGCGCTGGCGTACATCTACGCGAACGGCGCGGAAGGGCTGACGCGCGTTTCGGAGTTGGCGGTGCTCAATGCGAACTACGTACGCGCACGAGTGCGCGAGTTTCTGGACACGCCGTACGACGAACGCTGCCGGCACGAATTCGTCGCATCGGCGCAACGCCTGAAGCGCGAAACCGGTGTTCGCGCGCTCGACATCGCAAAGGCACTGCTCGATCGCGGTTTCATGGCGCCGACGATGTATTTCCCGCTGATCGTCCCGGAATGTCTGATGATTGAGCCGACGGAAACGGAATCGAAGGAAACGCTCGACGCGTTCGTCGAGGCGCTTGCGGAGATCGTCCGGACTGCCAAGGAATCTCCGCAGGAGGTCACGAGCGCCCCTCGCCGCACCGTCGTGGGGCGGGTCGATGAGACTCGCGCGGCGCGCCGGCCGGACCTTCGCTGGACCCCCCGGGCAGGCGCTTTTTAGGGCACTTTTCCGGCAAGCTTTCTTGGCTGCCTAGACTATAATCGAAGTAATGAGCAGGCGGCCGGTCAGGGCGCCTGTGCCGTTCTAGGGGCGTGGCATGCGAATCAAATACGAGGTTTCCGCGGGCGGCCTTGTGTTGCGCCGCCATGAGTCGACGTACGATGCGTTGCTCATTGGCCGCGGTGCGCCCCGCGTTTGGACGCTTCCCAAAGGCCACGTCGAGCCTCGTGAGTCGCACGAGCAAGCCGCGCTGCGGGAGGTCCGCGAGGAGACGGGCTGCTGGGGCGAGATCGTCGCGAAGCTCAACGACATCACCTACTGGTTCTATTTGAACCGGTGCAAGCACAAGAAATCGGTCACGTTCTATCTGATGCGCTATCTCTCCGGAGACACCGCCAACCACGATCATGAGGTCGAAGAAGCGCGGTGGTTCGAAGTGAGCGCCGCTAAGAAAGCGCTGCGGTACGTCAACGAGAAACGGTTGATCGATTTGGGACTGGATTACCTGATGGCGAACCCGGGAGCATTCGGGGAACCGCTCGTCGTCGCGAGGACTGCGGAACAGCGAACTTCGTAAACGAGGGCGAGGATCGCGCGCTGCGCGTCAGCGTCGAGGTCTTTGACGGACCGCTCGACTTGCTGCTGCATCTCGTCAAGGAACGGCAGCTCGACATTGCAACCGTACCGCTGGCATCCGTCGCCGAACAATATTTGGCCTACGTATCGATGATGGAGGCGCTTGACGTGCAGATCGCCGCCGAGTATTTGGTGATCGCCGCGACGTTGATCTTCTTGAAATCGAAAGCGCTACTGCCGCCTATTCCTTCCGAGTTCCAGGACGAGGGCGCCGAGTCGCCCGAGGAAGTTGAGGAGCGGCTGCGCCGGCGCTTGATCGCCTATTCAAAGTATCGCGAAGCCGGCGAAGCTTTGCGGGAGCGTCAAGCGGAGGCGTCCGCTTATCATTTTCGCCAAACGGAAGATCCAGGCGCCGAATTGGTTCAGCGCTACAAAGTGGACGCTCGAAAACTCGCGAGTGCTTTCATCGCGATGCTCCAACGTGCGCGGCCCGAAAAGCGGACGATCGCCCGCGAGCGCCTTTCGCTGATTGCCTGCATGGAGTACGTGATGCAACGCGTGCGGGCAGAGCGTGAAGTGTTGTTTTCAAGCCTTTGCAATGAATTGGGCATGGCGCGCGAGTCGATCATCCTCGTGTTTTTGGCCTTGCTCGAACTCATCCGCCGCCGCCGCATCACATACGCGCAGCCTCGGCAGCTGGACGACATCCGCATTTTCGCTCCCGGTGCGGCACGTACGCGGTGAACGAGCCGTTGCGCGCTACTATTGAGGCGCTGCTGTTCGTCGCCTCGGAGCCTCTTGCGATAAAGGAAATTGCAACGTTGACCGGCGCATCCGAAACGAGCGTCGCGACCGAACTAGCGCAGATCGAACAAGATTTTTCCGGCCGGGGGATCGTCCTGCGCCAAGTTGCGGGCGGCTACCGCTTTGCGACCGCGGCGCCCGCGCGGGCGGTGGTCGAGGCGTATTTACTGCCCCCGCGCACCACGCTTTCCAGGCCGGCGCTTGAAACGCTCGCCATCGTCGCCTATACGCAGCCGGTGACGAAGGGGGAGATCGAAGCGATTCGCGGCGTCGATTCCGACAGCGTCGTTTCAACGTTGCTCGAGCGCGGCTTTATCGCCGAAGCAGGCCGCAAAGACGTCGTTGGACGCCCGACGCTGTACAAGACGACGCCGGAGTTTTTGGAAGCGTTCGGCCTGCGCTCGCTCGACGATCTTCCGCCCGAACCAGCCGCCGCCGGCATTTTGCAATAATCGTGCGCATCGGCATGCACGTCCGCATTGCGGCGGGCTATCGTGCCGCTATCGAGTACGCACAACGTGTCGGCTGCGAAGCGCTGCAAGTCTTTTCGACGAATCCCCGGACATATCGGATTACTGCCCTGGACCGGCCTGCCCTGGAATTATTCAAAAGCATGCGGGCGGAGGCCGGAATCGATCCCTGCGTGATCCATGCGTCCTATCTGATCAACCTTGCCTCCGACGATCCCAAGATCGCGCAAGGCTCGTTGCGATTGCTGCAGGCCGATCTCGAAACAGCGCAAGCATCCGGCGTCAGGTACGTCAATACGCACCTCGGCTCGTACGGGCAGCGCGATCGCGGCGAAGCGTTCATCAGCGCTTGCCGGCTGCTGGAAAGCGTCCTCGAAGAGATTCCCCCCGGCGTGGATCTTGTACTGGAAAACTCCGCCGGCGCCGGCGCGCTCTGCGGCGGCACGTTGGAAGAGCTGGGCCGGTTCGTTAAGACGATCGATCACCCGCAACTGGGCATCTGCTTGGACACGGCGCACGCGTGGGCTGCCGGATACGAGATCAGCTCGCAACGAGGCGTCGACGACTTTGTCGATCGGGCGGCCGAAGCGATCGGCATCGATCGGATCGCGCTTTTTCACTTCAACGACACGCAAGTCGAGCTTGGTGCGAGCCGTGACCGTCACCATCATATCGGTGAAGGGAAGATCGGGGTCGAAGGTTTCCGAGCGTTCGCGATGCATCCCGAATTGCGCGAGAAGACGGCAATTCTGGAAACGCCGGGCGACGAGGCGGACGATATTCGCAACATGAAGATGCTTCGAGCAATTTTAGCCGGCACGCATGCCGCCTGAACGACCTGGCTGCCAACGTTGCCGCGTACCGGTCGGCGGTGACGCTGACCAGTGTGTCTGTGAGTACGGTTGTACATTCTGTATCGCGTGTGCTACAGCGATGAAGTTCGTTTGTCCAAATTGCCAGGGCGAGCTAAAGTGCCGCAGCGCACCTCAACCCTAGTGAGTAAGCAGCTCATAGCGCATTTCGATGTCGACGCGTTCTACGCAAGCGTGGAAATTCGCGACAATCCCAGTTTGCGCGGCAAACCCGTGGCGGTCGCCGGTTCCAGCCGGCGAGCGGTCGTGCTCACGGCTTCGTACGAGGCGCGACGCTTCGGCGTGCGTTCGGCCGTACCGCTGTATGCTGCGCTGCAATCTTGCCCCGAGCTGGTCGTCGTGCCGCCCAACATGGAAAAGTATCGGCGCGTATCAAGGCAGATTTTTGAAATTTTCGCGCGCAACGCCCGGCTCGTCGAGGGGCTTTCGATGGACGAAGCGTTCGTCGATCTCGCCACAGATCGAATGGAGGAAGCGATTGCGCAGGCGCGGGCGGTGCGTCGTGAAGTATCCGACGCGGCAGGCGTCACGGTGAGCGCCGGCGTGGCGAGCGGAAAAATGATCGCAAAAATCCTCTCGGATTCGTGCAAACCTGACGGATTGCGTTGGCTGCGGCCCGGAGAGGAAGCCGCGTTCTTGTCGCCGTTGTCCGTCGGCCGACTCTGGGGAGTCGGGCCCAAAACTCAGGCCCGTTTGGAAGCGCGCGGTATCGCGACGATCGGCGACGTCGCCGCGCTTTCGCAGGAGGGCGCGCGTGTTGTCTTCGGGTCAGCGGGGATGCACATGCGCAATTTGGCGCTGGGCATGGACGATCGCCGGGTCGAGCCGCAGCGCGAAACCAAGTCGATCTCCTCGGAGGAAACCTTCGAGTACGATCTGAGCGAGGACTCGGAACTGCTGGCCGTTCTTCGCACGCAGTCGCAGGAACTCGCAGAGAAATTGCGGGCCGAAAATCTTCGCGCGCACACCATCGGCGTCAAGATCAAGCCCTCGGGCGCGCCCGTGCTTGGCCGTCAGGCGCATCTCGATGAACCAACGGCTGAAGCCGACGTGATTTACGCGTGCGCGGCGCTTTGCCTAAGGCGCGCGCAGCTGCGCGGTGCCGCCGTCCGGCTGATCGGAATCCGGGCCGCTTCATTGGACGCGACCGCTCCGCAGCAGCAGCCGCTGCTAGATATGGTCTGAACTCCAGATTACGTCCGACGGCGAGCACAAAACGCATTCCAAGAATTTGCGTCCGGCTCGGCTCAGCGGCGCAATCATCCAAATCGCGCTCTTGCGGCGTCGCACGGAGCCCAAAGGCAGCGCGCGGCGCACCGGCGCAGGCGGAAGCCATCCGGTAACCCGTCGCAGATCGCCCGCCGCTTGCCGAAGCAGCGGAGGAATGTACTGCGTCGCCGCCTCATCGGCGAAGCCGCATTCGTCCATCACGTAGGCGTCGTGCTGCGGTTCGCGTTGTCCGATCACGTACGCTTCGACGCCGCGATCGCTTTCAACGGCAAGATTGACGGCTTGACCGCGAGCGTGTTCGGATCCGTGCGCGATTCGCGTCTCAATCCAGTGCCATACAAGCGGCGTCCGCTCGAGCGCGCATTCCATACGCCGCGCAACCGAGTTGAAGATGCGTCTCACGGCGCGCCACTCGGCGACGCGCAACGCCGCCGTGCGCAACCGCTGCGGCGGCAACGCGTCCGCCCGGATGGAGAAAATTCGCGAGGGCGCCTGAACGAACCCGATCGCCGCGTAAAACTGCGGATGGATGTCCGAGAATAGATACGCGAAATCGCAGCCTTCGGCGCGGCCTTGGTCCAGCGCCATCGCGCACATCGCGCTGGCTAACCCCTGCCCGCGAGACTCCGGGCGCGTGAACACGGCGCCAAGTCCGATCGCGCGAAGCTTCGCGTTTCCCAGCAGAGCGGTTCTCTCGTATCGCTTGAACGATGCGGCAATCGTTCCGTCGAGCGCTCGCATCCCAAGCGTGCGATAGTGGCGCTTCCCGTATGCCGTTCTTGCGAGGGCAAGCGTTTGGGAAACGTAGGTATCGTAGGCACGGCCGTTAGCCCATAAGGACGCGGTGAGCGGAAGAACGGTGCGCGCGTAGAGTTCCGGCTGGATTTCTTCCAGCGCCGGACTCATCCCGTGCCGGAGAGCATATCGGAGACATCGCCGCCTAAACCGGCAGCCTGCAACTCAGCAAGAAATTCCGGCGCTGCGCTGCCGCGCGTCGGCCTTTCCGCGGCCGTGACCAAAGCGCTGCGCCGGGCTCGCCGCAGTGCGTAGATGAACGCGCGGCGTTCTTCGGCGTTGTACCGTTCGCGTGCTTTTGAGCGGTGCATGTAGTACGTGAATTTTGCCGTTCTGGCGGCCGTCGCATCGCCGACGTTTTCTTTCGCGATCATGCCGAGACTCGGGCTGTATAAAAAGGCATCGGGAACATACCATTGCGGAAAGGCACCGGCATGCGCGCGCGGCACGATGACGTGATCGAACTCGCGGCCGCGAGTTGCATCGATGCTTATGAGGAGGACGCTGTGCGGATCGTCTGCCTCTTCGCACGACTCAAACTCGCTGTTGATCCTCCCGTGAGCGTACTTTAGAAAGTCTCCAAGCGAAGTCTGCGTCGCGTTCTTGTTCGAATCGCTGCGCCCGGCGATACAGCCGCCGCAACGCCTGCTGCTGCACGCGGGCGCGAACGCTCTGCGGCTCGCCCTCGGCCGCGAGACCTTCTCGCCATATAGTTTGGATCAGCTCGCAGAGCTGCGAGCTGCCGATCGCGTCGGCCCACCGTTGCCGCTTTGCGCGAAAGGCTTGCACGCGCTGCTTGGCCGGCAACGGGAGCGCAGCATCACGGTCGCCGCCGAGCACGTTGGACGCCAGCAGCACCGTACGGTCCACGTGTTGCCTGCCGCGCTCATCTACATCAAACAGCATCAAACCGGTCGCGTCCGGCGGTGCGCACAACGCGGCGAGCGACGAATCGGCGAGCGCCAGCGCCGGCCCGGAAAGGACCCGCAGCAGGTATTCGTGCGCAAATGGATCGTAAGCCGACCACAACACCGCGAGCGCATCGAGCGCGTAAGGGTCCGAAAAGATGTTGACGTCTCCGACGACCTGCGAAGGTACGTCGTACGAAAGCAGTGCTTCACGATACGCAAGCACGCGGTCTACCGAGCGGAATATCACGGCGATCTCGTTCGGCGCAGTGCCGCCGGCCAGCAGTTGGGCGATGTGCCGCGCTACCAGACTCGCTTCCGCGCCGGCGTCGGCGCCACGCGCTAAGGTCAACGTTTGTTCGTGTGCTATGAGGCTGTTTGCCGGGGCGGCGCCTGCCAAATGACGGCACGCGCGGTCGATCGCTGCGGGCGATCGCTGCTGCCCATCCAGCCGCAGTCGTTCTCCGGGCAGGGTGAACACCATATCGGGGCGTGCGCCGCGAAACGTCGACAGCGCCGAATCGTGGTCTCCGGCAAACGTCGCGCCGCCTGCGTCCTGCGGATAGAGCAAGGTGACGAGCTGCAGCTCGACGGGGGAGAGTTCCTGAGCATCGTCCACAAAGATTGCGGCGTAGCGCTCTCGGAATGCGGCGGCGACGGCGGGATCGCGTTCGATCCCTGCAGCGGCTCTGGCAATGACGTCGCGCGCCGTAAAATAGCCTCCCCGGTCAGCGTCCTCGAGGTACGTCGAGTAGAGTTTGACCAGGATTTTGGCTAAGTCGACTTCACGCCGATACTGTCGCCGCAGCTCCGCCGGATCGACATCGAGCGAACTCCGATGCGCCTCTTTCGTGTAGGCGAGCAACGCTGCTTCTGAAAAATTCGGCGGCTTGGCATAGAAGCTGGCCGCCCCCTGCAGCGCGGTTTGCAGAAACTTCTCCGGCGAAATGCCCGCGTCGCGCAATCGGCCGAAGAGACGGAAAGCCGAATCCAAAAATCGCGTCGGTGCGCGCAATCCGGGAACTTCCGGATCGAGTTGTGCTTCCAAAAACTCCGTCCACTCCAAACGCAACAGCGGTTCCGCCGCCGTTGCGAAGCGAAGCGTGGCATCGGCATCATCCACCAGCGTTCCAGGCAGCGGTTTGCGCAAAACTCGTTGCGCGATCTCGCTTAGGGCGAGCGTCGTGATGTTCGCATCTCCCGCGAGGCTGCGGCGCAAGCTTTCCAGTGATGCTCGCGCTGCCGAGGTCACGAGCACGCCGCGCTCGCGCGCGGCCTCGCGGGCGCGAGACATCAGCTCGGTCGATTTCCCGTTACCCGCCGCGCCGGTGATGAAGCGATTCATCGGGCAAAGCGCTCGGGGCGCTGGGCCGGGCGCTCGCGGCACGCGATTGCGTAGTCGCAAAACGTGCAAACGCCGGGATCAAGCGTTGCCGGGAAATCCGAAATGGTTCCGGACGTCAGCTCGCGGCATATCTCCACCATCCGAGTTCGTGCGCGCTCGAGTTCCACGACGGGAATCATTCCCAGCGCGCTGCGCGCATCGATTGCTGCGATTGGAACGGGCGTCACTTCAAGCGCTATCGGCTGCACGTCCAAGAGCGCATCTTTGAGCGGAACGAGGGCGAGCCGCGAAACGTGGTCGCCGGCGGCGGTGCGAGCCCAGTAATAGAACGGCAGCTGAAAATCGCGCAGTGCACGCACTTTTTCACGGTACTCGGCGGCGGTCCGCGGGATCGAACCAGTCTTGTAATCGAGCACCGTCACGGCGCCGCTGCGATCGTCGCGATCGAGACGATCGATGTAGCCCAAAAAATCGTAACCCTCGAGCTGCATCTCGACGCGTAATTCGCACCCGACGACGGTATAGGGGGCTCGCGCTGCCTCCTCGAGCAGCCACTGTACGTATTTTCGGGCGGTCCGCAGCGCACGCCGGCGCTGCAGCTCCCGTTCGACGGCCGTTCCGAAGCCGAGCCATTCTCGATCGAAGCGGACGTTCAAGAACCCCTCGAGCTTTGGCAGCAATTCACTTGGAGCGACGTCGCCCGGCCTTGGATAGTGTTGGTGGAACTGCTCCAGTGCTTCGTGAAAAGCCAGACCGTATGCGGAAGCCGACGAGCTTTTTCTTCGACCGCGCCGCAGACGTAGCGGTAAAACCACTTTCGCGGGCACTCGGTATACGTGCCCAATTGCGAAGCACTAAAGCGTGCCTGAATGGGTCGCACGCCGTTGCCGCGTTCAGGCTGCGCGGGCGCACAGAGCTCGAACGTTTCCGGTTCCCTCACATTTAGGCTTTCAACGGCTTAGAGGACAACGCTAGCAAGGTCGAAACAGCGTCGCCATGCACGCGGCGCGGCGCATTATTCTCGGAATCAGCGGAGCGAGCGGCAGCATCTATGCATTGCGAGCCTTGCAAGCGCTCCGCGAAGCGGAGCAATGCGAGATTCACTTGGTCATTAGCCGGCAAGGACGCAGAACGCTCGAGCTGGAGACCGGCAAAACGGCGGCAGATTTCGAAGCGTTGGCGCATTTCAACTACGACGACGCCGATTTAGCGGCATCGATTTCCAGCGGTTCCTTCCTAACCGAAGGCATGATCGTGCTGCCTTGTTCCATTAAGAGCGCCGCCGCTATTGCATATTCGCTCGACTCCAATTTGCTGGTGCGGGCGGCCGACGTTTGCCTGAAGGAACGCCGCAAACTCGTACTTTGCGTCCGCGAGACGCCGCTGCACTTAGGCCACCTCCGTACGCTCGCGCAGCTGGCGGAAATCGGCGCGGTCGTGATGCCGCCCGTTCCGGCGATGTATACGCACCCGCAAAGCGTCGACGACATCGTCGCGCACGCGGTGGGAAAGGTTCTCGACCAATTCGGCATCTCGCACGGTCTCTTCACGCGTTGGCGCTCGCCGCAATGAGCTGTGCCGCGAGCTTCAGATCCGATACCCGGTCAACGTTCACCCCGATCTCCGGATAGGGCGAAACGATCCCTCGAACCCGTTCCCCCAAGACAGAAGAGGCTCGAGCCTCCGCCTGTGCGATCGAAAGGCGTCGCGTCGCAAAGCGTATCAGGACGCTCCAGCCAAAAAGTGACGCAAGACGGAGCGGATTCTTGCGGGCGCGCCCGAGCCTTTCGATAAAGCCGGCCAGCGCGGGATAGATGCGCGGCCGCAGCGTGATGAATCCGCTTCCGCAATACGTGCCGTCTTTGAGAGGAGCCCACGTGTGCGGCACCGTCGGATACCTGGCCATGTGCACGCGTCGTTCGATGCAGCCGTACGTTACATCGGCATCACTGGCGCGGGCGCGTGCGACGTAATCTTCTATGCCGGCCACGCTGAGGATCGGGAGATCGGAGGCGCTGACGAGGGTCTGCGGATCGCCCGGCAATCCGCGAAGTCCGCTCTCGAGGCTTGCGCTCGCCGTTTGGCCGTCGGGCCGGCATTCGTCGGCAAACCGAAGAGCGCTCGAACCGTGCACGCTCAAGGGCGCGACCGCAATGATGTGGCCGATCGAAGGGCTGGATCGCAACGCGCGCAGCGTTCGCTCCACGAGCGAAATCCCGGCGACTTGCGCGAAGGCTTTGTTCGGCGCGCCCGGCGTACTTGCCGCGATCTCGTCGTGCGGGCCTCCGGCCAGCACGATCGCCGTCATGCCGCTTACCGGAGCCAAGGTTCGCCGCACCGAAACGCGCACGCAAAGGTGGAATAGCCGTCCGGCAGTTTGAGCCGGTGCAGGATCGCGCGAGCCATACCTTCATCTGCCGCCAGCGCGAAGACGCAGGATCCTGAACCGGTCAGCAGCGCGCGTCGCGCACCTGCATCCCCAAGCCGCTGCGCGGCCAACGCGATCGGCGGTTGAGCAGCGTACACCGCCTCCTGAAAATCGTTGTGCAGGAGCTCGACCACGCGATCGAAGTGCCCGCGCTGCAGCGTTTCCGCCATCGCCAAGCTGATGGAGGCATTGCGCGGCCGCACCTGCGATTGTTGCTCGTCGAGCTTCGCGTAAGCCCAAGCTGTGGATACCGCAACCGGCGGCTTGACGACGACGGCATGCCATTGCGGCGGCGCACCCAGCGCGGTTACGCGGTCGCCCGTTTGTTCGACTAGGGCCGCCGTTTCGCATAAGAAGAACGGAACGTCGCTGCCGAGGGAACCCGCGATCCCCAGATAGTCGGCGTGCGCGCCAGTGGGCAACAGACCGCGCTGCGCCGCGAGCAGCACAGCGGCGGCGTCGCTGGAGCCTCCTCCCATGCCGCCCCCGATCGGGATCCTTTTGAGCAAACTCACGCCGATAGCGTCGATTTCCAAACCGAGCGCAAGAAACGCGCGTTCGACGATATTGTCCCGTTCGATTTCAACGGTCGAGCACGCGAAACGTCTCCCGTCGTTGTGTATCGTCAATTCATCGAAGAGATCGATCGGCACCATAACCGAACGCAGACCATGCAGCCCGTCGCACCGCCGGCTCAGTACCTCCAACGTGAGATTGAGCTTTGCCGGCGCGCGAAGTGTGAACGTGCGGTCGGCGGGACATCGGCTTGCAAAGTCGTAGTGAGCGCTGATGCGCCCGAGCTACGACGCACAGAACAACGAATACTGCGCTTACGTGCTTCCTGAAGCGCAAACCCCTTACGGTTTGCTGCTCGGCAACTTCAAATCGTTCGCGCAGTCGACGGCTAAGGGCGGCGTGCGTGGGCTCTGGGATGCGGACACCGACCAAATCATCTTTGGGACGCATCAGATCGCGTATCGTTTGCGCAGGATCGGCCAGACGTTTTTTCCGCACCAGATTACGCGAGAGTTCACGTTCCTTCCGTACGCGCAGATTTCGGAGTTCACGCTGGCGGATCGGGTGCACCTCACGGAGGCCTTCTACGTTCCGCATGGAGCCGCGTATGAACGTTCGGTGAGCTTCGTGGTGGACGTCACCTTGTACAATCCAGGCGCCGAAACGATTGAAGTTGCGGTGTTCCCGTGGGCGCTGCTGGTAGGACAGCGTTTCTACGGCGAACCGGAGCAGGAAGTACGCGCATGGATCGACGGCGATTACATTTGCTCCAAAAACGAACAGACGGGCGCCGAACGCTGGTGGGGCGGCTCCCGCACACCGCATGCCTCCGTCGTCGGCGTGCGCGAGCAGATCATCCTTCACAGCATGCGCATCGGATCGCTGAGGCCCGAAGAACATCTCGAAGAAGTCACGCCGCAGCTCGCGCAGTGCGTGAGCCGCCGCATCTTCGGCGCGTTCGAATACCGCGTCGCAGTCGAACCGGGATCGCGTGAGTCGCTTCGTCTCGCCGTCGTCTTTCATAAGGACGGGGAAGAGCGATGCCGTCCGGTGCTGCGCCAACTGCTCGGCGACGGCAAAGCGTTGCACGACACGCAGCGGTACTATGCCAGAAAGCTCGACGACGCTCGGTTCATGGCGCCTTCGCCGCCGATCAGCCGCGGCATTGTCTGGGCGAAAGCCAATATGCTGCGCATCGTCAAAGAGTATCCGCAGGGATGGGGCGCGACGAACTCACCGCCCTCGGACATCCTCGTATCGCGAGACACCTCCTGGTTCGTCCACGGCTTCGATTACTTCTTGCCCGAGTTTAGCCGCGACGCCATCGAACTCTTCAGCAAATTCGCGGAAGACAGCGGCGAGATGATCGAGTACGTCCGCGGCGTGACCGGCTTCAAGACATCGTACGACCTGAACATCAACGACAATACGCCGCTGCACTTGATCGCCATGCTCCATCACTACAACGCATCGCTCGACGACGAATGGGTGCGCAAGTCGTTCTCGCTGATCTGCAAGATCGCCGATTACATGCTGGAGCAGCGCGATCAAAACGGGCTGCTGTTCTGCAGGGCCGGCGGCGTGGATATGTTTGGAATCAGTTCTTGGCGCAACATCATTCCGTACTATACGCTCGACGGCGCGGTCACGGAGATCAATGCCGAAGGCGTCTTCGCGTTGGAGTCGGCAGCGATGCTTTCGGCTGTCGTGGGCGACGGTGAGCGATGGCAGAAATACTCTCGTGAAGCTCAAGCGCTGCGCGAAGCGATGATGCAGTATCTCTTTAACGACGATACGGGCGCATTCGTCTTAAATTACGATCAGCATCAAAACTACCAAGACAATTTTACCGCGGACGAGATCTTTCCGGTGCTCTTCAACGTGGCGGATTCCAATCAGCGGCGCGCGATTTTACGCCGGCTTTCCGAGTCCGACTTCATCACGCCGGTCGGCTTACGCACGATTTCGACCGCGGATTCCTGGTATTTCCCCTCGCACGGCTTCGGACTGCTCGGCGGAGTTTGGCCCGATCTGACGCTGTGGTATGTGCTCTCGCTTGCGCGTAACGGGAGCGTCGATGAAGCGGTGCACTGGCTCGAGGCGCTCTATGATGCGATGGAGGCCGGCGCGGTGCGAAACACGGTGCCGGGGGAATTCTCAGAATGGTTCGACGGCGGTTCGCTCACGAATCGCGGCATGTACCTCTCGCCGTGGACGAGCGCCAAATATCTTTGGGCAGTCGCCGAAACGATCGGCGGCCTAGACGGCTACCGCACGAGCGGACGGCCGCATTTGGTACCGCTGCGTCCGCGTGGCTGGAAATGGATGGCCGCAGTACGGGTTCATTGGGGCGGGCAGTGCTGCACGTACGTCGTGGACTTCGAACGCAACTCCGTTTTCGGCAATATGCGGGAACTCTCATCAGAAGAGCCGTTCCTCTGCTACTATGCCGGAAAAGACGTGAGCGACGAAGTGACCACCTCTCCGGTTGAAGTCGGCGCCGTCGCCTTTGAAGACGACCGCGGCGCGGTACGCGTGTTTCTTTGCAATCTGAACGATCAAGCGCGAAACGTTTCCATAGAGTTTCGCGGGATGACGGAACGCGCGCACTTGGCGCCCGGCGAGATCCACGAACTCGCGCTGCTGGGGCATCCTGCCGCGCAGCCTGCCCGTAAGGCGGCGCGCGACACGCAGCAGCAGGCGCTGCAGACCGTCTAGCAAGCCGTGGATCCGTCGAAACGCCTGCCGACGATGGTGCTGCTGCTGGGCATCATCGTGCTGGTCGGCGCAATCGCCATTGGAGAACGCGAAGGCGACCGCGTGATCGGATCGGGAACCGAGAAACGCCTGTCGAGCGTTGCGCCTGTTACGGTGACGCCCGAACCGGCGAGCGGCCCCACGACGGCCCCGTACGGGCCGAATTGGAAGCGCACCGACGTCATGGCCGCCGCTCCCGATCCGGGCTTTCCCGATCCGCGCGTGCCCCCGATTCCGTTGCCGACGCCCTTGCCGCCGCCCAAGTACACGCCGGCGCCTCGCACGCCCCGGCCGGTCGCGACGCCGACTCCTAGCCCGACGCCGACGCCGAATTTGAATCTGCCCGTCTGGCGCAGGAGCGCGCCGCTGCCGCGCATCACGACGCGCCCCACCGGTTCTCCCTCGCCGGCCCCGACGGCCAGCGTCTCCCCGCAACCTTGAGCCGCTCGGCCAACGTATTAGAATAGCGAGAGTAGAAGTTCGAGAGGCGCCATCGGGAAGCGCTCAGTGAGTTCATTCCGCTTTAGGAGATTAGGAATTGCAAACGGGAACGACGACGGTCAAGCGGGGCTTGGCGCAGATGCTCAAGGGCGGCGTCATCATGGACGTCGTCACGCCCGAACACGCAGTTCTGGCGCAGGAAGCGGGCGCGGTTGCCGTGATGGCGCTCGAACGGATTCCAGCGGAGATACGTGCCGCCGGCGGTGTCGCCCGCATGAGCAACCTGGAGCTGGTCCAGTCGATCATGGATGCCGTGACGATCCCGGTGATGGCCAAATGCCGGATTGGACATTTTGCGGAGGCGCAAGCGCTCCAGGAGCTGGGCGTCGACTTCATCGACGAATCGGAAGTCCTCACCCCGGCCGACGATAAGTACCACGTCGCCAAAGAGCAATTTACGACGCCGTTCGTTTGCGGCGCGCGCGATTTAGGGGAGGCGCTGCGGCGAATCGCGGAAGGCGCTTCCATGATTCGCAGCAAGGGCGAGGCGGGGAGCGGCAACATCGTCGAGGCCGTGCGGCATATGCGCGCGATCGCCGATGCCGTCAAGGCGCTGACCGTTGCCCCTCGCGAGGAACTCGTCGCGCGCGCGCGTGAGCTCGGCGCGCCGCTCGACCTGGTGAACGAGGTCGCGCAAACGGGCCGGTTGCCCGTCGTGCTGTTCTGCGCGGGCGGCGTTTCGACGCCCGCAGATGCCGCACTGATGATGCAGCTCGGCGCCGAAGGGATCTTCGTCGGCAGCGGAATCTTCAAGTCGAGTACGCCGCGCGCTTTTGCCAAAGCGATCGTCGACGCGACGACGCACTACGCGGATCCGAAAGTCGTGGTCGAAGCCGGCAAGTCGCTCGGCAAAGAGTCGCAGGCCATGGAAGGGATCGACGTGCGCAAGCTTCCCGAAGCGGAACAGCTTGCGCTGCGCGGCAATTGAACATCGGCATCTTGGCGTTGCAAGGCGACGTCGAGGAACATCTCGCCGCGCTAAGGCGCGCCGGCGCACATGCCTCAACGGTGAAGACGCCGGATCAGCTTGCGCAGCTCGATGGGCTCGTCATTCCCGGCGGGGAATCCACGACGGTGATGAAGCTGCTCGATCGATTTGAGTTCGCCGGTCCCATCGTGGAGCGCGTGCGCGCCGGAATGCCGCTGTGGGGCACCTGCATGGGGATGATCGTTGTGGCGCGTGACGTCGCGCCGGAACCGCAACCGTCGCTGAAACTTTTGAACGTGACGGTTCGCCGCAATGCCTTCGGCCGGCAAAACGATTCCGCGGAGCTTCCGCTTACCATTCCGGCGTTGGGGGCCAAACCGTTTCCGGGCGTGTTCATTCGGGCGCCATGGATAGAACGCACCGGTCCGGCGGTTGAACTGCTTGCGCAGCGCGAGGGCCACGGCGTAATGGTGCGCGAAGGCAATATTCTCGGTACGTCCTTTCATCCCGAATTGACCGCAGATTCGCGCGTGCACCGTTACTTTCTCGACATGGTTGGGCGCCAAAGGGACGTAGGGAAGCAGCGCAGCGTCGCGTAAGTTTGGGCGCGGATGAACCCGCAGGCACATGCTGAAGAGCAGAAAGGCGACGCGCACGAACAGATTCCGCCAATAGAGATTCTGTTGACGGATATCGTCGCCCGCATGGCGCTGGCGGCCCACATGTATCTGGGCAGTGACGAATCCGCAAGCAGCGATCTCGCCTCCGCGGAGATGGCGATCGACGTTGCCGCTGCGACCTTTGAACGCGTAAAGGAACGGCTGCAGCCGCAAGAGCGTTTGACGATAACGCAGCTGCTGACGGAAACGCGCATGGCGTTTGTTAAGAAGCGAGGAATCTGACCCTGAGCGACGTCCTCGTTCTCAACTTCACCTATGAGGCGCTGAATATCACGAGCTTTCAGCGAGCGGTGAAGTTGATCTTTGCCGGAAAAGCCGAGTTGGTGCATGGGCGCGATCGCACGATCGCATCGACGACCTTCGAGATGCGCATGCCGTCGATTATTCGGATGCTCTACTACATCAAGCGGCCGATGCAGAAAGTTGCTCTGACGAAGAAGAATATCTTGATCCGCGACGACCATACTTGCCAGTATTGCGGAGCGCACGGTGATCGGATGATGACCGTCGATCACGTCGTACCGCGAAGCAAAGGCGGAGCTTCGGATTGGGAAAACTTGGTCTGCGCGTGCATGCGATGCAACAACCGCAAGAATAACCGTACGCCGCGCGACGCCAACATGGAGCTGCGCCGCAAGCCGCGTCAGCCCAAGTACATTCCGTGGATTCAGATCAAGCGCAACACGCTGCCCGATGAGTGGGCAAAGTTCCTGTTCTTGTACAACGTTTCTATTGAGGAGCGCATAGAGGCGTAGCGCTTGCGCGCGCTCGTAACCGGAACGGATTCCGGCGTCGGAAAAACGCGAGTCGCCGCCGCCCTCGCCGTCGCTTTGCGTCAGGTCGGAATGCATCCGACAATCGTCAAGCTCGTGCAAACCGGCGCAGCTGACGATGACTTGGGAGACGCCCAGCGTGCCGGAGCGCTGACGGGCTGTCCCGCGGTCGAACTCGCGCGCTTCGTCAAAGCGGTCGATCCGTGGTCCGCAGCGCTTGCCGAAGGCATGCCCCCCGTGCGCGCAGAGGACCTCGCCGCGGAACTCTGGGCCATTGAAGGCGGCATCGTCGCCGAAGGCGTTGGGGGCTTGGGCGTTCCGCTCAATCGCGCACAAGACTTTGCCACGATCGCCCGGCTGGCGGAACTCCGTGTCGTTTTAACGGTCGGCCTGCGTCCGGGCTGCATGAATCACGCGTTGCTGACGCTCGCGCTTTGCGCCGAGCGTCGCCTGAGTGTAGCGGGTTGCGTCCTGGTCGATCGCTGGGGACATTCGCAGAGCCCCTACGTGAGGGACGTGCGCCAAGTACTGCAGGGAAAAGCGCAGATTCTTGGCATCCTCGATTTCCAACCGGACGAGCAGCGTTCCGTGCTCGACGGCGCAAAGCTCTTCAAGAGTATGACGTAATTAGATTGCAGTTCGCAGCAGGACCCGTCACGCGCATGGCCGCGTGGCTGATTTCGCATCACTCGCACACGGCGAAGGGATTTACTCACCCGTAAACCCTCTCGATCCCTCAATTCCGTGAAGTGGAGCGTGTCCCGTGGACCAATCTCAAGCGCCGTACTTTCAAGCGCTGCTCGACTACGTCGATGCAGGGGTCGTCCCGTTTCACACGCCGGGCCACAAACAAGGGATCGGCATGGATCTCTCCTTCCGGGAATTTATCGGCGACAACATCTGCTCGATCGACTTGACGCCGATGCCGGGAATCGACGACCTGCTGCAGCCGACCGAAGCGATCGCGCAGGCCCAAGCGCTGGCCGCGGAAGCCTATGGAGCGGATCGCAGCTACTTTCTGATCAACGGCTCGACGAGCGGCAATCAGTGCATGATGATGGCGGCTCTCGATCCCGGCGCAAAGCTCGCGGTCCCGCGCAACGCGCACAAATCGATGCTCGGCGGCTTGATCATGAGCGGCGTCGAGCCGGTGTACATGCAGCCGGTCGTGGACGAAGCGCTGCACATGGATCACTGCGTAACGCCTTTGACCGTGGCGCGGACGCTGCAGGAGCATCCCGACGTCGATGCCGTCTACATCGTGAGCCCGACGTATTACGGCGTCGCCGCCGATCTTGCGTCGATCTTCCGAATCGCTCACGACGCCGGCAAGATGGTGCTGGTCGACGAGGCCTGGGGCCCGCACTTTCACTTCCACCCCGCGCTTCCGCTCTCGGCAACTGCCGCCGGCGCCGATTTAACGATCAACTCGACGCACAAAATGCTCTCGGCGTTCTCACAGTGCGCCATGCTGCATCAAATCGGCTCGCGAGTGCGAGTCGATCGACTCGAAGCGGTGTTGAAAATTTTCCTTTCCACTTCACCGAATCTTCCCATGGTTGCTTCTCTGGATGTCGCCCGCCGGCAGATGGCGACGCAGGGATCGGAACTGCTCTCCAACGCGATCGCGTTCGCGCAGGAGGCGCGTCAACGGCTCAACGCGATCGAAGGCATCTACTGTTTCGGCGAAGAGCTCAAAGGGAATCCGGGAGTCTTCGATTTTGATCCGACGAAGGTGACCGTTACGGTCAAGGATCTGGGCTATACGGGATACGAAGCGTCGGAAATCCTACGACGCCGCTATAACGTGCAGGTCGAATTGGCTGACCTTTTCAACATCGTCGCGCTCTTTACGATCGGCACGTCACGCGCGGCCGTCGAACGATTCGTAACGGGCGTTTCAGAACTCGCCAGGGAAGAGCGGCCGGTCGACCTCTTTTCGCCGTCCGGCATTCTCAAACGTCGCTTGCGGACGGGATCGTATCGGCTGCCGAAAATTCCGCCGATGCGGATGCTGCCGCGCGAAGCGTTCCTTTCGTCGACGGAAAGCGTGCGCTTCAAGGGCAGCAAGGGACGGATCTGCGCGGAAACGATCTCGCCCTATCCGCCCGGAATCCCCGTCATCGCACCGGGCGAAGAGATCACCGATGAGATCATCGACTACTTACAGTTGGAGATCAAAGCCGGCGTGCGCATGCAGGGCCCTTATGATAGAAACCTTCGAACGGTCCGCGTGGTCAAAGGGTAATGGACGCACTGCAGGGCGCTTGCGGCAGTTCCAGAACGGCTTTGTGTAGCGTTTCCTTTACGAGGGTCAGTATTGGCGGTTAAGGCCGAAACTATGGCTCCCAATTGGGAGCTGACGCAACTCCTCGATATCTTCCCCCTCCCGATCAGGCAATCGCTCGTCCGTCTTCCCAACTTGGAAGCGATGATCGAAGTCGTGCTGGATTTGGGCCGTCCCCCGGAAGCCCGCTTTGACGACGACTTTGTGTACCTTTCGGACACGCCGGTGTCGCAGGAAGATATTGCGCACGTCTGCTCGCGGCTTTCTGCCTTCGGGGCCGACAACCGCGCAGGAATCGAACAGACGCTGCACCGCATCAGCGCCATTCGCAATCGCCAGGGGCGCATCGTGGGACTGACCTGTCGCGTCGGCCGCGCGGTGTACGGCACGATCGACATCCTGCTCGACATTTTGAGAAGCGGGAAATCGATCTGCCTGCTCGGGCGTCCGGGAGTCGGCAAGACCACGATGCTGCGCGAATGCGCGCGCGTGCTTTCGGAGGACGGCAAGCGCGTCGTAATCGTCGACACCTCGAACGAAATTGCGGGTGACAGCGACATTCCGCATCCCGGTATCGGCACGGCGCGGCGCATGCAGGTTGCCGACCCGGCGCTGCAGCACGCCGTTATGATCGAGGCCGTCGAGAATCACATGCCGCAAGTGATCGTCATCGATGAAATCGGCACGGAAGCCGAGGCGCAGGCAGCCAGGACCATAGCGGAACGCGGCGTCGCGCTGATTGGAACGGCGCACGGCCAGACGCTGGAAAACCTGCTGATGAACCCCACGCTTTCCGATCTCGTCGGCGGCATCAGCGCCGTCACGCTTTCGGATGAAGAAGCCCGTCGCCGCGGGACCCGCAAGACGGTGCTGGAGAGAAAAGCGCCGCCGACCTTCGACGTGGTCATCGAGATCCACGACCGCGATCGCCTCGCCATTCATAAGAACGTCGGCGAGGTGATCGATGCGCTCTTGCGCGGCTACCAGCCGCAGCCCGAGGTGCGCGCCCGAACCGCCGGCGGCGGCGTGACCATCGTCCAGGAAGCGGACACGGAGTCGATGCCGGTGGCCGCGGCGTCGGCCGGTTTTGCCGCGGTCGACGCAGACTCCGAAGCGCGCGACCGGCCGCTGCTCATCTTCCCATACGGCGTCTCCCGCAACAAGATCGAGCGCGCGATCCACAATCTGCGCGTCAACGCGGCCATTGCCCGAAACTGGGACGACGCCGACATCGTCCTTACGCTCAAGGCGCTCGAGCGCAACGAGCAGCCAAAGCTGAAACAGATCGCTTCCGAGAACATTCCGATCTATTCGATCAAGACGAACACGACGACGCAGATCCAAGGGTCCCTCAAAGACGTTTTTAATCTGCCGGCGATCGACGCGGAAGAGATTGCGCTGCGAGAGGCAGAGGAAGCGATCTATCAGGTGCTGCTCAACAGTCAGGCCGTCGAACTCTCGCCGCAGACATCGTACGTTCGGCGGATGCAGCACCAATTAGCGGAAAGGCACCGTCTGCAGTCGCGCAGCACCGGACTTGAACCGAACCGTCGAGTGCGCATTTTCAAAAGCATTGAGGCGTAACGCTCAGGTAGGGGCGCCCGCGGGGAGCGCTCATGTCAGCGAAGGCGTTAAGGCGGAGCGCCGTTGTAAGTGTTTATAACGTTTGAAGGGCCCGAAGGCAGCGGCAAGTCGACGCTGCTGCAATCGGTCGATCGCGCGTTGCGCGAGACAGGGCGCTCGACGCTCCTCGCGCATGAGCCGGGCGGAACGCCGTTCGGAGACGCGATCCGCAAGGTATTCTTGGATGCTACCCTTCGGTGCGATCCGCTGGCGGAAGCGTTTTTGCTCAACGCGTCTCGCGCGCAGCTTGTGCGGGACGTGATCGGGCCGGCGCTGACGAGCGGACGAACCGTTCTGTGCGATCGGTACGTCGATTCCACGCTTGCGTATCAAGGCTTCGGGCACGGTTTGCCGCTTGAAATGCTGTGGAGTCTGTGCGAAACCGCAACCGGCGGCCTATTCCCCGACGTAACGTTCCTCGTCGACGTCTCGTACGAAACGTCGCGCGCGCGACTACGTCAACGCGGGACGAGCGAGGACCGGATCGAACAGCAAGATGCCGCCTTTCACGAGCGCGTGCGCGAGGGGTTCTTGCAGCTCGCCTCGGGAGATCCGCGTATCGTGGTCATCGACGGCGAACGGAGGCCCGAGGAAATGCTGAATGCAGCGTGGGCCTCGCTCTCCGAACTGGTCGGCTGATGGCGTTCGACGTCGTCGGGGCGGAAGGCCCAAAGCGCTTCTTTTCGCGGCTGACGCGGCACACAATCTCCCATGCGTATCTCTTCACGGGGCCCGCAGGCGTCGGGAAGAAGACCTTTGCGCGCCGTCTTGCGCAGTCGCTGTTGTGCGAAGCTTGGGGCGAAAGCGTCGTCGGCTACGACGACACGTGCGCGTCCTGCGCGCTCTTTGGCAAGACCGATACCCGCCACCCGGATTTTTTCGAGAGTTCGGGCGCACTCAAAATAGGCGAGAGCGACGAACCGATGGCGTTTCACGAGTCGGAGGCGATGACGTCGCGCGACCTCGTGCGCCAGCTGTCGCTGCAGTCGTATTCCGGCGGATTTAAAGTTTTTCTGCTCGGCGACGCTGATTTTGCTTCGCCCGCCGCCGCAAACGCATTGCTGAAGTTTTTTGAAGATCCGCCGCCGCAAGTGGTGCTCTTCGCGACGACTTCCACTCCCGCTAGGCTTCTGGATACGATTCAATCGCGTTTGGTCGAGATTCCCTTTGCGCCCTTACGAGGCGCCGAAGTCGCGCAGATCTTGACACAGATGGGCTACGATGCGCGACAAGGACAGTTGGGCGCCGCGCTTTCCCAAGGCTCCGTCACTCGAGCGCTGCATGCGTTGGATGAGCGGGAAGATCGGCTGCGCGAGCAGGTTGCTCGCTGGTTTTTCGAGGCAGCGCGTGGAGCGTCCCCGGAAGATAGCTGGGCGGTTCGCGAGACGCTGGCCGATGGATTAGATCTGGTCAAAACGCTGGTGCGTGATTGGCTGGCGCTAAGCGTGGTCAAAAATGCGTCGCTCGCAGCCGGCGATTATGCCGGCGACCTTCGCAAGCTTCCCGCGCTGGACGTGCGTGCCGGTGCTCGTACTCTCGCGCGATTAAGCGAGGCCCAACGACTTGCCCGTACCAACGTAACGCCGGCGCTCGTCGCGCGTTTCGTCCGCATGGGGCTCGCCTCGCTTTAGACTTCCGCCGTCACCGGATCGATAACGTGCTTCACCTCGGAAATGCGATTTGCCGGGAATCCGCCTTGCTGCGCATGCTTGCGAACGAGTTCCTCATTTGCGGCGAGGTAAATGCAATAGATGCGATCATTGGTGACGAAGCTTCGATCCACTGAATTTGCGGCCCCAGTTCGTTGAGCACGCCGCACGATTTCTGCGATATGGCCTGCAGCTGGTCTTTTGATAACGAGCCCGCTCCGGGAATTTCACGCTCGATGACATATTTAGGCATGGTTTTCCTTTCTCTTTACCAGTACGGGCGGAAGGCGACGTCGCTATATTGGCGTGCAAGAATGAGCGCGACGTAACCGGCGGCAAAGGCGCTGAGCAGCACGCGCGCAACGTCATACCCGGCGCCGAGATACGGCGCGATCCGTTCGGGAAGCACGAGGCCGACGTAGTAAAAAACGGCCAGCGACACGATCGTCAGAATTGCCGTCGCGATCGGATTGCGGCGAGCGGCCTGCAGAGATACCGAAAAGGCGCCGCCTCCGGGAACGCCGCCCATAGCCGCCGCGGGAACGGCGTAGATGAACGCCCAGACCGCGAGCGCGCCAAGCGCCTCGCTCAAGTAGACGCCGCCGATACCGCCGATTGCTTGCGCGATGTACGTCAGAAAGAGAAAGCCGATGACCCCGATCAAGATGTTACCGGCTTTGCGCCGGCCTTCGTTCCAGGCGGATGCGAAGTTTGCGCGACCGTGGCGCCAGGCGTCGTCCGCGAAGACGATCGCGATGCCGAACGCGAAGCCGTAGATAACGTTGATAATGAACTGGATGATCGGATCGCCCGCGCCGGCAACCGGCGCGAAGAGTGGTCCGCTGGCGTACTGTAGGCCAAGTCCGATCAGTGCGGCGGCGAGCGGAAATGCCAGCACGCCAAGGTTGCGCGCGTAGAGGGGAAGCGCCGTCAAATAAAACAAGAGATCGATCCGGCGGTCTAAGCGCACGTTATGCTCGCGCTCCTTGCAATGCCGAGCGGCAGCTGCAGGGCGCGTCGGCGTCTAGGCGCTCGATGATGCGAAAGATGGCATCTTTGACGCGAGCGTTGTTCCTGTTGAAGACTTCGATCACTTCATGGTGCGAAACGGGCTGCACGCCGGCGCCTTCTAAGCCGACGTCGTAATCCGTGATGAGCGAAATGTTCAGATAGCAGATCTCGAGTTCGCGCGCCAGGTAGCATTCGGGGTACTGCGTCATGTTGATCACTTCCCAACCCGCTGCAGCGAACCAGCGTGACTCGGCACGGGTCGAAAAACGAGGTCCCTGAATGACGACGATCGTGCCTCGTTCGTGCGTATCGATGCCGAGCGAACGCAAAGCGTCCACCGCCAGCGGCCGCATCGTCGGACAGTAGGGGTCAGCAAAGCTGACGTGAGTCGTGATAGGACCATCGTAGAACGTGTCGTTCCTGCCGGTCGTGCGATCGACGACTTGATCCGCGACGACCATAGAGCCTGGTTTGACCTCCGCTTTGAGGGAACCGCAGGCAGTCGGCGCAATGATGCGTTTGACGCCGAGCATCTTCATGGCATACAGATTCGCACGGTAATTTATGGCCTGCGGCGGAAATCGATGATCCTTGCCGTGCCGCGGCAGAAACGCTACGCTTTTACCGGCGATCTCTCCCAGGGCGACCTGGTCGCTGGGCGCGCCGTAGGGCGTTTCAATCGCGACCTCGCGGGCGTTCCCGATGAGCGAATAAAAACCGGAACCACCAAAGACGCCGACGTCCGCGCGCTCTGCCGTATACATAGGGCGCCCCTGCCATTCTGGAAAAAGCGTTGCACCCCTCGAAGAGGCCAACCGATGAAGAATTGCGCTCGAGTCGCCGCCATGTTCATTGCGTTTGCAGCGTGCAGCTGCGCCGGAGCCTCAAGCCGGCGCGCGCAGGCGAGCGCGCATGCTCACGTCTTGCGTTTTGCCGACGTGTCGGATCCGACGGTCCTCAACTCCTATCTCTCCTCGATGGACATTACATACAGCATATCGTCCTTGATCTTTTCGTACTTGATCGTCGCCGACGACCGGGGTAATCTTCAAGGCGATCTGGCCACCCAAGTTCCGTCATTGCGCAACGGTGGCATCTCCGCCGATGGAATGACGTACCGGTACCGCCTGCGGCACGGCGTCAGCTGGCACGACGGCGCGCCGTTTACCGCAGACGACGTGAAATTTTCGTGGCGAGCCGTCGTCAACCCGCGCAACAATACCCTTCATCGCGAAGGGTATACGGAGATCCAGCGCATTGACGCGCCGGACCCATACACGGTCGTCGTGCATTTGCGCCGGCGATATCCGCCGTTTCTTTCAAAGTTCTTTACGTCGCTGCAGGAAGGCGGGAAGGGCATTCTTCCGCGCCATCTCTTGCAGCAGTACGCCTCAATCAACCAAGCGCCGTTTAATGCGGCGCCGGTCGGCACCGGCCCGTTTCGCTTCGTCCGCTGGCAGCGAGGACGCGAAATCATCCTCGCGCGCTATGACCGGTATTTCAAGGGCCGGCCGAAGTCTGACGCGCCTAGAGTTCTCGGTGATCCCGAACGACGAAACGATGCTCAACGAGCTTCGTCTGGGCCATCTCGATCTGATTACATCGCCGCCGCCGACATTTTACGAGCGGTATCGCGCGCTTCCGGGAGTCGTCACGCAGCTCGAGCCTTGGAACGCACAGGAACTTTTCATCATGAATCAGAGCCGCCGGGGCCTCAACGATCTCAACGTACGCAAGGCGATTACGATAGGAATCGACTACGATGCGCTGATCCGCAAGTTGACGCACGGCATCGCTCAGCGCGCTTACGACTTCATTCCGCCGACCGCGATCGGCTATACGCGAAATCCGCCCTATCGTTACGACCCTGCCGCCGCGAATGCGTTGCTCGAACGCATGGGCTGGCGCAAAGGCCCCGACGGTATCCGCCGGAAGGGAAACGTGCGCCTCGATTACGTGCTGGACATCATTGCCGGTTCGGACAACCAGCGCATGCTTTCGGTGCAGTTGCAAGAGTTCTTCGCGCAGATCGGCATACGGCTCTCCATCAAGACGTTTCCTTATAACGAAATTTTCACGCCGACGGGCCCGATCTACGGCAACCGCTACGACTTTGCGGTCTACTCACAGACTTTGCCGTGGGATCCCGACAACCTGTACTACGTCGGGTGCCGCTATTTTTATCCGCAAGGCGAGAACATCTACCGGTATTGCAACCCGCGCGCAGACAAACTGGAAATGGCCGGATTAGCCGGCGACGATCCGGTCTTGCGGGCACACGCCTACCACGCCGCAGAGCGCGAGCTTTGGCAAACGGTTCCGTACATTCCGCTCTACGAGCTGCGCCGATTGAGCGTCCACTCAAGCGACCTTACGGGATTCAAAGTAAATCCTACGAGCACGCCGTGGTACAACGCCTGGCAGTGGGATATCTAGAACTCGTTCGTCGCTTTGCCACTGCACTGGATTCAGAACGTGGCCTAATCCAACGGCTGCGTCTGGTCTATCCGCCAGGTGAGCGAGAGCGCGTTAGCGCCTTCATCCAACGCCATGGTCTCGATCGCTAACGTGCGACAGTAAAATATTGAGCTGCGGCGTGAGCATCGTCTTACGACGACGCGCCCTTCGACCACGCGAGCGTCGCTCGCCGCTCAGTGTGACAAGGACGTTGTTAGGCTAAGTACTCCTTCAGAGTCTCAGAGGGGGCGTTGCTTATTACCTATTAAAGTCGCTGGGTTTCAGATCTTCGATGAACTTCTTGAAGCGCTCCGTTTCCGCTTCTTCGTTGCGTTTGTCGGGGAGGGACTCCTCCAGCACGATCTTGTCCGAAACGTAAATCGGTGCGCTCATGCGCAACGCGATCGCAATTGCATCGGAGGGTCGCGCATCGATCTCTTGCAAATCGCCGTCCGAGCGTACCATCAGCTTGGCGAAGAACGTCGATTCGCGGATGTCGTGCACGACGACTTGCTCTAAGCGAGCATCGAGACTATCCAGAATCGTGCGCATCAGATCGTGAGTGAGCGGGCGAGGCACCGGCGCATTTTCCAGCGCGAGTGCGATCGCCGTCGCTTCGAACGGTCCGATCAAGATGGGCAGGAAGCGCTTGCCGTCCATATCCTTAAGGATCACGACGGGATCGTGCGTAAGCAGATCGATCCCGAGTTTGTCCACTTTCATCTGCCGCATACTCACTAGCGTATCTATCCTACGGCGCCGCTCCGCAATCATGCCGAAGCAAGCCGCCTAGCGCGGGCCAGGGCGGTCCGTTCGCGCGGCCGAACGGTGCGCCGTTTGCCATGCCACTGAAATGCGGGATCGTGGGCTTGCCCAACGTCGGCAAGTCTACCATTTTTAATGCCTTGACACGCTCGGCGCAAGCCTTGGCGGCAAATTATCCGTTTGCGACCATCGATCCGAACGTCGGGGAAGTTCCGGTGCCCGACGATCGGCTCCCGGTGCTCGCGGCATTGCTGCGGTCAAAGCAAATCGTGCCGGCGACGATGCGCTTCGTCGACATCGCAGGATTGGTCCGCGGTGCGAGTGCGGGAGAGGGCTTGGGCAACGCCTTCCTGAGCCACATTCGAGAAACCGATGCAATCGTTATGGTTCTGCGATGCTTTCTCGATGATAACGTGGCGCACGTGGAGGGCGAGCCGGATCCGCAACGCGATGCGGAGATCGTGAACATCGAGATGGCGTTGGCGGACCTTTCGACGATGCAGCGGCGCGGTGAACGGTTGCAACGCGAAGCACGCGCCGATCGCCGTCTTGCGCCGAAAGTTGAAGCTGCGCAAGCCATCGTCGCCCGCTTGGAAAAGGGACTGCCGGCGCGCACGTTTGGCGCACACTCGGCGGAGGCGGGCCTTGCGCGCGAATCGTTTCTGCTGACCGCAAAACCGGTGCTGTACGTGGCGAACATCGACGAAGCGCAGTTGCACGCTCCCGGTCCGCTCTTTCGCGCCGCAGAGGAGATCGCGCGCAGCGAAGGCAGCACGGTCATCGCGTTCTGCGGAAAAACCGAAGCGGAACTGGCTACGTTGAACGAAGCGGAGAGGCGTGAATTTTGCAAGGCGTTAGGCATCGATCGCTCCGGCCTGGAACAGCTGGTAGCGTCGGCATATGATTTACTCGGCTTGATGACGTTCCTCACGGCCGGAGAAAAGGAAACTCGCGCGTGGACGATTCTCCGCGGAACGCGGGCCCCGCAGGCGGCCGGCACGATCCATAGCGATATGGAGCGCGGTTTTATCCGCGCGGAAGTGGTCGACTATGAAGATTACGCAACATACAAAACGATGGAGGCATTGCGCAGCGCCGGACTCGTGCGAAGCGAAGGCAAAGAGTATGTGATGCGCGAGGGCGACGTCGTAAACTTCAAGTTCAACGTATAGCTAGGAAGGCGCCCGGAAATGGGAACTATAACGTAAAACGGCTCGGAGGAGGCGTCAGATGACCACTGCTGTGCGCGATGTTTCCGTCTTCGGAGACGGGATTGCTTATTTCAACGAAGCGGCAACGCTGCTGGAACTCGACAATTCGATCCGAGCCATCCTGACGCACCCCTCACGCCAGATCATCTTTTCGATTCCCTTTCAGCGGGACTCAGGCCAATTCGAGGTTTACACCGGATATCGCGTGCAGTACAACTTTGCCCGCGGCCCCGCGAAGGGCGGAATCCGATTTCATCCGGGCGTTACGCTTGACGAAGTGACGGCCCTCGCATTTTGGATGACGTGGAAGTGCGCGGTGGTAGACTTGCCCTTCGGCGGCGCAAAAGGCGGAGTGACGTGCGATCCGGCGCAGCTTTCTCAAAACGAGCTGGAGCGTGTCACCCGCCGTTACGCGGCGGAACTCGTTGAGGTCGTGGGTCCCGATAAGGATGTGCCCGCGCCGGACGTGGGCACGAATCCTCAGACCATGGCCTGGTTCATGGATACGTATTCCATGCACATGCGCCAAGCGGTTCCGGGCGTCGTCACCGGCAAACCCCTCGCCATCGGCGGATCGAAGGGCAGGGTGGAAGCGACCGGGCGCGGCGTTGTGATCTGCACGATGGATGAAATGGCCAACATGGGGCTTTTGCCCTCGGAAAGCAGCGTGGTGATTCAAGGTTTCGGCAACGTCGGTATGTACGCGGCCAAATTGTTTGCGGAACGCGGGTGCAAGGTCGTCGGAATATCGGACGTCACGGGCGCGTACTACAACGAGAAAGGGCTGGATATCGCCAACGCGATCGCGCACTCGCAAGAGCATCACAATCTGGACGGGTTTACCGGCGGCGAAAAGATCAGCAACGCCGAGCTGCTGGCGAGCGAATGCGACGTCCTGGTGCCTGCCGCCCTCGAGAAGGTGTTGACGACCGAAAATGCGCCCGCCGTCAAGGCCAAACTGATCGCGGAGGGAGCAAACGGCCCAACCACGCCGGATGCCGATCACATCCTGAACCAACGGGGCATCACGGTGATTCCGGACATCATGGCCAATGCCGGCGGCGTGACCGTTTCATACTTTGAATGGGTCCAAGACCGCATGGGTTACTTCTGGAAAGAATCTGAAGTGAACGAACGTTTAGAGGATGCGCTGCTGAGCAACTTTCACGAGCTGCGTGCCATGCGCAATCGTCACCGCATTCCCTACCGCACCGCCGCTTACATGGTGGCGATCGATCGCGTCGTGCAGTCGCTGCGGTTGCGCGGCGTCTACGCTTAAGAAGTTCTCGGTTCGAGCGGCAGTCCGGACTCGACCCAGGCTGCGTAGCCGCCTTCCAGCGCCTGCGCACCGCGAAAGCCCTTTTCGCGTAACGTTTTTGCAACCCGGGAGCACGAATTGCCGCTGCCGCAGTACAACACGACGGAATCGTCCTCGTCGAACGGCAAGTCCGCCGTGCGCTCCAGCTCTTCGCCGTCGCATCGCGACGAGGCGGGGATTTGGCTGCCGTCCGGCTTCTTGCGAATATCGATGATCCGAACGGCGCCGCGAGCTTGCGCGGCGAGTTCTGCGGCGGTCATCAGTCGCCGGCTACCGTAGGCTCCCGCACTTCGAGCGGCGGAAGCGGTTCGCTGGGACGCGCCGGCGCGCGCCGACGGGCAGTCCACGATTTAACGATGATGTAGATCACCGGCGTGATGGCCAAATTGAGGATCGTCGAAACGATCATGCCGCCGAAGACCACCGTTCCGAGCGAATGGCGCGCGGCACTGCCTGCGCCGCTTGCGAAGACCAGAGGCGTTACGGCAACGATGAAGGCGATCGACGTCATGAGGATCGGCCGCAGCCGCGTTTGGGCGGCTCGCGCGGCGGCGGTGACGACGTCAGCGCCCGCGCGCATTTGCTGATTTGCAAACTCCACGATTAAAATTGCGCTCTTGCTGGCCAGGCCGATCAGCATCACGAAACCGACCTGCGCGTAAGCGTCGCTCGGCATACCTCGGACGCCTAAGAACAACAGCGCGCCGAGTATCGCCACCGGAACGGCTAGCAAGACGATCAGCGGATCGATGAAGCTCTCATATTGCGCCGCAAGCACGAGAAACACAAAGATGATACCGATGAAGAAGATCAGCGCCGAAAGATTCCCGCCTTCGATTTCGTCGAGCGACAGCCCGGACCACTCGTAGCTGATGCCCGGAGGATTAATCTTCTGGGCAAGTTGCTCCATCGCCGCGATCGCCGATCCCGATCCCTTGCCCGGAGGCGCTGCGCCATTGATCTCGATGGAGCGGAAGAGGTTGTAGTGCGTGATGATCGGCGCCGATTTCGTCAGGCTTGCGGTGCCGAGCCCGCTGAGCGGAATCATTCCGCCGGCCTGTGAGCGCACGTACAAACTCTGCAGCGATTCAAGCGATGTCCGGTAGGGCTCTTCGGCCTGGACGTAAACGCGATACGAACGATTCAAATAAGTGAAATCGTTGACGTAAAACGACCCGAGATCGGTCTGCATCGTGTTGAAGACGTCGGTGAGAGAAACGCCGATGCTCTTCGCCTTTTCACGGTCGACGTGCACTTGATACTGCGGGGCATCGATGCGGAAGGTCGTAAAGACTTGCGTCAGGTTCGGATTCTTGTTGCCGAGCATCATGTAGCCGTACGCCGTCTGCATCAGCGCGGGCAAGCCGACATTCCCTCGATCCTCGAGTTCGTACTGAAATCCGCCGAAGTTGCCGACGCCTTGGATGGCGGGCGGATTGAACGCGAACACCTGGGCGCCCGGTATGCCGAAGAACCGCATCTGGACCCGCTGCAAGATTGCTGCGAGCGAATGTTGCCCGCCCTTGCGCTGCGACCACGGGGTGAGCCTGATAAACGCGATGCCGCGATTCGGCCCGCTTCCCGAGAAGCTAAAGCCGGAAACATCGAAGACGTCCGCAATTTCAGGCTGCGCGTCCAAAATAGCCTCGACGCGCTTGGCGATATCCTGTTCGTGAGCGAGCGACGTGCCTTCGGGCGCCTGGATCGTGACGATGAAAAAGCCCTGATCTTCATCCGGAATGAACCCGGTAGGAGTCGTTCGGAATAATATCACCGTGGCGACGAGCGCGATCGCGAAGACGGCTGCAACGACGTAGCGCCAGCGGAACAGCTTCGGCAGCGTTGCCCGATACCAGGCCCGGAAGGAGGTTAATCCGCGGTTGAACCACACAAAAAACGCCCAGCCGGATTCCATCTTCCCGGTCAGCATGCGCGACGACATCACGGGCGTGAGCGTGAGCGATGCGAAGAGCGAGATCGTGATCGACGCCGCAATCGTCAGAGCGAACTGCTTGTAAAGTTGACCGGTGGTGCCCGGGAAAAATGCGACGGGTACGAATACCGCCAGCAAAACGAGCGACGAAGCGACCACCGCGCCCTGCACTTCCCGCATCGCTGCCGCAGCGCCCTCGATGCCGCCCATACCCTTTTCTTGGATGTAGCGCGCGATATTTTCGATAACGACGATGGCATCGTCGACCACTAATCCGGTCGCCAAGGTTAAACCGAAAAGCGTGATCGTGTTGATCGTAAACCCAAAAACCTTCATAACGGCGAACGTTCCGACGAGTGAAATCGGAAGCGTAACGGCCGGAATGAGCGTTGATCGCGGGCTTTGCAAGAAGAGGAAGATGACCAACACGACCAAGATGATCGAAAAGAGCAAGGTCAGGAAGACCTCTCTAATCGATTCCTTGACAAAATCCGTCGTATCGAACGCGATTTTGTACGTGACGCCGGCCGGGAACGTGCGCGAGAGCAGCCCAAGCTCTTTACGCACTCCATCGGCTGCTTGGAGCGCGTTTGCCGTCGGCAGTATCTGAACGCCCAACCCCACGACGTTCTGGTTGCCGTCAAATGCAATGGAGCTGGAATAGTCCTCCGCTCCGAGCTCCACTCGCGCCACGTCACCGAGCCGCGTGAATCCGCCGTTCGGATTCGCGCGAACGATGATGTTGCGGAATTGTTCGGGGGTGCTGAGCCGTCCCTCGGCGCGCACGCTGATGGTAAAGGGCTGATTTTTCGGTTCAGGCGCGCCGCCGATGCTTCCGGCCGCGACTTCGACGTTTTGTTCCTGCAGCGCGGACAGCACGTCGCTGATCGCCAGACCGCGCGCTTGAAGCTCTAGAGGATTCACCCACACGCGCATCGCGTACCGGCGTTGGCCGAAGATCACGACGTTGCTGACGCCGCGCACTCGCTTGAGCGTGTTGACGACGTTCAGTTCGGCGTAGTTGCTCAAGAACAGTTGGTTGAACTGGGGATTGGTCGAGCGCAAGGCGGCAGCCATGATGAACGTGCCGCTGTTTTTGGACACGGTGATGCCGGTTTGCTTGACCTCATTCGGCAATTGGCCCGAGGCGGACTGCACCGCGTTCTGCACGTCGGTTGCTGCAATATCCAAATCTGTTCCCAGATTGAACGTGCAGGTGATCGTGCTCGTACCGTTGTTGGAACTACTGGAGGTGATGTAGCGCAAACCTTCGACGCCGTTGATGGCCTGTTCCAGCGGTGTCGTCACCGCCGACTCGACCGCCTCGGCGTTTGCTCCGGTGTAGTTAGCGCTGACGGTAACGACCGGCGGGGCGATTCGCGGATACTGCGCGATCGGCAACGTTGGAATCGTGATAGCCCCTGCCAGCACGACGATGAGGGAAAGAACCGCGGCAAAAATGGGACGCCGCAGAAAGAAATTGGTCAGGCGAACGCCTTTTCCGCGTGGTACGAGCTGCGGGAAAGCGGGCTCGACACGACCTGATGGAAGCCCTTTGCGCGCGCGCGAGCGCCGAGTTCGTCGAACCGCGCAGGCGAAAGGTACTGGTGCACGGGAAGGTGCCGCTTCGCCGGCTGCAGGTATTGTCCCATGGTGAAAATATCTACGCCGGCGTTGCGCGCGTCGTCAAACGTCTGCTCGATCTCTTCGTCCGACTCGCCCAATCCCAGCATGATCGAGGTCTTGGTGAAATTGCGCGGCCGGCGTCGTTTGGCATGCTCTAAAACACGAAGGGACTGATCGTAGGTCGCGCGCTTGTCGCGAACGAGCGGCGTAAGCCGGCGAACCGTCTCCAGATTGTGCGCGAAGACATCTGGTTTTGCGTCCAGCACGATATCCAGCGCCATCAGGTCGCCACGGTAGTCTCCACTGAGGATTTCCACTCGGGCGTCCGGTACTCGCTCGTGAATGGCGCGAACCGTATTGGCGAAGATCAGTGCGCCGCCGTCCGCGAGATCGTCGCGATCTACGGCCGTGATCACGAGATACTGCCATCCGAGTTCGCGCACCGCCTCAGCGACGCGCACAGGTTCCATCCAATCGATCTCACCTTTCGGATTGCCTGTCTTGACGTTGCAAAAGCGGCATCCTCGCGTGCAGACTTCGCCTAAAATCATGATCGTCGCGGTGCCGACTCCCCAGCACTCCGCGATGTTTGGGCACATGGCCTCTTTGCAGACCGTGTTGAGTTTCAGCGCGTCGACGGCCGCCTTCACGTGTTCGTACGATTCGCCCGCGGGCAGGCGCACCTTCAGCCATTCCGGCTTTGCTTGTCGCGCGATCGAAATCATGAGGCGAGCGCCGGCTCTTTGAATCGAACGTCGAACTGCGCTTCCAATTGCGGAATCAACGCGGCTTTAGCGTCGGCAATCGTCACCGTGCGGCCGCCTTCACGGATGAGGCTCGTCACGCCTCGATCCTGCAAGCCGCACGGATGGATCAGCTGCGCGTAAGAGAGTTCTCCGCAAACATTCAGCGCGATGCCGTGCAACGTCGTCATTTTTTGCACCGCCAGCCCGACAGCGCAGATCTGATTGTTGCCCACCCAGACGCCGGCGTGCTCGCTCCAGCGCTCCCCCGTCACGCCGAACGACGCACAGGCGTCGATCACCGCGCCTTCCAGCGAGCGAACCAGCGGCGCGATCTCACGGAAACGTTCGAGCCTCCGAATGGGATACACCACGAGTTGGCCGGGACCGTGGTACGTGACGTCGCCGCCCCGCTCGATCTGCACGACGTCGATGCCGCGCGCGGCAAATGCGTCCGCATCGAGCAGCAGGTTTGCGGGATTCGATTTCCGGCCGAGGGTGACGACGGGCGGATGCTCGACGACGATCCACGTTTCCGGTTGCGCGCCGGAGCTGACGGCAGCATGCAGTTGCCGCTGCAAATTCCAGACGTCCCGGTACGGCATGAAACCAAGATCCATTAGGCGCGCGGCGCGCATCATAGCCCCTTAGCGTGCACCCACCGGTTGCGGTGACCGCGGCTTCGGATTGACGATGTGGATCGCCTTGCCGTGCGCCGCTTCTGCGGCGTCCATGATGCCTTCGGTCAACGTCGGATGCGGGTGGATCGAGAGTCCGACGTCTTCAAGCGTGGCGCCCATCTCCAGCGCAATGACGCCTTCGCCGATCAGTGATTCCGCTTGCGGCGCGACGATGTGCATCCCGAGCAGCATATCGGTCTTCGCGTCGCCGATGAGCTTGATCAAGCCGTCGGTCTCGTTCATCGTTCTCGCGCGGCCGCTGGCGGCCAGCGGGAACTTGCCGATGCGCAGCTCATACCCGCGTTCCTTCGCTTCTTCCTCAGAAAGCCCGACGGTGGCCACTTCCGGATCCGTATAGATACAGTTGGGAATGGCGACCGGATCGAAAGCGGCAGATCGGTTGCCGGCGATGACTTCGGCCGCGACGACGCCTTCCTTCATGCCTTTATGCGCCAACATCGGAGCTCCGCTCACGTCGCCGATCGCGAAGATGTTTCGTACGTTCGTGCGCCGCTGCGGGTCGACGTCAATGAAGCCACGGTTTGTTTGGACTCCGGCTGCCTCGAGGTTTAGCCCATCCGTAACGGGCCGCCGTCCAACCGCGACCAAAACGCAATCAAAATCGCGCGACTCCTCTTTTGCGTCTGTGCCCTCGCCGGTGAACGATGCGCGAACGGTCTTGCCGTCGCGCTTGACCCAAGAAACCTTCGTGTTGAGCATGATCTCGACGCCCTGCTTCTTGAGCACGCGCCCCAACGTTTTGCCGATCTCGAGATCGGTCCCCGTCAAGATCTGCGGCATCGCTTCGATCACCAGCACGCTGCAGCCCATGCGCGCATAGACGGTCGCGAACTCGAGACCGATGACCCCACCGCCGATCACCAGCAAGGTCTTGGGAATCCGCTTCAGTTTCACCGCATCGTCCGAATTGATGATGTATTCGCCGTCGTGCGGCCAAGCTTGCACGTCGATTGGTGCCGAGCCGGTCGCGATAACGGCGTACTCGGCTGCGATCGTGTCCTCGCCGCCCTCTTTCTTCTTTACCGCGATCTGCGTCGCGCTCCTAAAGGACGCTTCGCCGTAGATGAACTGCACGCCGTTTGCCTTGAACAGCGTTTTGACTCCTCCGACGTTCGCATTGACGACCTCGGAAGAAAATTTTGCTACCCCTTCGCGATTGACGTCGGCTTTGGACGTGCGAAGCCCGATAGCGCCCGCGTGATCGATCTGGCGGATCACTTCACCCACGTGCAGCAACGCTTTCGTCGGAATGCATCCCCAGTTGAGGCAGACGCCTCCCACTTCGTCGCGATCGACGCAGATAACGCTCTTTCCGAGCTGCCCGAGCCGAATTGCGGCATGATAACCGCCCGGACCGGCGCCGACGACGACGGCGTCAACCTGATGTTCAGCCAATCCTAACTCCTTGCTGGTGCTGCAGTGGAAAGTTCGCAGGCCGGTGCGAAAATCCGTGCCGCATGCCTACCGGAGGCGCCGCTCCTCGGCCGCAGCGCGTTGCCGACGCGGACCGTGACATCCTCGTCTATCTCATACGAATCGCCGGAACGCTCGGAGAGTTGCTAGGGGATGCGCTCGCCGGCCTCTACATTCATGGCTCCTTGGCGAGCGGAACCTTCCGCCGCAGCCGCAGCGACCTCAACGTGATCGGCGTCGTCGACCAGCCGCTCGAAGCGGAAGAGCGAGAGATGGCGACACGAACGCTGTTGCGCCTCTCGGACGCCCGGCCCGTGTGGGGCGACCTCGACGTCTCCATCGTCCAGGCAAAATATGCGCGCCGCTACGAAGCACCGATGCCGCTTGAGGTGTGCTACGCGCGCGAGCGCCATGAAGCGATTCGCATGCGGCGTATCGATTTTAGCGTTCCGCAAACATCGCACGTCTTGGCATCATCCATCATCGATCTCCGCAACGGCGGCGTTACGCTCGTTGGTCCTCCTCCACAAAATGTCTTCGGGCCGGTGCCTTGGCATGCGTTTATGGCGTCGCTTGCTATCTATTTGCAGCGCGCCGAACGCATTGCGGAGCAGGACCCCGCGACGGCCGTTTTAGCGGCCTGCCGGGTGCTGCACGGCGCGACCGCACGCGGCGTTTCGCTGGCGGACAAAGAATGGGCAGCCAGTTCGGCGCTTGAGGACGCGCCGCCGGAGCATCAAGCAATCATCATGGACTCTTTGGCGTTGTATCGCGGGGTCAAAGCATCGGACGACGTCGTTTTGGATGCCGGCGCCGTGCGCCGGTTCATCGCGTACGTCAAGGCTCGAACTTCGGCGGCTTTCGAGCGAGCCAACCAAAGCGAATGACTTTGATGCAGCGCAAACTGTTGACGTGGTACGCAGCGCAAGGCCGCGCGTGGCTTCCATGGCGAGCAAGCCGGCAGCCGTACGAGATTCTGGTGGCGGAGTTCATGCTGCAGCAGACGCAGGCCGAGCGTGTCGTTTCAAAATACCATGCGTTTCTCGCGCGGTTTCGGGATCCGCCGTCGCTTGCCGAAGCGAGCGTGGCCGACGTGCTGCGCGCTTGGCAGGGCTTGGGCTACAACATGCGAGCATTGCGGCTGAAACGCATTGCCCGCGCTCTGCTCGAACGGCACGGCGGAACCGTACCGCACGATGAAGCTGCGCTCCGCGCCTTGCCCGGTGTGGGTCCTTATACGGCCGCTGCGGTGCGCGCCTTTGCTTTCGAATGCGACGATGCAGCCGTCGATACGAACGTTGCCCGAGTGACGCACCGCATCAAGTATGGACTGGAGCATCCGCCGGTTGCGTCCATCGCGCAACTACGTCGTGACGCGCTCTCCTTTGTGCCCCCGGGGCAAGCGCATCAGTGGAATTCAGCCATGATGGATCTCGGCGCGCTTATCTGTACCGCGCGAACGCCGCGCTGCGGGATCTGCCCGGCTCGCCGGCACTGTGCGGCCGCACCCATCGACGTGAGCCGCTTAAAAACCCTCAGAACTCGTGGCCGAAGCGTAAAACCGGAGCGTTTTGAACGGACCACGCGATATGCACGCGGGCGAATCATCGAGCACTTGCGAAGCTTGCAGCCGCACGAGCGTATTTCGTTGTTCGAACTCCACGGCACACTGCAGCCGCACGTTGCAGCTTCGTGTTGTGAACTGCGCTCACTCGTCGATGCGCTCGCCCGGGAGGGGCTCGTTGAAAGCGTCGAGGGAAAGCTTGCGCTGAGTTCGGAGCGATAGAACGCCGTGGCCATTCCGTTTCCTCGCAAAAAAGTTCCCAGGGCGGTTGCCGTGCGCGAGCTCAGCGATCCTGGAAGAGCACTATCCGAACGCGGTCACCGCGCTGCAGTATCGTAACGCCTTCGAATTGCTGGTCGCCGTCATTCTATCGGCGCAATGTACCGATGCGCGGGTGAACATGACGACGCCCGAGCTCTTTAAGCGCTACCCGGCGCCCGATGAACTGGCCAAGGCAAAGCAAGAGGATGTGGAGCGCATCATCAAATCATGCGGCTTTTTCCGGATGAAGAGCAAGAACATCATCGCGGCGTCACAGGGGTTAGTGGAACGGCATAACGGCGTGGTGCCCCGGGAACGTGAAGAGCTCGAGGCGCTGCCCGGCGTGGGGCGCAAGACCGCAAGCGTCGTGTTGTCCGTGGCTTTCGAAGGCGCCGCGATCGCCGTGGATACCCACGTTTTTCGCGTTGCTCATCGCCTAGGACTCACGCTCGGAAAGACGCCGCGCGACGTAGAACGCGACTTGCAAGCGCTCGTGCCGCAAGAGAAATGGCGGCACGCGCATCACTGGCTGATCCTTCATGGGCGGGCGATTTGCAAGGCGCCGGTACCGCTTTGCGGGCAGTGTCCCGAACGGGAACTCTGTCCGACGCCTACATTGATGGCGGCGGCAGCTCGGCGTCCTTCGCGATCGCGCGCAGCAGCGAAGACGGCGTCAAAGCGTCGCCGTAGCCCGCCTCCGTCGAAATCTTCGAAAGGTTGATTAACGACGGCACCGCCGCATCGGGATTGAACTGCCATTCGCCCTCGAGCCCTAATCCTGCGATGCGTACCAGCTGGTGAACCTCGTCCAAGTCCAAACTGACGCGCTTCTCGCCGAAGCGCAACCGCAGCCGCGCCGGTCGATCGATCCGAATAAACTTGACCCCCGCCCGGTCGCCGAAGATCGCATTGAGCCGCTTCGCGCCGGCGGCCAATTGCGCGCCGAACTCTGCAAACGCGCTCTCGGCGTCTTCAAACGGCACGGGCCGGTCGCCCGCGTTCCCGAGCGCACGATCGATCTCGCGTTTAGCGCGGATACGGGTTGCAGCGGCGACGATTGGGTTTTGCCCGGTGAACGACTCGTCGAAAGGATCCGGCATCGTGCCAAGTATTCGAGCGACTCTTCGGTGAACTCCGCCCGCATGTCGTCGCCTCCGGGCAGGCCTTCGGCCAGCGAAATCCCTGGACACCAGGTCGTCGTGGACACGCCTGGATGGCGCAAAGTCAAACCGCGCATTCCCGACACGCCGCAGCGCCGCCGGCTTGAAAGTCAACGGCGAATTCGCGAAATCGTCTTCGGGGCCCAGGACGGCATTTTGACGACGCTCGGCATCGTAACCGGCGTGGGCGTCGCTTCCGGACGGCTTACGGTGCTCGTCAGCGGACTGATCGCGCTGATCGCGGGCGCGCTCTCCATGGGCGTCGGCGAATATCAAGGCGGCAAGGCCGAACGCGAAGTCGTGCAGGCATCCATCGAGATGGAACGCCGCGAGATGGCGGACAACCCCGCCGACGAGTTTGCGGAGCAAGTTGCGTACTACAAGCTCAAAGGCTTCAGTGCGGACGAAGCCCACACGATCGTGAACCGGCTGACGAAAAACCCGGAAATCTATTTGTACGAAATGATGCGCGACGAATTCGGCATCGACCCAAGGATCGCAGAGTCGTCGAGTGCGATTCCCGCGCTGGCCATGGCGCTTTCCTATGCCGCCGGCTCGATCGTGCCCATCATTCCGTATCTCTTTGCGGCGCTCGGCCGGCTTGATGCGGTGATCGTCAGCGTCGTGCTCGCGTTGTTTGGATTGTTTGGAATCGGCTTTTACGCCGGCTCTTTAGGCGAACGCAACAAATGGCTGCGCGGCTTGGAGATCGCGCTTTACGGTTCCGTCGTCTTCGGTCTGTCGTATGTCGCCGGCCGCTTTATTCCGTCACTCTTTCACGTGGCAGCTTCGGGATTGTAGTTCGGATCTCCAGCGAAACAAAGCAACTCGTGCGGCGGTGTTTAAAGAGCGGCAGATGTCGCTTGAACTGCTCGATACCGTAGCGGCGGTCGGCACGCTTCTCGTCATCGCGGCTTCCGCAACCGCTGCGCTTGTTCAATTACGGCACATGCGCGGAAGCAACCAAATCATGGCGCTGACGGAATTTCGCGAAACCATGGAATCTCCGGAGATCGGCGCCGCGCAGCGTTTTATCTCGTACGAGCTGCCGAATCGGCTGAAAGATCCCGACGAACGGCGCAAGATGACCGTGCTGCCCTTCTCCGGCGACTACGAGAGAATCGGAACGATTGCAAACCTGTTCGAGGGTCTGGGAGAGTTCGTGCGGCACGGCATCATCGATGCCGCCATCGCGTGCGACATGTGGGGATACGTGGTCCTGCGAAACTGGAATGCGCTCTTGCCGTTGACGACCTATATCCGGCACACTATCGGGGCGCCGCAACTATGGGAAAATTTCGAATATCTGGCTTTGATCTCGAAACAGTACCTCGCAGACCATCCAAAAGGTACGTATCCGCCGTACTTGCCTCGCATGCCCCAGGACCGGTCGCTGCTCGAGGAGATGGGCGAAGAAGGCAATGCCGCACGCTCGTGAGACGGTAATGCATCCGCTAGATTCTTCCAGCCGGTTGTAGGAAACATGAGCGTCAAAGTGTACGGCTGCAACCACATCGCCATTGAGGTCGATGATATCGAGAAGGCGGTGGCGTTTTACGAGGACGTCTTCAATCTGGAGCGGCTGAGTGAGGGTGAAGGAGATGCCTTCTTCAAGCTCGGCGAGCATCAGTTCTTAGCGATGTTCGAAGTCGAACGCGTTCGACACGACGCCATTCGCCATTTTGGCCTAATGGTGCGGGATGAAATAGAACTTGCTGAAGTGCGCGAAAAAGTCACGAAGAAGTATGGGCTAAAATTGATTCCGCCGTTCCGCTGCGACTTCGTGGACCCTTTCGGCAATCGGGTTCAGGTGGTGGACCTGCACGACGAATCTCTCGTTTGGCTCTTGCCGTATCAGGAAGTGCAGGCGGCAGGCGTCACGTTCGGCGAAGCGCAGCTGTAAGGAGAACGCTAAATGAACATGATCCCCGCTTCTGCCGTCGGCGACATCCGCAAACACTGGGGTTGGTATCTCACCGCCGGAGTATGCCTGATCGTCTTAGGCATCATTGCGTTGATCTTCGAATTTTCCGCGACCTTAGCCGGCGTCTTCGTGCTCGGCGTCATCATCGCGGTCGCCGGCGTGGTGCAAATCGTTGCGGCCTTTCGCTCGCATGGCGCGGGCCATGTTTTTCTGCATCTGCTCGTCGGCGTGCTGGATTTGATCGTCGGCCTCATCCTGCTCACGCATCCGCTCGCGGGCGCACTGATCGTGACGCTGTTCCTCGCCGCGATGCTAATCGTCGGCGGCTTATTCCGAATCTTCTCTACTTTCGGCGCGCACTATCCGCACGCCGGCTGGGCGATTCTCAGCGGCATCATCGCGTGCATTCTGGGCATCCTGCTCTGGGCGCAGTGGCCCGTGTCGGCCATTTGGTTCATCGGCTTTTGCGTGGGGATCAATTTCATTTTCTTAGGCATTTCGTGGATCGCGCTGGCAACGCGTTTGCACAGCGGCGGCAGCGCCGCAACAGTGGCGCCCGCCGGGACGGGTTAAGAGCTGGCGCCCGGCTTCCACTTGCCCACGAGGGCGCGAGAGATTACGACGCGTTGAATCTGCTGCGTGCCTTCGTAGATCTGCGTGATCTTCGCATCGCGCATCATGCGTTCCAACGGATACTCGACGGAGTATCCGTAACCACCCAAGATTTGCACGGCGTCGGTCGTAACGCTCATGGCGACGTCGCCGCATTTCAGCTTGCACATCGCCGCCCATAGGGTCACGTCCGCGGCCTCTTCGTCGCATTTGCGCGCTGCTTCATAAAGCAGCAAACGCGCGGCCTCGACCTCCGTCTTCATGTCCGCCAGCATGAATGCGACGCCCTGCTGTTGGCTGATGGGCTTGCCGAATGCCATGCGCTCGCGAGCGTACTCCGTGGCGTAGTCCAGCGCGCCCTGCGCGATCCCGAGCGCCTGCGCCGCAATGCCGGGACGCGATTTGTCGAGCACTTTCATCGCGATTTTGAACCCTTCGCCTTCGCGGCCGATCAAATTTTCGGCCGGCACTTCACAGTTTTCAAAAATTAACTCGACGGTGGGTGATCCGCGAATGCCCATCTTTTTCTCGAGTTTGCCGACGGCGAATCCGGGGAAGCCGCGCTCAACGGCAAAGGCGCTGATGCCGTTTGGCCCCGCGCCGGGATCGGTCACCGCAAACACGCAAACCACATCGGCGACGCTGCCGTTTGTGATCCAGATCTTCTGTCCGTTGAGAATATACTTGCCGTCGCGCTTCTCCGCTCGCGCGCGCATCGAACCGGCTGCATCGGAACCGCTGCCCGCTTCCGTCAGCGCATAGGCGGCAACCCATTCGCCGGACGCAAGTTTGGGCAAGTATTTTTGCCGCTGCTCTTCGGTGCCCGCGATCAGGATCGGCAGCATGCCTAATTCCTGCACCGCCACGATCAGCGAACTTGAGGCGCAGGCTTTGGCGATCTCTTCAACGACTTTGCAGTAAGTCAAAAATGTACCGCCGAGTCCACCGTATTCCACGGGGATCGGTATTCCCAGCAGATCGTTTTGGGCAAAAAGCCGGCGAATGTCTTGCGGATATTCGCCGCGTTCATCGATCTCTGCGGCGCGCGGTGCAACCTTCTCGGCGACCAGCTCGCGCACGACCTCGAGCATCAGGGCCTCTTCTTCAGAAGAGGCGTGATGTGTAGCGGCAATGGCCATGCGCGTACTTTTCGGGGAGGGAGCGCCGCTCCCCGCCATAGCATACACTCTCGAGTATGGACAAAGTCGTGGCTTCATGCGCGCAAGCCGTGAGAGATATCCCCAGCGGTGCATCGCTGGCGGTCGGCGGATTCGGTCTGTGCGGGATTCCGCATAACTTAATTGGGGCGTTGCTCGCACAGGGAGCGACGGATCTCATTACGGTTTCCAATAACTGCGGCGTCGACGGTTGGGGGTTAGGCGTGCTGCTCGACGCAAAACGGATCAAACGAACGACGGGCTCCTACGTCGGGGAGAATCGCGAATTCGAACGGCAGTATTTGCACGGAGAACTGGAAGTGGAACTGGTTCCGCAAGGCACGTTAGCGGAGCGGCTGCGCGCGGGCGGTTGCGGCATCCCGGCGTTCTACACGCCGGCCGGCGTCGGCACGCAAGTGGCGGAGGGCGGTTTGCCGTGGCGGCACAATGCGGATGGTTCCATCGCAAAACCGTCGCCGAAGAAAGAGACGCGCACGTTTAACGGGCGCGACTACGTGATGGAAGAAGGGATCGTGTGCGACTTTGCGCTCGTGCGGGCGAGCATCGGAGATACGCATGGGAACCTGGTGTTTCACAAAGCAACGCGCAACTTCAACCCGCTTTGTGCGATGGCGGGAAAGACGACGATCGCGGAAGTGGAAGAGCTGGTCGAGCCAGGGCGGATCGATCCGGAGAACGTGCACCTTCCGGGCGTCTTCGTGCAGCGCGTGGTTGAAGTCGGAGCGGAAGGCAAGCGCATCGAGCGCGTGACGACACGCAAGCGGAGTGAAGGCTGATGGCGCTCACGCGGACGCAGCTCGCGGCTCGGGTCGCGCAAGAATTGCGCGACGGGCAATACGTGAACCTGGGAATCGGTTTGCCGACATTGATTCCGAACTATGTGCCCGCGGGCATCACCGTGACGTTACAGAGCGAGAACGGCATCTTGGGCATGGGCCCTTACCCGTACGAGGGCGATGAAGAAGCCGACCTGATCAACGCCGGCAAGGAAACGGTGACGCTGCTTCCGGGCGCATCGTTCTTTGACTCGGCTACCTCATTCGGCATGATTCGCGGCGGCCACATCGATCTTGCGGTGCTCGGCGCCATGCAAGTTTCCGCGGCGGGCGACTTAGCGAACTGGATGATTCCCGGAAAAATGGTGAAGGGCATGGGCGGTGCGATGGATCTGGTGCACGGCGCCAAGCGGCTCATCGTGATGATGGAGCACGTCGCAAAGGGCGGCACGCACAAGATCGTCGAGCGGTGCTCGTTGCCGCTGACCGGCAAGGGCGTCGTGCATCAGATCATTACGGACATGGCCACATTAGACGTCACGCCCGATGGGTTAATCCTTCGCGAAGTCGCGCCGGGCGTACACGTGGAGGACGTGCAAGCGGCGACGGAACCGAACGTCCTGGTCCCCGAAGAACCCGCCGTCATGCGAATTCCTGCGGACGTGCAGTAAAAGCCGCAGCTACGCGATGGTGGCCGCTTCCGCGCGGAACTGCTTTCGGTAGAGACGCGCGTATGCGCCGCCGCGCGCCAGCAGCTCCGCATGCGTGCCCCGCTCGACAATGCGTCCCGCTTCAACGACGAAGATCACGTCCGCGGAAAGAATCGTCGAAAGCCGGTGCGCGATCACTAGACTCGTTCGCCCTCGCATGAGCGGTACGAGTGCCGCCTGGATCGCCGCCTCGCTGTGGGAATCGAGCGAACTGGTTGCTTCATCAAGAATTAAAATCTTCGGATTCTTGAGCAGCACGCGGGCGATCGCTAAACGCTGGCGCTCGCCCCCCGAAAGCTTATGCCCGCGCTCGCCGACGACGGTCTCGTACCCCTCCGGGAGCGAAAGAATAAAGTCGTGGATGTTTGCCGCACGCGAGGCTGCTACGAGTTCATCTTGGGTTGCATCGATCTTCGCGTAGCGCAGATTGTTGGCGATTGTGTCGTGAAAAAGGTACGTTTCTTGCGATACGATGCCGATATCCCGGCGCAGTGACGAAAGCGTGAGCGTCCGCGCGTCGAGTCCATCGATCAAAACGGCCCCGCTTTGCGGATCGTAAAAGCGCGGGACCAGCTGCGTGATCGTGGTTTTGCCCGCGCCGGAGGGTCCGACGAAGGCCGCGAGTTCCCCAGGCGCGACTTCAAAGGAAACGCCGTCCAGCACGCGCCGGCGGCCATCGTACGAAAAGGTCACGTCGGCGAACCGGATGTCGCCGCCCACGCTCGGAAGTTCTGCCGAGTCGGCAGATTCGTACGGTTCCGTCTTCATGTCGAGATAATCGAAGATGCGTTCGAACACGGCCAGCGCGCTGACGACTTGCACTTGAATGCCGGCCAGCGCCGCGGCCGGTCCGTAAAGCCGCGTGCCGATGAATCCAATGAAGGCCACGATGACGCCGATCTGAACCTGCGACCGGACCGCCAGCCATCCGCCTCCGAGCCACACGAGCGCCGGGCCCACGATCACCATGGCGCCGATCAACGCCATGAACCAGCGTCCGACCATCGCGAGATCGATCTCCAGCCCCATGAGGTCCGTGCCGACCCGGTAGAACCGCTGGCGTTCGTAGCCTTCGCGCGAAAACGACTTGATCAACGTAATGCCGGAGATCGATAACGTTTCCTGGGTGATGGACTCGATCTCGTCGCGTTTTTCGCGCGTGTGCCGGCGGATCAGGTACATGCGGCGCCCGACCGGAGAGAGCGGCAGAATCATGAGCGGCACGATCGCCACCGACATCAACGCCAGCCGCCAATTCCAAACAAACATCGCGACCACCGTCGTGGCGATCATCACGGCGTTGGTAATGACCGATGTCAGGGTTCCCGTGACGACGTTGTCGATGTTGTCGACATCGTTGCTGACCCGGTTCATAATCTCGCCCGTTTTGGTTCCAGTGAAGAAGGAGAGCGGCATGCGATGCAAGTGCGAAACGAGCCGCGTGCGGATGTCCCGCATGATGCCTTCGCCGACGACCGAGTTCAGATAGCCCTGCAGCACGCCGATCAGGCCGGCTGCCAGCGCCGAAGCGACGATGATGCCGACGTCCCAGAGCAGTTCGGCCAAATCTTTGCGCGGGATCGCGCGATCGATAATGCGGGCGGTGATGAAGCCGGGAACGAGCCCCAAGAGGGAAGCGATGAGAATGCAGGCCAGCACGAACGCCTGCTCTTTGAAGTACGGCGAAAAAAACGCGCCGATCCGTTTCCAGTCGACGCGTTTGCGAACGTGCGGTTTTTCGGGCTGATACATCGACGACCACATCAGCCCATGTCCCGAGAACATGGGCTAGTGCGGCGTAGTCGTTTGGTGCAGCGTTACCTTGTTGCCTTCCGGGTCGGAGAATGACAGAATGCGGCACACCGGGGTCTCATACGGCTCTTCGGAAACGTCGACGCCGGCGCCGCGGACTTGTTGAACGGTATCCTCAATCTTCTCCACTTCAAACGCAAGGCCGCCGGAGGGCGCAACCTCCTGCCATTCCGTCGTGATGACGGCAAACCAGCCGCTTCCGACTTGTCCTTGAGCGTACTTTTCGACGCCGTCCTGCACGAGCGGCTCATCGAACCGAATGCCGAGCGCGTTGGTGTAGAACTTGCGAAGACGCGAAACGTCTTTAGCCGGATATGCGGTAAATGCGATGTCTTTAACCATAGATTCTCCTATCGTTTGCCGTTGCGCACGGCGGCGAGTTCGCGGAAGAGCTTCTTCTCTTTGTCACTGAGATTCGTCGGCAATTGTCCAATCAAGCGAACGTATTGGTCCCCGGCGCCTCCGTTGCGGACGCGCGGCATTCCGCGGCCGCTCAAGCGCAGCAGACGATTGTTCTGCGTGCCCGCAGGAATCGTCATCGTCACGTTTCCCGACATCGTCGGAACGCTGACATCTCCGCCGAGCACGAGATCGTACAAGCTCACCGGAAGATCGACGTAGAGATCGTCGCCTTTACGAACGTACGTGGGATCGTCGAGCGTCTGCACGATCAGATAGAGGTCCCCGTTAGGGCCGCCGGCAACGCCGCTGCCCCCTTGCCCCGCCAAGCGGATCCGCTGGCCGTCGCCGATGCCCTTTGGGATGGTGACTTCGAACTTTTTGTTCGTTAAAATTCGGCCGGTGCCGTGGCAGTTGGTACAGATTGCGCCGCGCAGCGTGCCGGTTCCGCGGCAACGCGGGCAGACGTCTTCAATCTGCAGCGACACCGATTTCTTTCCGCCTTCGTAGGCGTCGTGCAGGCTTAGCTCGATCGTCGTTTCGAGATCTTGCCCGCGCTGCGCAAAGCCGGTGCTTTGCGCCGTGTTGCGCCGCCCGATTCCCGAGAAGAACATATCGAAGAAGTCGGAGAAGCCGCTCGGTCCGCCGCCGGCGCCCTCGCCGAAGTCGAAGTGAAACGCCTCGCCTTGCTGCTGACGATAGCGGCGCTGCTGTTCGGCCTGCTGCGCGGCCTGCTGCCAGTTGCTTCCGAGCGCATCGTACTTGCGGCGCTTTTCCGGATCGCCGAGCACTTCGTACGCTTCTTGGATCTCTTTGAAGCGTTCTTCGGCTTGCTTTTGGTTGTTTGGATTAGCGTCCGGATGCCACTTACGGGCGAGCTTCCGGTACGCCGACTTGATGTCTTTTTCCGGCGAGTTTTTGGGTACGCCTAAGAGTTGATAGTAATCCTTATAGTTCATCTGCGCAGGCATGCTTGGCCACGATGACCTTGGCGGGGCGAAGCACTTCGTCGCCAATCATGTAGCCGCGCTGCGCCTCTTCAACGACGACGTCGTCTTCAACGCCGTCCGCTGCTTGCGTGCCGATCGCTTCAGCGGTTTTTGGATCGAAGCGTTGCCCCTTAACGGAAATCGGCTTCACGCCTTCCATGCCCAAGAGCGCCTCGAAACCGCGCAGCGTTTGCTGAACGCCGTCGCGCAGCCCATTTGCGTTTTCGCCCTCATAGGCGAGCGCGCGCTCCAGGTTGTCGAGGACGGGAAGGAACTGCTCCAGCAACCGCCTGCGGCCGGCGGATGCGATCTCGGCGAACTGGCGTTGGGTACGCTTCTTGTAGTTCTCAAAGTCCGCCGTGGCGAGCAAGAACTTGTTGTAGTTCTCCTCGGCACGTGAGGTTGCGTCCGCAAGCTGAGCTTGCAGATCTTCGGCGGACGCGCCGGCGGCTTCACCATTGTGATTTGCCGCCGGCACGTCTGCCTCGGTGATGTATTCATCCTGCATATCAGCGCGCCGGAACGATTACTTCGACTCCTTGAACTCGGCGTCGATGACGTCGTCGCGCGTCTCGTTCTGACCGGCGCCCGTTTCAGCGCCCGTCTGCGCCTGCTCGCCCGCTGCGCCGTTGCCGGCCGCAGCGCCGTCGCCGCTGGGAGCGGTCTTCTGATAGAGCAGCTCCGCCATTTTGTAACTGGCCTGCTGCAAACGTTCGATGGAGGGCTTGATCTCGCTGATCGTGCCGTTGTCGCTGACCCGTTTGAGATCGGCCAGGGCGCTTTCCACCTCGCCGCGGGCTCCCGCATCGAGCTTGTCGCCCACTTCTTTGAGCGACTTTTCAGTGGCGTAAATCAAGCTCGAAGCTTGATTGCGCACTTCGGCCTCTTCACGCTTGGCGGTATCCGCTGCGGCCGATGCTTCGGCGTCGCGCACCATTCGCTCGACTTCTTCTTTGTTCAAATTGGTCGATGCGGTGATCGTGATCTGCTGCTCCTTGCCGGTGCCGAGATCTTTTGCGCCGACGTTCACGATGCCGTTGGCGTCGATATTGAACGTCACTTCGATCTGCGGTACGCCTCGCGGCGCAGCCGGAATGCCTTCCAAGCGGAACCGTCCCAGCGTCTTGTTATCGGGCGCCATCGGACGCTCGCCTTGAAGAACGTGGATGTCCACCGAGGTTTGACCATCTTCAGCCGTCGTGAAGATCTGCGACTTCTTCGTCGGGATCGTCGTGTTGCGCTCGATCAGCGTGGTCATCACGCCGCCGAGCGTTTCTAGTCCGAGGGAAAGAGGCGTCACGTCGAGCAGAACGACGTCGCGCACTTCGCCGGACAGCACGCCGGCCTGAATGGCTGCGCCGACCGCGACGACTTCGTCCGGATTCACGCCGAGGTTCGGATCTTTACCGGTCAGTTTCTTGACGAGTTCCTGGATCACCGGCATACGCGTCGAGCCGCCGACCATGACGACCTCTTGAATTTGCGAAACATCGATCTTCGCGTCTGCTAGCGCGTTCTTAAACGGTTGGACGCAGCGATCGGTCAGATCGCTGGTAAGTTCTTCGAACTTCGCACGCGTTAGCGTGACGTCCATATGCTTGGGCCCGTTCTGATCGGCCGTGATGAACGGCAGATTGATCGAAGTCTGCACGACGCTGCTCAGCTCGATCTTCGCCTTTTCCGCCGCTTCGGTGAGGCGCTGCATCGCCTGCTTATCGCCGGAAAGGTCGATGCCTTGTTCCTTGCGGAATTCGCCGACCAGCCAGTCAACGACGCGTTTGTCGTAATCGTCGCCGCCCAGGTGCGTGTCGCCGTTGGTCGCTTTGACTTCAAAAACGCCGTCGCCGACTTCCAGGATCGACACGTCGTAGGTGCCGCCGCCCAAGTCCCAGACGAGAATGGTTTCGTTGCCCTTTTTGTCCAAGCCGTAAGCGAGCGCGGCCGCCGTCGGTTCGTTAATGATGCGCAGGACGTCCAAGCCGGCGATTTTGCCGGCGTCCTTGGTGGCCTGTCGCTGCGAATCGTTGAAATATGCCGGCACGGTGATCACCGCTTTGGTGACCCGCTCACCGAGGTAATTGCTCGCATCGTTCACGAGCTTCTGCAGGATCATCGCCGAAATTTCTTGCGGCGTATAATCCTTGCCGTCAATTTTGATGTGGTAATCGGTTCCCATCCGCCGTTTGATCGACGAAATCGTCCGGTCCGGATTCGTGATCGCTTGGCGCTTTGCAAGCTGACCCACGAGACGCTCACCGGTCTTGGTGAACGCCACGACGGACGGCGTGGTGCGCGAACCTTCAGCGTTCGCGATAACGACGGGCTGCGAGCCCTCCATAACGGCGACGACCGAGTTGGTCGTGCCGAGGTCGATGCCGACCACTTTAGCCATGTACTAAACTCTCTTTCCGAGCTCATGGACCAGCCGCCTGAGGGCCTTGCCGCTTACTGAGCTGACAAGGATAAGTGCGGTGCGACTATACTACGCCATCGTCCGCACAGTGTTCCAGGGCTTTAGACCGATTGAGCGGCCCGAGAGTTGCGCTGATTTTAGGCGAGGCTTTGAGGGCACCCACGGGCAGTTAAAGCAACTGGCCGCATCTAGGCGCCCTGCCAAACTGGCGGCCCTCAAAACAACCCCGGGTTAGGGCTGCTGTTCGTCCTGAGGTGGTTGCTGGTAGCCCTGCTGCACCGGAACCGCGGCCGGCCGCTCACCCAAGGTAACGGCTACCAATCGCTTGGCGCCCTGCGACCAGACTTCCATATTGACGTGCGTGCCCGGCTTGAGCTTCTGCGTCGCGGCCTGTAAAGCCGACGCCGTAGTGTACGTGTTGCCGTTGAATTTGAGGATCACGTCGCCCGGTTGAAGCCCCGCCTGATCGGCGGGTGAACCGCTGATGACCTGGACGATGCCGACGCCGCCTTGCCCGCGATAGCCGCTCTGATTGCGGAAGCCTTGCGTCACGTCGGCCAGGAGCACGCCCATGTAGGCCTCGTTGGTGCCTTGCGTCACGCCGGGATGAGCGATCATCTGATCGACGACCTTCTTGACGGTATTGGAAGGAATCGCGAAGCCGATGCCCTGCGCGCCGGCTCGGTACGTGGACTGGTTCACGCCGATGACGTTGCCGTTAATGTCGATAAGGGGGCCTCCGGAGTTCCCGGGATTGATCGGCGCCGATGTTTGCAGTAAGCCCTTGAAGGTCATCTGCTCGCCCTGCTCGTCCACGATCGGCTCGGTGCGGTTGAATGCTGAAACCACGCCCAATGTCACGCTCTGCTGCAGTTGGTACGGCTCGCCGATGGCAATGGCCCATTGCCCTTGCTGCAAATGATCCGAATCTGCCAACGGTAACGGCGGGGGCAGCCTTCCGCTATCGACCTTCAGCACGGCCAAATCTGCACCCAGATTTGCCGATACCACGCTTGCGCCCGCCTTTTGACCGGATGGGAAAATCACCGTGATGTTGCTGACGTTCGCACCTTGGACAGGTGGGCGAACGACGTGCGCGTTGGTCACGATGTATCCCTGGTCGTTGTAAATGAATCCGGATCCGGAATCCTTGGCCTTGAAGGGCTGCATCATGCCGGGACCCTGCTGGCCGAAGAACTGCTGCATGAACGGATCGACCGGCTGATAGATTTGCCCGTTGACCGTTACGTCGATGGCGACGACGGAGGGCTTCGCGCGCTTGACCGCGTTGACGATGCGCTCCTGATCGCCCCCGCCCGAGAGCGGGGCGGCGCTCACCGGCGCACCCAACTGGGCGCCGGAGCCGGAAGAGTGCGTGCTCGCATAGAGCATCATGATGAACGATCCGATGATGGCGCCCACGAGAGCGACGATCGCCGTGGGTAATACTCGATTTCTCAACATGCTTCCATCTGTAATAACAAAGAAGGGGCTTTAGGGCAATCTACCCGTCCAGGCTTGGAAAGTAGCAGACTGCCGCTCGATGGCTCTGCGGACCCGTTCGAGCCGCTCTAGCTTGAGTTCCAGCAGCTTCAATTGAAGGATCGTTCTCGCGCGCCGGAGCGCGCGGCGTGAATAGAGTTCCAGCGATGCCGGCTGTAGTGCATGGTGGGCGGCAGGCCGCCTCGCGGCGGCGGCGTGCGGGGCCGCAAACAAGAGGATCGAGGTCAGCGCGAAGGCGGCGCGGTAACGGAAAGCCATACGCGCGCCTTCACGACGGACGGCGCCCGTGCAAAGTGATGCAGTGAACGCCGATACATTAAGCGTCCCGCCGCCTCCGCAGGAGCCGTACGTCCGCATCATTCCGCTGGGCGGATGCGGAGAGATCGGGCGCAACATGACGCTGATCGAAAGCAACGACGACCTGATTGCCGTCGATTGCGGCTTGATGTTTCCGGACGAAGAGATGTACGGCGTCGACATCGTGATCAACGACTTTACCTACATCCGGGAGCGCGCGGACAAGTTCGCGGCGCTTCTGGTTACGCACGGCCATGAGGATCACATCGGCGGAATTCCTTACCTGCTGCGCGAGTTCGACGTGCCGGTGGTCGGCACGCCGTTAACGCTGGCGCTGATCAAAGCCAAAGCACGCGATCACAAGACCATCTCGGAATCGCGCTTCGTCGAGGTGAAGCCGGGCGAAACGGTACGCTATGGGGCAATTGAAGCGCGCTTCATTCACGTGAACCACTCCGTGGCCGGCGCCTGCGCACTGGCCTTGCGCACGCCGGTCGGAACGATCTTTCACACGGGCGACTTCAAATTCGATCAAACGCCGGTGGACGGCAAGCCGGCCGATTTCGCGGCAATCGCCCGGCTGGGCGATGAAGGCGTGCTTTGCATGCTCTCCGACAGCACCAATGCCGAACGGCCGGGGCACACGCTCTCCGAGCGAATCGTCGGCGACGCGTTGGCCAACGTTTTCGCGCATGCCAAGGGCCGCATCATCGTGGCCTCCTTCGCCTCGAACGTCCCGCGCATCGCTCAAGTGCTCGAACAGACGGTGCGATTCGATCGCAAGATCGCGTTCTTAGGCCGTTCGCTTGCCAACGTGGTGCACTTCGCCTCCGAGCTGGGGTATTTGCGCGTCCCGCCGGACCGCGCAATTCGCGTTGAAGACGTCGAGGAGTACCCGGCGGAAAAAGTCGTGATCATGACGACGGGCTCGCAAGGCGAACCGATGAGCGCCCTCACGCGGATGTCGTTGCGCGATCACGCCAAAGTGAAGATCGTGCCGGGCGATACCGTCGTGATCAGCGCCACGCCGATCCCCGGTAATGAGAAAGGCGTCTATAAGACGATCAACAACTTGTGGCGTTTGGGCGCGAACGTCGTTCACGGAACCGACGGGCGTTCGCACGTTTCGGGACATGCTTCGCAAGAAGAGCTGCTGCTGATGCTCAACCTCGTGCGGCCGGAATTCTTCGTTCCGGTGCACGGCGAATACCGGATGCTCGTGCAGCACGCCAAACTTGCCCAGCGGACGGGCATCGATTCCGGCGACGTGTTCGTGGTTGAGGACGGCGACGTGCTGGAGTTCACCGGCGGCTACGGCGAAAAGATCGGCAAGACGTACGGAGGACAAGTCTTCGTCGATGGCTCCGGCGTGGGCGACGTCGGCGAGGCGGTGCTGCGCGACCGCAGACTGCTCGCAGCAGACGGCTTTATGATGGTCGTCGTGACGATAGACAGCGAAGAAGCGCGGATTATCGCGGGACCGGATTTGATCTCGCGCGGCGTCTTCTACATGCCGCAATCGGACGGCGTGATGGACGAGTTGCGCGCAGGCTTGGGCGAGGCGATTCAAGAGATCTCCATCGAAGCGATGCGCGATCCCAATACCGTCAAGGAGCATATCCGCAAAGCGCTTGCCGACGCGATCTATCAGCGTTACAAGCGGCGCCCGGTTATCGTTCCGGTCGTGATGGAGGCTTAAGAGCTACAGCGTCGACCAGATTTCCAATTTTCGCCTGACGCGGCCGATAACGGCGTCGGTGAATTCGGTCGTCGATGCGTGGCCCCCGAGATCGCTCGTCGCGAGCCCTTCGTAGACCGTTTCCAGCGTCGATTCATAGATCGCGCGCGAGGCACGCTGTGCAGGCGGATCATCCATATAGGAAAGCACGGCGGCGTCGGCGAGGATCATCGCCATCGGGTTGGCGACGTTCTTTCCGAAGAGACGGGGTGCGGTGCCGTGCGGCGCTTCGGCCATGACGACGGTCGGCGTGAACGTTTGCGTATCGAACGAGAGCAAAATCGACTCGGCCCCGGCGATCGAACCGAAGAGCTGCATGACCAAATCGGAAAGGCAGTCGCCGTCGCGATTCAGCGACGGTATCACCAGCGGATGTTCGCCGTCGCTGCTCAAGAGCAGCGCGTACGTCGCATCGATCAGCTGCGGTTCGTAACCGACGTCGGGATAGCGCGCGGCTGCCGCGTCCATCTCTTCTTTGAGCATGCCTTCATAGATGGGGCTCACCGTGTATTTTGGGCCGCCGAAGACTTTTGCGCGCATCCGTCGCGCGTGGGAAAACGCGTACTCCGCCACCGCCCGGCAGACGCTTCGCTCGATCGATTCCGTCCGGTACGCGATTTCAGAACCGCTTGAAGCGTCGCGCCACTCCTTCGCGTCGTATGCGTCGCCGACGGCCATGCGCACGACGGTTATAGGCGCGTGAATTCCCGCCACGGGACGAACGCCCGGAAGGCGGCGGCCGGTGCGCACGATCACTTTTCCGTCGACTTCACGGCGCAAGATCGCGTTCGGCGACCCGACGTCGCCGTGCGCTTCGGGCGTAATCGTCGCGGCTTTTAGTCCGAAGCGCGTTTCCTTCATTGCTTTGGCAGCTTCGTAGACGACGGCGTTGGAGGTCTTGCGCCGGTTCTCCAGCGACAGATCGAAACGCCGGAATGCGAGTTCGATTCCGATCACGGAGCGGTCCAGCACGCGCAAGGCCTCGACAAGCAGCTCCTGTCCGGTCTGGTCCCCTTCGAGCACTGCGATGGTCGGCGTCAAATGAACTCCCGTATTCCTGACGAAAGAAACGTTCTCGATGGCACGCGTACGCCGAAAGGCGACCGCGAAGTCGCGACTCAACTTCGAGATTGCCGGCCTCTGCGCAATGGGAATCGCCTTATTGTTGGCGATCGCGCTGGCCTCTCCGGCGCACTCGGGCGCTGCGGGCGCCGCCGCCGCACGCGCACTTCACGCCGTCTTTGGAGAGGTTGCCGTCGTTTTCCCGGTGTTGGTCGCCATCGCCGGAGCGATCCTATTTTTAGAAATCAACATTTCGCGCACGCTCGCCACGCTCGGCTCGGCGATAGCAGCGTATTTTTTGATTTTGGCCGCGGCGTTCGCGAGCAACGGCGGCGTGGTCGGGTTCGCGTTGTGGTCCGCGCTGCGTTCCCTCATCGGCGTAGCAGGCGCGCGCGTCGTGCTCGCGCTTTGCGCGCTGTTGCTTGCCGTGTGGATGGGCAATGTTTCCGTGAAAAGACTGATCGGCTGGATCGCGCTGCAACTATCGCGCGTCCGGCTGCCGAAGGTAGCGTTGCCGCAAATGAGAAGCGCGCCAAGTTTGCCCGGTCCGGTCGATTCGGTTGGCCCGCCTGCCGTCGACATCGAAGAAGCGCTGCCGCCGCAGAACGAACCGCCGCGGATTTTGGCCGCGCGGCCTCAAGCACAACGAGTCGAATACGAGCCTTCGGCCTCCCGCACGACCCGGACGTATCAAATTCCGGATCTCTCGCTCTTCGATACCCCTGCGGCGCAAGCAACGGACGACTCGACGCGCTCGCACGTGCTGGAAGACACGCTGGCGTCGTTCGGAGTCGGCGCGAAAGTGATCCACATCGAGCGGGGACCGTCGATCACCCGCTACGAGCTGCGGCCCGACCGCGGCGTGAAAATCTCTCGAATTGCCTCGCTGGCTGACGACGTCGCGCTGGCTCTTGCGGCCACGAGCGTTCGCATCGAAGCGCCGATTCCGGGGAAATCGGCGGTCGGGATCGAGATTCCGAATAAGACGATCTCGATCGTCGCCATTCGCGAGATCTTGGAGGCATTGCCCCAACGCGGCACCGTGCCCCCGTTATGGATGGCGCTCGGCAAAGATATTACGGGGCGTCCGATCTTCGGTGATTTGGGAACGATGCCGCATCTCTTGGTGGCGGGCGCGACGGGATCCGGGAAGTCGGTTTGCTTGAACACGATCATCGCCTCACTGCTGGTCAGCGCAACGCCGGATCAGGTGCAGATGCTCATGATCGATCCGAAGCGCGTCGAGCTGCCCGTCTACAATGGTATCCCGCATCTCATTAAGGAGGTGATCACGGAACCTCGTATGGCGGCGGGCGCACTCTTCGAGATGACAAAGGAAATGGACGCTCGGTACGAGCGCTTCGCTAAGGCGGGCGTGCGCAAGATCGAGGAATACAACGCCAAATATCCCGGCGAACGGCTGCCGTACGTGTTGGTGGTGATCGACGAGCTTGCCGACCTCATGATGGTCGCTCCTGCGAAAGTTGAAACCACGATCATGCGGCTGGCTCAGCTCGCTCGCGCGACGGGCATTCATTTAGTCGTGGCCACGCAAAGGCCGTCCGTCGACGTGATCACCGGCCTCATCAAAGCCAACATCCCCTCGCGCATCGCTTTTGCGGTGAGTTCTCAGGTTGATTCCCGCACGATTCTCGATATGGCCGGCGCGGAACGGCTCCTGGGCCGAGGCGACATGCTGTATCTTCCTATCGATGCTCCCAAGCCGGTGCGCGCGCAGGGCGCGCTAATCACCGGAGGAGAGATTCACCGCCTCGTGCACTTCTGGGCAAAACAGGCACGCCCGGACAACCTGGTTGACGTCGATGTTACGCCCGTCGGCGACGAAGATGCCGCACGCAGGGACGTCGATCCGCTTTGCTACGACGCGGCGAAGTTCATCATCGAAACAAACTACGCATCGACGGCGGCTCTGCAGTCACAGTTTTCTATCGGGCATCCACGGGCCATGCGCGTGATGAAACAGTTGGAAGAGTTCAAAATTGTCGGACCGCACGAGGGTACGAAGCCCCGGCGGATCCTGCTCGGCCTAGCGGAACTGGAAGCCGTTGCCACGCGGCTGGGCCGGGACCGTCCCGAAGAGCCCGATCTTTTTGCGGCTGGCGCGTAAGGCGCCGCTTCATCTTTTTGTCGGGCTCGCGCTCTTGTGCGCGGCCTTCTGGCTGGGCCACTACGTCGTGACGCATCGGGAGCCGCCCGCGCTGATGGCGTTTGCTCGTCAAGTTCGCGGCGAAGCGGTCCCGGAAGCCTGGGCAATCACGCATGCCGGATTCTGGTACGTCCTCGCGCCGCTTTATTTGCTGATGGTCGTCGCGGCGGCGCTTTACCCAGCGCAGCGCGTGCCGCTGCTCTATGCCGTGATCTGCGGCATCGTTGCGTGGGGAGCGGCAAGCGGCTTCCAGCACCTCTTTGCGCGTCCTCGGCGTGGCGACTGGCTCGTACGCCACGAAACGGCCTTTTCGTACCCCAGCTCGCATGCGGCCATTGCGACGGCCTTCTATTTTATATGCGCTCTGCTGGTGCTGCGTTCACGTGCGACCGTCGGCGTGCGTTGCGCCGGATTTTGCCTCCTGAGCGCGCTCGCGTTTGCTATCGTGTGGTCGCGCCTGGCGCTGGCGGCGCACTACGTGACCGATGTCATCGGCGGCATCGTGCTGGGACTGGCGGTCGCCGCCGCCCTTGGATACCCCTTTGCAATTGCTCAGGCTGTTCAGGATGACAAGGCTAAAGTCACAAGGGAAGCATAGGGCCCAGCTGCTACACTAGGAGCACTTTGGCGCACGTAGCTGACCGCGAACTGATTGCAATCGGCAGAAAAGTCGAAGACGGCATCCCGCTCTCAATGGAGGATGGACTGAGGCTTTTTCGCACGCCGGACCTGCACTCGCTCGGACGCATGGCGAGAGCCCTCAAGGAGCGCAAGAGCGGGAAGAAAGTCTTCTACGTTCTCAACCGCTACATCAATTCAACCAACGTCTGCTACGCCGGCTGTAAATTTTGTTCGTTCGCGGCGGACGAGTTCAAAGAGCCACAGCGAGTCGTACGCATGTCTGCGGACCAAGTGATGGAACGCGCGCTCCAGAGCGGCATCAACTTCAATCAAATCCACATCGTTGGAGGGCATGACCCGCGCCAGCTTTCGCTCGACTACTGGCTTCCGCTTATGCGGCGCTTCAAAGAGCGGCTTCCTCACGTGCAGCTCTCCCTTTTCACGGCTGCCGAACTCGATTACATGGCCAAGCGCCACCGGATGAAGTACGCCGATCTCATCGCGATCTTGGCGAAGGCGGGCTTGGACAACGTCAACGGCGGCGGCGCCGAGATCTTTGCCGAGCGGACGCGAAAGAGCATTTGCGCGAACAAAGTGACCTCGGAGAATTGGCTTGCCATCCATGAAGAGCTGCACCGGCAAGGCGTTGCGTCGAATGCCACGATGCTCTACGGCCACATCGAGTCGCTCGAAGATCGGCTCGACCACTTGATTCGCCTGCGCGAATCGCAGGATCGGTCGCCGGGCTACAACGCCTTTATTCCGCTGGCATTCCATCCCGATGGAAACGAGATGAGCGATTGCGGCTGGACCAGCGGCTTGGATGATATTCGCATGTTCGCAGTCGCTCGCCTAATGCTGCACAACTTCGACCACATCAAAGCGTACTGGATGATTCAAGGGCTCAAGGTTTGCCAGGTGGCGTTGCAGTTCGGCGCGGATGATATGGACGGCACGCATGGCAGCACCGATGAAGAGCTGATTTATCACAGTGCCGGCACGTCTTCGGGCCAGCACGTGGACGATCGAGAATTCCGCAGGCTTATCGAAGATGCCGGGTACGTGCCGGTTCGCCGCAACACGACGTACGATGAGTTTTCGTGGGATTGGAGTCCGCAGCAAGAGATGGCAACCGCCTAGTGTTGCGGTGCGGACGCATCCGGTACACGAACGTCCTGCCCCTCTATGCGGCTTTTGATGAAGGCGCCTTGATCTATCCGGGAAAGCTGCACGAGGATGTGCCGACGCGTTTGAATGCGATGATGCGCGCGAGCGAGCTGGACGTCGGAGCCGTCAGCGCGTTCGAGTATGCGACGCATCGTGAGCGCTACGTGCTGCTGCCGGATCCTTGCGTGGGCGCGCGCGAGGAGGTCATCTCCGTGGCCTTGGTTTCTCCGCTGCCACCCGCGTTGCTCGATGGAACGTCGATCGCGGTGACGCCGGATTCTGCAAGCGGCAGAGCGCTGCTTCGGTTGATCTTGGAACGCCGCTACGGCGTGCGTGCGCGGTATCGGGAGACCGCCGATGCGGCTGCGCGGGCACGCGCGGGTGAAGCGGCGCTGCTGATCGGCGACGAAGCAATCGACGCGGTGCTAAGTGCCGAACCTTCACACGTCTACGATCTCGGCCTGCTGTGGCGGCAGTGGACGGGAGAAGAGAGCGTTTTCGCGGTGTGGGTCGCGCGCCGAGAGATCTTCGAGTCGCAACGGCAGGCCGTTGAGAGTTGCGTGCGGGCGCATCGAGAGGCGCGCGCGTGGGCGAACAGCCACATGGATCGCGTTGTGAAATTGGCGCAGCAACGCAAAATACGTCCGGCGGGATTCTACGAACGTTACTACGGCAAGTTGAACTTCACGTTCACACCCGATGCGCAGCGCGGTTTGGACGCGTACTGCCGGCACGTCGCCACGCTGGAAACGGCCGATGCCGCTCGCTGATCTGTTGGACCGCGCCGCAGAGGGCGGCCGGCTGACGTTCGAGGAGGGCGTCAGGCTCTACCGGGAAGCCGATTTGCACCGGCTCGGCGCTGCCGCACACGCGCGCCGCATGCAGCTGCATCCCCCGGAGCGCGTCACGTACGTGATCGACACGACGATCAACTACACGAACGTCTGCAACGTGCACTGTACGTTTTGTGCGTTCTTCCGCCCGCAGAAGCACGGCGAAGGGTACACGATGACGCACGACGAGGTGCTGGCACGCGTCAAGCATGCCGCCGACCAAGGCGCGACGCAGATTATGATTCAAGGCGGCGTCAATCCCGAGCTGCGGCTGGAGTGGTTCGAGCGGCTCTTCGAACGCGTGGCGCAAGAGTATCCGGACGTAGACCTGCACTCACTGAGCGTTTCGGAGATCGTGGGGCTCGCTCACGTGGAAGAGCTGCCCATCGAAACGGTGCTGCGGCGTTTGCGCGCGGCGGGCATGAAATCGCTCCCTGGTGCGGGCGCGGAAATCTTGGTCGAGCGCGTGCGCAAGCGGATCAGCGCTCGCAAAGTGAAGCCTGAAGAGTGGCTCGGCGTTATGCGCACGGCGCAATGCCTGGGCATGCCGACGACCGCAACCATGATGTTCGGATCGATCGAAACGGATGAAGAGCGGATCATGCACCTCGATGCGGTACGGCGGCTGCAGGACGAAACCGGCGGCTTTACCGCCTTTATTCCTTGGTATTACGTTCCGTGGAAAACGCCGCTGCGTGGAACGGAAGCGACCGGACTGCAGTACCTGCGTGTTCTCGCGATCTCGCGGCTCTATCTCGACAACGTCGCGCACCTGCAGGCATCGTGGTTGACGCCGGGGTTAAAGATGGGCCAGTTGGCGCTTTTCTATGGCTGCGACGATATGGGCGGAACGATCATTGAGGAACAAGTCGTGCGCGATGCCGGTTCTACGAATGAAGCGAGCAGAGCGCAGCTTGAAGCGTTGATTCGGGGCGCCGGTTTTGAACCGGTCATTCGAGATACGTACTGGAATCTGCGCAGCGGCTTTGCCTTGGCGACCGCGTAGCGTTCAGGCAGCAGCGCGGATCGTCGCTCCCCCGAGCACTTCATCGCCGCCGGGATCGAAGATGGCAACGAGCTGCCCCGGCGCAATCGCGCGCTGCGGCTCGTCGAACTCCACGCGCAGTAGCGCCCCATCGATGGTCGCGCGTGCCGGCGCCGGCGTAGCACGGTAGCGCGGCGCTGCCAGCACGCGGGCATGCGGCTGCGCGAAGCGCTCCGGGCGGATGAGGTTGACTTCGTCGGCGGTCAGAGCGCGGCTTTGCAGTTCGGCTTCGCCGCCGATCACGATCGTGTTGCTCCGCGGGTCGATCCGCGTAACGAATCGCGGCGGGCCGCTGCGGGAGGGCAGTTTGCGGCGCTGGCCGACGGTATAGTACGCGATGCCCTCGTGAGTTCCGACGATCTGTCCGTCCTGCAGAAAAGCGCCTCCGTGCGCAAGTTCGGGGCGAAGCGCGCTCAAGACGTTGCGGTAGTCGCTTCCTTCGGCAAAACAGATCTCTTGTGATTCCCGCTTTTCCGCGACGATGAGGCCCATTCGATGCGCGTGCGCACGCGTAGTTTGCTTGTCGAATCCGGAAAGCGGAAGGATGAGCCGCGTCAGTTGCTCCGGCGAAAGCTGCGCGAGCGCGTATGCTTGGTCTTTGCCGTGTGAACTGCGGAATAGGTGCGGACCGTCCGCGGCGCGATCGACGCGAGCGTAGTGCCCGGTGGCGACATAGGGCGCGCCGCAGGCGTCGGCATACTTGCGTAGCGTGCCCAGCTTGACGAAGTTGTTGCATGCGATGCAGGGATTGGGCGTTCTTCCGGCAGCGTAGTCATCCACAAATCTTTCAATGACCTCTCGCCGGAACGCCTCGCGAAAATCCAACACGTAATGAGGGATCCCAAGCGCGGCCGCGCTGCGGCGGGCATCGTCGAAGTCATCGACGCCGCAGCAGCTCTTCGCGTGTGCGGGACGCGACGGCTCGTACATTTTCATCGTAACGCCGATCACGTCGTAACCGGCTTCAACCAAAAGTCCGGCCGCGACTGCAGAATCGACTCCACCGCTCATCGCAGCGATCACGCGCGTTTTCATGGTTTTTCAATGACCAGGATAACAGGGTGCGGACGCAAACTCAAAGAGCCGATGTCGCTCGGGGATCAGTTCAGGCAAGCCCGGCAACAGCGCGGTTTAACGCTTTCCGAGGTGGCCGAGCATATCCGCATCCGCTCCGTGTACCTCGCCGCCATAGAAGATGAGAATTGGAGCGCCATCGGGGCGCCGGTCTACACCCGCGGCTTTCTGCGCACCTATGCCCGTTTTCTGGACCTCGATCCCGAAGCCGCAGTCGCTGCATTCAACGCAACGCTTCCGGAGCAGCGGCCGCCGCCCGTCGCGAGCGCGCCGCGGTACAGGCGCGAACGCAGCTTGGCGCCGCTCATTTGGATTGCCGGCATCGTGGCGCTGGCGCTCATCGGTTTCGTCATCTACCTGGCGGTGGCGCCGGCGGGCCGCTCCCAGAGAACCGCTGCGGTCCCCGCCGCCTCGGGCCAAGCCGGCGCAACCGCGGTGCCCGCGGCCGCAGCAACCCCTCGCGGGCAGAGCCGGACGCTGCTGCTGCACTTCACTGCGGCATCTTGGGTCCGGGTCGTCGTTGACGGCAATGTTAGTATTGAGGGTACGTTTCCGGCGGGAACGACGAAGGTATTCCACGGACGCAGCGCGCTAGTGCGCCTGGGTAACGCCGGCGGCGTACAGATCACCGTTGACGGCAAATCGCAGGCCGCGCTGGGCGGCATCGGCGACGTCGCCGAGAAGAACTTTGCGCTGTAAGACATGAGTGAATCATCGTTTGATGTGGTTTCGCGCGTCGATCAACAGGAACTCGACAATGCGCTCAACCAGGCTCGCAAAGAAATTGCCGGCCGCTTTGATTTCAAGAACAGCAAGACGCAGATCGATTACGATGGGAAGAAAACCATCACCGTGATCTCTGACGACGAGCTGAAGCTGCGCAACGTCATCGACATCATCCAAACGCGCGCGGTCAAACGCGGGATCGACATCAAAGCGTTCGGCATGGGCAACGTGGAGCCCGCTGCGCAAAACACCGTACGACAAACGATCGAGTTGCGCACCGGCATTCCGAAAGAAAAAAGCAAAGCGCTGATCGAAGCGATCAAAGGCGTCAAGGCCAAGGTCACCGCACAGTATCAGGGCGACGAAATCCGCGTTTTCGGCAAGAACAAGGACGACCTCCAGAAGGTCATCGCGCACCTTCGCGCTTTGGACTACGAATTGCCGCTCCAGTTCGTGAACTATCGATGAGAAGCCGCAGCGCCGTCATCGCCGTGCTGGCGGTTCTTGCGGTGGCTGCGCTGGCGGCGGGATTTTTCTTGAAGTATCGGCGCGACTCGTTCCTCGCGCTCCTGGCGCCGGTCGTTCCGCAGCCACAGGCAGTCTTCCATAAGAACCACATCTTGGTGTTGGTCGAGGGTCTTGACTACGACTACAACTCCCAGGACGAGGAGTATTCGAGTAAAGCCCGCAGCGACGTCATCAAAGCGATCAATCTGGATTTCCTGAACCACAATGTTTACGTGGTGGACATCCCGCGCGACATGGACGCAATCTTGCCCAATGGACGGGAAACGAAGATTAATGAAGCGCAGTCCGAGGGCGGCGTGTCGGAAGCGCGGTCCGTCATTGCCGGATGGTTAGGAATTCCGGGTTTCGATCGCTACGTGATCCTGCGCGTCAACACAACCAAGGATTTGATCAACGCCATCGGCGGCGTCGACGTGAAGGTCATGAATTCCGACTGCCTGATGCATCCGCCGGGGTGCGTCAACGGACCGCTGGATTACGTCGATACCTGGGGACATCTCTCCATTCACCTCAAGCCGGGCTTTCAACATTTGAACGGCGACCAGGCCGTGGGGTACTCGCGCTTCAGACACGATTGGTGCGGCGATCCTTGCCGGATCATGCGCCAAGATCAAGTATTGAACGCAATGGTTGCGAAGCTTCGCACCAACCAAATCAATACGTTGCTGCATCTCAACGATCTTCTGGCGGTATTCCGGCGCGACGTACAAACCGATCTCACCAACCAGGAGCAGCTGAGTTTGGCGTTCTCTTTTGCTGCGCTGCCCAAGGGAGGGTTGCACACCGCGCAGATTCCGTACGTGGACGACAAAGTCGCCTCCGACGGCGGCGAAGTAATCATTCCGGATCAAACCAAAAAAGCGCAGCTGGTGCAGTCTTACTTGCTGAGCGTGCCGCAGCCGTCGCCTCCACCGGCGCAAGCGGTACGCGTCGCCGGAGCGCCCACCCCGTCGCAGGTACGCGTCGTCGTTGAAAACGGCACGGGAGTGCCCGGCGTCGCGCGCCGGGCTGCCGAGCTGCTGCGCGAGCGGGGTTTTACGATCGCGCAAATCGGAAACGCACCCGCAGCAAACTTTACCACCACGCAGGTTCACGAGCGCTCCGGCGCCCCGAATGCCGCCGCAAAGGTACGCGACGCGCTGGGGAGCGCGGCGAGCAAAGCTCTCGTCATCGCTGATGCCGGTTCCTTCGCCTCGGAAGGGCCGGGGAGCGACGTCACGGTCGTCGTGGGCCAGGACTTGGTGCCGTATTTGACGGCGCAGCCGATTTCGAATCCGTGAATTCGCGTTGGCGTTTCATCGCCGCGGCGGCGATCGCCGTGGCATTGGCGTACGCAGCTTACCGTGTCGTACTGCACGAGAGCCGAGTCCAGCCGGCCATCATCACGCCGTCGATGAACGCGCAGCAAGCGATTTCGCCGTCGCTCATCGCGCACGTGCGGCGGCTATTTACGGAGCGCGTGGAATACGGGGAACGCAACAGCAGACCGCGCCTCATCGCGTTGACCTTCGACGACGGTCCATACCCCATCTACACTCCGCTGCTGCTCGAGGAGTTGCGGCGCTTGCGCGTACCGGCGACCTTCTTTTTGATCGGCCGCGACGCGCAACAATGGCCCGAGTTAACGCAAAGAGTCAAACGCTACGGGAACGAGCTCGCGGACCACACGTACACGCATCCGAACCTCGATCAGCTGCCGCCGTCGAAAGTCCGTGCGGAAATCATCGCGGGCCGCGTATCGGTGTCGAAGATTGTGGGCGATCCCGCGCTCGCCTATCTTTTTCGGCCGCCGCACGGCCGGTACACCGTCGCCACGGTACAAGCGGCGCAAAGTTTGCGTTACGATACGGTGCTTTGGAATGACGACAGCGGCGACTGGCGTCTGGCAGTGACCGCGCAATCGCTGGCCGAGCACCTAGAGCGTCACGCCACGGCGCCGGAGATCGTCCTGCTGCACAGCGGGAGGCTTCCAACGATAGAGATGCTCAGGCAAATCGTCAGCAGGTTCCGGGCGGCGGGGTACCGCTTCGTCACGGTCGGCGAGCTGTTGGCGCGCGCGACCCCCGCGGAACTAAATCACCCGCTCAAACGTCCCGTCTAAAGAGGAAGCGTGCCCAGACAGATCATCGACACGGAATCGAGCCGTCCGCGTTATGTGCGCCGAATCGTGCTGAGCGCGGTGGCTGTTTTCTTAGCCGTCGCAGTGCTGATCGTAATCGTCTTTATCGTGCTGAGCAGGCCGGCTCACTAACACTCTTTAAAGGAGCATTCATGCTGCGACGTTTTGCCGTCGGATTCTTTGCACTGGCTTGCGCTGCTGCCGCAGGCTGCCTGCAGCACCAACACGTCGACGCCGTCGAGCGGCGGCGTTCCCGGTGTCGGGCCTAACTTTGCCACGAATACGCTCTACGTCGTCAACACGACGCAAAGTGCCATAGACCTTTTCTCGCCGTCGCCGCATCCGGGCGCTTCGCCGGAATACCTGATCGGCGGCGGCAACACGCAGATGAACGGCCCGCAGTACGATGCCTTCGACGGCACGAAGAAACTCTACGTCACCAACTACAACGCCGGCACGCAGGCCGCTTCGGTCACCGTGTACGCCGAATATGCAACCGGCGACGTCTTGCCCATCGCCGTGGTTACCGGCAGCGGGCTCGCGCAGCCGCACGGCATCGCATCGCTTCCCGGCAGCAGCGGCTTCGTCGTTGCGGACACGAATCCGAGCGGGTTCTTCACAAGTTCCATTTTCATATTCGGGCCGCCGTCCGGCGGCTCTGCCGGCCTCTTCGATGTCATTGCGGGATCCTTAACGCAGCTGAACTATCCCAGCGGCGTTGCCGTCGACCCGGCGAGCCGCATCTTCGTCACCAATCGCGGAAACGGAAGCGTCACAGCGTACGCGCTTCCCGCGACGCCGTCGCCGTCGCCCACGACGTCGCCGACTCCCACGCCGACGCCGACGGGTTCCCCTTCACCGACCCCAACGCCGTCGTCCATCAACGTACCGCCGCTCTTGCGCATCGCGGGATCCAATACGGGCTTGGTGACGCCGACCGGCATCGCGCTCGATTCATCGAACCGCATCTACGTCACAGATCCGGATAACGGGCACGGCAGCGTGCGCATCTTTGCCGCGAACGCTACCGGCAACGTCGCTCCAATCGGCGTTATTTCGGGCAGTGCGACGCAACTGGTGAACCCATTAGACGTAAAGTTGGATAGCGGCGGAAACATCTACGTTTCGGACTCCGGCGCAAGCGGCGTCAGCTCGAGCAAGGTTGTAATCTTCGGGCCTAATGCCCGAGGCAACGTCGCGCCGGCCGTAACGATTCCGCTGCCGTTCGCGGTCACGGGGCTTGCTTTATCTCCCTAGGGACCCCTTAGTGTCCGCGGCGGAGCGCGAGGCCAAGTACGGCGGCTTACTGGAACGGATCACTCGAAGCGCGCTTGAAACCGCCGACGCCGACGTATTCCTCGAACGCGCTTGCGAGGAGGTCGCCAAAGCGCTCGACGCCGCCGAGTGCCGCGTGATCCCGCTCGCTAAACGGCCTAGCGAAGACGGGGCGGCGGTCGCGCCGCTCTACATCGACGGCAAGGCCGAACGCGGACTTTCCGTACGCTTTAACGGCAGCCGCACGCCGGATCCCCTCGACGATCTGCTGCTGCGTGCGATCAGCGCTCACATCGGCCTAGCGTTTGCGAATGCCCGTTCTTACGCGTTGGAGCGCATGCGCCGCACGCGTGCGGAGTCGACCGAACGGATCGTTCACATGATGCGCGATGCGCAAACGATCGACGAAGCGATCGCCGCGTTCGCTTCTGCCGTTTCAAGCGAAACGCGGCTTACGGTGGGCGTCTACGGTTTAGACGGTACGCTCGCGACGCGCCAAGCTTACGCCATATATGAAGGTACGCACGGCGGCTTGGCGCAGGTTGCCGACGCTCGCGAAGTCCTTCCATTTTTGGAGCAGCGTGAATTCATGCGCGCCCGCTCGCTGCCGTACGAATCGAGAGATCAATTGTTCGGTTCGGGCGAAGGGCTTCTGACGAGCGTCCGAATCGACGGCGCAGTTTGGGGAATGGCGTTGTTTTCGGCTCCAGCCGGCACGCAAGACTGGGCCGACGGGGAGCGCCGCATTCATCTGCGCATGCTGCTTTCCTATTTTGAATCTGCGCTGTCGGCGGCGCGCGGCTTCGAACGTGTGCAGCGCTTGGCGCGAGCGCTTTCGGAGAGCAACGAGTTCAAAGACGATCTGTTAGCGATGCTGGCGCACGATTTCAAGGGACCGGTTACCGTCATTCTGGGATATTGCGATTTGCTTTTGGAGCAAGCGCCGCCAGACGGCCGCGACGAGCTGGAAACGGTGCGCAGTCAAGCGATGCGCTTGGTTCGCCTATCCGAGGATGCCGTGATGCTGGCAGAAACCCAGGCAGGCCTAGTCCCTCATCGCGGCCCCGTCGATCTTTGCGAGGTCCTGCAGACGGGCGTTAAAGCGCACAACCGCGATCACCGGATTCGGTTGGTGCTGCCCGCCGGTGAAGTTTGCGTTTCGATCGACGTGCTGAAGTTCAACCACGTGCTGGATAATTTGATCATGAATGCGCTCAAATACTCCGACGGCGCCGTGACCGTTCGTTTGACGACGCACGGGAACCGTGCGAAAATTGCGGTGACCGATCACGGCATCGGCATTCCGCAGAGCGAGGCGGAATCGGTCTTCTCGCGTTTCGGGCGGGCAAGCAACGCGCGGCGGAAAGGCGTAGGCTCGGGCTTAGGCCTGTACGTCAGCCGAAAGATCGTCGAGCAGCACGGAGGCAGCATCATGGCGTCGTCGTCTCCGGCCGAGGGAACGACCTTTACGATCACGATGCCGATGTCGGAGTAGCAACCCTTGCGCGCACAGAACGGTACTAAGCACTAATGGCCTTTCTCAAATCGATCTTCGACGGCAACGAACGTGAGGTCGTCCGCCTTCGGCGAACCGCGGAACGAGTCAACGCATTAGAGCAAACGATGGCGGGGCTTTCCGACGAAGCGCTGCGCGCCAAGACCGATGAGTTTCGCGCCCGGTTAAACGCCGGCGAGTCGTTGGATTCGATGCTGCCGGAAACGTTCGCTGTCGTGAGAGAGGCCGGCAAGCGAACCATCGGCATGCGCCATTTCGACGTCCAAATCATGGGCGGACAGGTACTCTACGAAGGGCGCATCGCCGAGATGAAGACCGGCGAAGGCAAGACGCTCGTCGCGACGCTTCCGGTATACGCGCGCGCGCTTGAAGGCAAGGGCGTGCACGTAGTGACCGTCAACGACTATCTTGCCCGCCGCGATGCCGAATGGATGGGGCCCGTTTACACGGCGCTGGGGCTTCAGGTCGGGGTCATTCAGCACGATCTCGACAGCGCGGCGCGTCGCGCGGCCTACGCTGCAGACGTCACCTACGTCACCAACAACGAAGTGGGCTTCGATTACCTGCGCGACAACATGGCGTGGCAGGTCGAAGATATGGTGCAGCGGGATCTTTACTTCGCGCTGGTCGATGAAGTCGACTCCATCCTGATCGACGAGGCGCGCACGCCGCTCATCATCAGCGGCCAGGGAACGGAGCCGACGGAGCTTTACGAGAAATTTGCGCAGATCGTTCCGCGGTTACGAAAGGACGAAGACTACACGGTCGACGAGAAAGCGCACGCCGTTCCGATCACCGAGGCCGGAGTCACCAAGGTCGAACGGATGCTCGGCATCTCCAACCTCTACGATCAACGCAATATCGAACTGACGCATCAACTCAACGCGGCGCTCAAAGCTTGGAACCTCTTTCACCGCGATCAGCAATACATCGTCAAAGAAAACGAAGTCATCATCGTCGACGAATTTACCGGTCGCCTGATGTATGGCCGGCGGTACTCCGACGGCATCCATCAAGCAATTGAAGCGAAGGAAGGCATCAAGGTCCGCAGCGAGGATCAGACGCTCGCGACCATTACCTTTCAAAACTATTTCCGGCTCTACGACCTGCTCGCCGGAATGACGGGCACCGCCAAGACGGAGGAGCGGGAGTTCCGCGACATCTACGGGCTGGACGTCGTCGTCATCCCGACGAACATGCCGATGATCCGCAAAGATCAGTCGGACATCGTTTACAAGACCGAGAACGCAAAATTCAAAGCAGTGGTCGACGAAATCATCGCCGAACACGCGAATGGCCGGCCGGTGCTTGTCGGTACGAGATCGATCGAAAAATCCGAGTTGCTGGCGGCCATGTTGCGCCGGCGCGGCGTCGCTTGCAACGTGCTGAACGCAAAATATCACGCACAGGAAGCCGAGATCGTCAAAGACGCGGGACAGCCCGGCCAAGTGACGATCGCCACCAACATGGCCGGGCGCGGAACCGATATCAAGCTCGGAGAAGGCGTGGCCAAGATCGGCGGTTTGGCCATCATTGGCACGGAGCGCCACGAGTCGCGGCGCATCGACAACCAGCTGCGCGGCCGCTCCGGGCGTCAAGGCGATCCCGGCTCCTCGCGATTTTACGTTTCCCTCGAAGATGAAGTGATGCGGTTGTTCGGCGGCGACCGCATGAACAACATCATGGAGCGGGTTGGGTTTACGGATGAGGCGCCGATCGAATCAGGCCTCGTTACGAAGTCTTTGGAGCGCGCGCAAAGCAAAGTCGAAGCGCACAACTACGAGATCCGCAAGCACGTCCTCGAGTACGATGACGTGATGAATAAACAGCGCGAGGTCATCTACGGGGACCGGCGCGCGATCTTGGAGGGCCGGTTCGACTCGCGCGCCTTCATGCTGCAAACGCTGGAGCAGAAAGTCGATGCGGCCGTTCAAGGTAACGCCCCGGAGAATGTGCATCCCAGCGAGTGGGATCTGGCCGAAATGCTGAACGAGCTGGAGCTCGTCTTTCCCATCAAACAATCGCTGGCAGTTTCAGATCTAGAAAAGAAAGATCGTGAAGAGATTCGGCGCCTGCTGCACGATAAGGCGATCGAAGCTTACGAAGCCAAGGAACAGCAGATTACGCCCGATATTCTGCGCATCGTGGAGCAGCGGTATCTGCTGCTGCCGATCATCGATCGCATGTGGGTGGACCATCTCTACGTCATGGACCATCTGAAGACCGGAATCGGCCTGCGCGGCTACGGACAGATCGACCCGCGCGTTGAATACGAGAAAGAGGCGTACGAGATCTTTGAAGATCTCAAGAACAACATCGCCGATGAGGCGATTAAGGGCGTGTTCCGTGTCGTCATCGAGCAAGGACCGCCTCCCGACATGATGGGAATGCCGCCGCTCGGCGAACCCATGCCGGTCGGCGCCCAAATCCCCCAAGGGGCGCCTGCTTTCGAACCGATACCGGACGGAGCGATGGTACCGCAGCCGGCGCTTGTCGCGAATCGCCCGCGCGCCATACATACAAACCGGGACGGCGAAGAGCCGGCGAAGCCGGCCCATCGCGATCAGCCCAAGGTGGGACGCAACGAGCTATGCCCCTGCGGCAGCGGCAAGAAGTTTAAAAAGTGTCACGGCTCGGCGTAGTAATTACTAATAAGTACGAAGTCGCGGAATCGATGATTCGCCGGTAGGCGAGCCGCCGACAAGCGCACCGCCGAGTTGGACGTTGCGCGCCTGAACGCTGACGTCAACGCCGCGCCCGACATCGCGCAGCACGGTCGTAATGCTTCCGCCTTGCGAATTTGCATCGGTGATCGTGACGGCGCCGTCGTTGGCGCGGCTTACCGTTTCACCGTTACCTAAATTCAGAGTTTGCCCATCCTGCAGCGCAATGCGGCGGCCGTCTTCCGAAACGGAGGCGGTCCCGTCGTTTCTCAACGCGACCCGCGTGGCGCCGCCGTCGGTTCTGACCTCCGCGCTGCGATTGTATGCGTTGCCGTTGCCGTCAGGCTGCGTGAGCTGCGTTGAGACTTGATAGCCCCCGGCAAAGGAGTTTGAATTCAGGAGGTCCGGCTGCGGCGATTGGCTTGTGAACTGGTTGGTATCGGTCTGGCCCGAGGGCGTGGTGCCGTCGAACGCCAAGTGCGGGTCGCCGACTGACGACCCTGCGGCGTTTGAAAAATATTGATCCGGTGCCACCGCCGCGTCACCCGCGGCCGTTCCACTGAGGCCCAACATCGAGAGCAGCTCGCTAATCATGTTCAGCAGCTGCGAGACGATGCTGCCGAGGCCGCCTTGCGCACCGCCGGACGCGGGCGCGGCGCCGTTGCCGTTCTGCAGCATCCACGTGGGCGCCATCTGTCGCATTTGCGTGATCGCGTCGGGTGAAGATGCCGCCGCACTTTGCTCCGGAAGGCCGGTGAGCGATGCGTCGGTTTGCGGCGGATCGAGGGAAAGCGACGAAACGGCTCCAAGCGGCCGCTCTTGTACGTTCATGAATTCCTCCGTATCGAGTTCCTTGGGTTCCACTCACGCGGGCGCTGCGGAATCGAAAGGGCGCGGAACGCAACCGCGGAAAATCCACGCCGCCATGAGCGATTCGGTGTTGACCTCGGCCACGCGACTGCGCGACCGCCTGGCGACGCTAAAGGAGCGTCTTTGACTACGCCGGCAAGAGCCGGCTAATTAGCGAGCTCGAAAGCCGCTCGGGCAGCAAACAATTCTGGAACGATCCCGCGGCGGCGCAGCGCGTCATGAAGCAGCTTGCCGACTCGCGCGCGGACGTCGAGCAGATCGATGCCGTCGCGGGCGCGCTTCGCGATGCCGAGGAAATGGGCGAACTGTTTGAGGACGACGCGCACGCGCAAGAGGAAATCGAGGCGAACTTGCGTTTCGCCGAAAAGCGGCTCGACGAGATTGAAATGGCGGCGGCCTTCGAAGGCGAGTTCGACGGGCACAACGCGATCGTCAGTATCTTTGCCGGCGCGGGCGGCGTGGACGCCGCAGATTGGACGCAGATGCTGGCGCGCATGTACCTGCGCTGGGCAGAAGCGAAAAGCTATGAGGCCCGCGTCGTCGATGAATCGCCGGCCGAGGAGGCCGGCTTAAAGTCCATCACCTTTTTCGTACGCGGCAAAAATGCATACGGAATGCTCGAGAGCGAGCGCGGCGTTCATCGCTTGGTGCGCATCTCGCCCTTCGATGCCGCACATCGCCGGCATACTTCCTTTGCGGCGGTCGACGTGATCCCGGAGATCGAAGCGGGCGAAGGCGCCGAAGTGCAGATCAAAGCCGAAGATGTGCGCATCGAAACGTTCAAGTCAGGCGGCGCCGGCGGTCAGTACGTCAATAAGACGGAATCTGCGGTGCGGGTCGTGCATGAGCCCAGCGGTATCATCGTCGCTTCGCAACAAGAGCGCTCGCAAGCGCAAAATCGCGAGGTGGCGATGAACATCTTGCGTGCCAAGTTAGCAGCGCGTGAAGTGGAAAACCGCGGCCGCCGTCTGGAAGAGCTGCGCGGCGAACGCACCGCCAACGAGTGGGGATCGCAGATCCGCTCCTACGTGCTCAATCCGTATCAGCTCGTCAAAGATCACCGCACGAACGTCGAAACTCGCAACGTCGCCGCGGTGCTCGACGGCGAGATCGACGGCTTCATCTGGCCGTACCTGCAGCAGCGCCGGTAAGACGCGCCGGCAATTTTGCCGACGTCTGGCTATGGGCCGGCGTGTTCGCGTACGCCGCGTTCTATTACGCTCTGGGAAGCGTGCGGTATTCGGCGCACCGGAACTTTGTCGATCTCGGCATCTTCGCGCAGACCGCTGCCGGCGCATTCGGTTGTTTTTGCAACGCCGTCGAAGGCAGTCACTGGGCCTATCATTTTTCGCCGATCCTCTATCTGCCGGGCGCATTGATGCGCGTTTGGCCGTCGGCGATGTCGCTGGTGGCGTTGCAGGCGGCCGCCGGCGCGCTTGTTGCGCCGCCCGTCTACGCGATGCTTCGCCGGCGGCTGGATCGGCGCGCCGCGCGCTTAGGCGCGCTCGTGGTTTTCGTCTATCCCCCGCTCGGCGGCGTCGTCTTCAACGACTTCCATGAAAATGGTCTGGCGCCCGCGGCGGTGGCGTGGATGGTGTGGGCATTCGACGATGGGCGCTTGGGGTTAACGCTGGCGCTCACCGCGCTGACGCTAAGCATCAAAGAAGATCAAGCGATCTTCGTCGCTTGCGCGGGGGCCGTCGGCGCGCTAGCGTACCGCGGGGATCGGAAGCGGCTGACCGTGTGCGCGATCGCGGGCACCGCGGCAATCGTGGTCGTCGTCGCTTATATCATCGCCCTGCATCCGCATGCTGCCGGCCGATTTTACGCCTGGAACGCGCATGACTTGCAAGCGCTGTTCCCGGGCGGCGTGCTGGGGCGCATCGGCTTCCTTCTTCTGGCATTTTTGCCGCTGCTGTTTTTGCCGTTTCGAACCGCTGCGGCTTCCTTGCTTGTCGCTCCCTTAGCGGAGATTCTGTTCTCTCGCATGGCGACGACGTACACGATCGGCTCGCACTATGCCGGCGCCTGGAGCGGTTATGCGTTTGCCGCATTTGTCTTTGGGCTGAACATTGCCGCCAAAGGTTCGAGCGGCCGGGCGCATCGGTTGCTGTACTGGTGCATCGGCCTCTGCGTCGCGGAGTTTGCCGCAGCCGATCCCTTGCATCCGGCATACTTCCTGCATCCGCCCTCCGCTGCGGACGCGGCGCTCGATACTGTGCTAGCGAGCTTGCCGCCGAAGATCTCGCTTGCAACGCAAGAAGAAGCGTACACGCATCTGGCGGCGACCAACCCGAATGTCACGCTCTTGCCCGAACGGCAAGCGCCGATCTCCAGCTGCTACGTCTTGGTCGATCGCGATTTTCCGGATTCGGTGCGCCTGCAGGAATCCGCACCGGTCCTTCGCCGGCTCATCTCGCGACGCGAACTGCGCGTCGTGCGCGCCGATGGTGGAATCATCCTTTATAAATTGCCGTCGTGTGGCCGGACATAAACTCATCGACCGCGTCCGCCGCTACCACCATCGCATGATCGTCGGCACAGACGGCGCGGTACGGAGCTGCCCACGGCGACCAGCGAGCGCTCTGGACGGAGAAGTTTTGTTCCGGGTAGATCGCGACGCATGGCGTTCCCAACATTCCCGCCACGTGCAACGCACCGCAGTCCGGCGAAACCAGCACCGCTGCGCCGGCAAGCGCGCGCTTCCACGGCTCGAGTTCGGTGAAAAATCGAACGGGCAATTGCGACGCGCGTGAAAGTGCCTCGGCATACTGTGACTCGGCCGCCGCGGCCAGGAGTTCGACCCTATAGGCTCGCGAAAGGGTTGTGGCGAGCGCCGTTACCGCGGAAAGCGGAACGCCGGCGCGTTGCCATCGGTCCGTCACCTGTAGCGCAACCGCGTCACCGCGTGCGGAAATTTCGTCCAGCAAAAAGCGCCGCAGACTGCGCCGGGTCGCGAACCGGCTGCGCGTTTCCGAGCAGTGTGCTGCCCAGATCGAAGAGCGCTTCGCACTCGTGCGGCGCAGGGAGGTGCGGATTCGCCGAGCGATAGATCGTCTGCGTGCACAAGCGACGCAGCCACAGCGTTTTAAAGTATTTATGCCAGCCGTTTTCAAAGCCGATGCGCTGCGGAATGCCGGCCTCGTAGGCGACGCGGTATCCCGCAGGATCCTCGGTTGCGATGATCGCGACATCGAAGTCAAAGCGCCGCAAACGCGCGGCGTCTTGAGCGATGGCGCGGCGATTCGCTCGCGACTCGTCGCGAAGAACGAAGCTCGCGGCTTCTGCGCGCTCCAGGGCGTGCCGCGCGAAGAGATCGCGATTGCCGTCGCACAACAGGATCGACGTGCGAAAGCCGCACCGTTGCAGGCCCTCGAGCAGCGGCACGAGGACGGCAGCGTCGCCGACGCCGTCTAAACGGACGATCAGCACGGAAGGTGAAATATCGGGCACGCGTTTCATGATTGCCAAAGAAAACCTCGTAACCCTCGACGCTCCCGACGGCTTCAAAGTGGCGCGCAGCTTAGGGCGCGTGATCGGTCGCGCCAGCCGGCCGCACAATCTCTTGCGCTCGGCTGCTCGCACGCTGGGCGCCCTCTTTGGGCTTGCGCCGATCGAATACCTCAGCGATGCGGAACGTGCGCGTGAAGAAGCGCTCGAGGAGCTTTGCCGCAACGCAGACGCTCTAGGGGCGGACGCCGTCATCCGGATTCGCTTTGAAGCGGCGGAAGGCGACGATGGTTCTACGAGCGTCGTAGCCTTCGGAGAAGCGGTCGTGCTGCAATCATGAGTTTGGAAGAACGCGCGCGTCGAGAGCGTCTGCTCAGCGTTGAAGCGGCATCATCGGCCGCCTGCCGCAAATGTCGCATCGGCTACGAGCGGCGCAACAACGTCTATGGTGAAGGCGATCCATGCGCTCACTTGATGGTTGTCGGCGAGGGCCCGGGCGAAACCGAAGACTTGCTGGGAAGACCCTTTGTGGGGCGGGCCGGCGAACTGCTCGACAAGATGCTGGCGGCGATCGGGCTCGCGCGCGAAGACGTCTACATCTGCAACACGGTGAAATGCCGCCCCACTTTGCAGGATGGGGAGAAGTTGCGCAACCGCGCGCCGACGCCTATAGAGATGATGAACTGCCACCCATACCTCGATCGGCAAATTGAAATTGTTTCGCCGCACGTCATTTTGGCATGCGGCGCACCGGCCGCCAAGTCGTTTTTGGGTGATGCGTTCAGCATTACGCGAGGCCGCGGCCGGTGGTATGACGGCCCGGGGCGCACTGCACTCATGGTAACGTACCATCCGGCATACTTGTTGCGTCAGGGTGGCGAGGCGCTAACGCAGACAAAACGGGAAGTGTGGTCGGACTTAAAAGCGGTGCGCGAGCGCTTGGATCACCTCGAGGCAGAACCAGCGCCGCAAGTAGCGTTGCCCGAACAGGTGGGGCTCTTTGAAGTCTAACTCAAGTGCAGGAGCGATGAAACGGATGCTCTGGGCCGCCGCTGCTACGGCCGCGGCTTTGTTCGCATTCACGGCAAAAGCGAGTGCGATGGTGGAGTTCTGCCCCGCGAGAATAGCATGGAGTGCGGTCGGGCCCGCATCAGCCGGAGCGGCGAGAATGTACGGGATGCAGCTTAGCGCATACGGGTCGCGTATTGTGGCTGCCCGCATTGCGTTCGATACGGATGCAGGTTGGTTTACGGTGGACGTTCCATCCACGCCGCTTCACGAGCGCGATCTCCATTACTCCGGACCATGGAGCACCTTCACGCGCGAGGGATGGTTTTCTCCGGTAATGTATGCGAGCTTTCCGTCGCCCGTCAAAATCGTCCATGGTTGGATTTCGCAGGCACGGGCATGGAAAAGCGCGCCGTTCGATTGGGAGCGCCGTGGGCCGGTTACGTGCCGGCCCTCGCCGCCCGATCCTATAGTACGCACGCCCCGAATGCCGCGCGGCTTCACGTTGGACCCGAAAGATCGCGACGATCTCTCGGCGCTGCCGAATGAAGGGTCCTCGATTATCGCCGCCCAGCGTTCCCAGGCGCTGAAAGCGACGAACTGCAGCGAGCCATTTAAGCCTCCATCGGTGACGAAGCAAAGCTCGCCGGATTTCCCAAGGATCCTTGGCGGCAGTTTCACAGGCGCGGCGACTGCGGCTGCCGAGGTGGCGATCAACGCCGATGGCTCGGTGGCCGACGCGTCCATATGGGGACCTTCCGGGCTTGCTGCGTTTGATGACGCCACGCTGGCGGCGGCGCGCGCGTCGACATACAAGCCGGGATCGGCATACTGCAGCCCTGTTCCGGGCAACTATCTTTTCATCGTTACCTTTCATAACCCATGACGGAGCCTATTGATGGTGCGCGCTTGCTCTGGTTCAATGAGCGGTCGCGCGAGATCGGTTTCGAAGACGCGGAAGCATTCGCGCGCCACTTTGATCTGAAGCCATACCGGCTCGATCAGATCTATCGCGCAGCCAATAAAGAGTTGGTGGACGAAGTCGCAGAGGTGACGACGTTGCCGGCGCAGTTGCGCGAAGCTTTGGGCGAACGTGGTTTGTTTTTCTCCGGGATTGCACCGATCGCGGTGCAACATTCTGCCGACGCGCAGACGACCAAAGCGCTTTTCGCGCTGCACGACGGCGCGGAAGTCGAGGCCGTGTTGATGGAACACCACGGTGACCGGACGACCGTCTGCATCAGCTCGCAGGCCGGGTGCGCCTTCGGCTGCGCGTTTTGCGCGACCGGGCAAGGCGGCTTCACGCGCCAGCTACGGGCGACCGAAATCTTCGATCAGGCGCGCTTCTTCGCAGCCGATTTACGCCGCAAGGGGAAGCGGATCACCAACGTGGTGTTCATGGGCATGGGTGAGCCGTTCCACAACTACGACGCCGTCATCGGCGCGGTCAAGCTGTTGCGCGATCCGCGCGGTTTTGGCCTTGGAAGCCGGCACATCACAATTTCAACCGTCGGCTTAGCGGACAAAATCGACCGCTTTAGCGATGAGGAATTGCAGGTCAATCTGGCGATCTCGCTCCATGCGCCGAACGACGAACTTCGCAGCAGGCTCATGCCGGTCAATCGCAAGTTTCCGCTCGCGCAGCTTTTCGCCGCCTGCGAGCGCTACGTGCGAAAGTCCCGCCGCAAAGTGTTCTTTGAGTACGTCATGCTGCGCGGCATCAACGACAGCCAGGAGCACGCGCATCAGCTCGCGCGGCTAATGGCTGGTCGACTCTACCACGTGAACCTAATCCCGTACAATGCGACGCCGGACGGAGCGTTTGAAGCCACGCCGCAGGATCGGATTTGGCGCTTCGCCGGCATTCTTGATGCCGCGGGGGTTCCAACGACGGTGCGGCAAAACATGGGCCGCGACATCACCGCGGCCTGCGGACAGCTTCGGGCTGACTCACAGCCCAAGGTCCACAAGGTTGCTGCCCCTTCGTCATCTTAACGCGCTGGAAACTACCTCGAATAGCACCGGCGATGAGCGACTCGGAACCTTCGGGCACGTCGAAGGAGTTAATCAGCGTTACCTTCCCATAGCGAAATAATGAAGCGCTCCATTACTGCAGTGTTGTCGCAACAACGGCAAGCAAAACGACCGTCGGCTCAGGAACGCAGAAGCGAACGCTCGAACACCGGTAGCATATGCTCGTAAAACGAATCGTCGCGAACGTCCAAGCGCCCGATGTCGCCACAGCAAAGCGATTCTACAAAGGCGTTCTGGGCCTTGAACTGCTGATGGACCACGGCTGGATCGCGACATATGGTTCGCCGGAGCAGATGAGCGTACAGATCAGCTTCGCATCTCAAGGCGGTTCGGGAACACCAACGCCAGATTTATCGATTGAAGTCGATGATGTTGACGAAGCTCTCAAACGAGTTGTTGATGCCGCCTTGCCGGTAGAATACGGTCCCGCTAATGAGCCATGGGGAGTGCGTCGCTTCTACGTGCGCGACCCGTTCGGCAAACTGCTGAACATCCTCGCCCATACGGACGGTGCTGAACAGACAGCGGAAGCCGAGATTAAAGTGACCGAGCGGTAGTGCTCAATCTTCGCAATGTCGGTGCCGATGAATGGCGGGTTTGGCGGGAAGTGCGCTTGCAGGCGCTGCGTGAAGCACCCTACGCATTCTGCACAAAATTCGAGGACTGGCAAGGCGAAGGCGATACGGAGCAAAGGTGGCGCAGGCGCCTTGCCGATGTTCCGTTCAATCTTGTTGCCGAACTCGATGGAAAGCCAGCCGGCATGGTGAGCGCTACGCACTTAGGCGAGGACGGCGAAGTCGAACTGATCTCCATGTGGGTCGCACCGTTCGCGCGTGGACGACGCGTTGGCGATGCGTTGATTAGCGCAGTCATTCAATGGGCGCGCGAGCGACGAGCCAGCCGCGTCGCCTTATCGGTGATGGAGAACAACGAGCGCGCAGTGAGCCTCTACAGGCGTCATCAATTTGTCGACGACGGCAAAGTCGCCGGTTCTTCGGAGACCGCGCCCTCTCAGCGCGGTATGACACGTAGGTTGAATCCGGCGACATCCTCCAGACGAAACATTTCGGCCCCACGCGCTCCTCTTTAGGTAGTCAGCGCCACGAGAGGAGTAGGCATATGGCACGCTGGGCGTCGCCGGATCTCGTTTCTGCCGCTCTGAGTGGTGGCAAAGCCGCCGCAGAGCAGCTTATCGCCGTAGTTTGGCCACACTGCTTTCGGCTAGCCGCGGCGATCATCGGTGACTGCGGTCTTGCGCAGGACGCCGCGCAGGAAGCCTGTGTAATCGTTCATCGAAAAATCCGAAGCCTTCGCAACGCGGACGCGTTCGATGCCTGGTTATACCGGATCGTGATCCGCGAATCAGCTCGGGCTCGGCGCCGGCACGAAATTACCGCCGCACCAATGTACGAGCTCGGCTCGAAAAGCGAGGTCGCAACTACGATCGATGTGTGGCGTGCGCTGGCAGATCTGTCACCCGCCCTCCGCGACGTTACGGTTTTGTTCTATTTCGATGATCTGAAGAGTGACGAGATTGCCGCTATCCTACGCATACCGCATCCAACCGTGCGGACGAGACTTGCGCGAGCGCGCGAGCATTTACGCCACCTTCTCGGCGACTATGCTGTTGAAGAGCGGCCTACGCCTCCGGAGATGAAGCAACATGCCTTCTGATTTTTCCGCGATGGGGAAAAGCGCAATATCGCAGCTTCCCGTTCCTGAAATCTCTATGGAAACGATTCGCAGCCGCTCCCGCGCGGCCACTTTGCACAGTCGTTTCCGCACCGCCGTCGCCTGTGGCGCAATCTGTGTTGCCGCCGTAGGCACCGGAATCGGCTTTGGCCAGCAGATCTACGATGGCGTGCGCGTTTGGCTGTCGGGCGGCAATGCAGCCGTGGCCGTTCGCTCCTTCGCGATGGTGCGCGAGCCGATGGCTGCGGATTTGCGCAAAGCGGTGCAGCATGCGACGTTTCCTGTCGTCCTTCCCGTTGGAATCCCGCGCGGCACGCACATTCGATGGATTGCATTTTCGCCGGCGGAGCATCCGAGCTTCTTCACGCTCGATTATCACAGCGATCGTGCGCATTTTCATGTCGGGTTCTCGCTCTTTGATTCAACAGCCGTGAACACAGGACAAACGGAAAGTCCAATGGGCTCGGCGATGCCGCATCTTATGAAGGTCGACCACTGGCAGATCGGTCGAGAGACCGTCGTTGTTGTAAAGCGGTACATTGCCCGCGACGACGCCGCGCGGATCAAGGAAGCAATGATGAAGGCATCGCCGGCGCAAAGCCTAGCTGCGACGGAAAGCATGCTTTCGAGGATAACGATCACGTGGCTGGGCGCCCCGCAGAACGTGATCGATCGCGCGCAGCGCCTTGCACCGGGAAACGGCCGTAGCGTGCTCATAGGCCCCTCGCAGATTCTCCAATTTTCCACTTTGGTAAAAAAAGGCAGGCCGCTTCTCGATCCGAGGACGGTGTTTGCCAACAACGTTCCCTCCGCTCACGGCGTGCCACAGTATTCGAAGGCAATACTGCATTGGCCAAGGGTCGCCGTAGTGCCGGTACGCGGAGTTCAGGCAATCGATGCCGTGTTGCGTTCCACCGGTAACGGTCGCCGTTGTCGTTGCGCGATCCTTTTCAATCAGCCAAGCAAAGCAACGTACTGGATCTGGAAAATCCCACTGTCCAATTCAGGTACGGCGAAAAAGTATTCCGTCGACGCTAAGACACTTGCGGAGGTTGATTCAAAATAAGATACGAGAACGGTGCGATTTCTTTGCGCAGGAGCACAAATGCATTCAAGCTTTCACCTGATACGTTCGGCGGAACAGCGCCTCCGCGCCGTCCGGTGATGTCCGGAAGGCGACATTGAATCTATTCCATGCGTTGATCGACGTTATCGCGAGCGTGAGGTAAGCTCAGCTCTTCGGCCGAAAATTCCTCAACGACGCGGGCATACACGTCATCAGGGACCTGCGTTTGCGCAACGAACGTCAGACTTTCGGTCCATTCCAATGCGGCGCGCTCGCGAGGAGTAAACCATTCTTCGGCTTCTCGCCATGCGGGCAGGACGTCGTACCGCTTGCGTTCTTCGCCATGCATTTCGGCCTCCAGGGCATGCAAGTGCAAGCAGAAAGCGCAGCCGTTAAGTTGTGAGGCGCGCATATTGACCAAATCCAGAAGCTTTGGCTCCAAACCGCTCTGGCTCAGCACTTTGCCTGGCGCGTACAGCGCATTCATAACAGGCGTGACCGCGTGATAGCTCCCTCGTTGAGTCGACATGAATTCCCCCCGCTGAATTGGAGTTGCAAATCGGCGACTTTGCCGTTGTCCCCGAACCGCGATTGGTTGTAAATGGTTGCAGCCATAGTACGGCCGCCGCCACACCGCTGCGGCCGGCGATTCAGCGAACGCTTCGGGGCCACGCAGGCGGTTGCAACCAGCGTTCGAATATCCGTGAGCCCTATGGCGGAAGGGCAAGATGTCGCTATTGACGAGATCGCCGCGCTGGCAAAACGGCGCGGCTTTATCTTTCAGTCCAGCGAAATCTACGGCGGCATCGGCGGCTTCTACGATTATGGGCCAATGGGAGCCGTGCTGAAACGCAACATCAAAGAAGCCTGGTGGCGCGAAAACGTTGAGTTGCGTGACGACGTGGTCGCGTTTGACTCCTCCATCGTCATGCACCCGCTCACTTGGAAGGCGTCGGGGCACATCGACCAATTTCACGATCGCATGATCGATTGCAAAGTCTGCAAGCATCGCTTTCGCGCCGACCACCTGAAGTCGCTGGATCAGTGCCCTGACTGCGGCAGCAAAAATTCGTTCACCGAACCGCGCAACTTCAATTTGATGCTGCAGACCTTCGTCGGTCCGATGGAAGATACGGCATCGCAAACGTATCTGCGGCCGGAAACGGCTCAGGGCATCTTCGTCAACTTTAAGAACGTCTATCAGTCGGCGCGCAAGAAGCCGCCGTTCGGCATCGCGCAGATCGGCAAATCGTTCCGCAACGAGATTACACCAGGAAACTTTACGTTCCGTCTACGTGAATTCGAACAGGCGGAATTGGAATATTTTGTGCCGGACGACGGTAATGACGTCGAATGGTTCAAAGAATGGGTGGAGCTGCGCCGAAACTGGTATTCGCAGTACGGGATCAAGCCGGAGCGGCTGCGCTTCTACGAACTCGGCGATCAAGAGCGCCCGCACTATGCAAAGGCCGGCATCGACGTGGAATATCTCTTCCCATGGGGCTGGGGGGAACTGGAGTCGATCGCGCACCGCGGCACGTACGATCTCGACGCTCACATGGCGCTCTCGGGGAAAGACTTGCGCTTCTACGATGAGGCGGCGAAGAAGCATTACACGCCGCTGCTTATCGAAAGCTCCGCGGGCATGGACCGTACGGCGCTCACCTTTCTCATCGACGCCTACGAGCAGCAGAGCGGTAAAGACCCTGCCGGCAAGGACACCGAACGTGTGGTGTTACACTTTCATCCGAAGATTGCTCCGGTGCAGGCGGCAATTTTCTCGCTTGCGCGAAACAAACCCGAACTCGTCGCGCGAGCGCGCGAGGTTGAGCAGCGCCTTCGAAAGCGCTTTCGCACGCAATACGACGAAGGCAACATCGGCCAGCTCTATCGGCGCCAAGATGAAATCGGCACGCCGTTCTGTCTGACCGTGGATTATGAAACGCTTGCGGACAGAGCCGTGACGGTGCGCGAACGCGATTCCATGCAGCAAGAGCGCATTGCGATCGAGGCCTTGGAAGCCTACCTGCGCGATCGTGTCCAGTAGCGCGTCGAAAACCACGGCGGCGGAAAAGCCGATCTGGTTTTTTGAGGAAGGTTCAGCGCAGATGCGCGATTTGCTCGGCGGCAAAGGCGCAGGTCTCGCGGAGATGACGCGCGCCGGGCTTCCGGTTCCGCCCGGCTTTACGATCACCGCCGACGTCTGTCTGCAGTACTATGCCTGCGGCCGGCGATATCCGCCGGGTTTGCAAGACGCGGTCACGGCTGCAATGCGGGAGCTGGAGCGAAGAACCGGCAAACGGTTCGGCGATCCCGATGCACCGCTGCTGGTCTCCGTACGCAGCGGTGCGCGCGTTTCCATGCCGGGCATGATGGATACGATTCTCAATCTCGGCTTGAACGATGCCACCGTGCAGGGCCTCGCACGATTGAGCGGCGATGCCCGCTTTGCGTGGGACGCGTACCGGCGCTTCATCATGATGTTCGGCTCGGTGGTGCTGCACATTGAAAAAGATCGGTTCGAATCGTGCATCGAGGAGCGCAAGCGCGCGTTGGGTGTCGAGCGAGATACGCAGCTCGATGCCGCGGCATGGCAAGACTTATGCGAACGCTTCAAAGCGATCATGCGGGACGTGAGCGGCCGCGAATTTCCGCAGGACGTTGAAGAGCAACTGAATCTGGCAATTCGCGCCGTTTTCGATTCGTGGCAATCCAAACGCGCCGCGGACTACCGCAGGTATCACAAAATTCCCGACGATTGGGGAACGGCGGTCAACGTCGTCGCGATGGTCTTCGGAAATATGGGGGACGATTCTGGAACGGGCGTCGCCTTTACGCGCAACCCCAACACGGGCGAGCGCCAAATATTCGGCGAGTACCTCCGCAACGCGCAAGGGGAAGACGTCGTCGCCGGCATCCGGACCCCCGAAAAAATTGCGGACCTGCAGCGGTCGCAACCGGAGATTTACCGGCAGTTCATGGAGATCGCTTCGCGGCTAGAGCGGCACTACCGCGACATGCAGGACCTCGAGTTTACGATCGAGCGGGGCAAACTGTACATGCTGCAGACGCGCACCGGGAAGCGAAGCGCCGAGGCGGCGGTGAAGATTGCGGCGGATTTAGTGGCCGAAGGCATCATCGACCGGCGCGAAGCGTTGGCGCGCGTGCCGGCCGCATCGCTGGATCAACTCTTTCATGCACGCATCGACGCCACGCAGCACTACGCTGCCGCGGCCAAAGGTTTGAACGCGTCGCCCGGAGCGGCGTCCGGCCGAGCCGTTTTCGATGCCGACACCGCGCAACAACGCGGCGATGCCCACGAAGCGGTCATCCTGGTACGCGAAGAGACGACGCCGGACGACGTGCATGGCATGATCGCGGCGCAAGGCGTTCTGACGGCAAAAGGCGGCGCGACGTCACACGCCGCCGTCGTCGCCCGCGGCATGGGAAAACCGTGCGTCTCCGGATGTGAAGCGCTGCAGATCGACCGGCGCAACCGTCGAGCGAAACTGGGAAACGCATCAATCCAAGAAGGCGATTGGATCACGATCGACGGCACCAGTGGAGACGTCGTCATGGGGCAGCTGGCGCTGATCGATCCGCCCTCTGAGCTGCCGCCGTGGCTCACCGCATTTCTGCGGTGGGCGGACGATGCACGAACGCTGGAGGTGTGGGCCAACGCCGACACGCCGCAAGACGCGCGCAAGGCGCGGGAACTCGGTGCCGAGGGGATCGGTTTGTGCCGTACCGAGCACATGTTCATGCAGCAAGAGCGGCTGCCGATCGTTCAAGAGATGATTCTCTCGGACACGGCGGAAGCGCGTGCATCGGCGCTCGAAGCGTTGCTGCCGTATCAGCGCGGCGATTTTGAGGAGATCCTTCGCGTCATGCAAGGGCTGCCCGTAACGATTCGCCTGCTCGATCCGCCTTTGCACGAATTTCTTCCTTCGCTGGAATCGCTGCTGGTGGAAACGACCGAACTGCGGTTACGTCAAGGCGACAATTCCGCCGAATATCGCGAACGGATGCGCGTGCTGCGGCGCGTGCAGCAACTGCACGAACAAAATCCAATGCTGGGCTTGCGCGTTTGCCGTTTGGGCATTCTCTATCCCGAAATCTACGCGATGCAGGTGCGAGCGATCTTCGAGGCGGCATGCATGCTTCGCAGCGAAGGAATCGACGTCCGCCCGCTGGTGATGATTCCGGGCGTCGGCCGCGCAGAAGAGATGCAGTTTACCGCGGACGCGGCGCGCACGATCGCCGACGCGGTCATTGCCGAACGCCGGGTCGACGTTCCCTATCGCATCGGAACGATGATCGAGCTGCCGCGAGCGTGCATCGTCGCCGGCGAACTTGCCGCGACTGCGGAGTTTTTCTCATTCGGGACAAACGATTTAACGCAAACGACCTATGGCTACAGTCGCGACGACGCCGAAGTGACCTTCATCCCGCGCTATTTGGAACTGAAGATTCTCAAAGAGGATCCGTTCATGGTGCTGGATCGTGAGGGCGTTGGGCAGTTGATGGAGGAAGCTGTGCGCCGCGGGCGCGCGGCGCGGCCGGATATAAAGATAGGAATCTGCGGGGAGCACGGCGGCGAGCCCTCGAGCATCGCGTTCTGCCATCACTTGGGTTTGGCATACGTTTCGTGCTCGCCGTACCGCGTTCCGATCGCGCGCTTAGCCGCGGCGCAAGCGGCGATTGGAGCGACGCACTGAGTCCTTGATGTTGGCGATCGCGTCCCACGCGGTGGCTTGCACGCCGCTTTCGGTATCGTTCGCTTCAATCTGCTGCAACGCCGGAATCGCGGATGACGCGCCGAGGCGACCCAACGCGCGCACCGCCGCCGTGCGTGCGCGGAAATACGGGTCGTGCTGCGCAAGCCGAATCAAAAACGATTCCACGAGCGCGGGCTTGCGTTTGCCGAGCATACCGAGCGCCGTGATCGCATCCGGACGTTCGGCGTCGGGGACACCGTACGCCGCGTGCGCTTCCAGCAGCGGAACAGCGCGCAGATCGCCGTAGGAAGCGAGCCCCAACAGCGCGCCCCGCGCGATCGGTTCTCTGAAGGCGTGGCGCCGAAGCCCGTCAACCAGCAAGGCGTAGGCGGCGTGCGCTTTCGTCGCTCCGAGGCCGCGTAGAGCCGCGCCGGCAATCAACACGTTTGATGAGGCGCTCAGGCGGCGCAGGTCTGCGATCAATGCACGGTCGCTTGGAGTTTGCAGATTCTCCACTTCGTCGCCGGCCGCAATGACGACCCGAGGATCGCGACCGCGCAACGCTGCGTCGATCGCTTGCGCATCGTCGAGCGATGCAGCCGCATCTAATGCGTCCACGCGAACGCCGTAGAACGGATCGAATAGAATTGCTTCACGCACCAGGCTGCGAGCCATCGCCTTGTCGCGGCCTCGCGCGTTGCCGAGTTGTTCGAGCGCCCACAGACGATCGGCGACGTAGGGCGCGTGCAATGCTTGATAGCCCAATTCCGCCATCGGCTTGCGATCGTCCAGTTTTCGCAAGATGTTGTCGTTCGGATCGAAGAGCACCATCTTGGGTGTGCTTGAAATTCCGGCGATCCAAACGGCTTGATGGTTTGAGTCAGCCGTGAATCCCATCGTTCTGAAGGTCGTGCCGTAGTACACGGCGACATTGACGGGCATCCTGAACGGTTTTCCGTCGTGATTGCGTTGCCGCACATCCAGGATAAGCGCGTGGGAACGGCGGCTATACCGTTCCGACACGAAAAAGTGCGGGTAGGCCGCACGATAAAACCATTCTTGCTTGAACCAGTCCAAATTGCGGCCGAGCGAGCCATTGATGGAAGCGAAGAAGGTTCCCGTGTCCGCGTTCTTGTGCGCGTATTCGTTCAGATAGTCGCGCAGCGCTCCGAAAAAGCGCTGATCTCCGAGCATGTAGCGGAGCATGTGGAGCACTTCACCGGGCCTTGGATAGCCGCTGGCATCGAACGAATCGTCGGCCGTCGCGTAGACGTAGTCAACGATCGGGCGCCAATAGCGCTTCGTTTCGTCGAAATACTCCTGCTGCGCGTGCCAACGCTCGTATTCGAATTGGGCTTCGCCGAAGTGGTGCTGGGTCCAAAGCTCTTCGAAATAGGTCGCAAAGCCTTCGTTGAGCCAGATGTTCGGCCAATCGGACGTGGTGACGTCGTCTCCCCACCATTGGTGCGCGAGCTCGTGCGAAACGAGTTCATCACACGGTTGTTCCAGATCGTACTGGGGTGGATGAATGGCCAGTTCAGTCTGCGTCGTTGCGGACGCGTTTTCCATTCCGCCGGCCGTGAATCGCTCGACCGCGGTTTGGTCGTATTTCTCCCATGGAAACGGCACGCCGATGATGCTCTCGAAAAAGGCGACCATTTCGTGCGTCCGGCCAAAGCAGAGCGGCGCCCATTTTGCGTCCGCTGGGGAGCTGAAAAAGTCGACCGGCAAATCCTGTCCTCTGCGATTGCGCACGGTGTGGAACTTGACGTAAGGACCTGCCGTAAACGCAATGAGGTAGGTCGAGATCGGTGATGGTTCGATCCAATCCCACGTCGACGAAGTGCCCAGCGACGCTTGCGATTTCAGATGCCCATTGGCAATGACCGTCCAGCTGGCGGGCACGGTGATGATCTGCTCGACGGGCGTCTTTTGATTGGGCTCGTCCCACGTGGGAAACCAGCGTCTATTGTCTTCGGTCTCGCCTTGCGACCAGATTTCCGGCTGCATGCCCGGATAAAAGCGATCGGGCCGGATAAAGTAGATGCCGCGCGTCGGCCGAGCCGTATATCGCGCCTCGATCGCGAAGGCTTCAGTAGGGCGAGCGCCTTGGGGCAGATCGACGTAGAGATGATCGCCGGCGACGTGGTATGCGGCGGCGGCACCGTTTATCGTCACGCTCGTATACCGTAAACCCACGCTGTTGAAGCTCACCTCGCGCAGTCCGGCGCGCTTCGGCGTTACCACGTCGGTCGCGTCGCCGTCAACGATGCCGCGTGAAAAGTCGAACGATAGCCGCAGAATCGTATTGGCGAAGGCATACGGCGCGAGGGCCGTTTGGTGGTAGTACGCCTTTCCGCGGCCGTACGGTCGCGGATGAATCGGCGGCGGTGCGAGCGTTGTCGTCAGCAGCGCCAGCGCGCAGATCATGGCCGGGCGTTCTGCCGGCAGAGTGCGCGCGCCTCCGCGACGTCGACCAGTTTTCGCTCGACGAAAAGCTTGCGCCAGTATGCTTTTCCCGAGAGCTTCGCGATCAAGTCTGAAGCCTCGCGTGCGTCGATGATCGCCCCCTGCCCGCCGACCCAAACAGTCCGCTCTTCCGCATCAGCCTGCAGCGGCAAGCGGTGCAGCAACTGCGATTGCTCGTCGCTCCACACCGCATCTCCGTAGCGCTCCCGTAGCGCCGCGGCGCAGCGGTCGAACGTTTCGAGATCCCGCTGCGCATTGAATTCCGCTGCCAAGGCATATACGCGAATCCGCTCCAACAATGCGCGCGCCGCTTCGGAATTTGAGTCCCGAAGGTCGTTGAAGACCCGAAAATCATCCCACTCCAGAAACGCTTCAATTGGATCAAGCCGGCGCGGATCGGGAATCAGCTCGCGTAACGCCTGCTGAAGAATTCGTTCGAACATACGTGTCGTGTGATGGAAGTAGACGGCGGCAAACATCAGATAGCGCGCAAGCACGAATGCTTCGAGCGCGATGACGCCGCGGCGATCGATGCCGAGCACCGGCGCTCCACCCGCATTAAAAACGCGCAGCGACGTCACGAGTTGATCGACGTCGTAACGGCCGCCCGAGACGCCGGTAAAGTAGGCATCGCGCAGCAAATAGTCCATGCGATCGGCATCGAGGTTTGGACCGCTCACAAGCTCGGTTAAGACAGGATATGCGTCGCCCGCGGTGCCGACGATCAGTCCGAGCACGTGCGACGGGTCGACATCGAGCGCCGCCAAATGCTCGCGCAGCTGCGGCAGCTCCAGAAGCGCGCGAGTGCGTTCCTCGTGCCGAACCCCGAGCACGCTTTCGCAGGCGTGGCTGAACGGCCCGTGACCGATATCGTGCAGCAGCAACGCCGCACGGAGCAGACGTCGCTGATACTGCAGATCGCGCTCGCCGCTCGCAAACTCGGCGCCATGCCGTACGATCGCATCGAACGCGCGTGTTCCCATCGCCAGAGCGCCCAGCGCGTGACTAAAGCGTGAATGTTCTGCCGACGGAAATGCCAGATAGGCGAGGCCCAGCTGCCGGAGCTTGCGCATGCGCTGCAGCACGGGCGCGTCCAAGAGGCGCGCTTCGGCGGCGTGCAGCTCGATGAAATGATGGACCGGATCGAAGATCCGTTTCATGCGACGCCGGAGGGAATTCGCGTGCCGGCACGATTTTCCGGCGCGCCGCAGAACAGTATCGCCCATGCGTTTCGATGCCGGCGTCGTTCGAGAGATTCATGCCCGCGTGGACCTCGCGGAGTTCGTGGGCTCGTACGTTTCACTGCACAAGCGGGGCAACGATTTGGTCGGCCTCTGCCCATTCCACGCCGAAAAAACGCCCTCGTTCCACGTGCATCCCGACAAAGGTTTCTTTAAGTGTTTCGGATGCGGCGCGGGCGGCGACGTCATCACCTTCGCGCAGCGCATTGAGAACGTCGCGTTCCCCGACGCGGTTCGCATGCTCGCACAGCGTGCCGGCGTCGCACTGGAAACCGAAGATCCGCGTGCCGCGCGATCCCGTACGGAACGCGAGGCGATCTACCAATGCAATGCGTTGGCGGCGTCCTTTTTCGAACGCATGCTGGCGCACCCCAAAGGGGCGCCGGCGCGCGAGTATTGTGCGCGCCGCGGCATATCGGCCGCAAGCCTCGAGCGCTTCCATATCGGCTACGCGCCGGACGACTGGAACGCGTTAGCCGCAGAGTTGCAGCGCAACGGCGTCGAGCCGGCGTTAGCCGAACTGGCCGGGCTGTTGAAACGCGGCGAGCGCGACTACTACGACTTCTACCGGAACCGCCTGATGATCCCGACATACGCGCTGACGGGCGAGGTGACCGCGTTCGGCGGGCGGGCGCTCGGCGATGCGGAGCCCAAGTATCTCAATACGGCCACGACGCCCGTCTACACGAAAGGGCGTCATCTCTTTGCCCTCAATATCGCGCGACGCGCAACGGCGCAAGATCGCACCCTCATCGTCGTGGAGGGTTATCTCGACTGCATCGCCTTGCATCAAGCCGGTTTCGACAACGCCGTCGCTTCGCTTGGAACGGCCTTCACGCAAGAACAGGCAAAGGAGCTCGGCAAGTATGCCGACGGCGTCTATCTCTGCTTCGACGGCGATGCCGCCGGTAGCGCCGCCGCCGCGAAGGCGATTGAAGCGGCGGCGGGTGCGGTCGAACACGCGGGAACCAGCGTGCGAATTGTCCTGTTGCCTGCGAATGCCGATCCCGACAGTTTCATCCGGAGTGAGGGCGCAGCGGCTTTTCGCGCGCTGCTGGATGCAGCCAAGCCCGCGATTGAGTTCCGTTTGGAAGGCGAGGTGCGCAGGCTGCAAAGCGGGTTTGTATCGCCGGCGGCCGTCGCGCGTGAAGCGGAGGCAGTGATTCGGCGCATGACGCCCGTACAGGAGTGGGATCGCTGGCGCGTGTGGATAGCCAAACGCTTGGGGGTGAGCGAAAACGATCTGCGGAACAGCCGCTTTCTCGCAAACGCAACCAATTTCGGTCCTCGGACGTTACAGGCTTCGTCCCCTACGCGGTACACCGGTCTGCGCGTCAAACCGTCTTCCTTTGAACGCGAGGTCCTTGCGATGTTCGTGGAGGAGCCTGAACTCGTGCACGAATTTTCCGGTGCGATCCCCGCGTCGCGCTTTCGCGACCCGGTCTATCGCCGGATCTATGCGCGCATGACCGGCAGCGCCGCCGAACTGCGCCAGACCTCCGACGTCTTCGGGCTCTTCGTAGAGGATGAAGAAGCCACGGCGGCGCTGGCTTCGCTCGGGAGGCGCGATCGCAGTTCGACATTGCCGTATGCGCAGACTGCCGACCGCCGGACCCACTTGGAACGGGTTGTGGAGCACCTGCAACGGGAAGACGAAGAATTGCGTTACCGGGAGCTGTCAGGGCAAATAGACGAACTCTTGGGCGCCGGACAGAGCATCGGCAGCGAGCTGCGTGACGAGTTCGATACGCTCGTCGCCAAATTGAAGAAGTAAGGAATCAGTGCCACGCAAGAAACCGGCGTCGCCAAGCGGCGGCGCCATAACGATCGAAGCGGCTCCCGCTTCGGTGGAAGAGCTCAAAAAGCGCATTGTCGATCGCGGCAAAAAGCGCGGCTCGATCACGCTCGATGAAATCAACACCGAGGTCGGCAAGCTCGCCGAATCGCTGGATGACGTCAAAGAAGCCGAGATCTTCGATGAGTTGATGACCGAGCTTAACGCTGCCGGCGTTGAGGTTATCGAAGATGCCGAAGATGAGAAGCCGGAGGCGGAAGAGGAGAGTCAGGAAGAAACGATTCAGGCCAGCTTGGCGCTGGACGATCCGGTGCGCATGTACCTCAAAGAGATCGGACGCGTGCCGCTGCTCTCGATGGACGACGAGAAGAACCTCGCGATGCGCATTGAGGCGGGCGAAGCGGAAGCCGGCAAAGACGGCGCCGCCAACTCCGCCACCGTGGTCACGGGTGAGGAAGCAAAGCGCCAGCTGACCGAGGCAAATCTGCGTCTCGTCGTCTCGATCGCAAAGAAGTACGTCGGCCGGGGCATGCAGTTCTTGGACCTCATCCAAGAGGGCAATCTGGGGTTGATCCGCGCGGTCGAGAAGTTCGACTACCGGAAGGGCTACAAATTCTCCACGTATGCGACGTGGTGGATTCGCCAGGCCATAACGCGCGCGCTTGCCGATCAAGCACGGACGATCCGCATTCCGGTTCACATGGTTGAGACCATCAATCGCTTGATCAAGATCTCGCGTCAGCTCCTTCAAGAGCTTGGGCGCGATCCGTCCGTCGAAGAGATTGCAATCGAGATGGGCCTTACCCCCGAAAAGGTACGCGAGGTGATGAAGATCAGCCAGGAGCCTATCTCGCTCGAAACGCCGATCGGCGAAGAGGAAGATTCGCATCTCGGCGACTTCATCGAAGACCAGGAAGCCGTCGCCCCTGCCGAAGCAGCCTCAGTCATGCTGCTGAAAGAAAAGATGCACGACGTGCTCGCCAATTTGACGGAACGCGAACGCAAAGTGCTTGTCCTGCGTTTTGGGTTGGAAGACGGCCATCAGCGAACGTTAGAAGAAGTGGGCCAAGAGTTCGGCGTGACGCGCGAGCGGATTCGGCAGATCGAAGCCAAAGCGCTGCGTAAATTGCGTCACCCGTCGCGCGGCAAGGCTCTCAAAGACTATTGGAGCAATGAATAAAGCGCCGGCCTTAGCGCTGGCTATCCTGCTCGCGGCCGCGGCGCCGCCGTCTCCCTCACCTTCGCCCGAAGCGACGTTACGCACGATCGCATCCGTGCGCTCGACGCCGTACTGTACATCGCTTGCCAATCACTTTAACGGAACGGTCGCGCCGATGCTGGCCAACGATCGCACCTTGGACGGCGTCAGCGTCCAACTGGACGACATCAACAGCGTCTTTACTAAGCCCGATTACCAGATTCGCTACGCGGACGAGCGCGCAAAGCTGATCCGCTACGTCGGCGACCTGCAGAAGAACTTGCCGTACATGCAGCAGCAAATCAACGCGCTCCGCTCGGGCGAACGTTTGACGAAGGATGCGGATCAGGCCAAAGCCATTCACATGCTTGCGGAAAAGTTGCAGTTGGCCTACAACAAGCAGTACCAACTTTCGCAGGATCTCTTGGGCGTCGCTCGCGCCATGATGGATTTCAAGCCCGGCCCTGACGCGAACAGCTATGAGAATCAGCTCGCCGAACAAAGCAAGCCGGCGGAGATGCGCGACGTTAAGAGTTATCTCAAGTTCAACGGGCAGCGCGACGTCATTGCGGACGCGGAAGACAAGTCGGCCGACCTGGCGTTAGGGATCGCCGGCAAGTACTGCGGAGTTAATCCGTAAGCTACATCGAGTCTTTTTCAGCGTTGGCGGAAGGATGCACCAGCGGGTTCTTGTCGGCGAAAGCGCCATTAGGGTTGGGCTTCACCCATACGATCAAATCCCACAGCGCCGGAAACGTGAAGACTCGCGCGACGGTAGCGCCCTTTGGCACTTTGCCCAGTTTAACGATCGTTTGCGGCGACGGATCATTCAGGTTGCCGCCTGCACCCGTAAATGCTCGGCCGCTCACCGCCAACCCGTAGCGCATCGTCCCGTCGGCTTCCTTAAGGATGTAATGCACGTGCGGACGCGGGAAATCGAGCCAGCGACCGGGATTCACGCCCCACAATTGCGGCGCCGACGGGTGCTCGGTCTTGAGTTCGGAGAAATCTGCGCCAAGCAGATTGCCGTGCACGTCGTACCAGAGCTGGCTTGGATGTTGCGGGTCCGCGCTGTTCCACTGGAGGTTCGCGTAACTGATTGCGCCGGTATTGTCTTCATTCGTGTAGCGAAAGTAGCCGGCTTGCTCGGCCTGAGCCGCGGTCGGGAAGCGCGCCATCAGATCCTTTTGGATTCCGCTGACGAAAGCGACTTCCGAACCGACCGGTTTATCCGGAAGCTTCGCCGCGGCTAATGCAAACGTGGGCAGCAACGCGCAGAGTGCGGCTGCCAAAAAAAAGCGACGTCGATTCATGCCGACGGCTTCGGTGATGGAATCTGGAATCCCGGCGGCGTCGCGATAGGCGCCGGCGAGAAATAAGGATGCGGCGTGTCGGCAGCTACGGGAAACGGCGGCGGCGTTGTCACGGCGATGGCGCCGTGTGAGGCATCAACCGTGGCGGCGGTGCGGCCGCGAATCGCTGTGCCCGGTCGCAAATCAACTTCCATTCCCTTACGCAGCACGTGATAGAGGTAGTGGTACGGGATCAGGATGTCGCCGACCGTGTCCGTGATGCCGCGCGTCGATGCTTGTCCGGCGGAAACGTGCGGGTCGATGTGCGAGGTGGGAGTCGAAAGCGGGAGCGTTCTACCGCCCGCAATGGTGATCGGCTCAAGGTAAATTTCCACCGAGCCGTCGACGTTGCCCATTTGCGCGGGTTGCACTTGCACGATGCGCACGGCCGCCGGCGTTCCGGCCGCGGCGACCGTAATGCCGTTCAGCACGATGGGGTCGCGCAGATGCGCGCGAACGAGCGTTCCCCCTTTGGAAGTGCGTGAGTTTATCGTGCCGTCGAGCACCAAAAAAATGCTCGAGCCAATCGGTAAGAGCGTGGAGTTCGGCGTGCCGGACGGCGTTGCCGAGGGTGCCCGCTCCGAGGGTGGCGGCGTCGCAACGACGATAGCGCGGGCCGTCTGTGGACCCGCGCTTATCGCTACTGCACATGCCAACGCGCCGAGCGTCAAAAGCGCCGCGCGCGAAACGCTGAGCTGGCCTTTTTAGCGGCTGCCCGCTTGCCCTCTTCAATGAGCTGCTTGACCTTTTGTCCGCCTTTTTGACCGATCTGTTCGTAAAAATTCGGCCCGTAGCGATCCCGGGTCGCCTCGCCACCTTTCTTGCCGCCCTTTTTGCCAATCTGTTCGTAGAACGCATGTCCGTGCGCGTTCTTCGTGGCTTGGCCGCCCTTTCGTCCGATCTCTTCGTAAAATTCCGGTCCGTACTTTTTCTTGACGACTTCGCCGCCTTTTTGGCCGGCTTCGCGGACCGTCATACCGCCCGCCCTCTTAGCGCGCGGCGTGGTGGGGATGTCCATGGTGATTTCTTAACCTCGGTTCTAGCGCCGCCCGGGAAGGACGGCATCCTGCTGCTCCATATACTAGAACGCAAGTTCGAGCCAGAAAGTTGGGGGGAGTCGTGACGAAGCGCGCGGCCGCTATGGCCGCTGTTGTAACCTTGTGCACGCTCGGCGTCACGCCTCATCAAACTGCCAGCGATTCGTATCGCCGGATTGTGACGTTTGAGTCGGCTCGCTTGGCAAGCCCGGCGCTCTTTGCATACCTGGCGTCGCCTAACCCGCGGCTTCAAGTGCGAGCCGCCTTGGCTCTGGGGAGAACGAAGCGACCGGAGGCGCTGGCGGATCTCCGCCTTCACGCAAACGATCGTGATATCGCCGTGCGGGCGATGGCGATCTACGCCATCGGGCTGATCGGGGGGGCTGACGCTGTCCAGACGGCCGTCGCAGCGCTGCTCGACCCGGCGGATGCCGTCAGGGTTGCCGCGCTTGATGCCGTGGGCCGCTTGGCGGACGGACGTAGCTTGAGCGTCGGACAAGCGGCTGTGACGGTCCGTCGCTTAGGCGCGCTGCTGCGCAATGGGTCGCCAATCGTGCGAGCGCGTAGCGCCTTGGCTCTGGAGGCATTCGGCGGCGGCGCGTCGGCTGCGGACGCTCAACAGGCGCTCGAAGGCGCTTATTCGAGCGAAACGGATCCCGTGGTGCGCCGCCGCGTGATGTGGGCGCTCTATCGCGGTTTTGCGACGACGGCCTCGGCGAACATCTTGCGCGCCGGCCTTGCGGATCGGGACGAAGTGGTCCGCATCGAAGCCGTGCGCGCGTTTGGCCGACGCGCGCAGCCATTCGCGGCCGCACTCCTCGAGCCGCTGCGCAACGATCCATCGTGGCGCGTGCAAGAGCAGACGCTCGAATCGCTCGCGGTGCTGCACGGCGGCGCGGCGACCGAGCATTTCAAAGCGATCCCCGCTTTGGTTCACCTTCCTCCGGCGCAGCGCGATGCATTGGCTTCACTCCCGGCTTGGCCCCGATCGCCGGCGAAGCGCCCGTCTAGACCGACTCCGCAAGGAATCATTACGGAGCCGCACCTTTATCCGACCACCGCTTCGTTGATGACCGGGCCCGCAAATAGTGCGCATCCGCGCATGCGGATCGCGACGACCAAAGGCAACATCTATTTGGAACTCTATCCGGAGTGGGCCCCGATGACGGTCGAAAACTTCTTGCGGCTCGCGAACGCCGGTTACTACGACGACAATCCTTGGTTCCGTATCGTGCCGGATTTTGTCGTGCAGAGCGGCGATCCGAGCGGCAACGGAAACGGGGATGCGGGCTACTCCATTCCGGCAGAAGAAAATCCAATCGACCAGGACAGCGGCGCCGTCTCAATGGGATTGAACTACACCGATCCGCCGAACGCGCACGCGATACGCGATTCCGCAGGAACGCAGTTTTACATCACGCTCTCGCCGCAATGGCACCTGGACGGCAGTTTCACGGTCTTCGGCCGCGTGATCGGCGGCGATTGGGTCTTGAGCCGGCTGGTGGAGTCCGACAAAATCCTACGCGTCGAACGCATTGCGGATTCCGCGCCGTGAAACGCGCGGCCGCGATTGCCCTCATCATGCTTGCGGCCTGCGGGCGGCCGAAACCGCCGCTCTCGGTGAAGCGCTGCGATGCGGTCGCTTCGCCGCATGGTTTTACGCTTTCCGCTGACGTGCAAAATGATTCGACGAAGCCGATCTCCGGCATGCGCTTGACGGTGGATTTCTATCACGACTTCCGTTACACGCGACTGGTCGGCTCAACGCAGCTGCACAAAGAACTCGATCCCGGGCAGCGCCGGGTCGTAACGCTCGACGTCGGATCGCCCGGTACGGCGCAGGGCGAAGCGATGCGCTGCTCCGCCTCGCACATTGATTATCTTGACGGCACCTCGGCTGATTTTCGCTAACAGTTAAAACAGCTTCTTCGTGTCGAGCAAAATCGTCACGGGGCCGTCGTTGATGAGTTCTACCGCCATCTTCGCTCCGAATATGCCATACGCGACCGTAACTCCGTCGCGTTCGAGCAGCGCGCCGACCCTTTCGTAAAGAGGTTTGGCGACGTCTTCCCGGGCAGCATGCACGAATGACGGCCGCCGGCCTTTACGCGCGTCGCCGTGCAGCGTAAATTGCGAAACGAGCAAGACGCTGCCGCCTACCTCCTTCACGCTCCGATTCATTAAGCCGGCGGCATCCGCGAAGATACGGAGATTGGCAAGTTTTTCCGCCGCCTGCAGGGCGTCGTTCTCATCGTCGTCTATCGCCACGCCGACGAGTACCGCCAAACCGCGGCCGATTTCACCCGTAACGCGATCGTCGATGCGAACGCGCGCCGATGACACGCGCTGCACGACCGCCCTCATTATTAACGCGTGAAAATCGAGGAGAGCGCAAAGAGTGCGTTTTCGCGGCGTTCCGCGACGCGGCGATAAAAATATCCAGCCCAATGCGTACCGAACGGCACGTAAATGCGTAGCCGGTATCCCTGCGCGACAAGTGCGCGCTGCATCGACGGGCGCACGCCGTACAGCATTTGAAACTCAAAACGGTCTGGGGCGATCCCGTGCTCGGCCGTGAATTGTTTGATCGCGCGATGAATCCGCCGGTCGTGGGTCGCAATGCCGGGGTAATTTCCGGCGCTCAGCAACCGCCGGGCGCAATCGAGATATTGCTTGCGAATAGCGGACATCGATTTCAGCGCGATCTCCGGAGGCTCTTGATATGCCCCTTTGCAGAGTCGAACGCGTGCGCGCAGAGCGATGGCGCGCTCAACGTCGTTGGGCGTGCGCTTCAAATAGGCTTGAAAGACGGGGCCGACGTTCTGGTAACGTTCGTAAGCTCGCTCGAAGACTCGCAACGTGGGTTGTGTGACGGCTGAGCCTTCCATGTCGATGCGCACGAACGGATCGTCCGCCTGAGCCTGCGCGTACTGCAGGATCTCCTCGAGATTGCTTAGCGCGAAATCTTCGCCGATCAGCAAGCCGAGCGCCGTCAGCTTGACGGAAAGATTGCAACGCACGCGGGAAGCCGCGACGGCGTCGATCATTGAGATGTAGACGTCTTTTGTCTGCAGAGCGGACGCGTGCTCGATCACGTCTTCTCCCAGGAAATCCAAGGTAGCCGTCATCCCGGAGTCATTGATCCTTCGGACCGCGTCGATGGCGGCATCGATCGTCGCTCCGGGGACGAAGCGCCTGGCGAGAAAGAAGAAGCGCTTGGAAAATGTCGATTCCGGCGCGAGAAGGCTGCCCAGCACGGGCCGCACCTATACGACGCGGCGCCGAAGCGCCCATTGTAGCGCGACGACGATGAGCGCCAAGACCACGAAGCCGTAGCTGAGCGCGAGAGCGGGGCCGATGCCTTGCGCGGAGAGCGCTACGTACACCGCGATCGGAAGCGACGTTGGATGGTATGCAACGATGGACGTTGCGCCGTACTCGCCAATTGCACGCATCCATGCCAGGAGCACGCCGGCAAAAATGCCCGGCGCTGCCAAAGGAAATGCGATCGCAAAGAAGATGCGCCCGGGCCCGGCGCCGAGCGTGCGCGCTGCTTCTTCCAAGCTGCGATCGACGGCCGCGAACGATGCGGTCGCCGCGATCACGACAAACGAACCGGCGACGAAAAATTCGGCCAACGTCACGCCGGCGAATGAATCGACCACTTGCAAACCGTGCGCCGCCAAAAGCGATCCCAGGGGTGTATGCGTGCCGACCGTTTGCAGCAACATGATGCCCGATGCGACGGGCGGAAATGCAAGCGGCAGCGCCAACACGCAAAGCGCGATATTGCGTACCGCTTGGGTTGCGTGTGCGAGCGCAAACGCCGCTGGGATGCCCAGCAAGGAAGCAATGCCGACAGCGAGCGCGGAGGCGGCAAGGGAAATCTGTGCCGCTCCGCGCGCGTCGCCGTGCGCAAACGTCGCCAAGACGGCGGCGGGCGAAACCGCCGCCAGCGTGGCGACGATCGGCGCCAACATCGCAAGCACGAGTGCTGCGGCCGCGATGCAAAATGGAAGAGCTCCGGCGCGTTTCATTACGAGAAGTTTACGAGCCGCTGCGAATGGGGCGAGGCGCACGCGGTGGCGCCCCGAAGGGACTTGGCGGCATGTTCGAACGGACTTGGCGCGTGCTGGTCGCGGATGACGACCCGGCAGTTTGTGCGCTGATAGAGAGCGTTTTGCGTAAGGGTCCCTTTGAGATCGTTTCGCGCTACGATGCGCAGAGCGCGCTAGCTGCCGTGGATCGCCAAGATTCCTTCGACATGTTCATCTGCGACGTGCGTCTGCCGGACATCTCCGGATTCGATCTCGTCACTCGTCTTCGCCGGGACGAGCGCACGCAAGGTTTGCCCATTTTGATGATCTCCGGCCACGTCTTCAGCGGAATCGACGTGCACGCGAAGAACGCGGGGGCGGATGTCTTCTTGCAAAAACCCTTCACGGTCGCGGCCCTGCGTAATGCGGTCGACACGTTGCTAACATCGCAGAACTAACGCTCTAGTCCTGGCGCCCCTAAAGTCCCAAGCGTGCATCTGCTTAAGATTTTCGTCGTTGCGCTTTCTTTGGGCCTTGACGTTTTTGCCGTCGGCGTGGGCGTCGGAATACGCGGAGCCAGCCGTGCCGTAAAGGTTCGCATCGGCGCCGCTTTCGCGACCGCCGAAGTGGGGATGAACCTTGCCGGCGTGGGCCTTGGGGCGTTGGCCGGCAACTTGCTGGGAGCGGTCGCCGGATACATCGGATTCGCGGCGCTGATCGGTCTAGGCGCCTTCATGATCGTCCAGGCGCGTCGGGAGAGCGAAGCGCGCACGCCGCTCGACATGTCGCGCGGATGGGGACTCGTTGTTGCGTCGCTCTCGATCAGCTTGGATTCGTTAGGGATCGGCTTCTCGATCTTGTACATCGGCGTGCCGCTCGTGCTGGCGCTGGCGGTGATCTTTGCCGTTTCGATCGTTTCCACGATCCTTGGACTGACGTTGGGCGGCGCGCTCGGCCGACGCGCCGAAGAAGGCGCCGAGATGTGGGCCGGAATCGTGCTCGTGCTTACCGGCGTGGGTTTCATCGTCGCGAGGGTTTTGCACGGATGAGCGTGCGGGTGGGAGATGCGATCCTCGAGCTGACGCACTCCAAGCAATGCCGAACGATTTTCATCGTCGCGCCGGCGAAAAACGCAGGAAAAACGGTGACGATGCATGCTATCGCTCGGGCCGCTACGTCGCGCGGAATGCGCGTCGGAATCACATACCGGGCGCGACGGCGAGGCGGTCGATATCCTCGACGCGCGCCGCAAACCGCGCATCTCGCTTGCGCCGGGCGCCATGCTGCTCTCTGCGGGCGGCGTGCTGTCGGGTCATCCCGCTTGCGAAATTCTCGATCTCTCGCCGTGGCAAACCGCTGCCGGCACGGCGGTCTTTGCGCGCGTTCGAGATGCGGGCGAGTATGAAATTGCGGACCGCCCACAGGTTCGGGAATTCGCGCGGCAGTTGACCGGCTGCACGAGCTCGGCTGCGATCGCGTGATCGTGGACGGCGCGGTGGATCGCGTTGCGGCGATCGCCGGAACCGACGGTGCGGTCGTGATCGCGGCCGGCGCAGACGGCGCCCGAAGCATTGCAGATGCCGCCGAGCGGGCCGGTGCGCTGGCGCATCGTTTGTGCACGCCCCGGTATGATCCGGCGCTTCCGTCGCTGCGCATCGATGGCGCTTTGACGCCCGGCGCAGCGTCGCAATTGATTGCGCGCGGTGAACGGCGGCAAGTCGTCGTGCGCGATCCGACGCAAATCGCACTTCAGGGCAAGGCGATGATCGCGGCGGCGACACGCTTGGCTCTGCGTTGCGAACGCCCGCTCAACTTGATTGCTGTGACAGCCGCTTCAATCGGCGGCGAAGGGTATTTTGAACCGCGGGCATTTGCAAAGTCCGTCCGCGAGGCGACCGGACTCCCCACGTTCGACGTCTATGCCGGCGCCGCAGCGGCGTGAACTTTGAAGCTCTGCTGGACGCGGCGACCCATGAAGCGCTCGGGCTCGCATGGCTCGAGCAGGCTTTAGCGCCCGCGGGCAAGCTGGGCAGCAGAGCGTTTGCGGCGCTTCGCCCGTTTTCGCACGATGATGAAGCGCGACGCCACGTAACGCGCGTCGCGGACCTAGCGCAGCGCCTTGCCGACGCGCGGATGGACGCTGTGCGCGCGGCGTTGCGAACCTTGCCGGACCCCGGCGCCTTGCTGAGCCGTGCGGCTCTGGGAGAAGCGCTCGAAGACGCGCAGTTCTTGGAGCTGCAGCGGTGGACGGACGGCGCGAAAAGCTCGACGAGCTGCTCGTGCCTTGCGGCGAGCCTCGCCGCTTTTCGGATGTCGTGCGGCCGGTCGCCGACGCCTTGGAGCCGGGGCGCGCCGGACACTCGGGGTTCTACCTTGCCGACGCGTTTGCAGAGAGCTTGAGCTTGGCGCGCGCACAAGCGCGCGCTGCACAAGCGGAATATGAACGAGTCAGACGAACGCACGCGCACGCCGCCGCTGCGGCGCTCGGCCGCGAAGCGTTGGAAAGCAACGAGTTCATCGTCATGCGCGACGAGCACTATTCGCTTCCCCCAGGCATACGAGTGGTGCGCGAAACGCCGACGTATTGGCTGTGCGAACTGGAACTGGACCAGCAGGCGCTCGAAGCTCTGAGCATTCGCGATCTGTGCCTGCAAAACGTCGCGGCTCAGGAAGACGCCGTGCGAGCGCAATTGAGCGCGCGAATCGCCCAGAACGCCACGGAGTTGCAACGGCTTGCCGACGAGCTGGGAAGGCTCGATGTCAGCATCGCGCAAGCTCGCTTTGCCCGGATGTACGACTGCGTCGTTCCCGACACGGCCATACGTGGCGAATTGGCGTTTGAGGACGCGCGCTTCTTGCCGCTGGCCGAAGAGCTGCAGCGCGAAGGGCGCGCGTACGAACCGATCTCGCTTCAGCTCAACGATCCTTGCGTGCTTACTGGGCCGAACATGGGCGGAAAATCAGCAACCTTGCGGACCTGCGGATTCTTGGCCGTGCTGAGCGCATTCGGCGTCCCGGTTCCGGCAAAGAGAGCGCGCATCGCACTGTTCGCTCGCATCGCGTGGCTCGGAATCGGCGCCGAGCAGCGCCGCGACGGATTGCTGTCTTCGTTTGCGCAAGAAGTGCTGCGCCTGCAACGCCTGCTCGAGGATCGGGCAGATCCGATGTTGGTCCTTCTGGATGAATTCGCTCGTACGACGACGCCGGCCGAAGGGCGCGCCCTCTGCATCGCTGCACTTCGCGTCATGCGCGATCGCACAAAGACGGCACTGCTTGCAACGCACTTGCCTGGTGTGGAAAGTGAAGCGCAGGTTCGGCATTTTACGGTGCGCGGCTTGCGGATGGTCCCGCAGCGGCCGGTGCACGCAGACCTTGAGTCGGCATTGCGTGCCCTGGCAGGTTCAATGGACTACGCGATCGTGGAAGTGAAGCGCGAAACCGCCCCGCACGCCGATGCGATCGCTCTGGCGAGACTGTTGTCTGCAAGAAGAGCTGGTCGCGGATGCGCAGCGGGCTCTGCAGAATAGCAGCGTATGGAACCGCTGATCATTACCGTCGCGCCGGTCGGCGCCGAACTGACGCCCGATCAGACGCCGCACCTTCCCGTCACGCCGGAACGGCTGGGTGAAGTTGCAGCGGCATGCCGTCAGGCCGGCGCTTCGATCATCCACGTGCATTGCCGCAACGACGACGGAACGAACACGCACGACGTTCGGCGTTTTGCGCAAGCGTACGAAGCGATCCGCGCGCGCAGCGATCTCATCGTGCAGTTTTCCACGGGGGGCGCCATCGGCATGGCGCCCGAAGAGCGGGCGGCCGTCTTGGAACTGCGCCCCGAAATGGCGACCTTGACTTGCGGAACGGTGAACTTCGGCGAGGACGTCTTTGAAAACAGCTTCCCGATTATGCGCGGTATTTTGCAGAAAATGGTGCAGTACGGCGTGCGGCCGGAACTCGAGATCTTCGATGCCGGCCATCTCTCGAACGCGCGCCGCTTGGAGCGTGAAGGCTTGCTGAATTTTCCGCAGCACGTCGATTTCGTGCTTGGCGTGCCCGGCGGTCTCGATGCAACGGTACCGCATCTCTGCGACCTCGTCGCGGATTTGCCGCCGGGCTGCACGTGGTCAGTTGCGGGAATCGGCCGAATGCAGTTGCCGATGGCGCTGACCGCAATCGGGATGGGCGGCCACGTGCGCGTCGGTTTGGAAGATAACATTTATTATTCGAAGGGCAGGTTGGCGACGAATGACGAGCTTGTTGCGCGCGTCGTTCGCATCGCCGAAGAGCTGGGGCGGCCGATCGCCACACCGGACCAAGCGCGCGCGATTCTCGGCGTGGCACAGGAGAAGCCCGCGCACCCCGTTAACTAGCGCAAGCTCAAACTGATGTTCACCTACGTGGTGCGGCGGACGCTTCAGGCGATTCCGCTGCTCATCCTCATCTCGGTGATCCTCTTCATCATTTTGCATGAGGCGCCCGGCGGCGGCCTGGGCCCGTATCTACAGAATCCGCACATCACAGCCGCCGACATCGCGCGGCTCAAGCACAATCTCGGACTCGACCGGCCACTTCCGTTCCAATACGTCGCGTGGTTGGGACACGTCATTACCGGTGATTTCGGCTATTCCACGAGCAACTCGGAGCCGGTTTTCAACGCGATCCTGGAGCGCCTTCCCGCGACGTTGGAGCTGATGGTGACGTCGTTCGTTTTGGCATGGGTGATCGGCGTTTCGGCGGGACTCTTTGCAGCGGTGCGTCCGTATTCGATCTGGGACTACTGCATCACGACGTTCGCGTTCTTCGGGCAATCGATGCCCGTTTTTTGGTTCGCCTTGATGATGCAGCTGGCGTTCTCGGTGCACGGCATTCCGCTCCCGGGGGGCTACATGATCTCGCTGCCCTCAGCAGGGATCTCCAGTTCGGACACGTTCGATTTTGGCGATCGCATCTCTCACTTGATTTTGCCCGCTATCGTACTGGCGCTTCTGAACATCGCACTTTTTAGCCGCTTCATGCGCAGTTCGATGCTCGAGGTGATCAAGACGGATTACATGCGGACGGCCTCCGCTAAGGGGCTGTCGTTCGCGACGGTCCTCTTCAAGCATGGTTTGAAGAATGCCGTCATCCCGCTGGTCACGGTGACCGCGCTGACGCTTCCCGGACTCTTCAGCGGCGCAATCGTGACCGAGACGATCTTTGCTTGGCCGGGCGAAGGCCGTCTGTTCATCAATGCGCTCGGCCAGCAAGATTTGGCGGTGTTGATGGGTTATCTGATCGTCAATGGGTGCTTGGTGATCTTTTTCAATCTTTTCGCCGATGTTGCGTATGCGTGGCTCGATCCGCGCGTGAAGTACGATTGAGGGTTAAGGAATGGCACTAGCGGCGCCGCTCGATCGACCGATTGCCCTGGAAGAGACGGAAGTCTATTCAAAAAATACGGTTTGGCGGCGCTTCCGGCGGCACAAGCTCGCGCTGACCGGTGCGATCGTGCTGCTCTTCATGATCGTGGTGGCAATCGGAGCGTCCAAATTCGCACCGTTTGATCCGAACGCGATCGACCAAGTGCACTGGCAAGGCAATCCTGTCGCGCCCTGTTTCCAAGATGCCGCGCAATGCGGCGGCCATGCGCTTGGACTTGATGAAAACGGGCGGGACATTCTTTCGCGGTTAATGTTCGGCGCCCGAATATCGCTGACGGTCGGCGTCACGGCCGTAATCATGGAATTGATTATCGGCACGCTGCTCGGCGCGCTTGCCGGCTATTACGGCGGCTGGATCGACTACCTGCTGATGCGGCTCACGGACGTTTTCTTGTCCATTCCGCTGTTGCCGCTGCTTTTGGTATTGACGGCAATCGTGGCGGAATCGTCCAGCAAGGCGGCGTTGGGCTTCGGCACGATCGTGCTGATCATCGGAGGCCTTTCCTGGCCCGGGGTGGCGAGGCTGGTTCGGGCCTCGTATCTCTCGCTGCGCGAGCGCGAGTATACGGAAGCGGCGAAGGCGCTCGGGAACGGCGATGCGCGGATCATTTTACGCCATTTGCTCCCCAACGCGATGGCGCCCATCATCGTGCAGGCGACGCTGGACGTCGCCAACGTCATCATCTTGGAGTCCACGCTGTCGTTTTTGGGTTTCGGCATTCAGCCGCCGACCGCGTCGTGGGGCAATATGCTGGCCAACGCCGAGGCGAATCTCGAGGTTGCTTGGTGGGCGGCGGTTTTTCCCGGACTCTGCATTCTGGTGACGGTGCTGGCCATCAATTATATCGGTGATGGGCTGCGCGATGCGCTTGACCCCAACATGCGGTAAACTCTATCGTACTTTGGCGCCCCAATCTCGTTTACCAAATTGGGGTCTACGCGCGAGTGGCGAAATTGGTAGACGCACTAACTTGAGGGGCTAGCGCCCGCAAGGGCGTGCTGGTTCGAGTCCAGTCTCGCGCAAGATCATCGGTTACTACGCGGCAATACCGTTCACTTATTAAAAGCACAAACAGTGATACACCGTGGGCCGAAGGCCGGGGGCCCCGACAGCTTTGCTGGCGGGGGGCGTGGAGCGCGGTCTGCTCCAGCACATCCTGTGCCCGCAGACACTAGCGCCGTCCAAGGCGCGTCGCAGCGCGGATACGCCTGTTAACCAAGGGGCTAGCGCCCGCAAGGGCGTGCTGGTTCGAGTCCAGTACTCGCGCATGACCAAAATGAATAGCGGGCGCTAGGCCCCCAGCGCAGCGCGGATACCCCTGTTAAACCGAAACCATGGGCCGGCCCCGCCCGTATCGAAGAAAAAACGCGCCTGACAGGCCAGATTTGTAGGAGCTTCTCATCGTGTGGCTGACCCGGTTTGCAATTAGTCGCCCCGTCATCACCGCAATGGTGTTCATCGCCCTTGCGATTTTCGGCGTTATTTCGTATTTGCAACTGGGCCGCAGCTCTACGCCGCCCGGGGCCGCGTTCCCGGTGGTGGTCGTTATTGCGAACTATCCCGGCGCTTCTCCGCAAGATATGGAGAAGCTCGTCATCAAGCCGATCGAAGATCAAATGGACGGGATCGACAATCTCGATCAGCTTTCGGCGACGGCGCAGGAAGGCACGGCAGCCGTCGTCGTGCAGTTCAAGATCGATACCAACCTGGATTTGGCGGCGGTCGACGTCCAGCGGAGGGTCGATACGGCGCGGGTTTTCATGCCCGCCGATCTGGATCCGCCGTACGTTTACAAGAACGGCGCTTCGGAGCCGTTGCTCGACATCGCGGTGAGTTCAAAATCACTGTCGCCGACGCAGCTGACGGATATCGTCACGAACCGGGTCGAACCGCTGCTCAAGCAGATTCCCAACGTGCAGACGGTCGACGTCTTTGGAACGCAGACGCCGGAATTCCATGTCGAGCCGGACCCGACACATTTGCTCGCTCTCGGCGCAACCTTGCCTGACGTGTTCAACGCGGTAGCGAACAATAACGCGAACTTACCCGGCGGCCTCATGACGCAGCCGACACAGGAAGCGACGGTTTCAGTCCGCGCCGACATCCAGAACGCGCAGGACCTGGCCGACGTTCCGCTTCCCGTTCCAAACTCGAGCATGAAGGGTCTGCGCATCGGGGACGTGGCCTACACCGACGACTCTTACGCCGAGCAGCGATCGATCTCGCACTTTAACGGGCTGCCCCGGCTTTACGTGGAAATGAGCCGCGACATCAACGCCGACGAGATCAAATCGACGGCGATAGCGCGCAAACAACTCAAAGTCCTCGAAGCGCAGTTCCCGCAGTTGCAGTTCCACGAAATCGACGCGCCGGCCGACTACACGCAAGCTTCCCTCAACGGCGTCTGGCAATCGTTGATCGAGGGCATCATTTTGACGGCGCTGGTCATGATGCTGTTCTTGCACGCCTGGCGCAACGCCGCCGTCGTCATGATTGCGATCCCCACATCAATTCTGTCGACGTTCGTCGTCATGAATTTCCTCGGCTTCCATCTTGACATGATGTCGCTGATGGGCCTCTCGCTGATTATCGGAATTTTGGTGGACGACTCTATTGTCGTCTTGGAAAACATCACGCGTCATCGGGATATGGGAGAAGGTCCGATTGACGCTGCAATTAGCGGCCGCACCGAAATCGGCAGCGCAGCGATCGCCATTACAATGGTCGACGTCGTCGTGTTCTTGCCGATTGCCTTCCTATCCGGCATCGTTGGAAAGTACCTCAAAGAATACGCGCTCGTCATCGTCGTCGCGACGCTCTTTTCGCTCTTCGTATCCTTTACGTTGACGCCGCTGCTGGCCGCCAAGTGGAGCGTCAAAGAACGTTCCGGCGCGCGGCCCAAATGGATGGACGCGCTGCATAACGTTTGGCTGGATATCGGCCTCACGCTTTTCGGCATTGCGCTCTGTTTCGTACCGGATGCAATCGGGCGCTCGTTGCACAAGACCGCCGGGTTCATTCCGGCGGAGCTGCCGAAGATCATCGGCATTTTCTTAATCGCGATCGTCCTGCTTAACGCATTCGTGCAGCGGTACGATCGCATCTTACACTGGTATCGCACGAAGGCGCTGCCGTTCGGGCTACGCCACGGCTACTTTATCGTCTTCATCTGCGGCATGCTGCTGATCAACTCCATCCTGCTGCTGCCCGGCGGCGCGATGGCGCGCAATTTTGACCTGTTTGTCGTCGCCGTGCTCGCCGTCGCCGCGGTCGCCGGACTGATCATGCGTCTGACTTTGCGCCGTGCGAACCTCGGATCGCGCAACGGCAGCATCGGGAACCAGGTGCTCAACGTTCCCAGGATGCTCGCGCGCAGCATTCGGGCTTTCGGTACGGACCGCCGTTTGGCCGTAGCAACCTTCGCGATCCCGATCGCCCTTGCCATCATCATGCCGCTCTTCGGACAGATTACGTTCGACTTCGTTCCGGGCGTGCAGACGGGCGAGATTAATATGAACGTGACCTATCCGCCCGGTACACCCATTACCACGACGGCGCATTACGTAAGCCGGCTCGAGAGCGGGATCATGAAGATCTCCGGGATCAAATCGGTGAGTTCGACCGTGGGTCGCAAGCCTTCCGGGTGGGGTTCCTCGCAGGGTGGAAACTACGCGCAGCTAAACGCGAGCACGCTTGACGATCGCCGCAAAGACACCAACAAAATCATCGCCGAGATTCGCAAGCTGAGTTACCTCGTTCCAGGTGGCCAGCTCGAGGTCGCCGGGGACACGGGCGGCGGCTCCGGCGCGACGATCTTTTACTCGCTTTCAGGGCCGGAAGACCAAATCAACGCCGCTGCCGAAAAGGTCGCCCGTTTCTTGCGCAGCACGCCGGGCAGCGTCAACGTGCAAACGAGCGCCGAAGTGGCGGCGCCGCGCTTGAACGTACAGATCGATCGCGGGCGAGCCGCCGTTCTGGGCGTCGCTCCGGGGGCTGCGGCTTTAGCCGCGCGCATCGCCGTGGACGGCGCGGTTGCAACCAAAGTTCGCACCGAAACCGGGTTGGTGGACGTCCGCGTGCAATTTCCGGCGGCGGACCGGAACACAGTTGAAGCGTTGCGCAATGTGCGTGTCCGCGCGGAGGATGGGACGCTCATTCCGCTCGCCGACGTCGCTTCGTTCAGCTGGACGAAAGCGCCGACGAAGATCGAACGGCTCAATCGTCAGCGTGTGGTCAACATCTTAGGCGACGTTCTTCCCGGCTACTCGCTCGGCGCGGTGACGGGCCCGCTGCAGCGCAAGCTCAAGGAGCCCGGCTTTTTGCCGGCCGGCGTGCAGCTGACGGCGCAAGGCGACACCGAATACATGATGCAGACCGTGCAGAACATGCTGCTTGCGCTGGCGATGTCGTTCATGCTGGTCTACATGCTGATGGTGATTCTCTACGGATCGTTTCTTGAACCGCTCATCGTCATGTTTTCGGTGCCTTTGGCGATCATCGGAGCCTTTGTCGCACTCGCGCTCATGCACCATATCGATCCCGAAGGAGGTCAATCGCTCAACCTGCTCTCGATGCTGGGAATCGTGATGCTCTTTGGGCTCGTCGCGAAAAACGGCATTCTACTCGTCGACTATTCCAACACGCTGATCAAACGCGGCATGCGGGTGCGCGATGCGGTGCTGCAGGCTTCGGCAACGCGGTTCAGACCGATTCTCATGACGACGAGCGCGATGGTCTTCGGCATGCTTCCGCTGGCCCTTGGTTTTTCAGAGGGCGGAGAATGGCGCCAGGCGATGGGGACCGTCATCATCGGCGGCCTGATCAGCTCCCTGATTCTGACCCTGTTCTTGGTACCGATGATCTACAACACGTGGATGGGCTATTTCGAGCGCCGCGCGGACCTGCGCGCCGTCCGCTCGGAACTGGAGCCCGTGCCGGCGAGCTGAGGGCTGGACAGCGCTTGCACCCGGAACCGCTGCGCCGGTTCACATCCCTGTAAAACGCGGCGCTAGAGCGTTTTTTGGGCGTCGGCGGAGTCTTGAAGCGGCCATCCGTGGCCGGCGCGAAAAAGTCGCACTTTCCGGGGGGGAAGCGCTGCCCAGCCCTCATCCGCTCTATTTGAGAAAAATCGCCAAGCCTTGGGAAAGCTCTTTTTCCGGAAGCTCTCGTTACTATCTCCGGAGGTTACTAACTATGCTACTACTCAAACGGCTCGCCGGGATCGGGCTGGGACTGATACTTCTGGCCGCTCCGGCGCTCGCGCAAAGCGTGACGGTCATGGTGAACGGCTCGCCGGTCACATTCGACCAGCCGCCCGTAATGCGTGCCGGACGGGTCTACGTGCCGTTACGCGGAGTCTTTCAGCAACTTGGGGCAACCGTCGTTTACGCAAATGGAATCATCAACGCACAAGGCAACGGCCGATCGGTGCATCTGCGAATCGGCTCAAATCAAGCGACAGTCAACGGCTCACCGGTCGCGCTTGATTCTCCACCGTTCTTGATTGGTGCCCGCACGCTGGTTCCGCTGCGCTTCGTCGCGCAAGCGCTCGGAGCGAACGTCAACTGGAACAACGCCAACTCCACCGTCTATATCGGGCGCGGTGCAGGCGGCGCGATGCCGATGCCGCCGCAGGAAACGAGCGGCCTTCGTCTGGTCGACCGCGACCCGTATCCGACGGCAATCAGCACGTCGCCGATCATCAAGGCGACGTTTACGGAACCGATCGACCGTAACTCACTTCACGTCATGCTTGACAATCGCGACTTGACCTCGCTGACGTACGCCAGCCCGACGTCTTTTTACGTGACGCCGGACTACCAACTCTCGCTCGGGCGGCACACCGTAACGGTGAGCGGCACGACGCAAAACGGCCAGTCGTTTACGCGCAGCTGGGAGTTTACGGCCCGCAACGCCACGGGCGCGAACTTTATCAATGACATCCGTCCCGCTCCGAACTCGGGCGGCGTCGGCAACAACTTCACGCTCGTCGGCGCAACGTTGCCGGGTTCTTCGATCCACGTCGTTGCGCAGGCGACGCAAACCTTAATCGGTATCTTTCCGATCGGCTCGGGGACGTACCAAACGGACGCGCGAGCAAGCGCGGGGGGAACTTTCCGCATTCCGATCAGTTTGAGCGGAAATTCCGGAAACCAAATCCGCTTGCTGATCCGTTCTACCTCACCTTCAGGAGCTTCGATTACACGGCAAGTGACCTACACGATGTAGGCTGTCGGGTTGCGGCGCCGGGAAACCGGCGCCGCACTCGTTAAGACGTTCCTATGCGCGTGCTCATCACCGGAGGGGCTGCGGGTCTGCCGCAGGGCATCGCTCTCGTCTTGGCGGCGCGCGACGGTCATGATGTCGCCATCACCTACAGAGCGGCGGGCACGCCCCCGGATAAAACGCTGCAGCTGATCGCGGCAACGGGCCGGCATGCCGATGCATACCCGGTCGATTTTGCCGGCGACGAAGCGGACATAGAACGATCGCTCACTGCGGCCGTGGCGACGCCCGTTCAGGCGTTGGTGCATGGCGTCGGCCCCATGACGGTCCGTCGCTTCGCGCGCACCACGTTGCGCGATTATCACGACATGGTCGACGGAAACTTACGCAGCGCCGTGCTCGCCGCTCACGCCGTGCTGCCAGCGATGCGCGAGCGTGGATTTGGGAGGCTCGTCTTTTTCGCGCTCACCGGATCGGCGGCCGCAACGCCGGTGCGCGGCCTCGCTTTGCACGCCGCTGCCAAAGCGGCTCTCGTTGCGTTCGCGCGAACGCTCGCAGCGGAAGAAGGCCGTCACGGCATTACGGTCAACGTGATCGCGCCCGGAGACATTCGCGACAAAACGCTTACGCGCGAGCAGGCGTTGCAACGCAGCGCGAATAATCCGCGCGGCCGGCCGGGAACGTACGAAGACGTCGCCGATGCAGTGCGATTCTTGCTGGATCCCGCGCATGACTTCGTAAACGGATCGGTGCTTTCGGTAAGCGGCGGGCTGCTGGAGCCGTATGAGACGCAGGCATAGCAGGTATAATCGTGGGCTGATGCGGCGCAGTGCGGCGATCGTCGCGCTTGCGTTGCTGTGTTTGCTTATCGTCATCCTCGCGCGTCCGCACGCTGCTGGAGGTCCCGAGCACGTTGCGGCGCCGTCGCCCGTGCGGATCGCGGCTGTGCCGCGCCCTGCGGGCGCGCCCTGGAGCGCGTCCAGCCGCAAGGAGCTGCGGCGGGCGATAGCTTCTGCGCTGCAGCCGGCGCTCAGCAGCGCGCAAGCGTGGAGCTGCATCGTGCTGGCCGATGACGGCAGCGTACTGTACTCCGACCGCGCCGGTACCGCCGTGGTTCCGGCCTCAGCGCAGAAGCTGATCGTGGCCGACGCCGCCCTCACCTTGTTGGGACCCGCATTTCGCTTCGACACGCTCTTTGCCGCCGAGCAGCCGGCGAGGGGAGGCGCCGTTCCGGGAGATCTGTGGTTCATCGGGTCGGGCGATCCGTCGTTTCGCAGCAGCGATCTCGCGCGCGGCGTAGAGACGCTGCGAAAAGACGGCGTGGAAAAAATCGAGGGCCGCGTGGCGGTCGACGGATCGGCGATCGCAGGCGAGGAGATCAATGCCGCATGGGATGCGGACGATGCGAACGAGGGCTTCATGTCCGCGGTGAGCGGGATGTCGCTGGACGAAGACACCGTAGAGTTTCACGTGACCGGCACGCAAGCAGGACGTGCGGCCGACGTGTACGTCAACCCGCCGAGTCCGGCAGTCGATTATTCCGGGGAAGTGATCACCTCGGATACGGACGACGCCATCGTAGCGGCAACTGCGCAGCCCAACCATTTTCGTCTGGGCGGTTCGATCCCGCCCGGTGTCCGCGAAACGTTTTACGTTCCCGTGCACGGCTTGCCCCACTATACGGGAGCGGTTCTGACGCACGCGCTGAAAAATGCCGGCATTGCGGTTGTGTCGCCGCCCGTAACCGGCACTGCGCCGATCGACGTTACCGCCCTGTGGGACCACCGCAGCGCGCCGCTTCCGTCACTCGTGAGGCACATGCTGGTGCACTCGGACAATCACTACGCGGAGCAGCTGATGCGCACGATCGGGGGCGCCAGCGGCGCGGCCGCCGACGATGCGGACGGCATCGCCGCCGAGCGATCGGTGTTGCGCGCGCAGAGGGTTCCGACGCCGGGGTTGCATTTGACCGACGGCAGCGGACTGGCACAAGAAAATCGCGTGGCCGCGGTGACGCTCGCTGGGATTCTGCACTACGCCGAGATGCAGCCGCAAGGCAACGCGCTGTATCTACTGTTGCCGCGCGGCGGACAGGGTACGCTTGAAATGTACCGCTTCGGCGCCGCCGCCGGTAGAGTGCGGGCGAAGAGCGGCCATCTCGCCGATGCATCATCGCTGGCGGGCTACGTCCGGACGATGCTGCATGGACGAGCCGTCTTCGCGTTCATGATCAACGGCTCGCACGGCGATGCAGACCAGGCGATCGTTTCCGCCGTGGAGCGGATCGCATCGCAGTGAGCGGACTTTTGGGAGGAGCGCGCTAAGGAAAGCGTTATGCCCAACAACGCGATCGGCTTCACGCTCATCATGCGCGTCGAGATGCCCAACAGCCCCGGCGCTTTTAACCAGTTGGCAACCGCCATCGGCGATGCCGGGGGTGTGATCGCTGCCATCGACATGCGCTCCATCAGCAAAACTCATGTCGTGCGCGACGTGACAATCAACGTCGCCTCGGACGCCGTCGGCAAAGCGGTGCGGATGGCATTCGACGAGCTGGACGGCGTCACGGTCATCAGCGTTTCGGACAGCACGTTTCTCGCGCATTTGGGCGGCAAGATTCAAGTCGAGCCCAAGATTCCCGTAAAGACGCGTCAAGATCTTTCGACGGTTTATACGCCGGGCGTCGCACGAGTCTCCATGGCCATCGCCGCCGATCCGTCCAAAGCGTTCAATCTCACGATCAAACGCAATTCAGTCGCGGTGGTTTCCGATGGCACGGCAGTGTTGGGCTTGGGCGACATCGGGCCGCTCGGTGCCCTGCCGGTTATGGAAGGCAAAGCGATGCTGTTCAAGCAGTTCGCCGGGATCGATGCCTTTCCGATCTGTTTGGATACCAAAGACATCGACGAGATCGTCGAAACGGTGGTTCGTATCGCGCCGGTCTTCGGCGGGATCAACCTGGAAGATATATCGGCGCCGCGTTGCTTTGAAGTCGAACAGCGATTGATCGAAGCGCTCGACATCCCGGTGATGCACGACGATCAGCATGGAACGGCGGTGGTGATCTTGGCCGCGCTGATCAATGCCGCCAAGGTGGTAGGCAAACAACTCACCGATCTGCAGATCGTGGTGGCGGGCAGCGGAGCAGCCGGCACCGCGACGATTAAAATGCTCCTAGGCGCGGGCGTGCGCGACGTCATTCCGGTCGATCGCGTCGGAGCGCTCAATCGAAGCGACCGTTACGAAAACTCGCACTGGCGTTGGCTCGCGGAAAACACGAACCGGGATAACCGGCGCGGCTCGCTCGGCGAGGTCCTCAACGGCGCAGACGTCTTTATCGGCGTTTCGGCTCCGGGCATATTGGCGCCCGAGGACATTGCGCGCATGGGACGCGATCCGATCGTCTTTGCCATGGCGAATCCCACGCCGGAGATCATGCCGGACATCGCCGCGCCGCACGTAGGCGTCATCGCAACCGGACGGTCTGACTTTCCAAATCAGGTCAACAATCTGCTCGCCTTCCCCGGCATATTCCGCGGCGCGCTGGATGCACGTGCGCGGCGCATCTCGGAGAAGATGAAGATTGCCGCCGCGCATGCGATCGCTTCGATTGTGGGCGAACAAGAGCGCAGCCCTGAGTACATCATCCCCAGCGTTTTTGATACGAGAGTCGTCGACGCAGTCGCGAAAGCCGTCGCCACGGCGGCAGTTGAAGAAGGCGTCGCACGCCGCACGCTCGTGCTGAGCGAAGGGGAAGACATCGTCGCTTCGACGTAATCAGCTGCGTGGCTCACGCGCGAATTCTCGTCGTTGAAGACGAGCCCGATGTTGCGCAGCTCGAGCGTTCGGTCCTCGAGCGTTCAGATTACGAAGTAGAGGTCGCGCACACCGGCGAGCAAGCGCTCAAGACCGTCCAATCGTACAAGCCGGACGTCGTCATCCTGGACATCGGCTTGCCGGACATTTCCGGCCTCGACGTCTGCACGACGATATCGGATTCATACGACGCGTTCATTCTCATGGTGAGCGGGCACTCGCGCGAGCAAGACGTCTTGACCGGACTCGGTCTGGGCGCAGACGATTACATCACCAAACCGTTCTCGCCGAACGAACTCGTCGCCCGCGTTGCGTCGTTCTTGCGCCGCCGCGAACGATATCGAACTCCGCACGCAGATGGCGGAGAAGTCGCGGTCGGAAAAGGCAGGTTAGTGCGGGATTTCCAGGCCCTAACCTACGATGGTAAGAGCGTGCCGTTGACCGTGCTCGAGTTCAATTTGCTGATGTTTCTCGCGGAAGCGGAGGGCCGGCTTCTGACGCGCGCGCAAATACTGGAGCACGTTTGGCACGATACTTCCGGGATTCCGACGCGTACCGTTGACATTCACGTCGCCGCGCTTCGCAAGAAGATGGAAGAGATTGGTGAGCCGGCGCGGATCGCGACGGTGCGCGGTATGGGGTATCGACTCGACAAGTAGGTGATCCCGCACCTGCCGTAAAGAGGACGCCCTATGGAGTTCGTGTCCAAGGCTCAGACGTACGAAGCGCTGCGCAAGTTGCTGCTCACATCTTCAGCGCAGCTGCACGATCCGGCAATGGACGAGCTTGCGCGGCGGATGGAGATGGAGTCCGGCAAATCGCGGGCTCCGGAACTCTATCAGAGCTTCTTGGATACAATCACGGCGGATCCGCTGGAACCGCAAGACGCTCTGGCCGCCGCGGCCGAATTCATGGAGCGGCATCTTGGTGAGTCGAGCAACGGCAGCACGCGCGACCTGATCGCCGATGCCAAGGCCGGCGCAGAGCGTCCGGAAGACGTTCCGGCATTTTGGAGCCGTTGGATCGAGCTGTTAGCATCCGTTTGATTCTCGCCGCTGCAACGGCAGCGATGCTCGGAGCCGGTCCGCTGCCGACGATCTATTCTGCGCCGGCAGGCGCCCGAATCGCTGGGCCGCCGGATTGGCGTGTTCCATACGACACGGTTTTGCCCAACGGACGGATCGTCGATCCGGCCGGCGCCAGCGTGGTGGTGGGCATGAATGCATTGGGCGTCGCGCTGACGCCGGACGGGCGCTACGCGATCGTCAGCAACAACGATGAACGCGAAGCTGCGGCGAACTCGTCGATTGCGGCAAATGTACGCGGCGGGTACAGTTTGAGCGTCGTCGACACGTCGTCGATGCGCGTCACCGATGTTTATGCTCGACCCGGCGTCCCGTTCTTTTTGGGCGTCGCCGCGATCGACGACCCGGCAAACCCGCGTTCGACGCTCGTGCTGGCATCCGGAGGCCCGTCCGATTCGGTGCGGGCGTTTACACTGGATTCGATTGGACGGCTGGCTGAAGAGCGCGTGCTGCCGATTCCCACCGCGCAGGATGCGCGATATGCAAACGCGAGCCACGCGTTCCCCGCCTCGATCGCGGTCGCCCCGAATGGGCGCGTCGCCTACGTGGTCAACAACGTGGCAAACAGCGTTACCGCGATCGATTTGGCAACACGCCGGGTGATGAACACGGTACCGGTCGGATACTTTCCGTACGCAGCCGTCGCGACGGCAAACCGCCTTTACGTCACGGACAGCGGTTTGATGAACTATGCGCGCTTGTCGTCACCGGCAGCGGCGCCGGCATTTGCGCCGATGGCGCCCGCTCCATCGTCCGCTTCTGCGCTGAGCGCGATCGACGTGCTTCCAAACGGAGACGTTGGACCACCCGCGGCGGCCGTCTCGATGGATAGGACGCCCGACGGCGTCCAAAACGTTGGCGGCGCGCATCCGGAAGCGATCGCGGCTTCCAGAGGTAACCGCTATGCGTACGTCTGCATGACGAACGTGGACCGCCTCGCGGTCGTCGATCTTGCGGCTGCTAAAGTAATCGGCGGAATACCGCTGCAACTCTTCGATGGCGCCCCCTTCGGCACGCAGCCCGATGCTATCGTCAGGAGTCCCGACGGGAAACGTCTGTACGTTGCTTTGGCGGGAATCAATGCCGTCGCGGTGATCGATGCGGGCGATCCCGCGCACCTGCACCGCCTGGGGCTCATTCCGACAGGATGGTATCCGAGCGCGCTCGCCGTTTCGCCGAGCGGCCGTTACCTCTACGTCGCCAATGCGAAAGGTATTGGGTCTGAGCCAAGTTCCGCGTTGGACAGCAACGGCATTTGGTCAACGCTCCAGCGGATTGATCTGCATAGGTACTCCCTGCGCCGTGCCACTCTTGCCGCGTTACGGAATACCCGCACCGCAAGGCGCGCCGCTTGGAACTCCGTCGTTCCTCCGCTTCGCTCTTCGCAGCGCAGCAGCGCGATACGCCACGTCATCGTCATTGAAGTGGAAAACAAAACATACGACGCGATGCTGGGAGATTTAACGGATGACTCCGGCAGGCCTTACGGCAACGGCGATCCTGCATACGTGACTTTCGGAGCAAACATCACGCCGAACTTGCACGCGCTGGCACGCCGTTACGCACTCGCGACAAACTTTTACGCCGATGCGGAAGAGTCCGATGCCGGCCACCAGTTTGCGACCGCCGGAATTGCGACCGCTTACACCGAGAAGACCGCGCTGGTCAAGCGCGGCCGCTTTACTTGGACCGGCGCAAACCAAGACCCCGAAGACTATCCGCGCGCCGGATATATTTTCAACGCCGTCGCTCGTGCCGGCATGACGTATCGCGATTACGGTGAACTGCTCAGCGTGACGGGATACGATGCGCAGCCAAAGCCGCTTCAAGGTCTAGGCGGTTTATTTTCGCTTGATATTCCGGCGCCCAGCGTCCTAGGCGGACACGTCGACTTGGATTACGCGACGTGGAACCCGGCCGTCAGCAACGTTCAAAGGGCTCGCGAATTCATCCGCGACTACACCGCTTTGGAACAGCGGGCCGCGGTGCCGGATGTTTCCTATATCTGGTTGCCGAACGATCGAGAAGCGACGACCCAAGCGGCTGCAGACGACGACCGCGCTCTCGGCATGGTGGTCGATTTTCTCTCGCATCAGCCGTCGTGGAGCTCGACCGCGGTCTTTATTACCGGCGACGACGCGCAATCGTCACGCGATCACATCAACGCGCATCGAACGTACGCGGTGGTCGTTTCGCCGTACGCGAAGCGGCAATACACCGGTTCATCGCACCTTTCTACGGTCAGCATCTTGAAGACTGAGGAAGAGCTGCTGGGCCTTCCGCCGCTTTCGCTCGGCGATCTGCTCGCGACGGACATGTCGGATTTTTTTACGGCGTCGCCCGATTTGACGGCGTACGTGGCCGCGCCCTGATGGCAGGAGCCGCGGCTGTTTTTGGACCGCGCCTGGTGGCGCACCCAACCGCAACCTTGCGGGCCGCAGCGATCGGCATGCCGTCGGCTTCGATCGAGAATGCGCCGCCTCTTCCCGGTGAACCCAATGCCGTGTTGGGCCGCGCCTGCACTGAACTCGACGTGCTGGCGGACACGCTGCGTTACGTCGGCTGCAACGTTACGATCCTCGATCCGCTGCCCGAAGATCCATTCGCCTGCGCGCTGGCCGAAATGGCCGTCGTCTTTGAAAACGGTGCCGTGTTGCTGCGTCCGGCCGCCCCGGCGCACCGCGCACAGATTGCATGGCTGGAAACGCAGTTTGCGGAGCGCGACATTCCGATCGCAGGCCACATTGCCGCTCCCGGATTCATCGATGCGGCGGACGTGCTGATCTGCGGCGAGATCGCGTTCGTGGGTCGCGGCGAGCGGAACAACGCCTTAGGCCGCAGCGGCTTTACCCGCATCGCACAAGCGCACGGATTGCGCGTGGTTGACGTGCCGCTTCCCGCGGGCGTGCGATCCCTCCGATCGGTCGCGGGCATCGTTTCCCGCGACAGCGTCGTCTGTGCCGCCGGTACCATCGATGCCGGAGTATTTCAAGGGCTTCGCACGATCGTCGTCGAGCAGGAAGACGCTCTGGGCTGCGGTGTCCTCAATCTCGGCGAGCAGCACGTTCTGGCGGATCTTCGCTTTCCACGCTGCGTCAAGCGGCTGCGCAGGTCCGGCGCGATGGTCGAAGTGATCGACCTGTATGATTTTGCTCGCATCGGCGTGACGCCCTCAATGCTGGTTTTGGATCTGAAGCGCGTGTAACGATCAGGAATGCGCATCGCGGTACTTTCCGATATTCACGGTAATCTCGCGGGCCTTGACGCTTGCATTGCGGATCTGCACGCGCAAGGCGGCGCTGACGCGATCGTCGCCGCCGGCGATCTGTGCATGGACGGACCTAAGCCCAAGAAGGTGCTGCAGCGTCTCGTAGAGATCGGCGCACATTGCTTGCGCGGAAATACCGATCGCTTTATCGCCGCGCAAACCCAAGAGGAGCTGCACGGCGCGGATGAAGCCGATCGTCGCAGGATCGCTTGGCAACGCGAAGAGCTCGGCGAAAAATGGGTGGCTTTCTTACGCGAACTGCCTTTTTCGCTGCGCCTGGGAAGCGAAGCCAATCAACTCTTGGTCGTGCACGCCAATCCAACCAATGATGACGAGCATCTCTGGCCGGACGCCGACGACGAGACGCTCGAACGCTTGATTGCCGGAGAACGCGCCGCGGTGATCGCCTTCGGGCATCTGCACTTGCCGTACGTACGAAGCTGGCGAGGCAAGCTGCTGGTCAATGTCGCATCGGCCGGTTTGCCCAAAGACGGTGATCCTCGCGCTTCTTACGCGATCCTGACTGAGCGATCCGGCGGCTGGGAAGTCAAGCACCGCCGCGTCGCGTTCGACGTCAAACGGGTTGCAACCCAATTGGCGGATTGTGGGATTCCGCAGAGCAGTGATCTTATTTCGACCCTGCGGCGCCACCGGTACAAGCGATTAAAGACGATCGTTCCTTAACGCCTGCGCTTCGCATCGCGCGCCTGGTCAAGCGGTACGGCCCTTTGACGGCCGTCGACGGCGTTTCCCTCGAGGTGCAGGACGGCGATTTTTTTGGCTTCCTAGGCCCTAATGGCGCGGGAAAGACTACGACGATCAATGCGGTCGTCGGCTTGGCGCGCCCGACGTCAGGGACAATCGACGTGTTTGGTTACGACACGTCCAGGCAGTGGAGAGAAGCGCGCCGCTTCATCGGACTGGCGCCGCAGGAGTACAATTTCGACCGCTACCTTTCCATTCGCGACGTGTTAATCTATCAGGCCGGATACTTCGGCTTGCGCCCCAAGGAGGTTGGCGCGCGCGCGGACGAGTTGCTGGAACGTTTTGGGCTCGCTTCCAAAGCTCACGTGGATTACATGAAACTTTCGGGCGGCATGAAGCGGCGGCTGACCTTGGCGCGTGCGCTCATTCATTCACCGAGTTTGTTGATTTTGGACGAGCCGACGGCTGGGGTGGACGTCGAATTACGTCTGGAGCTTTGGGACTTGCTGCGGCGGCTCAATGCCGGAGGCATGACGATCTTCCTCACCACGCACTATATCGAAGAAGCGGAAGCGCTCTGCCGCAACATCGGCATCATCCGCTCGGGGCGGTTGGTCGCGCTCGAGCCGACGCGCACCCTCTTGGACCGGGAAGGAAAGCGTCTGCAGGACGTGTTTTTGGAACTCACGCGTTCGTGATGTCGATCAATTGGATCGCCTTTTTAACGTTGGTCAAGCGCGAAATGGTCCGCAGTTTAAAAATAATCAATCAGGTGATCTGGCCGCCAATCATCACGACGCTCCTCTACGTCTTCATTTTTGGATTGGCGCTGGGAAGCCGCATCAAAAGCGTGCAAGGCGTCTCGTACGCCGAATTTCTGATACCGGGTCTTATCATGCTGCAAGTGATCGACTCCTCATACGGCGAGTGCAGCAGCTCCGTATTTCAGGGGCGCTTTATGAACTCAATTCAGGAGATGCTGATCGCGCCGATGTCGGCGGCGGAGATCGTGTTAGGCTACGTGTTCGGGAGTCTCGCTCGCGCGCTGCTCATCGCCAACATGATCATGGCCCTAGGATGGCTGTTGATCCATACGTTGCCGCGCGATTGGGTGCTGTACTTCGGCGTGATGATCGCGGTCTCGATGCTCTTCTCAGCGCTCGGAATCATCTTCGGCCTGCTGGCCGAGAAGTTCGATCACCTAGCGATCCTCACGACGTTTGCTATCACGCCGCTCGTCTTTGTCGGCGGGGTCTTCACGTCGGCTCAGCTGCTGCCGCCACCCCTGCGAAATCTCGAGCTCTTCAACCCCATGTTCTACACGATCGACGCGTTTCGCCACAGCTACACGGGCCAGAGCTATCTGCCGCTGTGGTTCTCGCTCGCGGTGATTTTGGGCCTCGGCGCGCTCTGCTTAACGATTGCGCTGAGGATGGCAGTCGTTGGCTATAAGTTACGCGCATAGCCATCTGCATATGAGGAAGCGTTAGCTGGGGCTCGACGTTCCGCTGATAGGAAACTGCGACTTTTTCGCGTAAAACAGGATGTTTTCTTCAAAACTTTGTTCTCGCGAAAAGCGCTGTAGCAGCCGATTTTCCACGGACGGAAAATCAGCGAGCGGTTCCTGAGCGGAATGTCGAGTCCCAGCTAACGTCCTTCCTTTGCGCGTCTACAAAAAACGGATTATGGCGCTTTTCCCAAGACACCATGCTCGGCGGCCCATGCCCGGGCATCAACACCGTTTGATCCGGAAGCGTAAAGATGGAGACTCCGCACGCTGTTCAAAATATCGGCGTACGTCGTTTTGTCGCCGTACGCGCCGCCCACGCTTCCGGCGAAAAGCGTGTCGCCCGTGAAGACCGTCGAGCGGAAGAGATAGGACGACGAACCGTCCGTATGGCCCGGCGTGTGGAGCAAGCGAATCACCGCGTCGCCGAACGGAAGCTCCGCGCCGTCTTCAACAGGCAACGCCGAACGCGCGAGTTCGCCGATAGCGTGCACGTCGGCACGGTGCATTACGATCTTCGCTTGTGGAAATTTCGCGCGAACTGCAGCGGTCGCGTCACAGTGGTCCGGGTGTTTGTGCGTGATAAGGATGTACTCCAAAGCGTAGGCGCCGTCTCGGAGGATCCGTACGAGGTTTTCCGCGATGCCTGCCGGATCGACCAAGGCCGCGCGCTGCGATCCTTCGAGAAAGAACACGTAACCGTTGCTCGGATGCGGCGACTGCCCGTGCCGGCGGACGTCCGAAGCATGGACCGGATCAGGGTGCCAGCGCCGCAGCGCCGCATCGGCCAACTTTCCGGGATCGAGCCCGAGCGCGCCGGCGAGCGCTCGCGCTTCACCTTCGTCCGGCATCGCACGACCCTTGGCCCACGACGCGATCGCCTCGGCGCCGAAGCCTGTCCGCTGCGCGAGCGAGGAGGCGGAAGTGCGCGTGCCGCGCATCGCTTTGGTGAGGACGTCGCAGAAGTCGTCCTCAAGCGCCATGTTCTGCTAGCCTTGGGACGAAACAAATGACCATGGAGCGCCTCGTCATCATCGGTTCGGGTCCGGCGGGATTGACCGCCGCCATCTACGCCGCGCGCGCGAATTTGCGGCCGCTCGTCTTGGCGGGCGGAATGTACGGCGGGCAACTGATGCTTACGACTGAAGTCGAGAATTTCCCGGGGTTTCCGGAAGGCATTCTCGGACCGGAACTGATGGCGAAGTTCCGCGAACAAGCTTTGCGATTCGGCGCTCGGATCGAAGACGTCGATGCAGAGAGCGTCGACTTCTCTACACGGCCTTTGATCGTACGCGCCGGCAGACGAGAGCACTACGCGCGCAGCGTGATCGTCGCCACCGGCGCAAATGCGCGCTGGCTGGGCATTCCAGGCGAAGAGCTGCTGCGCGGTCGCGGCGTTTCGTCATGCGCGACCTGCGATGGCGCGTTTTTTGCCGGTAAACGGATTGTCGTCGTCGGCGGCGGCGACTCTGCAATGGAGGAGGCCTTATTTTTGACCCGATTCGGCAGCTCCGTAACCGTGATTCACCGCCGCAACGCTCTGCGCGCGAGCAAAATCATGGGCGATCGGGCCGCCGCGCACGAGAAGATTCACTTCGTCTGGAACACGATCGTCGAGGCGGTGTTAGGCGAGTATGCCGTGCGGGGGCTGCGTCTGCGCAATCTGCTCGATGGGCGCGTATACGAAATGGAGGCCGACGCGCTTTTCGTAGCAATCGGCCACGATCCCAACACATCGATTTTCCGCGGCCAGCTCGAACTGGACGCCGCCGACTATGTTGTTTCGCCGGATGGAGTGTCGACGCGGGTGGAGGGCGTTTTTGTTGCCGGCGACGTTCACGACATGCGCTATCGCCAAGCCGTCACTGCGGCCGGCTCGGGTTGCCGCGCAGCTATGGACGCTGAGAAGTATCTGGAGGCGCTGGAGTTTCCGATAGAAGAGGCAATCGCGTAGTCGTGGCGTCCAGCTCGTAAAGATACTCGTCGCAAAGTTCCCCTGCGGACGCGCGTTCGACGCAGAGCCGAGTTTCGACGCGCGCGAAGCCCAGCGACTCCGCGACACGGATCGATGCGGTATTGCGGACATCCATCTCGGCGAAAACGCGCATGGCGCCATGCTCGATACGAACGTGCTCCACGACGGCGGCGGCCGCCTCGCGAGCAAAACCTTGCCGTTGATGCACGCGATAGATCATGTAGGCAATGTACGCGACCCGTTCGCTTGCGAAGATCGTGGCCTGCACTTCGCCCACGAGTTTGCCGCTCGATCGAAGACGGCAGGCCCAGTTCTCCCAGATTTGATCGCCAGGATGCTCGCGGGCCCGGCGCTCGTACCACTCTCGGAGCGCCGCTTTCGAGATTGGACGCAACGACGGAAAGAATAGCCAAAGCAAAGGATCGTTCAGCTGGGGCCACGTTTCGTCGGCGTGCTCCGGAAGAATCCGCTCCAAACCCAAGCGCTCCGTAGAGAACGCGTGGGGCTCGGCGTTCAATCCTGGTTGTAGCGGCGTTCCGCGTTTTTTCGCAGGAAGCCGAGCGGCGATTCGCTGACGACAGAGGTGCTGGCGTATCCGCGTGCTTTGGCTTCTCCGATCCCGCCCGGCCCGGGCAACAGGCGCGCCGCCAGCGTAAATGCTCTCGACGCCAGCTTCGGAAACACGGCGCAAACGAAAGCCAGCAGTTTTGCGGGCAGTGAAAGCACCACCTCGGCGTCACCGCGAGCCGATGCTTCCACGACCGCTCGCGCTGCCGAACGTGCTGAGATGGAGAGCCCCGGCAAAGCGTCGGACACTGAAAACCAGGCGTACTCGCGCGTATTCTGCGATTTGAACCACGCGTTTTTGGGGCTTCCGGTTCGCATGAGACCGGGATAAACGGTCGTGACCACGATACCCTCGCGCCGAAGCTCCGCTCGCAGTCCCTGGGAGTATGCGGACTGCGCGAATTTGCTGACGCAGTAGGGCACCAAGTGCGGCACGCTCGCTTTTCCTCCGATCGAGTTGATGTTGACGATCCGGCCGCGGCCTTGCCGCCGGAAAATCGGCAGCGCGGCTTCGATCGCAAAGTATGGGCCCCAGAAATGCGTCGCCATCGCATCTTCGTAATCATCTTGCGTCATCGTCTGCATGGGACCGACCGCGATCGTCCCGGCGTTGTTCACCAGAATATCCAGGCCGCCAAGCCTCTCGGCCGCTTGCCGCACCGCGCGTTGCGCATCGGCCTTTTCGCGAAGATCGCCCACGAACGTCGCAACGTCGAACCCCTTGGCGGCCAGACGTTCTGCCGCACCGGCAAGCCGAGTTTCGTCGCGGCCAAAAATAGCTACCCGTGCTCCGCGCCGAGCGTACTCTTCTGCGATCGCAAAGCCCAAGCCGCGGGAACCGCCGGCAACGAAGACGGCGGCCCCGTCGAGCGGGAACTTGCGCCGCTTCCGCACTGCGGCAGCTGCAAGCAGCAGCGCGGCGCCCGCTACGGCCGGCTTCGCCAAACTGGATCGCATGCTGACCCTCTACCCACGTTTTCATTCGCGCGCGGTTTGGGTGGCGTGCCGACGAGGAAAAGAAGCGGCCATGAACGAGCGTAGGACGAGGCTGATGCTCTTCGCGGCGACGGCGCTGACCGCGGCGACGGTAACCTTGCTTTTTAGGCTCGCGCGCCGGCGATCGCTGCAGCCGGTTCGTCAAACCATGACGGTGTCGGTCGATCGTCCCCAAGTGGACGAGTTCATCGCGAGCCGTGACAATTTGTTGCGCGCCGCCGGTTCCATGGACGCATTGGAAGCAATCGATCGACTGGAATTGCGCGATGCTCCCGCCGGGCGCGGCACCGAGCTGGAGCTCGAAATGCGGGGCTACGGAAAGTATGCGGCCAAAGAAGTGCTGCGTCGCGCAAAAGCCCTGATCGAAACGGGCGAAATTCCGACGGGCGGACGCGCGGCATGAAAGCCGTCGTCTGGCACGGCAAGCATGACGTCCGCGTCGAAGACGTAAACGATCCCGCGATTCTCAACCCGCGCGATGCGATCGTACGGGTGACCGCCACCGCAATCTGCGGCTCGGATCTGCATCTCTACAACGGCTACATGCCCCTGATGAAATCGGGCGACATTTTGGGCCACGAGTTCATGGGCGTCGTTGAAGAGGTCGGACCCGCTGTGGGCAACCTGCGACGGGGCGATCGCGTCGTCGTCCCATTTTGCATCTCGTGCGGAAACTGCGAGCCATGCCGCCGGCAGCGCTGGTCGCTCTGCGACAACTCCAATCCCGACGCGGCGATCGTCGAGCGAATGTACGGATACTCTTGTGCGGGGTTGTTCGGTTACTCTCACCTGTTCGGCGGCTACTCGGGTGGACAAGCCGAATTCGTTCGGGTGCCCTATGCCGACGTTGGTCCCATGCGCGTGCCCCATGCGCTCGCCGATGAAGACGTGCTCTTTCTAACGGACATCTTTCCGACGGGATATATGGCGGCCGAAAATTGCGACATACAAAACGGCGACATCGTCGCCGTGTGGGGATGTGGCCCCGTGGGGCAGTTTGCGATCCGTAGCGCGTTCTTGCTCGGCGCAGCGCGCGTGATTGCGATCGACCGCGTCGAAGAGCGTCTGCAAATGGCCCGCGAGGCGGGCGCCGAGACGGTCAATTTCGACGATGTCAATGTATTGGAAGCGCTTTTCGAGCGGACAGGAGGGAGAGGTCCGGATTCGTGCATCGACTGCGTCGGCATGGAGGCGCACGGGACCGCGATCGATGCGCTGGCCGACAAAGCGAAACAAGCGGTTCATATGGAGATGGATCGCGCGCACGTCTTTCGCCTGGCCGTCCAAGCGTGCGGGAAGGGCGGAACGGTCTCCGTGCCGGGCGTGTACGGTGGATTCGTCGACAAGACGCCGCTGGGCACGCTCTTCGAAAAAGGGCTGCAGCTTCGTACGGGCCAGACGCACGTGCATCGCTACTTACGCCCGCTGCTCGAGCGCATCGAAAACGACGATGTCGATCCGTCCGCGATCATCACGCATCGCGGCACGCTGGACGACGCGCCGGAATACTACCGCATGATGGCGGAGCACGCGGACGGTTTTGTGAAGAGCTTTATTTCAATTTAACAGGCGCTCCGCCCAGCTCCGCGCCCCCCCATCGAGATGGGGCCCCCAGTTTGCAGGGCACCTGAACGTATGGCTGACTTGGGCGTTCCCCGTGGGCGCCCCTCACTCATACCACGAAGCGGCCCGGGTTGAGCAAGTTCTTCGGATCGAAGCTCGCCTTGAGCGCGCGCATTCGTTCTATCGCGTCCGGCGGAGCTCCCCAAGGGTCGACCTTGCCCCGCAGCGCGGGTGCGCAGGCGACGACGATCGCATGCGAATCGACGGCACGCATTGCCGTGTGGGCGGCGAAGACTTTGGCGTTGAAGCTCCGGCTGTCGCGATCGCTCAAGCGAATGAAGACGTCGCCGTTCATGGCATCCATCATCACGTCGGTGTAGAGTTCGCGCGCATTGGCCGCGTCGCGCAACGCCGTCGCTCTTTGGTGCGCGCCATCCGGCGCGCCGAGCGAGCGGTAGGTGATCGATCGTTCGCCGCGCACTTCGATGGCGGCGTCAATGGCGCGCCCAAACATCTCGCTGGCCCCGACGTCCGCGATTGTGGTTTCGGGCACGCCGGCGCGGCCAAGCTCCGTGCGAAGCTCGCGCGTCGCTCGATCGACGAGTGCTTGCGAACCTTCAAGCAGCACGAGCACGCGGCCGTCGATGCCGTCCTCGCCGTCGATGCTTTTGCGAAAGCCTTCGACGAAAAGCGCGGCCGCGGGCGTGATTCGCATGTCGTACAGATGCGCGACCGCATCCGCGCGCGTGCCTTGGGGAAGTGTCGCGAGCAATGCGCGCCGGCGCTGCGGTAGGGGTAAGGCTTTGAAGTTCAGTTGCGTCAGCACGGCAAGCGTGCCGAACGATCCGGCATACAGCTTGCTCATGTCGTAACCGCTGACGTTCTTGACCACCATGCCGCCGGCGTTGACGACGTTGCCGTCGGCGAGGACTGCCTGCGTGCCGATGAGCAGATCGCGCGGCCGCCCGTAGAGGTGACGGCGAGGACCGATCCATCCTGCGGCAACGGTTCCTCCGACCGTCGCGCGGCGCGGCAAGGGTGCATCAAGCGGAACGAATTGTCCGTGCTCCGCAAGCCGATCGGCAAAGGCGCCGACGCGCATGCCGCTTTGGACGGAACACGTAAGGTCGTGGTGCTGATGCGAGACCAGCTGAGAGAGCGACGTCATCACGAGTGCGCAAGCTGCCGAGCTTTGCGCTCCCATGCCCCGCAGCGTGTTGCCGCCCTCGATCCGGACAGGCGTAGATTCCTGCGCGCATTGCCGTATCTGACGCGTCAGCTCATCGAGCGATTTCGGGACGAGGCGCTCTTCGGCGGCGCGGCCGATCATGCCGAAACCTCGGCGCAGCCGGTTCCCGCCGGAAAGATCTTCTCCGGGTTTAGCCGCGAGCGCGGATCGAAGACCTCGCGCACGCGAGCCATCGCGGCGAGGTCCTGGGTCGTGAAAATCCGCGTGAGCGTTTCGCGCTTCTCATATCCGATGCCGTGTTCGCCGCTGATTGTGCCGCCTAATGCGATCGCGGCTTGCAGAATTTCATTGCCCGCTTCGATCACGGCCGCAACTTGCCGCTTCTCGCGGCGATCGTAGAGCAAGAGCGGATGAAGGTTGCCGTCGCCGGCATGAAAGACGTTGCCGACGGGAATGCGTGACGCTTTGCATGCGTCATCGACGGCGCGCAGCGCGGCGGGCAGTTTCGTGCGAGGCACCACGACGTCTTGAATGTAGTAGTTGGGCGCAAGTCTGCCGGTCGCGCCGAGCGCGCCTTTGCGCCCGGCCCAAAGCGCGTTTCTCTCCGCCGCAGAATGCGCCGCCTTCCACGCCGTCGACTGATGATCGAAAACGAGTTGCTTGATCTGCGCCTCTTGCGCTTGCATATCGTCTGCCAAACCGGAGTTCTCGATCAGCAGCACGGCGGCAGCATCGACGGGATATCCGGCGTGAAAGGCCGATTCCACGGCTTCGAGCATCACGCGATCCAGCATCTCAAGCGCCGTCGGAACGATGCCCGAGCCGATGATTGCCGATACTGCCGCCGACGCTGAATCGAAATCGGAGAAAGCCGCAAGCCAGACTCGCACGGCTTCTGGGCGGCGCAGCAAACGCACCCAAGCGGAAGTGACAATTGCGAGGGTGCCTTCGCTGCCCACGAGCAGTCCCGTGAGATCGTAGCCGCTCTCATCGATCGAGGTGATCGCCACGTCGCCGTTTTCATCGACGACCTCGAGCGCCAGCACGTGATTCGTCGTCGTGCCGTAAGAGAGACAGTGCGGGCCGCCGGCGTTCGTGCCGATGTTGCCGCCGATCGTCGAGATGGTCTGCGAAGACGGATCCGGTGCATAGAACAATCCGCATGGGGCGGTGGCTTTGGAGAGATCGGCATTGATGAGCCCCGGCTGGACGTGCGCCCGCCGATTCGCGGAATCGACTTCAAGCACGCGATTCATGCGCGCAAACGACAAGACGACGCCGCCCCGCGCGGGAACCGCCCCGCCGCAAAGTCCCGTACCGGCACCGCGCGCGACGATGGGCTCGCCGCATGCTCGAGCGATCTTTACCGCGGTGCAAACGTCTTGAGTCGATGTCGCCAGCACGACCGCCGACGGAAGCAGCCCCCGCGAATATGCATCGAACGCGTAGACGGAAAGGTCTTCGGGCGACGTCTTGACGGCGTCGGAACCCAGCGCATCGATGAGCCGTTGCGCAATCATGGAATCGCCATGCTCATAGGATACACCGACTTCGTCGACGGGAAGCTCTTATCCGCGACCGCGATGTCAACGTATCCCCCATCCGGCGCGAGTCGCCGGCGGAGTCAGCAAAGGTTTGCCGCGGCGCTCGTGGGAATGATCGTCTTGTCCTTGCATCCGGCATTCCAATAACGCAATCGAAGGGACCCTTGAATGCGCGTATCCGACATCCCGGAAATGGTGCGAATATTGCGGTGCATGGATCCGGCGGATTACGGCCCCGATACGGTGGGGCGTCTCCTTGCAGAGGTGCCGTTCGGCGTCGAGGCCGTGAAGCCGTACATCTCGTTCAACCCCGGCTCCTACACGCGCAACCTTGTCTTCAAAAACGATGACTTCGAGTTGGCGGTCTTGTGCTGGGATACGCGATCGGCCACGCCGGTCCACGATCATGCCGGCCAACGGTGCTGGATGACGGCACTCGAGGGCGCCTTCGACGTCGAAAACTACACCCGGGTTGCCGGTGGACGAAGCGAAGGGTTTGCGCGGCTGGCTTCACTCGGCACGGTCAGGGGGCTGCGCCGGGGTGAACCGGACTATCGTTACGGTGATAATGAAGTCCATCGCGTTTCCGTTTCGCCCTCGCAGCAAGGAGCGATATCGCTTCACGTATATGCAAAACCGCTTTCATCGTGTCTGGTCTACGACGTAGAAAGCTTGCGCTGTTCTCGGCGGCGGCTCGGTTATGATACCGTCGCCGCGGAACGGCTGTCGTTGAAGGGGAGAACGGCATCAGACGAGCTGCGGCCGGGCAGTTCATGGAGACCGTTGTATTGAGAGTTTGCGTGTTGGGCGCGGACGGGTACCTTGGCTGGCCGACGGCGATGTATTTTTCCGCTCGAGGCCACAGCGTGGTCGCGGTGGACTCTTGCGTTAAGCGTCGCCTGGAGGCTGCGCTCGATGTCGTTCCTCTGCAAGACGTTGCCGATTTCGAGCAGCGTGCCGAACGTTGGAAAGACCTCACCGGAAAAACGATAGAAACGATTCGGGGCGACATTTATCTGGAGCCGGATCTAATAGCGGATATCTGCAAGAATTTCCGCCCGCAGGCAATCGTCCATTACGCTGAACAGCCTTCGGCGCCATATTCGATGTTGAATCTCGAAGCGGCGTCGTTCACGCAAGCGAACAATGTCATCGGCACCCTTAACGTGATGTTTGCGATACATGCCTATGCTCCGGACGCGCATCTCATCAAGCTCGGCACCATGGGGGAATACGGAACGCCCGGGATCGACATCGAGGAGGGGTGGATCGAAATCAATCATAAGGGCCGGAGCGACCGGATGGTATATCCGAAACGGCCGCCCTCCTTCTACCATTGTTCTAAGGTGCATGATTCGACGAATCTGGAGTTTGCATGTCGAAGCTGGGGAATGCGGGTGACCGATCTCAATCAAGGTGTCGTGTACGGCATTGAAACCCGCGAGATGAGAGAAGATCCCATCGCCCTAGGAACGAGCTTTCACTATGACGATGTCTTCGGGACCGTCCTAAATCGCTTCGTGGTTCAAGCTGCGGTCGGCGTGCCGCTGACGGTGTACGGCGAGGGCGGTCAGGTCCGCAGTTACTTGAATATCAAGGATACGCTCGCGTGCGTCGAACTTGCGGCGTTGCATCCGGCGCAAGCCGGCGAATTTCGGGTCTTCAATCAATTCACGCAGCAATTCAGCGTTTCCGAATTGGCTGAACGGGTGCATCGCGTCGCAAGGACGCGCGGGCTTTACACCAAAGTTCAGCACATCAGCAATCCGCGGGTCGAAGCTGAGAAGCACTACTATAACGCGACGAATACCGCGTTGCTGGATCTTGGTCTACAGCCGCATCTGCTGGAGGACGGCGTCATCGCCGGCATGATCGATCGTGCTCTTTCCGCCCGGGACAACGTCAGGACGGCGTCGATCATGCCGCGATTAGACTGGAAGCGTGGCGCAACGCAGCCGTCACAGAAAACCGCCGCCCACCGTGGGTATGTACACACGTAATCTTCGGCCGCCGCAACGGACGCTCTTGCCCCCGCGACGCCCGGCCTTTCCGTGGGCCCGCGCGATTTTCATATTGTTGATTTTGGGCGTGCTGGCCTACATCTTGATCCCACGATACTTGAACGTGAGCGCCATGGGCTTAGTCGAGGGCGATCTTGTCCCGGTTGCGCCGCTGTTTCGAGCACGCATCCAGCAAAAACTCGTGGAATGCGGTCAGGATGTGCGCGTCGGCCAACCCTTAGCGGTCGTCACCAATTTTCTTCTGGAGGGCGACTACTCCCAAAATTACCAGCGGGCACTTCAGGATCTCAATACGCAGCAAATCGCGCAGACGCAGGGCCTTGAAGAGGCGCTCAGCGCAGAAGCGGCTGCGCGGGAGCGCTATGAATCTTCGGTTTATGACGCGCGCAAGCTGGAAGTCCTCAAGGACGCTTACGAACAAACGTATCGCCAGGGAGCCATCGGAAAGGTTGCCTACGATAGCGCGCTGGCCAATTGGAGAGCGGCCCAGTCCGAGGCAGAGAGCATGCGCCAGTTGCTTGCTGAAGCCCAACAGCGAGTCAGCAGGATTCAGGCGGAAAACGCGCAGCGCGTCGCCGGAGCATCAGCGCAAGTCGGCGTCTTAAACCAACTGAGGAACCAAGTGCATTCGCAGACGCTCGGCGCCCCGGTCGACGGGCGCGTGGTCGATTGCACCGCCGAGCCTCTCGCCATCGTCGATCCCGGGACGGCCATTTTCAAGATATTTTCGGTGAGGCGCTCATACATCTTAGGCTACTTCGATCCCGGCGCAGCGCAACGCATACGCGTGGGCGAAACCGCATCCGTGTCCATTCCGGGTCTGCCGGCGCCTGTTACAGGAACCGTCGTCATGATTTATCCGACGATCCAACGATTGCCGGACGAACTCACGCGGTACTTTTGGCAACACGAACAGTGGTCTCAATATCGGCCGGTCAAGATCGTGCTTTCGCGCATGGATGGCGAAATACGCGACCAACTTGCGTATGGAGCGCAAGTCCACATCACGATTCGGCAACATGACTTTCCCGGGATCGCGCAGCGATAAGCGTGGCGAACACCGGGCCTCCTCTTGTTGAAATCGAGTTGCTCTCGGTCCTTCGAGATGCCGGGGGCTCCGCAACGCCGCAGTGGGAGGCGACGACGGAACGCGGCTATCGTCACCATGCCGGAAACCGGACGATCGACGAACCGGCACTCGAAGCGCTCGTACGCGACGGTTATGCCGAAGCGATCTTCTTCGACCGGATCAGCCGTTGCCCCGCATGCCGCAGTCACGTTCTAAACATGCGCGAAGTCTGCACCGGCTGTAAATCGCCCCATGTGCTGGCAACCGAGCTGCTGCACCACTTCCGGTGCGGTTACGTTGCGCCGGCTGGGGACTTTGCCGTCGAGCGCGATGGACGTCGATGCCCGAAGTGCTTGGGCACTCTGCAGCATCGAGGAACAGACTACGACTCACCTGGCCCGAGCTTCGCGTGCGGGAGCTGCGGTTTGCCGTTTCAGTTGCCGGAGATCGGGGCGGTCTGTCTTTCTTGTGGAAATAAGATCTGCGGCGCAGACCTTGAAAAAATCATTTACGAAGATATCTCTTCGTACAAAATAACGCCCTTGGGTATGTCGGCTTTACGCTCGAGTGCTGCGGATGCCGTTCTGCGAAACGCATTTGCAGATTCACAGAAACTGACCGAAGACGGCCTTCCTGTGTTGCGGCGCCGAATCTTTGAAACGCTTTTGGATGACGAACAAAAGCGCGCACGCCGCTTCAAGACCCCATTCGGCCTGCTGCTCCTGACGGCTCGTCCGCCGTCGGAAAGCAGCGCAGCATCCGATGAGCGCGCTTTGGTAACGAGTATCAGCAGATCGTTGACCGATACCGACAAGATCGGCCGTTACGACGCCACGCGGTATCTCGTACTGTTGCCGCAGTGTGACAGGCCATCGGTGGCGCAAGCGGCGCATAAGCTGACTTCGGCAGAAGATAGAGTCCTGCGGCAATGGGACGTCGATGTCCGAACGATTGACGTATCGCCGGACGCTTTGAACCTTGACCTTGACTCTTTAGTGGCCGCCAAGCCCAGCGAGGCCTGACGTGCTGAGTTTTTGGGCCGCTCAAGGAAGCCCTTGGGTCTTAGGCGATGCGCTCTCTAAGTGCGCACAATTGCTGTTCTCTTTCGATATCTTCGCCTGGTTGTTGCTCATCGCCGTTCTGCGTTACGACGTCCCGACGATCGTGGTGTGGATCATCGGCCTGATAAATCCTCGAGCGTTTAGTCCCCCAAGGTACGGCGGAAGCTGGCCCCTAGTTTCGGTCATCATCGCCGGAAGGAATCCCGGGCCGTCCATTGCCCGCACGATTCAATCGGTGCTCGATAGCGGCTACCCCAACGTAGAAGTTCTCTATGTGGATGATTTTTCAACGGACGGCAGCGTAGCGTTCGCGCGTTCGTTCGAACGATGCGGCGCGGTTCGCGTGTTTGCATCCGCCCAGCATAATGGTAAACCTGCTAATCTCAACGTCGGCATAGCGATGGCTCGCGGTGAATTGGCTTTCGTGCTCGATGCGGATAGTGAGATCGAGTACGGAACACTGCATCGCCTGGTTGCCTATTTCACCGATACGAACGTCGGCGGCGTGGCGGCGAACATCTTCCTGCGCAACGCCAGGGCTAATTTGCTCACGCGCATTCAGGTGATCGAGTACGCGCTGAATAACTCAATGGCGCGACTGTGGCGTGCCGGCGTCGGGTTGTTGCCCATCTTGCCGGGTGCGGCGTCGATGTTTCGACTCTCGACGTTGCGTGAGCTAGGCGGATACGACAATGGTCTCGGTGACGACACGGACCTTACGCTGCGGCTTCGCAAATGTGGCTGGAGGTTAAAGTTCGCGCTAGAGGCCCGCGTTTGGACCGAACTGCCCGCAACTTTACCGCAGCTATTCCGCCAGCGAACGCGGTGGGCGCGGAATATGGTGAAAATACGGCTACGCAAACATGCCGATCTCATTAACCCACTGCGATATGGATGGAGCAATTCGCTGGTGGCTGCGGACAATTTGCTGTTTCGGGTCGCTTTACCGCTCTATGCGACGGGCGCGGTGATATACCGGGTATTTTTCCACGACAGCGGCGAACCGCTAATCCTGACGGCGCTCTACGCAGTCATGGTATTTCTGGTTCTCTGCCGAGTGTTGGTTGCCAACGACGTCGTTCATTCTCCGCCGCTGAAGTACGCTGTGCTGCTGCCGCTGTATCCGTTTTACCGGGTGATGCTCCGCACCGTCGAAGTGATTGCGATCGTACGCGAACTTTTGCGAATTCGGCTCTATCACCCGTACGTTCCGAAGCGAATATGGTTCGCCATCCCCTACCGGTGAACACGATGCGCAACGCAGCGTACCTTTATCTCTGTCTAATTTTTACCGCTCAGACGACCGTGGCGGCATTGGGCGCACCCGGCCAGGACGGGCCCATCCCCGTTTCGTACTTTGAGCGTCAGGTTGATGCATCGCCCGGCGTCGGCGCGGCGGGAGAAGAGCTCGCAGACTCTGCTGCGGCCGCCCAAGCGGCGAAGGATAAAGCCGGCGCCCAAGCTTTTGCGAGCAACACGTTCGGACCCCGAAGAGATGTTGTGCTTAACCCTGTCGCGCGGTCGTACGTGCGCTACGCGCAAGAAGTAGGAATGCGGCTTCCTGTCCTGGGGGCTCGCGAGCTGCAGCAGCAAGATATCGCTGTGGCATCGGCGCAGGAGCGCCTCTCGCGCTTGAGCTATGAGGACGCGCGGCTGCAGCTCCTCGCAAAGGTGCGCAGCAGCTACGCAGACTACGCTTCCGCCAAGGGACAGGAGGGTTTAGCCGCAGGCTTCATCGCGGAATTGGCGACGCAACGCTCGGCGGCACAGGCAATGCGAAGAAGCGGCTTCTGGACTCATGCCGATGCGTTAATGTACGATAGCCTTATTGAGCAGGCACGGCTCGACGTGGCGCAGGCAAGAGTGACCCAGCGAAGTGCCTTGACGCAATTAGAAGCCGTCATCGGGAAGCCAGTGCCTCGTTTCGTGCCGATGCAGCCGCCATATTTGTCCTGCGCCCCTTCGGCGGTTGCAATTATTCCGGTTGCAATGGCGCAAGACGTCCAGCTTGCGAGGATCCGAGCCCAACGGGACGAGGCGATCGACCTTTCGCGCTTACAGCGTTGGGTAGGGTACGATGCAGATCTGAGTGTGGGCGTCCTGACGAGCGTCGATGCCCCGGGCGGCCTTGGTTACGGGCTATTGGTCGGATCGAACGTGGGGCTCCCTTTGCGCGTAAAATCAGAACGGGACGACGAAATGCGGCTCTTTGCGGCGAAAATTAAAGAATACGACTTGCTGGAACAGCAACGCCAAGCTGAACTAACCGCCGGCATCGAAATCGCGGTCGCCAACCTTGCGCAAGCCGCATTGCAGGTTCATCAAGGGCAGCTGTATCAGCATGCCGCGGCAGAAGCCCTTCGTGAGGCGCGCGTGCGGATGACATATATCGCCCCGGATACGCTGACGGATGTCCTCGCGAGGGCGCAGAGCGCTTACAAGGCGCGCCGAGATGTCGCTACGGCGCAAGGGGCTGTTTTAGAACGAGTCAACGACCTTTTGGAACTTGCTCCCTCGGCGTGCGCCGCATGAGGCTTACGTACTTAGCCCATGTCCGGTTTCTTGCGATCGTCATGTCGGCGATCGCATGCAGTGCGGTTACCGCGTCGTGCGGCGGAGGCGGCGCTGGCGGCAGTTCTCTGCGGGCGGTGCCCGACGCCGCATCGCTGACGCCGACGCCGGCGCCTGTCAATGCCGGACTCGATGCAATGGTGGCGAGCATGGACACCTCTACCTTAGCCGCTCAGGGAGCGGCGATTGCGGCTTACGCGCAACACTACGAGATCCATACGATCTTCTTGGGCCTGACGTACACCGATTACCACACGCGCTTGCCCGGGAAAGATCCGGCGACCGTGACTGCCCTCAACGAGCTTTTTGCGGTAGCAAGTGTCTACATCATTACCGGAAACAGTAAGTGGCAGTTGACTCCTACCGCCGTTCCGGCGCCGCTCCATGACATTCTGAACGTCGCCCGAATGTATGGAAAATTCAAAGGAATCATCTACGATCTAGAACCGCAGGGGCTTCCGCAATGGCAAGCCGATCGGCAAGCGGTTATCACGCAGTATGTCGATTTTCTGAAATTTCTGTTCGTGGAGCCCGGCGGATACGCGTATAAGGCGACGTTCATTTCCGTCGCGCCGTATTACGAATACAATGCGAACTCATTGGGAACGATGAGCCCATCGCTGCTGGAAGAAGTGGAATCATTGCCCGGCATAGCCGGGACGTACATGCTGGATTACTACGCGCCGCCTGCCGCACAAATGAACCAAGCGGCCGAGCGTGCCTTGGGTGAAATGAAGAAGCCCTTTTGGTGGGGTTCTACAACGAACGCCGGCGACCAACCAGGGATCAGCTACCATGGAACTCCCGCGCAGACGTTCATTGCGGATATGCGCACCCTTCGGGCACTCGTCCTAGAAAAGAACCCTCACCTAATCGGACTTTTTGATAACGCTTGGAATTCACAAAGCACGAGCCTGCAAACCGTTTTGCCGCCGCCATAATCGCAGTCTGTCTCGGTTCGTTGATCTTGACGAGCTGCTCGTCGCCGATCGCAGCCGCCGAGCACGGCAAACCTTTTTTCATGTTTACGGCGTCCAAGTTTTCAGGCGGCGAAAGCGGCGCGGTTCGCGGCATCTTGGACAGATACGTGACAAGCGGCGATTACTTGGGACTCCAGGTAGCGGCGGAATTTCCCGAGCTACAAAAACGCGTGGGGCGGTCTCACTTGTATGTCCTGCCGCCCAGCATTAAGGCCGTCGCTCACCATGCAGCCGGGTGCGGGGATGGAACGGCGGGTCTCGTCCTGTACGACATCGAGAACTGGGCCGCCACGCCGGCCGAAGAGCAGGCCGACGCGCCACGGGCGATCGCGCGGGCGAAAGCGGCCGCCAGAGCCGGCGAATGCACCGAATTCGGAATTTCCCCGGATGGGCAAATGGCGGGAATCGTCCCGGGCGCCTGCAGCTACGATCTCGCTAGAGCGATCCATCGCAACCTAGACTGGGATGATATCGCACTCTTCAACATTCAAGCGCAGCGCCTGTTGAGCGATGCTTGCAATTCGCGTGCCGGCATAAACGGCTACGTCCGTTTCGTTTCTACCATCGCGCAAGAAGTGCGTGCAAAGAGCCGCGGAACGAGGATCACCGCGCAGCTTTCGTTCCGGTATACGCCGCCCGGTCGGATGGTTCAAGCCATTGCGAAGCTGCGCGGAGTCGTCGATGGGTTCTATCTCGCCTACCCCGAAAGCGTCGGACCTCGCTGTACGTACTGCACGGCGCAGAACCTGGCCGAGGTGCTCAAAAACGTTCGTTCTTACCCCTAACGTCTCACGCATTACGGATAGAGCAGATATTTTGCGCGCAACGCCTTGAAACGGTCCAGCGCCGGCTGCCATTGCGCTTCGATCTGCGCCGCGCTGCGCCCGGCAGCCAGCCCTGCGCCGAGCGAATCGGTGCCCCAATCCGTGGTTAGCGCCGCGCTTGCGTCGCGAAGCCTTTGCGGCGCGATTTGGCGCACTGCGGTCAAAATTTCAACGGCGCTGCGAACCGCAGGAAAGATGCGAGGATCGAACACGTCGAGCTCCACGCCCGAAATTTCCGCTCCCTGCATGGCGCCGAAGAGCGGCGACCAGTACGCCGGCCTGAAATACACGCCCGGTATCGATTGGGCGTTCAACGCGTCGGCTAATTGATAGGCGTCGAGCCCCTGCGTACCCGCGTACTTAAAGGGTTTGGTCGTGCCGATTCCGCCGTTCAAGCCGGCCGCGTCGATCAAGCCGGTGCACGGATACACGACGGCGGTGCTCCATTCGGGAATATTGGGCGACGTTTGAACCCACTGTAAGCCGGTGTCCGGCCAGAGCATCGATCGCCGCCAGCCGGACATTGGAATGACCCTCAGACGCGCGCCGATGTGAAACTGATCGTTGAAGAATCGCGCGAGTTCGCCGATCGTCATGCCGTGGCGCATCGCGATCGGGTAGAGGCCGATAAACGACTTGAAGCGAGGATCGAGGACCGGGCCTTCGACCATTTCGCCGCCGATCGGATTGGGACGGTCCAATATCCAGATCTCTTTGCCGAACTCGGCTGCAGCTTGCATGGCATACGCCATCGTTGAAATGTAGGTATACGGGCGCGCTCCGACGTCCTGAATATCGAACAACAATACGTCAACCCCGTCGAGCATACGCGCCGTCGGCCTGCGCTGCCGGCCATAAAGACTGTACACGGGCAGCCCGGAACGCGGATCGCGATAGGAAGACACGAACGCCCCCGCCGGCCGGTCGCCGCGCAAACCGTGCTCCGGCGAATAGATCGCCCGTAAACAGATATCGCCGCTGCGGCGAATCGCATCGACGACGTTGACCAACCGCGATGTCACGCCCGTCTGATTCGTAATGACGCCGACGCAGCGTCCACGAAGATCGCGCCATGCAGAGCGCAGGAATACCTCGTCGCCGAGCGTGATTCTCGCCGGCGGCAACGCGGCCGAGAATGCCGGGAGACTCGCAAACACGGCCGCGAGCGCGGAGAGCGCCGCCGGGGCCCACACCCGTGACGTCCTAGACGAAGGCTGCGTTCGCCGTTCCACGTACGATGCCGGCGGCGTTTGCTCGCGCGAACAGCTCGCGTACGGCAGCTTCGCCGGTTTCGCCGACGTCTTCCGTAAAGCCGTTAACGTAGAGTTGGATGTGGCGGCGAAGAACGTCGTCCTGGATCGCGGCCGAATGGGCGCGGACGTATTGCATGGTCTCGTCGTCGTGGTCGCGCGCATAGCGCAAGCTTTGGCGGATCGATGCATCGATCTCTCGCGCGCAGCCGTCTTCCACATCGTTGCGGACGAGGACCGCGCCTAGCGGCAGCGGGAATCCCGTCTGCGATTCCCACCACTCCCCCAAATCGATAATGGTATGCAGCCCGGCGCCTTCGTACGTAAAGCGCGCTTCGTGGATCAGCAGACCGGCGTCCGCGATGCCTTCTGCGATCGCATCGACGATGCGATCGAAGCGCAAGTGAAACGTTTGCGCTCGCACGGGCATCGCAAGCCGCAAGAGCATGTATGCGGTCGTCATTTCGCCCGGAATGGCGATGAGACGTTCTTGCAGATCTTCCAGGTTTCGCAGGTCCGCGGAACGCGCGACCAGCAGCGGCCCGCAGCCGCGTCCGAGTGCGCCGCCGGCGCGCAAGATGCGGTAACTCTCCATCAGCATCGGTATCGCGCCATAGCTTGCCTTGGTAATTTCGTAGTCGCCCTTTAAGGCCGACTTGTTCAGATTTTCGATATCGTCGAGCTGCGGGCGCACGCTGGGCGCTTCACCATCGAGCAGACCTTGAGCGAAGGCGCCGAAGACGTACGTGTCGTTGGGGCAGGGCGAGAATGCGAGCGTAAGCGGTCTATTCATCGTTCCTTCCGAGCACCGACAACAACGCGGTGCAAATCTGCTCCAATCCGTGGACGCCGGCGTCAAAATCCCAACGGCTGCTCGATCGATCGCCGACGACGTTCGATATTCCCCGGATTTCAACGGCCGGTACGCCCGCAATTTCGGCGGCCCGCAGAACGGCAAACCCCTCCATGCTCTCCACCGCGACGCCCAATTCGCGAAGCCGCTGCGCGCTCGGATCGGTCGCCGTTACTCGTGCGCCCGTAATACCGCGCACGCTGCGAAAACCACGCTCAACGAGGCGATCGACCAAATTCAGATCCGAACCGGCGCGATCGACGACGAGCACGCCGTCAGGCAATGCGAGGGGCAGGCCGGTTTCCAGATTGAGTTCCAGCAGCTCGTCGGAAACCACGACGCCCTCGCCGATCGGGATCTCGGCGACTGCGCCCGCAAGGCCCGCGCTGACGACCAATTCGTACTTGCTTTCCGCGAGCGCGCGAGAAACTGCAGCCGACGCTTCGACGGGGCCGATGCCGGTAACCAAAACTTCAATGTGCGGAAGAGGGCGCAGAAACGCCAGCTCCTTGTTGACCGCGCACGCGATCAAGATCACGGAACGCCGATGAACTTATGCAGCTGAAGCGAAAGCCGAAAGCGGTTCGGATGCGCCTTCGCATACTGCAGAGCCAACTCGATGTTGGCCGGTTTGTTGCCTTCGGGCTGGAGCAAGATCGTACGGTCTGCAAAGGCATCGAGCCGCTCTTCCGGCACGCCGCGATCGACGATGATCTTAACTTCGTCGGCACGCCGCGCCATTTGGGGATCGACGCGTTCCTTAGGGGAAACGCACAGCCAGACGTCATCGGGTAGCGTGACGGCAATTGTGCCGTTCGACTCAATATGCACGTTTTTGCCCGCGTCGCGCAATGCGTGAATCAAGTCGAGCACTTCACGCTGGGCTAAAGGCTCGCCGCCCGTGAGGATGACCGTGCGGCACTCTCCGCCGGCCTGGCTCACTTTATCCACGACCTCTTGCACCGTCGCAAAAAACTTCAGCGAGTAGTCGGTGTCGCAAAAATCGCACGAAAGATTGCATCCGGCCATTCGCACAAAAACCGCCGGCGTGCCGGCATGCGTGCCTTCGCCCTGGATGCTATAGAAAATCTCGGCGAGTTGAAGCACTATTTGTCATGCCTCGAAAGGACCGCGCAAGACGTCGCCGTCTCCCACAGCACGAGTTCGTCGAGTCCCGCGACGACGGGTTCGAGCCGTTCCCAGATCCAGGCGGCGATCCGTTCGCACGTAGGGTTTTCGATGCGGTCGTTGAGCGAGCTGTGGTCGAGCGCTTCGATGACGTCGCGAACGGCTTCCGCAAGCACATCAAAATCCATAATCATGCCGCGGCTCGAGCCCTGCGTTTGCAACGGACCGCGTACGGCAACTTCAAGACGATATGAGTGTCCGTGCGGCCGGGCGCATCTCCCGCCGTGATACGGCAACACGTGGGCGGCTTCAAAGCCGAAGTGCTTTCGAATCTGCATCGCAGGCGCCGGCGGGCGTTGTTAAATGACGCCGCCGGGCCCCATTGCTTCCAGCCGGCGCTTAAGCTCCGCCAGGAAGCCGCTGGCGACGTAGCCGTCCACCACGCGGTGATCGAGCGATAGGCAGCAATTCATCATGTGCCGGATGGCGATCGCGTCGTCCGCCGTAACGACCGGTTTCTTGACGACCGCCTCCATCGTGACGATCCCCGCTTGACCGCCATTGATGATCGGCGCAGAAGCGTACGATCCGTTCGCGCCGTTGTTGTTGACGGTGAAGGTGCCGCCTTGCAGATCGTCGGCGATGAGTTTGTTGCGGCGCGCTTTTTCGATCAGCTCGTTCGCGGCCAGCGCCAATCCCTTTATCGAGAGTTTGTCGGCTTTTTTCACAACCGGAACGACAAGATTTGTGGGTAGCCCGATCGCAATGCCGATGTTCACGTCCTTTTCAACGTAAATTGCAGGGCCGGATACCTCGCCGCCGCCTTCGGGACTGAAACGGGCATTCATCAGCGGAAACGCGGCGACGGCCTCGACGACGGCACGAATGAAAAATGGAAGCAGCGTTAGTTTTGCTCCGTGGTCGCGTTCGAATCGATCTTTTTCGCGGGCTCGCCACTTCCAGACGTTGGTCACGTCCACTTCGACCATCGACCACGCGTGCGGCGCGGTATGCTTGCTCTCAACCATGCGCTCCGCGATGATGCGGCGAGCGCTGCTGAGCGCGACGAACGTGCCGGGAAGCGGATGGTCGTACGTGCTCTTGGCCGGCGCTGCTTGCGCCGGCGGCTGCGCCGCTGCAGCGGGCGCCGGCGCCGTACCGGAAGCGGCCAGAACGTCGTCGGCGGTCACGCGTCCGTTTGTGCCCGTCCCGCGCAGCGTTCGAATATCCACGTGGCGCTCCCGCGCGAGCCGGCGAACGGCGGGCGAAACGCCGCGCAGAGCCGCTTCCGGGGCCGCGGCTGCTTGGCCGTTCGGTCGCGCGGGCGTTTTGACTTCGGCAGCTTTGACTTCGAGCTGCGGAATGTTGAAGCCGGGGACCGGTTCCGCATTGGCGCTTTGGGCCATTTGCGCGGCGCCGGCCGGCGGCTGCGAGGCGCCCTTGGAAAGCGGTTCGTTCGCGAGCGAAGCGTCCTGGATAACGGCAATCGGCGTGCCGGTGGCGACCGTCGACCCTTCTTGCACGAGGATCTCGCCCATCGTTCCCGTTACGGGCGCCGGAACTTCGGAATTGACCTTATCCGTCGAGACTTCAACGAAAGGTTCGTATTTTTCGACCGGCTCGCCGGGGTGCTTGAGCCACCGTTCCACCGTGCCTTCCGTGACGGTTTCGCCGAGCTGCGGCATCGTGATCGTCGTCGCCATCAGAACCGCACCATTTCGCGCATCGCTTCCGCCATCTCGGCGGGAGAACTCATGTACTCTTCCTCGAGCGGCATCGCGTAGCCCATCGCCGGGACATCCGGCGCGCACAACCGCCGAATGGGCGCATCGAGATCGAAGAGCGCTTCCTCCGCAACCATCGCGCTGATCTCGGCGCCGACGCCCCCGAACTTGTTGTCTTCATGAATGATCAGCAGCTTGCGCGTCTTGCGCAAGCTGGCCAGGATCGTCGTTCCATCCATTGGGCGGATCGAACGCAAATCGATCACTTCAACGGAAAGCCCTTCATCTTCGAGCGACTTCGCCGCATCGAGAGCCCAGTGAACGTAAAGGCCGTACGAAACCACGGTCAGTCTGCGAGCCTTCTTTCTTGACCTCCGCTTTGCCGATGGGAATCGTGTAGTGCCCGTCGGGTACCTCACCTTTGATCAAGCGATACGTTTTCTTGTGCTCCAAGAAGAGGACGGGATCCGGATCGTCGATCGCGGCGTTGAGCAGGCCTTTGACGTCGGCCGGAAATGAGGGAGCGACAATCTTCAGCCCCGGCACGTGGTAGAAGAGCGCCTCGACGCACACAGAGTGGGAGAGCGCACCTCGAACCCCGCCGCCGTACGGCGTGCGGATGACGAGCGGGCACGTGTATTCGCCGTTGGAGCGGTAGCGCGTTTTTGCGGCCTCTCCGACGATTTGATTAAATGCGGGATAGATGAAATCGGCAAATTGAATTTCGGCAATTGGGCGGAGTCCTTCCATGGCCATGCCTACCGCAATCCCCACGATCGACGCTTCGGCGATGGGTGTGTCGATGATCCGCTGCGAGCCAAACTCTTTGATGAAGTCCTTGGTGATCAGAAAGACGTTTCCGCGGTTGCCGACGTCTTCACCGATGATGAGCGTACGCTCGTCGCTCTTGAGCGCTTCGTACAACGTCGCTCGAACGGCCTCCACGTTGTTGAGCGTTTGTGAAGACGACGCCGCTATTGCCACGGTTCCCACGCTCCTTCATACAAGTGAGTGTATAACTCGGCGGTTTGCGGATACGGCATCGCTTCTGCCTTGTCGGTCGCCTCGTCCGTCTCCCGGCGCACGTCCTTGCGCATCGTTTCAACATCCTCGGCCGTCATAACGCCGCACTCGATGAGCGCGCGTTCGAACCGCGGGACCGGATCGTTCTTTCGGTGTTCCGCGACGTCGTCTTTGGTGCGATACGTCAAGTCGTTATCGTCGGTGGAGTGGGCGAGAAAGCGATAGCAGACGCCTTCCACCAGGCTGGGGCCGCCGCCGCTGCGCGCGCGCGCCATCGCACGGTTGACCGCGTCGTACGTCGCAAGCGGATCGAAGCCGTCGAACTGTTCGCCCGGCATGCCATACCCTTCGGCCCGCTTGTAGATGTCCGGCTGCCCCATTTGCGCGTGGAGCGGCGTGCTGATCGCCCAAAGGTTGTTTTCGCAAAGAAAGACGATCGGCAATTTGTGAACGGCGGCGAAGTTCATCGATTCGTGCCATTCGCCTTCGCTCGTCGTTCCGTCGCCGAACGTCACCAGAACCGCCCGTCCGTTCTCGCCGCGATATTTCAGCGCGTATGCGGCGCCGACGGCGTGCGGAATGTGGGCGGCCAAGATCGATGAAAACGACATGAGGCCCGCGGCCTTAGATGAGTAGTGGTTGGGGAATTGCCTGCCGCCGTTATGATCGTCCGCCCGCGCGAAGATTGAAAGCATGATTTCGTACGGCGTCAGTCCGATGCCGATCGCCAGTCCCAGGTCGCGATAGTACGGCGCTAAGATGTCCTTGCCGCGGACGAACGCCATGGCCGCGCCCGCCTGTAACGCCTCGTGGCCCTCGCTGCCGAGCGCGAAGGGAACCTTGCCCTGTCGGTTGAGTTGAAATCCGCGGTTATCCAGCTGACGCTGTTGAAGCATCGTACGGAAGATCGTCCGAAGCTGCTCGTCGGACAAGCCATACCGCTCCAGCGAGGGGCGAGTTTGCGCTTCTGCTCTGGCCATGGACCGATCCTTATTTCAGCTGCGGCGAGGCGACTCACTGCCAGGGTTCGCCCCTGCCGCCGTGGAGTTGGTCATACAAGTCTTCGGGCCGCGGATAGGCCATCGCTTCCGCTCGGTCGGTGGCATCATTGGCTTCAGACAGGACGGCAGCTTTTAGGTCCGCCGTATCCTGCGCCGAAAGGATGCCGGCTTCGAGGAGCAGGCGCTCAAACCGCGGAAGCGGATCGTCCAGGCGCCGGCGCGCGACCTCCTGCGGATCGCGGTAGGTTCGATCGTCGTCGTCGGTCGTGTGCGAGAGGAAGCGGTAGCACTTGGCTTCGATCAACGTCGGTCCACCGCCGTGGCGCGCACGCTGCAGCCCATCTTTGACGGCGACGTAGCACGCGATCGGATCGAACCCGTCGACGATGCCTCCTCGAATGCCGTATCCGGCGGCGCGTTTGTAGACGTCGGGTTGGGCCATCTGCGCGGAAAGCGGCGTGCTGATCGCCCACTCGTTGTTCTCGCACAAAAACACGATCGGCAGACGATGGATCGATGCAAAATTGATCGATTCATGCCATTCACCCTCGCTGGTGGCGCCGTCGCCGAAGGTCGTTAGCACCGCGCGTCCCGATTCGCCTCGCAGCACAAAGGCGTACGCGACACCGACTGCATGCGGCGTTTGCGCGGCGATGACCGAGCTGATCGTGTGCAGTCCTAGACGCCGGCTCGCGTAGTGATGGGGAAATTGTCGTCCACGGCTCTGATCGGCGGCGCGCGCAAAGAGCGAAAGCATCACCTCGTACGGCGTCAACCCGATGCCGAGGTCTAATCCAAGATCGCGATAGTAGGGGACGAGCACGTCTTTTCCGCGCTCGAAGGCCATCGCCGCGCCGGCTTGCACGGCTTCGTGGCCTTCGCTTGCGGATGCGAAAGGGATCTTCCCCTGACGGTTTAGCGCGAAGCCGCGATTTTCGAGCGTACGCTGCATGAGCATGGTCCGCAGCATCGCGACCAGCTGCTCATTAGAGAGACCGTGGCGACTGAACGAAGTCGAACGAGCCTCGGTCGACATGTGTTGCGTATCGCCCTTGCGCCAATCCGATTCCTTCGCCCTAAATACCTATACGCGCCGCGACGGGCATCGAACCGTTCCCTCGAAACGCCCGCGCCTTTCGACTCGTGTGCCCGCGGTACAGAATGTATACCAACGGGACTACGAATAGCGTAAGGAGCAGCGAACTTGAAAGTCCGCCGATGACGACCGTCCCGAGTGCTCTTCTGTACTGAGCACCCGCCGTTTCGCCGAGGGCGAGAGGAAGCATACCTGCGATCATTGCAGCGGTCGTCATGAGAATAGGACGGAAACGCCGCTCTGCCGCCTGAACGATGGCGACGGCCGCTTCAGTGCCTTCGCGTACCGCTCGCTCTGCGTACTCCACGAGCAAAATACCATTCTTCGCCACCAGGCCGACGAGCATGATGATTCCCAACATCGAATACAAATTGAGCGTCTGCGCCTGCAACGCATTCACGCTTGGAAACATTCGAGCAAAAGCGTTGAGCGCAAAGAGTGCACCGAAGGCACCGATGGAGGCTAGGGGAACAGTCAGCATGATTACGAACGGAAGCGTGTAACTCCGATAGAGAATTGCAAGAATCACGTAGACCGCCAAGATCGACAAACCCAGCGCGGCCGAGATCTTGTTCACCGCATCGAAGAACTGCTCGATGTCCCCGCGCGAATCGATGTGCGTTCCTGGTGGCAAGAAATTTGGAACGCGCAGCATCTTGGCCATTGGGGTGGACACAAGACCGATAGGCGCGCCGTCGGCCGTGTTGGCGCTAACCGTAACGACGCGTTCGCCATTTTCCCGCTGAATGACCGGCGGCTCTTGCGTGTACGAAATGCGCGCAACGGCACCCAATGGCACCAGCGTGCCCGTAGTGCTCCTCACTGCGGCGCGTCGCAACGCGTCGAGATCGCCGGATTCAGCTGCAGAAGACTGAACGACGACGGCAACCAATCCTGAAGACAAGCGCGCCTTCATCGCGATGGTTCCTCCGGTCGCGATCCTGGCCGTCTGTGCGGCATCATCCGGAGAGACATTGAGCAGGCGCGCCTTCTGCGGATCGATCGTAATCTGCAGACGGGGCCCTAGCCCGGCGCTGCTCGTCCGGACGTCGGTCGCATACGGATTGTGGCGCAACGCTTCTTCGACGCGCCGTGCGGCAACGTCTATGGCACCGGGATCGCCGGCGACATTGTAACTGATCGGGGCGGCGCCCCCCATGCCTTTGCCGGCGCCGGCGATAGTGGCGGTTGGATCTAGCGCCGTCATGCGTTTCACCCTGTCGACGACATCTTCGCCCGAGGCGCTCGGCTCGGTCAGCACGATGCCGAGCTCTGCAACATTACTGGCGAAGACGTCGGCGCTGCCGTTGAACGCCCGTCCGGCGTTCGACTCCACGTGTTTGACTGCAGCATCATCCAGTAGCGCAGCGCCGACGCGCGATGCGGCCGCATCGGTGACAGCCAACGGGGTGCCCGCGGGGAGCGTCAAGTCAACGGTCACTTCCCCGCGGTTGACGGGAGGTGAGAACTCTGTTGGGATAGTCCCCGTAAACAGCAGGGCGAACGAACCAATGCACGCCAGCCCTGCGAGAGCGACGACCGGTTTACTGAACTTCGCCACCGCAGGCAGCCACTCGCGCGCGTAGCGCCGCGATATTCGCGCTTCCCAAGCGTTGAACGCATTGATGGAGGCATGCCATCGCGCGAGCATCGCGATTGCGAACTTGCACCGAAACGTCCATGGAAACAACGGGGCGCGTGAGCGCAGGTTTGCGCGCAGATCGGCAAACCGCAGGCCGTCCAAGCTTTCTCCCGCGTGCGCCAACGCCCACCGTGCGGCAAGCAGCGGGGTAAGCGTAAACGAAACCAACAACGAAAAGACAGTGGCAAGGACGATCACCAAGGCAAACTCCCGCATAAACTCTCCAATGAGCCCGCTCATAAGCCCGATCGGAGCAAAGACCGCAACATCGACCAGCGTTATCGCAACCGCAGCACCCCCGAGCTCTTTGCGCCCGGCAAGCGCCGCTTGGTCGCCTTTCAACCCACGGCCCGCGTTACGGGTTATCGCTTCAATGATGACGATCGAGTCGTCAACCAGAATGCCGATCGTTAGGGAGAGCCCCATGAGAGACAGCACGTTCATCGTAAAACCGAGCGCCCACATGGCGGCGAAGGCGGCGCACAGCGATGTAGGAATGGCGATGGCAGAAATGAGCGCGCTGCGCCAGGCATGCAAGAAGAGCAGCATCACCAGTACGGTTAACACAACGCCTTCACCAAGCGTTTGAAGTACGCTGTCGGTGGCAGCCTTGGTGTACGGCACATCAGTGCGCAGCTGCTCGAATCGCAGCAGGGGAAGGCGTTGAGCGAGCTTGGCAAACGTCTTGCGCGCCGCAGCAATGGCTCGCAGTGAATCGAAGCCGGGCGCGCGGGAAACGTACACGACGATAGACGGATCGCCGTCCACCCGCGAGATGACGCTTCGATCGGCATACCCTTCCTGCACGGTTGCAAGATCCTGCAAACGCACCAAAGGACCGCCGGGAATCCCTACGGGAATCTGTTCGAGCTGCGAGAGAGATGTGGCGGCGGCGTTGATGCCGATGGTGGACTGTTGAAGTGGCGACCGCAGAGCGCCGCCAGGCAAGACGTCGTTCCCGGTCGAGACAGCCCGTAATACGTCCAGCGGCGTCCCGCCCAGAGCAGCAAGCGCTGCGTTCGAAGGGCGCACCGTAAACTGCGGCACCAACGCGCCCGTGGTCTGCACCGTTCCAACACCGGACGTTGCGCGAAGCGCCGGAAGTATCCGGCGCGAAAGAATATTTGAAAGTTCGGTACTTCCGACGATTTGAGAGTTCACCGATTCTTCCAAAATCGGCGCTTGCGTCGGGTCGTCTTTAGAGACCGCCGGCGGAATTAAATCCGCCGGCATGTTGGCACGCGCGGCATCGACCGCTTGCTGAACGTTTATGCGATCGCTTTCGATATTCGTGCCGAATCGAAATTGCACCAGGATTTCCGCGACGCCGTTTTGTGCGGATGCCGACACGCGCGATACGTCCGGCAACTGAGCGGCCTGATCTTCGATGGGCTCAATGACGAGTCGCTCGATCTCGCTCGGGCTCGCCCCCGGATACGTCGACGATATCGTGATGACCGGAATAGAGACGGGCGGAAGAATGCTTCGGCCCATGCGCGCGGCTGCAACGATGCCGACGAGACAAACGCAACAATAAAATAGCGTGACGGCGATCGGGTTGTTTAAGGAAAATCGCGTCAGAACCACGGGCGACGTCTTCGGCTAGCGTAACCATTGTTCGCTCCGTTTTTGGCGCTAAATTACTTCACGGTGCACCAATATTACGGGCAACCCCCTTTTTGAGGGGTCATCGCATTGCCTATAGTCGTGGCATGAACAACAGAGTGACAGCGGCCCTTGCGGCCTATTTGCTTGCGACGTGCCTCCCCTTAAGCGCGATGGCCCAGATGATGGGAAAACCGCCACTGCCGATGACGGCACAACAATTTTCTGCCGCCCGGATCGGCCAAAGTGTACAGATTTCCGTGCGCATCCAGCGTGTTGAACGGTCTACGCTTTATGGCGAACTGCTCGAACAGAAAACCGAAACGCTCGATACGCCGACCGGGAAGCACTTGATCCTTTACTTTGCCGACGGTACGCCGGTCATCATGGGAACGGCCTCTCAAGTACGGGCCGGCGCCGTATTGTTCGTCTATGGAGTCGTCACGAAGCCGGGACACGTGGATATCAAACGAGCCGTTGTGGACACGAAGTACGTGAACGTTCAATAGGCTTTGAATTTCCCGGTTCTCGTCGCGTGGTCGGCGGCCGCTTCAGTGCCCATCACGGCGTTGCTGGGATGGTTTCTTCGGAGACGCCGCTGGGGCGCATTTAACATCCGCATGCGCCCTCATTTCATCCTGGGGTACGCGGTGCTCGCGTTGGCGTTCGTGCATCTCATGTTCGCTATGGGCGACACCGGCGGCGCAAATTTGGACGGCATCTGGCTTGCGAGTTTGGCGCTCGCCGGACTGGGCGTACAGGCATTCATTGGCGCGAGTCTGCAGTCGCCGGGCATCTATCGCGTGCCGCTGCGGCGTTGGCACAAGCTCCTATTTTGGGGCGTAGCCGCCCTTGTGCTGGGGCACATCATGTACAACGCGCCATTCTTCGCGCGATAGTTCGACGAGGTTCCGGCACGAAGACGGCTGAAGGCCATCTCATGACTGCTTCGGATGCAGGCCGGGAGTTACTCATTCTCGGGCTGCTCCGGCGCGCGCCCATGTCCGCTTACGCTTTGAACCGGGCCGTGCGCAATCACGCCCCACTCTATCGCTCTCTTAGGCTCGGAAACGTCTATCACGCAGTTGCGCGGCTCGACCAAAAGGGCTTTCTCCTCGGCAAAGCTGCTCGTCCAAAGCGCGGGCCGCAAAACGCAAAGACGGTCTTTAGGCTCTCCGCAGCCGGAGAGCGGCGCTTTCACGCGCTTTTGAAGGAAGTGATCGGCGACGTACAGGCCTCCGACCAAGCCGTCGAGATGGCGTACGTCTTACTTGGTCAGCTCTCGCGCAACGAAGCGATCCGGTGCCTGATGGATCGCTCTCGTCAGGTGGGCGAACAAGAGCGGCGTCTCTCGCGCATCGTTGGAGACGTGGAGAAACGCAGCGGCTCCGGGTATTTGGCCATGTCGCATAATGTGCAGCGGCTGCGCGGCGAGCAGCGCTTCCTTCTCCAGTCGATTCGCTTGCTGGAAGACCCAAAATGGAATCCGGCGTGGGTGCGCGACGACGGCCCGGTCGAGGATCCTCAGCGGCGCCTCTAACGCGTAGCGCCCGGGACTTCGGTTTTAGCGGTCCGGTCTCTTATTGAGATCGTCGCGGATGGCGTCCGCCGCCTTGTCCAAGCCATCGCGAACTTTTCGAATGCCCGTCACCAGAAGTCCGCCGAGTTGGCGTCCGGCCTCTTCGGTCTGCTCCTGCGTTAGCCGCGCTGCATCGGTGAGTTGCTCTTTCGTCAGGCGCATGGCGTCCGCGACTTGCTCTTTTGCGCGTTGAATCTTTTCGTCGTCGTTCATCTTTCCGTTACCGTAAGAACCCACCGGATCGCTCGTGCGTATTGGTCCAGCTCTTGGGTGGTTCGAATGAGCCAGCCGGCGGAAGCATCGTTATGGCGGTTACCGCGATCGCGCCGCAACTGTTTCGCGAAGCGCAGAGCCGCCTCCAGCTGCACCTCGATGTCCGGCCAGCATCGCCGAAGCGTTTCCTCGGACGCGTCCGGCAAACGATCGATAACCGGCGGTGCAAAACGCGCGGGATGGTGCATGCTGTATTCGAGTCGCGCGAGCGTGTAGTCGGCGCTCACGCCGATAAACGAAGAGAGCAGCTGTACGAGGCGGACCTCCATCGTACGGGATCGGTTTCACGAGCGGCGAAAGGGCGCCTTCCGTGAATTCCGTGGGAGATTTCCGGCGCTACGTCATCGTCGGGAACGGCTTTGCCGGAACGACGGCCGCGGAACAGTTGCGCAAGCACGACCCCACCTGCACCATCGTGCTTTTTACCGACGAACCCTATCCGCTGTACAACCGGATAGCCCTTCCGCCGATGCTGCGCAAGCAGGTTCCCGAAGCGAAGGTGCTCATGCGCGACGCGGCCTGGCACGAAAAACACAACATCGAACTGCACTTGCGGTGCTTGGTCGAACGGGTCGTACCCGAAGAGAAGGTCGTGATTGCCGAGGGCAGGGCTTACCCGTACGATGCGGTCCTCGTGGCGACGGGGGGCCGGCCGAACCACCATCCGGCGCACGGATCCGACGCAGCCAACGTCTTCAACTTCCAATACATGGACGACACCAAAGCGATCTCCGCCGAGTTGGAACGCAGCCAAGCCGCCGTTTCGATCGGCGGCTCCTTCATCGCCTACGAACTTGCCGAAGCGTTCGTGTCACGGAAGGTCGAAACGCATTGGATCATGCGAGGACCTCGCGTGCTGCATCGCATGCTGGACGAGATTGCGGGCGAGTTGATCGACGAAGCCGCGCGCAACGACGGCGTGCACATGCATTACCAAGATGAAGTTGCGGAGTTCGTGCGCGACAACGGCGTCGTGCGTAAGATTCGTACGAAGAATGGCGTGGAGATCGAGGCGCAGACCTATGGCGTCGGCCTAGGACTGAGGATGAATACCGAAGTGCTCGCCCAAAGCGGGGTTGAGGCCGGCAAGAACGGCATTTTGTGCGACGACCGGTTGGAAACGAACGTAAAAGGCATCTTTGCCGCCGGCGACGTTGCCGATTTCTACGATCCGATCTTGGAGATGCGATACCGCATGGGAACGTGGAACAACGCCGGTGCGCACGGAAAAGTTGCCGCACAAAACATGATGGGCGGTTCAGAAGTCTATCACGACGTGCCGGAGTATTCGAGCCTGCTCTTCAAAGGACAAACGATCACGCAATTCGGGCTCTCGCCCGAATACCGGCCCGATTTGGAAACCGTGTACACGGTCGATCGCGAGAAAAAATGGTACCGGGCCCTGTATTTTTGGGAAGACCGGTTAGTCGGCGGACTGTTCTTGGGCAAAGGCAACCGCAGCGGCAAACGCAAGTATGTGGATACGATCAAAAGTAAGCAGCGCTTTCCCAAACCGCAATGGCGCGAGATGCTAGAGTGGACCCATGAGTAACTCCCAGCGTGAAACGCTCCAAGTCGACGTACTGATCGTCGGAGGGGGACCCGCGGGGCTCGCGGCAGCGATCCGTCTGATGCAACTCGCAAGCGCGACGAGCGAAACGCCCGAGGTCGTCATCATCGAAAAGGGCGCGGAGATCGGAAGCCATGGCATCTCGGGCGCCGTCGTGGATCCGCGTGCGCTCGATGAACTGCTTCCAGGCTGGCCGCAACAAGCGCCGGTTGAAGCGCAAGTGAGTTCGGATCAGCTGTGGTTCATGACGGAACGCGGAAGATTGAAGGCGCCGATCATCCCGCCGATGCTGAACAATCGCGGCAAATACGTCGCGTCGTTGCAAAAGCTTGCCAAGTGGATGGGCGAGCGTGCCGAGGAAGCGGGCGCGCAAGTTTTCCCGGCGTTCGCGGGCGCCGAGCTGTTGTGGGAAGGGGATCGCGTCGCTGGCGTTCGCACGGGGGACAAAGGTCTCGATCGGGACGGCAAGCCGAAAGCGAACTACGAGCCGGGCGCCGATATCTTGGCGAAGATCGTCATCCTGGCCGAAGGGCCGCGCGGCACGCTTGCAAAGCAAGCCGTCGCGCGACTTTCGCTCGACCGCGACGCCGAACCGCAAGTGTATGCGGCGGGGATCAAAGAGATCTGGCAGTGTGCGCCCGGCACGGTGCAAGCCGGAAGCGTCATTCACACGCTCGGGTATCCGCTATCGTCGCAAACGTTCGGCGGCGGCTTTATCTACGGCATGGCAAACGACGTGCTCGACGTCGGCTTCGTGACGGGGCTCGATGCCAAAGATCCGACGAGCGATCCGCAGAACGAATTTAACCGCTTCAAGGCGCACCCCGCCGTGCGCGGCATGCTCGAGGAAGCGAAGCTGCTTCGCTACGGCGCAAAAGCGATTCCGGAGGGCGGATTCTTCTCGATGCCGCGAGCGTACGGCGACGGCTTTCTGATCGTGGGCGATTCCGGCGGTTTCCTCAACGGCATGCGGCTGAAGGGCATTCACTTAGCGGTGAAGTCCGGCATGCTGGCCGCCGAAGCGGCCTTTGAAGCGCTGCAGGCAGGCAAATACGATTGGGAACAGCTGCGCGCGTACCAAGCAAAGTTTCGCGATTCGTGGGCGTATTCCGAGATGCGCAGCGCGCGCAATTTCCATCAGGGTTTCCACGGCGGCCTGTACGCCGGAATGTTCAACGTGGGCGTCGGAATGGTGACCGGCGGCCGCGGCTTCGGAATATCCGACAAGTTGCCGGGCGAGCACGGATGGCGCAGGATGGAAAAGCGCGGGTATCGCCCCAAGGAATCGCCGCGCGCTGCCGTCGATGGAACGATCACGTTCGATAAGCTGACGGACGTGTACAACAGCGGCACGATGCACGAAGAGGATCAGCCCTGTCACCTGCATGTGGCTGATACCGACATCTGCCGGGATCGCTGCACCGTTGAGTACGGCAATCCGTGCAAGTACTTCTGTCCGGCGGCGGTCTACGAGCCGCTGTTCGAACGCACGAACGACCACGTCGAAGGCCGGCTGCAGATCAACTTCACCAACTGCGTGCATTGCAAGACCTGCGACATCATCGACCCGTATCAGATCATTACGTGGGTTCCACCGCAAGGCGGAGAAGGGCCGACGTACACGGGGCTGTAGAACGGTTGAGCTTGCGTCAGTTTGCGCCGGTGGCGCTGTTGATTGGCGTCTTGGCGCTCGCCGTGGTGGGCGTTTGGCAAATCGGCCGATCGTGGCGCGACGCCACGCGTGGATTGCTGATCTTTGCGCGCAACCAAAAGGACCTGATCGTCGATACCGATCTGGTCGAGCGCTCGTACAGCGTGAAAAACGATCCCGCTGTGATCGAACGGTTGCGATTACAAACCGTCATCGTCGCGACATACGCGGGCAATCATCACGTCTACATGGGCGCCGGCGTCATCGTCGCGCAGCGGCGCGGAATGCTGACGATCCTGACCGCCAAGCATTTGCTGACGCATCACGGGCGACATTTTGTCTTGTTCCGTGAAGGGCTCGGACGGTATGCCAAAACCGTCGCGCTCGCCGGGTCCGAAGACTTGGCCATCGTGCGAGTGCGGGCCATTCCGGGCGTTCCCTACGCCGTCGCCGGTTTAGCGCGGCGCGACCTGCGGACCGGACAGACGTTTACGGTGATGGGCCATCCTGGAGCGCGCGAATGGTTGGCGTCCCCAGGCATTGCAGAGCGTCATCGAACGATAACGCTGCTCTTTTGTCCAACGTGCGATCGCGGGGATTCAGGCGCCGGCGCGTTCACCTCCGCGGATAAGCTTGACGGCATCGTCGTCAAGAAGGCCCGCATCGCCATACCGTCGTTCAGGCGCGATCGCGGTGCTATCATCACCGCGTTCGAAATCGAACGGCTTGACGCGATCCGCCCGTTCTTGAAAACCCAAGGCGTGCGCAACTGAACGTGCGGACATCCGATGTGGCCATCCTCGGCGCAGGCGTCATCGGATTGTCCCTGGCTTTCGAGCTTGCGCGCCGCGGCGCGAGCGTCGCCGTGTATGATCCGCAAGAACCGGCGGGTGGAGCGTCCTGGGCGGCCGCCGGAATGCTCGCGCCCTACAGCGAGCGGCTTCGTGGCGAACTGCGAACGCTTTGCGAAGAGTCGCTGCGGCTTTATCCGCATTTTGTCGATGCCGTGGGCGCCGCTTCTTCGATCGATCCGCGTTTGCAAATGGACGGCATCATCCGCGGCGCGCATTCAGACGACGAAGCGAGCGCTTTGAGGCGACTCGCCGGGGAGCTTCGTGCGGAAGGAAAGACGACGAGGGTGCTTTCACGTGAAGAAGCGCTGTTGGTCGAACCCGCGCTTGGACGATCGTTGCGTGCGGCGCTCCTGGTGGAGGGAGAGGGACACGTCGACAACCGGCGTCTGTGCCGCGCACTTGTTGCGGCGTGCGAGTCATCGGGCGTAACGATACGCGCGAACGCGCAGGAGCTCGCGGTCGAGTGCGATGCTCGACGCGTTTTGGGCGTGCGCAGCTCCGGCGGATTTCATCCGTGCGAGTCGCTGGTCAATGCCGCGGGCGCATGGGCTGCGCTACCGCCCGGCATTCCGCCGTCCGCGGCACTGCCGGTTCGTCCCGTTAAAGGACAGATGCTCGCGCTGCAGATGCCGGCGAACTTCATCCGCCGCGCGATTTGGGTTCGCGACGCGTATTTGGTTCCGCGCCGCGACGGGCGGCTATTGGTCGGCGCAACGGTAGAGGAAGCGGGATACGATGTTCGGGTCACCGCAAGGGGCGTCGAACATCTTCTGCGGAGCGCTTTGGATGCGGTACCGGCATTGCGCGATTTCTCGCTCACGGAAACGTGGGCCGGCTTGCGCCCGGGAACGCCCGACGAAAAGCCGCTTCTTGGAGCGACGCTGCTGAGCGGCTACTATGCGGCGACCGGCCACTACCGCAATGGTGTGTTGCTCGCTCCCGCGACCGCACACTTGCTTGCGGAGGCGCTGGAATCCAAGAAGAGCGAGGGGCTGGCGCCCTTCTCGCCGCTGCGTTTCGATAAGCAAATCGCAGCCGGCTGAAGAAGGTAGAGCGCGATGAAAGCTTCGATCAACGGGGAAACGCGTGAGTTTGCCGGCGATCTCACGATCGCCGAGCTGCTGGCGGCACTGGATACCCCGCGGCGCGGCATCGCGGTGGCGCGCAACGATCGCGTCGTGCGCCGGAACGAGTTTGACTGCGAACCGGTGCAGGAAGGCGACCGAATAGAAATCATCAAGGCCGTTTCGGGCGGCTAGCGAGGACTGCATGGACGAACTCTTGCGGATCGGAAAATACGCCTTCGAATCACGTCTGATCGTCGGGACCGGCAAGTACCCGTCAATGGATGTGATGCGAGCCGCGCACGAGGCCAGCGGCGCCCAGATGGTTACCGTCGCCATCCGTCGGCTCAACCTGGATGAACGCAGCGGAAAGACGATGCTCGATTACATCGATCGCACCCGGTACACCGTTCTGCCCAACACGGCCGGTTGCTCCACGGCAAAGGAAGCCGTGCTGACCGCGCAGTTGGCGCGCGAGTTGCTCGAGACGGATCTCGTCAAGCTCGAGGTGATCGGCGATACGCAAACGCTGCACCCCGACGTGCGGCAAACGCTGGCGGCGGCGGAACGATTGGTTGCCGACGGCTTTACCGTGTTGCCCTACGTTCCGGACGATCCGGTCGCATGCCGGCAATTGGAAGAGCTGGGCTGCGCCGCCGTGATGCCGCTGGCCGCGCCGATCGGCTCCGGGCTGGGCATCTGCAACCCGTATTCGATCCGCATCATCAAGGAGCGCGCGCGCGTCCCGGTGATCGTCGACGCGGGCGTCGGCACCGCAAGCGATGCAGCGGTCGCCATGGAGCTCGGCGTCGATGCGTTGCTGATGAACACCGGAATCGCAGCTGCGAAAGATCCCGTGCGGATGGCTGAAGCGATGAAGCTCGCCGTGCTTTCGGGCCGGCTCGCATTCCTTTCAGGCCGAATGCAAAAACGGCTTTACGCCAATGCGTCGAGCCCGATGCAAGATTTGATTTCGACGCAGAAGTAACGGTATGCCCGCCGCTATGATGGCCGCGCTGCTGGCTGCGGGAAGCTCGATAGTGACGGTTGCGGTACCCGGGCATCCCTTCATGGCGTTGGCTTCCTCCGACGGTAAGACGGTCTTCGTGTCGGTCGCCTCGGATAATCCGAACGACAACGGCATAGAAGTTTTTCAGCGAAACGGCTCAACGCTAACCCGCGCGGGGCTTATCCCTTTAACCGGCACGCCACTAGGGCTCGCGCTTAGTCCTGATGGGAGCACGCTTTTCGTTGCAAACGGCCAAGGCGTTGCGGCCCTTTCAGCGCCCACGTTAGAAGGGGGTCAACAGCCGCAGGCACATTATTTGCAGATCCAAGGCGCCCCTGGCACTATCGAAGTGCAGCCGTCGGCCGACGGACGATTTGTTTTCTTTACGAACGAATCGCTGGCGTCGATCGGAGTTGCGTCTTTCGCATCCGACGCATGGCGGATGGAGGGAGCGATACCGGCAGATCGCGCGCCCGTGGGGATGGCCCTTTCTCACGATGGGCGATGGCTCTACGTGACAAGCGAAATCCGGCCTTCGCCTTTGCGAACATGTAGTGAAGGAGGACGGCAGCGCGCAGCGGGCACCTTGCGCGTCATCGATGCGCAAAAAGCCCCCACCGATCCGTCGCATGCCGTCGTAGCCGAAGTGCCGGCAGGGTGTTCCCCGGTGCGGGTGGCGCTTTCCGGAGACGGAGCGACGGCTTGGGTCACCGCGCGCGGCGATAATAGCGTAGTTGCTTTCGATACGGCGGCCCATGGAGCTGCGCCGAATCCGGTTCAAGTTTCCAGCGTCGCTACGGGCCCTGCGCCCGTTGGCATCGCGCTCGTTAACAACGGATCCCGATTACTTGTAGCCGATTCCAACCGCTTTGCCGGCAGCACTGCCGGCTCTACAGTCGAGGTGATCGATCCCGGTGATGCCTCGAACAAACCAACACTCTTAAAATCGATCCCGGCCGGTGCGTTTCCCCGCGAAATTCGAGAATCGCCGCAACGCGACGTCATTTTTGTGACGAACTACGGTTCGGATACCGTTGAGGTGATTCCCGAAGGGCTCATTCGATAGGTGCTTCGTCGGAACGCGGCCTTATCTAGCCTTGTTGTAACCGTCACGATTCTTCTATTGGTGTTACTCGTATCTAAATCTGACTTTGCCAATACTCCGATTACGCTATCCGGTGAAGCGACGACCGCCTTACTGCACATGTATCTAGCTATGGTCGCCAAAGGAAGCCTCGATGCTGCCCAGCTCAGGGATGCGCATATGACTTCTACCATAGAAGAAACGCAAAAAGATTTTGCGGTTACCCTGGAAAGTGACAGGAACGTATTAGACATAGAGGCGCACCCGCGTGTAGATCAATCGAGGAACCTCGAGCTTCTGGCGATGGCATATGGTAAAAAGGTCTTGGATCAGCGCTCAACTGATGAGCTGCTGGCAACGCTTCTGTTCGCGCAAGCTCACCCATTGAGACGCAACGAAGCCACAATCCTTAGCTCGGGCGATTACTTCGTGATGATCCACGCGCGGATATGGAAGGATTCGGATTACCTCATATTCTCCTACCCAGGTTGTACCGGCCGCGGTTTCAGATACTATTGGAAGACGGGCACCGTGACAGACGAACGCGCCGGATGCCCGTAGGCGCCTCATTTTGGCAAAAAACCGAATCAGGAAGGCGCGACACTTGCCCACCCTTCGACAAATTCAGGGTGACACGGTACTTGCTATGAATATCTTAGCGTTTACGTAAGAAAGCGAACCAGTGGACGCTGCCGGTGGGCGGCTGCAGATGCGCCCAACGTCCGGCTAAATGATCGACGGAGTGCTCTTCGAGCCGTTCGACCGAAAAGGAGCGTCCTAAGAGCGTCGCGAGTTGCGCGCGGCCGAAAAACGCATGCACCACGCCCATTTCGTCTCCCTCGACGGGCGCGAAACTGTCGGCATTGACGCGTCGCCCCTTGCCGAAGCGGGAGTCTCGTTTAGAACCGAACGTCGCGTAAAAGGGCGCATCGCTCTTTAGCGCGCCGGCAATGACGTCGAGCATTGCGCCGATACTTTGCGGCGTGCCATGCAGCAACCCGTGGGTGCTGAGCGCCGCATCGAAGCGCCGCCCGGCGATGTCGTCGGCAAAATTTTCGAGCCGGTCGTCGGGGATCGAGGTAACCTGAACTCCTGCGTCGCTCAGGGCGGCGGCATTTCTGCCGTTGCCGCTTCCAACTTCGAGTGCGCAGATGGCGGGCCGTCCCCGCAAGCGGTCCGCGAGAGAAACGGCAAGCGGATGCGGCCGACGGATGTTCGACGATCTCGGCGAATTGGCGCTCATGCCTTCACTGCCCCTCATTATTGTAGTCGGCGGTGATGACCTTGCTCTGCGGGTCTGCGAAGAACTCGCGCCTGCCGGCAGGTATGAGGTCGTACTGTTGTGGGAAGCGCTGGACGACGGCGGCCGGCGAGCCGCAGAAGCCGGCGCACAGACGCGCGCGTGCAAGCCGAACGATTACGAATCATTGCTCGCCGCCGGAGTCGAGCGCGCGCAGTCGATCATGCCGGTTTCCATCGACGATCGCCTCAATTTGCAGGTTGCGCTCAAAGCGCGAGACATCAATCCCGGTATCCGCATCGTGTTGCGTCAGTTCAATCGGGCGCTCGGGCGGAAGATCGCGCAAAATTTGCCTAACTGCACGGCCATTTCACCGGCAGCGCACGCCGCAGCCACCTACGCCGCGGCGGCATTGGATCCCGCGTGCCGCTACGGCCTGCAGTTTCCCGAACTCGAAGGACCCGTCGTTGGGTTCTCACAACGCAACGCCGCGGATTTCGGCTTGCGGGCGGCGACGGTGGGCGAAGCAGAACGGCGTCTGGACGTTCGAATCATTGCCGTCAACGATCGTCTTGCCAAGCCGGATGACGCGATTGCGTCCGGAGATCGCCTTAGCGCCGTGGGATCGATCGACGTGCTGCAACGGGCATGGCGAAAAGGCCGCCGTGAGAAACCGCAAGGGTACCGGCGCCGCCGCGAATGGTTGCGCGACATCGTTTCGAACGCCGCGCGTTTGGAACCGCTATTGTTTTACACCTTCGGCGTCGGGCTGCTGCTGTTTTTCATCTGGTCAGTTTACTTCATGTTTTCCATGCAGATTCAGCTTCATCGAAGCGATGTACTTTACGGCCGCGACGATGTTTACGGTCGGATACGGCGACATTACTCCGTACCTGCGGCACTCCGGGATCGCCTCCTTGCTGGTCGCGATCGCCGCCATGCTCAGCGGCGTATTGATTTGGGGAATTTTCATCGCCACGATCGCCTCTGCGCTCAGCCGGGCGCAGGAAACTGCGCTGCAAGGCGTCCGGCAGATTCGTGCCGCCGGTCACGTAATCGTCTGCGGCGCCGGAAACGTCGGGATTCGCGTCATCGATTTTCTGGTGCGACTGCGCGAGCGCGTCGTGGTGGTCGAGCAGAATCCGAATGCTCTCGTGGTCGAGCTTGCCCGCATGCGCCGGATAGAACTGCTTCGAGGGGACGCAACAAGTGACGATACGCTGGCCTTCTGCAATCTCCGTGCGGCGCAGTCGCTGGTGGCGATCACGGACAGCGATACCGCGAATTTGGAGTCCGCGCTCGGCGCTCGCGTCCAGAATCCCACCCTGCCCGTGGTCATCCGCATTGCGGATTCCGCGTTCGCGCGATCCGTCGTCAACAACTTTGCAATTGCGGGATCCTTTTCGGTCAGCGAATTGACGGCGCCGGTTATCGCGGGGTTAGCGGAGCTTCCGGGCATGCGTGGATGCGTGCGGCTTGGCGACGCAACGTATACGATCGTGGAGCACCGCGGCGCCGATCCGGCCAAGCTCGCCGGCGTGCCGCTGTACGCCTGGCGCGACGGACGGCTCACCGCCGTTTACGGTGCTGACGTGCGCGCGGACGATCTCGTCCTGTCGATTGGCGTGGACGCTTGAGGCTGCGCGTGATCGGTTCCAGTTCGGCCGTTCCACGGCCCGGGCGCGCATGCTCCAGTTATTTGGTCCAAGGTGACGAGACCAACATCGTGTTGGATCTCGGGACAGGCGCCTTACAGAGCTTGAGCCGATTTCTGGAACCGTCGCGCGTAAGCGCGATCGTGATTTCGCATTTTCACCCGGACCATTTTATGGATCTGGTTCAACTGCGCTACGTGGTCGCGCTCAATGAGGCGGCGTCTGCGATCGACGTGCATGTTCCGTACGGCGTGCGCGCGCGCTTAGAGCGCCTTGCAGAACAGCTGCCCTCGGGCACCGGTAAGCCGTTCTTCGAGGGTGCGCTGAACTTGGCCGAATATACTAGGAACTCGCCGCTGCAGATCGGCGAGTTTTCGCTTGCGTTCGCGCAAAGCCGGCACTATATCGACGCCTATGCGGCTCGCGTATCGGGCGCATCGCGAACTTTCACATATTCGGCCGACACGGCGCCATGTAAGAGCGTCACGGAGCTGGCGAGCAACGCGGATCTCTTTCTCTGCGAAGCGGCCCTTGGAGCGCACGGACGCGATCGCTCGACGCGCGGCCACAGCAATGCTCGCGAGGCCGGTAGAATGGCGCACGACGCCCGCGTCAAGCATCTGATGCTGACGCACTATAGCGCGCAGTGCGATCCCGAGGCGATGCGTGCCGCTGCCGCGGAACAATTCGCGGGCCCGATAACGATCGCGGATGATGGGTTGTTGCTGGAGCTCTAATTTTCCGTTTGGGCTTTGCCGCGCGGGAGCGAAAAGGCGATGAGCGAGCGCACCGGCGCAAGACCGCGGCTCACGACCGCGCAGCACGTGACATCGAGTCCGAGCTCTTCTAAGCGAGCTTTTGCGGTCAGCAGCTCGCGGCCATTCGTGACGACGTCCTCCAAGAGCAGAACGCGCTGTCCTGTGTCGTATGCGCCTTCCACGTAGTCGCCCGCGAACGCGCCGTAGCCCTTGGGCTGCTTGCGTACGGCGATCATCGGCAAGTTGCTGAGTTGCGAAACGGCTGTCGCGATCACCACGCCCCCCAATTCCGTGCCGCCGATCAAATCAGGATTTAGTTCGGCGATCAGCGGCACGAAAAGTCGCGCGATGCGGCGTAGCACCTGCGGATCGGAAAACAGACGAAACTTGTCGATGTAGTAGTCGCTGCGCGCGCCGCCGGCCAGGACGTAGTCGCCGCGAATCAACGCGCGCTCGACGATGATCTTACGCAGCCAAGTAATGTCGGGAAGACGCCCGACCGGTTCTTGCGAGCCTAGATACTCCATTGCCAGGCGTTCCAGGATTCGAGTACCGGATTCGGCGCGAAGCCCAAGAAGTTCACGCTGATCGGGTGCATGGCGCGCTGGTAATAGGTGAACAGCATCGGGTTATCGCGCGCCAGGATGTCCTGAATTCGGAAATATGCCTTCTTTCTCGTCGGGATGTCGTAATTCGTTAGCGCCGTCTTTTGCGCGGCTTCCATATCGGGATTGCAATAGCGCGAGTAGTTGTAGCCGACCGGCGCGACGTTCGCGCACGTCAGCTGCGTCGAATCGTCCGGATCGACGCCCGCATACCAGCCAGCCAATCCGATATCGAAACGGCCGTTCTGCAGGATTCCACCTTCGCCGGCCGGCGCAAAGAGCACGTCACCTTGATAGGACTTCACCTGGACGTCAATGCCCGCCTCACGCAGCATCGCCTGGAGCCCGACGGCCTCCTTGCGCCGCGTCACGTTGCTGGGATTCGTCGCTAACTCCAAGGAAAGCCGTTGCCCGTTCTTGCGCATAATGCCGTCGGGCCCGGGCGACCATCCCGCTTGCATGAGCAACTGACGCGCCTTTTGCGGATCGTGCGGATAGACCTTAACACCGGAATTGTACGACCACATGAAGGGCGGCTGGTCTTCGGTCGCCACGCGCGTTTGGCCGAAGGTCAGCGTGTTCACTAGCCGCTGTTTGTCCTCGGCGTAGGCGATCGCTTCGCGAACTCGCGGGTCGTGCAGCAACGGCCGCTGCGTGTTCAGCCACATTCCGTCGTAGCCGTTCACGTCGACGAAGACGAGCCGCACGCCGGGAATGTTTTTCACGTTGGGATAGTTGTTCAGCGACGCTTCGAACATCCAGTCCAGTTCGTGCGTCCGCAGCAAATTGACGCTTGTGTTTTCGTCGGGAATGATCCGCACGGTGATGCCGGCGAGTTTGGGCTTTGCTACGAAGAAGGCGTCGTTGGCTGCCAGCTGGATGTGATCGCCCCGAACCCAGCGCACGAACTTAAACGGGCCGTCGCTGACGACCGGAGCGCTGTTGAACGGGATCTGGTTCATGTTGGGATACTGCGCCAGGACGTGCGCCGGCGCGACGGGGTACGGCTGATCGCTGTCCGTAAAAAAGGAATCGACGAACGGCGCAAAGCGTCGCTTCAAGTGAACGACCACCGTGTAGGCGTCGGGCGTGTCGACGGCGGCAATGAGGTCGTAACCGTGGCGCGAGATGACATTGTTGTTCGGGTTCATCAGCGCTTGCCACGACCACTTGACGTCCTTGCTGGTAACCGCAACGCCGTCAGTCCACTTCGCGTCATGCCGCAGGCGGTATGTAACGGTTAACCCGTCGCGGCTGATTCCGCCGTTCTCCTGGGTCGGTACGGACGTCGCAAGCATCGGCAACAACACGCCTTTTTCATTCGCCGAAAGAAGCGGCTCGAACATCAGCCGGGCGATCATTCCGTCGGTCGTGTTCGAGTTCAACAGCGGATTGAGGTTCTTTACATCCGATTGAATCGCCACTCGCAAGGTTCCGCGCGGGCCGCCGGTCGTCACGGTCGCATTTTGAGCGATGTTTCCACCGCCGCCGGATTTCGTGCAGCCGCAAACCAGCGCAGCAAGGATGGCAATCGCGATCAGGGTTTTCATGCCGGCACCTTCGGGCCGCTCCATCGGCCCGGCACGGGATCGAAGCGCTCGTGCCGCCACGAGTACGTTCCGAGGCCTTGCGTGCCGGTGCGTAGTTCCGTAATGTAGCGCGAGAGTTCGACCTGCGGCACGTCGGCTTCAACGGCGTCCCATCCCGGTTTGTCCGCGGGGTTCATGCCCAAAATCTGGCCGCGTTTGCCGGTGAGCTGGCCGATCACGGTCGAGGTGTACGTCGATGGGACGACCGCGCGAACTCGCACGATTGGCTCGAGGACGACGGGATTGCAGCGCGGCAGCGCATCGCGCACCGCCATGCCGGCCGCCGTTCTGAACGACTGTTCGCTCGAATCGACGTCGTGGTACGCGCCGTCGAAGAGCACGACGTGCAAATCGGTAACGGGATAGCCGCCGACGGTGCCGTGCATCAGCGCCTCCCGCACGCCCTTCTCGACCGCCGGAATGAACTGGCGCGGAACCACGCCGCCCACAATCTGTTCCGCGAAGCTGACGCCGCTTCCGCGATCGCGAGGCTCGAAGCGCAGCCAAACGTCCCCGAATTGCCCGTGGCCGCCCGTTTGGTGCTTGTAGCGCGCATGCACTTCCGTGCCGGTCGTGATCGTTTCTTGGTACGGAATCGTCGGCGGCGCCGTCAGCACCTCGACCTTGAATTTGCGCGTGAGCCGCTCCACTGCGATGGTGACGTGCTGCTCGCCGCTGCCGAGCAGCTGCAGCTCATTCGTAATGGGCGCGCGCTCAAGGCGGAGCGCCGGATCCTCATCGACGATACGCGCCAGCATCTGCGAAATTTTGGCTTCGTCCATGCGTTCTTTGGGTTTGATCGCCACACCGTAGACGGGTTCACAGAGAGGTACGCGGGGAAGCAACACGCGCGCGTTGTTTTCCGTGAGCGTATCGCCGGTTGAGACGCTCTCCATGCGCGCCAAGGCGACGATGCTTCCGGGATCTGCGGCCGGAATCGCTTCTTGTTTGCGGCCTTGAAGGCGGTAGAGTCCTCCCGATCGGACCTTTTCGCCGCCTTTGGAGATGTTTGTCAAGGTCGCATCGCTCTTGAGCGTCCCTGAAACGACCCGCACGATCGACAGCTTGCCGGACTGCGGATGGATCGCCGTTTTGATGACGTAGGCGATCGCCGGCCCATCGGCTTTGGGCTCGATGGGGCGCCCTTCCGCATCCACTACCGGCGCTTGCTCGGGCGATGGAAACCAGCGTTGTATCGCTTGCACGAGCGACGGGATGCCGTACCCTGCCAACCCCGCAGCCGCCAACACGGGAACCACTTGATCGTGCGAACACTCCTGGCAAAGATCGCGCTCCACCTCGTCGGCGGCGGGTTCCAGGCCGTCAAGCAGCTCTTCCATCAGCCGGTCGTCAAAGTCGGCCATTGCTTCGAGCAATTGGCCGCGGCCGGTTTGCACGCGATCTTCCAGCTCCGCGGGAATGTCGGATTCTCGCACGCGCCCATCTTCGAACAGATACGCTCTGCGTTCGGCCAGATCGACGTATCCGCTGAAGGCTTCGGCCGAACCGATCGGCCATTGCTCGGCGACGACGTGTCGGCCGTACGCGGCCTGCAGCGCGACCACGGTTTGCTCGAAGTCCGATCCCGGACGATCCATCTTGTTGACGACGAAGATGTGCGGGAGCTTGCGCGACTCGATGTAATCGACGAGCGCTTGCGTCTGCGAAACTCGTGACGCATCACCCTCAACGACGACGATTGCCGCATCGCAACCGGCCACGGCCGATTTCGTCTCTTCGAAGAAATCGATAAAGCCCGGACAATCGACCAAGGTCAGGTCGATCTCTCCCCCGCTGCAGTGCGCGAATCCCACCGTGGTGGATTGGGCGTGCGAGATGCATTCCGGCTCAAAGTCGGTCGTGGCCGTGCCTTCGATCACGGAGCCTTTGCGTGAAACGGCACCGCAGTGCGCAAGAATCGCTTCAACGAGCGTCGTCTTGCCTGCATGATGGGAGCCGACGACGGCGACGTTGCGGATTCGTGAAATGTCGGACATACGGTGCTCTCCTGCCGTTAACGGCGTTTGCCGGCCTTTGCCTTTTTGCTCTTCGCGGTCTTTTTCGGCGTTGTGAGTTTGCGTTTGCTTGAAACGGCCTTGCGCTTGGGCGCCGTCTTCTTTACGGCGGTCCGTCTTGCTGCAGCCTTGCGAACCGGTTTTCGCGCAGCGCTCTTGCGCACGGCGCTTTTGCGGGCCGATGTCTTTCTCACGGCAGGCTTAGGAGCGGCGCGTTTCTTTGCCCGTTTCGGCGTTGCCGTTTTGCGGCGTGCCGGGCGCGCAGCCTTGGCGGCTTTGCTCTTCGATGGCGCGGTCTTACGCGCTGATTCGCGCGTGCGCGCGGCCGTTGCGTGCTTGCGCGCCGTTCTTGCCGCCGCCGCCGCACGTCGACGATCGGCCGTTTCGCGCCGCGCTCCGCGAACGCTTTGCGCCGTGGGTTCCTGCACTTCGGGCAATCCGAGTTCCGCGCGCCCGAGCCCCGTGATGCTGCTGCCGGGCTGCGCGGCAGGTTCGAGCGCTTTCAATTTTTGCAGATGCTCTTTGGTCGCACGCAAAGCGACACGTGCGAGCCTTCCGTTCACGGGGAAGACGAGTTCGTTGACCTTCGCTTCATCGAGCATCTTGAGGACAACTTCGAATGCCGCTCCCTGATCTCTAGGGCTGTGCGCCCCGGATCCAATCGCGATGCCGACGCCCCTCTCTTTTGCCTTTTTCATCATGCGCAAGTTCGCGTCGCGGTAGCGCTGTTTTTGATCGTCCGGATGTTCCCGATACAGGAACCGCGTGTTGATCTCGATCGCCATCCCCCGCGCCGCGCATGCGGACAGAACGTGGTCTTCGTAGCGCTCCAAGCTCTTGCGGTCCGGCCAGTGTCCGAATTCGGCCGGCGCATAGAAGTGCGCGACGATCTGCCCGGGCAATTTCTCTACGTCCTCCACGAGCTTGGCGACGTACAGTTCCCAGACCCGCTGTACGCCGATGACGCTGTAGAGTTCGGCGAATTCAGGGTTGTCCAAGGGCCATTGCCAGTCTGGGCCCTTTTGCGGATGCTCGACGGTTAAGAAATGCACGGAGCGGATCATGCCGTCCGGGCGCATCGCTTCGACGATGTTCTGCGCATCCGGCCGCGCGCGAGGATCGTTGTCGAGTTCCGCGCCGATCGAAAAGCGCATTCCCTTGCGCAATCCCTCCGAAACGACGGCGGCATGCGCGACGTCGACGCCGGCAGTTTCGGCGGCCCCGTACAGGTCGCCGGCCTCGGCTAATTTCAAGGCTCGGCGCACGGTGCTTACCGCGCCGGGATCTTCGAAGGTCAAATAGTTGATGTGGTCGGCGACCATCATGAAGCGGGGAGCGCCGCGCCGGCACGCGTGATAGAACCAGAGGAAGAGCATGCGCGCCGAATATGCGATTGGCCGCTCCTCGGCGAACGGCTTGTGTTCGCCTTTGCTGTGGCCGTGAACGTCGGGAATGGCGGCGATGCGCGGGTCGCCTAGCGTACGCACCGTTCCAAAAGTTTGCCCCGCTTCCCCGTTCCCCTTGGTGCGCGAAAAAAAAGCCGGCTCGTCAGAGCCGGCGGTTTGAAGTGGTTGTAAGTTTGGCGAAGCGCCGCTATCCGGCGGCACCTCCGCTCATCGTAACTAAACGTAAACTGCAACTGTCGCTACTTACGATGACCACCTCCTCCGATCCGGCTGTTTTCCCTCGCTAGTCTTTGCTCTGAGGGGACTGCGGACACGACTCGTCCGCACAGTTCAGCGCTCGGCCCCGCAGTATCCTTCCATCTTCAACAGCCGTGCCTTCATCTCGATGCCGTACCCGTAGTTGTGGAGTGCGCCGGTTGCGTCGACGACGCGGTGGCACGGGAAGAGCAGCGGCAGCGGATTGTGCGCCATCACCTGTCCCACTGCGCGCGCTGCTTTGGGTCTTCCTATCGTCTGAGCAACCCACGAGTACGAGCGTACCTCTCCCGGCGGAATTTGGGCCGCGGCGCGCAAGGCGGCTTGTTCGAACGCCGTCAGATCGCTCAGGTCGACGCGTTCTTGATCCACTCGCCACGTCCGGAAGAAGTCTTCAAGGATTGCCGGCAGCCAAGGAGGCGGCTCGCCCATGGTCACGGGGCGCCGCAGCCGGCGCGCGGCGCGGTCTTTAATCTGATTGAGCGGTTCGCCCGTATCCAGACTGACGTACGTGATGCGTGCTTCCCGCAGGCCCACATAGATGAGGCCAATCGGCGTCGGGACCTTCGTCAGCGTGATGGGCGTAGCGCCGCGGCGGATGCTCAGCGCGGCAAGGTGTTCCACGATCTTTTTCGTCAAGTCGCACGAAGGCTCCGGCGGCGGCAAGCACGAGAGGCAATACGCGACGCCTTCGTACTGTTCATAAAGGTCTTGACAACGAGAGCAGGACTGCAAATGCGATCGTACGGCATCGCGCATCGGCGGCATGCCCTCGCGGATATCGTCCCACAGCGCTTCGACTTCACGACATCGCATGAACGGTCTCTCCTTGGAGTTGTAGTCTGCCGATCTGAGGCCCGAGGATGCGGCGCAAGATGCGTACGGCACGGTGCACGTGCGACTTTACCGTGCCGATCGGCTGGTGGAGAATCTCCGCAATCTCGGGATGGCTGCGCCCTTCAATAAACCTCAAGGTTGCGGCGGCGCGAAGGTGCATCGGCAGTTGGAGAAGGGCTCGCTCGACCAGAGCCATGTTGGCGCTTTGCTCGAGGATCGTTTCGGGCTGGGGCGGTCCGTCGCCGCGCGCGGTGCGCAACAGCGCCTCAGGATCCGCTAGAGCGTCCAGCGCGACGTTCGTCGGGCGCTTGGTCCGCAGCCGGTTGCGCGTCACGTTGAGCGTGATCGTGTAAAGCCAAGGCTGCAGCCTGAGTTCCCGGCGCTGCTCTTCCGACATCTTCGCCAACGCGCGATACGCGCGGACGAACGCGTCCTGCACGATCTCCTCGGCATCCTCGCGATTGCCGGTCATGCGCAACGCGAATCCATACAGACGCCGCTGATACTCGTCGACGATCCGTTCGAAGCGCTCGATGCCCGGCGCGCCTTCAGCGGACTTGACCGCCTTCTTTGGTGCCATGGTCGGCACGACATACTCCCTCAGGAGCGGTGCGAGGGCGCTCATACACGCGTCCCAACACCGCACCGTGCTGCAAAGGTTTCAGCTTCCTACCCACGATTCCTGAAAAGAGCAGCGAAAAGAGCGCAGGGGGCGGCCTTTGCCGACGAAAAGGTGCGGCTATGAAGCATGTGATCGAACCGCAGGAAGTGTCGTTTGACGCGTACACGATGTGCAGTTTTCTCCCCGCGCTCGACTGCGCGAAAGCGATCCCGTTGGTGCTCATCGGCTACCGCCCGAACGAAGATCCGTGGTTCGTCTGGCTCGTCCCGAAGGACGGTATCAGCGCGCGAGGCTTAACGGACGATCCGTACTACGCCAAAGTTTTGAGGGATCCGCACACGTACTTCACCAAAAAACTGAACAAGTACATCGAAGAAAGCGGCGGAGTGCGGCGTGGAATCGAGATGCTTATCGACTACCACCAAAACCATTTAGCGTTCACGCCGCTGGTGCATTTAAATGAAGTCCCCTTCATGCACCCGATGACGGTCGAGCTGTCAGCGGCGATTTAACGGCGCCGCTTTAATCGAACGCCGGTACACCAACGTTACCGGCGAAGGACGTCCCGCCGTTCGCAAAACGCCGGAGATCGTCAACGTTTCGCGCAAGGCGAGCAGAAGCGGCGCGCCCTGCAGCGCATAGTATGCCGTTCCGCGCATCCGAATCGATCCCGCAATCGTCATCTGCGGACGATCCGGAAGCGGGCCCGAAATTGGGCCGGCTGCATCGAAATCGACACCGAGCGCGGGCCGCGATGAAACCGGCGCGACAAAGCCGCGCTGCAAAAAGCCCTCCAGCGTCCCTCCGGTCATCGGGGCGGGGAATTTGAACGGCAGTCGTCCGCGGAGCCGGCGCAAGCCATCCAAGGTCGCGGCGTCGAGCTGTACTGCAAACGGTTGGTTGAGAATCGTCAGGTAGTCGGGATCGCGATCCCCGCGATCGATCAGTTCGCCTTGCGGCGACATATCTTGTTCGAAACTGACGTTGATGGGCATCGAGCCCGAGGGGCCGGCGCGCGTCCCTCGTGCGGAGGCTTTGAACTGCAGTCCTCCGCCCGCGCGGCTGACGGAGAGTTCTTCTATCGCGTGGTAGACGATCGTCGTTTGCGTTTGCGGGTCGCCGACGCGGTAGAGATCGCTGCCCGAGACGATGTAACGCTGATCTGCATCGGCAGGCAATGCGAACGCCAAAGCCGCCGCCAAGCCCATTCCGAAGAGTATGCTACGATGGGGCCCGATGATGGTTTTCTCGCTTTCTAGGTCGCCTTGGTGCTTCCGGTGAACCTATTATTCCAATTTCGACGTTATAACAAAACGCCGGTATGGAGGCTGTTTTTGGGGACCTTCGCGCCATGAGAGCTCTTCGCGCAGCGATCGCGGGCAGCGTGGCTTTCATTTTGGCCCTTGGCACGCTTCCCGCAGCCGCTGCGCCGCCGGGCCATGCGCCCGTGCCGTCGATGACGGTTGCCCTGACCCTCCAAAAGATCTACCAGCGCGCCTATGACGAGGCCTACAGCCGGCACGCCATCTTAGAGTCTGACGGCACGACCTTCGTTTCGACCGGCGACATTGAGATGGAATGGTTGCGGGACGCCAGCGCCGTCATGACCCCCTACATCGGTTTGGCAGTGACCGATCCATACGTGCGATCGATGTTGCGGGGAACGATCGCCCGACAAGGTCGCTATATTCTCTTGGATCCGTACGCAAACGCCTTCACCGAAAACTATCAAGTTGCGGAACGCAAATTCGAGATGGACTCGTTGCTCTATCCCATCTGGTTCGCGTACCTCTATTGGAAAGCAACGGGCGACGGATCGATCTTTACGCCCGAGCTCAAGCGCGCATTCTCCCTCGTGCTCTCGACGCTGCGGACGGAGCAGCACCATGCCAACCGTTCGCATTACCGTCATCCCGAACTTGCGAACAACGGCGTGGGCACGCCGACGGCCAACATCGGCTTGGTCTGGACCGGTTTCCGGCCCTCCGACGACGCCGCGCGCTATCAGTACAATATTCCCGACAACATGTTTGCGGTCGTGGTGCTGCGAGATCTCACCGACATTGCAAAGGGCGCTTACCGCGACGGCGGAATGGCGGCCAACGCGTGGGGACTTTCCGTCGAGATCCGCAACGCCATCGAACGTTATGCGATCGTCAACGTGCCGGGAGTCGGACGCGTCTACGCGTATGAAATCGACGGCTACGGCCACGCGAACCTGATGGACGACGCGAACATTCCTTCGCTGCTCTCGATTCCGTATTTCGGCTACGTCGGAACAAACGACGTCGTCTACCGCGCGACCCGCGCGTTCGTCCTGTCGCCGCGTAATCCGTATTACTTCACCGGCAAGTACGCGTCGGGGATCGGCAGCCCGCACACGCCCCACGGCTACGTTTGGCCGCTTTCCCTGGTCGTTCAAGCCTTAACTTCAACCGATCAATCGGAGATCGATCGGGTCATGGGTTTCCTTGCGAAATCCGACACAGGGGACCACCTGTTGCACGAATCGTTCAACGCCGACTGGCCGGAGGCGTATACCCGCGACGATTTCGCGTGGCCGAATGCGCTTTTCGCGCAGTTGATGCTCGGACGGCAAGGGCGTCTGCCGCCGATCTTGCAATCGATCGCGCGCTAACCCGCCATCAAGGCGCGGACGCCGCACGCTCCTGAGCCAAAGTTTCCAAATAGGCGACGGTAAAGAGCGCCGCGAGCGGCGCGGTGGCAAGCGTCCCAAGGGAGAGGCCGATCCATGCCTGCGGCTGGCGCATGCCTTGCGCACCCGCCCATTGCACGGCGTAGAGGATCGCGATTTGGACGGCGAGCTGCACCGCAAAGAGCGAAAAGATCCGTGACATGTTGGTCCAGGCCAGCATCATGCTGCGCAATATCGCCAGCGGCAGCAACGCGACCGCGCTGATGCCGTCCTGGACGCAGAGAAACGGTTCGGCATAGATCAACATCGCCGAAAAGATCATCAGCAGCAGAGAAAGCACGATATTGGCGACGCCGGGCGCGGCCACGGAGATGCTGACGAAGGCGGCAACGCTCAGAAGGCTGAGCGCAACGTCGAGCACGATAATCGCCCATGCCCGTTCCAAAATGCGGGACCAGCGCTCCGATGCCGCGGGGAGATTTTCCGTAGCATCCGCGCCGACGTAGACGCCGACGACGGCGATCACGAGCGGCGGCCCTATCAGCGAAGCGTACAAATCCGCCATTCTAACGTGAACGAAGGAAAAGAAGGCCAGCTGCATCGCGCAGACGGTGAAACAGGTTGCCGCAAAGAGCGGCCAGCGACGAAAGAAGAAGTGTGCCGCGCGCAGCGGAATCGCCGCGCGAGACCTCAGTGATGCACCGGCCGCCGCGCCAGTAGATAAAAACGCACCCGCGCTACGCCGCTGCACACAACGACCTCGTCGCCGTGATTGAACCTGCGCCCATCGATCTCTACGGTGAAGTGCCGCGCGTGGAGGCCGTGCAACGTGCCGGCAAGCGCTTTGGCGACCATCTCACCGGGAGCGCGTTTGCCGATCGCTTGGCGCACCGCGAGCGACAGGAGTTCACGCACGCGCAACGGCGTTGCCGATGCAAATGCACCGCAGCCGCTGGCGGCAACAGCGTGCAGATCGAGCGGCACGCGCACCGAGATCATGGCGGAGGATTTTGGCGGAGTTCGAGGAGCCGCCTGCCGCCAAGGAGTAACGGTGCGCGATGTCCTTCGGGAATTACGCTGCCCCCGCGGTGGCGCAAGCAGCCGAAAAGTTCATCAACAAAATGGACGAAGGAGAACTCGCGCTCGCGCTGGCGCACAGTCAGGCGCAGCTCACTCTTGGCGCGCGCCTGTACTTGATCCAAGCGATCATCGCCGCATTTCGCGCCCGCGGAGAATCATCGCAAGATGCTGTCGAAGGCGCCGGCACGACGCTCGATTCACTGGAGGCCGGGGATACGCGCGCCCTCGGTGCGCTCATGAAGTATGCGCGCGCAAATCCCGGGCTGCTCAAGGAGGCGGCGACGAAAGCGATCGCTCGGGATCCGCAAATTTTGACGCAACTCCCGGCCGAGCTTTGCGCCGGAATCGCGCAATGGCTCGACAGCCATGCGTGACGATCTCGGAAGGAGACGGCGTCTGGGTTCAACGGGCCCGCGCAGGCCCCGAGACGACCGGTCTTCTTGGATCTGGACCATCGGCGCGGGCGTCGCAGTGGTCGTTATCGGATGGTTCGTCGGCAGCGCGCTGGCGCGTTTTGCGAACGGCTCAAAAAAGACGACTGCCGTGAGTCAGACGCGCGCCGCTGTTTTCACGCCGCTTCCCTCACCGAGCGTGACGCCGCAGGTTACGCCCACGCCAAAAGGGTCCGCGGCTCCGACAGCTTCGCCGAAGCCGAGTACATCGCCGTCACCGGTGACGACGACGACGCTCGCGCCCACGCCGACCGCTGCGCCCACCGCTGCGGCCGTTCCCACACCGGCGGCCACTTCACAAAGACGCCGCACTTTGCCGGTGGCTCGACGCTTCGAAACGCCGCCTTCCACGGTGCCTCCGGCGCCCGCCGCGACCGTCGCACCGGCGCAGGATGCCGCGAGCACCGTCGTTCGCGCATACATCGATGCGATGCGCAGCGGAAATCCACAAACGGCCGGTGCGTATTTGGCGAACGGCAGCCCGGACGAAACCTTCATTGGTTCGGGTACGCGCATCACCGATCTGACCAGCGTGCGCAACAGCGACGGAACGTACAGCGTGACCGTCGGCATGCAATCCGGAGCTAGCGTCTACCGCGAAACCTTCATCGTCGCGCAAACCGGCAGCGGTGCGCGGATTCTTTCGCGCACCACCGGCAACCCGTAGCTAGGACTGGGGCCGCTTCATTACGGGCCTTTCGACGCAAAGAATCTGTCGTTGAAGTAACAGGCTGCCAGAAAATAGACCGACGATCACCCTATGCGTGCCGTTTGCCAAATCCGGAAAGGTGACAGAAGTTCTGCCGCCGCTTGGTACTGACATTAGGAACTTCGATTCCGAGTCCCGCTGCAGCGAAAGAATTAGGCCGTCCCAACTATTCGACTTGTGATAGCACGGACGAGCTGAAGGTTGCGCGCACCACTGCGTCCAGGGGCTTACGGTTATGCGAAGCGTCACGCTGCTCCGCATGTACCAGGGCGAAACCTCTAACGTGGGCACGTCTGTTGTATTGAAAGCGATTCCGACGCAAGAGGCGCCTGCGTCACCTGCGAATAGGCACGCGGCTCCAAAGACGAAAGTCGTAATTAGCCGATAACGTGCCATGGAAGCCTTGGCTAGTCGTCAGGCCAAGCGGCAAGCTCGCCGACCGCGGCGCTTTTGAGCACCTTCAAACCCAAAAGCGCGCACTTCATGCGCGTTGGGCTGATCCCGATGCCGACGTTTTCGAGCACGGACTCTTTGCCGAGCTGCGCCGCTTCCCGGAGCGTCATGCCCTTGACCGATTCCGTCAACATCGACGCCGAAGCTTGGCTGATCGCGCAGCCCTTTCCCGAAAATCTGATGTCGCTGATCCGCTCGCCGTCAAGCTGCAGATCGATGCGAATCTGATCGCCGCAGAGAGGGTTCAGATCTTCCGCAGATGCATCGGGACGCTCCAAGGTTCCGAAGTTTCTTGGACTGCGGTAGTGATCTAAAATGTAATCCCTGTAAAAGTCGTCCAATTAAAAAGGCGCTCCGCCTAACTCCGCGCCCCCCGCGCCCTTCGATACGCTGCGCTACTCAGGATGACAATCACGGTGTCAGGCTGACCCTTCGACAACCGCTCAGGACTTCGGCCCTGTCGAAGCCTCACTGCGACGCGCCCGGATGGCGCTAGTGTCTGCGAGCACAGGATGTGCTGGAGCAGACCGGGCCCCCCAGATCTCATGGCGCCTAAATGCTTCGCTAACATGAATGCTGCCCGAGGGCGCCGCCAAAGCTCGTTGTCCCCTGAGCTTGTCGAAGGGCGCGAAAAGCCACGCGCTATACCTTAAAGATGTCGGCGGCGCGGGTCAGCGCGTGCACGAGCGCGTCGGCGTCCGCTTCGGTGTTGTAAATGTAGAACGACGCGCGCGCCGTGGCGGGCCAACCCATCTTTTCCATCAACGGCATCGTGCAATGATGACCGGCCCGAATGCAGACTCCTTCGGTGTCCAAAATTGAAGCGACATCGTGCGGGTGCACGTCGCCGAGATTGAACGAAACGACGTCGGCGATGCGATTGGGGTCTTGCGGTCCGTAGACGACGAGGCCGCGATCGCGCAAAGCCGCTAAACGCTCGAAGACGTACGTCATTAGGGAGCGCTCGTGCTCGCGGACCGCCTCCATGCCGATGCCGCTCAGATAATCCACGGCGGCGCCGAATCCAATCGCGCCTGCGATGTTGCTGGTGCCGGCCTCAAATTTCCAAGGCAGATCGTTGAAGCTCGTCGTCGCATAGCTCACGGCGCGGATCATGTCGCCGCCGCTCAAGAACGGCGGCATCTCTTCAAGCAGCTCGCGCCTGCCGTACAGCGCGCCGATCCCTGTCGGACCGCACATCTTGTGCGCGCTGATCGCGTAGAAGTCCGCATCCAGGGCGCGCACGTCGACCGGCATATTGGGCGCGCCCTGCGCGCCGTCGATCACAACGACCGCGCCGGCTGCGTGCGCTTTCGGGACGATCGTTTCGAGCGGTGCGATCGTTCCCAGCGTGTTGCTGACGTGCGAGAGCGCCACCACCTTGCATCTGTCCAACAGCTGGTCCAGATCGTCCAAGACGTGCAGGCCGTTCGCGTCCACAGGAATGTATCGGAGCTCCGCGCCCGTTTTTTCAGCTGAGAGCTGCCACGGCACGAGGTTCGAGTGATGTTCGAGCTGCGTCGTCAGCAGAACGTCGCCGCGTTCTAGATTGTTCAAGCCCCAAGAGTACGCAACGAGATTGATGGCTTCGGTCGTATTGCGCGTCCAAATGATCTCTTCGGGCGAAGCGTGCATAAAATCCGCGACCTTCTTGCGTGCCGACTCAAAGGCGTCAGTCGCCCGTGCCGCAATCTCGTACACGCCCCGATGGATGTTTGCGTTGTAATGCGAATAATAGTCCGTCAGCGCGTCGATGACGCTCTGCGGCTTTTGCGACGTTGCTGCGGAATCTAGGTAAACGAGCCGCTTGCCGCGCGAAGTGCGCTCGCGGAGAATCGGAAAGTCGGCGGCGACGTGCGCTAGGCGCAGTTCGTCTGCAGTCGCGCTCATGGTGAAATCTTTGCTTCCATCGCAGCGCGCAATTCGCCGCGGACCGCGCTCGGAAAACGTTCGATCACCGGTTCAAAGAATCCGACCGCGATCATGCGCTCCGCTTCCGCGCGTTCAATCCCGCGGCTTCCCATGTAAAAAATCTGGTTTTCGTCCAGCGCGCCGACGGTAGCCCCGTGGTAAGCCTTGACGTCGTTGGCGGCGATCTCCAGCGCAGGCACTGAATCGATGTGCGCTTTACGTGAAAGCAGCAGGGCGTCATCGCGCAGACGAGCGTCGGTCGCCTGCGCAAGGGGCGCGATGCGGATATTGCCCAGATAGCGAGCCTGGCCGGCGCCGGTTGCAGCGGATTTGACCGTCGTCTGCGACTGAGATTCACCCGCTTTGTGATCGACGGTCGACACGAAATCGACGTGCTGATCCCCGGTCGGAAAGAACAACCCGTTAATTTCCGCCTGCGTTCCGCGCCGCTCGATCGCGATCTCCGCTGTGCCGGCTGAAATCAAGCCACCGATCTCGGCGAGGTTCATGCTGACTGCCGCGTCCGCATACGGCAGCCCCGCACAGGTCCACAGATGTGTGCCTTGCTCGTCGAGCGCCTGTGCCGAGGCGTACTCGACGCGCGAACTTTCGCCGCAAATCAGTTCGGCAATGCTGCAGACAAATGCGGAACGTTCGCCTGCCAAACGCTCGATGAGCGTGCACTGGGAACCTCGCTCGGCGAGCACGATCGTCCAGGGAAAGAGTCCCGCTGAAGTGGCCTCGTACGTGACTTCAATCGGTTCGTCGAGGCAGACGCCCTCGGGGACATAGATGAAGGCCCCGGTGTTGCACAGCGCGGCGGCAAGCGCAGCAAACTTGCGCTGCTCCGGTTTGGCGGCCTGTCCCATTGCCCGCTCGAGCAGGTCCCCGCGCTCTTGCGACGCCGTACGCAGATCGCACGCGAACGCACCGCGCACGACCTTGGCATGAATTTTAGCGGCCGGCGCACGAGCAGGCCGCAGCGTCGAATAGTCGAGCGCGTCCAGATCAATCCGCCAAAATCTCCCGGGAGCATCGCGCCCGGAGCGCAGCGCGAACGACCGCTCGAGCAGCTCCGCTCGCCGCTTGAGCGGCAGTGCGTCGCCAAAAGAATCGAGCGCCGCAAGCGCTTCATGCAAATGCTCGGGTGCGCGGCGCTCCGCGAGGAGGCTAGGCAATCTGCGCGTGCTCCTGCCGAATGGTATCGTAACCTTCACGTTCGACACGGTTTGCGAGACTGCGCGTCGCCTTGCAGCACCATCCGGCCGTCGAGCATGATGTGCACGACATCGGCCTTGACGTATTGCAGGATGCGAGGGTAGTGCGTGATGATCAAGTAGCCCATTGCGGCCGTCTCTTCCGCTTCGCGCATTGCATTGACGCATTCGCCGACGGCGCGTAGGGCGTCGACGTCCAGGCCGGAATCCGTTTCGTCGAGGATCGCGTACTTCGGAGCGATGATCGCGAGCTGCAGCATCTCGAGGCGCTTTTTCTCCCCGCCTGAGAACCCGTCGTTCAAATAGCGTCCCAGAAATGCCGGATCCATATCCAGCAGCTCCATTTTTTTCAGCAGCTCGGCGCGAAATTTTGCCGGCGGCATGTCGCCGGGGTGCACCGCTTGCCGCGCTGCGTGCAAGAAGTTCGGCACTTTTACGCCCGGAATGGCGGCGGGATATTGGAAGGAGAGGAAGAGTCCGGCTTTGGCGCGCTTGTCCGGAGGAAGGGAGAGCAGGTCGACTCCGTCGAGGGTCGCGGCGCCCGAGGTGACCGAGTACGCCGGGTGTCCGGTCAACGCAAAGGCTAAGGTCGATTTGCCGCTGCCGTTTGGACCCATCAGGGCGTGGACGCGACCGGGTTCCACTTGAAGGTCGACGCCGCCCAAAATTTCGTGGCCGCCTACGTTGACGTGCAGGCCGCTGACGCGCAAGCCGCGCTCAGACACTCTTTCCTCCTCATCACGATGCATCAATTGCGTTTCCATGGTACGGGCAGGCGTCAAAGAAAGTCAAGGAAATTCTGGACTATCTCCTGCGACCATGATAGCATCGCGCTAGGTATGCAAGCCGATCGGTTCTTCAAGAGCACGCGTGGGCGCATCGTCGCCGAACTGCGCCGCCGCCAGCACGCTTCGGCGGTGGAATTGGCGGAGGCGTTCGGCCTTTCGCCCAACGCGATCCGTCAGCAGCTGGTGCAATTGGAACGCGACGGGTTAGTGGAAGAGCGCTCCGTGCGGCGCGGCCGTACCAAACCGACCTACGAGTTTTCGCTCACGCCGGAAGCGTCGGGGCTTTTTCCGCAGCGATACGATAAGATGCTGGGGGCAGTTCTGCGGGAAGTGCGCGAGCATTATGGCCGCTCGGGCGTCGCGGCGATCTTCGACGGCATCTCGAAGCGAGCGGTCGCCAAAGCCAAGGACCGCCTGACCGCTGCCGATGCCGAAGGTAAGGTGGCACAGTTGGCCCAAGCGCTGCGCGAAGACGGCGTGGTAGCGGAGTACAGCTTGATCGAAGGCCGGCCCGTGCTTCACGAGCGGACGTGCCCGTATGCTGAGGTTTCTAAGGAGAACCCCGAGGTGTGCTCGGTGATCCACCACGTGATCGACGAGGCGATCGGCGAACACGTGCAGACGGAGTCGCTCGCAACCGGCGGCCGCGAATGCCGGTTCGAAGTTGTGAAGAACGGAGATCAAATCTAGCAGTATGGACTTTGCCAAATTTCAAACGCTCGTCGAAGAACGCCGGGGGTTCCGAACCATGGAGAACCCAACGGCAAGCGGCGAGTACTTCAGCGACTCGTGCGGCGACATGTACAACTTCTTTTTGCGCGTCGGTCCCGGCGCGGTGATCGAAGACATCTCCTATTTCACGACCGGCTGCGGCTTCGGGACAGCGACCTGCAGTTTAGTGGTCGACTTGGCCAAGGGCAAGACGATCGACCAAGCCGCGGCGATTTCCACCAGCGAGGTTGAAGCGGCGCTCAACGGTTATCCGGAAAAGAAGAAAGACTATCCCGAGCGCGCGCTGGAAGCGCTGCACGTTGCGCTCGACGACTATCGCAGCAAAGTCAGCGCCGGCGCCGTTCCGGATTACGGTGCGATGCCGGCTGCGGAGCGCGCAGTCGAACCGGCCACGCAAGAGTCCTCCGCGCAACCGCAGGCCGCTGAAAAATTGCTCATTCGCTTGCGATAACTAGCCGCGCAGTTTTGCGCGAGTCAGCGCTTCATAACGCGTCGTGCGCGAAGCCTGCAGCGATTCAAATAGCGTCAGTTCAAGCGCGTGCAGCCGGATCGGCGTAAATGCTAACGGGGGCAGCGCTCCCGCGGCGTTTCGCGCGATCGTGATGTGCGCCACGGCGGCTCGCTCGAAGGCAAAGCCCAGTTCCATATATTCCTTGCGCACCCCGGTCGCAAGGGCGGTAAAGTCTGCCGCCCTGATGGTGCGCGCCGATCCACACGACGCGAGGCTTGCGTTCGTGCGGAAATGCGCCGAGCTTGTCAAACGAAACCGTAATGGGCGCGTGCCGTCGGGCAATTCGGTCGAGCGCGTCACGCACCGCCTCCACTTCCTGCGGCTCGACCCATCCCAAGAACGCAAGCGTCACGTGCAATTTCTCTGCCGGCTCGTAGCGAGCGGTTACGCCGGCACCGATAAGCCGCTTCGCAATGCGCTCGCACGCCGCTGCCGTTCTTTCATCTAGTTCGATCCCTGCAAAGAGTTTGAGGCGTTTCACGGGAGGTCACTGCAGGTACGGGTTGGTGAGGCGCTCTGTTCCTATCGTCGTCGACGGGCCATGTCCCGGAATAACGCCGGTGCTATCCGGATACGGAAATAACTTGCGGCGGATGCTTGCGATGATGTCTTCCATCGAGGTACCGCCGAGATCCCAGCGGCCGATCGATCCGGCAAAGAGCGTGTCGCCTGAAAGAATCACGTCGCGGGCGCCGTGCGAAAATGCGAAGCAGACGCTGCCTGGCGTGTGGCCCGGCGTATGCAAGACGTCGAGCGCAATCGCACCGGCTACGATACGATCGCCGTCCCGTAATTCGCCGTCGAGCGGCACGATCGGCGGAACCGCCTGTAAACCGAGCCAAGCACCTTGCGTCGCCAGGTTTCCATACAGCGGCAAATCGTCCGCGTGAAGCAGCGCCTCGCCGCCGGTTTGCGCCCGCAGCGCGCCGACATCGCCTATGTGATCGATGTGCGCGTGCGTGTGCAGCAAGTATTTCGCTCGAACAAGGCTCTTGCGCAAAACCTCGACGACGGTGGACACTCCATCACCGCCGTCAACGACGATCGCTTCGCCGGACCGGTCGTCGATCAAGACGGTGCAGTTGCAGGCCAGCATGCCGACGGGGATCGTACGGACGATCACCGTTTCAAAGGTTCCTCAATCGATGTGGATGCCAAAGTCGCGATAGGCGCTGTTGTAGTAGCCGAGCGGGGAACCGGGCCTTGAAACGCACGAGATCACGCGGCCGATGAAGATGCTGTGCGAGCCGGCGCGATGTTCCTGAGCAACTTCACAATCGAGGTGCGAGACCGTCCCTCGCAAGACGGGCGCGCCGCTGCCGCCGATGTCGTACTCTACGCCATCGAATTGTCTCTCACGGATCTTTCCCGCAAAACGCTCGGCGAGCGCGCGTTGATCGCCGGCGAGGACATTGACGCAGAAAACTTTTGAGCTCGAGATGTAGAGATAACTGCGAGCCTCGCGATTGATGCAGATCAACACCAGTGGGGGCTCCAGCGAAACGCTGGCGAACGCGCTGACGGTAACGCCGCGCGGCTCGCCTTCTCGTACGCTCGTCACCACCGTGACGCCGGTGGGAAAGTGCCGCATGGCCCGCCGGAACTCCTCAACGCTTGGTCCGCGCTCCATCAGCGTTTGCGCGCACCGATGGCAACTCCGCTTCCGATCGGCAGAATCGTGGCATCCAGATCGGGATGCGTCAGGAGCCGTTCCCGGAACGCTTCGGCTGCTTGCAAATCGCCGTAGAGCACGATCAGACCCGACAGTTTGAGGAGCGGCAGAACGCCGTTCAAGTATGCAGCATAGTCATGCTGCGGCGCATCCACGTACGCAATATCTACATTGCGCTGCGGAAAGGTCGGCAGCACCTCACGCGCGGGCTGATTGATGACCTCGATCCGTTCTGAAACACTCGCCCGTTCGAAGAATTTCTGAGCGAGCTGCGTTCGCTCGATATCCGGATCGACGGTCCAAATGCGACCGGCCGGCGGCAATGCCAGCGACATCCAAAGGGTCGCGTAGCCGCAGCCCGTGCCGATCTCCAATATCCTGTTCGCTTGCATGCAATGCACCAGCACGGAAAGCAGGCGCCCCACCGGCCGAAGGCTGGCGCACTTCGCTTCGGCTTCCAATTCCAGCAAGATCGGGTGCGGCAGCGGCTCTTCCATCGAGATCCTCACGTAAACCGCGATGCGGCTTTGATGACATTGCGCAAGAGCGCAATATTGGTTACCGGCCCCACGCCGCCCGGCACGGGCGTGATAGCGCCCGCAACCTGCGAAGCGGAGGCGAAGTCGACGTCGCCTTTCAGCCTTCCGTTCACCAAGGTGGTTCCCACGTCGATGACCGTCGCACCGGGCGCGACGTCATCCCCGCCGATCAGTCCCGGCTCTCCCGCCGCGCAGACGACGACTTCAGCCATGCGCACGTACGGCTGCAGACTTTCCGATTCTTTGTGCAACACCGTCACGGTGGCGTCTTGTGCGAGCATCAGCATCGCCACGGGCGCACCGACGACGACGGATCGGCCGATCATCGCCGCACGCCTTCCGCGCAGCGGCCAATGCGGGCTGCGCTCGAGGAGCAGCATAACCGCAGCCGGCGTCGCAGGCACGAATTCTGCGCCACTGCCGAAGGCGAGGTGACCCTGATTGGTGGGATGCGTTCCGTCCACGTCTTTGCTTTGCGGGATCGCATCGGCGATCGCTCGGATCGAAAGATGGGACGGCAGCGGCTGCTGCAGCAGCACGCCGTGGATGCTGTTGTCGGCGCCCACGCGTTCTAGGCGTCTGCGGATCTGTGAAGCCGTTGCATCGATGCTCAGCTCTTCCAACGCTACCGCGATCCCGGCGCCCTCCGCGGTTCTCACCAGGTTGCGAACGTACGCGATCGAAGCGTCATCTTCGCCGACCAGCACGATGAGAAGCCGGGGATAAATCCCCGACTCGCGAAGCGCACGACTTCGTTCGAGCAACTCCGCGCGCAGCTCGGCGGCAATCGCGCGTCCGTCGATGATGCGAGCCGGCACGGCACGCGGTTTCGTCGCTGAAAGGGCCTCACCTGGAGCACGTACGGCGGGAGATCCGTCTTGGCCGATTCTTCTCGATGCCGGAGTTCGAACGCGCCTACCGCAGCTTTGCGCAAATGTATCAGGTGCTTCCCACGCAAGTTCGCTGCAGCCCCGACGTGCTCGAACGGTACAGCGCACTCTACGAAGCTGCCGGCGCAGGACACCGGCGAGAGCTGCGCTTCGAAGGCATCCGAATGGTTGCGGCGATCATGCCGCCCGGGACCGTCGCATTTGAAGGCTACGTGGACCCCGATCGAATGGGTGATTGGTGAAGATCGCCGGCCCACGGATATGGATCGTCGCAGCGCTCATTGCAGCCGCCGCTATTGCCGTTGCCGTGCAATGGCGTTCCGGCGGACCTTCGGCCTCGCCCGCGGGCCGTGAAGCGCCAAGCTTTACCGTTGGCACCTTAGAAGGGACGCCGGCGTCGATCATGTCTTATCGCGGCCATCCGGTCGTGCTCAACCTTTGGGCATCATGGTGTCCGCCGTGCCGCGAAGAGATGCCCGATCTTCAGCGTCTGAACGCAGCCTTTCGCGCGCGCGGTTTGATCGTCGTTGGAGTCGATCAAGGTGAGTCCCGCGAACGCGTGGCGGCTTTCGCGCGATCGCTGGGGATCGACTATCCCATCCTACTCGATCGCGATCAACGCTACGGTGCAGCCTATGCGGCCCAAGGCTTGCCCACGACCGCGCTGATCGATCGTCACGGCGTGGTTGTGCGAATCTTCGACGGACCGTTGCCGTATTCGACGATGGTTGAAAGCGCAAAAACGTTGCTCGCACGTTCTTGAGCAAGCCGTGGGTAGCGCTGAGCGCGGCCGTCGCCATGGTGCTCGTGCAAGAAATTATCGTCGGCTTGCCCCTCTACCACTTCGGCTGGTACAACGCGATCTGTATCGCTTTGCTCGGGATTGCCGCGTACGGGCTAAAGACGCGGCGGACGGCCTTCGGGATTGCCTTGGCGGGGGGTGCGGCGATCGTCGTCGCGGGCATCGCCGCGGGACTGCTCGGCGCGGACACCCATCTGGTCGTCGGCGCTCCGGGGACTGCCGTGCGCGATCCGCAGACCGGCGCGAGGATAGATTTTCCGGAGCCGGCGCCCCAGTGGAGTCGCCGCTATACCGGCGCATCGATCCTGCAAACGGTTCCCCGCAGCATCGTGTACGTCCGGGCTGCAGATGCGCTTGGCAATCAATTGACGATCACGCAACCGTCGAACGCAACGTTTCTCTCGCCGGTCTTGCTGATGCAGCAGAATGCGCGCATCGCCGGCATGAACGTGCGGGTCGACGGCTTTGCGCTGCCGGCGCTCGCGCTTTCCGTCAAAGCGGTATTGCTCGAGGCTCCGCAAGCCGCACGCCTGCGAATCTCCGCGCGGAATGCCGGCAAGCCGGCCGTATTGTTCGCGCTCTCAAGCCAAGGCGATAAACCCGTGGCCGGCGGAATCGGTATCGTCGCCTCCGGCGAGCAACGGACGCTTGGAAACGTACGGTTGTGGGCGCGCGTTGCAACGTATCCCGCTATCGAAGTCGCGTCCGCCCCGTACTTGCCCGCGGTCGCCGCGGGGTTTGCGGTCTTTGCCGCCGGGGCATTCTTAGCGCTTAGAACGCCGCCGCGCTCGAAAACGTAAAGGCAGAGATCTTCGCGGCCGGAACGACGATCGAATAGTGATAAGACCCGGTGCGCTGCAAAGCGCTTGAGAATTCGCAGTTGCGAAGCGCCTCGATGATGCTGACGTTGAAGCGCAGGTTTCTCACGCCGCCGCGAAGCCGACCGTCCTCGATCAAGAACGTTCCATCGCGCGTCATTCCGGTCACCATGCCTTTGCGTTGATCGACGGTCCGGATGTACCAAAAGCGGCTGACGAGCAGGCCTTTTCCGGTTTGCGCGATCAACTCGGCCACCGGTTTGCTGCCGGGGTGCACGACGAGATGCGTGGCCTGCGGTCCGTAAGGATTGGGCGCAGGGAGCGCGTGCCCCGTGTTCTCCATGCCGAGTTTGCGCGCCCAGTAACTGTCCGTGACTACATTTCGGGCAACGCCGTTTTCGATCAAGCTGAGCCGCTTTGTCGGCTGACCTTCGAAATCGAACGGCATCCCGGGCGCGAGCGGATGTCCGAAATCATCCGATATGCTCACGTTGCCGCCAAGATATTGCTTGTCCAAGCCGTCGCTCATGAATGAAGAGCCTTCGTCGTAATTCTGGGCGGAAAAGTGGTCGGCGAGATATGCGAGCAGCTCCCCGAAGGCCACCGGCTCCAAAATCACCGTCCAGTCACCGGGATCGACGCTTTGCGGCGCAGCAGTGGCGCGAGTTTTTTCGGCCGCAACGCCCGCCGCGGCACGCGCATCGATCCGCGCGACGTCGTTGTCGTATCCTTCACCATATCCTGTGGAGTCAGGTCCGTTCATTTTCACATTGACCGCGGCGTCCGTGCCTTCAAACGAGGCGCGAGCGCCGCACGAGTTCACGACGGTGATGCCTGCAGCGCTCGTCGCAGCAAATCCCGCGGGCCAATAGCCGAAATCGTTTGCCACGGAAAAGATCTCCGAAGCCATTTCGGCGCGTACTGCCGGAGAAGCTTGCGCCGTCGCTTGCGCGTAAGCGTCTTGGGGCGTCACGTATTCCGCGGCGCCGGGAAGTTCGCCGCGCTCCGGATCCTTCTGTGAGAGACGTGCCATCACGATGGCTCGCTCCAAAGCGGCTGCGCAGGCGGATTCCTCGGCGACGCTGGTCGTTGCTACGCCCGTTCTGCCCTCGACGATCGCGCGGATGCGAATCGATGTGCCGGCTTGTGCGACGTTTTGCGGCACCAGCTCCTTGGCGACGCGGGTCAGATCCGACGTCGACCAAATGGCACAGACTTCCGTCTGATCGGCGGTCGAGCGGGAAACGATACGTTCCGCCAGCGTTTCGCGTTGCGCGCTATCCACGATAGCCGACGCCGATCTCAACGTTGCGAAAGCGCGCCGGCGATGCGCACTGAGCCGTGCGGCCCGTCTGCATCGGTTCCCCTTTGCCGCAGTTCGGCGTTCCCCAGGCAAACCACGACCGCTCGTCCGCGACGGCGTCGCAGGAATTCCAAAACACCGGAGTTACGCCCGCATAGGTCGGATTCTTGACCATGCGCGCGCGCTTGCCGTTTTTGACCTCCCAGCCGATCTCACAGCCGAACTGAAAGTTTAAGCGATGATCGTCGATCGACCACGAACGGTTGCTTTCCATGTAGATGCCGTTTTTGACGTCATCGAAAAGGTTTTCAAACGGCACGTCGCCGGGAAGCAGGTTCAAATTGCACATGCGGATCATCGGAACGTACGCCCAACTTTGGGCACGTACGCAGGCGTTGCTCGATCGGCCGATCGTGCGCGCAGTGTCGTTGCTCATCTCATAGCCGACCAGAATGCCGTCGCGAACGATGTCGGAAGCGGTGCTCTTGCTTCCTTCGTCATCGTAGCCGACGGTCGCCAATCCTAACGGCAAGGTGTTGTCGACGACGATCGTTACATTGGGTGAGCCGTACCGAAGCTTGTTCAGTTGGCCGACTTCCAAGAAGCTGACGCCGGAAAACGCGGCTTCCCATCCCATCACGCGATCGAGTTCCGCCGGGTGGCCGCACGATTCGTGAATTTGCAGCGACATCTGCGAACCGCCGAGGATGAGGTCGAGCGTGCCGCTGACGCACTGCGGCGCGTGCAGCAGCGCAACGGCCTCTTCGCCGATGCGTTCGGCGTTCTGGCTCAACCGAGCGCGTTCGATGATTTCCCAGCCGCCGGTTTGGTAAAGCCCGATGTCCCCTGGGAAGGTGCGAGTCTGCAAGTCGCCGCCTCCGACGGCCATTGCTTGCATGCCGCTCCCGCTTTGCACAAGGTGCTGGTCGATGCGCGATCCGAGCGTGCTTGAAAAGACTTTGTGCGTGTTCCAAAGGTCAATCCACGCGCGTCCGACGCTGATCTCCTGCGAAACGTGCAATTTTTTCTCGGCATCCAACAGCTGTTGCACGCGGTCGCCGAGCGGAATGTCGGCGGGGTCCCGTTCCACCGGCGTCTGAAATGTGTCGCGATACGCGTGTTCGGGAGGCCGCCCTATCCGCTTGCGGCCGATCGCGGCGCCGGCACGTGCGATCTCTACCGCCAAGCCTGCAGTGCGATCCGTGCTGCTTTTCGAGCAATCCGAACTTGCCGCAAAGCCCCAGCTCCGTCGATCAAAACTCGAATGCCATAGCCGCGGCTCGTTTCGTCGGAGAGTCCGGCGACGACGCCGTTGCGCACCTCGATCCGTTCATTGTGCGCTTCCTCAAAGCGAACGTCGGCGTATTCGGCGCCGCGCGCCACGGCGGTATCGAGTGCTTGCGCAAGATCGTCGAATTGCATGCGAACCTATTATTGCGACGTCAATGCGACATGCCTGCCGCAACCGCTCGAACGTCGCGCATTGCGATCGCTCCTGACGCTTTTACGGGGACTTCCGGTCCAACCCGATCGATGACGTAAATTGCTTTGAGCGTGAGAGGTTGCGCGAGCGCCGCGGGGATGTCAACCTGCACGCGACGCCAGCCGCGCCACGTCACGCGTGCGACGGTGTACAAAAAGCGTTCGCGTATCGCATTTTCCACCGCGGCACGTAGCGTCTCGCCGCGGCCGTCGCCATAGACGTCCAGCGATATTGCGGTCGTCGACGGCGGCAGCGGCAGGGAGGTGGTGACGTATGCCGCCCGTTCCAATTTGGTGAAATCGTAGTGCAGCGTGATGCATTGCGCGCAGCCTTCACCGATGCGAAGGGATCCCGGGGCGCCGCGCGGCGCGGCGGCAAATGCCGCTGACTGCGCGATCGGCAATCTCTCGCTATGCGATCCCACCAGCACTCGCTGCGTGACGACGAGATCGCCCAATGCTATATGCACGAAAGCATCGCCCGCACCGGCGCGGAGCACGCCGTCGGGCGAAATCGTACCGCCCTGCGCGCTCCAGCGCAAGCGTGCAGGAAGCGCCAACGGATATCCGCGGCGATCGAAAGCGCGCGCGGTTAGAGCGATCTCACCACCCTGCGCCACGTTGGGATGGAGCGGCAGCACAAACGCGCGGGCGGCGCTTTGCGCAATTTCGATGGGAATATCCGCAGCGAGGGTTCCGGCGGTGACGTGCAGCGATCCGGTCCCCGGACGCGCGGCGAACACCGAGCCGCCCTGCACGCTTCCGAGCGTCGTTGGAATCAGGCGCATTCGTATCGGCGCGGGGAGCGCTGCCGGATGACCCCCGGCGTCGGTCGCGGCAATCTTGATGGGCACGCGAGCCCCCGGGAACGCCCGCACGGCCGCCGGCTCGGCAGCCAATAGCGCCGCGGGCCCTCTGGGCGCATCGTTGTAGACGAAGAGCCCGTCCGCGACGCGCCGCTCGTTGCCGTCCGAGGGGGAATTGCGCACCGTAGCTTCCTCGTCGCCGGGCATGCGCGCGACGAGCGTCGAGCTTCCGCCGCCGTCCAGCTGCATGCCGGTCTGCGCGCCGAATGCGATCATCAGCGCCGCGAACTGGGGCTGCAACACGCCGATCGACAGCGCCGGTTGGCGGCCGTCGATTTCGAAGAGCAACAGTTTGGTCGCAGCGGCGACCGCGACGCCCGAGGCCGGCATGTGCGTGGCAAATTCGCCGGTCGAAGGGCCGTCCGGATCGGCATACCAGGCGCCGTCTTTCACCAAGAGCGGGCCTCCGCCGATTGCGGTGACCAGTTCGTCGATCGGCGGCTCCATTGCGGGTGAAGCGGAAATCGAATCGCCGATTTGCAGCGCGCCGATTGCCCCATACGCGTTCGTGCCGGCCGCCAAGTAGTACCCCGGCGGCTGCGGCACGGTGCCGTCGGCGATCGATCGGACGCTATAGGTTGCGTAGGGCGGCATCCCGGAATCCGGCTGCAACGCGAGAACGGTCGTGTTTTGTGCGGCCGGCACCCCGCCGTACGCCGGTGTGATCAGCACCGTCCCGCCGCCGGGCGGCGGCCAGTCATTGATCGTTTGCAGCGGCGCCATTCCGCCCGGCAACGTCAGGGTTCCGCCGTTGTGAAATTCGGCGAAGAGCGGCCGGCGGTCGCGACTCAACGCGAACGCATAGCGCTGCGTCGGCGCTCGCACGACCCTGCCGTTCTCGATCAGGATGTTGAGCGGCTCATTCGTTTGATTGATATCAAAATAATCGCCGTTGATGCCCGCGACCGCGCCGGTGCGATGCGCCATCGACGAAACCGTTTCACCGGCAGATCGCAGACGCTCTTGCGCAAGCGCAGTCCCCACGCGCACGTCGGCAACGCCGAGGTCGACTGCGACGACGTGGATCGAAAGCGGTCCATCCACGGTCAGCATCTCGTAGTCCCCGTACTCGACGCCCGGCGCGACGCGCGCGATCGTCGGCGCATCGGTGATAATGCGCGGAAACGGAGCGCCGGGACGAACCAAAAGCGGCAACAGTGCCGCCAGCAGGACGTGCACTACGGCCACTCCGCGACGGCCAAGGGAAAGCCGCCCGTGTGAAAAGGTGCACCGGCGATCCGGCGCAGCGTGCGAAGATCAAAAACGTCGACCGCGTTCGCGCGCGCACACGGTACGTAAAGGCGGTTTGCGAAAATGCGGGGACGCCACGGCACCGCGCACGTCGGCAGAGGAGCGCGAAGGGGCCGCAGCGTTCGCGCATCCAGCACGTAGACCTCATCGCCTCCTTCGTCCGTTACGAACAGGCGCCCCACTCGTGCTTCGAACGCAATGCCGAGCGGGAACGTCATGGGCGGGCTTCGTTGCGTCACGCGCGGACGTGCAGCTGCGAGATCGATCGTACCGACATATCCGCCGCCTCGCTGCATCGTGCGGCTGGCGTTTGAAACGACATAGAGCTTGCGCCGTTGCGAGTCAAGCGCGATCCCGAACGTTCTGGGCACGGAAGGCAACAGACGCGAGATGCGCATCGTGCGCGCATCGATCTCTGCGACGGCCCTATCGTTCACGTTGCCGACGTACACCAACTGCCTGCCGGAATCGATTGCCAAGCCTTCGGCGGTAACGCCGGTGAAGACGCGCGCCGAAGCGCCGTCCGGCGCGATGCGCGTGACCGCACCCTTGCCGCCGACATCGCGATCGGTCACGAAAACGTTGCCGGTTCGTGAATCTATGCCCACCTCGTTTCCGGTGCTGACGCCGCGAACGCTGCGTAGTTTCCACGGATCGCGTTCAAAGCGGGCGAGCGTGTCGCCGTCCGTGTCGGTCGCGAGCAGCGAGCCTTTGCGCGTGAAAGCGACGTCCCCCGGAGGCGCGCCGATCCCGGCGTATCCGATCAGCGCATAGCTGCGGGGGTCGTGCAGCGCCACGCCTCCGTCGTACGTCGCAACGGCCAGCAGCGGCCGGTGCGGTAAAGGGGGCGGAACGATTTGCATCTTGGTGACGGCGAGCGCGCCCGACGCGGCCCCGATGAGAAAAGTTTCTTGTAAGGTATGCACGAGCGGCGCCGCAAAGGTCGATCCGTTTAACGTGCCGGGACCGGCCACGGACAACGTGTACGGCAGGGCAATGCCGGAGACGCGCACCGCTGCACGGCTTCCGGAAATCAACGGTGTCCCTGACGGGTCCAGTCCGAACGTTCCGATCCAACGCGGCGCGCTCCCACGGACGATACCGAGGCACGCGACCAAACCGAATAGCGCGAGAGTGCGCGTCGCCGAACGGTTACGCCGAAACACGTACGCGGCGCAATCCTTCCAGCACGTCGCTGTGCGGCGCGACGGCGGTCTGCGCCGTCCGTGCAGGATCGTACGCAAAAGCGGCCACGCGATAGTCTCCGAAAGTTCCGCAGATCACGGCGCCGTCCGGATCGACGGCATACGCGCGGTCGCTCGCGGAGTCGATCACCGCGACGTAGATTCTCAATTCGAGAGCGCGGGCGCGTGCGAACTGTTCTTGCCAGCCTGCTTCTCGCGGCCGCCACACGACAAAATCATAGCCCTGCAAACGATATTCGGCCAAAAAACCTGGATCGTGCATCTGCGTGTCGTCGTGGATCGTGACGTGCGGTGGGAGGTTCGCGCAGCCGTCGCGATCGATCGTCGCTTGCACGTCGAGAAATGCCAGCCGCTCTTCCCACGGCGTTCCTAATCGTGCGACGGAAACCGCGACGCGAACCGAGCGACGCTCGGCTATGTCGGCCGCAGGCGGCGCAGGCAGCGCGGCGCGTTGCGGCCGTATGCGGGCCGGCTCAATCCGGGCGACCAGCGTTTCCGGCCGGCGCTGCGACGCCATTGCAACCACAGAGCCGTCAGTTGCAACGATTTGGCTCTTGCCGCAGTAAGCGACCGATCCGAGTTCGGCGCCCACCTTGTTCGCGGCGACGAAGGGCACGCGATTTTCCAATGCTCGAATGCGCGCGAGCAAATCCGCTTGAACGTTTTCCAAACGGTGCGGGTCGCGGCCGCTCGTCACCCACGCCGTCGGCATGACCAGCATCTCCGCACCGCGATCAACGAGCGCGCGAGCCAGCGTCGGAATGCGGCCGTCCGCGCAGATCAGCACGCCGAGGTTGCCGATCGACGTTTGAATCGGCTGGAGCCGGCTTCCCGGAGCAAACCAGCGTCCATCGAAGTGCCACAAGAAGAGCTTGTCCGCCACGCCGGCAATGCTGCCGTCGCGTTCGAACACGATCGCGCTGTTGAAAAGACGCTCGCCTTCAGGTCGCGCGGCGCCCACCACGAGCACTGCACCTGACGTGGAGGCCAGTTCGCTGCAATCTCGCAAGGCGGTCTCCGTCTCGCCGCCGCGCAACTCTTGTGATCCCAATACATAGCCGGGGATCGTTCCTTCCGGTAGAACGATGAGTTGCGCGTCGCGCGCGATTGCGCCCGAGATCTGCCGCGCGATCTGCGGCCAACGTCTTGAAAACGATCCTCGATCGTGTGCCGCCGCTTGAATCGCGGCGACCGTAAGGTGCGGCATGATGCACCCAACAGGTTGGCAGCGATCCGCTGCAGTTCCCCTGTGCGATGGAGTAAGCGAACTGCTCGGCGGTGAAATACGTTTGCAATTACGAATGCTTCGGAAAGGGTCTTTCGTGAAACGTGCGTTCGTCTCGGTCTTCGGACTGGCGGTTGCCGCAACGCTCGCAGGGTCGGTTGCAGCTTCGCCGACTCCCAAACCGCAGCCTCAATCGAAAAATACACCAAAACCTAAGAAGACGCCGGGCCTCACCAAGTGGCAGCAGCGCGTCAATGCCATGCTCAAAGTGTCAGCACCGGGTGACGAGTATTTCGGCAGGCTGAAGATGAGCTATCTGGGCATCAACAACACTTTCCACGACGACATGATCAAAGCCGGCGACTACACGACCGACCCGCACACGATCGCGCAGGTCAATTTTGCGGATGAAGCGCTGCACCAGTGGTCGCAACGGTATCCCAAAGATCCTCAACTTGCCCGCTCGTACTATCTCGCTTTTGAGATGTACAAAAAGATCTATACGCTTCCGGGCCAGGACAAGGCATGGCAGTATCTGCACACGATCGTCGAGCGCTGGCCGAACACGTACTTTGGGCGCGAAATGAAGAAACAGCTGGCGGCGGGGTTCACGGAGCGCTACTTTGCGACGCCGCAGATGTGCCCGTCGCCGCTTCCGACGCCCGATGCATCAGCCAGTCCGGGCCGCCGTCGCCCGACCCCGACGCCGTCGCCCACTCCCGAAGCAACGCCGGTGCCCACGCCGGAACCGACTGCCGCTCCGAACCAAAAGGCCGTCGTCGTTCTGCCGGTGCCGTGCTTCACGCCGGCTCCCACGCCGACGCCCACGCCGGTACCCACGTACGCTCCCAGCGTTTCGCCCTCGCCGCTTCCGTCGGGACGTACGCCTTCGCCCCTGCCCTCCGGCGCGCTGACGCCTGCTCCGCTCCCCTCGCCGGGGCTAACGCCCTTACCCGCGCCTGCGCCATCGCCGGCGCTGACGCCGGCGGCTGCCAAGACGGCGTCTCCGCGCGCAACGCCCTCACCCACGCCGACACCGACACCAAGCCATAAACCCTGAGGAAATGAAAGAGCCCCGGCAAGACCGGGGCTCTTCATTCCTACTCGTTTTTCGAAGCTAGAACTTTAGTCCGAGCCCGACGTAGGGTCCGTTTTCAGTGAAGTCGCTCGGTGCGTTCTGCTTGTTCCGGCCCGTGTCTCCGAGGAATCCGAATTCCACGAAGATCGGAATGTTGGGACCAAACGTGAACGCGCCGCCGATGTCGTACTTGAAGATGTTGTAGGCGAGATTGTACGACGTCGGATTGGCGCAGCCGACGCCCGGCGTGGCCGGAGTCGTCGTCGGCAGCGTCAAGCAGCCGTTACCGTTACCGTTGACGTTCGGGTAGTAATACGCGCTGCCGAACCAGGTGAAGCCCTGGTTGAGATCGGGCAGCTTCTCTACGCCGAAACCGAAGTTGCGGAGCCGCGGGTAACCGTAGTTGCCCGAGCGCCACATGTATCCGACACCGATGTAGATGCGCGGCTCGAGCACGCGCAGACCGAGGCGGACATCCAGATCGTAATCGCGGGCCGTGAAGGCCGGGACGAACGTCTGGAACTGGCCGCCGATCGCCGTGACGCAGCCGGGATCTCCCGACGCCGCTGCGCCGTTGAGCCCGTTGCAGTACTGCCCTTGATTGGCGGCCGTCGTGATCGCAGTCTGGTTGTGCGGGTAGTTGAACTGACGGAAGTCGCCTTCGAGCATCCACGGCAGGGTGCCGAGCGTGAACTCAGCCGCGCCGTGAACGCGGAAGGAGAAGCCGCCGTTGCTATTGCTTCCCGTGTTGCCTGGACTGAACTCGTTGTATACCTTCGGCGAGATAATGTAGTCGCCGGCGATGAAGTGGTCCTCATACGGCGTTGCCGCGGGGACCGGTGTGGGCGTAGCCGGCGGCGCCGACGGCGGCGGAGCCGGTGGAGGCGGCGGGGTGGCCGGCAGATACCGGACCACGACCAGACGCTTGTCGGGTACCCACTGAACGTAGGCGCCCATGCCCTCGGAGATTACGCGAACCGGAACCAAAACGTGCCCCTGATAGATTTCCGGGGGAACGTCGAGCGGCCGCGTTTCGCCGTTGATGACGACTTGCGGTCTGCCGACGGTGACTTTCACGTCAGCGCCGGGCTTGGTAACGTCGACCGTCCGGGTCGAGGGGTTGTACGAAACCGTTGCGCCCATCTGTTCGAACATCGAGCGCAAAGGAATCAGGATCGTGCCGCCACGGATCAGCGCGGCCAGTACGCGTCCTTGTTTCAGGACGTCCGGACGAGCGTAAACGTGGTGATCGTTGTAGAGAATGGGAATCTGCCCTGAAGGCGGAGACCCGAAGTTCGCGGGCGGCGGAGCCGGCATGGTGCTGGCTGCAGGCGCAGGAGCCGATGAGGCCATTGCGGTCGCTGCGGGCGCAGGCGAGGCCATTGCGGTTGCCGCCGGAGACGGTGAAGCCATGGGCGTGGCCTGTGCTATCGCGTTGGTTCCTATGTTGCCATGCGAAGCAGGACCCGCTTGAGCCGCCACCGCGGTAAGTCCTAAGCCGGCTGCGACCAGCACGGCGAAGACTCCGGTGCTCACTCGTTTCAAGTTGTCCTCCTAATAGAGATAAGACCTCGGCTTGCCTTGGAGAGCCTCCAAGAGCAAACAGTCTAGCGTTCGGGAGCGGGGTTGCCCACCCTGCAGTGTAACGTTGGCGTGGGCCGAACGGTGCGCGTCTTTACGGAGCCCATACCATTCTTGCCCCACGCCTTGCCGTACATTGTCACCCTGAGTAGCGCAGCGTATCGAAGGGCCATTCTTGCTGGCTGCTCCCATTGCTTATAAAGGTAGCGTTATGCGAGCTTCTCTTCAAGCCTTGAGCGGAATTTCGCCCGATCCATGATGTAGCGCTCGTGCGTTCCCTCGGCCACGGCCTCTTGTTCATCGAACACTTGCACGGCGAAACTGACGCGGGGGCCGTCGACCAGCACGACTTCCACTTCGGTGCGCACGATGAAGCCCACGGGAACCGGCGAGCGGTGCTCGAGATCGATGTGCGTGCCCAGCGTGATCTCTTCCGGATCCAGCAGCGGCGCGATGCAGGCCATCGCGGCCTCCTCCACCAGCTGCATGAGCATCGGTGTCGAAAGCACGTCGACGCCCTTGTTCCCGGCCTTTTCGGCCGTCATCCATTCTTCGACCCGGCTCTGCCGGCTGAACGTTCGGCCGACATCGAGCTTCGCACGCATGGCCCGATGACATTACAACAAGGGGTGCCGGGCTCCCCGTCCTTCGACACGCGCTATGCGCTGCTCAGGACAAGTCCCTTCGATACGCGCTATGCGCTGCTCAGGACAAGTCCCTTCGATACGCGCTATGCGCTGCTCAGGACAAGTCCCTTCGATACGCGCTATGCGCTGCTCAGGACAAGTCCCTTCGATACGCGCTATGCGCTGCTCAGGACAAGTCCCTTCGATACGCGCTATGCGCTGCTCAGGACAAGCCCCTTCGATAAGCTCCTGCACGTCCTGTGCCCGCAGAAACTCGCGCCATCCGTGGCGCGTCGCACGCGCTGTGCGCGCCGAACTCCTAAAGCGAGTCGAAGGGTCAGAACGCGCCCTGGGGGTTGCATGAAGCAAAGCGGATACGATTCGCGTATAGACAACTGCAAAGGCCGAACGAGGCCGTCTTTTGTCGTGCAGCGTAAATCAAGGAGTTCCATGCGATATCACCGTCCGATCATGGCGGCCGCACTCGCCGCTTTCGTTATCCTGAGCGGCTGCGGCAAGCAGGCCAAGCAAAGCCGCGGTCCCGCCCCGCTCGACGTCGACGTCGCGAAGGCGCAGCAGCAAAACATCGCGACATACATCACGCTCGATGGCCAAGTTGCGCCGCTGGAAGACTCGACGCTCTCGTTTCAACAATCCGGCCCCATCTCGGCCATTTACGTAAACCAGGGGGATCACGTCGGCGCGGGACAACTCTTGGCGCAAATCGACGCGTCGACGTTGCGCGCGCAACTCGCCCAGTATGAGGCGCAGATCGCGCAAGCGTCCGCGCAAGCGCAGTCATCGTCGATGAACGTGCCGATCACCAAGGCGCAGACGACGCAAGCGGTGCAGTCGGCCAAAGCAGCCTTGGCGAACGCGCAACTCAACTACAACCAAAATCAGCAGCTGTTCAAACAAGGGTACGTTTCGCAAGCAGCCCTCGAGCAGTCCCGGGCGCAGTACGTGGCCGCCCAAACGCAGTATCAGACCGCGATCGCAAACCAAGGAACGACCGGGGTGCAGAGTTCCAATGCGCAGGCAGCGGCGGCCGCCGTTCGTGCCGCGCAAGCGCAGGCCAACACGTTGCGGACTGAGATTTCTCAGACGTCGCTCTATGCGCCCTTCGACGGCGTGATCACCGCTCGTTTAATGGATCCGGGCGGGATGGCTACCCCGAGCGCACCGGTGTTGCGTATATCGAAAACCGCTGTGGTCTGGATTAACGTCAACGTTCCCGACGAAGATTTGGCGTATGTGCACACGGGGACGCCCGTGACCTTTACGGCCGGACAGAGCGGACGGCGCTTTTCGAGCCGGATACAAACGGTGAATGCCGTGCCGACACAAGGCACCCTCTCGTATCAAGCGCGTATCCAGCAGCCGAATGCCGGCGATGCGTTGCGCGGCGGGATGCTGGTCAGCGTGACCATTCAAAAAGAACGTCACGACAACGCGATCGTCGTGCCACGGCAAGCCGTCGCGCAGACCGATCAAGGTGCGAACGTCTTCATCGTGCAGCCGCCAAACAAAGCCGTCGAAGTTCCGGTGCAGGTGGGCATTCAGACGGACACGCTGAGCGAAGTGCACAGCCCGCGAATCCGGCCGGGCACGGTGGTGATCACGACTAGGCCCGACGCGCTGCAAAACGGCAGCCTCGTCGCCATCGCCGGCAATCGCCGCGGCCAATAACGTGCAGTTGACGCGCTTCATCTTTGCCGCCGCGCTCGCGACGGTTGCACTGCCCCCTGCGATTGCCAAAGCGCAACAAGCATCGCCGTCGCCGACGCCGAGTCCGATTCCCGTCGCATCGCCGACCGCGTTGCCGTATCCGGCGTACGGCACGCCGGCACCGGGGGCCGCCACGCAGCGAGCCATCCCCGGCGTGCCGGCGCAGATTACATTGCAACAAGCAATCGATATCGCGGTCGCTAAATCTCCGGTGCTCGCGCAAGCTCGCGCAAATTATCGTCTTACGCAAGTGCAAGTCGAATTGGCGCGCACGGGGCTCTATCCCAACATCAATGCGACCGCGAACTACACGCGCGGAAACTCCGGCGGCCGCACCGTTACGATTCCCGGCAACGGCGGCACGACCGGCGGCAACGGCGGCACGACCGGAACGGGCGGCAACCAAGGCACGACGCAGACGCTGGGCGGCGGCACGTCGACGAACGTCGGACTCAACGCGAATCTGCAGCAGCTGATTTACAACGGCGGAAGGCTGCGCGCGCAAATCCGGCAGGCCACGGCCAACGAAGTCGCCGGACTGTATACGTATCAACGCCAGCTGCAAACGCTGGCGTTCAATGTTGGACAGGCGTACTACACCGCGCTGCAGTCCGAAGCATCAACCCAGCTCGCGGTGCAGGTCGTTCGTCAAAATGAGGTGCAGGAAAATCTCGTACGCGCGCAGCTTCGTGCCGGCACCGCCTCGAGAGTCGATCTCGCGACGGCGCAGCTGCCGACGGCGCAAGCGCGCGTTTCGCTCGTGCGAGCGCAAGGCACGGAGCTCAGCGCACTCGCGGCCTTTGCCAATTCGATGGGCCTCAGTGCCGACGCTCAAGTGGCTCCCGTCAACAACGTGCCTTCGAACGTCACCGCGGCGTTGGTTCCGATCGTTCCGTACAATCAGGCGATTGCGCGGGCGTTGGCGTTGCGGCCGGACTATTTCTCCGCCCAGTATGCGGTGCAAGCGGCGCAATACAACGTCAGAGCGCAACGTTTGGCATACTTCCCGACGCTCAGCGGTGTTGCGAGCTACGGCGTGAACTCGACCACGACCAACGGGACGAACTTCGTCACCGGAAACTCGATCGGAGCGGTGATCAATATCCCCATTTACGATCAAGGCCTCATTCGCGCCAACATCCATCAGGCCGAGGCACAATTGGACTTGGCGCAAGGGCAGCTCGCGCAAACGGAACAGACCGTGGAGCTCAATGTCCGCCAGGGGCTTATCGGTCTGGTGTCTGCTCAGGCCGCGATGGGCCAGGCGCAAGCCGAACTCGCGAAAGCGCAAGAGATTCTGAAAGCGACGCAAGCCCAGTACCGGGCGGGCGTAACGACTTTGCCGCTGCTGCTTAACGCGCAAGTCGGTTTGACGCAGGCGCAAGTCGATCAAGTCAACGCTTTGTATGCGCTGCGGCAAGCCGAAGAAACGTATCTCTACGCATTGGGAGAATCCGACACGAACCAGCCGTTGCGGTAATGGATCTCCACGCCACTGTGCCCGCTACGGTCAGCGATCCCGTTAATGCCGCCATCTTGTCGGTGTCGGAAGACCGCTTGCGCGGCTTCATGCCGGCGCCGTTTGCGGAAATTGCGCGACGCACGCATCTGCCGGAAGAAACGATCGTCGAACGGATTCGCGCCATGCTGCGAGCCGGCACGATCCGCCGCGTTCGCCAGACGCTTTTGGCCACGAACCTGGCGCACGGAGCGCTCGTGGCGTGGCAGATCGATCCCGACCGGCTCGATGCGGCCTTCGATTACATGTTTAACGAAGATCCCTTTTCAGGGCACATCGTGATCCGCACGGCGGATCCCGCGACGGCGGGAGCGTCGTATCGCTTGTGGACGACCCTAAAAGTTCCGCAAGGCTTTTCGCTGGAGAAGCACGCGCAATACTTAGCGGAGCGAACGGGGGCGCGCGCGTTCCGCTTGATGCCGGCAAAGAAGTCTGTTTGCGCTGGGAGTCGGGCACGTGCGGCGGCGAGGAATGCAGCCGGGAAGCCGTGCGGAAGTCCTGGCCGATCCGCTCGACACGACCATGGTGCAGCTCGAGCGAGCGCCAATGGAACGTCCTTACGCACCTCAAACGCGAGTTCGCAGAAGAGGAGATCGTTCCGGACCTCTGGCGCGCCCGGGCGCGGGACGCCGGCATCGATTTGGAAGAGTTCTTCGCGATTGCTCGCGAGCTCGAGGGGTTAGGCGTCATCGGGCGCTTTTCGACGTTTTTGGAACACGTGAAGGCCACCGCCGGAAACGAACGCGTGACGCGCTACAACGCGCTGTTTCACTGGGCCGTGCCGCAGGGCCGTGAGATCGACGCGGGCAGGGAAGTGGGACGCCATCACATCATCACGCACGCCTATTGGCGCGAAGGCGGACCTGAATTTCACGGCGTCAATGTCATGGCTGTCGCGCACGGCATGGAGAAAGCGCTCGTGCTGGCGCACAAAGATGCGATCGATGCGCACCTGCGCGAGGCGGGCATCGACTTTGGTTACACGAACGTCTTTTGGGGCGGCCGGAGCGAAATTAAACCCTCAGAAATCGCTCCTGCGGCGTACGTCGAGTTCGCTCGAGCGAACGGCCTGGACCCGCAAGCGATGCGAGAAGGAGAGTAACGCGTTGAAACGTTCCGTCAGTGCGAAGATCGCGGCAATTGCTTTATGTGCCCTGGTTGCGGCATGCACCAAAACCGGAGGAGGCGGTACGGCCCCGGGCTCAACGCGCGCGAATTCTTGGACGGTTCCGCATGTGTTGCGCTTCGAAGATGGTTCAGGCGACCTCTCGTCGTTGAATCCGCACCTTTCGCAGTATGCCAGCCTCGGCAACCTTTCGTCGCTCACTATGGCGTGGCTTGTGAAGTGGGACGTGAACAACCGGCCATATCCGGAACTGGCGACGGAGATACCGACAAAGTCCAACGGCGGGGTCAGCCCTGACGGCTTGAAGATAACGTACCATATACGCCGCGGCGTCAAATGGTCCGACGGCGCGCCCTTCAACGCCGACGACGTCGTCTTCTCGACCCACGTCGTGCTGAATCCAGCAAACAATGAAGTGGGACGCCTAGGCTGGGATCGCATCGTTAAAATTGACGAGCCCGACAAGTACACCGTCGTCTATCACTTGAGCAAACCGTACTCCCCGTTTGTCGAAACGTTTTTTTCGAGCGCGGGCGCCAACCCGTGCATCTTGCCCAAACACTTACTTGCCCAATATCCGAACATCAATCACGTGGCGTATAATTCACTACCCGTTGGAATCGGCCCATTCAAATATAAAGAGTGGCAACGCGCGACGCGCATCGTCGTGGTCGCCAACCCGCTCTACTGGCGCGGGCTGCCGAAGCTGCACGAAGTTGAGTACATTCTCGTGCCGGACCGTAACACGGTGCTCACGCAGGTGCAAGGACATCAGGTGGACATGTATCCGCTTGTTCCGGGCAATTATCTTGGCCGAATTCAAGCCGTTCCCGGTATTCGGATCAATAGGACCGTAGCCTATTGGTACAACCATATGGACTTCAATTTGAAAAGCCCGCCGCTCCATGATATTGCAGTCCGCAGAGCTTTGCGATTGGGAACGGATCGCGCTACGCTGAGGACCAAAGTGGGACATAACCTCGGCTTCCTGCAAGAGGAACCGGCGGCGCATACCGCGCCTTATTGGGATCCAACGATCAAGATGGTCCCGTTCGATCTTGCACAGGCGAATAGTCTGCTGGATCAGGCGGGATGGATGCGCGGTCCGGACGGGGTTCGAGCGAAGAACGGCGTGAAGCTGCATTTGACGTTTGCGGCGATCTCGGGATTGCCCGACGTTGATACCCAGATCGAGCTGATTCGCTCGTGGTGGAAGCAAATCGGCGTGACGATCGAGGTCAAACACTACCCCGTTGCTCTATTTTTTGCGCCCATGCAGCAAGGCGGCATTCTGTACGGCGGCAAGTGGGACGTGACGGCATTTGCTTGGCTCAACGATCCGCTGGGCGATTATTCGCCGATCTACGCCTGCGGCTCCGTTCCTCCGAACGGCCAGAACGTTCTACATTGGTGTAACCAAACGGCAAACGCGGCGATGCTGGCGCTTTTTACGCACTACGATCAAAGCCAGCGCAATGCAGACGCGCGCACCGTAAACCAACAGATTGTAAGCGACGTGCCGACGGTCGTCATTAGCGGGCGCGAAGACGTCTATGCGCTGAACAGCGACCTGCACGGCTTTGTCCCCAATGCCATCACACCATTCGATAACTTCATGAACGTCGATATCTAGCGGCCGCATAGGTCAGCAAACCGCAGCCCGCTAGCGAGAAAGATCGCAGCAGCGCCCACCCGGCGTTACGATCGAAGAGCCCCGTCGCGGCGGTTTCCGCGCGCCAAACGTCGGCCGCCGGCATCCGATAGGCAGCGGCGGAAAGCGGCCGCATCGCATCGGGCCAGATGGGGGCGCGATCGTACTGCGCGCCGATCGCGGCGATCGCAACGAGCGCCAATACAGCCACTGCGGCACGTGCGACGCCTCGCGTCAATTGTCGGGGCAGCGTCAACAGCGCACCGGCAAATGCGCCGGCCAGCAAGCACGTTTGCAGCGCGCCGTCGGGGCGTTGCGCCAGACCAAGCCAATCGACCGCGACAAGGATGGCGCCGCCAGTTGCCGCAGCTCGGCTGCTGCGCGATCCCACCGCCAACACGATCGCCGGAATGAACGCGACGATCAGATCGTGCTCGTGAAAGAACGGCAACGCAAACGGCAGCAGCGTGCACGTTAGGCAAAATCGCGCGACGCGATCGGTTGAGCGAAGCATCAACGCAATCCATGCCAGAACGGCGAGCAGCGTGCAAGCGATGCCTATCGAGGCTGCGACGCCTGACGGCGCACCGAAGCCGTAAGCGACCGCGCCGGGCGTTATTTGGATCGCGGAAAACCGTTCCGCGACACCGTGCGCCGCCAATACGCGCCAGTAGCCGAGGAGCCCTTGCGTTCCGGCGAGCGCGGCGTTGCACGCCACGAAGATCGCAAAACCGCTGAAAAAGGCGACGGCGCCCCGGATCACCCGCAACTGCGCGATCAGCGTCAAAGCGATATTCGGCTGGCTCCAGGCGATGGCCGACGCAACTGCACTCAGCGGCGGCGCTGTTTCCGCCAGCGCGAACGCGGACACCGCAACGGCGAACGCAGGCAACGCGAGTTGCCCCAATGCAACGGCGCTGGTCGCCGGCCCGAAACCGACAAAGCAGAGCACGATCGACGCGATGGACGCCCAATTGAACGCGATGCCGCACAACCGCAATGCGAGCAAATTCAAGCATGCGGCCGCTAAGATGAGAATGACCCGCCATGTGATTGCGGCGTCCGCAAAAGAAAACCGCGCGAACCACGACCAGAACGGGAGCGTTGCGGGGGGACTAACGAACGGCAGCAGCTCGAACCTGTGCGCCGTGACGCCCGGCACCGTCCGTTCAACGTTCCAAATTTGCGTTCCGTAAGGGTTGCCGCCCGACGCGTACACCGTCCCCGCAGCGTAGTATGCTTCGAAATCGCGCATCGCCGGCCCGGGCGTCTGGTGCGGGCGCGCAAAGAACAGCGCAACCAGTGCGAGGATCGCGCAAACGGTCATCAACAGCGGACGCGAGAGGCTCGCGCCGCGTGGTTGACTAAGTGCGCTCACCGATGACCACCGACGTTGTGAGCGCAGGAGCAGCAGTCGGCACGATGGTCGTCATTGGCGCAAGCGCCATTGCGGCCCTCATTCAGCTGACGGCACATGCGAATGAGCAACCAATTGGAAGCGCTGCTTTCCTTGGAGCGCGACTTCCGGGCGCCGGAATTGCAGTCCGCGTTGCGATACGTGCAAGAAGAGTTGCCCGCGCGTCTGCTGGACCCACAGTACCGATCGCAGCTGGCGGCGATCGGCTTCGTCGATCCGGCCGCGCATCCCGAGATGGTCGCCTGCAATTGGTTCAACGCGATGGGAGCGCTGCTCAAACATGGCCTTGCGACGGAAGAAGCCTTCATGGATCTCTTCGCACGCCTTATCGTCTACTATTGGGGTGCGCTCTCGCAAGTCGTCGTGATCCTGCGCCGCGAGCGCGGCGCCTTTCAGTATCACGACTTCGAATACTTGGCCATGCGCGCCGAAAGCTGGCTGCGCCGCCATCCCAACGGCATATTTCCACGCGGCACAGGCCGGCGCGCTCAGGAGGATCAGTGGCTCGAAGCGGACTCGGCGCAAGGCGCCCGAAAGCCCGAGCCATCGTTATGACGTTGTTGAAACGCTGCGCCCCGCTGATCGTATGCATGGCGCTTGCAGCCTGTCACGGCCGTGGAGGCGGCGGCACCCCGAATCCCACACCGTCGATTCCGAATCTTTCCGGCAACTACACCGGCACCGCAACCGACAGCGCAAACGGCACGGGTTCCGTGAAGGGAACCTTCGCACAACATGGCAGCGCGATCGGCGGCCCTATGACGATTACCTACAGCACCGTCGCGGTGAACGGATCGTTTGCGCTGGTGGTCGATTCGACCGGAACGCTGAGCGGCTCGATGGTGCAGAATTTGCCGGCGGCCACGTGCACCTTCAGCGTCAGCGGCTCGTACGATACCACCTCAAACCAGCTCGCGGCGTCTTACGACGCGGTCAGCGGGTGCACGGATCAAAGCGGAACGTTGACGTTGCAGCAGCAGTGTTTCGATCCCACCACGTCGCTCCATCGAAGAAAGCCCCTTGGCCGAGTCAGTCGCGCCAGCGTGCCGCCCTGCTAGCCTTTGAAATACGAGACGATCCGGCTTAGATCGCGTAGTGTTGCGGCACTCCCACGTGCGATCGCGCCATGAGCAAGAAGAGCGCGAAGAGCGTGGCCAGGTACCAAACCGCCACGTTGATGCGGCCGGCGCGCGTCATGCGTGCGTAGCGCGGATCGACGTAGCCTCGCCAGCCGGCAATCGCACCCGGTAATGCGAGCAATCCGAAGATGATGACGAAAAATAGCGGCACGTGCAAGAGGATGGAGAGCGCGATAAAAAGCACGAAGCCGCCCACCCACAACGCCGGTGAGAGCGCGCCGGCGATGCGGCCGCCGTCAAACGGGGGCGTCGGAATCATGTTGAACAGATTGATGAACGCGCCGACGTACGCTGCCATGTACCAAAACGGTTCGTGTTGCTGATAGGCCAGGAAAAAGCAGACTCCGGCCGCTCCTAAGCCGGTCAGCGGCCCGGCGAGGGCGATGTATGCGTCGTGCTCCAACGATTCCGGTACGCCTCCCACGGTGTAAGCGCCCATGAACGGAACGAACATGGGCCAGCGTGCGGGCAACCCGTAGCTTCGAATCGTGACGTAATGTCCCAGTTCGTGCGCCAGAATCATCACGACAAACACGAGTGCAAATCGCCAGCCCCAAAACATCGCGTACAACACGAGCGAAATGAAGAACGATCCGCCGTACGTGATTAACTTGACGAGCACCAGTGCCCATTTGAGGTTGAGCAGCAACAGCAACAGCGTTTTGAACTTGGCGAAGAGCACGGCCGCGCCGACCGCGAGCGCGCCGAGCCCTTTGGCTCTATCCTGTGTTTTCCGGCGCTCCGGTTCGGGCGGAAGATACTCCCCTTCACGCACATCGTATTGGCGATCTTCCGGACGTTCTGCGCTCCAGTTTGCAGCGTACGGATTGCGCGGTACGGGCTTGCGCCCGTCTTCGCGATCCTGCGGATTCACGCTGCGGTCTTCTCCGATGCTGCAAAGGCATGCCTGCGCACGGAACGAACCGCGCAGTGGTGAAACGCATCATCATTGCAGGCGGCGGTTTCGCAGCGATTGCAGCGGCGCAGCGTCTGGAACGTAAGTTGCGTTCGGATGAAGCGGAGATCGTCTTGATCAGCCGCGAGAATTTCTCGGTCTTCACGCCGATGCTCCCCGAAGTGAGCTCCGGTGCACTCGAAGCTCGCCACGTAGCGACGCCCATCCGCGCGCAACTTCACCGCACTCGATTCATATTGGCCGACGTCGAAACGGTCGATCTGCAAGCGCATGCAGTCACGTACCGCCACATCTTGACGGGGGTTTCGGAACAGCTCTCCTACGCACAATTGATCCTCGCAATCGGCTCCGCGACTTCGACGTTCGGGCTGCCGGGCGTCGCCGAACACGTTTTCGCGTTGAAAACGCTGGAGGATGCCGGAATCTTGCGCAACCGCTTCATGTGGCTGCTCGAATTGGCGGACTCCGTGCAAAGCCATGCGGAACGCAAGCGCTTGTTGACCTTGGTCGTCGTCGGCGGCGGCTTTACCGGCGTTGAAGCCACGGGCGAAATGGTCGAACTCTTTAAGGACGTCGCGCGCTTCTTTCCGCACATCGTGCCCGGCGACGTCCGCATCGTGTTGGTGGAGGGTGGCCCCGTGCTGCTTGCGGGTTTGCCGAAGCGCATGGGAACGTACGCGCATCGCGATCTCGTACGCAGAGGCGTCGAAGTGATCACGGGCGATGCCGTCGCTTCCGCCGACGAAAACGGTTTGGACTTGCAAAGCGGGCGCCGAATCGAAACGCGGACCATCGTCTGGAGCGCCGGCGTGCGCGCGATTCCTTTGCCCGGAACGCAAGCGTTGGAGCGCGGAAAAGGCGGCAGATTCGTCGTCGGCGCCGACATGCGAGCGAAAGGAAGACCGGATATTTGGGCGGCGGGCGACTGCGCCGCGATCCCACAGCCGCACGGCGGAACGTATGCGCAAACCGCTCAACATGCGATTCGGGAAGGGCCCGTGCTCGCCGACAACGTGATCGCCGCGTTGCGCGGTTTGCCGACCCGGCCCTTCATCTATTCGGCGCTCGGCATGATGGCTTCGCTCGGCGCACGCAAGGCGGTGGCGCAACTTCCGGGCGATCGCGTGCTGACCGGCTTCCTGGCGTGGTTTCTTTGGCGGACCTACTATCTGGCCCGGTTACCCGGCATCGATCGGAAGCTGCGGGTGGCGTTTGACTGGACGTTGGCGCTGATCTTTCCCCGCGACATCTCCGAACTGCGAATATACACGCAGCGTTCGCGCTCCAGCGCCGCGGCAGACGCCGGTCTGGTGCCGCGCGACGAGGCCGTGGTAAAGTAACGCCATGGAGTTCCGCGAGCCGATCGGACAGCTGATCCGCGATCCACGCGAATTTACGAAAGCGATACCGTTTCCGGATGCGTCCGACATCCGGATTTACGATGAAACGCTGCGCGACGGCGAACAGATGCCCGGCGTCTGCTTTACGCCCGAACAGAAGTACGAGATCGCCAAGCGTTTGGCCGGCATCGGCGTACACATCATGAGCGTGGGCTTTCCGGCCGCATCGGAAGGCGATCGCAAGACGCTGCAAATGGTGCTGACCGGCAAGCAGCGCGGCGAGCTGCGCGACGTCGAAATCGTCGTTATGTGCCGCAGCAATCCGGCGGACATCGACATCACGATCGAAGCGCTCCATCAAGCCGGCGCATCGCCCTCGGACGTCACATTTTTCATTTTTACAAGCGGCAGCGATCTGCACTTGAAATACAAGATCGGCAAGACGCTTTTGCGCCGCGAGGGACGCGATGAGCGCGACTGGCTCGATCTTCCGCTCGATTTTTACCGCGATGCTAACATCAGGCTGCAGTGCGACGCGATCCGTTACGCGCGTTCGAAAGGCGTGTCGTCGATCGAATTCGGGGCGGAAGATGGCAGCCGCGGCGACGTCGACTATTTCATCCGCTATTTCAAAGAGAGTTTAGCCGCCGGCGGGGATCGGCCCGCCTGGCCCGACACGGTTGGATGCTTGACGCCGCAAGCGGCGCAGTGGTATTGCAGCCGCATCGTCGCCGCAATGCCGGCCGGCCTGCCGATGGTGTGCCATTTCCACAACGATTACGGACTGGGAACCATCAACGCGATTACCGCGGTATCATGCGGCTTTAAAGTTGTCTCCGTCACGGCAAACGGCTACGGCGAACGTGCCGGCAACGTAAAGCTGCACGAGTTCGTCACCGCGCTCAACGCGCTCTACGGCATTGAGATTCCCGGCTTCAAGTACGGCCAGCTGCGCGATCTCGCGCGATTCATGGAACGCATGAGCGGTATTCCGATGCAGCAGCACGAGCCCATCGTCGGCGCAAAAGTCTTTGCGCACGAATCGGGCATCCACACGCACGCCATGCTGATCGATCACCGCATGTACGAAGCCGTCCCGGCAGAGCTCGTGGGCGGCCGAACGTCGTGGATCTTCGGCAAGCACTCCGGCGTCGCACTCGTCGAGGACACCCTGCGCAGACAAGCGCCGTACCTGCACCGGCACGGCGTCGAAGTCACGGACGAACTCGCGCATCGCGTCACCGAGGAAATCAAACGACTGCGCGAAGAGCGTGCGGCCGGCAGGACAAGCGAAGAAACGATCGCGGCGTATGAGGAAGCCATGAGCCGGCTCTCGATCAGCGAACAGGAAGTCGCCGAGATCGCTATTGCTCTGAGTGCTCCCGCAAAAGCGACCGCATAGTTGCTGTCGATTCGACGGCAGTTAGTGAGGCCGGTTCAGTCGCGAACGAGCCCATCCGAAACGCGGCGACGAAGGCTTTAAACACCACCAAAAAATCGCCGTCGACGAAGCTCACGCTGCGGCCGCCCGTTCGGACGAATCCCGGAATGAGCTCGATGCAGTCTGCCTGTTCGCTTTTGGCGAGATCGATCTCCAGCGTGATGGGCGGCTCAAAGGTGAATAGGCGCGCTGCTCGAGCTTCGCGAACCGCAGCGGCGGCCGCCTCACGAATCGCGTCCTGCGCGACAGACGGAGAGAGTGAATCGGTGCTGTAGTTGCCGATGCTCTCTTTGACCACGACGCCTTTGAGCCACGGCATCTGCGCGGCCGCACTTTCAACCGTTGCGCGATCTCCAGTAATCAGCAAAACCGGAACGCCGTACACTCCCGCGACGGCTGCATTGAGCGTCGCCTCACTGCATCGAATGCCGTTGACGCGCACCTCGTACACGACGGAGGGCGTGTATGTGTGGCAGAGCGCTGCATCGGCATCGCCGGCCGCCCCGTGATAGCCCGTGAAAAAGGCACCGGCAAAGCCGTCCCCGAGCCCCTGCACCATCGAGAGCGGCTTGCGGTTGCCGAAGATGAATCGCACGCCTTCAGGCAAGCGATCGAGGATGAGATTGCGCATTGGTCCGTGCGAGTCGTTGATCAAAATCTCGCCAGCGCCGGCCTCGCGGGCGCCGCCGATCGCGGCGCAAACTTCGCCCATCATGTGTTCGCGGTACCGTTCGTATTCGGGCGTATAAGATCGCGCGTCGACCTGATCCCAGCTGCAGACGCCGGCGGTGCCTTCCATATCGCAGGATATGTAGATCTTCACTACGCCGGCGCTCCGGCGGCGCCGCCCAAGCGAAAGGCCGCGACGAACGCGCGAAATATCGTGGGGAACTCATCGGCGACGAAGCGTACGGTGCGTCCGGAAATGCGTTCGAAGCGGGGCATCAGCGCGATGAAATCGGCATGCTCCGCGCGCGCGGTGTCCAGTTCGAGCTCTATCGGCGAGGAAAAAGTAAATGGTCGCGCAGCCGGAGCGCGACGGATCGCCTGCGCCGCTCCTTCGCGCAGCGCAGCCTGCGCGGCGTGCGGCGTCATCGACTCCGTTGCGTAATGCCCGATTCCGCTCTTCACCGCGACACCAACGGCCCACGGAAGATGGACGCGGACGTGCTCGACGATGACGTCGTCCCCGCTGACGAGCAAGACCGGGATGCCGTAGTGCCCCGCCAGCGCGGCGTTCAACAACGCTTCGCTGCACACGATGCCGTTGACGCGCACCTCGTAGAGCGTTTCGGCCGTGTAGGTGTGCGCGAGCACGCCGTCTTTCGCGCCCGCTGCGGCATGGTAGCCGGTGAAAAAGGCGCCCGCGAAGCCGCCCTCCATGCCTTGCGTCATCGAATAGGGTTTGCGGGATCCCGAAATCACGCGAACATCGGGCGGAAGCTCATCCCAAAGCACGTTGCGCATGTTCCAATGCGAGTCGTTGACGACGATCTCGGCTGCCCCGGCATCTCGCGCGCCGTCGATCGCGGCGCGAACTTCTTGCGACATATACCGGCGATAAACCGGATACTCCGAGCGATTGGACGGATCGCACTGCATCCAGCTGCAGACGCCTGCCGTGCCCTCCATATCGCAAGAGATGTAAAGACGCATTACTGGCCGCCGCGCAATGCCGCTTGCGCCTGGTTCAGCCCTTCGCGAGCGGCGGCATTGCCGGGATTAGCGCGCAGCGCGCGCCGGTAATACGGAATCGAACTGGCGTATTTGCCCGCGGCGAGATACATGTCGCCCAATTGCGTAAGCGCGACGTCATCCTTCGGATGCGCGGCAATTCGCGCGCGCAGCTCTCCAAGCGCGGCACGCACGGCGGGCGGCGGTCCGCCGCCTTCCACGCCAACCGCGGGTGCGGGCGTCGGGACGGCGGGCACGGCGGCGCCGAATACGGAGCCGCCCGTCGAAAAACCGATGCGGATCAGCCATGCCATGATGGCCAGAAAGATCGCCGCGATCACGGCGGCGACGGGAAGATAGATCCGCGGAGGCAATCCGCGTGCTTGCGTGCCGCTCACAAGAATCGCTTGGACGAACGCCGAAGAAACTCTTCGTGCTGCCGACCGAAACGGATCTGCAGATGCTCTTCGCGGAGCTGAACAACTACTATTTCAACGGCGAAGCGCCGGCCTGCGGCATCCGGTACAACGCTCGCTTCTCCAACTCCGCCGGACGCATCACATATACCACCAAACCGTTTCTGATCGAGCTTTCACCCAAGCACTTCCGCGCGCATCCGGAAGCCCTGCGTGAAACGCTGCTCCACGAGATGATCCATGCGTGGCTGTACGAGCGCACGAAGGACACGGGGCATGGCGCGGCCTTCAAAAAGAAAATGGCCGACTGCGGGCTCACGTCGATCTATCACGATCTGGGCAACGTCAAACCGCTGCGCGAAGCGGGGAGGCGATACATTCTGCGCTGCCCGCAGTGCGCGCTTGAAATTCTGCGCCGGCGGTTGCCGATCGGCGCGGTGAGCTGCGGGCGATGCAGCAAGCACGGCTACGATCCGCGCTTTCCGCTGACCGTCCTTGAAGTGGTGGAACTACGCGAGGTGGGTACGACAGAGCGGCGCGCCGCACGAAGCGGACGTTGAGGCACGCAGCGGGCGCTAAAGGAGACATGGCGACGGCAGACATTCGAAAAAACGGCGCGCAGACGCGTGACGAGTCCGACTCAATGGGCCGCATTGCGGTTCCTTCGGACCGCTACTATGGCGCACAGTCCGCCCGTTCGCTGCTCCACTTCGACATTGGGGACGACGAATGGCCGCGCGACGTGATGCCGCGCGAGGTGATCGTCGCGATGGCCCTGCTCAAGAAGGCCGCCGCCATCGTGAACCGCGATCTCGGTAAGTTAGATGGAGAAAAAGCTTCGCTCATCGTTCGAGCGGCAGACGAGATCGTCGCCGGCAAGCACGCCGAAGACTTTCCGCTTCGCGTGTGGCAGACCGGCTCCGGCACGCAGACGAACATGAACGTTAACGAAGTGATCTCGAACCGTGCAATTGAGCTGGCCGGCGGAGAGATGGGCAGCAAAAAGCCGGTGCACCCCAATGATCACGTGAACATGTCGCAGTCCTCCAATGACACGTTTCCGACCGCGATGCACGTCGCCGGCGCGCAGGCCATGGTCTCCATGCTGCCCGCCGTGCGGAAGCTGCGCGATGCGCTCGATGCCAAAGCCAAATCGTGGACGCACATCGTAAAAGTCGGCCGCACCCACTTGCAAGACGCGACGCCCTTGACGTTGGAGCAAGAGTTTTCCGGGTACGTTACGCAGCTCGATCGCGCAATGGCGGCTTGCGAGAAGGCGCTCGATCCGCTCTACGATCTCGCGATCGGCGGAACCGCGGTGGGAACGGGACTCAACGCGCACCCCGAGTTCGGCGAGCGCGTCGCGCACAAACTCGCCGAATTTACCGGCCTGCCTTTCCGCTCGCATCCGAACAAGTTCACCGCGCTCGCCTCGCACGACGACTTCGTCTTTGCTTCCGGAGCGCTCAAGACGCTGGCCGCCGCGCTGATGAAGATCGCCAACGACATCCGCTGGCTTGCCTCGGGGCCGCGTGCCGGGATCGGCGAGCTGACGCTGCCGGAAAACGAGCCCGGTTCTTCGATCATGCCGGGCAAAGTCAATCCCACGCAATCCGAGGCGATGACGATGGTGGCGGCGCAAGTCTACGGCAACGACCTCGCGATATCGTTCGGCGCGTCGCAGGGCAACTTTGAGCTGAACGTCTTTAACCCGGTGATGATCTACAATTTCTTGCATTCGTGCCGGCTGCTGCGCGATACGTGCACGATGTTCCGCGAGCACGCGGTCGAAGGACTGACCGCAAACGAAGATGTGATCGCGAAGTACCTGCAGGAATCGTTGATGACGGTAACGGCGCTTTCGCCGAAGATCGGCTACGACAAGGCCGCTGAGATCGCCAAGCACGCACACCGCCATAAAACGACGCTCAAGCAGGCGGCGTCAACGCTTGGGTATGTCAGCGAAGAGGAGTTCGATCGGTACGTCGTTCCTAAGGAGATGACGTCGCCGAAGTAGCTTCCTTCGAAGACTGAATTCGGCCGCGCGACGTGATCGCGTAGTCCGCCTCGCGCCATCGCACGCGGCCGCCGCACAAACCGGCGCACCACACCGCAACTTCAAGGAGATCGCGTACCGGTATGAGCCACGGCGCCGCCGGTGCTTGAGGTGCCAGAGTTCGGCGGCTCAAGGAGTCTATTGCAAAGCGGAACGCGGCGGCCGTGCCCAGCGCCGCTCCCGTTGTCCGCGAAGGGCGCAATAATGCCGCCGCGCTTGCGAGGGTAAGGGCGTACGTCATGACGGATCCCGCGTAACCGGCGGGGCGGACCGATCGGATCGTGCGGGCCCACCGTACTTCGCGCGCCCAAAGTTCCGCGAACGATCGTTCGGAGATCGTCGTTGTCACGACATACGGGCAAAGCGCCACTCGATAGCCGGAACTCGCGATCGCCTTTCCTAGTGCGTAGTCGTCGCCCAGCTCGCCCGCCAGCGCGTCAAATCCGCCGATCTGCTCGAGCGCGCTCGTACGCACAGCCAGCGTAGCGCCGAAACAATACTGCAGCGGCGCCAGCATCGCCGCCACCAAGACCGAGGGCGCAAAGTACTCGTTCACGTGCATGGCGCCAAGTTCCGCGAAGAGTCCTCCGGCCGGGACGCCGCCGTACAGGCAGGTTGCCGCACCGACGTCCGGCGCTGTAAAAGCAGCCGCCAGCGCCTGCAGATACCCGGTCCCGACGCGGATATCGCTGTCGGCGGCGACTAGCAGCGGGTATTTTGCCACGCGAGCCATGCGCGCGAGACTGCGAACTTTTGGGTTTCTGCCTTCGGGCTCACGCTCTCCGGTGACGATGCGGATGTCGACGGCCGGGAATCGCGCCGCAACGGCGCGCGCCGTCTGCAAGGCCGGATCCTGCGCAGATGCGGCTCCAAAGATAATTTCGTATGCCGGATAGCGTTGAACGCAAAAGGAAGCGAGGTTGTCTTCCAGGCGCGGCTCATATCCGTGCAGCGGCTTTAGAATGCTGATCGGGGGTTGAAGAGCAGCGGGTAGCGATCGCGATCGGAAAGCGGCAACCCGCTGCAGCGCGCAAACGCTGTACGCGACGCCGCCGGCCGCGAGCGCGGAAAAAACGGCCCCAGCCGAGCTTCGAAAGCTACGCAACCGCCGCAGCCAACGCGCCGAATGTCGTCGGCGATGCACCGCAGCTTGCCAGGCAGCGAATGACGCCGCGATCGACGAGCGCTGCGTACTCGCCGGCAAAATCGTACTCCGGAGGTTCGGCGCCGGCCCACGCGCGCGTCGCGGGGTGCACGTAAATTTCGCTAACGCCGTTCGGAAGGTTCAAGAGGTACGCGATCATCCGATCGGCGGTCATTCGACCGCTGTCGTTGATGCCGAAGACGTAATCGTTGGTGACGAACCCGCCGGCGCGCAAACGCCGCTGCATCGCAAAAACCCACGGCGCCAAGAGCGCGGCGTTCCCAAGACGTGCTGCGGCATCGCTTCTCACGGCCCGCCACGAGCGCAAAAATGGTTCATAAGGCACGCGCACGGTGCGAACCCTGAATTCGCGAGCCACACGCATGAGGATCGAGAGGATTGCCGGATGCACGTGCAAGTGGTTTTGGGCGTTGACGTGGTCGATCGCCAATCCCGTGCCGGTGAATCGTTCGAATTGCGCCCGGATCTCATCTTCGAGCTCCCGCCGGACGCCCCGCGTGAAGAAATACTGCACGCCGGCGGAAAAAAGGTGGCTGCGGAAATTGCCGCGCTCGTCCACGAGCGCCGGAATGCGCTGGGGGGGCAGAACGCTTCGTCCGTTGACCAGCACGAGGTGGAGACCGACGGCAAGACCGGGCAACGTTCGCGCCCGCGCTACGGCGTCTTCGGTTGCCCGAGCGGCCACCATGAGGCTCGCGCTCTGCAGCACCCCGTTGCGATGGGCCAGCTCCACCGCTTCATTGACTTCGTCCGCCAGTCCGAAGTCGTCGGCATTGATGATGACGGCGCGCATTGGTTTCCTGCATTCAGGCAGATGCTTGCTGCTTCTTGCGACAGGCATCGGCAGGTTGAGCCGCCAACGGCGGAAGCGACCGGTGCGCACTACAGCTGACGGCACTTCGCCGAGAAAAGCCGATCACGTTCGGATCAACTTGGAACATGACGTCGGCGCCAAAGGCGTCGATGCCGGATTTGACGCGTTCCGCTTCATTCCGCGAGCGCTTCCCGAGATCGATTTGTGCGACGTCGACACCGGTTGCGCGTATTTCGGGCGTCGGCTGGGCGCGCCCATTTTGGTTTCTTGCATGACCGGCGGGACCGAACGGTCGCGTCGGATCAACTGCACGCTTGCAGAGATGGCGCAGGAGATGCGATTCGCAATGGGTCTGGGCTCCGCCAGGGCGCTGCTGGAGCAGCCCGGCCTCTTGGCGACGTTCGACGTGCGCCCGCTGGCGCCGGACGTCTTGCTTTTTGCGAACTTGGGCGCCGTGCAACTCAATCGCGGATACGAGTCGAGCGATTGCCGAAAGCTGGTGGAATGGCTTGGGGCCGACGCATTGGTGCTGCACCTCAACGCGGTCCAAGAAGCGTTGCAGCCCGAGGGCGATACGGAGTTTGCCGGATTGTTGCGGAAAATCTCGCGCGTCTGCGCGGAGTTGGAAACGCCGGTGATCGTCAAGGAAGTCGGTTGGGGGATCGCGCCGGATGCGGTGCAGGCGCTTTTCGATGCCGGCGTTGCGGCCGTCGACGTTGCCGGCGCCGGCGGAACATCGTGGAGTGAAGTGGAGCGTCACAGGATCGCCGAGCCGTGGCGCGCCGCCGCCGCCGCCGCTTTTGCGGGATGGGGAATTCCGACGGCGGAGTGTTTAACCGCGGCGCGGCGCGCCGAACCGGAAAGGATGCTGATCGCAAGCGGCGGGATCCGCAGCGGTTTAGACGTGGCCAAGGCGATCGCGTTGGGCGCCGATTTGGCCGGCGTCGCTTCGCCGTTCTTGCATGCTGCCGCGAAGGGCCGCGATGCCGCGACGGCGCTTGCAAGAGAGTTTGTGGAAGTGTTGCGTACGGCGATGTTCGCCGTCGGAGAAGCGACGATCGAGCAGCTTCGAGGAACGTCGCGTCTGAAGTCACGGGGTGAACCGCTCTGAACGAAAAACAGAGCGCCGATAAGTACTGCGAAACCCTTACGCGCCGCCATTACGAGAATTTTTCCGTCGCTTCGCGAGCCGTTTCGCCGGAAATCCGGTGGGACTTGATGCGCTTTTATGCGTTCTGCCGCACGACAGACGATCTGGGGGACGAGAGTGGATCGCCGCAGCTCGCCCTGGAGCGTTTGAACCGCTGGCAAGACGAGGTTGAAGCCTTCTTCCGCGGATCGCCGCCGGTGCATCCCGTGCTCGTTGCGCTGCGCCCCACGGTGGAGCGACATAGCCTTGCGGCCGAGCCGTTCCTGGACTTGATCGCCGCCAATATTCAAGACCAGCGCGTCAGCGAGTATCGCGTTTGGTCCGAGCTGCGGGAATACTGCACGTTCTCCGCGGCTTCCGTGGGTCGCGTCGTCTTACAGATCTTCGGCATGAACGATCCTCGCGCGCAAGAGCTCTCCGATAATGTCTGCATCGGATTGCAGCTCGCTAACCACGCACAAGACGTCAGCCGCGACGCCCGCCTTGGGCGAACGTACCTCTTGCAATCGGAAATTGAGGCCGGGGGCATTGCGGGGGCGGTGCGGGGTTTGGTCGACCGCGCTAGAGATCTGCTGGCATCCGGCCGAACCCTCGAAACCATGGCTCCCCGAGCGTTGCGCTTACAACTTGCGTTGTACCGCCTGGGCGGACTGGCAATTTGCGATGCAATCGCGGCAAGCGGGTATCAAACGCACGTGAGCCGTCCAACGGTGTCCGCAGCGAAGAAAATTGCGGTGTTCGCGCGAGCCCTTCTCGAAACCGCCAACGTTCCGCCGGCGAGGCGCGATGCTGAACCGGCTTGAGGCCGTCCGCTATCCGCGGCGCCCGCGCAGCTTGCAGCGCGAAGCGGAGTACTTCTGCACGGAAATGGCCAGGCGCGAGGCCAAAAATTTCTACTGGGGATTCATCTCGCTGCCGCACGATCAACGGATGGCAATTTACGCGCTGTACGACTTTGCCCGTCAAATCGACGACGAAGTCGACGGCGCTCCACGCCCCGAGCTGATTCCGGAACGCCTGCGCGCGCAGCGCGAACGGGTGGCGCGATGCATGCGCGGCGAAACCGACGATCCGGTCATGCAGGTGTTGTGCAAGGCCGTCGAACGCTACGGAATCCCGCAGGAAGAGTTGCAGGCGCTGATCAACGGCGTCGAGCGGGACCAGATCTGCACTCGCTACACGACGTGGGAAGAGCTGCGCGAATACTGCAAGCTGGTGGCTTCCGTTGTCGGCAGAATGTGCGTGCGGATATTCGGCTTTGACGATCCGGCGGCGCTGGAGTATGCGGACGATCTTGGACTCGCGCTGCAGCTCACGAATATCTTGCGCGATGTGCGCGAAGACGCGGACATGGGCCGAATCTACCTTCCTGCGGAAGATCTTCGCCGCTTCGGCATCGACGAAACCGCGTTGCTGCGCGCCATACCTTGCGCCGGATGGAACCATCTCGTCGCGTTCGAGACGCGCCGCGCGCGCAGTTTATTCGCGCGCGGCTACGAAGTACTGCGCTACATTCCGCGCCGTCCGGCCGCCTGCGTCCAAACGATGGCCGGCATTTACGAGCGTATCTTGGAGAAGATCGAGGCCGATCCGCAGCTGCCGCTGCACCGCCGCGCAGCGCTTTCTAAGCGCGAAAAATTGCGCGTCGTCTTAGGCTCTTGGCTTCGACCCGCGTAGCCGTCGTCGGCGGGGGGTTGGCGGGGCTTGCCGCCGCCGCGCGCTTAAAAAAATCAGGTTTTGAAGTTGAACTGTATGAACGCAGCCGCCTTTTAGGCGGCCGCGCGACGTCTTTCGAAGTGAACGGCCGAGTGGTCGACAACGGCCAGCACGTCTACCTGGCATGCTGCACGGAATTCGTGGATTTCGTGCGCAGCGCCGGAATGGCGCACGCGTTGCATTTGCAGGATCGTTTCGACGTCGAAGTTTTCGGGCGCAGCGGCCGCCGCGGCAGATTGCGGGCGGCAAATCTTCCCGCGCCGTTCCACTTGCTCGTATCATTTACGTCCTATCGGCTGCTGGGGTGGCGCGCGAAACTTCAGGTTGCGCGCGCGTTGGCTAAGCTGCAGCGAGCGCCCGGCGACGCGCGTCCCGGCGAGAGCTTCGCTGACTGGCTGCATCGTGCTGGCCAAAGCCGCGAGGCGCTGCGCGCGTTTTGGGAACCGTTCTTGGTGCCGGCGCTCAACGCGCCGCTCGAGCGCATGAGCGCCGCTGAAGCGGCGTTCGTCGTTTCTACGGCGTTCTTGCGCGATCGCGAGGCTGCGCGCTTCGGATACACGACGGTTCCGCTCGCGCAGATCATGGAAACCACGGCGCGCGATTTGGATGCGCTGCACCGTGCAACGGCCGTGCTTGCCGTCGAGCCCAGCGCACGCATCGTCGTAAGCACTGCCGCGGGAAGACAAGAATTCGGCGCTGCAGTCTTAGCGGTGCAGCCGCCGGCCTTGCAGCGTCTGTTGAAAGATCCGTCGGCGCTCGGCATTCCGCCACTCGACGTCTACGAAGCGTTCGCGATCATGGACGTGCATCTGTGGCACGATCGAGCCGCACTCGATTTCGATTTCGCCGCGCTGCTCGATGCGCGCGTGCAGTGGATCTTTCAAAAGGCGCCGGGATATCTCTGCTGCAGCATCAGCGCGGCCGGCGAGCTGGCGCGCATGCCGAGCGCGCAAGCCGCAACGTTGGCGTGGGACGAACTGCGCGAGCGGATCCCTCAGCTGGCAACCGCAAAATTGTTGTGCAGCGCCGTCACCCGAAACCCGCAAGGCACGTACTTGCTCGCGCACAACGGGCGGCGGCCTGGCGTCCGGACGTCGCAGCGCAACCTCACCATCGCCGGCGCATGGACCGACACCGGTTGGCCGGACACCATGGAATCCGCCGTTCGCAGCGGAAGAGCTGCGGCGTGCGCGTTGATGGAATGAACGATACGCAGCTTCGCAACGCCGTGCAGTGGTTGCTGGATCGCCAAGATTCGCAAGGCTGGTGGACGGGCGAACTGGAGACCAATGTCACGATGACGGCCGAACACGTGCTGCTCCTGCGCTTCTTGGGTCTGTCCACTGCTCCAATCGCCGATGGAGCGATCCGGCACATCTTGCGCCATCAACGCGAAGACGGATCGTGGGCGCTGTACTACGATGGGCCTGCCGACCTCAGCACGACGATCGAAGCGTACGTGGCGCTCAAGGCGCTGGGCGTTGATCCTGCACGCGACGAGCTGCGTCGAGCGCTGCGCGTGATCTCGCGACTCGGGGGCGTCGCTGAAGCGCGCGTCTTTACCAAGATTTGGATGGCGCTCTTCGGCAAATATCCGTGGCAAGGCATCCCGACGATGCCGCCGGAGATCGTACACCTGCCCCCGACGATGCCGTTCAACCTTTACGATTTTGCCTGCTGGGCACGGGGCACCGTGGGGCCGTTGTGCGTCGTGATCGCGCGGCGTCCCGTGCGCGAACTGGGCGTCGAAGTCTGCGAGATCGTGAATCCCGGAACCGAGGCTGCGTTGTATCGCGTTCCCGGCGGCGGTTGGCTGTGGTGGACCGATATGCTCTTGAAACTTTACGAACGGTTGCCGAAAAAGCCCGGAAGAGATCGCGCCTGCACGCGGATGATTCAATGGGTGACGCAGCGTCAAGAAGCCGACGGAAGCTGGGGCGGGATTCAACCGCCGTGGGTCTATTCGTTGATCGCGCTCAACATCGAAGGGTACGGGCTCGATCACGAGTTCATGCGCAAAGGTTTGGACGGCATGGAACGCTTCGCGTTCGAAGATGAAACCGGATGGCGTTTTCAAGCCTGCATGTCTCCGGTTTGGGACACCGCGTGGGCGATCCGCGCGTTGTATCAAGCCGGCTTTCGTCCAGGTCATCCGGCGATGCGATCCGCGGTGGAGTGGCTGCTGCGCGAGCAGATTCCGCCCGGCGCTCCGGGAGATTGGCGAGTGCGCAGCGATCATCGCGACTGCGGTGGCTGGGCATTTGAGTTCGACAACGACTGGTATCCCGACGTGGACGACACGGCCGTGATCGTCTGCGCGCTGCTCGAGGGTGGCGAAGGCAATCGCGTTGACGACGCAATTGCACGGGCGGTCCGCTGGACGCTTGCGATGCGCTCGCGTAATGGCGCCTGGGCGGCATTCGATCGCGACAACACGAGCGAGATTCTCTACCGCCTGCCGTTTTCGGATTTCGGCGCGATGATCGATCCGCCCACCGAAGATGTCACCGCTCACGTGCTGGAGATGCTTGCGATGCTTGGCCGCAATCTTGTCGACCCCGACGTTGCTTGTGCGCTGCAGTATCTGCGGCAAACCCAGAAACCGCGCGGTTCTTGGTTCGGGCGCTGGGGCGTCAATCACATCTATGGCACGTGGTGCGCCCACGCTGCGTTGGGAACGATGCGAACGGGGGCCGAAATGCTCGAGGCCGGCGCTGCATGGCTGATGCGCGTGCAAAATCGCGATGGTGGCTGGGGCGAAACGTGCCGGTCGTACGCGGATGAATCGTTTGCCGGGGTCGGCGCGAGCACACCGTCGCAGACTGCCTGGGCCGTCATGGCGCTGCAGTGGGCCGGCATGGGAAAGCATGCAGCCGCTCAGCGAGGACTGCGCTTTTTGCGGGAACGACAGCGCCGCGATGGAACGTGGGATGAGCCGCATTTTACGGGCACCGGTTTTCCCGGCGACTTTTACCTCAAATACCATCTGTACCGGCACCTCTTTCCGACGATGGCTCTTGCAGCCGATGCCGCCGGAAACGGGGAGCCGCAACGCTTGTCAGGAAGGCAATACGCTCTAACGACATGAGCACACCGTTCGCGCAAAAATTCGCAATCGCCAAGTACATCTTCGGCAAGAAACTGCAGCGCCAGGCTAAGTATCCGCTGGTCATGGAGCTGGAGCCGCTCTATCAGTGCAACTTGGCTTGCGCGGGGTGCGGAAAGATCCAGCACCCGGCGGAAATCCTGCGCAAGCGCCTCTCTGTGGAAGAGTGCTTGGCAGCCTCGGAGGAGTGCGGCGCTCCGGTCATTTCGATAGCCGGCGGCGAGCCGCTCGTCTACGAAGAATTGCCGCGGCTCGTCGACGAACTCGTGAAGCGAAAAAAGGTCGTCATTGTCTGCACGAACGCGTTGCTGCTCGAGAAGAAGATCGACAAGTTTGCCCCATCGCCGTATTTCACGTGGATGATTCATCTCGACGGCTTGCGCGAACGCCACGACGAAGTCGTTTGCCGGACCGGCACGTTCGACAAAGCGGTCGCGGCGATCAAAGTGGCGCAGAGCCGTGGTTTCCGGGTGGCGACAAACACGACATTCTTCGATCCGGACGACGCATCGTCGATCCGTGCGGTGCTGGATTATCTCAACGACGAGCTGCAGGTCGATTCGATGCAGATTTCACCCGGATACGCCTACGAAAAGGCGCCCGACCAAGAACACTTTCTCGGCGTTGAGCGCACGCGCGCAATCTTTAAGGAAGCGTTCGCCGGCGGCAAACGCAAGAAGTGGCGGCTGAACCACAGCCCTCTCTATTTGGATTTCTTGGAAGGAAAAGTCGATTTCGAATGCACGCCGTGGGGCATTCCGTCGTACTCGATCTTCGGCTGGCAGCGTCCGTGCTACCTGATGTCCGACGCGCCGTACGCTAAGACGTATCGCGAACTGATCGAAGAAACCGACTGGGATCAGTACGGGCGCGGCAAGCATGAGAAGTGCGCAAACTGCATGGCCCACTGCGGCTACGAGCCCACTGCCGTGCTCAAGACGACCGGCTCAATGAAGGAGAGCATCCGGGCCGCGCTTGCCCACTGACCGCGTCTTTCTCACAGGTGGGAGCGGTTTCGTCGGCTCGCACGTGCTGCGCCAACTGCTCGACGCGGGCTATCCGGTGCGCGCGCTTTCACGTTCGAGTTCGCTCGATGGCCGATGCGAGCTGGTTGCCGGCGACATGCGCCGTCCGGGCGAGTTGCTCCATGCGCTCGAAGACTGCCGCTACCTGATCCATTGCGCGGCGCTCTATTCGTTCGCGCCGTCCGATCGCAAACGCGTTCATGAAGTCAACGTCAAGGGCACTGCAGGCCTGCTGGAAGCCGCCCATATTGCCGGCATCGAGCGAGCCGTTGTGACGTCGAGTTCCGCTACGCTCGGCGCTTCCGAAGACGGGCGCGCGAAAACGGAAGCAGACTTCAGCATGCAGCAGCGTCACGGGGGCTATCACGATTCTAAGATCGATCAGGAGCGGGCCGCTTTTGCGAGCAGAGTTCCGGTCGTCGTGCTGTTGCCGACGGCTCCGGTCGGTCCGGGCGATCGCAAACCCACGCCGACCGGAGAACTTATTCTGAACTTTGCTCGGGGACGAATTTTCGCTAAACCGCCGCGGGGCGGAATGAACCTCGTTGCGGTCGAGGATGTTGCGCGCGCGCACGTCGAGGCGCTGGAGCGGGGAAAAACCGGGGAACGCTATATCTTGGGCGGCGAAAATCTGACGCTCGACGCGCTTTGGTCGATGCTTGCGGAGATTGCCGGGAACCCGTTACCTCGGGCGCGCGTACCCGGGAGAGTGGCGGTGGCACTCGCGCATCTTGACGAACTGCGTTGTACGGTCGCGCGCGATGCAAAGCCCATCATTCCGTTGGAGGGAGCGCGCATGGCGAACCACTTGATGTTCGCGGACAGCTCCAAGGCGAAAGCGGAACTTGGGTTCTCGCCCGGATCCGTACGCGACGCGCTGGAACGAGCCGTCGCGTGGTATCGCGCGAGCGGCTACTGCAACTAACCGTTCTCACCGCGACCGCACTCGAAGAGCGCGCAGTTCGCGCTGCCGCTCCGACCGTGAACGTCGTGCGAACCGGCGTCGGGCTGCAAACGCATCGGAAACGTCTGCGCGTCGCAATCAGCTGCGGGCTCGCGGGAGGGCTGCGCGCAGACTTGCCGACCGGAACCGTGCTCGTTCCAACCAGTGTCGGTCTGGAAGACGGCCGAAGCATCAACTGCGATCCAGAGCTGCAGAATGCGTTGATCGCCGCTGCGCGCTGCATTGGCGCGGAGGCCGTGACGATTCCGTTGCTGACCGCCGGCTCGATGGTTTCCGGCGGGGATCGCCGGGTCTGGGCCGCTCGCGGCTACGGCGGCGTGGACATGGAAACGGGCCTTATTTCGGCCGAACGTTTGGGATGCGTGCGCGTCGTGCTGGATACGCCCAGTCGCGAGATCTCGCCGTTGTGGCTGCAGCCGCTGCGCGCAATGTTGCGACCCTCCGTATGGCGGGATCTGCCGTTTCTAATGCGCGAAGGGCCTCGTTGTGCCTCGCTTGCCGGCCGCGTCGTTGCTGCTGCTTTCGATCCCGACTTCTTTGCGGCCGGCGACAACGTTCCACGAACGGCGGAATGAGCGCTTCGGAGACCACAACTTTAGTTGGAGGACAAAGATAAGACAAATGCGTGATTTCGCAGACGCGCTGGCTTCAAAAGACTTGGGGCAGTACTCTGCCTGGCTGGCCGATAACCTCACACTATACGTGCCGGTTCATGGAGAACCGATTGCCGGCAAACGGGCCGCCTGTCAAATCTTACCGATCGTTTTTTCTCTTTTTGACAAGTTTCATTATGTAGATGTCTTTACTGGGCAATCGACACATGCGCTGATCTTTCGCGCAGAGGTTCGCGGCATTCCGCTTGAGGGCGTTGATTACGTGCGGACCAACGAACGCGGGCTCGTGACGGAGTTTAGCGTCATGATGCGACCGCTTAAGGCGATCACCGTTTTATCAGATGCGATAGGCACCATCATGAAGGCACGCTAAAAGTTTTCCAGGAGAATGCGGCGCTTGCCTTAGTTGGATTAGCCGATAAAGTGCCGCAAAATCAAAGCGAGAGCGGCGAACGTGAGGGCCGCCGCCACGAAAATCATCAAGCGATCGGAGCGTAGACGGAGCGACAACCGTGCGCCCAGCGGGCCGCCGAGCACGCCGCCGATGACAAGGGGAACGGCGTCGTTCCAGATGATGTCGCGCTGCAAGATATGCGTCGCGAAACCGACGGGCGACGTGAGCACGATGCCGAAGTGTGACGTGGCGCTAATGGCGTGCGCCGGCAAATTGGAAAAGTAGAACAGCGCCGGAACGAGCACGACGCCTCCGCCCACGCCGAAGAGACTCGAGATGAACCCCACGCCAAAACCGGCAGCCAGACTGCGTGGCCAAGGCATGCCGCCGGATGCGGCAGCGTTTGCGGCATCGCCGCGCCCGCGCAGCCGCGCGCTGCGATTGAAGACGATGTCGATCGCCACCGCGATCAAGAACGCCGCGAACAGCCAATCAAATAGTCGCGCCGAAACCCGCTGCACGACGATCGCGCCCAGGATGCTGCCCGGAAAACCTCCGGCGGCGATCAGCAACCCGACTTTGACGTACACGCGTCGTTGGATCAAATACGTCGTCGCGCCGCTTGCGCTGTTGGCCACGACGAGCGCGAGCGAGGTGCCCGCCGCCGAGGCGGGACTTAAACCAAATGCAAGACGCAGAACCGGCACGATGATGAAGCCTCCCCCCAAACCCACCATCGAACCGAAGACGCTCGCGACGAAACCGGCGGCCAGAAGCCAAAGCCAGTGCGCGGCGATGGAACGGACCTTTTAGGAACCGACGCGCCCGATGTAACGCCGGTCGCGCGTGTCGATCCGGACTACGTCGCCGGGGTTCACAAAGAGCGGAACATTGACGACCGCCCCGCTTTCAAGGGTCGCCGGCTTCGTGACGCCCGTTGCCGTATCGCCCCGGAATCCGGGATCTGTCTGTTCGATGCGCAGCTCCACGTGCGCCGGAAGATCGCACCCGATCGGCGAGCCTTCGTAAAACTGCACGTCGACGACCATGCCGTCTTTCAAAAAATCGGCGGGATCGCCGATCAGGTCGCGCTGCAAGGTCACATTTTCGAACGTCTGCAGATCCATGAAGTGGTAGCCCTCGGCATCGTTGTACAACATCTGCATCTGGCGGTCTTCCACCGTGGCGCGTTCCAGTTTTTCGCCTGCCCGGAACGTTCGCTCCACGGTCGCGCCGGTCTTCACGTTTTTAAGCCGAGTCCGCACGAACGCGGATCCTTTGCCCGGCTTGACGTGCAAGAACTCGATCACCGTCCAGAGTTGGCCGCCGTCGACGATCGTGATGCCGTTGCGCAGATCGTTCGATGAAATCATGACCGGCCAAATACGGACTGCGGCACGGTCAGCCCTTGCTGAGCTTACTTTTCCGGCGTTGCAAAAAAGCGATCCCGCTTTCGCGTCCCGCGCGCAAGCGCGCGATGTTGTCGCGATGCATGAAGAAAATCAAAGCTGCGGCAAACGCGCCATAAGCGGCGCACCAGGCGTTGTGCGTAAAAAACCACAGCGCCGGCACGGCGATCACGCTTCCCAGCAGCGAACCGACGGAAGAGTACGTCGTCGAACATGCTCCGAGCAACCAGCCCGCGACCGCGACGATGCCGGCAGGCCATGCGAGCGCGAACGTCGCGCCATAGGAAGTGGCGACGCCTTTGCCGCCCTTCCATTCCAAAAACGGCGAGAAGCAGTGTCCGAGCACCGCTGCAGCCGCCGCAATCGCCGCCCACAAGGGCTCGCGCAGCGTTAATGTCACGATCAGCGGAGGAGCAAGACCTTTGAGGGCGTCCAGCAGTAACACGGCGATCGCCGCAGGAGTCCCCACCGTCCTCAGCGCGTTCATCGCACCGATATTTCCGGATCCGTGCGCCCGGATGTCCACGCGATAGAAGAAACGTGCGATCAGATATCCGAACGGAATCGAGCCGGCGAGGAAAGCGCCGAGAACGATCGCGGCAATCATGCCGCTTCGTCTTCACGGGTTCGCTCGCGGAACTCCAAGGTCAAAGGAACGCCTTCAAAATCGAAACGCTGGCGTATCGTATGATCCAGAAACCGGCGATAAGAGGGCGAGACCAGTTTCGGATCGTTGCACACAAAGACGAAGATGGGCGGATGGGTGCTCGGTTGCGTGCAGTAAAAGATCTTCAAGCCCTTTCCGCCGACGGCAGGAGCCGGATGCGCCAACACGGCGTCACGCACCACGGTATTGAGCGAAGCCGTCGGAACTCGGCGTTCCAAGTTTTGCGCGACGCGCATGACGAGCGGCATGAGGCTCCCCAATCGCCGTTTCGTCGTTGCCGACAGGAACGTCACGGGCGCGAAACGCGCGAACGCCACGTCTTCGTGCACCGCGCCGATCAGCTCGGATTGGGCAAACTCGCCCTGCTCGCGTGCGAGATCCCATTTGTTTCCAACCAGGATGAGCGCCTTGCGCTCTTCGAGCACGATTCCGGCCAGCCGGCGGTCCTGCGCGAGGATGCCTTGAACGGCATCGAAGAGCAAGATCGCGATGTCACAGCGCGCGATCGCCGAGAGCGCTCGCAAAGCTGCGTAGTATTCGATGGCGCCATGCGCCCTCGGCTTTGCTCGGACACCTGCCGTGTCGATGAGGCGCACGGCACGATCCTTAAAGTGGAACGTCGAGTCGACGGCGTCGCGCGTCGTTCCGGGTTGATCGGAAACGACTGACCGTTCTTCTCCAAGCAACGCGTTGAGCAAGGAACTCTTTCCCACGTTTGGACGACCGACGAGCGCAAGCGCGATCTCCTCGGACGTTTCAGGAGCGACGGAATCCGGCAAACGCTCGACGATTCGGTCCAAGAGATCGCCCGTGCCGTGGCCGTGGATCGCCGAAACCAGAACCGGTTCGCCGAAACCGAGTGCACTAAATTCCCCCGGCGCCGACAACGCCGCCGCGGGAGATTCCGCTTTGTTGGCGGCGAGAATTACTGGACGCCGATTGCGCCGAAGAATCGCCGCCGTTTCATCGTCAAGCGGATTACGCCCTTGCGCGGCATCAACGACGAAGACGACCGCGTCTGCTTCCTGCGCGGCTGCTTGGGCTTGCAAACGGGTTGCCGTCGCTAGTCTGTGGTCGCCGTGCACCTCCGGATCGATGCCGGCGGTGTCGACGAGGCTGAAAAAGGAGCCGCTCCATTCGCAAAGCGCGTAGAGGCGGTCGCGCGTAACGCCCGGCGTATCCTCAACGATCGCCAAACGCCTTCCGATCAGCCGATTGAAGAGCGCGCTCTTGCCGACGTTCGGACGGCCGACGATCGCGACTGTGGGCGGACGCAACATCGCGCGAGGTCTTACATATCGTTCAGGGTATTCCCGCGAACGCCGCCGAACGATGACGCAGCGGATGATAGTGCGTTTCCTTCGTGCGTGGAGCGTTCTTGTGCTTTTGCTTTGCGCGCACGCTGCGGCAAACAGCTCGATGCCGTTCGGCTCCCTGTACGTTACGTCGTTGCCTTCTGCCGCCGACGTTTGGATCGACGGCAGCTACATCGGAAGAACCCCGCTGTTGATCGACGGCCTTCGCGCGGGCAAACATACGGTGACGGTCACGAAAACGGGCTGGAAGGCGCAAGACGTCGATCAGAGCGTTACGGCGGGTGTCATGTCGACGGCAAGCGTGCAGCTGCAGATGCAGAGCGCGCTCGGCGGCAGCGGCCTCATCGTGCTGCACGGCCTATTGCCCACGGCCCGCGTGTCGATCGACGACGGCGCGCCCAAGCGCTTGCTGCCGGCATACCGTGTGAGCGCCGGAACGCACCACCTGATCGTCCGGCAGTCCGACGGTCGTTACGAGCGCACGGCGACGGTCTATGCGGACCAGACGACGCATTTGCTTTTTGCAGCGGCCGCGGCTCCCAGGCATTCGGCAGTCGTCGCGCCGGTTAACGACTACTTCCCTCCTTCCGCCTCGAAGATCGTCGGAAACCGTATCGTGATTCGCTGGAAGGGCCACGTCGTGACCGGGCGCCTGGGCGATGCCCGCTTTTCTGTGGATAAGCGCGACGTCATCTACGATGCTCCGGCAGGACTCGTGCGAGGCCGGCTGTACCTCCCGCTCGATCTGATCTTGGCGATCGACGGAAAAGACAATAAATAACGTGGCGGCGATCTACATAGAAACGTTCGGCTGTCAGATGAACGAAGCCGATTCAGAATACATCGCGCAGCGCGCCGCGAGCGCCGGCTATGCGATCGCGCGCCGCCCCGAAGAAGCGGACGTGCTGATCGTCAACACGTGTACGGTTCGCGACAATGCCGAACGCCGCGCATACGGCAGAATTAACCAGTTAAAGAGGCTCAAAGAGGCTAGGGCCGCCGTCAAACTCGTCGTGACCGGATGTTTGGCCGAACAGGAGCGCGATCGCATGCGCGAGCGAGCTCCGCACGTCGATGCGGTTTTCGGGACGAGCGAACTCGGGGAGCTGGGCGACGCGATCGCGCGATGGCGGAGCGAGTGCGTCGACGACGAGTCCGCGGAGCAGCGAGCGCTGATCGCCCCCTTCGGCGGCTCGGCGGACTGCGTCAGTGACGCTTTCTCGCATTTGCGCGGGTTTGTGACCGTGCAGCGGGGTTGTTCGTACTATTGCACGTTCTGCATCGTCCCGCACGTCCGCGGGCGGTTCGATCACCGGCCGAAGAGCGAGATCCTCCGTGAAGTTCGGCAACGCGTCGAGAGCGGCGCGCGGGAAGTGATGCTGGTAGGACAGACCGTCAACGCGTATCGCGATCCGGTAAGCGGCGATGATTTCGCGGATCTCTGCATTGCCGTCGCCGCGACCCCAGGGGTGGAGCGGCTAGCCTTCATCTCGCCGCACCCCAAAGACTTCTCCCTTGAAATCATCCCCCGATTGACTTCGATACGCGCAATGGCTTCGCGCGTCCATTTGCCGCTTCAGTCCGCCAGCGATGCAGTGCTGCGCCGCATGAACCGCAAGTACACGCTCGCGCAATATGAACGCACGCGGCAGCTGTTCGCCCAGCATGCCCCGCATTGGGCGATCACGACGGACATCATCGTCGGCTTCCCGGGCGAGACGGAAGACGATTTTACAGCCACGCTGGAGTACGTTGAGCGTGCGGGCTTCGCTAACGCATACATGTTCGTCTATTCACCGCGCCGCGGGACGCCGGCGGCGCGATGGGATCAAGTGCCGCAAGCGGTTGCCGCCGACCGGTTCGCTCGCCTCCTGGAGACACAGAATGCCCGTTCGCGGGAATTTCACACCCGGCAAACCGGGAGCGTCGTACGCGCCCTCGTGCAAGGGCCTTCGAAAAAAGATCCATCAAAAGTTGCCGCAAAAACATCACAAAATGTGACCGTCATCGCGCCACTGCCGCCCGGCCTCTTTATGGAAGAGTTTTCGGACACGCCGTGGATCGATGTCGAGATCGATCGCGGCTTCGTCTGGGGTTGCAGCGGCGTCATTCTTTCGCGAGCGCGAGCGATCGACGAGCGCGGCAACCCGGTAGCGCGCCCCATTTACGACTTGCTGGCGGTGTAACGCGGATGGCCGAGCAGTACTCCCCGATGCTGGAACAATACTTCGGCATGAAGGCGCGGCATCCGGAGGCCGTGCTCCTTTCGCGAGTCGGCGACTTTTACGAAGCATACGGCGAGGATGCCGAAACCATCGCTCGCTCGTTATCAATCGCGCTCACGTCTAAAGAGGCCGGCCGCGGCAAGCGCGTCGCGATGGCGGGCGTTCCACATCATGCGCTTTCGCAATATCTTTCGCGTTTAGTCGCACAGCGTTTCATCGTAGCGCTTGCCGAACAGCTCGAGATCCCGCAGCCCAACAAGCTCGTGCGCCGCGATATCGTTCGCGTCGTGACGCCGGGGACGCTGATTGAAGATCAGCTGCTGCAAGGTTCGCAAAACAATTTTTTGGCGGCGGTGAGCGCACAGGGTGAAACGCTCGGCCTGGCCCACGCCGACGTATCGACCGGCGTCTGCGCCTCAACCGCGTTCGCGGGCGAAGACGCTTACGACGAACTGGTGGCGGAGCTGACGCGCTTGGCGCCCGCGGAAGTGATCGCCGACCTTCCTCCCGGGATGCGGCAGCTGATCGCCGTCGCGCTGGAAGAGTGCGGAACGCGCGTCGCGCCGGCGTCACTCGCTCCGGTGGACGCACGCGAGCGTTCGCAGATTGGAGGCTTCTCCGTCGAGGAATCGCTCTCGATGCACCGCGCCGCGGATGCCCTGATCGCGTTCTTGCGCCGCACCGGCGTAGCCGGATTGCGAAACGGCGATTCGCCCCTGCAGACGCCCTCCTTTTATCGTCAGCAGACATTCTTGCAGATGGATCGCAACACGCGCAAGAACCTGGAGCTCATCAAAGCGCTGGGCGCGAATCCGCAAGCGACGCTGCTTGGAACGCTCGACAAGTGCGGCAGCGCCATGGGGACCCGTCTGTTGACTCGCTGGATCTTGGCGCCGCTGGTCGACCGCGCCGCCATCGAACGGCGGCAACGGTTCGTCGAAGCGCTGGCGAGCGATCACGCCGCGCGCAGTTCCTTGCAAGAATTGCTGCGATGCTGTTTCGATTTGGAGCGAATCTCGCAGAGGATCCGTCTCAAGCGCGCGTCGCCGCGCGACCTGGCCTCGCTGCGCCGTACGCTAGGTGCGATCGCGCCAATCCGATCTTCCGCTCCGCCGGAATTGCGAGAAATCGTGGAACGCATCGGGGACTTCGCCGCCGTCCAGGAACAGCTTGCGAGGCTGCTGACGGAGGATCCGCCTGCGGCGGTGAGCGACGGCAACGTAATTCGGCCGGACGCAAATCCGGAATTGGCGGAGTGCGTTGCGCTGCGCACCGATGCTCGCGCCAAACTGGTGGATCTCGAGAACCGGGAACGCGAGCGCACCGGCATCAAGGCTCTGAAAATAAAATATTCCAGCGCTTTCGGTTACGCCATCGAAGTTCCGAAGAGTCAGGCGTCATCCGTTCCGCAAGACTACGTTCGCAAGCAGACGCTAACGAGCGGCGAACGCTTCAGCACCCCACCGCTCAAGGAACTGGAACTGTCGATTTCCACCGCGCAGTCGCGCCAATTGCGGCTGGAAGAACGGCTTTTCGCCGAACTGCTTGAGGGACTGCTGGAGCAAGTGAACGCAATCGACGCGGCAGCACAAGCGCTAGCGGAGATCGACGCCGTCAGTTCGCTCGCGCAATGCGCGGCCGAGCGAGGATACAGCAAACCGTCGTTCTGCGACGAGCCGGCGATGGAGATTCGCGACGGCCGCCATCCCGTGATGGAGCGCATCCTGCGCACGCAGTTCGTGCCGAACGATCTGCGATTGCGTGAACGCGATCATCGCTTTATCTTGCTTACCGGTCCAAACATGGGGGGCAAGTCTACCTATCTGCGGCAAACAGCCTTGCTGACGATCATGGCCCAGATGGGCTCTTTCGTTCCGGCCAAACACGCGCGTTTGGGAATTGTCGACCGGATCTTTACGCGAATCGGCGCGGGCGACGACTTGGCTTCAGGACAGTCGACCTTTTACGTCGAGATGGCCGAGGCGGCCACGATCCTGCGGCGCTGCACGCGGCGAAGTTTGCTGTTGATCGATGAAGTGGGCAGAGGAACAGGAACAATCGACGGCTTGGCCATCGCCCAAGCGATCAGCGAGTTCTTGCTGGGATTGGACGAGAGTTCGCCGATGGTGTTGTTCGCAACGCATTTTCACGAATTGACGACGCTTTCGGGGCACTGGAATCTGGTGGCGGACTACCACATCGCCGCGGTGCAGAATGCGCCGTCGCGTGAACCCGTTTTTTCGCACCGCGTGCTGCCGGGGAGTTCCTCTCGATCGTTCGGAATCGAAGTGGCGCGTATGGCGGGATTGCCGGATTCCGTCATCGAGCGCGCGCAAGAGATCGCCGAAGCCTTGAGCGGCAAGGCGGACGTCGAAGAACAGGTGCCGCTGCGCCGCAGGCTGGCCAAAACGGTTCCGATGGAGCGGCAGCTCTCGTTTCTGGAGCCGTGACCTCGCCTTCGATCGTGCTCCTGGATCAGGAGACGATCGGACAAATTGCCGCCGGCGAGGTGATCGAGCGCCCAAGTTCCGTTGTGAAGGAACTGGTAGAGAATGCGGTCGATGCCGGAGCGACGCGCATCGACGTTGCCTTGGAGCAAGGCGGGATCGCCGAAGTGACGGTGACCGATGACGGCGCCGGCATCGAACCATCGGAACTCGAACTGGCGGTGCGCCGGCACGCAACCAGCAAACTCGCCGGCGCAGAAGATCTGGAGTTCATCGCCACGCTCGGATTCCGCGGTGAAGGTCTGGCAAGCATCGCGGCAGTCTGCAACCTTGAGATCGTTTCGCGCCGCGCTTCAGAAGAAACCGGCGCGTTCGTTCGCGTGCATGGGGAAACCGTCGAGCCGGTGCAGCGGGTGGCTTCGCCGACCGGCACTCGGGTTTGCGCGCGCGACCTTTTCCGTTCCGTTCCCGCGCGCCGCGAATTTTTGCGTTCGCCGGCTACCGAATTCAGTCGGGTTTCGGGGTGGCTTTCAAGTTTCGCGCTGGCGTATCCGCACGTCACCTTCTCGCTGCACCACGACGGAAGAGAGATATGGGTGGTCCCGGCGACATCCGACAGCGCCGCACGCTTACCCCTCGTTTTCGGAAAATCTGCGGCGCAAGCGCTCATTCCGATTGCCGGCGATGCCGTCAACGGTTGGCACGGAAGCGTGCGCGGCTACGTGAGCGTTCCCGGCGAAGATCGCCCGGACCGCCGTATGCAGCTGCTCTTCGTCAACGGCAGGTTGCTGCGAAGCACGATGCTTTCGGGCGCGTGGAACGCCGGTTACGCAACATTTGCGATGACCGGCCGCCAGCCGTACGGCGTTCTATTTCTGGATGTGCCGCCGCAACACGTCGATCCGAACGTGCACCCGACGAAAAGTGACGTCCGTCTCCGTTTCAGCACGCAAGCGTTCGACGCCGTTAAGAAGAGCATCGCTCAAACGCTTCACGCTCACGCCGCCCGGCGTTTTACCGCGGCAGCCGCGATCTCGGCGGCGCCCCCGCAAAGTGCGGAGCAGTTCGCTGGGTGGGCCATGCCGCTTGCGGAGTTTTCCGACGACGCGCCGCAGGCGCTTCGCGTGCTGGCGCAGCTCGACAAAACCTACATTCTCGCTACCGACGGAAGTGCGGCAATCCTCGTCGATCAGCATGCGGCGCACGAACGCATCGCGTATGAATCCATTGCGGCTGCGGCAAACGCCGCAAGGCCTGGTGAACCGCTGCTCGTCCCCTTGACGCTCGAACTTGACGCCGCGCAATACGACGCGCTCTCGCGCGTGCTGCCTGCCTTACACGAAGCCGGCGTAGAGATCGAACCCTTTGGGGACCGCGCCTTTCGACTGGTGGCAGCGCCTTCGGCATTCGACGCCCATGCCATCGATCTGCACGGATTCATCGGCGAGCTGATGCAGCGTTCTCGCGAGCGCGACGTTCGAGAAGCGGTGTGGGCGTCGATCGCCTGCCATTCCGTCGTGCGCGCCGGAGAATCACTTGAGCACGCCGAGATGACGACGCTTATTGCGAGGCTGCAACGTTGCCGCAATCCCATGCATTGCCCGCACGGACGGCCCACTATCGTTCGCTTGGAGGCGCCGGATCTTGCCAAACTCTTCAAGCGCTGATTAAGGCAAAAGGCGGCGTGCTGGTGATTTCCGGTGCGACCGCGTCGGGAAAGACGGAGCTCGCGGTGCGGCTCGCTTTGCGCTACAACGCCGAGATCGTCGGGGCGGACTCTCGGCAGATCTATCGTGGAATGGCCATCGGCACGGCCGCGCCGTCGCCGGAACAACTGGCAGCGGTTCCGCATCATCTGATTGGTGTTCTCGATCCGTTTGAACGATATTCGGCCGCTCGATTCGTCGCAGACGCAACGCGCGTCATCCACGAGATTCACGCGCGAGGAAAGCGAGCCATCGTCGCCGGCGGCACCGGCTTTTACATCAGAGCCTTGACCGGCGCCGTGCAATTGGCGCCGCAAGGAGACGCGCAAACACGCGAACGACTGGCGCGAGAGGCGGAGATCCACGATGCGGCTTTTCTTTACGATTGGCTCTGCGTGCGCGATCCCAAACGGGCTGCCGCCTTGCATCCGCGCGACGTGTACCGCAACGTTCGCGCGTTAGAAGTCACGTTTACTCCGGCCGGAGAGCGTCGCCCGACGATGGTTGCGCAGCACCTCGAAGGGTTGCGCTTCCTGAAGATCTATCTCGACGTGGAAGAGGCGGAGTTGCAAGCAAGAATCGAGCGCCGTGCTCGCAGGATGCTGGATAACGGATTCATTGACGAAGCGCAGCGGGTCGGTTTGGCCGCCGTGGCCTCCAGCGCGGTGGGATATCCGCTTGCCATTGCGTACTTGGAAGGCCGGTGTACTCGCGCGGAGCTCCTTGCGCTGCTGATCCGTGCAACGCAACGCTATTCCAAACGACAGAAGACCTGGTTCCGCAGCGAACCGCAGATCCTCTTTGCGCGACCGGCGGACGTTCAAACGCTGGCAAGGGAATTGCTCGCGTGGGTTTGAAGCGGCTTTCATGCCGGCTAGCCTGCAAGATACGTATCTTGCCGAGATCAAACGCCAAGGCGTCCCCGTCACCATCTATCTGGTAAACGGTTTTCAACTGCGGGGTCTCGTAAAGGGCTTCGATTCGTTCACGATTTTGATCGAATACGAACGCAAGACGCACCTGATCTACAAGCACGCAGTATCCACGATCTCTCCGCAAGGGCCATTCGCAACGCCGAACGCATTGCAAACGGAAGCACCTCCGAAGGAGGTTGCCGCGGGGTAATGTCTGCGGTCGCGGTCACAAAAATGCACGGTGCGTTCAACGATTTCGTGATTCTGGACCGCCGCGGAGCGCCTGAACTTGATCTGGCGCCTTTTGCCCGCGCTGTCTGCGAGCGGCGCGGCGGAATAGGTGCGGACGGATTGATCGCCCTGTTCGGTTCACAGCGCTGCGACGTGCGCGTCAGCGTGCTCAACGCCGACGGCAGCGAAGCGGAGATGTGCGGAAACGGACTGCGCTGCGCCGTGCGCTATCTGAGCGAGGCCGGAGAAGGGGACCGCATTACGTGCGAAACGGCGTCCGGCATCGTCGATTCGGAGATCGTTGAAAAAGGAGCGGCTTATCGTGTGCGGTCTGCCATCGGCGTACCGGTCCTTGAACCGCGAGCGCTGCCGTTCTCGAACGCGGCCTTCGTGCGCGTCGGCAATTCGCACGTCGTGATCTTTGAGCGCAGCGTCGACGCCCTCGATCTCGAAACCGTCGCGCGCGCGTTGCAATCGCGCTTTCCCGGCGGAATCAACGTGCATTTGGCTGCCATCCGTGGCCACAGCGCTTTGGAAGTGCGCCATTACGAGCGCGGAGTAGGGCTCACGCAAGCGTGCGGCACCGGTGCGGTTGCTTCGGCTGCAGCTGCAATCGTGCGCAACGCCGTTGCCTCGCCGGTGGAAGTGCGCGTGCCCGGCGGCGTGCTGGATGTCGAATGGGACGGCGTGGGAGCGGCCTATCTCACCGGGCCCGCAGTTCGCGTTTTCGACGCGACGCTGCACGCCGTCCATGCAACGCCGGCCTAGGGGCCTAGAAGCCGCCGTTCGTCAAGCGCTTCCGGCGGATGCGCCGAGGATCGCCGCACTCGCGCAGCAGCTCGGCTACGATGTTCCCTTGCCGTGGATCGACCAAGTGCTGCGTAACGATGAAGAATGCACGACATTCGTTGCAGTCGTGCCGCGCGCGGGAGTCGTCGGCTGGATCGCGGTCTCGCGTCGATGGACGTTGCTCCGGCGCGACTTCGCCGAAGTGGAGGGCCTCGTCGTTGAAGACGAATTTCGCGGCAACCGCATCGGCGAGCGTCTCGTGAGCGCCGCACAGGCGTGGGCGCGTCGACAAGGATGCACGTCGATGATCGTGCGTTCGAACGTCGTTCGTACGCGAGCGCGAGCTTTTTATCTTCGGCTACATTTCGAGCTGCTCAAGGCGCAGAACGTCTTCGTCTCGCCGTTATGATCGGCTTGGCGTACTGCGATAAGTCGGGTCGAATCTATTTCGACGCTACAAAGACGCCGCTCGCCGATGCAGGAATCGTTCGCGAAACGGCTGCGGATGAAGTGATCCCGGCGCCGCGCGGAACGATGCCGATGGTCCTCCCCGGACGCCGCCCGCTCACGCGAGAGGGGACGAACGCGCGCCGCCTTCCGCTCGCCGTCGCGTTGCCCGCGGGCTACACGCGCCTGCTGCTGCCGGCTTACGAAGCGGAGCTCCAGGCGCCGGCCTTGCCGCTTTTCGGCTACACGTTCGCTTGCGAGCGCAATGGGCGGCTCCACGTCGCGGCGATGCGCACCGACGAGTCTGAAGATTGGCGGCCGCGTTTCTCTACCGCCGCGCTGGAAAGGCGTATCGCGGAGCGCATCGCGCGCGAGCCGCAAAGCATGGTGTTGCGGCAGCTTGCACGCTGTTCGCGCGAATACGGCTGCTTTACCGCGCAGAACGTTTTCCTGCACCGCGGTGAAGCGGCGTTGCCGGTATCTCCTGCGTGCAACGCCCGCTGCATCGGCTGCATCTCGAAACTCGAACCGCCGTCCGAACTGCCGTCGCCGCAAGAACGCCTCGCCTTTGAGGCATCGCCCGACGATCTCGCGCGTGTCGGCGCGGCGCATCTGCAAAGCGTCGAGCACGGGGTCGTCTCATTCGGACAAGGGTGCGAAGGGGAGCCGCTGCTGCGCTCGCAGACGATCGCACGCGCGATCGAAGGGATCCGTTTTCGCACCGATTGCGGGACGATCAATCTCAATACAAACGGAAGCATGCCATCCGCGCTACGGCGGTGCATCGACGCCGGGCTGCAAGCCTTGCGCGTCAGCTTGAACTCGTTCCGGTCGCACGTCTATGCCGAATACTACCGGCCGGCGGGATACGGTCTCGACGACGTTCTCGAGTCGATCGAGCTCGCGCGCAGCGCCAGGTTGCGTGTCAGCTTGAATTTACTGACGCATCCCGGAGTGACGGACGAGGCCGAGGAGGTTGCGGCGTGTACCGCATTTTTGCGATCTGCACCCGTCGATATGGTGCAGACTCGCACGCTGAACATCGATCCGCAGTGGTATTTCGATGCGGTCGGGCGCCCTCAAGCTCCGCTTGGAATGCGTGCCGCAATCGCAGCCATTCGCAGCGCCGGCGTGCGCGTCGGCAACTTTACGCATTCGCATTAAGGTGTCGCGATAAAGGCCGGTTACATCGCGCTGCTGTTGGCGGCGGGAATCGTCGTCGGCATCGCGCTACCGTATCGGCTTACCGGCGTATTCGGCGGGGTCACGCTGTATGTGTTCTTGCCGGCGCTCATCTTCGAAGGCGCGTGGCGTCTGGATCTGCGTCACGTGCGGCGGCACTTCGCGGCCATCTTGCTGCTTGCCGTGCCGGGCGTTGCGGTCACTGCCGCCCTCATTGCCGCGACGATGCACCTGGTGGCTGGGCTGAGCTGGACGACCGCGCTGCTGTTAGGTGCAATACTCTGCGCCACTGACCCGGTGGCCGTCGTGGCGATCTTCCGGCAGATCCGCATTCCGCGGGGCCTTGCGGCTATCGTTGAGAGTGAATCACTCTTCAACGACGCCGTCGCGGTCGTACTCTATCGCGCCGTGCTGAGCGCGGTCGCGCTGCAGTCGTCGGGAGTCCTCGCCGTCGGTGGCCGAGCGCTGGCCGGCGTTGCTGCCGGCGGATGCATCGGCGTAGCGATCGCCGCCCTCGTGGCCGCGGTTCTGCGGCCGAATCCACGCGTACAATTCGCCGTGGGCGGCACGGTGATCGGCGCGTATGCCGCCTATTACGCTTGCGAGCGCATCGGGGCCAGCGGCATCTTCGGCGTGATCGCGTTTGCGGTGTGCTTGCGCATACTCGAGCGCCGAACGTTTCCTGCGAATTGCGTCGCGAGCGTTGAGAAGTTTTGGAATTGGACGGCCGTTGCAGCGAATGCCGCTCTGTTCTTTCTGATCGGCGCCGCCGTGGATTTTACCCATTTGAAATTGTTGCCGATGGCGGCCGGCGTCGCGATCGGTTCCGTCATCGCCGCACGCGTTGCGCTTGCCTACGGACTGCTTTGGTTCGCGCGTCCCAACTTATCGCTGGCGTGGCGGACCGCCATCCGGATGGCGGGTATGCGCGGAGCACTGTCCCTCGCGCTGGCGATCGCGCTTCCCGCGGCGCTGCTGCAGCGAGGGACGATGATCGATCTGACGTTTGCGGTGGTCGTGGCAACGCTGTTCGCAGGGACGCTGACATTGAACCTGCGCTTGACGCGGCTTTCTTTGAACCCCTAAGCGCCGCGCTAGACCGCCGCGGTAATGTGCCGGCTGACGACCTCCAGGATGATCTCGGTCGAAGAGATCACCGCGACCGGATCTTCGGAATCCAAGGACTCGAAGATTGCTTTGTTGCGCGGATTGTTGACGCGCGCGACGCAGCGCGCCCCTGCCTTCTTTTTGGCGATCAAGCAAACGACCAAATTGTCCTCGTCGTCGCCGGTATCCGCAACCACGACGTCGGCCCGGCGGAGCCCCGCTTGTTCGAGCACCAGCGGATCGCAGCCGTCGCCGATCACCGTAACGTTCTGTTGGATCAGCTGCTCCAGCATGCGTGCCTTGCGCTCTTCTTTCTCGACCATCACTACTTCATGGCCTTGCCCCATGAGAGCACGGGTGAGGTACGATCCGACTTTTCCGCCCCCAACGATGAGAACGAACATCACACGCCCACCGCAGGCTCGCGCTCGATCTTGCAGAGTGCCGCAAATTCTGTGATGGCATCGGGCGCGACGATCGCATTGATCTCGTCACCTTCGCTTAAAATCGTTTCGTTTGAGGGAACGCGTACGCTCTTGCCGGTCCGGATTGCCGCGATGCGAATGCGTCCGGGCCGTTCGAAATCTGCGACGCGTTTGCCGGCCAGTTCGGTGCCGATGAAGGCGCGCACCGACGTGACCTTGCCGAAGTCGAACGACTGTAAGGTATCCCACGGCGCTTCCATCAGCGTATCGCGAATCATCTTGGCTCCGACAGTCGTCGGACAGACGGTATCGATTCCGAGTTCGCGGTACAGGAGGCCGCGAGCCGGATCGTAGATGCGCGCGACGATCCGGGCGATGCCGAACATGCGCTTCGCGATGAGCGCCGCCATAACGTTACGGTTGTCGCCGTTCGTCACCGCGATAAAGCCGTCGGCTCCGCTTGCGCCCGCCCGTTTAAGGACATCGTAATCGATGCCGGTGCCGACGACGACGTGGCCTTTGAATTTCTGTTCAAGCCGTTTGAAGGCATTGGGATTCTCGTCTACGACGATCACTTGGTGGTCGTCCGCGTCCAGCAGCTTCGCGAGCGTGGAACCGACTCTTCCGCAGCCGACAATGAGATAGCGCATTTTACAAAGAACCGGCAGTCTGATTCGCGCTTAAGACTCGTTCTCCGTTTTCATCCAATAGGAGGGAGGTCAGGCCGTCCGAAGCAAAGGGCGGTTGCCTCGGGGCGTGGCTCAGCTTGGTAGAGCGCTTCGTTCGGGACGAAGAGGTCGCTGGTTCAAATCCAGTCGCCCCGACCAGGATTTTTTACACTTCACTCTCGCAAAGGCGCCTAGCCACAACGAAGTGTTCGCTAAATTTAGCCCGGCTGCCAGAGGCGTGCTTCGCGCAGCCGAACAAGAGTCACGCAATCACAACCACTACTACGTCGGCGTAGAGCATTTGCTCGTTGCGCTGCTGGAGCAGCATGACGGTGCGATCTCTCGGCGTCTTGCACAGGAGCACATCGATTCCGGCGAGGTACACGCGCAGGCTCGCCGCGCCCTTGGAACCGGCGACGAACATCCTTGGGACGGCATACTCGTGACGCCGCGCGTGCGCAAGATCGTCGCCATTGCGGAGGAGCGTTCCGCCGGACGCTCCATCGAACCGATCGATTTGCTGGATGCGATCCTCGCCGAAGGGCAGAGTGCTGCTGCGGCCGTTCTGCAGCGAGCAAGAACAAACGGCGCCGCACTGCATCACGAGTAAGGCCCGTGTTGCACGGGCTTACGGCGTTCTTCTTGCATCTGGTCGACCTGTATGGTTACGCCGGGCTATTTGCAGCCATGACGCTCGCCAACATCGGCGCACCGGTCGGGAGCGAATTGGTGCTTCCGGCAGCCGGTGCGTTAGCAGCGACGGGTCATCTGGGCAGCGTTTGGCTTGCCATCGTCATCGCGATCTGCGCGGAGCTGACCGGGCAGACGATTGCGTACGCCGTGGGACGTTTCGGCGGCAGGCCTTTAGTTGAACGGTTCGGTCCTTACGTTCGCTTTCATCACACCGAGATGGTTCGCGCCGAGCGTTTTTTCGCTCGCTACGGCAGTTTCGCAATCTTTATCTGCCGCTTCATCCCCGTCGTGCGCGGCGTAGTGGGCATACCGGCCGGGATCGCCGAGATGCCGCTTGCGCATTTCTATCTGTGGACGCTGTGCGGCTCGTCGATCTTTTGCGGAGGCCTTGTCTTGCTGGGCGCAGCCCTGGGGCAGCACGCCGACGTCGTCGTTGCGACGATTCGGAAGTTCGCTTTGCTGATCATCGCGCTCGCGATCGTTGCGGCCAGCGTTTTCGCATTGATCCAGCATCGTTTGCGCCGCCGTGCAGCGGCGCGAGGTGAAGTTTAGCCAAAGACGGGCTTGGCTTGATGCAGCGTGCTGACGCCTTCGCGCCACAACGCGTAAGTTACGGGATATTTCGTGCTCATGCATGCGGCGCCGATCTCGCCTTGCGGGCTAATGGCGATCACGCCCGCTTCGACGGATCGTGTCTGCGCATTCGTGCGAGCCATGAAGCGCAAGCACGCTTCGCAGGCTCGTTGCGCCGACATGCCGCCTTGCATCAGCGTGACGATACGCACGCTCGTGCAATAGTTCTGCATGACGTCGCCGTTGCCGGTGGCTGACGCAGCGCCGGCGTTATCGTCCGCGTAGACTCCTGAACCCACAAGGGGCGAGTCCGCGACGCGGCCGGGAATCTTCCACGCAAGACCGCTCGTGGAGCAGCCCGAAACGACGTGGCCGCGCCCGTCTGCCGCGACCATGCCGATCGTGTCATGGTGCGAACGATCGATCCAGAACGTGGGGCGGTTTGGGCGGCGCTTCCAATCGAGCCATGCCTGCAAACTCTTGGGAGTGAGCAGCTGCTCCGGCGTAAAGCCCATCTCGAGTGCAAAACGAAACGCGCCTTCGCCGGCCATGGTGGTGTGCCGCGTCTTTTCCATCACCAGCCGCGCCACCGAAATCGGATTGCGGATCTTGTGCAGGTTGCAAACTGCGCCGGTACGATGTGAAGTGCCGTCCATGATCGCGGCATCCAGTTCCACTTCACCTTCCGCGTTTGGAAGGCCACCGTATCCGACGCTGTCGACGTTGGGATCGTTTTCGGGAACGTTGATCCCACGTTCGACCGCGTCCAGCAGTGAACCGCCCGAGCCGAAGACATGCGCGGCGTGTTCATTTGCCGGTTTTCCGTGTTCCCACGTTGAGAGAAAAATCGGGCCTCGGCCTGCAGCCGCCGGCACTGCGCCGGCTGCCGCGACGGCGCCGACCGAGCCGAGGAACGTGCGGCGGTCAATCGGATCCAAAGTGCAAACCCTCCTTTGCCGGTGCCGTATACTGTGTTGAAGATGGCCCAGAACGATTCGCCCCGCCTCGCGCAAACGCTCGCCCAAATCCCCGACGCAACCGGCATCTATATGATGGTGGATGCGGGCGGACAAGTTTTGTACATCGGCAAAGCGCTGTCGCTTCGCTCGCGCGTCCGATCGTATTTCCAAGAGAGCGCCGCGCACCACGTGCGCACCCAGGCGATGGTCGAACACGTTGCCGACGTTCGCTCGATCGTGGTCAGCAACGAAGTCGAGGCGTTGATCCTTGAGGCCAACCTCATCAAGCGGTACCAACCGCCGTACAACGTTCGCCTGCGGGACGACAAGCGCTATCCGTATCTGAAAGTGACCAATGAACCGTTTCCGCGGGTCGTGTTTACGCGCGTCGTGAAGGATGACGGTGCTCGCTACTTCGGCCCCTACACGAACGCGCACGGGTTGCGCGAGCTGATCGACTTGATCCGTTTGGTCTTTCCGCTTCGCACGTGCCGCGAGCCAATCGACGGACGCCGCAGGCGCCCGTGCCTGCAGTACCATATCAAGCGGTGCCTAGCGCCGTGCGTCGGTTATCAAAGCCGCGAAGAATACGAAAGCATGATCGAAGAGGTCGTGCTCTTTCTCGAAGGCAAGCAAGAGTCGTTGCTCGGTCGCTTGCAAAACGAAATGATCGGCGCGGCTCAGCAGTACAGCTTCGAAGCGGCGGCCCGCATCCGGGACCGCATCGTCGCGGTCCGTCGCGTCACAGAGAATCAAAAAGTCGTCTGGCGCTCGCGTCTCGACATGGATCTGATCGGCTTAGCGCGCGCCCAAGGACAAGCGTGCATGCAAGTCTTCATCGTACGCGGCGGCAAGCTGATCGGCCAGGAGCATTTCATTCTGGACGGCGTGAACGAGCAAGCCGACGGCATACTCTTTAGCGAGTTTCTGAAGCAGTTCTACACGGCCAGAACTGCGGGAGCCCCCCAAACGCCGGGGGTGTCGGCGCTCGCGCATCTGCGCGCGGCGCGCGACAACCAGGCGCCGGTGCCGCAATCCCGGCGCGCGCGTGCGAGTGCCACTGCGGTTCCCAAGGAGATCTTGCTCGGTGCGCTTCCCGACGATGCCAGCGTCATCGAATCGTGGCTGACCGAGGTGCGCTACATGCAGGGCGAGCGTGGAGCCCGCGTTCGCGTGCTGGTTCCGCGGCGCGGCGAGCGCGCAAGGTACCTTGAATTGGTTCGCAAGAATGCCGAACAGAACCTCAAGGCGTTTTTAGCGCATCAAGAGGTGCAGGAAACCGCGCAGGCGCGCTCGCTGACCGAATTAGCCGATGCGCTGGAACTGCCCGAGGCGCCGCACCGCATCGAATGCTATGACGTTTCGAACATCCAAGGGACTCATCCGGTCAGTTCGATGGTCGTGTTCGTTGAAGGCCGGGCTCGCAAGAGCGAGTATCGCAAATTCAAGATACAATACGATAAAGGCCCCAACGACTTCGCGATGATGCAGGAAACGTTGCGCCGGCGGCTGCGGTATCTGCGCGCGCGCACCGACCGCGACGTTCGGGAACGCCGCGGCGCCGGCGACGTCAGCGACGAGCTGCAGCTCGAGCTTGCCGCTAAGGAAAAATTTGGAAAGAAGCCGGACCTGCTTCTGATCGACGGCGGCAAAGGCCAATTGAGCGCCGCGTTCGAGGTGCTTGAAGAAATGGACATGACCGGCATTTCGATCGCCGGGCTGGCAAAAGAACACGAGTGGCTCTACGTTCCAGGACATCCGGAACCGATCGTGTTGCCGCCGAACTCGGCTGCGCTGCACCTCGTGATGCGCATCCGCGACGAGGCACATCGCTTTGCCGTGACCTATCACCGCACGCGGCGGGCGCGAGCGATGACGCGATCGGCCGTCGACACGTTGCGGGGCGTTGGACCGGTCCGCAAAAAGCGCCTGCTCACCGCATTCGGTTCACCGGCAGCCATTCGACGCGCGAGCGTGGACGAGATCGCCGCCGTCAAAGGCATGACGCCCGCGCTGGCGGCGCAGGTGAAAGCTGCTTTAGAAGAGCGCTAGGGCGTGGGCGATGGCGCGGTTGTCGCCGGCTGTATCGTGGGCGGCGCCGACGGCGAGGGCGACATCGGAGCGACAACGGCGATCGGAGCGTTGTAGTTCTGATACCGGACATTCACTTTCGACTCTGTACCGGTATTGAGCTCCGCCGCAACGGGAAGATTCCCCGTTCCAATCCAGATCGTTTCCTGACTTCCGCCCGGAATAGAACGCAGACGGTACTCGCGCGTTGCAACGCCGTCAATTCTCTTCGTTCCGGCCGCCGAGACGACGAAAAGTTTGTGCAGATCGATGGTCGGATCGCCGGCGATCTCCCAAAGGTGATGCACGACAACGCTGCTGGATGCGGCGCCCGGCATGACTCCCCACGGGCCGCCGGTTTTTTTCCCGTACTCGGTTTGGCCGATGAAGATGATCTCGGAATCCGGCAAGACGATGCGATATCGATCGGGCGCGACATAGTAGACGGTGACTTGGTGCGGGCCCTTGCTGAAGTTTTCCACGGCTTTTGCCGTGCGAATGTGCGAGAACGCCTGCCGCATGGCGTCCACGTCCGCGTACGGGTCGCGCGCAGCCAAGCTGGCCGCCGTTGCGGCCAGTAGGAGAAGTGCGATGAAAACGATGCGCATGGGGATATTTTGTACCCCGAGCAACCGCTTGCCATGCACCGAACCCGGTTGCTTGCCCACCGTGTTATAGTAGGTGGACGCGGGGCTGACATAGGTTCGACGAAAGGGTCCGCGGCCAACGTAAGCAGGCGGAGTTGCGAGCACTCCTAAAACGATCGCAAGCGTTATACACGCGAACACTCAATACGCACTGGCTGCCTAATTTAGGCTAGTCACCGGACGCGAGGAGTCGGCCCGAACCACCTCGCTTTCCGGTCACAAACTCGGGCTGGCGCGCGCAACGACTCTAAGCGCGCGCAAGACAACAAGAGTCTGCTGTGAGCGCGATCCCGGCTTCGGGGAGCGCGTTCGCTTAAGATAAATGCGAAGCTCAGCCTGGAGAAAGCGTCGGTCGGGCTTTTCGGACTCGGGGGGCGGCACCCCGACAGCTCCACCAATTTGCGGGACCGGTTAGGACGCCGGTCCTTTGCCATTGTTAAATGTTCGTAACGCCGACGTTATCCCGGCCGGATCAATCGAAGCGTACCGGAGGCGGGTAAGATAGAGGACCCTTGCAAGTCGCATCGAGAGTAGGGTATCAGCCGACGCATTTGATGCGGGCGCGCGTCAACGCGCGGCTTGCAGCAGCGTCGCGCTTTGCGGTGACGCTGATTTCTGCGCCGGCCGGCTTCGGCAAGAGCGTGGCGCTGCGCGACTTTTTGCAATCATCCCGCCTCGATGCTCTGCGGTACGACGTTGGCCGTGACGACCGGACGCTGCTCGCGTTCGTGCGGCGTCTCAGCGACGTCCTGGAGCCGGTGGCCCCGAGCGCACGTGCGGCGTTTCCCGAAATACAGCGCCACGTCTTGGCGTCGCCGGATCCTGTTCGGGCGATCTCGGATTGGTTTGGGGAGCATTTGCGCCGCACGGTTTGCACGATCGTCATCGACGATCTGCACTATGCCGCTGTCGATGCCGCGTCCATCGCCCTGCTGGTCGATCTGATTGAGCGCACGAGCGAACGGATCAAGTGGATTCTTGCCGCACGTTCGGACGTCGGGATTCCGGTCGCTTCGTGGATCGCGTACGGGCGCATGGATTTACCTGTAGGTGAGGACGATCTTCGTTTCACGTATGACGAGGCGCTGGCTGCAGCGGAAGAGGTGCAGAGCGAGATCGATCCCAGCGAAGTGGAGGCCTTATTGGGCCTTACGGACGGCTGGCCCGTTGCGCTTGCCATCGCGCTGCGAACGCGCACCTACGCGGAAGACCTTCGCTCTGCGACCAGCGGCACGCGCGAGCTCGTCTACCGGTATCTCGCCGAACAAGTCTTTTCGAAGCTCTCTGAGGACGAGCGCGACTTTATGTTGCGCAGCTGCGTTTTTCCGGAATTCGATGGGGCGATTGCCGAGGAGCTGGGCTTTAGCGCCGATGCGATCGAGCGGCTTCGCGCGAACGCGACATTTCTCACAGCTGCTTCCCCGAGAGCCTATCGATACCACGACCTTTTTCGAGATTTTCTCGAAACCGAGCTGCGGCGACGCGGTGAGGGTCCGTGGCTGCAAGCCCTTTGCTCGGCCGCCGGCCTCTTGCGTCATCGCGGGGACGATGCACGCGCGCTGCAACTCTACACGAAGGCATCCGACGTCGAGAGTATCCTCGATGTTTTGAATCAAAGCGGCATGCGTTTGTTTGAACAGGGACAGGCCGAAACGCTATGGGCTGCACTCGATATGATCCCGCAGGAACTGCGCCAGACCAATGCAGCGGCGTTAGGTCTCTCCGCAATGCTGGCTGCCGCCCGAGACCGTTTTGAATCGGCCGAACGCGATTTCCGAGCGGCGATCGGACTAGCCGAGTCGCAAGATCTTCGGCTCGCGCTCGTCCACCGCTATGCGATCGAACTGGTGCGCCAGGAGCGCGATTGCGTTGACTTCCTGAAGCCGTACGCGAATGACAAGGCGCTCTCGGCGACTTGGCGGGTGCCGTTGCTGGGTACGCTTGCAACCGCGCTAGTCCGTGAAAAGCGCATCGATGAGGCGCTCTCGACGATCGAAAGGGCTTTTGAATCACTGGCTCCCGAAATCTCTGATGAATCACGTGCGCGCCTCTACCAGCAAGCCGCGTACGTCCATCAGTTCGGGGATGCACCCGATCGCGCGAAAACCTACGCGCAAGCGGCGATCGAGATCGCCTTGAGGCGTAATCTCTACGATGTCGCGGCCCGAGCCTATAGCGTGCTGTATTGGGTGATTTACGAGGATGACAACCCCATTGCCGGACTGGAGCTGCTCGATCGGCTGAGCGAGTGCGCCAGGAAGGGCGGCAGTAACCAAACGCGAGCATTCGGACTTATCGCAATGTACGAGCTGGAAGCTGAACTGGGGGATGAGGCGGCTCTCAATCAACTTGAAACCGCATTGCAAGAAACCAGCGCGACGCTTCCTCAAAGCCGTGCCGAAGCGCTCTTGCCGGGACAAGGAATGCGTGCCGCTTGGGACGGCGACTTTGCTCGCGCCTGCGAGTTGTTGGAAACGGCGGCAGAAAAAGTCTTTGGGTGGAGAGCGGCGAGCGCTTCTTCTTTCGGAGGCGGCTCTGTATGCATTTGCGGGCGGTTTGACCGAGCGGGGGGAGCGGGCGGAGCGTGAAGTGGCCGACATCCTTGAACGTTGCTCCGCTTCACGGCGCACGACGCAAGCGCGTCTCTTTCTCGCGCTTGCGCAGGCTGACGCGTGGGCGAAGTGCCTCGGCGTATCGTTATCTTACTGAAGCAGAGCAGCAGTTAACTCCGGCAATGCGACGCTTGCGTGCCCTCGCCCACGCCGTCCGCGCGGTCTACCGGTTCCAGCTCCAGGGCGCAGGACGCGAAGCCGTCTTAGCAGCCATGGAGAGGATGCGTGCCGAATATCTCGGCGGCATGGCTCGAATCATCGAGGGGTTGCCTTTTGCTCGGGGCGGCGTTCCCGGCTATCAAGCATTAACGCCATCGGAGCGATCCATATTGCAATTGCTGGTGAAGGGTGCAAGTACCAAAGACGTGGCCTCAATGACTGCGCGTAGCCCACAGACCGTCGATACGCACATCCGCTCGATCTGCCGCAAACTGCAGTGCAACGGAAGGCGAGAGGCCGTGGCGTTAGCCGTAGGATCCGGGTGGGTAGAGTGAGCGCGGCGCGTGTATTTCCCGCGCTTTTGTGCGTTGCCGCTCTCATCCTAAGTGCATGCAGCGGCTCACAAGGCGGAGCTGTTCCCGCGGGCAGCTCGGCAGGTTCGCAGTTTGACTCAACGATCCAAACGACGCCCGTTCCGAATGCGCAGGCGACGCCCGCGCATGATAGCCCTCACGGCCTGCCCGGAGGCGAAAACCCGCCGTGTGCGTCGCTCTTGAGTTTGGTCACCTGCTCCGTCGTCGTGAACATGCTCTTCCCGCCGCTGAAGAACCCGCTCACGCCGCAATCGCTGATTCCCGGTTACCATCCGAGCGATCTGCAGAGCGCGTACAATCTTCCGTCTGCGATGCCGGGAACGAAAATCGCCGTTATCGTCGCGTACGACGATCCGGGTGCGGAAGTCGATCTGACGGCATATCGCACCGTATTCGGGTTACCGCTCTGCCCTTCGCTGACCGGCTGTTTCCAGAAGGTCAATCAGATCGGTCAAGCCGGCCCGCTTCCAGCAATCAATACGGCGTGGTCGATCGAATCGGCGCTCGACGTCGACATGGTGTCGGCCGGTTGTCCGAACTGTTCAATTCTGCTCGTTGAAGCGAATTCCGCAAGCCTAAAAGACCTCGGCGACGCAGTCGACACCGCGGTTCGCCTGGGCGCGCACGCCGTCAGCAACAGCTACTACGCTAACGAGTTTCCCCAGGAAACGGCGCTCGACGTGCACTTCAACCATCCCGGCGTCGCGATCACCGCCAGCAGCGGAGACTCCGCCCTTCCTTCATATCCGGCGGCTTCCAAGTACGTCACCGGCGTCGGCGGAACGACGCTGAGCAACGCCGGAGGAACGTGGAAAGAGAAACCGTGGCTCTACGGCGGCCGGGGATGTAGCGTGTACGTCGCGCGTCCGCCCTGGCAGCCGCTGAACCTCTGTCCGGTCGGCCGTTCAGTGGTCGACGTGGCGACCGTGGGGGACCCCATGACCGGCGTTGCGATGTTTGACGCACTTGCCGGCGGCTGGCTTGTGGCAGGCGGCACGAGCGTCGGCGCTCCGCTGATTGCCGACGCCTATGCGCTCTCGGGCCAGTTCAGCACGCCGGCCGCCCTGTATTCACACCGGGCTGCCTTCAACGACGTGCCGCCGTTAGGCATCGATCTCATCACGGGCTTGGGGACGCCGCGAGGCACCGCCGGCTTCTAAGCGCGCAAGTACCCAATTTTTGGTATGTTCGCCGCCACGTGGCGGCCTTTATGGTAAGCGCGCGGATAAACGGAAAGCGAGGAATCCTCCTGACCGCTCATCTGCAAAGGGTACCGCGCCCGGGCGGCACCCTTCTTTATTTATAGGCGCCCTTCGACACGCCGCACTGCGGCGGCTCAGGATGACACAGCGCCCTGCGGGCTCGACGCCCCCCGCGTCCTTCGATACGCTTCCGCTACTCAGGATGACAATTACGTGTCAGGCTGAGCCCGTCGAAGCCTCACTGAGGGTCCCCTGACGCGCGACCAGCGGCGCACCGATATCCTCGCGGATGAATCGTTTGCAACGCTACATACTGTTGAAGGTGCAGTGAAGAACAAAGTGACGCCCGAAATTCAAAAAACCGAAGAGGAGTGGCGAGCCGAGCTTGGCCCGCAACGCTACCATGTGCTTCGTGAGGCCGGCACGGAGCCGCCCGGCAGCGGCAGCTTGCTTCGTGTCCGCGATGACGGCACGTACGTCTGTGGGGCTTGCGGGAACGAGCTGTTTGCCTCGCAAGCGAAGTTCGACTCACATTGCGGCTGGCCGAGCTTTACGGAGCCCGAAGCCCAAGATCGCGTGCGCCTGCTGGACGACACGAGCCTGGGCATGCACCGCACCGAGGTGCGCTGTCGGCGTTGCGATTCACACTTGGGCCACGTGTTTGACGACGGCCCGGGGCCGAGCGGCGCGCGCTACTGCATCAACTCTCTTGCTTTGAATTTTCAGCCGCGCTAGGAGTTTCCGGTCCCGGAGCTTCGGCGCGAAACGCTTCCCAGCGCGCTTCGATCTTCTGTGCGAGATCATCCAACAAACGCTCCAGCGTTCGTCGCGCTACGATTCGCCCGGCGAGGGCGTCGAATACTCTGCCTAGGGAGCCGAACGGCGGCTGATACGTGCCGTCGATCCGCAGCGACGATCCTCGCGCTTGCGGACGAACGGTCAGCACGCCATGAAAATCCGGAAACAGATACCTTCGCTGCGGTTTCCAGTGCACGTTCAGGGCTTCGTGCTTTCTAGCAGTGTCTTCGATGTCTTCAACCATTTCCGTGGAAACCGCGACGCGCTCGCTGACCGGTGATTCGGGGGAGACGGGCGAAATCGTGACGTCGCTTTCTTTGAGCAGCGCCTGTTGCGCAAACTCGATCGTTGCCGAAAATGGGCAGTCCACGTAGCGGGTCGCCTGCGCGCGCGACGTCACTGCGCGCCGCCGGCGGCGCGCACATTCGCTCGGTGTTCGTCCATAAGCTCCAGTTCGCCGGCGGCCAGCAAGATCGCTTGGTGTTCGCTGTTCCAATCGCGTTTGCGCGAGCGAACGATCGGTAAGCCGCGCTTCTTGCGATACAGTATGTACCCGCACAGGCCGATGAAGACCCACGATGGTCCGGCGATGCGTCCAATGGGGTGGGTCAGCAGCACGAAGATCAAGATCGCGAAGATGCCCAGCAATCCTGCGACGCCGACGATGGGAACGTCGACTCTGGCGCCGCGATACGGCACCGGAATGCTTAAGGGAATTTTGAAGGGGCGAGGACTTACGCGATCGGTGAAACGCAGGGCGAGAAGCGCGACGAACACCAGCGTGTAGCTCAGCGCCGCGCCGAACGCGTACAGATCGCCCAGAAAATTGAACCCGTTGTCGCCTTGCAGCGCCGCGAGGCACAAAACGATTACGGCGAAACCGGTAAAGGTGACGATCGAAAGCGCGGGCGTCTTGTAACGAGGATGCACCCGCCGGAATGCCGGCGGGAGCAACGCCGATTGGCTCATCGCATAGGCGATGCGCGAGCTTCCGAAGACGCCGGCATTGCTTGAAATCAGCAACAGCACCGCGCCCAGCACGGGAACGTAAATGGCCGCCAGAGCGCCGAAGTACGGAATGTTTGAAGCAATGACTGCGACGGCTTTGTCGGCGTTCTGCGGCGTGCCGAGGATTTGCCAAAACTGTTGACCGTGCCCAAGCGCCGCCGCATGCCACGGTTGCATGCCCAGCGCCAAGTTCGAATAACCCAAAGCAAACACCAGGATGGTCAGGATCAGCGAAATCGACGTGCGCGGGATCGTCGTAGACGGGCGGTTTGTTTCTTCAGCCGCTTGCGAGATCGACTCGAGTCCAACGAACGAAATGATCGCCAGCGAAATGCCGTTCATCAGCGCAAAGGACGAGGGCCAATCCACGCGCATCGCATGGATCAGCAGCTCCGGTCGGAAGGTAAAGAGAAATCCGAGGAACAGGATCGACGTTTCGCTCACCATGTCCAAAGCGCTGACGACGCCGTTGAGCGCGGTGCTTTCCCGGACGCCGATCACGTTGAGGAAGCCGAGTCCGACGATGAGGATCAGAATCACGATGAAGTGCGTGGTGGCGTGGCTTGTCGCGGAAAGCTGCGGGACGAGGTGGCTTAGATAGCCGACGCAGCCCCAGGCGAAAAGCGTGATGTCGATCGTAAAGTCCAGCAGCACCGCCCAGCCGGCGACAAACCCGAAGCAATCGCCCAGCGCACGCATGACGAAGTACTGGCCGCCGCCGGCGACCGGATACGCGGCGGCGAGTTCCGTGTACGCCAGTCCGACGCAAACGTATACCAGACCGGCGAACAGGAACGCGACGTTTGACGCTCCGGCCGCGACGCCGAAGACCAAACCGAGCGCCACGAAAATGTCGGCCCCGACGTCGGCGTATCCCCACGCATACGAACCCCAGGGCGTCACGGAACGGCGCAAGCCCGGCGCTGCAGCTGTCCTCTGCACGCGCGCAGCGTTCGCTTCGGGGGTTGCATCAACCCCGGTACTAAAAAGAACGCCGTTATGACTGCCGCAGAGTACCCCGAACACGTGCAAGAAGCCGTTCAGACCATCGAAGAAGTGCGGGAAGCCCGGCTCGCGCGTTTGCCGCGGGACGAACGATTCGTGCAGAACATCGTGCGCCGCATCGGACGCCCTCGCTCGATCGTCGCGGTCGGCGTTTTCATCATCCTCTGGCTTTCCATAAACGCGATCTTTTCGGCGTACCGTTTGCCGTTCGATAAACCGCCGTTCTTTTGGCTCGATACGATCGCGCAGCTGTTCAACGTCGTCATCGCGATTGCAATCTTAAGTGCGGAAAATACGCAAAGCGCGGTGGAAGAAGAACGCTCACGCCTTGCTCTGCAGCTGGCAATGATCGCGGACAGAAAAATCACCAAGGCGCTCAACGATCTGGAAGAGCTGCGCCGGGCGGAGCCGGCAATCGAGACGCCGGCGCACAAAAAGCGCGACGAACTGCAGCATGAAACGGATCTGCATCAAGCCGCACAGTTGTTGCGGGAAGTTGAAGCGGAGAACGAGCAGCAACCCGAGAAAAACTAATCCCGTGAGAACGCCACGGGTGCTCGTGCTGATCGCCGTTCTGGTTGCAGTGGCCATCGTGGCATGGATATGGTCGTCGCGGCACGGGAACGGCCCCGCGAACCGCGTTACGATCTACTACACCAAAGAGGACGGCAGTTCCGAAGTTCCATGGCCGGTCAGCGTCCGACCGGCGTCCGCGGGCGAGGACGTGCAATCGCAAAAGCGCGACATGCTGATTTACGCCGCGACGCAAGCGATCGCGGGGCCGCCGAGCGACGTTGCCGCGATTCGATTCCCTCCGGGAACGCATGTCCGTACGGCGAGCGTTACCGGTACGACGGCGACGATCGATCTGTCGCGCGAGGTCCGCAATCAAAGCGGTGAACTAGGTGAAGCCGGGGAGTTCAAGGCGCTGGTATGGACCTTGACGGCGCTGCCGGGGATCGATGCCGTGCAAGTTTTGGTCGATGGCCAACGTGTGACCACGCTTCCGGGAGGTCAGCTGGAGTCTCGATGAGCCCTTACGTCGTTCGAGTTGGTAGCGCGGCGATCTTGGCCGCCGTAGCGGCCTTTGCCCGTCCGGCCTCGGCCCAACCGGTGACGTACACGTTCCAAGGATCTCCAATCTCACTCTCGGCGATCCCGGTGCAAGGGGCGCAGCGGGCCATCGCGGTCGACGATTCAGGGCTGCGGACGCTCTTGAACGATCTCGGCGCGACGATCACGTGGCAGAGAGGCGATCGGTACATCCTAGTAACGACCGCGGAACCTGCCGTCATCAGCTTCGCATTGGGCGAGAAGTCGTACGACGTCGGGCCGATGCCGCGCACTGCCCAGATTGCGCCATTCATGCGCGACGGCCGCGCATATCTGCCGTTGGATGCGCTTCTGAGTGCGCTGGAGCTTGCGCCCAAACCAGATGGTTCGCAAGTCGTCCTTCAGCCGCAGCTGGCGGCGCTCGACGTTCGCGGAACCGGAAGCGCGATCAAGATCGTCGCGCACGCCGGCGTGCCGCTCTCGGGCCGCATCGTCCGGCAAGATGAACATGCCGTCGTCGTCGTTTTTGACGGCGTCGGCAGTACAGTGCCCGCGGTGCGGACGTTCACCGGCGGCCCTGTGCGGCAGATCGACGTGCAGACCGCGGGGGCCGCCTCACGGCCGAGAACCATCATGACCTTGCAGCTCGCGCCCGGTTCACCTCGCGCGATCGCCGGAACCGATGACCAACGCGACTTCACGATTGCGATCGGCGCGGGCGCATCGATCGCGCAACAAGTGCCGCCTGCGCCGCAGGCTCCCGTAGCAGGGTCGCCGGCGCCTGCGGCACCGGCCGTGACGTCGGTACAGGTGCACTCGACCGGCGGCGGTGCGCAGGTTCGCATCGCTCTGACGGGCGCGGCAGCATGGGACTGGCATCGCCTGCGTCCTCCGGACAACCGCTGGTGGATCGACATTCACGGCGCGCGTTTGAGTTTCACGCCGCAAGCGATCGGGTCAAACGATCCCATCTCGGCCGTACGAGTTCGCCCGCAAGGCGACGGCGTTCGCGTTGCGCTTTCGCTTGCCAATTACAATGACGTCAGCGTCGCCGCCGATGCCGGCGGGATCACCGTTTCCGTGTCGAGGGCGCTCGCAGCGCTTGACGTGCCGCGATCCGGGTCCAACACGGGCGGCGTCGCCGCCGCCTATGCCACGCCGGCGCCTTCGCCGGGTTGGCGGTTTACCGCGCTGCCTAGCCCTAGCCGGTTTGTCGCGCGCAATCCTCGCCTGATCGTCATCGATCCGGGACACGGCGGAAGCGATGCGGGATCTTTACGGGGCGACGCGGTCGAGAAAACGTTCACCCTCGATATGGCCAGGCGGTTGCGCGCAATTCTGGTCGCGCGAGGATGGCAAGTGATGATGACGCGCGACAGCGATCGGGACGTGTATGCGCCCAACGACTCAGCCGACGACGAACTGCAGGCGCGCGATAACGTCGCCAATTCCAACGGTGCGCGCGTGTTTGTGAGCATACACGTGAACGCCTTTATGAACGCGGGGCCGCACGGGGCAACGACGTTCTACTACAAGACGATAGACCTGCCGCTCGCGCAGGCCGTAGACCGGCGAATCGCGCAAGAGCTGACGATCAAAGATGACGGCATCGTGCGAAACATGCTCTACGTCGTTCATCACGCCACGATGCCCGCGATCTTAGTGGAAACCGCATTCATTTCGAACCCGGACGACCTGCAGCTTTTGGAATCGCCGTCCTGGCGCCAAGCCATGGCAAAGGCCATCGCCGACGGCATCACCGACTATATCGGCAACTCGTCTTGACGCGTGCTTCGACATGCGCTACGCGAGCGCGCTGACAATGCTACTACGGACGGCAACGAAAGTGTCATGCTGAGCCTGTCGAAGCATGCGCGAGCATAATCGTATTTGCTAGGGCTGTTCGACTCAGGATTGGGCGGCTTGGCCGTCCTGCAGAAGTTACGCGAGCTGCTGCCGCGGCACGACATGATGCTCTTTGCCGATCAAGCTCACGTGCCGTACGGCGATCGAACGCCCGCAGAACTCATGCAGCTGCTTGCGCAAAACTTTGCCCGTTTGGAGGCGGCGGGTGCAGACGCGATCGTCATGGCGTGCAACACGTCATGCGCTATGGCGGCGCAGCATGGCTGGCCGGCCACCCGCGCGCGTATCGTCGATCTGATTGATTCGGCGGCGATTGCGCTCGAACGGCGCGGGCATCGCAAGGTCGGCGTTGTGGCGACGGCGGCGACCGCGCGCAGCGGCGCGTACGGCAATCGGATTCGCGGCCGAGTTCAGAAGGCGCAAGTCATCGAGATCGCAGCCCCTGCACTGGTGCCTTTGGTCGAGAGTGGCCAACTTGAGGGAGCGATACCGCGAAGGGCGGTCGCGCAAATCTGCGATCAGCTGCCGCGCGGAATCGATTCGGTCGTCTTGGCGTGCACGCATTATCCGTTGCTCGCGAATCATTTTCGCGCAGTTTTGAGCCCCGAGATCGATCTGATCGATCCGGCGAACGAGCACGCACGCCGGACGGCAGAGCTCGTGAGGGAGTGGGGTGTTCCGCCGGGCACAGGCGCGGTTCAATGCCTCACCAGCGGCGATCCGGAACCGTTTTATCGCCACGTTTCCGCGGCGCTGGGCAGTGCCTATACCACCACGATATGAAACAGGTACAGGAAGAACGCAACGCTGAACGCAGTCTAGCATCGCGCCGGCCACGACTTGCGCAACGGTGTGCGCGCGCAAGTAGATGCGAGCCCAGCAGACCATCGGGATCAGCACCAGGAACGGCAGCGGCTCGCGGCCGTAGAGGAGGCTGAGCGTCACCAGCGGCGCCGTGATGCCGAGCGCGTGCGTGCTGATCTTCCAATAGCGGGTAATGTACTGCACCGCGACGGTCGCCAGCGAATATCCAGCCATCGTGGCGATCATCAGCTTCGGCATATGGGCCAAATAGAGCGTGAGCGTCCCGCACAAATAAAAAACGACGAATACGGTAAAGACCTGCTCGCGCTCGTGACGCTGCGACATATCGAGATCGGAGATCCTGTCGCTGGCATAGAGCCAGAAGATGAAAAGCATCGGTCCGATCGAGGTGAAGAACGTGCTGACGAAAACCAGCGTCCAGAAGCTCTCGACGCCGCGCGCTTCCATGTGGGAGAGGATCGTAAAGAGCGCAAGCGCCGCGAGGAACGGGTTGAATATCGTCGAGAGAATGCGCGCTAGTTCTCGCCAGATGCGCCGGCGGCGCACCGGCAACGGCGTCAGCCGCGGATCGCGGGCGTCCAGCATCTTCCGTAGTAGTACCGTTCGGCTGCTCGTTCCTGTAGGGCATGCGGGGGACCGTGCGCGCCGGTGCGTCGAATGACCGCCCGAGCATGGTCATCGAACGCATCAATTCCCCCGCGGACGTAAAGGCGCTCTCGCGCCCCGAAATCGATACGCTCGCGCAAGAGATCCGCGAATCGCTCGTGCAGGTCTGTGCGCTCAACGGCGGCCATCTCGCCCCAAATCTCGGCGTCGTGGAACTGACGCTGGCGCTGCACCGCGTTTTCGATCTTCCGCGCGATCGCATCGTCTGGGATGTGAGCCATCAGACGTACGTGCACAAAATCTTGACCGGCCGGCGCGACCGGCTTTCGACGATCCGCAAAGGCGGAGGCCTGTCGGGCTTCGCGATGCGTTCCGAATCCGAGTACGATTGTTTCGGCGCGGGGCACGCGAGCACAGGAGCTTCGGCCGCTCTTGGCATGGCAAAAGCTCGCGATCATCAGGGCGGCACCGAAGCGGTCGTTGCAGTCGTCGGCGACGGCGCGCTGACGGGCGGTTTGGCGTACGAAGGACTCAACAACGCCGGCGGCATGCGCACGAACTTCATCGTGATCCTGAACGACAACGAGATGTCGATCGCACCGAACGTGGGGTCCATCGCGTCGTATCTTTCGCTGCAACGCAGCAAGCCGCTCGCGAACCTTGCTAGGCGCACGGGAAAAACGGTTCTCGACCACCTTCCGCTGGGCAAGATGGTGAAAAAGGCCTTTGAGTCGGCGGAGATCGGAGCCATGCGCTTCATCGCTCCCGCCGAAAAGGCCGCCGTTATTTTCGAAGAGCTCGGCTTTCGGTACATTGGACCGGTCGACGGACACAATTTCGACGTGCTGGTCGACGCGCTCGAAACGGCGCGATCGATCCCGCGCGCCGTGCTCCTGCACGTCCGCACCGTCAAAGGCAAGGGCTACGAACCGGCGGAGCGCGACTCCAGAACGTTTCACGGCATCGGCGCAAACGCATTCGAGCCGTCCAACGGATCCAAAAAGCCGGCGCCCGGAGCTGCGCCGAAGTTCCAGGACGTCTTCGGCGATGCCATGATCGCGATCGCGCAGAAGGACCCGCGCGTCATCGGCATCACCGCCGCTATGCCCGACGGAACCGGACTCTCAAAGTTCGGCAAGCATTTTCCCGATCGCTACTACGATGTCGGGATCGCCGAAGCGCATGCAGTCTGTTTTGCGGCCGGCGCCGCGACTGCCGGCATGAAGCCCGTCTGCGCGATTTACTCGACGTTCTTGCAGCGAGCGTACGATCAGGTCGTCCACGACGTTTGCGTTCAGAACCTTCCGGTAGTGTTTTGCATGGATCGCGCAGGCTTCGTGGGAGACGATGGACCGACGCACATGGGCCTGTACGATATTGCGTATTTGCGCACGTTGCCCAACATGACGGTCATGGCGCCGCGCAACGAAGAAGAAGTGCTGCCGATGCTGGAGCACGCGCTCTCGCTCGGCGGCCCTGCAGCGATGCGCTACCCTCGCGGATCCACGAGCGGCAAGCATCGCGATCCCGTTGCTCCCATCGTGCAAGGCCGCGCAGAAGTGCTGCGAACGGGCAGCGGCGCGGCGATACTCGCCTACGGCAATACCCTCGATGCGGCGCTCGACGCGTACGATCTCCTGGACGATGCGCGCAAACCGACCGTCGTCAACATGCGATTCGCCAAGCCGCTGGACGAGGCGCTGATCCTCGAACTGGCGTCAAACCATTCGCATCTGCTCACGCTGGAGGAGCATTCGCTCGCGGGCGGATTCGGTTCGGCGGTGTTGGAATTCGTGTCCGACCGCGGCATCAACGTGCGCGTTGAACGCATCGGCGTACCTTCCGTGCTCGTTGCGCATGATTCGCAAGCCAAGCAGCGCGCGCAGATCGGCTTGACCGGCGAACACATCGCCGGGCGCGTCGCCAGTGTTCTTGTGGCTGCCGTCTAGTCCATGTTACAATTCGGCTTCGTGCAGATTTTAGCTGCTGCGCCAATCAAGGTGCCCCTGAGTACCGTTCCGACGCCCGGGCCGATGCAAGTACCGCAGGGCATCAACTACTCTCCGCAAGCGCAGACGTGGTTTCAGCAACACGCCGGCTGGCTCACGCACACGCTTGGCGGCATCTTCGTGATCGCGGCGCTGGCGCTGATCGCGCTGCTCGCTATCCAGACGACGCGGCAAGAAGGGCTGTCGGGAACGATCGGCGGGCGGGTTGAATCGGCGTACGGCCGTCCGGGCGCGGAAGAGCAGCTCAAACGGGTGACGGGCGTCGCCGCGGTCGCATTTGTGATCGTCGGCACGATCCTTTCGCTTACCGGCCTCTAGCGCGATGCCGCTGCTCGACGTCAAGAATCTTCGGACAACGTTCTTGACCGAAGACGGCGTCGTTACCGCGGTAAACGGGCTCTCCTACACCTTAGAACAGGGTCGTACGTTAGGGATTGTCGGCGAATCCGGATCCGGCAAATCGGTCAACGCGCTCTCGATCATGCGCTTGATCACGCGCCCCGGCGAAATCGATCGCCGCAGCGAGGTATGGTTCGACGGCGAAGATCTGCTGAAGAAGAGCGAAGCCGAGATGCGGCGCATCCGCGGCAACAAGATTGCCATGATCTTTCAGGATCCGATGACGTCCCTGAATCCCGTGCTGACCGTCGGCGAACAGATTGCTGAAGCCGTGCAGTTGCATTTGGGCTACAGCAAGAGAGACGCAATCGACAAGACGATCGAGATGTTCAAGAAAGTGCGCATTCCGCTTCCCGAGAAGCGCATTCGCGAGTATCCCCACCAGTTTTCGGGCGGCATGCGGCAGAGAGTGATGATCGCCATGGCCCTCTCCTGCGATCCGCAGCTTCTCATTGCCGATGAGCCCACGACGGCGCTCGACGTCACCATCCAAGCCCAGATTCTGGAGCTGATGAACGAGATGCAGCGCGATACCGGCGCCGCAATCATCATGATCACGCACGACCTCGGCATCGTGGCGGAAGTGTGTGAAAACGTGCTGGTGATGTACGGCGGCAACATGGTAGAGTACGGAACCGCCGAGCAGATCTTCGATTCGCCGAAGATGCCCTACACGCAAGGATTATTGGCGTCGCTGCCCCGCTTGGACGAGCGAAAACGCGGACGCTTAGAACCGATTCCGGGACAGCCGCCGAACTTGCTTCGTCTGCCGCCGGGATGCGCGTTCGCTCCGCGCTGCCGCTTTCGCATGCCCATTTGCGACGAACCCGTTCCCGTCTACGATTTCGGTGAAGCGCACGTCGCGAGGTGCTGGCTCTACGACGAACGTTCGAAGGACCAACGTCCCGTGGAAGTCGAGACGGTTTCCCCCACGCAGGGCGCTCCCGCATGACGGTGACGACGAAGGAAGTTCCGACCGCCGCCCCGGCGACGAACTTGATCGAAGTCACCGACCTGTATAAGTATTTTCCGATCCATGCCGGACTGCTCTCGCGCCACGTCGGCGACGTGAAGGCGGTGGACGGGGTCGATCTGTCGATCAAACCCGGTGAAACGCTCGGGCTGGTCGGCGAATCCGGATCGGGAAAAACGACCGTGGGGCGAGTGATTCTTCGACTGCTTCCTGCGACGAGCGGCGAAGTTTGCTTCGACGGCAGACCGATTTTGAAGCTGCCGCGCGGGGAGATCCGCCGGCTCCGCAAAGAGATGCAGATTATCTTCCAGGATCCGTTCGCCTCGCTGAACCCTCGGATGTCGGTCGGCGACATCGTCGGCGAACCGCTGAAGATCCACCACATCGCGACCGGAAAGAATGCGCAAATGCGCGTGCAGGAACTCCTGAGGCGCGTCGGCCTGCAGCCGTATCACGCAAACCGGTATCCGCACGAGTTCTCCGGCGGCCAGCGGCAGCGCATCGGAATCGCGCGCGCTCTGGCGGTCGATCCGAAGTTCATCGTCTGCGATGAACCCGTTTCGGCGCTGGACGTGTCGATTCAAGCGCAGGTCATCAACTTGCTCGAAGATCTGCAGTCGCAGCTCGGCCTAACGTATCTCTTCATCGCCCACGATCTTTCAGTCGTGCGGCACATCTCGACGCGCGTGGCGGTGATGTACGTCGGCAAGATCATGGAGTTTGCGGAGCGCGACGACCTCTACGAACGTCCGCTGCATCCGTATACGCAGTCGCTGCTTTCCGCGATCCCGATTCCGGATCCGCACGTCGAACGCCGGCGAAAAAGAATCGTGCTCACCGGCGACATTCCCTCGCCCGTTAACCCGCCTTCAGGATGCCGCTTTCACACGCGCTGCCCGATCGCGTTCGAGCGCTGCAAACTCGAGATTCCGCCCTTTACCGAGTATCGGCCGGGGCACTTCGCCGCATGCCATTGGGTGGAAGAACACGGCGGCGCCGCTCCGGAGATCGCAGGCACGTCAACCCCGGCCTGATTCGCTCCGGCGACTTTGCGGCGTACTTCTGTGGCCGCATGGGTAGCTTGCTGGCTTACGGGATCGAAGAGGCCGCAGTAGCGTGGCAAGTCTTCATGCTGCGCCATCAGCCTCTTGATCTGGGGCTCGTCGGCTTAGTGCTCTTCGTTCCGCAGCTCGTTCTTGCAATACCGGCCGGCATGCTGGCGGACCATTACGATCGTCGAGCGATTTGCGTTTCGGCCAGTGTTGCTGAAGCGATCGCATTATGCGGGGTGCTGGCGCTGGTGTTCCTCCGAGTCCATTCCGTTGGAATTTTTCTTGCCGCCATCGCGCTCGTCGGCATTGCACACTCAACGCTCATTCCCGCGCAGCGTTCGTTACTGGCGAACATCGTCGAACCGGACCGCTACGTGCGAGCGCAGGCCCTAACGTCGTCGGTCGGTCAAGCCATTACGGTCGCGGCGCCCGCTCTTGCGGGGGTCCTCATTGCCGTAAAGACTCCAATCGCCTTTGAGGTAGCGGCGTGCATGTACGTCGTTGCGGCGGCCGGTTTTTCGCGATTACGCCCCCGCCACGCACTGCAAACGGCGGCGAGTGTAGCAGCGGCGCTCGACGGGTTGCGTTTCATCTTTTCGCAGAGAGTGATCCTCGGCGCGATCTCGCTGGATCTGTTTGCCGTCCTCTTCGGCGGTGCGACGGCGCTGTTGCCCGTGTACGCCACGAAGATCTTAAGCGTCGGCCCGGCCGGCTTCGGCGTGCTGCGAGCCGCCCCTGGAATCGGTGCGATGATCGTGGCGGCGTACATTGCGCGAAAGCCGATCGAAACCGGAGCGGGACGGCTGCTGTTTGTGTGCGTGATGATGTTCGGCATCTTTACGATCGTATTCGGACTCTCGCGAAACTTCATCGTTTCAATCGTGGCGCTCGTGCTCGTCGGTGGATTCGACATGGTCAGCGTCGTTATCCGCAGCGCGCTCGTGCAGCTCGGGACGCCGGATCCTATGCGCGGCCGGGTCGGCGCCGTGGAAAACGTCTTTATCGGCGCGTCGAACGAGCTGGAGCTTTTGAGTCCGGGGCGCTCGCCGCATTGATCGGCACCGTCAATTCGGTGGTCGCCGGAGGCGCGGCGACGATCGCCGTCATCGTGCTGTGGGCGCTCTTCTTTCCGCAACTGCGACGATACGATCGCCTGGTTCAAGCGTGATCGTCTTTGCGGCGCTGGCGCTGAGCATTGCAACCTCGTTGCCGCCGATCGACGTCGTGCCGCAGCCGCGCTTCGTTCGCGCGTTACCATGCGCGTACCATACGTCGCGGGGCGCCCGTGCGAACGTCCAGTTCTCGTCACCCCCGGTTAGCGGTGGTCCCGAAGCCTACCGCTTGAGCATCGACGAACGCGGCATTCGTATCATGGGCACGCACGCCGGAACATTTTATGCGCTTCAAACGCTCTCGCAAATGACGGTTCGCGCGCATGGCGAGCGCTGGATACGGTGCGCCGACATCACGGATTGGCCACAGTATCGTTGGCGCGGCATTCAGCTGGACGTGGCGCGTCACTTTTTCACATCTTCGGTGGTGAAGCGCTTTATCGACGTCGCCGCGCATTATAAGTTGAACATCTTTCACTGGCACTTGACCGACGATCAAGGATGGACGCTTCCCGTCGGATCGCTTCCGCGCCTTACGGCGCACCGGCCCCACTACACGCCCGCGCAAATACGTGAGGTGATCGCGTACGCGAGCCGGCGTTACGTCACCGTGGTTCCGGAGATTGACATGCCTTCGCACGCCGGCGCGGCGCTGTCGGCGTATCGCTCGTACTCCTGCGGCGAAGACACGTCTTGTGAAGACGCACCGAGCATTGCGTTCTGGAAACAAATCTTGGGGGAAGCGATGGCGCTTTTTCCAGGGCAGTACGTGCACGTCGGCGGCGACGAAGTGCCGCACCCCCTCGCCGCGCTGCAGCCGCGATTTACTGACGGCATCGAAAGGTTCGTCGAATCACGCGGCCGGCGCATCGTCGGCTGGGATGAAATCCTGAACCCACGGCTCGGCACGGGTGCGGCGATCATGGTGTGGCAATCGCCGGCGCTGGTCGCCGCCGCAGCGAGTCGAGGAAACCCGACAATCGTTGCGCATGCGCCGCTTTACTTCGACGCGGTGCAAGGAGACGCCGCACAGGAGCCGCGCGGCACGCGGCACATGGCGACACTCGAACAGGTCTACGACTTCGACATAAAGCCCGCGGGTTTGGGCCAGGCGGCACAACAGCTCCTCGGCGGCGAGGCGCAACTCTGGACGGAACACATTTCGACGCCGGAACAGCTCTTCTACATGGCGTTGCCGCGCGAGCTTGCGCTCTCCGAAGTGCTGTGGACTGCGCATCAGCGAAAAGGTTGGGAGGGTTTTTATGCGCGGCTGCCGGCACAGCTGACCTGGCTTGCTTCTCGCGACTATACATTCCGGCTGCCCGCTCCGCGCATCGTCATTGGAGGAGCGCGACTCGCGTTCTCTTCGCTGGCGGGCCGCACGCAGAGCGTTAATGCCGCGACGGCCGGCTCGCGGGTTCATGTGGCGTTCGACGACGCCATGCCGAACGCGACGCTGCGCTATACGCTCGACGGATCGGCGCCGACGCCGCGCGCCCCGCGCTACGGCAGCGGTTTCACGCTGAGATTGACGCAGTACCGGACGATTCCGCTTGCGGTCGCGGCCTTTTGGCATGGGCGGCGAAGCTCGATCAGCGCGTGCAACCTCACGCGTATTCCCGCATCCAAAATCGTTTGGCGCGGCGCGTCGAATTCGTGGAGCTCGATCGCTTCTCCGTGATCGAGGCCGGCGGGCATCGTCTGGAAACGTTGCAGATTCCCTCGAGCGGCAGCGACCAAACCGTTTTGGTCTTCCTGCACGAAGGCCTCGGATCGACGAACATGTGGAAAGGGTTTCCGCAAGAACTGTGCTCCCGCACGGGCTGCGCCGGCCTGGTGTATTCGCGCTACGGCAACGGCTTTTCCGAAGTGCTGGGGGAAAGCCGCGGCGTGCGGTACATGCACGACGAAGCGCAGCGATCGTTGCCGAACGTGCTGCAAACGATGGGCATCGCCGACGCGATCCTGATTGGCCACAGCGACGGCGCCTCCATTGCCTTGATCTACGCAGCGCAGCCCGCGCAAACGGTGCGCGGTTTGGTGTTGGAAGCGCCGCACGTCTTCGTAGAGGATCGCTCGATCGAAGGCATCCGTGCAGCTAAGCGCGCGTTCGAATCCGGCGATCTGCCGGCCCGTCTCGCGCCGTACCATGCCGACGTGCGGCGGACGTTTTACGGTTGGAACGACATTTGGCTCGATCCGGCGTTCCGATCTTGGAACATCGTCGATGCGTTGCCGTACGTGAACGCGCCGATGTTCGCTATTGCGGGCGCGATGGACGAATACGGCACCTTTTCGCAGATCGAGGCGCTGCTGCAGCGCTGCACCGGCCCGGTGGACGCCTTATACCTCGCGGATTGCGCACACGTTCCCCATCGGCAGCGCCCCGCGCTGGTACTGGATGCTGCAGCGTCATTCGTGCGCTCGCTGTTGTAAATCCGGGTCAGCGGGAACCGCCGCGCGGAACCAAGGCAAAGCGCGCGTGCGGATAGTCGAGCATCACGGTGAACGCAGAGAGAAAACCGGCGCCCAAATGACCGTCGGCGGTGCCTTGAAGCGTTCGCGTCACGCCGATCGGTTGCGGCCCAAGATCGTAGTCTCCGACGCGCACCGCGCCAATTCGCCCCAGCATTTCGACGCTTTCACCTCCGACGCCGGCGACCCAGCGCGACTCGCTGATCGAGAACAGTGACGGGTGCGCAGTATAGAACGCTTCCGAAAGATTGATGGCGGATTGATCGCCGGTATCGACGCTCAGCTGGGCCGGCACGCCGTCCAGCGCGACGTCGATGACGGGAATGAAGTTGTGAAACGTAATGGGGAGGCTTGCAGGCGCCGGTGCATCGCCGGTTTGCGCAAAGACCACCGTATGCCGAGCGTTGTCGATGGTGACGCGCGACTGCGCCAGGATGTCGGCGCCTAAGACCAGATCGTATCCGTAGCGGTGGATGTCCGGCAGCACGGCATAATCGGCGGCAGGAAAACGCACCTCTCCGATTTGCAGTGGTCCGACGCGCACCACTTCAGTTGCGTAGTTCCCCAGGCCGCTGACGCGGTACGTTCCCACCGCCTGCAGTCCGAGCTGTTCGGCAAGCTCGAGACTCATCGAGAGGCCGGAGTCTCCGGTGTCGATCAGGCAACGAGCGGCCTGCCCAGCGATCCGGCAGTCGCCGACCGGAGACGCACTTTGCGGATCGATGTTGAACGACGCCGCGCCGCTTAATGCTGGCGCCAATCCCGCAGGTTTTTGAAACGGTGCGGCGGTAACGGATCGCGAGCTCGAAGCGCTCCAGCGGGGCGCCGTTCTGATCCACCGCGAAGGGCAACCAATACGCGGCGACGCGGCGATAATCGGCGTAAGTGTATTGATCTCCGCTGCCGCTCAAGCGGATCCCGGCGAGCAAACCGGTTTTTGCGTCGACAAAAACCAAGACCGGCGTCCCTTGCGGCTGTTCGATCCGAAGCTGGCGGCAAGCGCGTCCCGCAAAACGCTCCGTGCCGCGGTCGATGACTCGGCCGCCGTGGCTTGCGAACTCCGGCGCCAGAAAAGAGAGAGATGCGGCAGTCCGCACGGCTCGGAATGCGCCGGAAGGCAGGTTCGCGGGAAGCGCCGTCTGATTCAAATCCACATCGTACAGGCGGACGCCGTCGAAAAAGTCTCCACTGCAGATCGCGCCCCAGCAGCGTTGCAGCCAGATTTGCGCTCCTTGCGACTCCACCCTCACGCTCGGCTCCGTAGAGGTCGTCAGCGTTCCAATCAGATGCGCGCGGTACAGGTCCCGATTTGCGGTACGCATTTGGTCGAGAAATGCTCTTAGCGGCGCCGGAGCGGCGGCCGCAGGCGGGGCAACAGCGAAGACCAGCACGAGCGCTGCGGCGAAACGACCCACAACATGGACTTCGAAGTACTCGACCGCTACCTTCTTGAAGGGCAGCCCGCAAAAGGAAAAGTTATTGCTCAATTGCTCGAGCGCCGATCCGATTTGCCGCGCGCCGCTGCATTCTATCGAGGCATGGAGATGCTCAAAGATCGGACTCCCGACTTAACGCTGGTGGCCTTCCGGTTGACGTTGGCCGGCAAACCGGCCGATGATGCAAGCGTGGTCCGTTTGCGCGATGCGGCCGCACGGGCGCGCGCGGGGGAAGATGGAGCGGCCGCCGCCTACTGGAAGGAGCTGCACGCATGATTTCACCGCTCGCGATACCTCAGGGATGGATGTGGTCGGCTTGGCAGCCGGATCGCGGCATGGCGTTCAACAGCTATCTCTTTGGGGCGGGTGACGCCGCTGCAGTGGACCCGTTGGAGCTGGATGCCGATGGTATCGCGCAGATTGAAGCGCTTGGCGGTTTGCAAACCGTTGTGCTGACGAACCGCGATCATCGCCGTGCTGCTGCAGCGTTACGCGCACGCTTCAACTGCGCAATCGCCGTTTCTCGCGAAGAGGCGCCGCTCTTCGACATCCCGATCGATCGCACGTTTTCAGACGGCGAAGAAATCTTCCGCGGCGCTTTCGCTATCGGGTTGGAAGGCGGAAAAACGCCCGGTGAAGTCGCGATTCATCTGCCGCGGCACAAGGCGGCGATCGTCGGCGATGCGTTGATCGGCACACCCGCCGGTTCGCTCAGCTTTCTCGGTTCGGGCAAACTCGCCGACCCCGCCGCGTTGGCGCTTTCGCTCAGGCGATTGTGGGCGCTCCAGCTCGACAGCCTCCTCTTGTGCGATGGTCTACCGTTGTTCGGCGGCGCGGATGCGGCGCTCGGAGTGCTGATTGAAACGCAGGCCGGGCCGGCGGCGAATCGGATCAACATCGACGAACTGAGTTGGAAAGACGATCGCGTCGAGCGGTATCGCATTCGCGATGCGGAGATCGGGTTTTTCATCGGCGCCAGGCAACTCGGGTATCGTTTGGCCGAAATTCCGCCGGGGAACCGGTTCTGTCCATTACATTCGCACGATCGCGAAGAGGAAATGTTTTTCGTCCTTGAGGGCGAGCCGTCGATTCGAACGCCACGTGGAACGATGCGCTGCCGCCGCGGCGATGTGATTGCGTTTCCGACGGGCGATCGGGGCGCCCATCAACTCCTCAACGAATCGGCGTCGCCCTGCAAGCTCCTCTTGCTAGGCATGAATTCCCCGGAGTATGAGGTTTGCTGCTACCCTGATTCCAACAAAATCTTGGTTGAGACGCACGCGCGACGGTTGATGCTCCGCGCCGCTCCGGTACTGGACTACTATGACGGCGAGCTCGCAGGCCATGAAACGCTTGCTTGAGCATTCGCGTTGAATAGAACGAGATGGAATTCACGCGACTGGTTGGCCCGGCGATGCTTGCCGCCGTACTGGCGGCCACCGGCTTTGCCATGGCCGACCCGCCGCCGGGCGCCGGTCACGGGCACGCCCACGTTGCTGCACCCGCGCAGACGCATGGCGCCCTCAGCGGCAGAGTGCTCGCAGTCGACTACAGCTCCGCAACGATTTTGGTCGCCGGGGCCGGCGGCCGAATTTCGGTTGCGGTAACGCCGAGCACGAGCATCTTCCGTGGCGGCGGGTTTGCATCGTTTTCAGATATCCGGCGCGGCAGCAGAGTCGATATTGACTTCAGCGACATCGGCGGCCGTCTCGTCGCGCAAATCATCCGCATCCGCTGACCCTTCGGCCGCGCTCGAGGCGCGCGGCCTTGTAAAGAAATTTCGCGCGCTCGCCGGGCATAGCCGTTCCGCAATCGACGACGTTTCGTTTACCGTGGAAGCCGGTGAAACGCTCGTCGTCCTAGGGCCGAGCGGCGCCGGCAAGACAACGCTGCTTCGGACGATCGCGGGACTGGAAAATCTTGATGCCGGCGCCGTCTTTTTGGACGGCGCTGAGCTGACGAACGTTCCCGCGGAACGGCGTCGCGTAGCATTGGTCTTTCAAGACGGCGCGCTCTTTCCGCACATGACCTTGGGCGCAAACTTGGCCTTCGGCATCTCCCGATCCGGACAAGCACGAAAGAACGCGCGAATACAGGGTGTTGCCGCGGCCCTCGGTCTCGCCGATCACCTGCGGGAGAAGCCGGACCGCTTGTCGGGCGGTGAACGGCAACGCGCGGCTTTCGCGCGCGCCTTGCTGAGCGATCCCCGCGTGCTGCTCTTGGACGAGCCGTTCGCCCATTTGGATCCGCCGCTGCGCGCAAGCGTCCGGGCGGAATTTGCGGCGTTTCGGCGCAGCTTTGCCGGCCCGACGATTTACGTGACGCACGATCACGCCGAGGCGCTCGGCATCGGAGATTGCCTGGCCATCATGCTGGCGGGCCGATTTGTCCAGTGCGGCGCTCCTCAGTACGTGTACGAGTATCCCGTTGACTTGCAGGTGGCGAAGTTCTTCGGCGCAACGCCGATCAACGTGCTGGAAGAGAGTGCGTCGCTGCTCGCAATCCGTCCGGAACACGTGCGCGTCGATCCGCAGGGCGACCGGCAGGGCCGGGTGGTGGGCGTCGAGTTTGCCGGCGCAGACGCTTACGTCAAGATCGCCGGCGATAGCGGCACGGTTTTGGCGCGCATGGGCGTGCAGCGTCCCCTGCCGGCGCCAGGTGAAATCGTGCGGTTTACGTTCGATCCGGCGTTCGTCCGGCGCTTTGCAAAGAGCGACGGAAAATTGATACGGTGAGCCGCGAATCTGCTGCGGTTATCTGCTGCGGCTTTGACGGCCTCGAAATCACACCGGCGCTGGCCGATTACCTGAAGCGCGTGCCGCTCGCCGGGCTCGTGTTGTTTTCGCGAAACGTTGCGACGCTTGCGCAACTGCGTGCCTTAACGGACCGGATTCGCGAGCAGTTGGACCAGCCGATCATCGCGGTCGATCAAGAAGGCGGCCGCGTCGCGCGCTTACGCGACGGCGTCGAAGCGCTGCCGCCGATGCTTTCGCTGGGGGCGACGGGTGATGCGCAGCTTGCGGCCCGTGCCGGCGAACAACTCGGCTTCGATCTTCGGCGGGCCGGCATCAATCTTGACTTTGCTCCCGTCCTCGATCTGTTGCGCTACGATGGAAATACCGTGATCGGCGCCCGCGCGTTCGGCGACGAGCCGGCCCAAGTGGTCAACCTTGCCGGGTCGTTGGCGCGGGGCCTCGAGCGATCGGGCGTCGTCGCGACGTACAAACACTTCCCCGGACACGGCTCCACGCCCGACGATTCGCATACCAACCTTCCGGTGAGCGAGCTTCCCGAAAGCACGTTGCGCGACGACGACATTCGGCCGTTCGCGGAATTGCTGCCGCAGGCTCGAGCGGTAATGACGGCGCACGTGGTGCTGCGCGCCTTCGATGACGCTCCGGCGACGATGTCTGGGCGTCTCTTGACGCACGTGTTGCGCGAAGAGATCGGCTTTCGCGGCGTCTGTTTTACGGATTGCCTCCAGATGGACGCCGTCGCCCGTTATATGGGCTCGACGCAGGCTGCCGTGCGGGCGTTGTGCGCCGGTGCCGATTGCGTCCTGATCAGCCATTCGCTCGAGTTAGCCGAACAATGCGCCAATGCGATCGACGCCGCTTTGCGTTCGGGCGAACTCGGCCGCAAACGCTTTGAAGAGGCCGTTTCACGCTTGGCCGAGCTGCGGCGTGAGTTGCAGGAGCCTTTGCCGCTGAACGCCGCGCCGCCGCACGCCGGCGTGGGAATGCAGATCGGCCGTCGCGCGATAACGCTGTTCCGCGGTGAACCCGGTGCAGATCCGGCGAACAGCGCGATCGTCAGCTTTGAAGGCGAAACCACCGAAGGGGCGCAGGGGCGGCACAGCGAGCACCCTTCGCCCGGTGAGAACTGGAACGTTCCGGTCCTGCGCGTGCCGTTGAATCCGACGGAGGCACAAGTAACGAACGCGCTCGCGAGCTTATCCGAGTCCGGCCGGCGCGCGATCGTGCTGATGCGACGCGCCGGCGATCATCCCGCCCAACAGCACGCCATCCAACAAATCATCGCGTGCCAACCCGATGCGTTGATCGTTTCAGTTCGCGAACCGTTCGATGGGCTTGCCTGCACGCCGGCGCGCCACGTGCTCCTTTCGTACGGCGACGATCGGCCTTCGATAGCAGGGTTGGACGCCGTCATGTTCGCAGGCTGCGAGCCGGAAGGCAGATTGCCGCTGCACTCGGCGATTCATTTTTGAAGGCACGCCGGCGCGCGTGGCGCGGTGTCGAAGAAGTTCTGCGCGACGCGTGCGGCACGCAGTTTACCGCTGCGGTCGCCAGGATCGAACAAGGCGGCAGAGCCCGCTTTGAGCGCGCATACGGCGCTACGCGGGCGGACGAACACGCACGACCGGTCTACGTCGATACCCGTTTCGATCTCGCGTCGCTGACGAAGATCTTCGTCGCGTCGCTGCTGCTGCAAGCGGTGCAGACACGCGCCGTTTCATTGGATGCTCCGCTCGTGCAATGGCTTCCCGAGTGGGTGCAGACGCCGCATGCGCCGATCACGGCGCGCAGGCTGCTGGCGCACGACTCCGGCATGAACTCGGGCGCGGATTACCGCGAGCTGCTCGGCCGAGACATCGTCGGCTACGCCTTGCGCCGGGAACTCGTTTGCGAGCCGGGCGCCTGCGTCATTTACAGCGATCTCGGCTTCATCGCTATAGGGGAGTTGCTCCGACGACTATCCGGCCAGGGTTTGGTGTCGCAAATTCGATCTTTCGGCAACCCCGGCTCAATGGTGGGATTCCGTCCGCGCGAGAGAAGCGCGATACCCGCTACGGAAGCAGACGAATGGCGTGGCCGGGTTCAGGGATTCGTGCACGACGAAAAAGCATTCTTGATGGGTGGGATCGCCGGACATGCCGGACTGTTCGGCTCTGCCGCCGACGTCGCATGGATCACCGAACAGTACCTCGCCGCAATCCACGGACGGACGCTCGTTTTTGCATGAAAGCGTTGCCCAAGAAGCCGTAACGGAACAGGCTTTCGATCCTGTGCTTCGGCGCGGTCTCGGGTGGGCGCTCAAGACGACGGACGACAACTCGTGCGGCCCTCTTTTCAGCTCGCGGACGTTCGGGCACACCGGATTTGTCGGCACCAGCGTGTGGGCCGATCCGCAACGGGACTGCAGCGGAACGCTGCTCACGAACGCCGTCTACTTTGGGCGCAACGATATCCGCGATCTGCGTGCGGCCTTCTATTCAGCAATGATCGAAGAGCTGGATCGTTCGCCATGATCGCGGTCGGTTTGATGAGCGGCACCTCGTTGGACGGCGTGGATGCGGCATTGATCGAGCTCGTCCCGCGTGGGGCCTCCTATCATGTCAGCCTGCGGCGGTTCGCGACCACGCCGTTCGATCCGCGACTTCACCAGGCGATCCGGGCGGCGCTCCCGCCGAACGCAGGCAGTGCGCAAGAAACCGCGATGTTGCACCGACTGCTCGGCGAAACGTTCGCAGCCCGCGCCGCCCAAATCGCCGGCGATACGCAACCGGATTACGCTGCGTCCCATGGACTGACGCTCTACCATGACGGCGATCGTCACGCGACGCTCCAGATCGGAGACGCTTTTGCGATCCGCGACGCCGTTCGCGCAAGCGTGTGTTTCGATTTCCGCAGCGCCGACTGTGCCGCCGGAGGGCACGGGGCGCCCCTCGTGCCGTATGTCGATGCGTTGCTTCTGCGAAGCGGCACCGAAGATCGCGTCGCGGTGAACATCGGCGGCATCGCCAATCTGACCGTGCTCAAAAAGGACGGCCCGATGAGCGACGTGGTCGCATTCGACAGCGGTCCGGGAAACATGTTGCTCGATGCGTTCATGCAAGACCGCACCGCAGGATCGGAACGCTTCGATGAAAGCGGCCGGCTCGCGCAACGGGGAAGCGTCGACGGCGAAACGCTCGACGCCATGCTGCGCGATCCATACTTTTCGTTGCCTGCGCCCAAGACCACGGGACGAGAGCGCTTCGGTAAGCAGTTTCTTGACGCGTATCGCTACCGGCTCGATGCGCTGAGCATCGAAGACGGCGCCGCAACGTTGGCTGCTTTGACGGCCCGCACGATCGCCGGCGCAGTAAAGTCGTACGCGCCCGCCGGTTCAGCTGTGGTTGTCAGCGGCGGCGGCGCGCGCAATACCGCGATCGTGCAGCGGCTGGCGCAGCTGCTCCCGGAGTCCCGCGTCGAAACCACGGCCACGATGGACATCGACCCGGACGCAAAGGAAGCGATTGCGTTCGCCGTTCTGGGATACGAAACGCTGCGCGGACGCGCATCGAACCTGCCTTCAGCAACCGGCGCGCGGGAAGGCGCCGTGCTGGGCGCGGTAGCGCCGTATGAGTTGCCGGCGTTGCTTCGTCGAGTAGAGCGGGAGTGCCGCGGATAACCGTCGGCGTAGACGCCGGCGGCACGGAAACCGTTGCGGCATTCGCTAAGGACGGCGCCGCCGTGCGCATCCACCGCGGGCCGGCCGCAAACGCCACCTCGGTCGGTGCCGCGGAAGCTGCACGCCGCATGCTCGAAACGATCGTTGAATTGCTCGATGCGACCGCGCCGAACGCCATCTTCGTGGGCGCAGCAGGGGCCGGAAGAGCCTCGACCGCGGCAGCGATCGCCGAGCATCTGCGCAAACGCTTTCCGGACGCGGTCGTTAAAGTGGCGGATGATGCGTGCATCGCGCTGCGGGCGGCCGTTCCGCAAGGCGACGGCGCGGCACTCATCGCGGGAACCGGCGTTATTGCGTACGCCGAACGAGAGGGTACCGCATATCGGGCAGGCGGTTATGGTCACTTGTTCGGCGATGAGGGATCTGCGTTCGCGATTGGGAGCGCGGCAATCAAAAGCTGTTTGCGCGTCTTTGACGGCCGGGCGCGCCCCGACGAGCTCAGCGATGCGGCGGCGAAACGTTTGGGCGCCCAATCGACCGCCGACGTGCTTGGCGCCATCTATGCCGACAAGAATCCCGCAGCGGCGGTAGCCTCATTCGCGCCGCTGGTGCTCGAACTCGCGAACGGCGGCCAGCGAAGTGCGCAAAAGATCGTGCAGGGCGCGGCGCTGGAATTATCTGAGTTGGCAAAAACGATCGTCGCGCGGGCCGAGCTCCCCGCGCAGGCTCCGCTTGCGTTCGCCGGCGGACTGCTCCGGCAAAACAGTCTGCTGACGTATCTCTTAGAGACGCGGCTGCAGAATGAACTTCCGGCCACGCCGATCGTTCGTTCGGCGGTAGAGCCGTGTTTCGGTGCGCTGGCTGCCGCCGGAAAGCTTCTGCCTTGAATCCCTACGGCGAACCGGAAACCGAAGCGGTGAACGCCGAAACCGCCGAGCTCGACGCGCTGGACACCGTGGATCTCGTCCGCCTGTTGCTCGAACAACAGCGTGAGGCGCTTTCAGCTTCGCGCGATGCCGCAGCATCTATAGCACGGGCGATCGACGTAACCAAAGAGCGGCTGCGCGCCGGCGGCACGCTGCATTACGCCGGCGCCGGCACCAGCGGGCGTCTGGGGTTTTTGGACGCGTCGGAAATGCCGCCCACCTTCGGAACCGCGCCGCAGTTGGTTTGCGCGCATATCGCGGGACGCCGGGAAGCCCTCACGCGCGCTATAGAAGGAGCTGAGGATGATGCGGCCGCCGCTGAATCGGAATTGCGCGATCACGTTGCCTCCGGCGACGTGCTGCTCGGGATGAGCGCCAGCGGAAGCGCGCCCTATACGATTCGCGCCGTAGAGGTTGCCCGTAACGTGGGAGCCTGGACGATCGCGATTGTCAACAGCAGAGGTTCGGCGCTGGAGCGAGCCGCGGACGACAGCGTCGTGCTGCTCACCGGCGCGGAACCCATCGCGGGCTCTACGAGACTGAAAGCCGGCACCGCCCAAAAGATCGTCTTGAACACCATTTCAACCGCCGTCATGGTGGCCTTGGGCAAGGTGCACGGAAACCTAATGGTCGACGTCGTGGCAACCAATGCGAAGCTCCGCCGCCGCGCGGTGCGACTCGTGATGCAGCTCGCGTCGGTTGATGAAGCGCGCGCCAAAGCATTGCTGCGCTCGACGTCCGGCAGCGTTAAGGCCGCCGTCGTCGTGCAAAAATGTCGGGTTGACGCCGCGCGCGCACGCACATTGCTGGAAGAGGGCGGCGGCTCCCTTCGTGCTGCGTTGTCAACTGCTCCGTGATTGCGGCGCTGGCGCTTGCGCTTGCGCCTATCGTCTTCGTTCCGCTCGACGATCGACCCGTAACGCGTCAGCTTCCAGCAATGCTTGGACGGATAGCAGGCCGCGAGATCGTCGAGCCCCCGCGACCCTTGCTCGGCAACTATCTGAATGCCGGAAAGCCCGATGCGATTATTGCGTGGCTCAATTCCGGCGCACCGGCCGCCGCCGGCGCCTATGTCGTCTCTTCCGACATGCTGGTTTATGGAGGGCTTGTCGCTTCCAGGATTCCTGGAAGCCGCTATGTGGACGCGTACTTTCGCTTGGGAGAAATGCGCCTGCTTCGCTCGCGACATCCGCAAGCCTGGATCGGCGTGTTTGGGACGATCATGCGCCTTGCGCCGACAGGCGTACCATCGATTGGCGCTGCGGCGAATTTCTTTGCGGTCTACCCGGCGTGGCTCTATCTGCAGCAGTTTGCAAATCTTCACGATCCTCCGCTGGAGAACGAACGTGCCGAAGCTGCGCGTTTGCGAGCGCTGATCGGAGAGCCGGCCTTTGAGGCGTATCTGCAGACTCGCAATCGAAATTACGGCGTTGACGCGCTGCTGGTGAAGCTGGCCGAAGAAGGCGCGATCGATCGCCTCGTACTGGGACAGGACGATGCCGGGCCCGTTGGGCTGCACGTCAAAGAGGTTGCTGCGCTACAGGCCGCGATACGATCGCCGCGACTGCAAGGACGCGTTGCGATCGAGCCGGGCGCCGACGAATTGGGCATGGCTATGGTCGCGCACGCGATCGCGCGCGGGGCACACTGGACGCCACACGTTGCGGTCCGCTACTCGATGCCCAACGGCGGCGAATACCGCGATCCGCTGGAATACGCACCCATTCACGTCGCGATAGAAGGCCTTATCCGGCTTTGCGGCGCCGTACATGATGATGCGGCGCCGGACATTACGCTCTACGTCCGCGATCAAAGCACGGATGCCGCGCACGATGCCGCCATGCTTGCGGCGATGCGGTACGATGCGCAGGCAGGCCATCCGGTCGCCTTTGCAGACTTATCGTTCCTCACGGGACGATACGATGCCCAAGCCGGCTTTGCACGGCAACTTCTCGAGTCCGGGCTCGCGACAAAGCTGGACGCGTACGCTTCTTGGAACACGAACGCGAATACGGTCGGAACGGCGCTGGCCGAAAGCATTGCGGCCGAATCCGGCCGCCGCACGGGAACGTACGATGGGCTCGCGCACAAGGAATTCACCTTCGATCGGATCGTTGACGACTACGCCTTTCACGACCGCGTGCGGCCGATGCTCAACGCGGCCCTCGACGCGCAAGGCGTTACCGATCACATGTACCTGGAGCCGCCTCTCTCGCAAGCGATCGCGGAGCTCAATCGAGGTGCGCTTTGGAATGACGCTGCAGGAATACTACCGGAGCTTTACCCGGGATACCACATCGCTGCGATGACCATGACGCTTCCGTGGAATCGCACGTTCGAAACGGAAATTGACGTCGCACTCGCCCCGGATTTAACGGGCGTATCCGCGCTGCGCGCTCCACGCCCCCCACCGGCAGAGCCGTCGGAGCCCACGGCCCCTCGACACACTCAGGGCCCACCCCGAAACGAGAGTTCTTCATCTTGAATGCCTTTAAGGTGCCGGTCATCTTCGGTTCGGTGCGTTCCGCGCGTCGCGGCATCAAAGCGGCCCGCTTTGTTGTCAAAGAGCTGGCGCGGCGCGGCTGCGAGCCTACTTTGATCGATCCTCTGGAGTACCGCTTACCGTTGCTGGACAAGCGATACGCAGAGTTCGAGAGGGGCACAGCGCCCGAAGTGCTCGAGAAGCTTGCAAAGCTCTACGCCGTTGCCGATGGGTTCGCTATCGTTTCCGCGGAATACAATCATGGCATTCCGCCGGCGCTCAAGAACCTTCTCGATCATTTCCTGGAAGAATATTTCTGGCGCCCTTCGGCAATCGTTTGCTATTCGGGAGGCCGATTCGGAGGCGTGCGTGCCGCGATGCAGTTGCGCATGACGCTGGGTGAGCTGGGGATGCCGTCGATTCCGTCGCTGTTACCGATTCCGAATGTCTGGGAGAGCTTCGATGACGACGGCAACCCGACGGATCCGAAGTTCCGCGAACGCAACGCACAGTTCTTCGACGAATTCCTCTGGTACATGAACGCGCTGGCGGAACAACGCACCAAAGGCGTGCCATATTAGAAGGGCTTCAGGCGCCCTCGCGGAGCGCTTATGTCAGCAGTTCATTGAGGCGCCATGAGATCCGGGGGGCCCGCAGTGGGGCTTCGACAGGCTCAGCCTGACACATTAATTGTCATCCTGAGTAGCGTTAGCGTATCGAAGGGCGCGGGCGGTGCCCAGGCCCGGCCGAAGCGCCTTTTCAACAAGCTCAATCAGCACACCGCCGGTACTCTTCGGGTGCAAAAACGCAATAGCGTTTCCTTGCGCCCCCCGCCGTGGATGTTCGTCAATTAATCGCACGCCGGCGCGCTTTAACCGTGCAAGTTCGGTTTCAAGGTTTGAAACGCGGTAGGCGGTGTGGTGCAGCTTCATCGGTACATCGCCGCGGTATCGCGCGATGGCCGACGTCTCGTCAAGGGGCCGCAGGAGTTCGATCGTTGACTCCCCGGCGCGCAGTCCCACGGCTTCGACGCCCTGATCTTCGAGCGTTTCGCGGTAGAGTTGCGTGAAGCCAAGCGTGCGGGTGTAGAGTTCGAGCGCACTCGGCAAGTCCGCGACGACGATAGCGACGTGATCGATCTGCAGCGACGTTCCTCCCTGACCCAAAGAGTAACCTGGAACTCCCGAGGGTACCTGCCACGCCCGCAAGAAACCGGATGCGGCCATGCAAGTCAGGCCGTTGAGAGAAGAAGATCTCGAGGCAGCGGACCGCATCATGCGGAGCGCCTTCGGGACGATTTTCGGGGTTCCGGAACCGGAGACGTTCATGGGCGATCGCGGTTGCGTGCGCCCGCGCTGGCAGACGGATCCGGCTAGCGCATTTGCCGCGGAGATCGATGGCGAAGTCGTCGGCTCAAACTTTGCGACGTGCTGGGGCAGCGTGGGGTTTTTCGGTCCGTTGACCGTACGGCCCGATCTCTGGGATCGCGGCATCGGCAAAGCGCTGATGGAACCGATTATCGAGTCGTTCAAAACGTGGGGAACGCGGCATGCAGGACTGTTCACCTTTGCGGACAGCGAAAAGCACATAGGATTGTACCAGCGGTTCGGTTTTTGGCCGCGCTTTTTAACTGCGCTGATGGCAAAGCCGGTTTCCGCAACGTCGCGCGGCGCTCCATTATCACGCTATTCGCAGCTGCCGGCGTCCGAACGCAATGCGTGCCTTGATGCTTGCCGCGAGATCACGAGCGCGTTATACGACGGCCTCAACCTGCAAGCGGAAATCGAGGCGGTCGCAAACCACAAGCTGGGCGATACCGTGCTTTTGTGGGACGGCTCAGCGCTGTGCGGATTTGCCGTTTGCCACAGCGGCCCGGGCACCGAGGGCGGCAGCGATTCCTGCTACGTCAAGTTCGCGGGGGTGCGTCCCGGCATAGGCGCCGACGCCGGTTTCGAACGACTGCTCGAGGCATGCGAAGCGTACGCCGCGTTTCGCGGGGTCCAGACCCTCGTTGCCGGAGTCAATATGGGGCGACATGAAGCCTACCGTTCGATGCTTGCGCAGGGATTTCGCACGCAGATGCAAGGCGTCGCGATGCACAAACCTAATGAGCCCGGCTACAGCCGCCTCGGCGTCTACGCCATTGATGACTGGCGCTAGGCCAGGATTTCCGGCGCGCGGTACACACCAAATACCGAGCGCAGTGCGTTGCAGACTTCTCCCAGAGTCGCCCCGGCATCGACGGCATCGATGAACTTGGGCATGAGATTTTCCGAGACGCGCGCAGTCTGAGTTACCAGTTGAAGCCGTTCCTCCACCAATTCGGCATTACGGGCGGCGCGGAAGCTCTGGAGCCGGAGGCATTGGTCGGTTTCCACGTCAGCGGATACGCGCTGCAAGGGAATCTGCACCGTGTCCGATTGCGTGAACCGGTTTACACCGACGATGATCCGGTCGCCGCTCTCGATCGATTGCTGCGCGCGGTATGCGGAGTCGGCGATGCGGGCTTGCATCCAGCCGCTTTCGATCGCCGCAACGCTCCCGCCGGCGGCGTCCACTTCTGCGATGAGCGTCCGCGAGCGTTCGATCAGATCGTTCGTCAGCGATTCCACGTAGTATGATCCGGCCAGCGGATCGACCACATCGGCGACGCCGCTTTCGTATCCAATGATCTGCTGCGTTCGCAGCGCCAATTTCGCGGCGTGCGCAGTCGGCAGCGCCAGCGCTTCATCCTTCCCGTTGGTGTGAAGCGATTGCGTGCCGCCGAGAATCGCTGCCAGCGCCTGAAGCGTGACCCTGATGACGTTGTTGTCGGGCTCCTGCGCCGTGAGCGCCGAGCCGGCGGTTTGCGCATGGAAACGCAGCGTCTGCGAGCGGGGATCGCGACAGCCGAACTCGTCCCGCGTAATGTGCGCCCATAGAAACCTCGCCGCGCGGAACTTCGCCACTTCTTCGAACAGATCGTTGTGCGCGTTCCAGAAGAACGATATGCGCGGAGCGATCCTATCGAGGTCGATGCCGGCCGCTTGCGCGGCGCGCAGATATGCTTTGCCGTTGGAAAGCGTAAAGCCGATCTCTTCGAGCGCCGTTGCCCCGGCTTCCCGGATGTGGTAACCGGAGATCGAGATCGTATTCCACTGCGGCACTTCACGAGCGCAGTACGTCATGACGTCCGTCACCAGCCGCAGCGACGGGATGGGCGGATAGATGTAGGTGCCGCGAGCGACGTACTCCTTGAGCACGTCATTCTGCACCGTCCCGCCGAGCCGATCGAACGGAATGCCTCGGCGGCGTGCGACTGCCAAGAACATCGCCAACAGGATTGCGGCCGGCGCGTTGATCGTCATGGACACGGTCACGTCCTGCAGCGGGATTTCGTGGAACAGCGTTTCCATGTCGGCCACCGTGTCGATGGCGACGCCGACTTTACCGACCTCGCCGCGCGCTTCCGGCGCGTCCGAATCGTAACCGAGCTGCGTCGGAAGATCGAAAGCTACCGAAAGGCCCGTCGTCCCGTGCTCCAAGAGGTAACGATAGCGGGCGTTTGACTCCGCCGCTGCCGCGAAACCGGAGTACTGCCGCATCGTCCACAACCGTTTGCGGTACATGTCTTTGCGAATGCCGCGCGTGAACGGAAACGTTCCGGCCTCCCCGAGTTCGTGGGGAGCACCTTCGACGCCATTGTAGACTGCTTGCAGCGGGATGCCTGAATCGTTGCGGTCGCGGGCCATCGCTATACCAGCGCGCTCACGACGGCTGCATTGAAAAAAGGCGCGCCCCGGCCTCCACCGTGTCGCCCGCCGATGCGAACACCTGCGCGACCGTTCCCGCTTTGTGCGCGCGAATCTCGTTCATCATCTTCATCGCCTCGATAACGGCGACGACTTGATTTTCATGGACGGCGTCGCCGGAGGAGACATTCAGTTCGGCGACCACGCCGTGCATCGGCGAAACGACGTCGTCCGTGCTTTGAGAAGCGCGCCGTACTGCGCGCGAAATCTGAGGGGGGCGGCGCAACCCCTCCGATGGAGCCGCCGGCGATTCGATTAGCCGAACGCGGTAGAGCTTGTCGTTGACTTCAACGCGGATCTCGCGGGGCAGCGCAACCGGCGCAGGTTCTGTCGGTTGCTGTGCGACCGTGTCGCGTTGAGGCGCCAGGAGGTGGGCCAATGTTTCAAGGGTCGCGGTTCCATAGGAAGAGTCGCGCACCGAGCGTTCGTCGCAGAGCGAGCGAAGCAGCGGCAATGTCGTGGGCACGCCTTCGATCACGTACTCGTCGATTGCTCTGCGCAGTCGCGCGATCGCTTCCTCGCGGGTGAGTGCCCAGACGATGAGCTTTGCGATGAGGGAATCGTATTCCGTCGCAATACGCAGTCCCGGATACGCGGCCGAATCGACGCGGACGCCAGGACCGCCCGGCTCGCGATAGTTTTGCAACGTTCCGGGTGCGGGGCGGAATCCGGCCGCCGGGTCTTCCGCGTTGACGCGAACCTCAATGGCGTGGCCACGAAACGCGATGGCGCTTTGCTCGTATCCGAGGGGCTCGCCGGCCGCGATGCGGATCTGCTCGCGAACGAGGTCGAGCCCCGTGACCATCTCGGTGACGGTATGCTCCACCTGGATTCGCGTGTTCATCTCGAGGAAGTAGAAGTGTTCGCCGCTGACAAGGCACTCCATCGTTCCCAGACTGTCGTAGCCGATCGTCTTTGCCGCTCGAATTCCAGCCTCGCGCATGGCTTCACGCACTCGCTGTGAGATCTGCGGCGGCGACTCTTCCCAAAGCTTTTGATGCCGCCGTTGCAGCGAGCAGTCGCGCTCACCGGCGTGCAAGACGTTGCCGTGCTTGTCGGCGATGATCTGCAGCTCGACGTGTTTGGGGTTGTCGAGATAGCGCTCGGCATAGATCGTGCCGTTGCCGAAGTATGCTCGGGCTTCTCGTTGCGCGGTAGCGAATGCGGAATCGATCTCTTCGGCGGCGCGCGCAACCTTGAGCCCCTTGCCGCCGCCGCCGCCCGACGCTTTCAGGGCTAAAGGTAAGCCGTGCCGCCGCGCGGCATCGCGCGCCCCCGCGGCATCTGCAATCGGTGTTGTCTCCCCGGGCACAATGGGCACGCCGGCCGACTTCATGAGCGCACGCGCGCGAAGCTTATCGCCCATGGCATCGATTGCGTCGGCGTTCGGGCCGATCCAGACGAGGCCGGCATCGTTCACGGCACGCGCGAAAGCCGCGTTCTCGGCTAAGAATCCGTAGCCTGGGTGCACCGCATCCGCAGCAGCAGAAGCCGCAATTGCGATGATTCGCTCGACGTTCAGATAACTTTGCGCGGCGGCGGCAGGACCGAGCAGGTAGGCTTCGTCGGCCATGCGCACGTGCAGCGCGTCGCGATCCACTTCGGAGTAAACCGCGACGGTGGAGATTCCCATTTCACGCGCGGTGCGAAGAATTCGAACCGCAATTTCGCCCCGATTGGCGACCAGAAGCTTATGAATCGGCCGAACCGGCACGGAGTTCTTCGATCGTCAGTTCGGGTTCACGCGCGGAGCGTTTCCACCGGGACATTTCGGACGGCGACGGCTTGGCTGCCTTTTGGGATGCTGCGATCGCCGCAACGACGGCGGCCGGAATGTCGTCCGGTATCATGCGGGCGGCGGATACATGCCCATTGCATGGAACCCCGAATCGACAAAATGCACGTCGGCGGTCACGGCGCTGGAAAGTTCTGAGGCAAGGTAGACCGCCACGTTGCCGATGTCTTGGGGGTTGACGTTCCGATGAAGCGGTGCGGCGGCGCTGACGACGTCGAACATTTTCGAAAGTCCGGCGACTTGGCGTGCGCTGGCGGTCTTGATCGGCCCGGCAGAGATCGCATTGACGCGAATGCCCCGTTCGCCGAGGTCGAACGCTAAGTACCGCACGGCGGCTTCGAGCGCGGCTTTGGCGATGCCCATGACGTTGTAGTTCGGCACGATCGCCGTCGCGCCCAAGTACGTCAATGCGATGACGGAGGCATGTTGCGCCAGCCGTTCGCGAAGCGCTGAAGTCAAGGCGATGAGCGAATAAGCCGAAACGTCCAAAGCGAGCGTGAAGTCGGCGCGCGGGGTATCGTAGACTTTTCCGGCAAGGTTGTCTTTATTCGCGTAAGCGATGGAGTGAATCAGGACATCCAGATTGCCGAACGCTTCAAGCTCCTTGGAGGCGTGACGCAACGATTCGTCCGAGGCAACGTCGCACTCGATCACGGGCCCTCCGCCGAGCTCGGCAGCGAGTTTTTCCGCCTCACCTTTGACGCGTTCCCCCTGATACGTCAAAGCTATGCTTGCGCCGTGCGCGTGCAGACGCTGCGCGATTCCGGTGGCGATGGACCAGCGGTTGGCGACGCCGGTGACCAGCGCGCGTTTGCCTTCAAGGAGCCGCGAATCGTTCATTACAGGCTCGATTGGATGTAGGTGAACTTCGCCTCCTGGCACGCATTGATCGCCATGACGCCGGCGGGTACGACCAGTGCGCCGGAGGCGATCCCCGACATGGCTGCCTCATATGGACGCTGCACTGAAATGCTCAATGCATGTCCGATCGCGTAGCCGAGCCCCGAGATCGCGTTGTGGCAGACGAAAAACGACGCGCCCCGCTTCATGACGTCCGCGACGCGCGAGGCCAGATATGGATTGCCTTTCCCGGCCGCCGCCTCGGGAATTTCCTTGGCAAAGGTCGCGTTGTGCTTGAGGAACGGCACCAGATATCCATCCCAAAACGCGTTGCTCATGACCAGCGCAATCGCGCTGCCGTGATAGAGAACCGCCGCCGGATGCAATGCCCCGGGGCCCTCGTGCAAGTCGTTCTCGTACGCGTTCATCGAGTTGACCATTCCGTCGATCACGCTTCCGCCTTCGAGTTTCGTCGCTCCAAAACACTGTTTGTGCCGTGCCGGTTTGGTGAGGATCGCGTTGAAGCGCGCTTCGTCAAAGGTGTACGGCGACGCAGCGGAATTCGCCCGGCCCGCCATCGCGGGCGATAGTGCAAAGAGGCTGGAAGCGGCGAGGAACTCTTTTCTGCTGGTCATTCCACTCCTTATAGCGGGATGTTGCCGTGTTTACGCTTTGGACGATCGACGCGCTTGTGCGCGAGCATCTGCAAGGCCTGGCTCACCGCACGCCGAGTGAGCCGCGCTTCGATCACGTCGTCGACATAACCGCGCTGCGCCGCAATAAACGGATTAGCAAAACGTTCCGTGTAGCTTTCGATGAGTTCTTGCAATTTTTTCTCGCCGTCCTGCGCCGCGGCAATCTCGCGGCGGAAGATCGTCTTAACGGCGCCTTCGGCGCCCATGACGGCGATTTCCGCGGTGGGCCACGCGATGTTCACGTCGGCGCGGATGTGTTTGCTCGCCATGACGTCGTAGGCGCCGCCGTATGCCTTGCGCGTGATAATCGTAATCTTCGGCACGGTTGCTTCGGCGAAAGCGTAGAGCAACTTCGCCCCGTGCGTGATGATGCCGCCGTACTCCTGATCGGTGCCGGGCAAGAATCCGGGGACGTCCACGAAGGTGAGGAGCGGAATGTTGAAAGCGTCGCAAAACCGGACGAAGCGTGCGGCTTTGATCGAACTCTTGATGTCGAGCACGCCCGCCAATACGTTGGGTTGATTGGCCACGATGCCGACGCTTTGACCCCCGATCCTTCCGAAGCCGGTCAAGATATTCTGCGCGTAAAGCGGCTGAAGTTCGAAGAAATCTTCGTCGTCCACGATGGCAATGACGGCTGCACGCATGTCGTACGGCTTGTTTGGCGAGTCCGGAATCAGTTCGTCCAGCTGCGGCGCTACGCGCATCGGGTCGTCATCGCAAGCGTAACGCGGCGGATCTTCCAGGTTGTTGGAGGGAAGGTATGAGAGCAGCGTTTTCGCGAGCCCGACCATGTCATCTTCATCGGCGGCCGTCAGGTGCGCGACGCCGCTCCTGGTCGCATGCGTCGTTGCTCCACCGAGTTCTTCGAAGCTCACGTCTTCACCGGTAACCGTTTTGATGATCTCCGGGCCGGTAATGAACATCTGCGCGATGCCTTCGGCCATGATGATGAAGTCCGTGATTGCCGGCGAATAAACCGCACCGCCGGCGCAGGGGCCCGCTATGAGGCTGATCTGCGGGATGACGCCGCTGCACTGCACGTTGCGCCAGAAGATTTCGGCATAGCCGCCTAAGCTCACGACGCCTTCTTGAATGCGCGCGCCGCCGGAATCATTGATCCCGATCATCGGCGAGCCGGTGCGGAGCGCCAAATCCATGACCTTGCAGATCTTTTCGGCAAACACTTCGCCGAGCGAACCTCCAAGCACCGTAAAATCTTGAGAGAAGAGAAAAACTTGTCGGCCGTCGATGGCCGCTTTTCCCGTGACGACGCCGTCGCCTAAGAACTCTTTTTCGTCCAGCCCAAACGCGCTGGTGCGATGTACCGCAAAGCGATCCAGTTCAATGAAGGACTCCGGATCGACCAGCGCAGCGACTCGTTCGCGCGCCGTACGTTTGCCGCGATCGTGCTGTTTGCGTACCGCGTCGGCCCCGGCAGGCATCTGTGCGAGCTCGCGCTTTTGACTGAGCTCTTCGTAACGTTCCTGACGCCCTTTCACTACAGGCGCGCGCTTACCAAATGCCGAGCATCACTTTAACGTCATCGCTGGCCATTTCACGGGGATCCCATGGAGGCGTGAAGGTGATGTCGACAACGACGCTTTCGACGCCCGGAATCGCTTTGACGCGATCTTCAACGGATTGTTTGAATAGCGGCCCTACCGGGCACATCGGCGACGTCAGCGTCATCGTCACGGTGACGTGCTCCCCGCGTTCGCCTTCCACGGCGATATCGTAGACGAGTCCGATCTCCAATATCCCGAGATTCAGTTCGGGATCATTGACTTCTTTCAGCGCTTCGCGAACCTGCTCAACGGTGGGCATGACGATCTCCCTGCTTCGGCGTCGCTACGGTCCCGAAGGCGTAGCACGCATTACATCTAACACTTGCTTACATGGGGAATCCTCTTTGCCCCTAGTGCCGGGCCGTCCAGAGCAACTTTTGAGGGCTCGCTCGGGTTTATAGTTCAGGCGGCGGACTCTACCGGCGGACGAAGGAGCGTAGAACAGAACAATGTCGATGTGGGAACCGTTTACCGAGCGAGCTAGGCGAAGCATTGTGCTGGCTCAGGAAGAGGCGCAGCGGCTCGGAAACAACTACATTGGAACTGAGCACATTTTGCTCGGCATCATCTCCGAAGGAGAGAGTCTTGCCGCCAAAGTGCTCGAAACGCTCGGCGTCAACTTGGCCAAAGTGCGCCAAGAGGTGGAAGCCATCGTCGGACGCGGCGGCCAGACGGTTCAGCAGGAGATGGTGTTCACCCCGCGCGCCAAGCGCGTAATCGAGTTGGCGTTCGAAGAAGCGCGCCAACTCAATCACAACTACATCGGCACCGAGCATCTGCTCCTCGGCTTGATCCGCGAAGGTGAAGGCGTCGCGGCGCGCGTGCTGACGAATCTCGGCGTCGATCCGGCCAAGGTCCGCGTGCAGACGACCTCGCTGCTCGGTGCAGAGGGACAGCCCCCCGCGCCGAAAGGTAAGAGCAAGACGCCCACGCTCGATGCGTACGGTCGAGATCTGACGCAATTGGCGCGCGACAACAAATTAGATCCGGTTATCGGCCGCGCGATGGAGATCGAACGCGTCATTCAAATTCTCTCGCGGCGCACGAAGAACAATCCGGCCTTGATCGGGGAACCAGGCGTCGGCAAAACCGCCATTGCGGAAGGCCTCGCGCAGCGCGTCATCAAGGGCGATATCCCCGAACCGCTGCGCGACAAGCGGGTGATCACCCTGGATCTTGCCGGTCTGGTGGCCGGAACGAAGTATCGAGGCGAGTTTGAAGAGCGCATGAAGCGCGTCATGGACGAGATCCGCGGCGCCGCGGGCGAGATCATTCTCTTCATCGATGAGCTGCACACCCTGGTGGGAGCCGGCGCTGCCGAGGGCGCCATCGACGCGAGCAACATCATCAAGCCGGCGCTCGCGCGCGGCGAGCTGCAGTGCATCGGCGCCACGACGCTCAATGAGTTCCGCAAACACATCGAAAAAGACTCGGCGCTGGAACGGCGCTTTCAGCCGGTCATGGTGGGCGAGCCGACCGTTGAAGAAACGATCGAGATACTCAAGGGTTTGCGCGACCGCTACGAAGCGCACCACAAGGTGCAGATCACGGATGAAGCGCTGGCAAGCGCCGCGCGCTTGGGCGATCGCTACATCACGGATCGGTTTCTTCCCGATAAAGCGGTCGATCTCATCGACGAAGCGGCGTCCCGCGTGCGCCTTCAGGCGACCCTGCCGCCGCCCGAAATCCGCGAGATCGATGCCGAACTGCGCAAAGTGATCGTCGAAAAGGAAGCCGTCGTCAAAGCGCAAGAGTTCGACAAAGCCGCAGCGCTTCGCGATAAGGAAGAAAAGATACGCCTCGAGCGTGGACGCCTCGAAACGGAGTGGAAAGAGAAGCGCGCGCAAAGCGATAAGGTGATCAAAGTCACCGAAGAAGATATCGCGTATATCGTGTCTTCATGGACCAAGATTCCAGTGAGCAAGCTCGCGCAAGCAGAGACGCAGAAGCTGCTCAACATGAAGGAATCGCTGCACCAGCGCGTCGTCGGCCAGGATCCCGCGATCGAAGTCGTGACGCGGGCGATCCGCCGTTCCCGCGCCGGGCTCAAGAATCCAACGCGGCCGATCGGATGCTTCATGTTCCTCGGCCCGACGGGCGTGGGAAAAACCGAAGTCGCGCGCAGCGTCGCGGAGTTTCTCTTCGACGATCAAGAATCGATGATCCGCATCGACATGTCGGAGTACATGGAGAAATATGCGGTCTCACGGCTCGTTGGCGCGCCGCCGGGATACGTCGGCTATGAGGAAGGCGGACAGACTGACTGAGGCCGTTCGCCGGCGGCCGTACTCCGTGATCCTGCTCGATGAGATCGAGAAAGCGCATCCCGACGTCTTCAATATCCTGCTGCAAGTTCTCGACGACGGGCGTTTAACGGACTCTCAGGGCCGGCAAGTCGATTTCAAGAACTGCGTGATCATCATGACGTCGAACGTGGGCGCCACGGGGATGCAGACCACGACCGACATCGGCTTCCGCACGCAGAAAAACACGGAAGAAGATGAACAGCGTGCCTATGAGCGCATGAAGAACAAAGTGCTCGAAGAGGTCAAGCACACGTTCCGGCCGGAGTTCCTTAACCGTCTGGACGAGGTCGTCGTCTTCCACCAGTTGACGCGGGCGGAGATCGAAAAGATCGTCGGCCTGGAACTCGACAAAGTCGTGCGGGAAGTCAAAGCGCAAGACATGCACGTCGAGATCACGGAAGAAGCTAAAGCGCTGCTCGCCAAGAAGGGCTGGGATCCGCAATACGGCGCGCGGCCGCTGCGTCGCGCGATTCAGCGTGAAGTCGAAGATGAATTAGCGGAGGAGATGCTGCGGGGCACGTTCGGCACGGGCGATCGTATCTTAGGTGAAGTGGACCCGGACAATCCGGACAAACTGCGCTTCAGCAAGATTCCGGGGATCGAGCCGCCGCCGCCGCGCGAGCCGGAGGAAGTCGCCAGCTAACCGGTCGGGCAGATGCTCTCGGCCGTCCTTTTGGCCGCGTTGGCGCAAGTAACGCCGGCGCCGTCGCCGGGAGCGACGGGCATCCCGTCGCCGGTTCCGTCGCCCGGGCTGATCTCAGTTCAGCCGGCCGCGCTCAAAGTACACCCCTCGTCGGTTCAGACGCTCTTCGTTCGCAACGCGGCCGGTACGGTTCGCGCGACGATCGATACGCCGATTGCAGCGCTTGCGGTGGACGCCGCGACCAACACCGTAACGGTCACGGCGGGCGCCGCGCCGGGCACCGCAACGATCACGATTGCCGATCAAAACGGTGCAACGGTTCAAGTGCCGCTGCGCATCGCGCTGTATGCCGGCGCCCTCCCCGCTGTGGTCAGGTTGCGCGTGACGGGTTTTCCCGTCCCCTCGGACTGGCTGCAAAGTCAGATCACCAAATCCGTGGTGAGTGCGGCGCAATCGCAAGCCGGGGCTGCGATTCAACTTGGCGGCTTTGCGCCTCCGCTGCTGGCGACCCCCGGCTCAAGTGCGGCGGTCGGTGTCCCGGTGCACATCAGCGGCGGAGAGACCTACTTTGACGTGGATGCAACGGCGAACGTGTCCGTGGAGCAAGTGGCAACGACGCCGTTTTCGCCCCCTTACTTGCTGTACGACGACGATCCGGAAAAGCTCGCGGCGAACGGGCTGGTGTTTGAGAGCCGCGTTGCTGCGGGAGCGCCGGCGCGTCTGTACTACTATCACCAAAACTCGGATGCCCAGCGCCGGCTCCTCGTCGTGCTGACTCCCGCATCGAGCTCGCCGTCGACGGTGCAGTTGATCGACAGCTCGGCGGGGCCCAACATCGACGTGATGAGCGTCGGGCATGCCGTTTCGCGCAACTTTTTGCTGCAGAAAGCGCAGAATCAAGGCATCGTCGTGGACGTCGGAAGCAATCCCTACGTCGCCGACAACTTCTTGTTAAACCCGCTCGACGGCGCCGCCGGCAGCATCGGCATCAACATTCTCTCCGGCGACGCCGTCAACGTCGCGGTCGTCAGCGCGCCGCCTGACGCCACGCCCGCGAGCGTGCAGGCATACTTGAGCCAGCCGAAGCTTGCCGGAGACGGGCATCGTCGCACGGGGGTCTTTCGCTTAGAGCCCGGCTACACGCAAAATACGTTGACCTATACTGTGGGGCAGTCCGGCGATGCCATGGTAAATTACGGCACGACTACGCCGGCGCCCGCATCAGCGGATGCCGGACACGACTACGGCGACTACGGCGTCATTCGAAGCATGACGTTTTCGGCAACGAATCCCACAAACCAAACCGCGACGCTCTACCTTTATGAGGCTCCGCAGGGAGGCGCGGTACGCAGCACGTTCATCGTGAACGGTACGCCGTTCCAATTGGGCTGCGCGAGGCTTCCAAATCACTATCAGATCGGACCGCCGATTGTCTTGCCTCCGTCGCAAACTACGCAGATCCAGATACAGACCATGACGGACGGCGGATCGAGCTATCCGATTGAAGTGGGCATTACCGCGACGCCGCCGCAGCCGACGACGCCTCCAATGTACGCCCCTGATGGGTGTTTTCCTAAATAACGGGCGCTTCGGCCGAGCCTCCGCGCAGCGCGGATACGCCTGTTAACGTGGAGCCGAAGATCGTTCTGCTTGTGCGGTTGCTCAATGCCATCGACGCGGGGCGCTATTCCTTCGATGAGCTTCGAAACGCGATCGCGCAGGGCGAACGCCCGCCAAGCCCGCGCACGTTGCGCCGCTATCTCGCCGAACTCTCCGCGGCGGGATTCCCGTGGCTCTTCGACCGCTCAACGAACACCTACAAGTTTTCGCCCGGATACAGCCTCAAGCGTCTGGAGCTCAGCAGCAGTCAACTCTGGGGATTGGTGGCTGTTCGAGCCATGGGCGCGAGTTTGGGCGGCTCGATCGGCGCCTACGTCGATGAGGTCGCCGAGCGCATCATCAGCTCCGCGCCGGGCAGCGTCCGCGAGCGAATGCGATCGCGCGGTCCAATGGCCTTTCGCGTCAGCGGAATCGGCCTCGATAGCCAAGGCGAACGCACATTCGCGATGCTGAATTCCGCGGAGCGGGATTCCCGTGCTGTGCGCTTCGAGTATCAGGACAAAGAAGGACGAACGTCGATGAGAACGGTGGACCCGTACGGCTTTGTCGTCAGCGGCGGACGCCTTTATTGCGTCGCGTACGATCGCCGGCGTGCGGACAAACGAGTTTTTGCGGTGGACAGCATCTCCGGCTTGACGGTGCTTCCTACAACATTCGCGCGGCCGGCTGATTTCAACATCGAAACGTTCGCCTCGACCTCGATCAGCGGCGTCTTGCATGGCGGCAAGCCCGTGAGGGTGCGCGTGCGCTTTGCTCGGCGGGTCGCACGGGCGGCGCAGGCCGCACGCGTCGTCTCGTCGCGCCACGTCGAATCGTGCGCCGACGGATCGGTGGAGATTACGTACCGCGTCACGGATCTGGACGAGTTGGTACGATGGGTGCTCGGATGGGGATCGCAAGCAGAGATTGTGGCGCCCAAGCAAGCTCGCTCCCGCGCCCGCAAACTCGCCTTGGATATCGCCTGTAAATACGAGTAATGACGGAAGCTCCGGAATTGCTCCGGAGCTTCCGACGTATCGAGACGTAGAGACTTTTATGTCCGCGGGGTCTTCGTGAGAAGGCCCAGTGACGCCTCAAGCTTTGACCGGTTCACTCGGATCGCCGGCTTGCGGTCGATCGTCGCCGTGAATGCGGCCGCGATGATACGTTCATCGCACTTCGTAGCTGTTCGAAGTATCGAAATGGTAGCATCGCGCGAGAACGGCTGCAATACGAAACGGACGCAGCTCACAGCGTTTCCACAAGAACAATGCGTTATTCGCACGCACTTCGCGCGTTATCCTCAAGAGCGGGACCGCTTAGGCAGGCCGACGTCGGGCGGGGAGCGGAAAGTCTAGGATAATGACCGCAACCGCCACGGCGACAATCGAACTTGACGGCAGGCAGCTTTCGCTGGAGACGATTGCCGCGATCGCGCAGGACGGCGCGGCGGTACGCATTGCCGACGCGGCTCGCCGGCGGGTGGCCGCGGCGCGCGACTTGGTGGAGCGCAAGTTCGGAATCGGCGACGCGATCTACGGCGTCACCACCGGCTTCGGCCGTCTCGCGCAGGTGCCCGTAGAACCGCAAGATGCCGAAGCGCTGCAGCTGAACCTCGTGCGAAGCCATGCCGCCGGAACGGGGCCGCCGCTCTCCATACCGTTCGTACGCGCCGCGGGAACCTTGCGCGTGAGTTCGCTGGCCGCGGGCCATTCCGGCGTGCGGATGAGCACGCTCGATCTCATGGTTGCGTTGCTGAACAACAAAATTACGCCGGTCGTGCCCTGCCAAGGTTCCGTCGGCGCAAGCGGCGATCTCGCGCCCCTCGCGCACATGACGTTGACCTTGATCGGGGAAGGGGAAGCATTTTACGCCGGCGAGCGCATGCCGAGCGCGGAAGCGCTCTCCCGCGCGGGACTTGCGCCGATCCGCTTAGCGGCTAAAGAAGGGCTCTCGCTGGTCAACGGCACTGAAGTGATGACCGGCGTTGCCGCGCTCTCGATGTTGCGCGCCGAAGGTCTGCTCGCGTCGGCCGATGTGATCGGGGCGATGTCGCTGGAGGCGTTTCTCGGAACGGATCGCGTCTTCGATCGCCGCTTGAATGCGCTTCGGCCGCATCCAGGGCAAGCTCGAGTCGCCGAGAATTTGCGCGCACTGCTGCGCGGTTCGCAGATCATGCAGTCGCATCGGGAGTGCGGGCGGGTTCAGGACCCCTATTCTTACCGCTGCATTCCCGTCGTTCACGGCGCGGTTCGGGACGCGGCTGCGCACGCGCGGCGAGTCATCGAGACGGAAGCGATCTCCGTGACGGACAATCCGCTCGTATTTCCGCAAGACGGCGAATTTCTGAGCGGCGCCAACTTCCACGGTCAGCCGGTAGCGTTGGCAAGCGATCTGCTGAAGCTTGCCCTGGCGGAATTGGCGGGCATCAGCGAGCGACGTTTGTACCTCTTGCTGAATGCCGAAGAGCGAGGGTTGCCGCTCTTCTTGACCGGTCGCTCGGGACTGCAGTCCGGCCTCATGATCGTGCAGTATACTTCTGCCGCGTTGGTTTCCGAAAACAAAGGGCTCGCATGGCCCAACAGCGTCGATTCGATTCCGACATCGGCCGGACAAGAAGATCACGTCAGCATGGGACTTACCGCGGCGCTCAATTTGGACCGCGTGCTGACCAACGTCGAGGGTTCATTAGCTTGCGAACTGCTCGGAGCGATCGTCGCGATGGATTTTCGACGTCCGCTGCGGGCCGGCGCCGGAACGCAGGCCGCCTACGACGCGGCCCGCACCGCCATCGAGCCGTGGACGGCGGATCGTCCGCCCGCGCCCGATATTGTTCGCGCGCGCGAGCTGATCGCGTCCGGGGCGTTGGTCCGCGCGGCGGAAGCGGCGACCGGGGAACGCTTGTGAGCGTCGCCGCCGCCAGGACGGTACGCGCGCCGCGCGGCACGGAGCTGTCTTGCCAAGGATGGCCCCAAGAAGCTGCGCTGCGGATGCTGATGAACAATCTGGATCCGGAAGTTGCGGAGCGTCCGGACGATCTCGTGGTCTATGGCGGCAACGGCAGAGCCGCGCGTTCCTGGGAAGCTTTCGATGCGATCGTTCGAACGTTACGGCGCCTGAAAAGCGACGAAACGCTCGTCGTGCAGAGCGGAAAACCGGTAGCGGTTTGGCGCACGCATTCGCGCGCGCCGCGCGTGCTCATCGCCAACGCCAACCTCGTTCCGAAGTGGGCGGACTGGGCAGTGTTTCGAGAACTGGAAGCGCAGGGCTTGACGATGTACGGGCAGATGACCGCCGGATCGTGGATCTACATCGGAACGCAAGGCATCGTTCAGGGCACGTATGAGACGTTTGCCGAGCTGGCGCGCAAACATTTCGGCGGAACGCTGCAAGGACGCATCGTTCTGACGGCTGGCGTCGGTGGGATGGGCGGCGCACAGCCGCTCGCGATCACGATGAACGGCGGCGTCGGTGTGATGGTCGACGTCGATCGCGCGCGCTTGCAGCGCCGCCGGGAACTGCGCTATCTCGACGTCGTCGCTTCATCGAGAGAGGATGCGCTGCAGCAAGCTCGGCGCGCGCAGCGCGAAGGCCGCGCGATGTCGATCGGCTACGAAGGAAATGCCGGAACGGAATTTCCCGCGATGTACGAGGCCGGCCTCCGCCCGGATGCGGTGACCGATCAGACGCCGGCGCACGATATGCTCAACGGGTACGTACCGGCCGATCTTCCGCTCGAAGAAGCCATGCGGCTTCGCGCAACGGATCCGAGCGAATACGAACGCCGATCCTTTGCAACGGTTGCCGATCACGTTCGCGCGATGCTCGCATTTCTCGATGAAGGCGCCGTCGTCTTCGATTACGGCAACAACATTCGCGCGATGGCCAAACGTGCGGGAGTGGAGCGCGCCTTCGATTTTCCCGGCTTTGTTCCGGCGTTCATTCGGCCGCTCTTCTGCCGCGGGAGCGGCCCGTTCCGCTTCGCGGCGCTGTCCGGAGATCCGCAAGACATCGCACGCTGCGACGAAGAGTTGCTTCGGCTTTTCCCTGAAGATCGATCGCTGGCGCGCTGGATCGCTCTCGCGCGCGAGCGGGTCGCATTTCAAGGGCTTCCGGCGCGCATTTGCTGGCTCGGGTACGGCGATCGCGCGAAGGCCGGGCTGCGCTTCAACGAACTCGTTGGCAGCGGAGAACTGCGCGCGCCGATCGTCATCGGCCGCGACCACCTCGATACCGGCAGCGTCGCCTCACCGTATCGCGAGACGGAAGCAATGCGTGACGGAAGCGATGCGATCGCGGATTGGCCGATCCTCAATGCGTTGCTGAACACGGCGGCCGGCGCGCATTGGGTCTCGGTACACCATGGAGGCGGCGTGGGCATCGGCTACAGCTTGCATGCCGGAATGGTCGTGGTTGCAGACGGTACGAGCGATGCGCGAGAGCGCTTGGCCTGCGTGCTGCAGACCGACAGCGGCTCCGGCGTCGTACGCCACGCCGACGCAGGGTATCCCCAAGCAATTCAAACAGCGGACGAACGCGGCATCGACTGGCGTCTGTGATCCGGCGCTTGTGAGCGCGCTCATCGTTCGCGCGCGAACGGTGATCACGTGCGAGGACGACGTTGCGCAAGACGGCGTAACGTTTGAGGCGCTGGGCCGGATCGACGACGGCTGCGTCGTCTGCGACGGCGAACAAATCGTCTGGTGCGGACCGAAGGCGGAGCTGCCTCAAGCGTACCGCAAGTCGCCGCTCGTCGATCTGCCGGACTGTATCGTCGTGCCGGGATTTGTCGATGCACATGCGCATCCGCTCTTCGCGGGAGATCGCGAAGCGGATTTTGCAGCGCGAGCGCGAGGGGAGCCTCCGCCGCTGGGCATGCAGTACACGATCGAGCGGACGCGTGACGCGCTGGATCATCCGGATCGTTTCTGGGCAATCGTTCGCGCTCGATTGAAGATGATGCTCGCGCACGGCACCACCACGCTCGAAGCCAAAACGGGATACGCACTGCACGCGCCCGGCGAGATGGCTTTGCTCACCCTGCTCGATCGCCATAAGCAGGATCCGGACATTCCCCGGCTGGTTGCGACCTTCTTGGGCGCGCATGCCTTACCGCCGGAATTTACCGACGAAGTGCGCTTTGTCGACTATTTGATCGATCAATGCCTGCCGACGGCACGTGCGCACGGCGCGGTGTATGCTGACGCATTTTGTGAGCCCGGATACTTTTCGCCCCCACAAACTCGCCGCTATCTGAAAGCGGCACGTGAACACGGCTTACGGCTGCGCCTGCACTGCGACGAGCTGGCCTATGCGGGCGCTGCGCCGCTGGCGGTGGAACTCTGCGCCGACGCCGCCGATCATTGCAACTGTATCGAAGCGCAAGATGTTGCAGCGCTGGTGGCGGCCGGTGTGGTTGTCGTCGCTTGCCCCGCAACGATCGCATATTTGCAGCTTTCGCAGCGCGCCCCGGTGCGCGAGCTTTTGCGCGCCCGCGGTATCGTGGCGCTGGCGAGCGACTACAATCCCGGCACATCGCCATGTTTCAACCTGCAAAGCGTGGCATTTTTTGGCCGGCTTCTTTTCGGCATGACCGCGGCGGAAGCGTTGTACGGCGTCACCCGCGCCGCGGCGCGATCGCTGCGGATCGATGCAGGCCGCATCGGTGCCGGCGCACCGGCGGACTTGGTGGCTTTACGGATGCAGTCGCCGCAAGAATTCGGGTGGCAGTTCGGAGGCAATCTCGCGGCGGCCGTGGTCCACCGCGGAGTTCTGGCTTGACGGCGCTCGTGCGGTGCGCGCGAGCCTTAGTGCAGGGCCGGGAGGTTAGCGACTTCGCGTTTGCCGCGGAGCAAGATCGGATCGCGGCGATCGATTCGTTCGACCGCTTGCGGGAGCGTTATCCCGGCGCGGCAACGCAAGAGCACGGCAGCGACGTGATCGCGGTTCCCGGCTTTGTGAACGGGCATAGCCATGCGTACCAGGTGCTGCTACGGGGCTGGGCGGACGATCTTCCGTTCTCGCGCTGGCGAGCCGACGCGCTGTACCGCATCGTGCCACAGCTCACGCCCGAGGAAATCTACGACACGTTCGCATTTGCGTTTCGCGAGATGCTGGCCGGCGGCATCACGACGGTCGCGGAATTTTTCTACCTCAATGGCGGAGGCAATGCGCACGCCGAGGCGGCCATCTCGGCGGCCGCTGCCGCCGGCATCCGCCTAATCTTTGCACGGACGTGGATGGATGCCCACTACGCACCGCCCGCATTTCGGGAAACGTCAGAAGTCGCTGCAAAACGCACGGCAGAATTGATGGATCGGTATCCGCACGCCAATATTTGCGTAGCGCCGCACTCCTTGCACGCCGCGTCGAGCGGGATGATTGCAGCGGCGTCGCGGTTCGCTGCGGAGCGCGGATGCATGCTGCACGTGCACGTCGCCGAGGCGCGGTACGAAGAAGAAGAATGCTTGCAGCGCTACGGGGCAACGCCCGTCGCCGCGCTTGCGCGGTTCGGGTCCCTCGGCGAGCGGACCGTGCTCGTTCATGCAATCTACGTCGGTGGCGATGATCGGCGAGCCATTGCGAACGCGGGCGGGCGCGTCGTACATAATCCAATGACGAACCAGTATCTGGGCGACGGCATCTGCGACGTGGTTTCATATCGCGCGCTTGGCGTCCCCGTCGCGCTGGGAACGGATGCGGACGTCAAACCCTCGATTTTTGATGAGATGCGTGCGGCATCGATGCTGCAGAAGATCGCGCGATGCGACGGCGCTGCGTTGGACGCGCCTTCCGCCTACGCGATGGGCACGTCGCTCGGTGCTGCAGCCCTCGGCATCGATGCGGGCGACTTTCTTGTGGGCGCGTACGCGGACTACGCGCTAATCGAAACCACCGGAATCGATCCGTGGAGTCCGGCGCTCAACGCGCTCGTCTACCGCGCTGAGAACGGCTGGGTACGCGAAACGTACGTGTCTGGGCGGCGCGTCTACCGGCGCGGCGCAGCGCCGCAAGGTCTGGCTGAGCGGCTGCAAAACATGCTTGGACGACTGCACTTACCGCAAGGAGAATAGGATGCGACGGATATTCGCAACCGCCATCGCGCTTGTCGCCGCCTGTGCCGTGGCTGCATGCGGCCAGAAAGCCAGCACGCGCACCAATACGGCGATTACTCCCGCGCCGGTTGCCTCAACGTACGGCGCTCCCTACGGAACGCAGCGCCGGCACCGCCACGGGTACAGCGGCGCCATGCAGAGCTCCAATGGCATGGGCAATCCGAATCGGGAAACCTCCCAGGCGCCGATTCCGCCGAATCTCGGCTGCACGAACAGTCGCCCGGTGTGGGTCAACACGCGCACCAAAGTCTACCACGTTCCCGAAGATCCGCTGTACGGCCGCACGCGCCATGGGCAGTACATGTGCGAAAATGATGCCGTGGCCGCCGGCGATCACGCAGCGAAAACCTATAAGTAAGGGCGAAGCGCGCTCATAAATGGGGCGAACTTCGCATTGTTGGCGTCGTTGGACTCCATGCCCGTATAGACGACCAGCACGTAAGACGCGCCGCCTTCGGTGTCGAGAATGCCGCCGTCATGCGTGACCTCGTCGGTGTCTCCCGTCTTGTGTTCAAAGTGATCGCCGGGCAGTAGTCCGGCAGGAAGTTTCTCGTTCCACTGCTGCCGGCTCAAAATCGAGCGAAGCAGGTGCGCGAACGGAACTTGATCGCGCGCCAGCAGCTCGAACAGCTGAGCACAGTCGGACGCGGGATGGGAATTCCGATGGACGCCGTCCCACTGCGGATCTTTGATGAGCGGTTCGCTTCCGGAAAGTTTTCGATAGAAGGCGGTGTGCGATAACCCGTAGCGCTGCTGCACGATCTGCGTCGCGCGTTCGCGGCCGGCGATATCAAAAAGCATGTTGGTCGCCACGTTATCGGACCGTGTGAGCATGAGATCGATCAGCTGGTGGACGCTTGCGTGGTAGCCGGGGACGAGCGGCGATTCTTTGTCGTTCGCCGTCATGTTGGCGGCGGTCACTTGCGCGGTCTGGTTCAAATCTAGATCGCCGTCTTGTACGAGCGTGAGCACGGCAAGCGCCAGCGGAGTCTTGATCATGCTGGCGGGATAGAAGGCGTGGTCGGCGTCGATGCGGATGGCGGGCGCGTCGCGATCGAGTCGTTGCACGACAAAGGAAGCGGGCGCCAGCCCGGACCGTGCGGCAATGCTTTCCACCTGTTCGGCCGTCAGCACTGCGAGTCGCTTTTCTGGCTGCAAGCAGGTACTTGCACACCGGCTGGAGCCGTGGTACGATTTGCGTGCAAGTACTCACTTGCGGAAATATGCTGCACGAAATTCACGCGAACCGTTCCCCCGAAGAAACGCGTGACCGCATCATCGCGGCAACGCGCCGGCTCTTCGCGCGCAAAGGGCGGCGGGGCACGACGACGCGTGAAATCGCCGAGTTAGCCGGCGTCAACGAAGCGACGCTCTTTCGCCACTTCGGCCACAAAGACGCCTTGATCGAAGCATGCGTGCGGCGGTATTGCGATACGGTTGAACTGCAAGAGCTGCTTGCCAGCCTTGACGGAGATCTCGAGGCTGACCTGCGGCGCATCGCCTCGGCACTGGTCGACCGCATGGAGTCCGTGCGGGACCTGATCATCGCATCGCTGGTTGAAAACGAACACGAATCGACGGTCGGAGACATTGCGTGGCGCACGCCTATTGCAATTAGGGAGATCGTGGCTGAATACATGGCGCGCAGGGTAAATTCGCGCGAGCTTCGCGGCGAACCCGAACGGCTTGCGCGCTTGTTCATGGGAATGTGCTTTGCGCACGTTGTCGGGCGCAAGAAGTTTCCGGAATCCTTAGCGGGCGGCGTTGAACAAGCGGTCGCGTTCATGGTCGACGTATTCCTGAACGGCTCGAGGAACGGCCGGCCGTGAACACCCGTGAAGCGCCGCCGCAGACTGCTCCCGACGTAACGGCGGATGGCGCGGCAAACGCGCAAACGCAACAAGAGCCGCAACAGCCGCGGCAACGAAATTTGCGCCCGCTGCTGGCGATCGTGGTCGGCATCGCGATTCTCGCCGCGATCGTCTGGGGGGTACGGTACTTCAGTTACGCGCGCTCGCACCAAACGACGGACGATGCGCGCGTGGACGCCAACACGGTTGCCGTAACGAGCAAGATCAATGAACGCGTCCAGCAGATCCTGGTCGATACCGATCAGCCGGTGAAACGAGGGCAGCTTTTGATCGTCCTTGACAGCGCGAGCGAGCAGTCCGCTTTGGATCAGGCCAAAGCCAATTTGCAACTGGCGCTCGAGAATCAGAGCGCCGAGGCGACGCAAGGCAGCGGCGGCGTTACGCAGGCGCAGGCGAACGTTGCCAATGCTGCCGCTCAGGTGCCCGTTTCGAGCGCCGGCGTGGAAGCAGCCCGCGCGCAGGTGTCTGCCGCGCAGTCCGCACTGCCCGCCGCCGAGCAATCGCTGGCGCGAGCGCGCGCCGATCTGCAGCGAACGCAATCGCTGGTCAACAGCGGCGATGTGGCCAAGCAGCAGCTCGATGCGGCGCGCGCGGCTTATGCGCAAGCCCAGTCGCAGTATCGCTCCGCCGCCGATAACGTCAACGTTGCGATTGCGAACCTGGACGGTGCGCAGCAGAAAGTGTCTGCCTCGCAGGCCGCGGTGGCGGCGGCTCAGGGTGGCGTGACGACCGCGCAGGGGAAGCTCATTCAGGCGCGCGAGCCCGCGCAGATCGCGGCACAGCGCGCTGCCGTAGCGATCGCCCAGCAGAACCTTGCCAACACCAAGATTCATTCATCGATCGACGGCTACGTCGGCGAGAAAAACGTTGAAGTGGGGCAAACGGTCAACGCGGGCACGACATTGTTGGTGCTGGTGCCCAACCATGCCTATATCACGGCGAATTACAAAGAAACGCAAGTCGGCAGCATGCGCCCCGGCCAACCCGTCGATATCCATGTGGACGCGTACAAGGGCGTGACCTTTCACGGCCGGGTGATCGCGCTCAATCCCGCTTCGCAAAATACGTACGCGGTCATTCCTGCGCAAAACTCCACCGGCAACTTCGTCAAAGTCACGCAACGCATTCCGGTAAAGATTTCTATCGACGATGCCGATCCCCGGCGCTATCCGATGCGTCCCGGCATGTCGGTGGAGACTTCCGTCAAGGTGCGATAGGTGGGTGCAGCGTTTTCGGTGCTGCTGCTGGCAGCAGTGCTCCCGACGCCGGCGCCCACACCGGTTCTTCCGGCGGTTCCGGTCGTCGCTCCGGGATATGCCGCTCCGGCCGTTGCCACGCGAGTTCCACAGATCGTAGGCGTCACGCAGCAGCCGTTCGTGGGCATTTCACTGCAAAATGCGATTGGGATGGCGATGGTCGCTAGTCCTGATGTTGCCATCGCACTGGCAAACCGGCGCATCGCCGGCTACCAAGTCGCCGCGGCAAAAGGCGCCTACGATCTGCGCTTTTCCGTTCAGCCGCAGTACCAATACGTCACCCAGGCGCCGCAAAATCCATTTTTCGCCGGACCCGATTTCGGCCCGATCGTTCAGAAGACGACGTCGGTAAACGGCAGCCTGCAAGGCACGACGCCGGCAGGGCAGCAGTGGACCCTCAGCGTTTCGGGCAAACAAACCTACGACAACACGACGATCAATTCGTTCAATCCCTACTATCCGACGATTTTTTCCGCAGGCTTTACTCAACCGTTGGGGCGGGGCCGCGGAATCACCGAAGCCGCGAGAACGCTGCAGATCGCCGCGCTCGGCGCGCAGACCAGCGCAGCGCAGACGCGCCTCTCGGTGTCGTCAACGATCGCGCAGATCGAAAACGCGTACTGGGATTTGGTGTCGGCTTGGCGTAACGTCGCGATTCAAGAAGAGTCGCTCCGAGACACGATCGCGCAGCAGCGCAGTAACGTCCGGCTGGCGCGAGCGGGCGCCAGCGCGCCCATCGACGTCGTGCAGTCCAACGCGCAGATAGCCGTTTTCCAACAGAACGTCTTCGCCGCGCTCCAGAATGTCGCGACCCTGCAGAACCAGCTAAAGTTGTTCCTGACGCGCAGCGGCATGGATCCCATTTGGAATGCAAACTTAGTTCCCGTCACGCCGGTGCTTCAACTGCCTTCCGCGCCGTCGCTTCTGGACCTCGTCACCACGGCGTTGCGGAATCGGCCGGAGATTGCGCAAGCAGCGGCTGCACGCCGGAGCGCCGACGTGAACCTTCAGTACGCGCAAAACCAGCTCAAGCCGCAAGTCGATCTGCAGCTCGGATATACGAGCAACGGATTTGCCGGCTCTCCGACCAACCCGGCGAACAGCCCGTTCTTGGAGAGCAGCATTCAGCAGGTGATCGTGATCAACGAGTTGATTGCCGCGGTGAACAGAACGCTGCCGCCTTCGCAGCAAATCACACCCTTGCCCACGGGGCAAACGCGTTTACCGGCATACCTAGTCGGCGGCTTGAACGAATCGATCAAGAACCTCTTGCTCAATAAATTCCCCGTTTACTCGGCGGGCGTGTTGGTGACGTTCCCGCTCGGCAACACGACTGCCAAAGCCAACCTGGGCATCGCCCAAGAGCAAGAACGCATCGCGCAGCTGCAAGAGGCCTCCGCCGTCGCGCACGTTACGGTGGACGTTCGCAATGCCGTGCAAGGCTACCAAAGCTCTTTGAGCCGACTGGCGGCGGCGCGTGCGGCCCGGCGAGCTTCAGAGCAAGTACTCGCCAGCGAACAGCGCCGTTTTCGCGCGGGCGAATCCACGACGTTTCTCGTGCTGCAGCGGGAGGTCGAAGTCGCCGACAATCGCGGCCGGGAGCTGGAAGCGCAAACCGATCTCAACAAAGCGGTCGTCGAGCTGCAGCGAGCCACCGGAACAATTCTCCAGGCAAACAACGTTACTCTTACGAGCGTCGGAGAAGGAACACCATGAAAGGTAAAGGAGTTGCCGCCGCGCGCGTACGGCTCATCAAACTGTCGCGCGAAAAACTGCAGGAACGCAGCGCCACATTGTACACGCGCGCGCTGGAACGCTGGAACAGCAGGCCGCCTAGATAGAAGGCGCCTAGCCTAGCTCGGCGGCGGCCGATTCGTCCACGAGCCACGTGAGTTCGCCGTTACGCGGCGCGACGATCTGAATCGGATGAAGATGAGGCTCGCGCGGCCCGCGCAACGCGGCGTATAACGCCGGAGCTTTCGGCAGTCCCTCGACCGCGATCGCGACGTGGCGCGCCGCATTGATGATTTTCGGAGTGATGGTGACGCGCGCAAGTTTGCGATCGGGCGGATACACTGCCCGAACCAGCGCATCGGAATCGGTGGCCGGATCCTCCCCGGGAAAAAGCGACGCGGTGTGGCCGTCGGCCCCCATGCCCAACAGAATGAGGTCGAAGATCGGGTCTTGTCCAAGGGACGCGATCAACAGCTGCGCGTATTCGCCGGCAGCTTGTTGCGGCGGCGCTTCGCCGCGAATGCGGTGAACGTTGCCCCCCGGAATGGCGACCGCGTTCAAAAAGGCATCGCGCGCCATTTTGTAATTGGATTCCGCATCGTCCGGCCCGACGCAGCGCTCGTCGCCGAAGAAGATCTGCACGGCGGCCCATTGCACCGACGATCGGCGAGGTTCCGCAGCCAATAAAGAGTACGCAGCCTTCGGGGTCGATCCGCCCGACAATGCCGTAAAAAATGTTCCGCGGGCCGCGATCGCTTCATGAGCTTGTGCGACGAATAGGTCGGAGAGCGCCGCCGCCAGCTGCTGCGGCGTCCGGCAGATGGTGAGACTGGAGAATGCTCCCGGTGGGGGCCGCATTCAGTTCTCTTCTAACAAACTGCGGACCATCCGGAACACGTCCTCGAAGACGTCGCCGCGTTCCGGCCGCAGCACCGCGCGATGAAGCAATGCCGCCGAGGCTTCATGCCGCAACGGCGCGCAACGCTTCACGCGATGCTTACTTCCCGTCACGCTCAAACACGCAAGTTCCGGCGTGTCGTCGTCAAGGCAAACACGGAAGCGGCAATTTTGGGAATCGAGTTCGATCCCGCTGATTCCGGCGGCCTGCTGCTGTTCGATTTCCACGTGGATGGCGCCGCCGTTCTGATTGCTGAATGCATTTTTGCCGCGCGCGCGCCATTCCAGACGGCTGGCCAGCCATGCGATCAAGTAGTAGGCCTCCGCCAATGAGCCGGCCTTCACGCGAACTCTTGAAATCGTCGAAAGCTCGCCCGCGAGTTGCGGATCGTCGAAAAAGAGCGCGACGAGATCTTGCCAGCCTTCCAGCCGCATGTACGCCAGGTCCCGAAGGAGCGGCTCCAACCGCTCGTCCGCCGTAGCCGACAGCTCCCGCAATGCGCCTTCGTCGGTTCGACGATGCGAGCTGTCCACGACGACGACCTCGGAAAGCGTTCCCAGGGCGCGCAGCCGCTCATCTGCCAAACGCGCGCCCGCCCACAGCAGTGCTGTGCGCACGTTAGGGACCAGCAGATCGCAAACGATCGAACGCAGCGCAGACGCTTCCAAGTCGGCGGCCCCGACGCGGAGGTTCTCGCACTCCGTTTGCTCTCCGACCGGCGTGCGGCTGCTGGTTATGCCGGAAACGTTGCCCGATGCGCACGCGTCGAGCACGACGGTGCGCGAGGCATGGCGGCGCACGAGTTCATCGGCCTGCGAAGCGATCCAATCGCGCAGCTCCGGATCTTCCAGAAAGGCGACGAAATTGAGCGTGGTTGCCGAAACGGCGATGTTCACAGCGCGCGCCAGTGCGGGTTCAGCACGCCGGCCGCTTGAGGTCCGGCGCTTCCCGCCTCATAGTTAGGAAAGCTCCGATCTTTTACGGACTGCCACAGTTCGAGGATTGGCATCACGATCTCCCAAGCGCGCTGCACCGCATCCCAGCGCGTGAAGAGCGTGGCGTCGCCGCGCATGGCGTCGGCCAGCAGGCGTTCGTACGCCGGCGCCGACTCGACGCCGCGAAAGCCCGTGCCGTAATTGAAGTCCATGGTTACGGCGGTGATGTGGTTTTTCGGTCCGGGCTGCTTGGCGTTAAAGCGCAATTGCACGCCTTCATCGGGCTGGATCTTCACGACCAGAACGTTTTGACCGATCGCATCGCTCTTTTCGCCGAAGAGCCGGTGAGGGATCGGGGTGAACGTGATCGCGACTTCTGAAACCTTCCGCGTTAGCCGCTTGCCGCTGCGCAAGTAAAACGGAACGCCGGCCCAGCGCCAATTGTTGACGTAGAGCCGCAGCGCCGCATAGGTTTCCGTGTTGGAATCTGGTTTGACGTCGGGCTCGTCCCGGTAGGCCGGCACCTTCTGGCCGCCGATCGTTCCGGCGTCATACTGGCCGCGCACGCTCATCGCAAAAACTTCCTCGGGCGCAGGCGGCTCGATCGCCGAAAAGACTTTCGCCTTTTCATTTCTGATTGCGTCGGCATCCGAGCTTGCCGGCGGCTCCATCGCGATCAGCGCCAAGAGATTCATGACGTGGTTTTGTATCATGTCCCTCAGTGCGCCCGCGCCTTCGTAGTATGCGCCGCGCTGTTCGACCCCAAGCGTTTCCGCGGCGGTAATCTGTACCGATTCGACGAAGTTGCGGTTCCAAATCGGTTCGAAGATCGTGTTGGCAAACCGCAGCGCCATGATGTCCTGAACGGGTTCTTTGCCCAAGTAGTGGTCGATGCGATAAACTTGGCTTTCGTTGAAAACGAGTTCCACTTCGCATTGCAGCGCTCTGGCGGACTCGAGGTCCGTTCCGAACGGTTTTTCGATGACGATCCGCGTCCACCCGGACTTGTTGCCCGACGGTGAAAGGCCGGCGCTGCCGAGTTGCCGGATGATCTGAGGAAAGACGGAAGGGGGCGTGGCCAAATAAAACAGCCGATTGCGGCCGGCGCCGAATTGCTGCTCGTATTCGTCCAGGCGTGTCTTCAACGCCTCAAAGTGGGTGGTGTCGTCGAAGTCTGCCGTGATGTAGCTGATTCGCTCCGCCAAGTCGTTCCAGAGCGACGGTTTGATCTTCAGCTCCGAGAATTGATCGATGCAGTTTTTGCAGTAATCGCGAAATGCCTGATCGGTAAAGCTCGTACGCGCAAACCCGATCAAGCCGAAATTCGCCGGCAGGATGTCATCGCAACGTAGGCGGTAGATCGCCGGCATCAGCATGCGCTTGAAGAGATCGCCGCTCGCTCCGAAAAACACGATCGTGCAGGGATCGGCGACGCGCGTGCTTTCGACGCCTCGGCGAAGGGGGTTCGCGGCAACGGCGCCCGCGCCGTCGCCTTTCGGCGCGGGAACCGATCGGATCACGGCTTGGCCGTTTCCGCCTTTACGGCGTGCCCGCCGAACTGGTTGCGCAGCGCGGCGATCACTTTGGCGCTGAACGACTCATCTTGACGCGAAGCGAATCTTGCGAGCAGCGAGAGCGTGATGACGGGAGCGGGAACCGATTCGTCGATGGCGGCTTGCACGGTCCAACGCCCTTCCCCCGTGTCGTCCACGTACCCGCGGATCTGTTCGAGCCCCGGATCTTCGCTAAACGCCAGCACCGCCAGATCCAACAGCCACGAGCGGATCACGCTGCCGTACCGCCAGATTTCGGCGAGCTGCTTCAGATCGAAATCGAACGGCGAATTCTTCAGGATCTCAAAGCCTTCGCCGTACGCTTGCAAGAGGCCGTATTCGATCCCGTTGTGCACCATCTTGGAAAAATGGCCGGCGCCTGCGCGCCCGACGTGTGCGTAGCCGCCCGGCGGCGCGAGCGTCAAGAAGATCGGCTCGCACGTGCGAACCGCATCGTCGTCGCCGCCCACCATCAAGCAGTAGCCTTCTTTGAGGCCCCACACCCCGCCGCTCGTGCCTGCATCGACGAGCGAAACGCCTTTGCGTTTGCACCGATCGTACGCCGACAATCCGTCTTTGTAATTGGTATTTCCGCCGTCGATGATGATGTCGCCGGGTTGCAGCAACTGCAGCAACGCTTCGATCGTTTCATCGGTCGGCGCGCCGGACGGCACCATGATCCAGACGATGCGGGGCGGCGGCAGCGCTTTTGCGAGTTCGGCGAGCGAACCCGCTCCGGTCGCCCCGTCCGCTGCGACGGCGGCGACGGCCTGCGGGCTTCGATCGAACCCGACAACCTGATGACCGCCTTTCGTGAGGCGCTCGGCCATGTTGGCGCCCATGCGGCCCAATCCCACGATTCCGATTTGCATGAACGTGCTTATGCTTTCGCCGTAAGGGCGTCGTCAACGAGATCCGCGAATTCGCGCAGCGCGTTTTCCAAATCGCCTTTGAGGTGTACTCGCACGCCGCGGCGTCCTCGTTTATCCAGCGACTGCAGATCGCCTAATGCCTGCGCTGCGATCAATGTGCGGAAGCCGACGTTCATGCCCGGAATCGGCATGTCGTGCGGGCTATCGGCCGTGATCTGAATGAAAACGCCGGTCGGCGGCCCGCCTTTGTGTTCTTGTCCGGTCGAGTGCAAGAAGCGTGGTCCGAAGCCCCCCGTCGTCGCACAGCGCGAAGCGTCGCGCACTTTGACGCGCATCTGCCGGACTGCGGCGCGATGCTGATCGTTGCGAGCGATATAGGCGCAGAAAGCGACGTAATCGCCGGCGCGAAGCTGAGCGAAGACACCGCTTAAGAGCGACGGCGCGTCGGCGCCGCTGAGGTCTTCGCTTCCGGAGAGCAGCGTAATTGCAAGCGCGTCGTTCTCTGCGCGGATGGGCGGTTCTTCGAAGCTGCCTGTAGCGGCATATTCTTTGAGCAACGTCACGGTGTTGTCTTTGGATTCTTGCACGTTGGGCTGATCGAAAGCGTCGATCTGCAACAGGCAACCGGCGGCGGCCGTCGCGATTTCCCAAAGATAGAATTGCTCGCCGACGTCGTAGGCGTCGTTCATTGCGAGACGGATGATGGGATGCCCCTCGCTTTCCAGTGCGCGCAATTTATCGTCCGTATCGGGCGCCGGGTTGGGGAGATTCGCGCCGATGTAGACGAAGACGCGATCGTCGCCGTAGTCTTGCGGCGTCCCCAAAGGCTCCTCGGCGACCGGCAAGATGCCGCGGCCCATCTTTCCGGTAGACTCGGCGATAAGCTGTTCGGCCCAATCGCCGAACGCCCGAACCGCAGGATGCGTCACCATCGTGAGTTTGTCGCGACCTTGCAGAGCGAGTCCGCCGATCGCCGCGCCGAAACGGACGCCGGGCGCATCCTTGGGCGCAACGGTTTTGTCGTTCGCGTGCATCGCCCCCAGGCCGCGATCCAGCAGAAGCGTGACGTCGTAACCGGCAATCGCCGCAGGAAGCATGCCGAAGAACGACAGCGCAGAATAGCGGCCACCGATGTTCGCGTCGTTGAGAAAACACGCGCGAAAGCCTTGCGTTTTTGCTTCGGTTTCCAGCGGCGTGCCGGGATCCGTGATGGCGACGAAATGGGACGCCGCTTGTTCCGCGGTGACCAGCTTAGCGAGCCGGTCGTAGAAATAGCGGTAAAACGCGTCCGGCTCCGTCGTCGTGCCGCTCTTGCTCGCAACGATGAACAGCGTTTGCGTGAGGTCGATCGCATCTTCGAGCTCGCGAATCTGTTGAGGATCGGTGGAATCGAGGACGTGCAGCTTGGGGTAACCCGGCGTTTGTCCGAAGGTCTCGCGCAAAATGTCGGGCGCGAGCGAACTGCCGCCCATGCCCAACACGACGGCGTGCGTGAACTCCCGCGAGACATTCTTGGCAAACGTCTGCAGGTTCATGACCGACTCGAAGAGGTGCTGCGGAATGTCGAGCCATCCCAATGCATGCTTGATGATCTCGGCATGCGCGGGATCGGCGGACCACAGCGTGGGGTCTTTGGCCCACAGTTTCTTGATGAAGTCGCGCTGTTCCAGCGTGCTCAGCGCAGCTTCGTATGCCTTCTGATACGTGCCTAAGGAAAGCGCCACTCGTTCCGCTCCCGAGCTTAACTGTTTTTGCTTGTAGACGATTGCGCCGATGAGCGCGCTGAAGGAGTCGCTGAAGAGCCGGACGCCCTCCGTTTGCAGCTGGTGGGTTACCTCGTAAAGCGAGATGCCGGCGTCGGCGAGATGCTTGAGCGTCGTCTTCGCTTCCTCCACACCCTCCAAGATCGTGTCGGGCTGCACCTTGCCGTGATCGAGCAGCGCGTCCAGCGTCTGCGGCGGCATCGTGTTGACGGTTTGCGGCCCGACGACCGGCTCGATGTACATGAGATCGGAATAGCTCGGATTCTTCGTTGAGGTCGACGCCCAGAGCGGCCGTTGACGCGCGCCGCCGTTTTGCGCGATGGCGTCCCATTCGGGCGAGTGAAAGAGCTCCAAGTATTTTTGGTAGGCCAGTTTGAGGTTCGCGACGCCCGCTTTGCCGAGCAATGATGTGAGTTGCGATTCGCCTTTGTCGATGCGCTCTTGCAGTATTTTGTCCACCGCCGTGTCGATGCGGCTGACGAAGATGCTGTTGACCGAACGGATTCGGTCGATCGATAGACCTTTCTCAAGCCTGCGCTGCAAGCCGCGCATGTACGCGCGCGCCGTCTTTTCGTAAAATTCAATCGCGAAGACCAGCGTGACGTTGATGTTGATGCCTTCGGAGATGCACTCTTCGATCGCCGGAACGCCTTCCGCCGTGCCGGGAATCTTGACCATCAGGTTTGGGCGGTTGACTCGCCTCCAGAGCTCCTTGGCCATGTCGATCGTGCCTTGCGTATCGGTAGCGAGCAGCGGTGAAACCTCGAGGCTCACAAAGCCGTCGTTCCCGCCGCACGAATCGTAGAGCGGCCGGAACAGATCGCAGGCGCTTTGGATGTCCTTAATCGCCAGATCCCAGAATAGGGAGTTCGCGTCGCTGTCGCTGCCGATGAGCGATCGCAGCTGTTCGTCGTAGTCGTTCCCGGCCCCGATCGCTTTCTCGAAGATCGTTGGGTTTGAAGTCATGCCGCGAAGGCCTTTGTCGATCAGCGTCTGCAGTTCACCCGAAGCAAACATGCCGCGGCGAAGATTGTCGAGCCAGACGCTTTGACCGGCCTGCAAAAGTTGTTCCAATTGATTGCTCATCGGTACTCCTAGCGGCGGACTGCCGCGAAACGTTCTTGTGCCGCCCGCGCGACATGTTCGGGCGTAAAACCATACTCTTTCGCGATTTGCGCCGCCGTACCCGACGCGCCGAAATGATCGATGCCGTACGCGTACCCGCGCGACCCGATCCAGCGCTCCCAGCCTAGCGTCGCGGCCGCCTCGATTGACATCCGCGCCGTAACGTCGGGCGGCAGAACTTCGTCCCGGTACTGCTGGGGTTGCGCGGCAAAGAGTTCCCAGCACGGCATGGAGACGACCCGCGTGGGCATGCCCTGCGCCTCCAGTAGTTCGGCGGCGCCGACCGCTAAGGCGACTTCAGAGCCGGTCGCAATCAGAATCAGATCCGGCGTCCCGTCGGTGTCGCGCAGAACGTAGGCGCCCTTGGACACGTCGGCATTGCGATCGCCCAAGTACGGAACTTTTTGACGCGTGAGAATCAGCGCCCACGGCCCTTCGTCCGCCGAAACCATCAACTTCCACGCTTCCAGCGTTTCCAACGCGTCGGCCGGCCGCACGACCATCAGGTTCGGGATCGCTCGCATGTGGGCCAGGTGCTCGATCGGCTGATGAGTGGGCCCGTCTTCGCCCAAAAAAACGGAATCGTGCGTGAGCACTTGATAGCAGCGAATCTTGTTGATTGCAGCCAGCCGGACCGCGCCCTTCATGTAATCCAAAAAGTTCAAGAACGTGGCGCCGAACGGCAGCAATCCTCCGTGCAGCGCGATGCCGTTGGTGATGCCGGCCATCGCATGTTCGCGTACGCCGTAATGGATGTTGCGCCCCCCGTAGTTGTCCGGCTCGAAATCGCCCATGCCCTTGAGGTACGTCTTGGTGGAGGGATCGAGATCCGCGGAGCCGCCCACGAGTTCGGGAAGCGCCGCCGCGATCGCGTTCATCACCGCTCCACCCGTATCGCGCGTTGCGACATTGTCGCCGTTGCTCTTGTCGATCCGCGGCCAAGGGAGATTCGCAGGCACACGCTTTGCCAGCGTGCGCTCGAATTGTGCGGCCAGCTGTTCGTTGTGCGCTTTGAACTCATCGTAGCTTCGCTGCCAGACTTGCTGCAGTTCCGCGCCGCGGGCGCCCACCTCACGATAGAATGCGAGAACGTCGTCAGGAACGTAAAACGGCGGATCCGTGGGCCAATCCAAATTTTCTTTCGTACGCACGACGTCGTCCGGCCCTAGCGGCTCACCGTGCGCCTTGAACGAGTCTTGTTTGGGCGAACCGTACCCGATGTGCGTGCGCACGACGATCAAGGACGGCCGATCGGTTTGCGTTTTTGCGCTTTCGATGGCGGCGTCGATCGCACAAACGTCATTGCCGTGGTCGATATCGATCGTTTGCGTGTGCCAGCCGTAAGCATCGAACCGTTTTGCGACGTCCTCGGTGAAGGCGACGTCCGTCGCAGCGGCCAGCGAAACTTTGTTGTCGTCGTACAGCGCTATCAGTTTGCCGAGTGCAAGTGGCCCGCGATGGAAGCCGCCTCGGACGATATGCCTTCCATCATGTCCCCGTCGCTGCACATCGTGTAGGTGTAGTGATCGACGATGGTCTGCTCGACGTTGTAAACGGCCGCCAAGTGGGCTTGCGCGATCGCAAAGCCGACGGCGTTGGCGAATCCCTGACCGAGCGGCCCGGTCGTCACCTCGACGCCGGGCGTGTGATGCGCTTCCGGATGCCCGGGCGTCTTGCTGCCAAACTGGCGGAACGCTTTGAGGTCGTCAAGGCTAACCTCGTAGCCCGTAAGATAGAGCAGCGAATACAGGAGCATCGACGCGTGCCCGGCGCTCAAAATAAAGCGATCGCGATTGGGCCATGCCGGGTCCTTGGGATTGAATCGGAGGTGTTTGGTCCAGAGCGTATACGCCGTGGCCGCCGCGCCGAGCGGCATCCCGGGATGTCCGGAGTTTGCCTTTTGCACGGCATCGACCGAAAGAAAGCGGATCGCGTTGATACGCCGCTCGTCGTCACGCGTATTGGGCACGGGTGCTCCTTCTCGTTTAGGGGCTGCGATGGTGGTGATACGTCGATCGCTCTCCTTCTACCCTCGGTCGCCAAAACCGGCGCGGGAAGCCGCCGAGCAGGCGCCGTAGCTCGGCGAATGGACGTAGCCGCGCTTCAAGCGGAGATCGAAGCGCTTGACGGCCGAAGCGACGCAGTCAAGGGAGAGGCCGGAATCGCTATAGAGCGCGTCATCGCTGCACTCGATCGCGGCGAGCTGCGCGTCTGCGAACCATCGGAGAACGGATGGATCACGCACGCTTGGATAAAGCGAGCAATTCTTTTGTACTTTCTTCGCCGGGATGCCGCCCCGATCGGCGAGTATGGGTACGACAAGATTCCGCTCAAGACAAACTATGCCGAACTCGGCGCGCGTTGCGTCCCGCCCGGCACGGCGCGCTACGGCAGCTATCTCGGCAAAGGCGCCATCCTGATGCCGGGTTACGTGAACATCGGCGCATACGTCGACGAAGACACCATGATCGACACGTGGGCGACGGTGGGATCTTGCGCGCAGGTCGGCAAACGCGTCCACGTTTCTGGAGGCGTCGGAATCGGCGGCGTGTTGGAGCCGGAGCAGGCGCAGCCCGTGGTGATCGAAGACGGAGCGTTCGTCGGCTCGCGGTGCGTCGTGGTCGAAGGCGTGCGCGTCGCGCAGGAAGCGGTGCTGGGCGCGGGCGTCGTGTTGACTGCGAGCACGCCGATCGTGGACGTACGGGGCTCGGCGCCGCAACAGTTGCGCGCGCAAATTCCCCCGCGCTCCGTCGTCATCCCCGGCACGTTGCCTAAACGGATGGCCGGGCAGATCTACGGCGTGCCTTGCGCGCTGATCGTGGGCACGCGATCCGAGTCAACCGACAGCAAGACGTCGCTCAATGCAGCCTTGCGCGATTACGAGGTCGCGGTGTGAATCCGCGCATCGGGACGATCGGCGGATCGCTGATTCGCGAGATCGCCTCAAAACGCAAGCCGACATCGATCGATTTAGGGTTGGGCGAGCCGTCGCTCATGCCGGAAGCCGAGCACCTCGAAAGCGCCATGCGTTACGTGCGCGACAACGGGTTGCGCTACACGGTTAATGCCGGCGATCCGCTGCTGCGAAGACGCATTGCCGAGCATTACCGTTATCCGCAGCTTTCCAGCGCCGAGAACGTCTGCCTCACGACGGGCTCGCAAGAGGCGACGTATGCGGTGCTGCAGACGCTGCTCGCTCCGGCTAAGGACGAACTGCTGATCGTCGAGCCGGCCTTCCCTTCTTATGCCAAGATGGCGGCGCTTCAGGGCGCGCTGACGCGCAGCGTGGCCATGAGCGAAGCAGATGATTTTGCGTTCGATCCGGAACGGATCCTCGCCGCGGTCGGCCCGGCAACGCGCGTGATAGTGATCTGCTCGCCGTGCAATCCGACAGGCTGCGTCATCTCGCAAGATGCCGTTGCCGTCTTGGCGGAACGGCTCCGCCGCCGCGGCGGCGACCCGGTGTGGGTGCTGCACGATGAGATTTATCGCGAGCAGACCTACGTTCAAAATGCCGGCTACTGCGCGCAGCAGTATGCATACACCGCGGTTACCAACTCGATCAGCAAGAGCAATGCGCTGACGGGTTTGCGGCTCGGCTGGGCGATGACTCCCTCCGCCGTCGCGCCGCATGTGGTCAAAGTGCACGCTTGGCTCACCTCATGCGCGGACACGTTTGCGCAACGCGTCGCGCTCAGCATCTTTGCGACCTCAGGGGGCATTCGGGAGCACGCGCGTTGGTATGCCGAGCGCCGCGATGCGGTCCTCGAAGCGCTTCGTGACAGCGGCCTGCGGCATATCGTTCCGCAGGGAGCGTTTTACGCTTGCGTCAGGTTGCCGGACGGCACCAACTCGTTGATGGCGGCGCATGTGCTCGCGGACGAGTATGACGTCGTCGCGATTCCCGGCGTTGCGTTCGGTGCATCGTTCGCGCAGTGGCTGCGCTTGACGTGGGTCTGCTCGCTGGACGATTGGCGCGAAGGTCTTTCCCGCATCGCGTCGTTCGTTTCCGATCGGTGCGCGACATAAGCGGTGCGGATTGCGTCTGTTGTCAGGATGGCAGCGTCGCAAACAATGCGTTCAGTTCGGCGTGAGGAATCCGCTCCGCAATCAGATCGAACGAGCCGCTCGCTTTAATCTCAGCGGCAAACCGGCGAAAATATGCCAGCGCATAGCAAATTGCGGCGGAGCCGACGCTGACGCGAGCGACGCCGAGTTCCGCAAGCCGCTTCACGTTCGGCGTTGATGCGGCAGCGAGGACGTTGATCGGCCCTCGAGTGCCTTCACTCAGTTTTGCAATCGTCACTTCGTCGGAAACGCCGGGCAGAAAAGCGCAATCCGCTCCGGCATCGAGATACGCGTTGCCGCGCCGGATCGCTTCATCGAGGCGCCAAGCGTCGTTTTCTCCGACGTGCTCTAAGAAGACGTCCGTGCGCGCATTGATCACCAGCGGGACGCCGGTTTCATCGGCCGCCTGACGAATCGCGGCGATCCGCGCCGATTGAAGATCGATGTCGAAGAGCGAACCGGCGTCCTCGTCCCAGTCTTCAAAGTTGAGCCCGACGGCGCCGGCCGCAATCGCGCCGCGCGCCGTCGCCGCAGCGTCTTGCGCCGAAGGGCCGTAGCCGCGCTCTAGGTCGGCGGAAACCGGAACATCGACGGCGCGGGCGACGCGCTTCACGCCGGCGAGCATGCCGTCGCGGGATATGCGCTCGCCGTCCGCAAAACCGGCCGCCCAAGCAACTCCGGCGCTCGTCGTCGCAACGGCGGGAAAGCCGAGACGCTCGATGATGCGCGCGCTGAGCGCATCCCAAGCATTCACGAGAATGACGGGGTCGCCTCGGCGATGCAGCGCTCGCAGTCGTTGAGCTTTTTCGGTTTGAAAGGCGCTGCTGTTGCTGCTTATATATGCTCCTCGTGGGCGCCGCAATGGTTAGTTTTGACGCTCGGGGCCGATCCACAGCGACTGCACGTTCACGAATTCGTGCATGCCGAATGTAGCCAATTCGCGTCCATAACCGCTGCGCTTGACGCCGCCGAACGGCAAGCGTGGATCGCTCGCAACCATGCCGTTGATAAACACCATACCGGCTTCGATGCGCGCCGCCAAACGAGCCCCATGATCGACGTCGCGCGTCCAAAGATTCGCTCCTAAGCCGAAGTTGGAATCGTTGGCGACGGCGATTGCCTCGTCGTCGTCGCGCACGCTGGTCACTGCAGCGGCCGGTCCGAAGGTTTCTTCATCGAACATCGGCATGCCGCGCACGACGTCGGCGACGACGGTGGGCGCGAAGTAGTAACCGGCGCCGTCGAGCTCGCGCCCACCCGTGACGATTCGGCCGCCGTCGACTATCGTGTCCATGACTTGGCGGCGTAGCGTTTCACGCAAGTCCTGGCGTGCGCATGGACCGAGCTGCGTGCGCTCCTCCATGGGGTCGCCGACCTGCTGCTCTTCCGCTTTTTGCGCGAAATGCGAGAGGAAGCGATCGTAGATGCGGTCTTCGACGATGAATCGCTTGGCCGCGATGCAGCTCTGTCCGTTGTTTTGAAAACGCGAACGGACCGCGAAATCAACGGCCACGTCGATGTCCGCGTCGCCGAGCACGATGAACGGATCGGAGCCGCCGAGTTCGAGCACGCATTTCTTGAGCGCCGCGCCCGCAGCCGAAGCCACCGCGACACCGGCGCGCTCGCTGCCGGTGAGCGTGACGGCCGCGATTCGGGGATCGGCAATGCGCCGGTCCGCCGTTTCGTGATCGCAGAGCAGACTCGAGAATAGGCCGGGCGGCGCTTGTGCGTCGCCGAATACGCGCTCCAGTTCAAGCGCGCAGCGCGTCGTGTTGTCCGCGTGCTTGAGCACGATGGTGTTGCCCGCCATCAGCGCCGGTACTGCGGCGCGAAACGCTTGCCAGTATGGAAAGTTCCACGGCATGATGGCGAACACGACCCCCAGCGGCCGAAACGCCACCGTACTTCTTGCGGCGTTGCTTTCCACTAGGCGATCCGCGAGAAGCTCGCGTGCATGCTCGGCATAGTATTCGCAACACCAAGCGCACTTCGCGATTTCCGCGCGAGCTTGGGCGACCGGTTTGCCCATTTCCCGGACCGCGACCATGGCAAGCCGATCGCTTTGCGCCCGCAAACGCTCCGCCACGGCCTTCAGGAGCGCACCGCGCGTTTCGAGATCGGCATCGCGCCAACGCCTGAATGCTTCCACGGCTCCGTCGAGCCGCGCATCGATCTCGGCATCATCCATGTACGCGAAGCGCTCGAGTTCTTGACCGGTCGCCGGGTTGACCGTGACGATTTCAGTCGTCAAATCGAACGCATCGCCCACGGACCGGATGGTCCGGCAAAGACTTCGATCAACCGATCGGGATGGAGGTACGTGCGCGCGACGCGCTGGATGTCCGAGGGCGTAATCCCGTCGTACCGCTGGGCGAGCGTCGCATAGTAGTCTGCCGGCAATCCGTTGCGCGCGATGGTCAAAATCTGATCGAGCTGACCGCGCGCCGACGACTCCGCCAGCAGTGCTTGGGAAATCAGCCGGGTCTTCGCCTCTGACAGTTCACCGGCGCCGACCGGCGAGGATCGCAGCTGCTCGAGTTGTTCGCGAACGATCGCCAGCGCCGGCTGAACGGCGGCCGGTGAGGCGCTCAGCGAAATTTCCAAATCGCCGCGATCCTTGTCGCTCTTGACTTCGCTCGAAACGCCGTAGACGAGCCCTCGCCGCTGACGAAGCTCCTGCCATAGACGGGACTGAAAGTATCCGTTGCCGGCGATGATCTGCGTGAGCACGTTAAATGCGTCGTAGTCGCGGCTCTGTCGCGAAAGCGCCGGTTGGCCGAGCTGAACGAAGACTTGGTTGGCGGCCGTCCCCACATAAGCGTGCGCCACGTGCGCGGGGGGAAGCGCCTGCAGCGCGAGATTGGGCGGCGGTCCGTCGTTTTTCCACGCGCCGAATGCCGCTTCGATCGATCGCCGCACTTGCGAAACGGTCACGTCGCCGACAACGGCGATCGTGGTGAGATCGGGGCGCCAATACCGCGATGTGTACCCGAGCAGATCGTCGCGGGTAATGGCGGAAACGGATTCTTTGGATGCGTAGCGCAGCGCCGGATCGTCCGGCGCGAGCAGCCGCTGCAGATATGCGCGGTTGACCATCACGCCTGAGATCGCTTCCTCCTCGCCGACGCTGTTGGCAAGTTGCGATCGCTCCAAGTCGAGCCACTGCGCAGGAAACGTCGGGTGTTGTTCGCCGTCCGCCAGAATGCCGACCAGCGCGTCGAAGTCGCGTGCAAAACCGTTCGCCGAAAACTCTTGGCCAAAATTGACGGACGCTCCCAATTGGTCGGTGAGCGCGCGTAACTGCGCGAAGTCGTACCGCCGGCTCCCGAAGCCCGCGACGGCCGAAGCGAGACGGACGATGCCTTCTTTTCCGGGCGGAACGATCGCGGGCGAGGACGCGATGGCGCCTCCGATATAGACGGTGTGGCGATCGTGCTTTTCTTGCACGATGACCGTTAAGCCGTTCGACAAGGTGAATCGCACCGGGCGCAAGGTGCTTCGAGCGGTCGTCGGCTGTGCGGCCTCGCGGCGAATGTTCGCCGGTATCACGATGGGGCCGGAGGGAGCGCGGCCGCTGAAATTGTCCGAAGCTGCGGCATCGCTCTTTTGCGAGCTTTGCTTGGGCGGTGACTCATTCGGGGTCAAATGTGCAACGACGTTGGGCGTTGCCAGGTAACGGCGCGCCGCCGTAAGGAGATCCTGCGGTGTGAGTGCGGACAGTCGGGCGTCTTCGTCGCGGTCGCGCTCGCCGACGATCCCGTACGTATAGCCGACGAGATCGCCGTAACCGCCGATCGAATCCGCGCTGTATGCGCGCTCCGCTAACGTACCGCGCTTGGCGGCGCTGACGAGATCGTTGCTGAAGCCGGTCTGCAGCGCTTGGTCCATCGTCGCTTGAAAGATTCGCTGCGCCTCCGCAGCAGTGTGCCCTGGGTTCAGCACGATGAACACGTGCATCAAGCCGCCCCGAAGCTGCGTGTCCGCATTGGCGTCCACTTCCAAAGCGATGTTCGATTCTACGAGCGCGTGATAGAAGGGCCCGCGCTGATTCTCGAGCAGCGCGGAAAGCGTGCTGATCGCCGGTTCTCCCGGTTCCGTATCGCCGGGTACGGCGTATGCGAGATCGAGCACTTCAAAAGGAAAGGGAAATTCCGCTTCCACGACCTTTCCGGTGGCCGCGTGAGGATGCGCCGATGGGCGCGCCGGGAGCCGCTTTGCCGGAATTGCGCCGAAGTCACGCTGCGCCAGCGCGAAGATGGCGTCGTGCCTAACGTCGCCTGCGACGACCAGCGCGGCATTGTTCGGGGCATACCAGCGCGCATAATATCCGCGGATGCTCGCGACGCTCGCCCCTGCAACGTCGGAACGAATTCCCGTCGGAGTGCGTCCCGCCGGAGAATCGGGATACGCGGCGGCGCGCACGCGCGAGAGGAGATTGAAGAACGGCGAGCTCTCGTCACCGTCAATTTCATTGAGCACCGCGCGTCGCTCGACGTTCCAATCGGCGGCGCGCAGAGCGAGATGCTGCATGCGGTCCGACTCTATCTGCAGGGCGATTCCGACTTTGTCCGCCGGCATATCGAACAAGTAGTCCGTGTAGTCGTAGTCGGTCTGGCCGTTCATCTCGGCGCCCAGCCGAGCGATGACGTCGGTCAAGCCGCCGGCTGAGAGCGCCGGCGTGCCGCGAAACATCATATGTTCGAGCGCGTGCGCCAGCCCCGTCTTGCCGGGCGTTTCGTACAGCGATCCGAAACGGTAGTACAGCGACGTGTGCACGACCGGCGCCGCGGGATCTTCCACGACGATGACGCGTAAGCCGTTGGAAAGCGTGCGTTGGAAAACGCCTTCATCGCCGGCGCCCACGGAGGCGTCCTGCGGACGCACCGGCGCAATGGAGAAGAGTGCCGCGGCGACGATGGCAATGAACGGCACGGCGAATTTCACTGGAGAAGGCTCCTTTAAGGTGGCGCTGCGCCAAGGTAATAGAGTGCGCTGCTTTCCACGGCTTCACGCGGAAGGCAGCCGATCAATTCCGAGCGCAGCACTGCGACGCCCGCTTGACTTGCAAGCGTCCGGATCAACTCCACGACGCGATAGAGCGGCGTGGCGCGGTAGTCCGTGACGTTGAGCGAGACTTGAACGACGTTGTCGTTCAAACGCAAACCGAGCGCCCGTAAAGTCCGAAGACCTCCCCCTCGCTCGCGGATCGTTGCGGCGATCGACTTCGCAAGCTCAAGGTTGCCGGTCGCTAACTCGACGTTGAAGGCGATCAGGATTCCGCGCGCTCCGACCGCGACCGCACCGGCGCTCGGATGTTTGGCCACATCCCCGAAGTCCGGTCGCCAGTCCGGCAACTCAAAGCGAGCGTCCAGCCCCTCGAACTCACCCCGGCGAACCGCCGAGAGATTCCGGCGCAGCGGCGTCGCTGCGGCTTCGCCATAAAGAAAGGAAGGAACGCGCAGCCGTTCCCAAAGCAAAGCGGCCGTTTCACGGGCCAGGACGACCGCGTCGGCCATCTGCGCGTCGCGCAGCGGAACGAAGGGCAACACGTCCAGCGCCCCCATACGAGGATGTATGCCGGCGTGGACCCGTAGATCGATGCGCTCGACCGTGACCGCCGCCAAACGAAACGCAGCCTCGCGCAATTGCGGCGCGCCGCCGGCAAGCGTAAGGACGGTGCGGTTGTGAACCGGATCGCTGGTCGCGTGCAGAACGATGCCGCCCGCCGACTCGACGGCTTGCACGCAGGCCTCGATCGTCCGGCGATCGCGACCTTCGGAGATGTTGGGCACGCACTCCAGCAAGGGGCGCATCAGTCCAGTGCTGCGCGTATTGCGGCGCAAATGTCGCCGCACGTTTGCGGCGTGTATCGCGCCGTGTATCCGAGCCGCTGCGCTTCAGCAGTCCTCCGCGCTGCCGCGCCGACCGCTCGAACTTCGCCGGAAAGGCCGACCTCGCCGAACGCCGCGGAGTCGCCGGCTATCGCACGATTGCGAAACGCGGAAGCGATCGCAAGCGCGATGCCGAGATCGGCGGCAGGTTCGGCAATGCGCAATCCTCCCGCGACCGAAACATAGACGTCGTGCGCGCCGAGCTGCAGCCCGGCTCGCCGTTCCAACACTGCGACGAGCGCCGAAAGTCTGGAGTGGTCGACGTTGTTCGCTAGGCGTCTGGGCGTTCCGTAATTGGCGTCGCCCACCAGTGCTTCGATCTCAACCAGTACCGGGCGCGATCCGACGATGCTCGCGACCACGCAAGAACCGCTGGGACGCGTGTGCATCGAGCTCAAAAAGAGCTCCGACGGATTGGAAACTTCCGCAAGGCCGCCGGACTGCATCGTGAAGACGCAAATCTCATCGCTGCTGCCGAACCGGTTCTTATGCGCGCGGAGGATGCGATACTCGACCGATTCTTCGCCTTCGAAGTAGAGGACGGTATCGACCAGGTGCTCCAGGATACGCGGGCCCGCGATCGCGCCGTCCTTGGTAACGTGTCCCACGACGAATGTCGCGCAATTTGTCGACTTTGAGAACTGCATCAGCGCCTGCGTGCAGTCCCGGATCTGCGCGACGCTTCCCGGAAACGATTCGGATTCCGGCAGCCAGACCGTCTGGATCGAATCGACGACGAGGATCCGCGGCGGCGATTTTGCCAGCGAATCCAGCACCGCGCGCAGATTCGTTTCGGGAAAAAGCAGCATCGACGAGTCGACCCCGAGGCGCGCAGCGCGCAACTTGACCTGCGCCGCCGACTCTTCGCCGCAAAGATAGACGCCGCGATCGAACGGCGCGGCGATTTGCAGCAGCAGCGTCGATTTTCCGGCGCCGGGCGGTCCACCCAACAGCGTCACGCTGCCTGGGACGATGCCGCCGCCGAGCACCGCGTCAAACTCGGCCATCCCGGTACGCATGCGGATCGCCGTATCCTCGCTGACCTCACGTAGCGCGACGGGCGCCGCCTGTGCGGCCGTTGCGGCGGCGCGCGGCGCAGCGACGCGCATGGGACGTTCGTCGAAAGAATTCCATGCGGAGCATTGCGGGCAGCGGCCCAGCCATCGCGCCGATTCAAAACCGCACGCCGAGCAGAAATAGACGCTCCGGGCCTTCGCCATCGAGATCTCGTTAGCCGGGAAGGCGGGCCTTGCCTCGGCGACGGAAGCACGAGCGATGCAGATCGCGATCGACGGACCGGCGGCTTCCGGCAAAACGACCGTCGCCAAGGAACTCGCGCGCCGTTTGCGTCTTCTGTATTTCGATACCGGAGCGATGTACCGCGCCGTCGCTTACATGGCGCTTCGCACGCAAACCGAAGCCGACAATGAACAGGCATTGGTGCGCTTGTGCGATCGCATCCCGATTCACGCGTCTTTGGATCCGGCGTCCTTCGCGGGCGCTAAAATCTACGCAGGCGATGAAGAGCTGGAGCAGAGGCAGCTCTGATTCTCCGGAAGTGACCGCCGTGGTTTCGACCATCGCAGCGCATCCGTGCGTACGGGAGCGGATGGTCCGCGAACAACGGCGCGTTGCGGCGCAGCATCAGGTCGTCATGGCCGGCCGCGACATCGGCACGGTTGTTTTGCCGGATGCAACGCACAAGATATTCTTGACCGCTTCAGTGCCCGCGCGCGTCGCCCGGCGGCGAGCGCAGCTACAGGCGTCAGGCATTCCCGTCGCGCCCAGGGCGTTGGAAGAAGAGATCGCCGAGCGCGATCGGCTCGACGCCACCCGCGCCACCTCGCCGCTGCGCAAAGCGGCGGACGCGCGGGTGATCGATTCGAGCGATTTGAGTGTCGAGCAAGTCGTGGACGAGATCTGCCGCATCGTCGCTCACGCCGCTTGAATACGGCGCTCTACGACGCCGCGAAAACGACCTTCGGCGTCCTTTTCGGCACCGTCTGGCGCATGCGCGTGTTCGGCGCCGGCAACGTGCCCTCCAGCGGACCGGCAATCGTGGCCTGCAACCATCTTTCGTATCTCGATCCGCCGGTGCTCGGGACCGCCTGTCCGCGCCGCATCGCGTACATGGCCAAGCGACAGCTCTTCGCCATTCCGGTACTTGGGCCGCTGATCATGGCTGTGGGCGCATATCCGGTCGACCGGGAAGGAAGCGCTGCTTCAGCCATCAGGCGGTCGGTCCAAGCGCTGCGCCGCGGAGAGGTGATCGGCATCTTTCCTGAGGGAACGCGGAACCTTGCCGGGGTCGCGCAACTGCACGAAGGGGTCGCGTTACTCGCCTCGCTCGCCCAGGCGCCTGTGGTTCCGGCCTGTATCGTGGGAACGAAGGATGCGGTGCGCCTGCGTGCGATCCGGGTCGCGTTCGGCCGGCCGCTGAGGCTCGAGAGTGACAGAAAAGCGACTCGTGATGATTTGGCGAAGTTTACGGGGGAAGTGATGCGGACGATACGTTCGCTGTCGGAGAGTATTGGTGGAGATTAAGAAAGCAAAGGTCCAAGGATTCTGCTTTGGCGTCGCAATCACGCTGAAGAAGGCCGAAGACGCGATCGAGCACCGCGAGAAGGTGACCACCTTGGGACACGTCGTGCACAATCCGCAGATGGTCGAGTCATTGGCCGAGCGTGGACTGAACAACGCACACTCGGTCGACGAGGTTGATTCGGGATCGCTCTTCGTGCGCGCCCACGGTCTGCCGGTCGAAGTCTATCAAACGGCACGCGAAAAGGGCCTCGAAATTATCGACGCTACCTGTCCGATGGTGACGAAAATTCACGTCCAAGCCGAAAAGCTCAAGGCAGACGGCTACAAGATCGTCGTCGTGGGCGATCCGAAGCATCCGGAGGTCAAAGGCACGCTGAGCCACGTGCCGGGAGCATGGTGCGTCGAGACGCTGGAAGACGTCGACAAGCTGCCCAAATCTTCAAAAGTCGGCGTCGTCGTGCAATCGACGTACTCGCGCGAGCGCTTTACCGAGATCGTCCGCGCGCTGATCGCGAAGTATTACGAAGTTCGGGCCGTGAACACGATCTGCACGGACACGAACAATCGGCAAAGCGAGGCGCTGGCGCTTTCTAAAGAGGTCGAAGTGATGGTGGTCGTCGGGGGAAAGACGTCGGCGAATACCAAGCACCTGGCGGAGCTTTCGCAGCAGAGCGGCGCAAAAGCGTACCACATTGAGGGCCCCGAAGAGCTTCGCGCCGATTGGTTCGACGGCGTGGGTGTTGCCGGTTTGATGTCCGGAGCCTCAACGCCGGGTTGGTTGGTCGACCAGGTCGCCGACCGAATGGAGGAACTCGCCCGTATTTCAGCCTGATCGCTTCGAGCAGTACCTCGAAGAATCGATCAAGCGTTACCGCGGCTCCGCCCCCCTCTTCGATATGCTCTGTTACCACTTCGGGTACGGCGTTTACGGGCCGGCGCGGAGTGGAAAGCGGTTGCGTCCGCGGCTTCTGCTTGCCGTCGCCGAGTTCCGCGATGCAGCCGCTAAGGAGGCGCTCGATGCTGCGGTGGCCGTGGAACTGCTGCACAACTATTCCCTCATTCACGACGATATCGAAGACCACGACGAGCTTCGGCGCGGACGGCGCACGCTGTGGGCAGTGTACGGAATCCCGCAAGCGCTCAACGCCGGCGATGCGCTTTGCGCGATGAGCTTTCTGGCGCTCACGCACGCCGCGCAGCTGCATCACAAAGAGCGCGTCCTCGATATGATTCGCGCCTTGCATGAGGCGCACGCGACGATGTGTGACGGGCAGTCATTGGACCTGGCCTTCGAACGCGCAAATGAAGTCGATCTGCCGGCATACGAAAACATGATCGCCGCTAAGACCGCCGCGCTGTTCGGCGCGTCGTCCCAACTCGGCGCGCTCTGCGCCGGCTGCGGCGATGCGGAGGCGCGTGAGTATCGCGACCTGGGGCGCGCCTTCGGCATGGCGTTTCAAATTCGCGACGACGCCATGGGCGTCTGGGGATCCTCTGACGCGACGGGCAAGGTCCGCGGAAACGATATCGCGCGGCGCAAGTGGACGTTTCCCGTCGTCTGGGCTTTGGGACGTCCGCCGTCGGTCGCGCGCGATCGCATCGCGCAAGCCTATGCCGGAGGCGCCGCGCTCGATGCGAAAACCGTTGGCGGCGTCGTGGACGCTCTCGACGCTCTCGGAGCTGAACAGGCCGCACATCAGGCTATCGCCGAACACCTCGCCCTCGTGGAACGCCGCTCCGCCGGTCGCATTCGCGACTTTTTGCTCGGATCGTTGGAGTTGACGACGCCGTGAGCGCGACCAAGGCAAGGGTTGCGGCGTCCGTGGTGGCGAGCGAGCGGGCGTTCACCGCGACGGCAAAACTCGCCGTGCTGCTGATCATCGGATTGCTGATCCGCTTGGCGTTTATCGGCAGCGCGGGATTCAAGAACGACGTCAGCTCCTTTGAAGCCTGGGCGATCGCGCTGGCGAGCCATCCGCTCGCGCAGTTTTACAACCCGCGGGAATTTGCGGATTATCCGCCGGGATATTTCTACGTGTTGGCCTTCATCGGCCACGTCTACGCCGGCGTGTCGCCTTCCGGTAATCTCGACGTTCTTAAAGCGCTGATCAAACTGCCGGCGATCTGCTTCGATCTGATCGACGGGGCGTTGCTTTTTGCGCTCGTCCGGCGCTTTGCCGGCGATCGTTGGGGGCTGATCGCCGCCGCGATTTTCGTGCTGAATCCCGCCGTCATCTTTATCTCGGCTGCATGGGGTCAGGTGGATTCAATATCCGGCGGCCTCGCGTTGGCCGGTCTTTACTTGCTCTTGCGCTCGGACGACACCGCCGATGCGGACGACCGACGAAGCGCGTTTGTCTGGCCAATCTTCTTCGCATGGCTTCTCCTTGGGTATTCGCTGTTGATCAAGCCGCAGGCGGCCGTGCTCGTCCCGTTGTTCATCGCCTTTGCGTTCGTGTCGCCGCAGCGACGTAACGCACGGCTTGCGGCAACCGGCGCGGGCATTGCGGCCGCAATCGTGCTGGCGTGGATCTTGGCGTACCCGTTCCATCCCGCGGGCAGCCCCGTCGCGGTAATGGATTGGCTGCTGGGCCGGTACGCGATCGGCAAAAACGTCTATCCGTACAATTCCGCCAACGCCTTCAACCTGTGGTCGATTCTGCGGCCGTTCTGGCAACCCGATTCGCAGAAGATCGCCTTCCTGCCGCAATACGTTTGGGGGATCGTCTTAGTCGTCGCGGCGGAGGTCCTCGTTCTCTTGCGGTACCTGCAGTCGCGTTCGCAACGCGCGCTGATTGAAGCTGCCGCGCTCGTTACTTTGGCGTTTTTTATGCTCGCCACGCGCATGCACGAACGCTATATCTTCGACGGCCTTCTGTTCACGATCGCGGCGCTGCCCTTTGCGGCGCGCTATGTGTGGGCGTCGCTCGTCTTTTCGTTAACGCTGTTCGTGAATTTAGTTTACTCGTTGATCTATCTCGGCGTCGTCTTGAACGCGACGCCGGGAGTTCAAGCGGCCGACATGTGGCCCGCCCTCACCCATCCGCTTTCCGTCGTGAACGTCGCGATGCTGTTTTGGCTGGGCTTCGTGTACTTGGGCGAAGAAAACGCTGCGACACAGCCGCAGAGCGCGGCTTTTGCATGGCCGAGCGTGCGATCATGGTTCAACCCGCGCGAAGGGCTCGCGACGATGGTGTGGCCGCTCGATTACCTGCTGTCGGCAGGCATCGGCGTGGTCTCGTTCGTTCTCTCGTACGTCAACTATTGGTATCCCACCGAGAAAGTCTTCGACGAGATCTATTTTGCGCGTGCGGCGGAAGAGTATCTGACCCATCGCTACATCTACGAGAACACGCATCCGCCGCTGACGAAACTGATCATCACGCTTTCCACCATGCTTTTCGGCGGCATGCATGGCGGCGATAATTCGCACGGTTGGCGATTTTTGGATGTGGTCTTCGGCGCGTTTGCCGTGATCGTGCTCTATGCGCTCGCAAAGCGCGTCACGCGGTCGACCTGGTTCGCAGCGCTCGCCGCGATCTTTTTCACGGCCGACGGCATGCATTTCGTTCAGTCGCGCATCGCCACGCCGGAAGGCATCGTCGTCGTGTTCGCGCTCGGCGCCGTCTACGCGTTTTACCGTTATTGGATCGCGTCGCAATCGACCGTGCGGCGGCTGGAGCCCGATACGGTCCAGAGGGTGCTGATCTCGGCGCTGTGTGCGCTGCTCGCAGGCTATGCGATCGCGGCCGCCGTGACGATTCCATTCGGCCAGGACAAAGCATCGCTGATCGCGGTGGGTCTCTACCTCAGCTGCGGACTGTATTTGGCGATGCGTTTGTGGATTGTGCCGCGCTTGCGCAAGTCTACCGGCGCATTTGCATCGTACGCCGAGGGATCCACCGTGCGCGAAGAGCCCGATCGAACCGAGCTTAGCCTTCCCGACGGCCGTGCAATCGATCTCCGCCGCAAAGCCAAAACGGCCAATATAATTGAAGACGGCGATTTGAAGATTTCGTACCGGCGTGACGGCGCGGCGCTGTATGCCACGCCGGATGGAAGCGCAACTTTTACGCCGGGGCGAGTCGTGGACGATCGCGGCGAGTCGCAGGAAGGACGGCACGCGACCGCATGGCTGATCGCGTTCACGGTTCTGCTCGGCATGCTCGTCGCAAGCAAATGGTACGGCGTGATGGCCTACGGCGTGTCGTTTGTAATCATCGCGGCCGTGTGGCTGCAGCGCTATTGGGCGCCGCTGCGGCCGAAGCTGTGGGGAAACCCCTTCGGATTCCGGATCGACATCGCGCTCGCGGCCATCGTGTTTTTGAGCATGACGGTCTACGCGCTGGTCTGGGTCCCGGATTTCTTCAGACAGATTGAAATCCACAATTTGAACGACCTGATGTACCGGCAGTACTCGATGTTCGAGTACCACGACACGCTCAAGGCGACGCATCCCTATGCCTCCGCGTGGTGGACGTGGCCGTTGGACCTGCGGCCGATCGCGTACTTCTGGAAGGACACGCGCATCGGTGCGGCTGCGGCGTCGTCCACCGGGTGCTGCGTTGCGGAGATTATCTCCATGCCGAATCCGCTGATCTTGTGGTTCGGCTTGTTTTGCGTGCCGTGCGTCGCTTATCTGGCATGGCGAGAGCGCAACAAATCCTATGCGCTGCTTATCGTCGCCTATCTCTTACAGTGGCTGCCGTGGGCGCGTTCCCCGCGAATTACGTTCATCTACCATTTTTACGTCGACATCCCGCTGATCATTCTCTGCAACGTGATCGTCTTGCAACGTATTTGGCAATGGGCCGGCGCAGCGCAGCAAGGAAAAACCTTTGCGCGCATTGCGGTAGGCGGGTATGCGTTCGCGGTCATCGTGGCGTTTGTGTTCTTCTATCCCATCCTCGCCGGGACGCCGCTTCCGTGGAACGATTGGCACGCACGGATGTGGATCGACCGCTGGGTCATTTAGTGAAGGCTCTCTAATGTCGGGACACTCGAAATGGCACAACATCCGGTTGCGTAAAGGAAAGGCCGACGCCCAACGCGGCGCGCTTTTCACCAAATTGAGTAAAGAGATTATCCTCGCGGCGAGATCCGGTTCTCCCGATCCGGAAGGCAACTACAGGTTAAAGATGGCCGTCGAAAAGGCGCGCGAGAGCAACATGCCCGCTGAAAACATCAAGCGCGCGATTTCGCGCGCGGCGGGCGGCACGGGCGAACGCGCGATCGAGGAGATCCGCTACGAAGGGTACGGCCCTCACGGCATCGCGGTGATCCTCGACGCCGCCACGGACAATCGTGCGCGGACGGCCGCAGAGTTGCGCTTTCTGTTCAGCCGGCACGGCGGTTCGCTGGGAGAGACGGGAAGCGTTGCCTGGATGTTCGAGCCGGTCGGTATCGCCGTCGTCGACTCGCAAGGACGCAGCGAAGAATCCTTGACCGAAATGGTGCTGCTTGAGGGCGTGATCGACCTGGACTACGGCGCGCAAAGCGAAATCTACACCGATCCCGCCGCGCTCGCGCGCGTACGCGACGAATTGCATGCCGCGGGCGTGAAGGTGACGGACGCATACCTCGGCGCGCGCGCCAAGACGCAGGCGGCTGTTCCGCCGGAGAACCTGCAGCAGGCGATCGAATTTTTGGATGCACTGGAGGCGCACGAAGACGTGCAGCGCGCCTTTTCGAACCTCGATGCCGACGAAGCGGCGTTAGAAGCGCTCGCGTGACGCTGAGGCGCTCGCAACAGATGGCGCCGCGGCAAACGCTGCTGCCGCCGATCGTCGAGCAATACATCCCACGCGACTGGATCTTCACGCTCGTCTTTGCGGCGTTCGTCGGCGTTCTCGTGTGGTTCGGAAGATCGGTCCAAGAGTTCTTGTTGCCGGGGCCCAATACGGTCGGCGTCCCGTCGCTCGTCGGCCTCACCGTCGCGGATGCGCAGAACGAGATCGCGCGGATGAAGTTGAAGACGGCCGTTGCCGGACACGCGCCGAGCAAAGCCTATCCCAAAGGCGTCGTGATGAATCAGGAGCCGCAGGCCGGCATGCACGTACGGGCCGGGCGCCAAGTTTCGATCGTCGTCAGCGACGGCGTGCAAACGGAACCCATGCCCGACTTGCGGTATCAGTCGCTTCGCGATGCCAGCCTCGACCTTTCGCACGCACGCTTGCAGTTGGCAAAAACGCAGTACGTTCGTAACGACGACATTCCGCCCGATCACGTAATTTCACAGTATCCGGCGCCGCTGATCAGCGTGACGGAGGGCGCGCAAGTTTCGTTGCTGGTGAGCAAGGGCGGCATCACGTCGGTCAGGCTGCCGAACTTTACCGGCATGGACGTCAACGCCGCGCGCGGGCTCGCGGCACAGCAGCACATCAAACTCGGTCAGATCGTTTGGACGCCGCTGGGGACGTCAGGGCCTCCGCACGGCGAAGTGGTCGCGCAACGCCCGGCCGCCGGTCAGACGATCGGTCCCTACGACACCGTCTCGCTCAACGTGAGCGCGGGCCCGCACGAATCGGGTTACATCGTGCACCAAACGCACGTGCTCGCCGCGGTTCCTCCGGCGGAGGCCGGGCAGAATCAGCCGCTGCGCGTGCGCTTTTCGGTTAGCGACGCAACCGGACAGTACGACTTGTTCAACGGTTTTGCCCAACCCGGCGAAAAATTCGATCTGAACGTCACGACGATCGGCACGTCGGCCGTCTACTTTTTCGTAAACGACACGCTGCTGGGCGAAACGAAAGTCGGCCAAGAGCCGAGCAACGCCTATGCACGGCCGCCGGCGAATGCACCCACACCATCGCATTAAACTCGCGCCTTCAGTTCTGAGCGCGGATTTCGGCGCAATCGTCGAGGAGCTCGCGGCGATTGAAGACGCCGGCGCGGACTACGTACACATCGACGTCATGGACGGCCGGTTCGTTCCGAATATTACGTGGGGACCGAAGATCGTGGCGGATCTCCGGCCGCATACCAAACTGCTTTTCGACTGTCACCTGATGATCGTCGAGCCGGAACGGTACGTCGACGATTTTCGCAAAGCGGGCGCCGACATTATCACGTTCCATTTGGAAGCCACGCCGCACGCCCACCGCTTGCTGCATCAGGTGCGCGAAAGCGGCGCAAAAGCCGGCCTCGCCATTTGCCCGCAGACGAGGGTTGCGATGGTGGAAGATCTCACGGCCGAGATCGATCTGCTGTTAACCATGAGCGTAAATCCGGGTTTCGGCGGCCAGCGGTTCATCCCGCATTCGCTTGAAAAACTGCGGGACGCGCGCGCATTGTCGGAACGAAGCCGCAGCAATTTCGCGATCGAGGTTGATGGCGGCGTCACTGCGGAAAACGTGCGAGAGGTCGTGCAAGCGGGGGCGGACGTGGTGGTGGTCGGCTCCGCCATTTTTGACGCCCGCGATCGAACGGAGGCGACCCGCCGGTTTCGCAAATTGCTTGACTGAAGACCAACTAGTAGAGGCGCTGCGCACGCTGCTGGTCAGCCCGAAGCAAGCTCGTGTTTTGATTGGCATCGGTGATGACGCCGCGGTGTGGCAACCCTCACGCTCGCATCGTAGCGTGATGACGACCGATGCCGCGGTCGAAGGCGTACACTTTTCCGGCGACACGATGTCATTGCAAGATGCGGGCTGGCGTGCGATGGCGGCCAACTTGAGCGACATTGCGGCGATGGGGGCTCGCCCGCGCTTGAGCGTCGTGGCGCTCGGCATCCCTCCGCGCGCGGAGCAGGGCGACGTGCTGGCGTTCTATCGCGGCCTCCATGCGGCGGCTGATTGGGCGAATTGCGCGATTGCGGGCGGCGACCTGACGCGCGCGTCGAGTTGGTTCGCCGTTCCGGCGGTGATCGGTGAAGTGCGGCCTTCTCATGTAAAAACGCGATCCGGCGCGCGCTCTGGAGACATTCTCGCGGTTACCGGAACGCTCGGGGCAAGCCGCGCAGGATTGGACGCGCTCACGCGGAGGATCGCGCTTTCCGGCGAGCTGCGAAGCGAGGCGGTACGCGCGCACAGGACGCCGAAACCGCGCCTTGCCGAAGGCCGCTGGCTTAGTGCGAGCTCCCACGTGCATGCGATGATGGATATATCAGACGGCCTCTCCAGCGATCTCCAGCGTCTTTGCGCTAACTCGCGGTGCGCGGTCAGGGTCGACGAAGTGCCTGCGGCGCGCAGTGCAGTCGCCGTCGCGCAGATCATCGGGAAGGATCCTTGGGAGTACGCGCTCGACGGCGGTGAGGACTTCGAGTTGCTGGCGGCGATACAGCCGCGAGCGTTTCGCCATTTGGCTGGCCGATTCGCGAAACGTTTCGGGCGCCCGTTGTACGCGATCGGTTCGGTGCAGCGCGGCGCCGGCGTAACGATGCGCCGGGATGAAGGTGAAGTTCCCCTGCCACCGCACGGCTGGGACCATCTTCGATGAACCCGCTACAAATTACGCTAGGGGAAGAAAATGCGCCGCCACGCCTCGTGCTCGAAGTGCTCGGTTACGAGCATCCCGATACGGCGGAACCGGCCAATCTGGACTTGATGCATTGCCGGATCACCGCGCACGCGGGTCCCGTTCAGGCGCCGTTTGAGATCGCGATCGCGCTATGGGAGCTGCTCGAACTGCGCGATTACCTCTCCGGGATCAACAGCGGCAATGGTCCGGGGCGCAACTTCGCATTAGCCGGCGGACTACTCTCGCTCTCCTTTGCGCCGACGCGTCGCGGCCCCGTGCTATGCGCGGTGCTGCTGAAAACGATCGACGCATCCCATGTGCGCTTGGAATTTTTGGTGACGCTGGAGCCGCGAAACATCTCTAAGGCGCTGATGCAATTCTCGCAGCTGCAGATCGCGGTGCAGCGCTAAGTGCGCCGGCTAGACCGCGCGCGTAACCTTCTTTGCGCGCAGGCAAGCGGTGCAGACGCGGGCCGTCTTAGGCGCGCCGTTCTCCCGGATTTTGATCGACTGAAGATTGGGCAGCCAGCGGCGCTTCGTTTTGTTCATCGCGTGGCTCACATTGTTGCCCGCCATGGGGCCTTTGCCGCAAACGTCGCAGCGCTTCGCCATTCCGGTCCTCCAAAAAAGTTTCTCGCGCATCGTAGCATCGCCGTTCGATCCTGACAAGCCGGACATCGCTTGACGGCAACGCCTTCGCAGCCTTCTTGGCGGCCGGAGCGGCCTTCCTCAAGAAGTACCGGGGCGCCCTCAACGACCTCAACGTCTTTCCGATTGCCGACGCCGACACCGGCAGCAATCTCTATCAGACAGCGCGCCAGGCCGCGCTCGCGGCATTGCACCGCCGCACTGGTTCTCTGGCGCAGGCGGCTCGTGCCGCCGCCGAGGGCAGTTTGCGCGGCGCGCGTGGAAACTCCGGAACGATCCTTTCGCAATTGCTGCGCGGCTTCAGCGAGGCGGTGCGGGACCGCGATGCGATCGAAACGCCGATGCTGGGGCACGCGATGCGCAAAGGCGTGGAGGCCGCAAAACAGGCCCTCACGCAACCGGTGGAAGGGACGATCCTGACGGTGGCGCAGGCATCGGCGGATGCAGCGGAGCGGCTTGCCGTTCGAGAGTCCGATTTCTTTGCTTTGTGCGACGGCATGCTCAAAGCGGCGCACGAATCGCTCTTAAAAACCCCGCAACAGCTTGAAGCGCTCGCGCTCGCCGATGTCGTGGATGCGGGAGGGGCCGGCTTTCTCTACTTCTTGGAAGGCGCAAGGCGCTTCGGCGGCTCGACGAGCTATCCGCTGCCCGAAAGGCACATGGTAAATGCCGCGCAGCGCCCCGCGATTGGGCCAAACCGGTACTGCACCGAATTTCTGCTCGAAACATCCGATAAACGGGCCGCGCAGTTGCGCGATCGCCTCGCCTCGCTCGGCGACTCGCTGATCGTTGCGGGCGCCGAGCCGCTGTTGCGCGTGCACATTCACACGGATCTGCCGCAACGCGTCGCGGCGGCCGCTGGTGAGCACGGCGCTCTCAAAGAAATCAAGGTCGACGACATGGCAGCGCCGGTTCGACAAGCGCTTCGCACGCATTGCGTCATCGCGATCGTCCCCGGACCGGGCTTCGCGCGGATCTTTCGCGAGCTGGGCGCCGGCTTTGCCGTGTCGACGGACAACGATGCATGGGCCGCCGAGTTTCGAAACGCGCTGGCAGGCTGTTCGGGCGCAAAAATTGTTTCCGTGATTGTGAACGATCGCGAAGCATTGGCGGCGGTGCGGGAGGCGGTCGCGGAGCGTGCGGATGCCATCGACGTCGTTGCTAGCCCGCATCCGCCCGCCGGCATTGCAGCGCTGCTGGCCTTGCCTGAAGGCGACGTGGGCTCGGCGATGCACCGGTCGCGCTGCGTTGCGCTGACGTTCGCGGGGAAGCCCGATGCCGCGGGTGGAACGTCGCTTTCGCGCGCGGAGGCCGCCGGAACCGGCGGTGAAGGACGTTTTGCGGGCGATTCTCTCTACGAGGCCGCCGCGGCCGCGCTGAATGCTCTAGGTGCGGGCGCAGGAGGTTTGATCACGCTCTATTTCGGCGGCGCGCAGAACGAACGGAACGCGGAAACGTTGAGCGCGCAGCTGCGTGCCGCGTTCCCTCGTGCGGAGCTGAGAGTGCTACTTCGGCGGTCAGCCCGATCCCGAGTATTGGATCTCCTGGGATGAGTAGGCCGCGCATCGCGGTCGATGCGATGGGCGGCGACCACGCGCCCGAGGAGGTCGTCGCCGGGACGATTCTCGCTTCCGAACACGGATACGCCGACCTGATGCTCGTCGGCGATGAAGCTCGTATTCGTCCGCTGCTGCGCGGCTCCGCGCGCGAGCGCATCGGCGTCGTCCACGCGATGGAAAGCATTCCGATGGAGATGCATGCCGCGCAGGCGCTGCGCGTGGCCGATCGCACGTCGCTCGGCGTCGCGGTCAACTTGGTGCGCGACGGGGCGGCCGATGCGGTTGTTTCGGCAGGGAATAGCGGCGCCTTCCTCGCGATCGCGCTCTTCCGGCTGCGCACGATCGCCGGGATCGCAAGGCCCGCGATCGCGACCGTTTGGCCTGCATTGTGCGGTCCGATGGTGCTGTTGGATTCGGGAGCCAACGTCGACTGCCGCCCCGAGTGGCTGCAGCAATTCGGCATCATGGGTTCCGCGTATGCCAAATCCGTCCTGAAGATTCCGGATCCGCGCGTTGCGATTCTCTCCGTCGGTGAAGAGAAGACGAAGGGAAATTCACAAGTGCTTGAAGCGTGGCCGCTGCTTGCGAAAGCGCCGATCACGTTCGTGGGCAACGTCGAAGGGAAAGATCTCTTCCACAATGCGGCAGACGTCATCGTCGTCGACGGATTTGTCGGGAACGTCGTGCTGAAAATGGGCGAAGGCATCGTCGGCGACTTGAGCAAGCTGGTGAAAGAAACGATCCTCGGCGGCAGTTGGCTGACGAGAGCCGGCGCGGCGCTGGTGGTTCCGGCGCTGCAGCGCTTGCGCCAAAGATTCGACTATGAGACGTACGGCGGCGCACCGTTGCTCGGCTTGCGGGGAAATTGCATCGTCACGCACGGGCGCGCTTCGCGCAACGCCATCAAGCACGCGATCCGCGCCGCAGCCGCGGAAGCCGAACAGGACGTGATCGGGAAGATCACGGAACTCGTCCAGCCCCACCTCGCCGCACAAGTCTAGTTTCGAATGGCCGTTGCGATCGTGACCGACAGTACGTCGGACATCGAACCACAGCTGGCGCGGGCCCTTGAGATAGAAGTCGTGCCGCTGTTCGTCCTGTGGGGCGGACGAAGCTACCGCGACTACATCGATCTGACGCGAGAGCAGTTTTACGCAAAGTTGGCGAGCGCCAAAACGTTGCCGTCCACCTCGCAACCGCCTGCCGAATTGTTTGCGGAAGCATTCCGCCGGGCTCTGCAGCGGGCGCATGAGGTCGTGTGCGTCGTCATCAGCTCGAAGCTCTCCGGCACCATCAACGCGGCGCGTTCTGCCGCGGCGCAATTGCCTAAGCAGCGCGTGCGCGTCGTCGACTCCCTCAGCGTTGCGGGGGGCCTTCAGATGCAAGTATCGCGTGCGCTGGAGCTCGCGCGCCGCGATGCGAGCGCGGAAGAGATTTGCAACGCTCTTGCCGCCGAGCGCGCCTTTGCGCGAGTCTACGCCGCTTTGCCCGATCTTTCGCACGTCTTGAGAACCGGCCGCATCGGTAAGGCGCGCTTCATAGTGGGCACGCTCATGAAGATCGTCCCGGTGCTCTCGCTCGCCGACGGGGAGGTCGTTGCGGCGGCGCAAGTGCGCACGTTCGCGCGTGCCGTTCGGACCGTCGTCGAGCTGACGGTGCGTGCTATCGCCGATCCGGCGAGGTCGCGGCTGATGGTCATGCATACGAATGCGCCCGGCCTGGCTGAAGAAACGGCGCAGCAACTGAGGGAAGCGCTCAACGGACGTGTGCTCAAGTCGCTGCAGATTCAGGAAGCCGGTCCCGTGATCGCCACGCACGGCGGCCCGGGCGCGGTCGGCATCTTTTCCGCGCAAGACGAGTAAAGCGGATCGGCATGCCGGGAATCTACGTTCATCTGCCGTTTTGCCCGTACATCTGCCCGTATTGCGATTTCGCGAAGTGGCCGTATCGCAAGACGCCGGCCGACCGGTATTTCGAAGCGCTGATGTGCGAGATTGACGTGCAGCCGACGGTCAAAGGGGAAACCGTATTCTTGGGCGGCGGAACGCCGAACACGTATGCGCCGGAGCGAGTCGGCGAGTTGCTGGCCGCGTTGCACCGGCGCTTTCCCGGCCCTTCCAATCGCGAAACGACGATCGAAGTCAATCCCGAACTCGTGCGCGCGCAGGATCTGCCGGCATATCGCCGCGCAGGCGTCACGCGTCTGTCGATCGGGGTGCAGTCGTTCGATGCGCAAGAGATTCGCACGTTAGGGAGGCGGCACACCGCCGACGAGGTCACATCGGTCGTCGCATTTGCGCGCGATGCGGGAATCGGCAGCGTCAGCTTAGATTTGATCTTCGGGGTGCCGGGACAGTCGCCGCCGTCGTGGCGCAAGAGCTGGACGCCGCCCTCCGGTTGAACGTCGATCACGTCTCGGTCTACGGGCTCACCGTGGAAGAGGGCACACCGTACGCCGCGTGGCGCGAAAAGGAGCCTGGGGCATTCATGACCGACGGCGCGGAAGCGCACCTGTATGAAATGGCGATTGACGCGCTGGAGGAAGCGGGCTACGAACACTACGAGATCAGCAACTTCGCGCGGCCCGGCCATCGTTGCCGGCACAATGAGAATTATTGGCGCAACGGTGAGTACGTCGGCTTGGGCGTCGGCGCTGCATCTTACCGCAACGGCACGCGTTCGATGCATACGCGCGAACTTGGGGCGTACATTGCCGCTGCTGCGGCTCGCCGCACCATACCTGGCGAGCGGGAGCGCTTGAGCGGAGATGCGCGAGCGGGGGAAGCGGTCATGCTCGCGCTGCGAACGGCACAAGGGGTCTCATTTGCGGCCTTCAAAGAGCTCTACGGCTTTGATTTTCTCTCACGGTACGCGGCTGTGATCGAACGCTATCGTGACGGCGGGCTCCTGGAGCAGAGCCATTCCGAGGTGCGGCTTACGCGACGCGGACGACTGCTTGCCAACGATGTATGCGCGGCTTTCCTGGCGCACGAATAACCGGAACGTTCGCCGCTGCACTGCTGCGCGCGCTGTTCGCGGTCGTTTTCGGCATCACGGGATTTCTGTTGGGACGCGAAGCGTACGTTCATCTGTTTTCGCTGCACGCGACCAACGAATCGCTGCAACTCGCGTTGCGGCTCGGACTGCCGACTTTGGGCGCGATTGCGGGCATCTTTCTGGCGCCCCTCGCTCAGCTGTTCTTCGAGGAGGAGCTGAACGCCGTCGAGCGCGCCATCGAACGGCTTGCCCCATCGCAACTCGCCGGCGGCGCGATCGGACTGATCTGCGGCTTGATCGTGGCTTTCCTGGTGCGCGCCATTCTCTTCGAATTCATTTCATCGAGCGGGCGCGCCGGGAGTTATGTCGCGATCTTGCTCTACATCATCGTGGCGGCATTCGCGGCGTACTTGGGGACGCGCATCGGCGCTCGGATGCGCTTTTTGCCGCTGGCACCCGCGCTCGCCGGCGCGGCGGCGTCGGCCAAAGTGATCGACACCTCCGTCATTGTCGACGGCAGAATCGCGGAGATCGTGCAGAGCGGTTTTCTTGACGGACCGCTGATCGTGCCCAGGTTCATCCTTCGCGAACTGCAGGCGGTGGCAGACTCGAGCGATCCGATGAAGCGCGTTCGCGGGCGGCGCGGCCTCGACGTCCTCAAACGCCTGCAAGAGCAAGGTGCGCTGGAGATCGCGGAGCGCGACTACCGCGACCTCGTCGCCGCGGACGAGAAGCTTGTGCGGCTGGCCCAGGATCTCGGCGCGAAGCTGCTGACGAACGACTATAATCTGAATCGCGTCGCGCACGTCGAGGGCGTTGCGGTTCTCAATATCAACGAGTTGGCCAACGCCGTGAAGCCGGTCGTCCTTCCGGGCGAAGAGCTTTACGTTCAGCTTGTTCGCGACGGAAGAGAACCGCATCAAGGCGTCGGGTATTTGGACGACGGCACGATGGTCGTCGTGGAGAACGGAAAGCGTTTGGTTGGGGCGGCCACGGAAGTGACCGTGACCAGCGTTTTGCAAACCGTCGCAGGGCGCATGATCTTTGCAAAGGTTCGGCGCGAAGCGTGATCTGGGGCGCCGTCGTCGTCGCGGCCGGCCGTGGAACGCGTTTCGGGAGGCCGAAGCAACTGCTGGATATTGCCGGCGCCCCGATGGTTTCGTGGCCGCTGCGCACATTTGCCAGAATGCCGGAGATCGTCGATATCGTGGTGGTGACGGAAGAAGATTTGCAAGAACCGGTGCAGGCGATTGCATCGCAGGCGGCAGCGGGGAAATGCAGGGCCGTCGTGCGTGGCGGAGCAACGCGTCAGGAGAGCGCTTTTGCCGGTTTGCAGGAGCTGCCGCATCGCTGCCGGGGCGCCCTCATCCACGATGGTGCGCGACCGCTCGTCCGCGCAAACGACGTACGCGATGGGATGCGCATGGTGAAAGACGGCGTGGCAGCCGTGCTGGCGGTGCCGGTCGTCGACACGATTAAAGAGATCGATCCGCGTACGCGGGCGATCCGCAGAACGCTCGATCGCAGCCTGCTGTGGGCGGCGCAGACTCCGCAGCTCGCCATGGCGCGTGATCTGATTCGCGCGCATCAAGACGCGAAGCACAACGGCGTCGCGGCCACCGACGATGCCATGCTGCTGGAGCGAATCGGCATCGAAGTACGCATCGCGCCGTCCACAACGGAAAATTTGAAGGTAACGGTACCGGAAGATCTGCTCAGAGCCGAGGAACTGATGCGTTCCCGCATCGAGCATGCCGTCGATGATGAAGAAGTCCTCTACGTCGAAGTTTTTGCGGACGAAGCGCTCACCGCCGAGCTGTGCGAGGAGTTCGAACGGCGCGGCGGCACCATCGATGGGGTAGAGCGAGACTTACCGCAAGGCGTGGGAGTCCGCGCCTACATCAGCTCTCGGGCCTTCGAAGGTTTTTGGGAGCGCGTCGAAGCGGTGGCTCAAGGCCGCGCCACCTTTACGACGCGCTTTTCGCATTGGGCAAAGGCGGTGTAGATGCGCATCGGACACGGTTTCGACGCTCACCGCTTGGTCGAAGGAAGGCCGCTGATCCTCGGCGGCGTGCGCGTGCCCAGCGCCCTTGGAGCGCTCGGGCACTCGGATGCCGATGTGTTAACGCACGCCGTCGCAGACGCGATCCTGGGAGCGGCCGCGCTGGGCGATCTGGGCGCCCGCTTTCCGGATGGCGATCCACGGTGGAAGGACGCAAACTCGTTGGATCTGCTCGAGCGGTGCGTCGGCGAGCTTCAGCGTCACGGTTTTCGCGTGCAAAACGTCGATGCGACGATCGTGCTCGAACGGCCGAAGCTGGCCGAACACACGGAAGCGATGCGCGCGAATCTCTGCACGCGCCTGGGCATATCGCTTTCCGAGACCAGCGTGAAAGCGAAGACCAGTGAGGGCATGGGCTATACGGGAGACGGCACCGGCATCGCTGCGTATGCGGTTGCGATCATCGCCGCCAACACGCCGTGAGCGTCGATCGCGCCGCACTCGTTTGCGCAATGCAAGGGTGGGATTTTCTCGAGAATCCGCCGCCTGAGGCGGCGCTGCGCTGGATCGACACCTTCATTCAAGCCTACGGCAACGACCTCGAGAGCGTCGATGACGCTTTCGCGCCAATCGCGCTGTTGCGCGCCGAAGCCTGCGTCATTCCGGCCTTGGAACTGGAACGCTTGCGTTCGCGCGACGTGTTGTTCTTCTTGGATACCGTCGCGCAATACGTGGACCATCAAGCAGAGCTGCGCGATTTACCGCTCGAGCACGACCTGAGCGAGATGGCCAAAGAGTTTGGTCTGCGCAAAGACGACGCCCTTTTTTCCGTCCGCATGGCGCTAACTGGTGAGAAGTCGGGGCCTGCGCTGGAATTGCTCTTCCCATTGTTGGGACACGATCGCATCCTGATGCGGATCGGCGCAGTTCAGCTCGCGGCTCTTGCACGGGCGGGGGCTGGAGCCGATCCGATACGGCCCCGACGGTCAACCATTTGAGCCGATTCGCGGAACGCAAGAGAGCGAATAGGCAACCGATCGTTCACGGCGCAGGTTAGAGCGTAGGACTTCCATGCGCAGGATCTTCTCGACATTGCTTGCCGATCTGCGGGCTCCGCTCGAACGGGATCCCGCGGCGCGTGGTCCGCTTGACGTCATCCTTTCGTATCCCGGATTTCACGCGGTTGTCTTTCATCGATTTATTCACTGGGTCCAGCGGCTTGGCGTACCACTCTTGCCGCGCTGGCTCTCAAACTTCAATCGCTTCCTTACCGGGATCGAGATCCACCCCGCGGCGATACTGGGCAAGGGCGTTTTTATCGACCACGGGATGGGCGTCGTCATCGGGGAAACGGCGGAAGTCGGCGATCGCTGCACCATCTATCAAGGCGTCACGCTTGGCGGCACGAGCCTGTCGCACGGGAAGCGGCATCCGACATTGGGCGATAACGTCGTCGTCGGCGTGAACGCCGTGGTGCTGGGCGCGATCCGCGTCGGGAACAATTCACGCGTCGGCGGCGGCTCGGTCGTCGTGAAGGATGTACCGGCAAACGCAACGGTCGTCGGCGTGCCGGCGCGCGTGGTCATTCAAGACGGCAAACCGGTGCGGATCGTTTCAGACGCGCCGCGCGTGGAGATGCCGGATTTGGACGCAGACGCCATTGCCAAGCTGCAGCGCCGGCTTTCCACTTTGGAGGCGCGCGTCCGCGAAATCGAACAGGCGCCCGAAGAAACGTCATGGTCCTGGGTCATTTGAGCCTCGGTGCTGCAGCTTTATAACACGCGTACGCGGGTGGTCGAACCGTTTGCGCCGCTGGAGCCGCCGAATGTGCGGATCTACGTCTGCGGGTTAACGCCTTCGGCCGAAGCGCACATCGGCCATGCGAGAACGTATCTGTTTTTCGATGTCCTGCGGCGTTATTTCAAACATTTGGGCTACAACGTTTTCTACGCGCAGAACGTCACGGACGTAGACGATCGCAGCATTCTGCGCGCCAAAGAAATGCACGAGGACTGGCGCACGATCGTGGGAGCGCATTACGCCTCATTTAAATCATCGATGCGCAGGCTCGGCGTCCTAGAACCCGACGCCGAGCCCCGGGCGACCCAGTACGTGCCGCAGATGGTGGAAATGATCGCCGCACTCATTGAGCGGCGCCACGCCTACGTTGCTCGCGACGGCGTGTATTACTCCGTTTCGACGTTTCGCCGATACGGCGAACTCAGCAACCGGAACCTCGACGACCTCGAAGCCGGCGCACGCGTCGAGGTGGATGAGGCGAAGAAGGACCCGCTGGATTTTGCACTCTGGAAGTTTGCCAAGCCCGGCGAGCCTGCATGGCCGTCGCCCTGGGGAAACGGCCGCCCCGGCTGGCACATCGAGTGTTCCGCGATGTCTCGGGAGATCGTCGATCCGCGCGGCGCCGGGTTCGACATCCACGGCGCCGGCGCAGATCTTATCTTCCCCCACCATGAGAATGAGATCGCGCAAAGTGAGCCGTTGATGCAGCGTCCCCCCATGGCGAATTTTTGGCTGCATGGCGGGCTGCTGCTCTTCGACAGCCGCAAGATGAGCAAATCGCTGGGCAATTTTGAACCGTTGTACGAGCTCTTGAAGCGCCACGATCCGCAAGCCATCCGCCTGCTGTTTTTGCAGACCGGCTATCGCAAGGTGATGAACTTCACGGAAGAATCGATAGGGTCGGCGGCCGCAGCGCTCGATCGACTCAAAGGCGCCTGGCGGAATGCCGTCGCGCACGTCTCCGAAGGCGGCGGCACGCTGATGCCGCGGATCGAAGCCGCGCTGAACGACGACTTCAACACGTCGCAAGCGCTCGCTGAAGTTTTTACCTACGCCGGTGGATCCAGCGTCGCTCGCGCCGAGCTTGCGGCGGCGCTAGAGATTCTCGGCATCGCACCGCAGCCGTCGTGGGACCGTGAGGCGGCTCGCACGTTGCCGGCCGATTTCGTTGCGCAGTTAAAGGCGCAATTGCCCAACGTTGCTTTGGACGGCGAAACGCCCGATGCCGCGATCGCACAGGTCCTGCGGCTGCGCGATCGAGCTCGCGCGAACAGAGATTGGGAAACCTCGGATCGCTTGCGTCAGGCGCTCTTGCGCTGCGGCGTTGCAGTCAACGACACGGCGGACGGTTCGACGTGGACCGTCGCCGGATAGGAGGGGCGCTCGAACTCGACGACGTCGTCTACGGCATTCACGCCGTCGCGGAATCGCTGCGCGCCGGTGAACCGCTGCGTGTGGTTCACGTCGCGCGCGATCGCCGCGACGATCAAGCCGTGCGCCGGCTGATCGACGCCGCACGCGACCACCGCGTACCGGTTCGGTTTGAAGATCGGCGGTATTTCGTCGACTTTCCGTATAAAGCACACCAAGGCGTCGTCGCGTTTGCCGAGCCGTTTGAGTATGCCGCGCTTACGGAGTTGCTTGCGCGCCGCAGAGAGAGCCCCGCGCTGTTCGTCATGCTCGATCACGTGACCGATCCGCACAATGCCGGCGCCATCCTTCGTACCGCGGAGTGCGTGCGGAGCGACGGCGTGATTTTGCCTGAACGGCGCTCTGCCGGAATCAATCCGACCGTTCGCAAAGCTGCCGCCGGCGCGGCCGCACACTTGCCCATCGCGCGGGTCGTAAATCTTTCGGATGCGCTGCGGCGGCTGAAGAAGGCAGGCATCTGGATTGTCGGGGCTGACGCCGCGGCCGGCGCAATCGAGGTGTTCGAAGCGGACTTGCGCGGCGATCTGGCGCTGGTCATCGGCGCGGAGGACCGCGGCCTTTCGACCCTCGTTCGCCGGGAGTGCGACTTCCGGGTTCGCATTCCAACGTTCGGCAAGGTTGCTTCGCTCAACGCCTCGGTGGCGGCGGGGGTAGTGCTCTACGAGGCGCTGCGTCAACGCTCGTCCTCCGACGCGCGCCGGCGGCAGGGTGACAGCGGTCCTTGACGCACAAGGAGCGCCCTCCTATACTTGTCGGGATGTGCGGCGCTCGATGGGCTCCGGCCTGCGTTTTGCCCACATCACGGTCTAGAGGACAAGGCAACCTATGGCGCTGACCCATCCCGCACCGGAGGGGCTCGAATACCACGAGCGTCCGGACGAAGATTTGGTCGCCACCGCAAAATCGGGCGACAATCTCGCGATGGAGTTTCTGCTCAACAAATACAAAAATTTCGTCCGCATCAAGGCGAAGAGTTATTTCTTGATCGGGGCGGATCGCGAAGATATCATTCAGGAAGGCATGATCGGGCTCTATAAAGCCGTCCGCGACTTTAAAGCCGACAAGCTTTCCAGTTTCCGCGCATTCGCCGAGCTCTGCATCACGCGGCAGATCATCACCGCGATCAAGACGGCGACGCGGCAGAAGCACATTCCGCTCAACCAGTATATCTCGCTGAACAAGCCGATCTACGACGAGGACAGCGAGCGCACGCTCCTCGACGTGATGGCCTCGCAGAAGACCTCCGATCCGGAGGAGCTGGTCATCAATCAGGAAGTCTCGCAGGACATCAAGGAGCGGATTCAAGAGAATCTCTCCGAACTCGAGTCGCAAGTGCTTCTCTCGTACCTAGAGGGAAAAAGTCTATCAGGAGATGGCGCGCGATCTCGGCCGGCACGTGAAATCGATCGACAACGCGTTGCAGCGCGTCAAGCGAAAGATCGAAAAGAACCTCTCAGAGATCGAACTGCCGGTTTAACGCCTCCCGCGCTAGGATGATACGAGTTGCCTCCCTAAGCCGCGCCGCATGGCGCGTGTCGAAGGGCGCGATTGTCGTTGCCGCCGTGGCGGGTTGCACGCAAAACGCGAATGTTCAGCACGCGCGCGCGCCGGCAGCTTCGTCGGCGCGTGCGACGGTGCAACTGCCGTTTGGCGGACGAACGATTCTACCGGGACGCCGCATCGTTGCGTACTACGGCGCGGCGCAAACGCCGAACATGGGCGTACTGGGAGAGGCTGCGCCGGAACGAATTGCGCCGCGGCTCTTGAAACAGGCGGCGGCCTACGATGGATACGGCGCGCCCGTTACGCCCGCATTCGAGCTGATCGCGACGATCGCGCAGCAAGCGCCGGGGCCGAGCGGAACATACAGCATGCCGACCGATGCTGCGACCGTCGCGCGATATTTGCGCGTGGTTCGAGCCTTCCATGGCTTGCTGATCTTGGACATTCAGCCTGGCCGCGGATCGTTTTTGCGCGAAGCCCGCCGCTATGAAGCGTTCTTGCGGCAGCCCGACGTGGAGTTGGCGCTGGATTCAGAATGGAGCATGGGGCCGGCGCAGGTTCCCGCGCAGGTCATCGGCGGCACGACGGGCGCAGTCGTCAATTCGGTGTCGGCGTACCTCTCTTCATTGGTTCGGCGAAACAGAGCTTCCGCAGAAGCTGCTGATCGTGCACGAATTCGCGCCCTTCATGGTGGAGCACCGGAACGCCGTGGTTGATCCGCCCGACATCGCGATCGTCTATCACGTCGACGGATTCGGCAGCCGAGCGGCAAAACTGAGCAAATATCGCGTGCTCTCCCAAAACCGTGGCCGAGCGTTCATGGGGATCAAACTGTTCTACACGCAAGACATCGACATGTTCGCAGCCTCGGAGGTCATGCGGTTGAAACCGCCCCCTTCGCTGGTGACGTACCAGTAGGGTGGAATTGCTGACTCCGCGGTTGCGCCTGCTCAAGCTTCGACTCGAAGATGCGCCCCTGCTGGCGGCGCTGTACGGCGATCCGCAGGTGCTGGCGACCATACCGCGGGATCAACCGGTCACGGTCGAGCAGCAGCGCGGCGTGATCGAACGCCATTTGGCCAATGCGTGGGACAAAGAAGGTTCAGGGCTCTTTGCGGTGTTCGAGCGCGAGAGCGGTGACTTCGTGGGCTGTTGCGGCCACCTGTTTTGGGATATCGACGGCGTCCACGAAACGGAAGTGGGATATGCGATCGTTCCGCGGCACTGGCGAAAAGGCTACGCGACCGAGGCGGCACGATTTTTGAAAAGTGATGCATTCGAACGGCTTGGTAAGCGGCGTGTCATATCGCTCATCTCGCCGACGAACGCCGGTTCCATGCGTGTTGCGCAAAATAACGGCATGCGCCTGGAGAAGCCGACGCGGTTTCGGCCGCAGTACGAACTGAACGTGTGGTCGGTGGAGCGCTAATTCGCCGGCTCCTCCCGGCGTTTCACCGCCGCGATGACTTCGGGCCAGAGCGCGGGTAACGTTTCTCGCGCGGCACGCTTAGGGTACGTTCCGTCTGCGTGCTTCCTCGCAAACGCTCGAGACGCTGCCGCCCAGTACTCGAAATTCTCCCAAATGGCAGTGTTGTTGCGAACCGCACGAACGTTTGCCACAACGGGCGCGATGGCGTTCCAATGCGCTAACACGACCAAGCCCCATAGGTCGCATGCCAGCTCGCGATCGACGACCCCGGCCTTGACGAATGCACCGCCCATTTCAAAAAAATCTGCCAACGTCCTCACCGGGACGAGTTCCTTAATACCCGTAAGGTCGCGGCCCTCGGCGATCTGCGCTCGTATCCGCGGATCGTTGAGGATAGCCGGCAGTTTTTGCATCACGTATTCTTCGGATTCGCGGAAGAACTCGGTTTCCAGCGTCTCTCTGAACTCACTGAGAGAAGCAATCTGATTGCTGCTGCGCATGTGGCGAAGCTGAACCAGCGCGGCGACCGCCGTCGCTGCGATAACGATGAATGTGCCGATCGAGCCAATCGCCGTGACCCACTCAGCTGTCATGAGTTATGGTTTCCGGCCACATGAGAGGCATTTTGGCGCGAGGACTGGTGCCATCTCATCAAGCTCCGTGAATACTTGGCTCGTCACGATCTTGCGGCGGAAGTCGGAATCTTCTGGCAGCTCGGGGATCCTTTGGGTAATGAAGTTACTCCCATCCCGGAAATCTGCCGAAGCAGCGGTTTGCCAAATATTGTTGAGCGCGGCGATTTGATTGCTGCTGCGCATGTGACCCAACTGTACGAGCGCTGCGATCGCGGTTGCGGCTATAACGACGAATGTGCCAACGGATGCAAGCGCCGTAATCCACTTTAGAGGTCTTCCTCACCGAGTTCTGCGACGATCGCGCGATACAGCTCCTCGCGATCGTGAACCGGATCGACGATGTAGACTTGCGCTACGGCTCCACGGCGCTGGGAATCGATCGCGACGGTCACCCGCCGTCGGGCGCACACGTCCATGCAACTCGTGTTGACCGCGCGAATCTTACCCCACAGACCGTCTTCTTTGAGCCGCTCTTTTAGCCAATCGCGCAAGCGAAAATCGCCGATCTCGGCCGCCTTGTCCGGATCTTCGTCGGGGATGCGCTCCTTGGAGCAGCGCTCGCAGACGAGCACGATCCCACGTTCGCTCCATTTCGGCTTAACGAGTTGCATTATGCTTTCTTCACATGAGGATGGCGGAGCCGACGGCCGGATTCGAACCGGCGAGCTCTTTCGAGGCCTGATTACAAATCAGGTGCGTTCAACCGCTCCGCCACGTCGGCGTCTCGCTAACCCTCCAGCATGCAGCGGCGGTTTACCTGCCCTACCAGCGGGAAAGCTGCGGTCATGGACCTCACGACCGATTATCCGCGCAGTCCTCGCGAGCAGCTGGATGGGATGATGATTCTGCCGCGCGCCATCGACAAAGCACGCGCGCAGCTCGCGGGCAAGCTTGGCGAGTACGTCTACTTCGGCTGCCGTCTCAACCGGATGCTCTTTAATACGTTTGGCGTGACGGATGACGAATTTTTGGATGCGGTTCGCACGGCGCCGGATGACGATGCCGTTTTGGAGTGGGTTCGCGAATACGTGCGTCCCGAGCGCTCGAAGATCGAAGCGATGAATCGCAAGCTCTCGGCATTCGGTCCCGAAACGCCGGAGGAGCGCGAAGAGTTCACCCAAGAAATCGATCGCGTCGATCCCGGCAACGAGCAAATCAAGACTTGGGTCGACCTCATCGATTTGGAAGAGGGCCGTCTTCCAAAAGAAAGCGCGACGGCGACTTGACGCGTGCGTTGCACAGGACCGCTTGCCGAACGCAGCGTACCCTGCACAGCCGCACTGGCACGGGTAGGTGGCCGAGTGGTTAAAGGCAACAGACTGTAAATCTGTCCAGCTAACGCTGTACGCTGGTTCGAATCCAGCCCTGCCCAAATTCTTCGCGGGCGTTGCATAGTGGTAGTGCTTCTGCCTTCCAAGCAGACAGCGCGGGTTCGATTCCCGCCGCCCGCTCCACGCCGAAACGGCGCAGAAGATCCAAGTCGGGGTACGCCGGTTCCCCGGGCGGAACGTAAAGCGTTGAAAGGGGCGTCACGCGAGCGTGCGGCAGCTGCGAAAGCGGCACGCGCGCAATGGCGGCCTCGTACATCACGTATGGCGATGCTTCATAGACGACCACCTCGTGGCGTTCGTCGTAATCGAGGCGCAGCGCATCCGTGAGGATTGTTAGTCCCTGGGGATTCCACGGCGCGGCCTTCGCCTTGAACCCCCATTCGCCGATGATGCCGATCTGCCACAGGATCAAGGCGCTGCGCGGATCGTGCTTCCGATGGTGCACCAAAAAGTCCGTCGCTTCGAAGCTTTGCAGGCCGCTGTCCGCGGGATCGATGCCGAGATCCGCGTAAAGGCACGCATCCGCCGAAATGCCCGCAATCATGCGTGCGCGATAGCCGGCTGCCCGTGCGCGCCGGATCGATTCGTGCGTCGAGAACGCAAAGACGCCCGGGTGACCGTACGACGCGAAGCAAACGCGTTTGCCAGAGAACACTTCCGCCAAAACGCACTGGACGATCTCGTCGTAAGTCAGCCCGCGATCTTTCCCGGGCGCATAAAAGCGCGACAGCGATTCCGAAGTGGCATTTTCGCGCTTGAGCCAATGCTCAGTGAGGGCGTCGGCACAGAGATAGAACAGCTTCTGCGCATTCCTGATGCACGCGAGTGCTTCAGGAGTAGTCTGTGCGCCTGTGCGAATCCCCGTTCCGACGACATCGAGCGAACCCACGCGCTCGAGCGCCGGAGATCCTATTTCGTCGGGGCGTTCGGCAGACTGAGCGTGATTCTGCACTGCACGTTGTTATAGCTGGGCGCCGCGTGATCTTCGCCGCCGATCGCTTTTTGAAGCGCCGCCACGTTTGTGCCGTCGTGCTGCTGCAGCAAGATATCTTGGTCGGACTGCGAGAGTCCAAACGCCGTCATGCACTCGCGCGCGGACGAGATGGATGAAGTAAACTTCAGCGTTTCTTCGGGATCGGAATGGAGCTTGAGGACATAGGCAAGGAGCAAATTGACGGATGCCGCCATCGTGCGGTCCTCCTGTAACTTGGGCTTTGCCCCGTTCGCCAGGGCGGGGACGGCATCCGGCTAAAGGTGCAGCTATGCCGCACGTCGCCAAGGCACGCGGTACCGCAGTCCGCCGCCCGGCTCGCCCAACGGGTACGGTGACGTTCTTGTTTACCGATATCGAAGGCAGCACGCGGCGTTGGGAGGCGCACGCCGAGATGGCCGATGCGCTGGCGCAGCACGATGCAATCCTCGAGCGGCAAATTGAAACGCACGGCGGCCTGGTCTTCAAACGGATGGGCGACGCGTTCTGCGCCGTCTTTAACCGCGCCACGGACGCAGCCAAAGCGGCGGCGCAGGTGCAGCATGCGTTATCGGCCGTCGACTTTTCGAGCGTCGGCGGTCTGCGCGTGCGGATTGCCTTGCACACCGGTGAAACGGAGGAGCGCGGCGGCGACTATTTCGGCTCGGCGGTCAACAGGGTCGCGAGACTTCTTTCGATCGCGCACGGCGATCAGATCATCCTTTCTGCGGTTACGGCCGCGCTCATCGAGCGCGACAAACCGCCCGAGTTGTCGCTGCGTGATTTAGGGGAGCACCGCCTCAAGGATATCGATCAGCCGCAGCGCGTTTTCCAACTCTGCGCGAAGGGATTGCGCGAGGATTTTCAACGTTCGGCGGCGTTCGTCGTCCAGACCAACCTAACGCAGCAGCTCACCAGCTTCGTGGATCGCGACGACGAACGTGCTGAGATCAAGCGCAGGTTGGAGCAGCAGCGTTTGATCACCGTACTCGGTACGGGCGGCTTAGGGAAGTCGCGGTTATGCTTGGAAGCCGGCGCGCAAGTGCTGGATCGCTACCCTGACGGCGTTTGGCTTGTGGAACTCGCTCACGTTTCGTCGCCGGAGTTCGTTCCTAGCGCGCTGGCTTCGGTGCTCAACGTCCACGAGTCGCCGGGCCGAACGCTGACGGAATCGGTCGTTCAAGCGTTGACGTATCGCGATGCGCTCCTAATCTTCGACAATTGCGAACACGTCATCGACGCAGCCGCCGCGCTTGCGAGTGCAATGCTGCGTTCCTGTGGAGGCATTCGCATTATTGCCACGTCGAGACAGCCGTTGCGGATTGCCGGCGAATTCGTGTTGCATCTAGGACCGCTCGCATATCCGGACGCCGGCGCGCACTTGACCGCGGCCACCGCGATGCGCTACGTCGCGGTTGCGCTTTTTTTGCAGCGTGCCCGCGCGGTTCGTCCGGATTTTGCACTCACCGACGAGACGGCGCAAAAAATAGGCGAAATTTGCCGGCGGCTCGACGGCATCGCGCTGGCCGTCGAACTCGCGGCGGCCCGAACGAAAGCCCTGAGCGTTGGTCACTTGAGCGAAAGGCTAAACGAGCGATTCCGCCTGCTTACGGGAGGCAGCCGAACGGAGCTTCCGCGGCATCAAACGATGCGGGCGCTGATCGACTGGAGCTATGACTTGCTCGACGAGCGCGAGCAGCGAGTGTTCCGGCACACCGGCATCTTCGCCGGCGGCTTCACGCTTGAGGCCATTACGGCCGTTGCCGCACTGGAGGGCGCCGATTCGCTCGACGTGCTGGACGTCATCTCGTCGCTCGTCGAAAAATCGCTGGTCGTCGCCCACACCGGCGATTCGCGCGAGCGCTACGGTTTGCTTGAGTCAACGCGCCAGTACGCACTGGACAAGCTGCGCGACTGCGGTGAGTGCGAAGCGGCGTCGGACCGGCATGCCGACTTCTACCGCCGGCTGGCGGAATCGGCCGACGTCGATTTTTATCGGCGCTCTCTGGCCGCGCTCTTTGCGCAGTTGCATCAGGAGTACGAAAATTTCAACGCAGCGCTCCTTTGGACATTAGGAGAAAGCCGGGATCGGGAACTCGGCGCTGCGATTGCCGGAACGCTCGATCGTTTTTGGCACGAAGGCGGCAAGCGAGAAGAAGCGCTGCACTGGCTAGACGTTGCGCTGCAAGATGACGGTTCGCAGCTCAGCGGCGTCGCCGCGGCTCGAGCGAATTTGGCGCGCGCCGTGCTCCTGGAGGGGACGCAGAAGCTGCAGGCGGCCGAGGAGGCATGCGCTCGTTTTGAAGCGGCCGGCGACTTGCGCGGTTTGGGCCATGCGCTTCGGCAGCTCGCCGTCGCCATGCGGCAGCAGCGGCGCTTTGAGGAGGCCGAAAGGGCCGCGCGCCGCGCAGCCGAGTTGCTGCTGCAAGTGAGCGATTTTGGTGCGCATGCCATGGCGCTGGGAACGTTGGGATCCATACGGGGTTATGCCGCGGATGTCGACGGGTCGTACCAAATCCTTCAGGAAGCTCTTCGACGTGCCCGCGACCATCGCGCCGAGTATACGATCGTTCTGATCAACATGTATTTGGCTGAGGTGGAATTCCAACGCAAGCAGTTCGGTCGCGCAGTTAACTTTGCAACCGAAGCATTAAACGGCATCGGAAGCGCCTTGCCGCGCCTGATGGCGAACTTATTCTCAAATCGCGCCGCGTACCGCATTGCGCTGGATCAAGTCCGCGAAGCAACGCAAGACGTACACGAGGCGTTGTGCATCTTGCGCGACGTGCAGGACAGCTACGAGATCGCAATCACCGTACAGCATGCCGCCCTGCTTGCCGCAAAACAAAGCAACTTTGAGAACGCCGCCCGATGGATCGGCTACGCCGACAACTTTTATCTGGCGAATCGGCTCGACCGCGAGCCGACGGAAGCATGGATCCGCGACCGTTTTGACGATGCCTTTGCCGGCGCGCGCTCGGAGGTTGCCGAGGCGGAGCTTCGCCGTGACGGCGGGGCGCTGAGCGAGCCGCAGATTATCGACGAAGTGTTGGCCGCGACGCGAGCATGAAGCGGGACGCGCGAAAAGCGTCGCTTTACCGGGAACTGCGCGCGCATTTTGAGCGCATTCATCGCGCCAACGCCGGCTCGCTGGCCGACGCCGCAGACGTGCAGATTTCTCCAGATGAACGCTTCATCGCGGTGGCCGGAACGCTGTACGAGCCATTGGAGGGGCTGCCGAAACAACGTGTCCTCATCTTTGATGCGGGCGAGAACGCTGCGCTGGGCAGCGGCTCGCTGGATGGAAGCTTCCCGCGCTGGTCGCCTTGTGCGGGTCGACTGGCGTACATCGGCGATCGCTCGGGTCGCGGTGCGTTGCACTTCTACGATCCCGTCGCGCGTGAGATTTCTGCGCATGCCGAAGAGCTGCGCGAGTCGATCGAAGCGATCGAATGGGCGCCCGACGGAAACCGCATCCTCATGCAGACGGTCGAGGCCGGAGCGGATCGCGCCGGTGCTCAAGGGTCCGGCAGAATCGCGCAGGCGCATCGCGATTCGCCGGCCTGGATGCCGCACGTCGAATCCACCGAACGGAGCGGCTGGCGTTCGTTGTGGATGTATGCGCCGGGAGACGGAACCGCGCGCCGGCTGCCGTTGGGTGATCTGACGTTTTGGGAAGCAGCTTGGTGCGGGCGCGACGGCGTGATCGCGATCGTTTCCGACGATCCTCGTGAAGGCGCATGGCATAATGCGCGCCTGATCTTCATTGCGCTCGATACGCTGCGCATCGCCACGATTTACGAACCGGCGGAGGAGATAGGCATTCCCATTGCAACCGAGGATGGCCGGTACGCCGCGATCGTCGAGGGGTGCTGCAGCGATCGTACGGTCGTCGCCGGAGAGATCGTCGTGTTGGATCGCAATGCCGGCTGGAGAAGTCGAAAGGTCGACGTTGATGCGGACGTTACGGCGTTGGCTCGGCGAGGAGAACGCTGTACGTTTGCGGGATTGCGCGGTTTTGAAGCCGTCGCCGGGGAATTCGATCCCGCGAGGGCGTCGGCGGAGGTGCTCTATGCGGCCCGCGAAAGCTGGCTGCGCCGCTACCCCGGCGCCGCTCCGGCCGGGGATCGCGAATACGTAACCGTTGCGCATTCGTATCGCGTTCCGCCGAAGCTCGTGCGCTTTTCGCCGGCGAACGAGCGCACCGTGCTGCACGATTTTGCGAACGAGGGAACGCGCCGCGTGCTGCAGGGCGCCGGCGATCTGACGCCGGTGACGTGGCGGGCGCGCGATGGACTGGAGATCCAGGGATATGTCGCGCAACCTCAAGGCGGCGGCCCGCACCCGATGCTCGTCGCGGTGCACGGCGGTCCGGTGTGGGCTTTTACCGACTCCTGGCAGATGTTCTACCAGTTGACGCCGTTACTGGTGCGCCGCGGCTACGCGGTGTTTCATCCAAACTCCCGCGGAAGTGTGGGGCGCGGTCAACCCTTCACCCGGCTCGAGCGTGGAGACATGGGCGGGGAAGAGCGCCACGACATTTTGACCGGCTTGGACATGCTGGTAAGCGACGGCATTGCGGACCCCGGGCGCTTGGCAATCATGGGCGCAAGTCACGGCGGATACATGGCGGCGTGGATGGTGACGCAAACGTCGCGCTTCGCAGCCGCGATTGCCGTTGCTCCGGTCACCGACCTGTTCAGTTGTCACTATACGGCGTCCGATCCGCAATTCGATCTGCGTTTCGTGGGACCCGATCCTCATGACGTGCGAGGGCCGCATTTCTCGCGTAGTCCCATGACGTTCGCGAGGGATGTGGCTACACCGACGTTGCTGGTCGCCGGCGGGCAAGATCGCTGTACACCGCCCGAACAGGCGCTGGAATTTTACCGCGCGCTTTCGGAAAACGGTGTCGCGTCAGAACTGGTCATCTATCCGCGCGAAGGCCACGGCGTGCGTGAATTCGATGCGTTCGTGGATTACGTTACTCGCGTTATAGATTGGCTCGATGCTCATGTCGAAAGCCGCCAAGGAGTACCGTCCACGGTCCGACGCTGACCATGTGAAGCGCTTTTTTTAATCTTACGAAATTCTGCCATCCTTCAACACAATACGAGGGTTCTAATCGTTGTGAAGACTGCCGTTTAGGAATTTGCTTTACATCGTTTAATGCAAATGTCGCCGCCGCAGAAGTTCAATCAGACTTGGCGCGGCGGCAATACTACCTAAAGGGTAATACATAAGGAGACGAACCATGCCAAGACTTCGATTCAGGCATGCGTTCACAGCCTTGATTCTGTTCGGTTCAATGCTCGTCCAGGGAACATGGGCACTGGCAGGCACGACCGGCGGTCTCCAAGGCAACGTGATCGATGCCTCGACGGGAGCTCCTATTGCTGGAGCTGCCGTCACGACGGTGTCTCCGTCGCAACGCGCAAGCGTCACGACCGATAACGCCGGACACTACGTGTTCCTGGCACTGAATCCGGACACGTACACCGTTTCAGTCACAAAAGCGGGCTACCAAGACGCTTCCCAGGCGGGCGCTACGGTTTTTGCCGACCAGGTCAGCTCGCAAAACTTCCGCATGCACGCAGCGCTGCGGACGATTGCAAATGTAACCTCTCGCGCCGCCGGCAACCTGGTCAAACCGGGTGTGACGGCGGACACCTATAGCGTAAACGCCTCAGGGGCGCTCGCTGCACAAGCGCTCGGCGGCGGCGGCAACCTCGACAGCGCGTATTCTGCGATGTCGTCAGTTCCCGGCGTGGCCATTCCTCTGGGGGGCGCCGGCTGGAATCAGCCCGTTTTCATACGAGGAAACACCTCGTACTTCACGGCGTACGAATATGACGGCATCCCAGTCAACCGCGCCTTCGATAACTACAACGCGTCAACCGAATCCAACCTCGGCTTGCAAGAGCTGCAGGTCTACACCGGCGGCGGGCCGGCCTCGATCTCATCCGCCGGTACGGCCGGCTTCATCAATCAGGTCATCAAGACCGGAACTTATCCGGGCTTTGGTACACTGAATGGAAGCATCTCCACACCACAGTTCTATCACGAAGCTCGCGTTGAAGCCGGCGGCGCATCGCCGAACCGCAACTTCAGCTACTACGTCGGCCTTAGCGGCTACAACCAGGATTTCAACTTCCTTGACAACAGCAACGGAGCCTCGTTGTTCCGGCTTGGCGGCACGTACGATTTTTCTTCGGAATTCTCGGCGCTTATGTTCTTCAACACGCCGGCCGGCTCCAACGAACGAGGTGTGTGGCCGATTTGCGGCGGCCCCAACGGGTTAACGTCGCCAATCGTCGGCACGCAGCCGTTCCTGACGAACCCATCATGCTTCTTCTATGATCCGGCTGCAGCTCTCTACAGTCAGGCAGCGTCAATCTCAGATCGTGAGAACGTCGTAAATCTGCATCTGGGCATCCCCATGAAAAATGGGCAGCGGGATGACCTTCAATTGCTGTGGGGTGCTTCATCCCTCAACTCCACAGAGTACAGCAGTCCAAACGATGCCGGCGGAATCGCAAAGTACACCGCGGGAGTCACCGGGTCGCCATACTGTCCGGCGAGCGGATTCTACAACGGAGCAGCGTGCACGCCGAACTATCCGTCCTACGTCGACATACCGTTCGCGTACAACCTTCCGTTCGGGACGCCGATTCAGCCGAACGGCGTGCCGCTGCCGACGCAGCAATATCTCCAACCTTCGAGCCCTCAGAATCGGGAAGCGCTGGCGCAGGTACCGGCCGACCTTAGAGACTCGATCTTTAACGATACCGGCGTCGCGAAGATCCAATACACCCATTCCCTTGGCGCCAATGCCTACGCTCGTCTTTTCGGCTACACGTTTTTCTCCGATTGGACGCAAGCGGGTGCCAACGGCGCGTTTAACGCGTATGAGTACGGTATTGGCGGCCCGACGACAGGCGGAACGGTTGCCGCGAACTATGATCTCATTACGCACACTGCAGGCGGTGAGCTGCAATTGGCGGATCAAATTACTCCTAAGCATCTCGTGCAGTTCACGCTCAATTACACCACAGCGACCGTTTCGCGGTTCAACAACAACTTCTGGGCCTACTACGGCGGCGGTACTCCAGTGGGTTACGTTGCTTCCCACAATGGCGTCTACACGTGCTACGATCCATCAACAGGCGATCCGTCAGACTGCCTGAGCGGGGCGGCGCGTAGCAGTGCAGGTGCAGGACCGTATCCGGTTGCGGCGCCAGGAACGCCGGCGGCGCTCGCTGGTGCGCAGTGGGTGACATTAACCAACGGCGATACATCCGGTACGTTCAACACGGTCAAGCCGAAGTTCACGTTCATGTCGCTGACGGACGATTTCCGACCCAGCGATCGACTGGATTTCAACCTCGGGTTAAGATTTGACAACTATCTGTACGATCTGGCGCCGCTTACGCCCGGGACGCAGTTCTTTGCCCAGATTATTCCTCAAGACGTCTGCCAAAACGGAACGGGTCAGCTGTTGACCAAACCGCTAGCGCCGGGACAATCCCCGCCGGCACCGGTCATTTACACGAGCAGCTGCCCCGCAGGATACTTCCATCCACAGTTCACCGCCACGTCGCCATCGACGTACACGTTACGTGACCTTGCGCCCAGGGCATCGTTCACGTACACCGTCGATCCGCGGACGGTCATCCGGGGTGAAGTCGGCCGTTATACCCAACCACCGATTTCGGCATCGTTGCAGTACCTGAACAGCTCAGGCAACGCGTTGTCGGTATGGCAGGCGACGCTGCCGCTGGGATTTCATACCCCCTTCCATCCGATTCCGCTCATGTCGACGATCCAATCCGATCTTTCGATCGAACACCAATTCAACGGAACGGATATTACGGCTAAACTCTCACCATTCTTCAACTACACGGCCGGATACCAGCAGCAATCCTTCATTGGCCCGAACTTCGTGACGCAGGTTCCCGTAGGCCAGTTCCGCAGCTACGGCACGGAGCTGGCAATCAGCAAGGGTGACTTCAATCGTGACGGCTTGTCGGGGCAACTTGCATTGACTTACACCAACGCAAAGATTCAGTTCCAAAATAAGTACTTCGGTGCGAATCAGCTCAACTCCGCAGGTGCGGCGATTCAGCAGTTCAATGCGTTGACAAAGGCCGGCGGTGGAGCGGCATGTTACACGGCGGCAAATGCCACAACGGGAACGCCGGGCGTGGCGACGTCGTGCGGGACGCCGGGCGCTATCGCAAACCCGTACTACAACATGTCTCCACAGCCGATCGTCGATCCGAACGGCTGGTACTCGGTGTACTCAACCGGCCTATCGCCGACAAACAATCCGCAAGCATGCTTTTGCTTTGACTCACCTTTTGTTACTTCGCTGATCCTCAACTACAAACATCAACGCTGGTCCATCACGCCGAGCTTCCAACTTTCGGAAGGTTCGTCTTACGGTGGACCTCTCGATGTCGCAGGTTTGGATCCGCGGGCATGCGCGCAGAACTCGGCGATGGCCGGCATTACCGCCGTATCTCCGGGAACCAACCCGAATCAGTGCAACTACCTGCAAACGTTTGCAGGAAACGTGTCTCCCAATCCGGTCGCTGGTCAGTTGTTCATTCCGAACCCACAAACCGGCAAGTTCGCCATACCGGGACAATACCGGAACCCGTGGGTCGCGCTGCTGAACATCCAAGCGCGTTACGATATTTCACCGAAGATTACGCTCATCGGCACCTTCGCCAATGTGTGGCATACGTGCTTCGGTGGAGATAGCGAACCTTGGACGAAGGCCAATCCGCCTGGACCAAACGTGTGCGGCTACGCGCCTAACGTGCTGTATACGAGCAACTTCTACAACGGCACGAGCGCGACGGACGTTGCCGCCAACGGTGTAGCGGCACAGAAGTGGCAACAGAACTCATACCTCCCGGAACAAACCATTGCCGGTGGTTTTGGGTCACCTGGCTCGAGCATACCCTTTCCGTTCAATGCCTACTTCCAGGTACAGATCAAACTCTAGTCGCTAGGACTGGATCCGGCTGTACAAGCGGGAAACGAGAGGCGCACCTGCGATACAGGTGCGCCTCTTTTTTAATGAAGAGAGATTGGAAACAAAATGGCGGCTTCAATACCGAGTTCAAATCTTGGTCATCGTGTGTTTGGCGCGGCAACGTTGGCTACCGGCCTGATCACGTTGCTTTGGCACGACTCCAACGGGTGGCATCAGCTCCGTTACATCGTCTACGCTGCAGCCGTTGCCCAAATCTTTGGAGGCGCCGCGATTCAGTTCCGTTTCATGGCCAAAACGGGCGCAGTCGTCTTTGGTGCGGCTTATCTTATCTTCTCCCTACTCTACGTGCCGCCAATCGTCGCCGCCCCGGGAGTTTTTGCTCCTTGGGGCGACTTCTTTGAGCAGTTTTCTCTGCTGACGGGAGCAGCAATGCTTTACGCTCGCCTGTCATCGGCATGGGCGCCGGAAACGCGTCGTGCGATCGGACGCATCCTTTTCGGGATCTGTACCGTTTCTTTCACCCTCTATCAGGCGCTTTACCTGAACGCTACCGCCAGTCTGGTTCCAAAGTGGCTTCCAGCTACTCAGATGTTTTGGGCGGTAACGACGACAGTTGCGTTGGCCCTGGCGGCATTAGCCCTCCTTACGAACCGCGCGGCGCTTCTGGCGACTCGCCTCCTGACGTTAATGCTCGTGATGTTTGGACTGCTCGTGTGGGTACCGTTGCTTGTCGTTGATCCGCACAGTCATACGAATTGGAGCGAAATTGCCGAAACGTTTGCCATTGCGGGGGCGGCGTGGGTTCTTGCCGATTTGCTCGAAGCGTATCGGCTCCGCAAGTCTGTGCCGGCGACGATCTAGTCTTTTTTAATCGATCCAAAAACTGCCACGCGCTAAAAGCGCTCCAGCGGCCTCAGCTCGATGACGTTTTGTCACGTCCGGGGATCTTACAGCGTTCTTTAGACCGGCTGGAGTGATCGTGACGAAAACGTGAATAATCTGGAGCGCGAAGTTCGCCGCCTCGTGCGCCACCTGAATGATGAGTCGAGATTGCGCCATCTTCCGTTGGCTCAGACTCTGTGTACAGTTTACGGAACCCAATCCATTAAAGGCGCTGTACAAAAAGTTTTCGATGAAACCTTCGCTCGACACCCTGAAGACAACGGGTCGGCCGTTTTAGCTCAAGTGCTTTCGGGTAACCGTGGCCTTTTGAGCGAACGCACGTACTATCGGCGCCGCAGGGAAGCGCTGGAACGGGTAACGACCGTAATTCTGGACCGTCTTCAAAATCATGGTTCAGCTGGTCCGCCCGCCGCGCGGGCGGTGAAACTGATGGCGCATTCAGTGCTCGACCATTCGCACCCGGAGTCTCTCGATCCCAAAGCGTATCGCGGTCCGGAGCGAGGCCGAGCGTTTGGAGCGTTGGCCGTCGCCGCCGAGATGGGGGGCAACCCGGCGCGTGCTGATCTATTGCTTTCGAACGCTAAGGAACACGTTTTCGACTATCGCGGCTTTCGGGATCCCATTTCCGTATTTGAGGTGGGACAGGATGCGTTCTTTATCGCGGGATGTCGCAGCGATCTCAAGGCGATGCGGGCCGCGATCCAGTTCATGACCCCGGCCTGCCAGCGTCTGGGAACGAGTGCGCTCTCGACCCTTGCGCTGAATTGTAGCGGGCTGTATTTGTACGAGGGACGTTATAACGATGCTGCGTCCGAGTTGAATCTTGCGGCGATCTATCGTCCCTGGAACGACAGCTGGATACGGTCACGCGCCTTGATGAGGAGCGCCCAGCTGGCTCTTCTGAGCGGAAACCTTCATAGAGCTGAAGATGCGGCGCGGCGCGCCGCAGCGGTTGGTGCTTCGCACGTCGACATCGCGGCAGGCGCTGCGGCGGTATTGGCGCGGTGTGCTTGGCGTACCGGCAAAGAGTGGACGAGCGCGGTAGCTGTTGATAAAAGTACGTACCACGGTTTGTATTTGCAAACGCTTTACGCACGCGATCTGCTGCGACGCGGGCTGTATGAAAATGCGTGGGAGGCGGCAAAGAGTGCGTATGATGCTGCCCTTGCCGTCGGTTACATGCAACTGGCGAGCAGTGCAGCGGCAACGCTGACCGGCTGTCTGCTGGCGGCAAATCCCGGCGATCGCGGGCCGTGGTCGCTCGAGCCGCTTCGCCTTCACCTAACGTCTCGAACGCGCAACGCGTATCAAAGCGAAGATCTTTTTCTCGTCCCCCAGCCCTTAGCCCAGCTTTTCCGTGGCATGCTCTACGATGATCAGACCGTAAGTATGCTGGCGCAGCTGTATGTTCAGCGCCATCCCGATTCGACTTTCAGTGGCGATGGCGAGCTGCTGTTTAAGATCCTTGTTAGCGTTCTCTATCCGGCTGACAGCGGCAAAACGACATTAGACGAACTGCGCAAGGAGGCCGCCAAGGAATGGTCACGACGGGTCGTCGCAAGGAAAGATATTGACAAGGAGATGCGGCGAATCAGCGTATTTACGCAACGTTTATCTGTCGTTTTTCCGACAGACGAGCGCAGCCAGTTTAACAGAGCCGCGCGGAAAAGGGTGACCGCTATGCAGCATACTCTCCATCAGTCGTTAGCCCAAAACCGGCGACAATGGTTGTATGCTTCCGGATTCTGACGGCGGATCTATTCCAGAGCCATCATGGCAAAAGGCTCCCGCCAAAGGAGCCTTTTAGATGATAAGCGGAAGACTTGACTGCTGCCGTTGTAGCTCAGTGGTAGAGCACCTCCTTGGTAAGGAGGAGGCCACGGGTTCAATCCCCGTCAACGGCTTAGCGCTCTTTTGTAACGGCGAGCCGCTTGGCAATCGCGTTTTACAAAAAAAGAAGCCCGCCGTAGCGAGCTTCGGTTTTTTCCGGTGAACTTTCTAGCTAGTCTTCGTGCACATTGTGTGAACGCGCGTCATGTGGCCGCTGTTTGTTGTGGTCGACACATCGCTCGTTTGCCTGTCACTGACTTTCGTGAGCGTATCCGATCCCGTCGTGCCGTCCTGCGCCATCTTGATCGTCGTCGTAAGCGTGTTGCCCCGCCAACCGGGCGACATCCCAACGCCGTAACCGCCGAAGTTATCGACGCTGAGGCTCACCCACATGTGATTGATGGGGTTGTACGTCACGTACGTGTCCGTATTCACCGCACGATTCCGGAATCTATCGAAGGGCGGCGCTACATCGTGCGTCACCATATACTCGCCATCAAGCGTCATCGTCGTCGTGCTCGTATCGGGCCGCGGCCTTCCGCGAACCATCGAATGGCAGTTCCACGTGCCCATGAGAAAACGCATCGACGAGAAATCCGGCATCGCGCGAGGCACGGGAGTTGGAGCCGGCGAGGCCGCGAGCGCGGGAACGACGGCGGGCATTCCGCAGGCCAGCAGTGCTCCAACTGCCATAGCTGCAAAGAACCAATGCTTCATTGACACTCCTCTCTTTCAGAGGCTTCCTTGCTTGCATTACATGCGCTCCGGCGCCTTCCCGTTTATGAAGGGAAGGGCAAAAGCGATCGGAAGGCAGCCTACCTGGCCTGCCGGCGTACGATAGCCGGCGAGGCTGCTTTTCCGGGAGGTACAGAAATGGTTCGTTACGCGATTTTTGCGCTGGTGTTCGGCCTCGCCGCCTTACCCAGTGCGATGCGGGCGCAGCAAACGGCGCCGATGTCCGATGGTGACTACCTCGCGAAGATAAAAGGCGCCGCGCCGGCGGGCGTCGTGAGCGGCGCGACAGTCATCCGCGTCGGCAAAGACGGCAGCATGCGGATGCTCCAAACCGGCGCCAACGGCTTTACCTGCATGATGCTCGACCCGGCAACGCCCATGTGCGCTGATCGCAACGCGATGGCGTGGGCGCATGCAATGATGACTCATGCGTCGCCGCCGGCGGCACTTGGCTTTGTTTACATGCTGGCCGGCGATGACGGGGCAAGCAACACCGATCCGGCGGCGACGGCGCCGAGCCCGACAAACCACTGGATCAAGTCGGGGCCGCACGTGATGCTCGTCGGACCGGCTGTCACGACGATGGGCTATCCGATGTCGGCCGATCCCGATCCGACGAAGCCGTACGTCATGTGGGCGAACACGCCGTACGCGCACCTCATGATTCCGATCAGCGTGCCTTAATCGTTACAATGCGAAACTAGATTCTCGAGCAAGTTGTCCGCACCGTCACGAGCCGGCCGCCCGGCTCCTTGAATGGCAAGGGCTCTCTAGGGCTCAGTACTGTGCAAGCCATGCGCCGAAGCCCTACCCCCGCGTCACGGCGGAGAATGCGGTGCGGTTAAAGTGAACGTGGAGCCAATTTCGGTACGGCGCCAAGGCTTCATCGACAGGGAAAAAGCGCTGCCGGCCATCCGGGGCGGCATCGCTACCGCGATGGCGCGCCAACTTGGCGCATTGGCGATTGCCTTCGCCCTCGCGATCGCAGCGTACGCGTCGTACGTCGCGCTCGGAATGCTGCAAGCACCGGCGGTATCGGGCGTTGCGCGTACGATGCCGATCGATGCGCCGGTCTCGATTCTGCGTGACGCTCGCGGTGTGCCGCACATTCGCGCAACAACGGCACACGATCTTTTTTTCGCGCAGGGGTACGCCGAAGCGTCCGATCGTCTCTTTCAATTGGACTTGATGCGGCGCTTTATCTACGGCGAGCTGGCGGAAATCTTAGGCCCTTTGCAGCTGCCGCTGGACGAGCAGAACCGGTACTTGGATGCAGCCGACATTGCGGCGAGGCAATGGAACGCGCTCGGAAAACGGGAGCGCAACGTATTGCAAGCCTTCAGCGACGGCGTGAACGCGGCCATGCGAGCGCAGCCGCTTCCGCTGGAGTTTCGATTGTTGCTGTATGCGCCTCGCGCGTGGACGCCCCGCGATTCTTTGGCAATTTTGCTGGCGGCCGGCGCGTCGGTGAGCGATTGGCCAACGGACGTGCTGGCGCGGGACAGGCTGTGGCGGCAACTCGGCCCGGCCAAGTACGCGCAATACTATCCGTTGAGCGACGGCAATTACGATACCGTCCGCACGCGCATTCCTGGAAGCAACGCTTGGGCGGCGGGCGCGGCGCTCACGCGTTCAGGTCGCGCGTTGCTGGCAAACGACCCGCACCTGGACACGTATTTGCCCAGCGTATGGTATCTGGTGGAGTTGCGCGGACCGGATTTCCATGCGGCAGGCGCGAGCATCCCCGGCGTGCCGGGTGTGATGCTTGGTCACAACGAGCATCTCGCCTGGGGCGCCACCAACGCGCTCGTCACCACGCTCACGCTCTTTCGCGCACGGTTGTCGCCACGATATTGGAAGCGCGAAACGTTTGCCGTGCGCTTTGGAAAGAGCGCGGTAGAGCCTTACTACCGCTCCCCCGAAGGGTTCGGATTCGGCAACGCGGCGGGAGGCAAACGTGGCGTGCTCGTCCGTTGGCAACCGTTCTTTGACGCGCGTTCGCCGTTCACGACGATCTTGGCTTTGGATGCCGCTCGCAACGTCAATGCCGCGCTGCACGTGCTTTCAACCTACGGCGGACCTCCGCAGAACTTTGTGTTTGCCGACGATCGCGGTTTGGTGGCGTATCACCTCGCCGGCGTTATCCCCAACGATCCGGCGTGGGGACGATACGTTCACGCCGACGTGTCGTCCATTCGAACGATCGCACCGCTGCCGTACCGCAAGCTTCCCGCCATCCCGGCTTCCAACAACGGCGTCGTCATCACCGCCAACAATAAAATGTATGCGGCTGGGTATCCGTATCGGCTGAGCGCGGCTTTCGCTCCGCCTTACCGGGCATTTCGCATCGCGCACCTGCTGGCGACTCGCAAGCGATACGACATCGCATATTTCACGCGCATGCAGATGGACGCATTTTCCGGAATCGATCTCGAGTTTGCGCGGCGCCTAGCAGCGTTTGCGCGCGTGCACCCGGGTCTTCTGCCGTCATCGGCGGTCACGGCGCTCGAAACCTGGGACGGCACCTTTGCCGGACCTTCAAAGACGGCCACGCTCGTTCACGAGTTGCGGACGATCGTCATCGATCGATCGGAAGCGCCGTATCGCGCGCTGGCGGATCTCCGGGGCGGAAAGCTCTCGCATCAAACCGCTGACGATATTCGCGCGGCCGTCGACGCAGACTGGCGGCACGCGATCGCTCCCTGGTCCAGTGCAGGGGCGATCTCGGTGGCGCATCCACTGGGCTTGCTGAGAATTCCATTTCTGCGCGGCTACACGTTGGCGGGGCTCGGCGACGATCAAACGCTGCACGTGCAAACCCCCGGTTTTGCGCAAAGCTTCCGCGCCGTTTGGAAAGCAGGCGATTGGGATGCCGGCGGCATCGTGATCCCTGGAGGCGAATCCGGTTCCGCCGCTTCGGGACACTACACGGATCAAATCGCTTCATGGCGTGACGGACGGCTGCCATCATTGCCGTTCTCCGCAAGAGCCGTGCGCGCCGCAGCCCGTCAAAGGCTGCTGCTGTTGCCCGCGGTGAAGTGAACGATATGCCGCTTCAGCACATCGTTTTGCACATGGCCCTCTGTCAAGCGCTCGCACGTCTTCCTTCGCAGACGGTTGTGCCGGTGCGCGTCGTCATGCAAGATCGCACGGGTCGCGCGCCGATCGATCAGCGCCTCAACTTCGTCCGCGCTTTCGGCAACGACGGAACCGTCGATTTTGACTCGGCCTGGGGAATTTACCGGCTGTCCGTCGAGGCCGGAGCGAAAAACGCGCGCTGCTCGGACGCGACGTTCCTGCAAATTCTGGACGGCCACAATCGCGAAGTTCGCCTGACGCTGCGGCCCGGCGTGGCACGGCCAATCACGCCTGCTCTCGTGAGCGGGACGCTTCCGACCGAGTTTGCGTATGCCGATCCGACGCTGGAGATGTTTGGAAGCGACACGGCGTGTGGAAAGCCCGTCGGCACGCCCTTAGACACGGAGATCGCCCTGCAGCCGGAATTTGACGCCTATTACGCAGCGGTCTTTCCACGCAGCGGTACCGTTCCCGCCGGCGTCGTTACCGCGATACGCCTGACGGATTCCAGCGGCGGCCACCATTATATCCGCATGCCCTTGGACCTCGCGCCCGGTGTCCTGCCTTGGCCCGAAGCGACGACCTTCAACGTGACTGACGGCGTGATCGATTACGTAGCGGACAAGCCCGAAGACACGTTGCTGTGCCCGCGTCTCTATAAAACGACGGTGAGCTGAAGGCCGATCCCGTATAAGCTTCGTTCACTCATGGAGCGTGAAGATCAGGCGCACCGAGGCCGGAGAGATGTTGAGCTGATCGGTCGGCAGGTTTGCCAGGTATGACGAACCGCCGGGGCCGGCGTACAACCCGCGATACGGCACGCCGGCGCCGTAAAGCGTGAACGGTCCCGAAACCGCATTAAAGATGTTTGTCGCCGCAACCGTGACGTCGATGCGATCGAACGTCTTGCCCAACGCGACATCGGTCAACGTGAAGGGCGGCTGACCCAGCGGGTTGTTTCGACCGCTAAAGGTGAGCGCCGTAGACGCGTGCCAGCCATTTTTGGCCCATTCGAGCACGGCCGATCCTTGCTGCTGCGGCACGCCCAAGAACTGCTCGTAACCCACTAAGCTGCCGCCGGATGTCGGATTCGACACATTCGGCCCCAGCGCGTAAGGATAGGCAACGTTCAGGCCGTACGCCAGTACGACGTAGAGATTCTGCCGCGGAAAACGCTGTTTGTAGCGCACTTCGGCCCCTTGGTACACCGCGTTTCCGATGTTGACGGGAATCTCATACGCATAGCCGAGCTTACTGTTGCAAGCGCCGAATGGGTAGTAGTTTTCGATCGTGTCGCGCAAGTTCGAACGATACAGCGAAACGTCGAGGTTCGAATCGCTTGAAAACATATGGGAGAACCCCAGCTCGTATTCGGTGGCGTGCTCGGGCTTCTCGTTTGGGTTTCCTTGTCCGCCCACGACGCAATTTTGATCCGCCGGCGGCAGGCCGGGGTTGGGTTCCGGTTTGCCATTGACGAGCACCGGAGGAAAGTAATAGCGCTCGATCAGCAAGGGCGCTCGAAAGCCGGTTCCTACTGAAAACCGGACGACGCTCGAAGAGCCAAGATCGTAGCTTGCGCCCAGCCTCCAATCGATCGTGTTACCGAACGTGGAGTAGTTCGCATCGTAAAGTCCGGCGGAAAGGCGGAGCCGTCGCCCAAATTGCTGGGCGCCTCTCACGAAATACGACTTGATGCTTTGCGAAACCGTGCCGCTGATGCCGGCGCCGTTCAAGGATTCTTGACGAGCGTACCCTCCGAACGCAACTTCGCTGCGGTCAAACGTGCGTTCCCAGGATAGACTTTCGTTGTATCGCTTGTCTTGGTGCGAAACATCGTATGGTGAAGTCGCGCCGGTGCCGCCGGAGATATCCACATTGTTGTCGGACACGGCAAAATCGGCCAGCAGCGAACCGGCGCCCAGCACCGAGCGCGAATAAGCATCGTACGCGCGGATGCTTTGCGCAAAGATGGCGTCTCCGGTGCCGATATGCTGACCATAGACGGGATTCGGCGTCGTCGTAAATCCGCTCGGACATCGCGGAGCCGTCGGGTCGGTCGGGTCGCACGGTTCAAACCGGTTGCCGGCGATTCCATTGACGGCGCTGCTCTCATCCCTGAAGTCGCCGAGGGTAAAAATCCGCAGACCGGCGTCCGCACGCTGTGAGAAGTTATAGTCCAAATTCACAAGGCCGAGGCGCGAGCTGATCGTAGACCCCAGATGCGTCAGAACCGGACAGTTTTGCGCTTGTTGCCCGGGCGGTACAGCGTTGCAGTTTTGGGGCGCCACATTGTTGTCTGGATAGACCAGCGCATACTGATCGACTTGTCCGGCTTGCTGGTAATTGTTCGCGGCGATCGCATATCCGAGTTTACCGGTGGTTCCGGTGGCATTGAGCCAAGTTTGCGACGTTCCGTACGAGCCGATGGAACCGGAAAGGTTGAAATGATCAGATACCGTGGGACGCAGCGACACAAAATTGACCGCTCCGCCGAACGTGTTGCTGCCCTCGCTGTCCGTCGGTCCCAAACCTTCGGTCACGTTGATGCTGTTAAAAGCGGGCACAGGAAACTGCGAGAGATCCACGTCGCCGGTGTTGCCGTCGTTGAGCGTTTGACCGTCGAGGGTGACGAGCGCTTCAGACGGATCTGGTCCGCGCAACGAAACCACGGCCGGGGCGGTCGGCGAACCTGCATCCGGAAACTGTACAACGGCGGATGGCACTTCGCGCAGCCCATCCAGTACGCCGGCATAGCCGAGCGCGTCCATTTGCGAGCGCGGAACATCCATCTCCGGAATAACGTTACGCACGAGCGCAAAGCCGCCGTTCACGCGCACTTCGCCGATCGTTCGCAACTTTGGGGAATCCGTCGGCTCGAGTAAGATGTCGACTCGAGTATCGCCCGAAATCTGGCCGGTATCCGCGCGAACGGGTGCAAAGCCTCGGGCCAGCGCCGTAATGGTATAGCGGCCGGGCGGAGCCTCAAATGAAAAGTCGCCTTTTACATTGCTCGTCGTTTCGACGTGCTGCGACCCGGCGACGATAAGCTGTGCACCGGCAATAGGCGCGCCCGAAGGCGCATGAACGTTGCCGCTGATCAGACAGCACGCGGCCAGCAGTAAAGGATGCATTGCGGTAGCCATGCTTTCGCTTTTCCCCCGGCAACAAGCCTTGCGCTATAACGGTGCTAGATTGCCTTGGACAGCTCCACAAACGTTGCGACGAGCGTCTCGATTCCCGCCCGGTCAATTTCGGAAAATCGCGCCGGCTGCGGGCTGTCGATGTCGAACACGCCATACCGTTTACCGTCGTCGAGCAGCGGCACGGTAATCTCCGAACGGGAAGCCGAATCGCACGCGATGTGTCCGGCAAACCGGTCAACGTCGTCGACGACGATCGTTTGAGCGCGCGCAAACGATTCGCCGCACACGCCGCGCCCTAGCGGCAGCCGCGTGCACGCCGGCTTTCCACAGAACGGCCCCAGCACGAGTTCGCCGGAACGCGCAAAGTAGAAGCCGGCCCAGTTTATGTCGGGGAGCGCTTCGTAAACGGCGGCTGCGAAGTTGGCCGCATTGGCGATGAAGTCCGGCTCGCCGCTCAGCAGCGAACGGATTTGCCGCGCGAGCAACGCATAGTCCACGCGGCTCAAGCATGCCATGGGCAAGGAGCCGTCGCAAGGGGCTCCTTCGACACGTCCTTCGACGTTGCTCAGGACTGCTCAGGACTGCTCAGGACAGGGTCCCATGACGAGCGAAAGAGCACAAGCATGCGCCCGTAGCTCAAAAGGATAGAGCAGGGGACTCCTAAGCCCAAGGTTGGCGGTTCGATTCCGCCCGGGCGCAAATCGTTGCGGGCCGTTCCGGCGCTGTGCTATACTGACCGCAGAACGGACCCCCCGGTCCGTTTATTTAGTGTGTGCGGTAGAGGATCGTGCCCAAGAAAGAAAATCGCGTGATGGTAGTGATGGCCTGCACCGAGTGCAAGCGCCGCAATTACAACACGCAAAAGAACAAGCAAAAGACCACAGGGCGGCTGGAACTGAGCAAGTATTGCCGGTTCTGCCGTTGCCATCGGGCGCACCGAGAAACCAGATAAGGCGAGCCTGCAGTATTAGGGCGGTCAGCTCAATTGGTAGAGTAGCGGTCTCCAAAACCGTCGGTTGCAGGTTCGAGTCCTGTCCGCCCTGCGCTCTTTCCAGGAGTATGTCGTGATGCATAGAGTTCCCGGTGGAACGCGCGCTACGGCAGCGCGTCAAGCCCGGCAGATCAATTTGCGAGAGTTTGCCCGCGGGGTTTGGCTCGAGTTGCATCGCGTCACCTGGCCGACCCGCGAAGAGTGGATGTCCGCAACGGCGCTGACGATCGTCCTCGTCGTTGCAATCGGCATCTTCACGTGGGTCTGCGACTGGGTCTTCGGGCAGATCTTCAACTTCATCCATCCGTCGGTCATCATCAAATGAACTTTTCCGAACAAGAACAAGAGCAAATTACGATAACGCGTGAGGCGCACGAATCCGAAGCGGAAGCGCTCGACGAGGCATCCGAAAATTTTGCGGACGCTGCCGAAGTCGCTGATGAAATGGAGCCGTCCGCGCCGCCGCAGACGGTGGAACCGCCTACCGGTAAAGCCGGCGCAAAAGACTGGTTCGTCATCCACACGTATTCCGGATACGAAAACAAGGTGAAGGCGAACTTGGAACGCCGCATCCACTCGATGAACATGCAGGATAAGATCTTCCGCGTGCTCGTTCCAATGGAAGACGAGGTGGAGTTTAAGGACGGCAAGCGCAAGATCACGCCGAAGAAAGTCTTCCCCGGCTACGTGCTCGTCGAGATGGAAATGGACGACCAGTCGTGGTACGTCGTGCGCAACACATCCGGCGTAACGGGATTCGTCGGCAGCCCCGGCGCGGGCGAGAAACCCGTCCCGCTGCAAGATAAAGAAGTCAAGACGATTCTCAAGCAGATGGGCATCGAGACGCCGAAGCTGAAGATAGACTTCAAGAAGGGCGATCGCGTCAAGGTGACTTCCGGACCGTTCTTCGACTTCACCGGCATCGTGGACGACATCGCGCCGGAGAAGGAGAAGGTGCGCGCGCTCATCTCAATCTTTGGGCGCGAAACGCCCGTGGAGCTCGAGTTCTACCAGATAGAAAAGGTGTAAGCAAACAGATCGATGGCGAAAAAAGTTGTAGGAAAGATCGGCTTGCAGATTCCGGCGGGGAAAGCGACGCCGGCGCCACCCATTGGGCCGGCGCTCGGACCGTACAGTTTGAACATCATGGACTTCTGCAAGCAATACAACGAGCGGACGGCATCGCAGCCGGGCATGATTATCCCCGTCGAGATCACGGTCTTCGACGACCGCACTTTTACCTTCATTACCAAGACGCCGCCCGCGTCGTTCCTCATCAAGCAGGCGCTGCAGATCGAGTCCGGCTCTAAAGAGCCCAATCGCAACAAAGTCGGTAAGCTTACGCAAAAGCAAGTCGAGGAGATCGCGCAGGTGAAACTTCCGGACTTGAACGCAAACGACATCAACATGGCCAAGCGCATCATCGCGGGGACAGCCCGATCGATGGGCGTTGAGGTGGAAGCCCTTCGACAGGCTCAGGACAAGCTCTAATGCGCGTCCACGGCAAACGGCTTCGCAAGCTGCACGAGGAATTTGACGGAAAAACGCCGGTCGACGCGGCAGAAGCGGTGGCGCTGGTAAAGAAAAACGCCAACGCCAAGTTCGACGAAACCGTCGAAGTGCACATCCGCTTGGGCGTCGACCCGAAAAAGAGCGATCAAAACGTTCGCGGCACCGTTCTGCTGCCGCACGGAACCGGGCGTAGGGTGCGCGTCATCGCGTTTGCGAAGGGCGATAAAGCGAAGGAAGCGGAGGGCGCAGGCGCCGACATCGTCGGCGAACAGGATCTGATCGATCGCATAAAGGGCGGTTTCGCGGATTTTGACGTTGCCGTCGCGACGCCCGACATGATGGGCGCGGTAGGTTCGCAGCTGGGCCGTATCCTCGCCCAAAAAATGCCCAATCCAAAGGCCGGAACCGTTTCTCCCAATATTGCCGCCGCCGTGCGTGACATCAAGGCGGGCAAAGTGGAGTACCGCCTGGACAAGACCGGCATCGTTCACACGATCGTCGGCAAGGCCAGCTTCGGCGAAGATCAGTTGCGCGAAAACGTCGCGACGCTGCTCGATGCAATAGTGCGCGCGAAACCGGCGGCGTCAAAAGGGACGTACTTGCGCAGCATTACGCTGACGAGCACGATGGGTCCGGCCGTCAAGGTGGATCCGAACCGCATCCGGGCAACCGCATAGCGTTCGTCGCCTGGTAAAGTACGAAGGGCGCCGGTTTGCCGGCGCCCTTCGTGTACGTCACGCGCAGAGTTACTGGACGCAGCCGCTTACGGCATTGCTCCACAGCGGTTGCGTCGGGAACGTGCCGGTCGAGAAGGACTCGTTTGCGAGTCCCGTCCAAGCGCACTTATCGCCGATTTCCGCGCCGCTCGAATCGTACCACGCGTTCAGTTCTGGATCGGTTTCGGCTTCGGCTTGCTCGTGGCCGCCGACAATGCTTACGCCGTCGTTGATTCCCGGATTGTTGACCGAGCCCACGCCGCAGCTGTAGCCTGCGTCGGGAATGTACGGCAGATTCGTGTAAGCGATCGATGCCGACGTGTCGCTGTGCCATGCGCAGTATCCGTTGCTTCCGCCGTAGTTGCCCGCGAACTGGTACACCGGAACGCCGTGCGGGATCGCGATCACGTAGTCGGCGCTTGCGGTGCCGTTCCCGAAGTGCGCGGCCGCATGAGCCGCTTCGGTGGCGAAGGCGGTCTGGTAACTGCTGGTGTTGAGGTTTGGCCGCGGGTCCGTCGTGTCGACCCACGAACCCGCGTAACTGCCTGAAGCGTTGCCGACGTGCTGACCGTTGCTTTGCGTGTATTGCGCCACGGTGTTCATCCAGCTGCTTCCGCCCACGCCGCTGATGAATTGCGTGTAGTAATTCATCACGCCGTCAGGGTCGCCGGAGCCGTTCCACTCGCTTCCCCAAAAGACGACATAGATTTTCGGAGCCGTTTGTACCGCACCGCCATGATACGTCATGTTCCTGGTGCGCCGGAGCCGGTCGGGTATCGGAATGCGGGAAGGCGGAACGTAACCGGGCACCACGCGCCCGGAGACCTCCGTCTGGCGGTTGTAGAGAATCGCCATCACGTGGCCATCGGCGCCGACGACCATGCGCGGCGCAGTTTGTGAACGATCCGACATCGCAGTGACGCGTGACTGCGTCGACGTTTCTGCGCTGGGTGAGGACGGCAAGTTTGCTACACCGCCGCCGCTGCACGCGGCAAGAAGTGCGGCCGCCGCGCCAAGGGCGCCGAATGTGGTAAATTTGTGCAACGAAAAATCCTCCGCTGGAGATAGATGCGGCAAAAGTAGCCCGCGCTTCAGCTTTGCCGGGAGGGGCACCTTCGGTCCCCAGGTCCCGGGCCGATGGGTCTTTAGACCGCGCTACTGTACGCAGCCGCCGGCGGAGTTGCTCCACAGCGGTTGCGTCGGATACGTCCCCGTCGAAAACGTTTGATTCTGTAACTGCCTCCACGCGCACTTATCCGCAACCTCGTTGCCAGATGAATCGTACCAGGCGTCCAAGTGCGGATCGGTTTGCGCCTCGGCTTGCTCATGGCCGCCTACGATGCTCACTCCGTCATCGCTTCCAGGCGTGTTGACGGAACCCGCGCCGCACAGATTTCCGGCATCGGGAATGTACGGCAACACGGTGTATGCCAGCAATGCCGACGTATCGCTGTGCCAGGCGCAGTAGGCGCTGGGGCCTCCATAGTTTCCGGCAAATCCGTAGACGGCCGTGCCGTGCGGCGTCGCAATCACGTAGTCTGCCCCGATGCTCGCATCACCGAAGTGCGACGCCGCTTTCGCCGCTTCGGCCGCAAATGCGGATTGATAGTCGCGTGTGTTCAGATTCGGCCGCGCATCGAGCGTGTCGATCCAAGCGCCGGCATAGCTGCCCGAGGCATTGGCCGTACGCGCCCCGTCGCTCTGTGCGTATTGCGCCACGGTGCTCATCCAGCGGCTGCCTCCGACCCCGCCGATGAAACGGCTATACCTGCTCCGGACGCCCTCGGGATCGCCCGAACTGCTCCATTCGCTTCCCCAAAACACGAGATAAATTTTTACGGATGTTTGCACTGAGCCGCCGTGATAAGTGAGATCGGGTTGAGGCGGTTGTTCGATGCGCACGACGTCGTTGGGCGTCGGAATGTATCCGGGCACGACATGTCCCGAAAGCTCCGTTTCTTTGTTGTACAGAATCGCCATCGGGCGTCCGTCGCTCCCGATTGCGACGCGGGGCACATCTTGTGAGGGCACCGGCGCAACGCTTGAGTTACTGCAGGCCGCCGCAAAGGCGAGAGCCGCAACGGAAAAAAGGCGCCGGAACTGCATCTGTTCCCGACTGTAACGCCGGGCACTTTACGGCGCATCGGACGGATAACCGCGTAAACCGGTCACTTGGGCATCATCGTAAGCGGTACTTCTGGCTCTGGCGTTAGACTATCCGGACCCGGCCCGTGTGCAAATCGTAGACCGCGCCGACAATGTCCAAGTGGTTCGCGCGCACGCCGGCGCGCTAAGATGGGTTCCGAACGTTTGAGCAAGTCCACGTTCGCGCGGACGTTCGCCACCACTGCATCGGCCGCGCTCGCGCTCGCGCGCACGTTGGGCACGATCGCCTCGACGAACGATTGCATATGTCCGGGCAGCGGTTTGCGCGACCGCGCAAATTCAAAAGCGGCGTTTACCGCTCCGCACGACGTATGCCCCAAAACCATCAAAAGCGAAGCTTTGAGCACAGAGAACCCGTACTCGAGTGAACCGATACCGGCGTTGTGCGCGAAATTGCCGGCAACGCGCACGGTGAAAATGTCGCCCGGTTGATGGTCGAAAACCGTTTCAACGGGAACGCGTGAATCGGCGCATCCGAGAACCATAGCGAACGGCGCTTGGCCGTTGGCGAGTTCGGCGCGCTGCTCGCTCGTCAGCAAAGGCTGCGCCTTGCCTTCGGCAAACCTGCCGTTGCCTTCCAAAAGCGCTTGCAACGCTTCCGGCGCGCTCAATCGCGCCAGACATGAGCGGGGCATTTGCGCCTTTATGCTGCGTAGCTTGCCTGCTTTCCGCCAAGGCCGAGGGTGGCGGCGCCATTGCGGCCCACCTTGCGCCTTGGAGCGGCGGTTTGCTATGATGGCCGCGGCTCCGAAGACCGTAACCGGTGGAATTGCCTGAAATTTCTCCGCTTTCCGTGGAGAAGGGTTACGCAGGACATCACAGCGTTGCGCCCGCTTTCACGCGGCTGCTCCACGTTCGTGGCGTTCCTTACGTCAAGGAGCGCCGTTTCATTTTTTCGGGAGCACGCATGCCGACGGCCAAAAAACAGAGCGCAGTCGAAGAACTCCGCGAGCGCCTCGCGCAGGCGGACAATTTGTTCTTTACCAACTACACCGGGCTGAGCGTCGAGCAGATCACGCGACTGCGCGGCGAGCTGCGAAAAAACGGCAGTACTTACGCCGTCGTCAAAAACACGCTGCTGCGCATCGCCGCGGCCGACGACCTGGCTGCCAAGTTTGCACACGTTCTGGCCGGCCCGACCGGCGTGGTCTTTGCCGGAAACGATCCCGTTGCGCCGGCAAAGGCAATCACCACCTTTTCGGATAGCGTAAAGCCGATCGAAATCAAGGCGGCGTACATCGAAGGACGCATCGTCGATCGGGCGCAAGTGCAGGCTCTCGCCGCCCTCCCGTCGCGCGAAGAGCTGCTCGCAAAGATGGTCGGTTCGATTGCGGCGCCGCTGCGCGGATTGCTTACGGTTCTCTCGGGCAATCAAGGCGGTCTGGTGCGCGCACTGAACGCCATCCGCGAGCAAAAGGCCGCTGCCGCACCGGTTCCTCAAACCTAAAAAGGAGTATTCGTTCAACCATGGCCCTCACCGACATTATTGAATCGATCGATAAACTGACCGTTCTGGAACTGGCCGACCTGGTCAAACAGCTCGAAGAAAAGTACGGGGTTTCAGCGGCGGCGCCCACCATGATGATGGCCGGCGGCGCTCCGGCCGCGGGAGCCGCTGCCCCGGCGGCCGAGAAGACTGAGTTCGACGTCGTGCTCAGCGAGATCGGCGCGGAAAAGATCAAAGTGATCAAGGCGGTGCGCGAAATCACCAGTCTCGGACTAACCGAAGCCAAGACGTTCGTTGAAAGTGCGCCCAAACCGGTCAAGGAAGGCGTCAACAAAGACGAGGCCGAGAGCATCAAAAAGAAGCTCGAAGAAGCCGGCGCTAAGGTCGAGATCAAATAACGCCGGCGACGGCATCACCGCACGCGCCGGCTGCGATGACGGCGCTGATCTACGTCCTCGTCATCGCGCTGTTCGTCTGGCGCATGATGCGCCCGCAGCGCATCAGCGTGCGGCGCCTGTGGGTACGTCCGGTTCTGTTGTTGCTCGTAACCGGCGTCGCCATCGCGGCTTCGCAGATGGTTGCGCCGTCGCGTTGGTGGGTGCTCGCAGCGGTACTAATCGCTGGTGCGATTCTGGGCGTGCCGCTTGGCGTTTTGCGGGGCCGCCACACGCAGCTTCGTCCGACTGAACGCCCCGGCGTCGTGTACGTTCAATCATCACCGCTGATCATCGCGATCTGGCTCGCGGCGTTCGTCGCACGAGCGGTCGTCCGCTATTTTCAGCCGCCATCGCACGGCGGGGCCGGAATTTGGGGCGACGGCTTAATGGCCTTTGCCGTTGCCGCCTTGATCGCGTCCTACTTTGCGATCTACAAGAAGTCCCGGACGATCGGCGCTGAGCTGATCACTGGCGCCTGAATCCCGGCGCGTTCAGCGGCGTCGCGCTCGAAATGCTGGAATTAAATTTTCCGAACGTTTGCGGATCTGCGCGGAATTCGTCTTCCAGCGCCCCGACGCGGTGGCTATCGCTCGGATGGTCCGAGAGAAACTCCGGCGGATTGCCGGTCGGCTGAGCTTCGAACTGCTGCATCAGCCAGATCATGCCCCAGGGGTTTAAGCCCGCCTGCGCGCAGGTGTACGCTCCTTTGTAATCGGCGTTGTGCTCGACGTCGCGGGAGTAGTGCAGCGACTGCATGTTCGCCGCGAGGTTGATGAGTGAATCTGCCAACTGCCCCCGCCGCCGAAGAGGATCGCGAGGCCCGTCGCATAGAGCGAAAGGCGCTGATCTTTGGCGTAGAGCGCCATCACGTCGTGATGGATGTCGTGCGACGTCTCGTGGCAGAGCACGCCGGCGAGTTCTTCCTTGTTGTGCACGAAATGCATCAGCGAATCCGTGACGTAGACGTCTCCGCCGGGAACCGCGAACGCGTTAGGATCTTTTTCGTGCACGAGGATGAAGTGAAACGGCACGAAGTATTGCGGGTCGGCAACTCGCTTTATGCGTGCCGCGATGGGATTGAGAATCGAATAGTAGGGTGAATTGGTGAGAATCTCGCCCTTTTTTGCGAGCTGCTGATAGACTTGCTGCCCGATCTGCAGTTCCCGCTGCTGATCGTCGGTGTAGGCGGGCGCCGAGCCGCAGCAGGCCAACACCATCGCCAGGACCAGAGTGAGTGCCTTCATGCTCGTTCCCTTTAACGCAAAACACGTCCGCCGCGTTGCGTTAGTGAATCAAAAATGCCACCAGCAGCAGCGCCACGATGTTGAGCACTTTGATCATGGGGTTAATGGCCGGCCCGGCGGTATCCTTATATGGATCGCCGACCGTATCGCCGGTCACGGCGGCCTTGTGCGCATCCGATCCCTTGCCGCCATAATGGCCGTCTTCGATGAACTTTTTCGCGTTGTCCCAGGCGCCGCCGCCGCTGGTCATGGCGATCGCCAGGAACAGGCCGGTGACGATCGCGCCGACCAAAATGCCGCCCATGACCTGCGCGCTGCTGATGCCGGGGAAGACGTGAATGGCGCCGAGGATTACGACGACGACCGGTACGCCAACCGGGATCAGCGCCGGAAGAATCATCTCTTTGAGCGCCGCGCGCGTCACGATGTCGACCGTTTTGGCGTAGTCGGGGCGAGCCGTTCCAGCCATGATGCCGGGGTTTTCACGGAACTGGCGGCGCACTTCTTCAACGACGGCTGCGCCGGCGCGTCCGACGGCTTCCATCGAGAGCGACGAAAAGAAGAAGGGCAACAGGCCGCCGATTAGCAGCCCAGCGAGCACGAATGGGTTCTCGATGCTGAAGAGGCCGGTTCCGACCGAACATCCCGGCACCGCCGAACATTTGTTGGTCAGCTCTTGTGAGAACGACGCGAACAGCACGATTGCAGCCAAGCCGGCCGAACCGATAGCGTAACCTTTCGTCACCGCTTTGGTGGTGTTGCCGACCGCATCGAGGGGATCCGTGATTCCGCGCACTTCCTGCGGCATTTCCGCCATCTCGGCGATTCCGCCCGCGTTGTCGGTGATGGGTCCGAAGGAATCGATCGCGACGACGATCCCGGCCATTGAAAGCATCGCCATCACGGCAATTCCCACGCCGTACAATCCGACGAGCGCGTAAGAGAGCAAAATGGCGATGACGATCACGAGCCCTGGCAGCGCGGTAGCCTGCATCGAAACCGCAAGTCCGCTGATGATGTTGGTCGCGTGTCCGGTGATCGACGCATTGGCAATTCGCTTCACGGGCGAGAACTGGGTGCCGGTGTAGTACTCCGTAATCCACGTGATGAGCCCTGTGACGGCGAGGCCGATGATCGCGCAGGCCCAAATTGCCAGCGGTAAGACGACGTGTGTGTGTCCCGGTAATCCCAGCGGAACGCCGGCGCCGAACTGCCGCACCGTCACGTAATAGAAGACGCCTGCTGCGATAATCCCCGCGACGCCGAGGCCGGAATACAGCGCGTTCATGATCTTGGCGCGATTCACTTTTCCGATTCCGACGAAAAACGTCCCGATGATGGACGCCACGATCGAGATCGCGCCCAGCACGATTGGAAACGTCGTCGTGCCGGTGACTTTCGAGAGCAGCAGATTCCCCAGCAGCATCGCCGCGACCGTCGTGACGACGTAGGTTTCGAACAAGTCCGCGGCCATGCCGGCGCAGTCGCCGACATTGTCGCCGACGTTGTCGGCGATCACGGCCGGATTGCGGGGGTCGTCTTCGGGAATTCCGGCTTCAACTTTCCCGACCAAATCTGCGCCGACGTCCGCCGCTTTCGTGTAGATGCCGCCGCCCAAACGCGCAAAGACGGAGATCAGCGAGCACCCAAACGCGAGGCCGACCATGGCGGTGAGCGATCGCGTTTCGTCCCCGCCGTTTGCGGCCAGCAGAATCCAGTAATAGCCGGCCACCGCGATGATTCCCAAACCGACGACCAGCAGACCGGTGATCGCGCCACCGCGAAAAGCGACGTGCAGCGCCGAGCTGAGTCCGGTGCGAGCGGCTTCCGCCGTACGCACGTTCGCGCGCACCGAGACCGTCATGCCGATGAAGCCCGCCGCGCCGGAGAGTACCGCGCCGATCAAAAAGCCGGCTGCGGGTTGCCAACCCAGCCCGACCCAGATCACGATGAAGAGCACGACGGCTACGCCGCCGATGGTGACGTACTGACGGCGCAGAAACGCCATCGCACCTTCCTGAATCGCGCCGGCGATCTCTTGCATGCGCGCGTTGCCCGGCGACTGGCGCAAGATCCAGCTTATGAGATACAAGCCGTAGAAGATCGCCAGCAGACCGGCGCCGATGCCGAGGTACAAGGCAGCGTGAGTACCGATGCCGGTTACTGCGTTCATTCACATCCTTTAGGGGCGGTGAGGTCGGCTCCCGGTTTTTGGGACTTTTGGAGGGAGTCCTTTCCCCGGTTTTCCGAGGGAAATCCGCTGCCGCGTCGTGCAGACGACGCATATGAGCCGCGCATTACGTACCGCTGCCGCGTTTGGCATTCTCGCCTGTCTTCTCTTGAACGCCTGCTCCGGCGGCGGCCACGGAATGTTGCCGGCCACGCCCGGGGGGCCAACTTCGCAAATTTCGTCCGGCGGGGTGAACGAATCCGCGCGCGCGCGTGGAGGCGTGCAAACGGGAAGCGTGTATCCAACGATGGTCGTCGGCGATTCGCCGCTGGGATATTACCGTTTAGGCGATACGGGAAGCGTCGCGTACGATTCTTCCGGTAACGGCCGTAACGGAATGTACGTTGGAGTCGGTGCGGGGCTGACGCAGCAAACGCCGGGATTGCTCGCCGCAGATCCCGGCAAATCGGTGACGAGCAGCGGAAATAATCGCGCGTACGTCGTCATTCCACGCAATGCCGCGTTTGCGAATACGGCGCACGTTTCCATCGAAGCTTGGGTCAAAGAAACCACGACGGCGTCGACGACGCAGCTGATCGCCGAATATGGAATGGGTTTGGGAACGACGGGATACGCGCTGACCGGCGGCACGCAACTGCGCTTTATGCTTGCGGTACCGCACGGCAGCAGCCCGTATACGCTCGTCATCGCAGGCGCGGGACTACCGGGAAACAGCGTTTCCGCCGGAACGGTGTATCACGTCGTCGGTACCTATGACGGAACGGCGGCGCGGCTTTACGTCGACGGTCAACTTGTCGGTCAAGTTGCCGTTACCGGAGCGATCCGGTATCCGGCCGGCTTCCAGAATACGGGTGGACGGATCTTCGGCGGCGTTCCGCCGACCTTGGGCCTCAACGGTTCCGCGCAGGAGGTGGCGCTCTATAGCGCGCCGCTCTCGCAGACGCAAGTCCAAGCGCATTGGTCTGCGGGGCAGACGCTCTATTCGGAATACGATACGTTCGGATACGACGTTGCGCGCACCGGATACAACCCCGCCGAGAAAGTGCTCGGCTCGCAGAATGCTCATTCCTTGCGGCTTTACTGGTCCAAAGCGCTCGGCGGCGCGATCGATGCGCAACCCGTCATCGCCCCGGCCGTCGCAGTGGGAAGCGGAAAGCAAAACCTGTTGTATGTCGGAACGGAAGACGGCAATTTTTACGCGCTGAACGCGGACAGCGGCAACGTGGTGTGGCAGCAGACCTTCGCGTATCAGCAAAGCAGCTGCACCGATCTCCCGAGCGGACACTTCGGAATCACCGGAACTGCTGCGATCGATCGCGCCAATAATCGGATCTTCCTGGCGGACGGCAACGGTCAGGTCCACGCGTTGGACATGTCCACCGGAAAAGAACTCGGCGGATGGCCGGTCACCGTTACGCAGAACCCGAGCCACAACCATATCTACGGCGCGCTGACGTACAACCCGCAGACCGGCATGCTGTACGCCGAAACGGCCTCCCTGTGCGACGCTGCGCCGTGGAACGGCGAGATTGCGGCGATCAGCACATCGTCCGCCTCCATCGTCGCGACGTTCTTCCCAAGCACGACGGGCGGCGCGGGCATCTGGGGCATGGGCGGCGCATCGATCGATACCACGAGCAACGACGTCTTCGTCGCAACGGGCAACGGCCAGGTCAGCGAGCATAACGATTACGCTGACGACGTGGTGCGTTTGACCTCAAACCTCAGCGTCGTAGCGGCAAACTTTCCGAACATCACCGGACTCGACGAAGATTTTGGTGCGACGCCGATGTTGTTCCATCCGCCCGGGTGCCCGCTCGAAACGACGGCCAAAAACAAATCCGGCATCTTGGTGACGTATGATGCGGGCAACATTGGCACCGGGCCGTTGCAAACGCTGCAGATGGCGTCGGATACTGACGAGGGAATTTTTATCGGCGTAACGGCGTACGACCCCGTGACGAATTTGGTTTACGTCGGCGACCCGGACGCCGTAGCGCCATACGACAGCGGCATCGTGGCGCTCGCACCACAAGGCGATTGTACCTTGGCGCTGCGCTGGCAACAGAGCGCCGGCGGCTACAACACCAACGACGACAATGCGCCGCCGAGCGTGGCCAACGGCGTCGTGTATTTCGCGACGGGCGTCGGCAAGGCGCTCAACGCATACGACGCCTCCAGCGGCGCGTCGCTCTGGAACAGCGGATCGACGATTGGAGGCTTCACCTTCACGCCGCCGGCCGTGGATGGACACGTGTACATTCCGGCGTGGGACGGAAACTTGTACGCCTTCGGCCTATAAAGCGACGAGCTTTGGCGGCGCCCGGGGGGAACGCTCACGCTAGCAGCACTGTTCAGGCGCCATGAGGTTTGGGGGCCCCACGAAGTGGGGGGCGCGGAGCTTGGAGCGAAGCGCCTTTAGAATGGACTGCGAACTCGTCATCGCGGGGTGCGGACCGGCCGGCGGGATCGCCGCGCGTGAAGCGGCGCGCGCCGGCATTTCGACCATCGTCCTTGAAAAAGATCGCATCGTCGGCGCCAAACGCGTTTGCGCCGCGGGTTTACGTCCCGGTTTTTGCCGCGAATTCGACCTCCCGCGCAGCATCGTTCACTGCGACACGCCGCGCCTAGCGCTCTTCGATCCGCAAGGCCGCGAGCACGAGGTCCACTTTGAGGCGGGCCACACAACGACGCGCGAGGAACTCGATGGAACGATCGGCGCGCTCGCAGCGCAAGAAGGTGCGCAAATTCGTACGCAAGCGTTGTTTCGCGGGTGGCGGCGCGACGGCGATTCGATCGCCGTCGAGTATGCCGATCTGGAGACCGGGGAGCGGAAGCTGCTCAAGACGCGCCATCTCTTCTTGGCGCAGGGTTCAACCGCAAAACTGGAGAGCAGCCGGTTCGCCTTTGACGGGTGGCAGCGCGGCCTCGTGACGACCTTGCAATATCGCGTGTACCTCGAGCGTCCCGCGGCCGACGTGGCGTATCAAACCTTAGAAATGCACTATTACGCCGCGCGCAATGGTCGAATGGTCGTCGGGTGGATGTTTCCCAAACGAGATCATTTGGCCATCGGGTTAGGCGTGATGGGCAAGATCGCCGGCGCCGATCTGCGCGCGGAACTCGATGGGTTGACCGAACGGGTTCGCGCACGGTTATATCCCGGCATTGCGTTCACGCTCAAAACGGAAGGACATTTGCTCTACGGCAGCGATCCGCGCCCGTCCATTGCCGCCGACGGCGCGATGGTCGGCGGAACGGCCGCCGGGCTCGTCGACGCGACCAACGGAGAAGGCATCTACGAAGCCGCCATGAGCGGGCGATATGCCGCGCAGGCAGTGCGTGAGGCGCGCACATTGCGCGCCAGCGCGCACGAGCGCTTCGAGTCGTCGGTCAAGCGGCGCTTTTATCGTCGCTTGCAGCACCGATCGCGGTTGATGCGCTATCTCGAAGAACGGCCGGCGCGCTTCGGCGTGCTTTTCGATCAGCTCGAACGCTCGCCTCGGTTCGTACGCGCGCTGTACCGGGAAGATCACGAGCGGACGATCGCGGATCGCTTGCAACTGTACGCACAGGCTGCGCGCTTTGCAATACGCGCAAAACAGCTCTAGTTGACGATAGGCTCGCGTAACATCATTTAACCTTTGCGGCGGGAGCGTTTCGCTTTTATCATGGCGACCTGTGCCAAAAAGACTCTGAAGTGTTAAAGGAGAGGATTTACGATGTTTTTGAGCCGCCGGAAATTCGCAATGTTTTGTTCTGCCGCGCTCGTGCTTGCTTTAGGCGCAACCGCGTGTGCCGGCGCAGACGCACCGGCCAGTCAGCAAGTCTTCACCGCGTCAGTCCAGCGGCTCGCTGCCGCCTGGAATGCCGGCGATGGCAACGCCTGGGCCGCAGAGTTCTGGCCGGACGGTTCTCTCATCAACATTCTTGGCGTCATCTTTCCCAATCAACCGGCGGTGGCCGGCGTGACGACCGCCATACTTCAGGGGCCGTTTAAAGACAGCACCTTCACACCGTCGATCCGGCGGCTTCGCATTCTGGGCTCTGACAGTGCAATCGTCGACACGGACATCAGCGTTACGCACTTTCGCACGTTGCCGCCGGGTGCAGTCGCCACGAAGCCGGGCTTGCTGCTTACTCGCCTCACCCTCGTCTACCAAAATCGCGCAGGCGCGTGGAAGATCGAAGCTGCGCAAAATACCGCGGTGCAGCCCTAAGCAGCACCGGCTTCGGCTCGCTCATCCAGCTCGCCGATCTTCGCCGGAACGATCATCAACGCGACGCCGCCGAGCACCAAAGCGCCGGCGATCCCTTCCGGCGCCGTAAAGCGCTCGTGAAAGAGCACGATGCCCAGGGCCACGGAAACGATTGGGTTGACGTATGCGTAGGTGGAGGCGATCGTCGTACTCGTATTTCGCATCGTATAGAGGTATGCGCTGTACGCAAAGAGGCTGCCGAAAACCACGAGCCACGCGAGGCCGCCGAGCGATGCCGGCGAGACCGGATGCGTGCGGAGCTGCTGCCATTGTCCGAATAGCGCCGCTTCAAGCGCCAATAATATGCCGCCGGCAAGCATTTGCAGTGCTGTAGCGACGATGAGATCGTCTTCTTCGCCGTTGCGGCGTTGATAGATCGAACCAAACGACCAGAAGATGCTGGCACACACGGCGATCAGCGCAGGGAACAGCGCGAATCCGGATCCGTGCCAGGGCCGCAAGAGCATCGCCATGCCGGCAAAGCCCAGCAGCATTCCGCCGATGGCTCGGCGCGACGGGCGCTCGCCGCCCCACGCATACGCGATCAGCGTCATCCAAATCGGCGACAGCGAAAGAATGAGCGAGTTGATTCCCGTAGGGAGGTATTGGACCGTCCACGCGGTGAGGCCGTTGCCGAGCAGCAGCAGCGCCGCGCCGGTTACGGCCGCGTGCCGATACGAGGCCAACGTGGGCCGCGGACGCCGCGCGATCAGCGCAAAAATCAACAATGCCGCGCCTGCAATGCAAAAACGAATCGACGCCATCGCAAACGGCGGCATCGTGGCTACGGCATACTTCATACCGGCAAAGGTTGAACCCCAAAAGATCCAAACGGCGCCGACGGCCAGCATCGTCTTGAGCGTGTCCGGCTTCACGTCAGCTCACGTTCGATACAAAGTCTTTACAGTCCAGCGCTTTTTTTGCGTCGTAGCAGCTTTGCAGTTGTCGAAAATCCACGCACCATGCGTACGCTGTGCACGCTCATTTTACTTGTCGCTGCAGCGCTGCCGTGCGGCGTTGGCGTGGCGCGCGCGCAAACGAACGACGCTACCGTTTCCGGTCGAATCGTCGATGCGCAGACCGGAGCGCCAATCGCCGGCGCAACGGTTGTAGTGGCAAACGGCACGTTGACCAATCAGCCGATCTACACCAATGCTCCGCCACCCGGAACCGCGCCGATGACGACGACCGCCCCGGACGGTTCGTTTGCCGTCAACAATCTGCAGCAACCGCTCTTTCAAACGTGGTCGTGGGGCTACACCGGGCTTGCGTATCCCGCCGAATACAACGTAGAGTGGATACAGGTATTTCCCAAGCCCGGCGATCCGCACGTCGTCTACAATGGATTGTGGGCGCTGGCTGCGACGGCGGCATGGCCGCCTTCCGGAAACGTTAACGTCGGGATTATCGAGCTCGACGTTCCGACGCCGGCCGAGCGCGCCTGGGTGGCGCAAGTCAATTACGATCGTTCGTATATCGGGTTTCCGCGGGTGCAGCAGCCGGTCGCCTTGGAAGAGATCCATCTGCTTGCGGCGCGGTACCGGGCGGCGTTGCATACCATGGATCATCAATGCAGCGCGCGCAACTTCGAATGTCTGACGGCTTGGCAGTACATGATCGCGCACCACGGCATGCCGGTGGCCGAAAACCTCGCGTACGAGCCGTCGTGGCGAGCCGCTGAGCGTGCGTGGATCTCGGAAATCGCCCGGTGTACGAACGGTTGGAACCGCTGCGCCTACACCGAAGAAACGGGCCATTGCATCAACATCATGGGCGGCCTGAATTGGATCGGGGTGGCGGCGTCAGGGCTCTACTCCGTCGAGAGCCTCGATTAACCGCTACTGCGCGTCGTGAAAGATGATGCCGAGCGTATTGCGCCGCCCTGAGCGCACGGCGCTGACGCCGTGGCGCACGTTCACTCGATAACTGCCGCGCGCGCCGCGCACCGGGCGATGATGCACCGGAAAAATCACGCCGCCGCCTTGTTGTAGCGGCACGACGGCGACACGCGACTGCATGCGCGGCCGCTGTTCCGTGAGCACAAACTCGCCGCCCGTAAAGTCGCGCTGGGGTGCCGACAACAAGATCGTCAGTTGCAGTGGAAAGACGTGTTCACCGTACAGATCTTGATGTAAGCAGTTGTAGTCGCCGGCGCCGTATTGCAGCATGAGCGGCGTCGCTTTCGTTTGCCCCGCGCCGTGGCAACGATCCAAGAACGCTGCATGGTCGGCGGGAAAGCGCAGATCGCTTCCGAGCTCCGAATTCCACTCGTTCGCGATTTGCGCAAGCGGCGGATAGAGCGCCGTCCGCAGCTGTGCGATAATAGAAGGAAGGGGATAGGTGAAATACTTGTATTCGCCGCTGCCGAACCCGTGGCGCGCCATTACGATGCGGCTGCGAAACAGGTCATCGTCGTCGTACGCTGCTGTAAGCGACCGGCATTGATCCGCAGAGACCACCGATGCCACCGTGGCGTATCCTTCCGCATCCAAACTCGCCGCTATTTCCGGGATGCTCACCACGTGCTCAGGCCGTAGCGTCGTGGGCCAGCACGGAATATCGCGCCATCTCTTTGTCGGCCGTGATGATCGTCAGATCTTCGCATTGCGCCTGAGCAATCAACATCCGATCGAACGGATCGCGATGGATCTCCGGCAAAGCGCCCGCTACGAGAGAATGCCGTAATTCGATCGGAAGTACCTCGGCGGAGGTATGAGCGAGCGACGATCGGATGAACTCTTCAGCGCCCATCTCTAGTTTGAGTCGTCCGGTCCCTTGCTTGATTGCAATCTCCCACGCACTCGCCACTGAGAAGTATGCCGAATGGCGCGGATCCGACAATAGCTGATGAGTTCTGGGCCCTAATCGTTCCGGCTCGGCGCTCCACCAGATCCAGCAGTGCGTGTCGGGCAGCAGACGCACTTACATGTACTCCTCAAACCCAGGAGGAATGTAGGTATCAAAATCGGGGGCAACCCAAACGCGCCCCTTGGCCCAGCCGAATTCGCGCGGCTTCGTATCGTCTTGAACGCGCGTCAGTTTGGCAACGGGCGTGCCGGCTTTGGCAATGATGATTTCCTCTCCGTCCTGCACGGCAGAGAGAAGGGCCGACAGGTGCGTCTTGGCCGCGTGCACGTTTACGATTTTCGGCGGTTTCATATTTTTAGTATAGCAGACTAAGTCCCCTAGTCCAAAACGGCCTGAGCAGCTTTCCAATCGAACAGGAGTTCGATGTCCGCGGACCGAAGGTGTCCGTCCGTGAGCGCGAATCGAGCCTCGCGGTGAGTCTTTTAACCAAACTGCGGGCCACGTTCGGCAAGGCCCGCGATTCGCTCATCGGCGTCGAGGCGTTCGGCCGGGCCCGCAAACCAATTACGCCCGAAGTTTGGGACGAGCTGGAAGAGCTGCTGCTGCTGGCCGACTTCGGCGTTCCCACGACCGCCAAAATCCTCGATGGCCTCAAAACCGTTGCGCGTCAGGAGATGTGGCGCACGAGCGATCAGATCGTGGCGCGCTTCCGCAAAGACGTCGAACGGTTTCTGACACTTCCGAACTCGGAATTGCGGCTCGAACCGAGGCCGGCGGTGCTTTTGGTCGTGGGCGTCAATGGGAGCGGCAAGACGACGACGATCGGCAAGCTCGCAACGCGGCTGCGGCGTGATGGCAAGCGAGTATTGCTGGTTGCCGCCGATACGTTTCGCGCGGCAGCGGCCGAACAGCTGGAGGTATGGGCCGAGCGCAGCGGCGCCGGCTTCCTGCGCGGCACCGAGGGCGCCGATCCGTCGTCGGTCGTCTTTGACGGTCTTCGAGCGGGACGGGCGCGTGACGTCGACGCGATCGTGATCGACACGGCGGGCCGGCTGCAGACGAAGACCAATCTGATGGAAGAGCTCAAGAAGATGCGCCGCGTCATCGAGCGCGAAACGGGCGCGCCGCCGGCGGAAACGCTGTTGGTCGTCGACGGCACAACCGGGCAAAACGCCATCTCGCAGGCGCGCCTCTTTAATGAAGCGACGGCACTGAGCGGCGTCGCCGTCACCAAGCTCGACTCCACGGCGAAGGGGGGCGTGCTCGTGGCGATCGTCGATACGCTGGAAGTGCCGATCAAACTGGTCGGCCTGGGCGAATCCCCCGATGCTTTACGGCCCTTTGTACCGCGCGAATTTCTCGAGGCGCTCTTTGAGGACTAGGCCAGGGTGTTGGCACACCGCGGTGCTACGGTGATGGAACGAACAACATATCGGACGAATGGAGAAGAGATGGCAGCGCAAGACGAACGGCAGATAAGCTTTAACCAACGCCCTCGCGCAGATCGAGCGGCAGTTCGGCAAGGGGTCGATCATGCGGATGGGCGATTTTCAGGAGCGCATGGCCTTTGAGGTCGTGCCGTCGGGCTCAATCGCGCTCGATTTGGCCTTGGGCGTGGGCGGGTTTCCGCGCGGCCGCATCATCGAAATCTACGGGCCGGAATCGAGCGGCAAAACGACGCTCGCGCTGCACGCCATCGCCGAAGCGCAGAAAGGCGGCGGCACCGCGGCTTTCATCGACGTCGAGCACGCGCTCGATCCTAACTACGCCGCAGCACTCGGCGTCGATCTCGAGAATTTGCTGGTTTCGCAGCCGGATACCGGAGAGCAAGCGCTCGACATCGCCGAGATGCTCGTGCGCAGCAATGCGGTTGACGCGATCGTCGTCGATTCCGTGGCGGCGCTGGTGACCAAAGCGGAACTCGAAGGCGACATGGGCGATGCGCATGTGGGGCTTCAGGCACGCTTGATGTCGCAAGCGTTGCGCAAACTCACCGCGGCGATCTCGCGCAGCAAATCCGTGATGATCTTCATCAATCAACTTCGCGAAAAAGTGGGCGTCATGTTCGGCAGTCCTGAAACGACCTCGGGAGGCCGCGCGCTAAAATTCTATGCTTCCATCCGGCTCGACGTTCGCAAGCTCGAACAGATTAAGGTCGGACAAGATGTCGTCGGCTCGCGCACGCGCGTCAAAGTCGTGAAAAACAAAGTCGCCCCACCGTTCCGGCAAGCGGAGTTCGACATCACGTACGGGCACGGCATCAGCAAGATGGGCTCCATCCTCGACATCGCGCTGGAGCGTAACATCGTCGGCAAGAGCGGCTCGTGGTATACCTACGGTGAGACGCGCATCGGCCAAGGACGCGAAAATGCAAAGAGTTATCTCGAAGAGCACATCGATCTCGCCGACGAGATCTCGACGAAGATCCGCGAAGACATGGCGACGCAGCTTTCCCGCAACGGCGCCGTGTGAAAGCGTACGTCACGGCACTGCGTGCGCTCGCGCAGCGCCGTCTCACCGAACTCCAGCTGCGTGAGCGCCTAGAGCGTAAGGGCTACGATTCCGCAGCCATTGCGGAGGCGATACAGCGTTGCAAAGCCGAAGGCTTCATCGACGATCGGCTCTTCGCGCAGCTCTACGTGGAGCAGAAACGCAAAGCCGTCGGCAACGCGAGGCTCGTGGCTGAACTGATCCGCAAAGGTATCGACGCCGGTGCGGCACGCGCGGCGGTGGCAAACGGCTGCGTCGATGAAGCGGCGCGCGTTGAGGCGGCGCTCGAAAACGTTTTGCGGTCGCGGCCTAAGGCCAGCTATGCATCGGCGGCGCGTGCGCTGGAGCGTCTAGGCTTTCCGGCATCGCGTATTTACAGCGTATTGCGCTCGCATGCGGCCCGCGTTGGTCCGTTTGCCGAGTCCCCGCCTAGCAGTTACGCTGACGAACTCTCCGGCGCTACCTGACCGTAGTTCAGCAGCGCGACGAGCGCGACGCCGCCGATGCAGTTGCCGATGAACACCGGGACGAGGAACCCGCCGACGTAGGCCGTCCAGGACCATGCGCCAGCGGCAACGGCGTAGAGCGCATCGACCGATCCTGCGATGATGTGGCTAAGTCCCGCGACTCCCACGGCATACGTCAGAATGATGATGATCCATACGCGTTGTGGATCCGCGGCCGGCAGCAGCCACACCATGAGCGCGATGAGCCATCCCGCCAAGATGCCGCGCCAAAAAATTTCCATCCATGAGGGCTGCAGCGCCTGCAGTCCTATTTGGAGGAATGCCGCTCTGATCTGAGGCGGAAAAACCGGTGTTTTGGCCGCCACTACGCCAAAGATGGCGGCGCCGATCAAATTGAAGAGCAGCACGATTCCCCAGAGCCGGAACATCTGGATCAGTTTTTTTGTCTTGTCGGGATCGTCGAGGACGGGCAAAATCGCGGTCAGCGTGTTCTCGGTGAACAGCTGCTGCCGCCCTAGCACGACGATCAAGAATCCCAGCGTGTAGCCCGCGTTTTGCACGATCGTGCGCCACGGCGTATCCGGGAGATAGGCACGCAGCACGCCCGTCGCCACGAGTGAGAATCCCATCGAAAGCCCGGCGGCAAGTCCGGAAAACGCGAGCGCCCGCGCCGGACGATTGATTTCGCTTTCGCCTTCACGTCGAACGGTTTCGAAAACAACTGCGGCGCGTAAACTGGTGCGCTTGCGTACGACGTTCTCCTCGTCCTTGCTCAGTTCGACGAGATTGCCGGTGCTCTGTTCCGGCGGAGGGTCCATCGCTTTTTTGGAGCGCGCCATTTTTACGTAATTCCCGTGTCTGTCCAGCGATAACCTTTGGGCACTCTTCGCGGCATGGGTGCGTTGCGAATTCTCGTCGCCGAGGACGACGCAGCGATTCGCGAAATGCTGCTGGAACAACTCAACCACGCAGGCTTCGATGTGCGCGGCGTGTCGGACGGTGGTGCGGCGCTTCGCGCGGCGCGAACGTTCGCGCAGGCGTTAATTCTCGACGTCGGCCTTCCGGTCGTCGACGGTTTTGAGGTCTTGCGCGTGCTCCGCCGGGAGCATCATGAACTCCCGATCGTTCTGTTGACCGCACGCACTGATGAGGTCGACCGCATCGTCGCATTCGAACTCGGCGCCGACGATTACGTGTGCAAACCGTTTTCGCCCAGAGAGGTCATCAGTCGTGTCAAAGCCGTCATTCGGCGCAGCGGCCAGCACTTCGACTGTCCTGCGGCGGTGCTCGTGTTCGGCCGCTTACAGATCGATGAAGCGGCACGTGAAGTGCGCGTTGACGGAAAGGACGTCCAGCTGAAGCCGCGCGAGTTTGCCCTCTTGCTGGCGCTGGCGCAGAATCGTGGCGTCGCGCTTTCGCGCCAAACCTTACTGGAAAAGGTATGGGGATTTGATTTCGACGGTGACGAGCGAACGGTCGACGTGCACATCCGGCGGCTGCGCTACAAGATCCAGGAATGCCCGCGGCTCGAGCCGATGCTGCGGACGGTGCATGGATTTGGTTACAAGTTTACCTACGCCTGAGCAGCGCACGTTGGTCGCCACGGTCGGCCACGAATTGCGGACGCCGTTGAGCGCCATTTGTGGCTACTTGGAGTTGCTCAGCGATGCGTCAGACGCGCGCGCGGCCCGCCGGTACCTTGAAGTCGCGCGAAGAGAATCGCTCCGGATGCGCCGGATGATCGACGCCATGTCGGACGTTTCGCTTGAGTCCGCAACGCGCCGGCCGCCGGCAAGGTGCGACATCGTTGAACAGCTTGACACGGCGTGCGAGATTCTGGAACCGCATGCCCGCCGGCGCGGCATGGTCATTGATCGTCGCACGCCGCGCAAACGGGCAGTACCTGTTGAGGCCGACGCGTGCCTGCGGCTGATCCTGAATTTGCTCGAAAATGCGCTAAAGTACGGGCGCAAAGGCGGCACAATTCAGGTACGGCTGCGCAAAGCCGCAACGCGGACAATCTTGAGCGTCGACGATGATGGGCCCGGCATACCGCGTTTCGATCGTGCGGGGCTCTTCGATCTGTTCGTCCGCGGCCAAAATTCGCAAGGCGCGGCCGGCAACGGCATCGGACTCGCCATCGCCAAAGCGATCGCAGAGCGATCCGGCGGCGGCATATGCATCGTTGCATCTGCACTTGGCGGCGCATGTTTTGAAGTGAAACTGGGGCCAAAGCGGAAACGGCGATAACGCCGTCGTAGAAGTTCGCCCGTGGTGCGGTTTGCCGGCACGATGATCGCCGCTGCGTTCATCGCGTTCTTCCTGATGCCGCCGCGTGCGATCGCGCTCGATATCGATTCTATATCGCGTGCGGCTGCGGACTACCAGAGCCCCAACCCGCACTTGCAAGAGATGTTCCGGGCGGCATTGCTGGACACGACTAAACTCGCGCAGTTCGCACCCGATGGAACCGCGTACGTCAAAACGGGCGACATCCCGGCTGAATGGCTGCGCGACGCGAGCGCACAGGTGCGCCCCTATCTCTACTACGCCAAAAACGATCCGGCTGTGCGCAACGTGCTGCGCCGCATCCTTGCGCGGCAAGCGAAGTATCTGCAAGTCGACCCGTACGCCAATGCCTTTACCTTAGATTACCACGTATGGGAACAAAAGTTTGAACTGGACTCGCTGGCGTATCCGGTCACGCTTGCGTGGAGTGATTGGCGTATTACCGGCGACACCTCAATCTTTACCGCGGACGAGTCCCGGGCACTTGACGCGGTGCTGGCGACGATGGAACGCGAGCAAGATCATCCACGGGATTCACGCTATACGCATCGTGAGCTGTTCGGCGGCAAAGGCCGTCCCGTCGGGTACACCGGGATGATTTGGACCGGCTTTCGGCCTTCGGACGACGCGTGCTATTACAATTACCTCATTCCGTCGGAGATGTTCGCCGTTGTGGCGCTGAACGACATCGCTCAGATCGAGCGCGATGTGTACCATAACCCCCGCAAAGCGCACAAGGTCCGCTCGCTGCGCGACCAAGTGCAGCAGGGCATCCTTCGCTATGGCTTGATTCGAAGTCCGAAGTACGGCTACGTGTACGCCTATGAAGTTGACGGCCTCGGCAACGCAATTCTGACGGACGACGCAAATGTGCCGAGTTTACTTTCCGCGCCCTACATCGGGTACACGAGGGACGACGATCCATACTACGTGGACACACGCGCATTCTTGCTTTCGCTCGATAACCCGTCGTTTTACACGGGGCACGTCGCGAGAGGAATCGGAAGCTATCACACGCCGGACCATTGGGTCTGGCCTTTGGCGATGGTCATGGAAGGATTGACGTCGTCCTCTAACGTCGAGAAAGAAGACGTTCTCAATCAACTGCTCGCCGCCGATCCCGGCGATCATTTGCTGCACGAATCGTTCGATCCGAATGACCCTCGGCGTTTTACGCGTCCGGACTTCGGTTGGCCGAATGCGCTTTTCAGCGAATACATCATGACCTCGTTTGAAGGCGACGCGCAAATCCCAATGGGCCCTTCTCCCCGGTGAGCAGCATCGACGTGGTCGTGGGCATGCAGTGGGGCGATGAAGGCAAGGGCCGGATCGTGGACCATTACGCGCGCAACTACGATATCGTGGCTCGCTTCGGCGGCGGCGACAATGCCGGTCATACGCTGGTGGTCGGCGGCAAAAAACTTGCGCTGCGAATCGTCCCGTCCGGCGTACTCCACGAACGTTGTCAGCTGTTCATCGGCGGTGGTGCCGTCGTAAGTTTGGATGGTTTCTTAAGCGAACTGGACTCCCTCGCGCAGCTCGGCATCGACATCGAACGCGTGCGCGTCTCGGATCGGGCGCACGTCGTCTTGCCGTACCACGCGCAAGCCGACCGGGAGGGTGAAGCGGCGCGCGGCGCGCAAGCGCTGGGCACGACGGGTCGTGGCATTGGGCCGGCGTACGTCGATAAAGCGGCTCGTTCCGGAATTACGTTCGCCGAACTCCGCGATGACGGGACGCTCGCAAAGCGCCTTGGTGAAAAAGGCGCTGCCGGCGAACTGATCGATGCGACGTTGCAGAATGTTCGGCGCATCCGGCCGCACATCGTCGACGGCGTCGAATATTTGCACGACGCGCTCGACCGCGGGCGTTCGGTTTTGGCGGAAGGCGCGCAAGGCGCGCTTCTCGACCTAGGGTACGGTACATATCCGTACGTCACAAGCTCCCACACGCTTGCAGGCGGCGCGTGCACGGGATTGGGAGCGGGGCCGGCCCAGATCGGCCGCGTCGTCGGAGTCGTCAAAGCGTACTGCACGCGCGTCGGAGCGGGCCCCTTTCCGTCGGAGCTGCGCGATGATGCGGGCAGGCGATTACGTGAAGCGGGCCAGGAATTCGGAACCGTCACCGGACGTGCGCGACGCTGCGGATGGTTCGACGCCGTCGCCGCCCGATATGCAAAGCGCCTCAATGGTCTTCAGGCGGCAGCGCTGACAAAGCTCGACGTGCTCACAGGCTTCGATCGGATTGGCATCGTGACGGAGTACCGCGTCGGCCGCGATTCCGTTAGCTTTGGCGCCTATGCGCATCCGGATCTTCAGGTCGAGATCGAGTATGTGGAGGGCTGGCGCGAAGACCTTCGCGCATTGCGGCGCCTTGCTGACCTCCCGCACAGCGCGCGCAGTGACGTCGAGCGAATTCAAGCCATCCTGGGTGCGCCGATCGAGTGCATTTCCGTCGGCCCCGAACGCACGCAGCTCGCAATCCCCTAGCGAAACGGCGCGGCGCAGTGAAGGCGCAGGGTGTCGCGCTTTCACTTTGCGTTGCAGCCCCTCGTCGTGCTGCGGCGGCATGCCCGTTCGAAAGCGCGCACGCAGCTCGCCGCTCGCACGCGCGATCTGTGCGATCGCTTACGCGAACTGCATGAAGCGCGCATACATTTGCACGCCAGCGTCGAGATGCCGGCGCTGCGCTCGCTCTTCGAAACCGCCCTCGCGTACCGGCAATCGGCCATTCCCGCACTCGAGCGCGCCGTTCAGGCGGCTCGGGAAGAGTTCATCGGAGCGTCGGCCGCGTACGACGCGATCGCATCGCTGCGGGAACGCCGCGCAGCGGAGCACCGCCGAAAAGAGGCGCGCCGACACGAGCGACTCCTGGAAGAATTGCGGTGAATTTTGCGCTGCACTATATCTTGGCGCTGCTGGTCGTCGCGCTCTGCCTTTTCGGGCTGCATGCGGCAATGCGCTCGCTGGTACACCGCCGGCGCGCTCCGCACGCCGGGCGCTTCTTTACGGTGATCGAGTCCGCAATGCTGGCGCAACATGCCAGCATCCATCTCGTCGCGGCGGGATCGCGGCGCTTTATCGTCGCCGCAGGAAAAAATGGCCTACGGCCGCTCTACGAACTCGATGCTGCCGAAGTTGCTGCCTGGATGCGCGATCAGAAGTAGGTGAGCTGGGCGATCTTATTTCCGGCGTTTTCCGTGACGTAGATCTTGGAGTCGGGTCCAATCGCGAGAAACAGCGGATTGGAGTTCGGCGTCGGGATAGAGTACTCGGTCACGGTAAATGGGCTTACGACCACTTTGCCGATTTGGTTTTGCGGCGGGTCCGTGAAATAAAAATTGTTGTCGGCGCCCACGATCAAACCTTGCGGCGAGCGTGCCGGCGCGAGCGAGTTTTCCGAGATCGTGCCCGATACCGTAATGCGTCCCAGCTTCGCGACGTTGGATTCCGTGAACCACATCGCGTTGTCGCTGGCGAGCACGATCTGCAGCGGCCCGGCGTTTGCCGTCGGAGTGGGATAAGCGGTTCCGAACGTCAGCGACGGAACGTCGAATCTGACGATTTGCGACGCGCGATTTTCAACGATCCAAAGGCCGCCGTCCGGCCCGCTCACCAGTCCGGCCAAGCCCGCATTCGGCGTGGGAACGGCGTATTCGCTGACGACGCCCGAGGTCGAAATGCGCCCCAACTTGTTCGCGGTCGTTTCGCTAAACCACAGCGCGCCGTCCGGCCCGACCGCAATGTATGTAGGCCCGGCGTTCGGCGTAAGCAAAGGAAATTCGTGCGGAACGTTCACCCCGGGCGACATCTGTCCGATTTTGTTGGCGGCAAACTCGGTAAACCACAGGTTGTGATCCGGGCCGTTTACGATGACCTCGGGTGCGCCGCCGGGCGAGGGCAACGCGTACTCGGTCATCGTTCCGCCGGTGGTCGTTTGACCGATCTTTCCTGCGCGGTGTTCCGTGAAGAAGAGGAAGCCGTTTGCTCCCGTGACGATACCCCACGGCTGCGAGTTGGCAGTCGGCACGGTGAATTCGGCGGACACGTGCGGCGTCACCGGCGTCGGCGTTGGATTCGGACCGCTGCCGATGACCCCGCCGTGGCCGCAGGCGGCCGGCAGGGCAAGCAGCAACAGAGCGAGCAAGTGAAAGTGACGCCGCATGAAAACTCCTTCGTCCAGCGGGAAGACCCTCGCCTATTCGTCGGTCGGTTCACAGGCCCCGCCGACTTCGACGTAACGCGCGGCCGCCCTCAACCGTTTCTGTTTTGATGTATCGTATCAGTGCGACCTCAAAAGCGCTGTTCGCCGCCGCGGCAATCTGCGCGCTGATCGGCGCGATGCCGGCGCCTTCGCCGTCGCCGTCCCCTCTGCGCACGATCACGCACGAATACGTGTCGCCCCTTTGCACCGGATTGCGCCGCAGCGTCGGCCCCGCGATCGGCCGCATCTTGCAGAACGACAAAGTGATCGCGCAGAGCCGCCCGCTGTTTCGGGGTTACGTCAAAGAAGTGGCCAATCCGAGCAGCAGCAAGGCGGCGCAAGACCTGCAGGTCATGCGGCTCGAACGCTTGATCACCCCGCTCGTCAACAACACGCAAGAGATCGAAACGCTGCTGAACGATCCCGCCTACCCTCGCACGGCGCGGACCGAGGGTGACCGCCAACTGCTCGCGATGCGTGCGCATCTCGTCGCCGTGGTGCAACAGCAGAAGGGTGCGCTGGACATCATCAGCGGATTCGTCGATACGCAACAGCTGGGTGAACTCCAGGCGGCGGGCCACGAATATGATGCCGCGATCAACGGCACGAACACCGCTACCGGCCCGGGCAGCAATAGCAATAACTCGCACGGTCTCTATCCCACGCCGCCTCCGTCCGACGTGCTCAATGCCGGCGTGCCGGACAACAGCCCCGGACGGCAATTCGATCCGCGTTATCAGGGGACGGGCAACGTGCTCGGATACAATCCGCTCGATGTGTTCGGCAACGCGATTGCGGAGTATCAAGCGCGCATCGACCCGATCGAAAACGCAACCGCAAAATTGGTGATTCACGCCATTCCGATTTGCGGCGGCGCCGCTCCGGGCGCTCAACCTTCTTCGAAACCGTAGGGCGTACAACGTGAAGCTCGGACCGTTGCCTTGACGACTGAAGGCGAACGGTTCTTGCTGGACTACCACGAGCGCCATCCTGGCGCGACATCGTTTACCTTTGCGGATGCGGTGAATGAGGTAGGGCGGTCATCTTACCGGCATCTCGTCGACGATCTTACTGACGTAAAAGCACAGCGCATCCTCGATCTGGGCTGCGGGGACGGTTATTTGCTGGAACAGTCGAGATCAGCGGACGTCGAAATCACGGGAGTCGATATGAGCCGCGCGGAGCTGCAGCTCGCGCGTCAGCGATTAGGCGATCGCCCATTGCTCGTGGAAGGCCTCGCGTCAGCCCTGCCTTTTGCCGACGACGCCTTTGATGCCGTGGTTTCGCACCTTGCGTTGATGCTGATGGAGCCATTAAAAGGTGTCGTCGCGGAGATCGCGCGTGTTTTGCGCGCAGGTGGATGGTGCTTCGCCGTCCTTGGAGCAAAAGAAGGTGTCGAGACTCCGGTGTTGCGCGCGTTCAGAGAAGCGTGGTTTTCGACAGTTGCGGGCACGTCGCACAAAGTGCCGACGCTCGGCGACCCCCTTGCCGAGGATGTAGATGAACTGCGTGCGCTGTTTGCTGACGCCGGCTTCGACGCTTTTACGGCAGAGAAACTCACGGTTCGGCGTTCCGCTGACATCGCGCAACTGCTGGAGTACTATGGGCTGTACTATCCTCCCGCATCGCTTCCGCGCGGTATGAGGGAACAGTTTCTCGCCGCTTTCAAGGAATCATTGGAAACGCTTCAGCGAAACGGTGAAGGGCTCGCTTTCATTGCGAGCCTGCTTCATCTGAAAGCTCAAAAGGCCTCAAGCTGGCAGTCAAAGAAGCTATGATGGTCCGCCCTCTAAAACTGCGTGACGCAAAACCGTGGGGCGAGATGCGCGCACGCCTTTGGCCGGAAGCTGATGCCGATCAACTGATGCAAGAGGCAACTGCCTTTGCATCGGGTCGTGCGAATACGCTGCTCGCCGCCGTGTTTGTCGCGGACGCCGACAAGACGGTGCCCATTGGATTCATAGAGGTCAGCATCCGGCCATTTTCGGACGGCTGTGAATCAACGCCCGTTCCGCACGTTGAGGGCTGGTATGTCGAACCGGCACAACGCGGCCACGGCGTCGGAAGAGAGCTGATGAAGGCAGCCGAAAGCTGGGCACGAGAGCAAGGATTCGGAGAACTCGCCTCCGACTCGGAGATCGATAACGCGGCGTCATTGCGCGCTCACGAAGCTCTGCGGCTTTGACGAAGTGGATCGCTTAGTAAAGTTTCGCAAAGTTCTCAACTAGCGCCGCGAGCCGTAACCGCCTCCACCCGGCGTTTGTACGATAATCGTGTCCCCCGCTTGCAGCACCAGCGAAACCTTCGCAGGCACGACGTGGCGGGAACCATCGGCACGCACGAGTTCGTGTCTGCCGACGGCGCCATCGCCGCCGCCTTGCGCACCCGCCGGCTGTACGGTGTGGCGGTCTGCAAGCAATGAGACCTGCGCGCTGCCTTCGGTAAGCTGCAGCGCTCGCCGCAACCCACTGCCGCCGCGATGACATCCTCGCCCGCCGGTTCCGCCGGCAAATTCGTACCGCGTGATCCGCAACGGGAATTCACGTTCAATCGCTTCGATCGGCGTGTTGAGCGTATTGGTCATATGAGCGTGAATGCCGTCGATGCCGTCCATAGTCGGCCGCGCGCCCATGCCGCAGCCGTTGGTTTCATAGAACGTCCAACTGGAGCCGTCGGCGCGCGTGCCGCCCATCATGACATTGCTCATGGTCCCGCCGCTCGCAGCCGGAATGCGCTCCGGAGCGGCTCGCGCAAACGCCTGCAAGACGACTTCAGCATTGCGCGTGCTGGTTTCCAAGTTTCCGCCGCCGACGGCAGCCGGTCGCAGCGGATTCAGCAACGTGCCTTCGGGGACGTGAACGGTAACGGGACGGAAACAGCCGTCGTTCATCGGGATCGTGGAATCCGTTGCTGCGCGAACGGCATAGTGAACGCCTGAAAGCGTGACGCCGTAGACAGCATTGAGCGCATACGGCAGCTGCGCGGCGGTACCGGCGTAGTCGAATTCCGCCGACCCATCCTGCAGCGCCAAGCGCAGCGCGATGCGGATGGACGGCGCTCCATCGCGATCTTCCAACACGTCCTCGGCGTAATACGTGCCGTTTCCGAGCGTTCGCAAGGCATCGCGCAGACGGCGTTCGCTGACATTCAGAAGCGCTTCGACCGACGCCGCGACTGGATCGCGACCGTACCGCTCAAGCAGCTCCAACACGCGCCGCTCTCCGATGTAGTTTCCCGCGCATTGCGCGCGGAGATCGCCGGTGCGCGCCTGCGGCGTTCGCGAATTGCTGCGAAACAACGCGATCGCGGCTTCGACTTCATGGTCGCGCCTGACGAGTAGCGTCGGCGGAACGATCACGCCTTCCGCAAAAAGATCCGGCGCTTCCGCTGAAATTGAACCGGGCACCATCCCGCCCACATCGGTGTGATGCGCTTTGTTGGCGGCGTAACCGAACAGGGCGCCGTTGAAGAAAATCGGCCGAATGACGGTCACGTCATTCAGGTGCGTTCCGCACAGATACGGGTCGTTAGCGACCCACATATCGCCCGGTTCCATTTTCGCGCCTTGCGCCTGTAACGCGTCCAAGATCTGTCGCAGGCCCCACGGCAGCGAACCGAGATGCACCGGAATGTGTTCCGCTTGCGCAAGCAGACGGCCCCGCGCGTCAAAAAGCGCGCACGAGTGGTCGAGACGTTCTTTGATATTCGCCGAATAGGCGCTGTTGGCCACGGCAATGCCCATTTCTTCACCGGCGTGAACGAACGCGCCGCCGACGATCGCCGTTGTTACGGGATCCGCTTTTGACTCAAGCATCGTGCGTCAACACCAACAAATCGTCGTCTGCGCGTGCCGTCCATCCATGCGCGAGATACGTGCATGCATCGTACTCTTCGATTGCGGCTGGACCGTCAATCCTGACGTCCGTTGCGAGAGAAGCGCGATCGAAAACCGGCGCATCGACGTACCGGCCGTTCTCCCACATCGGACGCGATGAGGCCGAGGGGCTAGGAACTCCATCGCGCGATGCGGGCGCGATGGAGACGGCGGAATCGGCTGCCAGCAAACGTGCGTTGACCAATTCGACGGGTTCCTGCTCGCTGCTGTAGCCGAAACGCCGCCGGTGCGCAAGGTGGAACCCTCGAACGACTTCCGGTAAGGCGTCGGCATACTTCACTTGCAGCTCGAAGCTCTGGCCGGCGTACCGTGCGTCGTACGTCCGCGTGATCCTGATGTTCGCCTCATCGGCGCCTTCGGCAAGAAGCGTGCGACGCGCGTCGCTCTCGAGATCGCGAAAAACGTTTTGCAGCGCTTGCGCGTTTGCGTGGTCGGCGCGACCCAAGATCGAACGCAGCAACGCAACTTCGCTCCGGGCTGCCAGCAGGCCGCGCGCCGAGAACACGCCAGGCGACCGAGGAACGGCAATGCGGCGCATGCCGAGTTCTTCAGCGAGCGCACATGCGTGCAATGGCCCATTGCCGCCGAACGCGATCAGGATGTAATCGCGTGGATCGAGTCCGCGTTCAACCGTTACCGTGCGCGTGACGCGCGCCATCTGCGCATCCACGATGCTGACGATGCCCGCCGCCGCGGCATGCGTCGAAAGACCGACGGCTGTCGCAAGCTTCTCGATCGCGCGGAACGACCGTGCGGCATCAATCGCAAAACTGCCGCCCGCAAGAGCGTCTTGCGGCAAGCGCCCCAGCACCACGTCCGCGTCCGTCACGGTTGCCGCGTCGCTCTTGCCATAGCATGCCGGGCCCGGATCGGCGCCTGCAGAGATCGGCCCCACGTACAGCGTTCCTTGCTCGGCGCGAGCGATCGTTCCGCCGCCTGCGCCCACTTCGGCAAGATCCACGAATGGAAAACGCACGGGATAGCCGCTGCCCTTCGTTTGCCGGCCGCCGTGCGAGAATCCGGTGGCCTCGAACTCGGTTGCAAGCTGCACGCGTCCATTTGCAATCGCCGCCGCCTTGGCTGTGGTGCCGCCCATGTCAAAGCTGATCGCGTGCGTAAAACCCTTTGCGCGCGCCAAATCGGCAGCCGCAACGACACCGGCGGCGGGGCCGCTTTGGATCATGGCGGCCGGACGCTGGGCGATTCGCGAGGATGCGGCCATGCCGCCGTTGCTCTGCATCAAGAACAGCGGTACGCCAATCTTGCGATTGTGGAGTTCGCGCTCGAGATCGCGTACGTAGCGTTCGACGATCGGCTGCAAAGCGGCGTTGACGACCGTCGTTGAAAACCGTTCGTACTCGCGGTATTGCGGGTCGATCTCGGAGGAGCAACTTATCGCGATGGAAGGAAAGGCCGCACGCAAAGCCTGCGCCACCCTGCGTTCGTGCGCCGGGTTCGCATAGGCGTGCAGAAAGCCGATGGCGACGGCGGCGACGTTTCGGCCGCGCAGCTCCGTGACGACGCGCTCGATCTCATGCTCTTGTAAGGCAATGACGACGTCGCCGTGCTGATCGATCCGTTCACGCACGCCGATTCTGTCCGCCCTGTCGACGATCGGCGTCGGCCGGCGCACGAACAAATTGTAGAGTTCGCTTCGGTTTTGGCGACCGATCTCGATGACGTCCGCGAAACCTTGCGTCGTCACCAGAGCGACGCGCGGCAACTCCAAATGCAGCTGGCCGAGCAGCGCGTTGGTGGCAATCGTGGTGGAATGCGCCAGGTACTCGATGCGGGCGTCAGGGTACCGTGCCGTCAGCTCATCGATCGCCCGCAGGACGCCTTCCTCCGGCGCTTTCGGTGTTGAGAGCGTTTTGATTACCGTCTGCTTGCCGGACGCGCTTTCGACCGCGACGAGATCGGTAAACGTCCCGCCGACATCAACGCCGACTCGCAGACTGCATACGGCTTGTTAGCGGCTAACCGGGAAAGCCTAGAACAAGCGCAATGCGCCGGCGTAGACTCGTCCAGTCCCTGTTTTCCGGGCGGCTTCGCATGCCACAATTGTAACCGCAGCACTGCTAGCGATTTCGTAGCACCCTTCGACGGGCTCAGGGTGACAAATGCGGGCTCAGGGTGACAAATGCGGGCTCAAGGGTGAAGCGAGGCAGGCCGCACTGTTGACATCGAACATATGTTCGATTAGGATCGTTTCCCATGGCTGCCGCGGCGCCTATCTTTGCGACCCTTAAAGCCGAACTGGACGTGCGAGCGGCGGGGCTGCGGGTGGGAATCGCGGACGCCTGCCCCACCGGCTTGCCGGAACTGGATGCCTTGCTTTCCGGCGGGTTCGTGCGTGGAAGCATCGCGACTCTGGAAGGGCCGCCGAGTTCCGGACGCACGGCGGTGCTTGCCGCTGCGCTCGCCCGCGCGACGCAGAGCGGCCTTGCCGCCGCGGTCGATGACGGCACGCTGTATCCGCCCGATCTCGAATCTGCCGGCGTTTGTTTGGACCGGCTGTTGCTGGTGCAGGCAGCGGCACCGGTGCAGATTGCACGCGCCGCCGACATCCTGTTGCGTTCACGGGCGTTCGGCATCGTTTCGATTTCCGCAGTGCCGCTGCGCACGGCGGTTTGGTCTCGTCTCGCAGGATTAGCGCACAAAGCCGCTGCGGTGCTGCTCGTCGCCGGAACGGCGGCCGATCGCGATCTCCCCGCATTTGCAACGACGCGCTTGCGGTGCGCGATCGAACGCGTGGTGTGGTCTGATGCGCCTGCGCAGTTACGCGAACTCGCCGGATACGAAATCGCGGCGGGCGTGATCAAGCATCGGCATACGTTTTGCGGTGCGCCGGCGAAGCTGTGGGCGCGAGCCTAATGCTGCTCTGCATGCACGTGCCGGCGTTCGCCCTTGCGGTTGCACGGCTCGCGCAGCCGCCGGTTTCTGATGACGATCCGGTATTGCTGGCGGATAAGAACGATCGCGGACGAGTTCTGGAACTGAACGATCGCGCGCACGTATTAGGCGCGCGCATCGGCCAGACAATCGTGCAGGCGTGCGCCGCCGTCGGTGGAGCGCATGTCTTGCTGCACGATGCCGCGCGTTCGCGCACGATGTGGCAAGATATGCTGGACGCGCTCGATACGGTTTCACCGCTGGTCGATGATGCCCAAGAGGGCACGGCGTTTTTGGAGATGCGCGGAATCGACGGCGATCCGCCCGATTGGATGCGCCGCACGCATCGAGCGATAGATCCGTTTCAACTGTCTGCCCGCGTTGCAGCCGGTCCGAACAAATTCGTCAGCTGCGTTGCGACGTATGCGGGCGACGGAACGATCTGCGAACCGGATCACGTGCAACAGTTGCTCGCTCCGATGCCGCTCGAGCGGTTGGGCGTGGACACCGGCACGATCGAACGCCTGCGATTGCTCGGCGTAACGACATTAGGTGAACTCGCCGCTCTGCCGCATGGGTCGTTCGTACGCCGTTTTGGCCGCCAAGCCGCGGAATGGCACGAACGTGCGCGCGGTGTGGATCGTACGCCGCTGCGCCCTCGCCCCCACGAACTGCAGATCGATGCCGCCTCCTATGGTGAAGGCAGTGCAACGCAGGCGGAGCAGATCTATTTTGCGCTTCGCGTGCTGGCGGAGCAAGTCTGTACCGATCTCGGGCGAGCCGGCCGTAGCGCTGCTGCGCTGCAAGCAACGTTTCAGTGCGAAGACGGCGATGTGCGTCCGATCGACGCCGTCTTGGCGCAGCCGACGGCCGATCCCCGAACCATGCTGGCCGTGCTGCGCGCGAAGATCGAAGGCATCACGTTTACCGCTCCGGTTGACGGCATTCGCCTACAGGCCGTTCGTTTAGAAGAAGGCGGAACGTCGACGACGTTCTTTGCCGGCCAAGAAGCCGATCCGCAAGAAGTCGGCGTGGCGCTGGCGCGCTTGGAAGCGGCACTCGGCGCCGCAACGCAGCATGCGACGACGCGTCCGGGTCATCGTTTGGAGACGCGCTTCGCCTTTACTCCGTTTTCCCCGCGCGCCGCAACGGGGGCGCCGCCGGTGCGGCCCCGGATCCGCCCGATACCGCAATTGCGATTGCTCAAAGTGCGGCAGTTAGCCGTGCGTGTGCGCTCCAACGCCCCTGCAAGCGTTGATGGACGCGCCGTCGTCAAAGCGGCGGGCCCATGGCGCGTCGATGACGGATGGTTCGATGCGCCGGTCGCGCGCGACGAGTATGACGTGCTGCTGGAAGACGGGATGCTGTTGCGCATCTACCGCCAAGGCGAACGCTGGTATCTGCGGGGCGCGTATGACTAGCGCACCGCCCCGCACTGACTACGCCGAACTCCATACGTGGTCAAACTTCACGTTTTTGGAAGGCGCTTCACATCCCGAAGAATTGGTCGAGCGTGCCGCTGCTCTGGGATTGCGCGCGATCGCTCTCACCGATCGCGACGGCTTGTACGGTATGGTCCGCTTTGCTCGCGCTGCCTCAGAGCAAAAGCTCGCAGCGATCGTCGGAAGCGAGCTGACCTTCGAAGGCGGCGGCCGCATTGTGGCGCTTGCCGAAAATGAAATGGGGTATGCCAATCTCTGCGAGCTGATCTCCCGCGCGCAACTGCGCGGAAGTAAGGGCGATGCGCGTTTGCGGCTGGATGATTTGGATGGGCGCAGCGACGGGATCGTCGTCCTCTGCGGCGGTCTGCAGGCGCTGCGCGAAGCACAACGGTTGCGCGAACGCTTGGGCGATCGCCTGTATCTGGAGCTGCAACACCATCTGCATGCCGATGATGCGCGGCTGTGCCACGAGATCATCGAGCTCGGGCGGCGGCTGCGAGATTCCTTGCGTCGCCACCAACGGCGTCGTCTACGCGTGCAAGGAAGACGCGCGGCTTGCCGATGTCCTGTTTTGCATCAAAGAAAAGATCAGCGTCGCGCAGGCGCACGAAGAAGCGAAACTGCGGCCCAACGCCGAGTACTTTCTGAAGCCGCCGCGGATGATAGCGCAGATCTTTTCGGCCTATCCGCAAGCGGTTGCCAACACGCTGGCCATTGCGGAACGCTGCACGTTTCGCCTAGACCGTTTGAGCGGCCAATTTCCGACGTTTACGGTGCCCGAGGGGTACACGCGGCAAAGTTACCTTCGCGAACTCGTTTACCGTGGCGCTGCGAACCGGTATGGAACGCCGCTTGCCGGCGCGGTCGAACGGCAGCTCGAGTACGAACTCGGCATGATCGCCAAGATGGATTTGGCCGGCTACTTTTTGATCGTGTGGGACATCGTGCGCGCCGCCGCAGAACTCGGCGTGCTTTGCCAAGGACGCGGATCGGCGGCCAACTCCGCCGTCTGCTATGCGCTCGGCATCACGGCGGTCGATCCGATCGGCATGAACTTGCTCTTCGAACGCTTCATGTCCGAGGGCCGCGAAGAGATTCCGGACATCGACATCGACTTCGCGCATCAGGATCGCGAAAAGGTTATTCAGTACGTTTACGATCGCTATGGCCGCACGCACGCGGCAATGGCGGCGGAAGTCATTACGTATCACACACGTTCGGCTATTCGGGACGTCGGCAAGGCGCTGGGGTTGACGGTCGCGCAAGTGGACGCCGTCGCGCGTGACTACGATGCGCGTGAAGAACTTACCGGTGATGCGGCCGGTGAGCTTTCGCAACGGCTGCTGCACTTTTGCCGCCGCATCGACGGTTTTCCGCGCCACATGGGCATTCACTCCGGCGGCATGGTGATTACCCGCGATCCGCTCGTGCGCGTCGCTCCGGTAGAATGGGCGACGATGCGCGATCGCACGATCGTGCAGTGGGACAAAGACGACCTGCAAGATCTTGGCCTCATCAAGATCGATTTGCTCGGCTTAGGGATGCTCTCGTTGTTGCGCGAGGCCTTTGCGCTGCACGATCGAGCATTGCCGGAGGAGCGTGGAGCGCTGAGCCTGCACGGCATACCGCAAGACGACCCGCAAACATACCGCATGATGCAGCGCGCTGATACGATCGGCGTCTTTCAAATTGAATCGCGCGCGCAGCAGTCGATGCTTCCGCGCATGAAGCCGGCTTGCTTTTACGATATCGTCATGCAGGTCGCGATCATTCGTCCGGGCCCTATTCAAGGCCAAATGATCCATCCGTTCCTGCGCCGCCGATCCGGAATGGAACCGGTCACTTATCCGCATCCAAAGCTGAAGCCGGTGCTCGAGCGCACGCTCGGCGTGCCGCTCTTTCAAGAACAAGGTATGCGCATGGCGATCGAAGCCGCCGGTTTTTCCGCATCGGATGCGGATCGGCTGCGGCGGGCGATGGGGCACAAACGATCGCACGAACGGATGCGTGAGATTTATCCCAAGCTTGTCGAAGGGATGGTGAGCAACGGCATCGATCGCGCCGCCGCCGAGCAGCTCTTCTCAATGCTCGAGGGCTTCGCGGATTACGGCTTTCCCGAATCGCATGCCGCCAGCTTCGCGCTGCTGGCGTATGAATCGGCCTACATCAAGTGCCGCTATCCCGCAATTTTTGCCGCCGCGATCCTCAACGTGCAGCCGATGGGTTTTTACTCCACCGAAGTGCTGGTCAACGATGCTCGCCGGCATGGCGTCGTCATCGAACCGATCGAGGTCAACGCGAGCGAATTCTGGACCTTCACCACAACTTGTCACCCTGAGCCTGTCGAAGGGTCATTACGCCTGGGCTTTCACCTGATCCGAGGTCTGGGAGAAGCCCAGCGCGAGCGGTTGCAAGCGGCATTGTCGCAAGGACCGTTCGCGGATCTCCTGGACTTCGCTCGCAGAACGCGCTTGGAGAAGGAGGCGCTGGAAAATCTCGCCGCCGCGGGCGCGTTCTCTCCGTGGTTCCGCTCGAGGCGGGAAGCGATGTGGGCGCTTCGCGGTTTGGACGAACGGGAAACGCGCGGCGAGCTTGGCAGCATGATGGGCGTCGAGGAACCGCACGTCGCCTTTAAGCCGATCAGCGCACGCACCGAAACAGCGTTCGATATCTGGGCGACCGGCGTAGCGCCCAAGGTCCAGCCAATCGCGCATATGCGCGCCGAACTCCAACGCGCCGGCGTTCTCACGGCGCAACGGCTGGTGCACGCGCCCAACAATACCCGGTGCCGAGTCGGCGGCCTCGTTATCACGCGGCAGCGGCCGGGCACCGCCAAGGGCTTCGTCTTTTTGACGCTGGAAGATGAAACCGGATTAGTGAATGTGATCGTGCGCCCGGACGTGTACGAACGTTACCGCCGCACGATCCGGCAATCTACTACGGTCATCGTCGAAGGCAAGCTGCAAAAGGAAAGCGGCTGCATCGACGTGCTCGCCCACAAAATTTCACCCCTTCACGAAAATTGTCACGCTGAGCCTGTCGAAGCGTGTAACAGCATCAAGCCTAAAAGTTTCAGCTGAAAAAAGCGTAAGCCGGCGCGTTCCAAAATCCGCCTGCCGTCGCCGTGCAGAATGAAATCGACGAACGCGCGCGCCGCAGCCGGGTGCTGCGCGTGGCGCAAAATCGCCACAGCATACGCGATCTCTTTCGCCAAATTTGCAGGCGCAGGCAACTCGACCGATCGCATGCCGCTTCGCGGCAGTTCCGTCGAATAAAAGAACCCCGCGTCTAACTCGCCGCTCTCGACTCGGACCGCAAGGTCCTCCTCCGGGAAGATAGCGGAGTCGCGCAGGACGCGTTGCGCGAGGGCGCCGTCGTGAGCGGCTTGTCCAAGAAGCGCAAGGCAGCGAACGGTGCGCGCGCCCTTGGGGTCCAGCGCAGGATCGGTTCGGCCGATTCGCACGCCTGGTGCTGCCAAGACGCTCAAAATGGACCGCCGGCCTCGAGCGGCGCGTTGGAAGAGGGGCGCATACTTGGATGTCGCCGCATAGCCGATCAGCATCCGGGCCGATCCAAAAACGATGTAGCGGTCGATGACGGCATGCTCAGAGGTTCGGACAAGGTCGCGCAGCAACGCGGGATCTGCGGTAATCAAAACGTCCGGCGTACGCAAGCCTGCCGCAACTAAATGCGTCAGCGCCTTGCTGCCCTTCGCTTCTCCGCTGAGGTGCAGCCCCTGTTCGCGTAAAAGCGTTTGCGCGATCGGGCCTTCCATTGCCGCAACCAGTGAAGCGGCGTACGCCACCGAGACTGTCCCTCCATGAGCGGGTGCGGCAGCCAGCACAAGAGGAAGCAAGAATTGTGCGACGGACATGAGAGCGGCTTAGCGTTGGAGGGAAGATAGTCCTCATCGTTGGAGCAACATCCGCAGTGAACATGAATTCAGACGAAGTCCAGAACGAAGTCCGCAAAGAGGCGCTGCCGCAAGATGGGCGTGCGCTCAATGTCACTCGAACGCTCATTTGGGTCGGCGTCGCAGGATTGTCGGCCGCGCTAGCGTTTACCGTTGCGCGGGCAATCATGGCGCGGCAACCGGTCGATCCGACCAGCCGGCGGATCCAAGAGCTTATCGACGAGGCGAATCAGTTACTCAAAACGCTTGACGACCAAAGAAGCGATTGAAGGCGGCCGCCGGCCCAGGGCCGGTGAGGTGCTCGATCTGCGCTTCGACGATCTCCTGAGCAATGGTCAGGGCGTGGGCCGCGCCGGCGGCCTTGTCGTCTTCTGTTTCGGCGCGCTGCCTGGCGAGCGCGCACGCGTACGCATCACGGCCGTCAAGGCGAAGTATGCCGTTGCCGAGATGGTGGAACTCATTGAAACGTCGCAGCAACGCGCGCAGCCATTTTGTCCCGTGTTCGGCGAGTGCGGCGGTTGCCAGATCCAACACCTGCAGTACGATGCGCAGACTCGAATGGAAGCGCAGCGTCGTCCGGAACGCCCTTACAAGAATCGGCAGCCTGCCCGATCCTGTCGTGCGGCAAACCGCCGCATCGGGAAACGGCCGCGCGTATCGCAACAAGATGTCGCTGGTGGTAGCCGGCGAGAAACTCGGGTTTTATCGTCAGCGGTCGCACGACATCGTTCCAATCGATGCTTGCCCGATCGTCTTGCCGGAGCTCGACGCGCGGATCGCGCGGCTCAACGACGCCAAGAATGACCCTTCCATCGGTCGGGCGGTGAAAACGGCGCGCCACATCGTTGCGCGCGCCGCGACCGGAGCCGCAAAACCGCTCCTCGCCTTTTCAACAAATGACCGGTCGCACGCCGTACGGCACGCGGCCTCGCGGGGCTTACTGCGGTTTCTGGACGCAGCCGGCATCGTGAACACCTTTGCGCCGGCCGGTGAAAATGCCGTCCTGGGGCGCAAAGCGGAGATCGTCGACGGCGCCGGGGAGATCGAAGAAGCGATCGCTGGCATTCGTTTTCGAGTTTCCATTGGGTCGTTTTTTCAGGTCAACATCGCCGTCGTCGAGCAAATCTATGATTATTTGCGTCCTGCGTTTTCATCGCCGCGGAACGTCCTCGATCTGTACTGCGGCGCCGGTACGTTTTCGCTGTTTTTCGCGCGCTTAGGGAACGTTGTTTTCGGCGTCGACCAAAGCGTACGCGCCGTCCGCGAAGCCCAGCGGAACGCAACACTCAATGGTCTTGAGGGGGCTCGCTTTGAGGCCGGTCCGGTAGAAGCCGTGCTCTTGAGTCCGGGCGGCCGAGCAGCGCTGCAACGCGCCGATGTGGTTTTTTTGGATCCGCCGCGCAGAGGCTGCGACGAACGCACGCTCGGGCGGCTGGCATCCGCGGGCGTGCCGGAGATTTGGTATCTCTCCTGCGACCCGGCGACGCTTGCGCGGGACTTGAAGTTTTTAGCCGCTAAGGAGTACGCGCTGGAGAGCGCGGCGCCGTTCGATATGTTTCCGCAAACGGGACATGTCGAGGCGCTCGCGCATGTGGTGCGGAAACGTGCGGGCAAGTAAATGAAATCTTCGGATTCGATCGACGTTCGTTACGTCGCCAAGCTGGCTCGCATCGCGTTGAGCGAAGACGAAGCCGAGCAGTTTGGGCGCCAGCTTGCCGATTTGCTCGATCACGTTGCGGTTCTCGAGCAGCTCGACACCGCTTCCGTGCCGGCCACGGCGCAAGTCATCGCGTCAAAAAATGTGATGCGTGAAGATGACAATACGCCGTCCCTCGATCGCGAAGAAGTGTTGGGCATGGCGCCGCAGCGTCAAGGTGCGTTCTTCCGCGTGCCGCGTATCATCGCATGAACGATTTGCTGGAGCGCAGCGCTGCCGAACTGGCGCGGGACGTCGGCGCCCGCCGCTATTCCGCGCGCGAAGTCACCGATGCGGTGCTGAGCCACGTCGATGCGGTGGACGAAGATGTCGGCGCATACCTCACACGGCTGCACGACCGCGCGCGCTCATACGCCGAGAAAGTAGATGCGCGAATTCGTGAGGGCGAACGTTTGCCGCTAGCCGGCGTGCCGCTTGCGGTCAAGGACAACATGTGTTTGGCGAATACGCGCACGACCTGCGGATCGAAAATCCTGGAAAGATGGATCGCGCCGTATACGGCGACCGCCGTGCAGCGTATGATCGATGCGGGCGCCGTGCCGATCGGTAAGGCAAATCTCGACGAATTTGCAATGGGCAGCTCGTGCGAGAACAGCGCGCTCGGGACGACTCGCAATCCATACGATCTGGAGCGCGTGCCTGGAGGGAGCAGCGGCGGATCGGCAGCGGCGGTCGCTGCGCGTGAAGCGGCGCTGGGCTTGGGCAGCGATACCGGCGGCTCGATCAGGGAACCGGGCGCCTTTTGCAACGTCGTCGGTTTTAAACCAACCTACGGACGGGTGTCTCGCTACGGATTGATCGCGTTCGCTTCGAGCCTCGATCAAATCGGCCCGCTGGCCCGCAGCGTCGAGGACGCTGCTCTGGCTTACGATGCGATCGCCGGCTGGGACCGTAAGGATTCAACCAGTGTCAACCGTCCGGTCGAACCCGCGGCGCAAACGCAGCGCAGCGATCTGCGTGGCTTGCGCATCGGCATCGTCAAGGAGTTTAGCACTGCGAAGCTCGGCAGAGAAATCGACGCCGTCTACGCACGAGCGTACGGCGATCTCGAGCGTCTGGGCGCCGAAATCGTTGAAGTGTCGCTGCCGATGGCCGACTATGGGCTGGCGACGTATTACTTGATCGCGCCGGCGGAATGCAGCAGCAATTTAGCACGCTTCGACGGCGTGCGGTACGGACTGCGCGTGGAAGGCGATGACGTGGGGACGATGTACGAAAGGACGCGCGCTGCAGGCTTCGGGCCCGAAGTAAAGCGCAGGGTCTTGATCGGAACGTACGCGTTGTCGAGCGGCTATTACGACGCCTATTATGTCCGGGCGCAAAAGGCGCGGACGATGTTCGCGCGCGATTTTGAAGAAGCGTTTGGCCGTTGCGATGTGATCGCATCTCCGGCAGCAAGTTCGCCGGCGTTTCGCTTCGCGGCGAAAACCGATCCGTACAGCATGTACATGATGGACTACTACACGATCCCCATGTCGCTGGCAGGGCTTCCGGCGCTCTCCGTTCCTTGCGGCGCGATCGTGCCGGAAGACGGCGATCGGCCCATGCCGATGGGCCTGCAGCTAGCGGCCCCGCTCTTCGAAGAGCGCCTGCTGCTCTCGGCGGCACAGGCATACGAAGCGTCCACGCGACACGCGCAAAAGCTCCCATTGGCGATCCCTGCAACCGTATGAGCCCCTACGAAGCCGTCATCGGCATCGAATGCCACGTCGAACTTCGCACGCGCAGCAAGATGTTCTGCGGATGTGCGAATGAGTTCGGCGGAGAGCCGAACACAAAGGTTTGTCCCGTCTGTCTCGCCTTGCCGGGCGCCTTACCGGTCGCAAACCGTGAAGCGATCGCGTTGCTGATCCGCGCCGGCTTGGCGTTCGGGTCAAATATTCCGCAGCACTCGAAATTCGATCGAAAAAACTACTTCTATCCCGATATGCCCAAGAACTATCAGATCTCGCAGTACGATATGCCGCTGGTCGTCGGCGGCTCTGTCGACTACTGGATGGAGGACGGCGTTATAAAGCGTTGCCGCCTCACCCGCATTCATCTCGAAGAAGATACGGGAAAATCTACGCATGCCGGAAGCGGCGACGGCAGAATTGCCGGCAGCGAGCTACTCGCTCGTGGATTTTAATCGCGCCGGCGTCCCCTTGATGGAATGCGTTTCTGAGCCCGATCTGCGCAGCGCCGCCGAAGCCGTCGCCTATCTTGAGTCGCTCAAGCGGACCTTTCAGCAGCTCGGGGTCAGCGACGTAAAGATGGAGGAAGGCTCCCTGCGTTGCGACGCTAACGTTTCGCTGCGCCCCCTCGGGACCGAACCGTTGGGCACGAAGACCGAAATCAAGAATATGAATTCGTTTCGCTCCGTATACCGCGCGATCGAAAGCGAGATCCAGCGGCAGACGCAAGTCCTGGAGTCGAGCGGGCGCATCGTCCAAGAGACGCGCGGATGGGACGAGTTTCAAGGCGTCACGCACACCATGCGCAGCAAGGAAGAGGCGCACGACTACCGCTACTTTCCCGACCCCGATCTCGTACCGCTCGAACTTGCGGCTCAGACGACGCAAGAATTGGCCGGCGACCTGCGCGAGCTTCCCGTCACCCGGTTCGCACGATATCATCATGATTTAGGGATCGACGCGAAGAGCGCTACGCAAGTGATCGACAACCCCGCGCTCGCGGAGTTCTTCGATCGTGCCGTAGAGTGCAGCAAGAACCCGCAGCAAAGTTTGAACTTCGTCCTTGGGGATCTCTCGCGGCTGGCAAACGAAACCGAAACTCCGGTCGCCGAGTCTGCCGTCACGCCGGCTGCGCTTGCCGAATTGATCCAGCTGCTCGCATCCCGCACCATCAACTCGAAGATCGCAAAAGAGGTGGTTACACGAATGTGGAGCGGCGAGGGCTCCGCAAAGGCGATCGTCGAGCGGGAAGGCCTCGCGCAAACCAGCGACACGAGCGCCGTCGAAGGCTTCGTCGATGGTGTGCTCGCGGACAACGCAGAGGCCGTCGCCGATTACAAGAGCGGCAAGACCAGCATCCTGGGCTTTCTTACCGGGCAAGTGATGAAAGCGTCGCGCGGCAAAGCAGATCCAGTCCTCGTGCAAGATCTGCTGAAACGCAAACTCTCCGCGGTGTGATCTTCGACCACGCCGCCCTCGAGCGTGTCGACTTTCCGAGAATTCGCGATCGCGTCGTCGCGGCGACCGCAACGGAGCGGGGACGCCGCTATGCAACGCAACTCGAACCTATTGCGGACTTTGATCGCATCGTTTGCGAGCAGGCGATAACGGCGGAAGTCCGAGATCTGGTGCAGTCCGTCGATTTGCACGCATTGCCGACCGTCGATACGGCCGAGCTGACTCATCGGGCTGCGATCGGAATGGTTCTCGCACCGCTGGAGCTGCGCCGCATTGCGGATGCGCTCGCGGCCGCTGCAGCGGCGTGTAACGCCGCCGGCGACCGTCGCGACGGAAGCTTAGCGGGGATTCTTGGGCCGTACCGTCCATTGCCCGAGGTGCAGCGCGCGGTCACTGCGGCAATCAACGAACGGGGGCAAGTTAACGACCGTGCTTCGGCGGCGCTGTCACGGGTACGCCGCAGTTTAGCACAAGCGCAAGACGAGGCTCGTGAGCGTGTCCACTCCATGCTGCGCTCGAAGGCGATTTCAAATGCAATTCAAGATTTCGTCGTGACGATGCGCGATGGGCGGTACGTCATTCCGATCAAGGCTCAACACAGCAGCGAAGTGCCCGGCATCGTCCACGACACGAGTTCGAGCGGGCAGACGCTGTTCGTTGAGCCGCTCGCTGCGCTCGAAATCAACAATCGCGTACGGACGTTGGCGCTCGAGGAGCAACGCGAGGTTCAACGGATCCTCGCAGCCCTTTGCGAGCTTTGCGGCAGACACGCCGATCAAATTGAAGCAAATGTGGATGTCCTGGCGCAACTCGATTTGCGCATCGCCAAAGCGCGAGCCGCGTTAGCGATGCATGCATCGCAGCCCCATCTGGCCGATCGGCCGGCCCTTCGGCTGCAGGCAGGCAGACATCCGTTGCTGGGGGATCGTGCGGTCCCGCAGTCTTTTGCTTTAGATGAAGAAACGCGCTTGCTGGTGATCAGCGGCCCGAATATGGGCGGCAAGACCGTCGCTCTAAAGATGGTGGGGCTCTTCATCGCGATGGCGTACGCCGGGCTCCAGCTGCCCGCAGGCGAGGAGACGACGGTCGGCCGCTTTGCTGAAGTGTTCGTCGACATCGGCGACGAGCAGTCGATTGCGGAAGATACATCAACGTTTTCGGCGCACCTGCGGAACATGCGGCGCATACTCGAGCGCGCCGATGCAGCTTCGCTGATTTTAATCGACGAGATCGGTGGAGGAACAGAGCCCGCCGGCGGCGCGGCGCTCGCAGTCGCCATGCTTGAACGATTGTTAGCGATTGGCGCAAAAGGCATCGTTACGACGCATGCCACTGAAGTGAAACTCTTCGCACACGAAGCATCCGGCGTTACGAATGCCGGCGTGCGGTTTGACCCAAAGACATTTGCCCCGACGTACGAACTCGATGTCGGAGCACCGGGACAATCGCTTGCGTTTCCGCTCGCACGATCGCTCGGAATCCCACCGGCGCTGGTGAGCCGCGCCGAGTCGCTGCTGGACAGCCACGAGCAAGATTACGAGCGCGCGCTGCGCGATTTAACACAAGCCGGCGCACAGCTGCGGCGGGAAAAGCAAGAAGTGGAACGGGAACGGATTCACCTGGAGCAGTTGCAGGCAAATGTGCGTTCCCGCACCGCAGCCTTGGAGTCCGAACGGCGGGCTCTCGCGGCGAAAGCTGAAGCACAGCTGCAGCAAACGCTTCGGGACTTCTCTGTGGAGCTGGCCGCACGCGCGGAGTCGCCCGGTCGAGCTCGCATCACACCCGGACAAAGCGCCTTGCTGCAGCGCACGCTGGAAGAGATACGCCGCGACTTGGATGTGGAGGTTGCAGCGGAGGCGGCGCCCGGGCCGCAGGCCTTTTCGGCGAATGAACGCGTCCGCGTACTCTCGCTGAACCAAGACGCAACGGTGGTAGCGGACAACGGCGAGTCGTTGCTGTTGGCGATCGGACCGATGAAAACCACGGCGCAAAAGAGTGACGTTCGCCGAATCGCAGAGCCGGTTCGAAGCGGTGCGCGCCGCGATACGGGCAGCGAACGCACGCTGGATGCCGTTTCGCGCGCGTCTGTCGAACTGGACGTGCGAGGAAAGCGCTACGTCGAGGCAGAGCCGCTGGTCGATCGCTGGATCGATGAAGCGGTATTAGTAAGCGCCTCGCCGCTGCGGTTGATACACGGCAAAGGAACCGGAATGCTCGGCCGCGGCTTGCAAGCATACCTGCGCGAGCATTCCCGAATCAAGAGCGTACGCTACGGCAACGAAGACGAAGGCGGCAGCGGCGTAACGATCTTAGAATTGCGCTAATGCGCTTACCCAAAAGACCCTAAATTGGAAAAGACGTTGGACTTGCCTTTTCGCACATTGGGGTGTATGTTGCCCTTGTCGCGCTCAACGCCTTAACCTCCATTGGTATAGGCGGCCTTACACTCAGCTTTTACTCAGACGAAAGGGTGATCCGGGATGTTGATAGCACCCGACGTAACGCGCATCTTTATCGTTGAATCGCAGGCGCTTTTCGGGAAGGCGCTTTGCCAGATTCTTTCCTTAGAACCGACATTTCAAGTCGTCGGCGATCACAACGGAATACTCGCCGACAGAATTCGCCTCACTCGCCCCGACGTAATCGTCCTCGATCTCGACGGTCTCTCCGGAGACGTTTCCCAGCTCATCGGATCCTGCAAATCGGCTGCTCCGCAAGCCAAGGTATGCGTGCTCTCGATGCGCGTCCAGCCTGAGTTGCTGCATCGCTGCATGGCGGCCTCCGCGCAAGGCTTCATCATGAAAGATGTGACGCCGTCCGAGCTGGTGCAAGCGCTAAAGACGCTCGCCGGCGGCCAAGCCTACGTGGACCCGCGCGCTGCCGGGCGGCTGCTTCAGCATCGCAATACCGATCCCGGGGACTTTTACAATCTCTCAAGCCGGGAGTTAGACATCGCGAAGCTGGTGGCGGAGGGCCTGTCAAACAAAGAGGTCAGCGCGCGTCTGAGCCTTTCCGAGAAAACGGTCAAGAACCATATGGGCCGCATTTTCGCCAAGCTCAACATTTCCGCACGCTCGCAAGTGGCGATCTACGCGATCAAAAACGGCTTGATCTAAGAGGAGGGAGCCCGCGGTGTCACGATTTGGGAACTTCGATGACCGAAGTGAACGCTCGTGCCCGCGAACTCATCGCCGGCTGCGATCACGTCGAAACGCGTGAAGAGCTCGGCGCTCTGCTCGAACGCGGCCGGCCGCTCACCGTCAAACTCGGGCTCGATCCGACGACGGCAGATCTCCATCTCGGACACGCCGTGGTGCTGCATAAACTGCAGCAGTTTGTTGACGGCGGCCATCGGGTCGTGCTGGTGATCGGCGACATGACGGCGATGATCGGCGATCCCTCAGGGCGCAACGAACTGAGGCCCCCGCTCACGCGCGAGCAGATCGAGGCCAATATGCAGACCTATACGCGCCAGGCCGGCACGGTGCTCGACATGGAACGCGTTGAGGTGCGCTATAACTCCGAGTGGCTCGGCACGCTCGGCTTCGGTGAGTTGCTGCGGCTGCTGACGCACGTAACGGTCGCGCAAATGCTTGAACGCGAAGACTTTCATCGCCGGTATGCGGCCGGAACGCCGATTGCGCTGCACGAGTTTCTCTATCCGATCGCGCAAGCGTATGACAGCATCGCGCTCGAATCGCAAATTGAACTCGGCGGCAACGATCAACTTTTCAACTTATTGATGGGCCGCCAGTATCAGCGCGAACTCGGACAAGCACAGCAAGTTTGCATGACGCTTCCGTTGCTGGAGGGGCTGGACGGCGAGAAAAAGATGTCCAAATCCACGGGCAACTACGTCGGCCTGACCGAGCCGCCGGAGCAGCAGTTCGGCAAACTTATGAGTATCCCGGATCACCTTATCGTGCGGTACGCGCGCCTGGCTGCGTTCCGTTCCGATGAAGAATGCAAAGGTCTGGAGCAGTCGCTGGCATCGGGGCGGATACATCCCATGGAAGAGAAAAAGCGGCTTGCGCATGATATCGTTGCTCGATACCATGGCGCGTCCGGCGCCGATGCCGCGCGCGACTACTTCGAGCGGACGGTGCAACGCAAAGAAGTTCCGCAGGACCACATCGCAGAGATGAGCATGGGGGATGCACGACGCGTGGCGGAGCTTCTTGTCCGCGCCGGATTTGCGGAAAGCAAAAGAGCAGCGGAGCGCTTAATTTCGGGAAACGGCGTGCGCATCGACGGCCTTCCAGTCACCGACCCGCGCGCCGTCTGGACGGCCGAGCGGCCGGCGATTCTCGCCGTGGGCTCTCGAAGATTTGTGCGCATCGTGCCGAACAAATAGATAATGGACAAAGCCGCGGTGACGTATACTGCTTCACAGAAGCCGGTATCCGGCAAGAGGTTCATCTGCAAGCGCTGCAAGCGCGAGTACAGCTGGCCGCACCCCGGCGAGCCGCCCATCCGTTGCGAATGCGGATGGTGGTACGAAAACGTGCACGGCTCTATAAAGGAAGCGTTTTGGCAGCGGATCGAGCCGTATCGCGATCCTCCGCCGAACCTCTTTTAAACCGATCGTCTCCAGGCATTCTTTTCCTTGATGCTGCTGCGTCGCATCATCCGGCGCAACAGTTCGGGAACGACGATGCCCCAGACATATGATGGATTGCGTCCGAGGCTTACGGCGTGCCGCAGTGCGTCCGCCCACCTGCCCGTGCGAAGCGTTTCTCGCATAGCATGATAGTGAACGGAGCCAATCAGTGCGGCGAGCTTGTCGCCGCCAGCCGCATCGGCATGCTTGAGATAGACGCGTAAAAAGTCAGCGTATCTGCGTAGCGGCGCCTGATCCGATATGGAGCCGGGGCGCACGGTGTAGACTTCGAGCGGTTCGGGCAAGAATCGAATCGCATAGCCCGCTGCGCAGCAGCGGATCAGCCAGTCCAGATCTTCATGGTAAACCGAGCTGCTCATCGTAGAGTCCCACTTCATCAAATGCCGCCCGATGGGTAGTCATCTTCGCGGGAACGCCGGCAAAACTGACGCGCAGCATTTCATCGTATTGCGCCTGCCGCATCGAGTGCAAATTGAAATGGCACCGTATCACCGAATCGCGGCGTTCTTGGGCGCTGACCGTTTAGTTCCAAGAAGTAGTCGTTCTGGAGCACGGTGCGTTCTTTGCCGTGAAGTGCCGCAACGCTACGCTGCAGCCGTTCAGGAAACCAATAGTCGTCGGCATCCAAGAGCGCGATTAGATCACCGCGCGACTCCTTTAGCCCGGCGTTTCTCGCCGCCGCAACGCCTGCATTTTCTTGCCGAATGTATCGAACGTCGCGCAGATACCGACGCATAACGTCCCGGGTGTCGTCGGTAGAACCGTCGTCTACGACGATAAGTTCGATGCGTTCTGTGGGGTAGGTTTGCGAGAAGACGCTGTCTAGAGCTCGCGCCAGGTACGGACCGCATTGGTATGTGGGGATGATCACGGAGACGAGCGGCGTCACATCAGTTGACGACCAGCCTTTTGCGTAAGTTGGGTGAGCAGTACGGTTTTTAACCAGACCGAATTTCGAAGAACCATAATGGCGTGCTGAACCGCCGACTCGCCAGTCGCGCATCATAAATGCCTCACGCGCAGCGTGGTAATGGACTGAGCCGATTCCCTGTGCGATCATTTCCGGCTCAATGGCATCCGGATGTTTGCAGTAAAGAAGCAGCACATCCACGGCTTTTCGAAGATACCGGCCATGGCTGAGCGATTCTGCGCGAATGGTATAAACAAAATGCGGCTCGGCCAGCAGCCGCAGTACGTAACCCGCTTTGAAGCAACGTAACCAGAGATCCAGATCTTCAGCATGTCGAAACCGCTCGTCGAATAGGCCAACCGTATCGAAAACGGTGCGGTGCATGATCGCCTGACATATCGCGGGCAGATGTTCGCGTAGCAGGTCGTGGTACTGACCATCAGCGTCTTTCGAGAATATTGGCGGTATGGAAGCGCCATACCGCGGCCCGGAGCGCCGGCCGTCTCGCTCTTTGAAGTAATCGTCCTGCACGATCACCCTTGGTTGGCCCTCAAGCAACGGCAACATGCGCTCAAGGCGCCGGGGAAACCAATAATCGTCCGCATCTAGGAATGCCAGATAGTCACCGTTCGACGCGCGTATGCCGGTGTTACGAGCGGCGCCGCAGCCCGCATTTGACTTGTAAATGTATTTCACCCACGAGAGATACGGCTTGATCACCTCGCCAGTGTCGTCCGTCGACCCGTCGTCGACCACGATGGTTTCAATGTTTTCTGCGGGGTACGTCTGCGCGCGGATACTCTCTAGCGCTCGTCGCAGGTATTGGGCGCACTGGTATGTCGGAATGATGACGGAAATGGTGGGGTTCATGTCACCCTGAGCGTTGTCGAAGGGCTGCTTTACGGCAGCGCTGCGCCAATTGCTCGACTTCCTCAGGCGAAAAGTGATACACGCGGCGGCAGAAGTCACACGTCGCTTCCGTCATGGGCTGTTCGCGTGCCATTTTGCGCAGTTCGTCGGCGCCCAAAGCCAATAGCGCCTCCTCAACTTTTTCACGGGTGCAGCGGCATGCGAACTTCACGCCGAACGTACGATGCACGCGCGCATCCGCCGTTCCCGCGAGCGAACGCATCAGGGCAGCCGCATCCGCGCCTCGTGCGATCATCTGCGTAACGGGCGGCATCGCGTTTGCGCGCTGCTCCAGCGCTTCAATCGCGTTTTCGTGTGCGCCGGGTAAGATTTGCGCGATCACGCCGCCCGCCGCAACGATGCCGTCCGGCCCGGCGAGCACGCCCAACGCGACGACGCTTGGAATCTGTTCAGAGTTGACGAGGTACGCGGCGATGTCTTCGGCGATCTCTCCGCTGAAAAGCGGAACGACGCCCACGTACGGCTGACCGGATTCGAAGGATTTCGTCACTTGCAAGACGCCGCTGCCCACGGCGCGCGCGACGTCGAATTTTCCGCCGGCATTAAGCGGTACGTCCGCTGCCGGTTCCTTCGCAAAGCCGCGCGCTCCTACGGTATCGTGGTCGAGCATCCAGCCGTCGGCGGCAATCCGGCGCAACGGCCCGTCGCCGGAAACCTGCAGCGATATGCGTTCCGAACCTTTTAATCCGCACGCCAGCAGCGCCGCGCCGCTCACCAATCTCCCGACGGCGGCGCTCGCGGTGGGGCTGAGGCGATGGCGGCGTTGGGTTTCGCGCACCAAGTTCGTCGTGACGCCTGCCACGATCGCAACGCCGGCTTCGGGAGCAGAAGCGCTGACGATCGCGTCGCTCATGCTCGACGCGATTGCCTAGGGCAGCTCAGTTTCCTCCCCGAAAAGCGATGCGTGCGCATTGCAATCATTCATGGACCGAACCTCAATCTGACGGGGCAACGCGACCCGCAGCAATACGGGTCGGAAACATTGAACGAGATCGATGCGCAACTCCGCGAACTCGGCGCCGAACTGGGCGTGCAGCTGGATATCGTGCAGCATAGCGGAGAAGGGGAAATCATCGACGCCTTGCATGCTGCACGCAGCGACGCACAAGCCGTCGTGCTTAACCCCGGCGCTTTTGCGCACTATTCCCACGCAATTGCCGACGCGGTCGCGGCGATCGGCATCCCCGTCGTTGAAGTGCATCTCTCCAACGTGTTTTCGCGTGAAGCGTTTCGGCGGACCAGTGTGATAGCGCCGGCGTGCCGCGGCGTCATCGCGGGGTTTCGCGCGCAATCCTACCTGCTCGCGCTTCGCGCCGCGGTGCATTCCGTCGCGCAGGTTGACGGCAAGAGGAGGCGTTAGGATGCCTGCGTATATCCCCATACGGGCGGTCCACCGCGGGTTCCACCAAAAAACCGCTAAGGAGATTTCATTTGACGAAAGCCGATATCATCGATTCCGTCGCAAGCGAAGCGGAGTTATCCAAACGGCAGGCCGGCGTGATCGTCGATCTCGTTCTCGAAGAGATTAAGCGGGCGCTACAAAAGGGTGACCGTGTCGCTCTCACCCCCTTTGGAAGCTTCGTCGTTCGTCAGCGCAAGGCTCGCGAAGGACGCAACCCCAAAACGGGTGCGGCAATCAAGATCGCCGCACGAAAGGTACCAGCGTTCGTTGCCGGCAGATCGTTAAAAGAGGCCGTGAGCAGCGGGCGAGGTGCGAGCGCAAGGAAGAACGGAGCAAAAAAGAGCGGACGTAAGCGTTAACTTCTGACGCGGGCTGTGGCGCAGTCTGGTTAGCGCGCTTGACTGGGGGTCAAGAGGTCGCTGGTTCGAATCCAGTCAGCCCGAGGTGCTCCCTTAGATGTTCGAAGCAACGCTGTTCGCCGACGGCGGCTCGCGCGGCAACCCGGGTCCCGCCGCGAGCGGCGCTGTGCTGGTCGCGGCAGACGGCACCATCCTGCGCGAGGTCGGCCAGTATCTCGGCCCAAGCACCAACAACATCGCCGAGTGGACGGCCTTAGCCATTGGAGTGCAGGCCGCATTGGAGATCGGAATCCGCAAGCTGGCGGTTCGCCTAGACAGCGAGCTGGTCGTCAAGCAGCTCTCGGGAGAGTACCGCGTGAAGCACCCGGCGCTGCAGCCGCTCTATCGGCGCGTGACCGCACTGCTGCGCCGTCTTGAGGACGTCGACGTCCGCCACGTGCCCCGAAAACAGAACGCGATTGCCGATGCGCTGGTGAACCGTGTCCTCGACGAGCATTCGCCTCCGGCAGCGCCGAACAGAACAACGTAATGCGCCGCGACTGGATTGGAACGGCAATCATCGCCTTTGCCGTCGTCTTTATCGCGGCAGGATTAATCTTTATCCGCTGGCCCGATTTTCAGCACAAAGCTGACGTTGCACGGGTGCTTCACTCTGCGAGCATTTTGGAAACGCGGCTGACGATATCGTACGACAAGCCGCCGATCTATCAAGAACAGTACGTCATGCGCAACGAAAACGGCGCATCGAGCGCGCAGTACAAGATTACGGGGTACTCCGGCCGTGTCGTGACGATTACCTTACCGCCGGACAAGACCTACGCGGTCACGTTTTTCTTCGAACAGATCGTCGCCGATGGGGCATGGCAGATCGTCAATAAGCCGCCGATGGGAAACACGGACGTTCGCTACACGTTCTGGATCCATCAAGTTGCCGATACTAAGCGCGGTTCCAGGACCGTCGTCTTTACAGATCCGCACTACTGGGCGCTAATGGCCGGGCGCCAATATCAGATCCACATGTCGCGAGGCGGCCCGACGCCGGACTTGCTGAAGATGAGCAGCACGTCGCTGGCCGATTCCCGTTATGAAAAGATCGTGAGCGCCTTCCGCAGCTTTGGTTCGCCGTCGTTTCGCGCAAAGGTGGCGCAAGCACAGGAGATGGTTCGGCGATCGCGCTGAGGCCGCGCCTGGGGGTTCGAATCGTGCTGTGGGCTGCCGCCGCGATCGGCCTGTGCGCCCTGCTCGGATTTTCCGGCTACGAAGCCATCGAACAGCCGACGAACCAGCTCTTCGGAAAGACGATTACGCAAGGCCCCGGCGATGAACGCCTCGTCGCGCTCACCTACGATGACGGACCGAATCCGCCGTACACGGACCGCATTCTCGACGTGCTGGAGCGGGAACACGCGCAAGCGACCTTCTTCGTCGTCGGCCGCGCCGTGAAGGCATACCCGCAAGTCCTTCGGCGCGAGCTTCGCGACGGCGATTCACTGGGAAATCACACGTGGGATCATGCGCATCTCGTGCTGATGACGCGCCCGCAGATCGCCGCCTCGCTGCAGCGGACATCCGATGCGATCTACGCTGCAACGGGACGCCGCACGAGGCTCATGCGGCCGCCGTTCGGCGCTCGCGACTGGGGCGTCATGCAAGCGGCGCACGAACTCGGGTACACCGTAGTCATGTGGTCGGTGCCGTTGGCGCGCGACTGGGAATATCCGCCGGCGCGCGTGATCGCACAGCGGATCGTGCCGAAGGTTCGGGACGGCTCAATCGTCGTTCTGCATGACGGGAATCGCGGCTTGCTGTGTCGGCGCGCTCAAAAATCGGCGAACGGACATATGTGCGACCGAAGCGCAGACATCGCCGCAACGAAGATCATCATCGAGGAGTTAAAGCGCCGTGGTTTCCGCTTCGTCACCATTCCGCAATTGATGGCAGCCGGGAAGGCGGCTAAGCATACACCCGCCCCCGGAGTCGAATGAAGCCGTCGGCATGCCGTCCTTGGGGATCGTGATGCGTCCAGTGCACCACCGGCAGGCGCCCCGGATCGCGAACCAACTCGCCGCACACTTCAATACGATCGCCCGGGCGAACGGGTATCCGAGGCGCGATGTCGACGTTGTCGACGATCTCAACTTTGCCGCCATGAGTCTGCGCGTCGAAGGCTTCGTGCTCGCAATGCGTCCGGGATCCCAAAAAGTAGCGCGGCATCGTGATGACCGTCGCATCGAAGTCGACCATTCTGACCTCCTGCACGTCGCATCACGACGCGGCGGCAGACGCAAAGGCGCCCGATGAGAACGCTGCGCACGCCGCGCCTTCGCCTCGCGCCCGTGACGGTGCAGAACGCCGCGGCGCTTTGGCACATTCTGCAGCAGCCGGACCTGCGCACCTATCAGGACCTTCCCAATGTCGGCGCGCAAGTCTTCAGTGCGATGGTCGCCAAGCGCCCCAAACGTTTGCGGGCGGGGACAAGCGGACGTTTCGAGTGGCTCGTTCACGTCGTGCGCGCGCGCAAGCCCGTTGGGTGGGTTTCGTTACGTATCACGGAAAAAGAGCTGCACAGCGGCGAAGTCGGCTACAGCATCCTGCGCGAGCATCGGCGTCGCGGAATCGGCAGTGAAGCGGTACGTGCGGTGGTGAGTGAAGCGTTCGGTTGCGGCTTACTCTCCGTTCGAGCCTACTGCGTGCCGGAAAACCTGGCATCGCGGCGGCTGCTGGAACGCATTGGATTCCAACACGACGGCGTTCTTCCAAACGGCGCGACGGTCAACGGAAGGCCGGTGGACGTGCTCGTTCATCGCATGGAACGCGAGCGCTGGCGTCAGTCCGGAAAGACGATCGATATCCCGGCTTCGGCGTAGCCGGCATAGCGCGGAAGTTCGCCGCGCAAAAACGCCAGCAGCGGTTCGCGCACGACTTTTACCTGCAGCCGCTGGGGCAATTCGCTCAGGGGAACCCAGGCGACATCCACGATGTGGTCGCGAGCGTCGTGCGTCGCGTGCGGCTCTCCCTCAGCGTCCACCGCGAAGGTAAAGTTGGTGAAGTGCGTTTGCTTATCGTAGGACTCGCTGACGTAGCACAGTTCCCGGACCGCCCCCTCAAGATTCGTTTCCTCTCGAAGCTCGCGCCGCGCCGTTTCGGCGAGGAGCTCGCCGGGTTGTTGCCGGCCGCCCGGAAGATTCCAAAGCGGCTGCGCCTGGTTCGGATATTTCGAAGCAACCAAGAGCACTGTCCCGGCACGACGCACCAGCGCGGTGGCCAAGTGAATGCGGTTCACCGTGCCCCAACTTTGCGAAAGATCTCGGCGTGCCGCTGCGCGCTCGCAGCCCAATCGTAGCGCTTTGCCCGCTCGATGCCGCCCTTGACCAGCTGCATGCGCAGCGTTTCATCGGTTGCAACGCGGCGCAGAGCTTGGGTCCACCCAGCGACGTCGTGCGGATCGACGTAAACCGGCGCATCACCGCCGATTTCCGGCAAGCAGCTGCTTCGTGCAGCAATCACCGGTACGCCGCAAGCCATCGCTTCGGCCATCGGCATTCCGAAGGTTTCATAGTACGACGGCATGCAAAGCGCGAGCGCGCCGCGATACAACGCGCGCAAATAGGCATCCCGCTCGCCCGAGGCATCGCCGCGCGCAACTCCGGCGTTGATGACGTCGCGCGGCAGCGAGCCGGAAGCGCCGACGACGGCCAACGCAGGGCCGCCATCGGCGAACGCATTGCGGTACGCCGCATGCAAGAGCGCAAAGTTCTTTCGCGGCTCAGCGCCGGGATCGCCGACGAACAAGAAATATGGGTGCTGACGCAACGCGGGCGGAAGCGTATCTCCGGCCGGTCCGGGAGCAAAAAAAGGCTCAACGCCGTGATACACGACGTCGATGCGTTCCAAGGGAACGCTCAAAGCTTCATGGACTTCGCTTGCGCCGAAGTGGGAAACGGCAATGATTCGCGCCGCCTGCGCCGCAGATCGCAGGAACGGTTCCTGTTGCGACCGGCGCCTCGCAGCATTTTCCGGAGGAAAGCGAAAAGGTACCGCATCGTGTATCGTCGCAACCGCCGGCGCCACGGCGCTGAAGAACGTGCCGTTTGCCGGATGCCAGATAACGTCGATTCCGCGCGTGGAATTGGAAACCTCGAAGCGATCGCCGCGTAAAATGCGCGCGTAGCGTTTGCGCTGAGTGAACGGCATGCGGGCTTTTACAAGCAAACGGATGTTGAAGTCATCGCGCTGCGCCAAAAACCGCAGGACTGCACGCGCATATCGGCCGATACCGCGCGTATCGGTCGCCAAATCCCGCGCATCCACGCCCAGCTTGAGCACGCGGCGAGCTTTTCTTCAGTGTCACCCTGAGCCTGTCGAAGGGTGAGCGTTGCGGCGCACCTCATCATCGGGGCGCGCGAGGAGCCATTTTTGCATGCGCTGCTCGCGTCGATTGAGCCGTTCTGCGACGCCCTGATCGTGAACGACAACGCTCCTGAGCCGTCGCCGCACGCGGGCATTTTGGCGCAAAAGCGCTTTTGCGCGGCGTAACGCCCTCTTGGTAGATCGCGCGCCGTTCGTCGATTTCGCGACCGCGCGGAATCGCTGTTTAGCGCTGCACCGCCGGCAAGGCGCGGGGGACTGGGTTGCCTTCGTGGACGCCGATGAGGTGCATGCAGCGGCTGCCTCGCGCATTGCCTCGCGCCTTCACGCGCTGCCTGCAGACATCGGCGCCGTAGACGGCTACACGTGGCATTTCTTTCAATCCTTCGATTGGTATCGCTCTATCGAAAGACGCATGGCGTTCTTTCGTTTTTCCAACGAGTTACGCTGGGACGGAAGCGTGCACGAGCAGCTCATCGGCTTGAGCGCAAAGCGCCTCGCCGTCCCCTACGTGTACGCCCATTACGGGTGGGTGCTTCCGGTTCGGCGGCAAGCGGAGAAGGGGCGGCAGTATTTTTCGCTCGGCGCCCCGGGCGAAATCGTCGCAGAGGATCGGCTGGACGCAATCGACCGCCGGCATTATTTCCGCAAATGGTGGGCGACGGCGCTGCGCTTCAAGGGCGCGCATCCGTCCGCAGCGCGTTCGACGATCGGGCAACTACGGGAGGAGTTTGCGGCCGACTTCGCCCTGACGGACCGCTATATCCGCGAGCATCAAACGCCGGCGGATCGCCTGCGAAATGCGTTTGCTCAACTGAATTACGAACAGCGCTGGCGCTCCCGCTATTTTCAGCCGCTCGCGCGATCGCTAACGAGCTGAGCCGTTGAGCGCTGAGGCAATGGCCGAAGCAAATGCGTCGACGTCTTCGGGCGTCGTTGCGTGATGCGTCATCCAGCGAACTTCGGGCAGCGCCGGATCGAAGACGTAGAAAAAATACTGCTCTTGAATACGCGGAATCGCCGCGGGATCGAGCGTCGCAAAGACGGCGTTGCACTGCACCGGACGGGTCACGCGCACGCCGTCGATCGCACGCACGCGTTCCTGCAGGCGGCGCGCCATTGCGTTGGCGTGCGCAGCGTACGCGCGCCATCGCTCGCCTTCCAACAGGGCGGAGAACTGTGCCGCGACGTAACGCATCTTCGAAGCCAGCTGCGTGGCCTGCTTTCGGACGAACCGCACCGTGTCGCGGTGGAGCGCCGCGTCGAAGAAGATGACCGCTTCGCCAAAAAGCAAGCCATTCTTGGTTCCGCCGAACGTGAGCACGTCGATTCCGAGATCGCCGGTACACTCCCGCAAACTCAAATCCAACGCAGCCGCGGCGTTGGCGAGCCGTGCACCGTCAAGATGAACAAACCAGCCTTGTGCGTGGGCAAACGCGCAGAGTTCTTGCAGTTCGTCGCGGCTGTAGAGCGTGCCGAACTCCGTCGATTGCGAGATGGAAATTGCACGCGGCTGGACGTGATGCTCATCGGCGCTTGCGCCCGCAAACGCCCGAAGATCGTCGACGTGGATCTTGCCGTCGGCCGCAGGGACCGCCAAAATCTTGCAGCCGGCAAAGCGCTCCAGCGCTCCACATTCGTCGGTGTGCAAATGTGCCGAAGCGGGACAGATCACGGCTTCGAACGGACGCAACAGGGTGCTCAGCGCAGTCACGTTCGCGCCGGTACCATTGAAGAAAAAATACGGATCTGCGTCGCCGCCGAACGCGTCGCGCAACTGCGCGGCCGCCCGCGCCGTCCACGGATCCTCGCCGTAAGAAACGGCGTCCCCGCTGTTGGCGTCGTGCAGGGCGCGCATGATTTCGGCGGCTACAGGCGCGTTGTTATCGCTGGCGAAGGTCCGCACGACTCATGGCCCTCAACTTCTTGCTGTCGCAACTTAGACCGCCGGAACGCGATGCTGTTCTGAACGACTGCCAAGAGGTTCCGCTCGAAGCACGAGCGACGTTGTACCCCGCGCATGGTACGGCGGAATACGTTTGGTTTCCGCTTTCCGGCGTCTGTTCTTCGCTTGTTGAAACGCACGATGGAGCGGTCGAAGCGGGCATCGTGGGGCGCGAAGGCATGGTGGGCTTGCCGCTGTTCTTGGGCGCCAAACATAATCCGTTTCACGTTATCGTGCAAGTTTCAGGGCGCGCCATGCGAATGCATGCCGACGACTTCACGAAGCATGCCTGTCATCAAAACGCGCCGCTGCATCGCCCATTGCTGCACTATGTCAACCTGTACCTCAGCATGGTGGCGCAAACGGCGGCGTGCAACCGCCTGCACAACGTCGAACAGCGCCTCTCTCGTTGGCTGTTGAGCGTACGGGATCTCGAGGATTCCGACGAGATGGTGATCACGCAAGACTTCTTGGCGAAAATGGTCGGATCGTACCGGCCCTCCATCACCAACGCGCTGGCCGTGCTGGAGGAGCACGGCGCGGTTAGCGTGGCGCGCGGCAAAATTTCTATCGGCGATCGTCGCGCCTTGGAAGCGGCGAGTTGCGAGTGCTACGCCGTCGTGGCGGAGATCCGGGAGCTGCTAATCGGCGGCAACGGGCGCCATGGCGCCGCTGCGCCGGGAAGCGCGCATGAAGAACACCAGCGGCACGCAGAGTAAGAAGATGATGGCGGTGAGGCGCAGCAGGTAATCGTAGGCGATGACCGCCGAGGATATCTGCACCAAATTGGTCAGCGTTCCAACTGAATAGCCGTGCGTGTTCGTGACGCCCGACGCCAGCGCGTTCCAGGCAATAGCGGTTTCGCGTGCCAACAGCGTCGTAAGAATTGCGATGCCGAAGCTGCCGCCGAGCTGACGCAAGAGCGTTGAAACGCCGCTTGCGCCGGCTAATTCTTCGCGCGGAACGGCGCCCAGCGTCACGGTAGAAAGGGGCACGAACAAAAAGCCGAGCCCGAACCCCTGCACGAGGCGTGGCCAAAAAACGTCCCAATAGCCGGCGTATTGATTCAAATCTCCCATCCACCACGTTGAGAGCGCAAAGACGACCATCCCGAAGCTGACCAGAATGCGCGGATCAAGCTTGTTGATGATGCGGCCGACCACGACCATGCTTAACGCAGTTGCCAACGCGCCGGGAAGCATCGCCATGCCGGTCTGAAAGGCGGTGAAGCCCATCACCGTTTGAAAGAAGAGCGGCAGAATAAGGCTGGTGCCAAAGAGTCCGAAGCCCATGACGATGCCCACGATGTTGCCGATGGTGAACGTGCGGAAGCGAAAGACATGCAGGTCCACCAGCGGATGGCGGTCGCGCATCGACTTTATCACGAACCAGATCAGCCCGACGGTCGCGACGATCGTCAGCGTCCAGATCGTGTTCGATTGATACCAATCGTCGTGCTGACCCCGTTCCAGCACATATTGCAGTGAAGCCAGCCCGGCACTAAGTAAGGCAAGCCCCAGCCAATCCACGGAGTCCTTTGTACGGCGGAGGAACGAGGGATTAGGAATGAAGGCGAGCGTCATCAGAAAAGCCGCGATGCCGATCGGAATGTTGATGTAAAAAATCAGCGGCCACGAATAATTGTCGATGATGTACCCACCGAGCGTGGGACCGACCGCCGGCCCCACCATTGCGCCTAAGCCGAAGATCGCCATCGCCGCGCCGCGCTTCGCCGGCGGATACGTTTCGAAGAGGATGGCCTGCGCCGTCGGCTGGAGCGCGCCGCCGCCGAAGCCCTGAATGACGCGATAGAACACCAGTTGCCAGATGCTGTGCGCGGTGCCGCACAAGAACGACGCGGCCGTAAAGATTGCCAAGCATCCCGCATAGAAATTCTTGCGCCCTAAGTAGGCGGTTAGCCAACCGTTGAGCGGCATGACGATCACGCTGGCCAAGATATAGCCGGTGGCGACCCAAGAAACTTCATCGATCGATGCGCCGAGGTTGCCGGCGATGTTGTTGAGCGCGACATTGACGATCGTGGCGTCGATGATCGCCATGATCAGGCCCAGCATGACCGTAATCGTGATCAGCGCGACGGGTGCATCCCGCCGCGCCGCTACGAAACTAGTTTGAGTTGCCGCCACGCCTCGCCATTGCAAACGCTCCAGCCGCGGCTCCTGCCAAACCAATCCCCGCAATCACCCACTGGCGATTCATGATTGCCTGGGTTTCCAGGCTGTGCTCCTTTGCCTCGGCGTCGAATTCGCCGTGCGCCCCGTAGTCCGCAGTCCGGTCGACCGGTTCCCACAAGTTGTCCTTGCGATCCGGCGAGATCGGCTCGGATGTCTGCTGCGATGAGTAGCCCGTCAGGCCGAGGTAGACATCGGCGATGCGCGGCGCGATCTTTTGCGCCGTAATCGCGAGCACGGTTGAGAACCCTACCCACATCTCACGCGGCTTTTTGTGCGCCGCCCAATAGACTGCGCGGCCCGCAACTTCCGGTTGAAAAATGGGAGGCAGCGGCTGCGGCTGCTTATCAAGTTTGGCGCGATTCCAGGTAAACTGCGGCGTGTTGACGGCCGGCATCTGCACCATCGTCAGCCGGATCTTGCTGCGGTTGTGAATCAGCTCGCAGCGCAGCGAGTCGGTAAACCCGCGAATGGCGCTCTTTGCGCCGCAATAGGGCGACTGCAGCGGAATGCTGCGATAACACAGCGCCGAACCGATTTGCACGATGGTTCCTCTGTTGCGCGGACGCATCCGCTTGATTGCGGCCATCGTTCCCCACACGTATCCCAAGTACGTGACGTCGGTGAGCCGTTTCCATTCTTCCGGCTTCACGTCCCAAAATTCTGAGAAAACGTTGGTGAACGCGTCGTTGATCCAGATGTCGATCGGCCCAAGCTCTGCTTCCACGCGTTCGGCGGCGCGCTCGACTTGCTGGGGATCGGCAACATCCGTGGGAATGGCCAGTGCAACGCCGCCGTCGCGTTCGACGTCGCGCCGCGCGCCTTCCAGGCCCTCCTCACCACGCGCAAGCAGGGCGATCTTTGCGCCGCGTTTTGCGAATTCGCGTACCGTCGCGCGACCGATCCCTCCGGTGGCGCCCGTGATCACGACGACTTCCGGCTTGTGATTTTTCTGTCCTAACATTTTTCGATTGTTCCCACCGCGCTTTGGTAGGGGCAGAACCGACGCACCGGAATAATTAGGCATGCCGAAATTTTCGGTTCGGCTTGCCTACTTTTGTAGCACGCTCGTGTTTGCGTGGGTTTTGTGCGCCGATATCGCGCGCGCGGATACCGACGAAACGACACAGGGCGTCAACCCGGCCACAGTAGGCATGCAGCCACTTGCCGGGCCGCTGCCTCGCACGACTCCGGGGCCGGATGAATCGCCGCTGCGCCGGCGTGCCGACGGCACCTTTGCCGCGGTGGGCGTGCGAAGCGGCCGCACCATGACGTTTCACTTGGTCGAACGAGACGCGCCGTGGCAGCTGCAGCCCACGCTTGCAGTCATGGCCAAGACGTACAACGGCGTCGTTCCGGGCCCAACCCTGGTGGTCAATCAGGGGGACCGCGTGGTGATCGACTATCGCAATGCGCAGCGCGTTCCCGACACGATGCACCTCCATGGGATCCACGGCATTCCGCCCGACATGGATGGTGTCGCGGGCATCTCGCAGCCGATGGTGCAGCCGGGAGAATCGTACCGCTACGTCTTTACGGCAAACGATCCCGGAACATTTCTCTATCATTCGCACGACAACGAAGAGATGGTGAACAGCGGCCTCTACGGTGCGCTGATCGTGTTGCCGTCGCATCCGTCGCCGCAAGAACGTGCGGATCGCGACTATGTCGAGGTGCTCTCGTCATGGACGGTCCAAAGTCTGAGCGAAAACCACTTTACCATCAACGGCAAAGAGTATCCGTTTACGACGCCCATCACCGTTCGACGCGGTCAACACGTGCGAATTCGTTGGATCAACATCTCGGGCGAAAACATGCACACGATGCATACGCACGGGCACTATCAGCGAATCATCGCGCGCGACGCTCAGCCGGTGACGCAGCCCGATCTGCAGGATACGGTCATGCTTGGCCCTGGACAACGCGTGGACGTGATCGTGGATGCCAATCAAACCCCTGGAAACTGGCTGGTACACTGCCACGTTCTCGACCATACGGAAGACAACATGGGCATGCCCGATGGGCTGATCACGACGATCCACTACGAGGGAACTCCCAACCGGCTTGCAGCCATGAACGCCGCGATGCGCACGCATCTGCCGAGCTTCGGTGCAAACACCAACGCGCTGTCGTTTTGGTGGACGGTCGTGCTCGGAGCGATTGCGGGGCTGACGATCTTTTTAGGACTTCCGATAGCGCGAATGCGCAACGTTTCGCCGCAAACGATCGGCGCTCTGAATGCAGTCGCGATTGGGATTCTGGTCTACTTGGTCGTCGAGATTGCGGGAAACGCCACGATGCCCTTGGCGCGCGCGGCGCAAGCGTGGCACTCCGGTGCTCCGCCCGGCGGTTTTGTTTGGCTGGCGCTCGCATACGTCGGCGGCCTTTGTTTGGGGCTCGTCGGATTGGGCGCGCTTGCCAGTTCGCTAACGAAGCGCGCGGCCTCCGAAGTACATCAGCCGCTGTTGCTTGCTGCGATCGTCGCGATCGGCATCGGCGCGCACAATTTCGCTGAAGGGCTGGCCATCGGCGCATCGGCAGCTGCCGGCGCAACGGCCATCGCGGTCGGATTGATCGTCGGCTTCGGCCTGCACAATACGACCGAAGGGTTCGGCATCGCGGCGCCGCTTTCGGGCCGTTACGTGCCGAGTTGGCCGCAGCTGCTCTTAGCCGGAATCGTCGCGGGGGGGCCGACGTTCCTGGGGACGGTCGTCGGCTATTCGTTTCACTCGCCCGTCCTGTCGGTGCTTTTCCTGGCCACCGCCATCGGGGCGCTCGTGTTCGTCATCGGGGAGCTGTGGAGCGTCCTGCGCCGCGGCGCCGGGATCACGGTGCTCGTGACCTCGATGCTGGCGTGCGGCTTCGTGATTGCGCTGGCCACGGAACTGGTGCTGGACGTCAACGGTGGGTAGCCAAAAGCAAGGACCATAAGCCCCACGGGGCCCGAACCTCCAGCCCTTGCTCCTCAACGGCGTAGACCCGACAATGGGGTAGCGCCGCGGCCACGTGGATCTGCCGCAAGCGCTCTATGAAACGATGCGGAGAAACGATTTATGGCAATCGCCTATTCAATTGTAGGTCAAAGCAGCTTTTCGCTGCGGCCTAGCGTAGTCGCGACCGTCGTTGAGGACGGCGCCGTCCTTCTCGACCTTGAATCGAAATACTTTTACCACCTCAACGAGACTGCATGGGCAATAACACAGCTCTTTGAAAGCGACGGCGTCTCCGCAGAAGAGATTGAGACAACGTGCCGCCGATGGGGAGCCGTCGATACCGCGAGCGTCAGATCATTTCTCGACGCCATGGAGCGGGAAAGCCTCATTGAAGAGGCGCCGAACGCAGGAGCACTCCAAGGGGCTCATCAGCCCTCGACGTGGATAGATCCGGTGCTCGAGCGTCAATCCCAGCCGCTGCAGAGCGTGGTGACGAGCGCCTTCGATCCCAGCGTCCCACTGGCAGAGTAGCTTCTGGTGATTGCGAGCCAACTCGTCGCTCCGGTGAACACCGGATATTGCGGCCCGCTTGAAATTAAGGTGCACACAAGTGACGAGCGATTCGCTTCGGTCGCAACGCAGTTTTTCGATCACTACGGTGAGGCTCGCATCCCGGCTTCGCGCCACATTGAAGTTCGCGTCGATCGTTATGCGAGCGCGCCTCCAGCCGAAGGACGGTTCTTGCGTTGTGCGCGGATGAACGTCGATCGCAATGGCGACGTGTACTTCGCCTCGACGGAGTCTGGGTTCACCGCACGCGGCATTAGCGGCGACAAGGTCGACATCTGGAACATCGCCCTGCCGCCGCAATCCGTATCGACTATTGCCGAGGTGGGTGACGTCGAGGACTTGCTGGGACTCGTTTGCACCGTGGGATGGCGCCGCGAAGGCTTTGTGCCGGTTCACGCCGGCGCCGTCGCCAAAAACGACCGGTGCGTCGTGCTTTGCGCACCTTCCGGCGGCGGGAAAAGTACGCTGACGGCGGCGCTCCTGCGAAACGGTTGGCGGGCGCTTGGCGATGACAAGCTGCTGCTTCGCCACGACGCAGGGCAGTCAGAGTTGATCGGCCTGCTTCAGACATTTAACCTTCACCCGCAAACGCGCAGCTGGTTTCCAGACATGGACGATCTGGAGGCGCTTCCACGGTATTCGTGCCGCACAGAAAAACGGCGAGTGAGCGTTTCCAGCATTGCTGCGGCCGGAGCACTCTCGCATGCCACGCCGACGCATGTGGCCCGCATTTTCCGGACGCCGTGGATCGACGGCGTCTGCGCCACCGAAATGCGGCGGAGCGAAGTACTGCCGACATTATTGCAGCAAATCGTTCTTCCGACGGACCGCGAAGCTTCCGGGGCAATCGTACGCACGGTTTCGCGCTGCGCCGCGCATTTGCGCGGAATCGTGTTCGAAGTAGGCGAGGATGCCTATCGTAATCCCGAATGGTTGTCCGCGTTCGAGGAAGCGCTGGGGTGAGCGACCCCGTCGTCAGCGTCGTCATCCCGGCGTACAATGCGGCCGGCACGCTGGACGAAACGCTGCGTGCGCTGCATGCGCAAGCCGGCGCGCCGCCTTTTGAGATTATCGTTGTCGACAACGCGTCCACCGACGCGACGGCTGACGTTGCGCGCGCGGAAGGCGCCACAACGGTGCTTTTCGAGCCAAAGCGCGGGCCCGCCGCGGCTAGAAATCGCGGCCTCTTCGCAGCGCGTGGTCAGATTATCGCGCACTGCGATGCGGACACCGTGCCGACACGGCGCTGGCTGCGGGAACTCTGCGCTCCTTTTGCAGACCCGAAAACGATCTTAGTGGCGGGAAATACGATTTGTTATCCGCTCAACACGCCCGCCGAACGCTACATGCAAGCCAGCGGTGTGTATGACACGCAACGGAAGATCACGCGCACGCCGTTTCCCTTTGCTCCGTCGCTGAACTTGGCAGTGCGCAAAGAGGCGGCTTGTTCGATAGGCGGCTGGACGGAAGATTTACTGACCGGCGAAGACGTTGACTTTTCGCACCGGCTACTCAACGCATACCCAACCGAAATAGCCTACGCGTCCAAAGCGATTCTCTACCACCGCGGCCGCACCAATGATGAAGCGCTCTGCCGGCAAGCGTGGACGTGGGGTGAAGGAGCCGCCGATCTCTATCGCCGGTATCCGAACGAGCTGCACTGGAATCTCCTTACTCTGTGGAATCTCGTCTACACGATTTTCAGCAGCGCGGTGTTGGAAGTCGTCGCGCGCATCGCTGGCGCAATCGGCGTGATGAAACGCGATCGCTTTGAGTTCCTTTGCTACCACAGTCTGTGGCTGCGAAGATTTTGGCTTGGGTACTGGACCAGATACATCACCGGCAGACGCAAGTGATGGGCGTAAAAGCTTCCGTGGTGATCCCGGTATACAACGGCGCCGACACGATCGGCGCATGCCTCTCTGCTCTGCAAACACAGACGCTTGCTAGCAGTGAATTCGAGGTCATTGTCGTTAACGACGGATCGACCGACAATACGGTTGATGTCGTCGGGCGCTACGGCGTACGGTTGATTTCCCAAAAAAACGGCGGCGCGCCGGCTGCGCGCAACACCGGCATTAAGGCTGCAACTGCGGAATGGGTTGCGTTCACCGATGCGGATTGCGTGCCGTCGCGCGGTTGGCTTCAGCGGCTCTTGGCCGCTGCGACACGTAATGAGGCAAACATCGGCGCCGCCGGCAAAGTCGTCGGCTTGGATTCCAACACACCGGCGGCACGGTTCGTCGATCTCATGGGTGCGTTTGACACCGAGCGAAGCCTATCGCATCCAATGTATCCGTATGCGCCAGGAGCCAATTTCATGTGCCGGCGCCGGCATTTGCTGGACGTTGGCGGCTACGATGAACGTTATGCTACGTTCGATCAGTGCGATCTTCACACGCGTTTGCGCAGGCGGTACGGCAGTTCGTTCGCCTATGAGCCTCGCGCCGTCGTGTTGCACCGGCACCGCCAGAGCTGGAAGCAGTATTGGCGCCAACAATATTTCTACGGCGTGGGGTATGCGCAATTCATGCAGGCGTACCGCCGAGAAACGAGCTGGGGCCTCGGAAAAGAATTGCGCACACTTGCCGGCATCGCGGCGCAGGCGGGTGCTGCAGCCCTTCCCGGCAAGGATGATGCCGCACTGCTGCGGCGGGGCCGCTTCGTTCGCAACGCGGCGCAGCACGCCGGCTTTTTGCGATCGTACTATAACCCCCGGGAACGCAAGCGATGGTAACGTCCCTCGCGCCCAAGTGGACGCCGCACGGTTTCTTTCAGCGGCTGAGCATTTTTGTGAAAGAGCCGTCAGATTTGATAGCGGCCCTCCACATTGGGGCCTTTATCGCGCGCGCGCCGAAAATATTGCGCCGGAACGACTTGCGCACGACCTTGCGAGGACTGCGACATCCCGGACGCGCCGTCGTGAAGAGCCCTCGATTCTCCCACGAGCGGATCGTGCGACTGCGCGATCTCTGTTTGCTCATTCCGTTTCTGGCTGACCGTAACACCTGCTACGTCCGCGCGCTCACCCTGTACCGCTTCCTCGACGCCCGGGATGATGAGGTCGGCGTGCATTTTGGAATCGAGCACCGGGAGCGTTCCACTGAACGGCTGCGAGGCCATGCGTGGGTGACGTTGCATGGAAAGTTGCTTGAGGGCCCCGAGCCGGTGCAACTGGGCCGCATCCGCGAAATCAATATTCCGCTGCACGGCGCTCTGAAGTGAAAAGCGCTTACGAAGCGCTGATCGATGCGGTCGCCGCAATCGTCCGTGACGACGCGGAGGCATTGGCTGGTGCGCTTTCGGGCGTGCCGCTCGATCGGCTGATATCGCTTGCCGCCCGTCACAAGTGCCTGGGCGTGCTCTCTCGCGGCATCGCCACAGCCAAGCTGCGTGACGACTCGAGCCTCAAGCTGCTTGCGCAGCTGAAGCCGTACACCGCGGCCGCCGGCGTTCAGAGCATTGCGGTTCTCACGCAGTTACACGATGTCATTCATACATTCAACAACGCTGGAATTCAGTTTGTTTTGCTCAAGTCAGGAGCGCGGCTTTACGCCGGCGAGCCGCTCGCAAATTGGACGATCATCGCCGACCTGGACATCCTTGTGCGCAAAGAGCAGGCTCGAGCCGCCTTCGACGCGCTAAAATCGAGCGGCTACGTGCCCATGCATGAGCAACTGTGGCAAGCCTACCTCGATCATCACCACCACCTCATCCCGCTTACACTACCTGGTAATCGGAAGATGATAGAACTCCACGTTGCGCTTGCGCCGCCCGGCAAGTTTTCCGTCAGCAGCGATTGGGCGGCGATGTCGCCGCATTTCGAAACGATCGAGGGCGCTGCCGGCCCGGTGTTGGCGCTCGACGCCTTCGGGCGGGCAAAGCATCTGGTTTTGCATGGCGCGGCACTCGATCGGCTATTCGATACGTTCTTGCTCGCTATAGAGTTGCGGCGTGATCCGCGCTTAGTGCGCGCGCTCCAAAATGAATTTAGCGAGGAGCGGGGCGATCCCATCGGCGCGCACGCAGCCCTGGCGCTCGCCTGCCGCGTCGGCGGTTCGGATGCAACGTCCGACTACGACGTGCAGCGCTATCTATCGTGGGTGCGGCGCCGCGAATGTCTGCCGGAGTACTTGCGCGACCGAACGCAGTTCATCGATGCCTGGTATCAGAACGGCGGCCGGTTGTTTGGTCGCTGTACTCGCCAAGCGGTACCCGGCGCGCTGGAGAACGAGCATGACATCCCGGCCAGAGTGCGCACGGTATTCCAGACGGTCGGACGTGCGTTTGTGAGCGCAGCAGTGGCCGGCCTGCCGCAACGCTACTTTCGGTAGCGACCCGCTAGCCACACCGCCAAAGCGGTAAAAGGCAGCATGAATATCGGGATTATCGGCGCCGGCAACATCGGCGGCAACCTGGCCAAACTTTGGGCGCGAGCCGGCCATAAGGTTTATCTCGAGCTTTTCGCACGATAAGGGAAAGCTCGAACCACTTGCTTCGCAACTTGGCAACGACTCCAAAGCCGTCACGCCGTACGATGCGGTGTACTGCAGCGAGGTCGTCGTCTTCTCGGTGCCCTGGCGCGCGACCGACGATGCGCTCAAGCAAATGGGCAAGGTGGACGGCAAGATCGTCATCGATACGACCAATCCGTATGTCGACGATCAGATGAACGTGCAGACGTTTGATGAAAACGACTCCGCATCAGAGTGCAACGCGCGCAAGCTTGAAAACGCCAAGGTTGTAAAAGCCTTCAATACGCTGCGCGCCCGGACGCTGCTGGATCGCTCGGGAGACGGGATCGCGATTTTCTATTGCGGCAACGACGCGGTAGCTAAACAAAAGGTCGCGCAGTTGATAGAAGACGCCGGTTTTGCGCCCGTCGATGCCGGAACGTTGCACGAAGGCAAGAAACAGGAACCGAACACCGACCGCTACCTCAAGGAATTGACCCGCGAGCAAGCGCAAACGATGGTGTGAGCGCAGGCGAGCAGTTCTTTTTTCATCCTAAGACGGTCAGCCGCTATGCTCGACAGAGTTTCCAGCGCCTTTTTCCGGCTGAAAGAGCCATCATGGACAAGATTGGCTCCGCAGAGCTCAAACATATGTCGATGCTCGATCTCGGCGTGGGGGCTGGCAGGACAACGGGCTTCTTCCAGCCTCTTGTCCGCCAGTATATTGGGCTGGATTATTCAGCATCGATGCTCGACGCATGTAAACGGCGATTCGGTACCATTCCAAATGGCAGCCTTGCGCTTGGCGATGTTCGCAATCTTGAGGCTCTCAGCAGTGCTTCGTTCGACTTTGTCCTGTTCAGCTACAACGGGATCGATAGTATCGCTCCCGCGGATCGCGAGCGGGTTTTTCGTGAAATTCGTAGAGTGCTTAAAAACGACGGGCTGTTTTGCTTTTCCACCCACAATCTCGGTTGGAACAGAGCTATACCGCATGTGCGGCGTCGGTGCATTAGTCGACGCAACGAACAGCCCGACGGCGTTCCTGCGCGCTGTGTACGCGCAGCTCAGAATGCGCTTTGCCAATCGAACCTTCAGCCTCGCGCGGCGCCTCCATGCTCTTCGCAGGCACGGTTTCGGCATGTTTTTTGAAGGGTCGCTGTATCAGTACTTCACGACGCACGAGCACCAGCTCGCGCAGCTCAGCCGCCTTCGTTTTGACCGTGTGCGTGCTTTTGCTGAAAACGGCGACGAAACCAACGTCTCCGAGGAGTTGAACGGGGGCTATTCCATCCACTACCTAGTGCGAGCGGCACATGGCTAAGGCGGCACAATTCCCCGCCGAAGCAGGCGGCGCCGGCCAGTTCCTGCGACAAGCCGACGCCTTTCGGCAGTGGGTGACGGCCGATGGCAGCACGGGGTTTCCTGCGGTGGCGGGGCGTTACCATTTGTACGTGTCGCTCGCTTGTCCATGGGCGCATCGCACGATCATCGTCCGCAAATTGCGCGGCTTGGAAGGCGCGATCGGGATGACGGTGGTCGACCCGATTCGCGATGAGCGCGGTTGGGCATTTCGTGACGTCGCGGGGTCGACGCGAGATCCCATCAATGGCTTCGCGTTTTTGAGCGAAGCGTATAAGGCGACGGATCCGGCCTACAACGCGCGCGTCACGGTTCCCGTGCTGTGGGACATGCAGACGCACCGTATCATCAGTAATTCCGATGACGATATCATGAGGATGTTCGAGACGGAGTTCGACGCGCTCGCGCAGCACGATCTGGACCTTTATCCGGCAGCGCACCGCGAAGAGATCGATGCCTGCAACGAGTGGATCTACGAGGCGGTGAACGACGGCGTCTACCGCGCGGGATTTGCCACCACGCAGCATGCGTACGAACAAGCGGCATACCGCGTGTTCGAAGCATTCGACACGCTCGAAAAACGCTTGGAGTCACGGAGGTACTTGATCGCCGAACACCCGGTTGAAACAGACTGGCGGCTGTTCGTCACGCTGATCCGCTTCGATCCTGTCTATTACGGGCACTTCAAGTGCAATCTTCGGCGCATCGTGGACTACCCGAACCTCTACGGTTACCTCCGGGACCTCTATCAATACCATCATATCGCCGAAACCGTAAATTTCGACCACATTAAGCGCCATTATTACTGCACGCACGAGGAGATCAATCCGTCGCGGATCGTTCCCATCGGCCCCTTACAAGAGCTGATGTTGCCGCACGGACGAGAACACTTGGCATAGTGCTCAAGTTCGCGCTTACGGCCTTTGCAACCGCGTTTACTATTATCGATCCCATAGGAATGATTCCGCTCACGCTGGTCGCAACGGCCAAAATGCCGTTTGAACGGCGTGCCGGCGTCGTGGATCTTGCGGTTGCGGTGGCGGCAGGCGTGATGCTGGTGATGGGCGTGATCGGGCGCCCGCTGTTGGCCTACCTTGGGATCACGTTACCCGCGTTCCTGATCGCCGGCGGCATCTTACTCTTTCTTATCGCTATCGACATGCTGTTCGGCCGTCCCACCGGCGCAAAACGGACGCCGCGAGAAGAACGTGATGCGGCGTCGGCAGAGAACCCGGCCGTCTTCCCGCTTGCGATTCCGATGATCGCCGGTCCGGGCACGATCGCCACGGTGCTGCTCTTCGTCAACGTGGCGCACGGCGATCGCATCCGCCTGGGCATCGTGATTCTCGCAAATGCCATGGCATTGCTCATCACTTGGATTTGCATGCGCAGCGCCACGCGATTCATGCACATGATAGGGACGACGGGCGTCAGCGTCATAACGCGCGTGCTGGGTATTATTCTGGCGGCATTAGCCGTACAGTTCGTGCTCAACGGTATCATGCAGACGCCACTCGTCCGCGCCGCCACCACGACGAGCCGCGCGCCGCGCAGTTTTTCCGGCGCGCAGCTGGAATCGGCATGCGTGCAGTACGCGCTCTATACATGGGCGGCGGGCAACAGCGTGGACGGAACGCCGAATGGCGCAGAGATCACGACGGCGGCCTCGACGCGCATGGCCGCGATCGATCGAGCCTACGTTGCCTGGACCGGCCCGGATTCGGAAACGTCCGAGATGTGGGACATGCGATTCAACGAAGCCGTATGCTTCGTCGCTCACCGCCAGCCGCAAGCGGCCATGCCGACACTTCGTGCGCTTGTGTCGCGCGCGAATGCCTCGGCCGCGCTGCACGGAAAAAGGAACTACGCGTGGCCGGCAGTCGATACGCCGGAACGCGCTCTATGGAACGAGCTTGCGATCGCGCAGCAGGAGCGCGGCGATGCGAACGGCGTTCGGCGCTCGCTGCAGATCGGCGCGCAATACCCGGACCTCAACGCCCACGCTAAACCGTCGGAAGGGCAGCGGCGCCTAGAATTGATTCACGGCACTCCTTGCGAGCAACAGATGTTTGTTGCACCGGTTCCTCGGACGGAAATTTGGTGGTACTGCGATGCACGCGGCGACGAAACGGAAGCTTACGTCTTTCGCTCAGGCCGCCAATTTAGTCATTTTCTTCCTTAGCGACTTGCGAAGCATCACTGAGCCAGTAATGCATTTTCTGAACTCGGCGTGCGCCAATTGCCCACAGTTTCCAGAGCACCGATAGCGGATAGCACTCCTTCTCTGGATAAACAGCGTTAACTCTGAGTGAGCTTGGTAGAACTCCGAGCGCCAAGCAGCGTCGCTTAAGAAACACACGCCGCACCCCGCTGTATTAGCTCCCAATCGCGAGATGATTGGGCGAAGTGCTCTACTCGAGGTCAAGAAGAACACCATGAAGCCAGGCGCATTGTGCGAGATGGTGCCATTATAGGTCATTTCGCTCACGGCTATCCGCCCGGTTAAAGACAATATGCTCTTCGCACCGCGTAGACTTGCGCGTTGTAATTCGCGACTTTCCCTGTAGTTGGCGTAACGAAGTGATGCAGCACAAAGTTGAAAAACACAATATCAAACATTGCGCTTGGGAAGAGTTTTCCTAGTTCGGTGCCTGAGCCAAGAAGTGTTCCTTTCCGATCGTTTTGTACGTTTGCTTGCAAGGCGGACGCCGCGTTGTCGAGCACAATGCCGCGGCTCAGTGGGAACTCAGTGAGGACGCGGTCTGCAAAGAAGCCCCTACCGCCGCCGACATCAAGGAAGAAAAATTTACCGTTTGGGAACGTGGATCGCAAGCACGATGCGGTGTTCTCGAAAGCCGAATCCGTAATGCAATCGTGATCAAATGCCGCAAGCTGAAGGTCAGAGAGGACCCTGACCGCGGGTGCCTGCATTTCTCGATGCTAGCAGTACGCCGATCGTTAGACAGAGCCAAAGGGCCCGTTTGCTGGTACCAAAAGGCCCGGAAATTCGGCACAGTCTTATTTTTGAAGAGAGCCTTCTTCGGCGTGCGAACTCGTGGCACAAGCGTAGCGTTCGGCGCCGGAGTGATAAACTACGAGTGCGATATGGTACGAATGCGCCCCTTGCTTGTCGGGGTGGCTACGCATCTCCCGGTCTTCGCCTCCTTGACGAGGGCAAAGCAAACCGGCGGAAGCGTTTCCGCCCGTTACTGCTATTCAGTGTGGTTACGTCACCTTGTCAAAGCCTACGAGAACGGTATTGACGTTATTTTCGGCACAGTGGCGGAACTCGGTCCGGGCGATTCTCTGGGTGTGGGCTTGTCAGCTCTCCTTAGCGGCGTCAAGCGATACTGCTCGCTGGACGTCATTCGCTTTGCCGCACCAGAAACAAATCTTCGCATTTTGGATCAACTTATTGAGCTCTTCAGAAATCGCGCTTCAATCCCGGACAATCACGAACTTCCCGCCGTCAAACCGGAACTTCAGTCATACGAGTTTCCCCGCCACATTTTGACGCAAGCCATGCTCGCGCGTTCGCTCGCCCCTTCTCGCCTGGAGCGAATCCGCGAGGCGCTCAACGACCGCGATCGACTAGGTGAGTCGCCCATTGCGTACTTTGCGCCATGGTATGATGCCGGCACGATCGCGGCAGGTTCAATTGAATTCATGTTCTCACAGGCTGTTCTAGAGTACGCGCATGACCTGGAGGCCACGTACGCGGCAATGGACCGATGGCTTGCTCCGAGAGGATCGATGTCGCACGAGATCACGTTCAGGTGTAGCATGACCAAGCAGTGGAGCGGTCACTGGGCATGTTCGGATCGCCTGTGGGCAATTGCGAACGGCCGAAGACGTATCCAGCTGAACCGGGCTGCTCACTCAACGCACTTACAAATCATACGCAGTTTGGGATACGAGATACTCTGCGATGAACGTTCTGAGGTGCCGCCGGCGATCAGCCGTCGACAGCTCGCTTCTCGCTTTCAACACCTGACGGATGAGGATCTCCGAACAAGCAGTGCGTTTATTCAGGCGCGTAAGCCGCAAAGGTAAGCCGCCGCGCGATCGCGCGGCGGCTCTTTCTTGCTACATCGCGTTCGGGGCTACGACGTCAAAGTCTTGAATTGTCAGCGACTGTATCGCGGTCTTATCTGCCCAAGTCCACGTTGCAGCACCGGAGAGATCTTCGGCGGCCTCGAACGAATTGCAACAACCAAGGTCAAAGACGTACGCGCCGTAGTGTTTGAGGCCTTCGGCAACGATCTTGGCTTCGCGCGGGAAACCGGAATCGTCAAATGAAGCTTTGAGGCGGATGTGGCTCCCGAACACGAGCGAGCTGTTGGCTTCATTTGTGGGACCGGTGTAGTCGCACGTTTTGCCAGGCGGATACGGCGCAGGAGCCACGCCGCCGTTGTTCGATATCGCCGTCACGTTCTCGCAACCGACGGCTGAGAAGCCGAGTGAGTGCCGCAGCACACCACTGGACAAATCCTCGGGTGTCAGCACCAACGGCAAAAGGGGCAGTCCGGCTGCAGTAGAGCCCCAAGTCGTCGAAATCACCGGAAACGGCTTCGTGAGGTCCCACGTGCGACCGCCATTGGCGTTAAAGCTATTGCCGCTCCATTGCGCAGCAAAAAGTTCATAGTCGGTACAGTTGGACCTGTCGATTACGATTGCGTGTCTATCGCCGCCGGACGGATTTTCGAGCTGGAATGTGCTGTTATTCCACGGCATCTTCCACGAGATGGGGTGAGGGTTTCCGTTGACGGGAACCAACGGCGTACTCTGGTTCGCCCAGTTAACGAATTCCGCGAACGGGCCGTAACTCCAATTAACGGTCCAAACATTGAAGCTTTGGCTTACGCCTCCGCCCGCTAGCGCATCGTAGTACGCTTGAATGCGGCCGGCACTGTTAGGGTCTTCCGGTGCGGTGGAGATGTCGGTATCGAACCAGCCGCCGCCTGAGCCGCCGGCCGTTCCTGGAAAGATATGGCAGCCGGCGTATGTATAACCAGATCCGCTGGGTGGCGGGGTTGAAGTTGGCGTCGGAGACGGCGTGGGAGAGCTGATGCGCATGGTGAGGCCCGCTGGATATTGGTTGTCCAGGGCCGAGAGCTGCATCGGGGAGCGCCCCCGAGCCCGTCGCGCCTCCTCCGCCGGCACTTCCGCCGGAACATGCCGCTACGATGAGCGATGTGGCCATGGCGGCCACTCCAAAGATTTGACGCCGCATACATATCCTCCCAAGCACGCAGGGCCTTCATGGCCCAGAGCATCGGGTGGAAGTTCAGCAGAGTGCGTTGCGGCATCCCCTGAATAGGTTAGGACTTAAGTAAAGAGTTCGTACGGTTATTTCGCTGAGGGAGGTACCACGTCGAAGTCGAGGATCGTCAGCGAGTGGATAGCCGCCTTATCGGCGACAGTCCAGACGGCTGCCCCAGAAGCGTCTTCGGCGTTGGCGAGCGAGTTGCAGCAGCCAGTGTCCGAAACGTAGGCGCCGTAGCGCTTAAGCCCCTCAGCCACGATTTTGGCTTCGCGAGGAAAATGCGAGTCGTCGAATGAGGCTTTGAGGCGGATATGGCTTCCGTAGACCAAGGAAATGTTAGCCTCGGTCGGCGGCCCCGTGTAGTTGCACGTCATGCCCGGCGGGATCGGCGCCGGCGGAACACCGCCGTTGTTGGATATACCGGTAACGTTTTCACAACCCACGGCAGAGAAGCCCAACGCATGGCGCAGCACGCCGATTGCAAGGTCCTCCGGCTTCAAGGTCAGCGGAAGCAAGGGTAAACCGGCTGCCGTCGAGCCCCACGTCGTGGAGATCACCGGGAATGGCAGAGTGACGTTCCAAGTTCGTCCGGAATAGGCGTTCAGCCGTAACCGTTCCAATGCGCCGCAAAAAGCTCGTAGTCCGTGCAAGTATCTGTATTGAAAACGATGGCATGCCTATCGGCGCCCGCTGGGATTTCGCTCTGGAAGACGTTGCTCCAGGGCATCTTCCAGTCAACGGGGTGCGGATTGCCGTGGACGGGCACTAACGGCGTCCGGTTGTTCGCCCAATTGATGAACTCGACGAAGGGGCCGTTACTCCAGTTGACGGTCCATAAATTGAAACCCTGATCGACTCGACCGGCTCGCAGGGCGTCGTAGTAGGCCTTGATCCGCATCGAGCTGCTGGGATCTTCGGGTGCCTTGGAAATATCCGTGTCGAACCAGCCGCCGCCCGAGCCGCCGGGGGTCCCTGGAAAAATCCGGCAGCCCGCGTACATGTAGCCGCTCTGGTCCTCGGACGCCATGTAGGTCCAATGGGCGGTCCGAGGATCGACTGGGGCCCGTTTGGCCGCGCCGGCTGCGGAGCACGCGACGATGCCCAAGCAGGCCAAGACCATCGTCATGATTCGCATGCGGTGCGGCTTCTGCGGGAGACAGCGAACTCCAGCCCTTCCGCTTTTGTCGCTTGCTTTCAATGTACCGATGATGTAGGGTAGTGCCGGATTATGGTATCGGACACGTTTGCGCATCCTTATATAACGCAAGTTATTGCATTGGGCTTGTCGTTTTTGCCCACGTTTAGCATCATCGTGCTGATTGGCCTAGCGGCGGCCCTTGGCGACCGCTCTGCCGGGCGTCCCACGCTGACGCTGCGAGGCACGCTGCCCGGGGCATAGGCGGCCGGTCAGTAGGACCGCAGGTTTTGACTCTGGCGGCTGGGGTGCTATACTACTTTTCTATGCCCCGTGCCGCATAAGGCATGAGAACATAAAGAAGGACGAGCACGCGCCTTAGCGGCGGACGTCTCGTTCTTTTTAGCGTGCGTGCGAGAGAGAGAACTTAATGGCAAGAACGACGGCTCCTAAATCGACGGCCAAACCCCGGCGCAGTCGAGCGGTAGAGCCCGTTAACGGAAAATCAAAGCGTGCAGGCGACGGCGCCGCAAGCTTTGGAGCGGTGCAAGCCGGCGTATTTCCGGCTGCAACCGGCGCATTTACGATCGAGCAGCCGCCGGATCCGGGACCTCGCCGCGACCGACACAGCTTCGGCAAGATTCCGCACGTCCTCGAAGTGCCCAATCTGATCGAGCTGCAAAAGGCGAGCTTCGAGTGGTTCAAAACCGACGGATTGGCCGAAGCCTTCGCGTCGATTTCGCCGATCAAAGACTTCACCGGCAACTTAGTGCTCGAGTTCGGCGAGCATAGTTTGGGTGAGCCGAAGTATTCCGTCGAGGAGTGCCGCGAACGCGACATGACGTATAGCGCGCCGCTGCGCGTGCGCGTGCGCTTGATCACGGCGGAGTCCGGCGAGATCAAAGGCATCCCGGATCAAGAAATCTTTATGGGCGACTTTCCTTTGATGACGTCAAAGGGCACGTTCATGATCAACGGCGCGGAGCGCGTGATCGTCAGTCAGCTCGTGCGCTCGCCCGGCGTGTACTACAACCGCGACACCGACACGAACAGCCGTCCGACGTTCAACGCGACGATCATTCCGAACCGGGGCGCGTGGATCGAGTTCGAAACCGACAACGGCACGAAGAACGATGAAACGGAAGGCACGATCGGCGTCCGGATCGACAAGAACCGTAAGATCTACGTGTCGACGTTCATTCGCGCGCTTTCACGGCCGGACTTGGGACACGACTGGGAGAGCGATGAAGCGATTCTCAAGTTGTTCGACGACTCTCCGTTGGTGCGGAATTCGATCGAAAAAGACAAAGACGTCAAAACGCGCGAAGACGCGCTGAAGGAAATCTACAAGAAGCTGCGTCCCGGCGAACCCGAAAATGCCGAAAACGCCGAGAAGCTGCTGGAATCGCTGTTTTTCGACGACAAGCGCTACGATCTCGCCGGCGTCGGACGCTACAAGCTCAACGGCAAGTTCCGCTATCGCGTCGAGAATCCGGATGCGGATGCGCGCGCGAGCGAGCCGACCGTCACGTACGACGAGTACGCCGATGCCAAGCTGCAGATGCCGCCCATCGAAAAGCGCAGCCTCACGCGCGAGGACATGGTCGCCGTCATCCGCCGCCTCATCAAAGTGGCGACCGGCGTCATTTCAGCGGACGACATCGATCACTTGGGCAATCGGCGCATTCGTTCCGTGGGCGAGCTGCTGCAGAACCAGTTCCGCGTTGGGCTGCTGCGGCTCGAGCGTGTGGTGCGCGAGCGCATGACGGTGCAAGACATTGAAACCGTCACCCCTCAGGCACTGATCAACATCCGTCCCGTCGTGGCCGCGATCAAAGAGTTTTTTGGCTCCTCGCAACTCTCGCAGTTCATGGACCAGACCAATTCTCTTGCGGAACTCACGCACAAGCGCCGGCTCTCGGCTCTCGGTCCCGGCGGACTCTCGCGCGAGCGCGCCGGGTTCGAAGTGCGCGACGTCCACCACTCGCACTACGGGCGCATCTGTCCGATCGAAACGCCGGAAGGACCCAACATCGGGCTCATCGGGTCGCTCGCGACATACGGCCGCGTCAACAAGTTCGGCTTCATCGAAACGCCGTATCGCGTGGTGCATGACGGCCGCGTGACCGACGAGATCGTCTACCTGACGGCGGATCGCGAGGACGAGTACATCGTCGCGCAGGCCAACACGCCGGTTGCCGAGGACGGCCGAATCATGTCGGAGTCGGTGGTCTGCCGTTATGCCGAGCAGTATATCGAAGAGCCGGCGTCGCGCGTGCAGCTGATGGACGTGTCGCCCAAACAGATCGTCTCGGTGGCGACGGCGCTGATTCCGTTCTTGGAGCACGATGACGCGAACCGCGCGCTCATGGGCGCCAACATGCAGCGTCAGGCCGTGCCGCTCTTGCAGCCGCAAGCGCCGATCATCGGCACCGGTATGGAGTATCGCGCCGCCAAAGACTCGGGCAGTCTGATCGTCGCGGAGGAGCCGGGCGAGGTTCTTTCTGTCGATTCAAAGACGATAGCCGTGCGCACCGACGAAGGCATCGAAAAACCGTACGACTTGCTTAAGTTCACGCGCAGCAATGCCGGGACGTGCATCAACCAGCGTCCCATCGTGCACGTCGGCGAGCACGTCGTCCCGGGACAGATTCTGGCCGATGGCCCATCGTCCGATGACGGCGAGCTTGCCCTGGGACAGAATGTGCTCGTCGCGTTCATGCCGTGGGAAGGCTACAACTACGAAGATGCGATCTTGATCAGCGAACGCATGGTCAAGGACGATCGCTTCACCTCGATCCACATCGAAGAGTACGAGTGCGAGGCGCGCGACACCAAGCTCGGCCCTGAAGAGATCACGCGCGACATTCCCAACGTCGGCGAAGATGCGCTCAAAGATCTCGACGAGCGCGGCATCATTCGCATCGGCGCTGAGGTGCGGCCGGAAGACATTCTGGTCGGCAAAGTCACGCCGAAGGGCGAAACGGAGCTGACCGCCGAGGAGCGGCTGCTGCGCGCAATCTTTGGCGAGAAGTCGCGTGAAGTTCGGGACACGTCGCTCAAAGTGCCCCATGGCGAAAAGGGCAAGATCATCGACGTGAAGGTGTTCTCGCGCGAAAACGGCGACGAGCTTTCACCGGGCGTCAACCATTTGGTACGCGTCTACGTCGCGCAGAAGCGCAAGATTCTGCAAGGCGATAAAATGGCGGGCCGCCACGGCAACAAGGGCGTGATCGCCAAAGTGTTGCCCGAAGAGGATATGCCGTACTTGGAAGACGGCACGCCGGTCGACATCGTGCTCAATCCGCTCGGCGTTCCGTCGCGCATGAACCTCGGACAGATCATGGAGACGCATCTGGGATGGGCGGCGCGCATGCTCGGCATGAGTGTTGCGACGCCGGTGTTCGACGGCGCGCACGCTGAAGACATCACCGAGTGGCTTCAGGACGCAGGCTTGCCGGCAGACGGCAAGACGTGGCTGCGCGACGGCCGCACCGGCGAGCGTTTCTCACGGCCGATCACGACCGGCCTCATCTACATGCTGAAGCTGGCCCATTTGGTCGACGACAAGATCCACGCGCGGTCCACCGGCCCGTACTCGATGATCACGCAACAGCCGCTCGGCGGAAAAGCGCAGTTCGGCGGACAGCGGTTCGGCGAAATGGAGGTGTGGGCGCTCGAAGCGTATGGCGCTGCCTACACACTGCAAGAGTTGCTTACCGTCAAGTCGGACGACGTCGTTGGGCGCGTCAAGACGTACGAAGCGATCGTCAAAGGCGAGAACGTGTTGGAACCGGGCGTTCCTGAATCGTTCAAGGTTTTGATCAAGGAGCTGCAATCGCTCGCGCTCGACGTGAAGGTGTTGACCGAAAACCGTGAAGAGGTGGAGATCCGCATCCAAGACGACGACGTCGGGGAGCGTGCGCAAGAGATCGGCCTGCTGATGGGCGATGAAGATCCGCGCATGACGCAGACGGCTGCAGCGCAGCGCGAGGCAGAAGCTGAACGCGCGGCTGCACCGGCAGCCCCCGAAGCTGAAGAGGAAGAAGAGGAAGAGATCGACGATTCCAAGCCGATCGTCACGGGACCCGTAGGTGGAAGCATGGCTTCGGCCGACGGCGATACGCAAGTTTCGAGTGCACGAACGATCGATGCGCCGGAAGATCTCGACGAAGAAGAAGAAACGGCCGAAGAGGAAGAGGACGCGGAGCAGGGCTACGAGCTCGAAGAAGAAGATGAAGAAGTTACCGAAGAGCCGCCATCCTTTGTGGATGAGGAAGAGGAGCCTGAAGCCGCGTTCCGCGAGGGACCGGAAGAAGAGTTCTAAAGAAAAAACGCGCACGTAGACGAAAACGATTCCGGCGCATTGCCGGGATCGTTTTCATGCTTTCATCCCTGTGTACGGCGGTCTTCAGCGGCATTGCTGCGTACTTTACTTGGCGCTGTTTTGGCCTGCTGGCGTCAAACGCCCGCAACGGCGATCCGATCTCCGTATCGTTGGAGGGAACGCCGTACGCCAGAGTTTGCGTGCGTAATACCGGAGATCGCGACACCGGTCCGTTCAAACTCTCGCTCTACGTTCCCGAAGATCAAGCGACGTTCGGCTTGAGCGGCGCCTTTGCCGATCTTCCGACGATGCGATCCGGCGCTGACAGCATTGAGATCGACGATCTGTCGTTTTCGGAAGCGGTTTATGAAAGTGCCGTCGGAATCTCAGCCCGTTCATCACAAGCGGTGGCGCAGGTGGCGCTCTTCGCGCACGACTCGGTGCCGGCCATGGTCTACTGGCGCTTCCGTTCCGATGCGTATTCGGCTTCTGGGACCGCCCAGGCGCAGTAGCGCCCCTTTATAGCCGAAAGAGGTCACGTCGTCCGGGGTAGGGCTTTTTGTTTGCTTGGCGGGCCAACCGGGCGTTGTGCCGGGCTGCTAGCCTTCGTAATATTAGTGGACGTGGATAGTCTTAACCGACTATAGTAGGACTATCCCTAAAGCACTTCGGAGGTCCAATTTGGCGGTCTTTCTCTGTTTCTTGATGTCGATGTTCTCTGGGCATGCGGCTTGCGCGGCCCCAGCCGACTCAATGGGTGGGATCCCCGTGGGCGCCCCTCACTCGATGGATAGCATGGGAGGCATTCCCGTCGGCAAACACGACAGCATGGGCGGCATCCCAGTGGGGCACAGCCACTAACCGAAACAAACTAGCCCTAAGAGGGTAGACTGCACCCAGCGTCTAACGGCGCCGGGGGATTGTGACACTACACCACGCGGCTTCTGCCTTACCCGATATAGTCCGTAGCGCCTGGTTAGAAGGACGCTATGCGGACTGTTTGCATTTGCTCGAGGAAATGCCGAAGACTCCCGAACGGGACATCTTCGCTGGTCAGGTTCACATTAGACAAGGCCGCAACGCCGACGCTGTTCTGCTGCTGTCGGAATTACAGGCGCGAAACGAACCTTTTACGCTCGAACTTCGGGCCCGGACACATGCGAAACTGGCGGCGGCATTTGCCGGTCAAGGCAACGCGAAACAAGCACGGCACGAAATAGCATTGATCGGCGATACGAGCGCCTTTGAAGCACATGCTCGTGTTGAGGTCGAGTACGATGACGCGGTCGCGTCATACATGACTGGTGACTACGCCCGCGTTGCCGACCTAGTGGATCGAAATCGCAACGCGGACACAGTGGATCCGATTAGGTGCGCTGGCTTTACGATTTTGCGTGGAGCACTCTGCGGCGTTCAATCTAAGTACAGAGAGCAAGCCACTCACCAGATCGAAGCCATCGAGCGGCTTTGCTCAAACCCGGAAATTGATATTGGTATGGTCGCGGCTGCAGCCCATTCCTTGGCGGCTTTAGCACGTGAAGTGTCGCTGCCGGAAGCGGCGCCGCTGCTTTCCCGCCTGGAAAGAGAACTGGCGTGGACTGACGATCTAGGCTTCTATAGATTTCAGGTCGCCCGTGCGCTGGCGTGGACCGCGGCAGTGAACGGGGAGTACATCGCAGCATTTCGCCGGCTAAATCGCGCTGAGCGACTCGTGGATAGCGAGATTGCCGGCATCTGGTCGCATATCGATCGATGCAAAGTCGCTTTTATCTCGGGGCAGCATCATGTCGCCAATGCAGAGCTAGACGACGCCATTGAGTTAATCAGCCAGCACGACTGGTCGCACATGGTCGGCGATGAAGCCGTGGCGCTCATTATGGCTGCCGAGCTTCTTGCGCAGCGTTGTCCAATGCAAGCGCTGGAGCTGACTGACCGTGCCGAACAGCTTCATAAATTTATGCTGCGTAACATGGCTGTGGTGCATGAACAACGCTTCGAAGCTCTAGTTTCGTTCTCTAGGGCTACCGCATATCAAGCGATGGGTAATGACGGCGAAGCCCAACGGTACGGTGAGAGCGCGTTTACAATATTCGCTCACATTGAACACAACTGGCGGGCTGCGCAGGCTGCGCTGCTGCTTTACAACATTACGCACGAGCAGAAGTGGCTGCAGCAAGCGGAAGAGCACTGCAAGGATTACCCGCGCAGTTTCGTCGCGACGCGCGTGCAGGCAAGCGCCAAACGAGTGGGTGCGCTTGTCGGCTTGACCGAGCGACAAGTCGAGATCGTGGCACAGTTGAAGGAAGGGAAGCGCATCGAAGAGGTGGGGCAGGACCTCGGCATTAGCCCAAATACCGTGCGCATCCACATCGGAAAGATTCATCGGGCGCTCGGCGTAAAATCGCGCGCTCAGCTGCTGGCCAAGTTAACTGACGTCGAGGTCGCGCGACCCCGTGGAAACGAGGCGCAGCCCGCAGCACAACTGCGCGTCCAGGTAGCGTCCTCCGACAATAGGGCCTTGGCCGTAGCGTAGCGCTAGAGCGGCGCGGCCCCGCGCCGCTTAGGCCTTTTGGGTTCGAGGCGCCCGACCTTGTCCTCTGTGCCGGCCTCGCACTCTCCGATATGGTAGCCCATATGGCCCCGGCAATACGCCTCGACCACGTAACAAAGTATTTCGGCTCCGGTTCGCTCTCGCCGCTCGCGCAGTTACGGCCGCGGTTCGATCGCGTTGTGCTGCGTGACGTCAGCTTTGATGTGGAGCCCGGTACGATCTTAGGCCTTCTTGGCGAAAACGGCTCCGGCAAGACGACGATCCTAAAAATGATCGCCTCATTGACCTTTCCGACGGCGGGCGCGATTGAGGTGCTTGGCGTGGACGTGGTCAAAGATGCGAGACGGGTTCGAAGCATGCTGGGCCTGGGCATTGCCGACGATCGCTCATTCTACTATCGTCTGACCGCACGCGCGAACTTAGAATTCTTCGGCAGCTTGGCGGGGTTGCGCGGAAAGGCGCTGCAGCATCGAATCGGCGGGTGCGCAGAGATGTTCGGACTGCATCGCGATCTCGATCGTCTTTACGGCAGCTTTTCGACGGGAATGCGGCACCGGCTCGCGTTAGCTCGAGCGCTGCTGAGCGATGCGCCGATTCTGGTTCTCGATGAGCCGACGCGCGCAATCGATCCGGAACATGCGGACGAAATCCGAAAACTCATTCGCGACACCTTGGTCGGCGACATGCGAAAGACCGCCGTCGTCGCGACGAATTCGCTGCAGGAAGTTGCCGAAATGTGCGATCGAGTGGCGGAAATTCACGAGGGAATCGTTGCGGGTACTCGGCCTGCTGCGTCCATCGCCGCACGATCCTTCGCTATCGCGAGCGGGCAATGATTGCAAGCACGGCGCACGTCGGCGCATTTTTTCGACGCGATTTCCGTCTTGCGCTTGCATATCCCATGCAGTTTTCGATGCAGTGGGTCAGCATCGCCATCTCTGTATCCGGCGCCTATTTCATCTCGAAGCTCATCCCGAATTCACGCATGTTCGGCCTGGGCCATCACGGCAGCTATTTTGAATACGCCGTCATCAATCTCGCGTTCTTTTCAATCATGCAGGTCACGATGACCAGCGTCGATCGCGCGATACGCGACGATCAGGTTCTCGGCACGATTGAGGCCACGCTCGCATCCAGCCCCAACGTGGCAACCTATGTGTTGGCGAGTATGGCGTGGCCGCTGGCCCTTTCTACCGCGCAGGCCATCATTTATTTGGGGCTCGCAGCCTTGCTTTACGGAGGCGGACAGTTCGCGCACGCTAACCTTCCGTTGACGCTCGTCTGCTTTGCGCTAATCGTGAGCTCGATGGTGCCGGTGGGTGTGCTAAGCGCTTGCGGCACGCTGAGGTTGAAGAGCGCGCCGGCAAACTTTCTCGTCGGCGGCGCCATGTCGTTCATTTGCGGCGTTCTTTTCCCGGTCGCGCTGCTGCCGTTACCGCTGCGCGTCATTTCTTGGATGATACCGGTCACGCACGCGCTCAGCGCCATGCGAGCCGCTCTCCACGGAGCGCCCTTCGCTCAAGTTTCCGGAGACCTCGTGTGGCTCGCCGTCGTTTCGATTCTGGGATTGCCGCTCTCGCTGTTGCTTTTCAAGAAAGCCGTGCATGCAGAGCGCGTTGCCGGCACGCTGGCGCAGTACTAGCCGGGATGGACGCGCTGCTCAAGCGTCCGGAAGCCGTCGAGCTTCGCAAAAGCGGCGACGATGTCGTCGCCTACGATCCCACAGCCGATAAGGTACACATTCTGAATGCTACCGCCGGCGAGATCTTGGAAGCATGCGGTGAGCCGAAGAGCATTCGAGAATTGGCAGACCAGCTTCAGCGCCGCTATGGAATCACCGAAGCTCAAGCGTTGCAGGATGCTGAGGAGGCGGTCGGGCTGTTTCGCGACTTGGGGTTAATTGTTCCGGCCTAAAGCCGGGCAAGCGCCAGACATACCGCGATAATCGGTACAGCGAGGAGGCGCGCGCCAAGGCGCGCCGATTTTTGTTGCCACGTCAAACGTCCCGTTTGTTTCGCCTGCGGATGAGAGAAACGTGTCCGTGGCGTCCCGCCATTCGCACGCGAACGCAACGAGCGTCGCATCGATCATTTGTGAATAGGGTTGCAGCTTCGGAGGTAGTCCAAACCGCCGTTGCAGCCAGGCACTAAGCCAACGTTCCGCACCCCGACTTGCGGGTTCGATGCCCGCAAGGCGGCAAGCAAAATCGAGCAGAGCGTTCAAACGCGTGCGCGCACTGCCCTGGGCGATCATCGCCCGGACTTCGGCGATGATCTGTGGACTGCGCCGCAGAGACTCCGCTGCTAAGGCGAGATCGCGAACGTGCAACTCCTCCAGCGAATGTACCAGCAGATGATAAACCGAGGCGGCCTCGTCCAGAACTTTTACGGGACCCTTCGCATCGACGGTGCACGCGTATCTTTGCAGCGTTTCCCAGCCGAAAGCGTTGTGCTGAACCCGCCCGCGAGCGAGTGCGGTGTGGACCTCAACAACAATGCCGGTGGGAGACATCAGGGGCACTTCATGATGGTGCGTGGTGTAGTTCGCAGGTTCGCCTTGCGCGCAATACCCGAGTGACGCCAGGGCGGAGACCGCAGCTGCAGCGTCCGCCGACGGCACGAGTACGTCGACGTCGGAGGACGGGTGTCGCCATGCCTCGGGGTCGGCGACCGCGCGTGCGGCCCCCTTGAGCAAGACTGAGGGAATATTCCGGTCGGCAAACGCGCGAACGATCGACAGCGCTTCGCGGCGCAGCCGGTTGTTCTGCAGCGAAGCCGCGGCGACTTGGCGGCGGATCTCTTCTCGCCAATTGATCTGCGCATCCACAACTTCACGCGCGTGCGAACGGAGATACACCAGACAGCGCTCTTCCGAGGCTATCCGGAGAATCGCATCGGCGTGACGCTCAACGATGTGCCGGACGAGCTCGTCGTTTCCACACACCGCGGCAAAGACGGTGTTTAGGAAGAGCCGGGCACTCAGATCTCGCTCGCGTATCGCGTGTATTCGCAAACGCGATGCGGACCACAGTGCCCGAAGCGGGCGTGCATGTGAAAGCACGGCGCCACGCGCGCTTGCCGCCGTATGTTGGGACACACGGCCAACGATGGAATCCGGCGACACGTTTTCGACAATGTGCGGTTGGGCATCGCCGGCGGTTTGCACGTGCGAGCCTGTTCGTCCGACGACGCGGTGAGCAACCAGCGTTTCACCGTTTGGGAAAACGACGACGTCGCCGCGTCGCAGGCCCCTGGTAACCGGAAGCAGCTCGAGTTCCATGCCCTCGACTAACGTCGGTGTCATGCTGGTGCCCGTCATACGGACGCGCGCTTTCCCCGTCGCTTGAAGGGCGGCTCGTATGGTGCGTACGCTATTCACGAACGATGCGTCCAATCGCCGCCACCGTTTCATCTATGGGGCCCAGCAGCAACTCGTAGCATTTTGCGCCGCGCACGGCATTCAACAAATTCGCAACGCGAAGGGCGCCGCCGCCTCCGGCACGTGCAAACGGCGCGATTTCCGGAAGCAACCGATAGGGCTGAATTTCGATAATTCGAGGCTTTTCAGCAAATCCGTTCAGCCAGAAAAGATGCTGAAGCGGGGTTGGATCGAGCTCAGGGACACCGCCGAAAAGTTCATCGTATCCGGCATCTTCCCAGCCTTTACCGTTCAATGCTGTGGCTTTGCGACGGAAGGACTGCGGCGCAAGTCGCGATTGCAGAAGCATCTTGATGCCGCCGGCACGCAAGCTCAGCGAGCGCGGAACCGGCAGCACGCCGTTTGAGGCGACGCGGCAAAACTCGTCGGAATACAAATCGTAGCCGGCAAAACCGCAAGCGATAGCGGTTGTAGATTTGCCGGCGTGAGTGTGTCCGACGAGCGCAAATGCCGAATTGTCTGCCCGCAATGCTGCTGCGTGAAACGTTACGACGTCGGTTTCGGCGGCGAAGGCTACCGTCGTGACGACGGCGTCGGCCAGAAACGCCACGTCGAACGGATGCAGGCGGCCGCCATCCCAACGAAAGCCCTGGTTTCGCGTAGCAAAGACGTAATCGTCGTCATCGGAGCAAACGACAAACCGAAGGTCGCCCCGTTCGCATTTCAGGTGACGATATCGGCTGCGAAATCGCTCTGCTACGACGGGATCAGAAAATGCGCAGGAAACGCCGCGCCCGCCCAAAGCAACCGCGGCTCGGGTGCGCGTTTTTGCATCGAGCGCCGAGAATTGCGGCGGCGCTATCTGGATGCGTTGAAGTTGCGAAGCGTCTATGAATTGAGGCATGAAAGCAGCAGAGCCGACGCTCAGCGCCGGCCCTGTTCGCCGGTGTTCCGCGCTAGCGTCTGGCTGCGCAGCTGCCGCCGCCGACAACTTCGGCGAGGACGGCTTGCGAGTCGAACGACGCAATCACCTCGGGCTTCGCGTACATGAGTTACCCCCTGGGGTATGCGAGTTCCATTGCGGAAATGCCTCGGCTTAGCCGCAACGGCATCATGATACAGTTTAGCCCTAAGTGCGCGGTAGTGGCGAAGGGCCCTACCTTGTAGGCCCCTCGACCTTCGCTACCAGAACCTCCGCTCGCCCGTCGTGCCGCTGCCCTGACCGACGACTTCGGTGAGAACGGCTTGTGCGTCAAACGATGCCAGCAGAACCGGTTTTTGGTACATCACGACCTCCTTTCCGCGATTTGCCCCCAAGCACCAGAACTGATGCTACGCTTCACTTGAAGCCGCGACATAGTGAGATAGGCCCAACGGCGGGGGGCCATCGGTCCGACGCTGTAGCGTAAATGGGCTTCGCATACGGATCGCCGCTTCTTCGGCGCAGCTGAACGCAATCAGGCTCAACAAGACCTAAGACCAAAAGCCTCCGCAGCGGGGCTGGCTCGTTCTCTCGCGTCAGTATTGCGGCGAGCTACAATGGACGCATGGTGCTTTTGCCGGCGATCGTTCAGACGCCCGCACGTTTCGGCCGTTCGGTGGCGTGACGATGCGTCTAGCAATCGTCTGCGTTTCATATCCGGCGCGCAACACGGAGCCGTGGCTCGAGGGTGAGGCCGGCGCGCTTGCCGCGCTCTGCGAGCGGCTCTATGTAATCCCGGTACGGCCCAAATCCGCGCCCGTACAGAGCGTGAACTCGTCGATCGTTGCCGATCGTCGAGCCGCTCGTTTCGCTGGCCGTGCTGCGCGCCGCCTTCCGCACGATGGTGCGCCGGCGTGGTGCCTGTTGGCAGATGGCGCGTGGATTGTTGAGCGCACCAGGCCCCGTCCGCCACAAGCTCAAGAACGCTGCAGTCCTTCCAAAGGCATTTGCAGTAGCTTCGTGGTTGCAAGCGCACCGTGTCGACCACGTGCACGCCTACTGGCTTTCGTCACCGGCGACCGTTGCTTACGTCGCTGCCCGAATCGCCGGCATACCCTGGAGTGCAAGCGCGCATCGCTGGGACATTTATGACGGTAACCTGCGCGATCGAAAGCTCGCTGACGCGTCCTTCGTACGTACTATTTCGGAGCGCGGGCGACGCGATCTGTCGGTCAGTAATCGCGAAACGGCCATTTGCATTCCGCTGGGCATTCCGCTCAAGCCCTATCGAGCGCCGCGCGTCTTGACGGGCAATGCGCTGAGAATACTTTGTCCCGCTAACTTGGTTCCGGTAAAGGGCCACAGCACGTTGTTGCTTGCCCTAAAGCTGCTGAACGAGCGTGGCGTCATCGTCCGGTGCACCTTGGCCGGCAGCGGCTCGCTGCGTCCAAAACTGGAGCAGCTTGCGCGCGCTTACGGCATCGAACGAATCGTGCACTTTGCGGGAGTTGTGCCCCAAGATCGCTTGCACGCACAGATGCAAGGCGGCGAATACGATGTCGTCGTTTTGCCGAGCGACGATCGCGGGCCGAAGGAAATGGAAGGCATCCCGGCAGCCCTCATTGAGGCGATGGCGATCGGCGTTCCTGTGGTCGCGACCACTTCCGGAAGCATTCCTGAACTCGTGGAGCCGGATTGCGGCACCTTGGTGGCGCCGGGCGATGCGCGCGCATTGGCAGCGGCCCTGGAAGGCCTTTTGCAGCATCCGGCTCGTGCGCGACAGTACCGCGAAAACGCTGCACGTGTCGCGCGAGAGCGGCACAATGCCAATCGCCAGGCGCAACGGCTGATGGCGCTTTTTACCAACAATCCATTGAGCGAACGGGAGAAACTCGCGTGAAGATCTGCGTACTCGGGCTCGGATACATCGGGCTGCCGACAGCCGCCATGTTTGCTAACGCGGGCCACAGCGTTATCGGCTTCGACACCGATCCGCGGGTTCTGTATGAACTTCGCTCTCGAAAGGTAACCACCCAAGAAGAGCCCGTCCGCGAGGTCGTGACGCAGGCGCTGGAGTCAGGTTCCCTGCAAGTCAGCGAATCCGTCGTGCCGGCCGACGCTTACATCATCTGCGTTCCGACGCCCGCGATCGACAGTCGCCCCGATCTGCGATGCGTATCTGACGCCGTAAAACGGATCGCCGCCGTGGTACGTCCGGGGGACGCTATCATCTTGGAGTCCACGGTTCCGCCGGGTACGACGGAGCGCATTATCGTCGGTGAAATTGCCGAAGCGGGCATATCGCCGGACGCTGTGAGAATTGCCCATTGTCCCGAGCGCGTCATTCCAGGCGCCATCGTGCAAGAGCTTTACGAAAACGCGCGCCTCATCGGCGGCCGCACGTCGCTGGACGCCGCCTTTGTGGCGCGCTTGTATCGATCGTTCTGCCGCGGTGAAATTTTTGAAACCGACTGCGTGACCGCCGAACTGACGAAGTGCATTGAAAACACGTATCGAGACGTCAACATCGCCTTTGCCAACGAATTGGCCGGCGTCTGCGAAGAGCTTGGGGTCGACGCTTGGGAAACGATCGCGCTTGCAAACCGGCATCCGCGCGTCAACATCCTGCAGCCTGGCCCAGGTGTCGGCGGCCATTGCATCCCGGTCGATCCGGTCTTCCTATCGCACGCTATTCCGTACTCGACGGAATTGATTCAGTCGGCACGAAGAGTGAACGCACGCATGCCGTATCGGATCGCGCGGCGAATGTTCAATGCGTTCCCCGACGGACCGTTCGGCAAAAAAATCGCGATCTTAGGCGCGGCATATAAGGGCGACGTGGAAGACGCGCGCGAGAGCCCTTCGCAGCATATCGTTGAGCTGCTGCAGCAGCGCGGATTCAGCACAACGGTCTACGATCCGCACGTGCGACGGTTTCCGTACCCACTGAGCGCGACCTTGGAAGACGCCGTGAGGGATGCAGATGCGCTGATTCTCGTGACGCCACATCGCATTTTTGAGGACATCGACCCCTACAGGATCGCGTCCTTAATGCGAGGCCGCCTCTTGTACGACGCACACAACATGTTCGATGCCAAAGCTTGGGAGAGCGCCGGCTTTGTGGTGCACGTGCTAGGCCGTGCGGTTCCGCAACCCGCGGAGGCCGCACTCAGCGCCTAAGATGGCCCAAATCTGCGTGCTCTTCGATTCGCCGGCCGCGCCGGCATGGAAGCTGCGCTTGTTGGAGCGCTTGCGCACCATTCCGGATGCTCGTTTGCAGGTGGTTGCTCAGAGCAAGGGCACAAAGCCGCGAACCGATCTCGGGTTGCTTTCGCCTCTTTTAAAAAACGTCGCAATCCAAAGCGGGGTGCTGCCTGGCGAAGCGACAGGCGCCGTTCCGCTAGGGTGCGATTACGTTGTCGATCTGCGCGACGAGCAGACACCTCTTGAGACGGCCGCCTCCATACTTTCGTTTCGTTTCGGTTCTTCAAAAGCTCTGCCGTACGCCTATGAGGCACTGCACGGTCAGCTGGCGACTGCGGAGATGATTTGCCGGGACGCCCGCGGTTATCGCGTGATGCGCAGCGCCCGGTTTATATTCGGCATTCGGTATCGACGATTACTCGAGCGCGTCTTCAGTGTGGCGATTAAATGGCCTTCGCAGTATATTCAGACAAAAAACAACGAAAGCGGAGCGCTTCGCTCAATACCCTATGAGGCGGAAAAGCGGCCAACGTGGTGGCGATTGGCTTCGGACACCGCCATGTTGGGACTCGGGTTGGCGCACCGGGCAGTTCAATACGCTTTGCAAACCGCCTTTGTCGAAGGCACATGGAACGTCGGGGTATTGAATGCAGCAATCGCCGACGTCGTAAAATCCGGCGTAACGAGCGAAGGTGCGAAGTGGCTGCTGCCGATGGGCGACTTCGCCGCGGATCCATTTGTCATTGAGTCAGACGGAAAGCGTCGTATTCTATACGAGTCTTACGATCGCCGCGACCGTAAGGCCGCTATCCGGTCGGTTGAATTTGGCCACAAGGACACGATCGCCGACGACAAACTCGCGATTGACCGGGATTCTCACCTCTCGTATCCATTTGTGTTTGAGTTGGACGGCGAGCGATGGTGCATTCCCGAAAATTCCGCTGAGCCAGGCGTGCGAGCGTATCGCCTGGACACGGGCGGTATGCCGAGTGGCGAGCCTGTCCTGATGCTCCCCGAAATTCGGGCCTGCGACGCCACGTTGTTGCGGCACGACGGACGGTTGTGGCTTTTTTGCACGCGGGCCGACAAAGGCCCTAACGAGGCGCTCTACCTTTATAGTGCGCCGTCTCTTACGGGGCCGTGGGAAGCGCACGTCGCGAACCCCGTGAAGATTGATGTCGGCAGCGCACGCCCGGCTGGAGCCTTGTTTTATCATGAAGGCGAGTTATATCGCCCGGGGCAAGATTGCATCAAGAATTACGGCGCTGCGATCGTCATTCACCGTGTCAGCCGCCTCACGCGAACGCACTTTGATGAAGAACCAGTCGCGCGGATCGAGCCGGCGGCGCCGTATCCGCGAGGGGTGCATACTCTTACGGTTCTTGATACCGAACGGATCGTTGTTGACGGCTTGCGGACATATCTTACGCTTGGAAAAATCCTGCGCCGGTTGGCCGCAATAACGAAACGCAAAAAGCGCAGCAACGCGCAAAGCGTCTCCCTTGAACTTGAAACGGTCGATTCCACCGAACCGTCTGCGGCAAATCGCTTTGAGCTTTCCGCCGCGCTGGGACCATCAGCGCCCCTTAAACGAGCCCGCGCTGGAAGGCGGACTCGGGCCATACTACATCCGCTGGTTTTCCGGAACCGGCGTTTATGGCGAAGATTGGGATATCATGCCGCGCGACCGAAACGGCGTGCTGCGGTCCATTCGAAACCACTGTTACCATCCAATCGATATCGCTCAATTTGCGCTTTATAGTCACGATAAATTTTTATCTTCGGGTGATGAGAAGTACAAGATCGATTTTCGCAACCAGGCGCAATGGTTTCGCAATAGCCAGCAGTCGCGAGCCGGCGTTGGGGGCTGTTATCCTTTCGAAATTCCGTGGCCCAAGTACAATGCTCGTAACGCCGGCTGGATCTCCGGCATGGCACAAGGTGAAGCGATCTCAGTTTTACTGCGTGCCGAGGAGCTGGAACCAGGTGAAGGCTATGCCGAAGCGGCCCAAAAAGCGGCGCAACCGTTCCGATGCACGATCGCATCGGGCGGCATCGTATGGCGTTCGAATGGCGACGTTTTCCTGGAAGAGGTTGCCGTTGAGCCGGCTGCACACATCCTAAACGGCTGCATCTACAGTTTGTGGGGCCTACACGATCTCAACAAAGCGCTAAACGTCCCGTGGGCTGGAGAGCTTTTTGAAGAAGTGCTTCGAACGCTGGAACAGCGGCTACCAATGTACGATCTCGGCTGGTGGAGTGCTTACAGTTTGTTACGCACCCGCCGTGGCCGTCCTCACCTAGCGACCTTGAAGTACCACGCATTTCATATTTCACAATTATGCGTCCTCGAGAAGATGACGCAACGCCAGGTATTCGGGGAATACTCCCGACGGTTCAAGCGATACGTCGACGAGCGTAGTTCTCGCGTTCGCGTGTTGTCCTACACTGCGCGTCAGTTGGCGGGGCGCGCTCTTTTCCAAGAAGACACGATCGCCGGGGGGTCGCACTGTGTTCTCAGCAGTTAGGTCCCTTAAAGCGCCCGATCGGCTTCTGTGTGTCGCCCTTGTGCTTTCAGTGATCGGCTGCGGGCTCTTGGCACAAAAGCTTGCAATGGCGGGGAATCTAAAGGGTGCCATAATCGTGCTGCTGTTGGTGCCGCTCGCGGGCGTTGCGCTATGGTACCCGATCGTTTTTCCCTATGGCGCCTATGCCGTTCTCATCCCGCTCGATACGTTGCTCGTAGCGAGCGCCGGTTCATCAGTAGCGAAATGGTTAGGGCTCTTAGCAGGCGTCGCGCTGCTCGTTTATGTCTATCGCAGACGCATGCTTGTCTCGCCTAGTCCGGCGGTTTACGCGAGTTTGATTTTTGTCGGCCTCTTTGGCGCCTCTCTTCTCTGGACAGTCAATCCTGAACAAGGCGTTCGTTCGTTCGTGGCCATCCTCGAGCTTGTGTTGGTCTATACCTGCGCCGCGATCGTCCCAATGGACCGGCGCAATGTCCGACGTCTGTTCATCATCATTGCCGCCGGTGGCGTCGGCATGGGGCTCTACGCGACGTGGACTTTTGCGCATGGCGGTCACGGGCATTGGGACAGCCGCTTGGCGCTCGCTCAAGGCAACAATTACGAAGACATCAACTCATTCGCCGATTCCCTGTTGCTCCCAATCGCAATCTGTTTGTACGCGTGGCTTCGCGAGCGTCGCCTATTGCTGAAAGCGCTATACCTGCTTGGCATCGGCACGATGTGTTATGCGATTCTTCTAACGGCATCGCGCGACGCGCTTATCGCCCTGGGCTATATTGATCGGCTACTTCGCCCTACGCTCCCCAAACCGCAAGCGTCTCTGGCCATTGCCCCTGGTCGCTGCTGCCCTTACGGCGATTCATCCGGATGTCTGGCAGCGCTTTGGCCAGGTGGGTACGACGGGCGGAGGAGGACGGCTACCCATTTGGCATGTGGCGCTACGGGCCTTCGAGCACCGTCCGTTATTGGGGTGGGGCGCTGGAAGTTTCTCTTCCGCTTATGACCGCTACTACATTTACGTGTATCAAGGGCTCAACAACATGGGATGGAGCCGGGCATCGCACAACATCCTCCTGCAGTACGGTGTCGAGATGGGAATATTGGGAGTCGTCGCGGTCGCCGTTATTTGGTGGCTCCAACTTCGGGAGTCGCGCAGGCTGGAAGCAATTCCTCAGTTGCAGGAAGAGGGCGTGGCGCTGACTGCGACGCTCGTTGCTTTAGCCTTCGCTTCTATGTTCCTAGATCTCTTCGGAGCAAAAATGCTGTGGCTCGCTTTCGCTCTGGTCGCGCAGCTGCGGGCGTATGCAGTGTGTCAGCGTTTTGTCCCACTTCCGCGACGTAAGGGAGCAAAAGCGCAAACCTATGTCGGCGCACCTCTCGGGGCAACACCATGAGAAAACACTTTGTCATCATTACTCAACGCTTCACTCCCGAGCCGTGTGCAGCATCGCACCGCACTGAATCGTTTTGCCGTGCGCTATTGGAGAGTGGGCACGACGTCACGGTTGTGACCGGGTTTCCAACCTTTGGCGGCGACGGAGCGCCGCCCGAGCGCCCCGCGCTACTGCATTATACTGAACGCCGGGACGGCATGCGCATCGAGCGCATAGGTTCGTGGAAGCCCCCGATTCGTGGAGGCCGTGTGCTCGGCTGGATGACCCTCGCCGTCGGCATGACGTTCTACGTGTTGACGCACCTGCGAAGGACCGACACGATCGTCCTTTCTTTGCCGCATGTACCTATGGCGCTACCGGCTCTTGCTTTGCAGACAGCATCGAGGGCCCGCTTGTTGGTGGACGTGCGCGATGTCTATCCCGACATCGCCGTGGCGATGGGCAAACTACGGAAGGGCGGTTTGATCGAGCGCGCCATAACGGCCGTCATGCAACTTGTCTATCGCCGCGCCGATTTGATTGTCGCCGTTACGCCTACCGGTGCAGAACAGATCATGGCGCGCGGCGTCCCGGCCCATCGACTGGCCCTCGTGCCCAACACATTCGATCGAGTGGAGTGCGGCACGCAGTACGCCAAAGACGCGCGGCGATTCGAGGTTGTTTTTGCCGGCAACTTCGGAGTGGCATCGAACATGGAAGTAATTTTGGACGCCGCCGAGCTGTTGCTGAATGAACCGCGGTATCAGTTCACGCTAATCGGCGAAGGCGCCCTAGCGCCGTACCTGAAATCGGAAATCGGCCGGCGTCACCTTACCAACGTTGAGCTGCGTGGGCCAATTTCACGGAAAAAAGCAATCGAGGTCCTCTCTAAGGCGGGAGCGGCACTGGTTACACTGCGCAGCGGCATTGTGGACAGCATTCCGACGAAGATTTTCGATGCATTTTGCGCGGGAACCCCGGTGATTGCTTGTGCTTCCGGAGAGGCCCGTCGCTTCTTGGAGCAACATGGCGGAGGTCTAGTGGCGGAGCCCTGCGATGCCAACGCTCTGGCTGGACTGGTTAAGCTGCTAGCCCAAGACGAGCCGTTACGCAAACGGCTCGTGGACCAGGCGAATCAATATTTGCGGACACAGCCGGATCGGCTGCAGCTCATGCGCGGCCTTGTCGCGTCCCTCGCGTGACCTGCGCCAATCGATTATGTTGCGCGTAAAGCGTTTCGTAGAGCCCCTTGTGCGCTTCAACGTAGGCTCCCACGCTGTAGCGTGACTCCGCCGTCGCCCGAGCGAGCTTCGTTCTTGCCGGTGACTCGGGGTCCGCGATCGCGCGCACAAGTGCGCTTGCGACTGCAGACGGCTTCATCGACTCTGCAATGACTCCGAGTCGGCCTTCTTCAAGAATTTCCTCGACGCCACTCCAAGGCGTTGAAACGACTGGAACGCCGGCAAAGAGGGCCTCGAGTACTGCGATCGGCATCGCTTCGTTCTGAGACGTGACGAGTAAAAGATCCGCCGTACCTAACAGGGCGCGTGCATCAGAGCGAAAGCCTGCAAAATGAACGCGATCCTCCAAATGCAACTCGCGCTGAAGCGCTTGTAGGTTCGCCCGATCGGCGCCGTCGCCGATGAAGACGAGATGCGCATCGGGCCGGCTCGGCAAGAACTCCGCAAAGGCGTGAAGCGCCAGTGTTTGGTTCTTGACGGCAGACAAACGCCCGACGTGCGCAATGACAGGTGCGGCTTTCGTTGGCAGGAAAAGCTCTCGCAACGTTACGGCCGTCGGCGGCGGTGAGGAAATGCCGTTTGGAATCACCACGAGGCGATCACCGCGTATTGATTCAGCGCGCCGCAGAGCTTCAGCCTGATATCGCGTGAAAGCGATGGTCCGTGCGGTCTTCGGATTAAGAATAAATCGATTGACGAGATATGCCAGTGGATGTGCACGGAAGTCACTGTTATGTTCAGTGTGGACGATGATCGGGACACCCGCTGCAATCGCGGCCACTCTTCCCCAATATTTGCCGTTGTGCACGTGCGTGTGAACGATGTCGGGAGCGAAGCTGCGGATGGCTCCGACCAAGCGCGGGAAAAACGTGAGATCCGTGCGACCGCGGCGGTTCACCGGAAAGTACGGGTACTCCGGCGCGCTGTCTTGATTAGGGCTGGGATAAAAACTCGCCAGCCCGACTACCAGGCCGCGCTCATGTAACCCCTGCACGAGCACATTTACGACGTTTTCAGCACCATAGTACGATCGTCGTGAAATGATATGCAGAACGCGCGGCGATTTAGGCGCCATAGATTGCGACTAACGTTTCGACCCACCGATCGAGCGAAATTGTTTTGCGAGCTTCAGATGAAAGTGCCTCACTAGAGCCGCAAGGAATCGCCTGCAGAGCTTGCGCCCACCCCTTGGCGTCGCTTCGATCGATGAGCCGACAGCTGATGTCGAGGCGTTGCCATTCCCGCATTGTCGGTATATCGGAGGCTAAAGCGGGTAGTCCGACGGCTCGAGCCTCGCGAAGAACGAGCGGCCCAGCGCCCCCCTCTTCCGTCGAGCTCAGGGACGGCGATCACATCGCATGCCCACATCAGCGCGCGTGGATCTTCAACCGTCGGCTGATGGAGGACCCGTGTGTAGGGACGGAGAGAACTGGCGGCTTCCGTTGAGCCGATGCATACAATAGTGGGTGGATCGGCCAAGCGGCTCAGCGCGGCAGCAAGGACATCGGCGCCTTTGATACGGACGTCCCGCCCGAAAAACAGCACCGCGCGCTCAGCGCTACCTAATTCCAGGCGCTCGCGCTCGCTACGCCGCTCTCGCGGCGTCGGCGAGCGGAAATAGTGGATGTCTACGCCGTTAGGTAAGGTTGTGATGCGGCCGGGACGGCAGCCCAGAGTCGCCATTTCCATCGCTACCTCGTCAGAAACAGCGATGATGCCGTCGGCTCTATACTTTAGCAATTCGTGATGAAGCGCCCGTGTGCAGCGGCGGATCAAAGTTCCCCCACGTTCTTTTCGGAAGCCATGCACGTGGCGAAAGATTTTCCGCCTACTACCTAACGAAAATAGGGTAGTCGGTACCGAATATCCTGAAAAGTGCACCGCAACGACATCCGGGCGAAACTTCCGCATAATCGGCACAATATCGATGTATCGGCGCGTGTGAACGATCTGCGTCGCGTCTCCGTTAAATGCTTTAGGCCATACGGCCGGCGGATCGAGCAGCGGAGAAACGACGAGCGATTGATGCCCTCGGGCGTCTAAAGCACTCGTTAAGGCACGCAATGCGGGGATAAAACTCCCCGCAACGTGGCTTCCGTAGTCGATTGCGTGTAAGAAACGCGCCATTAGTCGTACTCTCTCATGGTTAAGACTGATGCGCGAGTCGCTAATGGTGCAGATTTGTTAGGTAAATCGGCCGAATGTCGCGTTCGTTGGCGCACAGCTAGGGCCAAATGCTCTAACCGTTCGCGGGCTTTCTGCCCGAAATGGACCCGACTAACCGATACGGGGAATGTCATTCGCAGCACTTGTGGATACTATTGCATCACGGACGTTATGCGAACGTTCCACCTCCGGGCAGGCCTTGCACACCTTCAACACTTAGACGAAAGGTTGGTTCCGCGTTGGTTATAGGGACGGACGTCGTACGGATTTTCGTGGTGGAAGGCCAAGCGCTCTTTGGAAAGGCGCTCTGCCAAATCTTCTCTCTTGAACCCGCTTTCCAGGTGGTCGGGGACTCAAATGCCATCCTGACCGAAAAGATTCGCTCGACGCGCCCGGACGTGATCGTCCTGGACCTCGACGGGCTTTCCGGCGATGTGGCGCAGCTCATCGAAGAGTGCCGCGCCGCAGCCCCTGAAGCGAAGGTCTGCGTACTTTCTATGCGCGTGCAGCCGGAGTTGCTGCACCGTTGCATGACGGCATCGGCCGAAGGCTTCATCATGAAGGACGTGATGCCGGCTGAACTCGTGCAGGCGGTTAAAACGCTTGCCGAAGGCCACGCTTACGTCGACCCTCGAGCTGCAGGGCGATTGCTTCGCCATCGAAACAACTATCGCGGTGAGTTCTTCGATCTCTCCAATCGCGAGCTCGACATCGTCAAGCTCGTGGCTGAAGGGCTCTCGAACAAGGAGATCAGCGCCCGGTTGAGTCTCTCCGAAAAGACGGTAAAGAATCACATGGGTCGCATTTTCTCCAAACTGAACATCTCTGCGCGCTCGCAAGTTGCTATATACGCGATCAAAAACGGATTGATCTAAATGCCGGGGCCGGAGAAGCCGTCCCACGACATAATGTCAAACCTGCTGGGGATCTTCGGGGTACGCCGCCCCGAAGAAGAACCACCCAAGATGCCCGCGGTCGAGGCGCTCGTCTTTGCGCGCGCGGGCAAGAACAGCTCGGAAGTGCCGCCGAGTCAGCCGCGCCCGCAGGAGCAACTGCGCAGCGAGGCCGGCGTGAGATTCGCCTTGCCGTTCGTCGCCGACCCCCAGATCGATCCACACGACGCGCAGCAAGACGCGTTGGCGTATGAGGACTCCCTGACCGAGCTGCCCAATCGACGGGCGCTCGAACAACGGTTGGAAGAAGCGATCGCCAGCGCGCGCCGTTCGTCGGCGATGGTCGGCATCGTGTTTCTGGACGTCGACGGTTTCAAAGACGTCAATGATTCATTTGGGCATGACGTCGGGGACCGCGTGCTGCTGGAGTTCGCGGGCCGTATCCGCGCGGCGCGGCGGTCCGGCGAGATCGTCGGGCGCTTCGGGGGCGATGAATTTGCCGCCATCTACCCCGTCATCTGGTCGCACGAAGAACTTTCAAACGCTGCCGCCCGGATCAGCGAACTCTTTAACGAGCCGGTCATCGTCGATGGCACGCGCTTTACGCTTTCCGCGAGCGTCGGCATTGCGGTCTACCCCCGTGACGGCAGTACGGGAAAAGAATTGTTGGACCACGCCGATGCCGCAATGTATCGCGCCAAATCCGAAGGGCGTTCAGAGATCCGTTGGTACAGCGACGAACTGGGAGAAGAGATCCGGCAGCGGCGCCGGCTGCTCGACGAACTCAACGCGGCCGAGGTCCAGCGACAGCTGTTCCTCGTGTACCAGCCAATCACCGACGTAGCCACACACGAGATCGTCGCCGCCGAGGCGTTGTTGCGATGGTTACATCCAACCAAAGGATTGATGGCGGCGAGCGAGATCATCGCCGAAGCCGGGAACATTCCCGAGAGCGTCGACTACTGGACGATTTCGCAAGCCATCGCGCACGCCAAAGAGTGGACGCAGCGCTTTGGTCCGCTCAAAGTGAACGTCAACATCTCGTCGCCTTCACAAGATTTAATCGATCGCACGCTTGAGTTCTTGGCTTCGGCCGATGTGCCGCCGCAGCAAGTGGCGTTCGAACTTCCGGAAGACGCCCTGGGGAAGGAAAATGCCGGTGCGGCGGCCTTTACGCGTCAAGCGCGCGAACGAGGGATCGACGTCATTCTCGATCGTTTTACCGGAAACTCGACCCTAAGCGAGTTGCGCGAACTCTCGTTATCGGCCATCAAGCTGTCGCCCGCTATTGTACGGGAGATTGGCGCGAATAAGAGTGCGGAGGCCGTCGTTTCCGCAGGCATCAACATCGCGCGCACGTTCGGTTGGTCCGTCATTGCCAACGGCGTTGAAACGGCCGCCCAGCAATCGTGGCTCTACAGCTCCGGGCTTCGTCTCATGCAGGGGTACGCCAAGGGGCTACCGGCGACGTACGGCGATTTCACGCAGTGGCTCGCCCTCGGCGTTGCCCGCTAGTCTGACCGTGAGCCCGTGGGCTTAGAGAGACTGCGGGCCTAGAAGGCGGACGATCAAATCGAGCCGCCCCCGCGAGTGCGTTTTCGACATTGCCGATTTGAGGTGTTGGATCACGGTGGATTCGGTGATGCCCAGCGTGTCGGCGATCTCGTTGGTCCGCTTCCCCCGAGCCAAATGCTCGACGACCTGCAGTTCGCGACGCGTGAGCGAGTATTGCTTGCCCACGCGCGCCCAGATATTCCGCGTGCGCAGCGGTGAAAGGAAGACGGCGTAGCGCGGCTCCTCGGCCTTGAGCTTGCACACGTGGACGACGGAAGCGGCGTCCGGCGAGATAAAGGTATGGTTTTCCTGGTCACCGTGACGCTCCAGCAACTGTTCGACGATGTGCTGAACCTGGGGCGGCATGTCGCGATCCGAGCGCGACATGGTCACCCGCAGGTCCTCATCTATAATGTAGAGGTCCGGAAGGGAACGGCGCTGGAGCGCCTGCAAAAGCGCGTGGTTTTCGGCCTTCTGATCGCCTTCGACCGCGTTAGTTAACCCAAACAACGGGTGTACCCAATTCGCGCAGGCGGTTTTTAGTCCCCGCCCGCCTCCCCGTAAGCCCCGGAGCCCGGGGGTCTAAAGAGCCCATCCCGGTGATGCGTTGTCGGGTCGTGCTCGCAGACATTCCCAGATACACTTATCTGCAGGATGAGGGTATCTGATGATTCGACGTAAGACCGCCGGCGTTATTGCCTTGGCGATGCTGGCCGCTCAACTGTGGCCCGCAGGTGTTTCCGCTCGCGTAGTGGTTGCGACGCTCGGCCGAGATCCGGTTTTGGGCTCGCTGCAGTCCACCGGCGACTTGAAGCGCGCTGTCCGAAATCACCCGGCGCTCTTCAGGCAAGCCTCGCTGCTGGCCGGGCTTTCCGAGAAGCAGACCCGCGTCGCGATGGCCGAGATCCAAGCCGGCCACGTTCGCTATATAACGCTGCCGCGGCACCTTGAGCGCATGACCTGGGGCAACGTGAACGTGCACGTCATCAGCGACGTCGTGATTCCGCCCGGAACCAAGGGATGGGAAGTCGACGTGCGCTCGGGACGGCAAATGGCTGCGCTGTTGATCCCTGCCGCCTGCGGCAATGTTTCCGTCATTCATCGGATGGCGCCGATGATCGCTGCAGCGCCGCGGCCGCCGCTCCCCACGCCGCCGCCGCGTCAAGCGCCGGTGGCTGCTGCGCCTGCACCGGCACCGGTCGAAACGCCGGTACCGCCGCCGCCGCCGGAAACGATCGTCCATCATCAATCCGCCGTGCCGTGGTTCTTGCCATTGCTCGGTCTCATATTTTTCTCGCATACGCCCAGCAGCCCGAACGGTCCACCGCCCATTATTCCAACGCCCGCCTGCACGCCGGATCCATGATGAAAATTTCTGCAACGATCGCGACAGTAACGCTTCTGCTGACGAGTCTCGTTTCGCCGGCCTTCGTTCTTGCGCAACAGGCCAAGATTCAGACCGGTGACACGCTCGACGTTCGCGTTGCCGGAGATTCAACGCTTTCCAAAACCGTCAAAGTGATGGACGACGGGACCGTCGCATATCCGGTACTCGGGCGCGTCCACGTTGCCGGCATGACCCTGACCGCTGCGCAAGAGCTCTTTACGAGCGAACTGGCGCAGTACGAGCGTCATCCCCGCGTGACGGTTGAAGTCAAAGATCCGGGGCAGTGGGACGTGACCGTTCTTGGCAACGTCAAAACGCCGGGACATTACAAGTTACGCTCGGGAGTGCACGTTGCCGATGCAATTGCGGCTGCCGGTGGATTCGGACCGACGGACGGACCACTGCCTGAGGCGCGCATCACCGATCCCTCCGGCACGCTCCAAAACGTGTCGATGCAAGCGCTCTTCCGCGATGGGAATCCTCAGGCCGACGTGCCGTTGACCGATGGTTCGATCATCTACGTACCGGGGCCGACGACGATCAACATCAGCGTGCTGGGCGCCGTCGACCATGCCGGCGCGGTCGAGTTGAACAGCGGCGACCGCCTTTCAATGGCCGTCGCGAAGGCCGGCGTCGGAACGGCTTCTAAGGCAGACCTCAACCACATCTATCTGACGCGCACGAACCCGGACGGTCAAAAGCAGACCTATCAGATTAACCTTTATAAGGCGCTTCAGAATGACGATCCGCGCTACGACGTACCAATGCAGCGCGGCGACGTCGTCTACGTTCCGCAGACCGCCGAAAAAGGCGGCTTCCTCATGGGGGCGCTCTTTGTACTGCGCCGCCTGCTCTTAGGATATTAATAGCCGATGTACGTGTACGATCCGCCGGCGATGACCGGCGGCACCGAAGTCCGCCGCATCGACGCCGGACCGATCCTCTCGTTCCTGCGCCGGCGCTGGAGACTGATTGCCGCGATCACGCTCGCGTTCGTCGCACTCGCTGCGCTCTTCGTCATCGCGAAACCGCGCACGTACACGACGACGGCGCAACTCTTGGTCGGCAACCCTGCCGGACCGGCGGCAAATGCCGATATCCAGCAGAACAGCGATCTCCCGGTGCTCAACGCCCTTTTAACGGCGGCCTCGGCGCAAACGCCGGAAACCTACGTCGCACTCTTCCAACAAGAGCCGGTCGCAGACTCCGTCGTGCGACGCCTGCATCTGCCGATTAGCGGCGCAGCGCTGCTCGGACACGTTCGGGTCACGCCCGTCACGAATACGACGCTGCTCAATCTTTCGGTCGCCTGGCGCGATCCCGCAACCTCCGCAGCGATCGCGAACACGTTTTCGCAAGCGGTGATGGAGCACCAACGGCAGTTGGTCAGCAGCCAAGCCTCCGCGGCAATTTCTTTCTTGAATGCCGAACTTCCGCGCGCCCGTACGGCCTCGCAGCGTGCGACGATTGCGTTGGCGTCGTTCTCTGCCGCGCATCACTTGCCGGCAATGGACAACTCCACCCAAGCGACGCTGCAGCATCTTTCCGCGCTGGACGGACGCGCCGCCGAGGCACGCATTGCGGCACAGCAAGCGCAAGCGCAGCTGGATACGCAACGTCAAACGCTTGCCAGTACGGCCCCGACGATCATCGGCACGCAGTCCGTGGCTCAAAACCCCGTGCTTGCTCCGCTTCAGGATCAGCTTGCGCGCATCGAGATCCAGCTGCGCAACGCCCAAGCAAGTTTTACCGATAAGCATCCGGTCGTCGTTCAGTTGAAACAGCAGCGCGATGCTCTGCAGAAGCAGATTTCCGCGCAGCAGGCGCAAGTTTCCGCCGGCAGCTCGACCGTCCCAAACCCGACGTATCAGCAAGTGCAGCAGCAGATGGTGCTGACGCAGTCTGCCCTCAGTTCCGCCAACGCGTCGCTGACCGAGATCGATCGCCAGCGGGAAGCGCTGCAGCCCCAGCTCTCGGCATTGCCGCAAGACTCGGCGAAACTGGCCGATCTCGTCCGCGCAGCCAAGTCGGCGCAAACCGTCTACACTGCGCTGCAAGATAAACTCAATGAAGCGACGGTTGCCAAAACCACCGCGCTGAGCGACGTCACCTTGACGGCGCCGGCCAATGCGGCCGCTGCCATCGTATCGCCGCGGCTCGGCTTCACGCTCGCCGTTTCGCTGGGCTTAGGGCTGTTCGCATCGCTGCTCATCGCACTGATTTTGGATCTGCTTGGGGGCGCCGTCATCGACGACCGCCAGATCGAACGCGAACTGTTCATGCCGGTCGTCAGCAATGTGCCGTACGTTCCGCCGGCGCTCGATTCGGAGAAAGCAGTGCTCGCGCAACGCGAAGCGGTGGATGCGTTCGTTGGATTTGCATCGCTGATCCGATTCTCCACCGTCGCTTGCCGCTCGATCGCGATCACCAGCGCAAAACGGCAAGAGGGCAACTCGACCGTCAGCCTCAACCTCGCGTTTGCGCTAGGAGAAGTCGGCGAACGCGTGCTTTTGGTCGACGCGAGCCGCGTGCCGCGCCTGGGCAACGGTAGTCGCCGCGCGCCGGTCGGCTTATATGATGTCCTGACGGAACCGAGCCGCTTAGACGCTGCGGTGACGCGCAGCCAGCACGGCAAGCTCGATCTGCTCGAAGCCGGTTCAGCGGATAACGTGCTGGAATTGTTGTCGCAAAATTATCTGGAACCGTTCCTCGCCAAGGCGTACGAAAAATACGACTACGTCATCTTCGATGCGCCGCCGATTTCCGAAGGCATTGAAGCGCCGCTGTTACTGCACGGGGTGGATCGATGGTTCGTGGTCGTAAGCAGCAACGTTTCGAATATCAACGAAACGCGCGCCGCCGTCGCGTCGGCTCGCCGCTACGCGCCGGGCAACGCTTCCGGAGTGGTCTTCAACCGCGCCGGCGTCGAACGATCGCACCCGTCTAACGTTCTGGTCAACGCGCTCAAAGTCGCCCCTCGGCCCGCTTTAGAGGCACCGTCAACAACTCGTTCCGCGTGAAGCGGTAGGGTCGCGTGCGAACTTTGCTGGTAGAACCGCAGCGGATATTCATACCTGTCCTTTGGGCGCTCCTGGAGCGAGCCGGATTTCGCGTTGAGCAAGCCGTTGACTCGTTGGTCTATGCGCAAGTCGTCCGGTTGCAGCCGCAAGCGGTCTTCATGGACATCGACTTCTTAGAGATCGATCCGCTGGAAGCCGTCGGCGTGCTGCGAATGCTCCTGCCGGTCGCGCGTATCGGCGTCTATACCAGTACCGAGGAGCCTGCCGCGTGGCAGCGGCGCATCATCCAAAGCGGCGCCAATGCGATCTTCTCCAAGTCCGCCGACGAGAGAGAATTGTACGACGCTCTTCGTACGATGCTGGAAACCGGCGCATACACGGACTGGCGCATTCTGCACGCGCAATAAGATATCGACAAGCTCAGCTCATTCGGTTTGATTCGGCCATTCCGCCGAAGATCATCAGAAACGTGATGATGATGCCGATGCATCCGATGGCCAACACTAACGCCTCGTTCATCCGCGCATAGTTCTATCGTTTGCTCCCCCGCTCCTCAGCGCTTGAGGTGAGCGCCGGCAGGCGCTGATCGAGGCGCACGGGGATCGGCTCCTTGACCCTGCAGCGCTTGACGCCGGGGTGTGCGGGATTGAGCATGATGTTCATTTCCAGGCGGTTGACGACTGAGGGCACCCGCAGGACGAGCTCCGCCCTACGCCTGATCCACCGCGAGCCGATCGCGGCGCATTCGCTGTGAGCGGCTCCATCCCAACCGGCGGGGAGATCGGACAATCGAATCGTGCGCACTGGAGCATCGTCGGGGATTTCGATTCGAACGGCAACCAGCAGCTCAGGGAACAGCTCGAGCGAAGTCCGCACGAGGGTTTCCAAGATGGCAAGCGACGAGTTTTCAGAGGCGTATACGAGAGGAAGGCCGACGTGGTTCCATCGGCCCCCCTCTTCCTTCGCTCCCTCGCCGCTCAATACGGCGTTGCTGCCGGCAAATTGCGGCGCACATATTCGCCACGCGTTCACGAGTAGACGCCGTGCTCTATTTGATGGATCAAACGTGTGACGGCGCGCGCTCCAACTTCGGTGTCCAGCACATCGATCGGGCGCTCCCCGCGTAACACCGGATTACGCCATTTTAGCCACGCGCGTGCCTTGCTTTCATCTCCAAAGAGGCTGCGCGCGGCCATGTACACCTGCGCCAGCCGGAGCGCCCGGTCCGAATTCACCGTGCGCAACGCCGAACCGCTGGCTCGGCGACGATTGCCCGTCGCCTTTGATAGACCGAGCAAAGACTGAATTTTTTCGATCGGGACGCCGTATGCTTTTGCCAACCGCCCGATAACCGCAGACGGTAATCCTTTGCGGACCAGCTCCGCAGCGGTGGCGTCCGGGTGGCGCGTCTTGGGCACGCGGGCGACGAGCAGCGAAAGGGCTTGGGCGGTATCACTCATTTGATACCTCAGAGCATATCATTTGGTATCAGGCACGGCAAGCGGCGTGAAGAGATCACAGGCGATTAATATCGCAAGGCAACCGACAGGAAAGAGCGTGCTCACGGCGCCGTGCGACAGCTCGATCCACGCGCCGATGACGCCGCCGGCGGCAAAACACACCCAGATACCACCGTAGAAGCTAAAGTTTCGAACATTGCGTTCCACAAGGCCTTGGGCAGCGTTCGTGATCATGCCGGTGATGAAAGTCGTGCGCACGTTGTGCGCCCCTGCGCGGCGCAGAAGCGCGTTTTGAATTCCCATCGCGGCCGCGGGCAGCAACACCGCTAGCTGTGCCGGACCCTTCGTCAAAAAGATGAAGCCGACGAGCAAGGCTACTTCGAGCGCGGCGACGATGCTGAACATGCGGCTGACCTTGCGCCCTTGGAGCAGATCGGCGAGCCCGATGCCGGCTACGACGCCGGCGAAAAAGACGGCGACTGGCTCGAAATGCCGCCATGCCTGCGCCCAGTGCCCCTGTGCGACGTCGACCGTCATGCCGACCGTATTGCCGCTCATGTGGGAAGTGAAGATGCCGAAGAGCACGAGATAGCCGATCGCATCGACGCCGCCCGCGATGAATGAGAGCGCAAAGGCCGCCCACGGGTAGCGGCTCCCTATCATGCGGCTCTAGGTCCGTCGCGGGCGCAAAAAGTCATTTACGGGGGAAAATAGCGTGACCGGACGGAGAAGGACGAGTTATGCCACTGGAGAGAGTCGCAATCGTTGGAACGGGGCGCATGGGCGCCAATATCGCGCGTCGTTTGCATGAGGTAGGATATCCGATTGCCGCGCTTTACGATGTTCAAGCAGAATCTGCAAAAGCGCTTGCCGATGAACTCGGCGCGCAAGCGGTAGCCGGCCTCGCGGAAGTGACGCAGCGAAGCGACGTCATCTTGACGGTCGTTTCGGATGACGCCGCGATGTACCGGATCTTTGCTGAAACGGGAGATTCGCTGCTGCGCGATGCGCGTGGAAAGGTCTTTGTGAACTGCGCGACCGTCACGCCGAGCGTGCACGTCGACGTCGAGCGTTTGACGGAACGCCACGCCGCAGAGTCGTTGGAAGCGTGCATGGCGAGTTCGATTCCCCAAGCGCGAAACGGCACGCTGTATCTGATGTGCGGCGGCCGCCGCGAAACGTTTGAGCGCGTCCGGCCGATGTTGGAAAGGATGAGCGCGTCGCTCAAATACATCGGGCCGGCGGGAAAGGCAGCGCAAGTCAAAGCCCTGGTCAACATGGTGATGAACATCAACACAGCCGGCCTCGCCGAGGGGTTGGGGCTGGGCGAGGCGCTGAATTTGGATCTCACGATGCTTCGGGAAGTGTTTTCGCAGACCGGAGCCGCGTCGCGCGTCCTTGAAACGGACGGCGCCGACATGCAGAACCGCGAGCACGACGTCTATTTCTCTGCCGCCCATGCCGCCAAAGACTCAGGCATCGCGCTTCAGCTCGGCAGAGAGGCCGGCCTCGAACTTCCTTTAGCTGAAGCGACCTACCGGCAATACGAACGAATGAAGGGCGCCGGCCTGGGCGAGATCGACAAATCCGGCGTCTCCGAACTGACCTTTCATTCTCGACGCCCAAAGGAGTTAACGAAATGACGACTACTGCGACGACGGGCACCCAAAAGATCGTTCCGCTGATCAGCTCCGACACTGCGGGACCGCTGGGTGCGGTGCATCTGCCGCGGCTCTGGGCCAAACTGACGCTCGGGAGCGCCGGGCGATTGGCGGAAGGCTACGACGAGTGCGGGCCCGGTTTCGATCAGTTGACGCTGAGCGATCTCAACCTCGATCGCGATCGCACGATCGCCTTCATCCGCGAACGCAAACCCACGTACATGCAATTCGAGCAATGGGTCGTCGAACAGAACGGCGGCAAGATCGATCCGGAAACGATTCGCAAGCACAACGAAGCGATCCGCAGCTACTGCCACAGCGACGACAAAGCGAAAGGTATGCGCAAGGCCTCGGGCATTCCGCATGAAAACGTACGCGAAGCGGTAACGCTCAATACGGTAGAGGATTTGGACGAGCTGCACCGGCAGGCAACCGCAAGCTAAACGCGTATAAGCGCACGCGTGGCGTCGGTCGAAGAACGCGTGCGCTTAGACGACGGCGCGCAAACCGTGCTCGAACGTTGGGGCGACGAAGGGCCGGTGCTCTTGTGCGTGCACGGAATGACGAGTTCGCGAAAGTCGTGGGAGCGCTTAGCGACGCACTACGCCGGTCGCGCGCGGATTTACTCGTACGATCAGCGCGGCCACGGGGACGCCGCAAACGTCAGTGGTCCTATGACATTGCACCGCGCACTGCTCGATCTTTACAACGTCATGGATCGCATTCCGGAGCCGGTCGATACGCTGATCGGGCACTCTTGGGGAGGGGCAGTCGCGCTTCTCGGCGGCCGCCGTTTCGACGTTAAACGCGTCGTCGGGATCGATCCGATGATCCGCCAAACTCCGGGCGGCTGGTACGATGAATTTTTTGCCGAACTGAAGCCCCTGTTCGCCAAGAAAGGCGACGCGCGGGAGCGTTTTGTACGCGCCGAATTTAAAGAATGGCGCGCCGCCGACGTGGACGCTAAGGTGCATGCCGTTGCTTCGATGACGATCGCACCGATCGAACGGCTGCGTGCGGAAAACCCGCCCGAGAGCTGGGATCTGAGGCGCGACTTAGAGGCCTACCCCAAACCGCTTTTGCTCCTCGTGGCCGACGCCGCGGACAGCGTCGTTTCTCTCGAGGATTTAAAGTTCGTGCGGGAAGAGGCCGGCCCCAATGCCGCCATTCGCGTCTTTGAGGGCCAAGGGCACAACCTCCACCGCACGGATTTCGATCGCTTTACCGCCGAACTCGACGGCTTTTTAGAACGTACCGCCCTTCACTAGCGCGGGCCGAGCGAACGTTTACGTGTGACGAGCTTTCGGACGATCGCCAGATCGGCCGGCGTTAGCGCCCGCGACCCCCGGAACGTTCGATGCTTGACGCTGTAGCTGTTCACCGTGTCGACGTTGAACGCGCTTAGCGTCGTCGAGCCCGTGGTGGACGAGATCGTCACGAATCCAATCCCTTGGCCGAATTGCCAATTGAACGAGTTCGCGGCGCTCGCCGCAGCGAACGTATCTTGCGCGACGTTGATGGCGACTTGTCCGTTGCTCAGATTCACGGTCTGTCCGACCGATCCGATCGTGGAGCGATCGCCGTTCTCGTCCGTCCAGCTTTCGCCTGAATACGGGCTGTCGTCCATGGCGGGCAACCCGTCGGGATAATTCGGCGTCGAGATGTAATCGATTCCGGTTCCTTGACTGCTGGACGTTCCCAAGAAGTCGGTGAGCGCCCGGCCTCCGGACGTTTGCTTATTGAAGTAGAGTGAGCCCTCGTACGTTCCGCCTGAATCGCTAATGTCGAGCTCTTCAACGTTGATGCCGTTTGCCGGGCAGCTGCAGCTGAACTGGCCGCTGCCGGTATCGTTGATGACTTCGCCGTCGTCGAACGTCCAAGAATTGCCCTGCGCGAGCGGCAGGTAATATGGAAGTGAAGTATTCGCGACGTTTTGCGGCGTCGGGCTTGGTCCGAACGGATTACTTGAGCCGCTGCACGCGGCGAGCGCTAATGCGCCACAAAGCGCAGCGCAGGTCAGAAGTTTCATGCATGCCCCGTTTTCTTAGTGTGATGCTGCTTTTTGGTAGGCGTGCGATTGAACTTCAAAAGCCACTCCATCGAGTTTGCGCAAGGGCCTCGCGCGGTCGTCGTCGTGCTCGTGCCGTTGTTGACGGTCGAGGTGATCGTCGTACCGTTCGTTGTGACGGTCGCGCCATTGGTCGCCGTGGGCGCGCCCATGATTGGCGGAGAAACCGTATTGGGCGCCGCGCCGGTCGCGGTCGTTGTGGTGGTGCCGCTCGAGATCGCCGTCGTTTGCGTGCACGGCCGGCCGGCGTTACCTCCAGCGCGAGCCGGAGAAGCGGTAGCCGGAACGGTTATGGCGGCGGCCAGCCCAATGCCGGCCGCTAGTACGGCAAGATAAGGACGCTCCATACTGGCTTAACGCCGTAGGAGAAGGCCTTGTTCCCCTGGCGGCGCCGTAGTACAATACCTGCCTGTCCCTTCGACGCTGCTCAGGGCTTCGGCCAGAGCGCGGCGTTGACGGGCGACGGTGCCAAGGGGCAACGGTGGGCCTGCTTACGTGACTACGTGAGACAAGCGCCCTGCGTAAGCCGGCGCCGTTCGGCACACGAGAGATAAAGCTTGAATTTAATCGACGTCAACAACTTCGATGCGATGCGGATTGGGCTCGCTTCACCGGAGCAGATTCGCGCGTGGTCTTTCGGCGAAGTCAAGAAACCCGAGACGATCAACTACCGGACGCTCAAGCCGGAGCGCGACGGGCTATTCTGCGAGAAGATTTTCGGCCCAACCAAAGATTGGGAATGCCACTGCGGCAAGTATAAGCGCATCCGCTTTAAAGGGATGATCTGCGACCGTTGCGGCGTTGAGATCACGCGCGCCAAAGTCCGGCGCGAGCGCATGGGCCACATCGAACTCGCCACCCCCGTCAGCCACATCTGGTATTTCAAAGGCGTGCCGAGCCGCATCGGCATTCTGCTCGACATGTCGCCGCGGCAGCTGGAAAAAGTGATTTACTTCGCTGCCTACGTCGTTATCGATCCGGGCAGCACGCCGCTGCAGAAACGCGAAGTGCTCACCGAACAGAAGTACCGCGAGTACCGCGAGAAGTACGGCACGCAGTTCAAGGCGGGCATGGGCGCCGAAGCGATCCGCGAGCTGCTGCGCGATTTGAATTTGCGACGGCTGCAAGAAGAGCTGCGAAAAGAATTTCGTGAAACGACGGGACAGAAGCGCCTCAAGGCGATCAAGCGCCTCGAGGTCGTTGAAGCGTTTCTGACGAGCGGAAACCGCCCGGAGTGGATGGTGCTCTCCGCCGTGCCGGTCATCGCGCCCGAACTGCGTCCGATGGTGCAGTTGGACGGCGGGCGGTTCGCGACGTCCGATTTAAACGATCTCTACCGGCGCGTCATCAACCGCAACAACCGCTTGAAGCGGCTGCTGGAGCTTTCTGCGCCCGAGATTATCATCAAGAACGAAAAGCGCATGCTCCAGGAAGCCGTGGATGCGCTGATCGACAACGGGCGGCGTGGGCGACCCGTCACCGGTCCGAACAACCGGCCGTTGAAGTCGCTCAGCGACATCTTAAAAGGAAAGCAGGGACGCTTCCGGCAGAACTTGCTTGGCAAGCGCGTTGACTATTCCGGGCGCTCCGTGATCGTCGTGGGCCCCACCTTGAAGCTGCATCAGTGCGGCCTTCCCAAAGAGATGGCGCTCGAACTCTTCAAGCCGTTCGTGATGAAGAAGCTCGTCGACCGCGGTCAAGCGCACAACATCAAGAGCGCCAAACGCATGGTGGAGCGTGTGCGTCCTGAAGTCTGGGACGTTCTCGATGAAGTGATCCGGGAGCACCCGGTGCTGCTCAATCGCGCGCCGACGCTGCATCGTTTGGGCATTCAGGCATTCGAGCCGGTGCTGGTGGAGGGCAAGGCGATCCATCTGCATCCGCTGGTCTGCACGCCCTATAACGCCGACTTCGACGGCGATCAGATGGCCGTGCACCTTCCGCTTTCGGCCGGCGCTCAGGCCGAAGCGCGCATTCTCATGCTCTCGTCCAACAACATCTTGCTGCCGGCGTACGGCAATCCGGTTTCCATTCCGACGCAAGACATGGTCTTGGGCTTGTACTACCTCACCTTTCAGCGCGACGAGTACAAAGGGCCGGCGAAGGCCGCCATTGCGGACGACTACGATGCGCGCACGCATCGCTATCGCCCAAGCGGCAACGGCAAGCAAGAGCGCCTGCCGACGTTCATGGACATCGACGAAGCGCTAATGGCGTACGACACCCACAACGTTTCCTTGCAGGAATGGATCAATCTGCGCCGCGACGGCGAGATTGTGCGCACGACCATCGGGCGCGTGATCTTCAACAACGCGTTTCCGAAGAATTGGAATCACGAGTTCGTCAACTATATCCTCGATAAGGGCGCGCTCAAGAAACTGATCACCGACTGCTATCGCAAATACGGTAACGCCGAGACGGCGAAGTTTCTCGACGCAATCAAGGACCTTGGGTTCCACTACGCGACGCAATCCGGTACGACCGTTTCGATCAACGATATCATCGTACCGAACGAAAAATACTCCATTCTGGAAAACTCGCAAAAGGAAGTCGACGAGCTGCATCGTCTGTACGAGCAAGGCTTCATTTCGCAGGACGAGCAGTACAACAAGACGATCGATGTCTGGTCGAAGGCCAGCGACGAAGTCACTTTGGCGATGCAGGCTTCGCAAAGTCCGCTCAATCCCGTCTTCATGATGGCGACGTCGGGCGCGCGCGGCTCCATTGCGCAGGTCAAACAGCTCGGCGGCATGCGAGGACTGATGTCCGACCCGTCGGGCCGCATTCTGGAGATTCCGGTCAAGGCGTCGCTCAAAGAGGGCTTGACCGTGCTTGAATACTTCATCTCGACGCACGGCGCTCGCAAAGGCTTGGCGGACACGGCGCTTCGCACCGCTGACTCAGGCTATCTGACGCGGCGCTTGGTCGACGTTGCGCAAGACGTAATCATTCGGGAGCAAGATTGCGGAACGTCGAACGGCATCGTCGTCGGCGACATCACTGCAGGCAAGGAAGTCATCGAGCCGTTGGGCGACCGCATCATCGGACGCCGCGCGGCGGAAGACATTAAAGAGGGCCGCACGGTGATCGTGAAACGCGACGGCGAGCTGGACGAAGAGAAGGTCAAAGCCGTTCTCGACGCCGGCATCAAAACCGTGAAGATACGCTCGGTGCTGACGTGCCGCGCCAAGTACGGCGTGTGCTCGACGTGCTACGGGCGCAATCTTGCCACCGGAAGCAAGGTGGATATCGGTGAAGCGGTGGGCATCATCGCGGCCCAGTCCATCGGCGAACCCGGCACGCAGCTCACCCTGCGAACGTTCCACACCGGCGGAGTCGCGACGGAGGACATCATCACCGGTTTGCCGCGCGTCGAGGAGATCTTCGAAGCGCGCAAGCCCAAAGGTCAAGCCACGATCGCGGAACACGACGGCGAGGTGAAACTTGGTGAAGAGAAGGGCCGGCGCGTGCTCTACATCGTTGACAAGGCGGGTGAAGAACACGAGTACGACACGCCGTACGGTACGCATCTGCTCGTTCACGAAGGCGATACGGTGCACGTCGGCGATCAATTGAACGAAGGATCGCTCAATCCGCACGACATCTTGCGGGTGAAGGGCGAGACGGCGCTGCAGAATTATCTGGTCGAAGAAGTGCAGAAGGTCTACCGCTCGCAGGGTGTCGACATCAACGACAAGCACATCGAAGTGATCGTGCGTTCGATGCTGCGAAAGGTGAAGGTCACCGACGGCGGAGATACCAATATGCTGCCGGGGCAGCTGGTGGAAGTCGCCCACTTCAACGAGCAGAACGAACGTGTCAACGAAGGCGAACGCGCGAAAGCCGATCCTGTGCTGCTCGGCGTTACGAAGGCGTCATTGGCGACGGAATCGTTCCTGTCCGCTGCGTCGTTCCAAGAAACGACCCGCGTGCTGACCGATGCCGCGATCAAAGGCAAGCACGATCCATTGCTCGGCCTCAAAGAGAACGTGATCATCGGCAAGCTGATTCCTGCGGGCACGGGCATGTCGCGCTACCGCAACGTGCAGATTGAACCTGAAGGCCAGGACCTAGACGAGGAAGGCCGTCCGCGCAATCAATTCGAGGCGCTTTACGATACGATGAGCGCCGACGAAGCCGCGTTGGCTGAAGTCATGGGTGGCGAGCCGGACAATATGCAGAAGCTCGTCAGCGCCTACGATCGAACGCGTGAGCCGGCCACTGTGCAGTACGAAGGTGAATACGAAGATCACCTCAACGTGCATGCGCCGCCGCGCAAGACGCAATACGATCGGATGGTCAAGGGCATAAACCCCGAAGACCTGTAAGAGAAGAGAGGGCTGCTCGCGCAGCCCTTTCTTTTTGTCATCCTGACCCTTCGATACGCTTCGCTACTCAGGACTTCGGCCGGTGTCGAAGGACGCTTCGCTACTCACGACTTCGGCCGGCGTCGAAGGATGTCAGCGTTTTCGACGACGCGCAAACTCATGAATCGCAGCCCAGTCCCCCGCGATCAGCGACTTCTTCTTCCGGCGGCTCCAGCCCTTAAGTTGCTTTTCAAAGCGAATGGCCTGTTCGATATCGTAGTACGAGGAGGCGTAAACGAGTTTTACCGGCCTGCGCGTGGCCGTATAGCTTCTTCATCTTCTCCGGCATTGTGTTGGAAGACACGTGCCTCAACGTTGTTCGTGACTCCAACATAGTAGCTGCCATCGTTGCAACGAACCATATACACCCAGTAACTCTTCACATGTAACAAACACGACAAGAGTGCCATACGACAAGGGGTTGCTCGTCCTTCGACACGCCGCTGCGCGGCGGCTCAGGATGACAAAAGAACACTCGGCGGCCGAAGTCCTGAGTAGCGAAGCGTCCTTCGACACGCCGCTCCGCGGCGGCTCAGGATGACAAGCTCTTCGACACGGGCCGAAGTCCTGAGTAGCGAAGCGTATCGAAGGGTCAGGATGACAGCTCTTGCAATAACGCTTTCAGCGTCAGGGCGTCATGCGGCGCGGCGGCGAGCGTATCGTTGTTGAAGTAGACGTACACTTCGCGTGCGCGCGTCGAAAAGTCGACAAGCAGCGATGCCCAGCGGCGAAGCGTGCGTCGCGAATACGACCCGACATAGAGTCCCGCAGCGCCGTGGAACCGGACGTAGGCCAGCGCCGGCGTCGTGACCCAGTGCGGTACGCGCATTTTGGGATAGTCGTGTATGCAGAAGCCGATGTTCCGCCGCTCGAGAATGTCTCGCACCGGCTGCGCAAACCAAGACGGATTGCGGAATTCGACGACGTACCGGTACTCGATCGGCAGCTTAGCCAGAAACGCTTTGAGCCGCAGATCGTCGCGCTCTAAGTAAGGCGGAAACTGAATCAAAATTTGCGCAAGCTTGGCCGGCACAAAGCATGCCGCGCGTTCGAAGTAGTTGTGGATAAACTCATCCAGTTTTGGAGGCATGTCGCGCCGATGCGTGATCAATCGGCTAAGTTTTACCGTAAAGCGGAAGGTTTCGGGAACGAGTTCGCACCATCGCCGAACTTGGTCGGTCTTCGGGAGACGATACGTGGTTGCATTGAGTTCGACGGTCTCAAAGTGCTCGGCGTAATACGGAAGCCATCGGCGTTGCGCGACACCCTTCGGATAAAAGCGGCGACGCCAATCGGCGTAAAGCCAGCCGCTGGTCCCGACGAGGATGCTCGGGGTTGCTATCGCTGGCCGATTTGCGCGGCGAGCGCAGCCCGTTCTCTGCGCAACTCCGCGATCGTGGCTAGGGCGTTCTGTCTAGCCGTTGCGTCGGCGTCGCGAATGGAGCTGAAGCGCGATGTCAGGTCATTGCGCGCCCCCGTGTAAGCTCCAATGGCGGCGGCCGCGTCGCGGGAAAAGCGTCCGCGGTCCGTTGCGCGCAGCGTTGCGATTTGCGTTTGTAGACTCTGATTGCAGCCCCCGACAGGCTCAGGATGACAAGCTTGCGTAGGAGCCGTTTGCGAACTTAAAGGCAGCGGGCGGCCGGCCATCGCGCGCTGCGCTTCAACCACGTCGCGCCGGGCAGACAGATTGGCCATCGCGCGCGTCTGCAGTTGCACGGCCATCTGCGCCATGTCGGTCTTTGCTTGCGCTTCCAGCTGGGTGCGATACGCGTTGAGCGTCGCGCCGTCGACCGCGCGCCGGCGTGCCAGCGCCGCGTGCTCGGCGGCTACTATCGATGAAACCCGCGCCTCGAGCTGCGCTTTCCTCTGCGAATCGAGCGTCAGCGTGCGCAACTTGGTCTGCAGCGGCAACAATTGCGGTGCATCGCCGCGAGCGAGGTCGAGCGCGTATGTCGCTTCTTGCTCGCGAAGCTCCTGCGCGCGAGCCGCAAAGGCTCGCTGCGTTCGGCCGCTTACGGCGCTGACGAAGGCCGCATATTTTTGGCGCTGCTGGGCGTTAAGCGAGTCCTGGTATGCGGCCATGTCGCGATTGGCGTTGCTGCGAAGTTGTGCGTACTGCTCGCGATAGGTTTGCGCTAGCCGGCCGGCAATCTCACTTTGGCTGGGACCGGAGCTTTGCGAAGCGGCGAGCAGCTGCGCGACGGCGTTGTCTTCGCGGGTCTGATAGAGCGCCGCTTTCTGCCCCACCAGGACGTCGATCTGCGAGGCGGAGGATTGCAGTTCGCTCCGGAGGTCGGCGATGGCGCGGTTGATCTGTGCGGAACTGTCGCTGAAGTATGGCGTGCTCAGAGTAGACTCTACCGCCGCGATCTCGCGGTCGTACTGCGCAAGCACCGGCCGTAGATCGGCCTCGCTCTGCCTGGAAACCGGCGCGTGCGACGTTCCGCCGGAGCAGGCGGCGACGCTCACGACCAACGTGAGGGCCACCATAAGCGCTCTTGCGATGCCGGCCATTAGAATTTGTGCTGGTACAGCAGGCTCACGCCGTGCGTACCCAAGAGATAGTTGAAGATCTGCGCTTGCGTCAGTTCCGTATTTCCTAGAACGTTGCTGGCTTGCAAGAAGCCGAGCAATGTCGGTGATTGGACGTTGTACAGCATCAAACTAAAGGCGGTCGCGCGACCGCGGCGCGCTTCGATCGTCAGCGTTTGGCGTCTGGGAGGCGCCAGGTCTTCGTTGTACGTTGCCGTGATGTGGTTCCCGAACGCTTTGGCCGCCGAGATGCCGAAGCCGCTGGTGAAGTCGTTGCTGAGCTGCAGATTCTGCAGCCCCAGTGCGTTGCCGATCGAAGCCGACATGGGCTCCAGCAATTGCGTCGTGAAGAAACTGTTCAACTGGCCGAGCGCCAAATTTTGCACGATGCTCGACGTCGAAAAGCTTCCGCCGCCCGTGGTCTGCACGCCGGAAACGGCCCCGAAATTCTGCGCGCCGACGAGCAGGCCGAGGATTTGAGACTTGTTGTATGCCGGATCGGAGCTGAAGGCGATGTTCATGTCGGAAGGCGCGAGCCCGGTCACGTGCATCGCGATGTACGTCGTCGGGTTCTGAACGGCCGTCGTGGCCGTTGCGTCGACGTACGGCATGATGCCGTTGGCGGGATCGAAACGCACCCGTGCGGATTGAATCGTAAAGGTGTGCAAGAAATTGATGGTGCCGCCGGTCGAAACGAACGCGCCGCTAAGCGCCGGTTTCGGCAGCGTGCCGGTCACGGCGACGTGTCCGCGCGCGCCGACGTCGACGTTAGGCGCCTGAACGCGTACGTCATTTCCTACAGAGGCGTTCAAATTTAGACCGATATCCGGTAGCGCTTTTGCCGGACCCTTGGGCGCCTTCGGGTTCCAAAATGCGGTCAGCGGGATGCGTCCGGTCGGAATATACAGCGTACCGCCGATCGTGGTCCTTCGACACGCTTCGCTGCTCAGGGTGACACAGCCGCGGCTCACCGTAACATTCGCGTCGGCCTTTCCCCGGAAGTACTGAGGGCTGTTGAACTGCGCGCCCTTTGCGACGATGGTGGTGCGGAACGTCGCCGCGCGAATGTCGCGCACCGTCGGGACGCTTGCCGTGCCGTTCATCGCCAGCGTCCCGCCTCCGACGTCGGCATGGACGTTTTGCAGCGCGACTTGCGTTCCGGAAAACTGCAAGCTTCCCACGACGTTGCGGATGGGATTCTGATCGACAGGTCCGACGAAATAGCCGTTCGATAGCGCGACAGCTCCGCCAAGCCTCGGGGCATCGACGGCGCCGCCGACGGTGATCCGCCCGTCGAGCCGGCCGCGAAGCGTCGTCCCCTTCGGCAGCATGGCGGCAGCGTTAGAGGCATCAACGTCTTGCGCGGTCAGCGCGAATGCGACGGGAGCGCGACCCGGGCCCACGCCGAAGTGCGGAGACGTTACGACGGGGATGCGCCCCGAGGCCAGGATGCGACCCCGCTGCAGATCGATTTCGCCGCTGTGTAGCGTAACATCGCGCCTTGTCGCGCCGATCGACGCCAGGATTCGGGGCACGGTGAATTTCCGGTACTTCACCGCATTCAGCGTGAGGTCGTCGGATAGCAGCGGATTGAGCCGCGTACCGCTCACGTGCAACGTCGTGTCCAGCGCGCCGCTGAGATCGATCGCCTTTCCGCTCGCCGTCTTCATCAACGCACCGAAATTGGGGCTGATGCCGTGCAACGTCAGCGCAAGCGGGTCATTGGCATGCAAGCCGAACGTTCCGGAACCCGTCGCAGAGAAGTACGGAATCTGCACGTCGGCGCGTGTGAGCGTTCCGCGTCCTCCGGTGGCCTGCAGAGTGACCCGTGCTTGTTGTACCGGTATGCGGCCGACGGTCGCTTTGGCGAGCGCAGCATTCGCCGCCATGGTGACGTCAGGATAGCGGCCGCGCACGCTTGCATCGGCATTCAGAAATCCGGTCACCGGCGCATTGTATCCGAGCATCGGCATCCATGTCCCCAAATCGATGTTGCGGACACTCGCGTGAAGGTTCATGCCGGCGTGCGCAAGCAGTCCGCCGACGCCGCTAAAGGATGGAATCGTCATGCTTCCTTGGATGTGCGCCGTTCCGGTGGCTCCGCCGACGTTCGCAGCTAACTGCGTCGTGTTGCCGGCGGTGTGCCAGCGGGCGACCGTATTGCCGACTTCAAATCGCCGAAACCGCACGCCGGCCAGATTTACGTTGCCGTCGCTTGCGATCGCATTGCCGGACATCGCAAAATCTGCCGCCACGCTGCCTGTCCCTGACAATGTGTCTGCGGCATCGAAGTAATCGTTGAAGTCGGCGAGATCTGCATGCGGTGCGTTCACGTGCGCGTGAATCGCTCGGCCCGCGACCGACGCCGTGAATGCAAGTGCGGTGGAACCTACCGCAACGTGTCCTCCCGAGATGCCAATGGTTTGCGGCGTTCCACTGAGCGTCGCGTGTAAATTGCGGAACGCCAGGCCATTGATCGATCCTTCAGGCGCTTGGATCGCGCCGTCGATAAACGGCGCGTTGCCGCCGCCGCCGACGTGCACTTGCGCATCGACGCTTCCTTCTATGTGCTGCTTGACGAGCTTCGGCTGCGCCAACGCAATGACCGAGTGAAGATCGGCGGCCTTGACGGCAGCCTGCAGATCGTACTGAGGATGCATTGGAGCGCCCAGCGCGATGCCGCTGACGGCGCCGTCTGCGGTGACGAACGCCGGTCCGACGCCGACGATCGCATCATGAAGGCGCATCGTGTCCCCTGCATACGCGAATGCGGATGCAACGTCGATCGGATAGTGCAGCAGTAGACCGCGCGTGAGCAGGGCCGCGCCGGCGAGCTGCGGTGCCTGCAGCGATCCCTGTGCGGTGGCGGCGACGTCCGCCACGCCGCCATGGATGGGCGCCTTGACTGCCGGCATTTGCGCCAAATCGAGCTGCGAAACCGACAGGGCGAGGTTGCTGTTGGAGCCCACCGTTCCGGCGGCGAGCGCGTCTGCGGTCTGCGCGACCCTGGCTTGTGCGGAATAAACGGCGATGTCTTTGCCGCGCACGCCGACCGTCGCGCTTAGCGCGTTGAGCGGGACGCCGCGCACGTCGGCATTTCCGAATTGTGCGTTTTGGATTTGTGCGACGGTGTGCGAGCCGTCATACAGCACTGCAATCGGCGCGTCGACGGATCCGTTCGCCGGCAGATTCCCGGCAATCTGAGCGAGCGCCGCGAGAGAGCCGGTATACCGGCCCGCTAAGGCGATATGGTCGCCGCTCGAAATGTTTCCAGTGGCTTGCAGGCGACCGAATTCACCGAAGGCGTCCAACGACGAGATACGGACGTCACCCTCGCTTCCGCCAAATTGCGCGTTAGCATGCGCGATCGAAAACTTTCCGTACGCCGCATCGTCGAGGTTGACCGCTCCGATCATTCCAATTGCGCCGCCCGTTCGATCGGCATAGAGCGTGCCGTCGAGCGTTCCGCGCAATGCCGGCAACGGTTTCACGTTGAAACCGGGAAGAGCAACGGGCGCGGCCGGTCCGATCGCAAAATTGCGCGCGTGCACGAGCGCAGCGAACGAGTTGTGCGGATGATCCAACGCAATTCGCGCGTAGAGCGAACCGCGCGGCGAGGTGATGGCAACAGGTCCGACCACGCCCGCGCCGGATCCATTGACGCCGAAGAGGGCCGTCATCTGCCGATTCGAGCCGGCGCCTTCAATGAATCCGTGCGTCTCCAGCCGTTTCAAATTCGACGCGGTTGCCAATACCGAACCGTGAACGTGCATCCCCGGCGCAACGGCCGAAAGGTACGGCAGCGCATCGCCCGGGCCGTCGATGTGTGCGAGCATCTGCACGGCGTTTGGGCCGGACTTCAGTGCGATGCGCCCGGCCGCGGCAATATCAAAGGCGCTGTACCGCGTGCTCAAGCTCATGACGTCGGCCTCGTGGCCGTCGAACGCCACGAGCGCCTGCGCCGCATTCAGCGGTATGCCGCGATATTCTATTTGCGGTGAACGGATCGCGATGAGCGTCAACGGCGCTTTCACGGAACCTTCAAGCAACAGCCCAAAATCGAGCGGCCCCTGCAGCGGCAGTTTTGCCGCCGCCGACGCGATCTGTTTTAGCTTGGCGGCATCACCGCGGCCGCCAACGGCCAAGCGAAAGACGGGATGCGAGAGATTGAAGATGCCGCCGCTGATGTGAACCGGCGCGCCGGCGATCGTCGCATCGAGCGAACGCGTCGTCAGACCTCCGTCGTAGAGGTCGATCGCCCCATGACCGTCGCGGATGGGCGCATGTACGCCCGCAATCGTAACCGTCGCGTCATTCATCGTCGCACTCGCGGCAAAATGGTTGCGCGGCTTCGCCCCAGGCGCGGTGAAATTGAAATATCGCGCATCCAAATGCGTCAGTTCGCCCTTCGTCATGCGAATCGTCGGATTGTTCAGCGCGTATCCGATGAGCCGCGGGAGCGGAACGTAGCCCGCGGTCCAGTGATGCAGCGTGAAGCCCGCCGGCGCGTCAATGGTGCCGCTGCCGCGGATTGGATAGCGGTTGTCGGCCTCCCGATAGTTGAGCGAGGCGGTGTAGTGCGAAGAGGATGCGGTGTTGACCGACGCGCCGACGGTAATGGCGTCGAGATAGATGTGCTGGGCGACCGGATTCGTGCGCGTGAGATCGGTGAACGTCAACGTTCCTTGCGAAACGCGCGCGGTAAACGCTAAGGGAGACGCCGGCCGTGCCGCAGCAACGCCGTGCGCCGGCAGGGGCACGTTGTAGGTGCCGTTCTTGTAACGGACGATCGTGATCTGCGGATGCTCCACCGTGATCTCGTGAAGCCCAAAGCGATGGCTGCTTCCCGGCAGCAGATCGCGCGTATCGTATCGGACGTCGATGCGCGGAATGTAGGCGATCGGCGCTCCCGACCGCGAGACGATCCTTACGTCGGCGAACGTAGCGTCCCGCGCGTGCAGGCTCATGCGCCCGAACGACACGTGCGTCTTCGTCGCCACGCCGGCGACTTCGGCGATGCCCCATTGGGCCAGAGGCTGCCGGAACGCCACGATAACGCCCACCACGATGATGACCGCGGCGGCGATGGCCCACCAGCCCGTGCGTCGGCGCATGCTAGCTTATGCCCGCAAGCTCGGTGTGAATACGCCCAAGCAAGCGGGCGTTCTGTGGGTAGAGCCGTGCGCCGTTGTCACGCGGCGTTGCGCTCGGTATGCTGTGATTCTGCAATGGCATCCGAATCAGGCAACGTTCAACTAGCGGATAAAGTATGCGTCCCATGCCGCGGGGGCGTGCCGGCGCTCTCGCCTGGTGAGATCGCATCCCTGCTCGATCAGCTCGGCGGCGGCTGGGAAGTGGTCGACAATCACCACCTGCGCAAGCGCTACAAGTTCAAAAACTTTCGCGAAGCGTTAGATTTTACCAATCGGGTCGGCGAGCTGGCGGAATCCATCGGCCATCATCCGGACATCAGTCTGGCATGGGGCAAAGTGGTTTTGGAAATTTGGACGCACAAGATCGATGGGCTGAATGAAGCCGATTTCATTTTTGCCGCCAAGTGCGACAAGCTCTTAGTGTAAGGTCTAGACGGCTTCGAGCAATGACATGAGTGGGGCCTGAATGTTGCGATGTCCGTGCAGGACCCGCAAAACCTCGATCCCGCGCTTTCTGGCACGAAAGAAGATAACGTAAGGGACAAGGGGATACGACCGCATGGTTGGGCCAAATTCAGGGCGCGCTCTTCCTGAAGTTGGAAAGCGCAAGATCGAATGCCGGATAGCGCTGTCCAAACGATGGATGAGGGCGTCAGCCATCTGCACCGATGAAGTCTCAAGGTATCGCTCCCAGATTGCGGTTATCAAAGCTTTTCAGGCTCCCAAAAATTTCCGCACGCTTCGGCAAAGCTCAAGATGACAAAGTGCAGCCCGTGACGACAAGTCGCTACTGCGGGTGGCAGAATGCAGCTGCTTCGATGTAGCGGCAAAGTAGATTAACGGTTGACATCTGTTCGGGCGTGGAGCAGCGCACATCGGCCAGCTTGTCGCTAGCTACCAAAACGGAGAGAGCTTTAGCGCGGGAAATTGCGACGTTAAAGCGATTTTTCTCAAAGAGGAAATCGACGGTGCGCGGGATGTCGGCGCCGCTTGATGTCGCCATCGAATAGAACACCACGGCTGCTTCTTGGCCTTGGAATTTGTCCACGGTGCCGACGCCGATGTCGTTGATGCCGGCGTCACGAAGTCTCGACAATATCAGACGTCGTTGGGCATTGTACGGCGTGACGACGATGATGTTTTTCGATTCGATTGGGTGCGTCTTGCCGTCCTCGTCCGTGACCGTGCCGCCGAGCAGAAGCAGAATCTCGTCGCGGATGCGCTCCGCTTCTTCGTGCGATTCGCGGCTGTTGCCGCTGTGCTGCAGCGGAATGTAGCGCAACCCTGAACCGTTCAGTCCGGCGCTGTTGATCCGTTGGCGTTCGGTCCCCGGCATTGCATGCAGGCGCTCTTCGTAGACCGCTTTGGAAATGAACGAGCAGATCTCCGGATGCATGCGGCGCGAGATGTCGAGGAAGATGCCGCAGTCTTCGGGGATCGTCGGATGTTCAGCGAGCAGATGCTCCAAAACCGAAGCGCCGACGCCGTACGGATGAATGCCTTGAGAGACTTGCGCCAGCTGCAGCGGGTCGCCGAGGAGCACGATGTTGCGCGCGCACGCTGAAGCAGCGATTGCGTCGGCGAGCGAAATTTGGCCGGCTTCGTCGATGAAGAGGTAGTCGAACGTGTTGATCAGCGCTTCGCGCGCGAAGAGCCATGAGGTGCCTCCGGCGAGGTTGTAGCCGCCGGCTTCCAGATCGGCGTTGGAACCGGTAGATCGAATCAGAGGCGTCGCAATTTTCGATTGGTACACTGAACCTTCGTTGGAATCTGAATGTTTGTAGAGGCCGGTCAACGGCACACCGTGTTTCCACGCGGTTTCCTCGACGTAGTGCAAGAGATTGTGAATCGCTTTGTGGCTGTTGCTCATCACGGCCACGCGCTTGCCCGCCGCCAAAAGGTCGCAAATAACGTGCGCACCTTTCCACGTCTTGCCCGTGCCCGGAGGACCCTGGATGAACAAGTAACTGTTGTCGAGAGCGCGGACTACAGCGCTGATTGATTTTTCGTCTACGACATCCGGCTGAATGCTTGGCGCACCCTTCGACAGGCTCAGGGTGACACTGTTTTTCACGCGGGGGCGGCGGTACAACAAATCAAGGATGGCGGGGTGACGATCGGCGAGCGTGCCGGCAGCGTACGATTCGGCGATCCGGCGGAGCGAGCCACGCTGTTCCTTCGTATTGGGTGGGCCGCCCGGAATGAGCGCCTTGACTTTCTCCGCGTCTTCCAGGGAGAGACCGATCTTTAGTTGCAGGGTCTTGATGTCATCATCAAGGTCTGCGATCGTACCGGTCTTCTCGCTTACCGGATCGAAAACGTTGTCGCCCGCTCCCATTTTGTGGTGCTGCTCGGGGAACGTGTAGGTGTAGGTATAGTTCCTGTCTTTGCCCTGTTTCTTTGGAGCGTGCTCTGGCTTCGTGCTCAGCTCCAGACAGGCGATCGCGTCTTTGTCGAATTCGAAAAGCTGGTCTTGATTTTCGCAGCGATCGAAGAGCTTCCACCAAGCCGGTTTCTCCTCGCGCCGATGATACGATAATGCGTTTCCTAGCTGATACCGCGTACGGTCATCGTTGGTGAGTCGTTCGTATTCGTCTTCGCTATCCGGTCCGAGCGCTTCGAGGCCTGTAAGGAGTTTGCGCTGCAGATCGGAGGTTTGTTCCTCTTCGCGTTTTTCTCGCTCCCTATCCGCGCATTTTTTGCAGCCTTCGATCGGCTCAGGGTGACAAGGAGCTTCGGGAACCTTTAGCGCTTTGAACGGGATATCGGCACCGAACTTCACGATCGCTTCTTGGCGGCGTTCGAGCAGCCAGCCGCGGAGCTGCAGCGTCGAGCGGCAATCGTCTTCGTTATAGTCGCGGATGTCGTCGAGAATCGCTCGTTTTTTCGCTTCGTCGGACTCGGCGAGCCAGGTTTCGAACATGACGATGGAGTCGTCGCCCTTCCTCACGTCCGTTCCGCGCTCTAGACCGTAGAAGCGCTCGAGCTTCTTGATGCCGTACCCGGATTCCGAGATAACCAACGATTGACGCACGACGGCGTAGAGATCGACCAGCACCTCGCCGCGGAGCAGATCGTCGACCTCCGCCTCACGCGTGCCGTAGGTTTGCGCGAGGCGGCGCAGCGCGGTCTTCTCGTACTGCGCGTAATGGTAGACGTGCATGTCGGGAAACTGTTTGCGCCGCGCGACGATGGAATCGACGCACTGTTGGAACGCCGTTTTTTCTTCTTTCCGGGTGAGGGCCCAGAATGATGTATAGGTCGCGTTGTCTGTGAAGAGCCCGAACAGGTACTCAAGGCCTTTGCCGGGTTCGTAGAGCGGGTCGCCTTCCATATCAAAGAAGAGGTCACCGGGCGAGGTTGCCGGGAGCAGGCCGAAGCCTTCCCACGCTTCGTGCTCGAGCAATTCGTAGAGCGGCTTATCTTGCGTGCGGCCTTGGACTTGCAAACGCGCTTGGCGGCGCAGTGTGGCAAATGTGTTGTGACTCATGCCCGGCGGCCTTTGCTCGTCCATGGCGACGGCAAGATGTTTCACGTTGATGATGCCCGTCGCGTTCAGTTTAGCGATTTGGTCGTTGCGAACGTTCGCGACAAGCGTTAGGTGATCGTCGTCCGCGCGCTGCCGCTCGCAAACGTCGCTCCAACGGCAGATTCCGCAATGTTTTATCTCGACGGGGTACGTCTGCAGCGCGCCGTGGCGCTCGGCGCCCGCCAGAAAAGACGCTTTGATGTGGCGATAGTACGCATCGTAATCGTCCAGCCGGAAGCTTTTGAGCTCGCCGTTGCCGAGCACGATGTGCATCTTCTCCGGCGCGGCTCCCTGCACGCGGGTCAAGTGTTCGCTGTAGTTGCACAGCTGAATGATGTAGTACGGTTTGACGTGCAGCGCCAGCTTCGTGTCGACGGCTTCGTAACTCCAGGGCCAATGCGCACACGGCCGGTCCACGCGTTGCAAAAAGTCGGCGTGGCCCCGAAACGTCCCGTCGAAAAACGTCGCCTGGTAAATCATTTTGGCGCCGCTTGCCATCGCTTCGATCGTACGGGCTTCCGCTTCGTGCAGCGATTCGACGGTTTGCGAAACGTCGCTCGTGAGGTCGACGAGACCGTCGCCGTCTGCTTGGCGTTGGATTTCGAGATAGTGCTTTTCGTGTTGCTCGCCTTTGCGGGAGAGCAATTCGGCGTATTCGTCCTTTTCGGGGATTGCGATCTCCCGGAGCGCGGCACGCCGATCGAGCGTCGTCAGGTGCGCGCACTCGAGATAGTTGTTGAGATCGGAAGCCGAATAGATGAAGCGCCCGTCAATGATTTGCATGGCTATTTCTCAGCGGAGAGTGCATGGCTCAAGCATGCCCGGGCGCTCTGCCATATGGGTGGCAGGCAGGATGCGGAGAATCGGGTGGGCATGGGAACGTGCGAAGGGAAGAAGCGGTACAGCACCCAGCGTCAGGCGCGAGAACGGGCCGAGCACCAGATGCAGCTCGCGCGCGATCGCGGCGTAGAGCTAACGCTGCGCGTTTATCGCTGCCCCGATGCATCGTGCGGCGGGTGGCACCTCACGGAAAAGTACCAAACGTAGTGAAGCGCGCAGACGTTCCCGAACCGCCGCCGACGGCAAGCGCACCTTGTCGGCGAGCCGCAGCAGCCGCAACGCGCGAATTACCCACCAGGTCAGGTCGATCTCATACCAGGCCAAGCCGTGACGCGCGGAATACGGAAAGGCGTGGTGGTTGTTGTGCCAGCCCTCGCCGAACGACAGCAGCGCAACCCACCATGAGTTGGTCGATCGGTCGGCCGTCTTGAACGTTCGATAGCCGAACATGTGCGTCGCGCTATTGACGAACCATGTCGTGTGATACGTAAAGATGAGCCGGCCGAAAATCCCCCACACGACGAACGGCCAGCCGCCGATCGCAAACAGCAGTCCAGCCAGCGCGACCTGCATCGGAATATGGATGTAGGCCAAGGTTCGATAGAACGGTTCTTTCCAAAGATCCGGGCAGAGTTTACGGTATTCGTCCGACGACATCGGCACGTTGGGATTCGCTTTGTAGAGCCACTGGACGTGCGCCCAGGCAAAACCTCGAAGCGTCGTATGGGGATCGGCTTGCGTGTCCGAAGTCGCGTGATGCACGCGGTGCGTTGAGACCCACGATATCGGGTCGCCTTGAAACGCCAACGCGCCCAGCGCGGCGGTCAAGTACTCGAGCGGCTTACGCATGCGGATGCTTCGGTGCGCCAGCGTACGATGGTAGCACAGGGTAACCCCAAGCGCGCCGGTGACGTAGGCAATAATTGCAGCGGCCACCACCGCTTGCCAGGAGAAAAAGAGCGGCACGAATACCGCCAAAGCGCCGATGTGAACGGCCAGTAACCCCAAACCGCTAGGCCAGTTCGGTTTTTCATCCCGCATTAGAGGCACGTTTTCCAAAAGACTCCCGCATGAAACGGACGAAGTGGGCAATGTGCTCACCGATGGCAGCACGCCGGTAGAGGTATTCGCCGCCGTCGAATCGTTGCCCACCCCGTGTGCCGTCGCACTGGACCCGCACTGCAACGACGTGCGCCTCAACCGAGCGTTCCGTGAGCTGTTGGACGATGGAGAGTGCGCCCTTCCGGCGCAGAGTCTGGGCTTGCGGCGCGCCATTGAGCTGAAGAGCCACATCGACGAAGTGCTGCTCGATGCGCCTTGCCATGACGGCCGAACGCTGCGCTTTATCGGATCATCCAATCCGATAATGGATTCGAGCGGCGAGATACGGGGCGCCGTCGCGATCTTCACCAAGCTCGCCGACACCTACGGGCGCGCCGCGGATCGCGTGCGCTTTCTGGCGCGTGCCGGCGCGAGGCTTGCCGAGTCGCTCGACACGGAACAAATCTATCAAACCCTTGCGGACATCCTGATTCCGCGATTTGCGGACTGCGTGAGCGTGGCAACGCTCGACCCGCAAAAAGGATTTCGCTTGGCGTTCTTGCGCGACGCAGACCCGGCCCGCGAAATGCAAATCCTGCAAGTGCGAAAAAGACTCGCCCAGCGCCACGCCGTTCTGCCGCCGGTGGGCGGATTGCTGGATGGCGAGCAGTCGCGTTTTACGAACGACATGCGGCAAGCAGCGCGCGCCCTCACGGATCCGGTGGAGCGTCAACTGCTGCGCCGTTTAGCAGACGAACTGCAGTTGGAGCGCGCCATCGCGGTGCCGATGAAAAATCGGGGACGCATGGTCGGCGCCTTAACCGTCTTCGGCGACGCGCAGCGCTATTATGGACAAGAGGATGTCGACGTGCTCGAAGAGATCGCGCGCCGGGCCGCCAGCGCCATCGATAACGCACGCGCGTTCCAGCAAGCGCGACACATCGCCGAGGCGTTTCAGCAAGCCCTCTTGCCGCCGAGCCTTCCCAAAGTGCCGGAGTTCGCGTTCGATGCGTATTACGCGGCAAGCGACGACGAAGCGCGCGTCGGCGGCGACTGGTACGATGCCGTCGAGCTGCTGGACGGCAGAATCGCGGTATCGATCGGCGACGTCACCGGCCGAGGGCTCCAGGCGGCGATCGTCATGAGCAAAGTGCGACAGGCGATCGGTACGCTTGCCCTTTCGAACCCGGAGCCGACGAGCGTCTTAGATGCCGCGGACTTCGAACTGCGTCGCCTCTACCCCGATACGATCGTGACGGCGTTCGTGGGCATTTTCGACCCGAAAGCCAACACGCTCAGCTACGCGACGGCCGGGCACCCGCCGCCCTTTCTTCTTACCGCCGACGGCGCGTTGCTGCAGATGCCCGGGCATGGTCTTCCCGTCGGCCTGCGCTCCGATCGCGAGCCTGCCGCGCTGAAATGGTATCTGCAAAAGGACGCTCGGCTTGTCTTTTATACGGACGGATTGTTGGAATCCACCCATGATTTTTTTGAAGGGGAACGGCGCGTCACCCAAGCGCTGCTGGAAAGCGTACGCACGCACGAGCGCCCGACGGCGGAATCGCTTTGCCGGGCTGTCCTGTACGACGGTTCGGGGGACGACGTGGCCGTGATGATCGTCGACGTGAACCGTTCGCCGGGCAGAACCTTGCACTGGCATTTCGATGCAACGGACGCACGCATCGCGCACGACCTCCGCGGAACATTCCTGAGCTATTTACGGCAGCGCGGCCACCCCGAAAGCGACTACACCGGCGCCGAATTGGTGATCGGGGAATTGATCGGCAACGTTTGCCGGCACGCGCCCGGCGAAGTGGACATCGATTTGGATTGGAGGGGCGAAAACCCCGTGATGCATTTGATCGATCGCGGCGGAGGTTATGAGGCTTACCGCGTGCTGCCGGTCGATCCGTATAGCGAAACCGGTCGCGGCTTGTTTCTGGTGCAGTCGGCCGCCAAAGATCTGGCCGTTACGCGCCTCCCTGGCTACGGGAGCCACACACGCGCAGTCCTCAACGTTGCGCGCCGCTGAACGAATTGCGCGGGCATGCGTGCTCGGCGCCGTGGTTTGCGGGGTGACGGCGCAGATGCCGGTGCAGCCTGTGCATGCCGATTTCCTGATTTCAGCCGGACACGAAGGACGGCCGGAGAGCTGCGCCCGTTTTCCGCAACGGCGGTGCAACTTAGGCGCGCCGGGCGAACGGGAATGGACGCCCGTCGTCGCCGATGAAGCGACGCGACGCTTGCGTACCGCGGGCTACTCCGTCGCGCGTCAGCCGGCAGACTTCGAAGGCATGTACGATGTCCGCGCGGCGGTCTTTCTGCATTTCGACGGCTCGCCGCAACCCTGTTCGAGCGGCGCGTCCATCGGCTACCACACCGACGCCTCCGCTCCCGCGGCAACGCTGTGGCGCACGATGTATTCGCGCGACTTTCCGTTCCGGTTTCAGCCCGACAATTTTACGGTCAACTTGCGAGACTATTACGGCTTCAGGCAAGTGCGAGCAACGCACGGCGCGCTGGTTTTGGAGTTCGGCGAGGTGACGTGTCCGGAGCAAAAGGCGTGGCTTGCGCCGCGGCTGCAATTCCTTGGCGACCGCGTTGCGGAGTTCTTGGAACGCCTCGTGACGCAATAGCCACGTCAAATGAAGTATGCAGCTTACGCGGGAACCGGCTGCGTTTCGGCTAAGACGCCGAGTTTGACGAGCCGCATGCGTACGCCGTTCGGCGACCTGCCGAAGATCAGCGCCAAATCTTCGGCGCTGTTGCCTGCAAGAAACAGTTTGCTGATCTCTTCGTCGTCGGTTTTACTCCACGATTTCCCGGCGTTGGCATACGTTTCGCGCATTTTGGCGTACGGATTTCGATTCGGCGCTCCATCGGTACTCATAAGAACACACCCTTTCTTTGTTCATGATGGTTGACGTGCAAGCATGATACGAGAGCACGGTGACATACGCTTGGCACTCCCGATCGTGCGTCCGCGAATTCTTGAACGGCTCCATGCCGCCGCAGCGGAACCGATTACGCTGATCATCGCGCCGGCCGGCTATGGAAAATCCGTTGCTCTGCGACAATTCATGCAGGAGTTGGGCGAACGGCACATCCGGTATGATGTGCGGCCGGAACACTCGACATTGCTGGGCTTTGTTCGCGGTTTTGCTGATGCGTTGCTGAACGTGGCGCCTGATGCTCGCAAGACCGCCGGCGGAGCCGAGGAACGCAGCCGCGCCTCCAGCACTCCCGGCAACGATTTGGCAATGTGGATGCAGGCGCACTTGGAAGAGTACCGCGGCACCATCGCGATCGACGACCTGCATTACGCGGAGGCGGATCGCCAAGTCTGCGCGTTTATTTGCTCGCTGATCGAGCGCACAAAAACTCGGATCCGCTGGATACTTGCGTCGCGCTCGAGTTTGGATTTGCCGCTCGGCTCATGGCTGGCCTATGGTCAAATGGGGCTGCCGGTGGACGAACAAGACCTGCGCTTTACGCTCGAAGAAGCGCGCGAAGCTGCCGCCGGCATCGACGCCCTGGGAGACGACGAGCTGGCGGAGATCGTCGCCCTGACCGGAGGGTGGCCCACTGCGATCGCCTTTGCGTTGCGCAATTCAACGCGGTCGGCGGACCTTCGAAACATTGTGGCCGGGACGCGCGAGTTGACGTATCGGTATCTTGCGGAGCAAGTTTACCGTGGCTTGACCGGCGAGCAGCAAGAACTTCTTCAATTCGCCGCTTGTTTGCCGGACATCGACGCCACGGTTTTTCGCGCGGCCGGCTACGCCGATGCAACGGCCGAGCTGGAATCGCTGTGCGAACACGTAGCCTTTCTGCATCGCGACCAGCCGGGGCATTATGTCTGCCACGACCTTTTCCGCGACTTCTTGCAACATCAAATGGAATTGCGCGATCCGGCCGCAGTGTCGCAAATCCATCAGCGAATTGCTACCGCCCTTGAAATGTGCGGAAGAACGGCATCGGCATTGGTTTCATACGCACGCGCCGGTTCCGAAATCGATATCTTGCGGCTGCTTGAACGCCACGGCTTCGATTTGATGGAACAGGCGCACGCCGACGCCGTGCAGACTGCGGTTGAGGCGTTGCCTCAAAAGGTTCGCCAAGATCACGCGATCGTGCTCGGAATGCGCGGTTTACACGAAGCCAATTCGGGCCACTTTGACCGCGCGGAAGCGCTGCTGCAACGTGCCATCGATTGCGCTTCCGACGATCTTCTCAAAGCGCAGCTCGCGATACGTCTGGCGGTCGTGTTAATCAATCAACAGCGCGACGCCGCGTCGTTGTTGGAGCCCTTGCGTGATGCCGCATTGCCCAAAGCGCTTCAAGGCGAAATTTATAGTCTGCTGGCCGTCGGTTACGTCAACGCTGCGCGAGCGGAAGAAGCGCAGCAATCTCTCGCAAAAGCCGAAGCGTTACTGAACGAAATCGACGATGATGCAGTATGTGCCAAGGTTCTTCAACGCATTGGCGTGTGCGGTTCGAGCGTCGGCATACCGGCCTCCGATATTATGGAACGTTTGTCAGCATCCGCTGCGCTTTCTGTGGAACGAGGGATGCTCAGCCTGGCGAGCCGCGCGTACAGTACGCTGGCAAATATGAAGATCATCCATGAAGAAAACGTAACGCAATCCATCACTTTTGCTGGATATGCACGCGCCAGCGCAATAAAAGCCGGAGATCGGCTTAGCCTTCAAACGGCCTTGATTCAATCCATGCTCGGCGAAATTCAGTGTAGGGAATTTTGAGGCTCTGCGCGAGTTGGAGTTTCACTTTGCCGACGCTTCGACCAGTGACCGCGGCCGAATGGCCTACGTAGTTCCGGTACTGGCGGCCATAGCTGCTAATGACGGCCGGTTTATGGAAGCTTACCAACTACTGTCTTCGGTCGTGGATCGTATCGGCTCGCCTTGGGAACGTTTGGTTCACATGGCGGAATGCGCTCTTTATTTGGTTGGAGCCGGCGAAACAAAGAGAGCAAGCAGCCAACTCAGCTGATTTCACGTCGCGCATCGAGGCTATCGCAACTCCGAAGCTTCCTTATTTTGTTACGCAAACCGCACTTTCCGTAATGATGTGCGCGTGGGCTGAGGCGCTACTAGGGCGGCCGGCGAACGCAAGGCGGTTCATGCGCCGGCTCAAGGCAGCTGCGCCTTTTGCTCAGCTGGCGTCCGAGTGCGTTTCAGCCGTCTGCAGAGCCAGCGGTGCCAACAGTGCCGGAGAGGAACTCTACAGTGACTTTAGCGCCTTGGCAGCCGCAGGGTTCGTCGGCATCAGCAATCTACTGCGCAAGGTCACGGAGGCTTGCCTAGGGCGATCGCGATCCAGGTCGGATCTTACTGTCGCAGAGATTGCAGTTCTGAACGACCTGAACCATGGCCGTTCGCCGAAGGAAATTGCCGATCTGAGTGGCCGAAGCGTCTACACCGTGCAAACGCATATCCAGAACGCGATCAGAAAACTCGGCTGTAGCGGTAGAAGCGAGGCACTCGCTGTAGCCAGGCGCTTAAACCTATTAACTGGCCGTCCTAATGTAATTTAATGAGGGTTCGATTTCGACGTTTCCTCTAGGCTATAGATGCGGGTGATGAAGCAAAAAGGAGGAGTCAAAAATGATCGCTTTCCTGATAGCATTGGCGCTAACGCTAGTACATGCATACCCGCCCTACCCCGTAGGATGATCGCCTGGTAAAACCATTGCCCTGCCTGGTGTGGGCGATACAGGCGCGTCGCGAGATAGGCGCGCCTGTTCCCCTTTTTGCAGTAACCCCTTCGGATTAGGCCACGCGCTCTCTGGACCGAATCTTTTGCATGGACCAAAACAGCTTGTAGAGTCCCAGCAAGGCGATGATCCAAGCAGGCACTTCAATCCACCAGAGTCGCGTGCAGTACGCCAGCGTAACGATAGCGGCCAGCACAAACAGCATCGCGACAGCCTGCAGGCGCAAGAGCCGGCGCGCTTCGGGGAGCGTGCCGTACTCTGAGCGTTTGAAGCCGTGCAACAGCCGAAGCACCGCCCACATTCGAACGCCGGTCGCTACGATCAGAACGATCGCACCGGCAACTGCAGTGACGAGTATCGGGGAAACGGTTACCTCCCGAGGGCTGAAAGCATCACCTTGCTTACCAGACCGAAGATCGGCGTCGACTGCGATCTATTGTTGCGGTCCAGGCGGTTAACGCTGATGACGACCGACGCATTAAGCCTTTTCACGTAATACATGTCCGTGCTGAAGCCGTTGATCGTCCCGGAGTGTCCGCAAAAACCGTGTCCAAGCGCAAGGCCTTCGCCGTAGTCCGCTCCCGTACCAATCAGCGGTTGCCCGACCAACCTATCGCGCTGCGTCTGTGCCTTAAGAAGACCGCCCAAGCAAAGCGCACGCGAGAACGCCACGAGGTCAGGAACGTTCGATACGACGGCTCCGGCTGCGCCCGCAAGCGGCGGATTGAACAAGGTCTTGTCGTCGAAGCGCTTGGTCGACGGATTCCAGCCGTAACCTCGAAGTGGTCCCGGAATACCTATGCCGGTGGGATATGAGGTATTGCGCAGCTTAAGCGGCGCAATGACGCTATCGGTGATCAGTTCGCCGATGTCCTTACCGGTCACGCTTTGCGCGATGCCGGCGAGAATATCGTAGTTGAAGTCGGTATACACGCCTTGCGTGTTTGGAGGCTTAAAGGCCGATTTCAAGCGCGCAATCGAATCGAGCTCTTGCCGGAGTGCCGGGGCGCGTGCCAGCGGCGCATCGTAGACGCGCGCTAGGACGGCATCGTCGTTGGGTGCAGGGATCCCGCTGCGCATGCGAAGCAGGTCGTCCACCGTAATGTGATCGGCATTCGGGAAGTTAGGATACCACTTCGAAATGGGATCGCTTTTGCGCAACAGTCCGCGGTCGACGAGTACCAGAATCGCCGTTGCAGCAAACGGCTTGGTGACGCTCGCAATGCGGAAGGGTTGATCGAGGCTGCGCGCCGTACGCGTTTTGAGGTTCGCAAAGCCGCTAAGGAACGTATATCGCCCCCTTTTGGGAACGAAAATTTCGACGGCGACGCTCGGCAAGTTGTTGCGTTCTGCGACTTGGTTCAGTTGGCGATCGAGCGCGCGCGCCACCAAGGGTGCAAACAATGCATTGTTTGAGGAGGCACCCTGCGTTGGAGCGGCGGACACCGCGGTGATGACGGCAAAGCAAAGAAGCAGCAGGTGACTATGCCATCGCATCCGGCTGTATCTTCCGGCGAGGATATCAGCTTCCTGGACGAGTGAACATGGACGGTGTCCATTCGAATTTCCGGGATGCAGCGACAATCGGGGAGCCGCGTTGCACGCGAGCATGCGCCTCTGTCGTTGTGCCGGACTGCTGCAGCGACAAAGTCGAAAACCACGGCAATATTCAACTAACTGGTTGACAATCCGGCGCGCCTCACTATATATTCAACCATATGGTTGAAGGTCCGTCGCAGTTGAACGCTATTTTTCATTCCCTCGGCGATGCGGCTCGCCGAAGGATGCTCCGTGAGCTGACGCGTGGGGAACGGACCGTGACGCAACTTGCGGAGCCGCTTCCGATGTCGCTTGCAGCGGCGTCAAAGCACATCAGAGCGCTCGAGAACGCAGGGCTGATTCGCCGGGAGGTGCGCGGGCGAACGCACGTGTGCCGTCTGGAGCCTCGTGCGCTTGCAGCAGCGCATCAGTGGCTGAGTTTCTATGAACACTTCTGGACTTGTCGGCTCGATGCGCTCGAGCGACGGCTCCGCGACGAGGATACGCGTATAGCGGCCCGCCGTTTGCGAAAATCGAGCAAATGACAGGCCCCGACGCGTACGGCCATTTGATTGAACCGGCCACATTGAAAATTCAGCGTCTTCTGCCCGGGCCGATCGAACGCGTGTGGGCATATCTTACGCAAAGCGAGCTACGCCGCCAATGGCTGGCTGCGGGCGAAATGGATCTCCAAGAAGGCGCTGCGTTTGAACTCATCTGGCGGAACGACGAGCTGACTGATCCAGCCGGGATGCGGCCTTCCAGCATCCCTGCTGAGCGACGGATGCGCAGCCACATTATCAAAATGGATCCGCCGCGCATGTTAACCTTCGCTTGGGAAGACAACGGCGATGTGTCGATCACGCTCGAACCCAAGGGCGACGAAGTGCTTCTGACATTAGTCCATCGCCGGCTGCCTGACAGACAAACTTTGACCGGCGTTTCAGCCGGCTGGCATACACATCTTGCTGTTCTGAATGCGCGGCTCAGAGAACGGAAACCCGATGAGCCGTTCTGGGACGGTTTTAATCGCGTTAGGCGGGCTTACGATGAACGATTGCCCGGATAACGCAATCGATACAACTTTCGGAGGTAACTAACCAAATGGCCAGTCACGCAATCGGAACGCGCGAAGAGTGGCTCGCGGCTCGGCTGGAGCTGCTCGGTGCGGAAAAGGCTTTAACGCGGCATAGCGATGATATCGCGCGGCGCCGTCAACGTTTACCATGGGTTCGCCTCAACAAGGAATACCGCTTTGATACCGACGGCGGCTCGGCGTCCCTCGCCGATCTCTTCGGCGGACGCTCGCAACTCCTAATTTATCACTTCATGTTCGGGCCCGAGTATACGGCCGGATGTCCGTCTTGCTCGGCGATCGCCGACGGGTTCAATGGGGTCCACGTTCACCTTGCAAACCACGACGTCGCGCTGTGGGCCGTGTCGCAGGCTCCCCTAGCAAAACTGCAGGCGTACAAACGGCGTATGGGATGGACTTTTCCTTGGGCGTCGGCGTCTCCAAGCGATTTCAACTTCGACTTTCATGTTTCGTTTACCGAAGAGCAAGAGCGTGAGGGAACCGCTGAATACAACTATCGGCACGATGAGCCTACGGATTCCGCGCCAGCGCCCGAGCAGGTTGGACCATGGCTTACTTATATGGCGTCCGCCAGCGGAACCGATCCCGCGACGTACGGACGACAGGGCCCGGGCGTGAGCGCATTTGTGCTGGAAGACGGCGTCGTCTATCACACGTATTCCGCTTACTCGCGCGGAGTCGACGGCCTGTGGGGCATGTACCAGTGGCTCGACCGCGCGCCGAAGGGGCGGGGCGATGAGACCGATCCCTGGTTCCGCCGCCATGACGAGTACGATCAAAAGGCGAGCAAATGACTAACGCCCATGCCGCAACTGAAGTGGACGCATCGCCTGCCGGCGGCTTTTCGTCAGAGTCGCAAAATGCCACACGTGTGGCACAGCGCCGCGCCATACTGATGGCATGGACGAGTTCATCGGGGCCGGAGCGATCCTGGAAGCCGGAGAGAAAGCAACGGTGACGCCGGCGGCCCTGCATCTTGCGATGGAGCACGGTGCTGAACCGATCGCCGCAACCGCGCTTGACCTCGACGGTGCGGCTTCCACCGGCCCACGTCGCCTGGTCTTCGCCCTTGCCGGATGGGATGTCGGCCGGTTTGAACGCGAGGTCATGGCGCCGCTGAAGGCCAGAGGCTCCGCCAGCCTGGCCGACGTTTTGGCTGCGGTGGCGCAGGCGGCTGCGAGTGAAGCGGTGGACCTGTTCGCGCCCTGGACGCCCGATGATGCGACGGTGCGCGAGCTGCGTCAGAGCGGTGTAACGGTACGCCTGCATCATCCTAGTGCGGTCGCGCGAGGCGCACTGACGGCCGGACAGCGGCACTGGAGGTGGTCCTTCGACTATGCGCCTGCGGCGCGGCTCAGAATGACAAGTTAACCGCTCTAAGCATCTTCCAAGGGTGAGGCCGGACGATCCGGGGTAGTGGTCGATATGCTGCCTTCCCGCGTTGCTGTCGTGGATGATGATCGCTTTGTGCGCGAGATGCTCGAACTCGGGCTGACCCGCGAAGGCTTTCGTGTCCGGACGGCTTCGGACGGAGTCGCAGCCCTGCAGCTCGTGCGCGAATTCGATCCGGAAGTCATCGTGCTCGACGTCATGATGCCGAAGATCGATGGAATCACACTGTTGCCGCGGCTGCGGGAACTGACGCAGGCGCCGATTCTGATGCTGACTGCCAAGGGTGAGACGCCCGATAAGATCAGCAGTTTGAGCGCCGGCGCGGACGACTACTTGGTAAAGCCGTTCGTCTTCGAAGAGCTGATCGCGCGCATTCAGGCAAAGCTGCGGCGGCCGCAGCTCATCGAAGAACAGGTGCTGCGTTGGCACAACGTGGCAATCAGTCCGCGAACGCGCGAAGCCTGGGTCGAACGCCGCCCCCTTGATCTGACCCAGCGAGAGTTCGATCTGCTCGAAGTGTTCATGCGCGACCCGCGGCGCGTCTTCAGCAAGGATCATTTGTTGGAGCTGGTCTGGGGGCACGACTTTGAGGGTGGCCCCAATATCGTCGAAACGTATATTTCCTATCTGCGCGCCAAGATTGACAAGCCCGATTCGCCGTCGTTCATCCGCACGGTGCGCGGCGTCGGCTACGGGTTAGCGCAGTGAAAAGTTCGGTATCGTCCCGGTTCGCGACGCTGTACGCCGTCTTGCTTGGCGTGACGGTGCTGCTGGTGATCGCGGCGTCCTCTATCGCACTGATCTATGAGTTAGCCGGTTTCACTCGAGATATCGTTATCTCCAAGCACGAAGAAGCGCGCATTCTGGCATCCCGATATAAGATCGAAGGACTGAGCTTCTCGCGCGCCGCTCCGCTGATCGCCAAAGATTTGAGCGGCATCGGCCTGCAGGTGGCGGTGTACGATGCGAAAGGCCGGTTCCTCGCCGGCGATAAGACGCTGCGGCCGCACGTGCTCGATCGCGTCATCCAAGGAAGATTGCCGATGCATCCGTTGGGCCGCTCGGGTCCCGGCCCTCCCTCCGGCGCGGGGCCGCCGCCCGAGCCGTTTTCGCTAACGGCCGTCGATGGCGGCTACGTGGCGTTCTCTCCCTCGCCGTGGTTGATCTTTACCAACCTCGTGCCGTATTGGCGCATCATCGGATCTATTGCGATCGTGGCGATCGTTCTCTCGTGGTTTATCGGCCGCATCTTCGCCCGGCAGACACTGGCGCCGCTGAACGAAGTGAGCGATTCGCTCCAAGCGCTGGCGCACGGCGACTACACTCAACGTCGCTTCGTCACGGCGCGCGGCGATGAGATCGCCGCCTTGACTGCCGCCTACAACGATGCGGCCGCCAGCGTCGCCGCCGCGATGGATCAACGCCGGGAAACCGAGTCGCGGATGCGCCAGTTCGTCGCGGACGCCGGACACGAGCTGCGTACGCCGCTCACCGTGATTGCCGGCTACATCGACGTCTTGCGCCGCGGCGCGATCGAAGAGCCGAAGGTGGCAAAGCAAATCCTCGGAACGATGGCCCTCGAGAAAGAGCAGATGCGGGCGCTTATCGACCGCCTGATGCGCTTGGCGCGGATGGAAGGGGAGGCCCCGCCCGAAAAAGTGCTGATCGACGTTGCGCAGCTGCTTCGCACGCAGTGCGAGGCTGCACGCCGGCTGGACGATCAGCGCGAGATCGATTACAGCGTCGACGGCGTCACTGAAATCACCGCCGACCGCATCGAGATCGGTGACGCGCTCTGGAACATCGTTGAGAACGCGATTAAGCACGCACCCGGCGCCCCGGTTCATCTGCGCGCCTCGCGCCAAAACGGCTCGACGATCTTGAGCGTGCGCGACGAAGGCCCCGGAATGAGCGAACCGGAGCGGCTGCACGCGTTCGAGCGGTTTTATCGCGGCGATACGCGCGGCGAGATTGCGGGATCCGGCCTGGGCTTGGCGATCGCCAAGCGCGCGGTGGAACGGGCCGGCGGCACGATCGAGTTGGACAGCGCACCCGGCAAGGGAACGATGGTGACCATCCGCCTCTAATCCGCGTTTCATTCAGGCTATTCTCAACCTGCGCATGGTACAACGATGAACGTGATCCGCCGGTCTTGCGCTCTGCTCGTGGCGCTGGCGCTGCTCAACGTGCTGCAGCCCGTACGTGCGTTTGCGCAGACCGACACGGGTGAAATTAACATTACGGTCAACGACGCCGGCACGAAGCGGCCGGTCGTTTTGGCACGCGTGCTTCTGGACGGCCCCGTGGTGGCTAGCGAGTACACCGGCGACGACGGTAAGGTGCGCTTTACGGAAGTTCCCGACGGCATCTACCGCGCTCGCGTCTTCGGGCGCGGCTACCAGGCCGTTACGTCTTCGAACTTTGAAGTGACGAACGGCAAATCGGTCACGGTGACGGTGGTGCTCGCTCAATCGCAAACCGGTCCCCTCAAGACCATCGCGAACGTCGTATCAAAATCCAGCGCTACGGTGTCGACCAATACGATCAGCAACGACAGCGCACAGCGCAAGCTTTCGGATACGCTGGCCGACGCGCTCGGCAAACTCTCCGGCGTGAACGTCGCGACTTCCAGCAATGACACCGATGCAACGCAGACCGTCTCGCTCGAGGGGCAAGACCCGAGTCAAACGGCGATGACGCTCGACGGCATTCCGCTCAACGCGCCCGGAATGGCCGGCGATATGCGGGCGTTCAATTCCGATCTCTTTAGCGGCGCTTCGGTATCGTTCGGCCCGCAGATCGGCGGCTTGGCGGGCGGCGTGAACTTCCGTTCACTCGAACCGACGATCTCTTGGCAGAGCGAGTTTTCGCTCGCCGCGGGCAGCAACGGCAAGAACAATTATTCGGCAGCCGAGAGCGGCTCGCTCGGAAAATTCGGTTTTGCGGCCATGCACACGTATCGCGCCGCGCCGAGTCTGCTCGACGGCATGACGTACCTGGACGCCAGCGGTCTGGATTACTCGCACGATGGAGACCGCCAGCAGATCGGCACGCTGCTCAAGTTGCGCTACCAGCTCAACGACGCCCAGACCTTGACCGGCATGTACATGCGATCGGTCAACGGCGCGCAGCTCGTCTGCACGCAGGACACCGGGCCGCTGCCCTGTGGGTACGGACCGAACAACAGTTACGATACCAACTTTTCGCTCTACTCGCTCACCGACAACGCGCTGATCGGCGACACGCAGCTGCAGGCCGCATTCTTCGGAACGCGGATGAACAGCACGCATGATTTGCTGGATCGCTATATCTTTGGTGAAGCATCGCCGACGGGCACCGCACAATCGGGTCTGACAAACGGCTTCAGCATTAACGCCACCTTGCCGGCGCATCAACGGCACACAATTTCGGTGAACGCCTACGCGACCAACAGCAGCAGTTCGTTCAATCCACTCGTCCCTCAGGCGGCGCCTTATACCTTTGCGGGGCAGCACACGTCGTATGCGGCAGTGACGATCAACGACACTATTCGCTCGAACACCAAGCTTCGGTTTACCGATACGATCGGCGTAAGCCACGCCTCCAATTCCGGCGGCTCGCTCCTGCTGGGCTTGGCGGCGAATTGGCAACCGACTGCAAACGATTCTTATGCGTTTCAATACAATATCGGCGGCGTCGCGCCGCACGCCGGCCGCCAAGGGTTTTTAACGGATCCGGCGGCTCTGCAGTTCGACTGCAACGGCGGCATCGCGTACGGCAGCGCGCCGGGCGACCAGCCGGGCGCAAGTTCATCGACGTCCGCGCGCTTGAGCTACACGCACAAGATGACCGCCGGTCTCTTTAGCGCATCGGTATACCGGCAAGTGCAAAACGGAATCGTCCTTCCGGTGGAAGTGAACGGGAGCGCCCTTGTCAACAGCGGACTGTTTCCGCCCGACTATTTCGACCAGGCGCAAGGGTACTACGACACGCTGTGCGGCGTCACGCCTGCTGCGGCGTTTGGCCCGACGAACACGTACTATTCGACGCCGATCGCAAACGTGCAGCGCGTGTATGAGGGCGCGCACCTCACCGGTTACTTCACGATCGGCAACTTGGTGGCCGAGCCGTACTACGATATTCAAATCGCCAAAGCGAACAGCAACGATCCGCGCTTCAGCAACCCGTACGCCATCACGATCTCCGGCGCGCAGCTTCCCAACGTGCCGTTGCATCGCGCCGGCATAACGTTGGACTATAAATCGCCGCACTCCATCTTCGAATGGCTTGCGGATGCGAACTACACGTCCGCCAACAATCCGCAGAATTTGCCGGCTTACGCCACTGTGGACGCCGGCGTCAGCGCGCAGCTGACGCATGGAACCCTGGCGTTTACCGCAAGCAATATTTTTAACGCGTACGGCGGCGTGTTTGCATCTTCGCAAGGTGCCGTGCCGTACACGACGCTCGGCGGCTTGAAGATTCCGACCATTGCGCGACCGAACACGCCGCGCCAATACCTGGTGACGTACAGCGTGCACTTCGGACAGAATGTTGCACCGGCGACGACGCGCGCAATTGCGCCGCCCGGTAACGCGACGTTCGGCCCGGGTGGCGGCCCAGGCGGTCCGCGCGGCGGCGAGTTCAGGCAGTTGCTTTCAGCGCTTCCCGAATCTCCGCCGAGCGACCCATTTGCGATTTCGCAGACGCCGCTATGCACCGCGGACGCCGCCAAAACGGCGAAGCCGGTGCTGGATGCCCTCAAGGCCTACGTCGCGCGCATCAATGCTGCCAAGACGCCGGCCGGTTATCCGGCGACGTTCGCGCCGCCCGATATTCCCGGCATTGCGGTGCAGTATCATGGTCTGAAATCGACGTACGCGCTCAGCATCACGGTGAAAGCCGGTTCGCAGCTGCGCTCACTTTTTGGCTGCAGCTCGCTGCACATCGCTGACGCCGACGCTGCGCAACAGCGGCATCTCTACGTTGCACCCAACAGCGGCGTTTTCTTTAGGCCCGCGGTGACGTTTATGCCGTCGGTCGGGCTTTATCTCGTGCGCCGGCAGCCGCAAGCCGGCGCCGAAAGCTTCCGCGTCTACAAGCTGCCGGCCACGGCGCCGAAGATGCCGTTTGCGCTGCGTACCGCCTCGACGTGCACTGCAGAAATGCACACGATGGCACAGACGATGCTCGTGCAACTGCAAGCGCACTTTGCGAGCGGCGCAGCAGCGCCGAGCTGGACGATCACGCCGCACAGCGCGACTGGGGGCACGTGGTATGCGTTGGATCCCAGCGATATCGGGGCAGTTCCGGCGATCATTAACTGCGGACACGTGGCGGCGGCAAGCAAGACCGATCTCGCAAAGCTCGGCTGGGACGGCTCGTCGCCGCCCACGCTCAACTATGCGCCGGCTCTTGGCTTGTACTTGATGACCGGAAACCGCGGATTCGGCGCCGGCCCTCGCCCTAGCCCCTCACCTACGCCATAAAAAACTGGATGCTATCGCATCCACCTGTCCAGCCACGCTAGCCATAGCTGGGTGAGCTGCGCGGTCTGCACGGGATCGGCCGGCCCGTGTGTGGCCGCGGGAAACACGACGAAGCGTACCGGGACGCCGTGCTCGTGCAGCGCGTGGTAGAACTCGTACGCTTGCGGAATCGGCACGACAGGATCGAGCGTGGTGGCCCAAATCAACGTCGGCGTCGTGACGTTCGCGGCGTACGTGATCGGCGATTGATCGGCGTAGATTGCTTCGCCGCCCGGCGCATACGGCGACGTTCCCAGATAGTAGCGATCCTGCACGTTCGAAGTGGAGATCGCGTACTCGTCGATCTCGTCGTTGACCGCCGCACCGGAAACCGCGGCGCGAAAGTCCGGGCGCTGGGTGATGAGCCAACTCGTTAACAATCCGCCGTACGACCAGCCGCAGACGGCGACTCGCGCGGCGTCCGCGTACGGCAACGTCTTTACCGCCGACAATCCGGCCAGAATATCAGCCGCAGGCCCGCGGACCGTGTCGCGATAGATCGCGAGCGCAAAGGCATTGCCCGCGCTGTCGCTCCCGCGATAGTTTGGTTGAAACACCAAGTAGCCGTGGGCAGCGATCAGTTGCGCGAGCGGCCAGAACTCCCAATTGAAGCTCTGCACGCTCGAATCGCCTGGGCCGCCGTGGATGAGGACGACGATCGGATACCGGCGTCCCGCAATGGGGGCAGGAGGAACCGTTAGGACGCCGCTCTCATCGAAGCCGTCGGCGCTGCGCCAACGGATTGAGCGCATCTCGCCGAGCGCTATACGCCCGAGAAAATCGTTGAAATGCGTCAGCCGTTCGGGCTTCGTCGCTCTCGGTCGTAAGAGGTAGAGTTCGCGCGCGCTGAAAGCGCCGTTTGCGAGAAACGCGATCGTGCCGTCCCGTGCGACGCTCGCCGCGATGCCGGAGTCAAACGTGCTGCTCATATACGAATCGCAGACGATGTTGAGGTCGCCAAAATCGAACGGGCGCACGCTGCCGTCGAGCGTAAGCCGCGCGGCGCGGACGCGAGTCCCGTCGTTATAGCAGATCAGCAGCGATCTGCCGTCGGGCATCCACAGCGAGCCGCCGGTATTTCGATCGAAATGCGCGGTCAGATCGCGGTCGCTTCCTTCGGAAACGACGCGGACCGAGTTTTCAGCGAGATACTTGCCGTCCCGCGCATACCAGTACGAGAGCATCTTTCCGTCGGGCGATCGGGACGGACTCAACTCCAGCATCGAGTGTGCGGTGAGGCGCCACATCTGACTGCTCGCGACGTCCAATTGCCAAATCGTGGAGTATTCGTCGTCGCCCGTAAACGTGTTGGCCACTCGCGTGAAGGCAATCTGACGTCCATCCCGGGACCACGCGAACTGCGGCGAAAAAATTCCGCCGTCATCGACCGGTGCGACCGTCCAACTTCCCGACGTTAACCGGCGAGCAGTGCCGCGGCGCGCATCGATGAGCCAAAGATGCACCGGTGGAATCGGCTGCGTCAAAGTATAGTCGTTGTCGCCTGCATCGAAGTACACCGGCGCCGGCGGCGCATCTGCAGCGGCAAAAGCCAGCGCACGCCCATCGGGCCGCCACGCAACGTCTTGCACGTCGCCCTTGCTGTGCGTCAGACTGCGCGCTGCGCCGGCCATTCCAGACAAAGACCTGCATGCGGCCGCGCCGATCGCGTTGCAGAAAACCGAGACGCGCGCCGTCAGGCGACCAGCGTGGATCGGCGACGTCGCGGCCTCGCGCGATCTCATGCAACGCGCCATCTGAACGGCGAACGACGATCAAACGAGCGTCGTACGCTCGACGCCTGTAGTTCTGCGCGATCGAGATCAGGGCCACGCGGGACGCGTCCGGGGCAATCGCCGGTTCTTCCAGATCGATCAAGCGGCGCAGATCGCCGAATGCCAGCGCAGCGGCAAGCGCCGGTGCCAGCATCTACGGGTGCAGCATGCGCGTCAAGAAATCGGCCGTGGCTTGATCCGCTTGCAGCCACGAAGCGTAACGCAGAAAACCGTGGATCTCGTTCGGAATGACGATCTGCTGATACGGCACGTGAGCCGCATCAAGTCTGCGAACCAAATCGACCATTTGGTGGAAGGGAACGTTGCGATCGTCATCGCCCTGAATCAACAGCACGGGCGAGCGCCACGTCGCGATCGAAGAATCCGGTGACGAGAGCCATGCGGTGCGCAAGAATGCTCGCTGATTTGCCGTTTGATAGCGCGCCGTCTCTTGACCGAACCATTGCGGGAACATGGACCAATCGTGCACGCCGTGATAGTCAACGCCGGCCTTAAAGATTTTCGAGTCGCGGGCAAGTCCCATCGCCGTCAGATATCCGCCGTACGATCCGCCCCAAATGCCGATGCGCTGCGGGTCCACGCCGGCGTAGCGCTGCAGAAAACGCGCGCCCGCGAGGACGTCGCGGTATTCCGCCGCTCCCGCCGGGCCCGCGTGCGCGGGATGGTGAAAGTCGTGGCCGTAGCCGATCCCCAATCGGTAGTTTACCGACAGCACGACAAAGCCACGGCTTGCGAGATATTGATTGACGGCGTAAGCGTTGCTGTAGTAGTCCATGTAATGCCACGTCAGCAGCATTTGCCGCGGCGGCCCACCGTGCACGAAGATGACGCCGGGTTTGCGCGCAGCTCCGCCGGCTGCGTCGAAGATTTGTCCTTCGATCGTCCAGCCATCGCTCGAGCGAAACTTTACTTCACGCGGCCGCACCAGCTCGGATGCCGGAAAATCTGAAGGAACGCGATCGCGATCGAGCACGCGCCAAGCGTTCCCGCCGCCGGGGCCAACGGCAATGAGCGGAGGCGTCTGCGGTCCCCATTGCATGAACGCGAGCGAGCCATCCGCCGTAACGGCGGGGCTGGTTTCACTGTTGACGTCGCCGCGCGGCGTGATGAGTTCTGGAGCGCCGCCGGTCACGCTTACTCGAAAGATGTGGCGGCGATCGTCGTCGGTCTTGAGCGAACCCGTGTTGGCGGTATAGAAGATATCCCGCAAATCGGTGGACAGTGCCGTCTCTTCGACCATGAATCTTCCCGGCGTCAGCAGCTGGGCTGCACCACCGGAAGAGGGCACGGCATAGAGATGCGGCCAGTTGTCGCGCTCCGAGATGAACACCAGCCGATCGCCGGCGGCCCACTCCAACTGCGGCCCGCGGATCTGCGGAAGCGAATCGCGCAACGTCGTAGCGCTGTGCCACACTTCGCGGCCTTGCCCGCTGGCGGCGTCGGCTACCCAAATCGCCCAAGGCTGTGGATGCAGCTGCAAGCGCGATTGCGGTGCGCCGCCTTCTCCGGGAATGCGCACGAACGCAACTTGATGCCCGTCGGGCGACCAGCGCGGCTCGAAATCTTGTCCGGTGGAGGGCGCTAAATATTGAAGCGGCGTGGCATCGTTGCGGAAAATGCCGATAAAGGCGTGGTCTGTGCGATCGGAAACGAACGCCAGCGCGCTGCCGTCGGGCGACCAGGCGAGTTCAGAATCGGCGCCGCGATCGAAGAAGAGCCGCTTCGCGGGCGCGCTGCCGTCAATCGGCGCTGACCAGACGGCGCCGTTTTGAATGAACGCGACACGCCGGCCGTCGGGTGAAATCGCCGGCGCATCACCATCGCCGATCACTTTGGGCGGCGAGCCGTCCAGAGAGGCTGCGTAGACTTGCATTTGCTGCTGCATCGGACTGGAGGCGGGATCCGGCTGCAGGGCTTCGCTCCAATTTGCGTCGTGATCGCCGCCGCGCACGAAGACGACGTGCTTGCCGTCTTTGGCGACGGCAAGATTCGTGATTTCCTGTCCGTCATCGGTGAGCTGGTGCGTAATGTTCCTTACCGTAAACTGCGGGGATTGTGCGACGTAGACGTTGCGCACGCCGCGCTCGTCCAGCACCCACGCGATCGTCTTGCCGTCGGCGCCCGAAACGAGCGTGGCGGGAAACGGATACCCTAAGACCTGCGGCATCGTGAACAATCCCAGCATCACCGTCAAAATATGCGTCATGCCACCTCCGTCGACGTTCCTGCCGCGCGCGCTCGTTCGACCATTTCACGCATCCGAGGATGGTCGCCGGGGATCGTGACCACCCATCGGTCGAACTGCGGCACCGGCTCGCGATTCAAGAAGAGAAAGTACCACACGTTCATCTCGCCCATGAACTTAAAGCGGCGCTTGATGTCGGCGGCGAGCGCCGCATAGTCCGGGAACGAACGCAGATAGCGCTGAAAGCTTCCGTACTGACGATCCAATTCGAGAAGCGTTCGCGCGTTGTGAATCGTCGCTCTGATCTTTTTCGCGCTGCGCAGGATGCCGCCGCTCTGCAGCAGCCTATCGACGTCGAGGTCGTCCATCGCGGCGACTGACTGGACGTTGAAGCGGTCAAAGGCCGAGCGAAATGCTTCCCAGCGGTTTGCAATGGAAGCCCAACTCAAGCCGGCTTGGAACACAGCGCGCGTCATCACTTCCAGATAATCGTTAAGCGAAGGAGTTTCGACCTGCGCGGGGATCGTCGGAACGCTCACTATGGAGCGTGCTGCGGCGCGTCCAGAGCCAACGCGAACATCATGGCGACGCCGGCAGGCAGCGCCGCTTCGTCGATATCGAAGGCGCTGGAGTGATGAGGATGGGCGGTGTCGGCGCCGCTTTTCGTGCCGAGCGTATAGAAGCACGCGGGCACGCGCCGCGCAAAGAACGAAAAGTCTTCGGCTCCCATCAGTTTATCGGCCTCGAAGACGCGATCTGCGCCGAGCGTGCTTTCGGCGAGCGCGCGCGCATAGCGAGTTTGCGCCGGATCGTTTTCCGTCACGGGATAGCGCCAGAGGTAGCGCAAGTCGTACGATGCGCCCGTTGCCTCGCAGGCGCCTTTGAGCACGCGCTCGATTTGGTGCGGCAGTTCCTGACGTACCGCGTCCGAGAAGGCGCGGACCGTTCCAAGGAGCTGGACGGTTCGTGGAATCACATTGTACGTCGAGCCGCCGTGAATCGAACCGATCGTGACGACGGACGGTTCAAGCGGGTCCACGTTCCGCGACACGACCTGCTGCAGCAACGTGACGAAGCTCGCGGCCGTCGCGATGGGGTCGATCGTATCGTGCGGTCCTGCGCCGTGGCCGCCGCGGCCGATGACGTCGATTTCCATCGAATCGCTGGACGCATAGAACGGTCCCTCACGAAACCCCAACGTTCCCGACGCATACTTGGAGCTCAAATGCAAGCCGTAGGCGCGTTCGATGCCGAAGCGTTCGATCAAGCCTTCCTCGACCATCACGCGCGCGCCGCCTTTGCCCTCTTCGGCCGGCTGGAACACGATGCAAATCGTTCCGGCGAGTTCGTTTCGATGCTGCGCGATCAGCTGCGCCGCACCGAGCAGTATGGCGACGTGGCCGTCATGGCCGCAGGCGTGCATCTTCCCGTCGATCCGGGACCCGAACCGATGATGCGTTTCTTCGTGGATCGGGAGCGCGTCCATATCCGCACGCAGCATGATCGTTCGTCCGGGCCTCTGCGAGCGAAGCACCCCGACGACGCCCGTGTGCGCGATGCCTTCGTGCACTTCGTACCCGTAATCGCGCAGGCGGGAGGCCGCGATTCCCGCGGTGCGATGCTCTTCAAATCCAAGCTCGGGATGCATGTGAAGATCGCGCCGCACGTCGATCACGTCGGCAATGAGCACATCCGGAAGGTCCGTCGCGGCCATCACGCCGAGTGGGTCTTCGCGCCGCTCTCGGGACGCCCCGCCGGGCAGGACTTTTGTCGCAGGCGGTGCAGTACGCCCACGTTCAGGGGCCGATTGTCCTTTGATTGCATATGCTGTAGCCGCGTGGTAGGATTTCCGGGTATCTCTGGTTTCGAAGTCCGCAGTAGTGTCCATTTCTCACGGTACTAGGCGAGTCGAACCAACCCAAACGACCACGTAAGAAGGAGCCTCGTTTAGTGTACGTCGATGAAATGTTGAACTGCGTTGACTGCGGTCGGCAATTTGCTTTTACCGCTGGAGAGCAGCAGTTTTACGCCAGCAAAGGTTTTCAAAACAAGCCCAATCGCTGCCCGGATTGCCGTCAGGCGCGCAAACAGATGCGTTCGCAGTCAGGCGCCGGAAGTTCCGGCATGGGCGGCGGCCAGCGTTCGCGGGAAATGTACCAGGCCACATGCAGCCAGTGCGGGCAAATAGCGGAAGTACCGTTTCAGCCGCGCGGCGATAAGCCGGTCTATTGCCGCGACTGTTTCCAGTCACGCCCGAGCTACAGATAAGGCAAGAACGTTAGGGGCCCGCGAGAGCGGGCCTCTCTTTTTTTGAAAACGCGATCGCCACGATCGCGCACAGCGCCACATTCACCAGCAGCGCGAAGAATCCGGGATTGATGCCCCACAGTTCGACGCTGTGGTGAACCAGATAAAAGGCGACCGCCTCACCGCCCGCGATTCCGGCGGCGACCGCCCAAGCATTCACACGGGGCCAAATGAAAGCAAAAACGACGCCCGGCATCAGCTGCGTGATCCCGTTGTAGTACAGCAGCAGCAAATCGACCAGCGTCTGCTTCTCAAAGATCCAAAGGACTAAAGCGAGCGCGGCCACGAGCAGCACCAGGGCGCGGGTGGTCCACGTCTTTGCGCCGCCAAGCACGTTCTCCGAAACCACGCTTGCCGACCCTAGCAAAAGGCCCGAAGCGGGCAGAAGCGCTGCCAGTGCGCCTGCGGATGCTACCAATCCGACCGCCCAAGCCGGATACGTATGCTGCAGCAACAGCATGAAGGATTGATCCGCCGCCGGTCCATGCAATCCGGGCATGACCGCGAGCGCCGTGAAGCCGGCGGAAAAAACGAGCAACAACACGAGCTGGTAGATCGGCATGAAGATCATGTTGCGCCGCAGCGTATTTTCATCGCGCGATGAATAGATCGCGGGTGCGTTTGCCGGGCCCATGAAGAATCCGACGCTCGTCAGCAGCACGGTCGAAATGTACCAGATCTCGCCCTGCGGTGCGGCGCCGAACTGCAGGGTCATCCAATGCGGGTGCAACGTCAACACGCGTCCGACCATCGCTGCGGGCGAGCCGAAGAAGTGGATCGGCAGCAAAATGCCCGCGAAGATGACCGCCAGCAGCACGGCGCAATCTTTGATGACGCTGGCCCACGCAGCGCCGCGCAGACCCGCCGTGAATACGAAGAGCGCAATCGCGCTGAACGCGACGCTCACTGCCACGGTGGCGTTGAGCTTTCCGTACCCTGCGATCGTCAAGAGGATCTGCAAGCCGGTCAATTGGAGCGTCACGTACGGCACGGCGAGGAAGAACTGGAGCAGCGCGATCGCGCCGCCGAGCGTCTTGCTGCGGTAACGCAGAATAAAGAAGTCCGGTAAGGTCAAGAGCCCGTGTTGTTTGCCCGCGCGCCAGAGCGGCGGCAGCAAAAAGTATCCGATGGTGTATGCAACTGTGCCGTAAGCGAGGATGTAAAATGCCGGCGCCCCTTTGCCGTACGCCCATCCCGCCGCGCCCAAAAAGGTGAAGCTCGTGTAGATTTCACCGGCCAGCAGAATCCACAACAGGACGGCGCCGAACGAGCGGCTGCCGACGATATACTCCTGCGGATCGACTCGCAAGCGCCGCACGCCGACCAGCGCAAACGCAATCGTCGAGGCAACGACGACGGCGACGATGCCGAGGGCGGTCCCTTGCGGCGTCAACGGCGCTCCAGTCGCGAAACGCCATACAGCGCAACGGGTGCGCACAGCACCCAGAACGTGATCCACAGCAGCAACAGCGGGAAGGCGTGCAGTTGGGCGTCGATGCGATTAACCAGCGGCACGGCGACGGTCAGCATGAACACCGGGATCGCCGCCACGGCAATTGCCGCACCTCTCATCGGCCGGAACTTGTCCCCCGAAAACGAGGAATCCCCGCCCCGGTAGAGATTTTGATCCGAGCATGCAAAAACGGTACGACGCGATCGTCATCGGCGCAGGCCATAACGGATTGGTGGCGGCATGCTATTTGGCGCGAGCGAAGCGGCGCGTTCTCGTGCTGGAACGCCGGTACATCGTGGGCGGCGCGTGCGTAACGGAAGAACGCATCTTTCCCGGTTTCAAAGTATCCACGGCGGCCTATTTGAACAGTCTATTCCGGCCGGAGATCGCGCGCGATCTGCGGTTGCACGACTACGGCTTTGAATTGATCGAGCGCAATCCGGCGTCGTTCTCGCCGTTCTTGGACGGCCGGTACCTCATGCTGGGCGGTTCGCACGATCAAAACATCGGCGAGATTGCAAAATTCAGCCGCACCGACGCGCAACGCTACCCGCAGTACGAAGCGATGTTGGAGCGCGTGGCGTCGGTCATTGAACCGACGATCGTCGAAAAGCCGCCGAACGTGGTGAAGCCCTCGATCCTCGATTTGGTGTCGATGGGCAAGCTGGGCCGCGGCATGCAAAAGCTTGGTCCGGCGATGGGCGAGGCGGTCGAAGTGCTAACCGGCGCGGCGCGGCCGATCCTGGACCGCTGGTTCGTCTCCGAGGAATTGAAAGCCACGCTGGCGACCGATGCGATCATCGGCGCCTTCGCCGCACCTTCGATGCCCGGCACCGCCTACGTGCTGTTCCATCACGTGATGGGCGAAACGAACGGCAAGAAAGGCGTTTGGGCGTACGTTAAGGGCGGCATGGGCGGCCTCACGCAGGCGCTTGCGAAAGCGGCCGTCGATCTCGGCGTTGAGATTCGCACGGAGGCCGAAGTTTCGCGAATCACGACGAAAGACGGATCCGTTACGGGCGTCGCGCTGCGCAACGGCGAGGAGATAGCGTCGGGCGCTGTTGCCAGCAACGCCGACTGCAACGTGACGTTCAAGCAACTCCTGGATCCGAAGGTTTTGCCGCCGGAATTCCTTCGAGGCATCGAATCGATCAGCTATGAGAGCGCATCGGCGAAGATCAACGTCGCGCTGGAACGGTTGCCCAACTTCACGGCGTGCCCGGGCTCGGACGCCGGACCGCAACATCGCGGTACGGTACACCTGTGTCCCGATCAAGACTTCATCGAGCGAGCCTACGACGACGCCAAGTACGGTGAACCATCAAAAGAGCCGGTCGTCGAATGCACGATACCTTCGTCGGTCGATCCGACCGTGGCGCCTGCGGGCAAGCATTTGATGTCGATGTTCGTGCAGTATGCGCCGTACCGGTGCAAGAGCGGCGATTGGGATACGGGGCGAAAGAACGCCTTTGCCGACCGCTGCTTCGGGATCGTAGAGCGGTATGCGCCCGGATTTACGAGCTCCGTGATCGATCGCCAGATTCTGACCCCCGTCGATCTCGAGCAGATGTTTAACTTGACGGGAGGAAACATCTTCCAAGGCGCGATGTCGCTCGACAAGCTCTTCATGTTCCGGCCGGTTCCGGGATACGCCGGGTACGCGATGCCGCTGCGAGGTCTGTACCTTTGCGGCTCGGCGGCGCATCCTGGAGGCGGCGTCATGGGCGCGCCTGGATTTAACGCGGCCCGAACGATGCTGCACAATCGTGTCTAATTTACGAGCCGGATTCTTGCCCGAAGACCTCTACGAGTACATCGTTAAAACGACGGTTCGCGAGCCTGCGATCATGCGCGAACTCCGTGAAGAAACGGAGCGTCTGCCGAATGCCGGCATGATGAGCGGACGCGATCAAGTTCAATTCTTGCAGTTGCTCGTTCGTCTGATCGCCGCGCGCAACTGCTTGGAGCTGGGCGTGTTCACCGGGTACAGCGCTCTTGGCGTCGCGCTTGCGCTTCCAAGCGATGGGCGTCTGATCGCTTGCGACGTCAGTGAGGAATACACGTCGATCGGCAGACCGTATTGGCGGCGGGCCGGCGTTGCCGAAAAGATCCAGCCTGCGCCTGCAGCCGGCGCTGCAGACGCTTGACGAGTTGCTGCAAACGAGCGGCGATACGTTCGACTTCGCCTATATCGATGCGGACAAACCGGCATACGGCGACTACTACGAACGCGTGCTGCGGTTGCTTCGCCCCGGCGGGGTGATGGCGATCGATAACGTGCTTTGGGGCGGCGAGGTGGTGAAAGACGGCACCGGCGATCCAAGTACGGATGCGTTGCGTGCCCTCAACGTGAAGATCGGCCGTGACGAACGGGTGGACGCCAGCCTCGTGCCCTGCGGCGACGGCTTGATGATCGTCCGCAAGGTTTGACAAGTTTCTGAAAGTTATCACGCTCAACTGCAACGGGATCAGATCGGCGGCGCGCAAAGGGCTCTATGCGTGGATGCAGGCGCAAGATGCTGATTTCATCTGCCTTCAGGAAACCAAGGCGCAGGAACACCAGCTGCCGCTCGAAGCTGCGGTGCTCTCGCACTACACTGCCGTGTTTTTGGATGCGCAAAAGCCCGGCTACAGCGGCGTCGCCATCTATGCCAAACGGGAACCGGATCGAATCGTGCGCGGATTGGGCTGGCCCGCGTATGACGCCGAAGCGCGCTGGCTCCAGTTCGATTACGGCAACCTCAGCGTCGTTTCGCTCTACGTCCCCTCCGGAAGCAGCGGTCCGGCTCGGCAGGCCGTGAAAGAGGCGTTTTTAGGGGACTTCTACGGGCGGCTGGCTCAGTTGAGATCCGACGGCCGCCGCTACATCATTGCGGGCGACTTCAATGTGGCTCACCGCGAGGTCGACGTCTACAACGTGCAGCGGTGTTCCAAGATATCCGGATTCTTTCCGCACGAACGCGAATGGATCGATCGCGTGTTGCGCAAGCTCGGGTGGATCGATGCATTTCGGGTCGCCGATTCTTCGCCGGGGCGGTACACGTGGTGGTCTAATTTTCGGCAAGCGTTCGAGCGCAACCACGGGTGGCGGATCGATTACCAACTGGCCACGCCCGATCTGGGCGCGAGCGTGCGCGCAGCCGCGATCTATACCGGCGAGCGTTTTTCGGACCATGCTCCGTTGATTCTCGAGTACGCGGCGTGAACATCGTCTGCATCGGCGGCGGTCCGGCCGGGTTGTATTTCGCGCTGCTGATGAAAAAAGCCGATCCCCGACACCGGATCCGCGTGCTCGAGCGCAACCGTCGCGACGACACGTTCGGCTGGGGCGTCGTCTTTTCGGACGCGACGCTCGGCAATCTACGGCAAGCGGATCCCGAAAGCCACGAGGCGATCACGACGAGCTTCGTGCATTGGGACGACATCGAGGTATTCGTTAAAGGCAACGTTTATCGTTCGAGCGGACACGGCTTTTCAGGTATCGCTCGCAAGCGGCTGCTGCAGATCCTTCAATGCCGCGCCGAAGAACTCGGGGTTGAGCTCGCATTCGAGTGTGAAGCCGATCCCCAGCGGTATCGCGATGCCGATCTCGTCATCGGTGCCGATGGCATCAACAGCCGCACGCGCGCGACCTTCGCGCGGCATTTCTCGCCGGATCTCGATACGCGCAAGTGCCGCTTCGTCTGGCTCGGGACGACGTTGCCGCTGGATGCGTTCACGTTCATCTTCCGGCGAACGGACGCCGGCTGGTTCACCGTGCATGCGTACCGCTTCGATGAAACGACCAGCACGTGGATTGTCGAGTGCCGGGAAGAGACGTGGCTCGCGCATGGCCTCGATCGGGCCGACACGCAAGCGACGCTCGCGTTTTGCGAAGAGCTCTTTGCCCAAGACTTGCACGGGCATCGGTTGCTGGCCAACACGCCGCACTTACGGGGACGGGACTGGATCAATTTTACGCGCGTCAGCAATGGGCGTTGGGTGCATGAGAACATCGTTCTGTTGGGCGACGCCGCGCACTCGGCGCACTTTTCAGTGGGGTCCGGGACGAAGCTCGCGATGGAGGACGCCGTTGCCTTGCAGCTGGCGCTGACGGAAGAACCCTCCACGCCGGCGGCTCTCGAGCGGTACGAGGCCGAACGGCGAATCGAGGTCCTGCGGCTGCAGAACGCCGCCCGCAATAGCACCGAATGGTTCGAGAACGTCGCCCGCTATGCCGACCTCCCGCCCGAGCAGTTCGTGTATAGTCTGCTGACGCGAAGCCAACGCATCGGTCACGAAAATCTGCGCCTGCGCGATAAGAGCTACGTCGAGCGAATCGAGCGCTGGCTCGCGCGGGGGGCCGATTCGGTACCGCCGATGTTCACGCCGTTTCGTTTGCGCCAACTCGAGTTGCGCAACCGCGTTGTCGTCTCGCCCATGGACATGTACAGCGCGGTCGACGGTACTCCCAACGACTTCCATTTGGTTCATCTGGGCGCTCGCGCGCTGGGCGGCGCCGCGCTGGTCTATACCGAGATGGTGTGCGTGAGCGCGCCCGGACGCATTTCGCCGGGCTGCACGGGCATGTACGCGGACGAGCACCTAGAGGCGTGGAAGCGCGTCGTGCGTTTCGTGCACGAATGGACGTCCGCAAAGATCTGCCTGCAGCTCGGGCATAGCGGTCCGAAAGGGTCGACCAAACTGATGTGGGAGGGCATGGACGAACCGCTCGCCCAGGGGAATTGGCCCGTGAGCGGACCGTCGGCGATTGCCTATGGGCCGCAGAATCAGACGCCGCGAGAGTTGACGCGCGCGCAGATGGTGCAGATCCGCGACGAATTCGTGGCCGCCGCGCGTATGGGGCTTGAGGCGAACTTCGATATGCTGGAGCTGCACTGCGCGCACGGGTACCTGCTCTCCAGCTTCATTACGCCGCTGCAGAACCGCCGCACCGACGAATACGGCGGTTCGCTTGAAAATCGGCTGCGTTACCCGCTGGAAGTGTTCTGCGCGATGCGCGCGGTTTGGCCCGAGCAAAGGCCGATGTCGGTTCGCATTTCAGCGACGGATTGGGTTCCCGGGGGCATTACGGAGGATGACGCAATCAAAATCGCCCGCGCGTTTCACTCGTGCGGCGTCGATCTGATCGACGTGTCCACCGGCCAGACGAGCCGTGAAGCAAAACCGGTCTACGGCCGGATGTTCCAAACGCCCTACGCCGACCGCATCCGCAACGAGGTCGGCGTGGCGACGATGGCGGTCGGCAACATCTTCGAGGCCGATCACGTCAACAGCATCATCGCCGCCGGCCGAGCGGATCTGTGCGCCCTCGGTCGCCCGCACTTGTCGGACCCGTTTTGGACGCTGCACGCCGCGGCACAGCTCGGATATACGGGCATCGAGTGGCCGGTGCAGTATCTCCCCGGCAAAGCGCAATTGGAACGCAACCTCTCGCGTGCCGCGGAGTTGGGGACGATCTCGATCTGAGCGATCTTCGCGATAAGCACGCGGTGATCGTCGGCGGCACGGGCGGGATCGGACGTGCGGCCGCAACCGAACTAGCCCTTCGCGGCGTGCGGATTACGATCGTGAGCCGCTCGCCGGCATCGTCGAATGAGTTTCTCCACGTTACGGCCGATGCGAGCGACCCGAAACAGGTAAAGGCTGCGTTCGAAGGCGCGCGTGCAGCCAACGGCGCCGTCGCCATCCTGGTCAACGCCGCGGGCTTTGCGCAAGCCGCGCCGTTTGCACGCACCGATGAAGCGCTCTGGCGCAAAACGCTCGCGATAAATTTGGACGCACCGTACTACTGCATCCGCTCCGCGCTCGACGATATGCGCACGTCCGGATGGGGGCGCATCGTCAACCTCGCGAGCATCGCGGGATTGTACGGCGCGCCTTACATCAGCGCGTACGCCGCGAGCAAACACGGCATCATCGGCTTAACGCGCGCCCTCGCCGCCGAGCTCTCCGGTTCAAAGGTGACGATCAATGCGGTCTGTCCCGGATACACGCAGACGCCGATGCTGGAACGCGCGATCCGCAACATCGTGCAGCACACCGGAGCTTCGGCCGAAGATGCGCGGGCCCGTCTTGCGCGCATGAACCCCGGCGGCCGCATTGCGACGCCGCAAGAGGTTGCCGCCGTCATCGTCGAGCTTTGCAGCAGCGCGGAGAACGGGCGCGAGGTCGTCGTGCCGGACATCGAGGGATGCTAGGCGCCGTACCATCGCAGCAGCGGCCATAGTTGCGGCAGCGGCGCGACGGGATCGGAACAGAGATAGATTGGGGTCGGGCCTTCAACGATCCATTTGTACGGGTTACCGTAGGTGGCAACGAGCCGCATGTGCCGGTAGAGCCGGTGGATGAGCGGCGCCTGCGTCGCGCCGACGACGATGAGCGACTTGCCGTCGTAGCGGTGCGTCCCCCACAAGTAGAACGTATTTTGCGCACTCACGGCGCGCGGCAAGCCGTATGCCGGCCCGTAGAAGTTCAGCGCCCCGGCGTCGCCGTAGGTGTCGGCGAAGATGCCGGTACGCGCTCGAAGCGACGGCGGTAAAGCGCGATAGACGGCCGCCACGTGCTGCGCAAGTTCGCGCCAGCCGAACTCTTCGGCGTACACGGGCTGTATGACTCGCGGCGGCGTCCCGCGCGCTCCCGTGAGGTGAAGCGTGCTTGAATACGCGATGAAGTGCCGGATCGGCATGACGGGAAGCGACAACGGTACGAACGGCAAGGTGCCCGCTAAAAAAACTGCGACCACGGCAGCGCGCCCGGCAACGCTCAAAGCAAGGCGTTGCGCGACGGCTGCGCCGGCGGCGATCAACGGCGCGTACACGCCGATGATGTAATAGCCTTTCGCTTCCAGCAAGACTGCCGCCAGAAGCATCATCCCGTAGCACAGCGCTAAAAATCGATAGGGCCGCAGCTCGTGCAGTGCCGCTACGCCCGCAATTCCCGCTATCCAAAATGGAACGGTGAACGGATTCGTGTACAGCAGCTGCTCCAGCGCGAAAGCGCCTGCATTCTGCGCTAGGCCCGTGTATTCGAGCGAAACTCCGCTTTGAAACGCATGACGGTGCGCGAAGTCGCCGCGAATGACTTCAAGGAACGGCCAGCCGTGCACGCCTTGCCACGCTAAGTTCGGTGAAAGCAGCAGGCCGGCCAGCGCGATGCCTATCGGAAACCACCACGTTCGCAAAAACCGCCGCTCCGGCGTGCAAAGCAGCGCAGCGACCAGCGTTGCACCCAGCAACAGCATCGAGTACTTGCCGTACATGCCTAACGCAAACGCCGCGGCGATGCCCAGCCAATACCGGCGATCGCCCGTGCGGATCATCCGGATCGTGCAATACAGCACGAGCGACCACGAGAACGGTTCGAACGACGTGGTGGTCAACGTGTTGCCCAGCAGCAGGTATGCCGGCAACAGCAAGGTAGCCAGCGCAGCGACACATTGCCAAAAGCTTCGGGCGCCCAGTTCCCCCGCAGTACGCGCCGCAAGCCAAACGGTCGCCGCCGCGCCGAGCGCCGGCAGCAGGCGCAGAACCGTCAGGTGGTAATTCGCCGGCGCTGCAATCAGCGCGGACAGCGCGACGAGCGGCGGCTGATCGACGTATCCCCAAGCCAAATGCTTGGAGCACGCGATGAAGTACAGCTCGTCGCGGAAGTAGCCGTAGCGCGTACTCGTTGCGACGTGCGCGAACAGCGCCAGCAAAGCCAGCGCGCGTGGCATCACATCCGGCGCGCGAGCTGCGGCGCAAGCAATGACAAACCAAACCCGATAACACCGGCCCAGATCACCGCGCCGAGCAGCACGTTCCAATCCCACCAAACGCCTTGAACGATCGCCGTCATGATGCCATACGTTGCAAAATAGGCTACCGGCACGGCGGCGCCTAGGAGACGATACGTTTTCGGACGAGCTGCGGAGGGCCGAAGACGAAGCACGATGGCATCGCCGGTAACGCCTGCTGCGACGCTCATCAGCAAAACGGTTACCAGCAGCGGCGTGTCATTCGTGAATGCGGCCGCGGCTGCGAAGTTGCCGAGCACGTACATCAAGGTCAGCGCGCCGGGCGCAAGCGTGAACCGCGATCCCGCCCAGAGCGCGAAGCCGGCAACGATCGTGCTCTGAAAGATCACGATCAACACGCCCATGCCCAGCTTGTAATACCCGATCGAGAGTTCGGTGAGGTATTGCGGCGTGAAGGGCGCCGTGGGAGGCGGAGCGTTACGCATGCCGGCTCCTGGATCGAACGCATATGCCGTTCCAAAGTGGATCAGTTCGATCCAAGCGGCCAGCGCGAAGATCAAAGGGAGGTAATCGCGCAAGGTGCGCAATCGCGCTGCTGCCTGCAGGCTCGAGAGAATCGGACCGGACGAAACGAAGAAGATCGCAAGCCCCAATGCTTGATGCGTCGGGCTGAGCAATGCGTCGACGCCCTCTTCGACGCCGAGCAGCCGATGCCAAATCAAATCAGCGATCCCGGCGGCGATGAACAGCGGAATGCCGAAAAGTGGAATGCGGTACGCACGCGGCATGCAATTGCGCCACGAATAACCTCGGGCGCGAGCGGCGAGCGCGAACGCGAGCAGGACGATGACGCCCACAAGCATCCCGGCGTAAAAGACGCCGTGATACGGCGTGAAAAAGGTTTCGACGGGCACGTGTCCGTGCGCCCATGCATCCAAGAAAAATCCGCAGGCGATCCAGAGCGCCACGATGCTGACGAGCAGATCCAGCATGGGATTGCGCGGTACCGGCTCGGGCATCGCTCGTGCATACCGCGGCGTAAGACGAGGGCCCTTTAACTCCATAAGCAAAGCACGCGGCATGCTTCGCGGCGCGATCGCAGCGTTTTGCGCATGGTGCGTGGTTGCGTGCGCGCCGGCCCCAACGTTGCCTCGTAATGCGGCCATCGCTGCTGGGGCGCCGCTTCCGCAACCGATATTCGCGGCGAGCGGTTCCAAACCCAAAATCGTGGCGATGCGCTACACGTCCAACAACGTCGCGCTTGGAGGAACGTGGGCAGGGACGGTCGTCACGACGACCAACGTCGCGAGCGTCGAGGTCCGGACGAATCTGTTTACGATCGACGTGCCTCGCCGGCGCTTCGGAGTCTTCGCATTTCGCTTGAACCTGCTGGACGTTCCGCCCATCTTTATCCGTGCGTACCGCTTGCGCGTGATCGCGCGCAACGCCGCCGGCGACGAAACCGAAGAAGACATGCCGTTTAGAATAAGGCCGCTGCGCGGCCGCAAAAGCTTCCTATGACTCGGCTCTTATGCAGCGTCAGCGAGCGCGTTCTGACGATGACGCTCGATGGGCCGGAGCGCAAGAACCCGCTGACCTTCGAATTGTACGCCGAACTCCGAGATCGCTTTCGTGCCCTGGCTGACGATCGCAGCGTTCGCGCCGTAGTGCTGACCGGCGCAGGCGGTAACTTCTGTTCGGGCGGCGACGTGCACGAAATCATCGGGCCGTTGACGCGAGCCAACGCACAAGAGCGGCTTGAGTTTACGCAGATGACCGGCGAAGTCGTCAAAGCAATGCGCGTCTGTCCTCAGCCCATCGTGGCGGCAATCGACGGCGTCTGCGCGGGAGCGGGCGCAATTCTCGCGATGGCGAGCGATTTGAGGTACGGCAGCGACCGCAGCACAGTGGCATTTCTGTTCGTACGCGTCGGGTTAGCCGGGTGCGACATGGGGGCGTGCGCGATGCTGCCACGCATCATCGGCTGGGGCCGCGCCGCGGATTTGCTCTACACCGGGCGTTCCATCGACGCGCGCGAAGCGCTGGCATGGGGATTTTACAACGCGATCTGCGCCGAACCGAGCTTGATGGACGCGGCCACGCGCGTTGCCGTTTCAATCGCTCGCGGCCCGACGGCGGCGCACGCCATGACGAAACGCATGCTGCACGCCGAATGGAGCATGCCGCTGAACGAGGCGCTCGACGCGGAAGCTCGGGCGCAGGCTGCGTGCATGGAAAGAAACGATTTCAGGCGGGCCTACGAAGCTTTTGTTGAGCGCCGCGCGCCCGCGTTCGAAGGCGATTAAAGACCGCGTGCCGGATCGCAGTTTCTTGACGTGGCCTTTTTTCGAAGAGCGACATCGGCGTTTCGCTGAGGAGCTCGCGAGCTGGACGGCATCGGCGCCCAAGCCGGGGACGCAAGACGAACGAATCATCGCCAAGTCTTGGGTGCGTGCCTTAGCGCAAGATGGTTGGCTGAAGGTTTGCATACCGCCGCTCGACGTTCGCACGCTCTGTCTTGCGCGCGAAATTCTCGCATATCACGACGGCTTGGCCGATTTTGCGTTTGCGATGCAAGGCTTGGGCGCAGGCCCGATCTCGCTCTTTGGGACGCCAGCGCAGCGAGAGCGTTACCTGCCGCGCGTGTGCGAGGGAAGCGCGATCATGGCTTTTGCGCTTTCGGAGCGCGACGCCGGATCGGATGCGGGCGCCATTGCCACGCAAGCGCGCCGCGACGGCGACGGCTATGTGATCGACGGCGAAAAATCTTGGATCAGCAATGCGGGCATCGCCGACGTCTACGTCGTTTTCGCACGAACCGGCGAGCCGGGGACAAAGGGCCTCAGCGCCTTTGCCGTTCCTTCGGATTCACCGGGGTTCGAAGTGGCGGAGCAGATCCAAACGCTGTATCCGCATCCGCTCGGAACGTTGCGGTTCCGGTCCTGCCGGGTCACGCATGAAAACCGGATCGGGAACGAGGGGGAAGGTTTCAAGATTGCGATGGCGACGCTGGACGTCTTTCGCTCGACCGTCGGCGCTGCGGCGCTTGGATTCGCGCGTCGCGCAATGGATGCGAGCGTCTCTCACGTCCGCACCCGGCACGTTTTCGGCCGTCCGCTTGCGGCGGCGCAGCTGACCCAGGCGCGCATCGCCGAGATGGCGACGGACATCGACGCCAGTGCGCTGCTCGTCTATCGCGCCGCGTACGTAAAGGACTCCGGCGCGCAGCGGATTACGCGAGAAGCGGCCATGGCAAAATGGTTCGCGACCGAACGCGCCGCGCGCGTAGCCGACGGCGCCGTCCAGCTCTTCGGGGGTCGAGGCGTCACGGCGGGCGAGGTCGTGGAGCGGATTTACCGCGCCGTGCGCGCTCTGCGCATTTATGAGGGCGCAAGCGAGATTCAACAGCTCGTGATCGCGCGTTCCGTGATAGGGACCTCGTGATGGGGCACACCGCGCACCGTGACGGTTTCGCGGAAGCGAATCTTCCGCCCCACGATCGTTGGCCCGAGCTGACCTTCACGTTGCCGGAGCTGCAGTATTCGCCGCATCTCAATTGCGCGGAGGAGTTGCTGGATCGCCGCGTTGCGAACGGCTTCGCAGACCGGCGGTGCATCGTCGGCGCGGGATCGGCGTGGACGTACACACAAACGCTCGAGAAGGCGAATCAAATCGCGCGCGTGCTCGTCGAGAATATGCACGTGATTCCGGGCAACCGCGTGCTGCTGCGCGCGCCGAACTGCCCGATGCTGGCCGCATGCTGGCTCGCCGTCATCAAAGCCGGCGCCATTGCCGTCACGACGATGCCGCTCTACCGCGCCGCCGAGCTGCACTACATGACCGAGCGTGCCCGGGTACGGCATGCGTTGTGCGACGTGCGCGTCGTCGGCGATTTGCGTGCGGCTTCGGAAGCGATCGAGGATTTCCGCATCGTCACCTTCGGAGACGGCGGGGAGCTGGAGTCGCTGATGCGGACGAAGAGTGGCCAATTTACAAACGTCCGGACGGCTGCGAATGACGTTGCGCTCATCGGCTTTACTTCGGGGACGACCGGAAAGCCCAAGGCCGCGATGCATTTTCATCGCGACGTCATGGCAATCTGCGATACGTACGCGAAGCACGTGTTGCGTGCAACGAGCGACGACCTCTTCGCGGGAAGCCCGCCGCTGGGGTTCACGTTCGGGTTGGGCGGATTGCTGCTCTTTCCGCTCTACTCCGGCGCAGCAACGTTGCTGCTGGAGAAAGCGACGCCGGAACTGCTGCTGCAGGCGATCGCGGAGCATCACGTTTCGGTCGTCTTTACCGCCCCGGTCGCCTATCGGGCGATGGCGGAACTGACGGAACGTTACGGCATCTCTTCGCTTCGCACGTGCGTTTCAGCGGGCGAAACCCTGCCGTTGCCGGTTTTCGAACGTTGGCACGAGCGCACCGGCCTGGAGATCATGGACGGCATCGGAAGCACGGAGATGCTGCACATCTTCGTCGGCTCGCCCAAAGAATGCATTCGTCCAGGCGCGACAGGACAGCCCGTGCCGGGGTACGTCGCAGAGATCCATGACGACGAAGGCCATGCGTTGCCGCCGAATGCGGTCGGCCATTTGGCCGTCAAGGGTCCGACCGGCTGCCGCTATTTAGACGACGAGCGGCAAACGAGCTACGTCCGGCGCGGATGGAACTATCCCGGCGATGCGTACCGCATGGACGAAGACGGCTACTTCTGGTACGTCGCGCGCACGGACGACATGATCATCGCGGCCGGCTACAATATATCCGGGCCGGAAGTCGAAGAAGCTTTGCTCGCACATCGCGACGTACGCGAGTGCGCCGTCGTCGCGCAAGCCCGACGCGGTCCGCCATACGAACATCGTAAAAGCGTACGTCGTCTTGGCGGAAGGCTGCAAACCTGAAGAAGAGTGCCGTATCGAGCTGCAAGAGTTCGTTCGCGCGCGGATCGCGCCGTACAAAGCGCCGCGCGAAGTTGGAGTTCGTGGACCGGCTTCCCCGGACCGAAACGGGGAAGGTGCAGCGCTATCTGCTACGCGAGCAAGCCGCGCGCGACGCTGGTCCTTAGTGCGTGCAGACGGTGTCCATCGCCATCGCTGTGCCGCCGGTACCGTCAACCTCGTGAATGCGTTGTTCCGTCGCCGTCATGGTGGAGAACGTCGTCGTAAAGGGGACGGCGGGATGGCTTCCGGCGGTCATGCCGCTGTAGACTCGCCCGTCGGTGGACGTTCCGAACGACGTGGTCCCCGTATTGTCGGCTAAATTCATCCAATACTTCGGACTCATACCGCCGTACCCGAGGTACTGATCGCCGGTATATGCCGGTGACGCGATATGAACGTGAAGAACGTTTCCGTTCACGCTCTCGAAGCTGACCTGTGCTCGATCTACGCGCGCCGGCTGCCCTCCCATCGCCGCGAATGTTCGTCGTACACGACCAGACGGTTCCGGGAAGATTGGCTACGGCTGCCATGGGCCCCGTTAAAGGCGCAGCAAATGCAACGGTCGCCGACAACAATGCCAAAAACGCTCGTAGCAATAGCTCACCGGGAAAGATTTACGCATGTTTAGCCTTTCTTCTCAAGCAAGCGTACGGCGGTGGCTTCGATTTCAACTTTGGCCCTCACCTCTAATAGGGCGCGAACCTCTACAAGCGTCATCGCCGGGAAATGCGCGCCGACGATCTCGCGGTACGCAACACCAAGCCGCGCTTGCGGCACCCTCATACTCCGTCTTGTCGGTGACGTACCAAGTGAGCCGAACCAGATCGGACGCCCGGGCGCCGCAAGCGTGCAAAATCGCCACGATGTTGCGCAACGCCTGCGTGGCTTGTTCCACAAAATCGTCGGAAACGAATTCGCCGCGCTCGTTCCAGCCGATTTGCCCGGCGATGTAGATCTGTTCGCCCTGAGCGATCACGGCGTTGCTGTAGCCGCGCGGCCTTTCCCATCCGTCCGGCTGCACGATGCGGCTCATGCGTAATCCGCTGCGGCGGTAAAGTCATTGCCTTTGCCTAGCGAAACGGCGTCAAAGATCGGCGTGAGGATGACCACGACGGCGAGATTGACGATCAAGCCGTAAAACGCTGCATACCCGGCCAGCGTATGTGCTCCTAAATGTAATGGAAAGACGGGATTGTAGCCGGTCGACACCGCCATCCACGTGCTGGTCGCCATGCCGCATGCCCACCCCGCGAGCAACGCGCGGCGATGGAACCAGCGGGTGTAGAGCGCCAGAACAACCGCGGGGAAGATTTGCAAAATCCAAGCGCCCCCCAGCAATTGAAAATCGATCGCGAAGATCGGCTGAATCAGAATCGCGATGCAGAGTGCTCCGGCAAGGACGAAGAGCGCGATGACGCGCGCGACGCCCGTTTCGATAGCCGGCCGCGCGGCACGCGAGTGGAACGTCTGCAAAATGTTGCTGGCAAAGAGATTGGCGGCGCCGATCGCCATGATTGCGGCGGGCACGAGCGCGCCTATGACGATCGCGGCAAAGGCGACGCCGGTGAACCAATTAGGAAAGAACCGCACGAACAGCGTCGGTATCGCAAGCGAATTGTTCTTGAGTGCGATTCCCGCCGCAAGCGCGCAGTAGCCTAGCAGCGCCAAAAACGTGAGCAGGATACTGTAGAGCGGAAGCAGCGCACAATTGCGCTTGATGACGTTCGCACTCTTGGCGCTGAGGATGCTCGTTGCCGAGTGTGGATAGATGAAGAGCGCGAGCGCCGAGCCGAATGCCAAGGTCGCATACGGAAAGTACTGCGCCGGCGGCAAAATGATCGTGGCGGGTTTCGGTTTGGCGGCAAGCACGCTTTGCGCCGCGCTGAAGACGTGCCCCCAACCGCCGAGCCTCGCCGGGATAACGGCGAGCGCCGCAATGACGGTGATGTAGATGAGTGTATCTTTGACGAACGCGATCAGCGCCGGTGCCCGCAACCCGCTTGTAAACGTGTACGCCGCCAGCAGAACGAAGGCCGCAATCAGGAGCGCAACGGTCGATCCGTGCGTCGGCGCGATACCGGAACTCGCCAGTACTGCTTGCATGCCGATCAGCTGCAGCGCAATGTAAGGCATGGTCGCCACGACGCCGGTGAGCGCGACGGCAAGCTCGAGCATCCGGCTGTCGAATCGGTCGCGCACGAAGTCGGCTGTCGTCACGTATCCGCGGCGTTTTGCGATCGTCCAAAAACGCGTCATGAAGACGAAGATGATCGGATAGGCGATCGTCGTGTACGGAACCGCGAAGAAGGCGAGCGCGCCGGCGCCGTACGCCAGCGCCGGAACCGCGATGAAGGTGTATGCGGTGTAGAGATCGCCGCCTAGCAAAAACCAGGTGACCATTGTGCCGAAACGCCGTCCGCCCAGCGCCCATTCTTCGAGCGAGCGAAGGTTCGCGCCGCCCCATCGGGAGGCCGCAAAGCCAAGCACCGTTACCGCGAGCACCAGGGCGACGAGGATTGCGGCGCCGCTGCTCACGCGCCGGATTCTCGCGTGCGAAGATAGACGATCCACGTGATCGCCGCGGCAAGCACGATCCAGAGAAGTTGGTACCAGTAGAAGAATGGAAAACCGGCCAGCGACGGCGCCGATCGGGCATAGAACGGCGGCACGAGCGTCGCGAGCAGCGGCAGAATGAGAAGCCAGTACCACCACCGTCGCGCTTTCATTTGGAGGAGCAATGTACGACGTTCACGCCGAGCGCTCTGCCGGATGGTCCGGCTTGGCGTTCATCGTCCTGCTGATTGTCGGGTTTGGCTTAGCCGGACTGCCGCCCGCCTGGGACGCTGCACCGGTATTGGCCCTCGCATACATCCGCGGCCACGCTTCGGGCTTGATGGTCGCCTGCTGGCTTGGGTTCCTCGAGGCGGCTTTCTTCCTGTGGTTCTTGGTCGGACTGCGGGCGTATCTCGGGCGTACGCAGGACCGCGACGAAGGCTTGCCGCTGTATGCGGTGCTGACGGGTCTCTTCGCGACGGCCATTGCCCTCGCCGCCGACTTCAGTTCCGCGTTGCTCGTCCTCGCCCCGATCCCGATGAGGAATCTGCCCCTGGCGATCGGCGCTTCCAACGTTATCGCGGGCGTCTTCGTCCCGATGGGGCTCTCGCCGTTCTTGTTTGCCTGTGCGCATAGCATCCGTCGGCATGCCACCGCTCCCGCGTGGCTGGCTTACCTCGGGTACTTGGGGTCGCTCTTCATGCTGCTCGCAACGCTCGGCATCTTCGCGCCGAACGGCGCCTTTGGACCGGAGGGGATCGTTCCGCTGATCGCCTTCATTCTATTCGTCGTTTGGATGATCGTCACGAGCGTGCAACTCGTCGGTTATCGCGGCGCCCTTGGGGAGCGTTCGAATTAAGCGCCGCCAGCGGCTTTGACGCAGTCAAACGGGCCTGGTATACTGCCGTGGTTCGGTCGCGCCGAGGGTGTGGCCGCGCTTTCGTGTTGTCCAAGTAGGAGTTCGAGTGCCCACCATTAGCCAGCTGGTCCGTAAGGGCCGGATCCAGGCCGAAAAGAAGGTCAAAACGCCGGCGTTCCGCGTGATCCAGACGGGTCCGAAGCCGGGTCATCCCGACTTGCCGTTGCGCGCGTTTGAGGTGCGGGGTAATCCGCAGCGCCGCGGCGTTTGCACGCAAGTCAAGACGGTGACGCCGAAGAAGCCGAACTCCGCCCTGCGCAAAGTCGCACGCGTGCGGCTCACCAACGGGGAAGAGGTCACGGCCTACATCCCCGGCATCGGTCACAACCTTCAGGAGCACTCGGTCGTTCTGGTGCGCGGCGGACGCGTCAAAGATCTCCCGGGCGTACGCTACCATATCATTCGCGGCACCCTGGATACCTCGGGCACCGCCAACCGCAGACAAGGCCGGTCAAAGTACGGCGCCAAGCGCGGCGGAAAGAAGTAGCATGCCGCGCAAAGGACCGGCGCCCAAGCGCCAAATTCTGCCCGACCCTCGCTACAACTCCAAAGTGCTCGCGCGCTTCATTAACAAGGTCATGCTGCGCGGCAAGAAATCTTTGGCGGAGCGGGTGACCTACGGCGCCCTCGACATCGTTGCGGAAAAGATGGGTCGCGATCCGATGGACGTGTTCTCGGCGGCGCTCAGCAATGCGATGCCGCTCGTAGAGGTGCGTCCGCGTCGTGTGGGCGGCGCCACGTATCAGGTTCCCATGGAGGTCCGGCCCGATCGACGACAGGCGATGGCCATGCGCTGGCTCATCGGGTTTGCGCGCGCACGCGCGGGAAGCTCCATGGAAGAGAAGTTGGCCGGCGAGCTGATGGATGCGGCCGGCAATCAAGGCGCCTCGATCAAGAAGCGCGAGGATACGCACAAGATGGCCGAGGCCAACAAAGACTTTCGCGCATTATCGATGGTGATTGTGCGCTAGTGCCTATTTCACGCGAATATCCGCTCGAGCGGACGCGCAACATCGGTATCGCGGCCCACATCGACGCCGGCAAGACGACTTGCACGGAGCGGATTCTCTTTTACACGGGCCGGACGCACAAACTGGGCGAGGTACATGACGGCGCCGCCACGATGGACTGGATGGTCCAAGAGCAGGAGCGCGGCATCACGATTACCTCAGCCGCCACGGCGTGCACGTGGAACGACACGCGCATCAACATCATCGATACGCCAGGCCACGTGGACTTTACGGTTGAGGTGGAGCGGTCGTTGCGCGTTCTCGATGGGCTCGTTGCCCTGTTCGATTCGGTCGCAGCGGTGCAGCCGCAATCCGAAACAGTGTGGCGGCAGGCCAACAAATACAACGTCCCGCGGATCATCTTCGTCAACAAGATGGACCGCATGGGCGCGGACTTCTTCAACGCCGTTTACAAAATCCGCGAACGCCTAGGCGCGCGCGCCACGCCGGTTCAGGTCCCCATCGGCGCCGAAGACGGGTTCCTGGGCGTCGTCGATCTCTTCAACATGAAAAAGGTCGCCTACACCGACGATCTGGGATCGACCATGGCTCTGCAGGACGTCGAGGAAGGCGAGCTGCGTCAAACCGCCCTGAAGTGGCGGCAAGAGCTCGTTGAAGCGATCGCCGAGCAAGACGAAGAGCTGCTCGAGATGTTCTTCGAGGGCAAAGAACTCCCCATCGATCGCATGAAGGCGGCGCTTCGGCGCGCGACGATCGAAGGAACGGTTCTTCCCATGCTGTGCGGCTCCGCATTCAAAAACAAGGGCGTGCAGCCGCTGCTCGACGCAATCGTCGAATACTTGCCGTCGCCGCTCGAAGCCAAGCCGATCGTCGGCAAAGACCCCAAGACGGGCGGCGAGATCATTCGCAAGCCCAGCGACGGCGAGCCGTTTGCGGCGTTGGCCTTCAAGATCGCAACCGATCCGTACGGAAACCTGACCTATTTCCGCGTGTATTCGGGCACGCTGAACAAGGGGTCGTACGTCTACAATGCGCGTTCGGGCCGCAAAGAGCGCATCGGGCGTATCTTGCGCATGCATGCGAACCATCGCGAAGACATCGATGCAATCGGCGCAGGCGATATCGCGGCGGCCGTCGGGCTGGCCGACACGCGCACGGGCGACACGCTCTGCGATGAAAAATCGCCGATCGTGCTCGAATCGATCACGTTTCCGGAGCCGGTCATCTCGCAGGCGATCGAGCCCAAGACCAAAGGCGATCAGGACAAGCTCGGCATCGCGCTGACCCGGCTGGCGCAAGAAGATCCGACGTTCAAGATGCGTACGGAAGAAGAAACGCAACAGACGATCATCGCCGGCATGGGCGAACTTCATCTGGAGATCATCCTGGACCGTCTCCGGCGGGAATTTAAGGTTGAAGCGAACGTCGGCAAGCCGCAGGTGGCCTATAAAGAAGCGATCACAAAATCCGTTGAGCGCGAAGGCAGATTCATAAGGCAGACCGGCGGCAAGGGTCAGTTCGGCGACGTTTTCATTCGGGTGGAACCGCTGGAGCCCGGAAGCGGCTATGTGTTCGAGTGGGCCATCGTCGGAGGCGTCGTTCCCAAAGAGTTTCAAAAAGCGGTGCGGGAAGGCATCGCGGAAGCTTCGCAGAGCGGCGTGCTTGCGGGCTATCCGGTGATGGACTTCAAGGCGACGGCGTTTGACGGGCAGTACCACGCCGTCGACTCCTCGGAGATGGCGTTTAAAATTGCCGCCTCGATGGCGTTCAAGGAAGCGAACCGCGCGGCGCGGCCGATCTTGCTCGAGCCGATCATGAAGGTTGAAGTCACCACGCCCAAGGACTACATGGGCGCAATTACCGGCGACCTCAACCGGCGGCGCGGCCTGATTCAATCGACCGAAGAAGCTCCCGGCGGCGCGCAAGTCATCACGGCGCACGTTCCACTCTCGGAGATGTTCGGCTACGCAACCGACATGCGTTCCGCAACTCAAGGCCGCGCGACCTACACGATGGAGTTTTCTCACTACGAAAAGGCGCCGAGATCCGTTGAAGAGGAGATCGTCGCCAAAGCAGCGGGCAAGAAGACCCCCGCGGCGTAAGCAGCACAACACCGACAAAAGAAGGGCAAGAAAAGAACACCATGGCGAAGGCAAAGTTCGAACGGAGCAAGCCGCACGTAAACATCGGCACGACGGGGCACGTCGACCACGGTAAGACGACGCTTACCGCAGCGATTATCAATTGCCTCGCGACCGAGAACGCCAGCATTCAAAAGCGCAACGTCGACGACATCGACAATGCACCTGAAGAAAAAGAGCGCGGCATCACGATTGCGATTTCGCACCAAGAGTACGAAACGAAGAAGCGGCATTATGCGCACGTCGACTGCCCCGGCCATGCAGACTATATCAAAAACATGATTACGGGCGCGGCGCAAATGGACGGCGCGATCTTGGTCGTTTCGGCGACGGACGGTCCGATGCCCCAGACGCGCGAGCACATTCTGCTGATGCGCCAGGTCGGCGTGCCGTACATCGTCGTGTTCTTGAACAAGACCGACATGGTCGAAGACGAAGAGCTGCTCGAACTGGTTGAGATGGAAGTGCGCGAGCTGCTGACCAGCTACGAGTTCCCCGGCGAGACGACGCCCATCATTCGCGGTTCGGCGCTCAAAGCGCTCAATAACTCCGGCAAGCGTGGCGACCCCGACGCCGATCCCATTTACCAACTGATGGATACGGTCGACGACTACATTCCCGATCCGGTGCGTGAAACGGACAAGCCGTTCCTCATGCCGGTCGAAGACGTGTTCACGATTACGGGGCGCGGTACGGTCGGTACCGGGCGCGTCGAGCGCGGTCAAGTGAAGGTCGGCGAGGAGGTGGAGATCGTCGGACTGCAAGATGAGACGAAGAAAACGGTGGTTACCGGGATCGAGATGTTCCGCAAACTGCTCGACATCGGCATCGCGGGCGACAACATCGGCGTGCTGCTGCGCGGCATCGAGCGCACCGGCATCGAGCGCGGGCAGGTGCTCGCGAAGCCGGGTTCGATCAAGCCGCACAAAAAGTTCAAAGCCGAGGTCTACGTCCTCTCAAAAGAAGAAGGCGGCCGGCATACGCCCTTCTTTGCGAACTATCGACCGCAGTTTTACTTTCGCACGACCGACGTCACGGGAACGATCAAACTGCCTGAAGGCGTGGAGATGGTGATGCCCGGCGACAACGTCGCAATGGATGTGGAGCTGATCACGCCGATCGCATGCGAAGAGGGCTTGCGGTTCGCGATTCGCGAGGGCGGACGCACGGTCGGTGCGGGCGTCGTCACCGCCGTCGCGGATTGATGGCCAAACAAAAAATTCGCATTCGCCTCAAGGCGTACGATCACAAGGTTTTGGACCAATCCGCCGAGCGCATCGTCGAAACGGCGAAGCGTACCGGCGCGTTCGTCAGCGGACCGGTGCCGCTCCCGACCGAGATCAACCGGTTTTGCGTCAACCGATCTCCGCACGTCGACAAGAAGTCCCGCGAACACTTCGAGATGCGCACGCACAAGCGGCTGATCGACATACTCCAAGCTTCGCCCAAAACGATGGACGCGTTGATGCACCTCGATCTTCCGGCGGGCGTCGACATCGAACTCAAAGCGTAGAACGGAACCGCGGCAGACTGCGGCGAAAGCCAACGCTATGCCGATTCCTCTCCATGAGACTCGCGAGCGCACTTTTTCCGGAACCCGGCGCCGGATCTATCAACTGCTCGTCGACATGGGTACCTCGAACGACGTCATCTGGCCGTTCGCGGCGCAGCCCTTCATGCGTTCCCCTGGACCGTTAGTCCCGGGCAAAACGGAGGAATGGCATAATGGATTTCACGCGATCCTCGAAGAGGCGGTGCACGAAGAGCGCATCGTTTGGCGCATTCAAAACGAAGGATTCGATGGAACGCACGGGTTCTATCTAAGCAGCGACGCTAAGCGCACCGTCCTCGCCCACCGGATCGACGCCACGCTCAGCGACACGGAAGGGCGGCTGCTTTGGCGGCGGCTCGAGGACATGAACGAACGCTCCATCGAGGCGCTTTTCGACAAGATCGCACGCGTCCTCAAGAGATAACGCTTTGAGCATCGACCCCGTCGACTTTTTGAGCGTTGACGCAATGCTCACCGACGAGGAACGCATGATCCGCGACACGGTGCGCGGATTCGTTCGCGATCGCATTCTGCCCAATGTTGACGCATGGTTCGAAGAAGGCGTGCTGCCTCGCGAACTCGGTGTCGAGCTGGGGCGTTTGGGCGTGCTCGGCATGCACCTGCAAGGATACGGTTGCGCGGGCGCCGGCGCCGTCGCCTACGGTTTAGCTTGCATGGAGCTGGAGGCCGGCGATTCGGGCATTCGCAGCTTCGCGTCGGTGCAAGGCTCGCTCGCAATGTATGCGATCTACCGATGGGGCAGCGACCTTCAAAAGGAAGCGTATCTTCCGCGCATGGCTACGGGCGAAGTGATCGGCTGTTTCGGATTAACCGAGGCCGATTACGGCAGCAATCCGGCCGGCATGAGAACCTCGGCCCGGCGCGACGGCGCCGATTGGATCATCGACGGATCGAAGATGTGGATCACCAACGGCGGCATCGCCGACGTGGCGATCGTGTGGGCCCAAACCGGGCAAGGCATTCGCGGCTTCGCCGTTCCCGTGGGAACGAAGGGATTCTCGGTTCACGCGATCGAGCGCAAACTTTCGCTGCGGGCGTCGGTCACGTCGGAATTGGTCTTCGAAAACTGCCGCCTCCCGGGTGAATCGGTTTTTCCCGACGTGCTCGGCCTGCGTGGGCCGCTGGCTTGCCTAAACGAGGCGCGCTACGGCATCGTCTGGGGATCGATGGGCGCTGCACGCGCGTGCTACGAGTCAGCGCTCGGGTATGCAAAGGAACGCGTGCAGTTCGATCGGCCGATCGCTGCGTACCAGCTGACGCAGGAAAAGTTGGTGAACATGGTTATCGAGCTCAACAAAGGGTGTTTGCTGGCGTTGCATGTGGGCCGCATGAAGGAGCGGCAAGCGGCCGCTCCCCAGCATATTAGCTTCGGCAAGCTCAACAACGTGCGTGAAGCGCTTCAGATCGCCCGTGAGGCCCGCACGATCTTGGGTGCCAGCGGCGTGACGCTCGAGTATCCCGTGATCCGGCACATGAACAACTTGGAATCCGTGCTCACCTACGAAGGAACGAGCGAAATTCACACGCTCATTCTCGGTGAGGCGCTCACGGGGCACGCCGCCTTCACCTAGCAGCCCTAGCGCGCCCCGGAACCCTGGCACGGCGTTATTCGTTCCTTTTAATATCCGCCACACTCACCACGGCGAACAAAGCGAGGGAACGATGCATCCGACCAACACCGTATTAAAGGCGGTAATCGCAAGCGGCACTTGCGCCGCGGTACTGCTCACTACGATTCCTTCGCCTGCTCTGGCGCAACAGACGAAAGACAACCGCACCAAGCAGACGTCGACCAGTGCCCCACGGGAGAGCGTCGCCCGGCCGGCTCCGCCGCCGCGAGCAGCTGCGCCCGTGATGCAGACACGTCCGGTACGGCAAGAGGTCGCTCCACGCGAGATGCCGCGACCGGTTTATCGCGCGCCCGCGGCTGTAGCGCCGGAGCGCCAAGCGCCGCAGCGCGTTTACCCGGCCCAGCGCAACGTTTACGCGCCTTCCGAAACGATCCAGCGTCCGCAACCCGTCATGCGCACGCGGCCCGTAACGCGCTCGCAAGCCGTGACGCATACGGCGCCGGTCGTGCGTACCTATCCGGCCGTGCGTATGCAACCGGAACTGCGTACACAACCGGTCCCACATACGCAAAGAGTCACGCACACCGCGCCGATCGTGCGTTCTCATCCGGCCGTGCATATGCAACCGGAACTGCGTACACAACCGGTCCTGCGTACACAGAGAGTCACGCATACGGCGCCGATCGTTCGCGCCAATCCGATCCTACAGACCCATCCTGTTCGGCGCATTGAATCCGCGCGTATGCTCCACGCGCCGGCGGTGCAAACAATTCGAGCGCAAAGAGTCCAAGCACAACGAATCCAGGCGGTTCGTCAGGCCATTGGCGCCCGGCAGGCCGTCCTTCGGCGCGAAGCCGTCGTTCGGCGCCAAGCGATCGTTCATCCGCAACCGGTGCTGCGCGGAGCGGCGCGCGCCACGCGCCTTTTTGTGGCGCATGCGATACCGCCTGCCGTCGCGCGTCATCTCGTGTACCTCTCCCGGGCGCACACGTTCGCCGTGTATCATCCGGCGTACATCGTCGGCCGCATCTCGAACGTACGAAACAATATCGTTTACATAAGCGCGCCGAACGGACGGTTCACGCAGATCAACATCGCCAACCTGCGCCTGCCCAGAAACCAGCTCGTCGTCGGACGAGTTGTCGCGTGGCCGGCGCGTGTCGTGAACAACAACTATTACTACTACAACGATCCCGGCTACAACGGCTACTCGTACAATCCGGGGAACAATCAGTGGTACAGCTACAATCCGAACGGCTATTACAGCTCGTACGATCCGTACGCAAACTACAGCTCGTACGGCAGTTACGCGCCGTATCAGACCTATAACCCGTACCAAGGCTACCCGTACCAGTCCGCGGGCTACGGCGCCCCATACGGATACGGAGCCCCGTACGGCTACGGCTCTCCGTATGGTTATGGGTACCCGCAGCCGGGCGGTAACAACTTCCTGTCCGATTTGCTGATCGGCGCCGTACTCAGTTACGCGCTCCCCGCGCTCACGGGGAATAGCGTCGACAGCTCGCAACTCCTCAGCTCGCTGGCATCGGGCGTTGCGATGAGTACGCTCGGCGGCGGCTACGGTCCGTACACTCCTTACGGGGGCTACGGCTACGGAGCATATCCGACGTACGGAGCGTATCCGACGTACGGAGCGTATCCCAGCTATCCGTACCAAAGCTATCCGTACTCCGGCAATCCGTACTCGGGCTATCCGTACCAGACGTCTGCCCAGTCGTATTACGCTCCGGCGTACAACCCATACGCGAGTGCGTACAGCCCATACGGCTATGCGACGCAAACCGCATACTCGCCGTTCGGGTACACGGCCGGATACGGCACGCCGATGGCCCCGGCTCAAGTGCAGGGTGTGATCATGGCCAGTACCGGTTCCACGCTCATGGTGATGGAACAGAACGGCGTGACGCCGGTGCTGATCAATGCTTCGCCGGCGATCAACAACGGCTACACGAACGGGCCGCTCATCCCCGGACGCGTTATTAACGCTTACGGGTATTTCCAGACCAACACCAACACGTTCGTCGCAACCGCGCTGATGTAAAGAAGACGATACCGGATCGAGGCCTCGCCGCTTTTGCGGCGGGGCCTTTTTTCTTACCGGGCGTCGCGCGCAGCGCAGGGAGCCGCCCGAAGGGTTTCTAATGGTCGCGCACCCAACGACTCGGCCGAAGCGCCTTTTAACTAGAAAGGATTCACATGCTTAAGTATCTGCTCGTCTTAGCATTGCTGGCGGCGGCGGGTGCGCCGGCAATCGCTGCGCCCTCCATGCCCGGGCTGCCGCCGCAGCCGAAAGTGCATCCTGCCGGCATCCCGGCCGACGCGCTTCTGGTTTCGCCTTGCGTCGTGGCGATGGGCGAGCATTGGGCCAATCCGAAAGTGCTCCCCGTCGGGCCAATCTACGGCGTTTACGACGGCAAGCCAGTCTTTACGGAAGTCATGCTCGATAAGAATGCATTTGCTTCCGGCAAAAGCTTCGACGACGTCCTGCGTCCGCTGCCGGGGTACCGCGTCGATCACGTTGACATCGATTACGAGCCGTACGGGCACACCGGCTATCCCATCCCGCATTACGACATCCACGCGTACTACGTGTCCCACGCAACGCACGAAAAATTCTGTCCGGACGGCGAAAAAGTTCCGACGAAACCCGGCGTGCCGTAAAGCGCCCGAGCTGCGGCTTGACGGTGTGCTGATGACCTGGTAGGATGCCGAAGTTGCCTGGGTACCGGCGCCGCTTCCGCGTGCGCCGGAAGAGTCATGGCAATACGCTAGGGTGCGTGGAAGAACGAAAGGCTGATGAAGAACATCCTTGGCCGCAAAGTGGGGATGACCAGCGTGTTCACAGGTGACGGGCGCTACGTACCCGTGACGGTGATTCAGGCGGGTCCCTGCACGGTCATCGAACGTAAGACGAAAGAGAAACACGGCTACGAGGCCGTTGCTTTGGCATTCGGTACCCTAAAGCGTTCGCATACCACGCGCGCCATGAACGGGCATTATAAAAAGAACGGCGCCGAACCGCAGCGATGGTTGCGCGAATTCCGCACAGATCTGGGCGAAGCGCAACCTGGAGACGTCGTGACGGCCGCGGCGTTCGATCCCGGCGAGCGCGTCGACGTCATCGGGATTTCAAAAGGGCACGGGTTTTCAGGCGGCATCAAGCGGCACAACTTTTCCGGAGGCGGCGCGAGCCACGGCTCGATGATCCATCGTCAGCCTGCCTCCAACGGCGACACGAATGCGGGCAGAACGCTAAAGGGCAGCCGGCGTCCCGGTCACTTTGGAACCGATCGCACGACGCACGCCAATCTCGAAGTCGTTCGTGCCGATGCGGAACGCAATCTCCTCTTGCTGCGCGGACCGGTTCCTGGCCCGAAGAATGCATTGGTTCTGGTTCGTACGGCTCGCAAGGCTGCGCGCAAGGAAGCCAGGGCGAAGTCGTAAGATGCCCAGCGTCATTGATTTTACCGGAACGGTCATTCGCGAAGAACCAGCGCCGGAGCTCTTCGCGAAAGCTGCGAGCGGTAAGGGCCACTTGCTTTTCCGCGCGGTGCATCGCGAGTTCGCAAACGCGCGCTCCGGAACGGCGTCCACGCTGCATCGCGACGAAGTTCGCGGCGGCGGCCGCAAGCCATGGCGCCAAAAAGGCACAGGACGCGCGCGGCAGGGCTCGATACGTTCGCCTCAGTGGCGTCACGGCGGCGTCGTGTTCGGTCCCAAGCCGCGCAGCTGACGTCAGCGATCTCAACAAGAAAGAGCGGCGCGGCGCGCTGATTGCGGCGCTTGCGGAACGCTTTCGAACGGACGCTGTAACGGTGCTCGACGAAGCGGATTTCCCATTCGAGAAGACAGCGCAGCTAGCCGTGTTCATTTTCGGCAACGCAAAGTCGGCGAAAAAGGGCTCGTCGACGTTGCTGATCCATGGGCGGGACGAAGCCGCGGCGACGAAGATCGCACGCGCGGCGCGCAACTTGAGTTCCGTTGATGTCACCCATGCCGGCGCGCTCGACGTCAAGGACGTCCTGCGGTTTACGCGCCTTCTATTTACTGCGACCGGGTACGCGGAGCTTCTCCGCGACGTCGGGGCGCAACGCAGCTGAAAGATGCAAGCACGCGACGTCATCATCTCTCCCCGGATCACGGAGAAGTCCATGGCCGGCACAGCGGGATTCCAGTACGGATTCATCGTGCATCCGCGCGCCACCAAGACGCAGATCCGCCACGCGATCGAGGAGATTTTCCGGGTTAACGTGATCGGCGTCAATACCATCAACGTCGGCGGAAAGAAACGCACGTTCGCACGTCGTGGCGTGCGCACGCAAGGCCACAGCAAGGATTACAAGAAGGCGATCGTCACGCTGAAGTCCGGTCAGAAGATCGAGCTTGGCGGCGTGAACTACTTCGAGCAATAGCGATGCCGGTAAAGAAGTACAAGCCGACCAGCGCCGCGCGGCGGTTCATGACGACGATGGATTTTTCCGAGCTATCAAAAACGGAGCCGGAGAAGTCGCTCGTTGAGGTACGCAAGAAGCATGCGGGGCGCAACTTCAACGGCCACATCACCGTGCGTCACCGGGGCGGCGGAACACGCAAGCGCTACCGCCTAATCGACTTCAAGCGGAGCAAAGATGGGATTCCGGCGCGCGTAGCGACGTTGGAGTACGATCCCAATCGGTCGGCGCGAATCGCGCTGGTCAGTCTATCGGGACGGCGAAAAGCGCTACATTCTTGCGCCGCTCGGTCTGCGGATAGGCGACAAGATCGAGTCGGGGCCTACCGCGGACATCAAAACCGGCAACTGTCTGCCGATCAAGAACATTCCGCTCGGTACCGTGCTGCACAACATCGAGCTGCGGCCCGGTGAAGGCGGCAAGCTGGTGCGCAGTGCGGGCGGTGCGGCGCAGTTGATGGCCAAAGAAGACGAATACGCGCAAATCCGCATGCCGTCCGGCGAGGTCCGTCGCGTGCTTTCGGTTTGCCGCGCCACCATCGGACAGCTCGGGAACGTCGAGCACGAAAACGAGATCATCGGCAAGGCCGGGCGGCAGCGGCATCGCGGGCGGCGCCCGACCGTTCGCGGAATCGCGATGAACCCCGTCGATCATCCCCATGGCGGCGGCGAGGCGCGTTCGACGTCGGGCAGACCTCCTACGACGCCGTGGGGCCAAATGACGATGGGCAAAAAGACGCGGCGCAACAAGCGCACGGGCAAGATGGTCGTTCGCAAGCGAGGCAGCAAATAATGCATATCTACAGCTCGCGCTTGTGCGAGTCGGCGCGCCCTCGGGGAACTCTTTGGAATCGTTACACCTTTGTCTGTCCCGTTTCGGGAGGGGCCGAAGGCCGGGGGCCCCAGCGGCTTTGCCGATGGGGGGCGTGCAGCGCGCAGCGCGGATACGCCTTTTAAATGGGACGGAGCTTAAAAAAAGGCCCGTTCGTCGCGGAGCGCCTGCTCGAAAAAATCGAAGCGATGAACGAGCGGCGCGAAAAGCGCGTCATCAAGACGTGGAGCCGCTCATCGACGATCGTTCCGGCGATGGTCGGGCATACCATTGGGGTGCATAACGGTAAAGCCCACATTCCCGTCTTCATTACAGAGAATATGGTCGGCCACAAATTGGGCGAATTTTCACCCACGCGCGTTTTCCGCGGACACGGCGGCGAGAAAGCGACGGTGAAGACGTGAGTGAAGCCAAAGCCCATCTGCGGTTTGCTCGCATGGGACCCCGAAAGCTGCGCCGCGTTGCCGATGCCATTCGCGGCAAGAGCGTGAAAGACGCGCTGCGGCTTCTGCAGTTTGCCGGCGTCTTTGCGGCCGCCCCGATGGACAAACTCTTACGCAGCGCCGTCGCGAATGCGGGCAACAACCACGACATGAACACGGACGAGCTCTACGTCACCAGCGTGACCGTCGACGGCGGCCCGGGCGGACGGTTCACCAAACGCCTGGATCCGCGTGCTCAAGGCCGTGCCAACTTTAAACGCAAGCGGCTCTCGCACGTAACGATCGTCGTGGGCGACGAACGTCCATCGAAGCTGCGTCGCGGCGGCGTCGCCGTTACGCGCAAGAAAGAAGTGGCCGCAACGCCGGCTGCATCGGGCTCCGCGAAGAGCCGAGCGCCTCGCAAGAAAACTGCGGAGCGAAAAGCCCCTGCCCGCAAAACGCCGCGGCGCAAGACCGGAGTTAAGACATGACAATCACAGCAACCAAAGAGCATCGAGGCGCCCTCGGGGAGTTCTCGATTAGCCAGTGCGCTTACGCGCCTCGCAAATGGGGTGATCCATCTGTGTGCGGGGGCGCGGAGCTGGGCAGAGCGCCCTTTTAAAATGGGCCAAAAGATACACCCCGTAGGGTTGCGATTAGGGATTACGCGCACGTGGGACAGCCGCTGGTTTGAGAAAAAGCACTATCGCGACTGGCTGCACGAAGACGTTGCGATCCGCAAGTATTTCAACCGATGGATGCGTTCCGCTGCGCTCAGCAAGATCGAGATCGAGCGGCGGGCGAATCAGGTGCGCATCATCGTAAACACGGGCAAGCCGGGCATCATCATCGGCAAGCGCGGCGTCGGCATTGAGGAGATACGCAAAAATCTGGAAAAGCTGACCGGGAAAGCCGTCCAGGTCAACGTCATGGAGATCCGGCACATCGAGTTGGACGCGAGGCTCGTCGCGCAAAACATCGTGGACCAGCTCGAAAAGCGCATCGCCTTTCGCCGCGCCATGAAGCAGGCGATCTCGCGTAGCATGAAAGCCGGCGCGCGCGGAATTAAGGTGCAAGTTTCCGGACGGCTGGGAGGCGCGGAAATTGCGCGCACCGAGCGCAACCACGACGGCAAAGTGCCGCTGCACACTCTGCGCGCCGATATCGACTACGCGCACGTCGAGGCGTTCACGACCTTTGGCCGCATCGGCGTTAAAGTATGGATCTATCGCGGCGAGGTACTGCCGGAGCACGCGCGTGATTCACGCGCGGAACGCGAAGGCCGCAGCGATCGTTCGCAGTTCCGCGATCGCCGGGAGCGAGGCGGACGCGCGCGCGGCCCGCAGCGGCCGCCTGGGCGGACCGCGCCCGTTGAAGCGGCTGAACCGGCGCCGGAACCCGCCGCCGTGCCGGAACCCGCCGCCGTGGCGGAAGTTCCTGACACCGCCGAGGCCGAGCAGATCGTACCCGCGACCGCGCCGCCGGAGACTGCCGAATAATGCTGACCCCAAAACGCGTGAAGTGGCGTAAAGTGCATCGCGGCCGCCGCACCGGCAAGTCGCTGCGCGGCAATGCGCTGACCTTCGGTGAGTACGGATTGCAGGCGTTAGAACCGTGCTGGATGACCAATCGTCAAATTGAGGCTGCGCGTATTGCGATGACGCGCCATATCAAACGCGGCGGAAAAGTCTGGATCAAAGTCTTTCCGGACAAGCCCGTCACCAAGAAGCCGGCCGAAGTCCGCATGGGAGCGGGCAAAGGCAATCCCGAGTTTTGGGTTGCCGTCGTCCGCCCTGGGCGCGTGTTGTTCGAGCTTTCGGGAGTCGATCCGGACGTCGGGAAGCGGGCGCTGCAGACTGGCGGCTTCCAAGTTGCCGATCGCAACGAAGATCGTTTCCCGTGACGAGGTGACCGCATGAAGGCAGCGCAGTTGCAAGAGCTGCGCGGCTTGAGCGTTTCCGAGCTCCGGCAGAAGGCGCGCGAAACGAAAGAAGAGTTGTTTAACTTGCGCTTTGCGTTGCGCACCGGTCACCTCTCGGATTTCAGCAAGGTGCGGGCGATACGGCGCAACTACGCCCAGATCCAGACGATCATCGCCCAGAAACGGCTTGCGGAGGCCAAACGTGGAGCGGCGTAGGCAACGCAAAACGAAGCAGGGCCGCGTCGTTTCGGACAAGATGGACAAGACGATCGTCGTGCTCTCGGAGACTCGCGTCCCGCATCCCGTATACGGAAAGATCATGCGTCAGTCGACGAAGTTCAAAGCGCACGACGAAGAAAACTCGGCGAAAACTGGCGACACGGTGCGTATTGTCGAGTGCCGTCCGCGCTCGCGCGAGAAGCGTTGGCGCCTTGCCGAAATCATTGAGCGCGCCAAATGAGTAAGGCATGTATAGCATCACCGGTTTTGCGAATCGGGGCGCCCTCGTGGAGCTTCTGTGCTCTTGCAACTCACATTTCGGGATGGGCCCCTTCGACTCGGCTCAGGGCAGGCTCCGGCCCGGGCTGTCATCCTGAGCAGCGTCAGCGTGTCGAAGGGCGCGCAGCGCGGATACGCCTGTTCAAATGATCACGAACGAAACTAGACTGCGGGTGGCCGACAATTCCGGAGCGCGGGAGCTGCTGTGCATCCACGTGCAAGGCGGGAGCCGCCATCCCTACGCGCACGTCGGGGACATCGTGGTCGGAACGGTCAAGAGCGCTATTCCCGGGGCCGCCGTGAAGAAAGGCCAAGTCGTTAAAGCGGTGGTCGTCCGAACGTCTGCGCCGATTCGCCGGTCCGACGGTTCGACGGTGAAGTGCGATGACAATGCGTGCGTTATCATCAAGGGCGAGAAAGACAATCTGGATCCGCGCGGGACGCGCGTCTTCGGGCCGGTGTTGCGCGAACTGCGCGATCGCGGCTTTTTGAAAATCGCTTCCCTTGCGCCCGAGGTGCTGTAGCGTGCCCGAACTGATTAAGGGGGACACGGTCATGTTGCGGCGCGGCAAGGAACGCGGCAAACGGGGCGTCGTCAAGGCGGTATTTCCACGCGCAGGCACTGCGACCGTCGAAGGTCTCAATGTCGTCAAGCGGCATACCAAGCAGGGTTCGAAATCGCAGAACATGGGCGCGTCTGCGACCGGCGGCATTCTTGAAAAGGAATCCCCCCTGCCGCTCTCCGCGCTCCAGTACGTCTGCGAAAAATGCAAACGTCCTACGCGGCTGCATCATCACGAAACGCCCGAGGGCACGAAGCGGATCTGCGCTAAGTGCGGCGAGCCGGCTCGGCTCACGGCGAAGGGAGTCTTGAGCGCGATGGCAGCACGCTTAAAAGAGAAGTACGAGAGGGAGATTCGTCCCGCGCTGCGCGAGCGTTTCGGCTACCGTAACGTCCACCAAATTCCGAAGCTCGAGAAGGTGGTGGTCAACATGAGCGTCGGCGAGGCCATCGCCAACGCGAAAGCGCTGGACGCTGCCGTTTCGGAGTTGCAGGCGGTCACGGGACAGAAACCCGTGATCACCAAGGCGAAGAAGTCGATCGCGGCGTTCAAATTGCGCGAAGGCATGAACATCGGCGCGAAAGTTACCTTGCGCGGCGAACGGATGTACGTGTTCTTGGACAAGCTCTTTAACATCGTGCTGCCGCGCATCCGCGATTTTCGAGGCCTTCCACGCCGCTCGTTTGACGGCCGGGGCAACTATAATTTGGGACTGCGCGAGCAGATCGTCTTTCCTGAAATCAATTTCGATAAAGTGGACAAGGCTCGCGGGATGGACATCGTGATCGTGACGACCGCAAAGAATGATGAGGAAGCGACTGAGTTCCTGTCCGTGATGGGCCTGCCGCTGCAAAGAGTTTCGAGGTAACTAGAACTTTGGCCAAGACTTCCCTAATCGAGAAATCCAAGCGCACGCCGCGATTCGCCGTGCGGCGGCACAACCGTTGCGAGCTTTGTGGGCGTCCGCGAGGATACTATCGCAAATTCGGACTTTGCCGCATCTGCTTCCGGGAGAACGCGCACAAAGGCAACATCCCCGGCATCGTCAAGGCTTCGTGGTAGGCTAGCATGGGCGTCATCACGGATTCGATCGCCGATATGCTCACGCGTTTGCGCAACGCGAATACGGCAAACCACGAGAGCGTCGACATACCGGCCTCGCGCACAAAAGCCGCCGTGGCGCGAATTCTTAAAGAGGAAGGCTTCATTGCGGACTTCGAGCGGCTCGAACAGGGTCCGCAAGGCACTCTGCGGCTGCGCCTGCGGTACGGGCCCGACAAAGAAAAGATCATCACCGGCGTGCGCCGGATATCCCGCCCCGGTTTGCGCGTTTACACCAGCAAATCGGAGATACCCCGCGTGCTCGGCGGTTTGGGCTTGGTGATTCTGTCGACGTCGCGCGGCGTCATGTCGGGAAAGCGCGCGAAAAAAGAAGGCTGCGGCGGCGAAGTGCTCGCTTATGTTTGGTAATCTTGAAACGATGAAACCGTTGCAAGTCGGCGCGCTGCGCACTGCGCTTGACCCGAAAACTTCACGGAGGCGCGCCGCAAATGGGGGGCCCCATCTGAAAATGGGGGGGCGGGGAGTGAGGCGGACCGCCCTTTTAAACGTATGTCGCGCATAGGCAAACTTCCCATCACCGTTCCTGGCGGCGTCAACGTGAGCGTCGCGGACGGCGACGTGCACGTTAAGGGTCCAAAAGGCGAGCTGCGTCAGCGCACGCTGCCGCACGTTGAGGTACGCGTCGAAGACGGGCGCGTATCGGTGCAGCGGAAAGGTGACGGGCGCGAACAGCGGGCGGCGCACGGGCTCACGCGCACGCTGGTCAACAACATGATCGAGGGCGTGAGCAAAGGTTTTCGCAAGACGCTGGAGCTGGGCGGCGTCGGCTATCGTGTCGCAAAGAGCGGCGAGCGGCTGAACTTGACGCTTGGCTTTTCCCATACGGTCAGTTATCCGCAGCCGCCCGGCGTCACGCTGTCGGTCGAAGGCACGAATAGAATTCACATTGACGGCATCGACAAACAGCAAGTCGGCCAGGTGGCCGCGGAAATTCGCAACTTGCGCGCGCCCGAACCATACAAAGGAAAAGGGATCCGTTACGAGGGCGAGGTCATTAAAAAGAAACTCGGCAAGGCCGGAAAGGCGGCGAAGAAGTAATGGCGCGCGATTCAAAGGCCGATCTTCGCCGGAAGCGCCATTTGCGTTTGCGCCGGAAGGTCGCCGGAACACAAGAACGTCCGCGGCTGCTCGTGCGCCGAACGCTCCATCATATCTACGCCACGGTCGTCGATGACACGCGCGGCCGCACGTTGGTCGCATCCTCGACCCGCGAACGAGACCTGTCGCAAGCCTTAAAATCCCGCACCAATCTGGATGCCGCGCAGAAGATCGGGGCGGCGATCGCCGACAAAGCGAAGGCCGCCGGAATCACGCGCGTCGTCTTCGATCGGAGCGGGCTGAAGTATCACGGCCGGGTGAAAGCGTTGGCTGACGCCGCTCGCCAAGCCGGTTTGGAGTTTTAATGCAGCGGTACGGTGCGCGTGAGCGCGATCCCAGCGGATTTGAAGAAACGGTCGTGCGCGTCAATCGCGTCGCGAAAGTCGTCAAGGGCGGAAAGCGCTTCAGCTTCAGCGCGTTAGTCGTGGTGGGCGATCGCAAAGGACGCGTCGGTTTTGCGATCGGGAAGGCGGGCGAAGTGCCCGAGGCGATCCGCAAAGCGGTGGAAACCGCCAAGAAAAGTTTGATCACGGTTCCGATGGTCGAGAAAACGATTCCGCACCAGGTCAATCACGCGATCGGCGCAGCGCGGGTGATGCTCAAGCCGGCTGCGCCGGGGACCGGCGTGATCGCCGGCGGCGCGATGCGGGCGGTGTTGGAGTTAGCCGGCATCCACGACATTCTGACGAAGTCGCTGGGCACCAGCAACCCCGTGAACGTTGTCTACGCAACCGTCGAAGCGCTGCGCACGCTCAGGACAGCGGAACAGGTCGCTTCGATGCGGGGCAAGAGCGTCGCCGAAATCTTCTCCGCCTAGCTGAAAGCAGGAATCATGGCAGAACGAAAACGCAAGACGACGGCGGCCACGCGACCGGCCAAACGCAAAACGTCCGCCGCCAAAAAGCCGGTTCCAGCAACCAGTGCGGGCATCGCCGCGCCCACTTCAAGCGGCTTGACGCTCGGCGAACTTCGTCCCAGCAAAGGCAGTTGGCCCAAGCGCACGCGGGTCGGGCGCGGTCACGGTTCCGGCATGGTGAAAACCGGCGGCGAAGGCGGCAAAGGACAGACCGTCCGCTCGGGCGGCGGCAAAGGGCCTGCTTTTGAAGGCGGACAAACGCCGTGGCAACGGCGCCTTCCTCATCGGCGCGGGTACTCGCAGAAGGCGCGCGACATCGGACATTTCCGCAGCCGCTACGCCATCATCAATCTGCGAGACTTGGCGGAGTGGGATCCGTCCGTGGAAGTCACGCCGCAGACGCTCATTGCGGCGAAGAAAATTAAAGCGGAGCTTGACGGCGTCAAAGTGCTGGCCGCAAACGCCGGCAAAGCGTTGCCGAATGGCCTGCGCTTCCGCGACGTGACGTTTTCGAACACCGCGCGGGAGGCGCTCAGCGCCGCGGGGGCCGATTTGGGTGCTGAATAACCTTCGCGCCGCCCTCTTTGTTCCGGATATCCGGCAGAGAGTGCTCTTCGTTTTCTTCGCCTTCGCGGTCTTCGTCTTCATGATCCACGTGCAGCTGCCCAACGTCAACGACGCGGTGTGGCAGCGGCTGCTCTCGCAGGGCGTTTTTTACAATCTCCTGGGTTTTCTTTCTGGCGGCGCCCTGCAGAAGCTGTCGATCATCGCTATGGGCATTACGCCCTACATCAACGCGTCGATCATCATGCAGCTGATGACGGTGGTATTGCCGCAACTGGAAGAGATGGCGAAGAAAGGCGGCGAGGAAGGCCGTAAAAAGATCGGGCAGTACACCCGCTGGCTGACGATCGTGCTCGCCACCTTGCAGGCGTTTTTTATGGCGAACCTGATGCGCAACAACGGCGTCTTTTTCGATCGCGGCCTCGGCTTCATGCTCTACGCCGTGGTAGCGATGGTCGGCGGAACGCTCTTCCTGATGTGGCTCGGCGAACAGATCACCGACAAGGGAATCGGTAACGGCGTTTCGCTGATCATCTTCATCGGCATCGTCCTTCGTTACCCGCAGTATGTGGCGCAAACCTATGCGACGACGACCAAAGGCGGCGAAAGCGTCGCCAATATTTTGATCTACATCATCATCGCGATCATCGTCATCGTTTCGATTGTCTTTCTGTACCAGGGGCAGCGCCGCGTCCCTGTGCAACAGGCGCGCCGAGTCGTCGGCCGTAAGATGTTTGCCGGCCGCTCCACCTACATTCCGCTACGCCTTAACAATGCCGGCGTTATCTCGATTATCTTCGCCATCTCGCTGCTGCTGTTGCCGCAGCAGGCGCTGTCATGGTTTAACCACGGCGGCACGGGAGGCGGACTCTGGGGCGGCATCTCCAATTGGGTGCAACTTTACTTCAGCCCCAACTCGGCGCTGTACAACGTCGTTTACTTCATCCTGGTCGTGGTATTCACGTTTTTCTACAGCGGCGTGGTGCTGAACACCAGAGATATTGCCGACAACCTGAAGAAGAGCGGCTCTTTCATTCCGGGCATCCGTCCCGGACAGCCGACGGTCGACTACATCAATCGCATTTTGATGCGGATCACGACGGCGGCCGCTATCTACCTGGGTCTGCTCGCCGTGCTTCCGGGAGCCTTGCAGCGCGGACTCTCCGTCACCACGTTCTATTTGGGGTCCACGTCGCTGTTGATCGTGGTCGGGGTAGCCCTGGACACGATCACGCAGATCGAAGCCAGGCTGGCGATGCGCGACTACCGCGGGTTCATAAAACGGTAATACGTTTTATGAACAGTTTGACGGGCCCAACGTTGACACATTGATACGGCTGATCTTTTTGGGGCCGCCCGGCGCCGGCAAAGGCACGCAGGCGCAGATCTTGCAGCAGCGGTTCGGCGTCCGCCAGATCTCAACGGGCGATATTCTGCGTGAAAACCGCTTGGCCGGCACCGAACTCGGCACGCTTGCACAAGATTACATGAAGCGCGGCGTGCTCGTGCCCGACGAGGTCATCGTGCGAATGATCGAAGCGGAACTCGATCGCTACGGGTCCGGGTTCATCATGGACGGGTTTCCCAGGACCGTCGCGCAGGCGCGGGCGTTCGACGCGCTGCTGGCCCGCAAGGGGTTAAGTTTGGACGCGGCCGTGCACTTCCGCGTCGATCGCGCTTCGATGATCGAGCGGCTCGCGGCAAGATGGACGAATCCCCGAACGGGCCGGACGTACAACACCGTGACGAATCCGCCGAAACGCGATCGCATCGACGATGATGACGGCGGCCCGCTGATTCAGCGCGAAGACGATCGCCCGCAAACGGTCGCAAAACGTTTGGAAGTTTACGAAGCGCAAACGGCCCCGCTGATCGACTTTTATCGGCGCGCCGGAAAATTGGTGGAAGTCGACGGCTTACGCCCCGTTTCCGAAGTCACGCGCGAGATTCTGGAGAAGCTGCCGTCGCAGAAAGCCGCTTCTTGATCGCGCTCAAGTCCCCACGCGAAATTGAAGTGATGCGCCGCAGCGGAGCGGTGACGGCAAAGGTCTTAACGCAGCTGATGCACGCGGCCAAGCCCGGAGTCACGACGCGCGAGCTCGATCGGCTCGCCGAACGCGCTATCCGTTCGCACGGCGGAACGCCGACCTTTAAAGGTTATCACGGTTTTTCGAGTTCTATCTGCGCGTCCGTCAACGAGCAAGTCGTACACGGAATTCCCGGCGATTACGCGTTGCGCGACGGCGATCTGCTTTCGATCGACATCGGCACGACGCTTGACGGATACGTGAGCGACAGCGCGGTGACGGTTCCGATCGGGGATGTTTCGCCGGCGGCGCTGCGTCTGTTGCGCGTGACGCAGGAGTGCCTGATGCGCGGAATCGCTCAGATGCACAAAGGCAAGCGCCTTGGCGATATCGGCTCCGCGGTGCAACGGCACGCCGAAGCGCACGGCTACGGAGTCGTGCGGGAACTCGTTGGTCACGGCGTGGGACGCGCGATGCACGAGCCGCCGCAAGTCCCCAATTACGGGCGTGCCGGCGCGGGGCTCGAGCTGCGCACCGGGCTCGTGCTGGCGGTGGAGCCGATGATCACGCAAGGCAGCTACGAGGTTCGCACCCTGGAAGACGGCTGGACGGTCGTGACGGCGGATGGTAAACTCGCAGCGCACTTTGAACATACGATCGCGGTGACCGACGAAGGTCCCAAGATCCTTACTTTGCGCGAGGTCGGGGAGCTGGCGGCCTAGTGGCTCGCCCGCGCCGTGGCGGCCGTCGGCCGGAGAAGGCCAAAAAGAAGGCCGAAAAAGCGGCCCAAACCGCCACGCCAAAAGAAGAAGCGATCGAGGTGGAAGGGACGATTGTCGAGCCGCTCCCCAACGCCATGTTCCGGGTGGAGCTGACCAACGGGCACAAAGTGCTGGCGCACGTCTCCGGAAAGATCCGCATGAACTTCATCCGGATTTTGCCGGGCGACCGGGTTCTGGTAGAATTGTCGCCCTACGATTTAACCCACGGCCGCATCACCTATAGGTATAAATGAGAGAGATGAAACCAACAAAGCGTTATTGTAAAGCGGAGCGCCCACGGGGAGCGTTCGCAATCCGGCGCCCTCGGGGCTGTTGCACATCGGAGCGCCCGGGGGGCCATTCATGTTAGCTGCCACGTCAATGCGCTCCGCAAATGGGGGGCCCCATGTCAAAATGGGGGGGCGCGGAGCTAGGCGGAGCGCCCTGTCCAAATGAAAGTCCGGCCCAGCGTGAAGCGAATTTGCGAAAAGTGCAAGATCATCAGGCGGGAGGGAAAAGTGCGCGTGATCTGCGAGGCAAACCCTAAGCATAAGCAGGTTCAGGGCTGATGGCGCGCATCGCGGGCATCGACTTACCGCGCGAAAAGCGCGTCGAAGTAGCGCTGACCTATATCTTCGGGATAGGGCTTCCGACGTCGCAGCGTCTGCTTCAGCATAGCGGCGTCAATCCGGATACGCGGGTTAAAGAGCTGAGCGAAGACGACGAAAAACGCCTGCGCGACGCGATCGATCAAGCCGGTATCAAAGTCGAAGGCGATCTGCGCCGCGAAGTCACCGGGCACATCAAGCGGCTCACCGACATCGGTTCTTACCGCGGACAACGGCACCGGCGCGGCCTTCCGGTTCGAGGACAACGCACCAAAACGAACGCGCGAACGCGCAAGGGTCCAAAGAAGACGGTCGGCAACAAAAAGAAGGCCGCCGCCAAGAAATAGGCGTTCCCGTTTGAAAAGGCACTTCGGCCGAGCCTCCGTGCCCCCCGCGTCCTTCGACACGCGCAACGCGCTGCTCAGGATGACAATTTCACTGCGACGCGCCAGGATGTCGCTAGTGTCGGCGTGCACAGGATGTGCAAAAGCAGACCGGGTCCCCCAGATCTCATGGCGCCTAGATGGTGGAGCTGAATATAGGCGCTCCCCGAGGGCGCCGCTTTTGACCATCTACATCGGCACGTGCGGGTTCTCGTACAAGGATTGGATCGGTCCTTTCTATCCGGGCAGCATCCGCAACAGCGAGATGCTGGAGTATTATGCGCAGCGCTTTGCGGCCGTCGAGATCGATTCGAGCTACTATGGTGTGCCCGAGAAGCGCGTCGTCGAAAGGATGATGGCGCGGACGCCGCAGACGTTTCGTTTCTGTTTTAAGGCGCCGGCAACCGTAACGCATCCGGCGGATGCCTCGGCAGAGACGATTCACTCGGATGCTGCTGCTTTGGTGGACAGTCTGCAGCCGGCGCTGCAAAGCGGAAAGCTCGGTTCGGTGCTGGTGCAGTTTCCCAACGGCTTTCGAGACACCGAACGAAACCGGCGCTACCTGCGTCGGGCAGTCGAGGCGCTGCAGGGCGTGCCGCTCGTTGCCGAGTTTCGCAATCGCGAATGGCAGACCGGCTCGGCGCTGGAGCTGCTGCGCGAACTTGGCGTCGGTTGGTGCAACGTCGATATGCCGTCGTACGAGACACTGTTGCACCCGAGTTCTGACGTCACGGCTGCCGTCGGCTACGTCCGCTTCCATGGGCGCAACGCCGCAAAGTGGTGGACCGGCGACAATCGGACCCGCTACGATTATGCGTACGACGCCGAAGAACTCGAGCCGTGGACTGCGCGGGTGGCCGAAATCGAGGACGAAGCGAGGACGGTCTTCGCTTTTTTCAACAACCACGCTCGAGGCAATGCGACCCGTAATGCCGAGCTCTTTACCGAACTCTTACGGGGCCGCTACGGGCAGCGGGCCGCCGAAGTCCTGCCTGCGCCGACCTCCATACCCGCGCAAGACGACCTGTTCAGCCACCCAGGTGCCACCTTGCCTACTTGCGCGAAATCGCTTGATATGGCATGAAGTGGGAATATGGGCTAAGTCTGGAGGGTAGGGAAGACTAGGCTGTTTTACCCTGCCCGAGAGGCTTCGCGAAACATCTCACTCCAGGAGGCTACATTGAATCGACTGAGCACCGGAGTCCTTACTGCGCTTTTCTGCGCAGTTTTGGGACTTACAGCGGTCGCCGCTCCGTCGGGCCAAGCATCACGAGGAAACATCGGAGATAACGTGATCGCGCAGGCCACGACTGCACCGTCGCCGGCAGCAACAGCTATGCCGTCGCCGAGTGGTTCGGCAGCGCCATCGCCGGCAGCTACCGCGATGCCGTCGCCCAGCGGAAGCTCGATGCCCGCACCTGCAGCTAGCACTGCGCCCGCTCCGGCGCCCGCAGTTATGCCGCCGATGCAATTCGGGTCACCGCCCTCGGGGCAGATACCCATTCTGTTCAACGATCACCACGTGTATGCGCGGCCTGACGTTCTTCGTCAGGGGCGCGTCCTCGCGGCGCTCGTGCGCGGCGGAACGATCCTCGTCCCGTTGCGCTCGATGTTCGAGCAGATGGGTGCGACCGTTTCCTATAATCCATCTACCAGAACCGTTGACGTAACCAAGCCCGGTTCCGACGTCAAAGTGACCGTCGGCCGTCCGCAGGTAATCATCAACGGTGAAACCCGTCCGTTGGACGTGCCTCCAATGATGTACCAGGGCCAAGTATTGGTTCCGGTACGCGTCATCTCGGAAGGCATGGGAGCGTACGTGCAGTGGGTCCCCGACAAGCGCGTCGTCGTAGTCCGGTATCTGCCGGCTACACCGCCGCCGCCTCCGGCTCCGCCGGCTCCGGCCCCAACCACGGCTCCCACTCCGGCACCGGTGGCAACACCGCCGTACCAAGACCACTACATCGCCGGTGATTACATCATTTCACCGAAGGTGTACAACGAATTCAGCCCTGGAAACACGGGGACGAGTTCGTACGCCGTCCGCGGCGCGATAGAGTTCAATGTCCTGAACCTGCCGTGGATGCTGGCTGCGGATTTCCGCCAGTTCGGCTATCCGCACAACGCTCCGGCGACTCCGCTGGGATACGTTGCGGGCGCTCCGTGTCCAATTCCGGGCAGTGAGGGATGCGTCACGGTTATCGGTGGCCTTGGCAATACGTTCGTTCCGGCCTTCCAGGCCCGCGATCAGGACGTTGACGTTCGCTTGGGACTGCGCGTCATTCAGCCGCGCATTTACATCGGCGTCGGCTATCTGTGGCGCACGAACAACTACGGATACCCGAGAGAGCAAGGCGTAGGATTCGGTGCTGAAAAACTCCCGGATCTAGACCAAGTCTTCTCGGTCTACGGCAGCGTGTGGTACTACCCGAACGCTAAGGGCACGTGCAATACGGACGTCTGTCCGACCGGCCCGTACACCTTGGCGTACAACATCCTCAAGTACCAGATCGGCGGCGCGCTGAATGTCGGCGGCAAGAATTTCCCGCTTTTCCTTGATTTCGGATGGTTGGGAGACAACGGCCAAAACAAGCAGAACGCCCCCGTCGGGTTCACGCACAACGGACCGTACGTCGGCTTAGGGATCCACTTCTAAGCCCTCGAGCGGCAACACAAGGAAAGGGCCCGGGGCAACTCCCGGGCCCTTCGACATCGCCCGCCACCCGGCGGAGCTGCTCAGGGCAGGCTCTTTTCGCTTGACCCGCGCCGGGAGCCCGAGTAGAATGACCCTTTGGCGCCGGACGCTGCAGCGAGGCGCTTCACACCCGTTTGGGAGCATGAGGTTTGGCGGCCAAAAAACCCGCAAAGACGCGTAAGAAGCGCGAATTTAAGAACGTTCAATCCGGCGTCGCGCACATCCACGCCTCGTTCAACAACACGGTCGTGACGATGTCCGACAATCTGGGCAACGTCCTGGCCTGGGCTTCGGCGGGAAATCTTGGATTCAAAGGATCGAAGAAATCCACGCCGTTTGCGGCGCAGATGGCGGCCGAAGCCGTCGCTCGCAAAGCGATGGAGCACGGAATGCGTTCCACCGAAGTACTTGTTAAGGGTCCCGGCGCCGGTCGCGAAGCGGCGATCCGTTCTTTGCAAGCCGCCGGCTTGGAAATTACATTGATCAAAGATGTCACGCCGATTCCGCACAACGGCTGTCGTCCGCCGAAGCGCCGGAGGGTGTAGCTATTTCCCGATACACAGGCCCAGTCTGCCGTCTGTGCCGCCGTGAAACCGCCGCCAGCAAAACGGGCGAGAAGATCAAGCTGTTTCTCAAAGGCGACCGCTGCCTCTCGCGAAAGTGCGCGGTCGAACGGCGTGGAACGGCTCCGGGACAGAAGACGCAGGGCAAGCAGCGGCAAAAGACGTCCGAATACGGCCGTCAGCTGCGCGAGAAGCAAAAAATGCGCCGGTATTACGGCGTTCACGAAACGCAGTTCGAAAACTATTTTCGCGAAGCTGCACGTGTCCCGGGACAGACCGGACGCACGTTTCTGCAGCTGCTGGAACGCCGTCTGGACAATGTCGTGTATCGTTTGAATCTTGCCAACAGCCGGGCGCAAGCGCGTCAACTCGTGACGCACCGCCATTTCCGCGTCAACGGGCGCATCGTGAACATCCCGTCGTACATCGTCAAGAGCGGCGACGTCATTACGATCGGTGAGCGCAGCAAAAAGTCGCCGGTATTCGAGGCCAATTTCGAAGTGGCGCGCAATCGCCGCGCTCCGGAATGGCTCGAGTGGAACGATGAGGATCGCTCCGCCAAGGTTGTGCAAGCACCCGCGCGCGAGCAGATCGACACGCCGGTGGACGAGCAGCTCATCGTTGAATATTACAGCCGATAAATCGGAATTTGAGGAGTTAAAGTGACCGTATTGGATACCCCTGCCGGCGCAACGATCGAAGTTCGTGAGCGACGCGATAATTACGCCAAGTTCGTCGTCGAACCGCTCGAGCGCGGCTTCGGTACGACTTTGGGCAATGCGTTGCGAAGGATTCTGCTCAGCTCGATTCCGGGCACTGCCGTCACGTACATGAAGATCGACGGTGTGCTGCACGAGTTCTCGACGCTTCCGGGCATCGTTGAAGACACGATCGCCCTGATGCTCAACCTCAAGGGATTGCCCGTGAAGTTGAATTCTGAGGACCCCAAAGTGTTGACGCTCAGCGCCGGGGGACCAAAAGAAGTCACCGCCGCCGACATCACGCCGGACGCGGATGTCGAGATTCTCGATCCGAACTACCACATCGCGACGCTCTCGTCGAAATCGGCGAGGCTTTCAATGGAAATCGGCGTGGAGAAGGGCCGAGGGTACGTGACCGCAGACCGGCAGCGAAACGTCGAGCACATGATTGGCCTGATTCCATTGGATTCGATTTTTTCGCCGATCCGCAAGGTCAACTTTGCGGTCGACGACACGCGCGTCGGGCAGAACGTCGACTACGACCGCCTAACGATCGAAATCGAAACCAGCGGTTCCGTAACGCCGGATGAAGCGCTTTCGACAGCATCCGCGATCATGCAAGACCAGCTGGATCTGTTCGTCAACTTCACCAACGAAGAGCGTCCGCTTCCGGAGGCGCCGGCCAGCGAATGGGACATCCCGGTGGAGTCGCTCAACCTTTCGGTGCGCTCGTTCAACTGCCTCAAGCGTGCCGGCATCTCGAAAGTTTCGGAGCTGCTCGACATGAGCGAAGACGAGATCATCAAGATGCGCAACTTCGGCAAGAAGTCGCTCGATGAAATCAAGCAAGTCCTGGAAGAAAGGGGACTTTCGCTGCGCCAGCCGTAGCGCTGAGGTGTTCTGACAACCAACGATGCCGCATCAAATCGCATACAAAAGACTCTCTCGCACCGACGGGCATCGGCGTGCGCTGCTTCGCAACCTTGCGACGGCGTTCTTCAAACACGAGCGCATCGAAACGACGACTTCAAAAGCCAAAGAGGTCGGCCGGGTCGTTGATCGGCTCATCACGACCGCTGCGCGCGGCGACCTGCACGCCTGCCGCCAAGTCGCGCAGTACGTGACCGAACCTGCGGTCGTCAAGAAACTCATGGAGCAGATCGCGCCCGCGCTCAAAGAGCGCAACGGGGGGCACACGCGCCTAACAAAATCGCGCATTCGCCGCGGAGATGCAGCCGAGCTCTCGATCCTCGAACTCGTCCGTTAAGGGCGCGCTGGCGCTCGCGCTGGGCCTAGGGTGTGCCGGTTCGGCGCAAGCCACGACAAATACCGGCACGATCTACGGCTGGGTATTCTCGCAAAGTTCGCATTCCGCGGTGTGCCGGCTCACTGTCCGAACGCATTCCAACCGTGAACCGGACTGGCAGACGGTTACCGCTCGTAACGGCTGGTTTACGTTCTTATCGGTGCTTCCCGGTCCCGTATGGGTCAGCGTCGGTCCGGGTTTGGAAACTCGCTTGATCGAAGTTCACGCGAATCTGCCGACCCAGACGATCTTCTACGTGCGAGCGCGATCACACGGTTGCGGGAGTCGATCGTAAGCCGAATCGCCGCTCGGCGTCGTCGGCGATGTATGCACCGATAGCAAGCGATGAAGTCGCTGCCGGTGAGGGGGCGTTGCGCACGTGCACGACCCCTTCGGCGCCGTCGAACACGAAATCGTCCACCATCGAGCCGTCCGCATTCATCGCCTGGGCACGAACTCCCGAAGGCCCAGGCAGTGTGTCCTCGACTTGCAAGTCGGGAATGTATCGCTGCAGCGCGCGAACGTACGCACTGCGCACGACGTCCCGATACATCTCGCCTGCTCCGACGGACATGTATTTGCCGGCTAAACGAATGAAGCCGGGATACGTCAGCGATTCGAAGAGATCTTTGGGATTGATCGTGGAAAACCGGTAGCCTTCGCGCGCGAAAGCCAGCACGGCATTCGGCCCCAGCCACACATCGCCGCTCATGCGCGGCGTAAAGTGCACGCCCAGAAACGGAAAGGCCGGATCCGGAACCGGATAGATGTTTCCCTTGACCAAGTACCGTTTTTCAGGTTTGAGGATCAAGTAATCGCCGCGGAACGGCACGATCTTCGGATCACTTGCGCCGCCGGTCATTTTTGCAAGCCGATCGGCCATCAACCCGCCGCAGGTGATCACGTAACGCGCCTCTACCGCGCCGGTCGAAGTAGAAACGCGCGTCACGCCGTTACGGCGCGCGATGGCCTCCACCTTGCGCCCGGTTTGGATCTGGCCACCGGCTTCGCGGATGTCGTCGGCCATGGCGGCGGAAACTGCGCCGTAATCCACGATGCCCGTGACCGGTGAAAAGATCGCCTTGACGCCGCGGCAATAGGGCTCACGTTCCTTGATACCGGCCTCGTCCACGATCTCGATGCCCTCGATGCCGTTGGCGAGGCCACGCTCCCACAGCCGCTCCAGCCGCTCAACTTCGCTCTCGTCGGTGGCGACGATCAGCTTGCCGACTTGACGGTATTCGATGTGCTTTGCTTCGCAGAACTGCCAGAGCGCGCGGCGACCCTCCGTGCAGAGCTTGGCCTTAAGCGAACCCGGCGTGTAGTAAATCCCCGAGTGAATGACGCCGCTATTGTGTCCGGTCTGATGTTCGGCTATCCGCGATTCTTTGTCGAGAACCGCAAGGCGAAGGCGGGGGTGCCGGTGGAGCAGTTCGCGGCCGGTGGCCAGCCCCACGATGCCGCCGCCGACGATTGCGATGTCGTACACTCTAACTTCGATTCTCGCACCGGCGCGGGGCAGCCCGCTAAGTCAGCTGTCGTAAAGACGTCGCCCATTTTGAAGCGACCGCAATCTCGCGTAAACGAACAGCGCTGCAAGAACCAATTCCATTGTGGGCCGGAGGCCGGGGGCCCCGGCGGCTTTGCCGACGGGGGGCGTGGAGCCGCGCAGCGCGGATACGCCTGTTAAGGGTAGTGGGCTATAATACCGAGGGAGGATTAGAGCGATGAGCATGACGTTGGAGCGCGTGGCGCCCTTTAGGAACGAGCCGATCAAATCATACGCCGATCCCGCCGATACGGCGGCGATGCAAGCGGCGCTTGCGGCCGTGAAGGCCCGTTTCGGTGAAACGTACGACGTGCTCATCGACGGCCAAAGAGTTGCGACGGAGAAGAAGATCGCCTCAATCAATCCGTCGGAACCCGCACAAGTCGTCGGCAACGTTGGTTCCGCAAGCGTTCAAGACGCAAATCGCGCTGTCGAAGCCGCACATGAGCGGTTTGCCGGCTGGAAGGATCGGCCGGCGGAACAGCGTGCTCAAGTGCTGTTGCGCGCGGCCGATTTGATTCGGAGCCGGCGCGATCATTTCAACGCGCTGCTTGTCTACGAAGTCGGCAAGAATTGGATCGAAGCCGATGCCGACACCGCCGAAGCGGTGGATTTCTTGGAGTTTTACGCGCGCGAGGCCTTGCGGCTCGCGCAGCCTCAAGCCGTTACGCCGGTTGAGGGTGAAGCGAACGAACTGCGCTACATTCCGCTCGGCGTCGGCGTCGTGATTCCGCCGTGGAACTTTGCCTTCGCGATCATGGCCGGCATGACGTCCGCGGCGCTGGTGACGGGGAACACCGTCGTGCTCAAGCCGTCCAGCGATTCGGCCGTCATCGCGGCGTGGTTCGTCGATCTCTTGCACGAAGCCGGGCTGCCCAGCGGCGTGCTCAACTTTGTGCCCGGAAGCGGCGGCGTCATCGGCGACGCATTAGTCGCGCACCCGCTCACGCGCTTCGTGGCTTTTACCGGCAGCAAGGAAGTCGGCTTGCACGTCAACCAGCTCGCGGCAAAGCCGCAAGAGGGACAGCGCTGGATCAAACGCGTCGTAGCGGAAATGGGCGGAAAAGACGCCATCATCGTCGCCGACGACGCGGATGTGAGCGCTGCGGTGGATGGAGTCGCCCTTTCAGCGTTCGGATTTCAAGGACAGAAGTGCTCGGCCTGTTCGCGGGCGATCGTCGATGCGCGAATCTACGAGGATTTCGTGGCTCGTCTGCGCGAGCGCGTCGCCCACATCACGGTAGGCGACCCGAGCGACAAACGCAACTACATGGGCCCCGTAATCAACGAGCGCGCGATGCAAACGATCGTGCGGTATATCGAGATCGGCAAGCGCGAAGGGCGGTTGGTCTTCGGAGGCGGTCGCGCGCAAGGAACTGGCTACTTCTTGGAGCCTACAGTCATTGCGGACGTTCCGCCGGATGCCACCGTTGCGCAGGAAGAAATTTTCGGGCCCGTTTTGGCGGTTATCAAAGCACGCGACTACGACGACGCGCTACGGATCGCCAACGATACGGAATTCGGGTTGACCGGCGCCGTGTACTCGTCGGACGAAGCGAAGCTCGACCGCGCCAAGCGCGAGTTCTTTGTGGGCAATCTGTACTTGAACCGCAAGTGTACCGGCGCACTCGTCGGCGCCCATCCCTTCGGCGGCTTCAATATGTCGGGAACCGACAGCAAGGCGGGCGGCCACGATTACCTGCTGTTGTTCCTGCAGGCCAAGTCGATCTCGCGCAAGCTGTAAGACGCAGGAAAGGCCGCGAAAGCGGCCTTTTCGGATTACTACTTGAGGACGATAACGGTGGGATGGCCGACAGGCAACTTGCTTGTCATCGGATCCCACAGCATCCACACTTTGCCGTACGTTGGCAGCAACTTTGCCACCAGCTTCTTTTGATCCTCAGGGCTCATGCCGATAATCTTCGCGTTGACTTTGGGAATCTCGACGCGGTGGTAGTGCCAAAGCGCTTGCTCGCTCGCCGGAAGTGCCTTGTACGCGGCCGCCGACAGAATGGTTTCGACCTCGACAAGATGCGCGTTCGGGCTGTCGCTGTCATAGATCTGACATTCGATCATATCGGTCAGCTGCTTGCAGTAATGGTGCGCCACTTCATCGGGATGCGCATCCCCAAAATGCTTGGTCGCATCGATATGAATCGTGTAGCCGGCGGTCGGCGGCGAGGCAATGCCAGCTGAAGCCGACGGATGGTGGGACAGCAACGCGGCGGCTACACCAATCGCCGCGAGTGATAAAATAAGGTAAGCGCGGTTCATGGGCCACTCCCTTCGCAAAACAAAGGTTCAGGGAGCGTTCGCCTGGTCCCGGGGCCCAACCCCTTTGCGCTAGCTGCGGCAGCAAATCTCCAGTTTATTGCCGTCAGCATCTTCGAAGAACGTGGCGTAGTAGGTCGGCGTGTATTCCTCGCAAAGATGCGCGGGCTCGAAAGCGTGCGCCCCAGCATCGCGGGCGACTGCCGCCAGACGATCGACTTCTGCCTGGCTCGGCGCGCGCAGCGCGATCCGGCTGCCGTTGGGCTTATGCGTCCGGTCCAGGACGATGCCGAAAAAGGGCTGCGCCTTGCTGTCATCCGCAGCGTAGTAACAGGCGTTGTCCGGATCGGCGGCGACGGTCGGGTAGCCCATGGCCGGCAGCAAGGCATCGTAGAGACGCCGCGCCCGTTCCAAGTCGCTCACGCGGAGGTCGACATGGTCGAAAAGCATCCTAGAAAATCCTCGAAAACGGCAGCGAAATTCCCGCCTCCGCCATGAAGGCATCGTCCGCCTTGCGCACGGGCATGCGCAAGCGGAGTTCGACGTAGTCGAAGGTCAATGGAACGCAGCGGTTGGGTTGTCGCACGGCTCACCTCGTAAAGCGGGAGTAACCTGTAATAATAATATGCTGGTTATAGTAACTTGTCAAGCAGCTTAGAGGGTGTTAACATTTAGGTATGGCGGAACGTGCCGGCATGCCCGACCGGCTGAATGTCATTCATGCCTTCCTTAATACAGTCGAAATCGAGCGCGCGAGGGACCCGTTGCGCGGTCCGGATGCGCTCGGGGATTGGTGCCGCAGCGCCGGCTTCGGCTGCGCGGACCTGCTTGACTCGGAACTCGACCGCCTGCGCGCGTTCCGTGAGGCGCTGCGAGCCGTGGCGGCGGCGAATGCCGGCGAGGGGGATGCCCGAGCAGCTTGGCGCGCCCTGGAACCATTCGCGTACCAAAGCCGTCTCAGTATACGGATTGACGGAGCCCGTCCCCGGCTGGTGCCCGACGGCCAGGGTGTGGAGTCGATGATTGCCGCACTGCTGGCCATCGTTCACGACGCTGTCGTCGCCGGCACTTGGGTGCGGCTCAAGGCCTGCGCAGAGCACAATTGCCGTTGGGCCTTCTTCGATCGATCGAAGAACCTCAAGGGCACGTGGTGCAGCATGGCCGTTTGCGGGAACCGCAACAAAGCCCGCCGCCGCCGGGCGCGTGAAAAGGGCGCGGCGTGAGCGTCCTTGACTATCCAACCAGCGCGCGGTATCATGCTCGTCGTGACTTTTGTTCCGAGCCGCAGGGTTCGCGCAAAGTGCGCATTCGAAGCCGAACGCTCCTTGAAAACTGAACAGTGCAGTAGCGCATAAGTCTGTGGGTCTCTAAAGCTCCGGATGAAAGGCGCCGAAAGGCGTTTTTTCTTTTTGGGGCACCAGAGATTTTTAATCGCGCGAAGTCGCGGGCTCCGTTCCACCGGTCCTGCGAACTCGTGCGATCGTACAAAAAGAAATAGAGCCTAACAAAGGCTCCATAAAGATGTTTTATGGAGAGTTTGATCCTGGCTCAGGACTAACGCTGGCGGCGTGCCTAACACATGCAAGTCGAGCGGGGTAGCAATACCCAGCGGCAGACGGGTGAGTAACGCGTGGTCAACCTTCCGATGAGTGGGGGATAACTAGCCGAAAGGTTAGCTAATACCGCATACGATCTTCAAGCGGCATCGCATGAAGATGAAAGGAGCAATTCGCTCATCGACGGGACCGCGTCCCATTAGCTAGATGGTGGGGTAACGGCCTACCATGGCGACGATGGGTAGCTGGTTTGAGAGAGCGACCAGCCACACTGGGACTGAGAAACGGCCCAGACTCCTACGGGAGGCAGCAGTGAGGAATTTTCCGCAATGGGCGAAAGCCTGACGGAGCGACGCCGCGTGTGGGAAGAAGGCCTTCGGGTCGTAAACCACTGTCGAAGGGGACGATAATGACGGTACCCTTGGAGGAAGCCCCGGCTAACTACGTGCCAGCAGCCGCGGTAAGACGTAGGGGGCAAGCGTTGTTCGGAATTATTGGGCGTAAAGCGCTCGTAGGCGGGATTGGAAGTCCGTGAAGAAAGACCTCGGCTCAACTGAGGGCACGGCACGGATACTCCAGTTCTTGAGGCAATCAGAGGGTGATGGAATTCCCGGTGTAGCGGTGAAATGCGTAGATATCGGGAGGAACACCAGTGGCGAAGGCGATCACCTGGGGTTGTTCTGACGCTGAGGAGCGAAAGCTAGGGGAGCAAACGGGATTAGATACCCCGGTAGTCCTAGCCGTAAACGATGGATACTAGGTGTATGTGGTATCGACTCCATATGTGCCGTAGTTAACACAATAAGTATCCCGCCTGGGGAGTACGGCCGCAAGGTTAAAACTCAAAGGAATTGACGGGGGCCCGCACAAGCGGTGGAGCATGTGGTTTAATTCGACGCAACGCGAAGAACCTTACCGGGGCTTGACATCTGCGGAAATCCTACGAAAGTAGGCTTCGGGGTAACCCGACCGCAAGACAGGTGCTGCATGGCTGTCGTCAGCTCGTGCCGTGAGGTGTTGGGTTAAGTCCCGCAACGAGCGCAACCCTCGTCGTGTGTTGGTCCACAAGATCTCTCACACGAGACCGCCGGTGAGAAGCCGGAGGAAGGTGGGGATGACGTCAAGTCAGCATGGCCCTTACGTCCCGGGCTACACACGTGCTACAATGCGCCGGACAGCGAGCTTGCGAACTCGTGAGAGTAAGCTGAATCTCTTAAACCGGCGCTCAGTTCGGATTGAAGGCTGCAACTCGCCTTCATGAAGTCGGAATCGCTAGTAAACGCAGATCAGCTACGCTGCGTTGAATACGTTCCCGGGCCTTGTACACACCGCCCGTCACGTCACCTGAGTTTAGTGTACCCGAAGCCGTCCGTGCAACCGCAAGGAGCAAGACGTCTAAGGTATGCTAGGTAAGGGGGACGAAGTCGTAACAAGGTAGCCGTATCGGAAGGTGCGGCTGGATCACCTCCTTTCTAAGGAGTACATGCCGTCGAAGCGCGCGTGCGCGTTTGCGACGGCGTACATTCTTGTAAGTCGACCACAGACGATGCCACGATCACTTGGGGTCTATCGGACAGCTGGTCCGTATGGCTGCGGTGCGTGGCGATGCGCTACCCCTTTTTGAAGGATGCACTGTTCAGCTTTGAGGGAACGTTCGTTCACTCAAAGATCCTTGAAAACTGCATAGAGAAGAACTTTCATGTGTTGATCACACGTGAAGCGGACCACACGTCATGTCATCCTGAGCGATGTCGAAGAGCGTGTGGTTGCAATTTCGAAGAAAAGCCGAAAAATATCAAGAGCACGAGGTGGATACCTTGGCTCCACAGGCGATGAAGGACGTACCAAGCTGCGATAAGCCAGGAGTAGCTGCTAAGAAGCGATGATTCCTGGATCTCCGAATGGGGAAACCCCCGAGCCGTCATGGGCTCGGACTCCACGATGAATTCAATAGTCGTGAGAGAGCGCACCCGGTGAACTGAAACATCTAAGTAGCCGGAGGAAAAGACATCAAACGAGATTCCCGTAGTAGTGGCGAGCGAACTGGGAACAGCCTAAACCGTACATGTGCAAGCGATCGGGCGTTGCATGTGCGGGGTTGTACGATGACTCGTCCCAACGCCGATTCGTTGGGAGCAAGTCAGAAATTCGATCGATAGCAGAAGCCGGCTGGAAAGCCGCACCACAGAAGGTGATAGTCCTGTAGGCAAAATCGATCGAACTTGCTGCAGTCATTCGTGAGTAAGGCGGGGCACGGGAAACCCTGTCTGAAGCTGGGAGGACCATCTTCCAAGGCTAAATATGCTGTGGAGACCGATAGCGCATCAGTACCGTGAGGGAAAGGTGAAAAGAACCCCCAAAGGGGAGTGAAATAGAACATGAAACCGCGTGCTTACAAACCGTGAAAGCACTATGTTTACAAGTGTGATCGCGTGCCTATTGAAGAATGAACCTGCGAGTTACTTGGTACGGGCTTGGTTAAGGTGTTGAGCCGGAGCCGTAGCGAAAGCGAGTCTGAACAGGGCGTTTGTCCGTATCAGTAGACCCGAAACCAAGTGATCTATCCATGGCCAGGGTGAAGCATGATTAAACTCATGTGGAGGCCCGAACCTGTTGTTGTTGAAAAAACATTGGATGAGCTGTGGATAGGGGTGAAAAGCCAATCGAACTTGGAGATAGCTGGTTCTCCCCGAAATAGTTTGAGGACTAGCGTTGCGATTTAACCCTTGGGGGTAGAGCACTGACAGGGCTAGGGGCCTTACCGGGTTACCGAACCCAATCAAACTCCGAATACCAAGGCGGACATCGCAGCAGTCAGACGGTGGGGGATAAGCTCCATCGTCAAAAGGGAAACAGCCCAGACCAACAGCTAAGGTCCCTAATAGATGCTCAGTGGTAAAGGAAGTTTCGTCGCACAGACAACTAGGAGGTTGGCTTAGAAGCAGCCACCCTTGAAAGAGTGCGTAATCAGCTCACTAGTCGAGTGATGGGGCGCCGAAAATGTAACGGGGCTCAAGCATCTAACCGAAGCTTTGGGATCAATCAAATGATCGGTAGGGGAGCGTTGTAGCGTAGGCTGAAGCTCGACCGCGAGGACGAGTGGACGAACTACAAGTGCGAATGCAGGTATAAGTAGCGAGAAAAGAGAGTGAGAACCTCTCTCGCCGGAAGTCTAAGGTTTCCTGAGCAACGTCAATCGTCTCAGGGTGAGTCGGGAGCTAAGCCGAGGCTGAGAAGCGTAGGCGATGCACAAGCAGTTCATATTCTGCTACCACCGATGACCGTTTAGACTCTCTCGAACGTTTTACTCCGTGTCACCCTGAGCAGCGTCCTGAGCTTGTCGAAGGGCGCGTGTCGAAGGACGCGGGTTTCTACGTTCGGTAGAGTCTGTGAAGCGAAGGGATGACGCAGGAGGATACGTCAGCGCACCGATGGACGCGTGCGTTTAAGCCGGTAGGGGGTCGCATAGGAAAATCCGTGCGGCTAACTCCGAGAAGCGACGACGAGGATCTTCGGATCCGAAGTGACGGACTCCACGCTGCCAAGAAAAGTCTCTAGCTAGATCATAGGTGCCCGTACCGTACACCGACACAGGTAGACTGGCAGAGCATGCTAAGGCGACGGGAGAACCCCTGTTAAGGAACTCGGCAAATTGACCCCGTAACTTAGGGAGAAGGGGTGCCTTCTACGGTCTAGTTTTTACAACGAAAGCTGTGGGAGGTCGCAGAAAATAGGTCCAAGCGACTGTTTAACAAAAACACAGGTCTCTGCGAACGCGAAAGCGGACGTATAGGGGCTGACTCCTGCCCGGTGCTGGAAGGTTAAAGGGAGAGGTTAGCGCAAGCGAAGCTTTGATCTGAAGCCCCAGTAAACGGCGGCGGTAACTATAACCGTCCTAAGGTAGCGGCTTACGCTGCCTCATCGCGCGGCAACGCGCGATCGCAAACTCGAGCTGTATGCGGGAACATCCTTAGAGCCCAACGTACGACGCCGGCACCGCCGGCGCGGTCGACTCCAGCACGTCCTGTGCTCGTCGACACTAGCACCATCCTGGTGCGTCGTAAAAATCGTTGTGGATTGGACAATCCGCAGGAAACGTCCGGACTGTTGTCAGGGCGGATCCTCAGAGACTATACGCTGAGCTCCAGAGACGAGTTGAGCCGTTCGCGGCTCTCTCACTGGATGAAGATAGAGTCCGCTCCGGCGTGAAAGCGCCGGAAAAAAGCGAGCGAAATTCCTTGTCGGGTAAGTTCCGACCTGCACGAATGGAGTAACGACTTGGACACTGTCTCGATGGGGGGCCCGGCGAAATTGCAGTACCAGTGAAGATGCTGGTTACCCGCGGCAGGACGGAAAGACCCCATGAAGCTTTACTGTACCCTGATGTTGGGGTCTGAGATTTTCTGTACAGGATAGGTGGGAGGCGACGATCTGTGGGCGCTCAGCTTACAGGGAGTCAACCTTGGGATACCACCCTGAAAATTTCGGGCTTCTAACTCACTGCCGTTATCCGGTAGTAGGACAGCGTCAGGCGGGCAGTTTGACTGGGGCGGTCGCCTCCTAAAGAGTAACGGAGGCGCCCAAAGGTTCCCTCAGGACGGTCAGAAACCGTTCGTTAGAGTGCATAGGCAAAAGGGAGCTTAACTGCGAGACCTACAAGTCGAGCAGGTGCGAAAGCAGGGCTAAGTGATCCGGCGGTACCGAATGGAAGGGCCGTCGCTTATCGGATAAAAGCTACTCTGGGGATAACAGGCTTATCTCCCCCAAGAGTTCTTGATGGGCTCCTCATCCAAGTGATTGGATGATGAACAGTGGCTCATATCGGTGAAACCCTTATAGGGCAATACCGAGGGAAGAATCTTCGCCATCATTTACTGATGGGCTAAACCGCAAGGCAAGCCTCGCGTAAGATTCCCTGTAACGACTTCTCGTTAATCAACGAGAGATGGATGTGGCTGCACCGCCGAACGGCGCAAATCTATCGCATCCATAACACGCCACCGTCTCGAAAAGAGATGAAGGTATAGTCTAGCCTGCGCGTAAGCGCAGGGCCACATCGACGGGGAGGTTTGGCACCTCGATGTCGGATCGTCGCATCCTGGGGCCGTAGTAGGTCCCAAGGGTTGGGCTGTTCGCCCATTAAAGCGGTACGCGATCTGGGTTCAGAACGTCGTGAGACAGTTCGGTCCCTATCCGCCGTGGGCGCAAGAGATTTGAGGAGTGTCGACCCTAGTACGAGAGGACCGGGTTGAACGAACCGCTGGTGAACCGGTTGTTCCGCCAGGAGCATAGCCGGGTAGCTATGTTCGGACCAGATAAACGCTGAAAGCATATAAGCGTGAAACTGACTCCAAGATGAGATCTCGATCTCGTAAGAGTGAAGGGCCGTGGGAGACGACCACGTTGATAGGCCGGGGGTGGAAGCACCGCAAGGTGTGGAGCTGACCGGTACTAATCGCCCGGAATTTTTTGACTCTAATTCTTCGATGTGCGATCGCACCTGGAAGTTCTTCTCTGTGCAGTTTTCCGGTAAAGGTTTCTGGCGCCCATAGCGGCGGGGCCCCACCCGTTCCCATCCCGAACACGGCAGTTAAGCCCGCCAGCGCCGATGATAGCCGGACCGCAGGGTCCCTCGAAAGTAGGTCGGCGCCAGATTGTATAAGAGAAGCCCGCGGCAAGAGCCGCGGGCTTTTTGCTATCTCTGGGAGGACAGCGATGAAACGGCGCACTCTTTCACTGTGGGTTCTTTTCGCTCTCGTATGCTGCGTCGCGTTTGTGCCGCCGGCCCAAAGCGCGCAGAGCGGCCTGGCGTATGACGAGGTGACAAAATTCGTCTCTGCCGATGCCAATCCGCAGCCCGGAAGTTTTGCGGACGATTTTCAGGCAGCCGTCAACGCGCAAAAATCCGCTGCCGATTCGGGCGGACACGGTGGCCTCCTCGGCGCGATACGCAATGCGATGGGAGCAGCGCAGGGCGCGATCCAGACGTTTCGATCCGGTTTCGCCTCGACGCACTACTATTTGAATGGCGCTGAGCGTACCGACGACGTGGGCGCACAAACCGCAACGATCGTCAAACCGGCGCAACATCAAACGATCTTCTTGAACTTAGCGAAGAAGACGTATCGCATCCAAACGTCCGCCGCACCGAACGTTTCCGAACCTCCGTCTCCGGCCGAGCGGCCGCAAAGCGGCAATCAGCAGCAACCGCAACCGGGTACGGGGCGGCTCGATATTACGGTATCGTCCCAGAATTTGGGCGCTCAAGTGATCGACGGCGTGCCGACCACGGGCTACCGCACGACGTTCAACATGACGCAATCGCAGTCTACCGGTTCCTGCCGCGACGGAGCGTTTCAAACGACCGTAACGGAATATGTTTCGCGGTACGTGGAACCGCACGTCGGAGGCGGCAGCGCGCGACAGCGTCCCGTTTCCATTCCGCGTCCTGAACGCGTTGCGCTAAAACCGGGCTGCCGCCCGACAATCACCACGCACAGCTCGATGGGCGGCGAAGCACCGCAAGACCGGCTCGCCATGTGGGTGCTCGTAACGGTCAGCGGAAATGCACCCTCGGCGCAAGGGCAGCGGGGCGGAGGATTTTCGACGCTCATCGAGCGCGGCAACGTGCGCGTGCTGTCCCAAGGCGATAGTACTCTATTTGCTATTCCGGCCGGCTTTACGCAAGAGCAGTAAGCCGGCGAGCCGGTAGCGCCGTGTAGCGCGTGCGGCAGACCACGCATCCGACCGAGCCGAGAGATCTCGTGCTCGCGCTGTTTACGTTCGCGATGATTGGCGCATCGGTTGTTATCGTCGCCATCGGAACGCTCATCCCGGTCTTCGAGAGCGCGTTCCATCTCCCCAAGGCGACGCTGGGATTGATTCTAACCGTCTTGATGTTGGGGCCGATGTTGTTCACGGCCGTGGCGGGCATTTTGGCTGATCGCTTCGGAGACAAAGCGATCGTCTTCGTTACGGGCTGGTTGATGGGCGCGGCGCTGGTGGCGGCGTCGATCCAGCGCAATTTTTGGTGGCTGCTCTTTTGGCTATTCGTCTACGGCGTCGGCTACGCCGGGGTCACGCCCGCCGGCAGCCACGCGATTCTCTTCTTTTTCGAGCGGCGATGGCGCGGTATAGCAATGGGCATCCGCCAGACAGGCGTGCCGCTCGGCGGGTTCGTCGGAGCAGCGCTGTTGCCGGCCGTAGCTGCCAAACACGGTTATGGCGGCGCCCTGATCGCCGGAGGCGTCATCTGCATCGTCACGTCGCTGATTGCCGCGCTCGGCTATCGCGAACCGGTAGCTCTAAGAGGGGAGCGAGTGTCGCTCCGAGCGCTATTCCGCGGCATGATTCGCATCGGACTGGAAGCTCGGCTGCTACTCGTCGTCGCTGTTTCCGTCACGTTGGTTGCTGTGCAGATAGCGCTCATGGGATTCTTGCCGCTCACGTACGCGAATGCCGGCGGGTTCAGCCGCGTTATGGTTGCCGTCGCATTCGGCGTTTCCCAGATCGCGGCCGTTGCGGGCCGAATGACCTGGGGCTGGCTTAGCGATCGTCCTTTCGGCGGCAATCGGATGCTGCCGCTTGCGATCGTGTGCGTCTTGAGTGCACTTGCATCGCTCGGCGTGGGCAGCGTGCACGGGACGGATCTCCGGCTTGCAATGCTTGCAGCGGTGCTGTTGGGCTTCGCCGGCGAAGGGTGGTTTGGGCTGGCGGTCATCGCACTTGCGGAGATCGGCGGGGAAGAGCACTCGGGAAGCGCGCTGGGTTTTGGTCTGACGCTGATCTTTATCGCGGCGACAGTCACAGGGCCGGTCTTCGGGACCTTCATCGACCACTACGGCTACCGAACGGCATGGTACTGCCTCGCGGCTTTCGCCTTGATCGGCTTGGCGCCGGCGCTCGGCGCACATGCACGAAGGGAGCGACACGCTCACTAAGGCAAGAAATGAAAAGCCCGCGGCCGCAGACCGCGGGCTTTCTGTGGAAATTCCGCCTTATCGGGCGGCTACCGTTTCCTCGTCTTTGAGAGCCCCGCGAATGGCCTCGTCGAGTCCAGGGCCGCCGGCGTGGCCGTGGTCCGTGATCGCGTGGTGGGAGGCAGTCCGAACCACTTCGTCTTCGCGCCCGCTAATACGCAGCGAGCAATTGTTCACCGAAGGTTGGTCGCGGCAGTCGATGTACTTGCGGTTATCCGGCATCGTTCGGCTCCTTTTCTGGAAAGGGATATTATGCTAGCACCGGAGGCGTCCGGATGGAAGGAGCACCTATGAAAAACATTGCGCGGGCCTTGAAAGCGGGCTTCCTTTGCGTGCCGATCGCATTGGCGCAGCCGGGCGTCGCTCAAAGCACGTCGGCTCCGCCCATCATTTTGCGCGCCGGTGCGAATTATCGCGCCGAACTTCACGGTTTCGTCGGCATGCAGCGGCATTTCAATACCACAATTAGCGGAGCAATTCACCATACGGAGCAAAGCGATAGCGGCCAAATCCTGCTCAACGGCGCGTACGCGGGCATCAAATACTATTCGATCCTCGAAGATGGAGAACAATTCTCCGCCGCCAAACTCGCGCAGCGTGATTCGACGACCAACAAGGACTGGAGTGCGGGCAAGGTATTCTTTAAGGAACCATACGATCCGCGTTATTTCGGCGACTATCAATTTGCCGGAGCAAAAGATGGCGGCGGCCAGACCGCAGTTCAATTTTCGAGCTCAATCCACGACTCGCAGCATGGCGCCGGGACAGTCTGGATCGACGATCGCACGGCTCACGTGGTGAAACTCACGTATTCGCCGTACGTGTTGCCACCGCACGCGACTTCAGGAACCGTGACGGAAATAGGAGGGCAAGCGCTTCCGAAGCTCTGGTACGTTGTGCGCATCGACGAATCGTACCAAGGAAAAGTCTTCGTCCTCCATGGATCGGGCGTATTTACCGGAACGTTTAATCACTTCCGCAGGTTTCCGAATTTGCAGAGCGCTCAAGCCGCGCTGGCGAACGGCAGCATCTAGCGATTCAAGGTCGCAAGGCGCCTCCCTCGAACTGACGCACGCATAGTTCCATACCACTACTCCGAAGAAAGAGAGATTATGCGCACCATATCACTAAGGAAAGTTCAGCTGATCGCGTTAGTCATTGCCGCCATTGTATTCGGTGGAGTCCTTACCGGCGTCGCGTATGCGGTCCAGGGACATATGGTTGCGGCCCGCAGCAACCTGAACCGCGCGTATTCACAGCTCAATATGGCCATTCCCGACAAAGCGGGTCACCGTGTGCAAGCCATGCAGCTCGTGCAGCAGGCTATCAATCAAGTCAATGCGGGCATAGCAGCCGGCGCGCGTTAACCGCCCTTATTTAACCTCGAGCGGCGTCGCCGGCTTTTGCTTTAGCCGGGGCGCCGCTTCGTCTTGACGCCGCGCAGCGGCCGGGATCATTAGCGCGCCGACGAGTGCCGCGGTCCAAGCCAGCAGCGCCGACGCCCACATTGCGCGTTTAAATCCTGCGGTGTACGCGACCCAGAGCGCGTGCTGTACGGTCGCGCGATCGCTTCCGACAACCGCAGCCGGAATTTTTCCGGTTCCAAGCGTATCGCGTTCGCGCGAGAGCACCGACAAGGTGCCGGCGGAGAGATGTTCGACTGCGATGTGCCGCTCAAAGTTTGCGTGGAGCGATCCAACCAGCAGAATTCCAAGGCCCGCTATTGCAAGCAAACCCGCCACGCGTGCCACTGCGTTATTGACGCCCGAGGCAACCCCGGCGTGAACGGCGCCCGCTTCCATCACCGTCGTCGTGAGGGGAGCGACGAAGAGTGCGCCACCTACTCCCAAAATCGCGGACGCGGGGAAAAAGGTCGCCCAATACGTTCCGCCGAGACCGATTCGAGCGTACGCCGCGAAGCCGGCGCCGGCAATGAGCGCGCCCGCGACAAGCGGCAGCCTAGCGCCGACGCTGCGAACCAGTCCGCCCGACCATCGTGATGCAACGAACATAATGATGATGAACGGCAGCATTGCAGCTCCTGCGGCGCTTGGCGTATAGCCGTGAACGTTTTGCAAGTCGAACGGGACAAAAAATAAGCTTCCGCCAAGCGCGGCATAGAGAAGAAACGTGTAGAGGTTGGCGCCGCTGAACGTAACGTCCGAGAACAGCGAAAGCGGCACCATGGGATTGGGGTTGCGGGCTTCCCAGAAGAGGAACGCGGCCAGTAACGCAGCGCCGGCGATGAGCGCTGCAAGGCCGAGTTGGTCAGTGCGGCCGCTCTGCAAGCGAATGAGACCGTACGTAAAGCCGGCTAGGCTCAAAGTTCCAAGGGTCGCGCCCGTTACGTCGAGGGTCCGCGCCGCGGTTTCGTCTCGGCTCTCCGGAACGAACCGCATGGCGACCGAGATTGCCAGGGCCGACAGCGGAATGTTGATCAAAAACACATAGCGCCACGAAGCGTATTGCGCAAGCCATCCTCCCAAGAGAGGGCCGATCGCAGCGGTGATGGCGGCAAAGCCGGACCACGTTCCAATGGCACGCCCGCGTTCCGCATCGCTGAAGTTGGCGCTGATCAACGCTAAACTTCCCGGGGTTGCGAGCGCCGCGCCAATGCCTTGCAGACAGCGCGCGGCATTGAGTTGCCCGATCGTTTGAGCACCCGCGCATGCGGCGGACGCCAGCGCAAACAGGCCGATGCCGGCGACAAAGACCTTGCGCCGCCCGAGAATGTCGCCGAGCGATCCGCCGACGAGGATCAGTGCGGAGAGAAAGAGCGCGTACCCCTCAACGACCCATTGGATCGACGAAACGTCGGCGCGCAGTTCGCGCTGAATGGGCGGCAGCGCTACGTTGACGGCGCTGCCGTCGATGAACGCCAGACTCGAGCCCACGATCGCCGCAACCAGAACCCACCGCCCCGCCGCAGACGAATTCGGCGACGGCGGCCCTTGCGCGCCCGCCGACTCACACGGATGGCGCGCAAACATGCCTTACGGCCTCAGTGCTGCCCCGTCGGCAGTTCTTCGCTGGCCAGATAAAGCGTCCACGGTTTTTCGGGATGGTGATCCGGCGGAAACGTCACGCCCTTTTCCAAGTGAATCCTATGCCCGCAATCGGAGCATTCGTACTCCCCGGCAACGGGCACGATTTCTCCGCCGCTTCCAAAGATCTCAGCCATGCGGTGCTCGTACCCAGATTCACTTAACGGCGCGGGCGAACGCGGTAAATCGCGCCGCTCTGATCGTCCGCGATGAACAGATCGCCTTGTGGACCGACGGCGACGCCGGTCGGGCGACCGATGCGGTTGTCGGAGCCATCGGATTGAAAGCCTCCTGCGAATTCGTTCCATTGCGTCGTCGGGTCGCTCCAATCGACCGGGTGCGCCGGAACGTCGCCGTGCACCGGAATAAAAACAACGCGCGGGGGCATGAAGCCGCTTAAACCCTGCGGTGGACCGTGCCACGAGCCGTGCAGCGTCACGAACGCGCCGCCGGCGTATTGCGGCGGAAATGCGTATCGGCCCTGGGGATGTTGCGGATAGAAGACGCCTCCAATGGGCGTTTCGTACGCCGGCATGACGACGCGTGGGATGGCGGTGTCGCGGCAGTCGCGGCCATGCCATCGCGGAACGGGATTGACCTTCTGGTCTTCGTAGCAATAGGGCCAGCCGTAATTGACGGGCCACGGATGCGCGCTGACATCGTCAAAAATCTCGTACGGATGTCCCAGGGGCAGATCGTCCTCGCCGGCGACGGCCGCCCACAACGAGCCGGTGTTTTCGTTGGCCGTCAGCGCGATGGCATTGCGAACGTTATGGGCGATGATCTGATATTTTGCGCCGGCGACGCGCCCAATCGTCGCGCGGGTCGGATCGAGATCCGGTTGACAGGCGTTGCACGACGATCCGACGCTTGCATAGAGCACGCCCTTGGCTACCGCGACGGAGGTCGTCACGTGGTCGCTCGATACGCCCGACGGCCGCACGGATGCCAACTTTTCCGGCGAGCCGCGAGCCTTCAGATCGCCGGTGCGATACGGAATGCGAAAGACACCAAACTGCGTGCCGACGTAGAGGAAAGCGCCGGATAACGCAACGCCGGCTGCCGGTCTATCCGAAAAGGTCGCAAAGACCCGCGGCGATCCCGCGCTCCCTTCGGCTTCCGCATGCGGGACGATGTAAACCTGATCGCCCAGAGTGCCAACCAGAAGATCGCCGTTCGGCGTTACCGCAAGCTCGCGTGCGTCGGCAACGTGCGCAATGACCTCGATCCGGAAGGCGTGGGAAACGCTAGGAAGCGACTGCGCAGCTGCGCCGCGAACAACGGCGGCCGCGGCAAGGGCCGCCGGCAAAAGGGCAGCCTTACGGGCGAACGCGATAAATGTTGCCGGTTTGATCGTCCGCAACGAAAAGATCTCCCTGTGGTCCGACGGCAATGCCGGTCGGGCGTCCGATGCGCGTCACGCCGTCGGCTTTTTGAAATCCGCTGATGAAGTCGGTCCACTGCGCTTGTGGATTCGACCAATTGACGGGCGTTCGCGGCGTGTCAGCGTTCATCGCAACGAACGCGACTCGCGGCGGAGAATAGTAGGTTCCGTCGGAAAGTTTGTGCCAAGACCCGTGCATGGCGACGAAAGCTCCGCCGGCATACTTGACGGGAAAGCTGAATTGACCGCTCGGCTGCTCCTGATAGAAAGCGGCGCCGATGATCGTTTGGTAAGCGCGAAACTCCACTCGCGGCACGACCTCACCGGCACAGTTTGCGCCCGCGACGTAGGCGACGTGATTCTCTTCACACTCATACCAGCCGTAATCTGCGACGCCGGAACGCAGTGAAACCGGATCGAAAAATTCGTATGGGTGGCCGAGCGGCAATCCATCCTGCCCGGCGTCGCCTGCCCAAAGCGTTTTCGTGTTAGGATTGACCGCGAGCGCGATTGCATTACGGATGTGGACCGCCTTCGCATGCATGTTTTCCCCGACGAGGCCCATGATCTGAATGGTCGCGCGCGTCGGATCGGTTTCGTTGCAAGCGTTGCACGAGGAACCGACGCTGGCGTAAACGATGTTCCCTATAACGGCGACGGACGTCGTCACATGCCCTCCGCCGCCGCCTGAGCGGATGCTCGCAATCTTTTGCGGAGCGGCGCGCGCGGTTTGATCGCCGACGGTGTAGGCAATCCGCCACACCCCAAACTGCGTGCCGGCGTATAACGCGCAGCTGCCGACATCAAGGGCGACTCCCGCAGCGGGCGAATCGCTCAGAGCCGCAAAGACGTGCGGCGTGCCGGCCTGCGGAGCTTCTGCGTCGCGAATGAGGTAGATCGCGCTGCCTCCCGTGCCGACAAATAAGTCGCCGTTCGGAGCAAATGTAAGTTCGCGCGCGCCGGCGACATTCGCGATGACCGATATCCGCAAGCCTGAAGGAACGGTTAACCCTGCGGGAGTGTAGGGCGGCCCGCCGGTGGGGCTGGGCGCAGGCGCCGGCGTGGCGGAAGCGCATGCCGACGTGTTCGGCGGCGTTGCTGCCGGTGCGGTGTGCGTCACTGCCGGACCGGCGCCGGTCCCAGACGATCCGCCACCAGAACAGCCGATCGGCACGAGCAAGAGTGCCGCCAGCGCAAAGCGGTGCCCGGCGAATCGCTTCATCGTGCCGCCACGGCTGCAAAACGGTCGCGGAACGCTTCCGGCGAGAGCGACGTACATTGTGCCAAACGTCCCAGCGCGGGCTCAGTTAAGTCTTCAGGTTCCAAGCGAATCATGTAGTTTCGTGCGACTTCGTACGACTCCGTGGTGACGTCGACCGTGCGCACGCGAATGCGGCCGTTCCGGGGATCTTGCAATTGGGCTAAGTGCACGGGGACGACGCGGCCGCCGCTCAAGGCAATGAGCGCACCGCTCCCGCCGCCGAGCAAGTAGCGTACGGCGCCGTATCCTAGCGTGCGCGTGTACTCGACATCGAACGGCACGGGTTTCGCACAGCGAAGTTCGTACCCGATATCCTTTGTCACAATCGTCGCATCGACGCCGATCTCGGTCAACCGCGCCCGAACGGCGTCGCGTAAGATCGTACCGATTGGCACATCGGCGAGGCGAACGTGCCCGTACGCGTCGCGAGCGATCGAGTCCAGCATGCCGAGATTCTCCGGCGAGAGTCGTTCGGCGATGCCTTCGGCAATGACCGCCACGCCGTGGGGATGATGCGACGCCTTGCGCTTGACGACCGCTCCCACGACAGTGTCGGCTACGGCTTCGAGACGCAGCGTTTGCTCGGCAAACTCCTCCGGGATCACCGCCAGCGTTGCGCCCGCCGCTTTGCACATGCCCAGCGCCAGCGCACCGGACTTGCGTCCCATGCTTACGACCAGATACCAGCGCTCGGTCGTGCGCGCGTCTTCCATCAAACTCTCGATAATGCCGGTCCCCACGGAGCGCGCCGTTTCAAAACCAAAGGTGGGCGCGTTCTCAGGCAATGGAAGATCGTTGTCGATCGTCTTTGGAACGGTAGCGACGCCGATCCGTTCATGGGTCAGCTCAGCGATGCGGGTCGCTCCGTACGTCGTGTCGTCTCCCCCGATCGCCAACAGATAACGGACTCGCAACGCCTGCAACGCATCGACGCATCGCTGCAGCGTCGTTTCGTCCTTGGCGGGATTGGTTCTGGAAGTCCGAAGAATCGAGCCGCCGGTCGTGTGGATCCGGGAAACGTCTTCGATCGCCAGATCGATCACTTGGCTTGCATCGCCCTGTGCCAAGTGCTGATATCCGTCGTAGATACCGATAACGCGCAAGCCGCAGTTGATCGCTTCGATCGTTGCCGACGCGATCACGCCGTTAATTCCAGGCGCCGGACCCCCGCCGACGAGGATCGCCAAGGTTTGCGCTCGCATGCGCTTGTGTTTTGAAAGGCGCTCCGGCGCGGCCTGCGATAAGCAAAAGAAGCCGTCGAAACGGCTTCTTGGGTTAGGGCAACTTCGTTTCTACGGCGTGGGCGACGGAGCGAATGGACCGCCGGGTTGCGTGCTCGTTTGGGCGCGGCGTTGCGCGCGCATCTGAGCGAGGTTTGCGTTAAATTGCGTGCGCTGCTGTGGCGTCAGCACCCCGAGCACTTGCTCGTGCAGTTGCCGGCGCGCTTGCCGGTCGGGCGAACTTCCTTTGGGATGCGCCTGGCGGTACTGCGTCATTAATTGCTTGATTTGCGCTTTCTGCTGATCCGAAAGGCTGATGCCTCGCATCGCCGCCATGAAGCCGGCGTGGCGGTGTCCCTGGCGTTGTCCCGGCGCAGGCGTGACGACGGCTGCGGGTTGCGTCTGCGCAACTTGGGCGACACCGAGCGCGGGATAGACGGCGGCAGCGACGGCGGCCAGCGCAAGCGTTGCTCGTATACTCATGCTAAGACTCTACCGCGCGCGGACGCGCGCGTTCTGAGAACGGCATTAAAGCACGGGCAGAATTGTATGAAAGTGCGGCGGAGCCGCGGGGCTTTTAAAGCGACTCGAAGCGCTTGAAATTCTCGGCGAACAGCTCCAGCAGTTTGTTCGCCTGCGCGTCGTACTGCGCGGGGCTCGGCCACAGCTTGCGAGGTTCCAGCACCTCGGCCGGAACGTTGGGCACCGAGTTCGGCGTCATGAGGCCGAAGAAGGGCTCGCGCACGAATTCTGCATCAGCCAACGCCCCCTCAATTGCCGCGTTGACCATCGTGCGAGTGTGCGCGATCGAGATCCGCTTCCCGACGCCGTATGGTCCGCCGGTCCATCCCGTGTTGACGAGCCAGCAGACTGCGCCATGTTCGTCAATCTTGCGGCCGAGCAACTCTGCATAGACCATGGGATGGTGCACCATGAACGGTGCGCCGAAACAGGTTGAAAACGTCGCTTGCGGCTCGACGATCCCGCGCTCGGTGCCGGCTACCTTAGCGGTATATCCCGAGAGGAAGTGATACATCGCCTGCTCTTTGGAGAGCTTGCTGATCGGGGGAAGGACGCCGAAAGCATCCGCGGTCAGCATGACGATCGTCTTGGGGTTGCCGCCGCGGCTTTGCGGTACCGTGTTTGGAATAAACTCAATCGGATAAGCTGCGCGGGTATTTTCGGTCTTTTCGTCCGAGTCGAGATCCAGCTCTCGAGTTTCGGCATCGAAGGCGACGTTTTCGAGCACGGTGCCGAATCGGTGAGATGCCGCCCAAATCTCCGGTTCGGCGGCCTGCGAAAGCCGGATCACTTTGGCGTAGCAGCCGCCCTCGAAGTTGAAGATGCCCTCCGCCGACCAACCATGTTCGTCGTCGCCGATCAGCGGCCGGCGGGAATCTGCCGAGAGCGTGGTCTTCCCCGTGCCCGAGAGCCCGAAGAATATTGCGACGTCGCCCGACGGGCCGACGTTGGCCGAGCAGTGCATCGGCAGCGTGTCGCGCAACGGCAACAGGTAATTCATCACCGTGAAAACCGACTTCTTGATCTCGCCGGCGTATCGGGTTCCGCCGATCAAAATCATGCGACGCGCGAAATTCACCAAGACGAACGTCGATGAGCGGGTACCGTCACGCTGTGGCTCGGCTTCAAAGAGCGCCGCGTCCACGACGGTGAACTCCGGAAGGAACGTTTGCGGCGCGTGCTCGGGCGGCACGATGAAAAGGTTGCGGGCGAACAAACTGTGCCACGCGAACTCGGTGACGACCCGCACCGGCAGCCGGTACCGCTCGTCGGCGCCGACGTAGCAGTCAAGCGAGTAGATCTCACGCTGGGACAGATATGCGTTGACGCGGTCCCAAAGCGCATCGAAAACGCCGGGCGCGATCGGCCGGTTCGTTTCGCCCCAGTCGATGTGGGCTTCGCTCGATGCCTCGCGGACGAAAAACTTGTCCTTGGGGGACCGGCCGGTATGGGGACGTGTGTCGACGATCAACTGGCCGTCGCTGCCAAGCACTCCCTCCCCGCGCGCAAGGGCATGCTCCACCAGTTCGGCGGCTGAGAGGTTTTCATAGATTCGCACGGCCTTGACCGGCTCGGGAGCAGTGAGAATGCGCGCTCTCCTTCTGGCGGGCCGCTGTTCTTTGGTGGATTCCAAGTGCGCGCCTGCAGGGGCGCGGTCGGCGGCAGGCCTAACTGAAGAGCCCGATGCGCGCCGCCGTCTTGATCCTCGTGCTGCTCATGGCATCCGGCATCCAGGGAGTAGCGCGGGCGGCGATCCCGTTCAGTTTCGGCTTCTATCGGCCGGGGCCGCTGGACGGCATCACTGACGTGCCCGGCGTGTCGGTGGGCCACCTGACGCGCATCGAAGGCAGTTCGATCCGCACGGGCGCGACGGCGATTCTGCCCGACGCCGATCCCTGGGATCATAAGGTGGCTGCGGCTGCGGTCGCGTTCAACGGCAACGGCGAAATGACGGGAACGCACTGGATCAACGAGGCGGGTTACCTGGAAACCCCCATTGTCTTGACCGACACGCTGGACGTGGGCCGCGCCGATGACGGCGTGATCGATGCGATGATAACGCGGCACCCGCAAATCGGGCGCGGTGATGACGTGCCGCTTCCGGTTGTTGCGGAATGCGACGACGCGCTGCTCAACGATATCCAGGCGCGCGTCGTGCGAGCGCAAGACGTCGCCGCATTGATCGCCTCAGCGCGCCCCGGACAGTTCGCCCGGGGCAGCGTCGGCGCCGGGACTGGGATGCGCGCGTTCGGCTTCAAGGCCGGCATCGGCAGCGCATCGCGCGTCCTGCCGGCAAATCTCGGCGGTTATGCCGTCGGCGTGCTCGTCAACGATAACACGGGGTCCACGCGCGAACAGCTGACGATCGACGGCGTGCGCATAGGGTATGCGCTGCGCAACGAACTGCGAACGGTTTTTCCGAAACGCGTCGCCTTGGGAGGACGCGCGGCCTCCGGGAGCATCATCATCATCGTCGCAACCAATGCGCCGCTCGATTCTCGGCAACTTCACGCGCTGGCGCTACGCGCAGGCTTGGGAATGGCACGAGCCGGTCTCACGAGCGACGTCGGAAGCGGCGACTTGTTCTTGGCGTTCAGCACGGGATACGTCTTCCAGCGCACGGGAAACTTCGAAGTGCGAGCCCCTTCCGGTGCGATCCTCGAGGACGATTCAATCCTCGACGCGCTCTATCGGGCCACCGCGGAAGCGACGGAGGGCGCCATCTACGACGCGCTCTTCAACGCGACGACGATGACCGGGCGTGGCGGGGCAGTAGTCTACGGGTTGCCCGTGCACCGCGTCATGGGAATGCTGCACGCCGCTGGAGTGAAATAAGGGTATAAAGGCGGAATGGAGAGCGCACGATTTGCTGCCGAGCTGACGATAACGTTGCACGACGGCCGCACGATCACCGAATGTTTCAACCAAGCCGCGATGGCGCATTTCGTCCGTTCGCACATGCTGAAGCGTGTGAGCGCCGGTGAACCCTTACTGCTCTTCGATGGTGACTGCGTTGAAGTGCCCGCCGAGCAAGTTGTCGACGTTACGCTGCGTCTTTGCGGCGTAACGTCCGACCTGACGGTCGCCTAACCGCTAAGCGATCAAGTCCCGCTCCACCATGATCGGGCGCGGATCGATCAGGTGCTTGTTCAGCCCCAGCTTTTCCGCAGGTACGCCCAGCGCAAACGCGACGAGCTGCGGCAAATGAAAGGTCGGCAGATCGGTGCGGCCCCAGCGGGCCGCCGCGTCTTGCTGATAGCCGTCCAAGGCGAGATGGCAGAGCGGACACGGCGTAATAACGGCCTCCGCGCCTTTGTCTTTGGCAATCCGCATGTTTTGCCCGACCATTGAAGCGGCGACGCCGCCCTTTTCCAATTGAATGTGGAAGCCGCAGCATCGCGTCTTGCCGGCGTAGTCGATCGCTTCACCGCCAATCGCTTCGATCAGATCCTCCAGCGAGTGCGGGTTGCGCGCCGATTCCCAACCGTTGACTTTTTCGGGGCGAATGATGTGGCAGCCATAGAATGGCGCGACGCGAAGGCCCCCGAGCGGCCGTACGACCATCGACGTTAATTTGTCGAGTCCGACGTCGTCGATTAGCATCCACAACAGATGCCGAACCATGACGTTGCCTTCGTATTTTGCGCCGAACTTGCCGAGAATCGCATTGGCATGCGCCATGCGCTCCGCGCTTTCTAAGAGTTCCTTATTGGCCGCGCGCATATGCCCCGTACAGGTGGAGCAGATCGTAATCACGTCGTCCAATCCGAGCGCTTCCGCCTGGGCGTACGTTCGGGCGTTCAGAACGCGAGCGATATCGCGATTGGTGTCGTTGACGACGGACGCGCCACAGCACGAGGCCGCCGTCAGTTCGATCAGTTCGATGCCGAGCTTGTCCGCGAGCAGCATCGTCGAATTGAACAGTTCTTTGCACGATTCTTTGGCGACGCACCCCGGGAAGAATCCGTAGCGCCGCATCTCGGCGCTTTTGGTGCGGCGGTGGGAATCGCGAGGGCGCTCTTCGGGCAACAACGTCATCATCGGACAGGAACCTCCAAGGCTTCGAAGATCGACCGCACTTCGTCGACTTTCGGAATCGGCTTCACGAACGGCGGCGGCTGCTTGCCTTTGGCGACCATGCGCAAGGCCAGGGGTGTGACGCTCAACAGACCGCGGAAGTTGAACCGCCCCACGGTACCCAGGATCACTTCCGTCTCGGCCAGCATGCCGGTGCTCTTGATCGTCTTATTCACGATGAGCGCGTGCCGGGGCCCCGGCTCGCCCATCATGACGCGATTGGCCACGGTGGCCCGTTTGACGTCGACGATGCGGTCGTGCGGGTCCACGTGTTTCGGACAGTACGAGCACGCGTAGCAATGCGCGCAAAGCCACAGGTAATCTTCATTGATTTGCGCCAGGCGCTCATCACGCTTGCCGTCGCGCACGTCCTCGATGAATCGGTACGCGTACGCGATCGCGGCAGGGCCGGCAAATGACGGATCGACGCTGATCACGGGGCAGAGCGCGTAACAGGTCGCGCACATGACGCAGTTGGCTACGTCGACCAATTTGCGCATATCCTCCGGGCTCACGCGCCGCTCGCGCTCGTGTTCTTCGTCCCGGTCGGCGGGCTGCAAGTACGGCTTTAGACGCGTGTATTTGTCCCAGAACGGATCCATGTGCACGACGAGGTCTTTCATCGGCTGAAAGTTCGGCATGGGGTCGACGCTGATCGTGCCTTGATCCATGACGGTATTGCACGGCGTCTTGCACGCCAGGCCGGTGACGCCGTTGATGTTCATCGAACACGACCCGCAGATCCCGGATCGGCACGAACGCCGGAAAGTGATCGACCCGTCCACCTGCGCCTTCGCCGCTTCAAGCGCATCGAGCACCGTCGTGGTCTCCGGGACGTCGACGCTTATGACGTCGCGGTGAGGGACCGCGTCGGTCGCCTCATCGAATCGAAAGACGTCTAAGTTGACGATTGCCATTTTAAAAGCCGCTTCGCCCGAGCCGAAGCCCATCTTGAGCGCTGCCGAAGGGTGCCCCCGCGTCCTTCGACACGCGCTGCGCGCTGCTCAGGATGGCAATTCTGGTGTCATGCGGAGCCCGTCGAAGCATGCGCCTCAATACGTCCTGACCTCGGGCGACCATTTGGTGATCTTCGCCGCCCGAGAGTGATCTAATTCGGGGTTCTTGCCGTCCCGCCGCCAGGCAAGCGTATGCTTCATCCAGTGTTCATCGTCCCGCTCGGGATAGTCGGTGCGCGCTTGCGCGCCGCGCGATTCGCGCCGCGCGAGGGCTCCGTTTGCCACGCACATCGCCGCATCGATCAGCGCATCCGTTTCCATGGCGCCGACAAGATCGGTGTTGAACGTCTTGGATTTGTCCATGACGTAAACGCCGGCGTCAAACTCGCGCCGGATCTCGAGTAGCCGATCGACGGCGGTCTGCAGCTGCTCTTCGTTGCGGAAGATGAAGACGTTTTCGCTCATGGCGGAATTCATTGCAGCACGCAGTTGGGGAGCGCGCATTCCTTGCGGCCGCGAGAGCAATGCGGCGACGCGCTCGCGTTCTTGGGCGAGCGATCTTTCCGAGGAACGCACATCGCCGATTTGCTTAACGTAGTCAAAGGCGTGGCGCGCAGCGCGCGAACCATACACGATCGTTTCGAGCAGGGAATTACCGCCCAAGCGATTGGCGCCGTGAACGCTGACGCACGCGCACTCGCCCGCTGCGTAAACGCCCGGAATCCGCGTTGCTCCCCAAATGTCCGTTTCGATGCCGCCCATCGTATAGTGCATGCCGGGCAGGATGGGAATCGGTTCGTTGACGGCGTCCTTTCCGGTTGCGTCGAGCGCCAGTTCGCGAATCTGCGGGAGCCGCTCCAGAATTTTTTCACGGCCTAGATGACGCAGATCCAGCAGGACGCAACCGTCGACGCCGCGGCCCTCTAATATTTCCGTCCACTCCGCGCGCGAGACGACGTCGCGCGATGCAAGTTCGCCTTTGTTCGGAGCGTACTTGAACATGAAACGCTCGCCGTCGCTGTTGAGCAAATACGCGCCTTCCCCGCGTGCCGCTTCCGAGAGCAACACGCCGTTTTCTTTGAGCGAAGTCGGGTGAAACTGCACGAACTCCATGTCCATGATCGGCAACCCGGCACGAAAAGCGATACCGAGCCCGTCGGCGGTAGAAGCGTAGCCGTTGGTCGTCTTCGCGTACATGCGCCCGGTCCCGCCGGTCGCGAAAATGGTCGCCTTAGCGGTAACGAGTTCCAACTCGCCGTTGCGCATATTGTACGCGACCACGCCGGTGCCGATGCCGTCTTCCACGCAAAGCGCCGTACAAAAATATTCTTCGTAGACCTTGACGTTAAAGCGCTCCAGCTGCTCCCAAAGCGTGTGAAGGATCACGAGGCCGGTGACGTCCGCGGAGTAGCAGGTCCGCGGAACGCCGGCGCCTCCAAATGGGCGCTGCGCAATGCGGCCGTCGGGCATTCGCGAAAAGATGCAGCCCCGATGCTCTAGCCAAATGATTTGCCGGGGCGCATCTTCGCACATCGCTTCGATCGCATCCTGATCGCCCAGATAATCGGAACCCTTCGCCGTATCAAAGGCGTGGTTTTCCGGCGTGTCTTCGTCGCGGTTTCCCAGTGCAGCGTTGATGCCGCCCTGCGCCGCTCCCGAATGGCTGCGCACCGGGTGCATTTTGCTGACGATCGCCACATCGGCGCCGCGCTCCGCCGCTTCCACGGCAGCGCGCATGCCGGCCAAGCCGCCGCCGATCACCACCACGTCGTGGGTAATCACACTTCTTTATACTACTCCGTTTCGCGTGAACCCCACGACCTTAGTGGCTCCGCCGGCGGCCGCGGCGCTGCGGAGGTGGAGAAGAGCGAACCAAGCGCGAACGCGTGGGCTAGCGTTGGATCAGTTCGTTCACCTGCACGTTCATAGCGAGTACTCGTTACTGGACGGCGCTTGCCGCATAGAACGCCTCTGCCGCCGCAGCGCGGAGAGCGGCAGCCCCGCCGTCGCACTGACTGACCACGGCGTCATGTACGGCGCGATGGAGTTTTACTATACGGCTCGCCGCTTCAACCTGACGCCGATTCTGGGGTGCGAAGCGTATCTCGCCCCGCGCGGGCGTCTGGATCGCACCGCGCGCGACGAAGCGCACGTGACGCTTCTCGCAGCGGATCACACCGGTTATCGCAATCTCACGGCGCTGGTTTCCAAAGGCTTCCTGGAAGGCTATTATTACAAGCCTCGGATCGATCTCGATCTGCTGGCGGCGCACAATGAAGGGCTCATCGTGCTCTCCGGCTGCATGTCGGGCATGGTTGCAGCGCCTATTCTCAAAGGGGATCTCGAGCGTGCGAAGCGCGCGGCGCAGAGCTTCCTAGACATCTTCGGCGACCGTTTCTACATCGAACTGATGCGCCACGGCATGCCGGAACAGGAAGCGATCAACGCCGGTTTAATCTCCGTTGCGCAGGCGTTGCGGATTCCGGTGGTGGCCACGAACGATTCTCACTACCTCCACCAAAGCGATGCGCCCGCGCACGACGTACTGCTCTGCATCGGTACCGGAAAAACCGTATCCGACACGAACCGCATGCGCTTTTATTCGGATCAGTTTTACGTCAAAAGCGCCGCGGAAATGCGCGAGGTGTGGGCGGACCATCCGGAAGCGTGCGACAACACGCTGCGCATCGCGGAGCGAATCGACATCCGCGTGCCCGAGCGAACGTTCTATTTCCCAGAATTTCCGGTTCCGTCCGAATCCGGCCATGACACGGTGGAATCGTACCTGCGCGAACTTTGCGTTGCGGGTTTGAGCGAACGGTACGGCAGCCGGCGCGCCGATGGCGACCACGCATTGCGGGAACGTCTGGACTACGAGCTTTCGGTCATCACCAAGATGGGCTACGCCTCGTACTTTTTGATCGTCTGGGATTTCATCAAGTACGCGAGGGATCATGACATCCCCGTGGGACCCGGCCGGGGATCCGCCGTCGGCTCTTTGGTTGCGTACTGCTTGCGCATCACCGACCTCGATCCGCTCAAATACGGCTTGCTGTTCGAACGCTTTCTCAACCCGGATCGCATCTCGATGCCGGACATCGACACCGATTTCTGCGTCGAGCGGCGCGATGAAGTGATCGACTACGTGACGCAAAAATACGGCGCCGAGAGGGTCGCGCAAATCGTCACTTTTGGAACCATGGCGGCGCGGGCATCCGTGCGCGATGCAGGAAGGGCGCTCGGCGTGCCGTTAGGCGATGCGGATCGCGTCGCGAAGATGATCCCCTCCGGTCCCGGCGGCCTCACCATCGAGGGGGCGCTTGCGCAAGTGCCCGAGTTGCGTGCGCTCTATGCGGGCTCTACGGAGATCCGCAAGATGCTCGACACGGCCAAGACGATCGAAGGACTGGTTCGCAATGCCGGCACTCATGCGGCCGGCGTGGTCATTTCGGCGGGTCCGCTGGTCGAGCTTACGCCACTTTCCAAGACCGACGCCGGCGTGACGACGCAGTACGACATGGACTGGTGCGAACGCATCGGTCTGGTCAAGATGGATTTCTTGGGCTTGCGGAACCTGACCGTGATGAAGAAGGCGGTGGATGAGATCCGCCGCACCGCCGATCCGGCGTTCGATATTGCGTCGATTCCGGACGACGACCGCTGCACGTACGAGATGCTCGGCCGCGGCGAAACGATGGGCGTCTTCCAGCTGGAATCCGAGGGAATGGTGCGCGTCTGCGGCGAGCTTCAGCCGACGAGTTTCGAGGACATCATCGCGCTGGTCGCGCTCTATCGGCCGGGCCCTATGGAATGGATTCCGGCGTACATCAGCAACAAGCACGGCCGCACGCCCCCACAGTACCTGCATCCGAAGCTGGAGCCGATCTTGCGCGAAAGCTACGGCATCCCGGCGTATCAGGAGCAGATCATGCGGATGGCGCGCGACATCGCCGGGTTCAGCATGTCCGAAGCCGACGAGCTGCGCAAGGTAATGGGCAAAAAGGAGAAGACCAAGATCCCGTTTTACCGCGAGAAGTTTATCGAGGGCGCGGTGACGACGGCCGGCATCACGCGCCAACTCGCCGAACGGATCTTCGCCTTCATCGAGCCCTTTGGCGGATACGGCTTCAATAAATCCCATGCAGCCGCATACGCATGGATCGCGTATCAGACGGCCTACCTTAAGGCGAATTATCCGTTGCCGTACTTCGCCGCCCTCTTGAGTTCGGTCAAAGATCAAACCGAAAAATTGGTGCAGTACATCGACGAGGCGAAACGGATGGGGTTGACCGTCTTGCCGCCGGACCTCAACGCTTCGCTGACCGACTTCGCGGTCATCGATGGGCGCATCCGCTTCGGCTTATGCGCCGTGAAGGGCGTCGGCGAGGGCGCAGTGACGGCCCTGTTGGCAGCTCGCGAACGAGGCGGCCCATTTACGGAACTCTTTGACGTCGTGCGCCGTGTCGATTCTCGCCACGTGAATCGGCGCGTCTATGAAGCGTTGATCAAATGCGGCGCTTTTGACGGGCTCCCCGGGAATCGCGCGCAGAACCTGGCCGCCTTGGACGGCGCGATGGCGATCGCGGCTTCGGAGGCGCGGGACGCGCAACTCGGGCAGGGATCGCTGTTCGGGGGTGCTGAGGAGGCGGCCGCTGCCGCGCCCGCGCCGCGTCTTCCCGCAATGACGCCGCCGACGACGATGCAACTGCTAAGTTGGGAGAAAGAGACGCTCGGCATCTTCGTTTCAGGACACCCGTTAGCCGACGTCGCCGAAGCGCTTTGGAAGACGGGGGCAACGCCGATAAAGGATCTCCCCTCGATTCCGGACGACGCTTGGGTAACCGTTGCAGGCATGGTGACGGCCGCGCGCCGCACATTGACAAAGACGGGTCAGCAATTGCTGATCGGCACGATTGAAGACGTTTCGGGAAGCGTCGAGGTTATCGTATTTTCAAAACTTTATCCGCAAGTGCAGGCGCTGTTCGGGGCGGACCAGCTGTTGGTGGTTAAAGGCAGGCTCCGCCTGCGCGATCGTCCCGGAGCAAAACCGGGAGAAGAAGGGGGCACGGAGCTTTCGGTTGCCGCCGCGGAAGTGGCTCAGTTCCAACCGCCCAAGCATGGGCCGGCGCCGGAAGGCTGGTACGTCGTCGCATCGAGACGCAATGAAGTGGATCGGCTTGCCGCCGTCCTCGACGAGTGGCCCGGTCCGATCCCGGTGATGGTCGCGATCGGACACAAGAAGCAGCGGCTCTCTCGCGGCATTGCTCCCGACTATCGCGCTAAGATGGAACTTGAACGGATATTCGGATCGGCCAACGTGCGGGAGGGATTGCCGGAGTGACGGCCGCCCGGCGACGCCGGCGCGGCAAGTTCGGGCGTTTCAGCGCGGTTTTTGCGCTCCTGGTGGTGGCAGCGGCGATCGGCGGCTATGCGGCGGCTTCGTGGCGCGGGTTTCTCCCGAGCTACGTCGGGGTTCGAGGGAACCGCACCGTTTCGACTCGCACGATCCTCGCGCACGCCGCAATATCACCGACCCGGAACATCTGGCTGCAGGACTTGGGAGCCGCCGCTGGCCGTGTCCGAGCGATCCCGTACATTAGTGACGTGCGCATTTCACGCATACCGCCCTCCGGCGTGATGATCCACGTGCGCGAACGAACGCCGTTTGCGATCGTGCAGTCGGGCAGCAGCCGCTTCATCGTCGATCGCGACCTGCGAGTGTTGCCCAGGAGCTCCTGGGCTCGTCCGCTGCCTCTGTTTGCAGCGGCTGCGCTTCCCGATCCGGATGGGTTCCTTCGCAACTCGAAAGTCTCCCGGATGCGCAACGACTATCTGGAGTTGACAGGCGCACACTTCGCGATCGCGGTACTGCGCTTTGACCGTTTCGGCGATCTAGAAGCGACGACGCGAAGCGGAGTGCGGTTTCTGCTTGGCGACGACGCTGCGCTTCCCAAAAAGATCGCCATGCTCGATCCGATTCTTGCCCAAGTGGCGCAAGGACGCCGCAGCATCGCAACGGTCGACCTCCGCGCTCCCGCGGCCCCCGTCGTCGTGTACCGTTGAGATGCTCGTTTCTCCACAATGCGTGCACAGCTTGCTCGCAAGGAGACGGCGGCCCGCGCGCCAAGGGCGCACGCAATCTTTTCGGCGTCGAGGGATCTAGATGAAGTACGAGACCGTGGCGGGGCTGGATATCGGCACCAGCAAGACCTGTGCGGTCGTTGCAACTGCCGTCGCCGGCGGCTTTGAAATTCTCGGTTATGGGGAAGCGCCTTCGCTCGGGATGCGTAAGGGCGTTGTCGTCGATCTCGAGGAAACGATCAAGGCCATTGAATCCGCCACCGAACGCGCGGAGAGAATGGCGGGCGTCCACGTGCAGGAAGTGCACGTCGCCATCACCGGGGAGCACCTTCGCAGCACGAACAACCGGGCAGCGGTCGCGGTGCACGGCGAAGATCGGGAGGTCTCGCACAGCGATGTGCGCCGCGTGGTCGAAGCAAGCAAGATCATCAACCTTCCGTCAGACCGGCAGATCATTCACGCGCTGCCGCGCTATTTCACGGTGGACGGCCAGGACGGCGTTGACGATCCCGTCGGCATGGCGGGCGGCAGGCTAGAAGTTGACACGCATATCGTAACTGCCGGCACGTCGTTCATCACCAACGTTCTGAAGTGCGTGCATCGCGCCGGTCTGGAAACCGCGGGCGTCGTCTTTCAGCCGCTTGCGAGCGCGGCGGCAACGTTGCTGCCCGAGGAGAAAGCGGTGGGCGTCGTGCTGCTTGATATCGGCGGGGGAACCACCGACATTGCCGTTTACAGCGGCGGCAGCGCGATCTATACCGCGACGATTCCCGTGGGCGGGAGCATGCTCACCAACGACATCTCGCTGGGCCTAAAAACGACGAGCGCCGAAGCGGAACAAATCAAGCGCGTCTACGGCGTGGGGACGACGAACAACGGAGAAGCGACGTTTCCGGTAAAAACGCTCGATGGGAGAGGCACGAAAGAATTCTCGTCGTCTCACCTGCGTCAAATCGCCGTGCCGCGCGTGCTGGAAACGTTGCGCATGGCGAAAGTCAAAATCATCGAGAACGTTCCGCGGGACCTCGTGCTTGGCGAAGTCGTGGTGACGGGCGGCACGGCGCGGCTGTACGGGATAGAGAGTCTTGCCGAAGACGTCTTCGGACTGCCCGCGCGCGTTGGGAGCCCCGGCGCGGTTGCGGGCTTGACGCAAGCGATGAAGCAACCCGAATATGCCTGCGCGATCGGACTCCTGCTGTTCAATGGCGAAGCGGGTGCGCAAGGCCTCAAGTATGCAAAACGGACGTCCCCGGCGCTCGCGAAATTTCGATCATGGCTGGGCGATCTTTGGAATTAAACGAACCCTCTCTCTTTACGGAGGATAGACCGACGATGGCAGATGCGAAGCGCTACGTACCCGAACACTCCGCCACAATCAAGGTTGTGGGTGTTGGAGGAGGCGGTTGCAACGCGATCAACCGGATGATCGAAGCGGGCCTTTCCGGAGTAGATTTCTTCGCGGTGAATTCGGACGTACAAGCGCTGCGCAGTTCGCTCACCGACAACACGGTGCAGATCGGCAGCAACTTGACCCGCGGTTTGGGTGCGGGCGCGAATCCGACGCTGGCGCGTGAAGCTGCGCAGGACTCGCGTGAAGATCTTGCGATGGTTCTGGACGGTGCAGATCTGGTTTTCATCACCGCCGGCATGGGCGGCGGCACCGGTACCGGCGCGGCCCCGCTGATTGCCGAGATATCGCGCGATTCCGGCGCATTGACGATTGCGGTGGTGACGAAGCCGTTTGCTTTTGAGGGCCGGCGCCGCATGGAGATTGCCGAGGCGGGCATCAAGGACCTGGAGCAAAAGGTCGATACGCTGATCACGATCCCCAACGAACGCATTTTGGCCGTGATCGAAAAGCGGACTCCCCTCAATGAGGCTTTTGCGTATGCCGACGAAGTGCTGCGTCAGGGGATCGCCGGCATCTCCGACCTGATCACGCAGCCGGGACTGATCAACCTCGATTTCGCCGACGTGAAAACCATCATGACCGACGCGGGCAGCGCGATGATGGGAATTGGAGAGGGCAGCGGGGAGCACAGGGCGGCAGATGCCGCGCAAAAAGCGATCGCCTCGCCGCTGTTGGAAACGACGATCGACGGCGCGCGCGGCGTGATCTTCAACATCAGCGGCGGTCCCGATATGGCGATGTACGAAGTGAACGAAGCGGCAGAGATGATCAGCCGCGCCGTCGACAGCGACGCACAGATCATTTTCGGCGCGAGCATCGATCCGTCGATGAGCGGCAAAGTGCGGGTGACGGTGCTCGCGGCGGGATTTGGGCACGGACGCGGCTTCGGCCGTTCGCAGAGTGCGACCGCGCTCAGCGAAACGCGTTTTGATGCGGTGCCGCCGCTGAACATGGAAGATATCGAAGTACCCGCGTTCTTGCGCTATCGCGGCTGATGTGACGCTTCCAAGCTAACATGAAGACGTGGGCAGGGGCGGCTCGCGAGCTGGCCCTGCGCACGTTCCGGGAGTATTTCGGCCATCGCTCCGCGGAGATGGGCGCTGCGCTCGCCTTTTTTGGAGCGCTTTCACTCGCCGGCCTCGCGCTCGTCGCGACCTACTTCGCCGCGGCCTTTGCCGGCCGTTCGTCCGCGCGCGTGCACGCCGGGGGTCAGGTGGCGCATTATACGGGCGTGCATAATGGGCAGTTCCTGGAGAGCGTCTTGCGCGAAGCGTCCCGATCGCCGTTCGCATGGATAGCGGCCGTCGTCGGCGCGGTGATATTTTTCGGCGCCGTCTATGGAACGGCGCTGCAACTCGAGCGGATGATCGACATCGTCTGGGATGTTGATCCCAAGTCGCGAGGAAGCGGGGCGGCCTCCGAAGCTGAGCGCCACGCCGGCCCGCTCGGCGTCATCTTTCTATTATCGTTCTTCTTGCTGTGCTTACTATTTGCCGGTGCTGCGCTGCACGCGCTGTTCGCGCACACAAACGCGATGCCGAAGCTGCACGTTTTGCTGTATCAGACGCTCGACGTTGTGGTGAGTATCGCACTGCTGTCGTGCGTCTTTCTGGTGCTCTTCGCATCGCTCTCGCCGCTTGACGTACCTTGGAGAACCGCCTGGGCGGGCGGCGTTCTGGCGGCGGTGCTGTACGAACGAGGTCAATTCGGCCTCGCGTTTTATTTGGGGCAGATCGACGTCCGCTCACCGTATGCCGATGTCGGCGCGGTCGTTGCCGTTTTGCTTTGGCTTTACTATTCTGCGCAGGTGCTGCTCGTCGGCGCGTACTTTACGAAATCGCTCAAACAAGCAGCGGACGAGCGATCCGCGCATACTGCAAATAGATCGCGAGCAGCAAGCAGATCCAAGCGACGCCGAAGGTCAGACCGCCGATGACGTCGCTGAGATAGTGAGCGCCCAGCGCTAAACGCGACCACGTAACGCCGGCGGCCCATGCCGCTAGGCATCCAATCAACGCGTCGCGCCAGATCGCCGGCGGCTGCGCGGCGACGACGATCGCCCAGCCACCGTAGAACACGACGGCCGTGGTCGCGTGGCCGCTGGGATAGGAGTGCCCCGCCTCTCTTCCCACCAGCCAATAGTCCGGACGGGCGCGCCCGAAGATGCGTTTGCAGATCTCGACGATGGTCTGCGAAGCAATCTGAGAAACCGACACGATCGCGACGATCCAAAGCGGCAGGCGGAGCGCCGCGAACGCGGCAAACAGCGCGCAGCAGAGTACGGTGAGAAATCGGCTTCTTCCCGATAGCGTAAACAGCAATGCCGCCCGAGTTCCGCGACCGCGCAACTGGGACGCAAGCACATCGAGCCGTGCGGGCGAGCCGCTGATCACCGCCACGCCGAGGAACACAAACAATGCCGCCAATACTGCAGACACACCCCAGAGCAACGCCGTCATGGCAGGCCGCTGAACTCGGGCGGCACCATGACCGAGAGCGCTTGCGGCTCTATCGAAAATCGAGCCGGCGTCTTGCCGATCCCGTGTCCGTCGATGTTGAGCGGCTGCCTCGGCTTCGTTTTCACTCGAAACTTCGCGGAGGAAAAATACTGCGCGCCTTTGAGCGCGAGATGATCGCCGCGCAGCAACGCGGTATTCGTCCGCAACGCGTCCTGCGGCGATTCTCCCCAGGCAGCAAAGAACGCAAGTTCACCCGTGCACAGTCCCGCGCCGGGTGCCAACGGCTGGTGCCCGTAATAACGTCCGCACGCGACAATCGCCTGGTACGTACGCATCCGCAGCCGCCGTTTGCCCGATTTTACGCGCAGTTCGAATGACCGATCGCGGATCAACGACGCGATCCCGGCCGCGCCGTAGGCCAGCGCGCCCGCGATCTGCTTGAGCGGCTTGGCCGTGTGGTCGGCCGCGTCGGCGATGAGCCCGATGGTCGCGAAATTCGCGAATCGACAGCCGTTGACGAGCCCGACGTCAACTTTGGCAACCTTTCCGTGGGCGATTGTGGCGACGGCTTTATCCACATCTTCGCCGAGGCCTAAGCTGTACGCGAAGCTGTTTCCGGTGCCGGCCGGTATCACGCCGAGCACCGCTCGAGTGCGCGCGATCTCGCGGACCGCGGCGGCCTGCGATCCGTCGCCGCCGATCACGACGATCAGCGGCGCACCGTTCCGACTTACCTCTCGTACGCGCCTGCGCAGCACCTTGCGTTTGCGTACGCTATGTGCGGCCGCAATGCGGATGCCCGCTTTCGGTAAAGCCTCGGAAACGCGTGCGAAATACTCCGCACCATGCCGTGACGTCTCGCGCCAGACGACGATGGCTTGCCTAGAATCGCTCACACCCGAGTAGTTACCCCGTAAACTGCGGAACTAGTTCTTTTCGAGTATATTGACACTATGTGATACACCTGTAGTATCGGACCGCACCCGCGATACGAGTGTTTTGCGGTCCGCCGCATTGTCTAGAACAGAGGTCGGGTGTGTCTGTTGTTGACAGTGGCGACGTTGAACTTGTCGATCTCGCGGCCGTTTCTCCGGAGCCCGAAGCACTTCGCCGAATTCCACGTCGGTTGGCATTCCGGCGCAATATTCTTTGCTTATCTTGCGACGGAAATGAGCTCACCGTCGCGATGCCCGATGTGCGCGACGCCGAAGCGATCGATCTGGTGCGCTTCGAAACAGGCATGCACGTCCATACCGTTCGCGCATCCATGCGTCAGATACGGCGACGTTTGCACGAATCGTACGACGAGATCGAGCCATGAGAGGGGACGATCCTGCGACTCGCGATGACGCGATCGCGGCGTACGCGTACCTATGCGCCCGCGCTGCGCGCAAATTCATCCGTCCAGGTCTCGAACGCGCAGATTTGCAGCAGATTGCCGCAATCGGGCTCATCAAAGCGTACGATCGCTACGACGATACGCTTTCAACCCCGTTCGAAGCGTTTGCATGGCTTTTCGTCGTTGGCGAGCTCATGCATTACGTCCGCGATCAAGAACGAATGGTGCGCCCGCCGCGCAAGCTACGCGAGCTGGAACGCCGGTGCTCGCTGGCGCAAGAAGCCCTCGTAACCGAGCTTCAGCGTGAGCCCACGAAGCTCGAATTGGCCGCGAGGCTCCGAATCGACGTCAAGATGGTCGCTGAGGTCATGCGCTGCCGCGAAGGCGCAGTCCCGGAATCCCTCGACGCCGGCGTGTCTTCGAATTGCAGGCTTGGAACGTACATGATGGACGAGCAGAGTGCTCTGCTATCGGAGGCGGTGGCGCCGCTTGGCGAGGTGGAACGAGCGGTCATCCTTGCCTTGTATGCCGGCGGTTACACGCAAAGCGAGGTGGCGGCGCAGCTTGGGTACTCTCGGCGGCACATCTCGCGCCTGCACAGAGCAGCGTTGCGCAAGTTGCGTCCGTTCTGCCAAAAGGCCTAGCCGAACTGGCATGCGTGGCCCACTGGAGCCTCGTGGCGCAGGGCTTACAATACCCCTAATGGAGGCTGTGTCCCACAGGGCCGTCCGGTCGACGGCCGTTGTGCAAATGGGTTGGTTTTGGCCGTTGCTTGTTGTTGCCGTGCTGGCGGCGTGGATTGGAATCCATCGAGCGCATCACGATCGCGCGCGGTGGGAGCCCGATAGTCTATTTTACTTGAGCATGACGCTGCAGGACCGCGGGTTTTCGTCACGTGGCGCGGCCGCGAGGGCGCACGCCTTGATCCATGCGACGACCGACCCCGGCACGTCCGGAACGCTGCTCTTTAATGCGCGCCCGCCGCAGTTCTTTCGTAGACTCGGCCCGCTGTTTCGGAACCGTCCGTTGTACCCGGCTCTGGGTTCCGTTCTGTATCCGCGCTTCGGAGCCGAAGCGCTAAAAGTCGTCAGCGTCCTTGCGTATTTTGCCGGAACGCTGCTGATATTCGTGCTGCTCTTGCAATTTGCACCGCCGTGGATTGCGGCGCTCGGCGCCCTCGGGTTCGCGACAGCTCCGCCCGTGCTTGCCCTTGTGGGCCTCGCGCTGACCGACGAACTCGCGCTGGCCTTTTGGATTGCCGCGCTGGGCGCGCTCTGGATGCAGGTGCGTAGACCCGGCTGGCCGGCGCTTACGCTTTTTGCGGCAGCGGTGCTTGCGCTCACGTTCACGCGCCCGGCTGCGTACCTGCCGTTCGGCGCCGCATTAGCCGTTTGCATCGGCGCACCGCGTTTGACGTGGCGTAAGGCCGCAGTCCCGGCTGTGCTCATCGCGTTTGCAGCCTCCATTGCTTTTCTCGTGTACTCGCATGCCGTGCACGGCCCCGGACTGATGCAGCAATTGAGGTGGCAGTATCTCTGGCAACAGCAGACGCATGGCGTCGCCGCCGGCCACGGTTTCATCGTTTGGTGGATAAGTGCGGTCGCAAGGGCGATCGCGACGGAACTTGTTTCCGACGTGTACCTCAACGGCGCACTTTTCACCATCGTGCTGGCGGCGTTCGGCATTGCGCTGGCACGAGGGTCGCTCGTCCTTCCCATTGTCATCGGAAGCGCCGTTTCGACACTCGTCGCGATCTTGGTGAATCCAACCGAGATAGAACGCACCGTGACGTTGCCGCTGGTTCCGTTGGCCGTCATTCTGGCAACGATTGCGCTGCAGCGGCTGACCCAAAACCTGCGGCTACGAACCGACGGAGATATCGCCGCTAGTCGTTTGCCGTAACGGCGGAGCAACGGCGCCGGTTTGGGCGCAAAGGCCGCGCGCGCAGCCGAAGCCAAGGGTTGGAGCGTGCTGCGCTATCTGACGGCAGGCGAGTCCCACGGTCCTTCCCTTGCCGGAATCCTGGACGGCATTCCGGCGGGTTTACGGATCGACTTCCGACGCATCGACGATCTGCTGAGCAAGCGGCAGGGAGGCTACGGGCGCGGCGGACGTATGCAGATCGAATCGGACCAGGCTGAATTCATTGCAGGAGTGCGCGGCGGCATGACGTTGGGATCGCCCATTGCGGTGCTCGTTCGCAATCGCGACTACGAAAACGTCCGAACATTGATGGATCCCGTTAGCGGCGGGGGGGAACCGCTCACAAACCCGCGGCCCGGACATGCCGATTATGCCGGCGCTCTCAAGTACCGGCACCGCGATCTGCGCAACGTTCTGGAGCGCGCCAGTGCTCGAGAAACCGCGATGCGCGTGTGTTTGGGGGAAATCTGCGCGCAATTCTTATCGGCGCTGGGCATGGTATCGCAATCGTACGTGGACTGCATCGGGCAAATCGAAGCGACGATCGCGCAGGAGCCGGCGCCCGACGCAATCGACGGCAGCGAAGTACGCTGTCCCGACCCGGAAGCGTCGCGCGCGATGATTGCTGCCATCGACGAAGCCCGAGAAAGCGGCGACTCGCTGGGCGGCCGTTACGTCGTGCGCGTCACCGGCGTTCCGCCGGGCATCGGCAGCAACCGTCAGCCGGACACGCGGTTAGACGGCATCCTTGCAGGCGCGATCGTCGGGATGCAAACGGTCAAAGCGGTCGAGATCGGGCTGGGGACCGCCGTCGCGCAGCGCCGGGGATCCGAAGCGCACGACGCGTTCACCGTTGCGGACGGCGGTATCGCCCGTACGTCGAACCGCGCCGGCGGGATCGAAGGCGGCATGAGCAACGGCGAGTCCATCATCTTGCGCGCAAGCCTCAAACCGCTAGCAACTTTGCAGCGGCCCTCGGCGTCGGTGAATCTCCACCGGCGAACCAACGCCGCAGCCACCGTCGTACGCAGCGATGTCTGCGTCGTGCCTGCAGCGTCCATCGTGGGAGAGGCGATGGTTCGGCTCGCGCTTACTGGACCGGTGCTCGAGAAATACGGCGGCGATTCGATGGAAGAGACGCTGGACAACTTTCGCCGCAGTAACGCCGCCGCCGCGCAGCTATTTTAACGAAACACGTCGTTCTTACCGGGTTTATGGCTGCCGGGAAAAGTACGGTCGGCAGATCGTTGGCGCAGCGCCTGAACGTGCCGTTCATCGATATCGATGACGAAATCGCCGCCCGGCATGGCACCATTGAGGCAATCTTTGCGGATGAAGGAGAAGCGTGTTTTCGCGCTTACGAGTTCGCCGCGATTTCGCGCGCGCTCAGCAATAAACCGCCGTCGGTGATCGCGCTCGGAGGCGGCGCGCTAATACACGACCGAACGCGCCACGGAGTCCGGGAACGCGGCGTACGTGTGTTTTTGGATGTACCTTTCCCAACGCTTCAACGCCGGTTGACGCAAACACCATCGCGCCCGGTCGTCGCCACGGCTGCTTCGGCCGATGCGTTGGAAGCGCTCTACCTCCGGCGTAGACCGGAATACCTACGTGCGGAGGTTGTCGTAGATGCCGGCAGCTTGAGTCCTACAGCGACGGTCGATTACATCGTCGAACGGCTTTCCGAATTATCGGCCGCAAAGCCGTAAAGGCATCGTGCAGACAAATCTGGACCTAACGTATCCGATTGCGGTTGCCCAAGATGCTGGGCCCGCTCTGCGATCGTTTTTGCGGGAGCGGGACCAGCGATTCGTTGTGCTGTACGACGTCAACGCCGCGCCTTACGCCGCTGCGCTCACCAATGGCCTGCGCGGCCGGAAAGCGCTGTGCAGCTTCGCCCTAGACGAACGGTTGAAGCGCCTGGGGATGGTGGAGGAGATTGCCGCCGCGTTGTTGCGCTGCGGCGCCGACCGCCAAACCATGGTGGTGGGCGTCGGCGGCGGTGTAGCGGCCGATCTTTTCGGCCTATGCGCGGCGCTGTACATGCGCGGCGTGCCCTACGTGCACGTTGCGACGACGCTGGTGGCGATGGTGGATGCAGCCTTGGGCGGCAAGACTGCCGTGAATTTGCCGCGCGCAAAAAACGCGGTAGGCCGATATGCGCAGCCGGCCGCCGTGTTCGCGCACGTGCAAAGTTTACGCACGCTGCCGTACAAACACTTGCGCGAAGGCTTGGCTGAAACGCTCAAACACGCCGTGATCGACGGCGGTACGTTACTGGATGCGCTCGAAACGCTGGCGCCGCACCCGTTCTCCAAGTGGCCGTGGGAGGCGGTGGTGTCGGAGGCGATCAAGGTAAAGACGCACATCGTCGCCGCCGATCCGTGCGAAGAGAACGTGCGAGAGCGGTTGAACTTAGGACATACCTTCGGCCACGCCATCGAGGCGGCGTCGGGCTACCGCGTGACGCATGGGGCGGGCGTTGCGATCGGCTTGCGGGCGGCAGGACTGCTGGCGTTGCGTAACGGCCGTTTCTCGCAGAGCGAACATTTGCGCGTGCTGACCCTTTTGGCGCTCCTCAAGCTTCCGTGGTGCACGGCCGAGAAGCCCGCCGCCATCCTCGGCGCAATGGAGGCGGATAAGAAGAGGCGCGACGGGCGTTTGCGCTTTGTTCTGCCGCGCAAATTCGGGGAAATCGATTACGGCGTCACAGCCGATATCCGCGATGTGCGCGCCGTGCTGCGGCGAATCCGGCAGCGTCCTGGAGCCCGCGAATTCCGCTAGTTCGATCGGTAGAAACGTTGCCGGCGATCCGATCGTCGCGCTTCGATCTGCCGCTGACGTATGACGCCGGAGAGCTCGATCTGCAAGTCGGCCACGTGGTGCGCGTTCCACTGGGCTCTCGGCAGCAGCTGGCCTTCGTGATCTCGCGGCCCGAAACGACGGAGTCGTCTCGACCGCTGCGACGCGTGATCGCGCTGGATTCCGCGCCGCGCGCTTTTGATGAAACCGGCCTGACTCTGGCGCGCTTCATTGCCGAACACTATCTCTGCACGCTGCCCGAGGCGCTCGGCGCCGTCACGTTGAGCGTCGGCGTTCCGCGAGTCGTCGACACGCTGACGCCGGTGGGCGATTTAAGCGGGAAAAAGCCCGACTCCGTGCCGCCAAGATTTTTGCGTTTGCTGACGCGGGAGTTCGCCGCGGGCTTTTCGGTTGAACAACTGTTGCGCCATCCGGAAGCGCGGCGAACGGGCGACCGGCCGGCGTTGCTGCGATACACCAGCGCGCTCGTACGCGCGGGCCTGCTGCACCGCGAGCGCCGATTCATCGATCCGCGTGTCCATGAATATCGCGTGAAGCTTCTCGTCGCGGGGAACGAAGCGCCGCGCGGCGCCCGGTCCTCCGCGCTGGCTCGCTGGGTCGGCGAACGCGCACCCGTGCCGCGCGCTGGCGCGGTATTGGCGGGGTTTTCGCCCGCGTTGATCGCGCGTGCGCTGCGGTTCGGCGCGATCGCACAAAAGGAAATCGCACCGGCGCGATCTCGCAAACCCTTGCAAGTGCGTTCACGGCCGGCGCTCAATGCCGAGCAGCGGCAAGCAGTCGACATGTTGCGCGCGCGCTTGGACGGATCGGGGTTCGCGGAAGTGTTGCTGCATGGAATTACGGCGAGCGGGAAGACGCTGGTCTACATCGAGACGATTCTTCGCGTCCTCCAACTGGGCGGGCGGGCGATCGTGCTCGTTCCGGAAATATCCCTGACGCCGCAGACGGCGCGCCGCTTCGAAGAAACGTTCGGCGAGCGCGTTGCGGTCCTCCACTCCGCCCTTTCCCAACGCGAGCGGTACGACGCGTGGCAGGCGTGCCGGCATGGCGAAATCGACGTCGTCGTCGGCGCACGCAGCGCGGTGTTCGCACCGTTGCGCGACGTCAAGTTGATCGTCGTCGACGAGTCGCACGAGCCTTCGTACAAACAACAGACCGTGCCGCGCTACCATGCCGTGACGGTCGCGCGCGAACGCATGCGAATTGAAGGCGGCCTCCTGGTGTTGGGCAGCGCGACGCCGTCGATCGAGAGTTACGCGGAAGCTCGCATGGGCCGCATCGCCTGCGTCGCGTTGCGCGAGCGCGCCAGTGGTCAGCCGCTTCCGCTCGTCAACGTCGTCGACATGTCCCAAGAGTTCCGCGAAGGTAACCGCCGCATCTTCAGCTCGGCGCTGGCCCAAGCGTTGGACGAGCGCATGCGGCTCGGCGAGAAGACCGTGCTCTTCGTCAACAGGCGCGGCAGCGCAAGTTTCCTGCTCTGCCGGTCGTGCGGCTTCGTGCCGCAATGCCCCCGTTGCAGCGTGTCGCTCGCCGTACATCGGAGCGAGGCGCTGCTGCGTTGCCATTACTGCGATGCGCAATTTCCCATACCGCAGCGTTGCGTTCGTTGCGGTGCGCCGGCGATTCGCGAGTTCGGCGCCGGAACGGAACGAGTGGCCCTTGAGGTGCAGCGGCTTTTTCCGGAGGCGAAAGTCGTACGGATGGACAGCGACACGACCACGCACATCGGCGACCACGCGCGCCTTTTGGACGCCTTCGCCTCGCGCGGGGACGTGCTCGTGGGAACACAGATGGTCGCCAAAGGGTTAGACTTCCCCACGGTAACGTTGGTCGGCGTCATCGCCGCCGATATCGGCTTGCACGCCCCGGAGTTCCGCGCGTCCGAACGCACCTTCGATCTGATCATGCAAGTTTGCGGACGGAGCGGCCGGGCCCGTCCGGGAGTAGCGATCGTGCAGACGTATGCGCCGGGGCATCCGGCAATCCGGTTTGCCGCCGTGCACGACTATGAGGGGTTCGCCGAACGCGAGCTCGCGCAACGCGTGGAAGCGCACTATCCGCCGGCTTGGCGCCTCATCTATCTCGCGGTGATCGGTCGCGATCGCGCACACACGCTGACGCAGGCCAAGCAATACGCCCAGGCGCTGAGCTCGGACAACAGCCGGCGAAGTGCTTGGGCCGGCGCCGTTTGCGATCGAGCGGCTGCGAGGCGAGTGGCGCTTCCGCGTCGCGCTCAAAGGTCAAGACGCTCAGGCTCTGCGATCCGCCGTCCGCGAGGCAGTCATCCCCGCCGCACGCGGCGACCGCCGGTCGCGTCTTGCGATCGACGTCGACCCGTAAGTCAGCTACGTCTTCGGTTTGCGTTTGCGCGTCGGTGCCGGAACGGCACTTCGGGGAGCCGAAGCCTTCGCTTTTGCAGCACGAGCCAAGCGCGCTTTCTTGCGTGCGGCCTTGTTGGGATGCACGACGCCTTTTTGCGCGGCCTTGTCAAATGCGCTCTCGACGTCGGCGCGCGCCTGCGGCTCGCCGGATGCCGCGCCTTTCTTGAAGAGCGTTTTTAGACGCGTCTTGACCGAGAGGTTGCGCTTTGCGCGCTTCTGCGTCTGACGCTGCCACTTTTCCGCGGCCTTGATGTTGGGCAATTCCCGTACTCCTATCTGGCAAGGACGACGCGCATTGTACCATGCCGCCATCCGGCGGTCCACCGGGCTATGTTCGCGTTTGCGTTATGAGCCGGGAACGATTGCCGTATTCGTGTAACGATGCAGAGATTGTGAATTGGGCGCGAACGGTGAGGATTGAATGCGTTTTGAGCGATGCGGAACGCCGCCGCATTGCGCAAGTTTTGGACGGCATGGGCGCCGACGTCGCTTTCCGGTGCTCGGACACGTTCGATCGTACGTATGCCTTGGTTCAAGGTTCGCCCACTTCGGAACCGATCGAAGCGGAAGCTGTATTGCCGCAGGCGCATTGGTTCCCGGACGTGGTGCTGGCGCTCGCAATAGAGCCCTCCGCGCCGCAAGCCCTGCCCGCATTGCTGCATGCGTTCGCGGGGAACGGTGCCCCGGCCGGCGTCCGCGGCTGCGAGCGTCGCGCTCAATCGCTGATCGTGGAATTTGCTCTGCACATTACGCCGCCGGAGTTGGTATTGAACCTGGCGGATATCGAGCTTCGGCGCTTTGCCGCAAGCCGGAGCTGCCGTTTGCTCTCGCCGCTTCCGGAATCGGATCTTGCAGCTATTGCGGCTCGCGGTTTGAACGCGCCGGAAATCGCGTCGAACCGGATCTTGGAATCGCTTCTGGAGGGCGCTCGTGTGGAGTAACCTGCTCCAGTACGCGGGGCCCACGGATTTCATCGACATCCTTGCGACGAGCGTACTGATCTACTACTTCCTCTTACTTATCCGCGGCACACGGGCCGTGCAGATCCTCACGGGCGTCTTGGTGCTCGTCGTGCTGCTGGCCGTGGCCAACCTGCTGCACCTCTTGCTGTTAGGAACGATCTTACAGCTCATCGTGCTCGGGGCAGCCGTTACGCTCCCGATCGTCTTCCAGCCCGAGCTTCGCCGCGCCCTCGAACAACTCGGACGCGGCGGCTTTTTGCGGATCGGCGGATCGGAGGGGCGCCGCCTCGACGCACGAGGCCTGGCGGAAATCGCGCGAGCTGCAACGCTGCTCGCGAATTCGAGAACCGGAGCACTGATCGCGATCGAGCAGCAGACCGGCTTGCGCGATTTCTACGAGAGCGGAACGCTGCTGCACGCTGCGCTTTCTGCGGAGCTTCTGTTGGCCATATTTGCCGATCGTTCGCCACTGCACGACGGCGCGGTCATCGTGCACGAGAATGCGATCGAGGCCGCAGCCTGCTTCTTGCCGCTTGGGGACCGTTTGCGAAGCGGGCATCGATTAGGAACGCGGCATCGCGCGGCGCTGGGTCTTTCGGAGCAGTCGGATGCCGTGGTCGTTGTCGTTTCCGAGGAGTCCGGCGCCGTCAGCGTCGCGCGAAACGGCAACCTGTCGCGTCCCGTGGAAGACGAGCCCAGGCTCTTCCGACTGCTGCTGGCGTCCACGCGTCCGCGCCGCAGGGTGCGGGGGTTTGCGAGCGGCGTGGTGGGCGGCATGCGTAAGCGGATCGTTTCGCCGGCGAAACTCGCGCGCGGCACAGGACACAGTGCCCTCGATCATCCGACATAATCTCGGGCTCAAGGTTTTTTCCGTCGCTCTGGCGATCTTGGGTTGGGCCTATTTTCGCTTTGCCAACAATCCGGTGATTACTGCGCGTTTCGATCAGCAGGTCAACGTGCCGATCTCGTCGGTAAACCTTCCGCCCGGATACATCGCGCGCTATGCGGACAAGGTCGCACTGGTGACGATCGCGTCCAAACGTGACGCACCGCCGGTGCGTCCGGAGGAAATTCGGGCGGTCGTCGACCTCTCCAATCGTGCGGCGGGCGTCTACAACGTCCCACTGCGTCTGGTTGCGCCGAACATTGCGGTTCAATCGCTGAGTCCCGCTTCCGTGACGCTCACCATCGCAAAAATGGATCAGAAGAGTTTCCCGGTGACGCTCCACTACATCGGTTTGAGCAAGATCGTCGTCAGTAAGGCAACGGTGACGCCGAACACCTCCGCGGTACGCGGTCCGACGGACGAATTGGCGCAAGTCGCAAGCGTACGGGTCGACCTCCCTTTTACGACCCCGCGCGCATCGGTCGATGAAATGATTCGCCCGGTTGCGGTGAGCGCATCGGGCCAAGCCGTGCCCGACGTTTTGGTCTCTCCTAATCTGGTCCGCGTCCAAGCGAAGTTTCTTCCGGCGACGGCGGCAAGCACGCCTTGAGCCGTCTTTTTGGGACGGACGGGATTCGGGGCGTTGCAAATGCCGACCTAACGCCGGAGCTTGCGTTTGCCGTCGGCCGGGCCGGGGCCAGCGTGCTCACGCGGGGCGAGGATCCCGGTAAGCCGGTGATCGTCGCGCGCGACACGCGCCTTTCCGGAACAATGCTTGAGGCCGCGATGATTGCGGGGATCACATCGCTTGGCCGCAACGCCGTCAGCGTCGGGATCGTCCCTACTCCGGCCGTTGCGACGATCACGCGATGCGCCGGCGCTGCGGCGGGCGTGATGATTAGCGCATCGCACAATCCGGTCGAGGACAACGGCATTAAGTTCTTCGGGTCCGACGGCTTCAAGCTTCCCGACGAGTTGGAAGCACGCATTGAAGCTGCGATCGACGGGCGCGATCTTGCGCGGCCGACCGGCACGGCGATTGGCGTGGCGAGCGTCGCACAGAATCTCGGAAAGCATTACTATGCGCGGCTCTACGAGCATGCCGCCGATTTGCATGGGCTGACCGTCGTGGTGGACGGCGCCTTCGGCGCAGCGTATGCATATGCTCCATACGCGCTGCGCAAGCTTGGCGCGCAAGTACACGAGATCAACTGCGAGGACGACGGCGCGCGCATCAACGTGCAATGCGGCGCAACGGATCTGCGGCCGCTGCAAGCTCGGGTGCGGGAGTTGATCGCGCAGGGCCACCGCAACGTCGTCGGCGTTGCATTCGACGGCGATGCCGACCGTGCGATGTTCGTGGATGAAGAAGGAGCTTGCCTCAGCGGAGATCACGTGATGCTGATCCTTGCAAGGCAGCTCTACGCCGAAGGGGAGCTGCACGGCAACGCCGTGGTTGGCACCGTGATGAGCAACTTGGGTTTGGAAAAGGCCCTCCAGCGTCACGGCATCGCGTTCCTGCGCACGCCCGTCGGCGATCGTTACGTGCTGGAGGCAATGCGTGAGGGCCGCTACGTGCTGGGGGGAGAGCAGTCCGGACATATCATCGACTTGCGCCGCAATACGACCGGTGACGGGCCGATGACCGCGATCTCACTGTTCAGCGCCGTCGTTCGGAGCGGCCGAAGACTTCACGACATGCAAGCGGAACTCAACGTTTTTCCGCAGGTTTTGATCAACGTGCGCGATGCACGCTCCGGTGTGTTGCAGGAGCCGCAAATCCGCGAAGCGATCGAGCGAACGTCAAAGATGTTGACGAACAGTGGGCGTCTGCTGATCCGTCCTTCGGGCACGGAACCGGTGATTCGCGTTATGGTAGAAGGTGAGGATCGGCAAGCAATCGAGGCGTTGGCCAATGAGATCGCCGATCAAATTCGCAGCGCCGGATGATAAAGGGAATGCCGCCTTAGGGGTAAACCATGGCGCTAGCGTCGCCGAGCCGCGCAGGCGCGACGCGCACCAAGCCTGCAACATCGCTGAGTTCGGGTACTACCCGAAGCGGGGGATATGCCGGTAGGGGTGAATGGGCCGGTCGGTCCTAGGACGATCTTTCACGTCCGAACCCGTCAACTAACCCCGCAAGTGTTTTGAAAGAGGAGCAGCTTTTGCGTTACCTTCTGATCACTGGGGCGTTGGCGTTTTCTTTGGTCGGCACCACTGCAATATCGCCCGCCGCCTCCGATCCGGTCACCGGGCATTCGACCGCGGCCACGCAAATCTCCACCGCTTCCACGCCGGCTTCACGCTCAGTTCAATCACTGGACTCGGGCCCCGGTACCCCCGTTGAAAGTCCGGATGTCGCCGAATGGACCGCGACGCTTGTCCGGCAAGAGCGCCGGGCATCGTTCAGGCATTTGACGGTCCATCATGAGATTCGTAAGTTCGCCAGCCGGTTGCTCGCGCGAACGAGCAGTATTGCGAAGAGCCTGACGGTCAGCGCGCTGCGCTTTTTGGGAACGCCGTACGTCTTCGGTGGTACTTCCGGCGCCGGTTTCGACTGCTCGGGCTTCGTGCAGCACGTTTTTGCGCTCATGGGCGTTCATCTGCCGCGGACCGCCGACGCACAGTACGAAGCTGCATCGCGAGCCCGTGGCGGCATCAAGCCGGGCGATCTCGTGTTCTTTCAAACCTACGAATCGGGACCGTCGCACGTCGGCATCTATATCGGCCAAGGGAAATTCGTGCACGCCAGTTCGAGCAGGGGCGTGATGGTGAGCACGCTTTCGGATGAATACTGGTCTTCACATTATATCGGAGCAAAGCGCGTCTTCACTCGCCGCTAGCGCGGCGTAGCGTACCGCAAGCAGCAGTTGCGAGGTCCGAGGCGAAGCATGCCGCCGGCCGGTGGGGTGTAGCCAAGCGGTAAGGCAGCGGACTTTGACTCCGCCATGCGTTGGTTCGAATCCAGCCACCCCAGCATTGCTGGTGCGGAGTCAAAGTCCGCAGTGCAAGCGCGCAGCGCTGGAACGGAATGTCAACTCAGGGGGTCCCCGGCGCGCTTGCGCGCTGGGGGTTTTGACTCCGCCATGCGTTGGTTCGAATCCAGCCACCCCAGCATTGCTGGTGCGGAGTCAAAGTCCGCAGTGCAAGCGCGCAGCGCTGGAACGGAATGTCAACTCAGGGGGTCCCCGGCGCGCTTGCGCGCTGGGGGTTTTGACTCCGCCATGCGTTGGTTCGAATCCAGCCACCCCAGCATTGCTGGTGCGGAGTCAAAGTCCGCAGTGCAAGCGCGCAGCGCTGGAACGGAATGTCAACTCAGGGGGTCCCCGGCGCGCTTGCGCGCTGGGGGTTTTGACTCCGCCATGCGTTGGTTCGAATCCAGCCGCCCCAGCATTGCTGGTGCGGAGTCAAAGTCCGCAGTGCAGCGCTCAGCGCTGGAACGGAATGTCAAAGTGCTCGTAAGGTGGCGGGCGTGAGCGCGCAAACACTGCACGTCACCAACGGCGATGCGGTGCTCTACGTTTGGAAGAAGGCCGGCTTGCTGGGAACGCATTTGGCCTGGCGCGACGCGCTGCACGACGGCCCGGTGCCCGGCGACCTGCCGCTCGAAGAACTGAGCCGCGTGCGAGCACGGTTCCTGTCGCAGGCCGGCTATGGCAGTCCGATCAAGATCAACTACGATTTCGAGCGGCGGGACGCGACGATTCGGCGCGCCCGCGACTTCGATGAAGTCGTCCTCTGGTTCGAGCACGACCTGTACGATCAGCTGCAGTTACTGCAAGTCTTGAACGTGCTGAACGAAATGCGGCTCGGCGTGGGAGCGGTGCAACTGATCGCATCGGAGCAGTATCTCGGGATGCTAACCGCTGAAGAATTGATGGCGCTGTATCCTAAGCGGCGGTCAATCACGCCGACGATCATGGAGGGCGCGCAGCGGGCGTGGGGCGCCTTCACGGCGGCCACACCGTCGGATCTTCCGCGCGCTTCGCGCGAACGGTACGTTGGATTGAAGGCGCTTCCTGAAGCGCTGCGTCGCTTGTGCGAAGATTTTCCCGCACTAGACACCGGTCTTGCGCGTACGGAAAAGCAGCTCGCGCTTGCCGCACAGGAGGGTGCGCGCCGAAAAGATGATCTGTTCCGAAAGTCGCAAGCGCGCGAAGAAGCCGCGTTCCTTAGCGATACGGCCTGTGCCGCCGTTATTGCGAGGCTTTGTCGCGATCCCGCTCCACTGTTGACCGAGCACGAAGAGGGATACGACATCACGCTTCTCGGCAGACGCGTTCTGGCAGGCGATGCGGACTGGGTCGAACACCAGCCGCTGGACCGGTTCATCGGGGGGACCCATCTGACGACGCAGCGCCACTGGAGGTGGGACGAGGCTGCCGGGGACCTGCGTGAGATCGCTGCGGACAACGCGCGATAAGAAGAAGATGCGTCTTAGGGTCGAACCAGCTGCCCATGCGGCGTGAAGCGCTTTCCGTGGACATCCAGCCGGAACGCCATGGCGAAGCGATCGTGTATCGCTTACGCGGAAGCCTCGATCTGGAAACGGCGCCGTCGTTGCGCGCGGCGCTGACGCAAGCGGCCGACGAGGGCAAGAACGACATCATCGTCGATCTTACGCAGCTCGAGTTTCTGGATTCGACCGGCCTCGGCGCGTTGATCGGCGCTCACCGGCGGGCGCTGGAACACGGCGGCCGCCTTCGTCTGATCGTTGCGTCCGGCCCCATCGAACGGCTACTCAATATCACCGGCCTGATCGATATTTTCGCGGCGTACGGTTCCATCGAATCGGCGCTGAACGATCAAGACCGGCTCATCGCCGCACTGTAAGCGTCATCTAATAATTCGACGACGTGGCGCACGGAGGCCGTGCCGCCGCGCTCGCGCAGGTGCGCGGCAACCTGCATCGCGCACCCCGGATTTGCTGTCGCGACCACCGCAGCGCCGGTGCGCACGACGTTCTCGGCTTTGCGGCGTCCCAAACGGTCCGCCATCTCGGGCTGCGTAATGTTGTAGACGCCCGCGCTTCCGCAACAGAGCGCCGATTCGTTCATTTCGCGCAACTCGAGTTCAGGAATCGACTCGAGCAAACGGCGCGGAGCCCGCGAGATCCTTTGCGCGTGCGCCAAATGGCAGGGCTCCTGGTACGTCACGGTCGTTGCAAGCGCGCCGAGCCTCCCGCGCAATCCTGCGGCATCGAGCAGCTCGAGCACATCGCGTACCGACTGCGAGAACCGGCGCGCGCGTTCTTCCCAATGACCGTCCCCGGCGAGAAGATGTCCGAACTCTTTGAGCGCCGCACCGCAGCCTGCGGCGTTCGTGACGCACAACGCAGCGCCGGACGATTCAAACGCGGCAATTGTTGCACGTGCGAGCTGTTTTGCAAAATCTGCTTCGCCCGCGTGCTGCGCGATTGCGCCGCAGCAGCGTTGCTCCGAGGGGACGACGACGCTGAAGCCGTTGCGCTGCAACACCCGGACGGTTGCTTCGTGGACCGTTGCAAAGGCGACTTGCATGATGCAGCCGGCGTGCAACATCACCGTCGCGCGCGGGCTTGGTGCGTCGTACCGTTGGCCGCGCGCGGTGAACGTGCGCGCGGGAATCCGCGGCGCAACGCGCGCGGCCGCCGCAAGCTGCGGCATGCCGAACCAGCGCAAACGATCGCCGAGCCGCTCGAAACGCATCTTCTGCAGGCCACGCAGCACCGTCGCGCAGAGCCGCATCACCCAAGGGCGGGCAAAGGGCAACTCGATCGCGACGCGCCGGCCAACCCGGTGCAGCCATGGTCGCCGGGAGGCTTGCGCCTGCGCGATCCGCGCACGAGCGCCTTCCACCAGGCGGCCGTATTGTACGCCGCTCGGGCATGCCGCGGCGCATGCGCGGCAGTCCAGGCACTCGAACATTTGGTGCCTAAAGCCCGCGGAAAGCACGTCTAACGCGCCTTCGTCCACCGCTTTAATTAAACTGATCCGGCCGCGCGGTCCTGAGGTTTCGGTCATCGTTTCGAGATACGTCGGACACGCCGGCAAGCACAAGCCGCAGCGTACGCATCGGTCGTATTCCGACGCTTCAATCATGGCGTCGACGTATTCGGCTCGTGGCGTACGAAGCATTTACTCCCCGCGGCTCGAAGGACCCGCAGGCATGTTGAGCACCGAGTACCGCCTTTCGAGCGAAGCTGCGCTCAAACGGTTCGTGAGCGCGATTTTGGAGCGGGTCGGCGTGGACGCGGGTCATGCGCAAACCGTCGCGGACGTGTTGGTTGCCGCCGATCTCCGCGGCATCGAGTCCCACGGCGTTGCGCGGCTTGAATCGTATTACGTACGGCGGATCCGAGCCGGTAAGTTGAAGAGCGCGCCATCGTACGAAATCGTACGCGAAACGGCGACGTCCGTGCTGTATGATGCGGACAACGGTTTAGGTCATCCGGTCGGCCGCATGGCGATGGAAAACGTGATCGAGAAGGCGCGAGAGTCCGGTGCCGCCTTCGGCGGTGTGCGAAACTCGAATCATTTCGGAATTGCCGGATACTATGCGATGCTTGCGCTCGAGCGCGACATGGTGGGCATTGCGTCAACGAACTCGGCTCGCTACGCTGCGCCCACGTTCGGAAAGGACGTGCTGCTCGGAACGAACCCGCTCGCGTTTGCGATCCCGGCAGGCGAAGAGCCGGCGTTCGTGTTGGACTTCGCCACCACGACCGTTCCCAGAGGCAAGCTCGAAGTCTACAAGCGTAAAGGCTTACCGCTGGCACAGGGGTGGGCGATCGACGAGCGGGGAAACGCGACGACCGATCCGGACGCGGCGTTGCGCGGCGCGCTCTTGCCTTTGGGCGGGTTCGGCGTCGAGCACGGCGGGCACAAGGGCTATGGCCTCGGTTTGCTGGTCGACATCTTGTGCGGCGTGCTTTCGGGCGGCACATTCGGCTTGGAGCTGCCCGGCGGCGCCGATACGATGGAAGGGGCGATTTCGCATTGGTTCGCCGCGTTTCGCATCGATGCGTTCCGCGACGTGGCGCAATTCAAGGCTGACATGGATCGCGAGCTGCGCACCTTTAAATCCAGCGGTCGAGTTCCCGGTCAGGACCGTATCTACGTCGCCGGTGAAATCGAAGAAGAAAACACGCGGCGCAACCGCGAGAACGGGGTGCCGGTTCACGCCGCGGTGTGGGAAGGGCTCGAAAAGCTCGCGACGGAACTCGGCGTGCCCTTCGACGTAGCGGCGTAGATGGATTTTTCGCTTTCCGATTCGCAATTGCGGACGATGCACATCAGTGTCGCCTCAACGGCAGGCGCATATACCGTCGGCAATCCTTCGCTGTTCCGGTACATCATGTTGCTCGCGAATTCGGGCGTGCCGTTGCGGTCGCACGAGCGCGAAGCGCTCGAGATGCTCGTCGCGATTCCGCATGCGTTCTTTGAGGAAGAAGACGCGCAATGGGGCCACGGTTGGCGCGTCGTGCCGGCCGCCACGCTCGATGACTGGCCGGTACTCGAGTCGACGCCGCAACGCTTTCGCCACGCACTGGAAACGGCGCGGCGCATGCTGTGGGAACGCGCCGGCGCCGTCGGCGTGAGCGCCGCGGACATCGTCGCCATCGAGGACGAACTCGATCAAGTTTTCGGGGTTCTGGAGAGCGCCGAGAGCGCCGGCGTCCCGGTTACGATCAGCTACGTCGGCTAGAGGACGTTAGCGCACCAGCAGCAACGCGAGCAGAAGCGCGAGCGGCAGTACGACGATGCCGGCGCGCAAGAACTGCCAAAAGCCTAATTCGATTCCGGCGCGGCGCAACATAAAGATCCAGATGAGCGTGGCAAGCGATCCGGTGACGGAAAGGTTCGGCCCTAAATCGACGCCGACGAGCGCCGCATGGGCGATCGCCGGATCGACGCCCGGTCCGTGAATCGTGTAGCGGGCGAGCAGTCCGATAGGCAGATTGTTGAAGACGTTGCCGGCCAGCGTCACGGCGATTCCGGAGATGAGGCGTCCGGCTATCGGCAACCCGCTGCACCAGCGGAAGAAGAACCGTGCAGCCTCCAGAATGCCGCTGCGATCCAGCGCTTGAACGATCACGAAAAGTCCGGCGACGAGCGGGATGATCGACCACGGCGCGCCGCGCAGCATTTTCTGCAACGTGCCGCGTTCGACCGTCGTCACGATCGCGCTGCACAGCAGTCCAAGGACGAACGCCGTCGCGCCAATCGGTCTGCCGGTGGCGGCCGCGAACACGAGCAAAGCGGTAGAAACCACCAGCGCCGCCAGCGAAACGCCGCCGGCGCGCGAAAGCGGAGCAGTGCGATCGACGGGGGTGAGAGCGCCGCGAAGATCGCGTCGCCAGTACCAAGCGATGCCCGCGTACGTCAGCACGATCGCCGCCATTGAAGGAATGCCGAAGACGTGGAGCCACGCGGCCAGCACGGGGAGCCGGTTGCCGAAGACGACGAGGTTCGCCGGATTGCTGATGGGCAGCAGAAATCCGGCGGCGTTGGCTACCAACGCGCAGGCAAACAACAGCGGCGCGGGCTGTTTCAATTGCTGCCTCGCCGCGGCGAGCATCGCGGGCGTTAAGAGCAGCACGGTTCCGTCGTTGGAAAGCAGCGCGGTGACGACGACGCCTAGGCCATAGACGAGCAAGAGCAAGCGATGCGCAGAACCGCCGGCGATCCGGAGCGCGGCAGAAGCGGCGCAGTCGAAGACGCCGTGCACTCGCGCCTGCTCCGCGAGCGCCAACATGCCCGCCAAAAACAAATAGACGTCGAGCCCGTCCCGCACGGCCGCTTCTGCGCGCGCCTGCGGCAGTAATCCCGACGCGACGAGGACGGCGGCGCCGGCAACGGACCAGACCCACTCGCCGACTCGCCACGGCCGTGCGACGATCAACGCAACGGTGGCGAGCGAAATTGCCCAGACGGCTTCGCGGGGAAGAAGCACGCCGCCAGAGATTCGCACTGCGCGGGAGCAATCCGCAGGATTCCGGAGAATATCCACAAACACTCATTTGGTGATATATCGGTACGTCAGCCTGGACCCGGGCATTGCGGAGTTCGCAGCGTACTTGCGCCTGGAGCGCGGACAGTCCGCGCGGACGAGTGAGGAATACGCACGCGACGTCGAGCTGTTCGCGGCGTTTCTCAAGCCGGCGTGCGCGAAAGACAAACGCACGATGGCGTTGCGGAAAACCGCGCCGTCGGATATCCGCCGATTCATCATGGAATTGATGGGTCCGCGCGGATATACGCCCGTGTCCGTCCGGCGCAAAGTCGCCGCGTTGCGATCGTATTTTGCTTTTCAGAAGCGCGAAGGCCGGCGCCCGGACAACCCGGCGGCAGACGTGCCGCCGCCGAAGGCGCCCAAACGGCTGCCACAGGTGCTCTCGGAGGGCGAGGTGGGCAAACTGCTGCGGACCCGCATTGCGGGTCAATCCGAGTTCGCGCGGCTGCGGAACGTCGCCATGATGGAGTTGCTGTACGCCAGCGGCATCCGGCGCGGCGAACTCGTCGGACTGAATCTGGGGGATGTCGATTTGGAACGCCGTCGGATGCGCGTCTTGGGCAAAGGCGACAAGCAGCGCACGGTTTTTCTGAATCACGCAGCCGTCGCGGCGATCGCGGCATACTTAGGCGTTCGGCCACGAACTTCAGACGGAGCGCTCTTTGTCAGCAACCGCAAGACGCGGCTTTCACATCGCCAAGCCTGGGTAGTCTTTCGTGACTTTGCTCGCTTGAGTGGGCTTGCCAAGCATGCAACGCCGCACGTCATGCGCCATTCCTTTGCAACGCATCTGCTTGAAAACGGCGCGGACATCGTCACGATCAAGGAACTCCTGGGCCACGAAAGTCTATCGACAACGCAGATCTACACGAACGTCTCGCTCGAACACATGCGTCGCAGCTATGAAGAGGCGCATCCGCGCGACCGTTCGCAAGAACGGTAACGCAACCGAATTTTTGTCCGAACTCTGTTTACCGCAGGGCTTCCTCCAGCCGCTCGGCATAGGCGTCCGCCAGCGCACGCAGCGCGGCCCCGCAGTCCCCATAAAAAGCCGAATTATGCATCAATGCCAACACCTTTGGCTGGAGTTCCGCCAATCGGTTGATGCATGGTGCGGTGAGGGGCGTGAGCGCAGTGTGTGCCATGCTGTTTTCAAATTCGAGCGCTCCGCTGACCCGTTCCGTTTCGGTTTTTGCGGCATACCGTCCGCCGATCGTAAACAGATCGCCTGCGAATAATGTGCCTGTGGTTTCTTCATAAAGCAGTCCTGCGTCCCAACCGTGCGGGACGTGCGGCGTGCTGATGTACCGCACGCGCTTGCCGCCTAAATCCAGCACTTCGCCATCGCGCAAGATCCGCGGGGAGCGTATCGCCTGATCCGTGATCGACAACATGCCGCCAAGCTGTCCGCAGACCGCACCGGCGCCAGGGGAGGCTTCGAGAAAGTCATTGAGCGCTCCGCACTCGTCGGCCTCGAAGTGGCCGAAACTAATCCAGCGAAGCTTATCCAGCGGCATGACGCTCGCAACTCCTTGCGAGACGAGCGTAAAAAGCCGGCGTCCTCCAGTATGGAAAAGCAGCGGTTCGTTTCCATCAACCAGGAATTGATTGAAAGTAAACCCGTCGGGCCCAGCGTTGGGCACATAGGTGGAAAGGCGATAGATGCCCGCGGCGATCTCGGTAACGTCAGTTTTCATTGGTTGGCCCGTCCTGGCGGAATTCGCGTAAACGAAAGCGGTTCTTCGGAAGAATAGCTTGCGCGGCGGGCCTGCCCTTCTTCTTCACACTCCGCGCGCCCGGTGGGTCACTAGACCCGCGGGGAAGAGGGCACCTTCGCCCTATGGCGGAGGCTGCGGAGTGCTACGCTCGACCCATGTCGCTCGATCGCGCCGTCGCGATGATCGCGGCCCTCGTGGGACTCTTCCTCGTCAGCGCGGGCGTGTCATATTCGGTCGGCCCCGTCAGCGCCGCTTCCCTCGAAGCCGCCTTGCACGTCGGACCGGTTAACGCCGCACGGGCCACCAATGGCAAGCGGCCCGCTGCGGTCATCACCGTCTTAGATCAGGGATGGGGAGAAGGGCGCATCCACTTTACCGGGCACTGGCAAGCGATCTACAGCAAACACGACGCCGGCTGGAACGGCGTCAGCAGCCGCAGCGCTCGAGCCGGAGACGGATTCACGACGGAGATGCGCGGCACTGCCGTGCGCCTCTATGGTACCGTCGGACCGGCGGGCGGCAGAGCGTCAATGCTGATCGACGAGCGCCGCATCCCGCTTGATTTCTACGCGTCGCGCAGCCGAACCCACGCACTGCTCTATACAAGCCCACCGCTTCCTGGAGACCTCCACGTCGTGGATGTGGTAGTGCTTGGCTCGCACGATCCCCGTTCAAGCGGGGCAAACGTCGCGATCGATTCCGTGGACCTGACGCAATAGGTCCTGCCGGGGAACGCGGGTATAAGCGGCAGGATGAAACTGCTGCTCGAGATCCTGATCGCGATCATCCTTCATCCCCTCGCATTCATTCTCGTCATCATGAATTTGGCAGGACGCACGGATTTAGGCTCCGCGGAGAAAGTGGTGTGGGGCGTCGTCAGCGTCGTTTGGGGGATCGGCCCGATCTTGTACGTGCTCGTCGGCGGCGGTACGCTCTGGTAACGGCTCACGCGCGCCCCGCCAGTCGTTGCCGCGCTGCTCCTCTTCGGGATCGCGAGCGGATGCGGTGCGGAACGTCCATCACTGCTGCGTACCGGAATGATGCCCCCTGGCGGGACTCTGGTGGTGCGCAACATTGCCGGCGACATCAATGCCTATGCGCCGGTACACGGCGCTCCCGCCAACCAGTACACTATTGAAGCGTTCGGTTCGGGCACGAGCGAGGTCCGCAGCAGCGGCTCGGCAATTACGGTGCGCGCGCGGTCGCCTGGGATTCGATATTTGATTCGAGGAGCGCGCGACACGCTTTTGGATCTGCAAACGGATCGCGGCTCCATCGCCGTGGAGGACTTTGACGGCGTCGCTAACGTGCGTACCGGCAGCGGCGACATTCGGATGCTGATTCCGCGGTACGGCCAGACTGCCGCGGGGAACGGCAATGTAAACGTCATCTTCGGCAGCGCCGGCTGGCCCGGGACGCTCCGCTTCACGACGGCGCACGGGGATGTCGACGTGTACGTCAATGCCACTGCGGCGGCGCGGCTCCACCTGCACACCGGTCGCGGAACGATCTATACGGACTTTCCGCTCCGCGGCAGATCGCACGGGCAGAGCGAAACGATCGATGGCGCGATCAACGGCGGCGCGCAGCGGGGGGTCGACGTTGAAGTCCGCAACGGTTCCATTCGCGTCCTGCAGCTAAAGCCGCAGATTTAAAAGTCGCTATTGGCGCGGATTGAAAAATGAGTTGAGCGCGTTGCCGATGTTGCTCGTGCCGCCCGGCCGCGATGCGCCTTCAAACTGCGGTTCGTGATAGGTCATCGACTGTATGCCGACGCGCCCCGGACCGTAAAAACGATTTAGCATTAATGCTGCTCCGCCCATCATGGCGCCGAGCGCGCCCATGATGCCCCCCGAACCGCCCGACTGCAGCGCGGTGACGGTTTCCATGCGCACGCTCGCGTCCTTCCAAAGCCAGCCGCCGGGTTCGACATCCAGCTGCTCTCCCGCAACGAGCGTCTTTTCGAACACGTTGCCGTAACCGTGCAACAGCAAGAGACCCTCCGATGAGGGAGCGCTGAAGCGATCGATGAAGAGACCCGTGCGCGCGAAGAGCACGTTCGCCAAGCCCTGCTGCCAATAGAAGTTGTAGTCGACATTGCCGGTCGCGAGCAGAAACTGATGCTCGCGAACGTCGACCGCCGTGCCTGGCTGCAAGCGCAAGGCGACGATCTGGCCCGGAGCTTCCCGCGAAAACGCGACGTTACCGGGTCCTTGAGCCGTGGAGATAAAGATCTGCAGCCCTGCAAAGAAGCGGCGGCCGGCATTCTGCAGTCCCATGAAGCCCAGCGTGACCCGAGGCTGCTTCCACAGCAGGATGTGGTGCTCGAAGAAGATCGTTTGTCGCGCGCCCAGTTCAACGTCTACGACCGGCACCAGCTCACCCTCGACCCGAACCGTCAGGTCATCCAGCGTGATCGGCGCCTTTGGGTTGTCCGTCTCGGGCACCGGTTCCGTGTATGCGCCGACCGTCGTCTGCTGCGCCGCAGGCGCACCGCAAGTTGAACAGAACCGGGCGCCCGCGGCGATCTCAGCTTGACACGACGGACAGGTCATAGCGCGCGTTCCTTTTGGAGCAGCAGCCCGTGCGCAAGCGATTCCTTTGCTTTGATCAGGCGGACCATTGCGTCGTTGTACGGTGTTGCGACTGCGGTGCGCCGTCCGGCGGCGCAGACGGCGCCGTTGATGTGGTCGATCTCGCTCGGATGCCCCGACTCTAAGTCAAAAGCCATCGAGCTCTTCGAGTCCGCGCCGACGGCGATCACCTCTGTCACGTATTGCCAGGGATTGGCGAACGGCAGATTGATCTTCAAGGCCGCCGCCACCGACGCCGCTTCTTCTGCAAGCGCCTCGGAAAGACGGGCGGCATTGGGATTGCTGGGGATGGCTCCTGCCTCACAGTCTAGTAACGCGCTCACGGCGTTAATTGCAGCGTTCGCCACCAATTTGCCCCACAGATGAGGTCGAATGTCGTAGACGACGGCGGCGCGCATGCCGCTGCGTACCAGCAAGTCGACGACGCCGTGCGACGTTGCGGTGGAGGCGCCCGCCGAACCGATGATCGTATGGCCCTCCTCCGAACTGCGGACCTTTCCCGGCGCGACCGTGAGGGAAGACTCCGTCGTGATTCCGAGCACGACCGGCACGGCGCCGCCCAATGCGGTCTTGATCGCATCTTCGTTTCCGACGCCGTTCTGTAGCGAAACGATCGGCGTTGAAGGGTTGAGCTCGCCCGCGAAGGGCCGCAACGCGCGCAGGGTGTCGACCGCTTTTACGAACAGAAACACGGCGGTCGATCCGAACAACTCGCGCGACGAGCGGCCGACGCGAACGCTCCGCACGGGCGCGTCGTTGACGGATAATCCGCCGGAACGCTCGATGTCATCGAGCAGTTCCGCGTTGCTGTCGAGCATCGTGACATCGCACTGCGCCGCCAGATGAAAACCGAAGAGTGTGCCCATCGCCCCCGAACCGATGATGCCGACACGCGGTTTCTCCATGAGATTTCACCTTCGCGCGCTGCGGCTGGGGTTCCGTTCGCGAAACAGGTTGACGAATCCGACGAGCAGCGCGCCGCACGAAAACCCTCCGATGTGCGCGAAATACGCCACGCCGCCCGCATTTGCGCGAACATCGATCGTCCCGAACCCCTGGACGAATTGAATGGCGGCCCACAGTCCGATGACGAGCACGGCCGGCAGACGCAGAAACAGCGGAAAGCAGCCTATCGGCGTAACCGTTTCGATCGCCGCGGCCGGATAGACTGACGATGTACGCGCCCAAAATTCCGGCGATTGCGCCCGATGCGCCGATTTCCGGAACGTGGCTGCTCGGGTCTGCCGCAATCTGCGCGACGCCTCCCGCCAAGCCGCAGAGCAGATAGGTGAACAGAAAACCGGCATGGCCGAGGTGCCGTTCCATGCGCGGGCCGAAGACGACCAAAAAGAGCATGTTGAAAAGAATGTGCAGCACGCTGCCGTGCAGGAACATCGCCGTGAACAGGGTGAGCCACGCGGGCGCCGGCGACGGTGGAGGCAGTTGAATACCGTGCGTGAGGTTGTACGGCACCAGCGCAAAGTCGTCGATGAAGTATGCGGGGCGAATCGCGACCAGCTCGAGGTAAAACCCGTACGCGTTCGCGGCGACGATAAGCCAAACGGCGGCCGCAAAGATGCCGGACCGCCGTTCGTCGCGTAGCGGAATCACGCGCAGCGCAAAGCGCGGCTTAGAACTGCAGCTGTAAACCGAACACGGTGCGCCTGTCGCTTCTCGTTAGATCGCGTTCGCCCAAAAACAACCGTCCCCACGACGTCAGATTCAGGTTGCCGTAGACGTCGAAAGTGGGCGTACGGAGATCGTAAATACGTGTTTCCGCACCGATCCGGCCCGGATTGTACGAAGCCAGCACGCCGATCTGCGAATAGAGCACGCCTCCGCCGGCGTGCAGGCCTCGCCCAAAATTCTTGAGGACGGCGGCGTTGTAGGTCGTGTGCGCGCCGATGTCGTTGGCGCCCGCCAGCACGGCATACGGACCGCTGGGAAGGAGCACGGCGTTGATGTCGGCTTGCGGTCCGCGATCGCGCGTCAACACCGGGCTCGGGCCTGGGTTCGTTTGCGCGTTGAGATAACTCAAGCGCAGCTGGATTTGGGCCAGATTGAACAGCGCCTTTGAGAGACGCTGGCGGAAGACGGCGCCGCTCGGCGTTCCTTGCGGCTGCGGCGTTCCCACGGCGGGCGGCGGCAATTGATTCCTTCCGCTCGGAATGGGGTACGGCGTCGCTCCGACGTCGACGCCGTAGACGCTGCTCTTTCCGCCCAGTGCGCCCAACAGTGAGTTCGCCTTCTGCATGGTGGCATCGAGATGCGCAACGGTATCGCGCAGCTCGCCCTGCGTTTGCGGGTTTCCCGTAACGGTGCGTAAATCGTTCGTGAGGAGCGCGATGTTGCCGGTCAGCTGAGCGATGTTCTGCGTCGTGTCGATCAGATTGTTCTTCAGGCGCGGATCTTGCGCGAGGCCGCGCAGCGAATTCATCGAGGCATTGAGCGCAACGGCGGTGGAGTCGAGCGACGTCATCAAGGAATCGATTTTTGAGCGGTTGCTTCCCAGCGTCGAATTGAGCGTGCCCGTCATATCGACGATATTCGCGCTTGCCCTACGCATCGCGACGTCGAGCGTTGACGAGATGTCTGAAACGGTATACTGCATTTGGCCGGTCATCTGATGCACGCTATCGAGCGTGGACTGCAGCGAGTTCAAAAGGCGGGGCTCCCGCTCTTGCAGCAAGGTCACCATAGCGTCGAGGCGGCGAACTTCACCTTGGCCCTCCGCCATCAGATCCGCGATGGTCGGGCTCGCGCTGCCGATCGGCTGTTGTTCCAAAGGCAGTACGCGTTTCGGCCAGATGGCTTCCGGGGGCGGCGGCGTGGCCACATAGCCCACCGGCAACGGATGCGGCACAGGCGGCACGATGATCATGTTCGGCGTACCGGTCAACGGAGTCTGAATCAAAAACTTCGATTCCTTGGGAATGTTGACGTTGCTTTTGATCGCCAGTATTACATCCACGCTATTGTCGGGCAGCAGTTGAATCTCGTCGACCGATCCGACCGTCACGCCGCTGAAAAACACTTGCGCGCCCGTGGGCAACCCGGCTGCGCTCGCAAAGTGCACGCCCAGACGATACCCGCTGTGGCGCGTACCGAAATCCGTAATAATGTAAAAAATTCCGAAAAGCAACACGAGCGCAATGACCGCAAAGAGCCCGAGCTGCGCCTGACGCGACATTACTTCGTACATTCTCCGTTTGAAAAGACGCTCCGCCCGAGGCCACTGCGACGCGCCAGGAAGGCGTTAGTGTCGGCGTGCACAGGATGTGCAAAAGCAGACCGGGTCCCCCAGATCTCATGGCGCCTGAACGGTATTGCTAATATGCGCGCCCCCGTGGGCGCCGCGATAGTGGATTTCAAAGCGGGATTGGGCCAAGCTCGGAGCCGGTCAAAAATTGCTGAACGATGGGATTGGGCGAGGCCCGCACTTCTTCCACCGTTCCATATTCGATGATTGCGCCCTCAAAAAGCATGGCGATGTAGTCGGCCATTCGATAAACCGGTTCCAGATCGTGTGAGATGACGACGGCCGTGCCGCTGAGTTGTCTGCGCAGCCGCATGATCGTGTCCGTCAATAGGTGCGTAACGATTGGGTCCAGCCCCGTCGTCGGCTCATCGTAAAGCACCAGATCGGGATTCGTGACGACGGCCCGAGCGAATCCGGCGCGTTTGAGCATGCCGCCCGAAAGCTCCGCCGGCATGTTATCGTACGCGTGCGCTAGCCCCACGCTGTCCAAGGTCTTGATGACGATCTCGCGGATCTCCCCTTCCCGCAACGCGGTGTGTTCCCGCAAAGGCAGTGCGACGTTGTCGCCCAGCGTCATGCTGTCGAACAAGGCGGCGAATTGAAAGGCGTAGCCGATCTTCGTGCGCAGTTCGTTCAAGTCACGCTCGTGCATGTGGCAAATATCCATGTCGCGGATGTACACGTGCCCTTCGTCCGGCTTGCGGAGCCCGTCCAGCAGCCGAAGGATCGTGGATTTTCCGGCGCCGGACATGCCGATGATACACGTGATCGCTCCATCCACGATATCCAGGCTGCAGTTCGAGAGGACGATGCGCTCGCCATATCGGACCGTCACGTCGTCGAGCCGCGCCGTGAGGTCGGGCACTGAGCTCGTCCCGTACAGAAAGAACGACATCAGGAAGTTGAGGATGAAGATGATGATGATGCACGTGACGACGGCGCTCGTCGTCGATTTTCCGACCCCCGCCGCACCGCCGGTCGTCGTTAGTCCTTGATACGAACCGATGATTGCGATGACAACACCGAACACGACGGACTTGAGGAGTCCTTTGACGACGTCTTCAAAACCGATCGTCTGACGCGCCGACGACATGAAATCGTCGTAGCTGATGTGCGCCTGGGAGCTCGCAATCCACTGTCCGCCCATGACGCCAACGACGTCGGCAAAGACCGTGAGCAACGGCAGCATGATAATCAGCGCCAGCACGCGCGGCACGACCAAGAAGCGCACCGGCGCCAACCCGAGCGACTCCAGCGCGTCCACTTGTTCGGTCACCGCCATCGATCCGATCTCGGCGGCGATCGCCGCACAGACTCTGCCGGCTACGACGACGGCGGTCAACATCGGGCCCAGCTCGCGGACATTCGTATACGATACGATTCCGCCGACGAAGCTGCCGAAGCCGTATTGCACCGCTTGCACCGCAGATTCGAGCGAGAACACCATCCCGGTGAAGAGCGAGGTCAATAAGACGATGATGAGCGACTGATAGCCCAGCAGGTAACACTGGTTCACGGTCTCCGCAAAGCGGATGCGCAGGCGGCCAATCGTCGACGCCGTCTCACCGCCGAGTGCGACGACTCCGCCGATATACGAAAGGAACCCGTTGGTTACCCGGCCGACGCGTTCCAGAGCGCCGACGCCCACGCGCTCCGCACGTTGCGCCGCCCCCGGATGGTCAGCCGGCCGGAGCGCCTGTGACACGATCGAGTTCCTGCAGGACGCTTCGCGTCGCTTCGATTCGGCGGACGGCCACGCCCCGCTCTGCGGTCAGGTTGAAATGAATTTGGTTCAGGCGTTCCAGGCGCTTATCGATCGAGCGCAGATGGGCGGCAGCTTCACGCTCGAAGCCGGCAAAGTAACGCCGGACCGCTTGCAAGTATGCCTTCCAGTCGCGTGGTTCGGCGTCTCCCGCCTTGAGCGCGGTTTCGATCTGTCGCTGAGCGCGCAACATGGCTCGATCGGTGATGTGAAAACCGCCGACGCGGGAAACGAGGGCTCGCAACACGGCGTCATCCGGCATGCTGCAGCACCGGACATCCCGCGCTTTCCACGATTTCCCGCTGGAGCGCGAGCATGTGCAAAATGCCATTCGCGGCCAGCTCTAAAAGCGCATCGAGCTGTGAACGAGAAAACGGCGCGGCTTCCGCCGTACCCTGAACTTCGGTGAACGAGCCGGCGCCGGTCATGAAGACGTTCATGTCGACTTCGGCTCGGCTATCTTCATCGTAGGCCAGATCCAGCATCACGTGTCCGCCGACAATGCCGACGCTCACGGCCGCGATCTGATCCCGTAGGGGCCACGCTGCGTGCCGGGAGGGATCGAAAGCTTTTCCCAGCGCGAGCGCCAGTGCGACCCACGCGCCGGTGACGGCAGCCGTACGCGTTCCGCCGTCGGCCTGAAGGACGTCGCAATCGAGCCAAATCGTGCGTTCACCGAGTTTCGTCAGGTCCGTAATCGCGCGCAGCGATCGCCCGATGATGCGTTGGATTTCATGCGTGCGCCCGCCGAGCCGTCCTCGCGAAGCCTCCCGCTGGGTTCTCTCTTGCGTTGCACGCGGAAGCATCGAATACTCCGCGCTCACCCAGCCCGTTCCGCGGCCCTTCATCCAATGGGGCACGCGATCTTCCAGCGTTGCGGCACAGAGCACGCGCGTGTCGCCCATGGTAATGAGCGCGCTGCCTTCCGGATATTTCAGCGCGTGCGGCTCGATCGCCATGGGCCGGAGATCTGCCGGCGATCGTCCGTCGCTGCGTGTCATGAGCGGCGTCGTTACTTAGAGGCGGCTGTCGCTCCCGCTGCAGACGGTAGAAAAAGTGCTGAGCTACGGATATCCGTAGCTCAGCGTGGTCAGCGAGAGGCGCCGTAGCGCGCTAGCGCTTAGAGGAGCGTGAAGTCGACGAACAGCGTGCCCACGTGGCCGGGAGCACCGTCAACCGTCACGTCGCATTGGCCGATGAGGCTCAAATTAAGGAGCTTCAACGTCACCTTCACGACGTTCTGCTTTGGCCCAGTGATCGTGGCATCGATCGGCCGCAGTCCGAGGAAGTCCGCGGGGCAGCTCGATTCCGCCGATGCTGAAGGCCCCATTGTAGCCGACTTCGGATGCCGTGCTCGTCTTCGAGTCGCCGACGACCGCTGCCAGCAGGTCGAAGGTTAACACGGAAGGCGTGAGCACCACCGGTCCAGGCGGAGGCGGCGGCGTTCCCGGGGGTCCCGTCGGAACGGGGGTCGGAAGCGGAGTAGCCGTCGGGCCTGCTGTCGGTCCCGGAGTCGGCGACGGGGCGACCGGAACGTTGTTAAACGTGATCGTCAGTCTGGCTGTACCGCCCCTGATTGTCGTCGATTCGAAGGGTACAGGTTCCGCTGATGTCCCACGAGGCCAGCACGATCGTCAACTTCGTGCCGTTGATGTAGTAAGCGATGGGGTGCTTGCCCGCAAGCGCGCCCTGGCAGACCAGTGCGCCGGACGGGATCGTGAACGTCGTGTTGCCGTCCGACTGGCTCATCGTCACGGTGACCTTCTCTCCTACGTAGGAGGTCGGGCCGAAGTTGACGCTGGACGGATTAAAGACGATTCCGGCCGTTCCGTTAGCCGGAACGTTGAGGTTAATGGGTAGCGTGCTCGATTTGCCGGTTGGGTCGTTGACGGTGAGCGCACACGTCCCCGTTATGCCAGCCGAAACCAACGTGACCTTCAGAACGTTGCCGTTGGTCAACGCATAGGTGACCGGGTGCTGCCCCGAGAGTGAACCCTGGCAAACCAAAGCGCCTGATGGAATGGCGAAGGTCCTATTGCCGTTGTGCTGGACCATCGTCACGGTGATCGTCTCGCCGATATAGGCGTTGGCGCCGAACGTGACGCTGGACGGATTGAAAACGATGCCGGCGGAACTGCCGTTGCCGCCGTTGCCGCCGGAGCCACCGTTCCCGCCGTTTCCGCCAGGTATGGCCCCGAAGCCGCCGCTAGAGTTCCCGCCGCCGCCACCGCACCCGGCCAAGACCAATGCGGCAGCAACGACGATTCCAAAGAATGTAGTCGTAAATCGCGAATGCATACGTGCTGCCTCCCGCAGAAATAGTTGCAAGAAGCCCGGGCAGTAAGACCTATATCATAAGATATAGGCCTAACGTACTACCCTATTTTGGGTACTGTGGATAAGGACCCTTCCGGCGCTCGCTTTCTTTACTCGACCGTTACAGTCTTGGCGAGGTTCCTCGGCTGGTCGACATCCTTGCCCTCAATGTCGGCGATGTGGTAGGCGAGGAGCTGGAGCGGGATGATGTTGACGATCGGCGAGAGGAGTTCGTCGATCCGCGGCACGGGGAAAACGTAGTCCGCGACGGCTCGCACCTCATCGTCGCCATGGTTTCCGACCACGATGACGGGCGCTTCGCGAGCTTTGGACTCGGCTAAATTGGAAAGAATCTTCTCGCGCACGCGGCCCTCTGTCGCGATGCCGACGACCGGCACGTTGGAGTCCAAGAGCGCGATGGGTCCGTGCTTCATTTCCCCCGCGGGGTAACCCTCAGCGTGAATGTACGAAATCTCCTTGAGTTTGAGCGCGCCTTCCAAGGCGGTCGGGACGTTGACGTAACGGCCCAAAAACAGCACGGACTTGGCCTTGCGGATCTTTCGGGCCACCTTCTTGATCTCGTCGGACGTGTTCAGCACGAGATCGATGGCGGCCGGCAGCAGCTTGGTTCCGTCTGCGATTTGCCGCAGGCGTTCGAGCGGGGCGCTCCCTCGCACGCGCGCGAGGTACAAGGCAAAGAGCGCCATCGCGGTGACCTGCGAAACGTACGTTTTGGTCGCCGCGACGCCGATCTCCGGGCCTCCGCGCGTAAAGAGCGTACCGTCGGCAACCCGCGTCAGATGCGATCCCAGCACGTTGCAGATGCCCAGGACGCGCGAGCCGGCCTCTTTGGCGATCCGCACCGCTTCCACGGTGTCGGCAGTTTCGCCGGACTGCGACATGGCGATCGTCAGGGCGGTGGGGTCGATGACGGGATCGCCGTAACGGAATTCGCTCGCCAACTCCATCTCAACCGGAACGTGCACGAGCGAGCGCAGCAAATACATGCCCACCATACCGGCGTGAAATGCGGTCCCGCATCCTGTGATCGCGATCTTTGAAAGGCCTCGCAACTCCGGCGCCGATATCGCCAGCTCTCCTGCGAGATCGACGTCGTTTTCGTCGTTCACCCGGCCGGAGAGCGTCTGCTTGATGACGTTGGGCTGCTCGAAGATCTCCTTGAGCATGAAGTGCTTGAAGCCGCTCTTTTCGGCGGATCCGGCATCCCAGGCGATGTGCGTAACGTCGCGCTGCAGCGCGTTGCCCTCGTAGTCGCAAAGGCGAAAGCCCTCGCGGCCAACCACGACCATCTCGCCTTCTTCAAGGATGATCTCTTTACGCGTGTACGGCAGAATCGCAGGCGTATCGGAGGCGACGAACATTTCACCGTCTCCGATGCCCACCACCAGCGGGCTTGCTCCATTGCGCGCGAAGATCAAATGGTTCGGGTCCGTGCCGCTGATCACGCCCAAGGCATACGCGCCGCGAACCTCGCGCAACGTGCGGCGCACGGCTTGCTCCAAGTCCCCGTCGAAGTGCGTTTCGATCAAATGCGCCAGAACTTCCGTGTCCGTTTCGCTCTTGAAAATGTGGCCGCGCTCGATCAGACGCGCGCGCAACGGCGCATAATTTTCGATGATCCCGTTATGAACGACCGCGATTCTGGCGCCGCAGTCCATGTGTGGATGCGCGTTGGCGTCCGACGGTCGTCCGTGAGTGGCCCACCGCGTGTGTCCGACGCCGACCGGACCCGCAAGGCGTTCACCGTTGCGCAGGCGCTCCGCGAGCCGGGCAAGTTTGCCTTCGGCCTTCGATCCGCACAAGGAGCCCGCTTCATCGATCACGGCAATGCCCGCGCTATCGTAGCCGCGATACTCCAGCCGGGCGAGCGCGTCCAGGATGATGGGAACGCTGTCCCGATTGCCGATATATCCGACGATTCCGCACATGGCCGTGGGTTACTTGATGCCTTCCCGCGTGCGGTGATAGTGAATCTTGCCGATCGCCACTTCATTGAACGCGGTCGAAACCGGCTTGTTCGGATTGACGCGGTCGGTCAACGGAGGCGCTCCGTTGTTCAGCTGCTTCGCGCGCTTCGTCACGACGTTCACCAAGCTGAACTTCGAGTCCACATGGCTCAGAAGCGTATCTAGGTCTCCAAAAACGGTGTCGTTCATTTACGAAGTCTCCAGACTCCTTATAGAATCGTCGGGATAGCGGTGGATGCGCAGCCGCTCGGCGAGGAAGATCGCCTGCAGATCCTCCACGGCATCTTCAGAACGATGCTCCTCATTGATCACGATGTAATCGAAAGTGCGAATGTGACGAACCTCTTCATGAGCAATTTCCAGCCGGCCGGCGATCTCTTCATTTGTTTCCGTGCGGCGCGCCAGCAGTCGAGCACGGAGATGCGAAAAGCGATCCGGCAATAAAAAGATCAGCACCGCATCCGGAAAACTGCGTTTGATCGCCAACGCACCGTTGACCTCCGGCTTCATGACGACGTCGTAACCGTCGGTCAACGTTTTCTCCACGAAACTGCGCGGCGTTCCATAGAGGTTGGCGTTGTATTCCCGCCACTCCAAAAATGCGCCGGCGGCGGCGAGCCTTTCAAACTCTCCGCGCGAAACGAAGAAGTAATCTTCGCCCTCGCATTCTTCCGGACGCGGCGCCCGCGTCGTCGCCGAAATCGAGTACCGGAGCCGAGGCATACGCGCGCGCAGCGCCCCGACCAAGGTATCCTTACCGGCCCCCGATGGGCCCGAAACGACGAAGAGCAGCCCCGGGCCGAGCACGAATCTGCACAGTTCGGGGCTCTCGGCGCCGGGGACCTTTGCGCGGGCACCGGAAATGCATGGCGTGTACACGGATTGGCTCTTGGTCCGGCGGCTGGCCGCCGAGCTCGACGAGCGCCTTCGCGGTGCGCGCGTGCGTGACGCAGGCCGGTTGGACGACGGCCGCTTCGCCCTTGCGCTCCGGCGGCGCGGCGTTGAAGCGGTGCTGTGTTTGGACCCCTTCGCGCCGACGCCGCTGATCTCGCTGGAGAAGGCGGAGCTTTCTTTGACACCGCGGGGTTTCGAGCGAGCGCTGCGCGCCGCGCTGCGCGAGCGCAAGATCGCCGGCGTTCGGTCCGTCTATCGGGAGCGGGTGATCGAGGTGGATTTGATCGCCCGATCCAAGTTCGGCGTAGCCGATCGTCTCACGCTGGTCTGCGAGCTGGTGCCGCGTTTCGGCAACCTAATCCTCGTCAAGGATGGCCTGGTTATCGCCGCGGCCAAAGAGTTCGGCGCCCGGCCGGGCTCGAGGACCATTGCTTCGGGCGCTGCCTACGAGCCTCCGCCGGCGCGAAGCTCGCCCTCCACTCCGCTGCTGGACGCGCAAGCGGCAGAGCGGTTGGAAAACGGCGACCCCATGGCGCCCCCGGTTCACGTGTATCGCGACCGCTCGGCCATCGCGCAAGCGCATCTCGCGCCTCTGGCGCGCTTCGCCCAGCTCGAGCATGAAACGACCGAGTCGCTGCTCGATGTTCTTGCGCAATGGCAGGAGCAGCGCAACCGTGCAGCGGGGGATGAGCGCGCCGAGAAAAGGCGGCTGTCGCTGCGGCGGCATTTTGAGGGCGTCGAGCGAGGGCTGCGAGATCGGCTCTCGCGCATCGAAACCGCGCTGGCGGAAAGCGAATCGAGAGCGTCGTTGCGCGACGAAGGTTCGGCTATCTATGCGGGCTTGTACGCTCTTTCCCCCGACGAGCAAGGCGTGCAAAAGGAGCGTGCCGCAGCGCTTTTTGCGCGATACAAAAAAACAGGCACTTCGGCTTCCCATCTGCAGCGGCGCAAAGAAGAAACGATGCAAGCGCTGGAAGCGATCGAAACGCTGCAATGGGAGCTCGAACGTGCCGAGGCAAGCATGCTCGGAGATTTCGACCAGCCGGATGGCGATCGAGCAGCGCCGGCTCGGCGACGAAGCTTTCTTCGGCACGACACGCCGGACGGTTCCCACATTTACGTCGGCCGCTCGCCGCTCGAAAATGCCGAGCTAAGTTTCCGCGTCGCCCGTCCCGACGATTTGTGGTTTCACGTTCGCGGTCATCCCGGCGCCCACGTCATTCTCCGCCGCGACGACCGCAAGGCGGCGCCTGAAATCGACATCCTTGCAGCGGCTTCGCTGGCCGCATGGCACTCAAAAGCGAAAAACAACGCGAATGTGAGCGTCGACTACACGGAGCGCAAGCACGTTCGCAAGCGGCCCGGCGCAGCGCCTGGCCTCGTGACTTACACGAATGCGAAGACTGTAACCGTTGGGCCTATTGCGGCGCCCCCGGGGAGCATTCAAGTTCGCTGAAGCGCTTAGGCGCCGTGACCCTTCGACAGGGCTCAGGGTGACACCATAATTGTCATCCTGAGTAGCGTCAGCGTATCGAAGGACGGGGGGTGCCCTTCGACATCGCTCAGGACAGGCTTCGCCTCGGGCCGAGCTTTTTAAAGAGGTAGCCTGCGTTCGCAGGCGCTCCAGTCCAGGTTCGAATAGAACGCTTCGATATATTTGCCGCGTTCCGCCGGCTTGTAGTCTTTGATGAAGGCGTGCTCCCAGCAGTCCATCACAACGATAGGAACAAAGGTCGCGATATTGCCGTCCTGATGGAGTTCGATCCAGTGGTTGCTGATTTGCCGCGCCGCCGGGTCATAAAATGCGATCGCCCAGCCTACGCCACGCATCCCGCCGACGGCGAAAAAGTCCTTGCGCCAAGTTTCAACGTCGCCGTAACTTTCGCCAAGCAGTTCGTACAGCTTTCCGGACTTGAGATCCGACGGCGACGTCGTCATGTTGTCGAAGTACAGCTCGTGCAAACGCATGCCGTTGTACTCCCAGCCCATCCGGCGCACTAACTCTGCGAACTTCGGATTGGATCCGGCGGCTTCACCGTTTTTGCGCATCTCGCCCGTCAGCTCCATGAGCAAATTCGTGTTCTTGACGTACCCCTCATAGAGGCCGAAATGCATTTCCAAGGTCGCATCGGAGATGCCCTTGAGTCCTGAAAGACTCCATTTCTTTGGTGTATACGCTTTCATAACCGCTCCTTTAGCGTTCCGCTTTTTCGTTTTCCTCCATCAGTGCCGTCGTGCTTCGATAAACATTGCATCTCCGAACGAATAAAAGCGATAGCCGCGTTCGATCGCCTGCGCGTACGCGTCGAACACCGCAGCGCGTCCGGCAAACGCGCAGACCAACACGAGCAACGTGGAGCGGGGCAAGTGAAAGTTCGTCAGCAGCGCGTCAACGACGCGAAACTCAAACCCGGGACGGATGAACAGATCGGTGATTCGCTCGCCGGCGGAAACGCGCCCTTCGCCGGTCGCGGAGCCTTCGAGCGCTCGCACGACCGTCGTCCCGGCAGCGACGATCCTTGCTCCCTGCCGCCTTGCCGCTTCGATCGCGAGCACGGTGGATTCGGGAATCGAATAGCGCTCCGCGTGCATGCGGTGGTTCTCGAGATTTTCGCTGCGCATCGGGAGAAATGTTCCTAGACCGACGTCCAGGCAAAGCGGCGCGATGGTGACGCCGCGCAATCGTAATTTTGCGAAGATGTCCGGCGTAAAATGCAGCGAAGCCGTCGGCGCCGCAACGCTTCCCGGTTCACGCGCAAATATCGTTTGATATCCGGCGCGAGCTTGCGGAGAATCCTTATGAATGTAGGGCGGCAGTGCCGGCCTGCCGCGCTCCTTGAGGAACGCTTCAAACGATTCGCGCAGGTGAAGCTCGAGTTCCCGGACGCCGTCGTGATGCTCCGCGGCTATTACAGCGTCGCCGTGCTCCCCGAAACCGATGCGGTCCCCAATCCGCAGCCGCTTTGCCGGCTTAACCAAGGTCAGCCATCGCGTCGCTGCGCCGTCGAACTTGAACGTTTCTGCCGGCCGCAGGAAGGTGACTTGGACGCGGCCGCCCGTCGGCCGGCCGGCATCGACGCGCACGGGCATCACGCGCGTATCGTTGATCACCAGCACGTCTCCCGAGCGAAGGTGATCCGGAAAATCGATGAATCTGCCGTGGTGGATATGGCCGCCACGTACGCTTAGCAAGCGGGAACTGTCCCGCGGGCGCGCCGGCTCTTGGGCGATCAACGCAGCCGGGAGATCGAAGTCGAATGCTGCCGCGAGCCGTTCGTCGGCAGCTTCAGTCAACACCGCTCGTCGTTCCCGGAAAATACACAGACGTAATTTCGGCGGACGTCGCGCCGGTCGTCGCCGCCATACCGCGTGCACCCCACTGACAGAGCCCGACACCGTGCCCTAGACCGCCGCCGTCAATCGCGATGCTCGCCGAATCCGCAGTAAAGCGCCGCACGAGTAGGCTGGGCAAGGCGCGATATCCGAGCGCGCGCCGGATCGTCGCACTGCGGACGCGCACCCTCGCGCCGGGGCCCTCGATCGTCCAGAACAACGAGCGCCCGCTGGAGTCCGGCGGGTCCGGCGTTACGGCGGTCACGCGTTCTATGCCGCGCAGCTCGTCGGGCATGGCAGTTTGCAAACGATCGAACCCGATGCGCTCGCTCCACCGGTACCACGGCGAGGGCGCGCAGTACGTGCAAACAACGCCGTTCAAATACGGTATGGGCGTCGTCGCCCAAGCTTGGGATGAAGCTTCCGTGTGGCCGCCGCAGCACGATGAAAAAGCGATTTGCGCAAAGCCGCCGCCAAAACGAAGCACCGTTCCGGCAGTTGCATCGACCGCTGCGGTCGTTTGAGGATGCTCCGCCGCAACGCCCGCGTACACTTGGTCGATCTCGGACGGCACCAGATCGTAGGCCCGCAGCGGATTGCTGCGCTGCAGCACGTACGTTCGCGCAACGATCGCTTGCGCGCTGAGCGCGGCGAACGGCCAAGACGGCGGCATCTCGCCGGGCACGACGCTGTAAAGGTACGACTCCAATGGAACGACGCTGACGATTTCGCCGGTCTGCGGGACCCGCGCAAAGCTGCCTCGGTACCGCCGGCCCTGAAAAGAGAAACTTCGCGCATCGATCGGTTGCGCGTCGCCGCGGCCAAGAAGCACGCGAAGCATCTGCACGTTTGACGGCGGCGGCCCCACCGTTCCCAACAGCGCAAAGGCCGCGCCGCTGCTTAAAAATTCCCGCCGTCTCACCTTTACAGTAGACGTTCCTGAGCCGCGGTCGCCTTTTTCGAGCCCAAATGAGCGAAGGCTTCCGCGGTCGCCTTACGGCCGCTGGCGGTGCGCAAGATGAATCCTTGCTTGAGAAGGTACGGTTCCACGACGTCTTCCAGCGTTTCCGCGTCTTCAGTCAGCGTCGCTGCGATCGCCGCGATGCCGACCGGTCCCCCTTTATACTGCTCAACGACCGTTTGCAAAAACGCACGGTCCAACCGGTCGAGGCCAAGCGCGTCGACGCCTTCGCGCGCCAGCGATTCTTCCGCAACTTCCGCAGTAATGTGCCCGTCGGCCCGCACTTGTGCGTAATCGCGAACTCGGCGCAGCAAACGGTTGGCGATGCGCGGCGTACCGCGGCTGCGCTTGGCGATCGTCTGTGCGCCGTCGGACGTTATGGGCACTTCCAAGACGTTTGCAGATCGGCGCACGATCTGCTCGAGCTCCGGTTGCGAGTAGTAGTCCAGGTGGTGCGTGATCCCGAACCGTTCGCGCAGCGGCGCGGTCAACATCCCCGCGCGCGTGGTGGCACCGATGAGCGTGAATCGCTTGAGCGGCAGTTTGATGGTTTTCGCATACGCGCCGCGATCGATGACGAAGTCGATTTGATACTCTTCCATCGCCGGATAGAGGAACTCTTCGACGATCTTGCCCAGCCGGTGTATCTCGTCGATAAAGAGGATGTCTCCATCTTCGAGAGAGGTCAAGACGCCGACGAGATCCTTCGGCTTTTCTAAAGCTGGGCCGCTGGATGGATGCAGCGCGCAGCTCAGTTCCTTGGCGATCAGCGCCGCCAGTGTCGTCTTCCCCAATCCCGGAGGCCCATACAGCAGGATATGATCCAGCGGTTCTTGCCGGCGGCGCGCAGCATCGATGGCGATGCGCAGGTTCTCGACCACTGTTTCCTGGCCGACATACTCGGCGAACGACCGCGGCCGCAGGCTCGCGCCGTAAAGTTCTTCTTCTATCGCTTGCTGCGGGTCGACGGCGCGCTGCGTGTCCGGTTCGATCACTTTTTTGCGCGCGCTCATGCCGGCGTACGTTTACGGTAAATCTCCGCCAGCAGCGCTTCGGCGTCACGGATCTGAGGAGACGTTTGGAGCGTCGAACGAATCATCTCTTCCGCCTCGGCGCGTTTGTACTCCAGCTGAATCAGCACGGCCAGCGCCTCGCCGGCAAAATCGGGCATCGCGCTGCGCTCGGCCGGCGTCGCGTCCTGAATCAGCAAAAAACGCGCAACTTTTCCTTGCAGGCGTGCGATGATGTCGCGGGCCTTTTGCTGGCCGATTCCGGGAAGCGTTTGCAGGAAGGCGTGGTCGCCCCGATCGATGGCGCTCGCGATGCGCGACATCGGCAACGAGAATGCTCGGGCCGCCGAGCGTGGCCCGATGCTTCCAACGGTAAGGAGCGCCCGAAAGAATTCTCGTTCGACCGGATTGCTGAACCCATAAAACGTGTGCTGCGCGGTGTTTCCTTCGATGTTGAGCACCGCATGCACGGACAAGTCCACTTCCTGACCGGGCTGCGCCGTCACTTTTTCCGCAACGCAGGCCGGAAGCACGACTTCATATGCCAGACCGCCGACATCCAGCACGACGCCTTCGTCCTGCCGTTCAACCAGCACGCCTCGAATGCGAGAAAACATTCCGCTCCTTAGCGAACGGCATGCAGGGCGACCGGCATCCGCGCTTCGTGATCGCGCACGTTGCCGAAGGCCAGCGCCAACGCGAGCGCGTCCGACACGTCATTGGGACGCGGTGCAGCGCGTAGTCCGAGCGACTGAACCACCATGCGGTTGATCTGATCTTTTCCCGCGTTTCCGGCGCCGACCAGCGCTCGTTTGACCAGGGAGTGCGCCAGCGCACGTACGGGGATGCCATGCTGCGCGCCGGCGAGACACAAGACGCCGCGCGCATGCGCCATCAGCACCGCCGTTGATGGATTCCTATAGGTCGTGTAGAGCTCCTCGATGACGATCACGTGCGGTTTGACGCAACGAACCACCTCGGAAATACCGTCGTGTAACTGATGCAGCCGCACGGCGAACGGCTGCCGGTTGTCAGGCTCGACCGTCCCGGCCTCGATCAACGTCGGCCCGCGTGCGGTGGTGTAAATCGCGCCGTACCCTGTCGTCCGCAAGCCGGGATCGATACCGAGTATTCGAGTCATCGCGGCTGCGGCTGGGCGCTTGCGCTGTTGACGTAAACGTTTACCGGCGTTCCCAAACGAACTTTCGTACCGGCTTCGGGCTCCGTGCGCACCACCAGTCCATTGGCGCCTTCGGTCGTCGGCGTCACGTTGCCGACCTGATACCCGTCGTCGATCAACAACGTCTTGGCGGCGTCCAGATCCATATTGGCCGTGTTTGGAACTGCGCCCGGAACGGACACGGTCAGCATGATCTTACTGCCCTTCTCTGCCTGCGCCCCGGCCGCCGGCTGCTGACCGATCACTTTGCCGTTGTCTGCCGAGTCGGGATCGATCGCGTACTCAACGGACGGTTGGAACCCGGCTTGCGTGATCGTCTGCTGGGCCGTGATTAAATCGCTGCCGGAGGTGTCGGGCACGCCCGCATATCCCGCTCCCGTGCTGACGGCGACGTTGACCTTGCCGGAACGATCCCCCGGCATCATCGTGCCGGGAGCAACGTCTTGCGAAGCGATTTGATTTGCCGGAATGTTGTCGCTGGCCGTACGATCCACAACGTTGATGCTAAATCCGTCCTTGGCTGCCAACGCAGTCGCAGCGCCCAACGTCAAGCCGACGAGTTCCGGCATCGCCACGGGTGCCGGACCTTGAGAAACGGCAAGCGTCACAGAGCTGCCTTCGGCGATCTTCTTTCCCGGAGCGGGATCTTGCGACAGAACCGTATCTTTGGGCGAGCGGTCGTATCGCTGGATCACGCTGACGATCAGTTTCTGACCCGTCAATGCTTTCTGCGCATCGGCTAGCGTGTATCCTACGACGTCGCGCACGGCAATCGCAGGTTTTCCGCTGCTGACGGTCAGCGTGACGATCGCGCCCCTGCCCAACAGCGTTCCTGGGGCGGGATCCTGGCGCCAAACGTGTCCGCTTGCAACGGCTGAACTCGGCGTGCGAACGATGTGCGCCGAGAGTCCGGCATTTTGCAGCGCGCGCTGCGCTTGTGCTTGCGTCATGCCCCGATAGTCGTTGATGCGCACGCGCGCCACGCCTAACGAACGATGATTGGCCGCATAATAGCCGGCGACGATCGCCGCGATCAGTGCGGCCGCCAAAACGGCCAGTACGGCGATGCCGGAACGTCGAGCCCGCGTGTCATCGGCAGACTCGACCACGGAGCGCCGGTCCGGCATCGGCGAAGGGCGCGGCGGCGGCGCGAGGGTGGAGAGTGCCTGCGTTGGTGAGTCGTCCGCCGACGGATACGCCGCGACGCTCGGGCGTTCGCGCGCTTCGCGTAGCGCAGAAGCGACTTGCGTTGCCGAACTGAAGCGGTTCTCCGGCTGCTTCTGCAGCAGTTTGTTCACGATGCCCGCCAGCGCGGGGCTGACCGCGGCATCAGAATCCAACGTCGGCACGGGGTCGCCGATATGTTTGAGGGCGACCGTTACCGGCGAATCGCCGGCGTACGGCACTTTGCCTGTGAGCATTTGGTACAACACGATGCCGACGCTGTACAGATCCGACGTTTCATGCAGCTCGGCGCCCTGCGCTTGTTCCGGCGAAAGGTAGTAGACGCTGCCCATAACCAAGCCGGGCCGCGTCATCGTCATCGTCTGCTGGGAGATCGCGCGCGCGATTCCAAAATCGGAAAGCTTCACGACGTCGTCCTTGGTGATCAAGATATTCGCCGGCTTGATGTCGCGATGGAGCAATCCTTGGCGGTGCGCGTAGGCAAGACCGTTGCAGATCTGCGCGGCATAGTCGATGGCCACCGGCTCGGGAAGCTTTCCGTCCGTCGCGATGATGTCCGCCAGCGACGGTCCGTCCACCAATTCCATGACGATGTAATACGTGTCGCCTTCACGCCCGACGTCGTAAGTGTTGACGATGTTGGGATGGGAGAGCCGCGCGGCGGACTCGGCTTCTTGATAAAAACGGCGCACGAATTCTTCGTCGGCGGCGTATTGAGCATGCAGCACCTTGATCGCCACCCTACGTCGCAGGAGCGTGTCGGTGCCGCAATACACGCTCGCCATTCCGCCCTCGCCGAGTTTCGTTTCGAGGCGATAGCGGTTATTGAAAACGTGCTGCTCGTCGATCATGTCGAGTGCACGCGCAAAGCAATCTGCAACACGCTGCGCGCAATGGGCGCGGCGACATCGGCGCCGTACCCGGCATTCTCGACGATCACCGCAACGGCGACGCGCGGCCGCTGTGCCGGGGCAAAGCAGACGAACCAGGAATGCGGTTCACCGGATGGATTGGTCGCCGTACCGGTTTTGCCCGCAACCGTCACGCCGGTCAGTTGCGCCGTGGTTCCTGTTCCCCGCTGTACGACCGCAATCATCATGTCACGCACGTCGCTCGCCGTCTGCGGCGCAATCGGCATCGCGAGTGCCGCGGGACCATAACGCTCGCTTCCTGCACCGGATCTTCGCACTTCTCGGACGATATACGGACGCGGTTCCGTTCCGTCACCGGCGATCGTGGCGGCGATCAACGCCATCTGCATGGGCGATGCCAGCAGCGCGCCCTGACCAAACCCCATCTGCGCCAGTTCGCCGGGAAAGATGTCGTTCTGCGGCGGTACCCGCGAACGCGCGGCCGGTAACTGGAAGTCGAGAGAGCCTCCGACGCCCCAGCGATTGAGGTAGCGATAAAACACGGGCGCGCCCATCTTGAGCGCGATCTGCCCGAAATCCACATTGCTCGAAAGGGCGAACGCCCCGGTGAGGTCTTGCGTTCCCGTCGCCTCGAGTTCGTTATCGTGCAGCGTGAAGTTGCCAACCTGCAGGTATCCCGGATCGTAGAACGTCGACTCCATCGTTACGCTGCCGGAATCCAGTGCCGCCGAGGCCGTGAAGACTTTGAACGTCGAGCCGGGAGGATACAACCCGTATAGTGCGCGATCCAGCAGCGGGCTGCGCGCGTCCGAAACCAATGCAGAGAAGTCTTGCGTGATCGTATTGGGATCGAATGCCGGCACGCTGGTAATTGCCAATACGGCTCCGTTGCGCGGGTCCATCACGATGCCGGCGCCGCGCGCGTGCAGAGCGAGACGAGCATACAATTCCGTTTCGATCGCCGGTTCGATCGTCGTGATGACGTCGGCGCCTCGCGCCGGGCTATTGCGGCCGCGCAGCGCCTGTACGATTTGCGAGAGTTGCGCCGCAGCGTTCCCCGTCGTGTCGGGCGGCGTGAGCACACCGTCGTACGCGTTTTCGATTCCCGCCGTTCCGTAGCGGGCAGAGACGTAACCGACGCTTTGCGCAAGCGCGCGGCCCATCGCGTACCGCCGTTGCCCTGCGATCGTTTCTGCAAGCACGGTACCGTCGCTGGCCAAAATACGGCCACGGCCCACCGTTGCGAGCGCGTGGCGAGGATTATACGGGCGCGCGGCAATCGAACCCGCGGCAACGATCTGCAGATATGCCTGCCGAGCGGCGATGATCGCGAACAGGATTGTAAAGAACGCGGCCAACCCGCGTACCGTGGCGGCGTTCACGGCACGCCGGTTGCGGCCGCAAGCGTTTCAGGGTGCATGTTCAGGTACTCTTGCAACGTGCGGTGCGGGCCGGTGCGGCTGCTCAGCGCTTCTGCGAGCGCGCGTGCCGTGTCTAAGCTGGTCAAACATGCGATGTTGGCTTCCACCGCGGTTCGCCGAATCTTGTAGTTGTCGGAGATCTCCCGTTGCCCTTGTGCGTCGTTGATCACCAGATCGACGCCGCGGGATCGGATCAAGTCGAGCACGTGCGGCGATCCGTCGGAGATCTTGTTGACCACAGCGCAATCAATGCCGGCCGCCTCGAGATACTCGCACGTGCCGGGCGTGGCGACCAAACGGTGACCGAGTTCCACATAGCGGCGTAAGACCGCGATCGATTCTTCCTTCTCTTCGTCGGCTATCGAGACGAGAATCTTACCGCCGGTGCGGGGAACGCGAATGCCGGCAGCGGTAAAGCCTTTGCGCAGCGCCCCCGCAAACGTTTGATCCATCCCGAGCACTTCGCCCGTCGACTTCATCTCGGGACCGAGCACCGTCTCGACGCCGCGCATCTTTGCGAACGAGAAAACAGGAATCTTCACGATGACGAAAGGCGCGCGCGGCGCCAGGCCGGTTCCGTATTCCATCGCGCGTAACTCCTCGCCCAGGGCTACGCGCGTCGCGGCCGCGACGATGTTGATGCCGGTTGCTTTCTGAATGATCGGCACGGTCCGGCTTGCGCGCGGGTTTGCCTCCAAGATGTACAGGGCGCCGTCGCGCACCACAAACTGGATGTTGATCAGGCCGCGAATCTGCAGCTCGCGCGCGATCGCATAGGTCGCTTCGACGATGCGCCGCTCCGTCGAAGCATCGACGTTCTGCGTGGGGTAGACGCTGATCGAGTCGCCCGAATGGATGCCGGCACGTTCGATGTGTTCGAATATGCCCGGTATGAGGATGTCCCGACCGTCAAAGACGGCGTCAACCTCGACCTCCATGCCGCGCAGGTACTTATCGACCAGCAAAGGGGCCTCGGGTTGAATCGGGGGCGCCGACTCGGCATACGACGCGAGCTGGCCCTCGTTGTACACGACTTCCATTCCGCGGCCACCGAGCACGTATGACGGACGCACGAGCACCGGGAAACCCAACTCGCGAGCGATTACCCGAGCTTCGCGGAATGAACGCGCGGCTTTTCCCTGAGGACGGGCGACGCCGATGCGCGCTAAAGCGCGATCGAATTTTTCCCGGTCCTCGGCCATATCGACCGTCTGCCGGTCGCTTCCGATGATCGGCACATTGCGCCGCTCCAATTCTCCTGCGAGATTGATCGCCGTCTGACCGCCGAAGGCCAGCATCACCCCACGCGCACCGGTGGCTCGGTACGCCGCCTCAACTTCATCGGGGCCGGGCGGTTCGAACACGAGCACGTCGGAAATGTCGAAGTCCGTGGAAACGGTTTCCGGATTATTGTTGACGATGACCGCCGAATAACCCGCGCGGCGCAGCGCCCATGCCGCGTGTACGCTGGAGTAGTCGAATTCGATGCCCTGGCCGATGCGAATGGGACCGCTTCCCACGACGACGACCGGCGGATTGGCCGTGTGCCGCATTTCGTCGCGCTCGTCGCGCGAGATATAGTAGTAAGGCGACTTCGCGGGAAACTCGGCTGCCGCCGTGTCGACCATTCGGAAAGCCACGCCGTCATAACGTCCGCGCGGCAGCACGCCGGTAGAGTATCCCGATTCCAGCGCAAGCGACGCGTCCGCCGCGGTCGTTCCCACGCGCAAGCGCCGCTCCAGCTCGACGAGGTTTTGCAGTTCCGCGATCCAAAACGGATCGATCGCCGAAAGCTCGCAAATGCGCTCCGGTGACGTGCCGCGCAACAGCAGCTGCGCCACGGCAAAGAGCCGCTCGTGCGTTGGACGCCGCACGACCGCCTCCAATTCCGCGTCGCTCCATTGCGCCAGCTCGGTGCCGGTAAGTGTTTCGCGCTTCAAATCCAGCCCTCGCACCGTCTTGATCAGTGCGGCCTGGAACGTGCGGCCGATTCCCATCGCTTCGCCGGTGGACTTCATCTGCGTTCCCAGTGCGGTATCGGCCAGCGGAAACTTGTCGAACGGCCAGCGGGGAATTTTGACGACGACGTAATCCAGCGCCGGCTCGTGCGCCGCTTTCGTCACGCCGGTCACGGGATTGGGAATTTCGTCGAGCCGTTGGCCCAGCGCGATCCGCGTGCTGATCTTGGCGATGGGGTATCCCGTCGCTTTGCTGGCCAACGCCGAGCTTCGTGAGACACGAGGATTGACTTCGATAATGCGATACTCACTGCGGTGCGGGTGCAGCGCGAACTGGATGTTGCACCCGCCGCGTACGTCGAGCGCACGAATGATGTTGAGGCTCGCCGATCGCAACAGCTGATACTCAAAGTCCGAAAGCGTCTGCGACGGCGCGACGACGATAGAGTCTCCGGTATGTATGCCGACCGGATCGATATTCTCCATATTGCAGACGACGATGCAGTTATCGGCCGCGTCGCGGAGCACTTCGTACTCGACCTCTTTCCAACCGAGCAACGACGTTTCCAACAAAACCTGACCGATCAAACTGGCCGAAAGTCCTATTGCGAGTCTGATCGCACAGCTCGCTCTCGCTGCGCACGATTCCGCCGCCGGTGCCGCCCAAGGTGTACGCGGGACGGACGATCAGCGGATACCCATGCTCGGCTCCGAACGCGAGTCCCGCTTCGATCTGCGTCACGATCGCGCTCTCGGGCACGGGCTCGCCGATCTCGATCATCTTCGTCTTAAAGCGCTCGCGATCTTCGGCTAATGCGATCGCGGCCACGGGCGTTCCCAAGAGTTCGACGCCGTACTGTTGCAAGATCCCGGCGGCTTCCAGCTCCACCGCCAGATTAAGACCGGTCTGGCCTCCGAGCGTCGGCAGCAGCGCATCCGGCCGCTCGCGCGCGATGATGCCTTCCAACGATGATGCGGTGAGCGGTTCAAGATACACGGCGTCCGCAATCTGCGGATCCGTCATGATGGTCGCCGGGTTCGAGTTGACCAGGATAACGCGGCAGCCGTCTTCATGCAGCGCACGGCACGCCTGCACGCCCGCATAGTCGAACTCGGCGGCTTGGCCGATGACGATTGGGCCTGAGCCGATGACCAAGACGCTGCGCGCGGGCATTCTAAAGTTCTGGGGGTTCAGGCGCCCTCGTTCCGAGTCCTGGACAAATGCTTACGCTGGCTAATGTTAGCAGCGCCAGCAACGATCCGCCCATCAAGGCGAACGCGAGTGAGAGATCGACCCTTACCGGCTTGCGCCACGTCCTGCCGGCGAGCTGCAAAAGCGCCCTCTGCATTCCGGCGGCATCGCCCGACGCGCCGTACGTTCCGGCCGCGACGCTCGCATACCGGCGCAACGCGCCCTCGTCGATGTCGCGGCCGCTACCAATGCCGACCGCGTAGAGCCGGATTCCGTCGGAGCGCAGTTGATGCACCGCTTCGGCCGGATCGGTCCCGGTATTGTTGATGCCGTCGGTCAGCAGCACGATCGCACGCACGCCGTTGCGCGGCAGAATGCGATGAGCAAGCGCGATCGCATCGCCGATCGCGGTGGGACCGTTTGGATCGGGCACGCTTTCCAACGCGCGAGCAACCGCGCGATGATCCGGCGTCGGGGCAAGAAGTTCGTGCGCCTCGCCGGCAAAAGCGACAATGCCGATGCCGGTGCCTAGAGGAGCTTGCGCGACAAATGAATCGACTGCGAAGCGGACAGCTTCGGCGCGTGAGGGCAGAATATCTGCGGTAGCCATCGAGCCCGACGTGTCGATGCAGATGACGAGCTGCGCCGGCTGCACTTGCCAAGTCCGAACGTAGGGACCCGCTGCGGAGGCAGCGAGCGACCCGATCGATCCTGCGGCGAACATCGTCCAGAGATACAGCGGGCGCCCTTGCTGGCCAACTGCGTCGATCAGAAAATCGAGATTCGAATAGACCAGCGCGGCGCGTCGTGCATGCTGATTGAAAAGAAGATAAGCCGTCGCAAATCCCATTGCCGCCACCGAAGCCGCGAGCAGCGCCCAGGGGTGCGCGAACGCCATTTACAAATTGAAAAGCCGTAGAAGAGCGGCGCTGCCGTCATGCTCCTCCACGAATCCGGCGCGCCATCGCGCCCGCCGCAACAGACAAAGCAGTCGCTGTTCACGTCGCAAAACGGCTTTCCGGTACGCAGCGCGTTGGCGGCATCCCAGAAAGAGCAATCTCCGCCCCGCGTTTTCAGCGTCACGCACGTGCACGAAGCCGTGCAGCGGCAGCCCGTTTCGCCAAGGGTCTCGGGCGATCAGCGCGGCGCATCGGCAACGCCGGCCAAGCATCGCGATCGCCTGCGCCAAGGCATCATCGTCACAAAAGAAATCGCTCACAACCAAGAGCGCCGCTCCCGCCGGCACTATGCCTGCCGCTCGCCGCAGCGACCGTAGCAGCCTTGGCGGCGTTTGCGAAAATGGAACGCTTATGCAGCGATCTTGCGACTGTGCCGCGCCGAACCAGCAGCGTGCGATCTCTTGAGCGCAACCCCGCAGCGATCTCACCCGTCCGACCGCCATCGATGCGGAGCTGTCGATCACTGCCGCCAGCGAAAGAGACCGATCTTCTGCGCCGATGCGTGCCTGTAGCCGGCCACGCCGTGCAGACGCCGCCCAATCGATTCGCCGGACGTCATCCCCGTACGCGTATTCGCTTAGCGCATCGAACTGGTCCATACGCCGATCGCGCCATGGCTCTTGTTGCGCAAGCAACGCCTTGCGCAAAGCGTTCACGGGGCCGGCACGGAAGCGACGATCCGGGCGGCGCTTGCTGTCGCGTTCGGCACGCTAGGCGCGTAAGATGGAGTCACCGCGATGCGATGCCGTAGCACACGCAGCGCAACGGCGCGCACGTCGTCGGGCAGCACGTACTCTCGCCCGTGTAAAAAGGCCCTAGCCCGCGACGCTGCAGCGAGTGCGAGCGTAGCGCGCGGTCCAGCGCCGCCGGCAATTCCTGCGGCCGGATCGTTTTGCGCCGAGCGCGTCGCCATGACGATGTCGACCATGTAATCGAGCACCGCATCGTGCACGAACACTTCTTGCGTGCAAGCCTGCCATCGCAGCACGTCATCGATGTTTGCGGCTTCGGGCCGCGCAGGATCTGCGCGGCCATACCGCTCGACGATCGTCCGTTCATGCCGGCGTCCGGGAAATTCCAGCATCACGCTAAAAAGGAAACGATCGAGCTGCGCCCCCGGCAACGCGTAGGTGCCCTCATCGTCGCGCGAATTCATCGTCGCCAGTACGAGGAAAGGCGCAGGCAGCGGATGCGTCTCCGGCACGATCGTGACCTGATGTTCCTGCATCGCTTCAAGCAGGGCCGACTGCAACTTTGGGGGCGCTCGATTGATCTCGTCCGCCAAAACGATGTTGGCAAAGATGGGTCCGCGCACCGTGGCAAACGTCATGTTACGGGGATCGAAGATCCGCGTCCCGGCGATGTCGGAGGGCTGCAGGTCGGGCGTAAACGCGATACGTCTGAAAGAAGCCTGCACGGCTGCGGCAAGTGCACGGCAGGCAAGCGTTTTGCCGATGCCCGACGCTCCTTCAAGCAAGACGTGGCCGCGCGCCATCAGCCCCAAAATGAGCGACTCGAGCGCCTCATCTTGTCCGACAACCGTTTCGCGTAAGCGCTCGAGCAGCTCGACGGGACGCGCATGGCTCACGCGGCTGCGCAATCGACGCCGTCGATGATTTGATACACAAGGTGCGGCGGCGCGAACGCGGCCTGCTCGAGCGCCCAAAGCGCCGCATGGAGGTCGGGCTCGATCGACGTTTTTCTCGCGAGCGAGTCAGTCAAAGTCTCGCCGCGCTGCAGGCCGGCAGCCGTCCAGAGTGCGTTGCGGCAGAGCACGACCGCTTCGGCGGTGCGCTCTTCACGCAGCCGCCGCAGTGCTTCCCGGTAATGCTCTTGCGGCGCCGCCACCGCGCAAGGCGCCGAGGTTGCGAGGACGGGCGCCGGGCGGCACAATCGCGATACTGCCAGCACTGTTGCGGCCCACACGAAAACCGCCGCGACGATGATCGGCGCGCTTACGATGATGCTGCGGCCAACTCGCGCAGCCACTCGGCGAAGAGCGGACGTGCGTCTAATGGACCGGGGAAGCTTCGGGATGAAATTGCACCGCAGCGACGGGAAGCTCGCGATGACGGAATCCTTCATTTGTTCCGTCGTTCAGGTTGATCATCGTTTGTTCCAGAGTCCGCGGCAGCGACGCGGCGTCCACAGCGTATCCATGGTTGTGTGCCGTGACGATGACGCAGTCGTGTTGCAGATCCTTGACGGGCTGGTTGCCGCCGCGATGGCCGTACGGCAACTTGAAAGTGGATGCGCCGCAGGCTAGCGCCAGCAATTGATGCCCTAAGCAAACCCCGTACATCGGCCGTCGCCCCAGCAAAGAACGCAACGTTTCGATCGTGGACGTGAGGTCCGTGGGATCTCCAGGTCCCGGCGAGATGAAGATCGCCTGCGGGTCGTGGCGCAAGATCTGCTCCTCCGTCGCATCGTACGGCAACACGGCGACCGTGGCGCCGAGGGCCGTAAGATCGCGCAGGATCGCTTTTTTGACGCCGCAGTCCAGCAGCACGATGCGGGGACCGCGTCCGGCGCCCTCAACGTACTCATGTCTGGTCGCGACGCTTGGAACGAGCGCCTTGGTTGAAGCGCCGCGGACGAACGCCGCAAGCTCGACTTCCGCTCGCGCCAGGGCGTGGTCGCCGGCGGCGAGCGCCGCCCAGATCGTTCCGTGCTCGCGCAGCGCGATCGTAATTGCTCGCGTGTCCGCGCCGACGAGCGTTGGAACGTGCTGCGAGTCCAGCCACGATGGAAGATCGCCGCGCGAGGCGTGATGCGAGGGAGAATGCGCGATGCGCTTAACGACGGCGCCCGCCACGCACGCGCGCCGATATTGAGCGGCGTCGCCGGAAACCCCGTAGTTGCCGATCATCGGGAAGGTGAACGTGAGAATCTGGCCGGCGTAGGACGGATCCGTCAGCGCTTCCTCATATCCGGTCATGCCGGTGTAAAAGACTGCTTCGCCCAGCGCGAGGCCCTCGTGCCCGAGCGATTCGCCGTCGAAACGAGAGCCGTCCGCCAGGAAAAGCGAACAGCGGCTCATGCCGGCATGACCAGCGCGCCGCCGACGATCACGGCGATCGCTCTGCGCGGCAGCACCATGCCCGCAAACGGCGTCGAGCGGCCTTTCGACTGAAAACGGTTCGGCTCAACGCGCCAGGGACGATCTGCAAAAACGGTTATGTCGGCGACCGATCCGGGGCGCAGCGTACCGCCCGGAACGTTGAGGATCCGCGCCGGGTTGCTGGAGAGCAGCGAAACAAAACGGCTCAGCGGCAGATCCGGCAAGGCGTAGGCATAAGCGCCGACGGCAACTTCAAGTCCGGTGAATCCAACACACGCATCCGCAAGAGGACCCTGTTTTTCCCACTCTTCGTGCGGAGCGTGGTCGCTTGCGAAGACTTCGATCGTACCGTCCCGCACCGCATCGCGAAGCGCCCGAACGTGCTCGGCCGGCCGCAGCGGCGGATTCACCTTTGCTGCCGCTCCTTTCTCGCGCACCGCTTCATCGGTGAAGACCAAATGATGCGGTGTGGCCTCGCCGCTCACTCTGATGCCGGCTTGATGCGCGGCGCGCAGTTCCTCGATGGCTCCGATCGTGGAAACGTGTGCGATGTGCCACGCTTTGCCGGTTTCACGGGCGATTCGCACGTCGCGGGCAACGATCGAGGCCTCGGCCTGCGCGGGGCTTCCGGCCACGCGCAGCTCTTGCGAAACTCGGCCGGCATGCATCACGCCGTTTGCTTTCAGCCGCGGATCCTCGCAATGCGCGATGATGCAGCCTTCGACCGCCAAAGCTCGCTGCGCGCCGTGACGCATGAGCGCGGGATCGGTAACCGTTTCGCCGTCATCGCTAAATGCAACGGCGCCGGCTTTCGCCAGCGCCGAAAAATCGACGAGCGCCTTCCCGCACCGGCCCTGCGTGATCGTCCCCACCGGATAGATGCGCGCCGTTGCTGAAGCTGCAGCTTTGCGGCGCAGATTTGCGATGCGTTCGGGCGTATCGAGCGGCGGCTCCGTATTCGGCATGCAAGCGACGGCAGTGAATCCGCCGGCCAGTGCTGCAGCCGATCCGCTGCGGAGCGTTTCCTTCTGCGGATTGCCCGGCTCGCGCAAGTGCACGTGCATGTCAATGAAGCCGGGGGCGATGCAGGCTCCCTCGAAGTCGATCACCGGCTCACTTTCGTCGGCGAAGAGATGCTCGCCGATTTCGGCGATAACATTTCCGCGAACGCGAACGTCCGCGCGCGCATCGAGCCCGAGGGTCGGATCGATCGTGCGGGCGCCGCGAAGAAGCATCAGGCCGGCTGCAGCGCTCCGTTGACGAGGAAGTCCAGAATAGCCATGCGGACGACGACGCCGTTCATGACTTGTCGCGCATAACGCCAGCCGGCAAAATCTAGGACGCTGTCGTCCAGCTCGACGCCGCGATTGTACGGGCCGGGATGCATGACGATCGCATCGTCGCGCAGCCGCTGCAAACGTCGCGCATCCAAGCGATACGCTTTGATGTAGGCTTCATCCGACATCGGCATCTCGGCGATCCGCTCGCGTTGAATGCGCAGCAGGATGATCGCGTCCAAATCGCCCAGGACGGCATCGAAGTCGCGCTCGACGCGTACTTGAGGCCCGGCAAAGCTCGCAGGCAAAAATCCCGGTGGCCCCACCAAAACCACCGCCGCCCCCAGCGCGCCGAGTCCGGCGATGCAGGAATGGGCCACTCGGCTATGGATGATGTCGCCGACAATCGCGACCTTGCGGCCGCTAAGGTCGCCGAACTCCTCGCGCAAGGTGTACAGATCCAGCAACGCTTGGGTGGGATGCGCGTGCACGCCGTCGCCTGCATTGATGACGTGCCCGTCGAAGACCAGTGCCACGCGGCGTGGAAATCCCGGTTCCGGATGCCGGATCACCAAAATATTGACGCCCATGGCGGCCAGCGTGATCGCAGTGTCTTCGATCGTCTCGCCCTTGCTCAAACTCGACTCCTTGGGCCAGATCGTAATCACGTCGGCGCCGAGACGCTCTTGCGCCAACGTGAACGACGTCATCGTGCGCGTGCTCTCTTCAAAAAACATATTGACGCACGCGACGCCTTCCAGCAGCCTTCCTGGTTGGCGTCGCTCGAACTCCGCCGTTCGTTCGAAGATGTACGCGATCTCCGCGGCGGTGAGGTCGTCCAGATCGATGAGACTACGCGTGGTCCGCAACGATGGAAACCTCATCGTCGGGAGAAGGCCGCGCGTGCAGCGTGACGGCGACGTGTTCGCTTCGATTGGTGGCCACGAAACGTCCCACGAAGTCCGGCTGTACGGGGAGTTCTCGCAGGCCGCGATCGATCAGAACGCAGAGCCGCACCGCTGCCGGTCGTCCCAAATCGGTGACGGCGTCGAGCGCGCTGCGCACCGTCCGGCCCGTGTAGAGCACGTCGTCAATCACGACAACGACCTTGCCGCTTACCCCGCCGGGAATCGCCGACTCCGGTAAATCGCGGCTGACGTCGTCGTCGCGATACAGGTTGATGTTTAGAAAGCCGAGCGGAGGCTTTTGGCCGCTGATGCGTTCGACGTAAAACGCAATCCGTTGAGCGAGCGCTTCGCCCCCCCGCCGGATGCCAAGCAAGTACAGACGTCCTTGCGACTCTTCCGGTTCCAGCAACTGATGGGCCAAGCGTGCGATAATCCGCTCGATCTCGCCGGAGCCGAGCAGCCGACGGCCTCGCTTGTTGCCGGCGTCGTCGAAGGGCTTGTCCGCTGCAGTGGAACGAATCATCGCGCTCCTTCGCTCAGCCGCAGTGCCGCGCCGTCCCTCGCCGCGTTCACGCGTTCCAGTTCGTCGCGGTATCGTTGCAGTTTCTCGCGCTCCTTCTCCACGACGGCGGGATTGGCTTTCGAAGTGAACGACGCGTTTCCAAGTTTGCGTTCGCCTCGCTCGATCTCGCCGCGCAAGCGCTGCGCTTCCTTCATATAGCGCTCCTGCAGCACGTCAGGCGGCACGCGCGGCCGAACGAGCGCAAGCGCCTCTGCGGAGCTGCCGGCGTCCTCCGCGGTACGCACGACCGTGCCGTGGACGAGTGTCGCGAGCAGCGAGGCGATGCCGTCGGGAACATTTTGCGGGACTTCCAGCTCCAGGGGTTCATTCGGCTTCATTTCCAGTTCCGCGCGGAGATTGCGCTGGTCTTGCACGCAGCGCATCACGGTCGCGAAGAGTTCCGCCTGCTCGCGATCGACCGGAATCTCCGCGCGGTCCGGCCAGGATGCCGTCACGATCGTTTCGCCGTCGTGGGGCAACCGCAGCCAGACTTCCTCGCTGATGAACGGTTCGATGGGATGAAGCAGCCGCATGGCGTGGTTCAAGACGAAGGAAAGCACGGCGGCACGGCTCGATCGGCCGTGCGGATCTTTTGCCGCCTCCAAGTACCAATCGCAAAATTCGTACCAAATGAAACGCCAGATCGTTTCAGCCGCTTCGCCGAAGTCGTACCGATCCAGCGCGCCTCCGACCGACAGCACGACATCGTGCAGCTGCGTGAGTATCCAGCGGTCCGCGACCGTCCTGCGATCCGCCGGCGGCAAAGACATCGCCGCGGGCAGTCCTTCCGGTAAGGAAAGAACGAAGTTCGTTGCGTTCCAAACTTTGTTGTTAAAACGGCGCGCCTCTTCACACCGAGACTCATTAAACCGAATCTCTTGCGCCTCAATGCGCATTTGACGCATCATCCCCATCCGGAGCGCGTCCGCCCCGTATTTATCGACGATCTGCAGCGGATCGATCACGTTGCCGAGCGACTTGCTCATCTTGCGCCCTTCTAAATCGAATACGAGCGGCGCGACGAACACATCGGGAAACGGCACGCTTCCCATAAATTTCAAGCCCAGCATGACCATGCGGGCGACCCACAAGAAAACGATTTCGCCGCCGGTGATGAGCACTTGCGACGGATACCAGTGCTCCAATTCGGGCGTCTGCTGCGGCCATCCCAAGATCGTGAACGGCCAGAGCGCGCTGCTGAACCACGTGTCCAGGGTGTCCGGATCGCGCGTCAGCATGCAGCCGCCGTAGCGCGCTTGCGCAATGGACGACGCTTCTTCTTCGCTTTCGGCGACGATCGTTTCCCCGTCGGGCGTGTACCAGACCGGAAGCTGATGTCCCCACCACACTTGGCGGGAAACGTTCCAATCGCGGATGTTTCGAAGCCACGTTTCGTACGTGCGTCCGTATCGCTCGGGAACAAACCGCAAGCGGCCGTCTTGGTATGCGCCCAGCGCCGGCCCGGCCATGTGCTGCATGCGAACGAACCACTGCAAGAGAGGCAGCGGCTCGATCACGGCGCCGGTGCGATCGCTCACCGCAACAGCATGGCGATGAGGGCATTCCTCGACCAATAATCCGCGTTCACGCAGATCGTCCAGCATTGCGCTGCGCGCAGCGAGCGTCTCCATTCCTTCGTATCGCCCGACCGGAACATCTTCCCCGCTGATCCGGCCTTGTTGATCGATGACGCTCGGCGCCGGCAGGCCGTTCCGAGTCCCGATTTCGTCGTCCAGCGCATCGTGCGCCGGCGTTACCTTGACCGCACCGGTGCCGAACTCCGGATCGACCGCCCGATCGGCGATGATCGGGATCGCTCGCTCCAAGAGCGGAGGAGCCAGAACGCTCTTTCCGATCAGGTGCGCATAGCGCGCATCTTCCGGGTGCACGGCGATCGCAACGTCCGCCAGCATCGTTTCCGGCCTCGTGGTGGCGATTGTGATGCCGTCCTCGTTGTCATCCGGAGTAGCGTTAGCGTATCGAAGGCCAGGATAGCGGATCGTCCATAAAAAGCCGTCGCGCTCTTCATGCTCCACTTCGGCATCCGAGATCGTCGTCTGTGCTTTCGGATCCCAATTCACGAGCCGCTTTGCGCGATAGATTAACCCTTCGCGATAGAGCGCGACGAAAACGCGACGGACGGCCTTGGATAGGCCCTCGTCCATCGTAAAGCGGCTGCGCTGCCAGTCCGGTCCAAATCCCAATCGGCGAAACTGCTGTTCGATCGTCCCGCCGTAGGTTTGCGCCCATTCCCACGCGCGCCGCAAATACGTTTCACGCCCGAGATCGTCGCGCGTTCGCCCTTCCCGCGCAAGCGCCCGCACCAGCACTGCTTCGGTCGCGACCGCTGCGTGATCCAGTCCGGGCAGCCAGTCGGCGTTTTCTCCAAGCATGCGATGGTAGCGCACCAGCGTATCCATCGCCGTGTACGTGGAACCGTGGCCGATGTGCGCGGGTGCCGTGACGTTGGGTGGCGGCATGCAAACGATAAAGGGCGGACGCGAAGGATCGGGCTCTTCATGGAAATAGCCCGACCGCTCCCACCATTCGTAGAGCCGCGGTTCAACCGATTTCGGATCGTAGTTCTTGTGAAGCTTGTCCTGAGCAGCCGCGTCGCGGCGTGTCGAAGGGGTCAGGCGGGCATGTCCTTCTGCCGCTCGGTGTAGATCAACGCCGGCGCTTCTTTTTTATCGATCACATCTTTGTTGACGACGCACTTTTTGACGCCCGAAAGCGACGGCAAGTCGTACATGACGTCGAGCATGGTCTCTTCCAAAATCGAACGTAAGCCGCGAGCTCCGGTCTTGCGCGTTTGCGCCTTGGCGGCAATGGAGATGAGCGCTTCTTTGGTGAACGTCAATTCGACGCCGTCCAGCCCCATGATCTTCTGGAACTGCCGCACCAGCGCGTTGCGCGGCTCTACCAAGATTCGGCGCAGAGCCAGCTCGTCGAGCGCGTCGAGCGTCACGACGATGGGCAGCCGCCCGATGAACTCGGGAATCAATCCGAATTTGAGCAAATCCTCCGGCATCAGCTGCGCCAGCAGCGTGCCGATCCGCACGTCGCGCTTGGCCTCGGGCTGCGCGCGGAATCCCATGTTGTTGCTGGCGACGCGCGCTTCGATGATGCGATCCAGACCGTCGAAGGCGCCGCCGCAAATGAAGAGTACGTTGGTTGTGTCGATCTGGATGAACTCTTGGTGCGGATGTTTGCGGCCGCCCTGCGGCGGAACGTTGGCGGTCGTACCTTCAAGGATCTTGAGGAGCGCCTGCTGCACGCCTTCGCCGGAAACGTCGCGGGTGATCGACGGATTTTCGCTTTTGCGTGCGATCTTATCGATCTCGTCGATGTAGACGATCCCCTTCTCCGCACGCTTGACGTCGTAATCGGCGGCTTGGATCAGCTTGAGCAAGATGTTCTCGACGTCTTCGCCGACGTAGCCGGCTTCGGTAAGCGACGTCGCGTCCGCCATCGCAAGCGGCACGTCTAAAATCTTCGCCAGCGTCTGCGCAAGATACGTCTTTCCCGATCCGGTCGGGCCGACGAGCAAAATATTGGACTTTTGCAGCTCGACGTCGTCCGCAGAGCCGCCCATATTCACGCGCTTGTAATGGTTGTACACCGCGACGGCCAACGACTTCTTCGCGCGGTCCTGTCCAATGACGTACTGGTTGAGGATGTGGTTGATCTCTTTGGGCTTGGGGATGTTGCGCAGCCGAAGATTCTCATCGACGTTCTTGTAGAGCTCTTCCTCGATGATCTCGTTACAGAGCTCGATGCACTCGTCGCAGATATAGACGCCCGGGCCCGCGATCAACTTGCGTACTTGCTCCTGCGATTTTCCGCAAAAGCTGCACTTCAGTTGTCCTTTTTCGTCCCCAAAGCGAAACATGGTTAGCTCACACTATGCAGGCGTAGCGAGTGTCCGGTTTTCGATGATCGAGTCTATGATACCGTATTCTTTGGCTTCCTGCGCGGTCATGTAAAAATCCCGTTCGATATCCCGCAAAATCTGCTCGATCGGCTTCTTGGTCGTGTCCTCGTAGATGCCGGCCAGCATCCGGCGCGTCGCGATGAGGTCCCGCGCGTGGATTTCGATGTCGGTCGCCTGTCCGCCGACCTGCTGAACCCAGGGCTGGTGGATGAGGATCTTCGCATGCGGCAAAGCCATCCGCTTGCCTTGCGCCCCGCCGGTGAGAAGGATGGATCCCATGGAAGCCGCCATCCCGGCGCAGATCGTCGCCACGTCCGGTTTGATAAAGCGCATCGTATCGTAGATCGCCAGACCGGCGGTCACGCTGCCGCCCGGACTGTTGATGTACATGTCGATGTCCTTGTCCGGGTCCTCCTTTTCCAGGAACAACAATTGCGCGATCACGAGGTTCGCCAGATGGTCGTCCACCGGGCCGCCTACGAAGACGATCCGATCCTTGAGCAAGCGCGAGTAAATGTCGAAGGCGCGCTCGCCGCGCGCGCTCTGCTCGACGACCATCGGGACCAGGTGACCCATGACTGTCATTCCTCCGGGCTACACGTTCGCATTGTCGATGATGAACTCCACCGCCTTGTTTCGCGCGATGCCCTCCATCACGGACCCGAGGTTGTGCTCCAGCGTTGCGCGGACGCGCTCGACCGGCTGGCCGTACCGGCGGGCAATGGACTCCATTTCGGCCTTCAGGTCGGCGGGCGTCGCGCGCAGCTCCTCCGCGCGCGCAATGGCATCGAGGAGCAACATTGCCTTTACCCGTTCGGCGGCCTGGACGGCGTACTGCTCGCGAAGCCCTTCCTCTGTTTTGCCGGCCTTCTCCAAATACTCGTTCAAGGGTATGCCGATCTGTGCCGCCGCCTGCGCCACGTCGCTCAGCATCGAATCGACCTCACGGTCAACCAACGAGCGCGGTAGCGGAAAGTCGTGTGCCGCCACAAGTTGCGCGACCGCCTGATTGCCCAGCTCGCGCCTCGCCTTCGCTCGCGACAGTGCCTCCAGGCGCCGTCGGATATCCGACTTTAACGCTTCGATTGACTGATGTTCGGAAACGCTGCGCGCGAGCTCGTCGTCGATGGCGGGCGGTTCCACTTCTTTGAGTTCGTGCACCGTAACCGCGAAGACCGCCGTCTTGCCGGCCAATTCGCTCTGCTGGTATTCCAGCGGAAACGTCGCGGTGATTTCCTTCGTTTCGCCGGGCTTCATTCCGGCGATTCCCGCGGCGAAGCCGCCGATGAACCGCTCCTCCTCCAACGGCATCTGCTGACCCTTGGCGCTCCCGCCTTCAAAGGGCACCCCATCGATGCGGCCTTCGTAGTCGATCGTCGCGACGTCGCCTAGCCGGGCTGCCCTGTCCACGGGAACTAAGATGGCGCGATCGCGCGCGAGCGACCGAAGCGTGCGTTCGACTTCATCTTCGCTGACTTCGGCCGAAACGGGTTCAAGCTTCAGTCCTTTGTATTGATGCAGATCGAACGACGGCCGCACGTCGACGCGAGCCTTGACCTGGGGTGGTGCGTCGCCCGCAGCGCCCAGTAATTCCATTTCGGGTTTGGCGACGGGCTCGAGCTCGTGCTCGCGAACCGCTTTGGCGTACATCGCCGGAACGACGTCCTGCATCGCTTCATCGGTGATCTGTTGCGTGCCGTACGTTTGCTCGAACAGCTTGCGCGGGACTTTACCGGGACGGAAGCCCGGAACTTTCGCATTCTTCGCCAAGCGGCGGAACGCGCGATCTTCTGCGGCGCGCATCTCGTCGCTGGGAATCGGAATGATCAGCTCGACCCTCGTAGGTTCCAGCTGCGTTAGCGTGGATGTGGACAAGAATGCTCCATCAAAACCCAAAGCGGAAGACGAGATTCGAACTCGCGACCCTCGCCTTGGCAAGGCGATGCTCTACCACTGAGCTACTTCCGCACACACAACTTTGGGCAACTGGGGGACCCCACGGCTTTGCTCGCGGGGGGCGTGCAGGTGCTTGCACCGGAACGCCTGTTAGAATTCTGCAGCCCCGAAAATTCATAATTTTTGGGCAACTGGGGGACCCCACGAGCTTTGCTCGCGGGGGGCGTGCAGGTGCTTGCACCGGAACGCCTGTTAGAACGCTGCGTAGCCCGAAAATTCATAATTTTTGGGCAAGCAGAGACTCGAACTCTGAAGGGTCGCCCCACTGGAACCTAAATCCAGCGCGTCTGCCAGTTCCGCCACTTGCCCGCGCGGGCCCTTTCATTCGCCGAAGGGTGCAATTTCCCGCGATGTGAAAAAGCCTGACATCGTTTTCCCACGTTACTTGGAGGAGGCAGATTATGCGGTTATTGGTCATGCCGGTTGCCGTGGCCATGTTCCTCGGAGTCGGTGTTCCGGGCTTCGCGGCGGTACACGTACCGTCCGGCACAAAGGTGGAAATGCGTTTGGTCCATCCGCTTTCATCAGGCACCGCCAGCGCAGGACAGACGTTTATGGCGGAAGCTGCCGATTCGGTAAACGTCGCAGGGCGCACGGCCATCGCAAAGGGCGCTGCCGGTCAAGGTACCGTGCTGCGTGCGAGCAAGGCGCAGGGCAAGAGTGCCGGCACGTTGACGATTGCCTTTACGAAAGTTCGCGCCGTTGACGGGAGCTGGGTTCGGCTCAGCGACTCCGCAAGCCGATCGCACGGAAGCGCGGAAAAGGGCAAAGCTTCGACGGCGACGATCGCATCGACGATCGTGCTAGGACCGATCGGCTTGTTCGCGCACAACATGGTGAAGGGCAAAGACATTACCCTCACGCCGACTCAAACGTTCCCGGCCTGGGCACAGTAGCGGCCCTTCGCTAAGGTTCGGTAATTAATTCGCGGCGGTGTTCGCCCGGTTGCGCGTAACTGCGCGACGCCGCCGCCGCGGTGTGTTCAATGAACGGCTCATAACCGGTTAGCCGCGTAAGGGCCATCGCCGCTCCAACGAAGAACGCGGGCAGCGCGGGCAACACCGCCGTCCGCGGTATGTCCTCCACAATCGGGTTCGTCCCAAGCGTAAGCGCGATCGATCCGACGATCCCGAGCATTAGGAGCGCACGATAATCGCGCCGGTAGAGCACCATTGCCCATATTGCGAAAATTGGCACGACCAGCTCAATAAAGTATAGATGAGGAAGCCGATAAGCTGGGGCGCGTGCCGCAAGAAAAATGAAGCGAGCGGAGTCGAAGCCGGGAAGCCTTCATAAGCTTCGGCCTGGCGCAGCAGCGCGATAAATCCAGGGGCGCGGTCGTATGCCCCGACCACGACGATGACCACGCACCAGGCAAAAGCGATCGCGCCCAAAGCGCCCGCACGACGGGCCATGGCCGCGTTGCCTGTAAGGATCGCAACCACCAGTGGAACCGCGGCGCCCGCCAGGAGCACATACGGAATGGGCCGGGAAAACGTCAGCAAGCCACAAGCGACCAGGAATGCCGCCAGCCAGAATCCTCCACCCTTCTTTAAAAACCACACCATGCAAAGGATCGAGAGTGCAACAAAAGCTGTAGCCAGCATGTCGGTCAATGCCGCTTCAGCAACATCTTTCACGACGGTTACCGATCCGAATGCGAAGGTAAGCAGCGCCGACGCCCACGGAGTTGCGAACTCCAGCAACAGAAAATAGAGGATGACGAGGGTGCAAACATAGGCCGCGCCGGAAACGATGTGCAGCGACTGGAACCCGAACTTTGAAAACAGCAATGATGCTAGCCACGGATAGACTATCCGTGGCTTGAAAAGGTTCCAATTTACCGGAATAGGCTGCTGGAGGAGCTTGCGATGGCCAGGGTCTTGGGCATATGGCACGGTCATAAAAAATTTCTGTGCAGTGGTTCGAGCTTGCGCGTACGGAACTCCATGGTACATCAAGGATCGTACGCCGTAGACGTAGCTGTCCCCAGACCACTTTGCATGGGGAAATAACACCGCATAGCTGGCGACTGCGAACAAGAAGACGACAGCCGGAAAAACTAGCATTCGCGTCCACGTTGTTGGGTGTTTCATGCGCATCGAGTGCCTTGCTCGAGCACTGCGGCAGCGTGCTCGGCCATCGTCACGATCCTATACTTTTTGGAAAAAATTTCAAGCAGTTCGGAAAGCACGTGGAGTCTGCTGCTGCTCGATCGATTCATCCCCGGAAAAAATCGCAGATCTTCGTCATCGTCTGCGCCCAGAAAATCCAATGGGTGGAGCAGCAGCGACGGCGTGATGTTCAGCGCGCGGCAGAGCATCAATGCCGCGCTGAAGTACCGGTGTGCCGCGCGACGCGAAACCGCGTGCAGATAGTGCAGATAGCTAAAGTGAATTGGAACGCGAGTCACCGGCATGGTCGTGACCGGAACTTCGACCAGCGGAGCGCCGCCGGTCCTCTGCACGCTCGCGTGGTTTGGGCCGAAACCGTCCCGGAATTGACCGAAGAGCAGACGGCGCTGCCGGCGCTCTTCGCGCGTGAAAGAAGTGCCTCGAAAATAATACGCCCGCGCGAGCGGGCCGATGAACGTCGAGAGTCGCGAGGCATCGTACCGGTACCCATGCCGCACCAGCGCCCGTAGAGTTGCCGGCGAGCGAGCGAAACCCGGCGCGCGAAATCCCGTCGGCGTTCGTCCTGTCGCACGTTGAATCGCGACGTGCGCTCTTGCGATCTCATCGTCGATTCGGCAATCGGCGGCCTGCGCAGTCCAAGGTTCATGCGAAAAGGAGTGGTTGCCGATCTCGTGTCCGGCATCCGCGAGCGCGCGCAGCGCCGGTCCGTTCTGCGGCAGCTCGGCATCCTGACCCACGACAAAGACCGTAATGGTGAGATCTCGTTGCTTCAAAAACTCCAGAAAACGCGGTACCGCGACGTCGAAGTACGACGGGTACGCGCTCCACGCTCCGTCGCCGTGAATCTTGAGGTACGACCACTTGTTGTCGAGGTCGAGCGAAAGGCTAGCAAACGGCCGCATCGAGCAATCTGGGGGGCGCCGGCGCGGCCGCAATCGACTCCATGGCTCGCTTTGCCGCCAGCAAGGTTTCGTTGACATTGAGCGTGCCGTTGACGATCTGCGCCGAGTTGGCGACGTACAAGCCGGGAATCGTCGTTTCTACCGGCTGCATGTGTTTCGAATATTCGAGTGTCGGCATCGGAAAGACGAACGGCACGCGGGAAATGCCGAAACCTAGAATGTTCCGGTCGGCAAGCTCCGGGTACACCCGCCGCGCCGCCGCAACAAACGTCGTGCGGATCTCTTCGTCGCTCGATCGGAACAGCGGATCCCCCGAAGCGACGTATTTGGGAAGATAGACGAGGCCGTGCCCGCGCAAGTCCTGTGATTCGACGAGCGCCGACATGTCGATAATCGCCGAAATCCCCACGGACTCGTCCGCAATATTGGTGATGTAATACGGCGAGAGCGGACGGTCGAGCAACATGGACGCGCAAATGACGCCTTGATACGTCGTCGATTCGAGGTTCGCGCGTTCCGCTGCGGTAAGCATTGGAGCGAGCTTCGAGCAGATCGGCGCCGGCAACGTGAGGATAACGCGATCGAAACTTCCGCTGACGCCGCCGGCCAATGCCAGACGAAAACCGCCGTGCCCGTCTGAAAGCACCGACTGTACTGCCGTCGCAGTTCTGATTGCCACGCCGCGCCGGCTCAAGTGGCGCTCGAAAGCGGCGAGAATCGTCGCGTAGCCGCCCCGCACGTATCCGAATTGCTCCTGCCGATTTTCAGCGGCTCGAGCGCCGTACATGCGTGCGATGATGGCCCAGATGAACGCGGCCGAGGCTTGCGGATACCGCTCGCCGAGTTTTGCTCGCAACAGCGGCCGCCACAATTTCTCGAACGTCCGTGAGCCGCACCACTTGCGCAGCCAATCTTCGGCGCTTTGCGCCTCCAGCGTTCGCCAGTCACGCGTGTGCGAGGCGTACAGAATGGTCGCCGCAAGGCGCGCTTTGTCGACCATGGAGAGCGCCGGAAACTTGCAGAAATCTGAAATGGACGAAAGCGACTCGAGGGAATCGTCGACGAAAAATCCCGTCCGAGCGGGCCGCCAGCAAAGCGAGGATTCAGACTCGAGCGACCGCAGCAACTCCAACAGTTCCCGGTCTTGCCCCAGGATGACGTGATAGTGCCGGTCCCAGGTAATGGAACCCAGCTGCCACGGTGCAGCCAAGCCGCCAAGGCTGGCCGCGCGTTCGAAAATCGTGACGCTCGCCCCCGTACCGGCGGCGCGCGCCGCGAGCGACATGCCGAGCACGCCGCCGCCAACGATCGCATACCGCTCTTGCGCGATTACCACTACGCTTCGCTGACCGTTCGGGCGACAACGGTGTACCGCCGGCGGCAATCGGGGCACGCAACCGTTTCTTCTTCTTGTTCATGCTGCGCTTCGAATCGCGTCACGACGGCTCCGCACCGGCACACCGCACCGATGGTGCGTGCCGGGTTCCCCGCAACGAGATGAAATTCGGCGATGTCACGCGTGACGACGGATCCCATTCCCACCATCGCAAATTTGCCGATCGTAATGCCGGGGCCGATCGTGGCGTTGGCCCCGATGGTCGCGCCGGCGCAAACGCGCGTCGACAAGGTTGCATCGTCCGGCTCCGAAGGCCGCAGAGCTTGCAGATCCGGCGTAGCGGCACGCGGAAACCGGTCGTTTGTAAAGACGCTGTGCGCGCCCACCATGACGCCGTCTTCCAATGTGACCTCGGCGCAGACGTACACGGCGGCGTTGAGCTTGCAAAAATCGCCGATGCGCACGCCATACGCGACATACGTTTTTTCGCCGACGATACACTGTTTGCCGATCCTCGCCCCGCGGCGGATATGCACGTTATCCCAAATCGCGCTTCCGTCACCGACGGCGACATCGTCTTCGACGATCGCGGTGGGATGCACGCGCACGCGATCGAGGGTAGGCGACATCGCTAGGCGATGCAGAGCGCGGGTTCGCCTTCCGCTTGAAGATCGATCCAACGGTCGAGCTTCAGGGAAGCGTACGCGGCGTCGATAGCGGCGACCGAAGCGACCGCTTCTTCTGTAGAAACTTCGCTAGACGCCACGCCGCGGATGACGTCGGCAAAATTGGAAAGGACGCCGACAAATGCGTCCAGCTTCGAATACCCCGAACCGAAAACGGTCCAGTCGCGTTGGGTGCCTAGGCGCAGACGGGATTCCTGCCACCCGATCTCGATCGCGCCGGCGCTCCCGAAAATACGTAAGAAGGCAGGTTGCCGCTTATCGATCGACCACGAGAGGTCGCAACTCGCCGTCACTCCTTCAGCCGATTCGACGTAGAGTACCGCGCTATCTTCGACGTCGAGTTCCTGCAGCGGCCGAAGCGCGAAGGCGCGTAAACGCGTAAGGGGCCCAAGAAGATTCCGCATGATGTCCACAGCGTGCGAGCCGTTGTCGATCAAGACGCCGCCGCCGCTAATTTCCGGAAGCCGATTCCAACGACGGGTCATGTCGGCGAAGGAAGTAAACGCGATGTCGATGTGCTGCACGCGTCCGAGCGCGCCGGACCTGATCAGGTCGCGCGCGACGCGGATGTCCTGCACGAAGCGGAACTTTGAAGCCATCGAAATCGAAACGCGCACGTCGCGCGCTTTCTCGACCATGCTTTGCGCTTTCGGAACGTCGAGCGCGAAAGGCTTTTCGCACAGGACGTGCACGCCTGCCGCGCTGCACTCCTTGGCGATGGCGTCATGCGTGTTGGGCGGCGTGGCTACGATGACGCCGTCCAATTGCTCGCGCATCAGCATAGTGCGCACCGATGTGTGCATCCGGACGGGAGGCGCTGCAAAGGCCGCATGTTGATCGATGTCCGCGATTGCGGCGAGCTGGGCGCCAGGCGTCTTGCTGGCCGCAGCCAAGTACGTGCGCCCGATTGCGCCGGCGCCGATGAGCCCCAGCCGAACGTCGCTCATGCGGCGCTCCGCAGGCGCAGCGCCGAAGCGGCCGCGCGAACGGCGTCGGCGACGTGCGCGATGTGATCGTCGGTGTACCGTTCGTTGAGCGGCAACACCAGCAGATGCGCCAAACCGTTGACGGTGCCGGGAAAACGTTCCAGCCGATAGTCCAGCGCCTCGGGCCGCGCCAAGGTGAAAGGATACGAACTCGTTCCGAACGTGCGGCGTTCCGCGAAAACGGCGCACGCGAACGCCGGCTTTTGAATGTAGCGCGGAACCGAAGCGACATCGTATCCGCGCAGCTCGCGCGCGAACCCGTTCGGCCCTTGCGGATACAGTTCCGTATCGATACGCAGGCCATACTTCCAATACACGTTGCGCGAATCGCTCGCGGCCGCCTTTGGGGTCCCGAGTCCCGGAACGTCTGCGATCAAAGCATTGAGTTTTTCGGCGATAGCGATGCGCCGCTGCACGAGCTCGTCCAGCTTTTGCAGTTGCGCGTGCGCAACGGCTCCCTGGAGTTCGGAGAGACGATAGTTCGGCGCCAAAAAATAGTGGTCCGGAGATGGGTCCCCGTACCCCCAAGCTTTGTTCACGAACAAGAACGCCCGCCGCGCGAGCGCATCGTCGTCGGTGGTGACGATTCCACCCTCGCCGCACGTCATGTGTTTGCCCTGCTGCAGGCTGAAACAGCCGAGCGCACCGATCGTGCCGACGTAACGGCCGCCGTCCTTTGCCAGAAATGCTTGGGCACAATCTTCGATCACCGGCAAACCTTGGCTTGCCCCGAGCTGCATGATCTCCGCCATGGAGCAGGGCGTGCCGAAAAGGTGGGTGACGACGATCGCGCGCGTCCGTTCGCTGCAAGCGGCGGCGATCGTCTGCGCCGTCACGTTGCACGTTTGCGGGTCGACGTCCGCGAAAACCGGAATGGCGCCTTGATAGAGGATCGGGGCCAGCGCGCCCATGTCGGTGATGGGTGATGTGATCACCTCGTCGCCAGGCTCTAAATCGAGCGCTGCAATAGCGGTATGGACTGCCGCCGTTCCGGAAGCACACGCAATCGCGTGACGCGCGCCGATTTTCTGTGCGAATTCCTGCTCGAGCCGCTTGACGTACGTCCCTTTCGTGCTGATCAAGGTGCCGCTCTGGAGAACCGCCTGAAGTGCGCCGAGCTCCTCGCTGCCGAAACTGCGCCCGGATGCGTCTTGATCGTTGGGTAGCAGCGACGCGGGCGATCCAAGGGTTACCGGCATGGTGAGGCCTCCGAGTGGCGACGTAAAGCAAAATGACCGATTTGAAGCGAACCGAGCGCGAGGCTAACGCACTGGACGACGAGCGTTCCCAATGCCATCGCGGCAATTTGTGCCGGCGTTGCGTGAAAGAGCGCCGCCGTGAGGACGACCAGAGGAATCAGGCCCGGAACGAGGCCAGGCACGGCGAGCAAAAGCGTTCGGCGATAGCGCACGCCGGCGACGGCGACATATGCGACCCGGCGTACGATGCGGCGCAGCGAAACGCGTTGCGCGCGCGTTTTGGGCTGCCGCGACCAGTCCAGCTGCGCGGGGACTTCGACGGTGCGCGCACCCTGGCGCAGTCCAGCAAACAGGACGCCGTACGTCACTTCGATCCCCGGGTGAGCGGAGATCAACGCTTTGATTAGCCCTGCATCGTACGCGCGCACGAGGCACGTCAATGTGGCGATGCGGCCTTTCGTCGCCAGCGAAAGGTAGCGGTTTGCCCATACGCTGCAGCAGCGGCGCAGCCACGGAACCGCCGTTACGCGGCCGCCGCGCATGTACGCTGAAGCGAGCGCGATGTCGGCGCCGGTTTCGCGCAAGGTCGACACGAGCCGCGGAATGATTGCCGGGTCGTATGTCAGGTCGGCATCGAACGTCACGATCACGCTGCCGTGCGCCGCGCGGATGCCGGAACTTACCGCGGCGTCTATGCCATAATTGGCGCTGTGCCGGATGGGCACGATGGCCGCGTTTCCCTCCGCCAGCCGGCAAAGGGTCCGCCACGTCTCGTCAGCGCTTCCATCGTCCACGACGACGAGCTCGACCGGACCGGCGCACTCGCCCAGTGCTCGAAACACGCTTTGAACCGTGTGCTCGATTCCCGCTGCTTCATTAAAGGCGGGAATGACCACGGACAGACTGCTGCCCACGCAAAGAGCATAGGCGACGAGCGGGACGCTCGGCAGAGGACTCCGGTCCGTCGCGGCGGGTCTTTGTATGCGGCGCCGGGGTGCTCAAGGTCCCAAGGCTAGACCGGGCCTACGGGAGCGGCCGCGTCGCGTCCCCGTGTTTGCGCAGAAGCAGCCAGAAGAGGTCCTCGCTGGGATAGGGCAATCGCGCCCGCGCCGGCAGGCAGCGCGCGATGCCGCCCATTCCTTTGTGCTGGAGGAGCGAGCGCGCATGCCGCCCGGAGATCCATTTCTGCGGATGCCCCTGCGCGACGGCTTGGAAGCCGAATTGCGCGCAGAGTTGCCGGAGGGACCGTGGCGTGAAGACGCGCAGCACGCTGGGAGGGCTGTACTCGTGCCAACGCCGGCCCAATATGCGCGCGGTTAGGCTCTGCGCGTTCCAGGTTTCGATGAGCCACCATCCGCCGACGTTGGTAGCCCGTGCCAAACGCGAAAAGGCGCGCCGTACGTCGTAGAAGTGGGCGACGACTTGCAGCATGGTCACGAGGCCGTACGGGTCGGCCAAGCGCGCGTCTTCGGCCGTCCCCACGCTCACGGGCACGGCGAATTGCGTCACGCCGTAAGCCGCCATCGCGGCGTTGGGCTCTAAGCCTTCGCCCGTCCAGCCGTGCTCCGCGAACGCGCAAAGCGTGAACCCCGCAGCGGCGCCGACGTCGAGCACCCTGCTCGGCTTACTGTAACGAGCGATCAGCCGCGCGTAGCGGCGCGCATGCTCGCGCACCAGCTCCGCATCGGCGATGTAATCGGCGTAGCCGGCGCCGCCGCCGCTAAAGTACTCATCGCCATAGATCGCATCGGTGTGCGAACGCGCAGCGGCAATTGGAACGAATTGATGCTCGCACGAGCTGCAGCGAACGAAGCGATAATCGTTCACCGTTACGTAGAGTTCCGTCTGAGCGTAGCAGACTTCACACGGCGTCAAGCTTAACGACTAGGATTGAAAGAGGAAGGAATCCTCTTTTAAACAGCTCTGAAACATTTGCTTTGTTCGACCGTAGAATATGACGATTCACATAGCGATGAAAGCATCGAACGACTATGATGGATCGGCACTAGCACGGCCGTGATGCTCCGGAGCAACGGCCACAAGGAGTAACCATGATTAGGTTCGGAGTGCCGGTGCTGGACGAAAGCGCCGTCGCGATTCTCACGCCTCCGACGGAGCGTTCGGGAGTCCGCACCGGAAAGTAATACCGAAAGCGTTTCGGTAAGGAAAGAAAGCCCCGCCGGCGCGCTTGCGCAAGCGGGGTTTCTTCTTTTCCGCGGAATGCCTCGCGGACGTATCGTGGAAGAGATCGTGCTTCGTTTGAACACGCCCGAAGAGCTGTTCCAAGCGCAGGCTGCGGACGTTCTATCCGCCCGTGGACGGCTCTTTAGCGGTATCGAAGAATTGATGCTTGAGCTGACGCCTCGCCGATTGAACGACCGAACCACGGTCGTTATCGCTCTACCCCGCGATCAGCTTCAGCCCGACACGCGGCAGCGTTTAAGCGACGCGATCGAACGGTATTGCACGCAGCGATTGCGCCAAACGGAACTCTTGCGGCGCGCGCAATGGCGCGAGGTCATGGCCGCATTTCGAACCGGCTTTGTGATCTTCGCATTCGGAGTGCTGCTTTCGTACTATTTCAATCATTCGGGTCTTGCCACGCTGACGAAGCTGTTGCTCGGCGATGGATTCTTTCTTGTGATCGCATGGGTGGGTTTGTGGTACCCGCTCGATACGCTCGTGCATTATCGCCGGCAGTCTGCCCGGGAGGAGCGAGTGTTGCGCGCCATCCGCACGATGGAGGTGCGCGTTGGCTCAAGCGATGATGCCGCCGCGGCACTGCCCGAGTTCACGAAAACGACAGCGCCACGTGCGAGATAAAGCGAGACCCCCGCGTTAACGGCGGGGGTCTCTGCCCGGGTCTTAACGTAGGCCTAGAGGCAGAGGTTCGTCCTGTCAGTGTCGCAGCCGGAACCTTGTCCGACTACTTCAGTGAGAACCGCCTGGGCATCGAAGGATGCCAGAATTGCGGGCGATTGATACATAAGGTCCCTCCCCTCTCGATTCTATGCCTGAGCCGTAAGCAAGGCTAGGGGCCGGCAACTCCAGAACGTGCGGCCCGCGTCGGCAGCGCTGCCGAACCATAACCTTTTTCGGGAAGGCCCTACTCCCGGGCGCCCCAGGTTTAGGGACGCCTCAGGAATCTCAAGTAGAAGGCTGCGAACACCAAGACGATTCCAATATTCACGATCAGCCGTTCCCAGAACCGATGTCGGAAGAACGCGAAATCGACAGCGACGATGACGCCTGCCATTGCCAGCACGTAAAGCACGATCGCTACGTGTCTCATCGCCATTTTGCGGGCTTCGGCTTCATGGCGTTGCAACAACCAACACGTTGCTAAAAAGATTCGTAGCGGCTCATCTGATGCCTCGAACGAAAAACCCAGCGGGGTTACCCCGGGCCCCCATTTTATGGTCGTTTACAGGCGTCTTGGTGCTTCCAGTACGGCTGTGTTTCAAGTTCCGGTTCGCGCCCGCGCCGGTACCTGGTAGAGATTCAGGAAGCGGTAGCGAACGGTTTGTCAGCCTGCTCGGGAGGAACCATGCGTAAGCCAAAGCTAGGGTTTACGGTAGCAATCTTAATGGGTCTACTGTGTGCCTGCGGAGGTGGCGTCTCAACAACCCCATCCGCGGCACCATCCACGCAGGCAGCAGCAATGACCAGTGCGCAAGGCGTCGTGGTTGAAGATTCTAACGACAAACCGATTGGCGGAGCCCAGGTGAGCTTATCACCATGGGTGCGCGGAGCCACGCCTATTCCGGAGGCCACCTCCGCGCCTGACGGAACATTTTCATTTGCTGCGAAGCCGGGACATTATCTCTTAAACATACATCTTGATGCCGCCCACACAGACGTTCACGATAATGTCAAACTTGCCGGCGGGCAGCAGATGCTCAAGGCGTCCGCTCTACCGCTCGTCCCAGACTACACTCCGACACCGGCCGAACGTAGCGGGAATTATCGACTCGCTACATTAGACCCAGTAACAGAAGTGCCGTGCCTTCAGGACTACAATGCCGTCCGAATTTCCCGCGGGGAAAACCCTGTCGTTGCCGACGAGTGGCTAACCGAGAACGTCCGGGCCGACATCGCAGAAGAGGAGCAGCACCCAGTGCACTGGGTTGTGCCGATCATTATAAGCAGCGGTTATTTTGAGCTTACCGCTACAGGCATATGGATCTTTTCGCGCATACGCCCGGACAGCACACCAGCACCCTCATCGTGTACAACTATTGTGAACGACTCGGTGGAAGCTCACGAAGACTTCATGGGAGCAGCAGACACGATCTGGTTCGGCGGTAAGGCCATCCCCTCAGCGCAAATCGGTATCACTGAAGTCGCACGCGATCCGCGAGACGGTTATACTGACGCTATACCTTGGCCGCAGCGCATTCCGTTCAGCTACTAATCCCACGGGGAATCGCAGCCGCCTCGGCCATTGAACGTATTGTTGTGTGCGTCGGTGAAAAATCCAAAGCGACTGGGTGGGATAGCGCTCAATGAAAAACCCCGCGGTTACCGGGGTTACGGTAAGCACGGGGGTTTCCAGAATCTGCACCGCGAGGGACTCGAACCCCCAACCAATTGATTAAGAGTCAACTGCTCTACCATTGAGCTAGCGGTGCGCCGTGCGCCCTCCGGGATTCGAACCCGGGACCAACGGATTAAAAGTCCGCTGCTCTACCAGCTGAGCTAAAGGCGCAATCGCCTTCTGGTTCCCGTTTTAACACCCTTCCCATGCCCAGGTTTGTACTACCGGCGCAGCCAGGGTCCGATCGCGCGCATGATATACCGGTTACGGACTCGCCGCGCAAGCGTCGCGGGATGCCCCGAAGCCGCCCGCCCGATCGCCCGGCCCCACGCCGAAGCTCGCGCCAACCGGTACAGAAATGAAGTGAACGTCATATCGCTATCTCATTATAACTCGGATCGAACGATCGTTGGGGTGGCTGACGGGATCCGAACCCGCGACCTCTAGAGTCACAGTCTAGCGCTCTAACCAACTGAGCTACAGCCACCATGTAAGGCTCGCGCGGCCGGAGGGAATCGAACCCCCATCTTCGAGTTTAGAAGACTCGTGCCTTATCCGTTAGACCACGGCCGCACGAAGCGGATGCCGCACCACGATTTAGGATACCATGCGCCGGCAAACGTGTCGGGACGACTGGATTCGAACCAGCGACTTCTTCGTCCCAAACGAAGCGCTCTACCAAGCTGAGCTACGTCCCGACTTGCCGATGAAGAATGTACGGGAGGCCGCAGGACGATCCCGCTCTTTAAAACAGGAGGTCATGGAAGCCGATATAGCGGCTGAGATCGCGCGGCGCCGGATCGGCGGCAAAGAGCAGGACGCGATCGATGGTGAGACCTGCGGACGCTGCGGCACGAGCGACGCGCACGTTTTCGCCGGCGATCAGCGCCGTGCACCAGCTTGCGCCGAACCGCTCTTGCACTGCGGCCAGCGCAAAGGCAAAGAACTGCACCGCATACGCCGCCGACGCCGTGACGAGCGGACCGACGCGTCCGCTTTGCCAGACGTACGCGTATCCGGCAATCTCCGCATCACGCCGGAACGCGACGCCGTAAGCGCTGCGCAAAAATAATGGGTGATCGAGGGGCCTTGCCGTCCCCCGCACTTCGCGATCGAGCTGCGCCACCGCCGCGCGATGCAACGTGAGGTCGAGCGGCTCCGTGGAAAAACGATAGTCGCCGGCCGCCATGCGAAGAATCTCGTTGCGGTGGGGAATCTCGCCGCGCACGCTGATGACGGGTGTCTGCAGCGCGACGCCGCGCCGCACGTAGAACGCGATTCCTGGGGGGTCTGCGGCGGACAGTAGGCCGGCGCGCAGGACATCGCCAGCTCCGGCTGCCGCGGCCCGCAAAAGCGCGAACCCAATTCCGTTGCCGCGAAACGACGGCTCAACGAATATTTCGCTCAAAAACCATTCGTCTTCCATGGCGTGCGCGAATGCGATGCCGATCGGCGTGCCCGCATCCCGAACGACGTGCGCGCCCCCTGGCGCGCTTTGCGCAAGTTCGCGGTACAGGCGCGCGCTTTCTTCGTCGTTCGTGCGCCGGTGCGCGAAGTACGTCAGATCCTCATCGTCTGCGCTAACGACCGCAATCGAGTCAGACACGCGCGCGTAAGGCTTCGATCAGGGCGGCGGCGGCGCGGGCGCGATGGCTTACCGCGTTCTTGTGCGCTTCATCGATCTCGGCAAACGTTTTGCCGTCGGGCACGTAGAGAAAAATGGGATCGTAACCAAATCCAAAACGCCCACGTTCCGCCTGCGTGATCGTCCCTTCAACTTCGCCGTAGCCGGCGGTGCGCCGCCCTTCGTGTAGCAGAACCATCGCGCAGCAAAATTTCGCCTGCCGCTGCCGCTGGGGTACGCTCGCCAGTTCCTGCAACAACCTTGCGCGTCGACGGCTCCAGCTGATGTCAATGCCGCCATAACGCGCGGAGAGGACGCCAGGCCTTCCGCCCAGCGCGGCGACTTCCAGTCCGGAATCATCGGCAAGCACCGCCGCGGTTACGCCGCCCTCGCGCAGCTGTTTATGCAGCGCGAGCGCTTTGATCGCTGCGTTATCGGCGTAGTTGGTTTCGCCTTCCTGCGGCGCAATGTAGAGGGGATAGGTGTCGAGGTCCAGTTCGCTGCCGGCGAAGATCGCGCGCAATTCGTCGAGCTTGCTGAGGTTCTTCGTTGCAACGAACGTTTTCACGAAACTATGAGTCGATGCGCAACACTGCCATGAAGGCTTCCTGAGGAAGATCGACTTTGCCGACCCGCTTCATGCGCTCTTTTCCGGCTTTCTGCTTCTCCAGCAGCTTGCGTTTGCGCGTAATGTCTCCGCCGTAGCACTTGGCCAGCACATTTTTGCGCATCGCATTGACCGTTTCGCGCGCCACGATCTTGCCGCCGATTGCGGCCTGAATCGGCACATCGAACATCTGGCGAGGAATCAGTTCTTTGAGCCGCTCCGTCAAAGCGCGGCCGCGCGCCGCTGCCCTGGAGCGTTCGACGATAAAGGAAAGCGCATCGACGACTTCGCCTCCGAGCAGAATTTCAAGCTTCACCAAGTCGCCTTCCCGGTATCCGACGACCTCGTAGTCGAGCGAGGCATAGCCCTTCGTGCGGGATTTCAGCTGATCGAAGTAATCGACGATCACCTCGATCAGCGGCATCTCGTAGTTCAAGATGACCCTTCCGTCGTGCAAGTACTCCATATTCGAAAGAGTGCCGCGGCGCGCTTGCGTGACCTCCATGATCGTGCCGACGTACTCGGGTGGCGTAATGATGGTTGCCTTTACGTAGGGCTCATCGATGGATCTGATGGTATTGGGTGCGGGAAGTTTGCTGGGGTTGTCGATCATCTGCACGCTGCCGTCGGTGCGGGTCACGCGGAAAACGACCGACGGCGAAGTGGCGATCAGATCGAGGCCGTAGTCGCGTTCGAGACGTTCTTGTACGACTTCCATGTGCAGCAGACCCAAGAAGCCGCAGCGGAAGCCGAAGCCGAGCGCGGCCGAGGTTTCCGCCTCGTACACCAGCGCGGCATCGTTGAGCTTCAGCTTTTCGAGCGCGTCGCGCAGGTCGCCGTAATCGGCGCCTTCATTCGGATACAAGCCGCAGTACACCATCGGCACCGCCTTACGGTAGCCCCGCAGCGGCACGTGCGCTGGGCTGGCTGCGTCCGTGATCGTGTCGCCGACGTCGATCTCGCCGAGCGACTTGATGTTGGCAATCGCGTATCCGACGCTGCCTACGTCCAGCTGCGATACGGGGCGCATCGCGGGGCTGAAGATCCCGACCTCGACGCACTCGAAAATGCGCTGATGCGCCATGGACATGAAGCGCGTGCCTGCCTGCAATCGCCCGTCGGCGATCCGCACGTAGCTGACGACGCCGCGGTACGGATCGAAGGCAGCATTGAAAACGAGAGCGCGCAGGTGCCCGGTATGGCCTTTGGGCGGCGGAATGCGATGCACGATCGCTTCCAAGATTTGGTCGATGCCGATGCCGTTTTTTGCGCTCGCCAGAATGCAGTCGCCGCGCTCGATGATCAAGAGCTCTTCAACCTCGCCCAGAACGCGCTCCGGATCTGCTGCCGGAAGATCGATCTTGTTGATCACCGGAATGATTGCCAGGTCGTGTTCGAGGGCGAGGTGATAGTTGGCTAGGGTCTGCGCTTCAATCCCTTGCGCGGCGTCGATGATCAGCACCGCCCCTTCGCAGGCTGCAAGCGACCGAGACACCTCGTATGAAAAGTCAACGTGCCCGGGCGTGTCGATCAGATTGAGCTGATACGTCTGTCCGTCGGCCGCGGCATAGCGCATCGTCACGGGATGCATCCGAATCGTGATGCCCCGTTCGCGCTCGAGGTCCATGGCGTCCAGCGCCTGGTTTTCCATGTCGCGCAACTCGATCGTTCGCGTTGTTTCGAGCAAACGGTCGGAAAGCGTCGTCTTCCCGTGGTCGATATGCGCGATAATGCAAAAATTGCGGACGGTGTCCGCAACGATCGATCGATGCGCCGACTCGCTGCGGATCGTCAACTGCTGAAGAAACAGGCTGCCGTCGCGCGGGCGATGACCATCCGGTCCACGAGCCACAAAATGAGCATGACGATGAGGAACGACCAGTCGATGCCGGCGGCAGGCGGAACGATTCGGCGCACGGGCGCAAGGGCCGGTTCAACCAACATGGCGACATAGTCGCTCCAGCGGCCACGCAGGTCCGGAACCCACGAAACCACTGCGTACGCCAGCATGATCAGCGTGTACAGCCAAATGATGATGTGTACCGCGTTGAGGAGCTGACACCAAGCGGCGCTCATCCGTGAGCGCTACCGTGTAGATAAGGTGTCGGATCGACCGGCGAACCGTTGAGCATGACCTGATAATGCAGGTGCGCTCCCGTGGAAAATCCGGTATCGCCCACGAGTCCGATCGGCTGCCCTTTGCTCACGCGAGCGCCGGGCGCGACATCGATACGCGAAAGGTGGGCGTACCAGGTGTGATAGCCGTTTTGGTGGTCCACATCGATCTTTAAACCGTAACCGCCGTCCCACCCGGTGGATGCGACGACTCCCGCCGCCGCTGCGTGCACCACTTCTCCATAATCGGCTTGCAGGTCGACTCCCGGATGAAATTCGGGCGATGGTGAACTGCGGTAGCAAAAGCATCCGACGACCGGGGCGCCGTCTACCGGATCGATCGATGGGATTGCGGCAAGGATTCGAGTTCGTGCCAGCGCCGCGGCGTGACGGACGTTGATGACGCGCAACGCCAACGCCTGAAGGCTGGCGGACTCGCGCGCAGTTTGATCGCTTTGTGCCGCAAGCGTCCGGGCGTGCGCCGTGATCGAAGAACTTTGCGGCCGCTGCGGCGTCTGCAGCGGCTTGGGCGTCGGCAGCCCAAGGGTGTGCGCGATCGTCGCATTCTGCCGCTCCACGCCCCGCAGCTGCGCGCGAATTTGCGCGGCATCGCGGTCGAACGCACGAAGTTGCCGATACTGCGCTGCCTCGGCTGATTGCAACGCGGCGACGCGCGCATGGGCGCGAACGACCTGCAGCGCGGCCAGCGCCGCGGCGAACGCGACGAGCAGCGCAATGCACAGCAAAACGCCCATGATGCGGCGCCCGGTCAGCTCGAAGCGGTGAACCACCTCGCCGTTCTGCGGTACGACTTTGATGAAGTAGCGGCTGTGTAATCTGCGCATGGAAAAGGACCACGACGAAGACCAGGTGGTTCGCGGCGCCCGTAAGTGCCCGCTTACCGTTGCTCCCTTCCGGGCCTGGCGGGGTTCGCGAGATTACGCCGCGCGAAGCCCGGCCTCCGCCATGGCTGGCAAGCATCATAGCACGTCGCCCGGGCACGGCAGCAACCCACCAAGGTCGAACCTAGCGGTAAGGAGGTTTACGTGATTCGATTCCCTGTTCTCGTCGCCGTTTGGGCCTGCGCGTCGGCGCCGGCAGTCTTGCCCGCCGCTGCCGCGCCCTTGCCGGCGGCGGCGCCCACCGCCGTCAACTGGAAACTCAGTGCCGCCCAGGTCACGTCATCGTGCGCGAGCGCGATCAAACGCGCGAAAGAGCGCGTGAGCCGCCTCGTGGCGCTGCGCGGTCCAAAGACGTTCACGACCGTCGTCCTTCCGCTGGAAAACCTTTCGTCGGATCTCAACGACCAAACCGTCGCGCAGACGTTCCTTTTCGAAGTCGCCAGGCAAAAAAGCGTGCGCGACGCCTCGCAAGCCTGCAATAACGATGAGTCCGCCTTCTTTACCGCCCTTTCGGCCAGTCCTCAGCTGTATGCGGACGTGGCTGCCGTTACCCGTGGCCGCTCCGCAAACACCGTCTACGCGCGCAAGCTGGTCTCGCTTTGGCTCGATACGTTTAGGCGCAGCGGGGCCGCCCTGTCGGCAGCTCGTCGAGTCGAGTTCGTCAGGCTTTCCGACCAGTTGACGAACATGGAAAACACATTCGCGCAAAACCTCAGCAACGATCAGACGGCCATCACCATCTCCGCCGCGCAAGCCGCGTCCCTGCCTTCGGATTTCGTAAGCGGACTTACCAAGAATGCTTCCGGATACGCCGTGCCGGTAAATGAAAGCACCGTCACGCCATTCTTGCAAAACGAGAGCGATGAGGCCGCCCGGCACAGCTTCTACGTTGCCTACAATAACCGGGAGGCCGGCCCGAACACGCAGTTGCTCGAACAGGCTATTGCGATACGCGATCGGCTGGCGCATTTGCTGGGGTACGAAACCTGGGCGCAGTACCAGCTGGAAGATCGTATGGCGCAGTCGCCGGCGCGAGTGCACAGCTTCCTCGATGCGCTTGACGCGCGCATCTTGCCGGCGGCGCGCTCGGACCTCGAGCGGTTACGCGTGCTAAAAGCGAGCGGCACCAAGGACGCGGCGGCGGTGCTCCAACCCTGGGACGTGACGTATTACGACAACCTGCTCAACAAGACAGCGTACGCCGTCGATCAGAATGCGATCCGGCAATATTTCCCGGTCGACCACACGATCGATGCGGTGCTGAACATTTACCATACGATCCTGGGAGTCAATTTCCGCAAAATCGATCCGTCGGATGCCTGGAATCCTGACGTCCTCGAATACCAAGTCAGCGACGCAAAAAGCGGGCGCTTCATCGGGACGACGTACTTCGATCTCTATCCGCGTTCCGGGAAGTACGAACATTTCGCCAACTTTCCGATCTTGCCGGTACGCGTCATCGGCGGCGCCTACCGCGCTCCCATCGCGGCGGTCGTGGGGAACTGGCCAAAGCCCGCGCCGGGGCGTCCGGCATTGCTTAGCCACGACGACGTTGTCACGTTTTTCCATGAATTCGGACATAACATGGCGGCGCTCTTGGCAACGGCGCCGTACGAAACGCTCAGCAACGGCTTCACCTGGGATTTTGTTGAAGCGCCTTCGCAGATGCTGGAGAACTTCGTGTGGCAGCCGCAGATGCTCAAGCAGATCAGCGCGAATCAGCAGACAGGGCAACCGCTGCCGGACGATCTCATCGCCTCGATGATCCGAGCGCGCTACGTCGATAACGCGTACTTTACGACTCGTCAAATCATGCTGGCCGACATCGATCTCGCCTATCACACCAGCGGTCCGCACGTCGACACGACTGCGGTCTGGGCGCGCATCTCGCGCCAAGTATCGCCCATGCCGATGACCCCCGGTATCCATCCGCAAGCGTCGTTCGGGCACTTGATGGGTGGCTACGATGCGGGCTACTACGGCTACTTATGGTCGAAGGTCTACGCGCAGGACATGTTCACGGCGTTTTTGCAAGGCGGCTTGGAAAATCCGCGTGTCGGCGAACGCTATCGCGAAGACATTCTGGCGCCCGCGCGCACATACGATCCGGATGCCGAAGTGCGGCGTTTTCTCGGAAGGCCGATGGACCCCAACGCTTTTTACGCCGAGTTTTCGGAACCCACGCCGCTGCAGGAGAAACGCCCATGATCGCCTTGCTCGCGCTCATTCTGACATCGTCGACGATCCACGCCGGCGGCATCGTGCCGCGCGTTGCCGTCGCCTGTCCCGGCGAAAACCGCTCGCCCGATCTGAGCTGGCGCGGCGTTCCTCGTGGGACGCGGTCGTTTGCGATCGTCATGTACGATCCGGACGCGCCGAGCGGCTTTTTCCATTGGGTCGCGTACAATCTCCCCGCATCGCTGCGCGGGTTGGCGCAAAACGCGCGGCTGCAAGACGCGCAGAGCGGCATCAATTCGCGCGGGGCGACCGGGTATCACGGACCTTGTCCGCCTCCGGGACCGCCCCACCACTACATTACGACGCTCTACGCGCTCAACGTGCCGCGGATTAGGGGCGCGCACCTCACCGGCGCTCAGCTCCAAAGCGCCATGAGAGGCCATATTTTGGCGCGAACCTCGCTTACCGCCACGTACGGCCGATGATTCCTGCGCCTGCGCCAAAGAACGGGCCTGCCGCAGAGCGGGCAGCCGCCGCTCCCGATTCGGGAATAGTCTAACGATGGTTTCCTACGTGCGCAACGGGCAGCTTCCCGAGAAGCGCCACATCCAATTCCGCAGGCCTGACGGCGGCCTCTACGCGGAAGAGCTTTTTCGACCAAAGGATTCGAGAGCGTCTACTCGTTGCTCTATCACCTGCGTCCGCCGACGGCGACCGTCGAGGTGCGCTCGTGGGAGCGCCGCCCGTTGCAGCTGCGCGCAAACGAGCCGCTGCGAAACCGCCATTTCAAAACGGCGCGGATTCAGCTCGGCGACGATCCGATTGAAGGACGCACGCCGCTGGCCGGCAACGCCGACCTCCTGATCTCGGTCGCACGCGCCGAGTCGCCGACATCGTATTTTTACCGGAACGTCGGCGGCGACGAATTGCTGTTCATTCATACCGGGCATGGAACGATCCAAACGCCGTTTGGCGATCTAGCGTACCGGGCACGCGACTATGTCTTGCTGCCGACCGGAACGACGTACCGGATCCTTCCCGACGCATCCACACGCATGCTCGTGCACGAGAGCGCCGGCATGATCCGCATTCCGCGCAAGTATCGCAACGAGTTCGGGCAATTGGAGGAGCACGCTCCGTATTACGAGCGCGATTTTCGTACGCCGCAACTCCGCGACCCGATCGAAGAGACCGGGGAGTACGAAGTGCGTGTCAGCAACAACGGGCGCAACGCCATCTACACCGTACGGAATCATCCCTGCGACGTGGTGGGGTGGGACGGCTACTGCTACCCGTATGCGTTCAATGTGGACGACTTTGCGCCGATCACCGGAAAGCTCCATCAACCGCCGCCGGCGCATGCCACCTTTGAAGCTCCCGGCGCGGCTTTCTGCGCGTTCGTGCCGCGCCTCTTCGACTACCATCCGCTGGCCATTCCCGTGCCCTACAACCATTCGAGCGTCGATTGCGATGAAGTGTTGTACTACGTCAGCGGAAACTTCATGAGCCGCCGCGGCGTCGAGGAAGGCTCGATTACGCTGCATGCCGCCGGCGCGCCGCACGGACCCCAACCGGGCGCGGTGGAGGCCAGCCTAGGAAAGAAATCGACGGACGAGATCGCCGTGATGGTGGACACCTTTAATCCGCTGCAACTTTCGCAGGACGCTTTGAACGTCGAAGACCAGCAGTATTACCGCAGTTGGCTCGAAGACGAGCCCCTCCCGAGCCCCGTGACTGCGCCGTAGAGCACGGCAGTAACGACGATCGCGCCGATCTCTCGCCAAATGGCGTTGTCGAGCGCGGCATGCGCACTCCAATGCTGGCGCAAGTGCACCGGAACGTAAGCCGACGAAGCGAGGCGATCCAGGTCCGCGCGGTACGCGAAGGCATTAGCCAAGGTCAAACCAAGAAAGAGGATCGCGGCCAGCAGCACCAACCGCATTCCTTAGGCCCTCGCCGCTTCGATCGTGCCGCGCACCTCGCCGAAACCGATCCGAACGCCGTCTTTTTCGCACCATCCGCGGAGCGTCACGCAGTCGCCGTCTTGTAAAAACCCGCGCGACTCGCCGGACGAGAGGTGCAGCGGCCGTGCTCCGCGCCACGTCAGCTCGATGAGGCTGCCGTAGCTGTCGGCGGTGGTCCCTGAAACGGTCCCCGAAGCGAACAGATCCCCGGGCCGAATGACGGCGCCGTTGGACGTCACGTGCGCAAGTTGCTGCGCCATTGACCAGTACACCGAGCGAAAGTTCGTGCGCGCGATGATGTCCTCGTGCAATCCTTGGGCTCGCATGCCGGCCGTCTGCAGCCCAATGGACAGATCGACATCGTACGCACGCCGCTGCGGATCGTGCAAGTGCGGCAACGCCGGCGGATCTTGGGGCGGTGCCTGCACCGCAAAAGCTTCCAGCGCCTCGAGCGTGACGATCCACGGCGAGAGCGACGTCGCAAACGACTTGCCCAAAAAAGGCCCGAGCGGCTGGTATTCCCACGCTTGAATGTCGCGCGCGCTCCAATCGTTCACGAGAACGAGTCCGAAGATATGCCGCTGCGCGTCGCCCGCCGGTATCGTCGTTCCTAGTGCGTTGCCGGGACCGGTAATGAACCCGACCTCCAACTCGATGTCGAGTTGCCGCGTCGGACCGAAGACCGGCGCGGCGGCATCGGCCGGCTTCATCTGACCGCAGGGCCGCACGATCGGCGTCCCGTCGATCACGATCGTGCCGGAACGTCCGTGATAGCCGATTGGGAGCCAGCTCCAATTCGGCAACAGCGGCTCGCTGTTCGGACGCAAAATTTTGCCAAGGTTCGTCGCATGCTCGCGGGATGAATAGAAATCGACGTAGTCACCTGGTGTAAAGGGCAGCAGCATGCTCACCTCCGTGCGTTTCACCAAGAACCTCTCACGGTTGTGCGCCTGAAACGCGTTCGTGTCTGCGCGCAACAGCTCGATCGCGCGAGCGCGAAGCGGCCGCCAAAGCGCCTGCCCGGCAGCTAAAACGCCGTTCAGATTTCGCGCTTGCAGAATTTCGCGGTCCGCGACGCCCGTGAAAAGCCCGGCATCCGAGCACGCAGACAGATCGAGAATGTGGTCGCCGATGGCGACGCCGATCTGCGATGCCTTTCCGCGGGCGGAAAATACGCCGTACGGCAAATTTTGAATTGGGAAATCGCTTCCGGCGGGTACCGGAACCCAGGAACGAAGCGCAGGATCACTCGCCATCGCGCAAGAGTTGCAGATCGATCAGATCGGCGACCGGTTCCAAAAAGCTGCAACTGCCATACGATACAAATCGATCGCGCGCCCGCTGCAAAGCCGGCTCGTGCAATTCGAAAAATTGGCTGGCCGAGTCGTCCTCAAGCGTCCGCACGAGTTCGCTTTCGGAACCGTTCGGCGGCAGCTGCGCGGCAGCCGCAATGAGGTTCAAAAACCCGTGCATTCGTGCGCCCGTCGCTTCATCGATACGCGGCAGCGGATGGTGCAGGCCCGCCGTCGCTTTGAACCGGACGCCGGCCCGCGCGGCCGCCGCAATGAACGCCGCTACGTCAGCCGATGAGGGAAAAGCCTCGGCTGTTTCACCTCCGCAGCGAATCTTTGCGCCGAGGTTGCGGCGCTGAAGCGCTTGCATGGTGCCGTCCAAGCGCCCGTCCCACTCTTGCGTTCTAGGAATCTCCATATACGAAGGAAGGCGCTCGAAGCCGCTCTGCGTCGCCGAGGCGGCGTACTGAGCGATTGCGGCGTCGTAGGTATCGCGTCGGGAAAGCAAAGGCGGCAGCGGTACTTCCAACGCCTCGATCGTCGCGTCGTCCAGCGGCACTCGCGAAGCGGAAGCCAACCGTGCCTGCATCTGCGCGAACCACGTGCGTGCGTCGCTGCCCGCGTCCACGATCACCGAGAGCGGGAACGCGCCGCCGCCGAGATGCTCGCACAGCTCCGCCAAGCGTGAAGCGGGCACGATGAATCGACCGAGCATCCACGCATACGTTCCGCGCCGCTGCTCCGCGTACTCGGCCACGGCAGACTCCATGGGAAGGCGCGCTGGCGGGAAAAGGCCGGCATAGTCGATCAGCGCCGTAAAAGCGCTGCGGACGGCGTGCATGTTACAGGGCCGCTTCGGGCGGCTCGCTAACTGCCCTCCTCTCATGGAAACGCTTGCGTCGCACCGCCACAGCCCGCTTGCGAAAATCGATTGGGACCACGTCGAATTTTACGTCGGCAACGCAAAGCAGGCCGCGTATTTTTATTGCGCGGCGTTCGGATTCGATCAGGTCGCGTATGCCGGGCCGGAAACGGGGCTTGCAGATCGCGCGTCATACGTTCTGGTGCAGAACCAGCTCCGGTTCGTGCTCACCTCGAGCTTGCGCCCGGACGATGAGATCGCGCGCCACGTCGCGATGCACGGCGACGGCATCAAAGATATCGCGATTGCGGTGCAGGATGCGCGCGCCGCATTCGACGCCGCCGTCGCGGGCGGCGCCCGCGTGGTACGGGAACCCGAAGAACGCTCCGACGATCAGGGTACCGTCGTCACCGCATCGATCGCTACCTACGGCGATACGATCCACACGTTCGTTCAGCGCGACGGCTATCGAGGGATTTTCCTGCCGAAGTACGCGCCGGCGCTGAAATCTTTTCCGTCCACCATCAAACCCGGGCTGGTAGCGGTGGATCACTGCGTCGGCAACGTCGGATGGGGGGAGATGGATCGGTGGGGCGATTTCTATGCCCAAGTCTTCGGGTTTTCACAACTGATCTCGTTCGACGACAAGGACATCTCGACCGAGTATACCGCCCTTCGCTCCAAGGTGATGACGGACGCCGATCATCGCGTAAAGTTCCCGATCAACGAGCCGGCGCAAGGAAAGAAGCGATCGCAGATCGAGGAGTACCTGCAGTTTTACGGGGGCGCGGGAGTCCAGCACATCGCGATCAGAACCGACGACATTATCGAAACGATCCGTGCTCTTTCGGCGAACGGCGTGGAGTTTTTGGACACGCCCGACGCCTACTACGACGAACTGGAATCGCGCGTCGGCCACATCGATGAAGCGACGCAAGTCCTTCGGGAGCTGCGGATCCTCGTTGACCGCGACGATCTCGGCTACATGTTGCAGATCTTTACAAAGCCGCTGCAAGACAGGCCGACGGTGTTCTTCGAGATCATTCAGCGCAAGGGCAGCTTGAGCTTCGGGAAAGGCAACTTCAAAGCGCTCTTCGTTTCCATCGAGAAAGAACAAGAGCGCCGGGGAACGTTGTAAGCGCCATGCCGACCTCCGCCGCGGTGCACCTGAAACTCGACCGTGAAGCGCTTTCCGGCTGGTATCGCAGAAATCGCGTGAGGTCTGCCCAGCTCTTCGGGCTCGTCGATCCGCAAGCGTATTACTCCAGGCCAATCCCGCTGCGCCATCCGTTTGCTTTTTACGAAGGCCATCTCCCGGCGTTCAGCTTCTTGGTCCTCAACGAACGGGCGCTCGGCGAAACGCCGCTGGACGCGGACATCGAGCGTTTGTTTGAACGCGGAATCGATCCCGCGTCGGCGGACGAAGCGAAGTCGCACGATCCGCACGGTTGGCCCTCGCGTGATGCGATCGGCGCCTTTGGACGAGCCTGCGACGAACGCGTGCTGGAGGCTATCGCGAACGCGAAGCTGGAAGATCCCGATGTTCCCCGGTTAGCGCGCGGGCAGGCAGTCTACACGCTGCTCGAGCACGAGCAGATGCACCATGAAACCTTGTTGTATCTGGTGCATCAGCTCGATCGAACGAGCAAACGGCGGTTGCCGCAGCAGCATCGCGATTCGTCGCCGCCGGGGAATGATTTCGTGGACGTACCTGCGGGGATTGCAACGCTCGGCGCACAGCGCGAAACCGCGCAATTCGGCTGGGACAACGAGTTTGAAGCGCACGAGCGCAACGTGGGAGCGTTCTCGATTCAGCGCTATCCTGTGACGAATGCCGATTACTTGCATTTCGTCAAGCAAGGCGGTCCCGTTCCGCCGTTTTGGATAGAACACGACGGCGAATTTGCGCTGCGCGCGCAATTCGACGAACTTCCCCTGCCGCTTTCGTGGCCGGTGTACGTGCGCCATCAGGATGCGACCGCGTATGCCGCCTGGAAAGGCTGGCGGCTCCCGAGCGAAGCTGAGTATCAACGCGCCGCCTTCGGGACGCCTTCGGGCGACGAACGCGCGTACCCATGGGGCGATCAGACCCCGCAGCCCCTGCACGGAAATTTCGGATTTGCGCGCTTTGATCCCGAGCCCGTGGATGCACACCCGGCCGGAGCCAGCGCCTGGGCCATCCACGATCTCGTCGGCAACGGCTGGGAGTGGACCGCGACGCCATTTGGGCCGTTTGAGGGCTTTGAGCCGATGGCGAGCTGATCCTGAATACAGCGCGGACTTCTTCGGCGGCAAGCATTTCATCATGAAGGGCGCTTCGCCGGTGACGGCGCCCGAGTTGATCCGCCGCAGCTTCCGCAATTGGTTCTACGCCGATTATCCGTACATGTACGCAAAATTCCGATGCGTGGCGTAAGGCGCTTCGCAGCCTGCGCAACGATCGCCGCCGCATTGCTGGCGGCCTGCACCAAACAAGGATCGCAAGCCCCGGGAACGCAGGGGCAGGTGAGCCATCCCGGCGGCGTTTTACGCGTAGCGAGCTATGCCGAGCCGACTTCTTTGAATCCGCTGCTGAGCACCAACACCGCCGAAAACTTTCTGGATAAGCTTGGCCTTCGATCTGCTCATCACCATCGACGACAAAGGCAACGACGTGCCCGACTTGGCCGCCACGGTGCCGACGTTGCAGAACGGCGGCATCAGCAAGGACGGCTTCACGATCACGTATCACTTGCGCCGGAACGTTCGCTGGCAGGACGGCGCGCCGTTTACCAGCGCCGACGTCAAATTCAACTGGCAAGCCGTGATGAATCCGGCCAACAACGTGGTGGAGCGCCGCGGGTACGATCAAGTCCGCTCCGTCGACACTCCCGATCCCTACACGGTCGTCTTCCGCTTAAAGGCGCCGTTTTCGCCCTTTATCGACACCGTCTTCGGCGAGAGCGACGATCCGTTCCGCATCATTCCCAAGCACCTGCTGGCGCAATATCCGAACATCAATCGCGTTCCGTTCAATCAAAAGCCCATCGGCACGGGGGCCTTCCAAGTCGTTGCCTGGCAGCACGGCGACCACGTCGAGTACAAGGCCAACCCGCACTATTTTCGCGGCGCTCCGCAGCTCAAGCGCATCATGGTTTACACGATTCCGGACGGCAACACGTCGGCCGCCATGATACGCTCTCACGGCACAGATCTGATCATCGACGTCAGCGCCGCAAATTATCGCGATCTCCGTGCGGCGCCGGGCGTGCGCACGTTGCTGGTGAAAGCGCCTTCATACAGCTCGATCCTCTTCAACATGAAGCATCCACCGCTCGACGATCTTCGAGTCCGCCGCGCGATCGTGTACGCGGTCAACGAGCAGCGAGTCGTTAACGATCTCACGTACGGCACCGCAACTGTGGCGACGGGAGACTTGTCGGACTTCTATTGGGCGTACGATCCGAACGTCGCGACGTATCCCTATAATGTCGCAAAAGCTAACGCGCTGCTCGATGCCGCCGGGTGGCGCCGCGGCGCGGGGGGCATGCGGTACAAAGACGGCAAGCCGCTGTCGCTGCAGCTCAGCTACGGCCAGGGCAGTGAAACCGCGCGCGCCATCGGCGTGCAAGTCCAGAATGACCTGCACACCGTCGGGATCGACGTGCCGATCAAGACGTATACTTACACCATGCTGTACGCCACCATGCAAGAAGGCGGCATACAGCAGAGCGGCAAGTTCGACTTGAGTCTGTTCTCATGGATTTCCGGAGCCGATCCCGACGACTCATCGCAGTGGATGTGCTCGCAAGTGCCGCCTACGGGCAACAACGTGACGCATTACTGCAATCCGCAGCTGGATACCGCCGAACAGGCCGCCCTGCGCCATTTCGATCGCCCAACTCGCAAAGCGGCGTACGCAACGACGCAGTCGCTGCTGGCGCGGGACGTCCCCGCCGTGTTTCAGTACTATGCGCGCTTGCGGTATGCGACGAATCCAAATTTGCAAAACTTCCGCCCGAACGGCCCGAGCGAGGGCTGGAACGCGTACGAATGGTCGCTGTGAGGGTTACATGATCGCCACAAAGACGCCGGTCACGGTCGCGTACGGCGACGGCATCGGGCCGGAAATCATGGATGCGACGCTGCGCACCATCACGGCAGCCGGCGCGCAACTGGAACTCGAGCGCATCGAGATCGGCGAAAGCATTTACAAGCGCGGGTTAAGCAACGGCATCGAGGAAGCTCGTGGGACTCGCTGCGGCGCACGCATGTTTTCCTAAAGGCGCCCATTACGACGCCGCAAGGCGGCGGGTTCAAATCGCTCAACGTAACGGTTCGCAAGACGTTGGGAATGTACGCCAACGTGCGCCCATGTGCGTCGCTGGACCCGTACGTTGCGACGAAGCATCCCAAGATGAACCTCGTCATCGTACGGGAGAACGAGGAAGACGTCTACGGCGGCATCGAGCACCGGCAAACGAACGACGTCACGCAGTGCCTCAAACTGATTTCGCGGCCCGGGAGCGAGCGTGTGGTGCGGTACGCTTTCGAATACGCACGCGCGAACAAGCGCAAAAAAGTCACCTGTTTCACCAAAGACAACATCATGAAGCTGACCGACGGGCTCTTTCATGCCGTGTTTGACGAGATCGCGCGCGAGTATCCCGAGATCGAAAACGAGCACTGGATCGTCGACATCGGCGCTGCCAAAATGGCCGACACGCCGGAGGCTTTCGACGTGCTGGTGATGCCCAATCTCTACGGCGACGTGCTCTCCGACGTTGCAGCGCAGATAACGGGATCGGTCGGTTTAGCCGGATCGGCGAATATCGGCGACCATTGCTCGATGTTCGAGGCGATCCACGGGTCGGCGCCGCGGCGTGCCGGTCAAAATCTGGCGAACCCATCGGGCTTGCTGCACGGCGCCTTTCTAATGCTCTCGCACATCGGCCAAGGCGACGTGGCCGAGCGCGCGCACAACGCCTGGCTTTCCGCGATTGAGGACGGCATCCACACGTACGATGTCTATTCTGAAGGCGTCAGCACATGCAAGGTAGGCACGCGCGAGTTTGCCGATGCGGTGATCGAGCGGCTGGGGCAGGAGCCGCAGCAACTGCCGCCGGCGCGCTATGCCGCCGGCGCACAGATGGATATTGCGGTCCGCAGCGCCTCGGCGCGCGCCAAAAAGGAGCAGGCCGGCGTGGATGTCTTCATCGACAAGCCCGGCGGCCGTCCCGACGAGATCGCCGTCCGCTTGAACGCCCTCGACATCGCGGGCGCTAAGCTGACGATCATCAGCAACCGCGGCACGAAGGTCTGGCCGCAGGGCAATCCCGACACGTACTGGAGCGATCATTGGAGCTGCCGCTTCGAACGCGACGGAGACTCGCCGTTCGGTACGCAGCAGGTCGCCGCGCTGATCACGGCGATGTCCGCCGCGGGTTTCGACGTTATAAAAACCGAGGGGCTCTACACGTTCGACGGCGCGCGCGGCTACTCGCTAGCCCAAGGCCAATAACCTCGGCGCCTGTCCTCCAGCAGCGCCTTAGGCGCGTGCCGAAGGGCCGTGTTGCTCGAGCAAATCCGCCATATCATTGGCGTGCTCTTCTTCTACGGCCAAAATGATCTCGAGCATGCGGCGAGTGGTCGGATCGTTGTCGCCGAAAAAACGGATCATCTCGCGGTATGACTCGATCGCCACGCGTTCGGCCACGAGATTTTCTTTGATCATGTCGACCATGTCGTCGCCTTCGACGTACTCCGAGTGGCTTCGCGTGCTCATGCCTTCGGGGTTGAAGTTCGGCGCGCCGCCGAGCTGCGTGATGCGCTCGGCGATCATGTCGGCGTGTTCTTGCTCCTGCGTGGCGTGTTCCAAAAACTCGCTGGCGACCGCGTCTTTGGCGATGCCCTTAGCCATGTAGTAATGGCGCTTGTAGCGCAACACGCAGACGACTTCAGTAGCGAGCGCTTGATTCAGAATATCGACGGCTTGATGAACGTCGCCGCGATAGTCGCTCGTAATCGGACCGCGCATCATGTTTTCGCGCGCGCGGCGGCGTAGTTCCTGAACGTCCGATAAGAACGGCGTTGATTGTGTCATACTCCTTTGATACCCACTTAAAGAGCCTGGCGCGCGTGGTCGGCTGCGAGGCCCCTCAGATGCGCCGTGACCGACTCGTGCAGCAACCGCCAGCGGTCTTCGGTGACCTCAAATTCGGCATACGCCGCGTTGCGCGCGCGAACCGTTCGCAGATCGTCGATCGAGCGCCCCGTCCGCTCCAGCAGCGCGATGCGCACGACGATATCGTGCGAGACGATTAGCGTATCGACGCTCGGCTCAAAGGCGGAAACGAACCGGTCCCAGCGGATGGCGACGTCGCGTAAGCTCTCGCCGCCGGTAAATTGCACCTCTCCCGGGCGCTGCCGCCAAGCACGAAAGCGTATGGGATCGTTGCGGGCGATTTCCTCGCGATAGCGCCCCTCCCAGTCGCCGTGCGCGATCTCGGTCAGCAAGGGATCCGTTTGGATCGGCACGCCGATCGTCCGGGCAAGCGGCATGGCCGTTTCGACGCACCGCGAGAGGGGGCTGGAGAGAATCTTTGCGATGCCCTTCTCCGCCAGCGCGTGTGCGAGCGCTTCGGCCTGAGCGCGGCCGAGATCTGAGAGAGGCGCATCGATGCGGCCCTGATATCGGCCTTGCGCGTTCCATGTCGTTTCGGCGTGCCGGGCGATCCGGACGATCGGCACCTATAGGACGGCCATGTCGACGCGATGGATGCCACGCAACCGGCGAAGGGCATCCAAACCGGCGGCGGGCATTTTTCTATCGATCGCCAGCACCATCAGCGCTTCGCGTCGTTCCGCTTTGCGTGCGACTTGCATCGTAGAAATGTTGATGCCGGATTCGCCTAAGATCGTGCCGACGCGCCCCACCATACCTGGGACGTCGTCGTGACGGGTGAGCAGCCAAACGTCCTGCGGAACGGCGTCGAGCTCGAACCCGTCCAGTTCGGTGATGCGGGGGCCGGAGTGTAGAACGGTTCCCGATGCTGAGCGATCGCCGATCTTGATCGTCAAAAGCGACGAGAAGACGTGCGCCTGCGGGTCCACGTGCACGTCGAGCGCGATCCCTGCCTGCGCGGCAACTGCGGAGGCATTGACGATCGATACGCGGCGCTCGGTAATGTTCTGCAGGAATGCGGAAAGAAAGGCGGCGCGCAGGGGGCGCGAGTCCGTAGCGGCGAGGGCTCCGGAAAGGCGCATCATCATCGCGCCGGCGGCGGCGCGCGCAAACAATTGCGGCGCGAGTCGCCCGAGCGCGTCGGCAACCCTCACGAAATCGCGCAGAAGCGCTTCATCGGCACCGCCGGGGGCAGGCGCGTTCACCGCGCCGGCTGCGGGTTTGCCGGCCAGCGCGTCGGCGACATCGCGCGCCAGATCGACGGCGATTCGCTCGAGTGCTTCCTGCGTTGAACCCCCCAAATGGGGCGTAGAAAGAACGCGCGCGTGCCGCTGCAGCCGGGCGGAAACGGAGTCCGGCTCCGGCGGCTCCGTCGAAAAGACGTCGATGGCCGCGGCGCGGATCGTCTGCGCATCCAGTGCATCAAGCAGCGCCGCTTCGTCCACGACGCCGCCGCGCGCACAATTGATCAGGATTGCTTCCGGCGCCATCCGCTGCAACTCCGCCGCGCCGATCATGTTGCGTGTGGACGTTGTCAGCGGTGTGTGCAGTGAAACGATGTCCGATCGTTCCAGCAGCTCGCCCAAGTCTACCATGGTAACGTCGAGCGCGTCGGCGCGCGCCTGCGTGACGTAGGGATCGTGCGCCAGCACGTTCATCCCGAAGGCCCGCGCGCGCATCGCGATCGAGCTCCCGATTCGCCCCAACCCCACAATGCCTAAGGTCTTGTCATGCAGCTCGCGTCCCACGAAGCGCGTACGATCCCAAGCGCCGCCGCGCAAGGCCGCGTTTGCCGGCGCGATGTTGCGCATCAATCCGAGCATCAAAGCAAACGTGTGCTCCGCGGCGGCGATCGTGTTTGCCGCCGGCGTATTGAGCACCAAGATTCCGGCCTCGGTTGCAGCGTCGAGGTCGATCTCATCGACGCCGACCCCTGCACGTCCGACGACGCGCACACGCGGCGCCTGCGAGAGCAATTCGCGATCCACTCGAGTTTCCGAACGAACGATCAAAGCGTCCGCTGATGCAAGCGCCTGGAGCAGCGCGGCTCTGGGAACGCCCACGCACGAAACCACCTCCAGCCCGTGCGCGCGCAGCTCGCTTTGCCCCCGATCGGCAAAAGGCTCCGCAATGACGACTGTTGGCCCGGCGTTCATGCCGCCAAGTTTGGAGCACCAGTCGCGCGACCCTCGCCGCTCGGCGTTGTAGGTAGGCAAACGGGCGGCGCTCGGCAAACGTGGACGCTTCAAATGAAGCCGAGCTTGCAGCCGGTTCGCCGACGCATGGCCAGCGCGCTCAATCAATCCGAGTTCCGGGTGTACTATCAGGCGATTGCCGACGTTTCGAGCGGCCGCATTGCGGGCGTTGAAGCGCTGTGCCGGTGGCCGCAGCGCAACAAGACCGTCGCAATGCCCGAAACCTTCATCGCTCAAGCCGAAACGTCGGGCTTCATCGTCGAGCTTGGGGATTGGGTTTTGCGTACGGCGGCGGTGCAGGTACGCCAATGGCAAGAGCGTTTCGGCGGTCCTGCAAGGCTCGCGGTCAACCTTTCCGGACGCCAGTTCCTGCACTTCAACTTGCTCGACCAGGTGCTGGTGGCGCTCCAGGACGCCGCATTCGATCCGCGCGCGCTCGACGTCGAAATTACCGAAACAACGGCGATGCAGAACGCCGAGGAATCAATCGCCGTCATGCACAGTCTCAAGGCTGCCGGCATTGGGCTCTCCCTCGACGATTTCGGTACGGGCTACTCTTCCCTGAGCTATCTGAAGCGTTTTCCGATCGATACGCTCAAGATCGATAAATCGTTCGTACGCGACATTCTTGCCGATGAGAGCGATCGCGCAATCGTGACGGCGATCATCGCGATGGCGCAAGCGCTGCGCCTCAACGTAATCGCAGAGGGCGTCGAAACCTCAGCACAGTGGCATTACGTGCGCCGCAGCGGTGCGCGGTACGCGCAAGGCTATTACGTCGGCCATCCGATGCCGGCGCCTGAATTCGAGCGCTATCTGGAGCACCAATCCGAAAATAGCGGCGTACTCGCCGTCGACGACGCCTCGTAAACGCCCCAGCTCACCACAACCATTGAGCGAATTGCAGAAACGACCTCAAATGAGGCCGTTTCTCCAATTCGGAGAGGGAGAGATTCGAACTCTCGAGATCACCCCAACGCTGGACGCGTTGGGGACCCCGGTCGTTTAAAACCGCTACGCCTGCGCTGGCGCTTGGCTGCGCTGATGAACGTCTCGAGAGTTCACTGAAATCACGCTGCGAAGTACAAAACGACCTCGATTGAGGCCGTTGTTGTACTTCGGAGAGGGAGAGATTCGAACTCTCGAGACGTTCATCACGTCTGCTCGCTTTCCAAGCGAGTGCATTCGGCCGCTCTGCCACCTCTCCGTTTGCCGCTTGCGCTTATGCGGAGTCGTCAAAAAAGCCTACGGCGAAATGTTCCAGCCAAAAATCAAACGACGCGCGCGCTTGCGCTTCCAGCATAAGGTCGCCCCTGATCACTTCGCGCTGGACGATGCCTTCGAGCGTCGAACGGGCGCCGTAGTTCGTGTCCATCACCAAATCGGCAGCCCGCAGATCGCTGAGCAGCTTGTCAGGCAATAGGACTGCGGGAGGGAGCGTCGAGATGACGATTTCCGGAGGATGCGCAGGCCACGGCTGCGCCTCAAATCGTTCGTAGATGCGATCGAGTTTTCGGCCGTCGCGACCCCATACGAACGCATAGGCGTCCGTTTCCCGAAACTGCGCCAAAATTGCGCGCGCCGTCGCGCCCGTTCCGAGAATGCCGATGCGCTTGAGCGCAACCGGCTCGCCCAGGATCGTTTCGAGTGCGTCGCGCGCGCCGACGCCGTCCGTGTTCGCGCCCAGGATACGCGAGCCGAAAGCAATCGTGTTCACGGCCTGCGCGAGTTGTGCATCCTCGTCCAAATCGTCGCACGCGTCGAGCGCTTCTTCTTTCAGAGGCGTCGTCACATTGAGGCCGCTGTATCGTTCCGCCCGCAGCCTCTTGATCGCGGCGGATGCTTCACCTTCCGGGACGCGTATCACCACGTAGCTCCCGTCGATGCCGGCTTCTTGCATAAAGGAACGGACCAGGTGCGGGCTGCGGCTGTGGGCAACGGGATCGCCGATTAAGGCCAGTTTCACCGGCCGCGGCGGTCCTGCAGCATCAGCCGTTCGAAAAACCGGAACATCATCGTGATCGGAAAGTCTTTCGTCTCAATCGGCTCCGTCAAGATCGTGTAGAGGTTCCCGCAGAGTTTGGCACCAAGCACGTCGGTGAACAGCTGATCTCCGACCACAGCGATGCTCTTGCGCGGTAGCCCAAGACGTTTGAGCGCGCGCCAGAAACCAAATGGCAGAGGTTTGAGCGCATTGGGCACGCACTCGATCTGCAGCACGCGCGCGATCCCACGCACGCGTTCGCTGAAATTATTCGAGACCATGACCATGGCGAAGCCGCGATCGTGCGCCTCTTGCACCCACGCCAGATGCTCGGCGGCAAGTTCGGTTTCATGGAACCCTAGGATCGTGTTGTCCAAGTCGATGATCAAGCCGCGGATACCGGCTTGCGAGAGCTCGGACAGCGAGATGTCGTGCAATCGCGGTGCAAAGCGATCGGGGCCCAGCATGCGTGGGCCGTTGCGCGGAGTTTTCCTCGCTATCCTCGGACTTCTCCACAGCACCCGCACGAAGGAGACACCTTTTCCACAGCGGCCGTGATGCATTTGCATAACTTTCTGGGGTCACGCACAAGGTGTTCACAGGGGGTCGCAACCACTATATCTTGTATCCGGCACTTGGACGGAGTACAATTTACGGACATCGCGGCGGCGTTTCAGCACCTTTCGAACAGGTGTTCGATGCCATTCCTGCGAAGCTCTTTTGGACGACAAGGAGCCCTTAGAAGTGAAATTTCGGCGCACGTATTCGACCCCGGGCGATCCTTATGCCGGTCTCACCTTCGAAGCGCGCACTTCCCGCATCGTCAATCCCGACGGCTCAGTCATTTTCGAGGCATCCGACGTCATGGTGCCTTCTGATTGGAGTCAAGTCGCGGTCGACGTCCTAGCGCAAAAGTATTGCCGCAAGGCGGGCGTTCCAAAAACGCGCGTGCGCGTTCCTGAGGACGGCATTCCAGAGTGGCTTCAGCGCTGTGAGCCGTCGAGCGATTCCGAATTCGGAGGCGAGCTTGACGCGCGAGCGGTCTTTAATCGGCTCGCAGGGTGCTGGACGTACTGGGCTTTCAAACACGGCTATTTCGATTCAGAGGACGACGCGCGCATTTACTACGATGAGATGTGCGCCATGCTTGCACGTCAGATCGGCGCGCCGAACAGCCCGCAATGGTTCAACACGGGACTCCATTGGGCGTACGGCATTTCGGGACCGCCGCAAGGGCATTATTTTGTCGATCCGCGCAGCAAAGAACTGACGAGGTCGGTCAACGCATATGAGCACCCGTCGCCGCACGCGTGCTTCATTCAAAGCGTCAACGACGATTTGGTGAATGACGGCGGCATCATGGATCTTTGGGTTCGTGAAGCGCGCATATTTAAGTTCGGGAGCGGAACGGGTTCCAATTTCTCCCGTATTCGCGGTGAAGGCGAAAAACTCAGCGGAGGCGGCACCAGCTCCGGTCTCATGTCGTTCCTGCGTGTCGGCGACCGCGCAGCCGGGGCGATAAAATCCGGTGGGACGACGCGTCGCGCGGCTAAGATGGTCGTGCTCGACCTCGATCATCCGGACATCGAAGACTTCATCACTTGGAAAGTCCGCGAAGAACAAAAGGTTTCGGATCTTGTGGCGGGTTCCATTGCGTGCGAGAACCACCTCAATGCGATCATGCACGCTGCCGCCGACGAGCTGATGCCGGAAAACGCGCGACTGGATCCGGCGCTCAATCCCGCACTTCGTAACGCCATGCGGTCCGCGCTGGTCGCCGGCATTCCGCAGGCCAACGTTCAGTACGCGCTGGACTTCGCTCGGCAAGGTTACAAACAGATTGAAATCGACACGTACGACACGAATTGGGACAGCAAAGCTTACGCCACCGTTTCCGGACAAAACTCCAATAACTCCGTTCGCATTCCCAATAGCTTCTTCGGAAAACTGGACAAGGGTGAACACTTCGATCTGATTCGCCGCACCGACGGTCGGGTGGCAAAATCGCCGCGCGCGGACGAACTGTGGGAGTCCATCGCTGTATCGGCCTGGCAATGCGCTGATCCCGGCGTGCAGTACGACACGACGATTAACGAATGGCATACTTGCCCGAATGATGGCCGGATCAACGCGAGCAACCCGTGCGTTACCGGGGATACGCTAATTGCAACAGCTGATGGCCCCCGCAGGATCTCAGACCTCGTCGGACGCGCCGGTTTCATTATTGGCTCTGATGGTAGGGCGCATTTCGTAAGCTCCATCTTCGAAACTGGAACGAAGCCGGTGCTTCAGTTGGAAACGAAAGCAGGATATACGCTGCAGCTGAACTGCGGACCACCGAGTTTTTACAGAAAATAGGGGCGATGTCGCGGCTAAGGACCTGACTCCCGACGATGAAATCGTTTTGCGCGGATCAGCCTTTGGCTCAACGCTTCTAGAGCCTGGAATCGCCTTTGCTGTTGGCGTCGCCGTCGGTGATGGTTGCATCGCAAGTGCGCCCGACGGGTCCAAATCGTTGATCGTAACGATGGCTTACGGTGAGGCGCCAATCCTCGATAATGTGGCAGCTGCGCTGAATGCTGAGAAAGAACGCCAGTATACCGGAGACCGGCGATCCGTCCGGAGAACTACGGTGACAAGCCCTACTCCGGGAGGAAGCCGCATCTCCACGTGCCATCGCGGCATTCTGCAAACTTTTAGCACCTATGCCGTTTTGGACGCCGGCAGTTCAGGCAAGCGCTTCAGCGATGCAATTTACGGCTTGAACAAAACGAGTGTAGCAGCCGTGCTCCAGGGGCTTTTTACCGCCGATGGCACGGTCGGAAATTACGGCGATAAGACGCAATATGTGTCGCTAGGATCCACCTCGCTCCAGCTCCTGAGACAAGTTCAGCATCTTCTTCTTTCGTTCGACATTAAAGCAAAGCTTTACAAAAATCGCCGCACCGGATCGCTCCGCACATTGTGGCCTGGCGGTAAAGGAGGCTTGCGCGAATACTCGGTCCTACAAACGCATGACTTACGGATTTCCCGAAGCCTCCCGTAAACGCTTTGAGAGCCAGATTGGGTTCCATCCTTTATCGGCAAAAGCTGCAGCGCTTGAGAGCCTGAATCGCCACGTCACGACTTATGAGGACACGTTAACTGACCGTATTGCTACGCTTTCGCCAGTCGGTCAACGCTCTGTATACGATCTCACCGAGCGCGACACGCACCACTTTATTGCCAACGGCATCGTGGTTCATAATTGTTCCGAGTACCTTTTCTTAGACGATACGGCTTGTAATCTTTCAAGTCTCAATCTCGTAAAGTTTGAGGACGACAAAGGCGAATTTGACGCGAAGCGCTTTGCCGAGGCGTGTCGCATCTGGATATTTACGCTGGAAGTCAGCGTGCTCATGGCGCAGTTTCCCAGCAAGGCCATCGCGCAGAAGTCTTACGATTTTCGAACGCTTGGTCTGGGATACGCGAACCTCGGCACGCTGCTGATGCGCATGGGATTGCCCTACGATTCATCGGAAGGTTCGGGCTGGTGCGCCGCTATCACGTCGCTGATGACTGGAGCGGCATACCGCTGTTCCGCGGAGATGGCTCAGCAGTTCGGCGCATTTCCGCGGTACGCCGACAATGCCGCGCAAATGCTTCGTGTAATTCGCAACCATCGGCGCGCGGCACATTGCTCCAATCCTAACGACTATGAGGAGCTCAGCGTTAAGCCCGTAACGCACGCTCCCACGCTGTTTACTGAAAAAACGTGGGCACTCGCGCGCCAGGCATGGGACGAAGCATTGGCACTCGGTGAGGTCGCAGGGTACCGCAACGCGCAAACCACCGTGATCGCCCCGACGGGGACTATCGCTTTGGTAATGGATTGTGACACAACGGGAATCGAGCCCGATTTTGCGCTAGTCAAATTTAAAAAATTGGCTGGCGGCGGCTATTTCAAGATCGTCAATCAGTCCGTTGAGCCGGCTCTGCGGCGCCTTGGCTACAGCGACAAGCAGATCGAAGAGATTGAAGTGTTTGCGAAAGGCACGGCAACCCTCGAGAATGCCCCGCACGTCAATCGTGCAACGCTCAAAGCAAAGGGCTTCGATGATGCCGCGCTGGGGCGCGTGGAATCCGCATTGGCCGGCGCTTTCGAGCTGCAGTTTGCCTTCAACAAGTTTACGCTCGGCGAAGATTTCTGCAAAGAGCGTCTCGGCCTTAGCGACGAGCAACTGAACGACTTCGGCTTTTCCATCTTACGCGACGGTTTGGGATACACGCCCGCGCAAATCGATCAGGCGTCCGATGTTATCTGCGGCCGGATGACGCTCGAGGGCGCGCCGCACCTCAAGGACGAACACTTAGCGGTCTTCGACTGTGCGACGCCCTGCGGCAAACATGGCTCGCGGTTCATTCGGCCGCTCGCGCACGTCGACATGATGGCGGCGGCGCAGCCGTTTATCAGCGGAGCAATTTCCAAGACCATCAACCTTCCGCAGACGGCCACGATCGCGGAGGTCAAAGAAGCGTATCGCTATTCGTGGGAACGCATGATTAAGGCTGTCGCACTGTACCGCGACGGATCAAAGCTGTCGCAGCCGCTCGCGGCATCGTACGATCTCGGTGGCGACCTTGCCGTAGCTGAAGCCCCGGCCGCGCCGTTTCAGCAACCGCTTCAGGTAGCCGAACGGATCGTGTACCGGTACATCGCCAAGCGGCGGCGGCTTCCGGAGCGGCGCAGCGGTTACACGCAGAAGGCGATCGTCGGGGGCCACAAAGTGTACTTGCGCACCGGCGAATACGAGGGCGGTCAGCTCGGCGAGATCTTCATCGACATGCATAAGGAAGGCGCGGCCTTCCGTTCGTTGATGAACAACTTTGCCATCGCCGTGTCACTCGGTTTGCAGCACGGCGTGCCCCTGGAGGAGTTCGTCGAAGCGTTCACCTTCACGCGCTTCGAGCCGAACGGGCCTGTTGTGGGCCACGATCACATCAAGATGGCGACGTCGATCCTCGACTACATTTTCCGTGAACTCGCCGTCAGCTATCTCGGCCGATATGAACTGGCCCACGTGCAGCCGAGTCTCGCGATGGACGCGATGGGGCCGACCGGCCACGACGACTACGTCGCGGAGGAACAAGGTGAAGTCCACTACGTTCCGGCCGGCGTGCAAGAGCGGCTGCATCCTACCAGCACGCATTTGCATCCGGGGAGCGAACCGGAGATTCGCCTCACGGAACACGGCGGAGCGCACTCGTCCAACGGGCACACGGCTTCACCGGTTTCCGCCGCCACTGGCGTGGCGACGGCCACCCGCACGGAGCAAATCACCGCATCGCGGGCAAAGGGGTACACCGGTAATCCTTGCGCTGAGTGCGGTCAGCTCACGATGGTGCGCAACGGTGCGTGCGAAAAGTGCGACAGCTGCGGCGCGAGCTCGGGCTGTCAGCTAAAGAGCAGCCGCTAGTATTAGAGAGTCATTGCGCAAGGCGAGCGCCTTTGGTCGTCAGAGTAGCGCTAGTTCGTCAAATTGGCGGCGCATCACGTCGAGCCGCTCCTTCGTAAGCTGTATACGCTTCGAGAGTCGAGCTTGGGCACGCGCAACACGGCCATCGAGCGGGACGGTAAAGTACACTTTGAATGGCGGAACGTAGCTGAACGCCATAAATTCCTCGGCCGTGTACAGATCGAAGCGCCACTCCCGGCCTTCCCTTTTGTACGCGACGACGAACCTAAAATGTTCCGGATCGTCTGCAGCCGCAGCCCATTCGCTTAGCGTTGCCGCGCCAAAACAGTGGGTCGGGGCGGCAGTAAACTTTACCTCAAATAGCCACGTTTCGCTCCCCTTGTGGGCAACTATGTCGGTCGGCTTGGAAGCTGACTCTTGCGTCGGTATATCCCTGGCTCAACAGCCAGTGGCAAAAGGCGGCCTTCGCTTTGACATCGCTCTTGGCGTTGGTCGAAACATTCTCTTGCATGTGCCCGAATAGCGTACGCATGAGCCCAGATCCTGGATCCGAGGGCTAAAGCACTTAGGGCACCGATCTGGGCGAGTCAGCCGACGCCAAACTAACGTCGAGCGTCAGTAAAAGATGGATCCCTGACAGTGTCGCGTTTAATCACCGGCGAATAACTCGCTATGCAGATTTTAGCTGAATATTCGCATCTAGGTGGAGCAGAGATACTTCAACTTCACCACCACAAAATCCATCATGAGATCAATGACGTTATCGGGGAGATTAACCTTTCTACGAGTCGGCTGAACTCAGAGAGCAACAGTAAGTATTCTGCAAAGTTGCTAAATGAGATGTTCCGCGAAGGGTTCTTCCGTAGGCACTTCAAGGAACGACATGTACCATTCGTGCTAACCTTGCGCAAGCACGGGGACAGAAAGCCTAAGGCTTATGGCGCTGCCAGCTTTACGAAATCAAACATAGTCGTTGATGTTGAGCCTGAGGGACGGCCGCTTATTGAAGAACCGAAAAAATGGCAGTATTTCTTCAGCAGCGAAACGCCCGAGCTGGTCATTGAGATTTTCACATGGCTTGACTTTCATGAGACGGCGTTGTCCTCGGCTGGGGTTTCTCCTTACGGGTTGCTGGCTGAAACTCTTCAAGCGCGACAGCGTTTTCCGGCGGTGCCTGTAAAGGTGATTCTCGTTGGCATGGAAGGCGAAACGCCGCAGTGCGCCTAGGTTGAAGAGCCGGCGTCCCTTACGCTTGAATCATCGAAGCGCGCGGATGAGGCCGTACCCGAGGATGAAGGGCAACTGAATAACTGATGCGGTTCCTTGACTCACAAATACAAATCAAAAGCAAGGGGCCGCTACAACGCCTTGGACCAATGGTGCGGTGACGGATTCAGCGGTGCTTGTCGCTACATGGGGCGATGGCGTATTCGTCTTCTCGGGTCCGAACCGCGACAGGGAACTTGTCGACCACTCTATCAGCGCGCTCGCTGACGATGGGCGAGGGGGCGCCATCGCCATCGTTGACGGAAACTGGCTTGACCGTCGCACGGCGGAAGGCGTGTGGAACGTAATCGCGACGACGGAGTTCCATCTGGCATGTTGCGTGGCGATGGGCGATGTTCTCTACGCCGGGACCAGCGATGCCAACGTCTTGCGCGTGAGCGCTGTCGGAGAGATCGAGCAACTCCGCGGTTTCGAATCGGTACGCGGACGCCATAAGTGGTACGCGGGCACCGCAGTCGTAGACGGTAAGGTTGTCGGACCGCCGCTAGGCGTCCGCTCCATAACTGCAACGTCGGATGGAGCGGTGTTGCTGGCCAACGTTCATGTCGGCGGCATCCCGCGATCGTTGGACGGCGGCATAACATGGGAGCCCACCATCGACGTCAATAGCGACGTGCATGAGGTTCGCGCGCATCCCAACCGGCCGGGCCTCGTGGCGGCCGCCGCGGCCGTTGGCTTGTGCATCAGCACGGACGGTGGAGCAACATGGTCGGTGGAAAAAGGAGGCCTTCATGCCTCGCACTGCGCCGCGGTCGCGTTCACCGGTGACGGTGTCCTCGTGTCCGCAGCGGCGGACCCCTTCGCCGCCGAGGCCGCGATCTATCGTCGGCGGCTGGATGCAGACGGCCCCCTAGTGATGGTTGCCGGAGGTTTGCCGGCATGGCTGGACGGACTTGCCGACACACGCTGCATCGCGGCCAAGGGCTCAATAGTTGGGTTCGCGGACAAGGAAGGCAACCTTTACGTATCACACGACAGCGGCCAGACGTGGCGGCGTCGCGCCGACGGCATTCCAGATCCCAGCAGCGTTCTCATTATCTGAAGATGGGTGCGAATACGAACGATCATGGGAAGCGCGCCAAATCAAATTGACATCGTGACCACAGCCCGTCCTCAAGGTGCGGTGGATGCCGCTTACCTGGAACAACACGACCCCTAAGCTGTCACAGTAAAGAAAACGATGATGTGGCCTTCACCTGTGGAGAAGCTGCGATCGGTTGCTGACGAGTGGATGGAGCGCGTGTGGAGGCAGAGAGACATCGATGCGATCGACAAACTGCACGCGCCAAACTTTGTGGATCGCAGCCCGGCCGGACGCGACGGTGGCAACGCGCATACAAAGCCGGGATTGCGGAATTGTATCAAGCGTTCCCAGACTTTTACGCCATGACCAGCGATCTGGTGATCGATCCAGCCGCAGGTAAAGTGGCCATTCGCTGGACGGCGACCGGCTCGCACTCCGCACCGTTTCTTGGTGTGAGTGCGACGGGCAAACAGATCACATTTCACGGCATCGAGATCATTCGCATCGTGCACAATCGGATTGTGGAGCGCTGGGGCGAGTGGGATGGCATCGGGCTGTTGGAGCAGTTGCGAGCGTGGCCCTCGTCGCATAAAACGGTATCGTGAACGTAATTCACGCAATCGGGCAAGCACTGATCTTGGCTGCCGGTATGTTCTGGCAAGTCGGCTGGAGCTTGATTCTGGGGTTCCTTTTGTCCGGAATCATTCAGGCCGTCGTTTCAAAAGTTCGAATGCAGCGCATACTTGGCTGCGATGGGGCGAAAGAGATCGCTCTCGCTACAGCTTACGGAGCGGCCAGCTCGAGCTGCTCGTATGCCGCGGCCGCGTTAAGCAAGACGCTCTTCAAAAAAGGCGCGGCGCTGATTCCTTCGCTCGCATTCTTGTTTTCGTCCACCAATCTGGTGGTCGAGCTCGGCGTCATCTTGTATCTGCTCATGGGGTGGCAATTCACCGCCGGAGAATGGCTCGGCGGCGTTTTGTTAGTTGTGATCATGGCGCTGCTGGTCAAGGCGACGTATCCGGCGCGCCTCGTTCAGGCTGCCCGTGAGCATCTCGACGAAGTTTCAGGACACGAGCATGGAGACAACGTGGCCGAAGGCGCGACGCTGTGGCGAAAGTTGACGAACCCGCGCACTCCCCTACTCGTCGCGCAGAATTTTTCCATGGATTGGTCCATGTTGTGGAAAGACTTGCTCGCGGGATTCCTGATCGCCGGCGTACTGGGGGTGTTTATTCCAAACGGCCTCTGGAAAGCGTTGTTCCTAACTCATGCACCGGCTTGGATGCAACTGATCGGCAATGCCGTCGTCGGACCGCTTATTGCTGTAATCACCTTCGTTTGTTCGATCGGAAACGTACCGATGGCCGCAATCTTGTGGTCAAGCGGCATCAGCTTTGGGGGCGTGCTGGCATTTGTGTACGCGGACCTTATCGTTTTGCCGCTGCTGGACGTGTACCGCCGGTACTATGGTTGGAAAATGGCGGCTTACATTGCGGGTGTTTTCTTCACCACGATGGTGATCGCCGCGATCGTCATGGATCAGATCTTCAGCGCCCTGCGGATCGTCCCGGCACCCAATCCGCAAATGCGTATGGAGCTCGATTTCTTTTTCATTTAACTACACGTTTTACCTCAACGTCGTTTTCGGCGCGATCGCGCTTTGGCTCTGGTGGCTGAACCGAAAGAACCCGGGGATGCACGGTTGCCATCAGCATCCCGCAGCGGCGCCGGAGGAGCACACGCTGCCGCGAACGCGTTAGAATGAAGCTCGTGGCCGTCTTTCACGCGAAAGCGGCACGCGGGCCCTCCAGCGGAGGCTGGCGGCGCAACCGCGGCCACGGCGAAGGGTGCGGCGCTTACCGCGAGCATGGAGCAGCGACTGCCACGGCTTTTCTTGCCGCTGCCTGGTTGCGCCGGCAGACTCATCCAACTCCGAGGCAGAAACGTTATAAGAATGATGAAGCGATTCTTGAGCGCTTTTCTAGCGATACAATGCGCGATCGTCGCTCTAGCGAACGTGCCGCAAACCGTTTCGGCGGCGCCGCAGCAACGCGTCGTGCTTGCCGGCGGATGTTTCTGGGGGATGCAAGCCGTTTTTGAGCCGCTCAAGGGAGTCACCAGAGTCGTTGCGGGGTACGCAGGGGGCGCTGCAGCGACGGCACATTACGACCAAGTCAGCACAGGTGCGACGGGGCATGCGGAATCGGTCGAGATCTCTTACGATCCTACGCAGATTACCTTTGCGCAACTCTTGCAAGTCTATTTCCTGGTGGCGCACGACCCCACGGAGCTGAACCGCCAGGGGCCCGATGAGGGGACGCAATACCGCTCCGAGATTTTCTACACGACGCCGGCGCAGCGCCGCGAGTCACTGGAATACATCGCACAGCTGCAGGCCGGCAAGGCGTTCGGCCGGCCGATCGTGACGACGTTGGCGTCGCTGCACGGGTTCTATCCGGCCGAAGCGTACCACCAAGACTTCGTCGCGCATCATCCCGACAATCCGTACGTGGTGGTGAACGATAAACCAAAGCTCGCGGCGCTCCGCCAAAAGTTCTCGCAGCTGATCAAGCACTAGCGAGGGCCTCTCGCCCGGCTGGAGGAACACCGCTGCGATGCGCACGTTCCGCAAAGCGGCAGTCGAACCGGGCGCGAGAACTCTCGACGCGCGTTGGTATCTCTCGGGGGACGTTTTTGCGCAAGAGCAGCAACGAATATTTTCGCGAGCATGGATCTGCGCCGGCCGTTCGAGCCAGCTTCCCCAACCCGGAAGCTTTATCGCTCCCGAAATCGCGGGGGAGAGCCTCATCATCATTCGCGATGCCGCCGGCTCGGCCCACGCCTTTTACAACGTCTGCCGCCATCGCGGGACGCGGCTCTGCACGCAGCCGCACGGGCGTTTCAAGGGCGCAATCCAGTGCCCGTATCATGCGTGGACGTACGGGTTGGACGGCGCGTTGCTGACCGCACGCAACATGGAATCGGTTCCCGGTTTCGATCGCAGGAGCTACCCACTGCACGAAGCTGCCCTTGTAGAGGCATCCGGCTTTCTCTTCGTCGCGCTCCAACCGCAAACGCCGTTCGAAACGCAGCTCGAACCGTTCTTCGAGCACGTGGAGCGATGGGGACTCGACCGCTTACGAAGCGCCCACCGCATCCGATATGAAGCGGCGTGCAACTGGAAGCTTGTCTTTCAGAACTACTCGGAGTGCTATCACTGTCCGGTGATTCATCCGCAGCTCGAGCGCCTTTCGCCCTGGGACAGCGGGCGAAACGATCTCATGGAAGGACCGATTCTGGGCGGCTACATGACCTTGCGCGACGAGCACGGCAGCTTGACGGTTGGGGGTGTCACGGTGCGCGAGCCGATTTCAACGCTCGAGCCGCACGATCGTGGACGCGTCTACTATTACACGATTTTCCCGTCGTTGCTGCTGAGCTTGCACCCGGACTACGTCATGGCCCATTACATTCGCCCGATGTCACCCAATCGAACTGAAATCGTGTGCGAGTGGCTGTTTTCAGCATCCGCCATGGCGCGCGAGGATTTCAATCCGTCCGACGCGGTCGAATTTTGGGATCTCACCAATCGCCAGGATTGGAACGTCAGCGAGCTGACGCAGTTGGGCCTTGCATCGCGAAGCTACACGCCCGGACCGTACGCGGCGGGCGAAGGGCTGCTGCACGCATTCGATCGGCATTATCTGAGCGTGATGGCGCCCTGAGCGCACGCGCCGCGCCCGCGTTGGCGCGCAAACTCGGCGCGTTTGACGCGACGCTGATCGTCATGGGCGGCATCATCGGCGCCGGAATCTTCATGAATCCGAGCGTGGTGGCGCAGCGCGCCCACACGACGCCGCTCATCCTCGCGGCATGGATCATCGGCGCGCTCATTGCGATCGCCGGCGGCTTCATTTTTGCGGAGTCTGCGTGGCGGCGTCCGAATGCCGGCGGCCTGTACGGCTACATGCGCGACGCCTTTCATCCCGTCGTCGCGTTTATGTATGGCTGGACTGCGCTGCTCGTCAGCCAGAGCGGCGGCATGGCGGCCGCAGCCGTGACGTTCGCCGTCTACTTTCAGCCGCTGGTCGGCGCACGGGTAGCACCGGCCATCAGCGCCATCGTTGCAATCGCTGTGTTGAGTGCGATCAACTGCGCGGGCGTGCGCGAGGGCGGCTCGACGCAAAATGTGCTGATGATTCTGAAGGCGGCGGTAATCGTGGCCGTTATTGGCGCGGCGATCTTCGGTCCTCATTTAGCCGGAGCGCACGCTGCCGCCGCGATGGGAGCACCTTCCGGGATCGCGCTGGTCGCGATCATGGGAGCGGCACTTATACCGGTCCTATACGCCTACGACGGCTGGCAGACGGCGCCGTTCATCGACCACGAGTTGAAGCAACCTGAGCGGACGCTGCCGCAGGGAATGATCTGGGGCGTCATCGGCGTCGTCGTGCTCTATTTGGCCATGACGGCAGCGGCGCTCAAAATGCTTGGGCCGGGCGGTTTAGCCGCCACGGCAACGCCGGCCTCGGACATGATGCGCCTGATTCTCGGTCCGATTGGCCAACGCATTATCGCAGCCGGCGTTGCCCTCTCAACGCTGGGATTTTTGAGCAACAACATCTTGACGTCTCCGCGCATCTACTATGCCATGGCGCGCGACGGCATCTTTTTCAAACAGCTCGCCTGGGTGCATCCGCGCACGCGCGCACCCATGATTGCCATCGTCTTGCAAGCATTGGCCGCGATCGCGATCACCGCATGGGGCAATTACGGGCGAATCCTCAACTACGTGACGTCGATGGACTTCATTTTTATGTGCCTGGCAGCGATTGCGCTCTTCATTTTCAGGCGACGTTCACCGCTTGAGCACGGACCGCGCGTTCCTGGGCATCCGTGGCCGACGATCTTCTTCATCGTGGCCAGCGGCGCTGTCGTGTTCGATACGCTGATTACGTATCCGCACGACACACTGATCGGCCTAGGGATCCTATTCTCCGGAGCGCCGATCTACTTGTTCTGGCACCGCCGCAGAGCAACGGAGGCGTCCTTCGCCGGATAACTGCGAAACGGTGCGGCGCAGGCTTGCGCCCCTTCGATCGTTTCCGCCAAAAAGTGCGCTTGAAAGGCAACGATATCGTCGACGCGAGGAAAGCCCCAATGCAGCCGGCGTTCTGAGAGCACGTACCGTGAACCGTCGGTCAACAAAATGCCCAGTTCCCGCATCCGTTTCAACGCTTCACGAACTCTTCGTACCGGCGATTCCAGCAATTCCGGGTCGACGAAGAGCTGCGCTGGAAGCATCCGCAGCGTTTGAATGACGCCTTCCGATATCTCCAGTGCCGTGAAGGGGTGCTGACGCGATTCCAGCCAACGCGCAATCAGCGCGCTGACGGTGACCGGCCGAGCCGCTTGCAGCTCCGCCACCACGTTTTCCTTGTCGCGCAGTTCGACGACCCGGTACAGCTGCGAAAGCCGTTTACCGACGAACGGGTCGTAACTGATGCCGATCAGGATCACGTGATGCGCGAGCGGAGCGAGTCGATCCCATATTCCGCGAAAAGGCAGCATGGCGCCGTCGGTGCTGTATTCGCCTTCCGGCGTCACGCAGTACGTTGCCCCGCGCCTGACGGCGGACTCGATTCGGGAGAGATCTTCTTCAATGCCGACGCGCATCTCATCGAGGAGTTCTTTGCGATATCCGGCGTGCAATTCAGAAATGCGCACCGGCGTTCGCTGCCCCAAGGCGAAGTACCGGGCGCTGAAGAGATCCGATGAAGTCAAGTCCGGAACTCCCAGGCGCTCGATCGCGCTCGGCCTGAAGATATCGCGCAGCGGCAGAGGGCCGTGGCGACGCTGCACCGCCCATGCCCAGCGCGCGATCGCGCGTGTCTGCAGCTCGTTCTCTAGCGGGAGCAATCCGAGTCCCATGAACAGCCAGCCCATGTTTATGTTGTGAAAGATGCGCCACAGCCATGGAATGCGCACCGCCATAAAACCGGGCTCGAACAACATACGCGCCGATGCGGCGATGACCGGCGCTCTCCACCCCGCCGCCACGGCCAATTCGGAAATGGGCGCCATCAGATCTTGATCGATCTGATGATTTGCAATCACCAGGGATCCGTCGAGCGGGACCGGCGTGCCCCAGGAACGCACGCGATAGACGCTCAGCACGTACGCGCGAACACACAGCGCCGCCAAATAGCGCAACAGAATTCCCCACCAAGGAATGATGGGACGTTTTCCGACCGCAAGCACGACGAGGGAGGCGATTGCAAAACTTCCGCCTGCGATGAAAAACAAGATCCGGTAGCCCAGCAGCGAGCCGCCGTACGCCGAAAGAAGCCATCCTCCAATCAGCGGAGCGATGACGGCCGGGAAGTTCTGCGCTATGCCCCAGATGCCGAGGTCGCGCGCAACGTCGCGCAGCTTGGGGACGCTGTCGATGGCCAGCGCCCACCCGGTGGAGAGCACGCCTCCAAAACCGATGCCGAAGACGAAGGCGAAGCCGAACATCCAACGCTCTTGCGGTACGAGGCCGAACCCAACGGCCGCCAAGGCCATTGGAACGCCACACGCGGCAACCACCCATTTGCGCGGAACGCGATCGGATAACCAACCCAGGTAAAGCCCTGAAAGGATTGCGCCGACGAGCGATGCGGCAGCAACGATGCCCGTGCCGGCCGATGGGTTGGCGACATGCAGAATGTCCTTAAAGAAATAGAGCACGAACGTCATCAGCAGCGCCATGCCGAAAGCTGAAGAAGGCCCGCGCCACGAAGACGATCGTGAAATCGTGCCAGTCGCTGACGCGCGCGTGCTCTTCTTGTGCGCCGGCGGGCCGTTCGCGAACTTGCAGCACCGTCAGCGCGCCCACCCCGATGGTCGCGGCGATCGTGATGAACGTGATCGAAGGGAGCGTTCCGGCAGCGACGCCGATTCCGAGCACCGTGCCCGCCACCATCGCGACGCTTCGCACACCGGAAACTTGGCCCCACGACGGCTGTGGAACGATGTCCGGCAGGAGCGCTTGGTAGGCCGCCAAGCTGATGTTGGCGCCGAGCGTCGCCAGCAGCAAGAACGTCAGAAAGAACCCCGTCCCGTGAACGCGCGCCAACATCAGCAGACACGCGACATCCAATCCGGCGCCGGAGAGGATGAAGACGCGGCGCGGAAGTCCCCCGCGCCGCAGCCGGTCTGAAGCCGCTCCGGCTACGGGCGGCACAAGCATTGCAACAAACGACACCAAGGCGGCTGTGACGGCAAAGACCCGCACGTGATCGTTGGGCGAAAGCACGAGCAGCGCCGCGGGGACGGCGATCGTAATCAGCGCGGTATCTTGGAAGTGCAGCGGTATCCAAAACGCGTTGAGCAGCGTCGACTTCCACAAGCCGTACGGCCGTGGGCTGTCGTTCAAAAACGAACCTCCGGAAGATTCGACTGACGAAGCTGCGCATTAAGCCGCGTCAACGGCTCCCCCTCGATCTGCCCAATCGTTCGCTCAACCGCCGAAAGCTGCGTCGCAAGCTGTTGGATGATTGCGCGTTGCGCTAACGTGGGCGGTCCATCATACTGCTCCATCGTGGCCCGGAGATACGCCAACTGTTCGCTGATCTCTGCCGGTCTGCGGTACCCGCTTGGCTCCGGGTTCCTCAGAAGGTCCAGCTGCGCATCCACGGCGTTTCGCATGGCCGAAACCGCCGTTTTCAATGAGCCGCCGGCGCGTGCGCTCCGCGCGGTTAACGCCTTTTGTGCCGATTGCAGCCGCGCGATCGCAACCTCAGCTCGCTCCTGCACTTGCGAGAGCGCGACGATCGCGTCGTATTGGGCTTTGAGCGCGTCCGTGCTTACGGTCCGCCGCGGATCCATGCCGACTGTTATTGGGACGTGCAGTGATTGACCGAGCGCTGCAACCTCGGCCGTATACCGGCCCGGCAATGCCGTTGGTCCGCGAATCTTCATGGAATAAAAGACGTAGTCGGGCCGCGAATCTTGGACCGTCTTTTCGCCGGACGGAGGCAGCGTACTGAAGTCCCACACAAAGCGGTTGAATCCGGCGTGCACTTGCACGTCGAAAACATCCACTTGCTGCGCAGCCGCATCCAAGATCCTTACATGAACGGACGGCTTTGCTCGCGGCGATGGCGGCAAGGGAACCCGGCGCAAATACAACGTCAAGAGCGCGCCGTACGGCTTGTTTTCTGAAACGAATGCGCCGCGGCCGCCTTCGTGATAGAACACGTTCGTATGGCGAATCGCCGGCATCGGCGTAAAGAGGTATGCGGCGGCGTTACCCACGCGATAGAATTGCTGCAACGGCGTGAGGTCATCCAAGATGTAGAAGCCGCGGCCGTGCGTGCCGACGATCAGATCGTTGTCGCGCGGGTGCACGCGCAGATCGAAGACGGGCAGATGCGGCATCCCCAAACGCAGATCGTCCCAGTGCCCGCCGCGGTCGTAAGAGACGAAGATGCCGCTTTCCGTCCCGGCGTACAGCAACGATGAATTGCGCGGATCCTCGCGGATGACGTGCACGAAGCCTTGCAAGCCGCGGCCGATGAACGACCACGTATGCCCATAGTCGTGCGTTGAAAACGCGTACGGCGTATCATCGTTCCAGGCATGCCGGTCGAACGACACGTATGCCGTCCCCGCAATCGTGGGTGAAGCGGAGATGCAACTTACCCGCGCCTCCTGCGGGACGGCGATCTGGGTGGACGCGTCACCCCAGCGGGAACCGCCGTCACGCGTAATCTCAACGTGACCGTTATCGGTCCCGAACCAAATCGTTTTCGGATCGCGAGCATCTTCGTCGATCGAGTAGATCGTGCAGTAGGTTTCCGCGTTCGTGTTGTCCTGTGTAATCGGGCCGCCGCTCGATCGCAGCTGTGAGGGTTGACAACGAGTTAGGTCGGGAGCAATCACCGTCCACGAGCTGCCGCGATCGCGTGAGCGAAACAGAACGTTGCCTCCGAAATAGATCGTGTCCGGATCGAAGCGTGAGATGAGCAGCGGGGCGCTCCAGTTGAAGCGATAGCGATACGTATCTGCGCCGCCGCCCAACGAAAAGATCGGTTGCGGCGAGATGTATCGACGCTCTCCGGTTGCGAGGTCCGCGCGCACCAGATCGCCCCAGTGCGTGTCCTCGTAGATGATGTCGGCGTTACGAGGATCCGCCATTGCGTATTGGCCGTCTCCCCAATCTGAGATGTTGAGCCAATCGCCGTTCCAAACGCCGTCCGCAACGCTCAAGCGTTCGTTCGGTCCGCGCCAAACTTCATGGTCCTGCAGACCGCCCATCACGTGATAAGGTTGATCCATGTCGTAGCCGACGCGATACACCTGCGCGAACGGCACGACGTCGTCGTAGTTCCAGGTTCTTCCACGGTTTAGCGACAGGTGAAATCCCATGTCGCTGCCGTTGAGCAGCCGTGAAGAGTTATCCGGGTCGATCCACAGGTCGTGATTGTCGCCCCCTCCGCCGGCATCGCGAAAGCGGCGCCCGCCGTCGTTCGAAACGAGCAGAGGTCCGGCGATCGCATACACGCGGCGCGGATCGCGCGGATCGCACCGAACCTGGCTAAAGTAGAATGGGCGAAAATCGACGTTCTGGTCTGCATTGCGCATGCTCCATCGCGTTCCGCCGTCCGTGCTCCGGTACAAAAGCCCATTCTTGCTGGGCACGAACGCATAAATTACGTTCGGATTGCTTTGGCAAATGCTGACGCCGACACGACTGAGCGGCCCGGAAGGCAGCCCGTTGCGCCGGCGGGGATCGGTCAAGCGCACCCAGGTTCTTCCGCCATCGCTCGATCGGTATAGCCCGCTGCCCGGGCCGCCGCTGCGCATCGTCCACGGCCGGCGAAGAAAATCAAAGGTGCCGGCGTAGACGATTTGCGGGTTCTTCAAATCGAACGCCACATCGCTTCCCCCGGTCGTCGCATTGACGTAGAGCACTTGCTTCCAGTGCGCGCCGCCGTCATTGGTGCGATAGATTCCGCGCCGCGCATTCGGGGCAAACTCCCGCCCTAAGAGCGCGACGAGGACGATGCGCGGCTCCTTTGGATCGATCGCAATCTTCGCGATGCTTCCGCCGCCGTGCAGTCCGCGATCGATCCAATGTTTGCCGCCGTCGCGGCTCTCCCAGATGCCGTCGCCTTGAACCGCGGTGTTTCGTGGAAAACCTTCACCGGTTCCCACGTAAAGATGCTCCGCATTTTTCGGATCGAGCGCGACGGCGCCGATCGCGGTTATTTTTCCGGCTTCAAAGACTGATGAAAAGGTGAGGCCGCCGTCTTCGGACTTCCATAGACCGGCGGACGAATGTCCCAAGTAAATGATCTTTGGATTCCCCGGAACGCCGGCCACTGCGTCGATTCGGCCGCCCATTACAGCGGGCCCGACCCAGCGATACGTCAGGCTCGCCGCCGGATCTGCTTGAGCCGCCGGCGGCGAGAGCGCTGCGAAGAGCAGCGCAACGCTGAAGACGGCCGCGCGGTTCAACACCATAGAATGGAGGTTGTCACTATGAGCGCCGGCTTACTCATCGCGCGACTGATCTTGGGACTCGGACTCGCGTCTCATGGTTCGCAGAAGCTTTTCGGGTGGTTCGGCGGCCAGGGCCCACGCGGTACGGGCGGCTTTTTCGAGAAGATGGGCTTCCGTCCGGGTCACCTGTTTGCCATTGCGGCGGGACTTTGCGAATTTTTCGGCGGCATTCTGACGGCGGCAGGATTCCTCGGAGGAATCGGCCCGGCCCTCATGGTCACGGTCATGTTGGTCGCCATCTTCACCGTCCACCTACCGAATGGATTTTTCAACGAGAACAAAGGTTGGGAATTGCCCGGCATGTTCATTGCGGGCGCGTTGGCCGTGGACTTTGGCGGATTCGGCGCGTACTCGCTCGATGCGCTTTGGCGCGTGCCGATTGCCGGAACCGCCGAGATCCGCTGGATCTTGATCGGAGTTGCCATCGTCCTTGCTGCAGCTAACGTCGCGATCGGCCGCGCGCGACCGCAGCAGCCACAAGCGCAGTCGACGTAGCGGCGTCGGCCGCGCCATGGGCAGCGGCGTCCGGCGGGGGAGCGCCTCAGAGGGAACGGGCGCGCGCGGCGTCGGTGCCGGCGACGGAGTAAAGACGGCCGTCGGTTGCGTTCTGGGAACGGCTGAGTTGAAGGGTGTCGCCGTGCTGACGACGACCGGCTGTAGCTCGATCCGGAAAGCGCGGTGCAGAGCGTCAAAGGCAACGCGGGCGCCTAAAGCACGCAATATCGGCGCGAGTCTGATGTACGTGCCTGATAGCGGTTCGCTCGCGCGCACGCGCACGGTGAAAAACCGATCCCCTCGCCGGATGAGTGCAGTGTCGCCGTAGCGTTCTATCTGTGCTGCCACTGAGGTGATGAACGGCTCCAGCGGCGCAACGACGTGACCGTTCTGAATTCGTGCCGCGTTGTACGAATGAATGATTCTGCCCTGGAGCCAGACGGTAATGACGACGCCGGGTGGGAATATCATCGATCGGGCGCAATACTACCGCATCCGATGAGGCGCCTGGTATTGGCTTTCCGCGAGGCGGGGATGCGCTTCAGCCGCGACGGCTGCGCCTTTCTGTCGCAAGCGATCGCTTTCAACGCGCTGTTCGCGATCTTTCCGCTGCTCGTCTTGCTCTTGACCGCCGCGTCACTGATCTTCCCCCACGCCGATCAGGAGATCTTGAGCTTCATCGATCAATTCGCTCCTGCACTGCACGATACGGTTGCGGAGAACCTCCGTACGTACGTCTACGGGCGCGGAATCTCCAGTGCCGTGGCCTTCATCGTGGTGATTTGGGCCGGAAAAAACCTTTTCATGGGGTTGGCGTACGCGCTGAACCGGGCGCTGGCAGTCCCCAAAAGCCGGCCGCTCTTGCACGACATGGCGCTGTCGATCGTCATGCTGCCTCTCGTGGGCATCGTCATGGTCGCCGCAATCGGCCTGCCCGTTCTCGTGTCGATCATCGTGAAGTACGCGGATCTGCCAGATCCGACCCGGCTTTCCCAGGTACTGGCGTACCTGATCTCCATGGGCATGGTCTTCGTCATCGTCATCGTGCTCTACACGTTTCTTCCGAACCGCCGAGTCAGCTGGCATTTTGCCGTCCCCGGCGCAAGCTTCGCGGCGCTCATGTGGCCTGCGGTCCAGTTCGCTTTTGCCTTTTACGCGGTGCACGTCGACTTTACTAGAGTTTACGGCGCGTTATCGGCTCCGCTGGTGTTGCTGCTGTGGTTTTATCTGATGGGCGTCATCTTCTTCTTCGGCGCGGAGCTTTGCGCAGGATGGGCGCACTTAAAAGGAACGGTTGCCGTTGCGCCGCTCTTGGACCCGGTATCGCCGCACGCGGCGCAGTCCGGCTCGGCCGATTGCGAGCGTGCGTCGTGACGCTCGTCTTCATTCATGGGGCCGGCTTTGCGGGCGATGTGTTTGCCGAGCAGACTGCGCTTTTTCAGGAACGCGCATGCACCCGATCTTCCGGGACGCGGAGAGGCGGCCGGCCCTGAATCGATATCGTCCTTTACGGCTTTCGTCGCAAAGTACATCGAGCAAAACCGCTTGGAGGACGTCGTGCTTTGCGGGCATTCCATGGGCGGCGCCGTCGCGCTTCAAGCGGCGGTGCAGGGCTTACCGATACGTGCCGTCGTGATGCTTGCCTCCGGCGCGCGATTGCGCGTCGCTCCGGCCTTGCTTCGCATGCTCGAACAAGACTTCGAGAGTGGAATTACCGCGATCGCGCAGATGCTCTTTGCCAGGCCGTCACCCGCCCAGCTTGATTTTGCCATCGCATCGATGCGCCGCTCGGGAGCGCAGACGCTGCGCGATTATCGCGCTTGCGATGCGTTCGATTCGCTGGCGCAGTTGGCCGCGCTGCGGGTTCCGCTGCTCGCCGTAACAGGTGAACAGGACCGCATGACTCCGGTGAAGTTCGCTCGCGCGATGGCGGAGGCCGTGCCCGGCGCAAGCGCGCAAATCGTTCCGGATGCCGGTCACATGGTCATGCTGGAATCTCCTGCGGCCGTGAACGCGTCCGTGCAGGCCTTCCTCGACGCGCGGCACGAAAGCGCCCGAGAAACCGTTTAAATGAATATGCTCCGGCATTCGCGGCGCCCGCAGGGAGCGCTTTTTACAATGAGACTGCAAACAGTTGCCGTTGTGATGGTCGCGTGCTCGGCGACGGCGCTGTTCGGCGCAGCGCGTCCGACGCCCGCGCCCCGGCCCGCACCGACTCCACACGCGACGCCGACGCCCTCTCCAAAGCCGACGCCTGCACCGATTCCGATCGTGATCGTCTATCCGTTCGATGTCAGCAGCGACATGAAGCCGGACACCGGAGTTCGGGCATCGCAGCTGTTCGTCGCGCAGATGAACGCCGCCGGCGGCATCGAAGCGATCGAAGCGCCTGCGACGGTTCGGCGTGTCGACTACCTTAAGTACGCCTCGGGGAGAAACGCCGATTACTACGTCGCGGGGTATATGACGCCGCTGGGTCAGGGCGTTTCGCTTGTTGAGCAAGTGGTTTCGAGCCAGAGCGGCGCGATCGTCTTCGGAAATACCGCGCAGATCGAGTCATTCGAGGACGCGGCATCGCAGGCGATCACGATCCATGACGGCATCATCGCCCGCGAACGAAGCTTGCACGCGGCGCTTTCCGCCAATGAAGCGCAAGCCACGCCCGCGCCGCTGCCGTCAAATCAGGCAAACCTCAGTGGTTTTGCGGGAGGACTCTTCCGCCATCGCGGTCGGCCGGTTTCGGCGCCGCACGCCACGCCGGCGGTGAAGCCTGCGAAGGCAGTCATCGTTCCGCGAGTCACGGGACAACCTGCCGGCGTTCTGCAAGAAGCGACGACGCGGCTTCTCTACGCGCTGCAGTCTTACTACACCGTGAAGCCGATCGCGTTGTCCGGCGTTCAGGCGGCGCGCGATGCCGATCGCGTGTGCGGTACGGATCGAAACAACACCATAGCGGCCGGCAGCATCGGCGCGCAGCCGGTGCGCCACGGCATCTTTACCCGCACGCAATACGCATTTACGCTGGACGTGTATACGTGCTTCGGGGCGCGCCTGGCACAAACGACGGGCTCAGGCGACAGCGCCGCATCGGCGATTGCAGCCGCCGTGCAGGCGTACGTGCAGGCGCATCCGTCGAACCAATAGCGCGCTCAAGCCCGCTCCGCGTCGGCGTCGTTTAAGAGCCCGCGCGGCACATCAACCGTGATGCTACGTTCCGGCACGTTAATGGATTTGATGAACTCCGAGACCATCGGAATGAAGCGTCCGCGGCTCACGATCATATCGGCACTCGGATAATGCTCGATCCGGTCAACGCTGCCGAGAAACGTTCCGTCGCCGTCGTATAGCCGGCAGCCGGCCAGATCTTGATCCAAGTATTCGCCGGCGTTTAACTCGATGCGATCGCGCGGCGCCTGCAGCGTCGCGCCAGCGAAGGCACCAGCGCTTTCCATGGAATCGACTCCGGAAAGCCGCACCAACAGGCGGTTGTGATGCTCGCGAACCGCCGCGATGCACACTTCCGACGTAGCGCCGTTCGCGCTTTGAACCAACAGCAGACTGCCGGCATGAATCAGCGGACGTCCCGCGGGACTGGGATCGCACTTCAGTTCACCCGTTGTGCCGAAGGGGCCGGCGAGGTACCCGACCGGCACAGGGTCACTCGCTTGAGGGGGCCGCATCCTCCGCCGCATCTTGCGCATAAAACTCGTCCGTATCCAGGATCTCAACGTCGATGCGCCCTTCGGCGGTCGCTCGAATGATCGTCCGCAACGCCTGGGCCACTCTGCCGTTGCGCCCGATAACTTTGCCCAGATCCTCAGGATCGACGGCCAACTCGATGAGCGGCTCCTCGCCGTCTTCCGCCGGAAAGGTTTCGACGGTCACGGCTTCCGGTTTGGCTACGAGTCTTTTCGCGAGAAATGCGAGCAACTCGCTTGCGCGCGCCTGCAACGCCACCGGATCGGCAGGCGTGCGTTTCGTTTCACTGCGGCGACGGGCGCCGCGCTCGAATCTTCGCGGGCGCTCTTCTTCCAGCTCGATGTCGCCGAGCTGTTCCGCGGTGGACGCAATTTTGCGAGCGCCGAGCGTCGACCGTCGCTCTGCCTCCTCACCCTGTTCTCCGAACAGGCCGAATTCGTCGTCAAAGGAGCTCATGGCGTGCCGGTCTCGACGATAATCCCCTTCTCTCGTAACAGCCGCCGCACGGTCGGCGACGGTTGCGCGCCCTTCTCCAGCCAGGCTTTGGCTTTGGCTTCGTCGACCTCGATGATGCGCGGTTTCACGCGCGGATTGTAGTGTCCCAATATCTCCAAGAACCGGCCATCGCGCGGCGCACGCGCGTCCGCCACGACGAAACGGTATGTCGGTTGCTTTTTGGCGCCCATGCGCCGGAGCCGTATCTTAACCATAACCCTCTTTTATTAGCGAAACATGCCGATCGGCGTACGCGGGCGCCTGCCCGAACCCATGCCCATCTGCTTCATCATTTTGCGTGATTCTTCAAAGCGCTTGACCAGCCGATTTACGTCTGAGACTGCCGTTCCGCTGCCTGCCGCAATTCGCTTGCGTCGAGAGCCGTTGAGGATCGATGGATTGCGGCGCTCGCGCTGCGTCATGGAGCAGATGATCGCTTCGATTCGACGCAAATCTCGTTCCGGAATCTCAAAGCCTTTCGGCAGCGCGCGCGATAGACCGGGAATCATCTTCACGACCTCCGCCATCGATCCCATTTTTCGGACCTGTCGCATCTGCTGTAAGAAATCATCGAGCGTAAACTGCGCTGATGCGACTTTTTGCTCGAGCGCTTTGGCTTGTTCCGCCGTGTAAGCGGATTGCGTCCGTTCGATCAGCGTCAGCACGTCGCCCATGCCGAGAATCCGGGACGCCAGCCGGTCCGGATGGAACGGCTCCAGCGCGGAAATCTTCTCGCCGACCCCGATGAATTTGATCGGCGCGCCCGTAACGCGATGGATCGAGAGCGCAGCGCCGCCGCGCGTGTCACCGTCCATCTTTGTCAGCATGACGCCGGTCACGCCCAGGCGCTCGTGAAATCCCTTCGCAACCGCAGTCGCTTCTTGCCCCGTCATCGCGTCCGCGACCAGCAATATCTCCTTCGGCTCCGCCGCCGCCTTAATCCGTTCGAGCTCGCGCATCGAGCTCGTCGTCGATCTGCAGCCGCCCCGCAGTGTCGATAATGACGGTGGAAAGCGCGAGGCGCCGAGCGTCGGCGACGGCATCCCGCGCGATCGCCACCGGGTCTTTTCGGCTTTGCGCGAACACGGGGAGATCGATCTGGTTTCCGAGTGTCTGCAGCTGCTCGATGGCGGCAGGCCGGTAAACGTCGGCCGCGACGAGCAAACTGCGGCGGCCTTGTTCCTTCAGCCGCAGTGCAAGTTTGGCGGCTTGCGTCGTCTTGCCGGAGCCTTGCAAGCCGACCAGCATGATGACGGACGGCGGCGCATCGGAAAAGTGCAAGCGCGCTTGCGCGCTGTTGGCCGGAGGCCCGAGCAGCTCGGCCAGTTCCGCGTGCACGATCTTGACGATCGTTTGCGAGGGGGAAAGCGACGACAGCACGTCGGCTCCGAGCGCTTTTTCTTTTACCGTATTGACGAACGCTTTGGCAACAGCCAGCGCGACGTCGGCTTCCAGCAACGCGATGCGAACCTCGCGCATCACCTCGTTCACGTCCGCTTCGCTGAGCCGGCCTCGTCCCGTCAAGCGCGAAAATATCGCGTTCAGACGGTCGGAGAGCGCTTCAAACATCATTCTTTGGCGGTGGCTTCCTCAATCCGACGGACCGCATCGCCGACGGTCTTGATCTTCTCCGCTTCTTCATCAGGGATGTCGATGTTGAATTCCGTCTCGAAGGCCATGACCAGTTCCACCTGGTCGAGCGAATCCGCGCCCAGGTCGTCGGTGATCGAAGCTTCGGGCGTGACTTCCGACTCGTCAACGCCGAGCTGCTCAACGATGATTTTTTTGACTTTATCGAACGTCGTGGACATACGTCTCCTATTCTGCGAGGTGTGCGACGAGATTCACATCCATGCGCCGCCGTCAACGACAAGGGTTTGCCCCGTCATGTACGCGGCGGCATCGGAACAGAGGAACCTTACTACTCCGCTGACGTCTTCGGGTTTGCCGGGACGCCCGAGCGCGGTCTGCTTGAGGATGTATTCCCGTGCAGCCTCCGGCATCTGCTGCGTCATCGCGGTTTCGATAAGCCCTGGCGCGACGGCGTTGACTCTTATGTTCCTTGAACCCAACTCCTTCGCTACGGACTTTCCGAGAGCGATAAGGCCGGCTTTGGACGCAGCGTAACCCGCTTGCCCGGCATTTCCCGTGAGCCCCACGATGCTTGACACCAGCACGATGGAACCCGATCGCTGGCGCATCATCGGCCTGGCGGCGGCGCTGCAGAGATAGAATGCAGACTTCAGGTTCACGGACAACATGCTCTCTAGCGCTTCAGCGTTCAAACGAACGATGAGTGAATCGACCGACTGGCCGGCGCAAGCGATCGCGAAATCGAGCCGCCCGAACCGCTCGACCGTTTCACTGACCGCCTGCGTTATCGCCGACGCGTCCGTCACGTCCGCGGTGATGATGTGCGAGTTCGCTTCGGCTTGCGCCTCGGTGCAGCCCTCGGCGGTTTCCTGCAGCGCCGCCCGGTCCCGCCCGATCAGGGTCACGTCCGCGCCGTGGCCGGCAAATTCGCGCGCGATCGCGCGGCCGATTCCCCGGCTCGCGCCCGTAATCAATGCCACTTTTCCTGCGAAGGTCACGTTCGCGTTTCCAGCGCGCCCGCACGCAGCGCGTCGGATAGTTTGCGTATGCCCTGCGCATCGGAGACATTCAGCACCGCCGGCGCACTGGGCATGCGACGCATCAGCGGCGCCAGCACCGGAGTCGCTCCGAACTCGACGACCAGATCGATGCCGTAACCCAGCAGCGCCTGTGCGGTATCGTGCCAGCGAACCTCGCTTGAAATCGAGCGTATGAGGTTGCATTTGATCTCTTGGACGCTGCGATACGCTGCCGCATCCACGTTGGAGATCACGTCGAACTCGGGATCGCGGAATTCCGTTGCATCGACCTCTTGCGCGAACTGTGCGACCGCGGGTTCCATGAGGCGCGAATGCCACGCGCCCGACACGTTGAGCGGCACGACGCGCTTCGCGCCGGCTTCGAGCAGAAGATCGCCCGCGCGCTGCACCGCCTCCTCGTTCCCGCTGATGACGATCTGCGCCGGCGCGTTGAAGTTTGCCAATTGGACTGTCCCGTTCGCTTCGGCATTTACCGACGCGATAACGCGCGCGATCGTGCCGCCATCCAATCCGAGAACGGCCGACATTGCGCCGGCCGCGCTTTCCGCTGCGCTTTGCATTGCTTTGGCGCGAGCATCCACGAGTGCCGTCGCGGCCTCCAAAGAGAGTGCGCCTGCAATGGTCAAGCTGCAGATTTCCCCGAATGAATGCCCTGCGGTTACGACCGGTGCCAATTCCGTTTCCACCGCAAAGTACAAAGCCAGATTCGTCGTAAAGATTGCGGGTTGACTGTACCGGGTTTCCCGCAAGCGCTCTTCGGGGCCGCACCGCACCAATTCCAGAACGTCATAGCCAAGGACGGAGCCGGCGCGCGCGAACGTGTCGCGCGAGCGAACAAACTGCGACGCGGCGTCGACGCCCATGCCGACAAACTGCGAGCCCTGCCCCGGAAACACGGCGGCAATCCTCACGTCCATCTCCATACGACCGCGCCCCACGAAAGGCCGCCGCCGAATCCGACGAAGACGATGACGTCGCCGCCCTTGATTTTCCCCGCTTCGACGGCCTCAGAAAGCGCAATGGGAATCGATGCGGCCGATGTGTTGCCGTACTCGGCGATGTTCATGACGACTTTATCGGCCGGCATATCCAAGTATCGCGCAGCCGCGTCGACAATGCGGCGATTGGCTTGATGCGGGATGAGCCAATCGACGTCGCTCTTGCGCAAGTGTGCCTTTTGCAGCGCGACGTCCGTCGATTCGATCATCTTGTTGACGGCGAACCTAAAGACTTCGCGCCCCTCCATTTGCATGAACTGTTCGCCCGCTTCAAACGCCTCGGGCGTCAGTGCTTTCCTGGAGCCGCCCGCCGGAACGCAAAGCAACTCCGGCTTGCTCCCGTCCGTCCCTAACTCGCTGGAAAGAAAGCAGTCCGTCGCTGCGGCTTCCAGAATAACCGCGCCCGCGCCGTCGCCGAACAGGACGGCTGTGCTGCGGTCGTTGCGGTTGACAATCTTCGTCAGCGTTTCTGCTCCAATGAGCATGATGCGGCGATACACTCCGGAGCGAATGAGGCCCGCCGCGACGGTTAAACCGTAGATAAAGCCGCTGCAGGCGATTTCGATGTCGAATGCCGGTTTGTTTTGCGCGCCAAGCTTCGAGGCTACGATGCATGCTGTGGCAGGGAAGATGTAGTCGGGCGTTACCGTTGCTACGATGAAGCAGTCAATCTGATCCGATCGCAAAGCCGTCTTAGCAAGTGCGCGCTCGGCCGCAATCAGTGAAAGGTCGCTCGTCGCCTGTTGCGCTGCCGCAACGTGGCGCCGTTTCATTCCGGTACGCGTCGTGATCCACTCGTCCGACGTATCCAGGACGGCTTCCAGGTCCTCGTTCGTGAGAATCGCCGGGGGCGCGTAATGCGCCACCGCGGAAATGGCGACGCCGGTTTGGTTCAATCCTTAGCCGTGTTGGCGGCCGGCGCGATCGTCCTCGATTTCGATCACCTGGCGTCCTGCGTACGTTCCGCACTGGGCGCACACGAAGTGCGGGCGCTTTGGCGCGTGGCATTGCGGGCATTCAACTGTGGTGACGGCCGCGAGTTTCCAGTTTGCGGCCCGCCGGCTGCGCGTTTTACTGCGCGGCGTCTTCCATTTTAAGTTTGCCATCTCTGCTCCTCATCGCTCGCTCTGCACTTGCAGACTCCGGTGTTGTTATTGACCCCGCAGGCAGGACAGATGCCCGCACACTCCTGGCTGCACAGCAGTCCCAACGGAACGGCGCTGCAGACGACTTGCTTCGTAAGGTCGCCGACGTCCAAGCGCTCTCCCGTCAGCACGTTGCTTTCGCCGAAGGGATCGGCCTGCGCCGTCGGGCTGACTTCCAGCCGCTCGTCCACCTCCACGTGGACCGGCAGCTCCACTTCCTCCAAGCACCGGCCGCACTCGCCTCGAGCGACGATGTCGACTGTCCCGGCGATTTCCAGCGCCGATCTGGAGCCGCGCAACTCCAGATGCACGTTCGCGGGCCGCGGAAAGGTCAATCCCTCGAACGGATCCACCGGGATCGCGTCATCCACGGCCGCATTTCGGCCGCCCGCCAGAAGTGCTCCGATGTCGATCGTGTGTGAAGAGCGCATAACATAAGAGGAAGGCTCCGCGCCGGAGCCCTCCTTCCCAAAAAACTCGCAGCCATTGTAGACTCCCCCGCGACGCCTTGTCAAACAACGCGCTGTGGGTGATTGGCCCGTCGAATGAGCAACGTTTCTCTCTTGTCGGCGCACGGCGTCGCTTACGCTTCACAAATCGCGGCCGCCGCAGACCGGCACGGAGTGGATCCGGTACTGCTCGCCGCCGTCGCGGCGCAAGAAACAGGCGGACCCGGCAGCAACGCGGGCCGGAACATCGTCGGGGACGGCGGCCACGGACGCGGAGTATTTCAGATCGACGACCGGTATCACGCCTTTGCTCGCAGCGGCGCCGCCATGGACCCTCAAGCGAACGCAGACTACGCCGCCACGATGATTGCCGGATTGCTCCGGCAATACGGCGGTGACGTTCGAGAGGCGCTCTCCGCCTACAATGCCGGCGATCCGCACGCTCGTGGGACGATGACGACCTGGCAGGACGGCTGCACGCTCGGCTACGCCGATTCCGTCCTGCGTCACTATAGCGGCATCTCGGGCGGTGCGCCTTCATCCGCGCACGATCCTCAGCCGGCCGATGAGCAACTGCTGGACCATTTGGGGGCGGAAAGCGCCACGGAGCAGCAACAAGTCAACCAGCTCGCCGCCTTTGCCATCAACTCGGCGCCCGCGCCGCTGGAGCAACAATACTCGTACCGCCGTCTTGCCGGCCTCGACGATTTTGGTCATTCGCACAGCTCGCCGGACTTCGGTTCGCTGGTCTGCGATGATGACGAACCCGACGATCCCTTCGATCTGTCGCTGTAAGGAGACGACCATGAATATTTTGAGCGGCTTGGGTTCCGGATTGCAGACGCTGGCCGAAACCGGGAATCCGTTCGTGGCGGCCGGCGCGGGCATTACCGGGGCGCTCACAGGCAACGCGGGGGGAGCGACCCCGGCCAACCTCGCAGGGGACGCCGGAAACACCGCCATGGGACTGCTCGATGCGCAAGATGAAGCGTTTCAACTCAGCCAATACGCGGAGCAGATTCGGCACCAAGAACAAATGCAGGCTGCAGTCCGAAGCCTTCGACGAAATGATGGACGAAAAATCGGAGCAGATGCGCGAAGTAAATACGCTGCGCGACGTGCAAATGGCGCAGCGAAAAGCCGACAATCAGATCACGAAGAAGTTCATCGAGTCGATCACCGAGTAATGGAACCAGCGCTTCGCTTGGCGCCGCGGACCGGTTCAACACGCACCGCATCGCCCAAGGGGGACGACGCGACGGCGGCGCAGCATGGTGCGTTCGACGATCGAATGGCCGAGCGCGCGGAACTGTTGCGCGAAGCAAATATTCTACGCGACATGATGCTCGAGCAACTCAAGAACGACGACGAAGCCCTTAAAAAGTACATCGCAATGATCTAGCGCGACAGGCAGGGTAGCCACGTACCGTGTGGTACACTGCCTGGCCGGGCCATTAGCTCAGTTGGTTAGAGCGCATGCTTGATAAGCATGAGGTCCCTGGTTCGAGACCAGGATGGCCCACCAGCGCTGCTAGCCGCCGCCGGCTTCGCTGAAATACGATTCCGGCAGCGTCTGCGGAAAGTCTGTAGCCGCCCAACGTGTATTCGCCGAAAAAGTTCGCCGATTGCGAGTACTCGCGGCGATGGTACTCCCACACGACGTGGTCGACCACGAGATACGGGCCGACGTACTTCAGTTCCACTTGAAAGTCCGTAAGCGCGGCGGTATTTGCGTCCATAAAGTACACGGGGCCCGATACGATCAACTTCCAAATATCTCGCGAGGTGGTGTCGACCCACATCTCCTTCACGGTTGGCTTGTCGCCGGCCGTGTGGAGGAAGATAAGATGGTACGTGAGGTAGCCCTTATAGTTTTCGACGTCGGCTAGCTCGCAACGGACGTTTCCCTCCGACCGCACATTGGCAATGACGGGATAGCCGTCCGTTTCGTGCGGAATCCAAGAAAGACGCCCTGGACCGTATGGTCCGAGTTCCGGCGGCCCCGGTTCAGCGTATCGAGTCAGGTATGGCCGGTAATCGAAGCGTTCATCTTCGACGCGGGCCACGCCGTCGTCGCGGTAATCGACGTGTGCCGAGCTATAGAGCAACGGCTGATTATCCGCGGTAACGACGATGCGCTCGTTGTAGCTGATGTAGGCTGGATGCGCTGCCGCGGCACTCCGGCGCAGCGCAGCGTCAAAGATGTCCCAGCATGCCGGGACGCCCATTGCGGCTGCCAAAACGACGCTTGCAAACACCGCTAACCCTCAGTTCCATTATGTGCTAGGGCCCGCCGAAAGAAAAGAGGAAAAGCCCGGGCGCGTTCGCGCGGGGATGTAGCTCAGCTGGTAGAGCGCCTGCTTTGCAAGCAGGAAGTCAGGGGTTCGAGTCCCCTCATCTCCAAAGATCCGTGTCGGCGGGGGCATAGCTCAGCTGGTAGAGCATTACGCTGGCAGCGTAAGGGTCAGGAGTTCGAGTCTCCTTGCCTCCACCACCAACTTAACCTCCCCATCGCATGACTTCCCCGTTTTCATATCGCACGTGCGGGTAGAACGCAGCGGGACTTCACCAATCCACCAAAAGAGGCACGCTATACATGCATTCAAGCAAAGTTCGTTTCCTCGCGCGCGTTCTCGCTTTCTGCGGCGCCGCGGCATTGGCCACGGCACTGACCGCGTGCAACGGCACTTCCGGCAATCCGTTCACGCCTGGCGGCGGCAGCGCGAAACTTCGATTCTTCAACGGCTCGCCGGATGCGGGAGCGGTTGACGTCTTTATCGACAGCACAGCGCAGTTCAATACACCCACGACGCCGATCAATTACGGCGGCGGAACGGGATATCTCGTTAACCTCAAAGCCGGCAGCCATACCATCGTGATTTACCAGCACGGCAACGATACCGGCTCCGGAATCTACAGCACGACAATCGCCGTCAACAACGGATCGAAATATTCGATCGTGCTGGCCGGCGAACAGCATCCGAGGTATACGTCGACGCCGACGTTAGGAGTGCTGCTGTTTGCCGAACAGCCGTACAACACGCCGGGCGGCGGCGCCGCCGTTAACTTCCACAACGCGGCACCTGAAACAAAAAGTTTCGGCGCCGTGCAGTTCGGCTATTACCTGAATAATGCGCCGGCGACCAACCCGCTCGGGCCGCCCGTGGCTTTGGGTTCGGCAAGTAACCCGATTGGCTTGAGCGGCGCGCAGCTCGGTTCACCGATCACGTTTTACGCCGAATCTCCGTCGTCCGGCGTGACCGCGAAACCCAGCCAATTTTCGACGCATTGTGGAAACAACGTCATGCCGTGCGATACCGGCAATCTGTCACTCTATTTAGTTGATGGTCCGCTTGCATCCACCGCGCCGAAACCGCCGTTCCCGAGCGGCGTAACGGTAACGACGCCGGCCTTCTTCATCGGTCAATTCGACAGCAACGGTTAAGAGTTGTATACTCGCCTGCGCAGAGCACGCCGGACGGCCGCCCCTTCGACAGGCTCAGGGCCGGCTTCGCCAGCCCACCGTAGAGGGGGAGGAAAGTCCGGGCTTCACCGGGCGGAGTGCAGGATAACGTCCTGTCGGGGTGACTCGAAGGAAAGTGCCACAGAAACATACCGCGCGCTCCGGCGATGCTTCGCCGGAGCGCGCAAGGGTGAAATCGTGAGGTAAGAGCTCACGGAGTTGCGCGGCGACGCGCGCTCGGGCAAACCCCACTCGAAGCAAGACGCGCTCGAATATCTTGGCCTCCGGCGCTCGCCGGTCGCAAAGACGGATGGCCCATCCGAACGAGCCAGGTCGCATGACGTACGCGGTAACGCGGACGCTAGAGAGATGGCCGCCGCCGCTTCGCATTTGCGGGCGGAACAGAATCCGGCTTACAGGCGTGCTCTGCGCATGCGCCAACATTGTGCAACGATGAACGCTGCTTGGTGGCGGATCATTGGCCTCGTTGCGACGGCCGCGGCCATCGCCTTTGTCGGCTATCAGTACCAAATTCCGGGCCGCGAAGACTTCGGCATCCATGGGCCGCAGGGGGCAGGCAGCGGACAAGCAGTTCGGGTCGCCTACGTCGATCCGGGATCGCCTGCGGCTCGGGTCGGCATTCGGCCCGGGGATCGTATCGCCTATCCCGTTAACGCTTTCGAGAAGGCGCGGGCCGTTTTCGCAACGCCGGGCTCGCGCGTCACGCTAATCGTCAACGGAAACCGAAGAGTCACACTGACTGCGCGTCGCATTCATGTAGCCGGAATACCGTGGTGGGTTACGGTTGCGCGCCTAGCGTTTTTGTTGGTCGCCGCCATGCTGATTTGGCGCCGTCCAGCCGACCGCGCCGTGCAAGCGTTGTCCATTTTCCTCTTCTGCTATGGTTTCGGGATGGCGCTCGACAGCGGCATTCTTCCGCGGCCGCTGCTATCGCTCTTCATCATGGAGATTGGCGCGCCGGTCCTGTTTGTTTCAGGGACCGCCGCTATTGCAATCTTTGCGGCGCTTTTTCCGTCAGGCCACGCACACCGGCTTCCCCGGTTGCTTGCGCGCGCGGCAGTCGCCGTCGCGGCGTTGCTCATCGCCCAAGCATTTTACTTCATCCTCACGCCGGATAATTTGCCTCTCGCACGGTACGCGGTTCCGTTCTCCGGCGCGTGCTTCGCCGTGTTAGCGGGGCTTGTGCTCGCGATCTTCGTCGTTGCCTACAGGCAGGGAGCACAGGAGGAGCGGGAACGCCGCCGCTGGGTTTCGCTGATGCTCGGCATCGCCGTGGGGGCGCTGCTTGTCGATGTCGTCGTGGCGGCTTTCGCGGGCGGCTACAATCCTATCGTAGACATCGCCGTGACGTTTCCGCTCATGCTGGTGCCGATCGGCTTGGCGTATGTGATCTTACGTCATCGCGTCATTGACGTCGGATTCGCGTTGAACAAGGCCACCGTCTACACAATCGTTTCCGTCATCGTCGTCGGCTTATTCGTCGTTCTGGAAACGCTCGTCAGCCGGTATGTCGAGCAGAACAACCGTATAACGAGCGTCGCGGTGTTGCTTGGAGTTTCGCTGGTCATTGGATTTTCCGTGCGCTACATTCACGATCGTGTGGACCAGTTCGTTGATAGCGTTCTCTTTCGGGAGCGCCATGCCGCCGAAACGGCGATTCGCGCCTTCGCACACGATGCGTCGTACATAACGGACCGAGATGTGCTGCTGGAGCGAACGGTCCGCACCCTCGAACGCTATGCACACGCGCAAGGAGCTGCGGTATGGCTTGCTGATGCGCGCGGGAGGTACCGGGCGGTAAATTCCTCGTTCGACGGCCACGCAGCCGTAAGCGAAAACGACGCGGCGATCGTTGCAATGCGTGCGCGCGGCGTCGCGGTCGATCTGAGGGAGGGCGAGTCTGAACTGCCAGGCGCATTGTCTTTTCCGATGATCGTGCGCGGCGAACTCTTGGGGATACTGATTTGCGGCTCGAAGCCCGATGGCGAGTCGTATGCACCCGACGAGCAAAATGCCTTGGCATCACTTGCCGCCAGCGTCGGGCACGCGCTCGATACGATAGAGGTTCGGGAACTGCGCCGCCAGGTAGACCGCCTCACCGGAGGACACCCTGCCGGCTTGCCGGCAACCAGCGGGAGCATTCGGGAGTTCTAATTAAGGAAATGGATATGTCAGAACAGCGTTTTACTCCCGAAATGACCGTCGACCAGGCGTTCAAACTGCACGCCGGCGCGCGACGGGTCTTTGCCCGCTTCCACTTGGGCGGATGTTCGAACTGCGCGATCAGCGAGTCCCACACGATCGGCGCGATCAGCGAAGACTACGGCATTCCGCTGCCGATGTTGCTGGAAGCGCTTAACGCCCTTTGGGATCAGGGAACGTTGCATACCGGCGACAAGGTGAGCATTCCCGAGGCAATTCGTTCGAAGATTCCGCAACTCGCTAACGTGCCGGAGATCGGCGAGATCACCGGCGTAGAAAACGGCGCGTACATCGCCGAGTTCGGCGACGTGCGCTTACAGGGTTTGGCGGAAGATTTTATCCCGGTGCAGGCCAGCGCAACGCCGGCCTAGAGACGCTTCCTGCTGGCGAACCCTTCATCCATCCCGTGCCAGTGCGTGATACGCGGCTCGCCGGCTTTCCAACAAAGATAGATCGGCCGACCTTCGCGCATCGCCGGGAAATCCACTAACCCCAAATCGATGTCTTTGACGACGCACCCAAAAGATTCAATCCGGGTGACGATCCGTACGATCTCCGCTTTTTGATCGCCGAAACGGCTTGGGCCCAACAGTGAGCGGGGCGTCGCAAGCCGCGGCTGCATCGGGTCGCGAGCGCCGCGCAGCACGGGATCGCTCTCCAAAAGCTTGATCGCCAAGTCCCGGCGCTTGATCCAAAGCTCTTCCACCAAAGGCCGAACCTTCGGAATGAGGGCGTTGGCGCGTTCGGGCGAAAATAGTTTCATGACGGCGGGACGCTCCACTGGGATCGTTTTCGTGACCGGGCTATCCGGCGCAGGCAAAAGTCAGGCGATGAAGGCGCTGGAAGATCTCGGCTTTTACTGCATTGATAACCTTCCTCCAAATCTGGTGCCGCAAACGCTCTCCCTTCTCCGAAAGGCGGGCCTTCCTCAAGTTGCGCTGACCTTGGACACGCGAAGCGGCCTCTTCGGTGACGCAACGCAAGCCATCAGCGCGGCGGCTCGCGACGACACCGTGATGGAAACGATCTTCTTGGAGGCGCGGGACGACGTCTTGGTGCGGCGCTACAGCGAGACGCGCCGCCGCCATCCTTTGCTTGGCGCAAAGTCCTTGCCCGACGCCATCGCCCACGAACGCGCGCGTCTGGGGCCTCTGCGAGCGCTGGCCTCCACGGTCATCGACACCAGCGGGCTAACGCAAGCCGAACTCAAGGAACGCCTGGCTGCGGCGACCGGAGAACGGGAACCATCCGGCAACCTCGTGGTGACCATCACGTCGTTCGGTTTTAAACACGGCGTCCCGTCCGATCTCGATCTGCTCTTTGACGTGCGCTTTTTGCGTAATCCTAACTACGTTCCGGAACTTCAACCGCTCACGGGGGCCGATCCGGCCGTCGCGAAGTACATCGAGGCGGACGCCTCCACGGCGCCCTTCTTGGACAGGCTTTTCGGCATGATCGATTTCTTGCTGCCCCGGTATGTCGCAGAAGGCAAAGCCCAATTGACCATCGGCATCGGCTGCACCGGCGGCCGGCACCGTTCCGTGTACGTCGCTCGCCGGCTGCACGAGCACATCAGGCGCCATGCCGCAGTGGACATCCGGCTCGACACGCGCGACCAAGGAGCCTGATGAAACGACGCTTCGCTCGCTTTTTCCGTTGGGCGTATCCCGGACTTGGAATCAAGCGTTGGGTAGTGGTCATCGCCATCGGCATCGTGTTGCTGATCGACGGGCTCATGAGATACTCGGTCGCGACAGGCATTAACCCGCATGCGAACGAGCGCATGGACACACTGGTCAACGACTACTTTGCGCCTGCGTACTTGGCAGTGGTGTTTCTCGTCGCGGGCATCGTGCTGATCATCGGCGGAGCCGCGCTTTGGGTGCGCGCCATCGTTCGCTTGAGCCCCTTCGGCAGCGACCGGCTCGTCGACGCAGTTTCGACCTTACGCCTGCGGCAGGGCTACAAGATCGTCGCCATCGGCGGCGGCACCGGACTCTCCACGCTGCTTCGCGGTCTCAAGCGTAAGACGTCAAACTTGACGGCCATCGTCACGGTCAGCGACGACGGCGGCAGTTCCGGACGGCTCCATAAAGAGCTTGGACTGCTTCCGCCGGGCGACGTCCGCAACTGTTTGGTTGCGCTCGCCGACGATGAGGCGATGGTCACCGATCTGTTCCGCTATCGGTTTCACGAAGGCGAGGGGCTCACGGGTCACTCCTTCGGCAATTTATTCTTAGCCGCTATGACGGGCATCACGGGCAATTTCGACCGCGCCATTAAAGAGTCGAGCCGCGTACTCAACATTCGAGGAAAAGTGCTGCCGGCGACGCTGGACGTCGTTCGCCTCTGCGCGCGCCTCGAGGATGGAACCGTTCTTCAAGGAGAAACGAACATCTCCAAATCGCGTCGCCGCATCAAACAGATCTTCTTCGATCCGCCTCGAGCTGCAGCGCTCGACGAAGTCTTGAGCGCGATCAGGGAGGCGGACGCCATCGTCATGGGACCGGGCAGCCTTTTCACATCGATCATTCCCAACTTCTTGGTGCACCGGATCGCACGCGAAGTCGCCACCTCTTCCGCGGTGAAGATGTACGTCTGCAACGTCATGACGCAGCCGGGTGAAACGGATCGAATGACGGCGAGCGAACACGCTAATGCCCTGTTGCGTAACGCCGGCGAACGCGTCTGCGATTACGTCATCGTCAACGACGAACCGCCGTCGAAGCTGCTGGAAGCGTACGCTGAAGAGGGACAACTTCCGGTCGAGCCCGACGTTGCGGGCATCGAGGCGTTGGGCCTGACGCCGGTTGTCGCAAAGGTGATCAGCGAAACGGCGACGGTACGCCACGATCCAAGTCATTTGGCGCAAGTCGTCGTGGGCGTTATCGATCGCGCCGTGGCGCAACGGGCGACCTATATGAAGCCGGCGCACGTCTACCAGCGGTCAAACTCGCCGGCGTAGCGGAGTCAGTGCGTTAGGGTAATCGTCAAAGTCAGCGGTTTGCCGGGGTCGAGTCGGACGGGCGGGGGCGCGGCGGCGCGATAGCCCGGCGCCGAAACCTGATAATCGACGTCGCCCACCGGGACCTGCGAAAACGAGAAACGGCCGCTCGCATCCGTCACGGCGGTAAGAACGGTGTCGACGGTTACGGTTGCGCCGGCGATCGGCGCGTTTGTGGCTGCGTCGAGCACCACGCCGGAAAGGCTTTGGTACGTTCCGCCGGGCGGCAAGGCGCTGTCGTTGCATGCCGCCAAGCCGATGATTGCCGCGAAGAGCGCCGCAAACAGCCGTGCTCGAATCATCACACTCCCCTTTTCTCTATCATATCGCAGGCGGGCAACGCGACCAAAGGTCGGCAGTGAAAAAACGCGGAACGCGGCACGAGGATGACCACGGCAACGGAAAATAAGGCCGAACTCCACTACTTCGGGGACGCGCTGGAGGCGATCGGACGCACGCCGCTCATCCGGCTCAACAAAGTGACCGACGGCGCGCCATGTCTGGTGCTGGCCAAGGTCGAGTACATGAATCCCGGGGGCAGCGTCAAGGACCGCCCCGCGCTGGCCATGCTTGAAGCTGCGGAAGCAGCGGGCTATCTGCGCCCGGCCGGCACGATCGTCGAGCCGACGAGCGGCAACACCGGCTCAGGATTGGCGATGGCGGCGGCTATCCGTGGCTATCGTTGCATTCTCGTGATGCCGGACAAGATGTCGAAGGAAAAAGTGGACTTGCTGCGCGCTTACGGCGCCGAGGTGGTCGTGACGCCGACAAACGTGCCCAACGATTCGCCGGAGTCATACTACGGCGTCGCAAACCGCTTGGCAGCGGAGATTCCCGGAGCCTTTCAGCCCAATCAATTTCACAATCAGCACAATCCGACGGCGCATTACCGTACGACGGGCCCGGAGATCTGGGAGCAGACGGGCGGACGCATCACGCATTTCGTGGCCGGCATCGGCACCGGCGGCACGATCTCCGGAGCGGCACGCTATCTCAAGGAGCGCAATTCAAAGATTCACGTCGTCGGCGCGGACCCCGAAGGCTCGATATACTCCGGCGACACCCCGAAGTCGTACGCCGTCGAGGGCATCGGACTCTCGTACCTGCCCGCAACCGTCGATCTAAAAGTGATTGACGAGATGGTGCGTGTCTCGGATCGCGATTCTTTTCTGATGGCGCGACGGATTACGCGCGAGGAGGGCTTGCTGGTCGGCGGTTCCTCCGGAACGGCGACCGTGGCGGCGGTAAAGCTCGCCAAAACGCTCCCGTCCGACGCTGTGCTCGTCGTCGTGCTGCCGGACTCAGGCCGCGGGTACATGTCCAAGATCTTTAACGACGAGTGGATGATCGCCAACGGCTTTTTGGCCGAAGGAAAACGCCGCGCGACGGTGGGTGACGTGCTTCGCAGCAAACGCCCGTTGCCGCCGCTGATCACCGTCAAAGATTCGGACGTCGTCAAAGACGCCCTCGATCTTCTGCGCCAATACGAGATTTCGCAGATCCCCGTTATGCACGAACACGAGCAGATCGGCAGCATCAACGACGTTGCGGTTATGCAAGCGGTCTTCGATCGCGCCGACATCATTCACAAGCCGGTTTCCGAAGTGATGGGCCGGCCTTTTCCGGTACTGGATCAAAGCGAGGAGATCGATCGCGCGTACAAGCTTTTGACGCTCGCGAATCCTGCCGTCGTCGTCAGCGACGGCGACGAACCGATCGGCGTGCTGACCCGTCAGGACATCATCAGCTACCTCTCGGCATCGTCGGAGCTGCCCAAGGGCCTGCACGCGTGAAGTTCAGCACCAAGGCGATCCACTGCGGCCAAGATGCGGACCCCGCAACCGGCGCGACCATCGTTCCGATCTATCAAACTTCCACCTACACGCAGAGCGCCGTCGGAGTCCACAAGGGATTCGACTACACGCGCACCGTCAATCCGACTCGGCTCGCGTTGGAACGGCAGTTGGCTGCCCTGGAGGAGGCTCGCTTTGCGCGCGCCTTTGCCAGCGGAATGGCCGCAACCGCCGCCGTCACAAGCGTCCTGCGGCCCGGCGATCACGTCGTCGTGGGTGACGACATTTATGGGGGAACCTATCGCTTCTTTTCGAGCGTCCTCGCTCGCCAGGGCATCGAATTTTCGTACGTCGACATGAGCGACCCGCAGACCACGCGGGCTTCGACGCGGCCAAATACCAAATTGTTTTGGGTCGAAACACCCACCAATCCGCTGCTGCGCATTGTGGACATCCAGGCAATCTGCGCGTTGCGCGGGTCGGCTATCGTCGCCGTCGACAATACGTTCGCTTCACCATACTTGCAACAGCCGCTGATTCTCGGAGCGGATGTCGTGGTGCATTCGACGACAAAGTACATCGGGGGCCACAGCGATGTCGTCGGGGGCGTCGCCATGACGAACAACGACGCACTTGCTGAAGAGATCGCGTTTTATCAAAACACCGCCGGCGGCGTGCCGAGTCCGCACGACGCTTGGCTCACGATGCGGGGAGCGAAAACGCTGGCGCTGCGCATGCGCGAACAGACGCAGAACGCGCAAGCGGTGGCGGTCTTCTTAGAGCGAAGTCCTCACGTCGCGCGCGTCTATTATCCAGGCCTTCCCGCACACGCCGGCCACGAAGTAGCAAAGCGCCAGATGCGGGGGTTCGGCGGAATGGTTTCGTTTGAACCGGCCGGCGACGTGACCCAAGCGTTTGAGATCGCGAAGGGAATGCGGTTCTTTAGTTTGGCTGAAAGCTTGGGCGGCGTTGAATCGTTGGTCTGCAATCCGGCGCGAATGACGCACGGGGCAATACCGGCGCACGAGCGCGAGCGGCGCGGCATCAGCGATCGGTTATTGCGGCTTTCCGTCGGCATCGAAGACGCCGAAGATCTCATCGACGACTTGAGAACCGCGCTTGAGCGCGCTTTCAGTACCGGTTCTTCGGATACAACACGCCATACGCGCTCGCCAAATCCCGTTTTGCGCTAGCCTCATCCAGTTCGCCGTAATGGCTGGAGATCGCCAGCGTGACGCCGCGAACCCCGTCTGCCCAAACGTATTGAAAGCGCTTGATCTCGTCAAAGCCGGTGCCGACCGTGATCTCTTGCCAATAGGCGGGCATGCCGTTAGAGAGCGTCGTGCGCTCTTTCTTCTTTACGAATACTCCGTCCGTTTGCGTGCGCAATTCATTTTCTGAGAGCACCTCAAACCCGTCGACGTTGCCGTCGAAATTTTCCATGGTAATGGTGATCGCTCGCTGATCCGGTTTGCCGCCGTTGGCAACGAACGCGGCGACCACCGCCGGCTGCGAGAAGTCGGTGGGATCGTGCGCCGGGACCGGCGCCTGCACGTAGTTGGGCGGCGCGGTGAACGACATCGCAGGATCGCTGTAGGTGTTTTGCGCGCCCAATGCGGCAACCGGCCCGAATAAGGACCACAGTGCGGCCATCGCCGCGATGGCCATGTATCTCATACTCTCTCCAGCGCTTCCGCTAGAGCGGGAAGCGAAATCTCGTAACGGTAGCCCACGTTTCGGTGATCGTCCTCGAATTCTTCGTGCCGGACGTCCAGCCCCATCTCGCGAATCCGCTGCGCCAGCACGCGGCTGCCGATATCGAGCCCGTATTCATCCTTGCGTCCGCAGTCCAGGTAACGCAGGCGTAATCGCCGCAGTTCCGCGAGTTTGCCGGCGCAGCGCTCGACCGGGTCAAACCGCTTCCAGCGAGCGAAGACGTCTTCACGCATCTCGCCCGTTGCACGCTCAAACGGCAGGTCGAGGTCGAACGCAATCGCGCTTTTGGGTGAGTACGCCGCCGCGTAACCCAGCATCTCCATCGTGCGGTATTCGGCGATATCCCGTTTGTGTTTGCGTTCGAACGCTTCGACGAACGTTTCGATGTGCCAATCGTGCTTTTCCAGGGTTCGGTGCACGTCCGGAAATGCCGGCGGATGGGCGTACTCGAAATACGCGTCGCCGCTATGCGAAGCGAACGCTGCGAACATTCCCGGATACTCCATCACCAGATGCAGAGCGCCGAAGCCGCCCGATGACTTGCCGAGGACTGCGCGTCCGCCTTCGGATGCAATGGTGCGATAGTGCGCGTCGACGTGCGGTATCACCTCGCGCACGACATAGGTGGCATAGTTTCCGTTGTGGACCGAGTCCACGTACTGCGAACCTCCAAGCCGAGTAAATCCGTCGACGATCGCTAGGATTGCCGGCGGCATCCTGCGGGAGTCGATCAGCGAATCGATCCACTGAACGACATTCCTTTCCCACGGCCGGGCACTCACCAGCGCGGCGGCATTGCCCGTATAGCCGTGCAAGCAATAGAGAACGGGGTACCGGCGAGATCCTTCGCGGTCGTAGCCCGCCGGCAGGTAGACGGCGACGGGTCGCTGCGCCGGATCGCCCAGCGCATTTCCGGCGAGGGCGGCGCTTTGCACCACGTCGATACGAAGGTCGCCGCGCAAATTCAATAACGGTGCGAACATCGGTGCGCCTTTCTGCGCCAGGTCAGCACGGTACTACCGAGAACCGGACGCGCCATGATACGCGGCGTTGGGTTGCGCGGCGCGGTTTCGCTCAACGTTATCGCGATGATCGGCATCGGGCCGCTGATTACGATACCGCTGGTCTTGGCGCAGCTTGCGGGACCATTGGCACTCGTCGGCTGGATTGCCGGTGCGCTGGTCTCACTGTGCGATGGACTCGTCTGGGCGGAACTCGGATCCCGCTATCCAAGCAGCGGCGGTACGTACGTGTATCTGCGCGAAATCTTTGGTTCTCCCCATTGGGGCAAGCTGTTCGCGTTTCTTTACAACTGGCAATTTTTCTTAAGCAGTTCGCTCGTAATCTCGACCGGCTACATCGGCTTTGCGAACTATGCCGGCTACCTTTTTCCGGCGCTGGCGAGCCTGCCGTTGTTGAATCACGCCGTAGCGCTTTGCGTCGGGCTCGTTACCATTGCGCTGCTCTACCGCCGCATCACTTCAATCGCATATTTCGGCGTCGCGCTCGCGGTAGTCGCAACAATGACCCTGGCGGTCGTGGCGGCAGCGGGATACTGGCACGCCGATTTCCACCGCGCATTTACGGTCTCGTCGCCGGTATCGTTCGGTTTGGGGTTCTTTGCGGCGCTCGGCGGCGCGCTCTACGTAACGCTGTACGATTACGCCGGATACTCCTCCGCAGCGCTGATTGCCGAAGAATGCGTCGATGCACACCGCACCGTGCCCTTGGCGATCGTGATTTCAATTTTGCTGGTCTTCGTGTTGTACGTCGTACTCCAGATCGGCGTTCTGGGCGCCGTTCCGTGGCAGTCGCTCGTCGGCCGTGCCGGTGCGCCGCCGCCGCCGGAAGCACAGTACGTCGCATCCACCGTCGTGGCAAACTCCTGGGGGCCGTGGGCCGCGCGTGCGGTTACCATTCTTATCCTCATCACGGCCTTTGCATCGGTCTACGGCGGCTTGCTCGGTGCGTCGCGCGTTCCATTTGCTGCCGCTCGTGATGGTTCATTCATTCCGGCATTTGCGAGGCTGCATCCGACGAAGCACTTTCCCTATGTATCGCTTCTCTCGATGGGCGCGATATCGCTCGTTGCCTGCTTCTTCGATTTGGGATTCGTTATCGCAGTCATCGGCACGTCGAGCATCCTAATCGGAAGCATCGCGCAGATTTTGGCATTGATGCTCATGCGAGCGCGCGGTCAAGCTGCGCCTTTTCGCATGTGGCTATACCCGGTGCCGGCGCTCATCGCTTTGGCCGGTTGGATCCTGGCGTTCGCAAATACGGGAACACGCGCAATCGAACTGGGGGTCGGCTGGCTGATTTTAGGCCTTGCCGCGTACTTGGTTACCGCACACCGGCGGCACGTTTGGCCTTTTGCAACCGCGGCACTGCTGCTGTGCGTTGCCGTCCCGCGCCCTGCTTTAACTTCGCAGTGGCCCGGCAGCTCTATTGCGTACGAACGCGGATATCCCGTATACACCGTTGACGGCAAGCCGTTCTTCGTGTACGGCGCCGCTTTTTTTTACGAACGCATCCCAAGGGATCGATGGAAGGCTTCGCTCGATGCCTACCATGCGTTGGGAATCAATACGATCGATCTCTACGTGATATGGAACTGGCACGAGATTGCGGACGGCCGGTTCGATTTTACGGGCACGACGAATCCGCGCCGCGACCTGAGAACGCTCCTTTCGCTCATCGACCACGAAGGCTTTAAGATCATCGTGCGCCCCGGGCCGGTCATACGCAATGAGTGGCGCAACGGCGGGTATCCCGCGTGGCTGCTGCGCAGGCCGGCGTATCGCATGCCATTGCGCGATGTGCTGGAAGGACGATATCCGGCAACCGCTACATTGCAGAACGCCCACGCCGATGCGGCGGCGGCCGAATGGCTTCGCAATCAGACGCACATGCGATTCGCTTCGCGTTGGCTCCGTCGCGTGCTGCACGAGATTGCTCCATGGAGCCGCGATGTCATCGCGATCGCCGTGGATGACGACCAAGGCGCCTACATCGACAACCAAACGTGGCCCGCGCCACACTGGCGTCAATACGTTCAACGCCTCAGCTCGGTGCTGCGTGGTGTCGTCGGCGCCGGCGTGCCGCTATTCATCAATACGTATGAACTGAAGGTGACGCCGTCATCGCCCGTCTGGGCCTGGGGCAATTGGTATCAGAGCGACGCGTACAGCATCGGCGAACACGATCGCTCGCAGCTTGAGTTTTCGACCGGACTGCTTGCGACGCAACCTCGATACCCCGTCATGATAAGCGAGTTCCAGGCTGGTTGGCTGCAGGGCGCCGATGAAGCCCAGCCGCGACCCGCCGATCCGTCAAACACAACGCTCGCACTGCACACGTTGCTGCAGAACGGCGCCCACGGGGTCGTCAACTTTCCCGTGCAAGATACGCTGAATCCCGCCGGCTGGGAAGCGCCTTGGGCAAACGCATTTTACTCCTGGGACGCAGCCCTGGCGATCCAGCTTGTGTCGCAGCAGCGATTCGTACCCACCCGCCGTTTCGGCGAAGCCGTACAACGCTATGGCGACTTACTCGCACAAACGCATCCCGCAATTGACGCAGCGATCGCCTACACCACCAGCGCGTACGATGCAGGCCGGCTTTCCAATTCGCAAGTTGCGCGTATCGCGCAAGCCACAATGCAGGCGCAAGCCGAGTGCCGTTCTCGCCGGTTCGCTTGCGCTCTTGTCGACCTGCGCTACGCTTCCGTACAGCAGCTGCACGGTTATCCCGGGCTGATTTTGCCGCGCGCGGGAATCGCATTGCCGTATATTGGCTCAGTTCGCGACAAGCTTCGGACATTGCGCGATGACGGTGAGGCGATCGTTTCAACGGCGCAGGCCTTGCCGTCGCGTAATTCCGCGGCCGCCGGGATTCCCGACGCTGCATTGCTGGTCGATGCGCGCGAGCGTTTCGGCTTCTTAGACGTCGTCAATTATGGGCGCAGGCCGTTGCGCATTGCGGCCCGTACGCTGCATTGGCAGACGTTCGAAGCCGCCGTTGCGGCATTTAGCGTGCCGCCGCGCGACGCCGTGCTGGTGCCTCTTGGAGCTGCCCAGGCCCGCAAAACCGAGCTTGCGCGCCTTCCGCCTGCCGCAGCTGCAACCGTGCCGCTGCGCCCCGGCAGCGATGTCACCGCTTCTCTTCGCGCGCCGCCGAGGGGCCAAGTCACCGCCTATGCCGCCGACTTCTATCGCGACGGCTATTCCGCGGTCGTCTTGCAGACTGCACGTGTGGCGATCGTCGTTTCGCCGTGCGCCGGCGCGCGCGCTCTGATCTTTGAAGATTTGCCGCACAGGCAGAATTTGGTTACGATCGTCGGGGCGTTTCGCGATGCATGGACGCCGCAGCTTGCGCCGTCAGCGCGGGACTATATCGCCCCTTATACGCACCCTATCGCGGCCGGGACGTTCAACCGGTGTTACAGTGCGCGGATCTTACGCTCCGGCGCGCAGGCTTCTGCATCGTTTTCCTATACCGCCCCCGATGCACCGCCGCGTGGAGCTTCCTTTTCCCGCACGATGACGCTCGACGGCAAAAGCAACGTGCTCGCAGTTCAACTGCACGCCGCTTTTAGAGGCCGTTCCGCCGAGCGCGCTGCGCAGCTGACCTCCTTTGCGTTGTCGTCTTCTACCCGAATTCTGCGACGCATCGATGCGTACGGCTTTTACGACGAAAGCGCATCACGCGTGTTTGCCGTCGCATGGCGGCCGGCTGAGATCAAGGCAAAGCAGCTATCGGTTCATGCACATGACGCGCTGCTCACGCTAATGCTCGAACGAGTAGATGCGTCGACTCGTTATGCCGTTTTTTCGGCGGGCGATCTTTCCCAAGCGCAGGCGGCGCTTTCCGCGTTCGCGAACCGCCGCTAGTTCAGCGGGGAAGTGGCGGAACGGTAGACGCAGCCGCCTCAAAAGCGGCCGGGCAAAACTCGTGTGGGTTCAAATCCCACCTTCCCCACGTACCAACAAAGCGTTATTGATGAACGTGCCGGCTTCCCGAGAGAGCGGCGGTTTGAAGTCAGGCCGCTGAGCCGCATCCGCGTAGACGCGCCGCAAATTCTTTTCGATTCCCGGATGGCCGGCGGTGAATTGCTCGATTAAAGCGCTCCAACGTTTTGCAAGCTCTTGCGCCTGCGAGCTTTGCGGATCGCCGTCCTTATGCTGCTCGATTTCGAGCAAGCAGCTCAATCCAATCGGCTTGTCCCTTCTCCAGCACCTCCGGTGGGCCGCGCCTTGCAAGATCGTCGAGTTGTTCTTGAGTGTAATACTTCTTCACCCAATCCCATTCGTTTTCCATGTTCGTTGCCTCAGTGACAGCGCGCAGTGTTTGCCAAAAGTCGCCGTCTTGCCGCGCAACACGTTGCGCTTGCTCCACGATTTTGAGGGCGTCATCGACCTGACGCCGTCGTCGAACAAGGAGTTTGCGCTGCAGTTCCAGCGCTTCAATGAACGGCAGTTCTTTGGCGGCAAGGAGTTCCTTGATTTGCGGAAGCGAAAAGCCGACGAACCGCAACGCCAGGATCTGTTGCAACCGCAGCAGATCACCGTTGCTGTATAAGCGGTATCCTGAAGCGCTGCGGGCCTGCGGCACGAGTAAGCCTAGTCGATCGTAGTGATGAAGGGTGCGCGCCGTCACTCCAGCGCGTCTTGCCAGCTCTTTTGTTTGCAGCAACTCAGTCATGGCTTCGCTTCTTGCTTTGCAGCGTACAGCCTCACGCTGCGTGAGGGTCAAGCCCGGCGGTGAGCTAGCCCCCGGGGCTTTCCACGCCGGGCTCCAGAGCCGGGCACTGCGCGCCTTTTTCGCCGCACAGACGGCAGTGTCGTGAATCGTGCGCCGCCATCGGATGCCCGCAAGCGGGGCAGTTTGCCGGATCGATCTCTTCCATGACGCAGACTGCGACGGCGGGCGCAGTTCTTCTTTTTCCAGAATCGCGCTGCAGCGTGCAGCCCTGCGTCTTCGCTCAAGGACCGTTGGGGGGACACTTTCAAGTTCCCGGCGACAAGTCTATCTCGCATCGCGCACTGGTCGTGGCGTCGTTCAGCCGTGAACCCGTGCGCATTGACGGACTCAACGACGGCCTTGACGTCCGGGCCACGATCCGCTGTTTGCGCGAACTTGGTGTAGAGATCGATGCCGACGGCCGAGCCACGACGGTGTCCGCCCGTGATCTGCATGATGCCCTCGCCGTACTGGACTGCGCGAATTCCGGCTCTACCGCGCGCATGCTCATGGGCGTTTGTGCCGGCGCGGGAATTCGGGCCGCCTTTGACGGCGATGCTTCACTTCGCCGGCGCCCGATGGAGCCGGTCGCGGCGCAACTTCGCGCGTTCGGGGCGCGGATCGAAACCACGAACGGCACGCTTCCTGCCGAAATCGACGGAACGCGCCACCCTCAGACGCGCCGCTTTATTCTCCTTGCGCCCTCCGCCCAGGTGAAGACGGCGTTGCTGTTCGCCGGACTCTTTGGGGGGGTGCCAATCGCGGTGCGGGGCGACCGCGGATCGCGCGATCACACGGAGCGTCTCTTACGGTATTGCGGCGCAGACATCGCGCAGAACGGCTCCGCCGTCGAGCTGCGATCGCCGCCGATGCGCTTCCCGGCGTTCCACGTGGCCGGCGATTTCTCGACCGCAAGCGTCTACATCGTCGCCGCTATAGTCGCCGCCCGCAGCTCGATCGTGATCGAAGGCGTCGGCATCAATTCGACCAGAACCGGCCTTCTTGACGCACTCATGCAGATGGGCGCGCGAATTCAGCTCATGAACGAGCGCGAGCAATGCGGCGAACCGATCGCCGATATCGCCGTGCAGTCGTCGCGGCTCGCCGGATGCACTTTTGGTTCCGATCTTGCGTTGCGCGCGATAGACGAGGTTCCGCTGCTTGCGGTCGCTGCAGCGTTTGCGCATGGCGAAACCCGCATCGCCGGACTGCGGGAGCTGCGCTTCAAGGAGTCCGATCGCTTAGCAGCAACCGAGGCGATGTTGAAAGCGGTGAACATCGATTGCGAAGCCGCAGCCGACGCGCTCTTGGTTCGTGGAGGCTCACCGCAATCGAACGGTCACGAAATCAGCACGTACGGCGACCATCGGCTTGCACTTGCCGCGGCGGCGCTCGCCGCAGGCTGCGGGCCGCTCCGGGTTGACGACGGCGCGTGTATCGCCGTCAGCGCGCGATCGTTTTTGTCCGGGTGGCCGTTGTTAAGGCGCGCGCCGATGTAGCGAGCCGATTCATTCTTGCGGGCGCGCTCTCCATTGCAAGGGACAGCGGATTTTCCCGCAGCCGCGACACATGCCGGCGCACGGCCACAAGCGCCGTAAGCGTGCCGGGCAATGAAGCCGCTGCGACCAGAACGCCGGCGATGCAGAGCCCGGTCAGTACCCACGTCTGTGCGCTCACCGGTTACGCCGCAGATTCTTTGGAATCGCTCTTGGCCGGTGCCGCGTCCGGCTTTCCGCTGCCGTCGGAGTCGGGCTTGGCCGGCTTTTCCGTTTTCTGTGAGGACGCTGCTTCTTGCGTCTTCTTGCGCGAGTCGGTTACGTAGAAGCCGGCGCCCTTGAAAACGATGGGGGCGGGATTGAAAACGCGCCGAAGCGCGCCGCCGCACTGCGGACACGGTTCGGTAAAACTGTCGTTGAAGCCGTGCCGTACTTCGGTGAGCTGCGCGCAGTCGGCGCAGCGATATTCATACAGCGGCATGACCGCAGTATACCCGCACTAGCACTCTTGGTCAACGAGTGCTAGACAGCGGGTCGGCGGCCGCCCGCCCGCTAGAAGTCCTCCAAGAGGGCGTCCTTGCGCCGGTCGAACTCGGCCAGATGCTTGAAGTGCGTCAGCGATTCATGAAAGCGTACGGCGAGCTTTCTCGCCACCAGCATGGAATCGTAGAGCGCTCCCAGCTTTCCGCCGTACGCCGGGTACTCGACGCGCGCATGCAGCTTTGAACGGCTCGTCTTGCGCTCGATTCGAAAGTCAAGCCGCCGTCTTGTCGAAAACGCACCCACGAGCGAAAGATGAAAGTTGCGGATGAAGCGGTCCACTTCAAAGAGCTGCTCGCTCTCGCCCGGGATCGCGGCGCGAACGACCACTTCGCTGCCGAGCTGCAGCGGCGTCTTCGGGCCCGCAACTTCGGCGCTGCGCAACAGCGACAGCCAAACCGGCCACTTTTCCACAGCGCACAATAAAGAGAACGCCGTTTCGGCGTCCGTCTGAATGTCGACGTCGCCAGCGAACGTTTGTACGCCGGCGCGTTGTACCGACTCACCGAGAATCGCCATTGCGGCTACTTCGCGAAGGCTTTTTGCGCTGCCTTCGCTTGCACGGCGCCGCTCGTTACCGCCGATGCAAACGCCACCAGCGTCTCTACGCCGACGGGAAGCGCATCTTCGTCTAACCGGAAGCGTGCGCTGTGACCCGGATGCGTGGCGCCGGCTTTTTCGCTGGCGACGCCAAGTCGCACCAACACGCCCGGAACGCGGTTAGCGAAATAGGCGAAGTCTTCCGCCCCCATCGTCGGCTGCAAGCGTTCGATGTGCAGCCCGGAGTGATTGGCCTGGAGATACCGCGTGAAATCCTCCGCGAGCGCTGCATCATTGACGACCGGAGGATATCCGTAATTTACTTCGAGCCGGGCCGTCACGCCGTACGCCGCCGCCACGCCGTCCAGAATGCGGCGGGCTTTTGCCTCGAGTTGGTTTCGGATTTCCGGATCGTGCGATCGGAACGTCCCGGTCATTTTCACTTCATCCGCAATGATGTTGTTGCGGTAACCGCCGGCGATCGTTCCGACAGTAACGACCACGCTCTTCAGTGGATCCGTTTCGCGCGCTGCAATGTTTTGCAACGCCAACACCATCGCCGCTGCTGCGGGGATCGCGTCTGCCGCAGTGTGCGGATAGGCGCCGTGGCCGCCCCGTCCTTCCACGGTGATAAAAAACTCGTCGGCGGCTGCGTTGACGGGTCCGGGAGTAATGCCCACGGTTCCTGGACCAATGCGGGTGTCGACGTGCAGCATCGCGATTGCTTCGACCGGCGGGTCGTCCAGCGCGCCCTCCGCGATCATGGGTTCCGCACCGCCCGGACCTTCCTCGGCGGGTTGAAAGAGCAGCACGACGCAACCATGCAACTCGCCGCGGCGGGATTGAAGTACGCGAGCCGCTCCAAGCAGCATCGCCGTATGGGCATCGTGTCCGCAAGCGTGCATCTTTCCTTCGAATTCCGATGCGAACGGTTCGCCGGATCGTTCGGTGAGAGGTAGCGCATCCATGTCAGCGCGCAATGCGGCTATGTGACCCTCATGCGTCCCTTTTACAACCGCAACAACACCGGTGCCCGCGCTACGTTTGTGCGCGATCTTGAGCGCGTCCAGCTCGCGCTCGATCAGTGCCTGCGTGCGTACTTCTTCAGTTCCAAGTTCGGGATGACGATGTATCTCGCGCCGCAGCTGGCGCACCTGCGCGATGACATCGTCACTTAAAGCCGGCAGCGTCATGGCGCGCAATTCCGGTAGCGGTAAACCCCTCCCTTCGTGCGAATCTCCAGTCGCATGGTGTCGGCGGATCTGGCGCTCGCTCAACTCATCAATCGAACGGCGCAGGCATATAGCGCCAACGCTCCAGCATACATCACGTATCGCGAGCGTACGCGCATCTCCGCACCATCTCTGGGCCGTTCGCAGGAGATCAATCGTTTCGTGCAGGTGCGGCAAACCGACGATTACGCCGTGATGCAAGATCTCCCAAGCGGAGCGCAACGCACCGGCCAAGCGTTTCCAATCATTCCGTACTTCGACCCATTCGCGCAGTTCAGCTTTTCGTGGTTCGCCAATCTCAAGCGGATCGACATCACCCTGCAACGCGGCCAAGTCGGCATGTGGCCGATCCCGCCGCCCGATCCCGGGGTTTCCGCGACCGTCCCCTACTTTAGTTTTTGGACCCCCTCGTATGCACCGGACTCGACGCCCGATCGGCTGCACATTCGAATCGTCCCGACGAGTTCATACGGCAACAACAACTTTTATCCAAGCGAGATCATTGAAGACGGGCAAACGCATCTTCCCTCGCACGTCGAGATGCGCGTTACCGGTAGCGATGAAGCCATAGCATTGGATTACCGCCTGTTGGAGGGACACTGGGTCATCACGCGCGGCACCTTTACTTCGACGCAACACTTCGGGCCGATGAGCTTCACGGTCGTCGCGCAGACCGACTACATGGAGTTGAGCTTTCCCTCGACGCCGCCGGACCCTCGCCTCGCGCCGAGTTGAACCGCGTGGAGCCGCGGTCTGCTCCAGCACATCCTGTGCTTGCAGACACTAGCGCCGTCCAGGGCGCGTCGCAGCGCGGTGTCATCCTGAGTAGCGAAGCGTATCGAAGGGCGCCTTTTAGATCGGAGAGGGAGAGATTCGAACTCTCGAGACGCTCATCACGTCTGCCCGCTTTCGAGGCGGGTGCCTTCAACCACTCGACCACCTCTCCCCGGCAATGCCATTCAACGGCGCGCTTGAAAAAATGCTTGCAGCTGCGCGGCGGTTTCATCCTGCAGCACCCCTGCGGTCACTTCCACCCGATGGTTCAACGAAGCATGCTGCACGACGTCCAGCACGCTGCCCGCTGCGCCGCCTTTTGGATCGAAACAACCGAAGACTAGCCGCTGGATTCGGGCGGCCACCATCGCGCCTGCGCACATCACGCAGGGTTCTTTGGTGACATACAGCGTTGCACCGGACAGTCTCCAGGTGTTTAGCGACTTTGCCGCCTGCTGCAGCACCAGCATCTCCGCGTGCGCCGTCGGATCTCGCCGGAGTTCTTTCTCGTTCTTCGCTTCAAACAGCTGTCCGTCGACGAGCAGGACGGCGCCGATTGGAACGTCCCCGTTTGATTGCGCCCGCGCGGCGAGCCTCATCGCGCGCTGAACGTATTCTCCATCTGAGCCGGCCGAAAACTGGCGCGCTCGGCCGGACTCGAACCGGCAGCCACCACCTTCGGAGGGTGACGCTCTATCCAATTGAGCTACGAGCGCACGCAACTAAACGGCTAACTTTCCGGCGGGCTTCCCGGGCTTGGAATATGCTTGAAAAGATCCAGTTTGTCGTTGACGAGGCGCCGGTAAAATTTGCGCACGCAGTCGGGATGGCCGAAAAAGTACGTGCGAGCGTACGCGAGATCGTCGCCGGAACTATCGGGCACGTAGTGCGAAATTTCGATCTCTTCCATTTGGTTGCGGTCCACCGCATGGGGACAAAAATCGCACGGTATGGTCGACATTGCTTTCACCTCGAACTATGGAAGACGGCCGCGCTGCGGCGGCCGCTCCCCGACAACTGACTCGGGTAGGATTTGAACCTACGACCTAGGGCTTATGAGTCCCCCGCTCTACCGCTGAGCTACCGAGCCCCGGCCGCGCCATGGTTCGCCGGGTTTAGCGGACGGTCCCTCGAATTTACGCGGAGGGTGTCTTACCGAGCAAGTCTTGCTGCGGCATTCATCGCCGCGTTGCTTTCCATTCCAGCTCCCGCGCGCGCCGACGATGCTGCTTTGCTGCTTGCCAAACACAAAGCATTTGTCGGATGGCAATTTGGCGACGACGCGATGAAAACGCTGGTCTTAGACGGAGACACCTTTGAACGGCAACGTGACGGTTTTCAAAAACGAACCGCAATGCTCCACGAGATTAGAATCGGTGACGCTTACCGCGAAACGGTGACGTACTTGAGCCATGGCCAGGTAGAAAATACCGGATACACGGGTCACATCTACTGGTCGTCTGACGAAAACGGGTTCGTCTTTCCCGCGCGCGGCGACGCCGCCAAGTACCATGTTAGCGCGGATTCGCTCTTTAATGAAACGACAGCGTTATTGACCGGCCGGGATCGCGGCGACGAGGCCGTGCGGGGAGTAGCTTGCAGGATCATCCGCGTTCAGCCGCCGTTCGGCGATGCGGTAGACCTCTACGTCGATCCACAAACCGGGCGCTACCAGCGGGCCGTACTTGACCCGGGCGGCACGTACGAAACAGCAATCGACATATTGGGCTACACCGACGCCGTGGCCGGGAAAAAAATCATCAGCAAGTGGAGCTACGATAGTGGCTCATACCGCGAATGGACGAAAATCGGCGTCAATGTTCCTGTAAGCCCTACGCAGCTTCACCCACCCACGCCGTCAGCGACATGGATGTTCACTAACCCCAACCCATTCCAGGCAAGACTTATCACCGCTCCAAACGGCTCTCCCCGCATCATGTTGGACGCAACACTTAATGGCGTCCGAGGCCGTTTCATCCTCGACACAGGCGCAGCGCTAATCGCACTCAAGCAGGATTTCGCGGACCGAGCGCACGTGAAGCCGTACGATCTTGTTGCTACAAAAGGAATCGGCGGACAGGTTCGTGAGTCTTTGGCTCGACTCAGGACGCTGGAAGTAGGCGGTAATGCGCTTCACAACGTCGTTGCTGAAGTAATAAACTTGGGTTCCGGCACGTTGCCCGAAGCTGACGGCGCTTTGGGAACGGACCTTTTGGGCGGCGCTATCGTCACTTTAGATCTCGATGCCGACCAGATGACGATTCGGGATCCGCACGCCAATGAGGTCGATACAAGCCGCTGGCTAACGGCCAATGTCGACTTATCAAGTGGAATTCCGCGAATTCCTATGAAGCTCGACGGTATCGACGTCGTTGCAGAACTCGACACGGGAGATGCCGCGGCGGTGTTGTATGGGCACGACCTTATTTTCAAGTATGGGCTCACAACGCTTAAGGGCGCCGGGTATATTGCTGGTGTAGGCGGCCGTTCTGCCGTCCAATGCGGTCAGCTACAGCGCATTTCGTTCGGCCCGATCCGGTATGAAAATCCCGTGGCTTGCGAATCTCCTGACTTGGACGGCAGCGACATCCTCGTCGGCATCGATTTCTTAAAGCACTTCAACTTCGTCTTCGATTATCCGCAAGGCGTTATCGTGCTCATTCCAAGGCGCGAATGAAGTGGCGCGGTCGGAGGGACTCGAACCCCCAGCCTACAAGTTCGTAGCCTGTTGCTCTATCCAATTGAGCTACGACCGCACACTTTTTTAATTGCCGCCTTCGGCGGCTTTTTCTTTCTATACTGATTATTGCTTATCGGGGCGCCCGCGGGGACCGTAACACGCTGGCAATATTACGTTTCCGGCGGCCGAAGGCGGGGGCCCTACCGGCTTTGCCGATGGGGGCGTGGAGTTGGGCGGAGCGCCTGTCCAACGGAGAGGGAGGGATTCGAACCCTCGGACGGTTTTTAGCCGTCGGTCATTTAGCAAACGACTGGTTTCAGCCACTCACCCACCTCTCCGGCGCGATGACTATACCACAGCGATCACACACCGGCCTACGGTTCCTCCACAAACTCCGGCGTCACCCGATTCGTCACGCGCCGGCGCACGAGTAGCCCGTCTAGCCCGAAGATGCGGCCCGCCGGCACTACGATCATCAAGAACGACATGACGAATGCAACGGCATCGAGGGAGCCGATCGTCTTGATCGTTTGAAACTCACCTTGCGCGGCCATGTAATTGAGCGCCAAGAATGCCCCGATAATCCCGCCGAGCGGCGTGAGTAATCCAAAGAGCAGGCTTAAGCCCGTCAGCACTTCTCCCAGCCGTACGAGTTCCGCAAAGAGCGTAATATTCGGCACCACCGCGCGCACAAGAAAATCGTGATAAAAACCGCCGCCTGAACTCAGCGACTTGGCGACAAGCATCGGCATGAAGCCGTTTGGCGGCATGAAGTTAGCCGCATTCAGGAATTTTGGAAGGCCGTGCACGAGCCAAAAAACGCCCGCAAAGATGCGGAGAACCGCAAACCAGCTCGCAAACGGATCGTACCGCCAAGTTCTCAAGCTATGCTCTCCTCCCGTACGCCGCTCGCCGTCCTTGCGATCGCCGCTGCAATCCTTGCCGCCGCGTCCGGCCTGCTCAAGGTTCCCATGGCGTAACGCATGCGATCCCGCAGCTTATTGTCGGCCAGCGACGACCCGACGGCAGCCGTCAACTCTTTGAGGTCTTTTGCGCGAACCGCCGCACCGCGTTCCACTAAATATGCGGTGTTACGCTCTTCCTGACCCGGCAACGGCTTGAAGAGCACCAGCGGAACTTGGGCCGAAAGCGCTTCGGCGGAAGTCAGTCCGCCCGGTTTCGTGACGAGTACGTCGGCCGCGTGCATGTATTGGTGAACGTTCGAAACAAAACCCAGCACCCGCACGGGATAGCTGACGCGCTGCGCATAGTCGAGCACGCGGCGTTGCGACTGCGCGCTTCTGCCTACGATGACGACGGCACAGAGCGGCACGTCCACCGCATCGAGCGCCTCCATCATGCGTTCCAATGGTCCGATTCCGAGCCCGCCTCCCATTAAGAGGACCGCGCGGCGATCTGCAGGCAATTCGAGACGTTCGCGTAGCGTTTTTCGGTCGGGACGTGTCCCGAATGCCGCATCGATGGGGATGCCGCACGGATGTACCCGGTTGGTGGGCACACCACGCTGCACCAGCGCCGCGCGCATCTGTTCGCTCGCGACGGCGTACCCTTCGACATTGCGATGGATCCAAAAAGCATGCACCACAAAGTCCGTCACGATGCCGAACACAGGCGGACAATCAGCGAACCGCCGCTTGTATTCCGCCATGGCGCCGCAGGGGAAGGCGTGCGTGCATACGACGATGTCCGGACGTGCCGAGCGGATCAACGGGCGCAAATTCGCCGCCGTAAACTGATGGGCCCAGGCGCGAAACGGCCCGACCTCCGTCGCGCGTTCGGCACGATCGTAAATGAAGCGATACATCTGCGGGATCGTCTTGACCATCCGCAAATACCCGCCCGAAACCACGTGAGAAACGACCGAAGCGGCGTACTTATAGCTGTCGACGATCGCAGCATCGGTGCCCGGATCGAGGTTCAGCAGTTCCTTGCGCGTCGCCATCGCGGCCGCGAAGTGGCCGACGCCGACGTCAGCCGAAAGAAACAGAACGCGGATTAGCCTGCGCCTCCATCGGAAGGCGCAGATTCCTCGGCCAGCGTGAAAAAATCGTCGAGGATCTCTTGCGCCAGTTCGGCGTTATCGAGGAGCGTGCCCTGGTCGTCGGTAACGACGAACTCGTCTTCCGGCTCGCAGTACAGCACGGCATAGCCGCGTTTTTCCTCGTCTTCCACCAAACCGACGACTTCGAACTCCATTTGCCTTTCATCCGTGGTCCGGATAACCAGAACGTCTTTTAGTTCAAGCGTCGGCATAGCGGCTCCATTACTTCAAATACTTCGCGATATTGGCGTTTTGTTGCGCCAAAGTTTTCGCGAACACGTGGTGGCCATTGCCCTTGTACACGTAGTAGAGAAACTGCGAGGGCAGAGGATGAAACGCTGCCCGGAGCGACGGCTCTCCGGGGTTAGAAATCGGCGTGGGCGGCAATCCGGCATGCAAGTACGTGTTATAGGGACTCTCTGTCTTCAAGTCTGCATACGTGATGACGCTTCGGTGTTGGGGAAACGCGTATTCCAAAGCAGCATCGACCTCTAGCGGCATACCCGCGCGCAGGCGATTGTAATACACGCCGGCCATCAGCGGGCGTTCGTCGTCGGCCTTCGCTTCCCACTGGATGAGCGAAGCGAGCGTGACGACTTGCGGTACGGTCAGGCTGTGGCGCCGTGCGAGCGTCCGCGCGTCCGGGGGTAATTCGCGGAAGAACTGCGCGGTCATTAGGGCTTCGACGGTCTTGGGGGACGCGCCCAACGGAATCAGGTAGGTGCTGGGAAAGAGGTAGCCCTCCAAGTTTTTTGTGCGCGAGCCTCCGACGACGATCGAGTCGTGCATGAAGGCGTCGTAAAAACGCCGCCAGTCGCCAAACCCTTCGCGTTCCAGCCGCAGAGCGATCTGCTTTGCGGTAAAACCCTCGGGGAATGTGACCCATTTGGCAATCTGCGAGCCGCCGCTCTGCAGCTGATCCAGTACTTGCGTTTGCGTAATGTGCCCGCTAAAGCGAAATTCACCGGCGTGCGCGTTTGATTCGGCATGCCGGAGCTTGGCATAAAGCCGAAAGGCTGTGGGATTGCCGATCACTCCCGCTTTTGCCAGCTCGCCGGCGATCTGGTGCAGCGACGCGCCGCGCGGGACGATCACTTCCGTCGGACGCGTGGGGTGTGAGCGATCCGCGAATACCGCGTAGAGCCACCAGAGCGCTCCGACGGCAGTCGCACAGACGACGGCTAAAACCAGCGCCGCAAACGCCCGCTTCATTCGCGTTTCCGGCGGGCGAGAAAGCTTTCCAGGATCAAGGCTGCGGCCATTTTATCAACGATGCTCCGGCGGCGCGCGCGCCTTACGCCGCCCGCAATCAATTCCTTCGTCGCTGCTGCGGTCGTCATGCGCTCGTCCACCCGATGGATCGGTCCGGCAAAGATGCCGCGCAGCTCTTCGACGAACCGATCGATCTGTTGCGCTGCGGGCCCTCGCTCGCCGGCCAGAGTCAGCGGATCGCCAACGACGATTTCGGCCGCGTCATACCGCCGAACGAGTTCCGCGATCGCTTGCAAATCAACCCGCAACGAGGTTCGCTCGATGACGGTCAGCGGCAACGCAAAACTTTGCGAAGGGTCGGCCATTGCCACGCCGATCCGCTTGCTGCCGACGTCAAGCGCCAACAGGGCCATGCGCAAAAGAGGCGGCGTGGCCGCCGGATTTCGGTTTGCGTCCCAAATGAAACGCCATCAATTGCCGCACCGCTTTTGCAGCCATGGGCGAGGCGTGCAGCGCGGCGCCTTGACCCGGCGGCGCAACGAGCGCGACCAGGTTTTGAAGATCGCCCGCATCCAAAGTAAGCGCTTCCCGCCAACGCTCCAGGCATTCGAGCCCGGCGAACCCGCCCTGCTCCAAATCCACCCACGCCCCATCGCGCAGCGGCACACCACAACGAATGCAGCGATCGACAGGCGGCGCTAAGCCTAATGCCAGGAGCAGCCGTAGCGAGAAACGCGGCATCAGTGCGAGCGGATCCGGTGTCGATTCAATCGCGTGCAACGCTCCAACAAGCAGCGCGTAGACGTCGGGCAAAGCCAGCCCCGGCTCGCAAAATGCGTCGACATACTCAAGCGCGAGGCACGCACAAGCAAAGCGCTCCGGTTCTACGATATGCTCCCAATGCGCCCGAAGGGTTTCTGCCGAAACGACCACGTCCAAATTGCGGCCGGCATGCATTCCCAAGAGCACCTCGTTCGAAAACTCCAAGCGGCCTGCCAAGTGACTTTTCGTGCGCCGTACACCCTTGGCGATAGCGCCGAGCTTGCCACGCTCTACTGTGAAGAGCGTGAGAATGCGATCCGCCTCGCCATACGCTCGGCCGCGCAGCACGACGGCCTCCGTTTTGTAGGAACGCATGCCTAGATGTTCGGCCTAGGCGCCTAGGCGACGTCTTCCGGTGTCTGCTCCGGCGCAGCATCGGAGGCGCCGATTTTGCCGTTGGTGGAAAGCCGGACCGCCAGGATCCTGCGGCCCCTCATGCGGTCGACCCGTATGCGCGTGTGGTCGTCCGCGGCCACCTCTTCGCCTTCGTCAGGCAAGCGTCCAAAAAGGCCGACGGTGTAGCCGCCAATCGTTTCGAACTCCTCATGCGGCAGATGCGTGCCGAGCTTCGCGTTGACGTCCTCGATGTTGACGCCCGAATCCACGATGGCCTCATGATCGCTGAGCACCCGCACCGGTTCTTGTTCGTCTTCGTCATGCTCGTCTCGAATTTCGCCGACGATCTCTTCCAGCAAATCTTCCATGGTCACCAGGCCGGCGGTACCGCCGTACTCGTCCACGACGATCGCCATCGAAAACTTGTCGCGCTGCATCGCGCGAAGCAACTCAGAGATTCGCTTGTTCTCCGGCACGTGCGTCACTCGGCGCATCAATGATCGAATCGGCGTCGAGCCCAAGGCCCCGTTTGCCAGCGCAATCAAGAGTTCGCGGTCGTGGACGACGCCGATGATGTCGTCTTTCGATTCGTGATAAACTGGCAGCTTCGAATATCCCTCGGCGATGACCAAGTCGAGCGCCCGTTTCGGAGAATCATCGACCGAAACGGCAACGATGTTGGGCCGCGGCGTCATCACTTCCCGTACGATCGTGTCGCCGAACTCGATGATCGAATGGATCATCTCGCGCTCTTGCTCCTCGAGCACTTTCTGTTCTGCGCCCACGTTCACGATCGTGCGGATGTCTTCTTCGGTCACGAAAATCTGATGCGCGTGTCTGATGCCGAACGGCCGCAGTAACGCATTGCTCATGGTCTGGAACGCATAGACCAACGGCGTGAGAATCATTGCGACCCATTGCATGATCGGCGAGAGGCGAAGCGCCCAGCGCTCGTTGTCGGAAACAGCAATGGTCTTCGGTATGATCTCCCCGAACAGCAACAGGACAAACGTCATGATTGCGGTCGAGATAATGGCCCCATTGGGCAGGCCGATGCGCAAAAAAATGTAGGTCGCCAACGAATCGGCCGCCAGCAGCACGACGGTGTTGGCGATCAAGATCGACGTTAAAAAGCGATTGCGATCCTCAGTCAATCTGACCACCGCGCGCGCGCCCCGGACGCCTCGATCCATCATCGTGCGTGCTCGCAGGCGCGAGATGGCGACGAGCGACGCTTCCGACGCGGCAAAGAACGCTGCCAGCAGCACCAGCGCTACGAGCGCCAGGATTTCGTACGAGGAAACGGAGTGGGAGACGCTCACGCGCTTGCCGCGCTTAGCCCGGCTCCGGCGCTACCGCACGCTTGGGGTAGAGGAGGGTCGGTGTCCAATGCGGGGCCATTATAGCACAACGTGCGGACGCACGAAGAGGAAGATGGCCAGCGCCAGCAGGCTCCCCATGATGGCGCCCCATGACACCTCGAAAACGTTGTGAATGCGCGCCTCGACGCGGCTTTGCGCCACGAGAAAGGCGACGAAATAGGCCAGGATCGCGGTAAGCGGGCGCTGGTAAAGCAGCGCCAGCGCCGTTGCCCCCGCAAAAGCCAAAGCGGTGTGACCCGACACCGCGCCGCCTTGCAGCGGCGTTCCGCGTCGCGAAAACGCCTTCCCGAAGATCGTCGCGATGATGACGACGGCAAGCAGAATGAGAACAGCGTTCGCCGGTACCTGGCCGACAACGTGGTAGACGCGCGGACCGCCTTGCTGAATGCCCTGATAGAACACGAGGTATCCCACGAATACCGCACCGATCGTGGCGACCAGCACCGCGCCGGCCGCGGCATCCTTCGCCGTCTTCGCGAGGGGATGATGTACGACGGTCAGCAGATCGACCACGGCCTCTATTGCGGTATTGAGCAGTTCTAGCGCGAGAACGATGACGATCGTGATGATGACCGCAATGACGTAGAGCCTGTCCAGGCGCAACGCCAGCGTTGCCAGCAATACGGCTGCGGCGATCGCCAAGTGAATGCGCATGTTGATTTGGGTGCGGGTTGCGTACATGATGCCGGAAAACGCGTAATGAAACGCGCTCCAAAAACGGCTCTCCGTGATGCGCGCATACTCTACGGGAGCATGCTCGTGCTCTCGCGGTTCACGCATAGGGCCAAGGCATGCCGATGTGGTGCGCCAACCGGCATTCTTCCGCGACCATCGCCGCGCGTTCTCGGGGACGTTGATGATCGTAACCCAGAACGTGCAGCATTCCGTGAATCAGCAAGCGATAGACTTCGTTCTGCAGCGACGCATCGTATTCCGCGGCCTGCCGCCGCGCCGTTTCAACGCTGATGACGACGTCGCCGAGGAGTCGCTCCGGAAGGCCGGCGCCGCCCTGGTGCTCCGGCTTGAGCGGAAAGCTCAGCACGTCCGTGGGCTTATCTTTGCCGCGGTGCTCGCGATTCAGCCGGCGGATCTCGTCGTCGCGGACGAGCGATATCGAAAGGCCCGAGTTCGTTTCATCGAGCACGCGTAACAGCTTCGTTGCTGCCTGTCGCAATCGGCGGACGTCGACATCCGTCACCCGCGCCGCGTTGCGAATGGAGATCACGCAGGCGGACTGCGTTGCGCGTAGGCCCGGATGATTCGCGACACGAGCGGATGGCGTACGACGTCCGTTTCCGTCATGTGCACGATGCCGACGTCGGGTACCGATCCGAACCGTTGCGGCGCTTCCAGCAGCCCGCTGGATGCGCCCGGCGGCAGATCGATCTGGGTGACGTCGCCGTTGACGATCATTTTGGAACCGTGACCCAGGCGCGTAAGGAACATTTTCAACTGGTCCCGCGTCGCGTTCTGCGCTTCGTCCAAGAGAACGAACGCATCCGACAACGTCCTGCCGCGCATATACGCCAGCGGAGCGACTTCCACGGTTCCGCGCTCCAAATACCGGGCAATCGACGTGTCGTCGAGCAATTCGCCGAGCGCGTCGTAAAGCGGCCGCAGATAGGGATCGATCTTTTCCTTTAAGTCGCCCGGCAAGAATCCGAGCTTCTCGCCGGCTTCGACCGCGGGGCGCGAAAGAACAACGCGCTGTACTTCGCGCGCGCGCAGCGCGCGCACCGCCATGACGACGGCCAAAAACGTCTTTCCCGTGCCCGCAGGCCCGATGCCGAAGGTGAGCGTGTTCCGCTGTGCGGATTCAACGAACGCCCGCTGTCCCGGCGTCTTCGGGCGAATCTGCAGCCCGCGCGGCGTTCGATAGAGCGTTTCGGGCGGCTTCGGCTCGCGGACCGCCGCAGCATCCGAGGTCGCCAGCGCCACGTCGTCGGGCGTCAGATGCGCACCGTCGAGGGCAGCGGCGAGCAGATGCCGCACGATGCCGCAAGCTCGGTCCACTGCGGAGATTTCGCCATGCACCACCAAGTGATGGCCATCCAAACGCACGGAAACTCCGAGCGCGTCTTCCAGCGCCGACAAATTTTGATCGAATTTTCCGAAGAGGCGAAAGTAATCGTCGAGCCCGTTTAACTCGACGGTTCGTTGCGTCGTTCGGTCCAGATCGGGACCTCCGGTACGGTACGAGCTGCGACGGGCGGCGCGAGGACCTCAGCAGCAATGAGCGCGCGGGCCAAACTGCTTCCGTCGGAAAACCAGGCGCGGGGATCGCCAAGCGGCTTGCGCCGTTCGGTGGTATCCGCCACTTATTTCGGCGCCGGCGGCATCGGCGGCGTTCCGTTGTCGCCCTTTTCCACGCTCGTCGAGATCGCGCCGCGCATGTCGGAGTCCGCCTGAATGTTTCGCATGCGATAGTAATCCATTACCCCAAGGTTGCCCGTCCGCATCGCTTCCGCAATCGCTTGCGGCACGGTCGCTTCTGCCTCGACGACCTTGGCGCGCATGCGTTGCGTTTCCGCTTTCATCTCCTGCTCTGAGGCCAGCGCTGCATACTGCCGTTCTGCGGCCTTGGCCTGCGCGATGCGGCGATCGGCTTCCGCCTGCGAGGTCTGCAGCTCGGCGCCGATGTTCTTGCCGACGTCGACGTCCGCAATGTCGATCGAAACGATTTCGAATGCCGTGCCTGCGTCGAGCCCTTTGGCCAACACCGTCTTGCTGATGCGATCCGGATATTCGAGCACTTCCTTGTGGTCGATGGCCGCGCCGACGGCGGAAACGACGCCTTCGCCGACGCGTGCGATGATCGTGGGCTCACCCGCTCCGCCGACGTACCGGTCCAAATTGCTCCGGACCGTGATCCTCGCCTTCACGTTGAGCTGAATGCCGTTCTGAGCCACGCCTTGGAAGATCGGCGTCTCGATCACCTTCGGATTGACGGAGGTCTGCAGCGCTTCGAGCACGTTGCGGCCGGCGAGGTCAATTGCTGCAGCGCGTTGCCATTCGAGCGGAATCTGCGCGCGCTGCGCCGCGATCATCGCGAGCACGACGTTTTCCACGTTGCCGCCCGCGAGGTAGTGCGATTGCATCTGATCGACGTTGAGCGGCAGCCCGGCTTTGCGGGCGCGCACCAAATTGGTGACGATGACGCCGGGCGGAATGCCGATAATGCGCATGCGGATGAGCGCGCCGATGGAAAGCGGCACGCCCGCCGCAACCGTCCGCAGCCATAAGCCGATCGGGAAGTAATAGAGGAACGCGAAGAACGCGATGATGACGACGAAGAATAGGATCACCGCGCCGGCTGCAACCACGCTTTTACTCCTTATCGATCGAGAGCCGCTCGGGTTCCACGAACACGCGCGCGCCCTCGACCCGGCTGACACGCACCGGCGTTCCCTGCGGAATGAACTCGCCCTGCGTGAGCACGTCCACGCGTGAGCCGTCGATCAGCGCAACGCCCGCCGGGCGCAAGTACGATCCCGCGATGCCGCTGCGTCCTGCCAGCGATGAAAAGTCTGTGCTCGTCACGTAGTCGTGGCCTTGTGCGCCGGTGAAGGTGATCTTCTTGATCCATGCATTCTCTGGCCATGCGAGCGTTGCCAAATAGAACAACACGACAGTCAGCACGATTGCGGTTGCGACGGTCTGCAGCGCGATGAAGAACATCGGCAAGCCGAAGGCAAGCAAAATGGAGAGCAGCAACGCGATGCCGCCGAAAATCCCGGGCGCCGCGTGACCGGGGACTACGTGCAGTTCGTAGAGTATTGCCAGCAGCCCGATCAAGGCGAGCGCGACAACGAGCAGCCCCGAATCACCCGCAGCCACGTGGCTGCCGAAAAAGAGGCCAAGCGCGCCCAAAGCGATCAACCCCGCAATGCCGTGGAGCGTCTGCATCTCCAGCAGAATGCCGAGCAACCCGATCGTCAGCAACAGCCCGCTGACAAGCGGCGTCGTTAGGCTCTGCAATGTACCCGATTGCGTCGAAAGAGCGGGTGCGGCCAGCGCAATGCCGCAGGAGCCGGCGCTTAAGCAAAGCCCCCAGGCGATAGCGCGATATTTAGGCTTTCCAAGCATGCGTTGAGCTACCCGCCGCGATGTGGGAAGTTGCGGGCTTCCTCTTATGCGCCGCCCAGCTCCTCCGCGACGATCTGCCGAACGACGTTGCCGTCTGCCTGGCCCCGCAGCTCCGGCATGGCAACCTTCATGACGGCCCCGGTATTGCGGCCGCCGGCGGGCAGTTGCGCGATGATGGAGCGGACCGCTTCGCGGATTTCGTCGGCGCTCTTTTGCGCCGGCATGTATGCTAAGAGAATCTCCCGCTCACGTTGCTCTTTGCTCGCCAACTCCGGCCTGCCGCCCTTTTCGAACTCGGTGGCGGCATCGGCGCGCTGTTTGACCTGGCGGCTGACGACATCGACCTCGTCCTGGACGCTGAGCTCGACTCCCGCTTCCGTGCGTTTGTAGGTAAACCCGGAAAGCACCGAACGCAGCGTATCGACGCGCAGCTGATCGCGCGCCTTCATCGCGTCCTTGAGATCGGCGGCGATTTTGTCCTTAAGGGCGCCCAAAGAGGCTAGGCGCGACGCTTGCGCGCAGCGGCCGACTTCTTCTTTCGGCGTACGCTGGGCTTTTCATAGTGCTCGTGCTTGCGCGCTTCGGCCAACACGCCGGCCTTTTGGGTGGCTTTCTTGAAGCGGCGCAACGCACTCTCGATCGATTCGCCGGGCGCGACGCGAACTTCCATTGCCTATCCCCCTTTCGACCGGTGCAGGACGCACCTGAAGACCTTCAGTCGCAAACTCTACCATAGCGCTGCAGCAGGGTCAAATCATCCGGGCGGCCATCGCATCGGACGACCGGCCAACACGTGGACGTGCAGATGATTGACCGTTTGCCCGCCGTGCGCGCCGCTGTTGACGATCGCGCGAAAGCCCTCGTTCCCCGCGTCCGTCCCGATCTGTGCCACCACGGCGAAGAGCTTTGCCACCTGCTCCTGCGTCGCCGACTGAGTGAACGCTTGAAGATCGTCAAAGTGCCCGGTCGGAATCACCAGCGCGTGAAAAGGCGCTTGCGGGTGAACGTCTTCGATCGCGATGACCTCATCGTCACGGTAAAGTGTTCGCGCCTCAACGTCGCCCACTGCTATCTTGCAGAAGATGCAGTCTGGGTTCATCTGATTGCAAAAGACCAACTCTTGGTCGCAGCGTTGCCCGCACGATCGGCGACACGAACGCTGACCCGGATGTCGCCGCGCGGCAGATCGACGCCGGGCGTATATTGAATGAAGAGCGGCGTGCGAGTCGATTCCGAGGTCACGTCGTGGCCGTTCACGACGAGCTGCTCGCTCGACGCATTCACGGGAACGGTTCCGGAGGTGAAGGTGACGTACACGCTGGGACGGACCGAGTTAACGATGGCGCCCGCATCAGGCGCAAAATCGCCGATTCCCGGCGGTGAAGTGGAAACCGAAACGGTACGCGTCGATGAAACGACGGCAGCCTCCGTCCCGCGAAGGCTGAGATGCCCGAACACCGGAGTGTCCGAAAAGTTGACGCCGCGGCGGACCGTGTACGCGCCGGAGTACTGCCCTGGCTGATCCTCATGCATCGGTTGACGGACGACGTACGGGCCGATGTCGAACGTCGCTGCGCCGCCCGGCGTACCGCGCAAGGTCACGAAAAGTTGATCGTTTTGACGCAGGGGGCGATCCGGCGCCAAATCCAGGCCCGCGATCGTGGGGCCGGCCGATGAAGCGGCGGCCGTTGCGCCGGCTCGAGTGGCGATGATTTCCCGCGGCTGCGAACTGTCGATGTTGTAGCGCACCATGACGCTATCGCCGATTGAAAGCCGTTCGATGGGCACGGGAGCGGCATTGAGCGTCACCGTCGTTTCGCGCGACGGCACGATGACTTGCCCATCCTGCAGCACGATCTCGCCGCCGGCCGCTGCCGCGATCTTCCCGGTGCGTGAGCCGTAGGCGCCGACGATTTCTTTGACCTTCCGATCGCGATCCAGATAGACATGCGCGTAGTCGCCGGCGTGGAGATCCGTCAGCTCGGCCGGATTGCTCGTGCCGGTGATCACGTCTTGAACGTAAATCGTCGCATTCGGCGCAATGGGAATGGTGCGCGCGGAAGCGTTCGAAGTCAGCGTGATGGTCGGAGGATCGGAAAGCACGTCAATCGCCGCTACATCACCCATCGCTTCAACGCCGCCGTTCTCGCTAACGATCCCGTTGCCGCTTCGGCCCAGCAAGGTGCTGATGATCTCGACGGCATTGCTCTGCCGGTTATACACCGCTTGCGCGTCCAGCGCTTGCGCGAAGAAGCGCAGGGGTGCATAGAGGACATTTTGGATCTCGACCGGCGGTGCGTCTAAGATCACCGGCTTGCCGTCAATCAACGCGGCCGTGCTTCCGACGGTGAAAACGAACGTTTTTGCGCCGGCCGACGTCGTGATCTGTTTGCCCTGACGTTCGAAGGCCAGGCCCAGAGCGCTCAAAATGCGGCGCACAGGGACGAGCAATTGATTACGATAGAAGCGCGGCGGCGGCTCTATGGCCTGCCGCGTCCCATTGATGACGATCGCGATCGGTAGGATTGGCTTGCCGGTATTTTTTGGAGCCGGCTTCGCGTGCGCCGTGCCGCCCAAGATCGCGAAAAAACACATCGCTCCAAGGAACTGCTTCACCGGGACCTTTCCTCCAAAACTTCGCGATAGATTTGCGCGGTCGCAACGGCGCAGCGTTCCCACGTCAAACGCTCGGCGCGTGCACGGCCTTCATTGATCAGCGCGGCACGCAGACCCTCGTCGAGCAGGACTCGAGCGATCGCCGCTCGCGCCGCCTCGACGTCGGCCGGCGGAAACGTGACCACTGCGCCTGAAAGGGCTTTCGGTGCGGCGTCCTCCGAAGCGACGACCGGACAGCGCGCGGCGAGCGCCTCCAACATCGGCAGCCCGAAGCCTTCCGCTAAGGCCGGATGCACCAGGGCTCGCGCGCCGGCATACTGACCGGCTAGCGCGTCTGCGTCGACGTCGCCGAGAAACCGGATCTCGCCGGCCGCACGTGCGTAGCGTTGCGCCAGCCCACCGAGATCGTCGTTTCCCGTCAAGTACAGATCCAGGGGCCCAACGTCCAAACCCGCCCAAGCTGCAAAGAGCGTTTCAAGATTTTTGTGCGCGCGGTGATTGCCCACATACAGCAAATACGGCCTCGGCGCAACGGACGCCGCAATCGGCGCGAGAAAGCGGTCCTCGACGCCGAGCGGAACGACGCGCACGCGCTTGCGGTCAACGCCGAGAAACCGCTCCAAATCGGCGACCGTCCGCTCGTCGTCCGTAATTACGCGCGCCGCGCCTTTGCACAGACGCCGCACCACGATCCGGTAATATGGCCCGACCTTCCCTTTGAACTGTGACGGAAAACGCAAGTGAATCAGATCGTGGATCGTCACGACGTACCGCGCGGGCACGATCACCGGCGCGTACAGCGACAAAAAATGAACGACGTCAACTCGCGCCCGGCGCAGCGCAAGCGGCAACCGCACCTGTTCGTCCCAGCCGAAATTTCCGCCCCGCGTAAAGCTCACAAACTCCAGGTCCGCGGCAACGGACGGCAACCTGCCCGCGAGTTCGCGGGCGTACGCTTTCATCCCGACGGACATCTGAGGAGTGCTGCGCGCGTCCAACCCGATGCGGGCGCTCACCTTTTCCCTAGCGCCTTCGCGCAGACGACGAAGGGATAGACTGACGAGAAGAACGCAACGTAGAGGCCGCGCCATCCGTCCAACGCCGCTCCACGCAGCAGCAGGCGAACGAAACGCACCGGCGTGAGCGCCGCAGCCGCCGCAAGCGCAACGATCGAACCACGCACCCCTCGCGCTTCAATCGTCGTGTATTGCGCGAATTTTTGCCGGTACGCCGCACGGCTCGGATAGGAATCGTGCAGCAGTGTTCCGCTCAAGCGCCGGACCGTGCCGCGGCAGATCCAACGCTCGTGCAATTCCGCGGATCCGCCGGCTGCCGGCCGCCGTTCCAACGTCGCGCGATCGGTCCGAAACAGCCGCAGCAGCGGTTCGTTCGTCCAAATGCGCATGGGTCGTCCGCAAAACATCGTCGTGCGCAGCAGCTCGTAACCGTCCGGCTCAGGCGAACTTTGCACGACGGATTCGCGCAACCGTTCATCCAGTGCTTCGTCCGCATCGATCATCAACGTCCATGCGGTGCCGACGTTGCCGAGCGCGAAGCGACGTTCCGCGACGAAACCGTCAAATGGGTGGACGATCACCGTAGCGCCGCACGCCTTCGCAATTGTCGAGGTGCCGTCGGTAGACTCGTGATCGACGACGAGCGCCGGCATTTCGTGCGGCAGCGACCGCAGCGTGCGCTCAATGCGGCCGCTTTCATTGAAAGCGAGCACGACGGCCGTTACATCGCGCGGATTAATGGGACTGGGAAGGCGTCAATTCGGGAGCTGGTCTGGTCGAGGCTTTTCGCGAAAGCGCTGCCCCAACGAAATCGCGGTAGAGCGGCGCCGGCGCGTTGGGCCGCGACTTGAATTCCGGATGGGCTTGCGTTCCGACGAACCATGGATGCAGCTCCGGCGAGAGCTCAACCACCTCGACAAGCGCGGTCTTGCCGACGGCGTGGTGTCCGGAAAAACGCATCCCATGCTCTTGGAAAAGCGGCGTGTACCGGTTGTTGAATTCATAGCGGTGGCGGTGCCGCTCGCTGATCCGAAGAGCGCCATAAGCCTTCGCCGCCAGCGTGCCTTCGGAAAGGTCGCAAGCGTACGCGCCCAGCCGCATGGTGCCGCCGTACACTTCCAGGTTGCGCTGATCGGGCATGAAGTCGATGATCGGATCGATCGTCGTTTGATCGACTTCGCGGGTCATCGATTCAGGAAGCCCGCAAACGTTTCTTCCGAACTCGACGCAGGCGAGTTGCATGCCGTAACAGATGCCCAAGAACGGCACGCGGCTTTGTCTGGCGTGCGCAATGGCCCGAAGCTTCCCCTTAACCCCCCGCGATCCGAAGCCCGGCGCCACTAAAATCCCATCGACGTCTGCGAGCACTCCTTCGCCCTGATTTTCGACCGTCTCGGAATCGATTCGGAGGATGTCGACGGATGCACCGTGCGCCGCGCCCGCATGATAGAGAGCTTCGTTGATCGAGATATAGGCGTCCTTAAGCTCCACGTACTTGCCTATAAGAGCAATGCAAACTCGCCGCTCGGGATGAAGCGTGCGCCATACATAGGCTTCCCAATCCGTCAGATCCGGCCGCCGATTGGGCAAGCCCAGCTTGCGGATCGCCGCATCTGCGAGGCCCTCCGCCTCTAAATTGAGCGGAACCTGGTAAATGGTCGGCGCGTCGCAGTTTTGCACGACCGCACTCATCGGAACGTCGCAAAAGAGCGCAATCTTCTCCTTCAGCTCCACAGCCATCGGGACGGAGGTTCCCGTGCGGCAGACGATCGCGTCGGGGATAATGCCGATGCCACGCAGCTCGCGTACCGAATGTTGCGTTGGCTTCGTTTTGAGTTCGTCTGCGGCCCCCAGATGCGGCATCAGGGTCAAATGCACGAACATGACGTTCTCGTCGCCGACGTCGTAGCGGATCTGGCGAATCGCCTCCAAGAACGGCAGCGATTCGATGTCGCCGACCGTCCCGCCGACCTCAACGATGCAGACGTCGGCGCCGCTCTCCTCAGCGACGCGCTTGATGTGCCCTTTGATTTCGTTGGTGATGTGCGGAATGACCTGAACGGTTGCGCCGAGGTAATCGCCGCGCCGCTCTTTTCCGATGACGGAGTTGTAAATCTGCCCCGTGGTGACGTTGTTTCCGCGCGACAGATTTTCGTCGATGAACCGCTCGTAATGACCGAGATCGAGGTCGGTTTCGCCGCCGTCTTCGGTCACGAAAACTTCCCCGTGTTGATACGGATTCATCGTGCCGGCGTCGACGTTGATGTACGGATCGAGCTTCTGAATGGAAACGCCGATCCCCCGAGCCTTGAGCAGGCGTCCCAGTGACGCTGCCGTGATCCCCTTTCCCAGCGAACTGACGACGCCGCCGGTAAAGAAGATGTACTTGGCCATCTCGGGACGAGAATATTCCGGTCCCCGTCGCCCGCGACCTTGCGCTTTAGCGATCTATAATTCGGCCCGCAGCACGCGCGCTTCTCCGGCGTAGTCCTTTTGCACCGCGATGCGCGCATCGGGAAGCGCCTGCGCGGTTAGCCGCTGCAGCGCGTGGGCCGTCTGCGGCGCGGTCTCGAGCAGCAAAAGCCCTTGCGGGCGCAGCAGCGGAGGCGCCCAGCTCAGCAGCTTTCGATACTCCGCCAGCCCATCAGGGCCGCCGTCCAGAGCGGCGACCGGTTCGAATGCGGCAGAATCCGGTTTTTGTGGGAGTTCCGCGCTCGGAACGTACGGCAAGTTCGCGAGAATTACGTCGTAGTGCGATCGTGCGCCCAGCGGTGCGCCGTCGGCACGCTGTAACCGGCAGCGCTCGGCGACACCCAAACGCCGTGCGTTTTCCCGCGCGATCGACAAGGCGGCGGCGCTGGCTTCCGTCGCGTCGATCGCTGCATCGCGCAGTTCTGCAGCGATCGTGCAGGCGAGCGCGCCGCTTCCGGCGCCCACGTCCAGCACCGTCCGGACCTCGTGCGTTCGCGCGTATGCCAACGTTTCGTCGACCAAATGCTCCGTTTCCGGACGTGGAATCAAAACCCGTTCATCGACGGCAAATTCGCGGCCGTAAAACCAGACGCGTCCAGTGAGATACGCAACGGGCACACCGCAAGCGCGGCGCTCACACAAGCGCGCGAATTCTTCGCGCTCTTCGAAAGAAAGTTTCGCTTCGCCGCGGGCGATCTGCGCGGCAGGCGTGTAACCGGTAACGTGTTCGAGCAGCCGCGCCGCATCCAGCGATGCGCTTGGGCTGCGCGGTTCGATGACGTCTTTACCGCAGCTCAGCGCTTGCGCGACCGTCAAGCGGCGTTTAGGCTGCTGAATCGCCTTCTGAAAGGCGCCGGGCGCGCTCATCCTTGAGAAGTTCCTCAACGATCTGACCGATCTGCCCGTCCATCACCGCGCGCAGATTGCCGAAGCTCTGGTTTAACCGGTGATCGGTGAGTCGATCTTGCGGAAAATTATAAGTTCGGATCTTTTCGGACCGGTCCCCGGTGCCGACTTGACTGCGGCGCAACGAACCTAACGCTTCTTCGGACTCTCGGCGCTTGCGGTCGTACAACATCGCGCGTAACATCTGCATCGCCCGTTCGCGATTTTGGATCTGCGAGCGTTCCTGCTGGGAACTCACGATGATGCCGCTCGGCACGTGGGTGATCCGGATAGCCGATTCCGTCTTATTGACGTACTGACCGCCTGCGCCGCTCGATTTGAAGGTGTCCACCTGCAGATCCGACGGCTTGATCTCGATTTCTGTTCTATCGTCCACCTGCGGCAATACCGCGACCGTCGCGGTGCTCGTGTGCACGCGCCCCTGCGATTCCGTGACCGGAACCCGCTGGACGCGATGCACGCCGGACTCGTGCTTGAGCTGGCGATACGCGCCCTTGCCTTTCACGGCAAACACGATTTCCTTGTAACCGCCGGCGCTGCTCTCGTTCTGAGAAACCATTTCCACGCGCATGCGCTGAGATTCCGCGTACCGAATGTACAGCCGCGCAAGGTCTCCCGCGAAGATCGCCGCCTCATCGCCGCCCGCGCCGGCGCGAATCTCAATGAAGATGTCTTTATCGTCATCCGGATCGTGCGGAATGAGCAAGGCCGTGAGCTGCTCTTGCAACTCGGTACGGCGGCGCTGCAACTCCTGCGCTTCTTCCTGCGCCAGCGCGTGCAGCTCCGGTTCGCTGCGATCCGACAACAAGCGGCCATTTTCATCGATCGCTTCGAGAACCGATTCATATTCGCGGTACGTTTGCGCCGTTTCTTCCAGCGACGAGCGCTCGCGCATCAGCGCGGTGTATCGGCCCTGATCGAAGGATTCAGATGGGTGTGCGAGTTCCGCCTCGATCTCATCGAAGCGCTGCGCAATCGCCGCAAGCCGCTCGAACACGAGCGCTTAGGCGTTTGCGGCTGCTTTTTCCGCCTCGCGGCGCGCCTTGCGAGTCGCCGCTTCTTGCTGCTTCTTCTTCGCGATCTCTTCGCGCTGGCGGAATTTGTCGACGCGGCCCGCGGTGTCGACGAACTTCTGCTGGCCGGTGAAGAGCGGGTGGCATGCGGAACAGATTTCGACGGCGATCTCCGGCATGGTGCTGCCCGTCGTAAAGCTATTGCCGCACGCGCAGTGCACGCGGGCTTGCGGATACCACTTGGGATGAATCTTCTCTTTCACGGCGCACCCATTATAGCAGCCCTGGCAACAGGGGCCGTGACTCGGCGCCGCTTTCGCGCGTTACCGTAGTGATGAAACCCCTCATCCTACTGTTGGCCGGCTTGCTGCTGACGGCCGCCGCCCCTCTTCGCGACGGCGCCAGCATCGTCACCAGCGGCTCGACCAACACGCGCGGTTACACCGCCAAAATCTGGTCGGACGGCACCGCTTCGGCCGGCTCCGGACAGCTGTCCCAGACACTCACGAGGCGGTTCTTCGCCGACTTGCGGGCCGCGATGCATCAGCCGCAAGCTCCACCGGCGGCCTGCATGAAGAGCGCTTCTTTCGGCACCGCGACGAAGGTCGAGTATCATGGCTGGCGCTCTCCGGACCTCCAATGTCCCGTCTCATCGGGCTTGGTCGCCTTGCAACGTGATGTCCAAGCCATCGTCGCAGCGCTGCAAATCTCGCCGGAATTTAAGCATGCACCATCGTAAGGTTTCGCGGATGAAACGCTGGTGGATCATTTTGGGCGTTCTGGCGCTGGTTGCGGGCGGTTATCGTTGCGTATCGTTCTCGGGGCCGGCCAATGCCGCTACCCCGCCTCCCTCGCCGCCTCCGCTCACCGCTCCCGCGCCAAGCGTTTCACCGATCGCCCCGGCGGGAGCCTTGCCGACGCCGCCCCCCGGCGGAGCGGTCACGGTTCCGATCGCCAGCCCGAAGGCGAGCGCCTCGCCCTCGCCTCGTCCTACGCCACCGCGTAATGGCATCTCCGGAGTGTGGGAAGTCCAGATCCAACGCTCCGATGGTACGACCTATACGCACCTTAAGCTGGATCAAAACGGCAACGTGCTGACCGGCCAGTACCTGGACTCGAACGGAAAGCGCTACCCCGTCGCGGGTTCGATCGACAAGAAAGACGTTCGCCTCGTCGTTTCGCTTCCGAACGGCGCATCGCTGATCTTCACCGGGACGCAAGACGGCGGCACGGATATGATCGGCATGCTCGCGACCGCAACGGACTCAATTCCCTTTACCGCGAGTTACCGGCCGAAATACAACTGGCTGGAGAACGTTTCGCCCGGTGGCGGAATGTCGGGCGTACCGTAATTAAGCTCGAGCTGCGCTCCGCGAGCCGGCGCTCGACGTACGGCTGCAGACCGCCCGCTTCGATCAATGCCTGCATAAAGGGCGGAAACGCCGCCGCCTGATGGGTGGCGCCTTTTGTTAAATTGCGGATGACGCCGTGCGTGGGATCGATCTCAATCTCGTCGCCGGCTTCTATGGCGTCAGCGGCATCGGGCGACTCGAAGATCGGTAATCCGATGTTCAGCGCGTTGCGATAAAAGATTCGCGCGAAACTCTTGGCGATTACCGCCGCCGTTCCGGAACCCTTGATGGCGATCGGCGCGACTTCGCGGCTGGAACCGCAGCCGAAGTTCGAATCCGCTACGATGATGTCGCCGGGCTGCATCGTGCTCGTATACTGCGGATCGATCCCTTCGAGCGCGTGCTTGCCGAGTTCGGCCTGATCGACGATGTTGCAATACTTTCCGGGAATGATGACGTCCGTATCGACGTTCTTTCCGTATTTGTGGGCGTGACCGCGAAGCTTCGGCTGCATTAGCGCGTTCCGATCGCTTCCACCGCAATGGTTCGCGGATCGGTGATTCGTCCTGTGAGCGCGGATGCCGCACACGTCGCCGGCGAAGCAAGGTAGACTTCGGCTTTGGGCGACCCCATGCGTCCGACGTAATTCCGGTTCGTTGTAGAGACGCACCGCTCGCCGTCGCCCAGCGTCCCCATGTGGCCGCCGAAGCATGCGCCGCAGCCGGGCGTATTGACGGCACAACCGGCGGCGCCAAGTTTGGTCAGAATGCCTTCGTCCGCCGCCTGCATCCACACTTTCTGTGAACCGGGGTTGACGATGACACGCAGACTCGGCGCAATCTTGCGCCCTTCCAGCACCTTGGCAACGATGCGCAAATCTTCGATGTAGCCGTTCGTGCACGAACCGATAAAGACTTGATCGACCGGGATCGTTTCAGCGGTCACCTCGGAAATCGGGTGCACGTTGTCCGGCGTGTGCGGACAGGCCACTTGCGGTTCAAGCGCGCCGATGTCGATCGCAATCGTCCGTTCGTAGACCGCATCGGCGTCGGCGCGTTCGACCGTGAACGGCCGATCGGTCCGTTCGGTCACGTAAGCGATTGCCTTGTCATCGGCGTGGAAGATGCCGTTCTTTGCGCCCGCTTCGATCGCCATGTTCGCCATCGTAATGCGGCCAGTGATCGAGAGCGCGTCCACGGTCGACCCGTGGTATTCGATCGCACGATACGTCGCGCCGTCGATCCCCAGCGTTCCGACGGTTTTGAGCATGATGTCCTTTGCGTAAACCATCTCACCCGGCTGACCGTCGTAGACGATCTTGATCGTGTGCGGAACCTTCAGCCACACTTCGCCCAGCAAAAACGCTGCCGCGATGTCCGTTGAGCCCATTCCTGTCGCAAATGCCCCGAACGCGCCGTACGTGCAAGTGTGCGAATCGCCGCCGACAATCAACTCGCCTGGCGCAACGAGCCCCTCTTCGGGAAGGACGACATGCTCGATTCCGCCGCGGCCCACGTCATAGAAATGCGTGATCCCTTGCTCGGCTGCGAAGTCTTTCATCAGTTTGGCGATCTTGGCCGATTGGGCGTCCTTGGCAGGAACGAAATGGTCCTCGACGAGGGCGATCTTATTGCGATCGAAGACTTTTTGCGCGCCCTTAATGCCGCGCATGACGCCGATTGCGACGGCGGCCGAAAGCTCGTTTGCGAGCACCAAGTCGACCGCGGCGTTGATGATCTGTCCCGGCTCGACCGACGGCAGACTTCGCATGCCGCGCGAGAATCTTTTCGGTCAATGTCATGCCCATTATCGGATTCTTCCTTTGCACTGCCCTGGGGTAGATCCAGGTTCACCTCGAAGGATGCGCGACCATGCCAGACCGCTCGTTCGGCTTTAAGACACGCGCGATCCATGCGGGCACGCCGCCCGACCCGCTGACCGGTTCACGCGTCACGCCGATCTACCAGACTGCCGCTTACGTGTTCGGTTCGACCGAGCAAGCCGCCGAACTCTTTGCGCTGCGCAGCTACGGACACATCTACAGCCGCATCAGCAATCCCACGGTGGCCGCCTTCGAAGAACGCATGGCGAGCCTGGAGGGCGGCTTGGGCGCCGTCGCGTTCTCCAGCGGTCTGGCAGCGCAGCTCGGCGCGGTGTTGACCTTGGCGCAAAGCGGCGATCACATCGTCAGCTCGCAAAGCGTCTACGGCGGCACGATCACGCAGTTCAGCGTCACGCTTGCTCGCATGGGGATTAAAACGACGTTCGTCCCGGTCGATGATGCGGTCGCAATCCGCAACGCAATTACCGCACAAACGAAAATTCTGTTTGCCGAAACGATCGGCAATCCGTCCGGAACCGTTGCGGATATCGCCGCTTTGAGCGCAATCGCCCATGAAACGGGGATCCCGCTGATCGTCGACAACACGTTCGCCTCACCATACCTCTGCCGCCCGATCGAACTGGGCGCCGATATCGTGCTGCATTCCGCCACGAAGTTCATCAGCGGGCACGGCGCCGTGATCGGCGGCGTGCTGGTGGAATCAGGACGATTCGATTGGAATAGCGGTCGTTTTCCGCTGCTGTCGCAGCCCAGTCCCGGCTATCACGATAAAATTTTCACCGAAACGTTCGGTGAGTATGCTTTTTTGATGCGGGCTCGTGCCGAAGTGTTGCGCGACGTGGGCGCCCAGATGTCGCCGATGGACGCGTGGCTGCTGTTGCTTGGGCTCGAAACGCTGCCGGTCCGTATGGAGGCACATCTGCGCAACGCGCGCATCGTCGCAGCGTTTCTCCAAGAGCGTCCGGAGGTCGCATGGTGCAATCCGCCGCAGCTGGGCTCGATCTTCGCCTTCGGCATTCGGGGCGGACGTGAAGCCGGCCGTCGTTTTATCGATGCATTGGAGCTTTGGAGCCATCTGGCCAACGTCGGCGATACCAAGAGCTGGTGATCCACCCGGCATCGACGACGCATTCGCAACTGGATGAGGAAGCGCTACGAGCGGCGGGCGTTCCGCCGGAGGCGATTCGCGTGTCGGTCGGCTTGGAAGATCCGGAAGATCTGATCTGGGATCTGACCAATGCATTAAAAATTGCGACGGCGGAAACCTCACCGGTGCACGCGTGATCGCGGGCGCCGCGTCAGACATTCGCGCGCTCTTGCTTGGAAGCCGCACCATCGCCGTCGTCGGCGCCTCGGCGAATCCGCTGCGTCCCAGCTACACGGTGTTCAGCTGACTTGCGAATGCAGAGCCGGTTTGCTCCGGCTCCGATCAATCCGACAATCGCCGAAATTGACGGCGTCGCCGCTTATCCCTCGCTGACCGCTTACTGCGAGCATAATGGGCCGCCCGATATCGTGGATGTGTTCCGCAAACCGGTCGAAGCGCCGGCGGTAGCGCGCCAGGCAATTGCGGTCGGCGCGAAAGCGATTTGGTTTCAGTACGGCGTCGTCAATGCCGACGCGGTCACACTCGCCGACGAAGCAGGATTGTGGGTGGTCGTCGATCGTTGCATCAAGGTAGAATGGGCGCGCATTTGCGGCGGCCTTGCCACCTCCGGCTTGAACAGCGGCCTCATTACGAGCCGTCGCACCCGTCCGCTTTCGTGATGGCGCCAAGCGTCGCTTCGGAGTATCGGCGCGAGGCGGATGCGCTGGATCAAGCGATTTGCGACTTCATCGAACTGCGCGAACCACGCTGCTTCGGCGAACTCGCCCTGCGCATCTTCGCGCACCAGCTTAAATATAACGTGCCCTACGCCCGCTATTGCGCAACCAAAGGATTCACCTCCGAAGCGCTCCCGGCGTCGTGGGAGCAGATCGTGGCTGCACCGGCGGCGGCCTACAAAGAAGCGGCGCTCTGCACCTTCGATCCGTCGCGAGCGGCGCTGTGCTTTGAAAGCAGCGGCACGACGCGCGGCGTGCCGAGCCGGCATTACATGGAGAATCCCGCTCTGTACGATGCCTCGCTGCTGGCCGGCTTCGAGGACGGCGTGCTTCGGCACGGCGCCCGCACTCTGCGCTACATCTTGCTGATTCCGAATCCTTGGGAGCGTCCGCACTCATCACTGGGATACATGATGCGCCGCGTTGCCGAGCATTTTGGCGACGGCGATGCAGCGTGGTGCATCGAAGGGGACAGATTGGAGGCCGACCGCGCGGTCAGGGCGATCCGCCGCGCGCAATTCGACGGAGTCGCAGTCTGCATTGCGGCTACTTCGTTTGCATTGATGGCCTTCTTGGAAGAGCTGTCGCGGCGGGATTTGGGGCTTATCCGGTTGCCCCCCGGATCGCTGATCGTGCCGACCGGCGGATTCAAAGGGAGAACGCGCGTCGTTTCCCGCGATGAGCTTTACGAACGCGTCTGCGAACGATTCGGGATCGGGCGCAACGCCATCGTCGCGGAGTACGGCATGGCGGAGTTGAGCAGCCAGTACTATGAAGACGAAGGCGGCGTCATGCGCGCGCCGCCGTGGCTGCGCGCGAGGATCGTCGATTCGCAGGGCCGCGACGTTGCCGCCGGCGCATCGGGTATTTTGGTGCACGTCGATCTCGCCAACCGCTCATCCTGCGTCGCCGTGCAAACGCAAGACGTCGGCATCGCAACCGGCGACGGCGGCTTCGTGCTCCTCGGCAGAGAAACCGAGGCTGAACCGCGCGGGTGTTCGCTGCACGCCGAATCGCTGCTCGCCGGCGGGTGATTCTGGAGTCGCTGCGCGCGCGCACAATTGTGCGCGCCATCGCAGACGCAGCGCAACGCTGGACCGACGCCGACTTCCCATTGCGCGTGCGGGCCTGCGAACGCATCGTCGATCGAACCGGCTACAGCCTGCCGGTCGTCGAGTTTGCCTTGGATCAGTTGTTCGGCGGGGTTACTGAAGCGGCGTTGCTTTCGACGATAGACGACGAGCTGGGTTCGCTCCGGGCGTTGGATGGGTTCACGGATCGCGTCGGCAGACCGGCGGCTTGGGCACGCCCAATTGGAAAGGTCTGCATCATTGCAAGCCGCACGACGGTCGGCGTCGCGCTGCCTGCGGCGCTCTTCGCCCTTTGCGCCAAGTGCGACGTCGTCGTGCGCGATCGTGAAGATGCGCTCTGCGCGGCGTTTTTTGAAACGCTCGCCGAGGAGCGCTCCGAGTTTGCCGAAGCGGCGCAAGCCGGCGGCAGCCACGAGGATTTTCCACTGCACGGCTTTGCTGCCGTCGTGGCCTTCGGCCGCGACGGTACGCTGCGCAAGATCCGGAACGGGCTTGCCGTGGATGCCCGTTTTATTCCCTTCGGGTCGCGCGCCAGCGCCGGCTACGTCACGCGCGAAACCCAACGCGACCAGGCCGCGGCTGGGTACGCTGCACGCGGGGCCGCGCGCGATCTGCTGCTCTATGAGAGCGAAGGCTGCTTATCGCTGCACGTGCTTTTCGTCGAACGCGACGATCGAACGGCGAGCTTTTGCGAGCTTCTCCGGAAGGCGGTGCGCGAACGCACCGTCGAGTTTCCCCCCGGCAGGCACACCGTGTTCGCGCAGGCCGCCGTCGCGCAAGCTCGCGCTGCCGCCGCCTTTCGCGCGGCAAATGCGGGATCCATCACATTGCCGATGGACGAGGACGCTGCAATTATTTTCGATCCGCCCGACCGGCCGCCGGATTTCTTACCGCGAACGCTGGGCGTCATCCCGGTCAACGAACCGCGCGACGCCCTCGACTATGTCGCTCGTCACGCTATCGCGCTGGAGGCCTTTGCGGTTTCAAGCCAACGCGACGACGTTGTGCGTAGCGCGTGCGAAACCGGCGCCGTGCGAATCGCGTTGCTCGGCGAGCTTCAGCGGCCGCCGCTGGGCGGACACCATGGCGGACGCTTGCGGATCGCGGAGTTCGTGCGATGGATCGACCTGCCGGCGTAACGGCGCCGATTCCGGGCCCGAAGTCGCGAACGCTCACGAAGCGCTTGCAACGGCTCGAATCGCGTAACGTGACCTACGTGGACGACACGATGCCGATTTTTTGGGAATCGGCGGCCGGCGCGACTGTCCTCGACGTCGACGGCAATGCATACATTGACCTGACCGCGGCGTTTGGCGTCGCCAATGCAGGTCACGGCAATCCTGCGATTGCTGCGGCAGTGGCAGAGCAGGTGCATCGGTTAGCGCATGCGATGGGCGACGTACATCCGTCTGCGCGCAAAGTGGAGTTGCTGGAAGCGATGCGCCGGATCGTGCCGGCGCCGCTTAGCAAAGCGTTCCTCGCCTCCACGGGTGCAGATGCGATAGAGGCGGCAATGAAAACCGCGATGCTCTACACCGGTAAGCCGGCGTTCGCCGCTTTCACGGGCGGCTATCATGGGCTTTCGCTCGGAACGCTGCAAGTTACCGCGATCGAGCGGTTTCGCGATCCGTTTTTGCGTGCAATTCCAGCACACACCGAGTTTTTGCCGTATCCTCGCGACGGCGCGGCAGAAGCGTTAGAATCGATCGGCACACGTCTTCGCGCGCGCGGCGATCTAGCGGCAGTAATCGTCGAGCCGCTGCAGGGCCGCGGCGGCTGCATCGTTCCGCGACGCGGTTTCTTGCCAGGCTTACGCGAGCTTTGCAACGAGCTCGGCGTGCTGTTGATCCTCGACGAACTCTATACCGGAATGGGCCGAACCGGCACGATGTTCGCGTTCGAGGACGAGCAAATTGTGCCCGACATTTTGTGCGTCGGCAAAGCGCTCGGTAATGGGATGCCGATCTCTGCGGCAATCGGGACTGCGCAAGTCATGGACGCGTGGCCCCCTTCTGCGGGCGAAGCGCTGCACACATCGACGCATCTGGGCAATCCTGTCGCCTGCGCCGCTGCGATTGCGACCATCACGGAAACTCAGCGCATGGAGCTTCCGCTGCGCGCAAAGCGTCTGCACGGCGTCGTTGCATCGATTCTTCAACCGATCGCGGCACGCGGAGGAGCGATCGACGTGCGTGGCCGAGGGCTGATGTGGGGCATCGAGCTGCGCGACGGCGCCCACGCCAAACAGATTGTGAGGCAAGCGCTCCGCGAAGGCGTGTTGCTGCTGCAAGCGGGCGATGGAGGAAACGTGCTTTCCATTACCCCGCCGCTCACCATCAAGGAGGATGACCTGATCGGCGCGCTGCACCGAGTTGCGGGACTGCTATGATCTATAAAGTCGGCATCATCGGTACCGGCTTTGGAGCCAAAGCGCACCTGCCCGCATTCGCAGCACATCGTTCGTTCGAACCTGTTGCGATCGCTTCGCCAAACACTGCGCAAATCGTGGCGCGCGAGCACCACATTGCCGCGTTTCGCAACTGCCGAGAGCTGATCGAAGGCATCGACGTCGACGTCGTTTCGGTTGCCTCGCCGCCTTTCTCACATCATGCCGATGTGCTGGCAGCCCTAAGCGCCGGCAAACACGTGATTTGCGAAAAGCCCTTTGCGCTGACGGTAAGGCAGGCGCAAGAGATGGTCCATGCCGCCCAATCGTCAGACAAAGCGACGGCCGTCATGCACGAGTTTCGTTGGGTGCCGCAGCGCATTGCCATCAAAGAACTCGTCGAAAACCACCATCTCGATCCGTTGCGCGAGATCGAGATCACGCATCTCTCATCCAGTTTGACCAACGCCTCACGGCGGCGCAATTCTTGGTGGTTCGATCGCCGCCGCGGCGGCGGAATCGCCGGCGCGCTGCTCTCGCATCTGATCGACACATCGAATTGGATTGCCGGACGCCCGCCGCAGCGGAGTACCGGGCTCCTACGCACTGCCAATGCCGGCAGGCGCGACGAAGACGGCGAATTCACCAGCACGGTTGACGACGGCGCCTTCGCGCTGATCGATTACGGCAGCGGTTTGGTGGGGCGCCTCACGGGCGACGGAACGGCGGCCGTAGAGTCAGCAACTTTGGCGGTGCACGGCGAATCGCGTACCGCCGTCGCGAGCGGTCCGGACATAATCGACGCTCGGCTGTTCAGCATCGACGAAAACGAAACGTCGGAACTCACTTGCAAGCCGTCGCCCTACGCGCGCTTTGCTTCGGCCGGTGCAAACGTGCCGCTGATTATGGAACTTCTCGACCAATTCGCGCGCTGCATCGAAGGCAAGGCAAACGCGGTGCCGACGTTCGAGGAAGCGCTGCAAACGCAACGCGTTCTCGAAAGCGTCGGCTACGGCGCGTAATGTCCTATGGGTTGGGGTCGCCCACCGCTTTCGCCATCGCTTTGTAGACGTTCAGCCGGCCGCAGCCCGCCTCAGGCGTGCTGAGTGAAACCGCGGTCAAACAAAGCAGGCTTTTGATGCTGGACGCGGGTGCACCGACGCTCAGCAGGAGTGCTGCAGCACCGGTCACGTGCGGCGTCGCTTGCGACGTGCCGGCAATTAACACGCGGCAGTCTCCGGTTTCGCCCGCAACGTCTTTTGCGCAAGCCTCAGGGCTCGTACCGTCGGCGGCCGTGTTGGTGTACAGGTTTTCGATCCAGTGCAGGAAATCAGCATCGGTGTCGCTCGTGGGATCTCCGCCCGGCGCAACGAGTCCCCAGGATGAGCCGCTGCCGAAGTTCGAGTAACTCGCGACCTTTTCGCGGATAACCGAACCGGAATCGTCGATCGCGGAAGCGCCTACTGCGATGACGCCGCTGTAGCCGGCCGGATAGTCAAGGGAGCTGCTCGCCTCGTTGCCGGACGCCGCAACGACCACGACGCCGCTTGCGATCGCGTTTTCGACTGCGGCCTCTTCGGCGGCGTCAGCTGAACCACCCAAACTGAGGTTGATCGCCTTCGCCCCGTGCGCGACGGCATCGTTCACCGCCGCAGCCAAATCGGCGGTCGAGGCGCTGCACTGATCGCTCGTGTCCCCCGGAGCGCATCCGCCGGCCGGCGGATCGGGGAAGATTTTGAAGATCATCAGCGGCGTCTTGAACGCGACGCCGATGAAGCCGAAGGCGTTATTGCCGGTGGCCGCCGCGATTCCCGCGACGTCCGTGCCGTGTCCATCGTTGTCATGCATCGTCCCAGGCGTAATGCTGCCGTCGCCGCTGTCGATGATTGCCGTATACGTGGCGCGGCCTTTGAGATCGGGATGGGTGAGGTCGGCGCCCGTGTCGACGATCGCAACGGGAACCGTGCCGCCGAGCGCGCCGGCATGCGTGGCGCCCGTACTGTTCGCTTTGCCGTATCCCCAAGCGTTAGCCGCGCAGATTGCGTGCATATCCCACTGCCCGGGCTCGCTGGAGGATTCATAGAGCGGCGGAACGTTTGCCGGGGGGAAGCCGTCGAAGTACGGATCGTTTGGAAAATACGCGGTCGTCGAAAGCTTTTGGACGTACTGTGCCTGCGTGACGGATCGCACGCCGGGATTCGATCGAAGCGACGCCATCGCCGAGGCTTCGTGACCCGGAGCAACGTGGACGATCTGCGCCACCTCCGCGCGTGCGTTGAAATGCAGTTCTCGTGCGATGCTGCCCGTGCGCTGCACGGCAGACGCGATTTGAGCACGCGACGATTCAAAATCCGCTCGTCCGTAGATCACTTCGAGCACGCCCGGCACGTACCGTGGTGTGCGGAAAGCGCGCGAAACGCCTCGGCGCAGCGTCCGGGCCGCTTGCGCAGCATGCACGCCGCGGGAGATCGACTGCGGCGCTCCGTTGGCCGTGCAGACGACACTGGAAGACGGCGTGACCGTCGCGAGAGGCGTCGGCGTCACCATCGGCGGGACGCTGTTTCCGCCGCCGCCCGTGCCGCCGCCGCTTCCTCCGCCGCCGCATGCGCTCAGCGCCGCAAGCGCGGCCGCCGCGAGTCCTGCTTGAAAACGTGAAGATGCGCTCACGGTAAAACCTCGCTCTCTGGTAGGGCGTGACGTGGGTGCCGGAACTTCGCGGCCGGCCAGTGTGTTCCAAAGCAATTCAAGCATGTCCGAGCAAATGTCTCCACAGCCAGCCGAGTGCCGCAGTCTTGGCCGCCCCGACGACGTTCGCGCGCTCCCCGTGCAGCTGCAGCCGCAACGCCCGCGTACCGGCGGCCTCGGAGAGTCCCACCCACACGAGCCCGACCGGCTTCTCCGCCGTCCCGCCTTCCGGACCGGCGACTCCGGTCGTGGAAAGCGCCACGTCGGCCTTCAGTCGTTGGCGAACGCCCTGAGCCATCGCTCTAGCAACGGCCTCGCTCACTGCGCCGTTCCGCTGCAGGAGTTGGGGGTTGACGCCGAGCGTCTGCACTTTGACGGGGTCGGCATAGGCCACGACGCCGCCCAAAAACGTCTTTGACGAACCGGCCACGCCGGTGATGGCCGCTGCGATGGAACCTCCCGTGCATGACTCGGCAACCGCGACGGTTTGCCGGCGCTGCTCCAGCAGTTTGCCGATCGCACCGGGCAGCGTTTCGGCATCGCTGCCGAAGACATAGCCGTCCAATCGCCGCCGCAGCTCTTGCGCAAGCGGCTCAAGGAGGAGCTGCGCATCGGTCGGTGAGAGCGCCTTCGCACTCAGCTTGACGTCGACCCGATAATCGTGAGCCAGCACCGCAATCTTCGGATTTTCACCGACCGCAAAGAGGTCGGCGATCAAATAGTCGACTTCCGACTCCGCGATATCCACCGTGTGCAGAACGCGCGTGTAGATCGCATTTTGCAGATCGAATCGCCGGCGCAGCCAGGGGATCAAGCTCTCGCGCAGCATGGGATGCATCTCTGAAGGCACGCCGGGGAGGGCCGCAACGAACTTGCCGCCGGTTTCAGCGATAAACCCCGGTGCGGTGCCGTGCCGATTCTCCAGCACGGTCGATCCGCGCGGTATCAGCGCTTGTTTGCGGTTGTTTTCGCGCATCGTACGGCCCCGCGCGGCAAAGCGGCGCTCCATGGAAGCGAGGGCGGACTCGTGCAATTCTGGTTCAATGCCGAGGACGTCGCACACGGCTTCTTTCGTGAGATCATCGAGCGTCGGGCCGAGGCCTCCCGTCACGATTACGCCGTCGGCTTTGCGGAGGGCATCGCCCAGCGCATCGGCGATGCGTTGACGATTGTCCCCGACGGCGCGTGTGCCGTACACGTCGATGCCGGTTTGCGCGAGCGCCCGCGCGACGTGCGGCGTATTGGTGTCGACGAGATCTCCGAGCAGCAGCTCGGTACCGACTGCGACGATTTCTACTCGAACCACGGCGGGTAGTTGAACGTCACTTCGGCTTCGAAGCCGCGCGCCGCTTGGATCATCGCCTTACGCCGCAACGGCGCTTCGTCCAGTTGCGGATGCCGTAGGCGTTCGCGTTCTCGCGCCTGCGCAAGCTGCTCGATGAAGCGTGCAAACTTTGCGTCCATCGCGCGCTGCAGTGCCTCCTTCAGCTTCTTTCCGACGCGCGGCGCGAGCCCCGCGGTCGAGATCGCGATGCGCACGGGACCAGCCATCGCCAGCGCCGTCATCGCCACGAACCCATAGCGCGGCTGATCGATGCAGCAAAGCAAAAATCGATCGCGATCCGCGAGCTTGCGCAGCCGAGCTGAAAGCTCTGCGTCCTGTGGAGTCGAGATAACGAAGAACGCACCCGCAAGCGCTTCGTCGGAAAACGAGGATTCGTTTATGCGCACGACGAGCGCACCGCTCTCGCGCAGCGCGGCGGATTTTTCAATCGCTTCCCGATCGTTGTCCGGCCCTATGACGATGCAGCAGCGCCCGTCGACATTCAAGCCGATCGGGAAGAACGGCTTGCGCATCAGAAGTCGACGGGGCGCAGATAGAATTCGTTGATCGCCGTGTTCGTCAACATCGCGGCCGTCGGCAGATGGCGCTTCCAATGCGTTCCGTCAACGCGCTTGCGCACCAGCTCGACGTCCGAAGCTTCGAAGCCCCGTTCGACCAGCTGCACATTCGAATATCCATCCAGCATGCCGGCGAGAATGGCGTCCGCTTTGACGTAGCTGATGCCCAGGTCGCCTTCATCGGTCTGCCCGGCTTCCAGGTCCGCGCTAGGCGCTTTGTCGATCAGCTGCCGTGGGACGCCAAGGTATCTTGCAAGTTCCCACACTTGCGTTTTGTACAGATCGCCGATTGGGTTCACCGGCGGCGCGTCGTCCGCATGCCACGTGAAGTACCCCAGCAGCCGTTCGGTCTTGTTTCCGGTGCCGATCGGAAGCGCGTCGAGTTTCGCCGACTGATCGAACAGAATCACCATTCGCGTGCGCGCCATGACGTTGCCGCGCCGGCGGGAATCCGCGTCGCCCTCGAACTGCAGATAGCCGTCGACTGCCGCCGTAATATCGATCGTCCGATCCTGGATCTGCAGGGCATCGAGAACCAACTGCGCGTCGGAAAAGCTCTGCGGACTGGAGGTCTTATAAGGAAGGCGCAGCGCGTACACATTCTGCGCGCCCAGCGCGCGGACGCACAGGAAGGCGGTAACCGCGGAATCCACGCCGCCGGAAAGCCCGATAACGGCGCGATGCATGCCGCGCCGTTCGACCATCTCGTCCTGCAAGAACGCCTCGAGCCACTGCGCGGTAATCTTCGGATTGATCTTTGGCGGAGATGTCCGCGCGCCGGTGCGCGCTTCAATGACCGGCAGCATCGCTGACGTTTCGCGGCAACGGAAGATCTTCGTCGAGCAGCAGATCGGGCAGGACGGCCTGCAGATCGCCGAGCAGAGGGAGCGTCGCTCGGGCCAAGTCGATCTCGCGCAGATCGAGCGTCGCGCGAATGATGTGGGCGCCCAGCGCCGGGGCCGCGACAACCGTATTGCCCCGCGGGTCCACGATCCGTGAAGAGCCGGTCATGCCTTTGCCGCCTTCGAATCCCGCAAGTCCGGCGTACAAGAGGTACACACCGTGCTCGGCCGCGGTTGCGTGCAGGATCTCCCGCCACCGCGCAATGCTTCCGAGTTCATCGTCTTCCTCGATTCCGCGTCCGGGCGCGGCGCTGGGCACGATGATGATTCGCGCTCCCTTCACCGCGGCAATCGTCGGCATGATCGCGTGCCAGACATCTTCGCAAATTAAGATCGCGCTCGCACCGAAGCGCGAACCGAAAACCTCCAACCTCCGGCCGCGTGAAAGAAAGCGTTCTTCGTCGAACACGCCATACGTCGGCAGAAACATCTTGCGATGCACGTGAACGATGCGCTCCTCGCTTCCATCGAAGTCCACATAGAGCGCGCTGTTGTAGTACGTCCCCTCCAGGTTTTCGTAGAACCCGCCGACGAGCGCAACGGGAATCGCGCCGTTTGCTTGCCGCCACGCCTGCGTCAGGTCCGTTGCAAACCGTTTGGCCTCGACGGCAAGCTCGTAAACGGCGCCTTCCAAGAAGTATCCGGTCAATGCCGCTTCGGGAAGAACGACGAGGTCTGCCGCGTTCTCCCCGCCGAGCTGTGCGAACGTTCTGGCGAGGTCCGCGAGATTCGCAGCGTACTGACCCTTGCGTGGTTTGCACTGCACGATCGCCGCGCGAACCCGCGCACTGCTGCGATCGATGCTAACCGGCGGTTCCACCGAGCGCAATCTCGGGTTCGATCTCTCCCGGCCGGCCGGCGTGTAACTTTGCCGCACACTCTTCGGCCGGATACGTCCAGATTTCCGAAAGCGTCGGATGCAGGTGCGGAATCCGCATGAAGTCCATGACCGTCGCACCGTACCGCATAGCGACGATCGTTTCATGGATCAGCTCCGATCCGTGGGACCCCACGACCGCAGCCCCAAGAATTCTCCCGGTTTCGGTGGACGCCATCATTTTGACGAACCCGTCGGTCTTTGCCAAGCACATCGCTTTGCCGTGTTCGGCGAAATCGTACGTCCCCTTGACGTAGGCCACGCCTTTGGCGTGCAGTTCGCGCTCCGTTTCACCGGCGACGGCGACTTGCGGATCGCTAAACACGGTGTGCGCCTTGATCAGTTCGTACACCGCCTTTTCGCCACCCCCGGTCACGGCGTTGCGCGCGGCGACTTCGCCCTCGTAGATGGCGACGTGCACCAGCATGTGACGGCCGGTCACGTCGCCGATCGCGAAAAACTTGGGGTTGCACGTTCTCATCGTTTCGTCGACGTCGATGCCGGTAATGTGGTGGCACGGCACCTGTGCCTTGTCTAAATCGAGACCGTCCAAGTTCGGAATACGCCCCAAGCAATACAAAAATTCATCCGCTTCAAGTTTGCCTTCCACGCCGCGCGATACGACGTGGGCAATCTTCTTGCCGCCTCGCGTGCTGACTCCCACGATCTGCGTTTGCGTGTGCACGTCGATGCCCTCATCGAGAAAATACTCGGTGAGCGCTTCGCCGATGTCGGAATCCTCACCCGAGAGCAAATGGCCGCTGCGCAAAACGATCGACGTCCGCACGCCCATGCGCGCAAAGAATTGACCGAGTTCGCACGCGATGTAACCGCCCCCGAGGACGATCATGGACGCCGGCAGCTTGTCCAACTCAAGGGCGAGGTCGCTGTCGATGTACCCTGCTTCGCGCAAGCCCGGGAGCGCGGCAGGCGCGACGATGCTGCCGGTCGCGATGATGAACTTGTCGGCCTGCAGCACCAGATCTTCGCCTATGAGCAACTCGTTCTCCGAGAGGAAACGCGCTTTGCCTTCGTACAGCGCGAAGCTCCGCAAACCGCTGATGCGGTACTCCGCGAATTCGTTCACAAGTTCGCGTTTGCGCCAAATGACGTACGGCATGTCGACCCGGACATTGCCGGCGTGCAGCCCTAAGAGCGGCGCTTGCCGGATGTCGGCCATGCGATCGCTGGAGGCGAGGAGCGCTTTGCTCGGCATGCATCCCCGTAGGATGCACAGTCCTCCCAGCGGGCCGTGATCGACGAGCGCGACGTCTGCGCCCAAATCGCGGGCCGTGCGCGCGGCCGCAAAGCCGCCCGAACCCGCTCCGACGACGATCAACCCGTGCCGCTTTTTCTGCATGAAACTAGCCGATGTGCGGCGGCCGAGCTCCCAACCGATGCACGGATTCGATGAAGCGTAGCGTGCCGTCCGAATGCATCACGATGGAGTGCGTGCGCGCGTTGTTGCCGAAAAAGCGCACGCCCCGCGCAAGATCGCCGTCCGTAATCCCCGTCGCACAGAAAACTAAGTGATCCCCTTTGACCAGATCCTCAATCGCGAGTACGCGAGAGAGATCGCCGATGCCCATCGCGCGTGCGCGATCCGCTTCTTCCTGGTTGCGCGGCTCGAGCCGGCCCATGAACATGCCGCCCAAACATTTGAGCGCCGCAGCCGCGAGCACGCCTTCGGGGGCACCGCCCGTCCCCAACGCGAGGTGTATCCCGGTTTCCGCCACGGCCGTGGCGATGCACGCATCCACGTCGCCGTCGGAGATCAGCTTGATCCGCGCGCCGGCTTCGCGCACTTGGCGGATCAGTTCGGCATGCCGGGGGCGGTCGAGGATCACGACGGTAACGTCGCTCATCGCCTTTTCAAGCGCGTGCGCGACCGCTTCCAAGTTGTCGCGCACCGGCGCATCGATGTGCACGTACTGCGCGGCTTTAGGGCCAACGGCGAGTTTGCGCATGTATGTGTCCGGAGCGTTGAGCAGCGAGCCTCGTTCGCCGATCGCCATGACGGCGATGGAGTTCGGCAACCCGTTCGCGACCAGATTGGTGCCTTCGACGGGATCGACGGCGATGTCAACTTCAAAGCCGCCGCGTCCCACTTCCTCACCGATGAAAAGCATGGGCGCTTTGTCCCGTTCGCCCTCGCCGATGACGATGCGGCCGGAGATGTCCATGTCGTTGAGAGCATCGCGCATCCGCTCAACCGCTGCTCCGTCGGCTGTGTCGCGCTCGCCGCGGCCCATCCAACGCGATGCTGCGAGGGCTGCGCTCTCGGTTACTTTGACAAAATCCAGTGTATCAACGGGGCTCGTCGACGTGCGCGAGATCATCGTAGCCACCTTGCCTGGCTACAAGGGAACCTTCTTGATTCCTTTTAACAAGTTCGTCCTCGTGTCCACCCTCGTCGAAAAATCACGCCGCATTGCCGACGTTGCAGTCGCGTTGCCGACTGCGTTGCGCGAGTCCGGCTGGTGGTCCGGTACACTCGTCGGGGCGGCTGGTTTTACGCTGGGATTTTTTGCCTGGTACGCTGCGGTTGTGCCGCTTCATCGAGCGGCGCTCAGTTCGATCGCATTGCCGATTTGCTGCCTCGCCGGCATTGCGGTCATCGGCTGGCTGTGGCAGGCTTACGCACACTACTTTGCACGCAGAGCGGGGATCGACCGCCGCAGATCGTTGGAATTCGACGCCGGTACGTGGGCGCCGTTCATCTTGCTCTGGTGTTCGTTTGCGTTGCCGCTCGGCATCACGCACGGCGGCGCCCGCCTCTTCCTTTACTGCTGCGCGATCTTCGCGATCGGCAAACTGCTGATCGCCGCACGCTTCAACGAAACCGTCCGCGACGTCGCTGTCGATTTTGTGGTCTCGCGATTCGCGATCATCGTCATTGCGGAACTTGCGGCGGTGATCGTCGGTCAGCGCGCGGGCGTTCACACGCAAGTGTCGCACAATTTGCTGCTTGCGGTCTGGGGCCGCTGGGACGCCGTCCATTACATCAATATCGCGACCTACGGCTACCACGGCACGGACATGGCGTTCTTCCCGCTCTACCCGCTGCTCATTGCGGGGTTGGGCCCACTGGCCGGCAACCATCTCGTCGCCGGCATGATTGTCTCCAACGCTGCCCTGTTCTTCGGTTTGCTCTATCTGTACAAACTCGTCGAGCACGAGTTCGGCCGGACGGTTGCGCGGCGCGCGATCTTCTACATCTCGATCTTTCCGACCGCGGTATTTTTCTCGGCCGTTTACACCGAGGCGCTGTTCTTCATGCTGACGGTCGCCTCGTTTTACTACATGCGCGAGCGCCGGTGGTGGCTTGCCGGCGCAATCGGGTTTTTTGCCGCCCTGACCCGCGTCGAAGGCATCCTGCTCGTCGTGCCCTTTGCAGTCGAGTGGTATCTTTCGCACAAAGACGATTTGCGTGCCGGCCTCCCGCAGCTCGCGCCCATCTTGCTCATTCCGCTCGCATTGCTGCTCTACATGGGGTACCTCTGGGTGCTCATCGGCGATCCCTTATACTTCTCGCACGTCCAAATTCACTGGAACCGGCACTTTGCCGCGCCCTGGACCTCGATCATCAACGCACTTCAAAAGATTGCGCGTGCCACGCAAGGCCAAACGATCGCGAATCAGTTGCTGGAACTCACGTTCACCGGTTTGATGATCGGCGTGCTGATCGCGGGCTGGCGAAAACTCAAACCGTCCTACATCGCCTACATGGCGCTTTCGATTCTCGTTCCGATGTCGACCTCGAGCCTCATGAGCATGCCGCGCTTCGCCTTGGTGCTCTTCCCGATGTTCGTGATCTTCGCGCTGTGGGGACGCCGGCCGTCGGTCAACAATGCGATCGTGGCGCTCTCGCTCCCGCTACTCGGGCTCTTTACGGTGCTCTTTGCGGACTGGTATTGGGTTGCATAGGCTTGCGCAGCGCCGTGGGATACGCCAGTTCGTCAAGTTCGGCACCGTTGGAGCCTCCGGTTTCTTCATCAATGCCGTTATCGCGCACGTCCTGGAGCGCACCACACCACTCTCCCACTTTGCCGATTTCGCGATCGGCTACATGGCCGGCGGCATTTCGAATTATCTGCTGAACCGCGTGTGGACGTTTCGCTCCACGCGAAATCCTTGGATCGAAGGCGTCCAGTTCTTGCTGGTGTCGGGCGTTGCGCTTTTGGTGGGCAAAGGGATCTTTTGGCTTGCCGGCTCCTTCGGCGCGCACCACTTCTCCACGATCTGGTTTGTCGCGACGATCGCCGGCGTATTCGTCAATTTCTTCTTGAACAAGTATTGGACGTTCAGGCACGTCGCGTAGCGCTGGGGCTCATTTTGCTGCTGGCGCTGGCGCTGCGGCTCAAGGGCATCCACAACCCTCTGCTCGACCATCCCGCTTGGCGGCAAGGCGACACCGCTTCGATCGCGCGTAATTTTGCGCTGCTGCAGTATAACATTTTCTATCCGCAAACCAATTACAACGGGCCGCCGCCGAACTACGTCGAGCTGGAATTGCAAATCGTCCCGTTCATCGCGGCAACGCTCTACAAACTCTTCGGCATTCACGAGATCTTCGGTCGCCTGATCACGGTCGCGTTCAGCGTGGGGACCGTTGCGGTGCTTTATGGATTCGGCCGATGGCTCTTCGCTAGCGCGCTTGCCGGATTGCTCGCCGCGTTGCTCTACGCCGTCATGCCGGGCAGCGTCTATTACGGCAGAACCTTTATGCCGGACGCAACGATGGTCTTTTTTCTGACCGCAGCGCTTTACGTCGCCGCTTGGCTTTTCGTGGAGCAGGAACTTTGGCGCAGGCGCGCCGTTGCCGGCGCTACGGCGCTCTTCGCGCTGGCGTACCTGGCCAAGCAGGTCGCCCTCGTTGCGCTGGTCCCGCTGACTGCGTTGGCGGTGGAACGCGTTAGGCAAGCGCGTACGATGCAGTGGGGAGCGGTCGCTGCAATTGCGCTCGTACCGCTCGGTATCTTATATGCCTACGAACGCTTCGTCGGCGCGCATGCGGAATGGCACTGGGCGAGCGGGATCACGACGCTCCATGTTGCCCCCGCATTGTCTGCATCGCTCAAGAGCGGGACGGCACTGCATGCGAAGCTGTTGCATTTTAAAGGCGTGCTCGGCATGCTTGCCGCCACGATGCTCGGGGCGCCTTTGACGGCACTCGCCACCCTCGGCTTCATCTTCGCAAACCGCGGCGCCCGTAGCGCCACGTTACTTTGGTCGTGGCTCTTGGGTGCACTGCTGTACGTCTACGTCGTCGTCACGGTGGAACGCGTCGATTACTACATGTTCCTGTTGCTTCCGCTTGCCGCGCTTGCGGGCGCCGGTTTCCTGGTGCGGCTCTGGGAAGCCGTTGCCGGCAGCGCGCTTTCGCGATCCGTGAAATACGGCGCGCTTGCCGTTGGACTCGGTGCGCTGGCCTTTGTCGTCGCCGAGAGCCGCAGCACCGCCGCACCTTATTATCGCTTCAGCGTGGCGGTCTATCGAAATGCCGTCGCGTTGAACGCCACGCTTCCCCCGCGTGCCTTGATCGTTATGGGCCACTACGATCCGGCGGTACTTTACTACATTGGGCGTTATGGCTGGGAGGAAGACCCGTATCTCTGGACGCCTTTTGACGAACAGAGCGCCATTGCGAAGGGCGCGCGCTACTTCATCGCGATCGAGGACAACCGCTTCAACCGGAATGTCGAACTCTGCGCTTGGATGCAGCGCTTTCCGTTGCTGGACTCACCGGCAAGCTGGCCCATCTACGAGACCGACCCCTCAAAAGTGAAGCCGGGCGCAGAAGTCCAATGGCGCGCATTCCGCAATGCCGAAAAAGCCGGAAATGCGCGCGCCTGGCTCGATGCGCACGGGCTTTGTCCGCTCACTCAGAAACACGGCAAGACGGTCGGCGTTTGGTTCGCGGAGCCGGCTTTGAAGTAGCCGAAAACCATATCCCGCCCTCGTTGCATAGCGCAACCGAGCTGCAGCGCCTCGCCGGGCGCCGGAAGCGGCGCAATCTCGATCCAAACGGCGTTGCGCGCATCGACGAACAGCATAACGTAGTTCGCGAGATCTCTTTGCGCTGCGCCCAGTGTCGGAATCTCCGCTAGTGCGTTCTTCATTGCAGCGCCCTCCTGCACGTACTGCTGCGGCATCGGTCCGTCGCCCATGTACGGCCCCTGGATCGTGAAGCCTTCGCGGCCGGCGCCGCTCATCGAGCTCTCGCTGGCATACCGCGCGTGCGCCTCGTACTTCCATAACCGGCCGGCGCTCCCGCTGTAGATCGTTACACCGTGCGCGTTTGCGAACGCCTTCTCCATCATCGAAATATGCAATGGGTAGCCGGCCGCATTCCGTGGCGGATGCACGTGCATGACACCGACCAGCTTTTGATCCGGCGCCGGCTGCGGCGACGGCATGATCAACGTTTCCGGCGTTCCCATAATCTGCGGTCCGCTGCTCACGGAATCGTCGGCATTGCGATACATCCAGAATGCTTTAACAGGCGTATCCGCGCTGCGCGGCTCCACGCCCCCCGTCGGCAAAGCCGCCGGGGCCCCCGGCCTTCGGCCTATCCCGACACCGGCTGTTACGATCATGGAAGCTACAAGGATCCCAACTATTGGTAGCAGTTTCACGGACGCATGTTTCGGCACTCCAACGACGCCTACGGCAAGGGCAAAAGCGAGCCCGACGGCGCGACGGCTTGCGCCGCCTTCTGCGAGGCCGGCACACCGGACTCCACCAATTGGCGGTACGCGATGAGCCGGTTGGTATTTTTGACCAAATCGAGCTGCATCTCGTACGAATCTTCGATCGCTTTCGTCAGGTCTTGCGTGTCGTACGTGTATCCGAACCGGCGTAAGCTTCGCAAGATTAGGGTATTTTGCGCGTTAAGCGCGACATAGGATGAGCGCAACTCCATCGCGGCGCCTTCATACGTCGGGTAGTTGGAGATGACGATGTCCCGCTTCAGCCGGGCGGCCTCGATCTGCGAACGCAGCGCTTGCAGCCGCAGGTCGGACGGCGCATACTTCGCCGCGGCATTGAGCGTGGCTAAGGCGTCTTCGAAATTGCCTCGACGATAGTCGGACTGCGCGATCTGCTCTGAAACGCGGGCGAAACCCGAGCCGGCGCGTTCGTTTCGCGGACTGACCTGCAATGCAAGCCGGTACGCCGTTTCGGCTTCACGCAGGCTGCCCTGGGCCAACGCGGCATCGCCCTGGTGCACGCGCGTATTGACGATCCATCCCTCGACTGGGCCGGCGCACGAACCGAGCAGCAGGCCGCCCAAGAATACGAGCAAGACGCCGAATCTATGCATGGGGATGATTCAAGAGGCGTGCGACCAGCGCTATCAGCTCTGCGGCCGGATAGAAGATTGCTTGCGAGATCAGCGTGCCGATGACGGCGGTCAGTGACAGGTAGAAAACCATCGCTTTGACCTGTTCGATACTCCGCTGACCATGAATGGCCTGGTCGGTAATGATCGACGACGTCGGGTCGACGAACAATGTGAACGCGATCGTTCCAATTCCATTGATGATGCCGGAAAGCGTAACGGCCGTACGCGCGGCGCTTGCGTCGAGGACGGAGGCAAGAAACGAAGACTGCACGCCGATCGCGTAGACGCCCGTAACGACCACGTTGAAGATCAGCATTCGCGCAGGCAGATCGCGCCAAGAGAACGCGCGCAAGACGTGCACCGGCGGAATGCGCTGCGCGCGCGCGACGTCGACCAGCACCAACGGATCGCCCAAACGGAACAGCGAGTGCGGCAGCGAGCCGCGCGCCTCGAAGGAACGGATCCCACGCCGGAACATGTAGACGAACGCCGGCAAGAAAAGGGCGAAGCTGACCATGCCGAGCGTCCCGGCAAAGATGATGAGCCGCAGCTGCCACTCAAAGACGTGCTGCCAGTTTCCGATAGACTACCGGATTATCGGCGTAACGGGTCACCGCGTTGCCGGCAGCGTCGGAGAGCGGCCCGACGAAAAACGCCGAGAAGAGGTTGGCCAGCCTACCGGCGGTCATGAATAAGTTGTAGAGCGAGATCGACGTTGCGATGCGGCGCGTCTGCACGCCGGCAAGCCGGGCGGCATAGGCGCCGATCGTGACGCCTTGGACCACGAACGTGATGGCCATCGCGCCGATGAGCTTCCAGCTCCACACGCTGGGATGCAGCGCGGGGAGAACGCTATGCAGCGCTACGATTCCACTCAACGGAGGCTTCGTCGACCGGGCCGAGCACGCACAGGCCAAGCTGCTCTTCCGCGAGCAGCTCCTGCGCGAGCGCTCTTACCTCGCCGGCCGTGACGGCCTCAACTTTCTCCTCGATCTCTTCCGTAGTAAGGTGCCGCCCCAGCGAAAACTCGCTGCGGCCCAATCGAATCATCCGGCTGGACGTGCTCTCCAGCGAGAGCGTCAAGCTTCCTTTGATATGCTCTTTCGCTAACCGCAGCTCGGCTTCGCCCACCGGGCGGTCCCGCAGCAGCGCGAACTGATCGCCGATGACGCCGATGCACTCGCGGACGTGCTCAGGCGAGGTGCCGGCGTAAACGGCGAAGAGCCCCGCGCCGCGGTACGCGGCTTGAAACGAATAGACGGTGTAGACGAGGCCGCGCTTTTCACGGATCTCCTGGAACAGCCGGCTCGACATTCCGCCGCCGAGGATCGTGTCGAGGACCGAAAGCGCGTAGCGGCGGTCGTCGCGCACGGAGAGCCCGCGAGTACCCAGCACGACGTACGCCTGTTCGCTTTCCTTGTGGCGGAACAGCGTTTGCGCGCTCGCCTGCGGGGCCTCGGGCGCCGGCAACGCGCAGGACCCTCCGAACCCGGCAAAGGCGTCCGCGAAAAGCTTCACCACGCTGTCGTGATCCACATTGCCGGCCGCTGCCACGACGACGGAGTTGGGCGCATAGTGCCGGCGCATGTGCTCGCGCAAATCATCAGGCGAAAGCGACGTAATCGTTTTTTCGAAGCCAATCGTGGGATCGCCCAAATTGCTGCCGCGCCACATCGTTTGAATGAAAAGATCGTGAATCAGCTCATCGGGAGAGTCGTCGTACATCTTGATCTCTTCAAGGACGACGTTCTGCTCTTTTTGCAGCTCCTCGGCCTCGAAACGCGAGTTGAGGAACATGTCGGTCAGCACGTCGACCGCGATTGGAATGTGCTGGTCCATCACCTTCGCGTAGTAGCACGTCGCTTCTTTGTCGGTAAAAGCGTTTAAATTGCCGCCGATGCCGTCCATTTCTTCGGCGATCTGCCTGGCCGTTCGCTGGTGCGTTCCTTTGAACAGCATGTGCTCGACGAGGTGCGAGATGCCGCGCTGCTGCGGCATCTCGGCGGCCGAGCCGACATCCGCCCAAATGCCGATCGACGCAGAGCGAAACGCAGGCATCGATTCTGTGATGATCCGGACGCCGTTGGGAAGCGTCGTCTTGCCATACATTCCCAGCCTCATTTTAGGGCAGCGCGAGCCCACTCCTGGTCCCAAAAAATGCCACGGCCCGCACGAACGCGCGCGGCCAGGCTCGTTGCATTTTCACTGCGGCGCACGCTGACGGTGAAAACGGTTCGACTTGTCGGCTTAGCAATGTCGCCCGAAACCACGATGCCTTTCCCCACGTTCAGCGGAACGGTCGTCCAAACGTCCACCTCTTCCACCGGCGCCGCCCGAAACGCGCGCTGGATGAGCGCCGCAACTTCCGCGATGAAATCCTCGCGCGTCAGGGGATGATGAAAGTGGACTCCAGACACGCGCAGCCCGGCAATCGCGTGATCGTCGATGCCGTCAACGTACACGTTGAGCACTTGCGCGGGCCATTCGACCGCGAAGATAGACCTCCCGATTGCGACCGCCGCTGCCTTGCGGTTTCCGCCTGCGCGCAGCGCCGCGTCGACGTTGTTGACGCCTGGTGAAGCCGGTGGAAACAGCGCTGCCAAGAGCGCCGCGCTAATAAGACTGAGCAAAATACGCGTTCGTCACTGCGGGCTCTCCGCATGCGGTGCATCGCGTCGCTGCCTCCTGAAGGGCGCGCAGCACGCGCGTTGTTGCGCCGGTTTCCGCTTTGACTTTTGCCTCACAGTCAAGACGGCCGCACCATGGAATATCGATCATGCCCGCTCGGTCCCGGCACAGCGAGAAGAATTGATCGGCCGTTTGCGGCGCTAGGGTGTGGGAGCGCAAAAATTCGCGCGCCTGCTCGAAGAGCGAAGCTTGAACGTCGTCCAAGAGTTCGCACATCGTCTGCGGCAATCGTTCCAGAGCAACGTTGACTTTGGCATCGCCGTCCGCTTTGGTCTTGTCTCGCCGCACGACCGTCGCGCTTCGCGCTTTGAGGTCCCTCGGGCCAAGCTCGATGCGCAGCGGCACGCCGCGCATCTCCCACTCAGCGAACTTCCACCCCGGCTTATACTCGCGATCGTCAACCCGAACCGCGTAACCGGCGCCGCGCAACGATCCGGCCAGCTCGTGCGCCGCCTCAATCTCAGCGGTAGAATCGGCGCGAACGATAGGCACGATCACCGCGTCCAGCGGCGCCAATTTCGGCGGGATACGCAATCCGCGATCGTCCCCGTGCACCATGATCATCCCGCCGATCATCCGCCACGACATTCCCCACGATGTCGTGTAGACGTGCTGCAGCTTGCCGTCCTTCGCAGTGAACGTGATGTCGTAGGCCTTGCTGAAATTCTGCCCGAGATCGTGCGAGGTCGCCGATTGCAAGGCACGCCCGTCCGGCATCAGCGCCTCGATGGAATACGTCTCCACAGCTCCCGGAAAGCGCTCGCTGCTGCTTTTGATCCCGGCATAGACAGGAACGGCGGCGATCTCTTCGGCGAAGCTCCGATAGACCTCCAGCATCTGCTCCGTTTCCGCGCGCGCCTCCGCGGCGGTGGCGTGCGCCGTGTGCCCTTCTTGCCAAAGAAATTCCATCGTGCGCAGAAACGGACGCGTCGCCTTTTCCCACCGCAAGACGTTTGCCCATTGATTGATGAGCAACGGTAAATCCCGGTACGACTCAATCCAGCGCGCGTACATGGCGCCAAACAGCGCCTCGGAGGTCGGCCGAATCGCCAAGCGCTCCTCGAGCCGTTCGCCGCCGCCTTGCGTCACCCACGCGACCTCCGGCGTGAATCCCTCAACATGCTCGGACTCGCGCTGCAGCAAATGCTCGGGAATGAGCAGCGGGAAGTAGGCGTTTTCATGACCGGTAGCCTTAAAACGGCGATCGAGTTCGGCTTGCAGATGTTCCCATACACTGTAGCCGTAGGGACGCAGCACGACGCACCCGCGAACGGGCGCATACGACACCAACTGGGCTCGCAAGCACACCGCGGTATACCAGGCGGAGAGATCCGCGGATTTTGAGGGAACCTCTTTAACGATCGGTTCTTGCGCCGCGCCGGACATGACCGGCCCGCATTCGCCCGGGCGCCACAGGCTGCCTTTGCGACCCTGAGTTCGTGAAGCGGCGTCGAAGCATGGCGCATGCCGAAATCAACGCGCATTTACACGCGTACCGGAGACGATGGAACGACCGGTCTCGTCGGCGGCGCGCGCGTCAAGAAAAGCTCGCTGCGCATCGAGTGCTACGGGACGGTCGACGAACTTTCGAGCGCGATCGGATTGGCGCGTGCCGCTCTGCACGATCGTGCCGAACAAAGCACCCGTGCGCAACATCTGGACCGCTGGCTGGCATGGACCCAGGATCTGCTTTTCAACCTGGGTGCGGATCTCGCAACGACGCGCGAGCGCCGTTGGGATGGGATGCCGCTGATCTCACGCATGGATGTCGCCGCACTGGAACGCGCCATCGACGAAGCGCAGACGGAGCTGCAGCCCCTTAACCACTTCATCCATCCCGGCGGTTCGCTCGCCGGCGGTTTCTTGCACCTGGCGAGAACGATCTGTCGGCGTGCTGAACGGATGGTCGTAGCCCTGCGCGATCGCGAGCAAGACGTGGCTGCCGAGAACGTGCAGTACCTCAACCGCCTCTCTGATGCGCTATTCGTCTGGGCGCGATGGATCAATGCGGGCGACGATCGCGAGGAGCATCGCTGGAATAAGGAAACGGCGCCGCCGGGATAAGCGGCCCTTCCCTTCGAACCCGCCGGAATGTCTTTTGTGGCGACGCTCTTCGCGACCACCAACGTCGACAAGCTTCGAGCGCTTTCCAAACAGAAGATTCTTCGTAGAGCTCTGACCGCAAAGGACCTGGTCGCGATTGGGCTCGGGACGATGATCGGCGGCGGCATCTTCACCACGATCGGAACGGGCGTCAAAGGCGCCGGCCCGGCAGTGATCGTTTCGTATCTGCTCGCCGGATTCACGTCGTTCTTCGCCGCGCTCTGCTACGCCGAACTCGGCGCGATGGTGCCGATTGCGGGATCGGCCTACACGTACGCGTATGCGACGCTCGGGAAGCTGTTTGCGTGGATCATCGGCTTCGCGTTGATCTTCGAATACGGCATCAGCGCAGCCCCGGTCTCGCAGCAGTTTTCGGCGGCGCTGCAGGACGTTCTTAAGAGCGCCGGCTTCGCGCTGCCGGCCTGGGCGCAACAATCGAATCTCGTCATCCACGGCCCATGGTGGCAGCCGGCAAACTGGAATCTCGCGCATTCACAATGCGACCTCATTGCGGCCCTCTTCGTCATCTTGCTTTCGTTACTGCTTTCTATCGGTATCCGAGAAACGGCCACCACCAACAACGTCTTCGTCGTGCTGAAGATCGGGGCGTTGATCGTTTTCATCATTGCCGGACTGTGGCTTTTTCACGCGGCCCATTTCGCGAATTTTGCGCCGTACGGTTGGGGGGCGATGCGGCCCTTCGGCGGCGTGGCCGACTATTCGTCGTCCGCGCAACCGTATGGGATCGTCGCCATTGGCGCGTATGTGTTCTTCAGTTACATTGGGTTCGACACCGCCACGACCACGGCGGAAGAATGCCGCAACCCGCAATTCGACGTTCCCGTCGGCGTGATCGGCGCGCTGGGGATCGGAACGCTGCTCTACTGCGCGACCGCAGTCGTCTTGCTCGGCGCGGTGCCCTGGAGCCACGTGCCGATCAAGAATCCCCTCGTCGGGGCGCTGGCGCCGCTGCACGTACCCGCGTTGAGCTGGGTGATCACGGTCGGCGTTCTCGCCGGCACCACGAGCGTTGCCTTGGCGTCACTATTGGGGCAAACGCGAATCTTCTACGTTATGGCGCGCGATAAGATGCTGCCTCCCGCCGTGGCAATGGTTCACCCGCGCTTCAAGACGCCGATTGTGACAACGATGATCACCGGTGTTGCCGTCGCGATCCTGGCACTGATCGTGCCCTTGAATCAGCTGCTCAATCTGGTCAACATCGGAACCCTGATCGCCTTCACGGTCGTATGCGCGGGCGTCCTCTATTTGCGCAAACGCAAACCCGATATGCCGCGCAGCTTCCGCGTCCCCTTCGTGCCGCTCTTTCCCATTTTGGGCATCGTCTGTTCGATGTTTTTGGCGATCTTCGGACTTTCGCGTACGACGTGGACGTGGTTCGTCGGCGCGCTGATCGTCGGCTTGATCTTCTTCTTCGCCTACGGGTTCCGGCGATCGGATCCGGCGAAGATCGAGCCGGTCAAAGAGCCCGAAGGGCTCGCCGAGTTCGCCTACGCTACTGCGTCTCTTCAGGCGCCCCTTGCGATTGTTCCGTACCCGGCGTATTGACATCGAGCCGCGCCGTCGTGCGATCGAAGCGAATGCGCACGCCGAATGCGCGCTGTAGCGTGCCTAAGCCGATCATGACTCGGCCGCGAACGCGAAAGGGTGCATGCCGCACCGTCATCGGCATGCCGTTCAACGTTGCGCGTTTCGATCCGGCGCGCAAGCGCAACTCCGTATCGCCGCGCGAAATGCGGACGTCGCCGGACTTGGGCTCGTAGCGAGTTTCGGCGCCGAGGGCCTCTCCAATCGCGCGCGCGGGGACAAAGAGATCTTTAGCGGCCGTGATCGGTGGAACGTCGGTGAGGACGGTCTGGCCATCAACGCGCACCTGCACCGTTTTCGAGAATGCAAGTAGTGCGGCTGCCGCAAGCGCCACCAGCAACGTTACGCCGATCGTCGCCGCGCTGGGCGGCCGGTACTTCATACCAGTTCGCCGGCGTGCTCGGGATATTTTTCGCGTATCACTTTTTCGATCTCGAGCCGCAGCGCGCCGAGCAATTGATCTTCCGGATACGTGCCGACCAACTCGCCTGCGCGATAGATGGCGCCTTTGCCCTTGCCGCCCGCCACGCCCACGTCCGCCATCTTCGACTCGCCCGGCCCGTTAACGACACAGCCCATGACGGCGACTTTCACCGGCGCGGTGTATTCTTTGGCGATCGCCTCAACGCTGCGTCCTAGATCGAGCACGCTGATCTCCGCGCGGCCGCACGATGGGCAGGCGGTGATCTCGAAGCCCTTCTCCCGTAGGCCCAGCGCTTTAAGAATGCTCCAGCAGACCGGCACCTCTTCGATCGGATCGTCGGCAAGCGAAACGCGAATCGTGTCGCCGATGCCTTCGAAAAGCAACATCCCCAGACCGATCGACGACTTGATCGTGCCGTCGCGCAGCATACCCGCTTCGGTGATGCCCAGGTGCAGCGCGTACGGCGTGTTGCGCTCGCGCAGCCGCTTGTCCATCAAGCGGTAGGCGCCAACCGTCGTCATGACGTCGTGCGCTTTGAGCGAGATCACGATATCGGTGTGATCGAGGTCTTCGAGTATCTGAACGTGCCGCATTGCCGACTCGACCATCGCCTCGGCGGTATGGCCCAGGCTTTTCTCGAGATCGGGCGCCAGCGATCCCATGTTCACGCCGATGCGAATCGGAATCTGTCGCGCCTTCGCTGCTTCGACGACCGTCTTCGTCTTGGCATAGTCGCGAATGTTCCCGGGGTTCAATCGCAGCTTGGCTACGCCGGCTTCAATGGCGGCCAGCGCCATCTTGTAGTCGAAATGGATGTCCGCAACGATCGGGACGGGCGAACGATGGACGATCGCCGGCATCGAGGCAGCGTCCGGCGGATCTTTCACCGTGACCCGAACGACTTCGGCGCCTTCCATTGCCAGCGCGTAAATCTGCTGGAGCGTCTTGTCGGCATCGGCGGTGTCCGTGGTCGTCATCGTCTGCACGGCGATCGGATGATCGCCGCCGATCCACACGGCCTTCGCATCCGCCTTGCCGGTCTTGTTTTGGAGCAACACCGGTTTGCTCTGCCGACGCAGGCGAATCATTGCAGCGGTCCCCTTCCTTCGATGATCTGCACGACGTTGTAAAAATTGATCAGCAGCATCAGTGCGATCAGCACTGCCAGACCCGTAATGTGCACCAGCGCTTCCTTCTGCGGGTCCACCGGTTTTCCGCGAATCAACTCCGCGATGATGAACGCGGCGCGTCCGCCGTCGAGCGCGGGCAGGGGAAGCAAGTTGAAAACGCCTAGCGCGAACGAGATTAGGGCGGCAAAGAAGAGATATGGTCCCCAGCCGAAATCTTCGATCGTCATCGCGGCCTGACCCATGCCGACGATGCCGCTAACTTGTCCGCCGTACTTTGCCGGATGGCTTGCAAGCAATGCGAGGCTGCCGAACGTCTGCTGCCCGATGAGCGCAAAGTTGGCAACGCTCGTCTGCACCGCTTCCACGAATCCGACGCGTTCGTACATCGCGACCGGCATGAAACCGATGCAGCCCATATGGCTGGTCTGCACGGTCGGGCACGGAACCGGCTTTACCGTTACGGTCGTTTGCGCGCCGTTGCGCGAGTACGTGATGCGCAGTGACTTGCGCAGCGAACGATGGATCAAATCGACCAACTCGTTGCCGCCCGTCACGGAAACGCCGTTGACGGCGAGAATGCGATCGCCCGCGCGCAGGCCGGCTCGCTGCGCCGGCATGTTGGGCGTGAGCGGACCGACGACGGGCTGAACGCGATTGCTCTGCACGCCGAACGCGAAGGCGGCGAAAAACAGAATGAGCAATGCCAGAAAGAAGTTCGCGACGGGCCCGGCTGCAATAATTGCAAGACGTTGCCACGCGTTGCGAGCCTGAAAGTTGTCGTCGTCATACACGGCGACGCCGGAGTCACGAAACTCGCGCTGCTGTTCGGCTTCCGAGGTCTTGTTGTCTTCGCCGTGCATCGAACAGTAGCCGCCGATCGGCAGCGCCCGCAGCGAGTATTGCGTCCCGGATGCGGGGCTTCGACGGCTGAGCAGCAACGGGCCCATGCCGACGGAAAACTCCAGCACGCGCACCCGATTCAGCCGAGCGAGAATGAAGTGTCCCAGCTCGTGCAGCACGATCAGGATCGAAAGCACGATCAAAAAGAGCACGATTTTCTCGACGTTCAGCACCACTTAGACCTCAATTCGGCGGCCTGAGCGCTGCACCGCCTGTTTCGCCGCTGCTCTAGCGCGGGCGTCGGCACGGCGGATTCCCGGGAGCGTCAACTCATCCGCCGGCGCTGCTTCCATAACGCTTTCAATCGCGCCGGCGATGCGCCCGAACGGCAACTCGCCCGAAACGAAGGCCTGGACGGCTATCTCGTTGGCGGCGGAAAGCACCGTTGGGGCAGTTCCCCCGCGACGCAGCGCCTCATATGCCAGAGCGATGCACGGAAAACGATCGCGGTCCGGCGGCGCAAAGTCGTACTGCACCGCGGAATGAGACGGCTTCACGCCTTCAGGCGGAGCCGGAAGCCGTTCCGGATACGCGAGCGCATAGCCGATCGGCAGATGCATGTCGGGCGCGGCGCACTGCATTTTGACGCTGCCGTCGGTAAAGACCACCATCCCGTGCGCGATCGATTGCGGATGCACGACGATCTCAATCCGATCTCCCGGCATGCCGAAAAGGCGGCTAGCCTCGATGACTTCCAAGCCTTTGTTCATCATCGTCGCCGAATCGATGGTGTTCTTCACTCCCATCCGCCACGTCGGATGCGCCAGCGCTGCCGCCACATCGGCGTTCTCCATCTCTTGTGCGCTCATGCGCCAGAAAGGGCCGCCCGAAGCGGTGAGCACGATCTTGTCCACGCTCTGTAGCGACTCACCAATCAAACATTGAAAGACGGCCGAATGCTCCGAGTCGACCGGTACGATCCTTGCGCCGCTCGTCGCCGCGGCTGCAGTCAAAAGCTCTCCCGCCGCGACGATCAACTCTTTGTTGGCGACCGCGAGATCGATCCCGCGCTCCACGGCAGCGAATACCGCCTCAAATGCCACGAATCCGTCCGTGGCGGCGAGCACGATATCAGGCTCGGACTCGACTGCCACTCGCAGCAAGCCGGCGGGTCCGTCGCTCGCGTCCGCAATCGTTTTCGCGCCGAAACGCCGCGCCTGTTCGCGCAACCTCTCGACTTGCTTTCCGGCGGCCAATCCGGCGACGCAAAAGCGATCGGGATACCGTGCGATGACGTCGAGCGCCTGCGTGCCGATGGATCCGGTCGATCCCAAGATCGCCACTTTTTTCATAGCTTCTTCGGCACGGAGGCAGAGCGACTCGTACACGCCGCCGCCGGACCGCTGCTTATTTTTCCGTCCGTGGAAAAACGAGCGCTACAGTGCATTTCCGGCAGGACGAAGTCTTGAAGCAGCCATCCTGGCTGGGCCGGAAATGTCACAGTTCCGTCGGCGGCGTGTACGAGTCGCTCCGCCTCCTCACCCTTCCAAAAAATATGCGGGATGCCGATCTTGGGTCTGTTAAAAGTTAGCGATGCGGGCAAGGGTCGGCGACGCGTCGCCCGGCAAACTGCGACATTTTTGCGCCGGCCATGGATGGCCGTTTCAAAACTTGTTCTCGCAAAAATGCGCTGTAGCGCTCGGTTTTCCATGAAGGGAAAACCAAGCAGCGGTTGCAGGGCGATGCGTCGTCGAGACTTGCACAATAGTGTCACGATAATGGTAGCAGACCCACGATGTGAAGCGCGCCAAAAAACGCCATGCCGCCAAACAGATACGAATCAAAACGGTCCAACACGCCGCCGTGCCCCTGAATGACGCTGCCGCTATCCTTGACGCCGGCGTCGCGCTTCAGCGCCGATTCGACGAGATCGCCGGCCTGCGCCGCGACGCTGGTGATGGAGCCAAGTGCGGCGCCCTGCCACCATGCAATGTGCGCGGGCGGAATCAACGCCAAAGCGACGCCGCAGAACGTCACCAACACCAGCGCACCGCTTGCGCCTTCGATCGTCTTCTTCGGTGAGAGTGTGGTTAACGAACGACGGCCGATCAGTGAGCCGACGACCATCGCAAAGATGTCCGTCAACGCAATCAGCACGATGACGGTCAGCGTCCAAGCGAGGCCGACTTGGGGCACGTTTCGGATGAACACGAAATAGGTCAGCAGCTTGCCGATGTAGAGCACGGCGAGCAACGTGTAGGCGGTGCGCGCGAAATACCCGCGCTCCTCGCCATACATTCCGAGCCAAAACGCGGCCAGGACGATGAACGCGATCAGCACGCCTTCCCATTTTGAGAGCATGTGGAAAACGCTCAGCAAGATATACGCCAGCACGCCGACGACGGCCACTTGATATTCCAACGGCTGTCCCTTGCGGTCGCACAGCCGCGAGAGTTCGTACAAACTCGCCAACCCGATCGTCACGATCAGTGCGTAAAATGCCGGAGCCCAAAAGACGCAGGCGAGTCCGACGATCGCGAGCGCGATGCCGCTGGTGACGCGGCGCAGTGTGAATGGCGCGGCGGCGGAACGCGCCGCGGCCTGCATGGCGGCGTTCACGCTCCTCCAAAACGCCGCTGACGCTTTTGGAACTCGATCAGTGCATCGACGAATTGATCGCGGCCGAAATCCGGCCAATACGTGTCGCACATGATCAGCTCGGTGTACGCCACTTGATAGAGAAGAAAATTCGAGAGCCGGTGCTCGCCGCCCGGACGAATCAAAATATCGGGGTCCGGGAGATCCGCGGTAAAGAGCCGCGCGGCGATCGCCGATTCGTCGATGGCTTCTGCGGAAAGCCTGCCGGCCGCAACATCTTTTGCGATCGCGGTGACGGCGCGCTGCAGTTCCAGACGCGCGCTGTAATTCACCGCCAACGTCAGGAGAAGGCCCGTATTTGAAGCCGTTCGTTCCATTAGGCCGTCTAACGCCTCCCGCGACGCGGCAGGCAACGCCCGGTAGGCGCCGATGACCTTCACTCGTACGTTGTTGCGGCAGAGCTCGGCAAGTTCGTTTTGCGCGAAGTAGACGCAGAGATCCAGCAGCAAAGAAATTTCCGTCGAGTCACGCCGCCAGTTTTCGGTCGAGAATCCGTAAACCGTCAGCGCGTCGATTCCCAGGTCGCTTGCGGCCCGCGTCACCGCGCGCAATGCCACCATGCCTCGGCGGTGTCCCTCAATGACGGGAAGGCCCCGCCGCTTCGCCCATCGACGATTGCCGTCCATGATAATAGCGACGTGGCGCGGGAGCCGCGCGGGATCCAGACGCAGCGAAGCCGGAAGCGCACTTGCCATCAGTCGCCGCCCATTGCCACGTACGATTCATACCCGCAAACCACGTCCAGGCGCGCCGGATCGTCCGCCCTGGGATGAATCCGCAGCACTCGAAGCTTGCCGGATCCCGCGAACCTGCCGTAGGGAGCGAGGATCCGCAGCGCGGCGACGCGCCCTCCCAGCGCACGGCGGACGTCGACTTCGGGCATCAGGACGAGGTCGTCATGCATTTGGCGGAGGCGCTAAACCTCCATGATCTCTTTTTCTTTTGCTGCGATCAGCGCATCGATATCTTTGACGTACTTGTCGGTGAGCTTCTGCAGCTGCTCCTGAAGGCGCTTGTTGTCGTCTTCGGTGATTTGATGGTCTTTCAGCTGGAGGCGCAGATCGTCGTGCGCCTTGTGCCTGACGTTGCGCACCGCAACCTTGCCGTCTTCGCCCTTCTTCTTCACGATCTTCACCAGGTCGCGGCGCCGCTCTTCGGTCAGCGGCGGAAGGTTCAGGCGTATGGCGTTGCCGTCGACGTTGGGCGTTACACCCAGGTCGCTCTTTTCGATGGCCTTGCGAATCTCGCCGACGGTATTGCGGTCGAACGCCGAGATGACGAGCGTTCGAGCGTCCGGAACGCTCACCCCGGCGACTTGTTTGAGCGCAACGGAAGTGCCGTAAGCCTCCACGTGCAGACGGTCGAGCAGCGCCGGTGTGGCGCGCCCCGTACGAATGGCGGCAAACTCGTTTCGGGTAGCCTCAACGCACTTGCCCATTCGCATTTCCGTATCTTTGAGATCCGCGGTCATGCCGACACTTCTTCAGCCGCGTCGATGCGCGGCGCCGCATTCTTCGAGACGAGCGTGCCCATAGTGTCGCCCCAGACGACCCGTCGGATATTGCCCGGGACGGCCATATCGAACACGTGGATCGGAAGGTCGTTGTCCATGCACAAGGTCAGTGCGGTGTTGTCCATCACTTCCAAACCGCGTTGCAGCACTTCCAGATAATTCAAGCGGCTAAAGCGCGTGGCGCTGGGATCTTTCAAGGGATCGGCGGAGTAAATGCCGTCCACTTTGGTCGCCTTGAGGATCGCTTGCGCGTTCACTTCCACGGCGCGAAGCGCCGCCGTCGTATCCGTGGTGAAGTACGGATTGCCCGTGCCGGCGGCCAGGATCACCACGCGGCCCTTTTCGAGATGGCGGATTGCGCGGCGGCGGATGTACGGTTCGGCGACCTGGTGCATCGCGATCGCCGTCTGCACTCGTGAAGGCGCACCCATGCGCTCCAAGGCGTCCTGCAGCGCGAGCGCATTGATGACTGTTGCCAGCATGCCCATGTAATCGGCCGTGGCGCGATCCATGCCGGCCTCTTCGTGCACCTTCCCGCGCCAAATGTTCCCTCCGCCGACGACCACGGCAACGGAAATGCCCTCACGACTGACGCCGGCAATCTCCTCGGCCATCGCGCGCGTCGTCTGTACGTCCACGCCCGTCTGCGTCCCCGAGAACGCCTCTCCGGAGATCTTCAGCAAAATGCGGCGGTAGATCGGCGCCGATGCCGTCATCTCTAGGTCTCTCCGAGGGCGTACTTGGTGAAGCGGCGCACTTCGATCTTTTCTCCAAGCACCGCAACGTCGCGGTTGATCAACTCCCGCACGCTCATGGAGTCGTCTTTGACGAACGGCTGATCCAGCAAGCAGTGCTCCTCAAACCACTTGTTCATCTTGCCTTCGACGATTTTCTGCTCAACCTGCGGCGGCTTGCCGCGGGGCACGTTCGCCGCAAACTCTGCGCGCACTCGCTCGACCACGTCTTCCGGCACGCGGGCGCGATCCAAATACTGGGGCGACATCGCGACGACGTGCATGGCGATATCGCGGCAGAGTTCGCTGAAGCGCGGGTTGCGCGCCACGAAATCCGTTTCGCTGTTGACCTCCACCAGCACGCCGATTTTGCCGCCGGCGTGAATGTAGCTCGCGATCAACCCTTCATTGGCAGCGCGTTCGGCTTTCTTTTGCGCCTGAAGCGCGCCGCGCTCCAGCAACAGCGCTTTTGCGCGATCCACGTCGCCTTCCGCGTCCGCAAGCGCGCGCCGGCAGTCCATCATCGGCGCGTTGGTCAGCTCCCGGAGGTTCTTAACTTCTTGTGCACTCGGCTTGTAGGTCAATGCGGACATCCTTCTATGCCTCTGCTGCAGCAGGTTCTTCGTACGCGCCGTAGTCGATCTGCTCTTGGTATTCCGCGGACTCCGCCGAGCTCTCGGTTTCCGTCTTTCCCTCGATGATCGCGTCCGCAATTTTCGAGACCATCAACTTGACCGCGCGAATCGCGTCATCGTTGCCGGGGATCGGAAAGTCTATCTCATCCGGATCGCAGTTGGTGTCGATCACCGCAATGATCGGAATTTTGAGCTTGCGCGCTTCCAGAACGGCAATGCGCTCCTTCTTGGGATCGACGATGAAGATCGCATCGGGAAGCCGGTGCATGTCCTTGATCCCACCGAGAAACCGTTCGAGTTTGCCCATCTCTTCGGCAAGCTTCGCGACCTCTTTCTTGGGAAGACGCTCGAAATCGCCTTGCTGCCGCATGCCTTCGAGCTCTCGCAAACGGGCGATGCGCTTTTGGATCGTCGCAAAGTTCGTTAGGGTGCCGCCGAGCCAGCGTTGGTTGACGTAAAATGTCCCGGCGCGCTCGGCCTCTTCACGCACGACATCTTGTGCCTGCTTCTTTGTGCCGACGAAAAGCACGACTTTACCCTCGTTGGACATGCGCTTGACCGCATCGTACGTTTCGCGAAGTTTCGCTACCGTCAACGAGAGGTCGATGATGTAAATGCCGTTGCGCTCCTGGAAGATGTACGGCTTCATCTTCGGGTTCCAACGGCGGGTCTGGTGACCGAAATGGACGCCTGCTTCGAGCAGCGCGCGCATTGAAATAACGGACAAGTGCGATCCTTTCTGACCTCCGGCCGGCCGCCGTCCTAGCGCCGTCGCCTTTGAGGCCATCCGCGCCCCGCCTCCGTGCAGGGCGAAGTGAGCGCCGCCTATGCGGCGTGCGCCGCGCGATTATAGCATGTGGCTCTTAAATCCGGGAATAACCCCGCCATGCAGCCGAGCAGCCGGTACGATCCTCCGCTGGAGCCTCCCATGCCTGGAGTGCCTCCGCCTTCTCAGCCGGAGCCGCCCCTACCGCCGGATCAACCCGAGCCGGGACTTCCCCCGGGCGAGCCTATGCCCGGACCGCCGGATCAACCGCCAGACTTAGAGCCTGCGGCACAGTGGTATGGGCGCCGTGGATCTCCTCGTAGATTTCGGTCCGGTGGACCGGAACGTCGCGAGGCGCTTCGATCCCGAGTTTGACTTGATCGCGATCGATCCCGACGACGACAACGCGAACATCATCGCCGATCATAATCGACTGATTCAGCTTCCGGCTTAAGACGAGCATTCGTTCCTCCCGGACCGCGTGACTTCGCTGTTTTTCCAGGCGCTTCCGCCCTTCGACACGCGCTCGTTGCCTAACCGCTTCGGAGGACAAGCGCCTCCCTAGAGGCCGGTGAAGCCGTAGCTGTAGTCGCGCAGGCTGGGCCACAACTGAGCCAGGGGTTTGCGGATGCCCCGGCAGACGTAAATGTGGAGGTCGTTTTCGTACGGCATCCCGTACGGATTGTGGAAGACCGTCGCTAAGTGAACCGAGCGGAAGCGGGCGCGGTCGACTCGGACGTCGCCATTGACGTCGATCACCACCTCCCCGGAGTATCCGCGGGGCCCCCAAATCCAAAAATTGTTGTTCGGGCTGATGGGCTGCGGCAGCCCGTACGCCGGGCCAAAAAACGCTAGCGCCGACGCCTCCCCGAAATTCCGCGCGTAGACAGCCGCGCGCGACCGTTCCGGCTTGGGCAGCGACCCGTAAATCGACGCGACCGTTTGCGTCAGCTCCGGCCAACCCGTCATGTCGGCGAAGTACTGGATCGGAATGTCGTTGCCGGCGCGCCTGTCGACGTGAAAACGGATGCCGAAAATCCGTCCGAGCGTTTCTTGATATTGGATAAATCTCTGCAGCGGTAGCACCGGAAGCACGAACGGCGTCGAAGGAATCGCAAAGGCAACGATCGCCGCGAAGATGGCGGTACGCAGCCACGAGCGCGAACTGCTCCAACGTTCGAACGGCACCGCCCCGGCCGCAATGAGGTATGGATAGACCGGCGCGGGATAGTAGGCCTTCGCATCCAGTGCCCACATCATGGCGATCAGCGCGATATAAGCAATGCCTAGAAAGCGCGTCTCCGCTCGAATCAGCAACGCGCCCAGCCCGACGAGCCAGACGATGGAAAGCAGCGGGCTCATGACCATCACCTGTTGGATGACGAAGGGTGGACTGCGCAGCAAGAACTTGCCGTAGTCGTTTCTCAGCAGTTGGATCATCGGAAAGTGGTATTGCCACTGCCAAAGGACGCTGGGCAACACGAGCACCGCCGCAAGCACGACCCCGGCCGCAAACCACCACGACCAAAGCACTCGGCGTTGCGGGGTCAGCAGCAACCCGAGCAGTAAGCCGACGGCAAAAAAGGCGACGCTGTACTTGCTCCAGGCCGCTACTGCCAGCAGCAGACCGACCCAAAGCCAAGAGCGCGGTTCCGCGCCGCGCACTAGGCGCAGCACGAGCAATGCAATCAGCGGCCACGCCCAGAACTCGATCATGTCCGGCGAAAGGCGCAGCGCGAACGCCATCATCTCCGGAGAAACGAGCGTGACCAAACCGCTCAAGGCGACCGCGAAAGATTTGCCGCCGAGTTCGGCGGTAAAGATGCAGGCGATGTAGGTCGCGAGCGCCCCGCAGACCGCGGGCACCGCGCGCAAAGCAAACAGCGAGATCCCGAACGTCTGGGAGAGAGCCGCCAGCAGCGGCGTCAGCGATGGTTGGTCGACGTATCCCAGCGCCGGATGACGCCCGCAGATGATGAAGTAGAGCTCGTCCCGGAAAAACCCATAGTTCGCATTCCACGCTAAATGGATCGCTAAGGTCAGCAGCGCCGCTCCCAGCGCTATCCGTTGTGAAATGTTTCGTTCAAGCAAACTGGCTAGCGTGCAGGCGCGCGTACGCGCCGCCCTTGGCGAGCAGCGCGTCGTGCGAGCCCATTTCGACGACCCGGCCGGCTTCGATAAAGAGAATCGTGTGCGCGCGCCGGATCGTCGAAAGCCGATGCGCGATGATCAGCGTCGTGCGATCGGCCAAGAGTCGGTCCAATGCCAGTTCGATCAGCGCTTCTGAATGGCTGTCCAGCGCGCTGGTCGCTTCATCGAGGATCAAAATACGGGGATCGCGCAAAATGGCTCGCGCAATCGAGATGCGCTGACGCTCGCCCCCGGAGAGGCGAAGCCCGCGCTCGCCGACTTCCGTATCGTAGCCGTTGGGAAAGCCGAGAATGAACTCTTCGGCGTTGGCCTCGCGCGCGGCCGTTTCTACCTCATCGTCGCGTGCATTGAGCCGGCCATACCGAATGTTGTCACGAATCGATCCGCGGAACAGCTGCGCCTCCTGCGGTACGATCCCGATCGCGGCTCGGATGTCGGTCAACCGGACCTGCGCAATGTCCACGCCGTCGATCGTGATTTTGCCGCTCTGCGGCTCGTAAAACCGTGGAACGAGATTGACGATCGTCGTCTTTCCGGCGCCCGACGGACCGACGAGCGCCACGATCTCCCCCGCCTGAATCACCGCGTTGAAGTCCTGGAGCACCGGTGGTTCGTCAAGGCCGTACGCGAACCGCACGTGCTCGAAGGCGATCCGTCCGCGCACGTTGCGCAGCGGCAAAGCGCCCGGACGGTCGGGTCTTTCGACGGGAAGATCCAGGATCTCGTACACTCGTCCCGCGCCGACGGTGGCTTTACTGAGCTCTCCGACGAACGCCGCAAACCGGTTCATGGGATTGATCAAATTCGCCAACAGCGCCCAGTATTCGAAAATTTCGCCCGTGTTGATTCTGCCCACGACGACTTCGCGCACCGAAAGCCAGATGATGACGACGATCGCGCCGACCATCAGCACGGAAAGGACCAATGGCTGCGTTTGAATGAACTGCGTCAGCTTCATATAGGTGCCGAAATACTCGTCGTTGCGGCGGATGAACCGTTCGACTTCGTAGTTTTCACGGGCGAAAGCTTTGATGATGCGCTGGCCGAAAAGCACTTCGGTCAACCGGGAAGAGAGATCCGCGATCCGTTGCTGCGAGCGTGACGTTCCCGTGGAGATCAAGCGCTGAAAGCGCGACACGGCGAGGGATACCAACGGGGCGATGACGATCAGCGAACACGTCAACAGCCAGTCGATGTAGAACATCAGCACGAAGGACGATGCGAACGTCACGCTGTTGGTCACCAGCTGCGGCAGCGAGATGCTGACCGCGTCGGTCATAATCTGCAGATCGCTGTTGAAACGCGAGATCAGCTCTCCCGGGCGCCACTTGTCGAACTCTTCCAGCGGAAGCCGCAAGACGCGATCGAAAAGACGGACGCGCAGCCGTGCGATCAGGTGCTGTCCGCACCACGCGGTCAAGTACGTTTGACCGTACGTCATGAGCGCGCCGAGCACCAATGCGAAGAAGATGGCGAAGAGCACGACGTAGAGCACGTGCATGTCCGGATGCGCTGGCGGCTTGACGGCGATCACGCGGTTGAGCAGTTCCTTGAAGCCCCACGGCGCCACCAAATTGGTTAAGCCGGCCGCCGTGCCGAGCAGCATCGCGAACGCCAAGGTAGCGGAGTATGGGCGAGCATCGTTCGCCAAACGTGCGAGGGTCTGCCGTCGCGTCAGCGCCACGCGTCCTCGCTTGCCGAGTCCCGCCGATGAAACCTCCCCTCAATCCAATAAGTAGAACTAAAGCAAACAATGTCTCTTTGGGGTGAATCGGGGAGAAGCGCCGTGGATTGCTACATGCATATGAACGTTCCATCGATCGGCCGCTGCGTCGACTGCGGAAAGCCGATCTGCGCGACGTGCCGCGATAATGCGGGAACGTGTCCCAGCTGTCGCCTGGCGGCGAAAATCGATGCGGCCGCCGGCACGCGTCAAGCTGTGAGCGGCGCCGTGCCCCCGCGCTGGCAGCAATGGTGGCGCGGCTCGAGTGAAACGCAACCTGCGCCCCGAGCGCGCGCAGTTGTGACCGAAGCGGCGGATCCTGCGGAATCGCGAGCATTGGTGGCCTTAGGGTATCCGCTGTGGCCGCTGGCGCTCATCTCGCTCTTCGACTCAAAGCAATCGCGCCGCCTACGCAAGCACGCGTATCAAGCGCTGGGCTTCAACTTCGGCATGGCGGCGATCTACTTTATCTTCAAATTTCTCGGTCAGGTACCGGTGCTGGGCTGGAGCGCCGATGTCTTGCTGGGCATTTTCCTGCCGGTTTTCGTGGTGCTCAGCGTTTACTACGGCGTACGGACGTGGCACGGCGCGGACGTGCGCGTGCCCATCATCAGCAATTGGCTTGACGATCGGACCGCCGCGTAAAGGCCCGGTAACGAGCTAAAAAGTCGCGCGCCGCGCGTTCGTGATCGACGACGGGCGCGGGATATGACGGTTGGGCGTAGAGCGGCAACCCCAGCTGCGTTTGGATAGCGCTACGCGGCGCCGCCGGAGCCATTCGTGCGAACTCCGGAATCCAGCGCCGGGCGTAGTCGCCTCGAGGATCGAACTGTCGCGCCTGCTTTACCGGATTGTAGATTCGCGGATAAGCCGCAAGGTCGCCGCCGACGCCGGCGATCCATTGCCAGTTGCCGACGGCAAGCGCCGGGTCATCCTCGACCAACATCTTGTCCCATTCGTCCACGCCCGCCCGCCAGTCGACGCCAAGATCGAAGCAGAGAAACGATGCCGCAACACTGCGCACGCGGGGATGCATCCATCCGGTCGCAAGCAATTGCCGAATCCCGGCGTCGACAAGCGGATATCCGGTCTCGCCCCGAAGCCAGGCATGGAGCTTCGGGTGGGAGTCTGCAAACGCGAACCTGCGCATCTTCTCCTGCAGCGGATGCGTCGCGGTTTGCGGATTGTGCCAGAGCAGTTGCAAAAAGAAGTCGCGCATCGCCATCGAGCGCAAAAAGAGACGCAGCGAACTACGTTCTTCCGCGAGCAACAATGTATCTTGAAGCTTTCTGCGCGTTTCGCGAACGATCGTCCGCGCGGCGACCGTTCCGAATGTGAGATCGGCCCCGAGGTGTGAGGTACGATCGTCAGCCGGCAGGTTCACCGCAAAGGCGTATTCGCAAACCCCGCTCTCCAGAAAGGTCTGGAAACGCCGGAGCGCTTGGGTCTCTCCAGCGTCGCACGCCTCCGTCGAACCGAACTCCGACGGCTGCGGCAACGGTTCGGATGCGATCTCGGTCCGCGCAAAAGATACAAGCAGGGGCGCCTCGTACGATGCCGGTTCGAAGCCGCGCCAACGCTCGAAGTATGGCGCAAACGCGCGGTAGCCCCGCAGCGTTTCCGGCGGGAGCGCCGGTGCATCGGCGACGATTGTGGCCCGGAGGCCGGCTTCTTCGAGCGCCGACTGCAAAGCGATATCGGCGCGCATGCCCGGTCCGTCAAAGCTTGCTGACCATACGACGCTCCGCGCAAGCGCTTCGCGCGCGATGGGCTCCAGCACTCGCGCGCACTCGCCGCGACGGACGATAAGGCGGGCCCCTCTCGCGCGCAGCGAAGCGTCGAGCGAAGCAACGGCGGCGCAATAAAAAGCCGCGCGGCGAGGCGATCGACGCAAGCGCGCATCCAGCGCAGCGTCGAGGATGAGTACCGGAACGATATCGCCTGAAGCTGCGGCTGCGGCGATTCCGGCATGATCGCCCAACCGGAGATCGCGCGCAAAACGATAGACGGAGCTCACTTACAGTGAGCGCACGTACGCTGTAACGTCGCGCAGCTGCGCGCGCGTCAAGCGGCTCGGATAGAGCTTGGGCATCGGCGGCGACGGATCGCGTATGATGCTCCACACCGCTCGGTAACTCTTTTTGCCGCTTAAGCCTTTCAGCGGCGGACCAATTTGCGTTCCCGCGCCTTGCGCGCCATGACAGGCGGCGCATTCACGCAGATAGATTGCTTTGCCCGCGGTAAGGTCGGCATTCGAGGATCCGGCTTTGCCGGTGGAGCGGCTATGGCCGCATCCTTGCGCCATTACGCAAGAGAATACAAGCGCGATCGCGGCCACCGCCCGAGTCGGCATGGGGCCGCGCGTTTACTGAATTTGCTTGGGAAACCCTTGCTCGGTGCCCGTCGTCTGGAAGGTGAACGCGTCGCGATAAATCCCCTGAACGGCGCGCCCGTCGACGGTTTTGGGAGCATACCGGACCTTCATTGCGGCCTTGCAAACCGCATCGTCCAAAACCGGATAGCCCGCAGGTTTGGTGATCACGCACCGCGTTGCGTTTCCGTGCTCGTCGACCATCACTTCAAAGACGGTGGTCCCTTGCGCGTTTTCGTCGACAGCGATCGGCGGCGGCTGCGGCGCAATCGCGGTTTCCCCGCCGATGGGCGCCGCCTCGCGCGTGGTATACGCGGCGGCGATGTGGATGGGCGCAACACGCTGCACCGGCGCTTGCGGCGCCGTTTCGCTCAAGGACGTTGTGGTCGTTTTGGAAACGGTTCGCCAGCTTCCGGCGTCTCCGCGCCGCCAAACCGGGACATCCTCTTGGCCGGGACGCGCCGGCGCAGCATCAGGATGCACCGTGACCGCCTCGATTTCGGACGGCGTGGCGGATACTGCGGTGGACTTCGGCACGACCGCAACGTTCGCCACGGCGGCGCGCGCCATTTGCACCACGTTGTGCGTCACAACTAACCGGCGAGGCTGCGGCGTCGGCTTGGGCGGTGCTGCTCTCTCAACGACGATTCGCGTCGTACCCGCGCTGATGACGAGCGGTGCGGCGAGCGACGGAGCGAGCCGGGCGATGCCCAGCGCGTCCAGCAAATGCAAGGCGAACGCGACGCCCAAGCTCATCGCCACGAGCGTCAAGGCAAAACGCACGACTCGTGAACGGCGGCGCAATCGCGCGGCGACGGCGCCCCGAAGATCCGGTTGCCACACTTCTTCGTCGCGCGCGCTTCGGATGCGTTCGGCCGCACGCTCAAGTTCGAGCTCGCCGCCGAGACTTTGCAGGCACGTGCGGCATGAGGCGATGTGTTCGCGGTACGCTACACGTTGCGCGTCCGTGGCTTCGCCTAACGCAATCGCGCCGCCAAGGGATTCGATCTCCCGATGTGTGTTGTTGTTCACTCCCGCTCGGCCATGACCGCGCGCAGCAACCGCATTCCGCGGCACACCCGCTGGCGCACTGCGTCGGCGGACGTGCTCAAAATCCCGGCGGCCTCCGCGGACGAGTATCCCGCGTAGCTTGTCAGCATGATCGCCGTCGCTTGATCCGGGGGAAGGCGATGCATGGCGGCCTGCAGATCGATCGAAGCCGCGCTGCGCTCGTCGATGCGCAAGGCGCGCACGTCGGTATCGCGATCCAGGGAGAGAAATCTGACAATTTTTTTCCGCCGTAAATAAGAAATCGATGTGTTGGTGGCCGTCCGGTAGAGCCAGCCTGGAGAAAGGGGGCGTCCCGGGTCGGCTTGGAGCGTGCGGTACGCGGCAAAGAAGACGTCTTGCGCGATGTCCATCGCGGTATCGGCGTCGCCTACTAGGCGGCGAACGTATCGGGCAAGCTTCGTTTGATGCTCAAGAACGAGCGCCTCGACGCGAGCGCCTGCCGCCGCGGCGTTCCCGCTGGCAAGGTAGACTTGCTCCATGCTGGGACTCCCCTTCTGTATACTATCGGTTCATTTCGTCACTACGTGACTCAATGACTCCGCTAGTTGGGCGTCCTTCGTTTTAAAGGCGCTCCGCCTAGCTCCGCGCCCCCCATTAACATGGGCCCCCCAAAGGGTGGCAGGGGCGCCTTAGTGTGGCCGGTAGCATGGGCGCTCCCCGAGGGCGCCCCAACAATCAAGCGCGCTTTTGGGAACCATCGTAGCAATGGAAGCTTTACGGCAAAATACCATGATGCGCCACTTGCTTGAGGCGCTGGAATCAGGACAAGATATCGGCCACTTCGGGCGCTTGGTCTTCGTCATGGTCGCCCGCCACTTCATGAGCGATGACGAGTTGGTTTCGCTTCTCTGCAAAGGTGCCGATTGCGACGACGCCAAGGCGCGCGCACTCGTTGCGCAAGTCAAGCAGCACGACTACTCGCCGCCTTCACGCGCGAAGATCCTCGAGTTCCAATCCCGCCAATCGTTTCCCATCGTGCCGGATCCCCACGATCCCGACCAGGCCAACGTCTATCGCGATTTGCAGTTCCCCGATTCGGTGTACGGCCATATCGAGGAGTATTACGAAGAGAAAACCAGCTGAAAGGAGGCGCCTCCCGTGGGCGCTCCAGCCCGCATTACCCTCCGATTTCGGAAAACGCGCGCATCCGAGAGCCCGGCTCGCCAAGGCGAAGGTGATGCCGTTCCGGTTTGATCAGCATGGCGGATTGCAGCAGCGCTGCGATCTCCGCTCGTGAAGCACCGGAACGGAGGGGCGTGCGAAAGTCGATGTCGTGATCGCCGAATAGACAGAGCCGCAAACGGCCATCAGCAGTGAGCCGCACGCGATTGCATCGCTGACAGTAGTCGTGCGAGAGCGGACTAATCACCCCGACCGCTCCGGGCGCACCTTCGAAAGCGAAGTAGCGTGCCGGACCGTTTCCGCCGGGCCCGATGACGGGCTGAATCTCACCGATCGCACCGACGCGCTCGAGAATGTCATCAGAACTCACGTATGCGTCCGACTGCAGGCCGGCGTTCTCGACGACCGGCATCATCTCGATGAAGCGAACGTAGACCGGCCTCGTTTGAGTCCACTGCGCAAACCGCTCGATCTCGTCGTCATTGCGACCGCGCATGACGACGCAGTTGATCTTTACCGGCGTCATCCCCGCCTCGATCGCCGCGTCGATGCCGCGCAGCACTTGCGCCAGACCCGGACGCCGAGCGATCTCCATGAAGCGCTCCTCATCCAAAGTGTCGAGCGAAACGTTGATTCGCCGCAAGCCCGCGGCACGCAGCGGATCCAGCTGCGGCTCGAGCAGTAGTCCATTGGTCGAAAGCGCGATATCCTCGATTCCATCGATGCCGGAAATGGCAGCGACCAGGCGGTGCAGCTCCGCTCTAACGAGCGGCTCTCCGCCGGAGAGACGGATCGAACGCACGCCGATGGAAGCCGCCACAGTGACGAGCTCCGCAATCTCTTCGTATGTGAGGATCGCAGACTTGTGCAGCCACGGCAACCCTTCTTCGGGCATGCAGTAGATACAGCGAAGGTTGCATTTATCCGTAACGGAGATGCGCAGGTAGGTGATCGGCCGCGCAAAACCGTCGGAGAGCGTGATCACCTCCGGCGCATTTCTCTAGTTGTCGCCGGCGAAGAGCGAATCAGGGATCGCGGCGTTTGGCTTAAAGTTGCTGAATGTGGAGGTCACGTCGGCATTGTAGTGCGGGATATCGACGTGTCCTTGCTGCTGGACCACCATGTCGTAGCCGTTGACCCTCGCATACCGCTGATTCAGCGTTGCATAACCGCCATCGTTGTAGACCCAACGAAGCTGCACGAGGTACGCGGTAGAGTTTTCGACTCGGGCATCGATGTGATCGATGCGCCCATGCTTGCGCGGCACCAATTTGAACGTCGTGTATTTTCCATCGTCTCCTTCGGTGGAAACGGAGTAGACATCGTCCCAGCGCGAGGGGCTCTCGAGATGCGGATAGATTTTGCTGAACTCTTTCGCGATGAAGGGCAACCCGCTCGTGAACACGATTTTGTCGCGGCTGGGCTCCTTATGATAGTACGTACCATCCAGCTGGGGGCTAAGATAGGGGAAGGAATGCATGGCGACGTCGGCATGCACGTTTGCCGTGTCACTGCGCGGGCTCTCGGCGCGCGACACGAGCCGGGACAACAATTGCGAAGAACTCTGCGCTTGCGCCGGCGCGCCTAGCGCCAAAAGACCTGCCGCGCTCACGAGGGCGGGCAATGATGCAATCCATCTCATGACCGTTGTAACGCCGGGGGCGCGGTATAGGGTTCCAGCGCCGCATTCACTTCTTCCAACACTGATTGCGCCGGATCGTTGCAGGCCGCTCGGCGCAATGCCTTCAACGCACGCGGCGATCCGATTCGGCCCAGCGCCCATGCGGCGTGACCGCGGACCAGCGAATGCGGATCGCTTTTCAACGCTTGTTCCAGCGCCGGCACGCTGGCGCGATCCGCGCCGTTGCCGAGCGCAACCGCGGCATTGCGCCGCAGGATCGCTGCGCCTCGCCACCCCATCGCCGTGCGCGCATACGTCCGCTTGAACTCGCCGCTTCGCAGATTCAGCAAGCTGATCAGACGGGGCGTAGCGGTTTCCGGCGCGGGCGCCACGCTTGCGGGCACGCTCAGGGCATGACGATTTGGAGGGCATGCGATCTGACACAAGTCGCAGCCCCACACCCACTGTCCGACGAGCGGCCGCAGATTTCGCGGAATAGCATCGGTGCGCTGCGTCAGATCTGAGATGCAGCGCGTCGCATCGATCGTGTAGTCGCCCCGAAGTGCGCCGGTGGGGCACGCAGGAATGCAGCGCGTGCACGTTCCGCATGACTTTCGCAGCGGAGGATCCGCAGGCAGCGCCAGCGTCGTCACCACCTCGCCCAAGAAGACGTAGCTGCCGTAGTCTGGATGAATGAGGTTCGTGTGTTTGCCGACCCAACCTACGCCGGCACGGGCTGCGAATGCACGTTCCGCAAGCGGCTTTGTGTCGCATGCGATCGCCGTTACACTGCTGCCGGCCGCTTCATCGATCGAGCCGGCCACCGCGCGCAACACTTCTTTGAGCCGATAGTGATAGTCGGCCGTCCAGGCGTAGTTCGACACCCGTCCGTTGGTTAACGCCTCGCCGCTCGGGGACGGCGCAGCGTATGGTAGGACAACGCAAATGACCGAGCGCGCGCCATCCAAAAGGTGGCGCGGCGACGCGGCGCGCCGCGCATACTCGTCGCCGAACCGCCACGTCGAAAAGTCGCCGCGCTGGAATGCCTCGCGCATCGCAGCGTATGCGAAAGCATCTTCATCCGCAGCGGTGACGCGCACGTCGCCCGCACCCAACTCGCGCGCAACCTGCACCGCGCGTTCCTTTATTCGCGCGAGATCAGAGGGTAGCCAGCGGTCCATCGCGCCTAGGAAATGCCGCATCGATCGCCGCGACGTCTTCGGGGGCGAGCTCCCATCCGGCCGCACCGGCGTTTTCTTCCACGTGCGCAACGGTTGCCGCTTTGGGAATCGTGAAGAAATCAGGCTCGCGCGTCAAGAAATTCAAAATGACCTGCCGCGGTGTCTTGCCGTGCTTGTGGCCGATCCGGCCCAGAACCCCGTCGGGCTGCGCTTCTTTACGGGGAAAGTTTCCGCGCCCAAAGGGCGTGTACCCGACGATAGCGATGCCCGCTTTGCGGCAATAGTGCGTCAGATCCGATTCAGCGCCGCGCTCACGCAGATGATAGAGCACCTGATCGGCGACCAAATCTGCGCCGTCCAGATCTTTCCTTGCTTGATCTAATTCATCGACGTCAAAATTGCTCACGCCGACAAAGCGCGCTTTGCCGTCACGCAGCAGATCTGAAAATGCCCGCATCGTCTCACGGATCGGGTGTGAACTTGGCCAATGCAGCAGGTAAAGATCGATATAGTCCGTGGACAGCCGGCGCAGGGAGCGTTCGCAGGCGGCAATCGTTCCGCGATATGAAGCGTTGGTCGGCAGCACTTTGGTCGTTATGAAGACCGTTTCGCGCGGCGGCCCGCGAAGAGCTTCGCCCACGATCTCTTCCGCTCGGCCGTCCCCGTACATCTCCGCGCTATCGATGTGCGTCATGCCCAGCTCGATCCCGCGGCGCAGCGCGCGGATCGCTTCATCCCGCCGGCTTCCGGATTCGGGGAAATCCCACGTGCCCTGTCCGATGACGGCAACGTCTACGCCCGTAATTCCAAACGGTTTTTTAATCATTGCGTCGGCTCTCCGCATTCGGTGCCTGTCAAAAGAACGCGAAGGCGTCGTCTTGGGCGGCGTAGGCGAGCAGCCCGCCGCGCAGGTGCGAGATGCGCCGGAAGCCGGCGTCGCTCAACAGGCGCACGGCCCAGCGCGAAACATTGCCGACACGGCAAGCGACGATGTATGACTGCGCGGAATCGAGCTCGTGCAGCCGCTGCGGCAGCTGCGATGCGGGAATCTGCAACGCCCCGGGTACGGTACCGAGCACGCTCTCGTGCGGTTCGCGCACGTCCAGCAACCTGGCTTGCAGCAGCGCGCGATCAAGATCAGACGCCTCGATTTCGATCAAACCGCGATCATCCTCCGGCGTTATGCGAATCGGATGAGCATCGGCAATCGCCGGCTCGTCGCCGCAAAGCGCGCATGCGCGATCGCGCGGAATGGCGACCTCGCGAATCGACGCGCCGAGCGCGTCGACCAACAGCATCCGGCCGACGAGCGGCCGCCCGATGTGCAGCAGGAGCTTGAGGGCTTCGTTCGCTTGAAGCGTCCCAACGATGCCGGCCAGCACGCCGAGAACTCCACCCTCCGCGCACGTCGGAACGGTGCCTTGCGGCGGCGGCTCAGGAAAGAGGCAGCGATAGCAGGGGCCGTGATCGCGCCAAAAGACGCTCACTTGACCGTCGAACCGGAAGATCGAACCGTAGACATCGGGCTTGCGCTCGAGCGCGCAGGCATCGTTGATCAAATACCGCGTTTCAAAACGATCGGTGCCGTCGACAACCACGTCATAGAGCCCAACTAACTCCCGCGCATTGCTCGAGTCAAAGCGCACGGGAATCGCGTCGGCCGCGACCAGCGGATTGAGCGAAACGACCCGCTCTGCCGCGACTGCCGCCTTGCCTTTGCCCAAGTCGGCGGTCGAGAAGATCGTTTGGCGCTGCAAGTTGCTTTCATCGACGGTATCGTCATCGACGATGCCGATCCGCCCGACGCCCGCAGCCGCGAGATACTGCAGGACGGGCGACCCCAGGCCGCCCGCGCCGACGCACAGGGCCCGGCTCTGCGCGAGACGACGTTGGCCCTCAACGCCGACTTCCGGGATCAGCAAGTGCCGGCTGTACCGGCGCAGCCCCGCAATCATCGCGGATGGAGCCGGTTCAACCATTGCAACACTTCGCCGCGCGCGTTATCGCCCGCGTAGGTGTGATCGCTGGAGATGGAGGCGAATGTCTTCGGTTCATGCGCGCCGGCATACAATGCTTCGACGCTGCGCACGCTCACCATCGCATCGCGATCGGCTGCGATGTACAGCTGCGGCCTTCCTTTAAGCCTGCGCCAGCGCTTGTGCGAACCGGTCATCGTCCACCTGCGCCATCAGATCCGGGAGCGTGACTCCGTCGACGTAAGCCGAGCGGAAGTCGACGGCGCCTTTGCTTTGCAGCACGGCCATTCCGCTGGGGCGGCCGAATCCCGTCGTAATCGCCACGATTCCCTTCGCCTGCGGGTCCAGCGCGGCGGTGAGAATGGCGGTCATCGCGCCCATGCTGTGGCCCATGTAGTAGAGCGGCCCATCGGCGCCCCTGCGCGCGTACGTTCCGACGCTGCGCATCGCATCCGTGAGGTCCTCAAGGCCTCGTAACGTTCCGCCGCTTGCGCCGAGTTTGTGCCCCGGGAAGTCCAGGTTGAAGAGTGCGTAGCCGTGACTCGCCAGAAAGTTGCACAGGAAATCCAAGTTGTGTTTGGAGCTGGAATATCCGTGGCCGACGACGATCGAAACGTTGCGGGGCCGTTTCGGCCGATACACGAGCGTCGCAATGGTATTTCGGTCGCCGTTCACCCGTACGAGTTCGAGATTCACGATTTCCAGTCGCTGCGGCCGCCGGCGTAATGCTCTTTTTTCCAGATGGGCGCGCGGCTCTTTCAGCTCGTCGATCACGTATCTGCACGCCGAGAAAGCCGCGTCGCGATGCGCCGCTCCGACGCAAACGACGACGGCAACCTCTCCGGCGTCCAGATCTCCGGTTCGATGCGCGACGGCGATCTCGAGCTCGCCGAATTTGTCGCGCGCCTCCTGGCCGATGCGTTCGAATTCAGCGATGGCCATCGGCTCGTGGGCTTCATACGAGAGCCCCGTTACCGGTGCACCATCGTCGGCGCGGTCACGAACCGTACCGATGAATGACACGACGGCCCCGTAGCGCCTGGACCGCAACTCGCGCTCGATCGCTTCGCAATCGATCGGCGCGGCCGATATCGCGGCCTTCATCCTCCGCTTGAAGGCGGCAACAGCGCCAGCCGGTCGCCTTCGCTCAAGACTTCAGCTGAAGCGGCAATGCGATCGTTGCGCGCGATGCGCGTCGAGGATTCGTACGGCGTCAGCGCAGGATGCTTCTGAGCGATGGCATTCCATGCAGCGGCGACCGTGGCGCCCTCGGGCAATTCGATCGTTTCCGTACGGCCCAGGAGCTCGCGCAAACGCGCGAACGCCGTCACGTTTACGCGCATTAAGCCGGTTTCTTCGCATGCTGCGCTCGCAAGACGAAGCGTTCGATCGCCTCCGCGACGCCGTCTTCATCGTTACGCGCGGTGACGAACGGGACGGATTGCCGGACCTCGAGCGGCGCATTGCCCATAGCGACGCCCGTTGCAGCCCATCGCAGCATCGGCACATCGTTGGGGGAATCGCCGATCGCGAGAACGCGTTCGCGCGGTATTTGAAAGTCTGCACACAATCGCGCGAGCGCACGCGCTTTGGTCGCTTCTCGGCTCGTGACGGCGCACTCCGCGAATGTCGTCCAACGCTCGTGCTTGAAGTGCAGCGGCAGATCGCCGAAACGGCGTTCAATGGCCTGCACGGAGCCTTCGCCAAGAAAGCGAATGAATGTGGGAGCGGTGTGCATGACGTCGGCAAACGTTTTCACTTCGCGCCAACTGGGACTAAGCATATCGTCCATAAAGAGCTTGGAGCCTTCCAGTCGATAGAACCGCTCCTCCAGATAGATGGCAGCGGAAAGCCCTGTTCCTTCAGCGTACTCGATCATCGGCTTGGCATACTGCAGCGGAACGGGAATGTGCCCGAGCGTCCTATTTGCTCCGAAGTCCTTCGTGAGCGCGCCGTGGCAGCAGATCACCGGCAGGTTCAGCGCAAGTTCCGAACTGATTCGCACCGGCAGATCGACCCCTCTGCCGGTGACCAGCACGATACGCACGCCGGCGTCTAAGGCCCAACGGATCGCCTCCCGATTTCGGGGCGAAACCCGGTCGTTTGCATCGAGAAGCGTCCCATCCAAATCGAGCGCTATCAGGTCGAAGGACATCATGCTGATCCTATACCCGGCGTCAATCGGGCGGGTCCGCAACCCAAGCGCCGGATTGGGTACTCTTATAGCCGTAATGAGGCGCCGCTACATCGCGCTGCACATGTCGAAGATTCCCGACGGCTGTCGCTAGGAGAGCACTTCCGTATGCCCTGTACGGCCTTTGCCGCCAACCTCACGGCTCGAGATCAAGCGCATTTCCTCTACGAAGCGGTTCCGCCAGGCCTTTTCAAGGTCGAAAACCAGGATGAGCGGATCCCGTGGCGCTTAAGCCCCGAGCCGTTTGCTTTGCCGAAGCCGTTGCTGGACGAGATCGCGTCGCTCGGCAACGATCTGTTGAGCTTCTACCGCGGGCTGAACAATTTGTACAACCGCAGTGTGCGGGGAACCGCGCCAGCTTTCATTGCAGAGTATTTGGATCAAGGTAAGCCGGAACATATCGTGCGCCTTGCGCGTCAAAATCGCTTCCGGCAAGACCTCCCGTCAATTATTCGTCCCGATCTCATTCTCACCGACGACGGCTTTATCGCCAGCGAGCTGGACAGCGTACCGGGAGGCATGGGCTTTCTCGGCGCGATGACCGAGGCGTACTGCAAACTCGGCATCGAGAGCATCGGCGGCGCGGACGGCATTCCAAGGCGCTTCGCCGCGATGCTGGCTTCACTGACGGGCGCCCAAACGCCGGTCGTTGCGATCGTCGTGTCGCAAGAGTCGGCCGACTACCGTGCGGAGCTGCAGTGGCTCGCCGACGCGATGACGCGCGGGCGGCTCGCAACGGCGCACGTGTGCGCGCCCAACGAGATCGTCTTTACGGAAGATGGGCTGTTCGTTCGCTTGGAAGACGGCCGCGAAGAGAAGTTGGACGCCATCTACCGCAACTTCGAGCTCTTCGATCTGCTCAACGTGGCCAAGTCGGAACTGATGCTCTACGCCGCACGGCACAACAAAGTCCGGATGACTCCGCCTCCGAAGGCGCAACTGGAAGAGAAGCTCGCGTTCGCGCTGCTGCACCATCCTGAACTGGCAAAACCGTGGCAAAGCGAGATGGGCGCGGACACGTACCGGCGTTTGCTGAGCGTTTTTCCGAAGACGTGGGTCATCGACCCGCGCCCGTTGCCGCCGCAAGGCGTCATCTACGACCTCTTCGCTGCGGGTGCGCCGCTGGGTCACTGGCGACAGCTGGCACATCTCACCAAGAGCGAACGTGATTTCGTCGTCAAACCGTCAGGCTTTTCGGAGCTGGCGTGGGGTTCTCGGGGCGTGCGCGTGGCGAACGACCTCACACACGACGAGTGGGTTGCGACGATCGACGAGGCCTTGCGCGAATACTCGAAGACGCCTCGCGTCCTTCAGCGCTTCCACAAAGGACGGCGCGTACGCCAAAGTTATTTCGATCGCGCGGTGGACGACGTTCGCGCGTTCGACGGCCGCGTCAGACTCTGCCCTTACTACTTCCTGATCGACGGGAAGACCGAACTCGGCGGAATCCTCGCGACGATTGCGCCGGCCGACAAGCGGCTGATTCACGGCATGACGGACGCCGTGATGACCTCGTGCGTTATCGCCGGATAACTAGGGCGTTTTGGGATGGAACGACGAGTTCGTCGACGATGAACGTCGTGGGATTGTACCATAACGTAAAACCGACCGGCTTGCTGACGTTTAGCGAAACGTCGGCAGCCGGAACGTTGGACGGACGCGCAGGTGTGGCTGCCGTATCGAATGCCAGCGGATAGGAACGCCCGAACATTGGGGCGAGCGCAACGACCGACGCACCCGTTCCCCACGCGTGCATCTGCGCCGGCAACGTAAAGAAGCCGGCGAACATCGTGCCGTCCAACACGGCGAAGTGACTGGCTCCCGCGGGAAGCGTGTACGTGTTTTGCCCTAAATCACCACTCTCGGTTGCCGTATTTCCATGGAACGCCAACTGCTGATTTGCCGTCCGTCCCATCGCGTGATACGTTGCCGTGTAGCTCGCCGGCGCCAAGGAAGAATCCAGGAGCAGTTGCGTTTGGGCGCTTTGCCGATCGCCGCCGACGGTTGCCGCGCCGTTTTCATCGAGCCGCACGCCCGTTGCGTCGTGCCGTACCGAAATCGTGGTTTGCCCCATACTGCTGCCGCCGACTGAGGCCGCGTACGTATAGGTACCATCTGCCGGAGCCACGGCAACGGCGGCTAAGGCGAAGATCAGAGCGAACATGCTTCTTCCTTTTTATAACTTCTGACGGCGGCGATCAGTGCATCGATCTCGCCGGCGGTATTGTATCCGTGCGGCGCTACGCGCACTCCGCTGTTCCGATATGTCGTGACGATGTGCCGGCCCTGGAGCGCCTTCCCCAGTGCGACGCAGTCAACGCCCGGCACGGTAAACGTGACGATGCCCGATGAGGTTCCTGGACTTCGAATGGAGCTGATGCGGGCTCCGGCGACTTGCAGCCCTTCGACCAGAGCATCCGTGAGATCTAAGACGTGACGCTCGATCTTCGTCAGACCCGCATTCTGCAATACTTCAATCGCCTTCGCCAAGGAGAGCGCGCCGATAAAGTTGGGCGTCCCGCCTTCGAAGCGCGACGCATCCGGCGCAAAATGTTGATCGTAATCCAAGAAGTCCCATATGTTTTCCACGGAGCGCCATCCCGGCGATGCGACGGCAAGGCGATCTTGCAGCGTGGGGTTTACGTACAGAAAACTGACCCCTTGCAGCGCGAGCATCCATTTCGCGCCGCCGCAGTACAGCGCATCGATCCCGCAGGCCTGCACGTCCAAGGGCAAAGCGCCGAGACCTTGGATCGCGTCGACGACGATTGCGGAGCCCGCAGCATGCGACACCTCCGCCAGTCCTGCCAGATCGTGACGGTAGCCGTCTTCGAACGCAACCCAGGATACCGCGACCATTTTCGTTCGTGGACCTATGGCTTGACGCAGGACCTCCGGCGTCATTCGCTGCCGTTGGGACGGCAGCAGCCGCACCGCGACGCCGCGATCGCGCAGGCGAAGCCAGGCGTAGACGTTGGCGGGAAATTCATTGTCCGGCAAAATGACTTCGTCGCCCTCTCGCCACGGAAAGCCCGCAGCGATGACGTTCGCGCCGTCGGACGTATTGCGCAGCACGGCGATCTGCGAGCCTGGGGCGCCGATGAATCGGCCGATGCGCTCGCGATACTCGCGCATCTGCGCCTCGTACGGGAACGTGCCCAGGACCCCGCCGGAAGCATGCGCGTCGATGAAGCGATGCAGCGCATCCCGCACCGGAACGGGAAGTACGCCGACGGCGGCATGATTCAGGTAAGCATGCTGATTCGTAACGGCGAAGAATTCGCGCGCGAGCGGCTGGGACGTCAAGCGCTGCCGATCATGTCCTTCGTATGCCAGGCGATGTTGTTGGCGCGATCGCCCACCCGTTCGAGTTCCGCCAGGACGAACAGCATCCGAACCCCGGCTTTCACTAAGGCCGGATCCGCTTGCATCTCTTGCTGCAGCGCCTTCACGCCGCGCTTGTAGAGCCGATCGATCTCATCGTCCTGATCGATGACTCGCGATGCGAGATCGGTATCGCGTTCCGTATAGGCACGCATCGCATCCAAGAGCGTCGCGTGCGCTAGGGCCGCAATACGATCGATTTCGACGCGCGCCGGGCGTAAAGATACATCCGCCAGCTTGATCGCATGCTTGGCGATATCGACGCCGTAATCGCCGACCCGCTCCAGGTCGGTTGCAATCTCCAGCATTGCCGCGATCTCCCTCAGTTCGCCGGCGACCGGCTGCTGGCGCCAGATCAGCTCAATGCACGATGCTTCGATCCTGCGGCGCAATTCATCGATGACGTCGTCGCCGGCGATGACCTGCGCCGCTGCGGTTGAGTCGCGCTGCTCCAAGGCCTCTGCGGCAACGCGGACGGCCTCGCCGACGAGGGCGCCCAAGCGAACGACATCCAAGCGCGTCGATTCAAGCGCCTCATGATATGCAGTACGCACGTTCGCTATTATAGCGGCAAAGGTTCCGCGCTCGCAATTAGACAACATCGCCGCGTGTTTCAGATACGTTCCGTCGGGGTCTGCGGCGCCGGGCTTATGGGAAACGGCATCGCGCAGACGTCCGCCTCCGCCGGTTTCAACGTCGTGCTCGCCGAGGTCGCCGAGGAGCCGCTCAACCGGGGCCTTGCCGCGATCAACGCCTCGCTCTCAAAATTCGTCGAGCGGGAGAAACTGAGTGCCGGCGATCGGGGCGCGATCTTAAGCCGCATTAAGGGCACGACCGACACGGCCGATCTGAAAGCGTGCGATTTGGTGATTGAAGCCATCGTCGAAGACGTGGCGCTCAAAACGGAACTCTTCACCCGCCTGGATGGTTTACTGGCTCCGGAGTCCATCATTTGCACGAACACGTCCAGTTTGTGCGTTATCGAGCTCGCATCCAAAACGAAGCGCCCGGATCGCGTCGCGGGGCTGCACTTCTTCAACCCGGTTCCAATCATGAAGCTGGTTGAAGTTGTCAGGACGATTGCAACGTCCCAAGAAGTCGTCGACGCGCTGTTCCATTTTGCGCGCAAACTCGGCAAAGAACCGGTGCTGGCGAAAGATACGCCGGGTTTTATCGTCAACCGCATGCTGGTCCCGTATCTGTTATACGCGATCCGCATGTACGAAGAGGGCCTCGCGAGCAAAGAAGACATCGACAAGGGAATGAAGCTAGGGTGCGGCTACCCGATGGGTCCCCTGGAGCTGTTGGACTTTGTCGGGCTGGATACGACGTATTACATCGCCCAGATCATGTTCGACGAATTCAAAGATCCCATGATGGCGCCCCCGACGTTGCTCAAACGAATGGTGCTGGCGGGCCAGTACGGACGCAAGAGCGGTAAGGGTTTTTATGACTACGCCCGCTGAGAACGCCTCATTCATCGTGGACCAACGCGACGGTGCCGTCGCGACGCTAACGCTAAACCGGCCGGAGGTCCTGAACGCGCTCAACGAACGGTTGTTGGACGAGCTGTCGAAGGCGTTGGCAAATCTCGAGCGCGACGATGACGTGCGCGCGATCATCATCACGGGGGCGGGTACGAAAGCCTTCGCTGCCGGTGCCGACATCGGCGAATTGAACGCGCTGCGCTCGGCGGCGGAGGGCGCAGACAAAGCGCGGATCGGCCAAACGTTGACGCTTCAGATCGAACGGCTGCCTAAGCCCGTGATCATGGCGATCAATGGATTTGCGCTTGGCGGTGGATGCGAGCTTGCGATGTCGGGCGATATTCGGATCGCAAGCGATAATGCCAAATTCGGCCAGCCCGAAGTCAACCTCGGCTTGATTCCAGGCTACGGCGGTTCGCAGCGCACGACGCGGCTTCTCGGCAAGGGCTACGCGCTATTTCTGTGCTTGAGCGGCGAGATGATCGACGCCCCCACAGCGCTGCAAATCGGGCTCGTTGAGCGAGTCGTGCCCCGCGACGAGCTGTTGCCCGCAGCGGTCAGAGCTGGGGAAGACGATTGCCGCCAAAGCGCCGCTTGCCGTCGCGGCGTGCAAACGCGCGATCTATGCCGGCGCCCATCTTTCAATGGCGGATGCCTTGGAGGTAGAGGCGCTTGAGTTCGGCAGCTTAGTGGACACCGCGGATTTTCGCGAAGGCACCCGCGCATTTCTCGAAAAGCGCGAACCTCGTTGGAGCGCAACGTAGACGCCCGCTAAATCGGCGGCGATCTGCGTCGCGTTGTCCTTCTTCATCGCTTCTGCAGCGGCCGCGATTGATGTCGGGCCGCGGCAAGATGTTCGCGAAGTCCGTTCCGATGCGCAGAATTTGTTGGCGCATTGGATCGCGGTGCATCACGTCAACCCAGCGTCCCTAACGATCCACGACGTCGTCGTCGTGAAGAACGCCGCTATTGTACGATGGGGGTACCCTGTCACACTCGCCGGTGTTTTGGGGTTCATCCGGGTCGGCGCCCGATGGTGGGACGCAATGGATATAAATGCGCGGTCGGGTCGTTGCTTATCGATTGAAACCGGATATCCGCTCGTTAGTCGCCACAGCTCAGTTCCTGCACCGGATGTCGGCACACTGCGCGAGTTCGGAATGCCGGACGATGTGATCCGCGCCGCCCAAAGCCGGGGTGTCGTACTGGATGCGGGTCCTCTTGCGATAACTTGTCCAGTCGACAGTGGCGCGCCAAAACCCACAGCAGTACTCCGTCCTGGCGGCGTACTCGCCGCGCCACGGTCAACGACGGCCGGCTATGAGCTACGCATCACTTACGCTCGCAACGATGCGCCGGCCGGCACAACCCTTTTACCGATTTATGGAAGAGTCCCGACCGACGCCGAGATGCTGCCCTTTCCCACGCCGATGAACTTTACCGCCAATGCAGTGTACTATTTCGATCTGACGGTCGACGGCGCAGCGCCCGTGCATTTCGCGTCGGGTACCACGGTCGACGTTTGGGTGCCGTGGGTGCTGGACCAGAATATGCGCTACGATCTGACCATCGGCTTCGCGCAGCCGTACATCGGTCCGATTTTCGCAACGCTTCACGACAATGTGCTGCATTACGAGTTGCCAGGCTTTACTGCTATACCGGGGCGGACGATGATGGCCGAGATTGACGGCGAGAAGTCAGAGCGCCTTTAGCGCCGCAGCCATGCGTAAGCTGATCGCGGGATTAAAGCCCCTCCACGTTGCTCGGACCCGGCCCTGCGGATCGATCACAACCATCGTTGGGAGTCCCTCGACGGCAAAGAAACCTTGCGAAAGCGTCTGCGGATCGAGCGCGACGTTGAGAAGATCGTGTTCGCGCGCGTACCTCGCCGCAACACTGCGCGCTTCGCCGAAGTTGACCGCGACGACGTCGGCGTCCGGATGTGCGCGCGCAAAGCGCTCGACCAGCGGCAAGGAAAGGCGGCACGGTTCGCACCAGGACGCCCAAAAATCCAGGAACACTATTCTTCCGCGATGCTCGCGCAGCACGAATGGCGGTCCCGTTAACGTGGCATAGGTGACGCGTGGTGCCGGATAGATGCGCGCGGGGTTCGACAAGTGCGGCGCAAGCAAGAACTCGTATCCCACAACCAACACGAGCACTAAAACGACGCCGTCGATAAGCCCGCTAACGGGGATACGTCTTATCGGAGCAACAGCCATTTACTCCGAGCTGAAGACTGCCGCGATCCCCTGGCCCCCGCCGATGCACGCAGAGGCGATCGCGTAGCCGCCGCCATTCTCGCGGAGATCGTGAACCGCGGTATAGGCCAACCGTGCGCCGGATGCGCCCAGCGGATGACCGAGTGCAATGGCGCCTCCGTGCGGATTCAGTCGCATCCCGTTGCGCAGTCCCATTTCCCGCAAACACGCAAGCACTTGCGGCGCAAAAGCTTCATTGATCTCCATCGTCGACAAGTCGCCATTGCCCAATCCAGCTGCTTGCAGTGCCCGTGGGATGGCAAATGCGGGTCCGATGCCCATAATATCCGGATCGACGCCCACGACGCTGGACGAGATCAGGCGCCCGATCCAGTTGATTCCGTCGGCTTTTGCTTGTTTGACCGTCGTGAGGACGACGGCGGCGGCCCCGTCGGTAATGCCGCTGGCATTTCCGGGTGTCACGACCCCGCCGGATCGAAAGCGCGGCGGAAGCTTTCCCAGTTTCTCCATCGAAAGACCGGCGCGCGGGCCTTCGTCGCGATCGACGACTTGCGTCTGACCCTTCGGACCCTTCACTTCGATGGGAGCGATCTCGTCTGAGAAGTACCCATTGCTCTGCGAGTTCAACGCGCGCTCTTGCGAGTGGAGTGCGAATTCATCACACTCCTCGCGCGCGACGCCGTATCGCTGTGCGAGATTTTCGGCGGTGATCGCCATGGGCATGCCGTTGTATGAGTCGGTCAATGCTTCCCAGAGCGTATCTTCAAATTTCACTTGGGAACCGAGCGGAAAACCTTTGCGCGCGCCGCGCACGACATGCGGCGCCTGGCTCATGGACTCCGTTCCACCGGCCAACGCGTAGGTCGTTTGTTCCAAACGCAACGAATTTGCCGCGGTGAGGATCGCCTGCAGACCGCTGCCGCATAAGCGGTTCAATGTCAGGGCCGGGACGCCAACCGGCAGACCCAGCCGTAAGCCGACGTGCCGCGCCAGGTAGATGGCGTCGGCGCTCGTCTGCATGACGTTGCCGAAAACCACGTCATCCAAGCGCTCCTTCGGGACACCGCTGCGCGCAATGGCTGCCTGCGCGGCATAGACGGCCAGATCGGTTGCGGTCAATTCGGCAAGCGCTCCACCGAAATTGCCGAACGGCGTGCGAGCGCCCGCGATGATGACGACGTCATTCTCGGATGTAGGCATGCTGGTAGCTTACAACGGGCGCGCAGCGGCGCCCTGGCAGGCGGTTTGCCTGATGCATTTAAAGAGAGTGCCGATGCCCGCGAACCGCCCTGCTGCACTGACGCTCGACGCCCGTTCGCTGCAGCCGGCGAACAAAGCCGAGCAAATCCTCACTGCATTCGACAAGCTTGCTCCCGGCTCGATCCTGGAGATCCACGAAGAGAACGACCCCCGCGCGCTGCGCAACGAACTCACGCAACTGCGCTCCGGCAAGTTTTCCTGGGATGCCCGCAACTTCGGCGGCAATCGTTGGACCGTCCGCTTGGAGCGGATCGACGAAAATGCGCAAGGTGAGGAGCTGCTGGCGCACGTGCAGCCCTTTGCCAGTGCGAAAGCGTCGACATTGCGCGAATTAGCCGGGCAAATGAGCGACCGCCGGTATCACGCCGGCGAAGCGATCTTTGACGAGGGCGAAGTTTGGCCATATTTAGGCATCGTTAAAGAAGGCAAAGTCATCCTTACGCTGCTTTCGCCCGACGGCAAGACGCACACGCTGGGTGAGCGCCTGATGCACGATACGCTCAACGACAGCGGGACGTTCGATCAAGGCGGCGCCACGACGCGCGCGGAGGCATTGACCGATGCAACGGTCGTTACGCTTCCGAGCGAAGCAGTGCTGCATGCGTGCCGGAACGACGCAGAACTTGCTCTTGGATTCTTGACGTCGGCCTCCCAGGGGCGCCGGCGGTCGATCGATACGATTGCAGATTTAGCGTTCGCGCACGTACTACAGCGGGTGGCAAAATTTTTGCTAGGCTATGCCCGAGCTTCTCCCGGCATGACGCGCGGCTTACCCGGCGTCGAAAACCTTTCCCAAGCGCAAATTGCCGCGGCGGCCGGCACCGTACGCGACATGGCCGCACGGGCGTTGCTTCGCTTGAAGAACGCCAACGCGGTCGAACTCGAACGCGGGAGGGTTAGGGCGATCGACCGCGCGCGGCTAGAAGCGTTCGCGCAGAACGTTCACGCCCCGCCGGTGTAGAGCTTACAGCCGCGAGTTGCCGGTAAAGCCGGGGTCGCCGAAAAGCGCTTGATAAAACGGGCTTCCCGGTGCGTAGCCCAGCAAGCCGAAAAGCGGCACGTAACAGTCCGGATTCAACCATTCGCCCTGTGGCCCCATGATCCAACGCTGGCAATAGTTAATCCAGCTTAGTTGCCAGTTTTGTTTCCAATAGGCGGCAACGTGGGTCTGCGGCACTTGCGAACGCTGCTGGACGCTTGGCGGCTGCGCGACGGAATGCGGCGCGACGGTGAACGGGCGAGCCACCGGCTCAAATGGATGGCGCACGGTGCCGGAGCCGCCATTGGGGGGGACCGCAGCATTGGTGGCGCCGGCCAAAGCGAACGGCGTCCCGGCGAGGGCGACCGCAAAAGCGAGGCCTAAAGATACAATCGAAAGTTTCATCGGCTTTTCTCCGTGCATACAGTATACCGCCCGTGCCGTCCCTTGGCTATTGGACGACTTCCACGGACTCCATCGGCGCGGTTTCATCGCTCGCTGCATCGAACGCCGCTCGTTTGTTGCGTGCGGCCGCTTCGGTTACTTGGCTCTGCGCTTGAGCGGCGGTGCGCGATACGAGCGTTTCACGGCCCTTGCGCACCGAGCCGATCGCGCCGGAGAGCCGGCTTTCCAACTCGACCAAAACCTGCAGCGCGTACTGGTCGGCGCCTTCCCGGACCTTGCGTGCACGCTCTTCGGCCTCACTCAATACCGTTTCGGCCGTCGTGCGAGCGCGCCGCAGCACCTCGTGGTCGTCGAGGAGTTCCTCGTGCTTCGATGTCGCTTCCGTGACGATCGCTTGCGCCTTCTCTTGTGCCGCGCGCAGCATGCGATTTTGGTCCTTGGCGATCATCTTCGCGCGCCCGACTTCCTCCGGAAGCGACGAGCGGATCTTCTCGACCAGCTCGATCAGCCGTTCTTCGCTAAGTATTCGGTAGCCCGCGGGCAGCCAGGTTCCCTCATGCACGTAGGTCTCTAACTTGTCAAGCACGCGATAGACCGACATACTCCCTCCCATTCATGAAACAGGCTTCGAGGATGCGCGCATGTTCGCACGTTTGGCCGCCATGAGCCGCATCACGGCGTCGGGGACGAGCGCGCTGACGTCCCCTCCAAGGAAAAAGACCTCTTTGACGATGCTGGAGCTGACGAAGGAATAGCGTTGATCGGACATCAGAAACATCGTGTCGACATCCGAAAGTGCCCGGTTCATCAGCGCCGTCGACATTTCGCTTTCGAAGTCGGACACCACGCGCAAGCCTTTGATGATCACGTCTGCCTGTTTTGCCCGGACGAAATCCGCAAGCAACCCTTCGAAGTGCTCCACGCGAACATTTCGCAGGCGCGCGACCGATTGTCGAATCATCTCTTCGCGCTCTTCTAAAGTGAACATGGGCTCGCGTTTTTGCGGATTTACGACGACGGCGACGACAACCTCGCCGAAGCAGCGAGCGGAACGTTCGATGACATCCAAATGTCCATTGGTGGGCGGATCGAACGATCCGGGATACACGGCTCTCGCGCTGCGCCCGGCACGCCCGTCGTTCACAGTATTTTTAGCCGGGCGTGAAGAACGCGAGCGCGACATCGCCGTAGACTTCTTCGCGTACGCCGCGGTACCCCGGTATATGCGGCAGAATGACGCGTGCGCTGTGTTCGTAAATGACCAGTGCATCTTTTGCAAGCAGCTCGCGCTCGAGAAGCAAACGGAACATTTGCAGAGGAACGTCTTGATTGTACGGCGGATCGGCATACACGAGGTCGAACGGTCCCTCTAAGCGGTAGAGAGCGCGATCGATCGGCGCCGCCATGACGCTGACCAGCTCTTCCACGCCGAACTCGCGCGCCGCATCGCGAATCGACTCGGCGACTTCACGATTCCCTTCGACGGCGATCACTTCACCGGCGCCGCGAGAGGCAGCTTCGAATGCTATCGCTCCGGTGCCGGCATAGAGATCCAAAAAGCGCGCGCCCGCGATCCGCGATTGCAAAATTGCAAACAGGGATTCCTTGACTCGGCCGGGCGTCGGCCGAACGCCGCTCTTGGGCGAACCGACCTTTCGGCTGCGCAATCCGCCTCCGGTGATCTTCGGCACGCGCCGCTGTTCTACAGCAGTCCCGGCAGTTCCGCGAGGCCGTGGATCACCGCCGAAGGCGGCACGGTGTCGCGCGGATAGGGTAGGCCTTCCGCATCGAACCAAATGCCGGCCATGCCGGCCGCGATCGCAGCGCCGACGTCATCCTTCGGGTTGTCGCCGACGTATGCGATGCGTTCTTTTGGCACGCCCAGCACGTCAGCGAGCGCTTCAAAAGCTGCCGCTTGCGGTTTTTGGACGCCAAGCACGGCGCTGACGACGACCGGTCCCGTGAACGCGATGCGCGCAGCCTTGCGTTCCTGTAACGGAGACCAGCCGTTGGTGAGGATGGCGCTCGGCACGCCGCGATCGCGCAGCGTGTCCAGCAGCTGCGCCGTTCCCGGATCCGCAACCACGAATGCGTTGACGCTCTCCAGCGCAATGCGTTTGTAGCGATCGACGTAATCGCGGGCTTCACGGATTCCACGCTCGACCACAAACCGCTCGACCGCCGTTTCGATGGAAAAGCGGCCGCAACGCTGCTCTTGCAGCAGGCGATCGATGCGTGCGCTTTCCTCCGCCAGCGTGCCCAGCGCGTGCCCACCGGATGCGCAGAGTTCGTCGAGCAGCCGCAAGAAGGCCACCCGTTCCAGTTTGTTGTCGATTCCCAGCGTGTGATCGAAGTCGAAGCCGAATGCCTCGATCTTCAACGCAGCCCCTTAGCGCGGAGGCGGTCCGGTAACGATCCGCACCAAGTCCTGCGGTCGAATCCAACGCCGCATGGCGGCTTCGATGACCTGCGGTGTCATGTTGAGCTCCGCCTGTGCGTCGATCAGGTTTTGGTTCAGCGGCAGATCGAGTGCCGCGTACCGGCCGAACACGTTTACCACGCCCTCATAGCTGTCTAGCGCAAGCGGCACGTCGCCCATCAACTGCGCTTTTGCACGCAGCAACCGATCGCTCTCAACGGGCTGCGTCTGCATGCGCTGTAAGTCAGCGACGACAATCTGCTCGGCCGGAATGACCTTTTCCGGGTCGGAGCCATATGTCACGGAAAAAGTGGATCGCACTTTTCCGGCGTCGAGATGGCTTCCGACGGAGTACGCGTAGCCGTGTACTTCGCGGAGATCGTGATAGAGAAGCGAGGAATAGAAACCGCCGCTTAAGACCATATTAGCAACGGCCATTGCAGGCCAATCCGGGTCGGTACGAAGCAAACCGATCGTTTCGACCAGGTCGACGGAAGACTGCACGCGACCCGTTGCCGGTATGTTCGCCGCACCGCGCTTGTTCGGCCGCACCGGTGGCGGAAAGGTGTTTGGCTTGGGGCCGTGCGCAGTCCACTCACCAAAGTATTTGGCGATCGTCGCCTCCGCCTGATTTGGATCGACGTTGCCGATGACGATGATTGTCGTCAAATCAGGGCGATACGTGTCGGCATACCATGCCTTAACATCGGCCAGCGTCAGGCCTCCGACGCTCTTTGGATCGGCGAAGCGGCGTTCGGGGTCGCCCTGGGGATACAGCGCAGCGCTTTGGGCAACGGCGGCTAAATGCGCCGGCGAGGTCATTTCGCCGGCCAGTGCGCCGAGCGTTTGCTGTTTGACGATCGCAAAATCGCTCTGCGCAAAACGCGGATGCAACTCGTTGTCTGCCAGTAGCGCGACGCCCCGTTCGAAATTATCGCGCAACACTTGAACGCTGAACGCCGTCCCGCCTTGCTCATTGGCGGCGATCCGATCCAGCTCTGCGGCAAACGCAAGCCGGTCGAAGCTCGTTGTGCCGTACGCGAAGAGCGCGTTGGTGAGATCGCCTATGCCTTCCTTCCCAATCGGCGCTTGCACTTTGGGATTATTGAGAATCCCACCGCTGACCGTCACGGTATCGGTGGAGCGTTCCGGCTGTACGATCACGCGTAACCCGTTAGCGAGTTTTGTATCAACCGGATGCAGCGTCTGCGCGGGCACGTGTAAATTGTTCAGGACGCTTTGCGCCCAGGCCGGAAGCGGCTGATGGAACGATGGCGGAACCGTATTGACTTCCTTCGCCAAGGAGGTATTGCCCAGACTCACCGTTCCTAGGTTCTTTGGCACCGCGTAGCCCACGACGGCCTCTTGAGCAACCAGGTCTTGCCGCAAGAGCCGGTCGACGTCTCGCGCAGTCACGCGCCGGTAAGCGTCGATCGCCGCATCCGGCGAACTCAGCCCTTGGACGATTGCGTCGCTCCACTCGAATGCGAGCCCGGGAATCGACGTTGCGTTGTACTCCAACTGCGCGACTTCGCGTCGAATCGACGCTTCAACAAGATCCTGTGGAACGCCGTCTCTTCGATAGGCCGCAATGACGCCATCCGCCAAGGCCTGCGCATCCTGCGGTTTCGTGGTGACCGGAACCCCGATGAAGCCGATGCCGATGCTCGTTTTGGCGAACGGCTGGAGCTGAAATCCGGTGAACAGCGCCTTGCCGCTGCGAGCGATTGCCGTCAGAGAGCTGCGCTCGCTGTTCAAAACGTCGGACAGGACATTCGCTGCCGCGAAGTCTTTACTCGCGAAGCCGGGCAATCGGTATCCGAGCAGCACGGCGGTGAACGGCTGATCGCTTGTTTCCGTATACGTGTTGGCGTGGATGGGACGCAGTTTGACTTGTGGTCGCGGCGGCAACGGCTTGGACGGAATGTCGCCGAAGAGCCGCCGCACCTGTGCGATCGTCGCGGCCGGATCGACGTCGCCGACAATCACGTACACCGCGTTGTTCGGGTGATACCATGCATCGTAAAAGTCGATCAACTGCCTATGGTTGATCGAGTGTGCAAAATCGTAGACGGTGCCTAAGGTGTTGTTGGCGTACGGTGTGCCGCCGAGCAGCGCCGTCTGCATCCGATGAAAGAGACGGTAGAAGACGTTGCTGTTGTCTTGCGTCACTTCTTGTGTGATTGCGCCACGTTCCTGATTCCACTGCGACTGCGCCATCAGAAGCCCGGTCGCTCGCGAACGTTCGGCATGCAGGGCAATCGACAGATATTGTGATGGAACGGTAAAGAAGTATTGTGTCACCGATGGCTGCGTATCGGCATCAAAGTCTCCGCCGGTAACGTCGATGGCATCCATGAGTTGCGAAGACGAGAGCGTCTTGCTGCCGCGAAACATCATGTGTTCGGTCGCATGTGCCAGCCCCGCCGTCGGCTGCTCGTTGGAGCCAACCTTATAGTTCAGCATCGTCGTCACCACAGGCGCAAGGCCATCGTGCACGACAACCACTCGCAAGCCGTTTGGAAGCGTCGCTCTTGTTACCGGTAACGGCGCGGCGTGCACCGTCAAGGGAGCAAGAACCAAGAAGGCGATCAACACTACGCTTCGCATGAGACGCAGGGATTTCATGAGCTTGCCAGCATCGCCCTGGCGCTCGGCCCGCTTTCCAGTAAAGCGCGAAGCCCGGCGTGTTCGGCCTTTGCGAGATCCGGATCGCTTTGCACGATGCGCTCCGCTGCCGCTTTGGCTTCTTGATAGATGCGCACGTCGCGGACTAGGTTTGCAAACCGGAGCTGTGCGACGCCGGATTGCGCCGTGCCGGCAAACTCGCCCGGTCCCCGCAGGCGCAGGTCTTCGTCGGCGATGGCAAAGCCGTCATTCGACTTCGTCAGGATCGTCAGGCGTTCGACTTCTCCAGCCTCGTCCGGCGCAATGAGCAGACAATATGAAGCAGCCGCGCCGCGGCCCACCCGACCGCGAAGTTGGTGCAACTGCGCCAGACCATACCGGTGTGCGTCCAGAACGACCATGACGCTGGCGTTCGACACATCAACCCCGACCTCGACAACGGTGGTCGCGACCAGCACGTCGATTTCGCCCCGAGCGAACCGGCTCATCACCGCCTCTTTTTCGCGCGAGGGCATGCGGCCATGCAGCAAGCCCACGCGAAGCTCGGCGAAGACTTTCGCCTGCAGCCGCTGTGCTTCTGCAATGGCGCTCGTCGCTGCGCTCTCGGTTTCCTCGATTGCCGGTGCAACGACGTACGCTTGCAGGCCCCTGCGAACGTTCTTCTCGACGAACTCGTATGCTAGATGCACTCTGGCGCGGCGCAGGACGAACGTTTCGATCGGCGTGCGTCCAGGAGGCAGCTCGTCGATGACCGACAGATCGAGATCCGCGTAGATCGATTGCGCGAGGGTCCGGGGAATCGGCGTGGCCGTCATGTGGAGACTGTGGGGCGCGTGTCCCTTGGAGCGCAAGCGCGCGCGTTGCTCGACGCCGAAGCGATGTTGCTCGTCGATGACGGCCAACCCGAGTCGCGCAAAATCGACGCCTTCGGTTAGAAGGGCGTGCGTGCCGACCGCGACCGCCGCCTCGCCGGTGCCCAGCTTTGCCTGCGCCGCGGCGCGCGCGCGAGCGCCCATGCTGCCGAACACGGCCTCCAGAGCGATGCCGAACGGGAGCAGCAATGGCGCCAGTTTCGCGGCGTGCTGCGATGCCAAGATTTCGGTCGGCGCCATCAAGGCCGACTGCACGCCGTTGCGTGCGGCCAGCACGATCGCTGCGGCCGCCACCAATGTCTTGCCGCTTCCGACGTCGCCTTGCAGCAAACGGTTCATCGGCGTTTGCGACGTCATATCGTTCCACAGCTCCCGGATGGCGCGACGCTGCGCATCCGTCAACGCGAACGGGAGCTGCCCTTCGAACTCTTCCAGCAAGCCGGGCGGAACCTTGAGTGAGCGCGCGTTGCGCTCGCGCGCGCGCAAAGCACGCTTGCGCTGCGCCGCCAGCGACAGCGCAAGGAACTCCGTAAAAATGAAACGTTCCCGCGCGCGCTCCGCTTCCTCCGGCGCGCACGGCAAGTGAATCGCGCGATAGGCCTCTCTCAGCGCGGGATAGCGCCGTTCCCGCACCAGCGCCGGCGGCAGCGGCTCTTCGCCTCCAAGCGCGAGCAACTTCGGGAAATTCCGCTGCACCACCGAGCGAATTTTTCGCGACGTTAGGTCTTTTGAGCCGGAATAGATTGCGACGACCTCGCCGCGATAGGGTTCATTGGCCGCCAGCACGCGATGCGTTGAAACGTTCATCGACGTACCGGCAAGCGTCCGTTGGGCGCGTCCGCGCACGAATAACCGCATGCCGGGCTTTAACGATCCGGCAAGGTAGCTTCTTCCGAACCATCGTGCCGTAAAGGCGCCCGTTTCATCTTCCATTTGCGCATCGATGATCTGCAGCCCACGCGCGCGGCGCTCCCGGACGCTCACAACGCGTGCGACCGCATTTTCTTCCGCTTCCGGGCCCAAACCAAGGTTGGCCGCGGGCGTCGGCATGCGCAAATCCTCGTAGCGAAATGGAAAATGCTCCAACAGATCGTGGGCCGTCGCAATGCCGATTTCGGCGAAGCGCTTCGCTGTTTGGGTGCCGACGCCGGCCAACTCGTGAAGCTGCGGACCATCCATTACGTGCAGCGTTCCCGCACGTGCGCTTGCAAGAGCTTCGTCAGCGCGTACAACGTTTTCGTGTGCGGAACCGCGACGTTGCGTTCCGCCGCTAGTTCGATGACCGCGCCGACGATGGGGTCCAACTCCAGCTCGCGCCCCGCTTCCAGATCCTGCAGCATCGACGTTTTGACATCGGCGATATGCCGAGCCATCGTCAATCGCTCCTGTGCGGTAAAGGGCAACTCTACGTCCGATGCTCGCGCGACGCTCAATCCCTCTTCTACGACGGCCTCGAGCAATGCATACGTTGCTGCGTCGTCGAGCATGGTGCGGACCGTCGCGCGCGTCAGCGCGCTTACCGGATTCAGTCCGAGGTTTCCAAGAATCTTTCGCCACACCGTCTTGCGGATGTCCGGCTCGATCGGGGCGTCGAGCTGCGCGTGTTCCAGCGCACGCTGAAGTTGACGCAGTCGATCCGACGGCGCCCCGGCGGGTTCGCCGATTGGATACAACACGCCGCCGCTCTGCTGGACGAATCCCGGTTCGACGATCCGTCCGGAAGCATGCACCACGCCGCCGATCACTTGCCGGTACGGGATCGTTTCGCGAATGTCGCCGTGCGGATCGACGCTGCGCAACGTTCGATCGGGGAAATACCAAAACGGAAAGCCGTTTTGCAGCGTGACGAACGTCGCGTTCTCCGCGACTGCTGGGCGCACTTGGGGCAAAACGCTGTCCCACTGCGTCGATTTGAAGGTGAGCAGTACGAACGCGGGTGAATCGAAGTCCCGCAGATCGCCGGCGGCCGGGAGCGGTACGGTAAACTCGCCCAGGTCGCTGCGCACACGTAGACCGTTGCGTCTAATGGCTTGCAAATGTGCGCCGCGAGCCACGACGCACACGTCGCCGCCCGAACGCGCAAGCGCCGCGGCGATGAATCCGCCGATTGCGCCCGCGCCCAGGACGGCAATCCTCATCGCAAGGTCAATGAGGCGACGGGCAGATTCGAACTGCCGAATGGAGCTTTTGCAGAGCTCTGCCTTACCACTTGGCTACGTCGCCGAAATCGTCCACAGCGGGTGGCGGGAATCGAACCCGCGCGTCAACCTTGGGAAGGTCGCAGGCTGCCATTACATCACACCCGCGTGCGGCGCCGCTTGCGTTCTGCCCGCTGCAAACGTCGTCCTAGTAGACCCTTCGACGGAGTGCCCGGTTGCGTCGGCGAAGCGGCGGCCATGACTTGGATCTACGCCATTCCGACGTGGCTCTTCATGTCTGCTGCTATTACCGGTTCGTGTGCGGTTGCGTGTGGGGCGCTCGCCTTGACGCGCTCGCGCTTGGCGCGAAACGAATTGATCACGCACAACGATGTGGCCGGCCCCATCCTCGGAGCCATCGGCGTAATTCTCGCCGTTCTGATGTCGTTTATGACCGTCGGAGTTTGGCAAGAGTACGACGCAGCAGCACAAAACGTTCAAAACGAAGCCAGCGCGCTTTCCGACTTGCACCACCTCGGCGATGCCTTCCCCATGCCGGAGCGGCGCGAACTGCATTCTGCCGTGGATCGGTATATCACGCTCGTCCTTTTTGACGAATGGCCGCGCATGGTGCACGGCGGAGAAAGCAAAGCGGCGCACGACACCGGCTACGACACAGAGCGGATCATCACGCACTTTATGCCCGCGAACGCACAACAAGTAGCGCTCCAATCGCGCGGCCTCGAATTGGTCGAGCGAATGTTGGACGCGCGCCGGCAGCGCATCCATGACAACCGAACCGGGATTCCGATGATCTTATGGGCGACGATGCTCTTTACCGGCGCCATTACGGTCGTATTTTCGTTCTATTTTCGGGTCGATAGGGCCGGTGCGCAGTATGTGATGGTCATCGCGCTCACGGCGGTCGTCACGGCGATCTTTGTTTTGATGGCGGAACTTGACTATCCGTTCCGCGGCGACATCGCCGTGTCGCCGGAACCGTTCGTCCACGTCTACAATACCGTACACGGCTTTATCGTCCAGTAGCTCATCCGCCTAAAACGTTGATGGCGCGTCCGGCCACGATGGCGATCGTGACCAAGGACGTGAGCGCCTGCGCCATCATCAAGATTTTGGCAAGCGGAGATAGCGCGAACGTGTCCGTTGGACTGAACGCCGTGGCGTTCGTAAATGCCAAAAACAGGTAGTCGATAAACGACGGCCTCCAGCGGATCCTCCGCTGAATCTCGGGCGCCAGCGCCATCTGCGGAAACAAAAAGTCCGCTCCTTGCGGGTTCTCTTCAAAATCCTGACGCAGCCGCGCGGCCGGTCCGCCGCCATCCGTTTCCCAGAACCATAGGGCGTACACGATGACGTTCGTCAGCCAAATTTGAACGGCAACCGTCAAGAGTTCGCGTCCATTGAACGCTCGACGATGCTGCAGCGACAGCTCGTAGATGAAGAATAATGCAATCGTGCAGATGTTGAAGATATTGAGAAGGGCGATGTTCGCAATTGAGGCGAAGCGCAGGATGCGGTCCTCTTGCGAGCGGTGCGGCGCAGCGATGAGCAGCGGGACGAGAATTGCTACCACGAGCAGCGGAAGCAGCCAATACGGCCCGACGATGACCTTTGCGGGCAAAGTGACGTAGAGCAGCAGCGCGACGACGATTGCGAGTGCAGCGTGCCAACGGGGTTCCATCGGAGCGCCGGCTTTGCCCATGTGCCCCGGTTCGCAACGCGCCGCACGATTGCATCCCGTTAGGGCAGGAACGGGTTCATGCCGACATGGCAACGGATTTTCGAGACGGCAAGACTTTTCCACGGCGCGGCCGCGAAGCGCTCGAGGGGGCGCTCTGGCTCGCACGGCTCTTTGATAAGGCGCGCGCTTCCGCCGCGGGAACGATTCATGACTACATCTATCCCTGCCCTATGGACAAGGGCGTGATGGAGCGCTGGGGCGTCACGCCGCGAGAGTTCGACGAAGCGCTGCGCACGCAGAAAACGGACGAGGCGATTTCGCGATGGCTCCAATCGCGGACCACGCGCGAGCGCATCGAATCGGCGAACCGCTGGCTCTTGGCGGAAAAAACCGAGAACTTGGATAGGCAGGACGCCGAAGAGGGGATCGCGGTTCGGACCTAGCGGGACGTTTCACGCTCTGCGCGCGTTACAGTGAAGAAAACTGGACGGAAACGAAGGGAGATTGAACTTCATGCGACCTCTACTGGCGGCCACCGCGTTTGCGACGGCGACTCTCCTCGGGATGCAGGCGGCGCTTGCAGCGCCCGCGCCCGGAACGCAGCTCAACGGCGTGCTGACGACTGAACTCACCTCCAAGAATGCTTACGTCGGCGAGCCGGTTACGTTGACCAACGTGACCTCGGCCAACGGCAGCAATAGCATTGTCGGCGCGCGCCTGTACGGTACCGTGACTTCGGTGACGCCCGCCGGCCAAGGACGCTCGGGGCAAATTGCGATACGATTCACGCGCCTGTCTTTGCACAGCGGCACCAGCTATGCCGTTGACGGCGTCGTGACGGGGATGAAAGTTAACACGAAGAGCAACGCCTTGAAAGAAGCAGCCGGAGCAGTCGGCGGCATGATAATCGGCAACATGATCGGCAAGACGATCTTTCACATGAGCGGCGGCGGATTTCTCGGTGCGGCCGGAGGCTATCTGGCGGCAAGAAATAACCGTGAGAATATTACGATCCCGCAAGGATCGGTCGTCGGCGTCCGCTTGAACGTGATCCGGCGTCAGCCGTCCCGTTACTAAAGCAAGGATCGATTGAAGGCTAGGTTCAAACGCGGCACCGTTAGTGGTCGTGCAAAATAGATGAGGCGGGGGCTTCGGAGCCCCCGCCTTTTGTGTGAACTAGTGCCCGGAGAAGATCGAATACGCGATGTCCTTTTGCATCTTGCAGTAATCGATCGAGCCTAAACCCGTCGGGGTGTCCCATCCCGGGCCTGCCGGTACGCCCAGGCCATTGGATCCCATTAAGACGTCATGAAACCCGCCAACCGGCGCGGTGGTGTCGGGCGGAAGTGCGGACGTGTCGGATCCCGGTTCGCCGGAAGGCAGGCACGCTTTGCTTCCGAGTGGACAAGGTTCGTACTTCCCATAGACCCCGTAATACACCGGAGCTGCAAACCCCAACTTATTCGAAAAATGCGTTTCCAAACGAGCCCAGATCCCCATGGACAGGGGAGACGACAGGCTCGTGCCGCCGACGCCGGTTTGCGCACCGTTGACGAACACGTCCATCGGGCATCCGTTGTTGTCCGCGCACATCGCGACGTCGGCGATGCCGCGTCCGACGCCGCCGGTTTCAAGAACGGTACACTCGGGACAGATGCCGTTGGATTGCCAGTAAGGCGAGTACTCGTATTTGCTGTAGCCGCCGCCGGTGGCAATCCATGCGTGTTCGCCATAGTACGTTCCGGGCTGCGTTCCGTTCGCATTGGTGTCGAGCGTCGTGCCTCCGACTGCCACGACATACGGCGAAGTCGACGGATAGCAGTTCTCCGGTACTCCGGTAAACGGTACGCCGGTGGCAGCGATCACCGGGCACCCTTGGCCGTTGTCGCCGGTTGAAGCGAACATCGTCATGCCTTGCGCTGCCGCCTGATTGAGTTCTTCGTCGTCAACAAGCATCGCGCCGTCGGCGTATGCCAAGCTTTCCGGTTCGCCGAATGACGAATTTCCTGCCTGCGTTAACTTGTCGTTGACCCAGGCGCTGTATTCAAGGGCGATGTCCGAATCGCTGAGCGACGTCGTGTAGTAAACGTAAAGGTGTTTGACGGTCTGCGCGATACCGCTCGAACTTTGCGTGTCGAGGTCCCATTCATCTAGACCAGAGGTATCGATGCTGGAAACGCCGACTTGCCGGGTTGAGTATGGCACTTGCGGCAGTCCCCAAAACGCTTCGGCCGTCCGCAGATCCTTGACAACTTGGCTGACGTTGCCTTCCGCCATTACCGCGACGGACGTGCCGTAGCCCGTGCACGCCGCCGGACAAGCCGTTTTCGCGGCGTCATAAGCAACCTGGTACTGCGTCGGCCCATACTCACCGAAACGGCACACACCACCGGCCGTCGTAACGCACGGTGGCGGTGTCCCGACCGCTTTCGGGCCCGTAGAGCGGACAAGACTAAATGTACGCGGGCGTCGCGTGTGCACGATCGTCGTATGCATGTGGTAAGCGTTGGTCAATCCGAGTACCGCGACGATAAGGCCGCGAAATTGTGCCGGCACGACGGCGGCCGAAACGTTGCCGTACACCAGTTGTCCATGTGAAAAACTTCCGCGAATCGCTGTGTGGAATGCGGCCTCGACCCGCGATGGTGAGGCGCTTGCACTCACCAGCAAGTGATTCGGCGCGATCGAGATATTTATAAAACCCTGGCGCTGGAGATAGCTCGCCACGGCGGCCGCTTGGCCGTACGTCGGGTTGAAAAGTGCAGTGAATTGCTCAGGAGTTAGCCAGTGGTGAAAGTACATATCTCCAAGCCGGTACTGCCGTTGCACAAGCGCATTTGCTGCGGCTCGGTTGCGCATGGATAGACCAACGACGATGTGCATCGGCACCGACACCGGGAAGACCATCCGATTCGGCGATATCCTTTCTACGGGGACCGCTTGCGTGGCCGTCGTGCTCCACGCACCTTGTGAAGTGTATGTTGCGGGACTCGGTAATCTTCCGGCGGCGAGCGCCGGCGTTGCAAAAGCGAATACTATCGCGACGGTGGCAAATTTCCAAAGCTTCATTCTAAGCTCACCATCCTTCCAGTGACGGCCGATAGACAGCCGCCCGTCCCGGGTGGGGCGGCGCTCGGTTGTTCGTGTATACCACTGTTCGATTCGCGTCTATCGCTGACAATAGCGCTACCCGAATCCGGTCAGGGCGGCGCGAAGAAAAAGCCCGGATCCCTTTAGGACGGGCTTTTTTGTGGTGCCAAGGGGCGGAATCGAACCGCCGACACCATGATTTTCAGTCATGTGCTCTACCAACTGAGCTGACCTTGGCACGCCTGATCGGCGCCGTTGGGTTCGATAGGTACGCTCGCCGCCCTTGCGCCTACCAAGCGGCAGTGAGGGCGCTCATCTGGAAGAAAAGTAGCCTATGCTACTTCCCCTCCTGTTTCTATTTTCTGTTGCGTTTCAGTCAGCGTCTGTGCAGCCTCCAGCCGGTTGGGTATCCGCGCCGCTGCAACAGCTGCAGTACGCGTCCTACATTCGTCAGGAGCGCGACGGAACTCAAAGCGCGATCGTGGCCAGGAAGCATGTCTGCAGCTGCGAGCCGCATGAGCTTGCATCGCAACTTCAGTCGGCCGTTTCGCAATTGCCTAATGTAAACGTGAGCCGAAACTCAGTAACGGTTTGCGCAGAGCCATCGGAACACGTGACCGTAACCGGCATTGCCGACGGAACCCACGCGAATTTTGAAATCTACGCATTTCGAAAAAATAACGCCTTGTACGTCCTGCAGTACACGTTCCACTCGGTTGCGCCACAGGCCGACGCCGAATCAGCGCTTCTCTCACTGTGTCCGCCATAACAGCGAAGCCCCGCGCCAAAGGCACGGGGCTTTACCACACTGGCGACGCTGAAGGGGCTCGAACCCTCGACCTCCGCCGTGACAGGGCGGCGCTCTAACCAACTGAGCTACAGCGCCATCGCCGATGCGCGGGTTTGGCAGTGCGCCGCGCTTGAACCTTTTACAATGGTGGGCACGGTTGGGATTGAACCAACGACCCCCCGCGTGTGAAGCGGGTGCTCTCCCACTGAGCTGACGCGCCCATCGCTTGCCGAACGTTCGCCGGTAAAGCCGAACTATCGTACCGCACGGGCTAAACGCTGTCCAGAACCGAAGTGGCCGGTATGCTGGATGGTTTCCCGCTGATTGCGCGGCTGCGCGTGCCCTTCGCCGACGTTGATATGATGCAGCACGTGAACAACGTCGCCTACATCCGTTGGGCGGAAATGATGCGGGCCGAGTACTTCGCGCAAGTCATGCGCACCGCCATCAACGGCGAGCGCGGCATGATTCAGGCAACGATCGCCTTTACGTACGAGCGGCAGCTCTCGTACCGTGAACGCGTCGCGATCGGTTGCAAAATCCCGCGCATCGGCAATAGATCGTTCGATTACGCCTATGAGGTGTGGAGCGAAACGCAGAACGGGCGCGCGGCGTACGGAACCACCACGATGGTTGCGTTCGATTTTACGGCCAATCGCACGATCGCCGTGCCTGAGGACTGGCGCTCGGCAATCGCGGAGTATGAAGCGGGCCCGCAACGGATATACAGTTGAGGTGGAACTTCTAACCTTCGGGCATGGAACGCTCGAACAGCATGAAATTGCGGCGTTGGTGCGCGCTGCCGGCATCGAACGCGTCGTCGACGTGCGCAGCGTTCCCAAAAGCCGCCGGCACCCATGGGTCTGGAGCGAAGAGATGTCGCGCTGGATTCCGCAGGAAGCGCATGCGGAGTACCTGTGGCGAAGCGACCTTGGCGGTTTCCGAACGCCGCAGCGCTCCTCGCATCATCTCGCGCTGCGCCATCCGGCCTTTCGCGCGTACGCCGATTACATGGAAACGGAACGCTTTCGCAGCGCGTTGGACGATCTGGTGAACAGTCTGCGCGAGCGTTGCGTCGCCATCATGTGCTCTGAGACGCTGTGGTGGCGCTGCCATCGCCGGCTGATTTCGGATGCCGCAGTATTGTTGCACGCCGTCGCCGTCACGCACCTCATGCACAACGGTCGTACGCAGCCGCATGCGGTTACGCCCGGCGCCCGTCGCGACGGATCGATCTTGCGCTACGATGCGGCGGCATGAGCAGCACCATCGAAACGATCGCCGATCCGGTCGAATCGGCCAAAGCTGCCGGCCTTCGGTATATTAGCGACGAGATTCCCGGCATCCGAAGGGAAAAACGCGGCGAACACTTTGTGTATATCGCGCCGAACGGCCGGCCGATCGACGATGAGAAGGACCTCGCTCGAATAAAATCGCTCGCCGTGCCCCCTGCGTACACCGGCGTTTGGATCAGCCCCATTGCCAACGGCCACCTGCAGGCGACCGCACGCGACGCGCGCGGGCGCAAACAGTATCGCTACCACAAGCGTTGGCGTGAAGTTCGCGATGAAGCGAAGTACGGACGGATGGTCGCGTTCGCGCACGCGTTGCCGGCCATCCGCAAGCGCATTGAGGCCGATCTGGCGTTGCCGGGAATGCCGCGCGAAAAAGTGCTGGCCACCGTGGTGCAGCTGCTCGAAACCACCGCGATCCGCATCGGCAACGACGAATATGCCAAAGAGAATCAGTCCTTCGGCTTGACGACGCTGCGCAACCGTCATGCGAAAGTGCAAGGCGCAACGGTTCGTTTCACCTTTCGTGGAAAAAGCGGCGTCCGCCACGCGGTCGATCTGCGTGATCGACGGCTCGCGAAAATTATCCGCCGATGCCAAGACCTCCCCGGCCAGCAGCTCTTCGAATACGTCGACGACAACGGCGCCGCGCACGCCGTCGACTCCAGCGACGTGAACGACTACATTCGCGAAATCTCCGGCGAAGAATTTTCCGCGAAGGACTTTCGCACGTGGGTCGGCACCGTAACGTGTTCCATGCTCCTTGCGCAGGAGATGGCGGCGGAAAACATCAGCGAACGCAAACAACGGGTGACGGCCGTCATCAAAGACGTGGCCCATCGTCTGGGAAACACGCCCGCCGTTTGCCGGAAGTGCTACGTGCATCCGGACGTCGTCGAAGCCTTCATGGAAAGCGGCAGCTTGCAGATCGAACGAAAGATGCGCCATACCGAAGGGCTGCTTCCCGAAGAAGCGATGGTCTTGAGCCTGTTGCAGGAGCGCGCCAAGGAAAGCGATGCGGGCCGTACCATGCGCCAGATGGAGCAGTCGCTCAAGGGTCGCAAGAAAATCCCGGCGTGATCGCTGCGATCGTGCTGGCGGCGTTGAGCGCGCTGGTACACCATTCCATTTTTACCAGCAGCACGGCTGCGCAGTCGGCGTTCGACGACGGGCTGTTGATGCTCGACAGTTACAACCAAGATGAAGCGACCCGCGACTTCAACGCCGCTTTCTCCGCCGATCCGCACTGTGCGATGGCGGAGTGGGGCATCGCGCTCGCGAGCGGAACGGATCTCAACACGCCGCTCGACCCGCAGCGATTCGTTCGCGCACAAGCAGCCGCCCAGCGGGCGTTATCGCTGGAGCGTTACGCGTCCGGCGAGGAGCGCGGGTTGATCGAAGCCGTCGCGGCGCGCTATGCGGGCGCTTGGAACGACCACGTTGCGGACGAAGCGCGCTATCGCGCGAAGATGGCCGCCGTCGTCGCGGCATACCCGAACGATCCGGATGCAAAAATGCTCTATGCCGAAGCGCTCATGGAAGCGCACGGCACAGCGGGACTGTGGAAAGCCGACGGCGCCGCGGCAACGAGCGATACGCAAACGATCCTTGCGCTCATCGGCGGCGTCTTGCACGCCGATCCCCAGCATCTCATGGCCAATCATCTTTGCATTCATGCGTACGACTTCGCGCGTGACCGCCGGCCGGCGATCCGTTGCGCGGACCGGCTCATGAACGACGCGCTTCCGTTTGAAGCGGAGCACCTCGCACACATGCCGGCGCACGCTTACATCGAAAGCGGCGACTACGCAAAGGCATTGGCCGCCAGCGATCGCGCGTGGCGTATGGCCTCGACGAAGTACGCGCCGCACGACGCCTACGTCGGATGGAATGCCGCCATGATGCTGGGTGACGAAACGCTGGCGCAGCAATGGGCGCAGCGCTTTGGAGCAGCGGGCGGCGTCCCCGTTCGGTTGACGACGCTCGCGCGTTTTGGGCGTTGGAATGCGATCGCCGCGGCGGTGTCGCAGCCCGATCTCTATCGGCCCTTTGCTGCCGGCATGGCGTACGCGCACCTCGGCGACTTGAGCCGCGCAAAGCAAGCGCTGCAACAGCTCAACGCCGGCGCGTCCGCCGACCTGCGCGACCTTCTCCAAGCGCAAATCGACGAACGCAGCGGCCACGAGGAAGCGGCGGCGGCATCGCTCAACGCCGCGATCGCGTTTCAAAAGGCCGCCGACACGGCGGAGTCGTTGCCCCTCTTCCCTGCCGGCGAAGCGCTTGGAGCGCTCTATTTGCGCGCCGGCCGGCTCGCCGATGCGCGAAGCGCTTTCGCTCGAACGCTTGCGGACTATCCGAACGATCCGCGGGCGCTCTACGGCTTGGCGCTTACGCTTCAACGACTCGGCGACGCCGCAAGCGCGCAAGCGACCATGAAAGCATTCGGCGCGCAATGGGACTCCGGCGCGCCGCCTGCGTTGCAAGACCTATAACGCGCCTTCGCCGCACGTGCGCGTGCAATTCGTCGCGCCGCCTGCGCGACTCGTACAATATCCAGGGTTCCATAACAAAAAAGCCTCCGTTCGTACGGAGGCTCCGGAGCAGCGCGCTGACAAGCGTCAGCTCCTGCGGTCGAGCCTCCGAGAAAAGTATCGCATCGTTCCGAAAGCAACGGCGCACGCCGGCAGCGTCGCGATCAGCGTCTGCAATCGATCGTTTCCTTGCGCAGAATTAACCATGCCGTTGCCTCCTTTCCAAAAAGTTGAGTCGATACCGTAACATAGCATACAAGAGAAGTCAATCGGCCGCTTTTAATTGTGCGCGCATCTTGGGAAAAATGAATGTATATCGGAGGTATGCATTCGTGAAACAGTATTCATCGGCAGCTCAGCAGTGGACCGATGCTGGGCCCGTAAAAACGGTCATCGAAAGTACGGAGATCGCGCGGCTGGAAACGGCGAGCGAAGCATCCATCGGCGATCCCGGTGCGATGGGGCTCTTCGGGTTCGCGCTGGGGACGACGGTTCTCGCCTGGGTTCTCGCCGGGTGGGCGGCGCTGCCGGGTTCATTCATCGGTGCCGCGCCGGCGTTGCTGACGTTCGCCGGAATCGGACTCTTCATCGCCGGGCTCTTCGCCTTCGCTCGGGCGAACACGTGGAAGGGAACCATGATGTGCGTCTATGGAGCGAACAACGTCATCATCGCGGCCTTCATGTGGATGCAATCGGGCGGCGCGATTCCGCCCACGTTCGGCAACATGCTCTTGCTCGCCGTCGATCTGTTTTGCATGGGCTACATTTCGCTGGCGCTCATGCTCGGCGCGTTGCGGCTGAACTGGGCTTACACGCTCCTGACGGGAGCGCTCGCCATTGGTTACACGCTGACGGGAATCCAGTTCCTCGGGTCGGCCCGCGAACTGGGAATCTTGGGCGGCTACTTCCTGCTCGCGGCGGCGTTCTGCGCCTTCTACGCGGCAACGGCGCACGTCGTGAACAGCTCGTGGCGCCAAGAGGTGCTGCCCATCTTCTCCTTACGGCGTTAACGCCGTAACGCCAAGGACGCGCCTCTCACTCTCCATAACTGTACCGCGCGAGCGGGCGGTTAGCTCAGTGGGAGAGCGCTTCCTTGACACGGAAGAGGTCAGTGGTTCAATCCCACTACCGCCCACCATCTCCGTCGCCGAAATTAGCACCAGATCGGCGATGTCGCGTTGGAAAACGTAACGTCGGTTGCGAATTACGGGAAGAGCTGCTTGTACGCGGGCAAATCGGCGTGCGGCATGTTTTTGGGGTAGTTGCCGCCCCGGTGCTTTTCATTCCACGCGCGAGCGTGAACATAGAGAAACTCGAAGTTCTCCCAAATGGCGTCGCCCGCGTTGTGCCGAGCGAGCACGGTAATGGGTTCCATCGAGCTCCCATGCTTGAGCAACGCGGAATGAATAAACGTCAAGGAAAGCGCGAACCGGAATCAGCCGGTTCTTTACGAGGCTGCCCACCCAATCGTACGAGTTGCCGAGCTGAAGCCAAGCAACGTTTCGGTCAAAAGTGTTGTCGACGACGCTTTGCACGTACGCCGGATCGCTCAGCAGGGCTGGCAGCTGCCGTTGCGTCTCGGTCAGCCACGCATTGAAGTTCGCGTCTTCAACGCGAGCCAATACGGTCAGTAAGCCTGCGAGCTGGTTGCTCGCACGCATATGTCGCAGCTGAATCACGGCCGCCATTGCGGTTGCCGCGATCACGATAAAAGTTCCGAAGGCCGCCACCGTGTTGAGAACTTCAAGCACGTGCCGCCTCTTGCGCTCCCGCGATCGCCTCGTCCGCGGTCCAGGCCGCGCCTTCGTCGAACAAGGCTTCAAGCTCGGCCGGTGTCAGTCGTTCGCGCAAGATGGGAAGTAGGCGGTCGTAGGTCGTAATTTCAGTGAACTCGCGCTCGCACCCGGCGGTTCGCAAGCGCGCATCCGCATAGCCTTCGAGCCGCGCAGCAGCGTGCGTCCGGCCGCCAAGCGCCGCGATCAGCGCCACGTGTTCGATCGCTATGGCCGCGAGAACGCCGTCCGGATCGCCGTTTTGCATGAAGTCCAGCGCCGCCCGGCCGGCCTCGCGCGCTTCGTCGATCGCATCTGCGCGCAACAAATAGCTAAGGAGATTGGCGAGCAGATACGGCCGTTGCGGCATGTTAACTCTCGTCGCGGTTAGCCCGTCGCGCGCATAGGCGATCGCGCGATCCGTGTTTCCGCGCGCGTTTTCGACGTCGGCAAGAACGCAGGACATGTAATCCTCATTGCCCAGCGTTTGATTTAAGGCGTGCCGCTGCCCGTAGAGCTGCGCTGCACCGTCCAAGTCGCCTTTGCTGTACGCGAGATTCGCGCGCCGTTCGTTCAGAAGCAATCGCGCATACGCAGTCGTGACGCCCAGGCTCTCGGCCTCGCTTAACGCGGCCTCGGCCTCGGTCGCGCGGTGCTGCCGAGCGAACACCGACGCGCATTGGAAAAGCGCCTTGACGAGGATCTGCGGATCCCGCGATGCTCGCGCGAGTGCCGCCGCTTTCGCCGCGCCTTCCCCTGCGAGCGGGATCATCATCAGATGGCCCGCGGCAATGGACAGTTTGGTCCAAAGGCGCGCTTCGAGCGCTGGATCGGTACCGCTGAGCAGTGTTGCATACCGCTGCGCGAGCTTTACCTCCTCACGTTCGAGCCCCAGCTGGAACCAGAGGTTAGTGGCGACGAATAGCTCTGCTCCGATCTCGGCGCGCTCGTTCTCCGCTGCCCAGTCGAGCGCGGCACGCGCATCGTCGAGCTCCACTCCAAGCGCCAAAACATCCGCATCGCGTGGCCTATTTTCGAAGCTTTCGCCGGCCCGCACGAACAGATCGCGCAGATAGCGTAGATGGCCCTCTGCAACCAGCTCGCGTTCGCCGGCTTCCTCGAGCTTCTCACGTGCGTATGCTCGCGTCGATTCCAAAAGGCTGTACCGCATCGCTTCATCCGGCTCGGCGACGACCAGCGATTTGTCAACCAGCGATGCGAGAATGTCGAAAATGGCGAACTCATCCATGGCATCGTCGCAGGCGACCGCGGACGCGCCTTCAAGTGTGAAGCCGTTCACGAAAATACCGAGGCGGCGCAAAAGGCACCGTTCCCGCTCGTCGAGCAGATCGTAGCTCCAGTCGATGAGCGCACGCAGCGTCTGCTGCCGCGGCAGCGCATCGCGTCTTCCCGCCGTCAAGACGCGGAACCGTTCGTCAAGGCGATCCAACAGCTGACGAGGGCTGAGGATCTTCACGCGCGCCGCGGCCAGTTCGATGGCGAGTGGTATTCCGTCCAGTTTGCGGCCGATCTCCGCAACAACGGCTGCGTTGTTGTCGCTGATGGCGAATCGCTTGTCGACGGCGCTCGGCGCGCTCCGCGAAGAGCGCCAGCGACGCACCTTCATTGAGCGAGGGCAAGCGGTACGCCTCTTCGCCTTCGATCGCAAGCGCCTGACGGCTCGATGCCAGAACCTTCACTTTGGGACATTCGCGCAGCAGCGTGACAACGACGTGCGCAACCGATTCAACGAGATGCTCGCAGTTATCGAAGATCAGCAGCGCCTGCTTTCGCTTCAGCGCGCGCGCGAGATTTTGAAGCGGAGCTCCCTCGCCGGAAAGCGTCACGCCCAGCACCTGAGCGAGCGCTGAAGGAATGTACTCGCCCGAAGAGAGCGGCGCCAATTCGATGAGCCACGATCCGTCCACCCAATGCTCGATCAGGTTTGCCGCGACGTGCAGCGACGTGCGCGTCTTTCCAATGCCGCCGGAGCCGACAAGCGTTACCAAACGCCGCGTTGCGAGCAGCTCCGTAATCTCGGCGACCTCGCGCTCGCGTCCAACGAAAGACGTTAACGCCGGCGGCAGATTGTTCGGAAAAGAATCCACCGATTGCAGCGGCGCAAACCCGTCGCGCAAGCCAGGGGCCCCCAACTGATAAACGCGTTCGGGGACGGCAAGGTCTTTCAATCGGTGCGTGCCCAGATCCAAGAGCGTCGCTTGCGCCGGCATCTCGCCTCGCACGAGATCGGCCGTCACGCCGGAAACCAGCACCTGTCCGCCGTGTCCGATCGCCAGGAGTCGCGCAACACGATTGAGCGTTGGACCGAAGTAGTCGCCCTCTCGTTCGTCCGCCGATCCGCAATGCAGCGCCATGCGTACCGGCAGATCCCCGACGGCGGAAAAATCGTGTGAGTTCAGCGCGCGCTGTGCGGCGATTGCCGCAGCCATTGCATCCTTCGTCCGCGCGAACGCCGCGCAGAACGCGTCTCCCACCGTCTTAAAGACGTGTCCGTGATGCGTTTCGATCGCCGTTCGCACCAGCGCATCATGCCGCTGCAGCGCTTCCTGCATCGCCGAGCGGTCACGTTCCCAGCGCTGCGTACTGCCTTCGATGTCGGAAAACAAAAACGTGACCGTTCCCGCCGGAAGAGCAGAACCTGCGGCGCTGGATGCGGCCTGCGTCGCCATGCAAGCGTCTTCGACGTATCCCTGCCGTTTGCTGCGAGCGAGGCCTGGGCACAATGCTGCCCATGCAGGCCAGCGAGTTTGTCCCGGTCGTCAAACAAACCGTCGGCGAATACCAGCGGCATCAGGCCCAGTGGCTCGCGGCCGCACTCGCGTACTTCACAACGTTTGCCATCGCGCCGCTCATCATCGTCATGGTGGAGATCGCCGGAATCTTCTTGGGGAACCACCATCAGGCACGCCACGAAATTTTCGGATACTTGAGTTCGTCGGCAGGCAGCGGCGCCGGCAACGCGGTGCGCGGAATCGTCGATTCCACCCTGCACCAGCGGCGCAGCGGCACGCTGGCCCAAATTATCGGGTGGATCATCTTTATTCTCGCCGCCATCGGATTTTTCGCCGCCTTGCAACAGGCGCTGAACACGGTTTGGGACGTGCAGCCGCAAAAAACCGGTTTCATGCAAACGGTACGGCAGCGCGCGCTCTCGTTTGCCGTCGTTATGGGGCTCGCGTTGTTGCTGCTGATTTCGCTCTTGCTCAATGCGGTGCTGACGGGCGCCGCTCACGCGCTGGTCCACATCTTTCCGCTCTTCCCGACGTTGATCAAAATCGCCGACTTTGTCGTTTCCTTCGGTATCATTACCTTGGTGTTTGCATTGCTCTTCCGCTTTTTGCCCGACGTCCGCATCGATTGGAGTGACGTCTGGCTCGGCGCGGCGATCACCTCGCTGCTGTTCGTCATCGGCCAATTCTTGTTGGGTTGGTATCTGGGCCGTGCAGGAATATCGTCGACGTACGGCGCTTTCGGATCGCTGGTGATTTTTTTGCTGTGGGTCAACTACACCGCGCAAATCGTGCTGCTCGGCGCGGAGTTCACGCACGTTTACGCGCGTCAGCACGGTTCGCATGCCGGCGCCCGCGCCTAACTAGGTGACGCGCGCGGCGATCGCTATCGTCGCCGCCGTTTCCGTTTTTCGCATTTTGGTCGGCGCGCATCTTCCGCTGACCGAGGACGAATCGTACTACTGGTCCTGGAGCCGGCATCTCGCGTACGGATACACCGACCATCCTCCAATGGTCGCGTGGCTCATCGCGCTGTGTTCGCCGCTTGGAAAATCTCCGTTGGCGGTCCGCCTGCCGTTCATCGCATGCGAGGCGGCCGCGGCGCTCGCCTTAGGCGCTGCCGCAACGACGCTCAGTGGAAGCGCGCGTGCCGGAACCGTGGCGACAGCGATGCTGTCCCTTCTTCCGCAGACCCGTTTTGCGGTTGGCGAGGCGCTGCCCGACGGCCCGTATCTGATGTTTTGGTCGCTCGCGCTGCTTTTTGCCGCCCGCATCGCGCGGGGCGCGACGTGGCCGAACGTTTTGCTGCTGGGCATATCGCTCGGCGGCGCGCTGCTGTCGCGCTTTTTCGGCTGGGCGATCGTCGCCGGCATCGCGGTGTTTATGGCGCTTGAGCAACGCAGGGCTCTGCTTCGCAGCAGAGTTTTGGTCGCGTTTCTGGTCGCGCTGGTGCTCTATGCACCGTTCTTGCTCTGGAACGCCCAGCACGGCTGGGAAAATTTTGCGTTTACCTTCCGTGGACGTCAAACGCTGGAAGGCTTTTCTGCAACGCATTTGGCCGTGCTTTCGACGATCCGCTACCTTGCCTATGCGGGGGCCTTTTGGATCGTCGCGGTTCCGACAATCATTCATGCGCGCAGAAACTTGCTGGCATGGACCGCGCTGCCGTTTCCGACGGCGCTGATCGTCCTGGCCTTTTTTGTGCCGGTCGACTCCTACTGGCTGCTCGGGCCGTTTCTCTCGCTCTGCGCCGCGATCGCGATCGCGTATGCCGGGCAAGGCATCGTGGTGCGGCGTTCGCTGGCCGCCGTGTGGATCGCTGCCGGCGTCGTCACGTTCGTTTCCGTCGCGTTGCTTTCGTTTTCATCGCCGGTCTATGCCTACGCACCGCTCTCGCGAGCAGTCAAATTGATGATCAACGTCCGCGGCGTTATTCCAATGAGTGACCGCTTCGAGATCGCGTCGGAACTCAACTATCATGGAGTGGGGCCGCTCATGATTGGCGCTGCGCCGCAAGTCCCGCAGTGGCAACGCTGGAACGACCCGCGCTGGACTGTTCCGCCGCGTGGTCTGCTTGTCACGTTTGCGCCGCTGGACGCGCAACGCGATACATCGGCACGCTTGCGGCGCGCTTACGGTGAGATCGTCCCCGGCCCCGTCTTCCGCTATCATTTCGGCAATCGCACGCAGACGTTTTACACGACCTGGGCAACGCAGCCGCGAGACGGGGCGTCCGAAGCGCTGTTTCGCCGATGAAACGCAAACCGAAACAGCCGTGGTGGAAGTTGCTCGGTCCCGGCATCGTTTCCGGCGCTTCCGATAACGATCCGACGACCGTCGCCACGCTCGCTGTCGTCGGCAGCACGACGGTCTTTGCCCTGGGCTGGCTCGTGCTGCTCATCATTCCGATGCTCGCTGTCGTGCAAGCGATCAGCGGCCGCATCGGCGCCGTTTGCGGCGAGGGCCTCGAAACGATCCTGCGCACGCATTACGGCCGCGCCGTCGCGCTCACCGCGCTCATCGCCGTTTTCATCGTCGATCAATTGACGCTTGCCGCGGATCTGGAAGGCGGGGGCGCCGCGTTGCAATTGCTCTCCGGCTTCGACTATCGCTGGTTTCTGCTGCCGCTGGCTATTGTCACGGCCCTGATGCTGACGGTTCTGAGCTATAACAGGGTCAAGCGCCTCTTGGTGTACATTCCGTTGCTGTTTCTCACCTACGCTGCGGCTGCGTTTATGGCGCGCCCCGATTGGCACAGCGTCCTGTTGTCGTCCTTCGTGCCGCACTTCCGCTTCGACAAGGTCTTTGCCGCCAGCGCAATCGCGTTGCTGGGAACGACACTGACGGCTTACGCGTACGTGTGGGAAACGATCGAGATGTCCGAGGAGCGCCCACGATTGTCGCAGATCGGGTTGGTGCAGGCGGACGCGGCGCTGGGAACGGTCGTCGCAGGCCTTTCATTCTGGTTCATCGTCATTGCAACCGGTGCAACGCTCGGGATCCATCATCACACCGTTCAAACGGCACAGGACGCGGCGCAAGCCCTCGCACCGGTCGCAGGTAAATGGGCGTCGGTTCTCTTTGGCATCGGGCTGTTGGGCTCGGCGCTCATCGCTTTGCCGGTGCTTGCCGGCACGAGCTCGTACATCGTCGCAGAACTCTTCAATCGCAAGGCCAGCCGCAGCGACGTCGATTTTCAGTCCACCAAACTCTTCTACGCCACGGCGATCGGCACGCTCACCGTTGCCGTAGCGATCGCCTTCGCCGGCGTTCCGCCAATCAAATTGCTGTTTATCGGATCGATCGCCGGCGGGCTCGCGACGCCCATTACGCTGTTCTTCGTCATGCTGGTGGCGCGCAACCACAAAGTCATGCATCAGATGCGTTTGGCGCCGTGGCTGGCCGCCTGCGGCTGGGTCGTCTTCGGCATCGTTTCCGCCGCGGCGCTGTTTTTTCTCGTGCAAACCTTTACGGGCGGCTGATCTCTTCCCATGTCATGCTGATCTCTTCTCATGTCATCCTGAGCCGCGCGAAGCGCGTGTCGAAGGACGAAGCGCGCAATAGGCCAACAAGCGGCCGATGACGCCGCTCCCCGAGCTACGGCACACTGCAGCGCACGTGCTCGCGTACGCTGTCCAGGATCTGTTTCCCGATGCGAAACCCACGATCGGTCCAGCCATCGAGAACGGTTTTTACTACGATTTCGATCGCGCGCAGCCGTTCACGCCCGAAGATTTGGAACGGCTGGAACGGCGCATGTCGGAGATCATCGCGGCGGATTATCCGATGGTCGGCAAGACGGTGACGCGCGACGAAGCGATCGAACGCTTCCGCGACAACCCCTACAAAGTCGAAATCGCACGGGAAATTCCGCAAGGTGAAGCGATCACGCTCTACACGATCGGCGATTTCACCGATCTCTGTCGCGGCGGGCATGCGCAGAGCACCGGCGAGATCGGCGCGCAAAAGCTGCTCAGCGTTGCGGGCGCATATTGGCGCGGCGACGAGCACAACGCCATGCTGCAGCGCATTTACGGCACAGCGTGGCACACGCGCGAAGAACTCGACCGCTATCTGCATCAAATCGAAGAAGCGCATCGCCGGGATCATCGCAAACTTGGCGCGGAACTGGACTTGTTTTCAATCCAAGAGGCGGCCGGCGGCGGCCTCGTCTTTTGGCACCCCAAAGGCGCGATCGTCCGCGGCATCATCGAGGAGTTCATTCGCGCCGGCCTGCGCAAGCGCGGCTATCTCCCCGTGGTGACGCCGCACATCATGCACGAGCAAGTTTCGCAAACGTCGGGCCATCTCGAAAACTACGCCGAGGCAATGTTTGGTCCGCTTGAAGTCGAGGAGCAGCGGTACCGGCTCAAACCGATGAACTGTCCCGGCCACATTCTCATCTACAAAGACCGGCTGCGCAGCTACCGCGATCTGCCGTTGCGTTATGCCGAGTTCGGCACGGTCTACCGCTACGAGCGCAGCGGCGTCTTGCACGGGCTGACGCGAGTGCGCGGCTTCACGCAGGACGACGCCCATCTCTTTTGCACGCCCGAACAGCTGCAAGGCGAATTCGACCAGACGCTCGACGAAGCGCTGGCGTTGATGCACGCCTTCGGGTTTGCGGAGTTCGAGTATTCACTCGGCACGCGAGAAGCGCACTTGCGGACGGACACGGATCCGATGGCGGAAGAGGCGATTCGCAACGCCATTGAGGGCCACTCGTTGCCATACACCGTCGAACAGGGCGGCGGCGCGTTCTATGGGCCGAAGCTCGATATCAACCTGCGTGACGCCATCGGCCGCAAGTGGCAGTTGGGAACGGTTCAAGTGGATTTCGTCTTGCCGCGACGTTTCGACCTGACGTATCGCGCGCCGGACGGTGATCGGGTGCCGGTGATGATTCATCGCGCCTTGGCCGGTTCGATGGAACGCTTTTTCGGGATCCTGGTCGAGCACTTCGCCGGCGAGTTCCCCGCTTGGCTTGCTCCAGTGCAGGCGGTCGTCGTGCCGATCTCCGAACACCAACTCGACTACGCGCGATCGGTTCGCGAACGGCTCGCGGAAGGCGGCTTTCGTATCGAGGTCGACGAATCCGACGAAAAGCTCGGCTACAAGATCCGGCGCTGGAAGACGCAGAAGGTGCCGTACATCTTAGTTGCCGGCAAACAAGAGGCGGCAGAAAACACCGTGAACATCAACCAACGCGGCAGCGATGAACGGCGATCCGCAAGCATCGACGCTTTCGCCCGCGAACTCCAAGCAAAGGCGGATTCAAAAACATGATGCGCGTCGCTCGGCTCTCCTTCTTTATCATCGTCATCGCCGCGGGAGCTTGCAGCGGCAGCTTCGATAGCGGAACGCAACTGCCCAACGGCGTGCCTCCGCAAGCTTCCGTTATGCCGATGCCCGGCGCATCAGGGGTTTCCACGCTTGCGCTCACGCCTTCGCCGGGCGCGTCGGGATCGCCGGGCGCGCAGCAAAACGCCGCAACGGCCAACTATCCGATCGCCGATGCATCCAACGGCTTCGATTGTCCGAGCACACTCGACGGCTATGGTTGTAAACTGCAATTTAATCTGCCCGCGGCAACGCCAACGCCCTCAGGTGCAACGTCAACACCTTCACCGACGCCAACTCCTGTCACCCTGAGCCTGTCGAAGGGCGCATCGCCTAGTCCCGCCCCCGCAGTAGCGCTCGACGTACAAGCGTTGCCGAAAAACGCTCCGTCTTTGGTGAGCACCGCAAAGAAGCCGCCGAAAGTGACGCCGTTGATGATGGTCGCCTTAACGCCGTCGGCCGATTACGCGCTCGACGGCCGGGTGCTTGCGAGTTTTACGCTCCCCTCATCGCAGATTGACGGACGAGGTTTTGCCGTTCAACTCTTCAAAAAAATCGTCTCGCACAAGAGCACCACGTACCGCGCGCTCTGGACGTTCAACAAATCCAGCCGCCAAAAGAATGATCTGTTCTTTTCGTTGACGCCGCCGAAGTATACGATCGCTAAAGGAACGACGTACGCCATCGTGCTCTACGGCGACACGCTCCCCGCTTCGCCTAGTCCGTCACCGACGCCGCTCTCAACTGTGTCCCCGTCCGCTACGCTGTCACCCTGACCGTTTGCCATCCTGAGTCGCTTTTTGTCATCCTGAGCCTGTCGAAGGATGAGCGAGCAACTCGCCTAGCGGCCTAACCCCACTGCTTGGAGATAACCTCCAAGTTGGACTTGCCAAGGTCTTCCGGTGTCATTGCGACGCGAAATCTGACTTCCGCGTTAAACGTCAGGAAAAACGGCTCGGCAAAGCGCGGTACATCCGAGGGGTCATTGAGATTGACGACCAGCGTGCCGCCCCTGTGACCATCGTACTCGGTAAAGTATGCCGCCTCCGGCTTGAGGGCCTCGAGAATCTTTTGTATCTTCGTTCCGGCGCTGCCGTCGCGCACGGCCGTATTGAACGGCTCGAGCGGGATGTCAACGTGCATGAGCATCCGCATAAGGCCTCCTTCGTGGGGCGACGACCGTTAGGTTGCGCGAATGCGTTGTCCTTCTCGAGCTGAACGCCCAACGGCAAGCATGTAAATGACGATGGTGGCTGCGAGCGTGAGCGCAACGGTCACCCAAAACGCCAGCTGCGCGCCGTAGACGAAGCTGTGTTTCGCGGTTCCTTGCGCAAGCAGTGATCCGAGTACGGCGATTCCGAAGACGCCAAACAGCGAACGGCTCAGCGCGAGGGCTCCCGACGCAAAACCTTCATCGGCTTGATCGCAAACTTTCATGCCCATTGACGTCGCAGGTGTGAACACGAAGCCCCAGCCAATTCCGGCGATGAAGAGCCCGAGCGCAATCTGCCACGGGTGCGATGCTGCGCTGAGCGTAGCCAGATACGCTATTCCAACGGCGCTGACGATGATCCCGAGAACGACGAACAGCCCCTGGCCGACGCGCTTTTCGACCTTCCCGCTGTATTGGTTGGACACGAAGAACGCCACGTTGCTCGGAACCAGATAGAAACCCGCGAACAATGCCGACTGGTGCTGTAAGCTCTGCAAAAACAGCGAGGCGATCAGCATGATGCCATACCAAGCGAAATTGATGACGCCGATGGCCAGCATCGACGCGTTGAAGAATCCGGAACGAAAATAGCGCAAGTGCACCATCGGCCGGCTCACCCGCCTTTCGACGGCGACGAAAGCGGCAAACGAAACCACCGCAAGCGCAAAGGCCCCGATGATCAACGCAGAGTTCCAGCCCTTGGCCGGCCCTTCGATCAGCGCAAAACTGATCGCCACGAAGGCAATGATGCTCAGCGCTTGACCGGCGACATCTAAGCGCAGCTCCGGGTCGCGCCGGCTTTCATCTACCGATGCAAGCGTTAGCAGCACGCCAAGCGCCATCGCGACCGAGATGTAGAACACCGCCGGCCATGAAAACCAGTGCACGAGGACGCCGCCGATCACGGGGCCGGCGACGGCGCCCAAGCCCGCGACCGTGGCAAATGTTTTGATCGCGCCTTCGTTGTCGGTCGGGTCCGGCAACATCTGCACCAAGATCGCGACGGGCAACGAGAGCAGCACCGCACCGCCAAACCCTTGGAATGCGCGCGCAATGATCAGCATCGGCGCCGAAATCGAAAGCGCGCACGCTAACGTCGCCAACGCAAAGACCCACGTGCCGATGGTCATCACCCGCTTGCGCCCGTAGAGATCGCCCACCGTCCCGCCGGCGAGCGTAAACCCGCCCTCCATCAGCGGATAGATGCTCAAGATCCACTGTTGATCGGCGATCGGCGCGTGCAGCGTCTTTTCGATGGAAGGCACCGCCAGATACACGACGCTGATGTTGACCACCGCCATAAAGCCGGCAAGATACATGCCGAGCTTCGCGATGCGCACGCGCGCATCTGACGGCGCAGGCCCTACTCGCGGCCGCGCCGCACCCCGCAGATGCAGATGGGGACTGATGTGCATGCCGCGTGGCTACGCTAGGCAGTTTCCCTTGTCATCCTGCGCCGCCACGCTGTCATCCGTTGTCACCCTGAGCCGCTTATTGTCACCCTGAGCGTGTCGAAGGGTGCGCGCGTTCTGAGCTTTCGCGAGCGCGGCGAAGAATTTTCGTCGAATCATCATCCGCCTCCATCTATATTTTACTACGGGGAGAGGGTGCGCGAAACGGCGGCCACCAACGTCGCGGAAACGCGGGAAGGCTAACCCGTACCTTCGAACCGTCGCTCCACAGCAGAAATGCGCGCCGGGATCAAGGTTGCACCGCTTGCGTGCCTAGTGTTGGCGCTGGACATGCCGTTATCTCCCTCGCTCGCGCAAAGCCCCTCACCGCAGGCATTGGGCGATCCGTGTAATCATCCCGCGCTCGCCAAGCATATCGCGGAACCCAAAGCGCCCGCTTCGGCATACGGCGACATCAAAGGTGCACAAGCCGTTGCCAGGGTGCAAGTCTGGACCAACGAGAATGGCCGCCCAACGGATGCCCGAGTCATCGCGTCCACGGGGAATGCGGCACTCGATCAAGCCGCAGTTTCGGCTGCAAAAGCGTCAACGTTTTACCCCGCTGCAGCGGCCTGCGGAACTATTCCAAGCACGTTCGCGATCCAGATGACGTTTGAAAAAACTGACTACGCGTGCAACCACGAAGCGCAAATCATCACGCAGGTAGTGCCCGAGTATCCGCCGCGAAGCAATCGCTTTGGCTTTTTCCCGCGTAATCAAGCCATTGTGCGCGTGCACTTGGATGCAACGGGAAAAGTCTTGGGCGTGGCCATGGCGTTTTCTAGCGGCGTCGCTGTACTAGATTCTGCCGCCATGGAAGCTGCCAAAGCGTCGACGTACGAACCAAAATATGCCGGCTGCAAACCCGTGCCGGGCGATTACCTCTACAGGATCACCTTCGTTCAGGAAAACTTTTAGCGCGCTTGGTCTGTTAGCCCGCCAGCCACGACAGAATCGCCGCAGCCAATGCCGGATCGATGTAAGCCGGGCGATAATATTCCGTCCCAGTCGAGCGCTGGGCGCCGGGAAGCTTCAGAAAGATGTGATCGTCGTCGGGCAAGAGGCGCACGGTAATGTTGCGGTGCGCTGTCCTGGCTGCGTCAACGAGATGCGGCAGATCGCTCGCCAATACTTGCATATCTTTTCCGCCTTGCACGACGAGAATCGGACACGGTACCTGCGCGATCGTTTGCGCTGGTACGTAGCCCGCCCAACTCTGCAAGAATTCCCTGAATTGCGCCAGCGAAGACAAGGCTTTGGCGCCTTCCTGTTTGCTGACGACTTGCGCGAGCGGCACGGCCGCCGGCGCCAAGAGGATGATGCCGCGTATGCCTTTTTCGCGGGATGCGATGATCGGCACGCTCATGCCGCCTTCGCTGTGGCCGAGCAGATAGATGCGCTTCTTGTCCACCTCCGGCAATGTCTGCGCGTAGTGAAACGCCCCGTCGGCGTCCGCAACCGCATATTGGCGGAAATCGTTTATGCCTTCGCCTCTGCTTGCGCCGACGCCGCGCTTATCGTAACGCAAGACGATGTAGCCGTGATTGGAAAGCGCGTTTGCCAGCTGTAAGAAAATTTTGTTCGGGCCGATTGCTTCGTCGCGATCCTGAGCGCCGCTGCCCGGCACCATCACGATTGCCGGCAGCGGCAGATGTGCGTGCTCCGGTATCGTGAGCGCACCGGCCAGTTGCGCGCCGAACGCCGCCGGAAATGTTACCGTGCGCGTTACGTATTTCGCCGCCGGCAACGGCACAGGCGTTGCAACGACGATTGGCGCGATCGCCGCCTGCGCGCTGCGAGAAACGAGCCGGATATCCACCGAAGCCGTCGGGTTCTGCAGCAGGTCGAGAACGTTGGTCTTTGGATCGTACCAAAGTGTTGCCGTAGCCCCGGCATAGGTCAGCGTCATAGCGGCATCGGTTTGCGGCACGCCTTGTGGCGGCCGCGCGGTCGTCGAACCGCTCGATGCGGCGAAGGCCTTGCCGCCGTTGAGTGCGGCAAGGGTGAAACTCTTCGCCGTACTGCTCGCATGCATGATCGCCGGAATCAGCGCGGCAGATGAAACGAGCCCGTCCGCAACGACTATCGGCTGGCCGCCTACGGCCTGCAGCGGCACGGCCGTGCTTCCCGAGTGAATCGTGACGCCACCGTTCTCGAATGTTACGCTGAACGAGCCTTGCTGCGGCGACGTACCGTTATACGCGGTCTCTTGCAGCGTATTCCCATCGAGCACGGTGTTCGTCGTCGCCTGTAAAGCGCCGAGATCGGCACGTTCTTGCACGGTCAGCATCGACCCCGATGTCTTGAACGCCAGCACGCTCGTACCAATCTTCGCTCCTGCCCGCGTGATCGCGTAAGTGTACGTTCCGTCCGGCGGCCGCGCCGGAGCTACTGCAAGCGTTGCGGCCAACGTCAAAGCGATCATCTTACCGGCCCCCTTCGGCACTACTCATGTTGCTGCTGGAAAAGATCAGGCACGCGTCACCGCGCGAGGCATGCCGTGCCAGGTATCCGGCGGCGCAAGATCTCGGCGAATCGGTGAGGTTCGCATGTCCCGCTTATCAGAGGTGAAAATTGCGTCGCCCTGGGTGATGATGTAGTCCGCGATGCGTGCGGCCAGTGCCATGACGGTCAGTCCCGGATTCGCAGAGCCTTGCGTCGGCAAGATGCTGCCGTCGCAAATGAACAGGTTCGCGATATCGTGCGTGCGCCCGAACTGATCGACGACCGAGGTCGCCGGGTCGTCACCCATGCGCGCCGCCCCGACCAAGTGAGCGTACCGCGCTTCCTGAACGACTTCCTGGGCGCCGGCGGCCCACATCACCTCCATCGTCTTGTTCTTGCCGAAGTCAATCAGCTTCTTGTCGTTCTCTCCCAGCCCGAAGGTGACTTTTGCAACGCGCAGCCCAAAAGCGTCGGTTTCATCGGCCAGCTCGACGCGATTGTTCGCTTGCGGCAATATCTCGCCTAGAAAACCGAAGGCGGCCCAATGATTGTAGTCCATCATCACGCGGCGCAGCCCCCAGCCCCACGCCCCTTTCGCGACCGTCATTTGTTTCGCAAAGGCGATCGGCAGCGGACCAACCGTCTGAATCGCAAAGCCGCGCGCGAAATCGCGTTTTGGATCCGTCTCATAGAACGCTTCCGTCAGCGCATGGGCCGGCGGCGCTTTGTACATGCGCACGGGCTCATCGAACCGGCCGAGAATCACGTTGCCCGCCTGCGCCATGAGATACCGCCCGACGCAATCACTCGAGTTCGCAAGTCCGTTTTCGAAGCCGGCGCATGCGGAGTTGAGAAGCAGCCGCGGGGTTTCGATCGAATACCCGGCCACGACGACCGCTTTGGCTTTTTGAAAGCGCTGACGGCCGTCCGGATCGAAGTACGTGACGCCTGTCACTCGCCGGTTTTTTCCGAGTTCGATGCGCGCCACCATGCAATCGGCGCGAACCTCCGCGCCGCTCTCGATCGCATCCGGAATGTGGGTGACCAGCGTGCTAGCCTTGGCGCCAACCTTGCAGCCTTGGATGCAAAAGCCGCGGTAGATGCAATGCGGCCGATCTGCACGCGACCCTTCCAGAATTGCCACGGGGCCGCCGGCGCAAACGCCGATGTCCAATGCCGTGCAGCCGCGAATCAGTGCGTTGCCGACGCCGCCCATTGGATGCGGGCCGAACGGATATCCGTGCGGATCGCCCCATGGAAAGTATGCGGGTCCCGATACCGGCAATTCACGTTCCATCAGCTCGTAGTACGGCTTGATGTCAGCATACGAGATTGGCCAATCGATGCCGACGCCGTCCAAGGTGTAAATTTGGAAATCGGAAGGATGCAGACGCGGCGTGAACGAGGCCCAGTGCACGGTGCTCCCGCCCACGCCTTGACCGCTGTTGTTGGCGCCTAGCGCCAGCGGCTCGGTTCCCGCCGTGATGCGTTTTTGCGTCCAGTACAGCTTGTGCGAGCCGGCCTCATCGCTTACCCAGTCGCGTTCGGTGTCCCAAAACGGACCGGCATCAAAGACGACGACGCGAAATCCCGCGCGCGCCAATCGCTGCGAGAGTACACCGCCGCCGGCGCCCGCGCCGACGATCGCAAAGTGGACGTCTTCATCGGACGAAAACCGGCGCATCGGCACATCGAGCCGCTGCATCGAGCCGAGCATGTGCGCGCTCAATGCGTCCCTGCCTGGCCGGGCGGCGCGTAATGCTCGTCTTGGCCGCCGACCGGCTCGTATTCGTCCGACAATGCCGAGTCCGGCCCTCTCCATTCGTAGCGGCGCTCTTGCACTTCCCATGGTTCGGGTTCGCCGCGTTCCAAACGCATGTAGGCGCGCGGATACGCCGGGCCGCCGAACCCGATTTCGTCCCACGCCCATGGATGCGCATAGTACGCTTCCGCGCAATCTTGCAGCAGCTGCATCCAAAACTGGTGCGCGGGCATCCGTTCCCAGATCGCATTGGCAACCAGTGGTTTGCCGTGGTGGATCGAGCGCAAAATCTCGTCCTGTTCGGTTGATGTAATATCGATAAAGCCGCGTCCGTGCAGCGACTGCGCCATCTCGTCGATCGCCTGCAGCCCTAGGGTGAATACCTCGCGATCCGCAGGCATGTCCTCGAAACGGTAGCCATCATGCCGATCTTCGTATAAGCGTTTGTCGATCTGCGGCGCGATGGGAATGCGATGCGCTTCGTCCCTATCGTGTTGCGGCAAGACGCGATCGCAGACGGCTTCCAGCAATCGCGCCTGTTCGCCGTTGAAAAACCGAAACTGCGGAACATTGTTGACACGGTCGAGCACGACTTCGCGCGTCTTTGCATCCCAAAACTTCTTTTGACGCAGCGTACTGAAGCCCGGATAGTAGCCGGGCTGCGCGAAGGGGCCCAGCGGGGTGCCGGTCTGCGGATCGACAGGCCGCTTCTCCACGCTCATTCCTCTCGCCGCAGCAGACTGGCCAACAAACCCAGAAAGCCGCTGGCTGAAAACAACAGGGGGGCAAACACCGGCGGCCCGTAGATGATATTGTAGAGCAGTTTTTTTGTGCCGCCGGAACGCCGTACCGTCCCCCGAACGTGAAAGACGAAGCCGATGCCGCCGTTCGCCATGGCGATCGCGCAAACGGCGGGAAACCACGTGTGCGCGATCTTCGGGCGCCGTATTGCGCCGACTCCCGCGACCATGAGCAACGGCGCAACGATGAGCGGCGACCACTGGACCCGGTAACGGAAGTTGTTCTTGTAATGGGAGTATGCGGCTTCGAAGCCGCTCAAGAACGCCGATGCTATCGCCGAGATAATCATGTGCTGTTGAAAGCGCCCTTCGCGAATATCTTGCTCCGAACCGATCGTTTCGCGCTCCGCGCAAAGCATCGCCGCCCAATGCGCTTGCGAGGCCGGCGCGGGCAATGCACTCCCCTGGTCGTCGTCGCCGCGACGCAACAACGACGCCACCAGACCCAGATACGCGCTCACGCCGAAGAGCAGCGGCGCGAAGATCGGTGGCCCCATGACCATGTTGACGATCGGCAGGCGCCAGCCGCCGGGTTTGCGCTGAATGCCCCTCGCGTGAAAATAGAAACCCACCGCGCAGTCGATCAGCGTGAGCGCAGAAATTGCGGGCAGCACTTTAGTGGCCGCGCGCTTACTGAAAAACCCGCTGACGCCCGCGGCGAAGAGTGCAGCGCTGAGCATCACCGGCGTATACATGATCCGGCCGCTGTAGCTGCCTTTGTAGTGCTCGTACGTTACTTCCGCGCCGCTCAGCGCGCTTGAAAGGCCGGCGACGAGCGCCAACCAGCGCTGAAACCGTCCCTCGCGAATCTCGCGGTCGAATGCGGCGGCATCTTTCTTGAGCACATCCATGAGCGTCTTTTAAATATACGGCAGCAGATCGAAGTACTCTTGATCCTCGTTCGCCCCACCATACCCTTCGCCAATGGTCGTCTCACTTTCGAGGAAGCGAATCTCGCGGATCCATTTCACCATTTTGAAGCCCAGTTGATTTTCGACGCGCAAGCGAAGCGGCGCACCATGCAAATGCGGGAGCGGCGCGCCATTCATTTCGTAGGCAAGCAGGCATTCGGGTTTCACGATGTCCTCCATCCGCTGCGTATCGTAATAGATACCACCGAACGTTCCTTCGCCAAACGAGATGAACGCGACGACACGTACATCCGCAAGGGGCTTCACCAGAGCGATAAGGCGAGCCATCGAAATACCGCCCCATTGCGCTATGCCGCTCCAACCCTGAATGCAGTGGTGCAACGAAACGTGCTCGTCGTGCCCGAGCGCCCGAATGTCGTCGAGGCTCAACTCGACGGCGTTTTCGATCCTGCCGCTGACGCGCAAGCGGTAATCGCGAAAATCGGCCGCCGCCAGGCCCTTCCACGCCTGCGAATCGGGCATCTTTCCGTTCGCCCAAAAGTACGGTGACACGTCGCGCCGCGTGTAGCGTTCCGCGGGATTAAACCTGCGAGAGGCCCTCATCATGCGCTCGATGGGGAAGAGCACGATCTTCTGCAGCCGTTGAATCAAACGGGGATATTTCCACGCCACCACGTACGCGACGATCCAGGAAGCAACCACCGCGGCAAGCCCGATGCAGCCGAAGATTAAGCCCAGCGGGCGGGCGTCGTCGGTGCCCAAGACGATGTGATTGAAATTCCGCTGCGCTCCGGTAAACAACACCAGAGCCACGTGCACGAGAGTGAACGCAGCGTAGCCGCACAGCAGCAGAAAGTGAATTGACCGCGCGCCCTGGCGTCCACCGAAGATGCGCGGATACCAAGGAAAGGCGTTGTCGACCGCGGGCGACATCGCAATTCCCGTAAAGATCGAGAGCGGCGCCAGAATGAAGACCACGCCGAAATACGAGAGCTGCTGTAGCGCGTTGTACGCGTAGTAACCGTTTGGTTCGATCGGAAAGTGAAAGGTCGCGTAGTGGACGAAGGTCTGCCATGCGTACGGAAAAATCGCCCACGATGTTGGAATAAGTCGCGGCCATTGTCCGCTGATCAAGAGCATCGCAACGTAGATCAAGCCGACGATGACAAATCCGTAGCTCGTGATGAAATGCCAGGATCGTCCCATCCCGATTGTGTGCCGGTAACCCGGCAGCGCGATGAGCGGCGAGATATACCGCGCATCGTCCTTTGAAGTCCAGTCGCGATCCATCGGCACGTCGATCGGCGTAAACCGCAGCCACTCCGTCCCGGGCCTGCAGCCGTTGTTCCAGTAAAGCCGCGGGTGATCCATCACGATCGATAACCCGCTGCGCATGAGGAAAAAGAGGAAAAACAGATTCGCGAAGTGCGTCCAGCGGATCCATACGGGAAATCCGCGCGGGTGGCCCGGCGCGCTCGCGGTAATGCCGGCGACCGGCGACGATGCGGAGTGAATTCCGAGCGTGAGCACTTGCAGCCACGCGAGCACAATCGGCAAGGCGATGACGATGGCAAGCCAAATGACGTATGGCCGCCGCAAGATGAACACCACGCGGCGATCGTCGGGCATGTAGAGTTTTCGATGCGCTTCATCAAAATGCATCATGCCCTCCAGGCATACCGCACGTTCCTGGACTTCATCACGGAGCGCCTGCCCGTCTACGCCGGGAACAAGCGGCCATTCTGTTTAGGAGCTTTCGGTTCGCACAATACCAAATAGGGTACGCTTCAACATCCATACCGGCGAAGAAAGAGGACCAAATGGATGCCATTAGCTTACTCAAAGCTGACCATAGAGCCGTCGAAGATCTTCTAAAACAAGTTCAAGGGCTTAGCGAATCCGCTCATGCCCAGCGGCGGCAGCTTTTTCAACAAATCGACAAGGAACTCACGGTGCACTCGAAGATCGAAGAAACGATCTTTTATCCCGCAGTCAAGCAAAAAGCGAAGGCCGAGGACGACGATGATGCGACGCAAGAAGTCCTCGAGGCATATGAAGAGCATGCCAACGTGAAGGATATGTTGAAACGGCTGGAGGCCACGGACGCTACGGATGAAACGTACGATGCAAAGCTGCAAGTTTTGAGCGAGCTGGTAAAGCATCACGTGCATGAGGAAGAGCACGAGATGTTCAAAGAGGCGAAAGACCTCATGGACGAATCGGAGCTGGAGCAGCTCGGAACGAAACTCGCGCAGGCCAAGGAACAGCTCCTAAGCAGCACCGCTGCATAGCGGGCGCAATCATGGCCACACCCGACATTACCGGCGGCTCTGACAGCGGAGAATCGCCGAGGTCCAGAGCCATCGCAGAAAGCTTGCAAAAACTCGTGCACCGGGGTTTTGCAAGCGCGGGTCCGGGTGGTCAAAAGCTCAAGAACTTCCTTAACGGAACATGGGTGTCAGAGCCGCTGCATGTGGTTCTTACCGATGTCCCCATCGGTGCGTGGACAACGGCGCTGGTTTTTGATGCTTTAGAGGTGATCGGCGGCCGTGACGATTTCGCGACGGCGGCCGACGCTTGCGTGGCGATCGGGCTAGGCGGTGCGCTGTGTGCGGCGGTCACCGGAGTGACCGATTGGCAAGATGCCGATGCGCCCGGCCGCCGTCTTGGCATGATTCACGGCCTCTTGAACTTGAGCGGAACGACCTTATTCGCCGCTTCACTGATTTCGCGCAGGCGTGATTCGCGTCGAATTGGCCGGATGTTGAGCTTGATCGGCTATGGCGTAATGACGGCCGCGGCGCGCCTGGGCGGAAAGATGATCTACGAGCATCGCATCGGCGTCGATCGCACGGCTGGTCAAACCTTTCCCGCGGAGTTTGTGTCAGTGTTTGCCGAATCCGAGCTGCCCGAGTCGCGGCCGACGCGTGCGGAGCACGATGGTGTTCCGATCCTGCTCGTCCGTCGCGGAGAGCAAATATTTGCGCTGGCCGAAACGTGCTCGCACTTCAGCGGGCCGCTCTCGGAGGGCAACCTCATCGATGACAGCATCCAATGTCCGTGGCACCGCTCGCGATTTGCTTTGGCGGACGGGCGTGTGCTGGACGGCCCGGCCGTCCACGCGCAGCCGTGCTTGCAAACACGGGTGCGCGACGGCCGCATTGAGGTGCGTTTACTTTCCTGAGCTGCGGTGCGGCAAAAGACCGGCGAGCACTTCTTTAATCGATTCCTTGATCACGCCGCCCTCATCGGGGTCGCCTTTTGAGAGCGCCGAGAAAAGATTGTGCGCTTCCTGCAGGGTGATATGCGGCGGCAGCTGCGTGATGTTCGGGTCGACGACTGCGTCGAAGATCACCGGCCGATCGGAAGACAACGCGCGATCCCATGCCGGCCCGATCTCCTCGGAATGCTCGACTCGTATGCCGTTCAAGCCGATTTGATCGGCATATTCGGCGTAATTGAAATGCGGCAAGTTCTGCGAGGCTTCGTACTTCGGATTCCCGCTCTCGATACGCATCTCCCAAGTAACTTGGTTGAGGTCTGAATTGTTCATGATTAAGAAAATGAGCCGCGGATCGGACCACCGCTTCCAATACTTTGCGACGGTCAGCAACTCGGCGCTACCGTTCATCTGCATGGCGCCGTCGCCTGTACACGCGATAACGACGCGATCTGGGAACGCGAACTTCGCCGCGATGGCGTAGGGAACTGCGGATCCCATCGTCGCAAGGCTGCCGGATAAGGACGATTTCATCCCTCGCCGCATGTGAATATTACGCGCGAACCAATTGGTCGCCGTGCCGGCGTCGCCCGTGAGGATCGCGTTATCGGGCAGCCGCTCGTTCAGCTCCCAGAATATCGAGCTGAGCATTGATCTGCTCGCCTTTGACGTGGCAGCGTGCTTCTTCGTCGCCGTACCATTCCTGCAGATTCTTTGCAATCTTCTCACGCCAGGCATTGTCCGTCTTTGGCTTAAGCAAGGGAAGCAGCGCCGAAAGCGTTTCGCGGCTGTCGCCGATCAGGTTGACTTCCGTTGGAAAACGCAGCCCGACGTTCCGCGCGTCGATGTCGATCTGCACGCCCCGTGCTTGCCCTTCTTTCGGGAGGAACTCGGAATACGGATAACAGGTGCCGACCATCAGGAGCGTGTCGCACTGGTTCATCATGTCGGAGCTCGGGCGGGTGCCGAGCAACCCGAGCGTTCCCGTAACGTACGGTAGATCGTCAGGAACGACGTATTTGCCGAGCAGTGCCTTTGCGACGCCGGCGCCGAGCCGGTCGGCAACAGCCAGCACTTCATCCGTTGCGTTCGCCGCGCCTTGACCGACCATCATGGCCACGCGCTCGCCGCTATTGAGCACGTCGGCCGCTCGCTGAAGATCGCGCTGCGTGGGAACGATGACCGGCGCCGAGTACCCGACGCTGCTGCGCGTCATATTGTGCTTGCGCGGTGGCTGAGGAACGGCATCTTTTTCCTGTATGTCTTTGGGGACGATCACGCAGGCGACGGCGCGAAAGGCAGCAGCCGTCCGAACCGCACGATCGACGATGTGGCGCATCGCCGCGGGGCTCGAAACCGTATAAACGTATTCCGTGACGTCTTGCAGCAGCACCTGAAGATCGACTTCTTGCTGATATGAACTACCCAGAGCACTCGTCGCGGCTTGTCCGACGATCGCCACAACCGGCGTGTGATCCATCTTTGCGTCGTACAGACCGTTGAGCATGTGCACCGCCCCTGGGCCGGATGTTGCCAAACAGAGCCCGACTTCACCCGTGAACTTGGCGTGCGCGCAGGCCATGAACCCGGCCATCTCTTCGTGGCGAACTTGGATGAACTCGAGCTTATCGCCGATTCGATCGAATGCCCCCAAGATGCCGTTGATACCATCGCCCGGGTAGGCGTAGACGCGCTTAAAACCCCACTCGACAAGCCGTTCGAGCAAAAAATCGCTGGTGTTCATTCTGTAGTGACTCCGTTCCGGTAAAGGGATAGCATACCTCAAAATTCCCAGAGCATTGCGCGCGTCCACGCTCCGCCGCAGCCCTGCAGCTTCACCGGCGCGGCGACAAACAGGCGCTTTTTTCCATCCATCACTTCATCGGGAAAGAAGAGTTCCTCCACGATGAACCTGCCCTGCCCGAGCAGCGTCCGGTGCGGAGGAGCGGCCTTGGCCGGATCGTTGTAACCGCCCAGCTGACCGCGTCGATGCCGACGCCTTTAACGCCGCGTTCCACCAAGAATTGCGCAGCCTCGCCGCTCAAGTAGACGTACTGCGTAAGAAACTCTTTTGTGTTCGCGCGCTTGTGTCCCCAGCCCGTGTTGAGCAGCGCGACGTCGCCCGCAGCAATGCCCTTGCTCGCTGCTTCGATATCGCTGCGCTCGATGGCGCTTCCGGGCGATTTTCCGCGAACGTCCAGAATCGCAGCAGGGCCGATATACTGCTCGAGCGGGATCTCGTCGATCGCCTTGCCGTCATCAAAAAAGTGGTATGGCGCGTCGCAGTGCGTCCCCGAATGCGTCGTGATCTCGACGACCTCTTTGTTGACGCCCTCGACGGCAAGCATGTAAAAGAGCCGCACCGTTATGGGTCGCGGATTCGTGTCGGGATATTGCGGACAGTTCGAAAACACGGGCTGGCTTAGATCGTACACGCGCGCCGGGACGTTCACGATCCGCTGCGCTCCCAGATCGCTGCAAAGGTATCTCGATTGTGCTGCAGCACCGCGTCCAGATCGGCGCGCCAGATCGAATCGGGCAACGACTCTCCCGAAAAAATTTCGAGGACATACGGACCGCTGTAGCCCGTTTCTCGCACCGTGCGGATTATCGCGGCGTTGTCAATTGACCCCTCGCCCAGGCTGATGCGATCGGCGCCGGAGCGCGGGCGATGCCAATCGCTCACCTGCACCACAAAAATCCGGCCTGCGCACTGCGCGATCACATCGTACAGATCCGGCGTTTGAAAGATGTTCCAGGTGTCCAGACAGATGCCGAGCGCCGGATGATCGATCTTCTTCACGAGTTCCAGTGCCTCGTCTAAGCCCCAGAGCGCCGTATCCGTATTGAACAGCACCGGATTGAGCGGCTCGTAGGCAAGCCGCACCCCATGGTCCGCAGCGCACTGCGCCAGCTCCGGAAGCGTCTCTAGACACTGCTCGTAGACCTGTTGCGTGTTCCCCTGCGGCGCCGCGCCCGTGATAACGACGAACGGCGTCTGCTCGGGGATGTGCGGAGCGATCTTCGCGATCGCGTCCTTGATGTGGCGCGCACGATCCTTCGGCGCCGCGGGCTGCGGCGCGAGACTGTCGGGAAAGATTGAGTGCACCGTCGATTGGACGGAACTTACGGTCATCCCGCGCTCGCCGATCGTGCGCAGCTGCGGCGCATAATCGGCAAGGTTGAGCTTGAATTCGCAGACCTCGATCGTGTCGATGCCGTGAGCCGGAAACCGATCGACGTCGCGCTCGAACGGCCACGGCCACGTGGTGAATTCGCTCACGCCGAAGCGATGCTCGGGCATCACAGCGAGCCGGATTGCTTGCTCATGCCCCCGTCGATGAAGAACGAAGCGCCCGTGACATAGGCTGCTTCATCGGAGGCCAGATAGACGCACATCTGCGCAACCTCTTCGGGCTTGGCCATACGGCGGAGCGGAATCTCGCTAAGCAGCTCGTCGTACTCTTTTTGGTCGCGCTTCAAGGGCGCGTCCATCGGCGTGTCGACCGCGCCGGGGCAAATGTCGTTGACCGTAATGCCGTACTGCGCCAGCTCCACCGCGATGGTGCGCATCAGCATTTTCACGCCGCCTTTGGAAGCGCAATAGGGCGCGTTGGTCGGCATAGCGATTTCTTCGTGCACGGACGAGATGTTGATGATACGTCCGCCGCGTTGCTGCGCGGCCATCTGTTTTGCTGCGGCTTGCGCCACGAGCCAAACGCCGGTCAAGTTGACCGCAATCACGTTGTTCCAAACCTGGAGCGGCATTTCGATGAACGGGTGCTTCTCTTCGATGCCGGCATTGTTCACCGCGATGTCCAGGCCGCCGAACTGATCGACGGCCGCTTTGACTAAATCTGCGGCCTCATCCGGTTTGGAAATGTCGGCGGGATTGCAGATCGCCTTGCCGCCGAAGTTTTCAATATGATCGACGACTGCTTTTGCCGGTTTCTCGTCGCCGTGGTAGTCGATGACCACCTTGGCGCCTTCCGTCGCCAGCGCGATCGAAATCGCCTTTCCGATTCCTGTATCGCCCCCGGTAACGATCGCGACTTTATCGCGCAGTTTCATCTTGCTCTCCATTCAACGACGGAAGCCAGGCCATTTCCGGCGGAAACACCGCATCGAGCGTCCAGTCGAGTGCGACTCGAACTTTTTGCTGCAGCCCGGGCAGACGGCTCAAATAATACGACCGCCAAAGGAACCACGCGGGCGTTCCGGTGATCATGCGGCCTCCGGGCAATGCCGTCAGCGCTTGACGATTGCCCAGCGATGCCATCTGCCCTAAGGTGCGATACCGGAAGCGCTTTGTCCGCGATCCGGAGATCGATGCCAGGACGTTGCGCGCCAGCAGCGGCCCTTCGCGCACGGCATTTTGCGCCAGCGGCGCATACGTGCCGCCGCCTCGCTTGGGAATTGCGGCGCAGTCGCCGATCGCCCACAGATGCGCACGGTCCGGCACGGAGAAATCGGGATTGACTTTTACCGCGCCGTGCTCGCTGGTTTCCAGACCGAGATCCTGCACGATCGGCGCCGGTTTGGTGCCGGCCGCCCACACGATCGTGCGGCTCGCAAGATGTTTTCCGCTCGTCAAGTCGAGCCCATTCTCGTCGACCTTCGCAACCTTCGCTCCCAGTAAAATCTGGACGCCGCGCTCACGCAGCGAAGCTGCCGCGTACTTGCCGAATTTCTGCGGCAGGTGCGGCAGCAAGCGATCCTCGCTTTGCACCACGGCAAACTCGACTTGTCCCGCCTCGACCGAGGGATAATACTTCACCAACGCATGCACGAAACCGCGTAATTCGCCCGCAGCTTCGACTCCGGTGAAGCCGCCGCCGACGATGACGAACCGCAGGAGCGCGTCGCGTTCGCTCAAGTCCTTCGTTCCCGCGGCAACCTCCATTGCGCCGATGATGCGGCTGCGAATCTTTCGCGCGTCTTCGATTCGTTGCAGCGGCAACGCGAAGCGCTCCGCGCCGGGAACACCCATTGTTGAGTTCGTCGAACCAAATGCGAGAACCAGCTCGTCGTACCGCAGCTCCCGGGAACGTTGCGTGACCGGATGCCGCAGGGTGATGGTTCGGCCGCTCAAGTCAACGGCCGTGATCTCGCCCAGTTCGAAGGTCGTCTTCTTTAAATACGAGCGAAACGGCGCGACGATGTGACGCGTCTCGATGGAGCCGCCGGCAACTTCCGGAAGCATCGGCGTGAAAAGCATGAAGTTGCGCTGATCCACCAGCGTCACATCGTCACGCTGAGTAGCGGAGCGTATTGAAGCGCGCTCGAATTCCCTCGCCGCCGACGTTCCGGCGAAGCCGCCTCCCACGATGACGATCTTCGCCAACGCCGTTATCTTCCGCGCGGCCTGCGCGCGAACGCGGCGGCGGACAAGACGGCCGCAGCGGCCGCCGCTGCCATGATCAGGTAACCCTTGGCAACGAGATCGCGTCGTTTCGCTTCCCGATCGGGCATGAACCGCCGCTCGGGATAGGCATCATCGCGGTCGTAGCCGCGATCGTCCAGCGCCATCTTCATGATCTCTGCCGGATGCAGCGCTTGGCGATTCGTCGTCTGCATGATCTGCTCGCGGCAGCTGAATCCATCCGCCACCAAAATGGTCTGCGGCTTCGCTTGGCGGATTTTCGGCAAGAGCACCCGTTCGCCACACGCGATCGACATGGCGTAGTGGTCGCGCTCGAAACCGAACGCGCCCGCCATCCCGCAGCATCCGCTTTCGAGCTTTTCGTGATCCAAATGCATCTGTTCGAACAGGTGCGTTTCGGCCGTGGGATCCAGCACCGACTTCTTGTGACAATGCTCGTGCACGATGGCGTTTCTCTGGAGCTTCGGCGGCTTGTAGTGCGCTTCGCCTTCCGCCTTTTGCTTCAAGAATGTTTCGAACATGTAGGACTGCGCGGCAAGCCGGTTAGCGTCGATATCCTCGCCCACCATGTTTTGCAGCTCGTCCTTGAAAACGGACAAACAGCTTGGCTCTAGCCCGATGACGGGCACGCCATCCCGAATGAACGGCCGCAAATCGTCGAGGATCGCATCGACCTGCCGTTTTGCCTGATCGAGCAATCCGTAGTCGTACAGCGGACGACCGCAGCAAATCTGACGCGGCGGCAGCAGCACGTGGTAGCCGGCATCTTCCAGGACTTCGACCGCCGCTTGCGCCGTCTGCGGATGGAAATGGTTGTTCCAGGTATCGGCCCACAGGATCACGCGCTCGTTTCCGACATTACGCGGCGTGCGCGACGCATACCACTCCCGGAACGTGTGGTCGGCGAACATCGGAATCTCGCGTTCCGGCGCGATCGAGGCGAGCTTTTGATCAGCGTGCTGAAGGGCGGCGCTTGCGTGAAGAAGTTTGCGACGGAGGGCATCAGCGACGCGAGCTTTGCCCACCAGAACATGTAGCCGAACAGCCACATATTGAGCGGCCGCATTCTGCCCTTGAAGTAGTGGAACAGAAATTCCGCTTTGTAGGTCGCCATGTCCACGTTGACAGGGCATTCGTGCTTGCATCCTTTGCATGCCAAGCAATACTCGAGCGACTCTTTAACCTCGTCTTCGCGCCAGCCTCGCTTCATCGGATCGCCCTGCAGCATCTCGAACAGCAGACGGGCGCGCCCGCGGGTCGAGTACTTCTCTTCCTTTGAAACCATGTAACTCGGGCACATCGTGCCCTTGTCATGTTTGCGGCAGACGCCCGCGCCCACGCAGCGATTGGCGGCATAGGCGAAGCTTCCGTGATCTTCTTTCAGGCGGAACTTCGTCGGCGGATCCCAGGGCTCGTAGTTGACGCCCCAGCGCAGATTCTCGTCGATGCGATACGGCCGCACCACCTTGCCCGGATTCATCTTGTTTTCGGGATCGAAGGCGGTCTTGAACTCCCAGAACGCCTGGACCAGTTCGTCGCCGTACATGATCGGCAGCAGCTCCGCGCGGATCTGCCCATCGCCGTGCTCGCCCGAGAGCGAACCTTCGTACTTGACGACGATGTGCGCCATCTCGTGCACGAATTTGCGGTAGCGCTCGATGCCTTCTTTGGTAAACAGATCGAAGTTGATGCGGCAATGCACGCACCCTTGGCCGAAATGCCCATACACCGATGCAAAGTAGCCGTACTCTTGCATCTTCTGCTGAAACTCGCGCAAATAGTTCCCTAAGTGCTTCGGAGCGACCGCGGCGTCTTCCCAGCCGGGATAAAACTCCGGTTGATTTGGAAGTTTGGCGTTGACGCCCAACCCGGCTTCGCGAATCTTGAAGATCTCTTCCATGGTGTGCTGGTCTGCGGTGACCTGCGCACCTTTGACGTGCGAGCTTTCACGTTTAATGCCGTCGACCAGTTTGCGCGCCTTTGTTTCGGCCTCTTCTCTGCTGTCGCCGCCGAACTGCAGCATGAGCCAGGCGCTTCCGTCGGGAAAAAGTTCTTCTTGCGCGTGCGGGTTTTTGCCCTTGGCGTGCATGTGCTGAAAGAGCGTTTCGTCGAGGCCTTCCATGGCGTGCGGCATGTGCGTGTTGCAGTATGCGACGTGATCGCCGGCGGTGGCGATGTCTTCGAAGCCGAGGAGCGCCAATGCGGTGTATTGCGGGTTCGGCACGAGGCGCACGGTCAGCTCCAGCACGTGCACGATGGTGCCTTCGCTGCCGATGAGCGCGCGCGCGACGTTGAAGCCGTTCTCCGGCGCAAGCTGGTTGAGGTTGTAGCCCGAAACGCGTCGCGGAATCTGCGGGAAACGCTCCTCAACTAGGCGTCCGTACTTTTCGTGTATCGCCTTGAGTTTGGCGTAGATTTCGCCCTTGCGGCCGCCGGCGCGTACGATCGCTTCCAGCTCTTCTGGCCGCGTTGCGCCGACGCGCATGCGCGTGCCGTCGTGCAGCAGCACCTCGACCTCTTCGACGTTCTCCTCCATGCGGCCGGCGAACTGCGCGGGGATGCCGCAGGAATTGTTGCCGAACATTCCGCCGATAGCGCAGCGATTATGCGTCGAAGGCGCCGGGCCCATCGTGAGGCCACGCGCTTCAGCGGCTTGCCGCAGATCGTCCAACACGACTCCCGGCTCGACGCGCGCAGTCCGCTTCTCGAAATCGAGCTCGATGATGCGGTGCATGTGCTTGCTGTAGTCGAAGATGACCGCCGCATTGCAACTCGCGCCGCTGAGGCTTGTGCCGCCGCCGCGCGGCGTGACGGGGGCGCCGTGGCGATGGCAGACCGCCATCGCTCGCTGCGCATCCTCGGCGTCTCTCGGTAAAACCACGGCGATGGGAAGTTGCCGGTAATTGGCCGCGTCGGTCGAGTACATCGCCCGATACGCGTCGTCGAAGTGCACGTCGCCGCGCACCGCGTTGCGCAACTCCTCCTCGAGACCGCTCCGCTTGGACGCGTCAATGACTCGGATCAAACGGCCGTTACTCGCCCTTCTTTGCGTGTTCTTGCCGGTGCGGAATGATTCCGGCCACCATCTGTTTGATCGACTCCGCGATCATGCCGCGTTCTTCAGGGTCGCCTTTGCGAACGGCTTTCAGGAAGTGCAGGGCCTGCTCGCGCGAAATGTGCGGCGGCAAGGTGGCGACGTTGCCATCGACGATCGCTTCGAAAACGACCGGCCGGTCCGCACTCAGCGCCTGATCCCACGCCTCCTCGACCTTATCGGGTGTATCGACGCGAATGCCCTTGAAGCCGAGCGATTCCCCGAATTTGGCGTACGGGAAATCCGGCAGGGGCTGCGTTTCCATATTGCGCGGTGAGCCGGAGAGGATCCGCTGTTCCCACGTCACCTGATTCAGATCGGCGTTGTTGAGGACGAAGAAAATAATTCGCGGATCGCTCCACTGCTTCCAATACTTATACACCGTAATCAGCTCGTTGATGCCGTTCATCTGCATCGCGCCGTCGCCCGGCAGCGAGATGACGCAGCGATCCGGAAACGCAAATTTCGCGGCGATCGCGTACGGCACCGCGGAGCCCATCGTCGCAAGGCTGCCGGAAAGTGAGATCTTCATGCCGCGCCGGACCATCAGGTGGCGTGCCATCCAGTTCGTCGGTGTGCCGGCGTCGCCGGTCAAAATGACGTTTGACGGCAGCTTTTTGTCCAGAACGCTAAAGAGGTACTGCGGATTGATGGGATCGGCCGACTGGTTGGCGCGATCCTCTTCGATCGCGTACCACTCCTGTTTGTTCTTCGCGATGCTCTCTCGCCAGGACGCGTCTTGCTTTTGATGCAGATGCGGCAACAGCGCTTGCAGGCTGTCCGAAGCGTCGCCGATCAGGTTGACTTCGGTGGGGTAGCGCAGGCCGATGTTCCGCGGATCGATGTCGATCTGCACGGCGCGCACCGAACCGTCCTTCGGCAAGAACTCGGCATATGGAAAACTCGTCCCGACCATGAGCAGCGCATCGCACTGATTCATAATGTCGGAACTTGGCCGCGTCCCAAGTAAGCCGATCGTTCCGGTGACCCAGGGCAAATCGTCGGGAAGCACATCTTTGCCGAGCAGCGCTTTAGCGCAACATGCCTGCAGTCTGTCGGCGATCGCGATCACGTCGTCCGTCGCGTTTTTCGCACCGGCGCCGACGAGCATGGCGACCTTCGTCGCGCCATTGAGCACCTCGGCCGCGCGCTGCAGATCTTGCAGGCGCGGGATCACCATGGGCGGCGAATAGCCGACGCCGCTGTGCACGGTGTTGTGCTTGCGAGGCGGCTCCGTGTAGTCTTCCTCCTGCAGATCCTTCGGAAAGATCACCGTCGCGACGCCGCGCATTCCCGTTGCGGCTCGAAATGCACGGTCGACGACGTGCCGCGTTGCGGTCGTACTGCTGATCGTGTAGTTGTACTCGCTGACGTCCTTGAACAGCGTCTGCAGATCGACTTCCTGTTGATACGATCCGCCCAGCGCCATCGTCGACGCTTGGCCGACGATCGCCACCACCGGTACGTGATCCATTTTCGCGTCGTACAGTCCGTTCAGCAGATGAATCGCGCCCGGGCCCGAGGTCGCCATGCAGACCCCGACTTCGCCGGTAAACTTGGCATGCGCGCATGCCATGAACGCCGCCATCTCTTCGTGGCGCACTTGAATGAATTCAATCGTATCGGTGAAGTCTTCCAGGGCGCCCAATAGGCCGTTGATGCCGTCGCCTGGATACCCGTAAATGCGCCTAACGCCCCAATCTACGAGCCGTTGCAGTAAGAACTTGCTTGCGTTCACCTAGATCCTTGCCCGCTTTCTTGTTTCCAAAGTACCAAGGTCTTACCCACACTTTAAATCTTTTGCCAGCCGCGCACGATCGGGCATTTAGCGAATTCAAACTCTTGATCGTGGTCGTCATCGCAGGTGTATGCCGCAGCCCAGGGCTCGAAGCCGTTATGCAAGCGGTCTTCAAACTTGAAACCGTGCTCGTCGGCGGCCCTTCGTGCGCCGTGATCGTCGCCGCTCACCAGCGCGGCGCGGCCGATTCGCTCGGGGCGAGTGTAGAAAAAGTCGCCCCACACGTACCACCTGCTCACAGCGCGTACTGCTCCGCATCCTTCACGCGTAACGTTAGGCCGATGCCGGGGCGCTGCGGATCGGGCCGCAGCATGCCGTCCTGCGGGGCGCTCGCTCCGTCGAAAAACATTTGTTCGATTCTGACGTGGTCCGCAAAGTATTCCATGTGACGCAGCATCTTGCAGGCCACGGCGGCGTGCAGGCTCACGTACGGCGCACAATGCGTCGAGAGCGGAATCATCGCCGTTTGACAGAGCCCGTCGACGGCCAAAATGCCGCTGAATCCGCCGCAGCGCGTGACGTCGGCTTGCAAGACGTCCGCCGCACCGGCGTCGATGTTCTGCCGCGCATCGCACAGCTCGAAGATGTATTCGCCGTTGCTGATCTCCATGAGCGGCGGAGCATGGTCGCGCACGAACCGGTTTCCCGGTAAATCTTGGTGGTAAACCGGCTCCTCGTACCAGCGAACGTCCTCGTCGCGAAAATAGCGCGCCATTTCAACCGCCTGTTTGCGCGAATACGCGCCGTTGGCATCCACGAAGAGCTGCGCGTCCTTGCCGATCGCCTTGCGGGCAGCGGCAACGCGTTTCGGGTCCGCGTCCGGATCGCGGCCGACCTTCATCTTCACCATCGGAATGCGCAGCTCGTGAACCCATCCACCGAGCTGCTGCTCCAGTTCGCGTATCGAATATGACGTAAACCCGCCGCTTCCGTACACCGGAACGGCATCGCGCGTCGCGCCAAGCAGCAGATACACCGGGGTTCCCAACAGCTTGCCTTTGAGATCCCACAGCGCGACGTCGACGGCGGAGATCGCCATCGAGCAAATTCCGCCGCGCCCGTTGTTGCGCACCGCCGCGCCCATTTCGGCCCATCGGGCGCCCGTGTCCATCGCATCCTTGCCGACCAGTTTGTCGCGCAGCATGCTTTCGATCGCTTTGCCGGCCGACACGTCCGCGTACGTATAGCCGATTCCGCTTTGGCCGCCGCCGCGAACTTCAACGTACACCATCGTGGTGGACGTCCACTCAAGCGTGCCGTCGGACTCGACCGGATCCAGCGTGGGCACTTTGTACGCGCGGATATCGACGGCCTCAATCTTGCACTCCATCGCGTAATTATTCCGTCGTTCCGATACGCCGAACCAAGAGCACGAGCAGGCCAATTCCAAAAACCCAGCCGATAAAGCCCTCGGCGACCGGCCCAATGTTCGCTAACTGCAAACCGCCCGGATTGTATTTCGCGTTTTGCAGAAACTCAATATACGCCGCCAGATCGCCCATCGCGCGATCGTCGATCTGTTTGGTTGAAAACGGCGGCATGACGTCGGGCCCCATGCGGACGGCCTCCGCAATCTCTTGCGGGCTCGCATCCATGAGCGACGGTGCGATGTCGGCGTAGCCCACCGCGTTGCCGCGAGCCGTCGCGGCGTGGCACTGCTCGCAATTCTCTGCGTAGATCTCTCTTCCGTGCTGGACATTGCCCAGACGCACGATCGGCAGCTGCTTGTTGCCGCTTGACCTCGACATGACGTACGCGACGATGCCGGCGATCTGAGCGTGCGTGAACGCCGGCGGTTTGTCGAATTCCTGTTCCCATGGCACTTCTGCGGGCATTCTGCCGGTTCGCAGCTGAAAATCGACGTCGATCGCATCGACGTTAACGAGTGGCGGCCCCTGCGCGCTTCCTTCTAAATGCAAGCCGTGGCACGACGCGCATCGCTGAACGAACAGCCGTTGCCCTTCCACCGCATTCGGCCCTTCGACGCTGCTCAGGACAGGGTTTGCGACGGGCGAGGGAACCGGCGTTGCCAGCGGATTGCGCGTTTGCGGCGTATGCGTTTGCTGCGCCCCCGCAACCGCCGTCGCAAGCAGGACCAAGACGACCAGTATTCTTGTCATGCTGACTCGGCTTTGTCATGCTGACTTTTTTTGTCATGCTGAGCCTGTCGAAGCATGAGCATGATCTGAACCACCGCGCTCACTATACGCCCACGCCGCGCCGGTCACCATGAAGGCCACAAACAACAAAAAGCCACCCGCAATCCACATCACGGCGCCGCCGTTCTGCTGATCGGCAAGCGCGGCGGCAGTCGATTGCGTCGCGGCATAATGCGCGTAAAGGATGTGACGCGACGAATAGATCGCCAGGCCGAGGAACGCGCCTTGCGGCACCGCCAGAAACAGGTAGAGCATGCGCGCGGCAAACGGCATCGGGCGGGGCGCGTACCCGGCTTGCACCACCGGCATCCAAAACAGAAACGCAACGCCGACGAAGAGCAGATGCTCCAAGACGTGCACGCTCTCGTGCTCGAGCGCCGCTTCGTAGAGCGGCGAAAAATGCGCCCCCCACATGACGAAGACGAAGAGCAGCCAGCCGGTAATCGGCGCGAGCAGCGCGTGCACGAAGGGATGACGAACCACGCCGGAGATGCCGCGCGCCGCGCGCGCGGGCGGTACGGACACCAGCAAGAGCAGCGGCGCGCCGAGCAGCATGAGCGGCGGTGCAATCAGCAGCAGCACGACGTGCTGCGCCATGTGCGCGGCGAACGAGCGATCGGCCCACGCTTCCACCGCCGGGGAGAGCGCAACGCACAGCAACGCGACTCCGCACAGAAATGCCGCGATCCGCGAACTCCCAAACGAACGATCCGGATAGCGCGCGCGGTACAAGTGCACGCCCCAAAGATACGCGCCCGCAAGCACCGCGCCCGTGACCGCCGCGATCATCCGACGATCTCCTCTTCAAAGCCGCCGTCCGGTTTTCGATAGAGCCGCACCCGCGGCGCCTTGTGCACGCCGGCTTCCTTCTTTAACGCCTTTGCGATCGTATACGCGATCGCAAAAGCGATGACGGGCGCAAGCACGCAGAAGAACCGGTAGAACCACACCATCTCGTTGAGCGGGATGTGGATGTAGCGCGACTGCACGTCATCGCTCCCCGCGAGAAACAACCCGACCATCCACGTCGTGAACGCCGCGCCGAACGCCGTGCGGACGGGAACGTCGCGCGGGCGATCGAGCAGGTGGTGCGGCGACGGATCTTTGCGCAGCCACGCATCGAGCCACGGGTACACGAACAAGAACCCCATCAGCATGAAAGGCAGCAGAATGCCGGGCCAAAACTGCGAGGGCACCATGTGACCGAAGAGGTGAATGGCGAACGGCGGCCCCAGACGCAGTGCACCCTCCAGCCAACCGATGTACCAGTCCGGCTGCGCGGGTGAGATCGCCTTGTAGTCATAGGGCCCCCACAGCCACACCGGATTGATCTGCACGAAGGCGCCGAGCGCGCAGAGCACCGCTGCAACGCCCGCGCCGAGCGCCAAGCTTTTCATGGTGTAATTGGGAAAGAGCGGCGATCCGATGCAGTTCTCTTCGAGCCGCCGCGGCCCGCGGAATTGCGTGTGCTTCTGCCGCCACAGGATCATCAAGTGCCCCGTGATCCCCAGTGCGATCAGCGCCGGCATGATGAAGATGTGGGTCGTGAACAGGCGCTGGTTGAGGATCTGCGTCGGGTAGGCGCCGCCGATCAAGAAAAACGTCGCCCACGTCCCGATGAACGGAACCGACATCAGAATCGAGATCGCGATGCGCAGCCCTAATCCGCTGAGCAGATCGTCGGGCATCGAGTAGCCGGTGAAGCCCTCGAAGAGCGCCGCAAAGAGCAGCAGCACGCCGATGACCCAGTTGAGCTCGCGCGGGTTGCGAAAGGCGCCGGTGAAAAAGATGCGGCCCATGTGGACGACAATGCCGGCAATGAAGATGTTGGCGGCCCAGTGGTGGATCTGCCGGATCAAGAGGCCCGCGTTGACGTTGAAGCAGATGTGCAAGATCGAGTCGTAAGCCTGACTCATTTTCACGCCTTGCAGCAAACCGTACGGCCCGCCGTACACGACCTTCGTTTCGGACGGCACGAACCACAACGCCAAAAACGTGCCCGTCGCAATCAAGATCATGAAGCTGTAGAGGTTGATCTCGCCGAGCATGAACGACCAGTGGTCCGGAAACGCCTTGCGCAGCGCATGATGGATGAAGGTGCCGGTTCCAAAGCGATCGTCGGCCCATAACAGCAGCCGTTCGATCATGCGTGCTCCCAGAACCCCGGACCGGGCGCGTCGGTAAAGTCGCTCTTCGCGCGCAAAAACCCGTCATCGCCGGCCACGATCGGCAGCCGCGGCAACGGACGATCGGCTGGGCCGTCGAGGACCTTGGCATCGTCGGCCGCGTCGAATACCGATTGATGGCACGGGCAGATCAGGCGCCGATCGGCGGCGCGATAGAGCGCGACGGGACAGCCGGCGTGCGTACAGATCTTTGAATACGCGACGCAACCCTGCACTGCATCGGTCGCCTCGCCTTGCGGTAAGCGGATCAGCACCGCCATTGACTGCTGATCGCCGATGCTGCCTTCCGGGAAGATCGTCACGACGCCGCCGACGTCAAGATCGTCGCTGTGCACCAGCGAACCGTCGGCGCGCTGCAAGCGCGTTCCGGGCTTCCAGCGCGAATGGAAGAGCGTATCGTCAGGTTCGGGCCCGAGCGCGCCGACCGGAAAGATCGCCGCCAGACCAAAGAGTCCGACCGCCGCGTAGGCCATGCGCGTGAGCCATTTGCGCCGCGTGAGCTGCGCGATGCCGTGCGCGTACGCTTCTACTTGACCGGCGCGTTCTTCAACGGGCTGCGGATACGTATCGCGCAGATCCACGACTTGCTCGTACGGCAAAATCCAACGCGCCCAGCCGAGCGCCGCGATCGTGAACCCCGCGAAAACCGCCGCCAGCGCCGCGCCTTCCCACTGAATGCTCATCTGCTTGCCGAACGCGAGCATGAAGCCGATGCTGCCGACGATCGAAAGGAGCATCGCGGCGGCGATCGTGCGCTCGCGCGGGTTGAAATCCACTAGCGGATCCAGTAGATCGTCGAGTAGATGCCGATCCACACGATGAACACGAAATGCCAGTAGTACGAGATGGCTTCAGCCCCGGCGTAGTGGTCCGATGCGAACGTGGGCGAGCGCAGGCCGAGAAACAGTGCGGTCAGCAGAACGACCCCGACGACCACGTGCAAGAAGTGAAAGCCGGTAATCGTCAGGACGGTTGACGCATAGGCGCTCGTATGCATGTTGTAGTGCTCTTTCGCCCACCCGCGCAGTTCGAACCCCAGAAACCCGATGCCGGCAATGATGCTGACGTACAGCCAGCCGTACGCCGCCTTGAGGCGTTCCTTGCGCAGCGCGCGGATGAACGGAATCATGACGGCGCTGGCTAAGAAGAGAAAGAATGTCCCGATCGCGGTGCCGAGCTGGTCGAACTGCACGCCGGGCGGCGGCCACACTGGGCTGACGCTTTTGAGATCGTAGTACGTTGCAAAAAGCGCTGCAAAGAACATGAGCTCGGACGCCAAAAACACGACCGTGCCGAGGACAACGGGGTGCGCACGCAGCGGCAAGGGACGCATCGTTCCGCTGTTGTTCTACCCGATGCGCCTGTTTTCTATCTAACGGGCGGGGTAAGTTCGTTCTAAATGCCGATCCTCCAGCCCGCGACGCTTCAAGCGCACGATTTGAGCGGCGTGTGGATTATTTTCTTCGGCGCAGCGATGTTCGTGGCGGCGATCGTGTACGGGCTGATTCTCTTCTCGGTCTTCCGCTGGAAACGTCGCGGAACTCGCGATCCCGGCATGCCGCCGCAGTTCAAGGTGAACCCGTCGATCGAAATCACCTCGGTCGTGATCCCGCTGATCATGGTGATTGGCCTTTTCTACATCACCTATATGCGTGAGGGCGTCGTCGATTTTCTCAAACCCCATCCGTACGCCGTCGTCAACGTGCACGCGTTTCGTTGGGCTTGGACATTCGACTATCCCGGCCACGGCATCGTGATCGCCGGCACGCCGCGTGTGCCGCCGACGATGGTGATTCCGGCCGGAAAAATGACGCAGATCAACCTCTATTCGGCCGATGTCGATCACTCGTTCTGGGTGCCGTCGTTTCTGTTCAAACGCGATGCGCTGCCCGGTTACACCAACCATTTCGATCTTACGCCGACGCAAACCGGGCTCTTTCACGGCTTGTGTTCCGAGTATTGCGGCCTCGATCACGCGCTGATGACCTTTACCGTTAAAGTGGTGCCGCCGGCCGAATACGATCGTTGGCTCGCCGGGGGAGGAGTGCAGACGATTTGACGCAGTGGCTGACCAGCACCAACCACAAGAAGATCGGGATTCTCTACATCGCGACGACCGGATTTTTCTTTGCCGTCGCGGGCATCCTGGCGCTCGTCATCCGCATGCAGCTCGCCCAGCCGGATCAGAATATCGTCTCGCCTCACGCGTACAATCAGATCTTCACCTTGCACGGCACGGCGATGATCTTTTTGGTCATCGCGCCCTTCGGTTTCGGGTTAGCCAACTTTTTGATTCCGCTGCAGATAGGGGCGCCGGACATGGCGTTTCCGCGCCTGAATGCCGTTTCAGTCTGGTTGTTTATCTTCGGCGGCTTCACGATCTTCAGCGGCGTTTTCGCGCAAGGCGGGGGCGCTTTTGCCGGCTGGACGGCATTTGCCCCGCTTTCCAGCATTCAAGTCTCCACCGGCGCCGGACAAGACCTTTGGATCATCGGGTTGCTGATGGTCAGCGTTTCATCGATCTTGGTGGCGATCAACTTCGTTTCGACCATCCTCGTGTATCGCGCGCCCGGCATGACGATGTGGCGCATGCCGATCTTCACGTGGGAGATGCTCGCGACGTCGCTGCTGATCCTCATGGCTTTTCCGCCGCTTGCGACGGTGCTCTTCGAACTGCTGATCGACCGCCATCTTGGCGGCCACTTCTTCGATCCGTCGCACGGCGGCGACGTGGTGCTCTACCAGCACCTCTTCTGGTTTTTCGGTCATCCGGAAGTGTACGTGATGATCTTGCCGTACTTTGGCGTGATCTCCGAGATCGTCGCCGTTTTTTCCGGGAAGCCGATCTTCGGCTACGTCGGCCTCGTGCTCTCGGCGTTTGCGATTGCAGGCCTCTCGATGGGCGTCTGGGCGCACCACATGTTCACGACCGGCGTTGTCGCCAACGGCTTCTTCTCCGGCATGTCGTTCCTGATCGCGGTGCCGACCGGCGTCAAATTCTTCAATTGGATCGGCACCATGTGGCGCGGCTCGATTCGCTTGACCACGCCGATGCTCTACACGATCGGCTTCATGCTCAACTTCTTGCTTGGCGGCATTACCGGCGTCATGATCGCTTCACCGCCGATCGACTATCAAGCCGAAGACGAGCTACTTCATCGTCGCCCACATGCACTACGTGCTGGGCGGCGGCTCGCTCTTTGCGCTCGTGGCGGCCCTCTTCTTCTGGTTTCCAAAGATGTTCGGCATCAAGCTCGACGAGCGCATGGGAAAATGGTCGTTCTGGCTGATGCTGCTCGGCTTCAATGCGACGTTTCTTCCGATGCACTTCATGGGCATCGAAGGCATGCCCCGGCGCGTCTTTACCTATCCCGCCATGGGCGACCTCGGCTGGCTCAATTTGCTCGCCTCGATTGGCGCAGGCATAATGGCGCTGGCGGTCGTCGTTATTGTGGCCAACGTGGTGATCTCGTGCCTCGCGCGCGAACCGGTCGCCGACGATCCATGGGGCGGCGGCTTTTCCCTGGAGTGGGCGACGTCGTCGCCCCCGCCGGAGTTCAACTTCGATAAGATTCCGCCGATTCGCTCGGAGCGTCCGGTTTGGGACATGCTGCATGTCCTCCACATTGTCATCCTGAGCAGCGTTCGCGTACGAACGCGTGTCGAAGGACGAATCGTGAGAACCTTCATCGGGCTCTTCTTCAGTTCCGCAGCCTTTGGACTCGCGGCTGCGATCATCTACTGGTTTTCATCGCACGAGTATGCCGGGACGCTGCTGCTTGGTTTAATGACCGTGGCGCTGTCGTTTGCCGCCGGGTACGCCATGTTCGCAGAACGCGAGTCGCATCTCGTCGGCGACGATCCAAAGCTCACGCCTATCGCGGCGAGCGGCGAAGATCTCGGCATCGTCACCAAGCAGAGCGCCTGGCCGATCGTGCTCGCGTTCACGGTGCTCTGGTCGCTGATCGGCCTGATTTGGTCCGACTTCATGCTCTTCACCGGCGTCGCGGCGCTGCTGCTCGTACTGTGGCGTTTGGGCGCTGAGAGCTCGCGAACGTCGCACCGCCGCATCCCAACGATCGACGGCCCCTCCGACGTCACTTGAGCTTACTTTATTTCAATGCCGAACTCGACTCTCCGGGGCGGAGCATAGTGGTTCCCTTGCGCATTGAGATAGGTTACGCGATACCGATCATTCAGGATGTTGATGACGCGGATCGTGAAGATGACATCGCCGATCGCCATGCCGCGTTCCGCATCAAATGTGAGATGCGGCGGGACCTTGCATTCGCTGCTAACCGGCCGGCAGTACGAGGATGAAAGTCCGCTGCCGTACTCGCCGTCAACTGTAAACCACCCACGTCCGTGGGGATCGTTTATGACGGCCCCCGACGTTGCGTCCCAGCGTTGATCGTGATCGGCCGGCATCCAATCCGTCGGCGCTCCGAAGCATGGTGCAAGCAGTTGTGTTTCGCATCCTTTGTTTACCGAGCGCGTGTGCGTGAGCGCCGCGTAGAAGCGCCCGCCGTTTGCAAGCGGTTGCTGATAGTATGCGCTCTGCGTCGAGATGCGCCCCTCCGCATAGTTGATGTCCTGATGTAGCGCCGTCACGCCGACTTGTGTGTCGTCGATCAGGTCGGCGGCGTTCTTTTGCATCACGCGTAGCCCTAAAAGCCCCGATCCCATGGGAAGATGGCCGCCGATCTCGTAGACCGAATCCCGCTGCGGTTTGAGATCGAATCGAGCGACTTTAGGCTGTAGGGGCGCGTTCAGTTGCTGTGCCGCGGCCGGCGAAACGTTTTCAAAAGAAAATGGCGTAAAGAATCGGCCATAGTAGACGTAAGCATTTGAACGAGGGCTGAAGCGGCGCGTCAGCTTCAAACGCGGGCTGTACATACCGAACGTTTCATCGAACTGGGTCGAGCGAATCCGAAACCGATCGGCCCGCACTCCGCCGTCAAATTCCCACGACCGGCCAATGCGCCAAGAATCTTGAATGTAGGCGCTCTCCGTATCGCCGAGGTTTGGCGCCGCATCCGTGACCTCTGCAGCAGTTTCGGCGATGAAGTTGTTCGGCTGAAGGGTGATGTCGTAGAACTTCGCTACGCTCGTCCTATCATACGAAGCACCATAACGCACGTCGTGTTCGGGGGAAACGATATCGCCGTCTATATTTGCACTCACATCCTGGGCGGTGCGGTCGGCGAACAGCGAAAAGGCGCACGCCGAAACGGTGCCTTCGGCGCAGTCCTTCGGCGTCCCATCGTTCGCGAGATTGAGCGCCTCGCCATAGATGAAATCATTCGCCTGATCCCCGAAGTCGCGGATCTGCGAGCGCTTGTACGATACGCCGTATTCGACCGAACTGTTTCCTGCGGTGACATGATGCCGCTGCAGGACCATAAATAAGTCGTCCTGCGTTTCATTGTCGTCCGTTGACGGCGGTGCTCCCCCATCGACGTCGACAGGAATTTGATACGTGCGATGCGCGTGACTTAGCGTGAAGGTCGTGAAATCGTTCCCCGCAGGGATGGTGTACCGCAAGAACTCATTGACGTTGCTTGCTTGGTTGTGCGGAGAATCTTCATTAGGCGGATCCAAAAAACGATCTCCGCGTTCCGCGCGGAAATTCGCATCCAACGCGCCGTGTCCGATCGCGCCGTGATACCCGGCGCTAAAATCGGCGTGGCCGTAGGAGCCCCCCAGTATCGAAAGATCGGTTCCGCGCCCCGCTGCACTGCCGGAACGCGTCGTGATATTGACGACGCTTGCGAAACGGTCGCCGTACTGCGCGGGATATGCGCCTTGCATCACGTCCACAAACGAAATATCGGTCGGGTCGAACTCCGAGCCGGCTTCCCGATTGAGTTCCTGCGGCACCGGTACGCCGTCAACGATGTAATTGATGTCGCCGTGATCGCCGTTGATGTGCACAACGCCATTGGCGCCCCGTGCAGCGCCGGGTAGCTGCAGCAGAATGCCGGACAGATCGCCGCCGGCAGGCATGCGCGCTAAGTAACCGCCGTTGAGTGTAAGATCCGTGCCGCTGCCGCGGACCGGTGGTGCCGTTATGCCGCGCGTGCTTCCGATTGTTTTAAGAAGACGCAGGCTGACTGAAGAACCTTCGCTTGACAGATCGACCCGCAGCGCACCGCTGCCCCTCGGCCCGTGCGCCTGCAGAACGTACACACCTGGGTCGAGGCCCGCGAAGGCAAAGTGGCCCCGCGCGTCGCTCTTGGTGCGCAAGGCCAGGTTGTTACCGGTGAGCGCAACCGAAACCGAGGCAAGAGGCGCCCCCGCGTCGTCCGTCACGGTGCCCGACAGCGTGGCGAGAGCCGCCGCGCCGCTTGGGTCTGGCAAACAGGCAAGCATTCCGCAGAGCGTAGCCGCCGATAATTTGCAAATCAATCGCAGTTTCATTTTGCGACCCATTTGCAAATTGCGCGCCTTTGTCCTGCCTTCTACCGACCGAACGGTTCGGCCGTTCGGCGGATGGTCCTAACCTTGCAGGGCCCCTACACTAATCGCGATGTTCCACGTTCTGGCGCTTGCGCTGCTTGCGCAAGCGCCTTCACCGGCGCCGTCAGCGAGGCCATCACCCGTCCCGAGCCCCACCGCATCTCCCATTGCATCCATCGGCGGAGGCCTGACGATCTACGCGTTTCATACCGGCGGGACGAATCGTTCCGGCGCGCTCGATACCAAAACGGGCGCCGATCTTCAAAATCGAGCCGACCTCTCGAACCTGCTACTCAACTTGAGCGCCGGTGTAGGGAAGCTGCGCGCAACTGCAACGGTTGGCGAATATTCGTTGCTCACGGTCGGCCAAGCAATCAATCCCGATACGCAAGCAGGCGCGAACGAACGGCTCTACAGCGCCCTCCCCGTCGCGGTCCTGACGTACACATTTAACAGCCGGTGGAGCGTCGCCGCAGGCAAATTCGCCGCATTGCTCGGTCAGGAATCGCCGTTTGCGTTCGAAAACGTCAACGTGCAGCGCGGACTCGGCTGGTCCATGGAACCGACGATTAGCCGCGGCGTGCAGCTCTCTTACACCAATGCTCCTTGGACCGTCACAGTGCAAGAGAACGACGCCTATTATTCCGGTCACAACCGCGCGTTCGAATCCTTGATCGCCTGGTCGCCCAACGCTAACACGACGATGCAGTTGGCCGCGATCATCCCCGGGGTTGACTCACCGCCGAATCCCACCGTGAGCGTCGGCAACAAAGCCGAATACGATTTGATGTATACGCAGCAGCTCGGCAACTGCAGCTGCTGCCATATTTTCTGTGGGTACGCTCGCCCTTATCCATCCCCCTCGGTTACACGAAGAGCGAAGCCGCCACGGCCGCCGTTCTCATGGGAACTTATACCTTCTCACCCGAGTTCCTCATCGCGCTGCGCTACGAGAACGTACGAAACTTCAGTTCCGCAAACGACATGAGCCTAAACGCCGATCTGATTGGGTATGGCGCCGGCAGCTGGGCACAGACCATTACGCTGACGCCGACGTATCACTTCCCGAACAACGGGATCCTGCGGCTCGAGTACTCCCACGTTGGCTTGGCATCGTTTACAAAAGGGCTGGGCTTCGGGCCGAGCGGCGCCGATGCGACGCAAGACCGTCTGGGGTTTGAATTTGGAGTGATGCACTGATGTTGCTCGAGCTTTTTGTGATAGTTCTTTCGCTTGTCTGTTTTGCGATTCTGGGTGCTTACATCCGCGGCTGCGAAAACATCTGAGTCGATGAATTTCGACGATATTTTAGGCTTGATCTTGGTAGCCGCCGGCGCCGTATATCTCATGTACGCGATGCTGCGGCCTGAAAGGTTTTAGACTTTCATGACTGCGATCGGGTGGACTCAGGCCGCTACGCTTTTTTTGGCCGTCCTGGTATGCGTTAAGCCGCTCGGGAATTTTATGGCGCGCGTCTTCAACGGCGAGCGCACGTGGCTCTCGCCGGCGCTCATTCCGGTTGAACGCTTCGTCTACCGGTTGGGCGGTATCAATGAGGCCGAAGAGATGGCTTGGTATACTTATCTCTTCGCCGTTCTCGCTTTCTCGCTCGTCGGCTTCGCGTGGCTCTACCTATTGCTCCGGACGCAGCAGTGGTTGCCGTTCAACCCGCAACGTTTTGGACCGGTAGCGCCGGATCTGGCCTGGAACACCGCCGTTCAGCTTCGTCACCAACACGAACTGGCAGTTTTACTCAGGCGAAAGCACCGTGAGCTACCTTACGCAGATGGCCGGGCTCGCCTGGCATAACTTCGTCTCGGCCGCTGCCGGCATCGCGCTAGCCATCGCGCTGATTCGGGGAATCGTGCGCACGACCGTCAAGACACTGGGGAATTTTTGGGTCGATCTAACCCGCGCTTGCCTCTACATCCTACTTCCGATTTCGATCGTGGGCTGTCTTGTTCTGGTGATGCAAGGCGTGCCGCAAAACTTTCACGCCTATCAAAGCGTAACGTCAATAGCGGGCTTGTCGCAATCGATCACCGGCGGTCCGATGGCATCGCAGGAAGTCATCAAAGAACTTGGCACCAACGGAGGCGGTTTCGTCAACGCCAACTCGGCATCGCCAAACGAAAACCCGACACCATTCTCAGACTTCTTCGAGATGTGGCTGATTTTGGTGATCGGCGCTGCGCTGACTTACACGTACGGGAAGATGGTCAAAGACACGCGGCAAGGTTGGGCCCTTTTTACCGCGATGTCCGTTCTCTTTTTTGGTGCGCTGGTCGTCGTGTACTGGGCCGAAGCCGCCGGCAATCCGCTGATCCACCACCTTGGCGTATTAGGCTCGAACATGGAGGGCAAGGAAGTCCGCTTCGGTGCTGCAGCGTCAGCCCTCTGGGCGAATGTAACGACCGCGACGTCCTGCGGGGCAGTCGACGCGATGCACGATTCGTTCACGGCGATTGGCGGCCTAATTCCGCTGATCAACATGCAGCTCGGCGAAATTATCTTCGGCGGCGTCGGTAGCGGCCTTTACGCCAAGCTGATGTTTGTGATTCTTACGGTCTTTATCGCGGGCCTGATGGTTGGGCGCACGCCGGAGTTTCTTGGCAAGAAAATTGAGCGCCGGGAAGTGACATTCGCGATCCTCTCAATCATCATTACACCGCTGCTGGTTCTGGTGCCCGCCGCGGTAGCGGTGCTCATACCAATGGGGCTCGCGACGCTCAACAATAACGGCCCGCACGGTTTCTCCGAGATTCTCTACGCCTTTACGTCAACGAATGCCAATAACGGCAGCGCGTTTGCGGGACTCGGCCCGAACCTCTTCTACAACATCATGACCGGTTCAAATATGCTCTTCGGCCGGTTAGCCGAAGTGATCCCGGTGCTTGGCCCTCGCGGGCGCTCTGGCCGGAAAGAAAGCGGTGCCCGAAGGCCCCGGTACATTCACCACCTATTCGCCAATCTTTGTGGCGCTGCTGATCGGCACGATCCTGATCGTCGGCGCGCTGACGTTTCTTCCGGCTGACGCACTGGGACCGATTGTCGAGCATCTGCTGAACCTCCAAGGAAAGACGTTCTGATATGATCCCACAGCGCCGTATCGAGCGGCGTCCGAAAGCGCGTTCTCTCTTCGATCAGGGCATCGTAGGGCACGCTGTGATCGACTCGTTCAAAAAACTCGACCCGCGCTGGCAAGTGCGCAATCCCGTGATGTTCATCGTCGAAGTCGGCTCAGTAGTAACGTCCGGCTTCTTCATCCGCGATCTCGTCGCGCATACCGGCCATGCCGGATTCGACTTCGCGATCGCCGCGTGGCTGTGGTTTACCGTGCTCTTTGCAAATTTTGCGGAAGCCGTCGCCGAGGGCCGCGGGAAAGCCAAGCCGAATATCTGCGTCGAACTAAATCCGACACGATCGCCAAAAAACTCGACGAACGCGGCCACATCACCCAAATTCCTTCAACGGCGCTACGCAAGGGCGATCTGGTCCAAGTCGATGCAAATGACTTGATTCCGGCTGACGGCGATGTGATCAAAGGCGCGGCTACCGTCGATGAATCGGCGATTACCGGGGAGTCTGCTCCAGTAATTCGTGAAGCCGGCGGTGACCGAAGCGCCGTCACCGGTGGAACGCGAGTCCTTTCGGATCAGATCGTCGTTCGCGTTTCGACAAACCCCGGCGAAAGTTTCCTCGACCGAATGATCCTGCTCGTGGAGGGCGCACAGCGTCAAAAAACACCCAATGAGATCGCACTGACGATCTTGCTGGCCGGACTCACCATTATCTTCCTCATCGCAGTGGCCACACTGGCGCCCTACTCGCTTTATGCAGGCACAAAACAGTCGCTCGTCGTGCTTATCGCTTTGCTCGTCTGTCTGATTCCAACAACCATCGGCGGCCTTCTATCCGGCTATCGGGATCGCCGGCATGGACCGCGTCATGCAACGCAACGTGCTCGCCATGAGCGGTCGAGCCGTTGAAGCAGCAGGCGACGTTGACACGCTGCTGCTCGACAAGACCGGTACGATCACGCTGGGCAACCGGCAAGCCGTCGAAATTCTGCCGGCCTCCGGCATCGACGCAAAAGATGCCGCGCGAATTGCTTATCTGTGCTCCCTTCCCGATGAAACACCCGAGGGCCGCTCCATCGTCGGGCTTGCCGAACGCAGCGGCGTCGCGCCGGACGGAGGGCTTCCCGACGGGTCGACGTTTGTGCCTTTCAGCGCCTATACGCGCATGAGCGGCGTCGACATGAACGGCACGCACATTCGCAAAGGTGCGCCGGACGCAATCCTCAACTGGGTGCGCGAGCGCGGCGGCACGCCGACCACCGAGCTCGCCGGTGAAGTGGAGCGGATCGCGCGCGGCGGCGGAACACCTCTGTTGCTGGCGCGCGACCAGATGGTTATGGGCGCCATCCACCTCAAAGATATTCTCAAACCGCACATGATCTCGCGCTTCGACCGCCTGCGCGCAATGGGTATCCGCACGGTCATGATCACTGGCGACAACCCGCTTACCGCCGCCGCTATCGCCAAAGAGTCCGGCATCGACGACTTCCTAGCCGAGGCGACGCCTGAAACAAAGATGGAGCTGATCAAGCGCGAGCAAGGCTCCGGGCGGCTCGTCGCGATGACCGGCGACGGAACCAACGATGCGCCGGCACTCGCGCAAGCCGACGTCGGCGTCGCAATGAATTCCGGAACGCAAGCGGCTAAAGAAGCGGCCAACATGGTCGACCTCGATTCCGATCCCACAAAATTAATAGAGGTCGTCGAAATCGGCAAGCAGTTGCTGATGACGCGCGGCGCCCTCACGACATTCTCGATCGCCAATGACGTCGCAAAGTACTTTGCCATTCTGCCTGCAATGTTCGCGACGGCTTACCCGGTGATGAACGTGCTCAACATCATGCGCCTGTCCACGCCGCAGAGCGCGATTCTCTCCGCCGTCATTTTCAACGCGCTAATCATCGTCGCGCTGATTCCACTTGCGCTGCGCGGCGTCGCCTATCGTCCTCGTGGCGCGAGCACCGTGCTTCGCGAGAACGTGCTGATCTACGGCGTCGGCGGTATCATCGCACCCTTCATCGGGATCAAGGCGATCGACATCATCCTATCGCTCCTCCATTTGACGTAAAGCATATGATCAAACATCTTGGAACATCGGTGCGCCTGACGATTCTGACGGTCGTTTTACTCGGACTGATCTATCCGCTCGTCATGACCGGCATCGCGCAAGTTGTTTTTCCCAAGCAGGCCAATGGCTCGCTCGTTTCCGTCAACGGCAAGATCGTCGGCTCAGATATCATCGGCCAACTTTGGACCAAACCCCAGTATTTTCACGGCCGTCCTTCGGCTGCCGGCAAGGGTTACGATCCGACTTCAACTGGCGGGACGAATCTTGGACCGACGTCGAAGAAATTGATTGACTCGACGCGCAAGACGATCGCCGCGCTGCGCAAAGAGAATCCCGACGCAACGCGGAGCACCGCCTATGGATCTGGTCACGTCAAGCGCTAGCGGCATCGACCCGGACATCAGTCCGGCGGGCGCATACTATCAGGCGCCTCGTGTCGCAAGGCGTCGCGGCCTGAGCGTCGCACGCGTCGATGCAGTAATCGCGGCGCACGTGCACCGCCGTGAGCTGGGGTTTCTTGGTGAACCTCGCGTGAACGTGATGGAGCTGAATTTGGCGTTAGACGGATTGCACTGAGCTAATCGTCGCCGCGGTCCGTGCTCGATGCTTCATGGCGCGCCAAAATCAGCAACTCCCTTGCCCCGGCATCCAGAAGCCGTCGCGCAAAGGGCCCGGGCTCAAACCAACGCGGGTCGCGCAAGGCGCAACCTACGGCAATGGTCGTCTCCGGGCGGCGCGCGCGCTACCTCAAGCACTTTTTCAGGCACGTGGCGCCCCTCTTCGCGAACCCAAACTCCCCCGTACCGCTGCGTCCGCCTTTCCAACTCGGCTAATACCGTTTCATCAGCCGCCTGTCGCGAGTCCATGACGCAGACTACCCCGAATTCAATCGCCAAACGGTGCGCAATCTTTGCGCAGCGCTCAACGAACGAAAGATCGCTCAGACGAGGCGCCACCGTGAGCAAGAGCCGCTCGAACGGCGCGCGCACAGGTTGCCGATCCTTCGCGGCAATCGCTTCGCGTAGAGCAAGTTCCCGCAACGAACGCAGATTATCGGTGCGAAAAAAGTTTTCCAACGCGGCTTCGATCCGCTCGGGCGGATAAATCTTGCCCTGGCGCAAACGTTCGCGCAACGCCTCCGGCGTGATATCGATGAGCACAACCTCGTCGGCAAGCATAAGGATCTCGTCCGGCAGCGTTTCACGTACGCTTGTCCCCGTGAGCCGAAGCACAGCATCGCCGAGCCCCTCCAGATGCTGAATGTTGAGCGTCGTGATGACATCGATTCCAGAACGCAGAATCGCGAGCACGTCTTCATACCGTTTTCGAGATTCGAAACCCGGCGCGTTCGTATGCGCCAACTCGTCGATGAGAACGACTTTAGGCTTACGCGCAATCACGGCGTCGCGATCCAACTCTTCATAGACGAGCCCGTTCGCGGCCATGCGCTTGCGTGGAATTACCTCCAGCCCCTCCGCAAGATATGCGGTTTCCTTGCGCGCGTGTGTTTCGATGAACCCGGCAACGACATCGACACCTTCATCGCGCAATTGATGCGCGCGATCGAGCATCGCATAGGTTTTCCCGGAACCAGCAGCGGCGCCCAAGAATACGGTCAGTTTGCCGTATCCCGCACGCGCACGATCCCTAAAGACGCGCGCGGCTCTCTCCTCAGAGGGTGCGGCTTCTGGAAAGAAACGTTTGGCCTGTGCCCGCAATGAAGAGATCGCGGTCCAGCGGATGATTAACCAACCTGCGCGCAGCGGGGCCCAGCGGCAAGGCGATCAGCGAAGCACGAAGAGGTGAAAGGTCGAGGCGCCTCTCGTCCAGATCAGCTACGAGTACCTCCGCATCCAACTCCGCGGCCAGCGACTCAATGTCATCGCTAGCCGCTTCGGTTCTGCAATAGATCTTCAGGGCCAGATCGAGCGCAAACGCTATCGCCGCCGTCCTGCGCACGAACGGCTCCACGTCGACCGTCGAAAGAACGACTGCCGCTGCGTCCGAGACGCTGGCCGCTGACACCGCCGGAATAGTCAGCTCGTCGATCGTGCGCAGAAGCAATTCACGAAGTGCGTAGAGCGCGCGATCGCTGAATGCTCCTTCGAGAGCGCGATCGACGTCATCCGCAGCGACGACTTTCCCGGAGCGCAGCCGGCTTTTCAGAAGCGCCGGCGAGACATCGAGCGCGATCACTTCATCGGCGGCTCGCAAGAACGAAATAGGGACGATTTCTCGCACGGGGTACCCCAAAATCGCTTCCGCAACCGGAGCGGCGGTTTCCAAATGGGCGATATTGAAGGCGCCAAGCACCGAAATGCCCGCGTCGCGCAAGGCTAGCGCATCCTGCCAGCGTTTCGCATGCACCGAGCCGGGGAGATTGTCGTGCGCCAATTCGTCCAGAACGATCGCGTCGGGATGCATCGCGATAGAAGCTTCAAAATCGAATTCGGGAAATGCAGCTCCCGAAAGCCCTACCATGCGGGGAGGAACGCGCAAGAATTCCGCCGCAAGCTGCTCGAGTTGTGGACGTCCACGCAATTCGTCGAGCCAGCCGATCGCGACGTTTTTGCCGGCGGCACGCAAACGGCGCGCATCGTCCAAGAGACGGCGCGTCTTACCGGCTCCCGGCGCGCTTGCTATGTACACGAGCAGACGCGCGCGGCTGCCAAGTTCTTCGAGAACCTCTTGCGCCTTGCGTCGCCGTGCAGCGTCCAGGTCCGGAGATCGGGCCGCCATAATTAAATGGTTTACATGATGCCGATGAAACGCCTGCGATTGGCTGCGCTGTGCATCGCGCTCACCCTTGCGGCGTGGGTCGCCGACCTCTTCACGCCGCAACTCTTCATCGCCGCTATCCTAATGAATGGGCCGATCGCACTCAGCGGAATGGCGCTCGACAAGCGGCTAACAAACGCACTGATCATCTTCGCCGAGATCGCGAACATCGTCGCGGGGTACCTCAACGGCGTCCAAGCGCACTACCAATGGGATCCGATCGCGATAGGCGATCGTGCCCTGTTGGCTGCTTCCTTTTTACTGGTCGGCTACCTAACGACGCGTGCGCAAGAGGCGGCGCGAGACGCCGGTTCCGCAACCGAACGCGCTCGTTTAGCCGCCAGCGAAAAGGCGCTTCGGCGAGCGTTGGAGGCGGTACGCGCGACGTTAAATGTGGAGCTTGTCTTGCGCGCCATCGTTCGCGAAGTCACCCGCCTGCTGGACGTACGCGAGGCGATGTTGATTCTGCGCGCGTCTCAGCTTCACGAACCGGACATCTATCGCTTTGGAAAAAACGCCACGGAGATTTCGTTTGAGCGCCGGTCGCTTGAGCCCGCCGAATCCTCTTTGCTCCAACGCGCAACGGATGAGACACGCCTACTAGTGGCGCAGCAAGACGATCCCGTCGCACGCATGCTCCTCGAAACGCACGGCGCCGGCCGATTGATGCTTGTGCGTATCGGCAGCGATGAAACGTCCGCAGTGCTGTTCCTCTTCGCAGACGAATTCGGAAGGGCAGCGCAACGTTTGGTGCAGGCGTTCGCGGACGGGGCGGCCGTTGCGCTCGAACAGGCAAACCTTTTTATGCAGCTGGGCTTTCGTAATGCCCAAATCGCGGCACAAAAAGATACACTGGAACGCCGCAACCGAGTCATTCGCGACATCGTTTATGCACTTGCGCACGATCTGCGTACGCCGCTCAATGCAGCCAACGTCACGATGCAGCAGGCGCTCGAGGGCAGATACGGCCGTCTTCCCGACGGATACGGCGACGTTTTGAAAACGACGATTGCCAGCAATGCCGATGCACGCTCCTTAGTCGACGCCTTGCTACTGGTCGCGCGCCTCGAGTCAGGCGAGAGCTCGACACTAAAAGAACCTGTTGCATTGCGCGAGCTGCTCAAGCGGGTTCGTGACGAACTGCGAGCAATCGCCGAGGCAAAAGGCATCACGGTCGAAAACGACGCCGGCGACGATATCGTTGTCACAGGCGACGCGGTGGAGTTACGACGCGCCGTGACCAATCTCGTTGCAAATGCCATCGAAGCGACGCCTTCAGGCGGCTCGGTAGCGATGAGCGTTCAGGGCGATTCGTCCGGCATTCGCATTAACGTCAAGGACGACGGGAGCGGAGTCCCGCCGGAGCGGCGTACGCACCTTTTCGAGCGCTTTCGAACCGGAAATCGCGACGCAGGCGGTGGAAGCGGTCTTGGGCTTTACATCGTCCGCTTGATCGCCGAGAAATACGGCGGGCACGTCGAGTATGCGCCATGCGATCCGCGGGGAAGCCGTTTCACGATCGTTCTTCCTCCGGCGCGGCAGCCCGCGCGTGTCTGATCGTTCCCGCGTGATGATCGTCGAGGACCACGCGCTTACGCGCGCGGGTCTACGCACATCACTATCCAGCGAATTTGACGTCGTAGGCGAGGCGGCAGATGGTCCCGCGGGCTTAGAGTTGATGGGCCGCCTCCGCCCTGACGTCGCCCTGATCGACATCGGTTTGCCGGAGATGGACGGCGTCGAGCTTACCCAACACATTCGCGAGCAATTCCCCGGCACGCGTATCGTGATCGTCACTATGGTTGATCTAGAAAATGAAGTCGTGGCAGCGCTGGCTGCAGGCGCAGACGCGTACTGTTTAAAGACCGCAGAACCGGAACGCATCTGCGAAGCAGTGCGCATTGCTGCGGAGGGCGGCGCTTACTTTGATCCCGGCATCGCGCATATCGTGCTCGCTCGATTCTCAACACGCTCCACATCTACTTCGGCCTCACCGCTGACGGAACGAGAAGCGGAGATCCTGCGCTTGATAGCGGACGGCATCGGAAACGCCGATATCGCGCAGCGGCTGTATATCGGCCTGGGCACCGTCAAAGGGCACGTTCGCGATATCATGGAAAAACTCGCGGCTTCAGACCGCACGCAGGCGGCGGTTGTTGCGCTGCGCCGCGGCTACATCGCCTAGCTGAATTACTATGCTGCTGCTCGGGATTGAAACCTCGTGCGACGATACGGCGACCGCCATTGTCGAGGGCGGCGTGCGCGTGCGCTCCAGCGTGTCGACGAACCAAGACGCATTTCATGCCAAGTATGGCGGCATCGTTCCGGAGATTGCCGGCCGCCGCCACGTCGCGCTGCTTTCCGCAGCGATCGAACACGCCGTGGAACGCGCCGGCACGACACTCCAGGCGATCGACGGGATCGCGGTAACGCGCGGGCCGGGACTTATCGGCTCCCTCGTCGTGGGTGTGGCCGCGGCGAAAGCGCTGGCATTTGCGCTGAGCAAGCCGCTCTACGGCGTGAACCATCTGCACGGCCACATCTTTGCGGCGTTTCTCGATCGCGACGAATTGCCGGACTACCCTTTGCTGGCGCTGTTGGTTTCAGGCGGCCATTCGCAACTCGTTGAAGTTCACAGCCCTACGGATCTGCACATCATCGGCCGCACGAAAGATGACGCTGCGGGAGAAGCGTACGACAAAACGGCACGCCTCTTGGGTCTGAGCTTTCCCGGCGGCCCGCAACTCGACAAGCTTGCACGCAACGGAAATCCTAAAGCCGTCGCCTTTCCGCGGCACCGCGCGGAGGCGGGCTCGCTCGATATGTCGTTCTCGGGCATCAAAACTTCCGTGCGGTACTTTTTGGAATCGCCGCAAGGCCAAGGCGTCTCACATGAAGACGTTGCCGCATCGTTTCAAGCGGCGGTGATCGACGTGCTGATGCGCCGAGTTGCCGACGCGTTTGCGCGCAGACCCTACACCGGCGTCATTCTGTCGGGCGGTGTCGCCGCGAACTCCGCACTGCAAGCGGCGCTGCGCGAATGGAGCGAGCGCAACGGCGTTCCTGCATTCATTCCGCCGCCGAAGTACTGTACGGACAACGCCGCCATGATCGCCGCCGCGGCCTTCTATCAGGGCGAAGCAGTACGGGTCGATCCGTTAACCCTCACAGCCGATCCGAACCTCCCCTTTCATGTCGATTTGCCTGAACCTTGCCATCCTGAGCCATGTCATCCTGAGCAACGTCGAAGGGCTGTCGAAGGATGAGCGTGTTGATGCAAAAATGCGCTTAGATATCCCGCTCTATCAAATCGACGCATTCACCAAGCGACCGTTTCACGGCAATCCAGCCGCAGTCTGCCCACTGGAACGATGGGTGAGCGACGACATACTGCAAGCGGTTGCCGCGGAGAACAATCTCGCGGAAACGGCGTTCTTCGTTCCCGAAGACGGCCATTTTCGACTGCGATGGTTCACACCGACGACTGAAGTGCGGCTCTGCGGCCATGCGACCTTGGCGAGCGCTCATGTAATATTGAACGTACTACATCCCGGGCAGGATGAAGTCCAATTTCAAACGCTTTCCGGGGAACTGACGGTGCGTCGCGACGGCGAACGGTTTTCGCTCGATTTCCCCGCCTTGCCGTTGCAGCGCCGGCACGATCCCGCCCAGATCGCCGATGCGCTTGGAGTGAAGCCGCTCGAGCTGTGGGAAGCCGATCGCGCGATGGCGGTATTGCAAGATGCCGCGGCTGTTGAAACGCTGCGCCCCGACATCGCAGCGATCGAAAAGCTGCCGTTCGGCAGCGTCATCGTCACCGCGCAAGGCGCGCCTGGAGACGCCGATTTCGTGTCGCGCTATTTCACGCCCAAGCAGGGCGTTCCCGAGGATCCGGTCACCGGATCCGCGCACTGCGTTTTGACTCCTTATTGGTCGAAACGCTTAGGAAAGCCTGAGTTGTTCGCGCGCCAAGTTTCCGCTCGCGGCGGCGAGCTGTGGCTGCTCGATCGGGGCGATCGCGTCACGCTCTCCGGCTACTGCACGCCGGTTATCGAAGGCCGATTCCGGGTCGAGCTGCCGGACGAATCCGTGTCCACGCAATCGTCGCGAAGATGAGGATGGCGGCAAGTTGCAGGAGCGCTGAAGCGATTAACAAGGCGGAACGTAGCGGCGTGCGCCCGGCGGCATCGAACCAAGGCTCGTCCACGACCCGAATGAGAAGACCGGCATTCAAAAAAGCAAACGCAGCAAGAACCATTGCGGGCGGATATCGTCCGCGAGTTTCCGGAAAGCGCGTTCTGTCCGCCGGCAGCAGCCAGAGTGCGATACCAACAACCATGTTGACGAGCCAGCCGACAAACTCCATATGCCCGTGTGCGACCGAAACGCTGTAGGAAACGGAGTATCCCAGCGCCTTTAGAGTAAGCAAGGCGCTTCCCAACACGAAGCCCGCTAAGAGCCAAACGACTCCCGCTTTGACGAACAGGCGCGTCTCAAGCGGCGTCGCGGTACCTGCCCGGAAAGGCGCCTATTTCAACGACTCCACATAGCTGGCGACATCGCGCACGTCTTGGGCGCTGAGCGTACTAGGATAGAGCTTCGGCATCGGCGGCTGCGGATTCTTGATCCACTCAATCGCTTGTTGCAAGTCTTTCCGCGTGCCTTCATTCTTTAATGACGGCCCCATGCCGCCTTGGCCTGCATTACCATGGCACGTCGCGCAGTTTTGTGCAAACACACTGTGTCCGTGAGAAACATTTCCGGCGACGGTGCGTGTTGCCGCCGCTGCCGTTTCCGCGGGCATGGCGGCGGCCGAAGGAACCTTCAAGCCGGGACTCACGCCGAATCCCCACGCCGCCAAAAACGCCATCAGCCACATGCTCAAGCTCATAGCAGCGCCGACTCCGTTTGCGTACTGTTGTCCCGCATATGCCGTAAGAAACCCGAAGAGCCACCAACCCCAAATGCTCGCCGACGTGCGCCGCCGGAAGCTTCTCAAGCGGCGAATATTCCGAGGGCCACATTAAAAACATCGCGACAACCGGCGACAAGACCGCAAGAACGAGCCAAACAGTGCGCGCAGTGCCCGATGCAGGGCGGCGCGGCCCCCACAGCAGCAACCCCGAGATCGCCGCACCGATCAGCACGACGGCGTGCAGCAAGTGATGGACGCGCACCGGGATCTCCGCTTCGCCACGATAGAGCGGCGCCAAAGCAAAGAGGATCGTCAGTGCCAGCGCCACGACTCCGGCGGTCGGACGGCGGTACCGGCAGCGCGGCCGGCCATCATGTTTCCGCGTTGCGTTTGCGGCAAGCGCGCAAGCCGAAACGCCTCAACCGCGGCGAACGCGAGGCCAATTAGCAAGATGATCGCGCCGATCGTCGCGATGCCGGCCATCTGCGGACCGGGAACCGGTTCAACGGCATACCGCCTCGGCACGCCCGAAGCGCCTGCGATGTAGAAGCTGATCAAGAACAGCGACGCGCCGCCGAAAATTCCCGTGCCGACGACCCAGCGGGTCGCAAGCGACGAGAGCACGCCGCTTCGTTGTTCCAGATTCACGAACACCCATCCAATCGTAAAGAGCAGCACGCCTTGCAACAGGTAGGTGTGAAAGTGCGCCGGCACCCAGAGCGTGTTGTGCAAATCCAAGTTCACGGGAATGGTGGCATCTAAGACGGCACCGGTGCCGCCGACGACCCATCCGATCATGCCGGCGTACAAGAACATCGCGCCTAAGCCCCATCGCATACCGGATCGGTGCACCAGCATCGCGCCCGAAAAGACGGTAACGACGACCACCGGAATGGCGGCCAGATACGATGCGATCTCGCCGATGAACTGCACCGCCTGCGCCTGCGCGAAGTCCATGTACAGGTGGTGAAAGTACGCAATGATGACAAACGCGAGCGTTCCCCACCACGCTACGGCGAGCGGTGTCGTCGTATGGTACTCCCGTTTGGTGCACAAGGGCAGGGCGACGTACACGCCTGCGACCGCCATGTACATCGTGAGATTGGCGAACGTGTGCCCGAACAAGTAGATCAAGTTTTTCGCCCATAAGGGATCGATCGCCACCGAAGGATCCAGCCAATGAACGAGCATCCCGATGCCCACAGTAACGCCGAACGTACTGCCGATGAGGCCGTCGATTGAGGTAATCGCCGCGGCAAACATCTGCGGCGGCGGCGCGTGACGCCCATGCCGCATCGAAGCGGCGGCGCGCGAACACGTAATCGATCCCGAGCATCCCGGAGAAGCCGCCATAGCGCGCCAGCAGCGCACCCAAAATCTGGCCGCACCAGACCATGAAGCCGGCCATGACCAGCGCGTTGCCGATCAGCCACAAGCCCGTGGCCCATGAAGGCCAAAACGTTCCGACGAACGGCAGCGGATAAAGCATCGTCCAAAGCGAGCCGTATTTGCCGGGAAAGACGCTGATGATGACGCAGAGCGCTCCCGCAACAAAGAGCGCATACGCAACGTACGCGGTGCGCGAATCCAGTGAAGTTTCACGACGCACGAGGTACCACAGTGTGCCCAGACCGCTGATGGCCATGGCGCTGATCATGCCGATGCCGTGCAGGCTGAGCAACGCGTAAAACCATCCGGTGTCGTAGGTCACCCAGTGCGCTTGTTCTGCGCGCATGGCGATGCCGATCAGCATCATCAAAGCGAAGATCGCCAGCCCCGTACCGATGTACGTCCACATCACCCTTCGGGCGGTTGCGAGATCCGCGACGGCAGAGATGCCGGCGGTGCGAATCGGTATCGATGCGGCGCTCATCGAACGTCAAATCCTCCTTGCATGGAAGCGTGCGCGATTCCGCAGTACTCCAGACAGCGGACCGTGTAGTGCCCACGCGTCGAAAAGCGGAACGGCAAATGGTTCACGTAATCCGGCATCGCCTGCACTTGCCCCACGAGACGCTCTTGCGGATCGTAGATCGCAAAACCGTGGTTAACGTCGCGCGACGTGACGTCGAAGACCACCGGCGTGTTGGCCGGCACAACGTTCGGCAACGAGAAGGCGTACTGCTGCGCAACGACGGTGAAGTGCCGTCCCGCGGTTGCGGCGCTCGGGTATGGAAAGCGTGGGATCGTGATGATGAATGCGGCGATCGCAACGGCCAAAACCGTGCCGAACCAATACCGGCGAATCGCGTACCCTTTCGCCGAAACGGTTTGTTGCGAAACCGGTTCACGCGACCCGTAGAGCGCCACGAACAGCATGATGGCTATCGCAACGGATCCGATCGCCAAGAAAAGTTGAAGAATCAGGAGTGCAGACACAGCCCAACTACTGAGGGCAGGTCTGATCACGAAGGTCGCGCCCTCCCGGGTCTGATTCACGATGCGTGCCTCGCCGCCCAGAGCTTGCAGGAGCTTCGATACAACGGAGAGGCCCAGACCTTGGCCGTCCGCTCCGGCCGCGCCTCGGCCGCGAAACCCCGGCTCGAACACATGCGGCGCTTCATCGTCGCCGATTCCGGGACCGCTATCTGAAATCGTTAGGGTGAGCTCGCCATCAGGACGGTAACAGAGCACGTTGATTCGGCCCCCCGGCGGTGTATAGCGGACTGCGTTGAGCAGCACGTTTCGCAATATTTGTCCCGTGCGCACCGCGTCACCACGGTAGTTTATGCACGCGGCGTGCGCGAGGCCGCAAGGTTCGTACCCTACGAAAACGTTCTTCGATTCAGCAACGCCCCTGATCATCGACACCTGCGCGGCAATCAGATCGCAGACATTGAATACCGAGACGTCAATATTGTTGGATGCGACCGCAGGTTTGTCAACCTGCTTCAGATCGCTCAGCAAAACGGCCGCCGTTTGCAGAGCATCGCGAATTCCGTTTAAGCGTTCCGGCGTGGCGTCCAGGACGCCGTCCAGCATCCCCTCGACGTTGGCCTGCGCTATGGAAAGCGCGTTGCCCAATTCATGCTGAGCAACGGCATGCACCCGGGCGTCTTGGCTCTCCCGTTCTTGCTGCTGCGTCAGCAGCGCGATCAGCCGCGATGCCGCCGGATCATCAAGGGACATCAAGCAATGCTTGGAACCTTCCCAATCACCCAGGATGGCGAGATCGATTGCGTGCTGCAGCAGCTCTTCGCGCATTCCCTTACTCTTTGCGCAAGCGGTAGCCGACGCCGTACACGGTCGTGATATATTTTGGTTCTTCCGGGTCGCGCTCGATCTTTCGGCGCAGGTTGTTGATGTGCCGGTCCAGCGTGCGTTCGAAGATTTCACCGTCGTCGTGTACGAGATCGAGCAGCTGCGCACGGGTGAGTACCTGGCCGGCATTGTGCATTAACGCGCCCAGGATGCGAAATTCCGCCGGTGTGACTGAAACGGCTGCCCCCCGAACGCGAACCTCGTGCGCCGTTTCGTCGATCTCCAAGTCGCCGATCCTCATCGCCCGCCCGACGCCGACTTCTTGCTCCAGCCCGCCCGCTCGCCTGAAGAGCGCGCGAACCCGAGCGATGACTTCTCGCGGCGAGAACGGCTTGACGACATAGTCGTCGGCACCGAGTTCCAAGCCCACAATGCGATCGACTTCGTCGCTGCGCGCGGTGAGCATAATCGTCGGAATACGCATCTGCGGCTGGTTTTTGCGCAGTACGTCGAGGCCGCTTCCGTCCGGAAGCGTAATATCCAAAATAATCATATCCGGTGGGTGCCGCTCGATTTCGGCTTGAGCCGAACTCACGGTACCGACCACAATGGGCTCAAAGGATTCGCGGCGGAGATACGCGCTGAGCACTTCTCCAATCTGTGGCTCGTCATCGACAACGAGTACGCGCTTGGGCACTGGGCGCAAGCGTTCGATCATCACCGCATAAGCCACTGCTACCATAGCGCGCATGCCTGATGCCGCCTCTTCCCCATGCCCCACAATGCCCCACATTGTAGTCTGGGCCGCGGAAAAGACGATGAAGGGACGCATTCCCAACTTCTTCTCAACACGTCCGTACGGGTTCACAGGCGTTTCTTCGCGCATCGCCATACTGCAAAGGTATGACCACGATCCACGAACGGCACTTCTTGAAGTGTCCGTACATTCGGGCACGGCAATACCTGCACGATGCACTTCAGGGAATAAGCCAGCGAGGCGAGTCGCAGCGGCTTCGCTTGGACGCACCGCTTTCGCTCGCGCCGGCGAAACTCGAAAAGACCGTGTTGGTTCGCTACGAGCACGCAACCGATCCCATGCATTTCGACGAACCTTGGCGTGTCCGGTGGACTCCGGAGGGTGGTGGGCCTTACCCGGACTTCAGCGGCGAACTGACGGTGCGCTCGGACGAAAGTTATCGCTCTGCAATCTTGGAGTTGCGCGGCGAATACGTTCCGCCGTTCGGCATGGCTGGGCGCGCATTCGATTTGGCGGCGGGCTCCAAAATCGCATCCGCGACAGCGCGCGCCTTGCTGGCGCGCCTCGGCGAGCAGATGGAAGCACGCTACCAGTCTGAAGAAGCGGGCAAGGGTTGTTCGAGCACATCTTAGTCGCCGTTGACGGTTCCGAGTGCTCGATACAAGCGCTTGACCTTGCCGTGTCGTTGACGAAGGCGCTCGCAACGAAGCTCACGGCCTGCACGATTATTGACGTTATCCGTGCTGCTTCGTCGATGACATTTGCATCTGGCGATTTGGTGGAAACCTATTTCAGCTATCTTACGCGATGATGCAAAGCGTACTCTTAACAACGTTACGGCGCACGCGTCGGCCCGTGCCACGCAGATCGACACCCAGGTCGCCGAAGGATCTCCGGCTGAAACTATTATAGCGATAGCTCAGAAGCAGGGCGCGGACCTAATTGTTATGGGAAGCCACGGACGAACTGGCCTTCAGCACTTTTTGCTTGGTAGCGTGGCGGAATCCGTAGTGCGCACAGCGAGCGTACCTGTAATGATCACCCGCATGCACCGGCCGTAGCCCACGCGACTGTAGGTATCAGGAAGCGGTGGTTGGCGATTTGGCTGCCCAGCAGATCGAAGTGATACTGCACTCGAGCATCATTGGGCGCATCGGCTGCCACGCCTATGGCCGCACGTATGTGGTTCCGATTACGTACGCGTACGATGGCAACTACGTCTATGCGCATAGCACCGAAGGGATGAAACTGCATATGATGCGCGCGAACCCTCATGTGTGTTTTGAGGTTGACGATATGGACGACTTAGCAAATTGGCAAAGCGTCATATCTTGGGGCACCTTTGAAGAGCTGCACGGCGAACAGGCGCAAGACGCGTTACAGTTGCTGATCGGCCGGATTGAACCGCATCTTACGGGGCCGCCGGGAGCGTCGGTGCACCCGCAGAGTGGAATGGTACCGGCCGTGTTGTATCGCATAGCACTGGAACACAAGAGCGGACGTTTTGAGCGCCGGCTCTAGCCCTCGGCCCTTAAGGGTCGGCATGGTTTGCGGCTACAGACCAACGCCCGCAGGCGGCGGAATCGAAAAACACGTTTATGAGTTAACGCGTGGCCTGATAAAGCGCGGAATCCACGTGGAAATCATCTGCGAGGACGCGCCGTTCTTGCCGGATTTTGCTAATCCGCTGGCCGCGAGGATCGTCGGGATACCTCCGAAGCCACTGCGGCGGGGCGCTTCTGTCGAGCACTTCATGGAGAGATCAAAGCAATTGGCGGAAGCGATCGATCCCAACCGGTACGATATCGTTCATTGCCATGGTCAGTACGGTTATCACATTGCTCTCCAATGGACAGAGCTTGCGCGTCGGCCATTATTGATATCCGCATTTCACTTGACGGCGCTTGGCCCCATCGAGCGCTACAGAAAGCTTGGTCTTCACGAGCCATTGGAAGCCGCTGACGACCGCGCCGTTGCTGTCATGGAAGAAACGATAGGCTCACTTTCAGACCACTGCATCGCCGTATCGCGCGGCGTTGAAAAAGAAATGATCGATTTCTACGGCGTACCGCACGACCGCGTGCAGGTCATTGCGAACTGGTGCGATCCAAGAGTTTTCCGCCCGTTCGACCACTGGCTGGCGCGGCGTTCGCTCAATCTTCCGGATGAACGTTCATTTCTTTTGTACGTCGGGCATTTCAACATGTCGCGGGGCAAAATCATGGCTGAAGCCTTGCGCCGGTTGCCCGAAAGCGTAGCACTTCTGGTCGTACACCACGAGGCCGATGAAGCGATCAGTGCGGAGTTTGGCGATCGAATACGGTTTATCGGTCATCTCACGCCGCAGCGCTTGGCGCTGTACTACTCTGCCGCCGATCTTCTCTGCTTCCCCGCACTCTACGGCGGCTTTGGCCTGGTACTGCTGGAAGCAATGGCCTGCGGTTGTCCTCCGGTCGTATTTAACTATGCGGCGATGAACGAGCTTGTCACCACGGAGAGCGGCTATCTTGTGGGAACACCGACACCCCAGGCATACGCCGCCACCGTTCAACGGGCGCTTTCGGATAATAGGAGGAAAGCGTCGGCTGCCCGGCGGCGCGCGCAGGCCTTCGACATGGAGTCGCAGATTGGCGCAGTACTCCGCCTCTACCGCCGGCTCTTATGGGAAACGGCCGCTTCGTCCAAATCGGCGTCGTAACTCACTCAAACTGGGGATGCGGTTAGATCCATCGCGGAAAGTGGTGAAGCGTATACTGAATGTCGCGGCTGCGTTCGCGAATTTTTTTCGCCGGAACGCCGCCGACCAACGTGTAGGGCTCGACGTCCCGATTGATTAGCGCGCCGGCCGCGACATACGCGCCCTCTCTTACGGTCACGCCGGGCAAAATCGTGGCGCGCATGGCAATCCACGCGTTGTCCTCGATTACCACCTTGCCAAGGTGCCCCTTCGCGGTAGGCGAGTCCACGGAGTGATAGCCGCCGATAGTAAGCACCTCACCGGCGACATTCACATTGCGTCCGATTCTTAGCGTCGCCCGGCCATCGAGCGTCGTGAAGGGTCCAATGATGCAGTTCGGCCCGATACTGATATCCCGCGCCTGCAACACGAATGCATGCATCATGATGTTGCTGGAGCGGTCGACCTTCATTCCGGCCAGACGGTAGAGCGCCATGCGCGTTTCCGGGAATGGAATTTTGTTGACAAACGTGTTCAACAAATAATCGGCGAAAATCGAGTTTCGCTGCGCGTTCAACGCCAGCCATGTCATTGCGGTGGCGCCGGCAGCAAGGCCGGCGAGAAAGGTCCAAGGGAAACTTGGCTTAGGGCGCATGCGGCGCCACCTTCATGGCGGACGAGCCGAAATGCTCTGCGCTCGTCTCGGGAATGCGAGTTTCCGCCGGTTTATCGCTCGATAGGCGTGGTCCACCAGAGCAGCCATCGCCAATCCGGACCGCCGTTTGGTGCACCGGAATGCGCGCCTAGCCCGGCTTCGATGTAGCCATGCAGATACTGCATGTGAGGGACGGTAAAGGCAAAGTCGATATTTCCGTAATGGCTCAGCGTGCCTAAACCGTCGTTGGTGTATTCGTCGCGCAACCCCAAAACGGCGCCGCTATTGAAAAGCGACTCGTAAAGTTCGGCCGTTAGCGCCTGGCTGTGCGCGGAGGGCAGCTGATTGCCGGATGCATCGAGACCGGGATTCGAATCGTTGGCGAGCTGGTAGATCAACAAGACTCCGGGAACACCGCGTTCGCCCGGATCGCGCTGCAGGTATGCCGCAATCGACGAATACCGGTCCGCCGCGCCCGTTGAAACGATGTAGCTGCCGGCGCTTCCATATGCCCCAACCTCTAACGGCTGGTCAGCGTGCGCGCTGGCGATACGCCATTGAAACGTTTTCTCCGTTCCAGAAGTCGTCGCGAAGTCGGCGCTTGAGAGGAATCCGTTACCGCTCAGCAGCCAGCCGGCCTCGGCATTCAGCGCGCCGTGCGTGTACGCAAGTTTCGTGCCCCAACGATTTGCATCGAGTTGATATGCATGCTCGCCTACGGTGATCTCGGGCGTTGCGAATGCCGAGATGTCAAACCACTGGCTATACGGAGACGGCGCCGGTGCTTCCACCTTACCAACGAACAGATGGCCGTCGCGGTGAAAAAGGTTGTTGTACGTCACCCACGCCGTGTCCAGAGTGCCGCCGGTTGAATCGTTTTGCAGCAGCCACTGCTGAATGTGATACGTTAAATTGGGACCGAGATATCCGGCTCCGTGAATTGCGAGGTTGCCGAACGAATTCTTCAGGTTGGGCGACGTGTCGCTGACTCCGCCCGTACTGTCGCCATTGAGCTGTTCGCCGAACCAAATCGGCGGAACGGTCTTGAGAACGTCTCGATTGAGCGACGAATACCCCGTTCTCTGGACATATCGGCCGTATGCATTGAGGGCAGGCACGACCGTATGGCAAACGCTGCACTTAATGCCGTAGGCCTTGGCAAAAACAGGCATCGCGTGCCCGACGCTCACCTGCGCAGCCGCACCGACAAGGGTCAGAACACCGCTCGCCGCCGCGGTCCAGAGCCGGCGTATTGCGATCACTTCACAACCTTGACCGTCAGGATCATGTGATCGTGCCCTGCTCCGCAGATAACGGCGCAGTGAAGTTGGTACGTCCCCGTGCTCTTAGGCGTGAACGTCACCGTCACAAACTTGCCGGGCATAATCGTCGTGTCGGCGATGCCGAACTCTTTGGATGCGATCCCGTGGACGCCTTCGGTAGAGGTCAGCCGGAGCGTTGTAGGTTCACCGGCCGGTATGGTAATGGTCCCGGGCGTAAATTTCCAGTTAGAAGCAACGATGTCGACGCTCGGGTGAGCACTAACCGTGTACGCTATACTGCTTGCCGCCAGGCATAAGCTGAAGTGCCGCGAAAATGGGGCGAAACATCCTAAAACCTCCGTGAGCGTATTCCTACGTCATAAATACATTAGCCCGCGGAAGCGTTCGTGAACGAATTCGAGCCGACTAAGAAGAACCTGGGAAGGACGAGTGGCGGCAGCCTCGCCTGCGGATAAAAGACCCTTTAAGCCGCGGCAAATCTCTCGCTTGCCGGAAGCTGCGCGGCGCTATTTGCTACATGCGATCGCAGCCGGAACACCAATTGCATCATCGGTGCGCCTGCATATGCATGGCGAAATCAAACTGCAGCGCTGGCTCCCGTTTGTCGCCTCGCAGGTCATCACGAGCGATCATGAGTTCATCTGGCGTGCCACCATGCGGGTGCACGGACTTCCGGTCACGGGCTTCGATCGACTCCTGGACGGCAACGGGAAAACGCGCTGGAATCTGCTCGGCATCGTGCCCGTCGCAACGGGTTCCGGAGCCGATATTACGCGATCTGATGCAGGCCGCGCTATCGCAGAATCGGTCTGGCTGCCTTCCGCGCTCTTGCGCGGCGCCGTCAGCTGGAGCCAATGCAGCGGGCTTCACCCGAGCGCCCGGATTACCGTGCTCGGCGAAACAGCCGATCTTCAGTTAACGGTCGACCCCGAAGGGCGTTTACAGTCGCTGCGAATGCTCCGTTGGGGCAATCCGAATTCACAAGCGTTCAGATACGTAGACTTCGGCGCAATCGTCAACGAGGAGCGAACCTTCCAAGGATACACGGTCCCCACAAAGCTGCGAATCGGCTACTACATTGACTCCGATCGATTTGAATCGGACGGTGAATTCATCCGCATAACGATTGACGATGCCGTGTTTCAATAGCTACGGCCGGAAATAGGTGTGCATGCGCGCCTGCCGCTCCTCGTCCTGATGCACGCACCGATCGACGATCGATGCGATATGGTCGAGAAAGCGTTGTAAGCTCCGCCGCGCGGCGCCGCGAAAGAGCGTCATATCCAGCACTCTGCCGACGATTCCGAACGGTACCGTATACGATCCCTCAAGGAGCAGCGCAGAGCTTTCCGCTCTCTGTTCTGCCATGCGCAGAATCCCGGCAAAGCGCGGATAGTATGGGCGCCGTACTGCCGGTACGAGGGTCACGTTAAAGCCGTCGTCGACCTGCGGCGCCGACGCGTCGAATTGTACTGGGACGTGGACTTGCGCTTCAAACGGCATTTTTAGGTCGCGGGCAAGGTCGATGCTTAGGTCCGGCGCGCTTTCCGGCTTCGTTAATGCGCCAACGACCTTTTCGAAGATCGGCAATGCCGCCGCCAGCGGCACGCCAACGGAAGAGCGCAGAGCAACCGGTACACCCGCAGCCATACAATAATCTTATCCCACAAGTTGGCCGGCTGTCACCGTTCATACAGCCAGCGGCGGAGCGCGCTGCGCAAGACGCGATGCTCCAGCGGATGCAGCCGTTCCAAAACCATCGCTTCATCTTCTCCCGCGCGAACCCGCAGCGGCGAGCGGGCAAGCACGGGCCCTCGATCGGTTTGCGCGGTGACGCGATGCACCGATGCGCCCACCCAGTGCGCGCCCCACGTTAACGCATCGCGGACGGCGCGCGCGCCGCGGAACGCCGGCGTTACCGCACCATCCGGAAAAGTGACTTCGTCGCAGTTTTCGTCCAACGGCAAGAACCCGGGATGCACGTTGAGCATCTCCGGGAACGCCTCAACGAAGCGCGGATGCAGCAAGTGCATCCATCCAAGCAGCAAGACGAGCTGCGGCTGAGCACGTTGCGCCGTTTCCAACAACGCGACGTCGTGCGCTTCGCGCGATTGGGTCGCGCGCTCCCAGACGCAAAGCGCCGTTTCAATACCGGCCGTACGCGCACGCTCGAGTGCGAAAGCCGTCGGGTTATTGCTGAGCAGCAGCACGATGTCGAGCGGCAAGCCTTCGTGCGCGATGGCGTCGATCACCGCTTGAAAGTTCGATCCATAGCCCGATGCCAAAACCAGCGTGCGATATTGCTTGCCGCCCTCGAGCAACGGGTACCGTTCGGCGACGATCGCGCCGGCGTGCTGCGCATAGTATCGAACCAATTTCTCATCGCCGACCGCCGGAATCAGCGCACGCGCGTATCCATCCCGGCGCAACGCGTCGAGCGCCGTCAGCAACAACGCTGGGCCAAGCGGAGAGCCGCGATCTTCCGGCGCCACGCCGAACGGTCCGAAAATTCCAACGTCGCGTTGCGCGCCCAGCCCGCGAAGCCAGCAATAGCTCATGTGCGCGCCATGGGTCGCAAATCCGCATAACCGCTGGCCGCGCGTCGCCACCACAGTTTTTCCCGCAAACGCTTCGGAACTCCAACTTCCGCCGAACATCTCGTCGATCCACGCGAGTAAGCGGCCGTTCGACGCGGCCGCTAGCGTATAGCCAGCCTGCACAGCGGCTTTCTGCGCGCGAGCGCACACCTTCGGTGCGATCTGCGGCGAGCCCAGATCGGCGACCAAGTTGACCATCTCGCTCACCGCGCCGGGTGAACGACGACTTGCGGCTCGCTGCGTTCGCGTGCCTCAATCCATCCGACGACTTTCGCACCTGGCGCCGCAGCGAGCGCGGCAGGCGCATCGGCCAGCGGAACGACGATCGTGTATCCGATGCCCATGTTGAACGTGCGATACCGCTCGTCGTGCGGCAGATCGCCGCGCCGGCACAGCTCGGCGACGATCGCCGGCACGCCCCAACGCGACTGCTCGAAGATCGCTTTGCACGCCGGCGGCAGCGTTCGCGGCACGTTTTCCAGCAAACCGCCGCCGGTGATGTGCGCCATCGCGCGAATGTGCGCAACCTCAGCAATCGCATGAACCGGCGCGAAATACGACGGGTGCGCCGCCATCAACGCGTCGCCGAAGGTCGAGCCGTCAAAGGGCGCATCGTATTCGTCTTCGTTGATGAGCGCGCGCGCAAGCGTGTAGCCGTTGGTGTGCAACCCGACCGCCGGCAATCCGACGATCGCATCCCCCGGCTGCACGCTTTGCGGGTCGGGGATGGCGTCGCGCCGCACGCTGCCGACAATCGTGCCGGCAAGATCGAAGTGATCGGCGTCATAGAGCCCGGGCATTTCGGCGGTTTCTCCGCCGAGCAGCGCGCAATCGTGCGCACGGCACGCTTCAAAGCATCCGCGCACGATCTCGGCGGCAACGTCGGCATCGACTTTGCCGACCGCCAAGTAGTCCAGAAAAAACAGCGGCGTCGCGTTGACTACCAAGATGTCGTTGACGCAGTGATTGACGAGATCCGCGCCGACCGTGCCGTAGCGGCGCAGCGCCGCCGCGATCAGCAGCTTCGTTCCGACGCCGTCCGTTGATGCGACCAGCGCGCGCTGCTCGTCGCCCGGCATAGCAAAAAGGCCGCCGAAACCCCCGAGCGCGTCCAGCTGACCGGCATGGCGCCAGGTTTTCGCAAGCTCCTGATACCGCGATACCGCCTCGTTGCCGGCCGAGATGTCGACTCCGGCGCGGGCATATGCGTCGTTGGCCGAGTGGCCGCCGCTCACGCGCCGCCTCCCGAAGGTTCGGCCGCGCCGCCCGCACAAAGGTACCGCGTCGCCATGTCTCGCGACACGTTCACCGCCCGAAAGGTTGACCATGCAAGTTCGTATCGCAGCTGATGCGTCGCAGTGGGCTCGCGCCCAAGCGATTGTGGTTCCCGTCTTCTCCGATGCAAAGCCCCAGGGCGTTGCGGCGCAAGTCGACGGAGAACTCGGCGGCACGATCGCGCAAGTGCTGGATTCGGGCGAACTCAAAGGCAAACTTGGCGACGTCACCCTGATTCACGCGCAAGGCAAACCGTACAGCCGCGTCCTGGCGGTCGGGCTCGGGGAGAGCGGCGCGTTCGAACCCTATTTGCTGGCGCGCTACGCCGGTACCGCGGTCCGGCATCTGGGCCGCAAGAACATTCGCAACATCGCGATCGCGCTGCCCGATCAAGCAAAAGGCAACGAAGCGGCATGCGCCTCGTTCGTCACGGAAGGCGCGCTTTCCGGCGCATTGGATACCGCGTTGTATCAAAGCGAAAACGGCAAGCGCAGCGGCGCCGACGAGATGACGATCGTGTCGCACGGACTCGATGAGGCAGCATTGCGCAAAGGCATCGCGCGCGGAGAGGCCGTCGGCGAAGCGGTCAACTTCGCGCGCCGGCTTGCGCTGACGCCGGCCAATGACATGACGCCGACGCATATGGCGCAGCAAGCGCAGCAAGCCGCGCAAGACGCCGGGTTGGAATGTACGGTCCTCGATGAAGCGCAGTGCCGCCAAGAGGGCATGGGATCGTTTCTCTCCGTCGCGCAGGGCAGCGCGCAGCCGCCGAAGTTCATCGTATTGCGCTATACCGGCGATCCGTCGAGCAAATCGCTATTGGCGCTAGTCGGCAAGGGCATCACCTTCGATAGCGGCGGCATCTCGATCAAGCCCGCGGAGCGTATGGAAGAGATGAAGTACGATATGTCCGGCGGCGCGGCGGTCATCGCGGCGATGCGTGCGATCGGCAAGATGAAGCCGAAGATCAATGTCGTCGGCATCGTTCCGGCCACCGAGAATATGCCCGGCGGCAAGGCGACGAAGCCCGGCGATATCTTCAAGGCGATGAACGGCAAGACGATTGAAGTGATCAACACCGACGCCGAAGGCCGGCTGATCTTAGCCGATGCGCTCTGCTACGCTAACAAACTCGGCGCGACGAAAATCGTCGATGCCGCGACCCTAACGGGCGCTTGCGTGGTCGCGCTCGGCCATGCGGCCAGCGCCGCCGTCGGCAACAACGAAGAATTCATGCAAGAGTTCCTTTCGGCGGCAAAGCCGACCGGCGAACGATACTGGCAGATGCCGCTTTATGAAGATTACTCGACGCACATGAAGAGCGACATCGCCGATCTCCGCAACAGCGGCGGTCGTCCGGCGGGAACGCTCACTGCGGCGGCATTCCTGAAAGCGTTCGTCGGCGAAACGCCGTGGGTCCATCTCGATATCGCCGGCACGGCGTACCTCGAGGGCGAGTCAGCGTGGCAAGCCAAAGGCCCGACGGGCACGCCGGTTCGCGCATTTCTCGCGCTTGTTGAGACGGCCGCCGGCACGCCGGTCATTCATACTGACGGCGCACGCAAAGCCAGGGAGACGCAAACCGCATCGTTGTAAGCACGCCCCACGTCCGCCGGTTAACGGCGGATGCGATTGCGCGGCGCAAAGGTCACGCCGTTTTTCCGGTGGTCACCGCGTACGATGCGCCGTTCGCCGCGGCCGCCGAACGGGCGGGCATCGACGTGCTGCTCGTCGGCGATAGCGTCGGCAACGTCGTTCTCGGCTACAGCGATACGACGCCGGTGTCGTTGGACGAAATGCTGCACCATACGCGTGCGGTTTGTCGCGGAACGCAGCGCGCGCACGTCGTCGTCGATCTGCCGTTCGGAACGTACCAAGCGTCGGACGCAGATGCCGTTCGCAGCGCCGCGGCTGCGGTCAAAGCGGGGGCGTCGTCGGTGAAGCTGGAGGGTGGACAGCACGCCGCCGCGCGTATTGCCGCCATCACGCGCGCAGGGATTCCGGTGATGGCCCACATCGGCGTCACGCCGCAAACGGCGGGCCTTGGACCGGGCTACAAATTACGCACCGATCGGGACCGTTTGCTGGCGGACGCCAGAGCGGTCGAAGTTGCCGGCGCGTACGCCATCGTCTTGGAAGTCGTCGATCACGATGCCGCGCAGGCGATCACGCAAGCGCTCTCAATACCGACCATCGGCATCGGCGCCGGCCCGCGCTGCGACGCGCAAGTGCTCGTGCTGCACGATCTGCTGGGCATCTATCCGGATCCGCCGAGCTTCGTGAAGCGGTACGCCAATGTCGGCCAGATCGTGGCTGAAGCGCTTCAGAGCTATGCCGACGACGTGCGCTCCGGCCGCTTCCCCTAACCTCCATCGCACTTTGTCATCCTGAGCAGCGCCACGTAGTGGCGCGTGTCGAAGGACCCTTGTCATCCTGACCCTTCGACACGCTGCGCTGCTCAGGACTTCGGCCCATCTTGTCATCCTGAGTCGCCGCGGAGCGGCGTGTCGAAGGACCGTTGTCATCCTGAGCGTTGTCGAAGGGCTGTCGAAGGGTGCGTAAGTTTGTCCCCTGAGCCTCTACCTTTGTCACCCTGAGCGTGTCGAAGGTGCGCCAGCATTTAACGCTTCCGCTTAGCGCTTTTCGTAGCTACGGTGCGAGAGGTATTCAGCGCCACGGCCTCGCGAATGAGCGCCTTCAGCGCCTTCTCGTTGATCTTCTCACCCTCGTGGAAATCGATCGCGCGCCTGGTGTTGCCCTCGAGGCTGGAGTTAAAGAGCCGCGACGGATCGCCGAGTGCTGCTCCCTTTGCAAACGTCATCTTGACGACGTTCTTGTAGGTTTCGCCGGTGCAGAGTATTCCGTCGTGCTCCCACACCGGAACGCCACGCCATTTCCACTCCTCAGTCACCTCTGGGTCGGCTTGCTTGATCGCTGCGCGGATCTGCGCGAGCATCTTACCGCGCCAGTCAGCCAGCTCATTGATCCGCTGGTCGATCAACCGGGATGGCGAATCTTCTTTCGTAGACGTACCCTTCCTCACGGCGACGATTTGACTGCTTGCCGGAAGAGTAATCCGTCAATTTCGTTATCGGCGTCGAAATGGATGAGTATGTCGTCGGTGCCCTTTGCGAAGTGCGCAACGAATTTTTCTGGAGTAAACTCGACGCTGCGATACTGACCAAGCGAACCGGTGAGCGTAGCGATGACCTGATCGACTTTGCTCACTGGAACCTGCGCAAGAAAGGAGGCACTGAACCAACCCGGATCGGCGTGTCCGGTTCGCAGCATGGTGTCCAGCCGACTTTTGGCAAGATCAACGGCCGCAGCGGGCCGCTTCGCCGGAGTTGCGGTTTGCGTGGGTGGCGATGAAGTTGTCTGTCCGAGAGCCAATGATGTGGAAGCTAAGAGCGATGCCCCCGCGATAACGATGCTAATAAGACGCATTAGGTTGACTTCTTTCCATCTGGCGCGTATGCCTCGACAAAGTCAGGCACCCCCGCAGTCGTGCTCGCTGTTGCTGCCGGTATACGAGGCATGCCGCCGGTAATCGTAAACACGATAGGTTCGGCCTCGATCGTCCGTGTCGGGGTCGCAATATTTTGTCGGCAGAGGATAGCCGAGAAAGCATACCTGCACGTGATCGCCACGGCGCTCCGCGATCATGGTGCTATTGCCCGGCTCGTTCTGATAGTGCACGACGCGCACGCGCTCTCTGGGAAAGAGTGGATCAACACCCAAACTCGTCGCGAACACGACCTGAACGCCGGTTTCCTTGAACTGCTGCGCAGGGAACTTGGTCTGGGCTTCTTCCCCTAGTCGCGGAGCGACGTCGGTCACAGTCGTTTCGACGCACGGAATCGAGCGGTAGTGCCAGGAACCCTGCTTGAGATCGGATGTATCAATTGCGGCTGCCGGCGCAATACATACGAACGCAAGCGTCAGCGCAAACAAAATTTTCACCGGCGGTGCCTTCCCTTCCATACGCAACTCAAAGCACTTTGTCACCCTGAGCCTGCACCTTGTCACCCTGAGCAATGTCATCCTGAGCGTTGTCGAAGGGCTGTCGAAGGGTGCGCAAGCGCTTCGATTCTCTCATCTATCAGGCGCGATGGCGAATTTGCTCCTCGGTGACGCTCTCTGCCTCACGATGTTTCTTCCTTAACATCGGATGCACCGCACGTGTTTCGTTGCTCGCGCATAGGCGTGTATCTTTGCATCGCGCGTAACGAAATGCGCACCGAACTCGACTGCGGTGGCGACCAGGATCCGATCCACAGGATCACTTTGCTGAAGCCCCGGTAACGTTGCGGCCGCGACTCCTATTGCGGGCGTAAGAGTGGCCGTTATCGCTCCCCTGCGGCCAAAGACCCCGCGCACGTAATCGTGGACCGGAATGTTCAGTGAGAGTCGGCCCTTTTGTACAAGCATACCGATCTCCCATGCGGTGATCGGAGATATCAGCAGACTCTTCACGCTCCGCTGCCGCGTTGATCGTTCGCGTAATGCTGGGCGATAGCGTACCCTCAAGGCTCCATATCGCTGCGTGCGTATCAAGGAGAATCGCCGGCATCCGCGTCCCAAGAAACGTCTATCGGACTAATGAGGTCCGTTTGGTGAAGCACCGCGCCCCGTAACGACCCGCAAAAGGCGCCGGATTCCTCGACGGCTGGTACCAATCGCGCAACCGGACGGCGATGCTTCGTAATGACAATCTCCGTTCCCAGACGCTCCACTTCATCCATGAATTCCAAACAGCGCGCTTTGAACTCAGCCGCTCCGATTTGCCTTGACTGCAGCACAAGCAGCGATGCGCCCTTTTGACGTCTTGTTGCGGCATTTTGCTTTCTGGCCATATTATGTGACCATGCTACCATGCAAGCACTGCGCGGGCAAGCGCAGTTCACAAAAACGCCGCTTAGACGAGTGCGCGAGGCTCGTGTCTGGCAGGGACGTTCGGATACACGCCGGTCAGGCATCCGGCGCACAATTCGTTGTGGTTCCGCCCCGTGGCGGAAATTAAGCCTTCCAAACTCAGGTATCCGAGTGAATCCGCGTCGATCTTCTTGCAGATCTCCTCGATCGTGTAATTGGCCGCGATCAGTTCGTCATAGGTGGCCATGTTGACGCCCAGGTAGCACGGATGTTTGATCGGCGGCGACGTGACGCGCACGTGCACCTCTTTGGCGCCGGCATCGCGCAGCAGCGCAACGATTCTCGGCGTCGTGGTGGCGCGCACGATCGAGTCGTCCACCACGACCACCCGCTGATCGCGCAGATTCTCGACGATTGGATTAAACTTCAGCCTGCACGCCGCGATTGCGCATGTGCTGGTCCGGACTGATGAACGTACGCCCGATGTAACGATTCTTAATTAATCCTTCGATGTACGGCAGCCCGCTTTCAGCCGCGTAGCCGATACCGCCCGGAATCGCCGAATCCGGAACCGCAATTACGACGTCGGCCTCGACCGGATGCTCGCGCGCAACTTGCTGTCCCATGCGGTAACGCGCCGTGTAGAGCGATTCTTCGTTGAACTTGGAGTCCGGCCGCGCAAAGTACACGTACTCGAAGATGCAGAGCGCCGGCGGCTCATCGCGTTGCACGATCCGCGATTCGACACCGTCGGCGGTGATGCGCAAGATCTCGCCGGGCTGCAGTTCGCGCACGTACTTCGCGCTGATCGTCGAGAGCGCGCACGACTCCGACGACACCACATATCCCTTGTCACCGTACGTTCCCAAACAGAGCGGCCGCACGCCCCACGGATCGCGAAAGGCGTACAGCTCGCGGTCGGTACAGAGTACGATCGAATACGCACCGCGCGCGCGCTTCAGCACCGACTCGATTCGGTCGAACATCGAGCCTTCGGACTCGACGATCAGCTTAGCCATCACTTCGGAGTCCGACGTCGCCTGCAGCGTGATGCCGGACGGCAAAGAGTCGCGCAGTTCTTCGGTGTTGGTCAAGTTGCCGTTGTGCGCGAACGCGAAGTCGCCCAGCTCGGAGCGTTCCAGCAAGGGCTGCGCGTTCACGACGATCGAGGAGCCCGTGGTCGAGTACCGGGTATGGCCGACCGCGATATGCCCGCTGAGCTTTTCGAGAATCTCTTCATCGAAGATGGCCCCGATGAGCCCCATGTCTTTGTGCGAACGAATCGTGCCGCCGTCCGCGGCAGCGATCCCGGCCGACTCCTGACCGCGGTGCTGCAGCGCGTAGAGTGCGAAGAACGCGAGGCCTGACGCGTCGTGCCCCGGCGCGTAGATTCCCGCGATCCCGCACATGGGCCTAATCCTCGCTTCGGCGAGCGGCGAACAATTGCAAAAGAGCGAGGAAGATGTTGATGGCGTCCAGATAGATCTGCGCGGCCAGCTGCACCGGCGTAAAGCCGCCGCCGCCCGCACGGATGCGCGCGAAATCAATCAGCACCAAACCGGTGAAAACGAGCAGCGTCAGCCACGAGTACGTCGCCGGGTGCATCCAGTGGGTGAAGGCGGCGACGACGCCGGCAACGATCAGCCCGATCAAAGCCAGGTAGAAATAGCCCGAAAAGCGTCGTAAATCCAATCCCGTTGCGTAGACGATTGCGCCCATCCCCAGCATGCCCAGGCCCGTCGTCAACGCAGCTTGCGTGACGACGCCCGGACCGATCGTTTGAATGTATTGGCCGATCGTCGGCGCGATTCCGATGCCTTCCAGAAACGCGAACGCATAAAAGAGTGCCAGCGACACGGCGGGGTTGCCGCGCGTCGCATTGATGCCGAACAGCACGATGAAGCCAATGATCATCGCGATGAGGCCGGCGCCGAACGGCAAGCCCTGGAATACCGATGCGGCGACGGCGGTTATGCCGAGACCGATCGCGCTGATGCCGAGCACTTGTCCCAGCAACGTCGGCGTCGGAATCGCCGTCGCCCCAAACGCAACCGGCGCCGGTCGATACTGGTATGCCATCAGCTCTTATAACCTGCCGCGGTGCGCAAAGGTTCACTCTGGAGCGCGATATCCTTGCGATAGGTCAACGGCGCGCCGGAAAGTCGAGCCGCCAGCCCCGCGACAGCAGCGTACGCGCGGGCACGCGCCGCTTCAAGCCCGTCTCCGGTTGCCGCCACCGTCAAGACCCTTCCGCCGGGTGAACTCACTGCACCGTCCGCAACGCTGGAGGTACCCCAAAAGATCTGTGCCTTCGGCGCCGCAAGATCGGTCGGTAGATCCCGGAGCGGCGTGCTGCTCCGGGGATACTCCGCCGTCGCCAGCACCACTCCGACGCACGCATCTTCGGAGAAGGCGATGCTGCTTGCGTCGATCCGGCCGTTCGCCGCGGATTGCAAGAAGCGCGCAAAGTCTCCCTCGATGCGCGGCATCAACACTTGCGCCTCCGGATCGCCGAACCGGACGTTGAACTCGATCACGTACGGCCCGTCGCCGGTCCACATCAAGCCGCAGTAAAGCGTGCCGATATACCGTTCCCCCTCTTCTCGTAGTCCGTTGAGCACCGGCGTGATGATGCGCTCCTCGATTTGGGCTTGCGCATCGCCCGGAAAACCCGCGGGCGGCGAATAGGCGCCCATGCCGCCGGTGTTCGGGCCGGTGTCGCCATCACCGGCGCGCTTGTAATCGCACGCTGCCGCGAAAAATTCGAGCGAATGCCCGTCGCCGATCGCAAACGCGCTGAGCTCGCGCCCTTCCAGCCGCTCTTCCAAAAGCACGCCCGCGCCGCCGCCCGGAACTCGGTTGTGCCCGTACCAATCACGCAACACCGCTTTCGCGGAATCCGTGTCGTCGGCCACCACCACGCCTTTGCCCGCCGCGAGTCCATCCGCCTTAACGACGCACGCGCCGCGCCAATCGTCCAGCGCGTGCAACGCCGCATCCAGCGAGTGCACGATCGCTGCGCGCGCCGTCGGGATGCCGTAGCGCTGCAGGAAGCGCTTAGCGAAGATCTTGCTCGATTCTAAACGCCCGGCAGATCGATCCGGACCGAACGTCGGAAGGCCGGCCTTGCGCAGTTGATCGCCGACACCCGCCGCGATGGCGCTCTCGGGTCCGATCACCGCGAGATCGATCTTCTCTTGCAAGCATCGCTGGGCGATCGCTTTGCCGTCGGTAGCCGCGATGGGCCAATTCTCTCCGCGCGTTGCCGTGCCGGCATTGCCGGGCGCCGCAAAGATCGCATCGCACGACGGCGATTGCGCGATCCGCCACGACAGCGCATCCTCCCGCGCCCCGCCCCCGACTACAACGACCCGCATTGCGTTGCGGTTACGAAGGACGAGATGCAAACTCCCGTCACTCGCATGGCTTACCGGAGTACCACCCGATAAAGGGTCGCCGAAAGGAGCAGTCATGATCGTCACTACCACCGAAAACGTCACGGGTTATCGAGTTACCGAGAGCAAAGGGCAATGCTTCGGCTTGGTCGTGCGCAGCCGTGGGTTGGGAGCGAATATCGTCGCCGCGCTGCGCTCGCTGGCCGGCGGTGAAATCAGCGAGTATACGCAGCTGTTGGAAGACACGCGGCGAAATGCCGTCGACCGGATGGTTCAAAACGCGCAGGCGATGGGCGCTAACGGCGTCGTGATGATGCGGTTCGATTCGGGCCAGCTCATGACATCGATGACCGAAGTGGTAGCATACGGCACCGCAGTCGTTCTCGAACCGGCGGCCTGATGCTGCGCCACGCCGTCACCGTAGCCGGCGGCGTCCTCCTCGTCGCTGGAATCGTCGTGCTCGTTTCATTCCGCGCCGGTTGGGTCGGCGGCGTAGAGCTGATCATTTTCGGTGCACTGATTCTTCTGAGCATGGCTATCGACCGCCGCTACCGCAGGCGCCGAGTTCTCTCGCATGACGGGTTCGAACGTACCGCGGAGCGATTTATCGATCCGTCAACCGGTAAACTCACCGAAGTGCTCTACGATCCGAGCACCGGCGAACGCATCTACCGCGAAACGCTTGACCGCTAACCATGTCATGCTCTTTGGCGCGTCAACGCAACGTTGTCACTCTGAGCCTAACGCAACGTTGTCACTCTGAGCCTGTCGAAGAGTGCGCATGATATACGATCGCGATATCTCACCGCTCTTTGGCGCGTCAACGCAACGTTGTCACTCTGAGCCTGTCGAAGAGTGCGCATGATATACGATCTCGATATCTCACCGCTCTTTGGCGCGTCAACGCAACGTTGTCACTCTGAGCCTGTCGAAGAGTGCGCATGATATACGATCTCGATATCTCGCCGCTCTTTGGCGCGTCAACGCAACGTTGTCACTCTGAGCCTGTCGAAGAGTGCGCATGTTGTGACCCGCGCCGTGCTGGTCGCTATTCCCATTCTACCGTCGAAGGCGGCTTCGACGTCACGTCATAGGCGACGCGGTTCACTCCGCGCACTTCATTGACGATCCGCGAACTCATGCGCTCCAGCAGATCGTAGGGAAGGCGGGCCCAATCCGCCGTCATGCCGTCTTCGCTGGTGATGGCTCGAATGGCGACGAGGTTCGAATACGTGCGCCCGTCGCCCATCACGCCGACGCTCTTGACCGGCGTCAGCACCGCGAAGTACTGCCACGGCTTCGGATCGAGCGGCGCCGCGTCGATCTCCTCGCGCACGATCGCGTCGGCTTGCCGCAGCAACTCCAGACGTTCCTCGGTCACATCGCCGATGATGCGCACTGCCAAACCCGGGCCCGGAAACGGCTGACGCTCCACGATCGCGGCAGGCAAGCCCAGCACTCTGCCGGCGGCGCGCACTTCATCTTTAAAAAGCAGCCGCAGAGGCTCGATCAGTTCCAAGTGCATGCGTTCGGGCAAGCCGCCGACGTTATGGTGCGATTTGATCTTGTGCCCCGCTTTGCTCTCCGGCGTTTTCGACTCGATCACGTCCGGATAGAGCGTTCCCTGCACCAAATACTTGACTCCCGGAATCTTGGCGGCTTCTTCCTCAAAGACGGCAATGAACTCATGGCCGATCGCGATGCGCTTTTGTTCGGGGTCCTCGACACCGGCGAGCTTCTCTAGGAAACGCTCGCGCGCATCAACCACGATGAGATTGAGATGGAGGACGTCGCGGAACGCCTCGACCACACGCCGCGCTTCGTCCTTTCGCAAAAGCCCATGATCGACGAAGATGCAGGTCAATTGCTCGCCGATCGCTCGGGACACGAGCGTCGCCGCCACGGCGGAGTCAACACCGCCCGAAAGTGCCGCGATCGCCTTCCCGCCTCCGGCCCGAGCGCGAATCTCTCCGATGGCGGAATCGACGAACGACTCCATCTGCCACTCCGACGAAATGCCGGCGATCCGGTGCACGAAGTTGTCGAGGATCGTGCGGCCATACTGCGTGTGCACCACTTCGGGATGAAACTGCACACCGTAGATCTTTCGCTCTTCGTCCGCCATCGCGGCGATCGCGCAGCGCGATGTCGACGCGACCGCACGAACGCCGTCCGGCAGGGCGACTATCGAGTCGCCGTGCGACATCCACACGCGTGACTCCGGCGGAACGTCGGCAAACAGCGGAGTATCGGGTTGCGTGACGCGCAAGGCGGCCGGGCCGTATTCGGCGCGATCGAGCTTGATCAGTTGCGCGCCGCGCTCGCGCGCCAGCAGTTGCATGCCGTAGCAGATTCCCAGCAGCGGCACGCCGCTTCCAGCAGTCGCCGGATCCATCTGCGGCGCTCCCTCGACCAGCGTGCTTTCGGGGCCCCCCGTTAACACGATCGCCGCGGGATGGCGCGGCGATAGTGTGGTCCACGGCGTATCGTATGGCACGATCTCGCAGTACACTTTCAGTTCGCGTATTCGCCGCGCGATCAGCCGGCTATACTGCGCACCGAAATCCAGAATAAAAACGGTCGAAGGTTCGTTCACCTACGCATTTGCGCCGGACGATGACCGGAACGCGGCCGCGATGGCATCCTCGTAATCCGGCTCTTTGCCGACGTCGGGCACGACCTGTTTGTACTTGATCGTTTTGTCCTTGCCAATCAAAAAGATGCTGCGCGCGAGCAGCCCCAACTTGTCGATCAGCACGCCGTACGCCGGCCCGAAGCTGTGGTCGCGAAAATCGGAAAGCATGCGAATCTTCATGTCGCCCTGCTCTTTGGCCCAGCGCGCTTGCGCGAACGGCAGGTCGCGGCTGACCACGTACGTCCGCACGTCGGCCGGCATTTCGGGCAGCCGTGCGTTGAACGTGCGCGTCTCCAACGCGCAGACGCCGGTGTCGAGCGACGGCACAACGATCAACAGCGCATTGGTTCTGCCGCCCTCGATCACGTCGTCCAACGTAACCGTGCGCAAATCGCCGTCTACCAGCGTAAAGTCCGGCGCGCGACCGCCCTCGGCCGGTTCCTTGCCGGCCAGCGAAACGGGCTCTCCTTTAAATAGTACAGTCATCGGTTCTCCTTCGCGCTCGCGCTTCGCCGCCTCAGGTGAGGATCGCTTCCAAGCGATCGGCGTCGCGCGCGAAGACCACTTCCATGGCAATGCGCTCGCCGACCGAAACGTCGCGGCCCCACCGGTACGACGCGTACGGCGTGAACCGTGTCCCCGGCGAGCCCGGAATGCGCAACGACACGTCATAGCAGATGAACTCCTTCGGCGGCCCGGCGACGATGGCGCACTGCAGCGCAAACGGCCCGATGATGCCCGGCGGAACGCTTTCACGCGCGGCCTGCACGAACCGCTCTCCCATCTCGAACGCCTTTTCCAGCATCGATTCCGTCAAGGTGGCGGCAATGTGCCCCGCCTCTTCCATGCTCATCGAAACATTACGCACCGAGTCCCACGCCGACGGCGGCAGATTGCGGAATCCCTCCAAGTTCGTCTGACGCCGCGTGTCGGTGCCGGAAAGTTCCAGTTCGCCAAGCACCGGCGAATAGAAAAAATTCAAATTGACCAGCGGCCCCATCGCGTATTCCTCGATGACCGCGTGCTGCAGACCTTGCGGCGTGAGCATCCCCTGATTCATCAGCCGTCGTGACGTTGCGTGATATTCCGAGAGCGAGGAGCAGACGAAAAACGCGCGCTCGAAACTCCGCTTTGCGTGCGGCGCTTTCACCATCACCAGTCGATCGATGCGATCCGGTGAATCGAACTGCACAGGATGGCGAATCTGTGCCCTCCGCAACAGCCCGTACTGATTCTCCGCTTCGCCCCGCTCCTCGGCACGCAGCAACCGGCGGCTGCCGAAGATGGGCACCTGCATGCCGGCTTCGATCTCGTCGTAGCTGAACCGCTCGCGCAGGTACACTTCGAACGAGCGATTGGGAACGAACAGCACGTTGCGCTCCAGCAGCTGCCGTTGAACCGATTCGTCCAACAACTCCGTGAAATCGGCCAACTCCAGCGTTTCGTCGACGCAGCCTCGATCGGGATTCTGCCTCCGCGCGTAGTACGCGGTGTAGGTGCGTTCGCGCCCCCGCGCGGTGCAGATCAGGTTCCGCAAGCCGGTTGCGCGCGCTCCCGAAGCGACTTCGAGCGCCGAGTGGCTCCCTATCGAGCACAACGTCAACGCCCCGCGGTCGTATCGCTTCAGGGCGTCGAGGGCGCTCATTGGGCCAGCAGTTGTTGCGCTTGGCGGGAGTCCTGGTACTCGACGGTCAGCACAGCGCGCATGCGGCTGCGCGCCGTTTTTGCCGCCGGCGTATCGATCTTGGTCAACGTCGTGTAGATATCGTAGAGCAGCTGCGGCAGGTCTTTGTCGCGCGGATAGACTTTGTGCAGCGCGTCAATCGAATTGGCAACCTGCACGGCAGCGCTGCTCTCCTGCGTCGCATACCCGTAACCGATCATGAAGTTGACGCGTTTCATTTCGTTACGGATGCCTAAGATCGACATGCCCAGCGGCCCAAAGTATTCGTCGGCCGGCGCAAGCGTGGTCAGATAGACGTCTTCCGGAACCGCCTTCACCGACGCAATCACCATCAGCGGATTGGCGGCTTGCAATCGAGCGAGCGCCGGTTTCGCATTGGTTTGATCGCCTTGCGTGTAGCCCTCCGCGCCGGCCGCCGCATTCTTGAGCGCATTGACAAAACCGGGCCCCCATGTCGCGGGAAGGTTGGCGATCGGAAAGTTTGGTTGGTTCGCGCGTTGGAAGGCTAAGCTGCGCCACGATGGATCGTGCGTGATGAGCCAGCCGCGCCAATTCGCTTCCACGCGCTGCAGCAGTGCGTTCGTATCGCCCGGGAAGTGCTGCGCGTTGGCGGCGGCGTCTTCATCGGCGTAGCGCGCCAATGCCTCGGCGTCTTCTAATGAATCGGCGCGCGCGAGCAGCGCATCGGCCTTTGCCGCCTCCGCAGGATCGTTCGTGTGTCCCTTCACCCAAAGCGCCGCTTCGCGTACCCACCACTCGACGGCATCGTGGTCGATCAGCGGATCGTAATGCAGGCCGCTGCCGATATCGACGGTGAGCTGCGCCAGTTCGGCATACCCGGGATCGTCCGGACGCTGCAGCGAGTAGGCGCGCCCGGCATCGAAGATCGTGGCCAAGTAATACTGCTGGTCGAAAAACGACCACCCGTGCGCCGCTGCCTTCGCGTACGCGGCCTTCATCGTATCGTAAAGCTTTTGCGGGTCGGCCATCAGCGCCGCACGCGCGCCGATTGGGTGCAACAGTGCGGCCGCCAGCATCGCGGCCGTCGCAAGTTTACAAAACGCTCGAATCATCAAGGACTAAACGAAGATTGCTGCTCAAAAGTGCGTTCTTTAGCTCCCGCGCGATGCGCCTCCCTGTGGACATGGGCTCCGAATAGTTCAAGTACGAATACGCCGAGCCGTCGATGAACAGGTTAGTTCCCGCCACGATTCTTGCCGAGATCTCCATGATGTAGAAATGCATGTCGGGCGTGATGATCGTCTCGATGCAGAACGCGCCGAAGAGCCCCTTCGGCCCGCAGATCTCCTTGCTGACCGCAATCACCGACTCACCCATGCGGTAGGCCTCCGCCAGCATCGACTCGCGCAACGACACCGGTGAGTTTCCCACCACGACGTACGAGGGGCTGACGTCCATGCCTTCCTGCGCGGCCGCCGGAATGCGCCCGAGCGAATCGACGTTGGTTTCGTACCGGCGATCCATGCTCATGATCTCGAGCTTGTCTTCAAGCGGCGAGTAAAAATAGTGGATGTAGAGCGGAACGCCAATGATGTACTCTTGAATGATGTACGCTTCTTTGAGGTGCGTCGCGCGCTCCTCGAAGTGGGCCGCGTCGCGGATGAACATGTAGCCCTTGCCGCCGCCCGCGCCGTAGAGTTTGACGATCACCGGCCGATCGATCTCGCTTCCCGAGCGGAACTGCCGCGGCAGAAGCAGCCCCGCGCGCGAGAGCCACTGGCGCTGCAACTCGCGGCTCGCCTCCCAATCGAGCACGGCCTTGTTGCCGAAGTACGGGATGGTCATGCGCTTGTGCTCTTCCAGCGACAGGTACGCAACGAACGATCCGTGCGGAACGATGATGATCTTCCGCTGCTCCAGGCGGTCGATGATTTTCGGAAAATCCGCGTACCGCTCGATGCCGATCACTTCATCGACGAAGTTGAACGACTGATAGAGCCGCTCGGTATCGCGGTTGGCGATGGCTAAGGTCTTGAAACCCTCGTCGTGCGCGCCTTTGAGAATCTGCAACGCCGAATGCGACCCGAGCGTCGCCACGGTATACTGATCATCGTGCGGGCTCATCGCACCGTCGCGCTTTCGATCGCGGGATTGCAGAGCAAACGTTCGACGGCGGCTTGCACCAGCGATCTCGGCGCGGCATCCGTGCCCGTGAAAAGTCGCCAGCCGGTATACCGGCGGGCGGATTCGATGCCGGTGATGCGGCGTGCGGCGTCGTCGCGAGCATCCAGCGGGGCAATCCATGCCTCTCCCTCGCGCGGCTCGCACCCGTCGAGCAACTCCAGTTCGTGCTTATTGGGATTGAACAGCGTCTCGTCGCGCTTCACGCGGTCGGCGAGCGTCGCCGGATCGCCGCGGTCCTCTACAACCAGAATGTTCGCGCGTTCCAGCGCATCGAGCGGCACGCCAAGCCGGTGTAACGCCGCACGCGCCGTGTACGCCTCGTTGTCCGGAATCTTCAACCGGATCGCGATCGTGCGCTGCATCATGCTTCTCTCAAGGCCTGCGCAAACGCCTTGAACAGCGCAGCGCCGCCGGAGGGCGCCAGCATACCGCCTTCTGCACCAAAGGGATGATTGTAGTTCCATGCGTCGCGTTCCGGATGCGGCATGATCGCGAGCAGGTTTCCCGCGCGGTTCGTTATGCCTGCGCATCCCAGCGCCGAACCGTTGGGATTTGCCCGCGCATCGACGCTTCCGTCGGGATGCGCATAGACGAAAGCGAGATGCCCGCCCCGCTCGATCTCGGCCAAGTGCTCCGCCGTGCCCGCGAGCCGCCCTTCACCGTGCGCCGCCCACGCCGGGATCAGCGCATGCTCCTGCAAGGGCGCGGTGATCGCGCAACGCGACGGTTCGATCTGGAGCTTGATGTAGACGTGCCTGCAGACGAATTTCGGTACGGGTCCGTTCTTGGTGAAGGCCGCGGTCGGACGTCGCACCTCACCGGTGCCGGGAACGAGCCCGGCTTCCAGTAAAATCTGCGCGCCGTTGCAGATGCCGAGCACCAGCTTGCCGCGCTGCGCCGCATCGATCACGTAGTCCATCATCGGGTCATGCGCCGGGATAGCGCCTGCGCGCACGCGATCTTCATACGCGAATCCGCCTGGCAACACGTAGCCGTCGTAGTGCGGCAACGCCCCGGCATCGCTCCAGTGCACCACGTGCGCATCCAGTCCGACGTCGCGGCAGATGCGCCACGTTTCGGTCTCGCTGTTCGTGCCGGGGAACACGAGCACGCCGACTTTCGGCGACGCGCTCATGGATAAATGGCTCGCAACGGCTCGCTCCAGCACGCGAACAACTCGTTCAGATTCGCCCTTTCATCGCCGACGCGCAGCTGCGGCTGCGCTGTCGTTCGCCCGATGCCCACAAATGGTTCCGGCAGCGGTTCGCGCGAGTGCACGATCCACCCGATGCCTTCGCAAAACAGCGTTTCCAGCGGCGCGGCACCGAGCTCGATGCCGTAGGCATTACCCGCCGCGAAAGCCATCTTCGCGATCGCGGTGAGCGCGCCGCCGTTGCGCACGGTTCGTGCACCGGTGACGCTGCGATCGGCAATCGCCTTACGCAGTGCCGCGATCTGCGTGCGCAGTTGCTCGTAATCGATCGGCGGAAGCGGTCCACCGATCTGCCCGAGCAGCTCGGCGGCGACCGATCCTCCCATCGCCGTGGCCGGTGCGCCGAGCAGCGACAACACGGCGCCAGGGCCTTCGATCGCAGCTGCCGATAACGGCGCCGAGATCGTCGAGCTTCCCCGCGCACGCGACGATCGGCGAAGCGGGAATCGCCCCGGAAGCCGATTCGTTGTGCAAGCTGACGTTGCCGGACACGAATGCGAGCTGCAGTTCTCGTGCGGCAATCGCGAGTCCGTCGACGGCGGATGCGAACTGCGAATACTGCTCGATTTTGCGCGGATTGCCGAAGTTCAAGCAATCGGTCAATCCTAGCGGTGTTGCGCCCACGGCAAGCACTTTGCGGACGGCTTCGCAGACGGCATGCTGCGCGCCCAAGTGCGGATCGAGCGCTCCGTAGCGCGGATTGCCGGCGACGGCGAGCGCGACCCCGAGCGTGCTTCCCGGCAGCGGCGCGAACACGCCCGCATCGGCGTGTCCTCGCGGGATCACGGTGGTCCCTCGCACCACGCCGTCGTAGCGTTCGTACAGCGGTTCACGCGAACAGACGTCCGGATGCGATAACACCCGCCGCAAGAGCGGCAGCATCTCCCGCGCATCCTGCACGTACTGGCGCCGTGCGCCGTCGGTTTTCCGTTCCCCCATGGGCCGAACCGGATGTTCTTCACGCACTGCGGCGGTCAAGAAATCGATCGGCACGTCCATGACGATCTGATTGCCCGATCGCAGCACGTATCGCGGCTCGCTTTGCACGGCCCCGATCACCGTCGCGCGCGCCTCTCGCGCGATCTGGGGCAGCGAAAACTCTTCGTTGTAAATGCGCAGAAGGTCCGCCGTGACGTCGCCGGGGACGATCCAGCACAAGCGTTCCTGGGTTTCACCGACCGCGATCACTTCGAGCGGCAGACCCCGGACCGCCACGTTAACGTCGTCGAGGTCGATGACCGCGCCGACGCCTCCGCCGGCGCACAACTCGGCCGTGCAGCCCATGATCCCGCCTGCGCCTAAGTCTTTGAATGCGGCCTGGATTCCGTTGGCGCGCAAGTATTCGAACACTTTGTACGTCGCGCGCATGATGACGTTTTTCAGGAACGGATCCGGAACTTGCACCGCGCTGCGGTTTGCCGTCTCATCCGCCTCATCGAGCACGACCGACGAAAACGCCGCGCCGCCGAAACCGCTGGCATCCGTCGCCTTTCCAACCAGCACAATATCCCAGCCCGCGCTGTTTGTGGGCGCGCTTGATGGAATGATGTGCGCCTCATCGACGATGCCCAGCGCAACGACGTTCACCAGGCAATTCTCATTGAAGCCTGCGTGGAAATAGACGTCGCCGGCAATATTCGGGATGCCGATCGCATTGCCGTACGCAGAGATCCCGTCCACGACCCCCTGCGCCACATACCGTTGATGCGACTCAGGTGCGTGTGTGGGTTGATTTGTCATGCTGAGCCTGTCGAAGCATGAGCCAGTTTGCACGCTTCCGAAACGTAACTGATCCGACAGCGCAACGACCTCCGCGCCCATGCACAAAACGTCGCGCACGATGCCGCCGACGCCGGTAGCGGCGCCTTCGAAGGGAACGACTTGCGAGGGATGATTGTGCGATTCGTGCGCGATGACGAGACCGTAGCGCCGGCCGTTGTGCTCGCCCAAATGCAAGATGCCGGCGTCTTCACCGGGCCCTCGCAGCACGTTACGACCTTGCGTCGGCAGTTTTCGCAGAAGTGCGCGGCTGCTCTTGTACGAACAGTGCTCGCTCCACTGCGCATCGAACGCGTGCGTTTCAACGGCCGTCGGTTCGCGCCGCAGCGTCGCGGAAATGCGCTGCAGCTCCTCAGCGCTTAGCGCAAGACCCGTGAGGAGATTAGGCAAGGTTCGGCGGTACGGTAGCGGTTTGTTGCGTATTGAGCGCAGCATCCGCCTGCAGCACTGCCGAGCGCGCATTGGTCTGAACGAGCAGCGTGCGCCCGAACAGCACCGTATCCTCGAGTGACAAGATCTTCGAACATGCCAGCGCAGCGAGCCCCGGATCGCTGCTTCCGTCGATCACGGGATTGCTGGTTGCATGCTCCACCATAGTGCGCAGCGCCCCATCGTTTCCGGAAAGCGTGACGTAGATCAGGCGCGGAAACGTCGCGTCGTGCTGCTGAATCAGCTGCAGCACGAATGCCGGCGTTCGCGATGCGCTCGCAACGTGCCGCACCACCGGCAAGCCCATCTGCCCGAACGCTTGAGCGACCGCACTGGTCTGTCCGCTTTGTTCCTGCGACTCCGCGATGATCGCAATCGTCCCGGGACGCATCACCGGAAACGTTCCCGTCATCTCGGCCACCTGTTCGTACGCCTGTTTCACGCGTCCGAGCGCCGCCTCGTCCACCGTTTCCAGATTGCGGTAGATCTGCTTATCGAGCATCAAATCTTCACGCCCTTGCGGCCATAGGCGCCAGGAGTCGTTGTCGACCACATCCGCAATCACGAGCTGGCCCTTGTTCTCGCTTCCGGTCAATCGTCCGAATTCGAGCTTCAGGTCGACGAGCAACACGTCGCGTTTGCGCCATGCGTGGGCGAGAATCTCGAATGCCAATCGAGCGATTTCGCTCATCGCCGACACTTCGGGGGGCGAAGCGATGTTCTGCGCGATGATGGCGTCGGGCGCGATCAACGGATCGTGCTGCGCATCGTCTTTCAAAAAGAATTCGACCAAACGAGGAACCAAAATCGCGCCGCGCTGCATGCCCGGATTGCGCCGCACCAGCGACCCGGCCGCCACACCGCGCACGACGACTTCCAGCGGAATCATGTTGCAGCGCTTGACGAGCATCTCGTTGTCGTCGTCGTCTTCGCCGCCGTTCAGATAGTGCGTCGGCAGCCCGCACAAGTTCAGCAAGCGGAATACCCGCGCCGTCGTCTGCGCCGCTAATCGCCCTTTGCCGGAAATCTCATCGCGGCGTGCGCCGTCGCCGGCCGAAATCGCATCCGTTTGCTTAACGACGAGCACGTCGGGCTGCCCCGGATGCTCGTAGAGCACCTTTGTCTTACCCTTCGCGATTTCGATGCCCTTATTCATTTAAAAGGCGCTCCGCAGCCCACGCTCCAGGTTGGCCCCCAAAGTGGGTGACGTTCTTGTGCATTGAAGAGTGAGCGACGCGTCGCCCGGCAAACTGCGACATTTTTGCGCCAGCCACGGATGGCTGCTTCAAAACTTTGTTTTCGCAAAAATGCGCTGTAGCGTTCGGTTTTCCATGGACGGAAAACCAAACAGCGGTTGCAGGGCGATGTGTCGTTCACTCTTCGACCTTTTTCTGGCTCGGAAACGCATTGAGCGCATCAATGCGATCGGCAAGGGCGTGCGCACGATGATCCGCGCTTCCCGTATGCCGAATCGGATCGAGCATGCGGCGAATCTCCGCCGGATCCAGGCGACTGGTCAGCTCTTGCTCCTCGGTCAACAGCCGTCCAAGCGGATTGTCTTTGCCCTGCGCGATCGCGCTCCACGACTCCATGGCGGCAGTTCGCATGACTTCATGCAACTGCTGGCGGTCGCCGCCCGCCCGCACCGCTTCCATCAACACCGATTCGGTGCCGGCAAACGGCCCGTACGTTCGCAAGTTCTCCGAAATTCGCTTGGTGTCGACGCGCATTCCGGCGACGACGCGCGATGCAAGCTGAACGATCTCGTCGGAGCATAGCATGGCTTCCGGAAGAATGGTGCGCCGGTTGGCACTGTCGTCGAGCGTGCGCTCCAAATAGTTGACGGCGGCATTTTGCCACGCGACGTCGGCATACGCAGGAAGCAATCGCGAGAGCGAACCGATCCGCTCGCACATCACCGGGTTGCGCTTGAACGGCATCGCGGAGCTGCCCACCTGCGACGTTCCGAACGGCTCGAAGACTTCACCGAACGCGGGCGAACTCAAAATTCGGACGTCGGCGGCGAATTTCGAAAGCGACGCTCCCAAACCGGCGAGCGCCGATAGTAACAGGTAATCTAACTTCCGCGGATAGGTCTGCGTGCTGATCTCGCGCGCCTCCAAACCGAAGCGCTCGAGCACCTCGCGCTCCATCGCTGCGGACGAGCCGCCGCCGTTGAGCAATTGGTCGTACGATGCGGACGTTCCGACGGCGCCCCGCAACCCTTTTGCGGTCAAATTCTCGAAAACGTTGCGCAGCTGCGCTTCATCGATCAGCAGATCTTGCGCGTAAACGGCAAAGCGATAGCCCAGGGTCGTTGGTTCGGCGGGCTGCAGGTGCGTGAAGCCCATGCACACGACGCCGGCATACTCGCGAATCTTAGCGGCAAACGCGCGCAGCAGTTCGTGCAGCGCTTCGCCGATCAACGCCAGCGCACGGCGCAGCCGATACGTTTCGACGGTGTCCTCGATGTCCATCGACGTCGAACCCAAGTGCAGCTTGCCGCCCCCGATGGGCGCTTGTGCGGCGAACAGCCGGATCTCCGCCATCAGATCGTGATGGATCTCGCGCTCGATCGCCAAGGCAGCATCGACGTCCACGTCGCCGGCATGCGCTCGGAGATCCGCTAACTCTTTCTCCGAGATCAAGCCGTGCCGGCTTTGCGCCTCCGCAAGCGTCACCCACACTTCTCTCCACAGCCGTCGCCGGCGATGTTCGGAGAAGAGCGCGCGCAATTCAGGCCGCCCGTATCTCCACGAGAACGGAGAAGCGTACGTGTCGTAACTCATCGGACGCCAGCCCCTTCGCGGCGCTGCTCCAACACTCCGGCGACTTCGGCGGTCAGCAGATCGACGGCGAGTTCCGGATCTTCGATCCGGCCGGTGACAATGGCGTCAAAAGCACCGATCGCGCGCTCGTATGCCTGGCGCGCTCGCGTCGCGCCGACCCGGCGAGCGATTGGCGCCAAGTAGCGTTCGCGCCACCGCAACCGCGCGGGAACGGTACCGCCCGGTCGCGCGATCTCCCACAACAGTTCACATTCTGTCGCGAGCGCGGAAATCAGCGGAATCGCCGCATTGCGATTGACTGCAAAACTTTCGCGCGCGATGCCCAGCGCGTCGCCGGTTCTGCCCTCCACCAGTGCGCCGGCAAAGTGATACGCCTTCGGATCTTCAATGACCAAACTTTCGCGTTCCAGCGCCGCCAACGTGATCCGTTTTCCGCCGAGCGCCAGCTTTTCGAGATCGTTTCGCACTGCAGCCAGTTCGGCGTCGCTATCCGCCATCGCATCGATCGCACGCGGCTCAGCCCGCGCCCCGAGCTGCTGCAATGTTTCCTCGATGAACCGCGTGCGGACGTCGGGGCCGGCCGTCGTGTCGATGCGCAGCGCGGCGCGCCCGGCGATGGCGCCCAAGGGCTGCGGCCGCTGCTGTCGCGGCGAAACGAGATCGGCAATCAGCAGCGTATTGCCGTCCGGAACGTTTTGCGCGACGTCCCATAGCTCGCGCCGGGCGTCTGCCTTCAGCAATTGCGCGTCGCTGACGATCACGAGACGTCGTTGCGCGAGGAACGGCATCGCCTGCGCAGCTTCGCGCACGCGTTCGAAACTTTCCAGCTCGGTCGCCGCGAAGCGCTCCAAGTTCATGGCGCGCACGTCTTCCGGAAGCACCCGCTCGACCACCGTTTCGACGGCGCAATCCGCTAAAATTCGCTCGGTGCCTTCGACGATCACGAGGCGTCCGATCGCGGGCGCGCGATCGATGAATTCGTAAAACTTTATCGGACGGGCTCCAAGAGGCGCGGGCGATACTCAAGGTCCGCAATCGCCTCGGCGTAGGGAGGACGCACGAGTCCGTATTCCGTCACGAAGGCCGCGATCAAGTGGCCGGGCGTGATGTCGAAAGCAGGGTTAAACGCTTTCGCCTGCGCGGGCGCAATCGGAACGCCTGAGATGGCGGTGATCTCTTCGGCGGCGCGCTCTTCCAGCGGGATTTCGACGCCGCTCGCAAGCGAAAAATCAAACGACGAACGCGGCGCCGCCACGTAAAACGGTATGCCGTGGTGCGCCGCCGCGATGGCTAGGGCGTACGTTCCGACTTTATTGGCCGTATCGCCGTTGCGCGCGACGCGATCCGCGCCGACGATCGCCAGCGCGATTCGCTCCCGCTGCAGAACGAAAGCCGCCGCGCCGTCGACGATCAACGTGGCATCGATGCCGGCTTGGGAAAGCTCGTAGTACGTCAGGCGGGAGCCCTGTAGTAGCGGGCGAGTTTCGTCGACGAAAACTCGCACCTGCTTTCCGGCCTTTGCGGCGGCGATGATCGCGCTCAACGCCGTGCCGCCGCCCGCAGTCGCGAGCGGGCCGGTATTGCAATGCGTGATGGCGGCGGCCTTGTCCGGAAACAGCTCGATTGCCGCCTGGCCGATGCGCGCATCGATGTCACGCTGTTCCCGATGGATCGACTCGGCTTCCCCGACCATGTCGGGCGCGCTCAGCACGCGGTCGACCGCCCACGCGAGGTTGACCGCTGTTGGTCGCGCGTTGCGGATGCGCGTCGCGGCGGCTTCAAACGCATTGTCGTCCGGAATGGTGTTTCGCAGCAGTGCAACACCGTACGCGCCGAAGACGCCGATGCACGGCGCACCGCGCACGGCCAGCGTCTTGATCGCATCTTCCATCTGATCGACCGTACTCGCACGGCGCAGGAGCGTTTCATGCGGCAGCATCCGCTGATCGATATACTCCACCGCATCGCCCGCGAAGCGTACCGCTTCCATTAAAAAAGCGCTCCGCCCAAGGCTAAGCCTGTCCTGAGCAATGTCGAAGGGCGCCCCGGTTGTGCGATATCACTTGTCATGCTGAGCCTGTCGAAGCATGCGATGAGCGAAAGCCCATTCCTATCACGTGTCATGCTGAGCCTGTCGAAGCATGCGATGAGCGAAAGCGATTCCTATCACTTGTCATGCTGAGCCTGTCGAAGCATGCGATGAGCGAAAGCCATTCCTATCACGTGTCATGCTGAGCCTGTCGAAGCATGCGATGAGCGAAAGCCATTCCTATCACTTGTCATGCTGAGCCTGTCGAAGCATGCGATGAGCGAAAGCCATTCCTATCACGTGTCATGCTGAGCCTGTCGAAGCATGCGATGAGCGAAAGCCCATTCCTATCACGTGTCATGCTGAGCCTGTCGAAGCATGTGATGAGCGAAAGCCCATTCCTTGAGCATCTTGTTGCGCGCGCTGCGGCGTCTTCCACGGTGCAGCGGCAGCCATTGTCGCGGACGCCATCGCAGCTTCGTATCCCTTATCCCGGCCGTCGCGAGAGGCGCGCACTACTGCCTGCTCCATCGTTTCGGTCGTAAGCACGCCAAAACCAATGGGCACGCCGGTTGCCAGCTGCACGTCCATCAATCCGCGCGCACATTCGCCCGCAATCAAGTCGAAGTGCGCCGTTTCGCCGCGAATCACCGCGCCCAGCGCGACGATTGCATCGAGCTTTTGATCCGCTGCGATCACGTTCCGTGCGGCGAGCGGCAATTCGAAGCATCCCGGCACGGAAAACGTTGCCACGTCGCCGTCCGCAACGCGCGCACTCACGCAGCGCACGCCGGGCGCCGTCTTCCAACTTTTCCGCAATGTCGGGATAGAACCGCGCCACGATCAGCGCAAAGCGTTTGCCGGTGCAGTCCGGCCTCACGGATGGTCGCCGTGCGGCAACTCGTACATGTGTCCCAGTTTGCTGCGTTTGGTTTCGAGGTAGCGCCGGTTGAACGTGGTCGTCGGAATCTGCAGCGGCACGCGGCCGACGATCCGCAGGCCGTATCCCTCCAGCCCGAAAATTTTGCGCGGGTTATTGGTGATCACGCGCATCTCTTTCACGCCGAGATCGGCCAGAATCTGCGAACCGATGCCGTAATCCCGCTTGTCCACAGGAAGTCCCAACGCAACGTTCGCCTCAACCGTATCGGCGCCGCGATCTTGCAACTCATACGCCCGCAGCTTGTTCGCAAGCCCGATTCCGCGGCCTTCCTGTCGCAGGTACAGAAAGACGCCTCGCCCCTCTTGCGCGATCAGCTTCATCGCCGCATCGCGCTGGTGTGCGCAATCGCAACGGCTCGAATGTAGCGCATCTCCCGTCAAACACTCGGAATGCACGCGCACGAGCAAGTCCTTGCCGTCGCCCACCTCACCCATCACCAGCGCGACGTGGGTGTTCTTGTCGATGATGTTTTCGAACGCGTACCCTTGCCAATTGCCCACGTCGGTGGGCAGTTTGAATTCGGCAATGCGGTTGAGCAGCTTTTCGGTTCGCCAGCGATACGCGATCAAGTCCTTGACGGTGATCAGCTTCAAGCCGTGCTGCTTGGCAAACGCCGTCAGCCCTTCCAGACGCTCCATCGTCCCGTCGTCCGCCATAATCTCGCAAATGACGCCGCCGGGATACAGTCCCGCCAAACGCGCAAGATCCACTGCCGCCTCGGTTTGCCCCGCGCGTACCAGCACGCCGCCGTCGCGCGCACGCAATGGGAATGTGTGACCCGGCCGCAGCAAGTCGGATGGTTTCGTATTGGGATCGAGCAGCGCCCGAATCGTTTCCGCGCGATCGTGCGCCGAGATGCCCGTTGTGGTTCGGCCACGGGCTTCCACTGAAACGGTGAACGCGGTTTCGTGCAGCGCGCTATTTTCCGAAACCATCTGCGGCAAGTGCAGCTCGTCGAGCCTTCGTCCGATCATCGGCACGCAGATCAGGCCGCCGCCGTACTTGCGCATGAAGTTGATCGAGTCGGGCGTCACCATCTGCGCCGCCATCACGAGGTCGCCTTCGTTTTCGCGATCCTCGTCGTCGAGCACGATGACCATCTTGCCGGCGCGTATCTCTTTGATCGCTTCGTCGATGGGGTCGAAGGGTGAGACCCCTTCGAGCGTACCCGTGAGGTCCGGCAGCACTTGCGTCAGCCGCTGCAGCGACCGGTACGACGGCTCCCGCTGCCCGGATCGCAGGTACGAGATCGCGGCCTCCGTTAAACCACTGCGCTCCGCCAGTTCGGCCGCGCTGAGCCGCGCGGCTGTCATGGCCGCATTCAGCTCGTCCGCAAATGTGGTCACAACGCCAGCTTAGCCACTGCCCTTAACAACTGTCAACCGCTACGGTCGTCGCCCTCGAACCACGTGCGGGCACTAGCCTCGGGTAGCCATGCGCGAGGCCATCCTCGAGCACTACCGCGTCGCGGCGCCGCTCATCGCGGCCAATTTTGCAGGCACGCCCTTCATCTATACGACGTTCCCGCACGGGCTGGCACGCAAGGCCGCCTGGCACGGCGCGATCTTTCACAGCCCTCCGTTCCGCCCGCCGCCAAAGGGAGCCGAGACGGTTCCGGTTCCGGGCAAACATGGCGTGCGTCGGTTCCTGAGCGTCACCGGCTCAACGCTTCTGCACCTTGTCCAGGATGAAGGCGCGGTCGAATTTTACGGTTGGGGCTGCGAGCCCAGCGATCCGCTGCGCGCCCGCTTTGCGCGCGTACTGCTGGAGTTGGATGCAACTGCTGCGCCGTCCGCCGCAACGCTGCCCGAATCGGCGAAATTGCTACGCGCAATCCTCCAGCAGCGTGCGCTCGATGCGATCCCGCTGCTCTCCGGCGAAAACGGGATCGCTTTGTGGATTCCGCTCGACGGTTCACCTGATTACGACACTGTCCGCACAACGTTACATACGATCTGCGCTGAAGCGGTGCAACGCTACCCGCAGCGCTTTTGCACCGAACCAAACTCGCATGCGAGCGGCCGCGTCCATTTGCACGTGAATGCCAATGCGCCGGGGCGCGGCACGGCGTTGCCGTATAGTTTGCGCGCCGGCGATGCTTTGCCGGTGTGTACGCCGGTATGCTGGGACGAACTCCTTGCCGGCGGCGACACCACGGTGACCGCAGCGAATTTCGCCAGGCGACTGCATTCGCAGGGCGATGTCTTCGCGGCTCTGCTGCAGCAGCAACGCACCGGCTCCATCACGCTTATTGAATCACAAAAGAAGCCGATCGAACCGCACGGCTACATCCTGCGGGCCGCAATCGAGATTCTGCAAGACGGCGTGGCGCGCGACGCCAAAACGATTTTGGCCCGTGCCCTCGCTCGCGGCCTCGTTCCACCCCAAACCAGTTCCAAGTACGTCTATACATCGCTGCTCGAGTACATCGTGCGAACCGCAGGGCACGGCCATCGGCCCGTTTTCGTTCAGAATGCCGATCGCACGTTCCGCATCAACGAGCCGCCGGATCCGTGGCCCGCAACCGACGTTCCATCCGCACCTCCGCTGGCGGCAAAAACGCAAGCGTTGATCGATCGGCTGCAGGCCACCGCGAAAGGCGGCGCTTCGGCCGCGTTCGAGCTTGCCGTCTGCGACGCGTTCGCTCATCTCGGCTTCGCGTCCACGCATGTCGGCGGCCAATCCGCGCCGGACGGGTATGCCGACGCGCAGCTCGGCGTCCTGGGCTATCGCGTGATGCTCGAATGCAAGAGCGGCGCGCAGATTGTCAACGAACCGGACGCCGTGGAAGCAGCCAAATACAAAAACGCGTACGCTGCGCAATGCTGCGCGCTCGTCGGGCCACAGTTTTCCGAAGAGGTCGAGCTGAGCGGACGAGCTACAGACGCACGCCGTCAGCGCTTGGACGATCGACGACCTCGCACATCTGCTGAAGATCGGCAGCAACCCGTTCGAAATGCGCTCGCTTTTTGCGCCGGGCTTCGTTTCAGATTGCATCGGCGACGTACTGTGGGAACGGCTCCACGGCGCCGAAAAGCGCGTCGAACTTATTTGCGACTATCTCCAGCAGGCGGGCTGGGACGCCCAAGTGGCCGCGGCCAAGCAGGGTCCGCCGCAGAATGCTCCGCGGCTAGCGCCTGATTCGGCGATGCTTTTGGTGGATCAGCGTTTGGCCGATCTGGGCTCGACCGCATCGTGTTCGCGCGAAGACATCGAGCTGACGTTTTCCTATCTCACCAACCCACGGTGCGGAATCGCTGTGTGGGCCGACGCCGCCCGCGACGCCGTCGTTATCGTGCGAGAGCCTCTAGTGATGGAAGAGCACGGTTAAAATCGTCGTGATCCAGGTGCCGACGACCAGTCCCGCTAGCCACGTGAAGCGTTGATCGAGGGCGGCAAAGCGTTGATCCACTGTAGAAAAGCGACGATCGAGTTCTTGCCGCAGATCGGTAAAGCGCTGATCCATATCTTGCCGCAAGTCGGCAAGACGGCGGTCGATCTGCTCGTAGGCGCCTTCGAGGCGCGCCATGCGTATATCCAAAGGCTGTGCGCTCATCCCTTATCACTCTATCACTCGCATCGCGCTTAAGGCTAAGCTTTGACCCGCCATTTGGAGCGCGATGGGAAACAACTGCGGGACGATAAAGTACGGATCTAACCCTGAACCGTCGTTGGTGAGAATGATGATGTCGATGCCGTCATCCGGGAACGTTGCGTTCATCGTTTGGTAGCCGGTTACGTCGCCGTCGTGCCAGATATACCGGTGTCCGTCCAACGATGCAATGAACCAGCCGTCGGCATACGTGCCGTACGACTGCGGAAACGGACCTGGCGTGAACATCTGCTTGAGCGATGCTTGCGTAAAGAGGCCGGGGCTGTGGACGGCTTCGTCCCACTTCTCGACATCCTGGACCGTCGAAATCAAACCGCCGGGCCCTGCGAGCCAGCGAAGATTTGGTTGATACGTGCGCTGCAGGCCGCTGCCGTAGTTCGCATAGCCAAGCGCGATGTCGCTCAACGAACCAGGCGGAAAACCTTGAAAGGTGCGCGTCATGTGCAGCGGCGTGAAAATGCGCTGCTGCAAAAACGTTGCTAGCGGCTCGCCGCTGACCTGCGCGACGATCAAACCCAAAAGCAGATAGTTCGTGTTGCTGTAGTCGTACTGCGTTCCGGGCGCAAACTTGAGCGGAAACTGCGCGAGGCGGTCGACAATCGGTTGGTAGTTCGTTTGTCCGCCGGCCATGAACGCGGCATAGGCGCCGCTGAAGTCCGGATACTCGCCAAAGGTATTGTAGTCAACAAATCCGCTGCGATGCTGCAAAAGATAGAGCAACGGAATGTGCGTCGCATCGGGAAGAGCCGGAAAATACTTCGAGAGCGGGTCGTTGACCGAGAGTTTCCCATCCTGTTGCAACAGCAGAACGGCGCCGGCGGTGAATTCCTTGCTGACCGATGCTAAGTCAAAGATCGTGCTCGCGTCGGGCGCAAAGGCCCCGCGCGCCAGGCGGTAGAGCTTGTCCGGCGGCTGTACGTGCCAGAAATCGTAGCCGCCGAACGAATCGGGAAGCCCGCGGTCGCGCAGACCATATCCGTGCGCGTACAACAGCGCGCCGTGATGGTAGATCGCCAGTTCGACGCCCCACCCGCCGCCATAGTTCTGCGCGACGATTTGGTCGATCGTCGCGGGACTGGCGGAATTTGCCGGATGGGGAACCACGCCGCCGCTGCTGCCGCTGCCGCCTCCGCATCCGGATAAACCCGCGACGGCAGCCAACATCACGGCCTGCCAAGGTCTGGATATAACCATCATCTCCCTACCAGTATAGCGCGTACAAAAGCGGGTATGCTGCTGTGACTATGCCCGATACACAACATAGCCTCCAGACCTACGTCAGCGACATGCTCGCCGTCGAGGAGCACATCCACATCCCGTTCGAAACGCAGACTGAAGGATGCCGACCTCAAAGAGTATCCGGTCGCACAGGAACTCGTAACCCGCGCCAACGCCTTGTGCGACACGCACAGGCAAGCGCTGAAATCCGCGCTCGATGCGCTGGGCGGCCATGAAGCGGCGCCCGCAAAAAACGTCGTGACCAACATCGAAGGCTGGTTCGCCGGCGCTATCGACAAGATGCGGAAAACCAAGGTCGCCAAGTCGTTGCGCGACGACTATACCGCACTCTCGCTCTGCTGCATCAGCTACAGCATGCTCATCGCGACGGCCAACGCCTACGGCAATCTCGACGTCGCCGCGCTCGCGCAGCGGCATTTACAAGATTATGCGCAGCTCGTGATGGAGATCGGTGAGGCCATGCCGACCATTGTGGTGGCCGACCTCATTCAGACGGGCTTGAACGCCCAGACCGCAACGGTCGATCAGAGCCGCACGCAAATCCAGTCGGCGTGGCGCACTAGAACGTCACAATCGGTTTAACGATCTCGGCTCGCTGCAGCGCCGCATACGCTGCGGGAACGTCGTCCAGAGCGTAGTACGTCGCGCCGAGCCGCTCCGCAGTCACCACGCCGCGTTCGATCAATTCGAGCGCGGCGCGCGTTTCTGGCGGCCCGCACGAGTAACTCGGAATCAATCGCACATCGCGAAAATAAAGATCGTCGGGATGAAACGTAAAGCCGTTGTCCGGTCCGAGCGGCGTAAACATCACGACCGTTCCGCCCGGCTGCACGGCTTCAACGGCGCTGCGTAACGCGTCGCTGGTTCCGGGGCCGCACACGACGACGCTCGCTTCACCGGCGACCTGATCGGGAACGCGGACGTCGATGCCGAGCCGCGAAGCGTTCGCGCGTCGTGGCTCTAGGAGATCCGTGCCGATCACGCGCACGCCGAGATCAGCCGCAGCAAGCGCGTGCATCAACCCCATCACTCCCAGGCCGATGACGAGCAACGAATCGCCGGCGCCGACGCCACTCCTCCGCAACGATTTGACGACACAGGCCAGCGGCTCAACCAGCGAACCATCGGCAAGTGAAACGCTCGCGGGGAGCTTCAGCGTATCCGCGGTGTTGCCGGCGGGCACGCGAAAGTACTGTGACAAACCGCCCGGATGGATCGCACTCGTACGCCACGCCGGGCACTGCACGTAATCGCCGCGTTCGCATGCCGCGCACTCGAAACACGGCGCATGGTGGTGCGCAAACACGCGATCGCCGGGCTCGAAATCCGTAACGCCGCTTCCCACTTCTTCAACCGTGCCGGCCGGCTCGTGGCCGAGCACCAGCGGCGCTTTGCGCCGCACGTACCACGCCATAATGTCGCCGGTGCAGATGCCGCTCGCGCCGGTTCGGACAAGGAGTTCGCCGCTGCCGATCTCCGGAATCGCCCGCTCTTCGATGCGAATGTCATCGACGTCGTACAACACCGCAGCCCGCATCTGCCGCGTCACGGAATGACGGCGAACTTGATCCCTTCGCGCGCATCCAAACGGCGGAAAAGATCGGCGATGCCCTCAAGCGGCACGCTCTGCGTGACGAGCGGCAGCGGGTCGAACGTTCCGGACGTCAACAGATCGTACGCCGCACGAACATCCGCGGGGCTGAAGTGGAAGGGGCTGACGAGCGCAATTTCGTCGTAATGCATGCGCGCAGCGGAAAAGCTCGGCCGGGCGCCCTCTTCTAGTCCGCCGAACAAACAGACCGTCCCGCCACGGCGCACAAAATTTATGGCGTCCTCCCAGACGTCTTGGCGCCCGGTACATTCGATGACCGCATCAGCGCCGCGCCCATCGGTGCGTTCAAAAACGGCTTCGCGCAGGTTGGTGTGCCGCGTGTCGATCGTGCTGCTGATGCCGAGCTTTCGCGCAAGCGCCAAGCGCTCTTCGCTGTGGCCTGCGAGAATCGGACGAACACCTCGGCGCATCAACGCCATGGCGTGCAGCAAGCCGAATCCGCCGTCGCCGATGACCAGCACCGTCATGCCGTCGCGCAACGGAATCGAGCGCAGCGAATGCATCACGCAAGCCAGCGGCTCCAAAAATGCCGCGGCGACGTACGACAGATCGGCTGGTTTGCGAAACACATTGACCGCGGCCACACGCGCGGGGAGCTCGATATACTCGCCGTATGCGCCCAGCACCATCGTCGACATGATGGACTCGCAGAGTTCTTCCTGAGCGTTGCGGCACCAAAAGCATTCTCCGCACGGCGCGGTATGCACGCTCATGATCGCATCGCCCGGAGCAAATGCCGTTACGCCTTCCCCGACGGCTGCCACGTCGCCGGAGAACTCGTGTCCGAAACGCGTCGGCATCGGCATGCGCGGATGGCCCCGCCGGTACGCCTTTAAGTCGGTCCCGTCGGTGAGCGCAGCGCGCACCCGCACGACGATGCGAACCCCGCTGCGGTTTCGGAATCTCGAGCTCGCGCAGCTCGATCCGCCTCGGCTCTACCAGCACCGCGGCCTTCACCGCGCCTTGTCATCCTGAGCCGCGTCGCTATGGCGACGCGTGTCGAAGGACGCGCTTGCGATCAACGCATCACGTATTTCCTTTGGCAGCGGTCTGACTCTTATGCGTTTTTCGATCTATGCACGCAACGGTCAAGGCAAACGCGGCGCCAACCTCTCCGGTCCGTTCGTTGACGACGATCGTCTGCCAACGAATCGACGACGCGCCAACCGAGCGCAGATGCGTTCGAAGTTCCAGCCAGTCGTCCATGTACGCCGGTTTGTGGTAATCGGCTTCAACGTGGACGCGCGGCAGCCAAATGTCGTACTCGTTGAATACGGTCGCATACGGAAAACCTAGTTCCGCAAAAAAATCCATCTCGGCGCGCTCGACCGCACGTTGGTAGGCGGCGAAGTACATGATGCCGGCGATATCGATGTCCGCCCACTGCACGCGCACGCGCGACCGAAAGACGCGCACACCCTCCGGCGTGGTATCCTTAAACTTCATCGACCGCGTAACGCGCTATCGGATCGATCTCGAGGTTGACGCGATCCCCGGCCTCACGCTTGCCGAGCGTCGTTCGCTTGAGGGTCTCCGGGATGATCGCGACCTCAAACCAATCGGGTCCAGCCGAAGCGACGGTTAGGCTCGCGCCGTCAACGCTGATGAAGCCCTTTTCGCGAACGTAACGCCGTAAGCTCTCCGGCAGCCCAACGCGCGCCCGTTTTCCTTGGCCCTCTCCGATGAGCGACAGAATCGGAGCCGCCGCATCGACGTGCCCGTACACGAGGTGACCGCCCAGCCGATCGCCGACACGTAGCGCGTACTCCACGTTAACGGCGTCACCCTCATGAAGCTCGCCCAGCGTGGAGCGGGCCAACGTTTCAGGTACCACGTCAAATTCGACGTTGTTGTGGTCCACCGCGCTCGCCGTCAAGCAAACGCCGTTGATCGCGATCGAATCTTTGGCTTCTACTTCTTCATCCGACGCGTCTTCGCAACGGATGCGCAACCGCACGCCGCCGTTCGATGGCTCGACGCTCTGCACGATGCCTTGCTTTTCGATGATTCCGCTAAACATCGCGCCTGTTGTCACCCTGACCCTTCGACACGCTACGCTGCTCAGGACTTCGGCCCATCTTGTCACCTTGAGCCTGCTTCTTGTCACCCTGACCCTTCGACACGCTACGCTGCTCAGGACTTCGGCCCATCTTGTCATCCTGAGCCGCGTCGGAAGTACCGACGCGTGTCGAAGGACGAAGGGTGAGAGTGAGCAGAGCGTCTTTCCCGAGTAGTTCCGTCCGATCGAACCGCAACAGCCGCGCATCTCGCAACGCATCGAACGAAAACCCGCGCACGCCGTCTTCGTTGCCGATAATCTTCGGCGAAATCAACCAATAGAGGCGATCCACCACGCCGGCTTGCAACAGCGCCGTGGCAAATTGCGGACCGGCTTCACACAACACGCTCTCAATGCCACGCTTGCGAAGTTCGCGGAACGCCGCATCGAGATCGAGCGTCCGCGCACCCGGCTTCCCGACCGCAACGATCTCCGCAACATCACGAAGCACGTTATACCGCGACGCATGCGCTTCCGGCACCACTAAAACAGTCTTGGCATACCCTGGATGCCGCTCGAAGATGGCCCGATCTCGATCGGGCACCGAAGTCCGGCAAAACACCAAGCGCACGTACTCCCTCTCGCGATCGTGCGGCGGACGTACCGTCAGCTGCGGATCGTCGATCGCCACCGTATGTGCACCGACAGCCACCGCATCGTACGCAATGCGCAGATCGCGCACGAAGGCCTGCGACGCTTCGCCGGTGAGTTGCTCGCGCACCCGCAGATTTCGATGTGACATAACCATCGAGCGACGTCGCCATTTTAAGCGCGACGAAAGGCCGATGGGATTTTACCGCGCGCGCAAAGGGCTCGACCAACGCTTCCGCGCGCGAGTCGTTTGCGACAGCGACGTCGATCCCGCGCTCGCGCAACGCCTCTGCACCCCGCTCAGGCATCGCAGGATTCGGATCTTCCGTTCCGATCACCACGCGCGCAACGTGCGCCGACGCGACGGCCTCCACGCAAGGCGGCGTGCGCCCGTAATGCGTGCACGGCTCCAATGAAACATAGAGCGTCGCACCGTGCGCATCGCACGCATTGCGGAGCGCTTCTACTTCGGCGTGCGGCGCGCCGGTTCGGTGATGGTACCCTTCGCCGATCACGTGCCCGTCGCGCACAACAACCGCACCGACGGGCGGATTCGGCGCGGTGCTGCCTTCGCCGCGTTCCGCCAACTCGTATGCCCGATCCAAGAAGACGCGATCCTCCGGCATGATCACGGGGTGAGCGCCACTGCAATCAGCTCGCGTCACCACGCCGCCCGCTCTCCGAACCGCGGCGGCACAATCTTCCAGCGTTGCACCCGTCGTCACCACGTCGTCGAGCAAAACGATTTCGCCGCCGTTTAACGAATCGCCGCGCCACTGAAAGCGCCCCTGCGCCGCTAAACGCGCTTCTCGACGCCGCCCTCGCTGCGCATCGCCGCGCATTTGCAGCAGCCCATCGACCACCTGAATCGATTTCCGGCGCGCTATCAGCTGCGCGATCAACACGCATCCATCGAAACCGCGTTCCCGCCGGCGCACCGCCGTGGTCGGAACCGGCACGATCGTTGCGCCGGACGCGATCAGCGGAGTCAGTCGATCGGCAAACGCGCGTGCAACATCGCGCCTTCCGCTCTTCAACGCCAAAACTGCTCGCCGCACATTGTCTTCATACAAAGCGACGGCATGCACGTCAATCGTCGGAAGCCGCCGCTGATGCAACAATCCCGGCGGCAGGCAGCCGGAGCAGAGGCCGCTCCCTGGAGCGCTACAGCCGCCGCACTGTGGCGGGAAGAGAAAATCAAGGATGGGCTGCCATTGCACGCATGGCGTTCACGAAGAGCCGCTACCTCGACAACTCCTCCGCCTTTGTCTCACTCAGGGCTTCCACTTTCTTGTCATCCTGAGCAGGCCGAAGGCCGTAGTCGAAGGACGAGCGAGCATCATCCGCAACGATTGCTCTTTCCAAGTGGGTGCCGGGCGCAACATGGTAGCCGATGCCGACGATAGCATCGCGAACCGTTGCACGTTCGCCGACGTGCGCCTGGGCCCAAAGAATCGAGCGTTCAACGACAGCGCCCGCATCGATCCGAACGCCGGCGCCGATAACACTCGGCCCGATGACGGTCGCGCCGGTAATCTCTGCGCCTGCCCCGATCCAGACGTCACCCGCCATCATGGTGGGGCCCTCAATCTTTGCGCTTGGATCGATGCCGCCTTTAACTTCCGGAATGTGAAACGCGCCGCGCAACAGGTCGTTGGTCGCACGGCGGTATTCATCCGGCGTTCCGATATCGCACCAGTACGCGCCGCGGGCATCGAACCCGTAAAATGCTGCGTCTTGCTGCTGCAGCGAGGGGAAAACGTCTTTACCGAAATCGTAAAAACAGCCCGCAGGAATATGCGCGAAGATCTCCGCCGTGAAGGCATAGATGCCGGTATTGACCAGCTTGCTGCGTTCCGTCCCCCTCGCCGGCTTTTCCTGAAAGCCGGTGATTCGGCCATCGGCATTGGTGACGACCACGCCATACTGCTCCACGACATCTCGCTGCACCAGACCAATCGTCGCAATTGCGCTTCTCTCACGATGAAATTGCACGAGCTGATCCAGCGGCAAATCGGTCAAGTCATCGCAGCCCACAACGACGAAGGGCTCGCGGGCGAAAAATCGCTCCATCTGTTTGACGGCACCCGCACTCCCGAGGAGTTCGGTTTCGTGCAGATACTCCAGCCGCACGCCGTATTGCGACCCATCCCCGAGCGCGCCGGTGATCGCATCGGCTAAGTAGTGGACATTGATCGCGATTTCGTTCACGCCGTAGCTGTGCAGATAGCGGATGACGTGGGCTGCATTCGGTTCTCCGCCGACCGGAACCAGCGGTTTCGGCAGCGCTTTGGTGAGCGGATAGAGCCGGGTGCTTAGTCCGCCGGCAAGGATCATCGCGCGCATATGTTAGCCGCTTCCCTTCGCGAACATCAACCGCAGCTCTTCGCCCGCGAACAGCCAGATGAAACGCGGCAACGCGAGTTGCCGGCGCCAGCGGTGCGGCTCTTTGAGCAGGCGGTACAGCCACTCCCAATTCGGACGCCATCGCGCCGGCGCGCGCCGCAATCTTCCGCTGATGACGTCGAACGAGCCGCCGACGCCGACGCCGGCGCCGCATCCGGTTCCGCGAAGATGTTCCGCAAGCCACAGTTCTTGTCGTGGAAATCCCATGCCGGCGAAGAGCAAACGCGCGCCGCTCGCACGGATTTCTTGCTCGACCGATCGTGACCAAGCGTCGGCGAAGTAGCCGTCGCGCGTTCCCGCGATACGCAAGTTCGGGTAGCGCTCTTGCAGCGCCGCAGCCGCGCGTTCCGCCACGCCGGGAACTCCGCCCAGTAAGAAAATCGGGATTCCTTCGCTCGCGGCGCGCGCGCAAAGAGCGTCAACGAGTTCGATGCCTGTCACGCGCTCGCGCAGCGGTGCGCCGCGTCGTCGAGCCGCCGCCAGCAATCCCACCGTATCGCAGAGCGAAAGCGCACAAGCATTGATCACGTCGCGATAGCGCCGATCGTGCTGCGCGTAAACGACCATTTCCGTTCCCAGCGTCACGACCTGCGCTGCGCGCCCTTCGCGTGCGAATTGCAGGATCGCGTTCGTTGCAGCAGCAGCATCGAGTGCGTCCAACCGGCAGCCCAAAATCATCACGCTGCTAGGCGGCGACATCGCAGTAGCGCATGACGAGCGGCTTGAGCCGTTGTGCAAGCGTGTCCGGCATGGCGTCCAGCGGCAATCGACATTCGCCGACAGCAAATCCAAGCTGCCGCATCGCCCACTTGATCGGAATCGGGCTCGTGGTGGCGAAGAGCGCCTCGAACAACGGCATCAATTGGAGATGAATCGCCGCAGGCTGCGGCCGTGCGTCCTTCGCGATATGCCTGCACCATTTGCGCGTACTCGCGCGAACACAGATGCGATGCCACGCCGACGACTCCATCCGCGCCCATTGCCAAACACGGCAGAAAGAGATGGTCATCCCCCGCCCACACCCTTAATTTAGTGTCACCCTGAGCAGCGTGCGCAGCACGCGTAGTCGAAGGACCATTGTCACCCTGAGCAGCGTGCGCAGCACGCGTAGTCGAAGGGCCATTGTCACCCTGAGCAGCGTGCGCCGCACGCGTAGTCGAAGGGTCACCCTGAGCCATGTCACCCTGAGCCATGTCATCCTGAGCCGCCGCGGAGCGGCGTGTCGAAGGACGAAGGGCGCGCAAGCCACGGCCCGCCAAAATCGTCCCAATCTGCTTCAGATCGCCGCTCGACTCTTTCACGCCCACGATGTTAGGGTGCCGCAGCGCGAGTTCAAGGAGCGTTTCCGGCAACATGTTGGCGGCGGTACGTCCCGGAATGTTATAGACGATAATCGGCAGCGATGTTGCTTGCGCCAGCGCTCCAAAATGCGCCAGCATCCCGCTCTGCGTCGGCTTGTTGTAGTAGGGAACGACCGCAAGAATCGCATCCGCTCCGGCGCTCTCCGCCTGCTGCACCGCCCGAACCGATCCCCGCGTCTCGTTGGAACCGGCATTCGCAATCATCGTCCCGCGATCGCCAAGCGCCTCTTTCACGCTTCGGAATAGGCCATTGCGCTCGTCATCCGAAAGCGTCTGCCCTTCGCCCGTTGAGCCCGCTACGACAAGCCCATCGTTCCCGCGATCGGTCAGCCAGCGCGCCAATCGAGCCGCCTCGGAATAGTTTACCTCGCCCCGCTCATCGAACGGCGTGACCATCGCGGTAACGATCTCGCCGAGCTCCCTTTTCACGCGCGCTCCAAATTGAACGCATCGTGCACCGCTTGCTCTGCGCGCCGCACGTCGTCAAACGGCACCAGTACCGAAACGGTGATGTGGCTGTCGGTACAGTGAATGATCTCGATGTCGGCATCGGAGAGCGCGCGCACGATGCGATGAATCACGCCCGGCCGCCCACGCATCCCCGCGCCGACAACGGAAAGCTTCGAGCATCCCTCCCGCACCCGGACGGCCAGGTTGAGATCGCCGAGCAGCTGCCTTACGTCCGCGCCGCAATTCCCCGCGACGGCAAACGCGACGCCGGATTGATTGATCGTCACCTGATCGATTGAAATCTCGCCTTCCGCCAGGCGCGCGAACATCTCCAACTCGACTTGCATGCGCCGCTTTCGCTCTTCAACGTCGCCGCGTATCACGCGAAACCACGTCATCCGGCCCGAAGCCGTAACGCCGCTGACGGGCTTTTGGGTATCCGCCGGCTCCTCGATGATCGTCCCGGTGCCGGATCGCAACTCACGAATCCCATACGGCGTGCGCGTACGTTGCGCAAGCGCGGCTGCGGAGCGATTCATCACCTGCGCGCCGTGCAGCGAGAGTTCTGCCATCTCTTCCCAACTGACGCGGTCGAGCGAATGCGCTCCACGCACGTACGCCGGATCGCCGCTGTGCGTCCCGGGCACGTCGGTGTAGATGTCCACGCGCTGCGCTTGCAACGCATAAGCCAGCGCAATTGCCGTCAGGTCTGTCCCGCCCCGCCCAAGCGTCGTAATGCGCCCTCGCTCGCTAATGCCTTGAAACCCGGCAACGACGGGCACCACATCCTCTTCTACCGCCGCCTCAACCGCATCCGGTTCGACGCGCAAAATTTTTGCCGCGCCGAAGCTTTCATCGGTGATGATCCCGGCTTGCGCGCCGGTGAACGCCGCCGCTCGAATCCCGAGATCGTGCAATTCGCTTGCGAAGACTGCCGCGCTGATAATCTCGCCGCATGAGAGCAGCATATCGGCACTTGCACCATCACCGTTTGCTTTACAGAGCGCAAACAGCGAATCGGTGGCGTACGGATCGGGCGCTCTCCCCATCGCCGAAACAACCGCAACCGGTGCCTCTCCGTTCTCTTTTGCCTCGCGAATTTTGTCAGCAGCGATGCGCCGCAGCTCCGCCGTTCCGAGCGACGTCCCCCCGAACTTCAACACCGCTGTATGCTTCTTTGTCATCCTGAGCCGCGCGAAGCGCGTGTCGAAGGACCATTGTCACCCTGACCGGTTGAAGGCTGGGTTAGCATAGTGTCACCCTGAGCTATGTCACCCTGAGCCGCCGCGGAGCGGCGTGTCGAAGGGCGAAGGGTGAGCGTGGTGTTAGCTATGGCTAACTCCAAAAGCTGCACCGCCGTGGTCGCCGCGCCTTTGCGCAGCTGATCGCCGGCGATCCACATTTGAAACGCCCGCTCTCCATGCGCGCGCAGCCGGCTCACATGCACGTCGTCGGTTCCTTGCGCGTCGCTCGACGTTACGACGCCATCGCGATGGAAGACGACGCCTTCGAAGCCCTCAAACGCTGCCGCTAGCTCATCGACACTCGTCTGCCGCTGCGTTTCAAAATACACCGACTCACAATGCACGCTGCGAACCGGCACCCGCACGGCCGTCACCGCAATGGGGAACTCCTTGTCAGCCTGCGCCATGTCACCCTGAGCAGGCCGTAGGCCGTTGTCGAAGGGCGAAAGGCGCAATATCTTTCGCGTCTCTTGCGCAACCTTGCGCTCCTCATCGCTCGCTCCATCCGCGCCAATCGCGCCGATCTGCGGCACGATGTTGCCGGCGAACTCGCCCTCTCCGGCCTCGAATTGCTCCACCGCAGCACGCCCCGCGCCGCTCACCGCTTGATACGTGGAAACGACGACGTTCCGCAGGCCGGCGCAATTCCGCACCGGCGCCAGCGCCATGCACAAAATGATCGCGGTGCAGTTTGCGACCGGTAACAACCGCTGGCCGTCCCGCAACTCGTGCGCGTTGATCTCCGGCACGATCAACGGCATGCCTTCGCGCAATCTGAAGGCGGGGCTGTTGTCAATGACAACTGCGCCGCGCGTGCACCAGCTCATCGGCATATCGCTCGCTGGCGTCTTCGGATCCGGCAAAGAACACGGCATCGTACTCGCGCAACGCCTCGGATGTCGCCTCTCGCACGCCGTTGCGCGATCGCGAGGCGAACAATCCGAGATGCTCCGCCGGCACGCCTCGCTCACGCAACACCTGCACGATGGTCTCCCCGACCAGCCCCGTCGCCCCCACTATGGCAATTCTAACTTTGCCGTGCATTCGACAACGCCGCATTGCGGCTGCTCAGCATGACACGCTCAATTCCTTGTCACCCTGAGCAGCCCGAAGGGCGTAGTCGAAGGGTCAGCATGACATGCTCATTGTTGTCACCCTGAGCCATGTCACCCTGAGCAGCGAAGCCGAAGTCCTGAGCAGCACAGCGTTGCTGTGCGTGTCGAAGGGGTGTCGAAGGGCGAAGGGTCAGCATGACAGGATCTCATCCAGCCCAACAACCAAACGATCGAAACCGCGAACCGCGCGAATCGACGCTAAAATCCCCGGCCCGAACGATTCCCGTGAGAACGAATCATGCCGCAAGGTCAGCAACTCGCCGTCGTTGCTGAAGAGCACTTCATGATGCGCCAGCAATCCGGTCATGCGAACGCTATGGATTGGTACATCGCTGCGCCCGCCGGAAGCGATGCGATCGGCAATCGCCAGCGCCGTGCCGCTCGGCTTATCGCGTTTCTCGGCGCGATGCATCTCCACGATTTCGACGCCGGCGAAATGCCGCGCGGCCTCTTGCGCAAACCGCATCACCAGCACCGCGCCGATCGCAAAGTTCGGCACGATCATCGCCCCGATGCGCCGTTGCCGCGCAAGGTCCGCAAGATGCTCTCGCTCTTCGGCATGCCATCCGCTCGCGCCGACGACCGGACTGGCACCGGACTCGATGGACTGCATCGCGACGTCCACGCTTCCCGGATGCGTCGTGAAATCCACCACCACATCCGGCTTACGCTCGCGAATCAGCTCGCCGAGATCGTCGTAAATGTTGGCCACGGGGTCGCGCGTGCGCGCAAAACCACCGGCGTACTCAAGGTCGCCGGCATTCCGAACAAGCTCAACAGTGAACCGCCCCATGCGCCCGTGCGCTCCCGCCACCGCGACGCGAAGCACGCCGGTGAGCGGTTAGACCAGTTCCAGCGGCGCGTATTTCAGCATGACCATCTTCTGTCCAACATTTGGAAAATCGATGGTCACAAGCCCGTCGCCACCCGCGCCGAGCACGCCGGAAATCGTGCCCTCGCCCCACTTGGGATGTCGCACGCGCTGGCCCGGCCGCAAATCCATATTGACGCCCGCGCCGGCCGTTTCGTGAATCGACACCTCTCTCCAGCGTCCGCCGGTCGGCCGTGGCAGCGCAACGCCGCCGAGCATTTCGACCTGCGGCATCTCTTCCAAGAAGCGCGATTTCGGATGCGCGAAGGTGTTGCCGAAGAGCGTGCGCCGCTCCGCATATGAAAGGAAGAGACGCTCCATCGCACGCGTGACGCCGACGTAAGCCAACCGCCGCTCCTCCTCGAGCTCCGTCAGGTCGACCAGCGCCCGGGAATGCGGAAAGACGCCCTCCTCCAGTCCGGTCAGAAACACAGCTCTGAACTCCAGACCTTTGGCGCCGTGCAAGGTCATCATGGTGACGTACGACGACTCTTCGTCCAGCGTATCGAGGTCGCTAATGAGCGCGATGTTCCCTAAAAAGCCGGAAAGCGTCGGCTCTTCATCGGTCGCTTCGTACTCGCGCGCCACGCCGACGAGCTCCTGAAGGTTCTCCAAGCGCGAACGCGCCTCAGCCGTATCTTCGTTGCGCAGCTCGCGCAGATACCCGGATTCCTCCATGACCGCAACCAGCAGATCGGCGATCGAATACTCTTCCAAACGCGAACGCAGCGCGGCAATCAGTTCCGCGAATCGCTCCAGCTCGCGCGTCTTCTTGGGAACGGCGCGTTTGAGCAGCTCTTTGTCGAAGACCGCTTCCCCGACCGAAACGCGTGCATCCGCAGCGGCGCGAACCAAACTTGCCAAGGTCTGCTGTCCGATGCTTCGTCGCGGCACGTTGACGATGCGTTTGAACGCGAGCGCATCCGACGGATTCTCGATATACCGCAAATACGCGATGACGTCTTTGACTTCGGTGCGTGCGTAAAATCCGACGCCGCCGACGATGCGATACGGAATGCCTTCGGTGATCAGCGCTTCTTCGAAGACTCGCGACTGCGCGTTGGTCCGATAGAGCACCAGGAAGTCGCGATACGCCGCGCCCTCGCGCACAAGTTCCTTGATTTTCTCGACGACATAGCGCGCTTCGGCTCGCTCCGTGTCCGCGCCGAACGCCGTGACGGTGTCGCCCGGATCGCGCCGCGTGTACAACTTCTTCGGTGCGCGCGTCTTGTTGTTGGCGACCAGTGCGTTGGCGGCATCCAAGATCGTCTGCGTGCTGCGGTAGTTCTCTTCCAGCGTGAAGACTTTTGCGCCCGGAAAATCTTCTTCGAAGCGCAGGATCATGCGATAGTCGCTGCCGCGCCACGAGTAGATCGATTGATCGTCGTCGCCGACCACCGTGATGTTCTTGTGTTTTTCCGCCAGCATCGAGATCAGCCGATACTGCGCAAAGTTGACGTCTTGATACTCGTCCACCAGCACGTACTGGAATTTGTTCTGCCATTTGGCGCGGGTCTGCTCGTCTTTGTCGAACAGATCGATCGCGCGGACGATCAGGTCGTCGAAGTCCAGACTGTTCGACTCGCCCAGCCGGCGCTGGTACTCGGCATACACGTTGCCGAAGCGCTCGGCGATGAAGCCGGTATTGCGTTCGCGATACTCGTCCGGCCAAACCAGGGCGTTCTTCGCCTTGCTGATCTCCGCGACGCAGGCGCCCGGTGAAATCTGACGATCGTCGTAGTCGAGGTCTTCCAAAATGTCGCGCAGCAGCGAGCGCTGATCGGCTTCATCAACGATCGCAAAGTTATGCGAGATGCCAACTCGCGTGCCGTCGCGGCGCAAGATGCGCACGCAGACCGAGTGAAACGTTCCGACCCACAGATCGCGCGAGCGCGCGCCGACCATGCGTTCCAGACGCGTCTTCATCTCGCCGGCCGCTTTGTTGGTGAACGTCACCGCCAAGATGCGGTCGGCGGGAACATTGAGTTCGTCCAGCAAGTACGCAATGCGATGGGTCAGCACGCGTGTTTTTCCGCTGCCGGCCCCCGCAAAAATTAAACACGGCCCATTCGTGTGACGAACGGCCGCTGCTTGAACGTCGTTGAGTGCCTCGGTCTCTGCGATCATCTGGCTCTCTGTATTCGCCGCGAAGGCATATTGCGCCTCGCCTGCGGCGCCCGTGCCGCCATCGTATATGCGGCCGAAAGGAATGCCAGCGTCGATTCCCCGCCCATATTGAGGTTGACGCTACTTTCGTCGAAGCCGTCCAGGCAACCGCCCGCGTGCGCCATCACGACGCCACGATGGTTGTTCCCGTAGTACCACTCCATGCCGATTTGCGCCGTCCTGAACCACGCGTCGTCGCCGGTCGCATCCTGCGCCGCCAGGGCCGCGTCGACGAGCGCCACGGCTTCCAAAGGCTGCGCCGCAAAGCGCGCCCGCGTTCCTCCGCGTTCGTACCAGCCGTGATTGCCAATCGGCACGAACGTCCCGTTTTCGATCGTCGTGTCGAACGTAGAACTGCAGCGTGCGCAGCCCGACGGCGGTCAACTCGTTATCGTGCAGCGTAGTTCCCGCACGCAGCATCGCTTCCGGCAGCCGCGCGTTGTCGTACGTCATTGCATCCTCGAACCACACCCAATCTTCACCATTGTCATCCTGAGCCGCCGCGGAGCGGCGTGTCGAAGGACCCTTGTCACCCTGACCCGTGCGTGTGGAGGGATCATTGTCACCCTGAGCAGCCCCGAAGGGGCGTTGTCGAAGGGCGTCATACCGCCCCTTCAACAGATCCGCAAGCCGCCGCAACGCAGCGCGATATTCCTCGCGGGCCGCCGTCGCTTCCGAGCCCTCCAACGCATGGACGAGCCCGATGATCGTGTACGCTTGCGAGCGTGGAAAACGCAGCCACTCCAGCGACTCAAGTCCCTTCGCGAAGAGCCGTTCGCTGACGCGCCGCCACGTCGCCCGCGGCGCATACCGCATGCCGTAGCCGAGTGCCCACAGCGCGCGCCCGACCGAGTCGTGCGTGCCGACGCGATCGAGCCAGCGCCGATCGTAGCCCATGAAATTGTGGAAGCGCCCGTCGCGCAGCTGCGCATCGACCAGATACGCGAGATAAATGTTGGCCAGGCGCATCGCTTGCGAATCGTTTGGTTCGAAGCTGCAGCTTCTGCAGCACGACGATATATGCGCGCGCGACGTCGTCCGTGCAGTAGCCGGTCGAGCGGTTCGGCACGTCTTCGACGGCATGCTGAATCATGCCGACGTTGTCGCTCATGGCTACGAGGTGATCGAGGGTCGGGAGCGCCGGCGCGCTCTCGGGTTCAGGCAGTTTGCGAATACTCCATCGGCTGGGGCGCGAGTTCCGAAAACAGCCGGCCGTACTCCGACGCGACGTGCGGCCACGTCATCTGCCGCCCGAAACGATACGCGCGCCGTTCGGTGGCGCGGCGCAACGACGGATCGTCGAGCAGCCAGGTGATGATACGCGCCATCGCTGCGGAGTCGCGGAAATCGCACAAGAAGCCGCGATGGTGCGCGAGCAGTTCCTGCGCGTACAAGTACGGCGTCGAAACGATCGCCTTTGCCGCAACCGACGGCATACGCGAGCGTCCCGCTGACGATCTGCGTCGGATTCAAATACGGCGTCAGATAGATGTCGGTCGCTTCCAGATAGCTGACGACTTCATCGAAATCGAGATACTTGTCGATCAGCTGCACGTTGTTGCGCAAGCCATAGCGCGCGACCATCTCTTGCAGCGACTGGCGGTACGACTCGCCTTCTTGCCGGCGCACGACCGGATGCGTTTCGCCTAATATAAGGTAGAGCGCGTCGGGATGGCGGCGTACGACGTCGCGCATCGCTTCGATCGCGTACTCCAAGCCCTTGCCGCGATTGATGAGGCCGAACGTCGAGATCACCATGCGCTGCCCGACGCCGAACGTCGCTTTCGCCGCGTCCGTTGGACGGAAGGGCACGTCCGGCACGCCGTGATGGATGACGCGCAAGCGTTCCGGCTCGATTCCGTAGACGTTTTCGAGCAGCGTTCTTCCGGTATCGGAAAGCGACACCACGGCGGCCGCATAGCGCGCGATCTCGCGCGTCACGCGCAGCATCGTTTCGTCCGGCTCCGGCAGCACGGTATGCATCGTCAGCACGACGGGCTTTTCGATCAAACGCAGCGCGTCGACGAGCCATTCGCCGCGCTCGCCGCCGAACAGCCCGTACTCGTGCTGGATGTTCAGCACTTCCGCGGGATGCGCGTTGACGATGGCAGCTATATCGGTATAGGACTCGCGCCGATCTTCTTGCAGACGCGCGGCAACTTCCGGCCCGTACAAGCGCAGCTCGCCGCCCGGTTCATCGATCGCGATGATCTCGCTCTTGGTGTGGAAGGCGCGGTCGAACGAATCGACCACGTCTTTGGTGAAGGTCGCAATCCCGCACTCCCGGGGCGGAAATGACCCCATAAAAAGGATGCGCGGAACAGAAACCTCGGCCGGCGCCTCCGCGGGCCTTGCCACCACCACCAAATCTCCAATCTTGCACCCTTGAGCAACCACCTTGTCATCCTGAGCCGCGCGGAGCGCGTGTCGAAGGACGGGCGTGCAGAAATCAAAAGCCGGCCAACTCGCCGCCTTGGGTAGCCGTTTATACCCCTGAGCAGGTCCGCGGCAAACCCGCTTGCTTACTTTACCGGAATGTAGTCGTCAGCCTCTTGCTGTGGTGAGCAACAGTGTCATCCTGAGCCGCGCCGCTTCCCGCTTGTCATGCTGAGCCGCGTCGCAATCGCGACGCGTGTCGAAGCACGAAGCACGCTCAAGCATGCGAGGGTTCCTTAGTAATCCGCGACCCCTCCGGCGCAACCGTTCCCGGCTCGACGATCGCGTCGATGCCCAATGACGCTTCCTCGCCCAATTTTCGCGCCCGCACCAATCCGCGAACCGCTCGCGATGATCGACTCCTCCACCACCGCGCGCTCTTCGATCGTCACCTCATCCCACAACACCGAATCGCGCACGACCGCATCCGCGCCGATCGTACACCGATCGCCGAGCACCACATCCGGCCCAATCCGCGCACTCGGATCGATCCGACAACCCTCCCCAACGTACACCGACCCAACCACACTCTCGCGCGGCACCTCGCCAGCTCCCGGCCCACTGACACCCGGCTGAACTTTCAGCGGCATCTCTCCAGAGAGAATGCTGCGATGCGCGCTGAGATAGTTCTCCGGCCGCCCAAGATCGATCCAATAATCGTTCGTCGTATACGCGTACAGCGGCTTACCGTCCGCAAGCAACTTCGGAAACGTCTCCCGCTCGATCGACACATTGCGCGCCGGCGGAATCGCATCGAGCACTTCCGGTTCCAAAAGGTACGTGCCGGCGTTGATCTCGTTGGTCGGCTCACTGCCCTTCGGCGGCTTCTCGACGAACGCCGAGATGCGCCCCGTTTCATCGTGCACCACGCACCCGAACGCCGACGGATCTTCCACTTTAATGAGATGCAGCACGCCAAGCCCGCGCTTCTGCTTGTGGTACGCGATCATCGCTTGCAGATCGAGACTCGTGAGGATGTCGCCGTTCAAAACGAAGAACGGCCCGTCGATATACTGCTGCACGTTTTTGATTGCGCCCGCCGTGCCGAGCGGCTCATCCTCGATCACGTACGTGATCTTCATCTTCAGCCGCGACCCGTCGCCGAAATACTCCGTGATCGCTTGCGGCATGTAACCGGCCGGCAGGATGACGTCGCAAATGCCGGCATCATACAACCGCTCGAGCGTCAACGCCAAGAACGGCACGTTCATGATCGGCACCATCGGTTTCGGCGTGCCGAATGTCAACGGCCGCAGCCGCGTTCCCTCTCCTCCGACCAACACGATTGCCTGCATATTTTTATTATTTGTTCATCACTGCGCCATGCCCTTGGCACACTGGTTTCTTACCATTATTGCATGAACAAAATATATGATTGGGACGCGATCCAAAAGCTACCACGATGAAGGCCACGGCTTCGTTGAATGCAGCAAACGATTTGGCTTCACGCACGGCGCTTGGAACAAAGCAATCCGTCGCGGCGAGCTGCGCGTACAACGCCAGCGCCATTTCGCCGATCGCCGCCGCCAATACGATTGGGCCGCGGTTCAGGCGTATTATGACGAAGGCCACACCTACCGCGAGTGCCGCGCACATTTGGGTTTCGCCGCTGCAGCATGGACAAAGCCGTGGATGCGCGGCGAGCTCAAAGCGCGAGCTCGGCTATGGCCGATTCAGCTTTGCTATCGCTAGGCCGATCCGCGTCGCAATATCAAGACGCGGCTTCTGGAACGCCGGTATGCTCGAGAACCGCTGCTCGAATTGCGGCATCTCGTGAATGGCTTGGCAAGCCGCTGTCAGTCCAAATCGATCACATCAACGGCGTCCGCGACGATCATCGGCTTCGAAAATCTGCGCATGCTGTGCCCCAATTGCCACAGCCAAACGGAGACTTTCGGCGCCCGCAACAAGGCGCGTAAGGCGCTTGCAAGAGCCGGCTGTCAGCCGTGTAGTATTAGCGCGCGACCATTCCGGGGTAGTGTAATGGTAAGACGCGCGGCCTCTGAAGTCCGTATATCGGGGTTCAAGTCCATGCCCCGGAGCCATGGCCCCATCGTCTAGCAGGCCGAGGACGCCGCCCTCTCACGGCGGTAACGGGGGTTCGAATCCCCCTGGGGCTACCATTTTTACCTTATCAGACGCTTTAAAGCCTCACGGTGAAACGCTTCTAAGGATTACACTGCTAACTCGAACACTATGTCGGGCGCGATGGCTCACTGAGCGCGGAAGTGTGGATGGATGACGCTCGCAGAGAGTGGTGGGAACACCCTCGCCTCGCAAGGCGACTGAGACAGGCACTGGAACACTTCAATGAGCGTAGCCGTGACGCTGACGTCGATGTCTTGTCGGCCTGTCGCGCATTGGTTCAAGGGATAAATGTCCTATACAACGCTTACGATTTCCGCATGGCGATTAGCGGTAAAATCGAAGATGTCGACAAAAACGACGCAAGCAAATTAACGCAACTGGTGCTCGCAATTCCAGCAGAACGCAAGTTCGGGATGGGCGAGAATCTCTTTCAATTGGCCAAATTCGAGCCGCTAATAATGGATCAACGACTCATTACCCAGAAGCTGGACGATCCGTGGGTTGCTCCCGATGATGTACCATCGGACATACGGGACCAAGCAAGTTTAAACCATGCTCGCTTTAGAGATGCGTTTCTCAAGTACTATGAAAGAGGGTCAGGCTATCGGAAAATGCTACGAACTCTGGCGAGCCTCATCGCCACGTTTAGAAACAACCTTCAACATGGTGAAAAGCACGGAATAAACCCCAGGGACCATGTCGTATCAGAAGTGATGTACCCGGTGCTTCAGGAACTGGTGCGCTGATCCTGAACTACCCCTCCACCAAACTGGCGACATATGGTCTGTTGCATGACGATTCGCGTTTCGCAGAGGTTTCCGGTCTGCGACCGCGCCGCATCGAGGGAAGCGTTATTGGAAGGCTCGACGATCGGAATGACCTTCGCTATTTTATCGTTGAAGACCATGGCGCAAGGATACCGGTTTCAATTGCAAGGTTCGTTCCAACACGCGGGACCTATGAGAGAATTGACCGCTTTGAGGGAGCGACCTACGCCCGCATTTTAGTGCGTGCGTATACGTCTGAAGGACGGACTGAAATATGCAACATCTACGCGGCGAAACCGTTGACCTCGACTGGCGGAATAAGATGAACGTTACTACGGACATGTTTGTTTCCTGGTAGTATCACTAATTATGGAAATCGCGCCTCCATGCCCGCGCGAAGAGGCTTCAATTCCCTACCGATTATTCTGTGCAACTGCAAAGGCCCACTTCAAATGGTTCCCTGCGAACGGCCCTCTGCCGCTGCATCGGTTTACGAGCCGTTCGGTTTTGTACGTGTCGGCCTTTTCTGCTTCTTTCAAATCAAGCCACGTGACCAGTGTAGGATTCGAGGTTCGACTTCGGAACGTCAAGGACAAAGCATGAGTTGGATTTGCTCCAAAGAAAATCCTTAGGCTCGAGCCGCGCAGCGGGTGCTATTGCGCGAATGAATGCCTCATCAACTTCAAAGAGGAGATCGAGTCGCTTGTTATAGTTTACGTTTGGGACGGGGACGCCTCTATACATTTTGGTGGTTTGGCACTCCTCAGCGCCATCAACAACGTATCACTAAGTGACGTCACCTGCTCTTTTAGTAAGCGCGGCACGGGGCAGTTGCAGACAAACGCGCTGGTCACATCGAAGGCGTCGCCTAGCACACGCCATCTCCAGAAGAACACGTTACTATTGATCATTAGAAACGCAAGGTTGCGAGAATAACGGTTTGGGAAGCGCAGTACCATTTGCTTTGTGCGCTGTAGTTAGTGGGGTATGCCGAAACATAGTAACCGGCGGTCCTAGGCACAACGAGAGTATTCTTTCCATCAGCCGTCAGGAAGTCGCCAATCCTATCCGGCAGCTTTTCCCAGGCGTTCCAAAATTCGAGCATCTTGGCGTTACCTATCTTAGGGAACGACTGATCATCACATAATGGCGTGAGATCCACAAAGGGCAGGCTCTTCGAAGAGCCGGCTCCGCTCAACGGCTTTCCAACGCAACAGAGGCGTTCCGAGCATACGGTCGGGCGCTGCCCGGTCCAGCGTTATAATCGTAATCCGCTGTTGATTTAGGCGGCTGGTATTGTCGCTCTCCTTCACCCCGGTGAACAGACGGTCCGGGATATTATCAAAGCTCGCATAACGAAAAAGGCCACGCTCCTCAAGCAAAAGTCTTCTGAGGCACGCGAAATCACGGCTGAAGGTCAAAGATAGGGGCACAATCATGCCAAATTGGCCCTCATGCGCCAGAAGCCGCAACGAACGCTCCACTACCATTGCATACAGGTTTCCAGACCCGAGAGTCGCGTATCCTGACAGCACATATTGGCCTTGAACGTCGCTGTACTTGACGAAAGGCGGATTACCTATGACAACGTCAAAGCCGCCGCTTCGCATCACGCCGTAGAACTCCGCAAACCAATGGAATGGCTTGGCGTCACGCAGCCACGCGTCCAATGGGCGACGTTTTCGCGTTTCTTCATAAGCCAGCATATTTCAGCTCCGCCGACAATTGCGCCAGACGGGAGGCCAGCGCCCGCTTCCGTTCGCTTTTCGCAGCCGTGTCAGTCGGCAACATCTGCTCCGAACGAAACGCTTCGAAGTCTTCCTCGCACATCCTTGCCAAGTTTTCCAAGCGCGCTAGTTGACTGTCAAACGCTAGACTTAGAGGGCGCTGTTTTCTCGTTGCTACCTCCACATCACCGTATGTTGCGAAGCCAACCAATGTATTGCCGGGCCGAATATTAAAATCTATGTCGGGCAAGGGCTCCAGGTGCCTCACGTCTTCTATCTGCGCCACAAGCTTTAGAAATAGCCGAAGCTTGCAGATCTCGACGGCCTCTTCCATGATGTCCACGCCGTACAGGTTGTTTACTATAGCGGACTTCAGGACAAAATAGTCACGGCTGGAATGCTTCCTCACCTCTTCAAGAATTGAAGAAATGCCCTGCCGCTGTAACCTTGTTAAGGGCTCTTCAATAGTGAGAGCCTCGCTCCATACGTTCGACACAAGCGTCGTATAAGTCAAACAAAACGTTAAGCGCAGCAAAGAGGAACGCACCCGAGCCACACGTCGGATCCAAGATTCGGATCTCTCTGAGGGAATCAAAGAGGATCATGACGACGTCAAGCGATTCCGCCGACTCAATGGTGTCGACAATCAGCTGGATACCGTTGAGGGAAGGATCAGCGACCTGCGTCGGAACTGAAGGTGAAGCTGACAGGTCTCCACCGTCGCCTGCAGGCTCGGCAAGCCTATAGCGCGCAGGCTCTTCCGAAATCAAGTTTCTCATGGTACCGCTCACAACATTTGCGCTTTCGGTCCTACGTAAAACCCTCCTGATCACCGCAGGAATCAAAGTGTGTCGCACGACGTATTGCGACACATCTTCCTTGGTGTAGAATGCGCCCATTTCATGTTGATTAACAAACTGCTCAAAGATATATCCGAGCACGTCCGGGTTGATTTCGTTTCCCGCCGCATTCGGCCTAACATCAAGATGCCAATCATACTCGTCGAAGAAGTCGAAAATATCGCTAAAGGCGCGGTTTGTTATGTCGATTTGGCTATACGTGCGCTCAAGCCGATGAGGTTCGAACAGGCCGCCGTTAACGTAGCGCACGTCACCGAGTAGGTGGGCAAGCTCAGGAGAATGCGTGAGGGCCCCAAGTCCATCATGACAGAGCTTTAGCAAAAAGCCACGATAAAATGAGTCGCTACGCCGTTGGGAAACGAATTTCATCAAATTTGTGCCTAAGGTAATGCCTGTCGCCGTTCAGGAAACCCTTACGTTGTATAAAGTAAATAAACATTAGGCGGTTTAGCATTATCGATGCATACCATTCACGGTCTGTGACGCGGCGTATTCCTTCAACGGCGGAAAGAAACTTGGAATGTTGCCTTTCGAATTCTTCAAAAAACCTTCTAGTAACTGCGTCAACGTCAAAGGCGCCTTGAGCCCTGCGCATGACTTCCGCACTCGTAACGTATGGCTCATCGCGTAGCAAGAACGATATACCTTGAAGCTTTTGCACGAGAGATTCTCCGGTTTGCTTCGCGAATAGCGTGAACGTTCTAACAACTCGTGGCTTACCAGCCTCTTTACTAGCCCATAACCACATTTGGGAGTTCGCATGCTTGAAGACAACGATGTGCTCGTACGAATACCTCAGTAATTGTGCTTCAATCGCCCTACAGACGCTCGGAGAAGGTAGCGCTGCTGTACGTTCCAACGAACACTCAAAAACCCTAAAGCCTCGCTTCTCAGCGACAGCTACGCAGCGGTATGTGACGTCCTGAACCACTACGCTCACGGGATCAGGTGGCGTTCGGTCCCATCCGACTCCTCAATAAACAAGACTTTTCAGTTTGCCGGTGGTGAGCAACTCACGAATGCGAGCCCGAGGCGACATCTAAACGAGGCCCATGGAGCAAATTCACTGAACATCGTCCCGTAAGGGTTCAGCGGAGGCTATGCACAAGTCTACCGCTCCTCAAGAGATCTATAATGGCACTGACAATGGTACCTTCATCAACCCCGGACTTGAAGAGACGGTTCAAGAGATCAATAGACTGCTGACGTAGTGGGTTAGCCGCCACCTGTTCCATTGCAAGTTCCACTTCCTTGTCCTCAAAAAGCGTCCCATGCTTTCCCTCAGCGGTCGACTTTAGCGCTTCGTATGCGCGAAAACGTGCTGATGAAGGTCTTCCCAGAACACCGGCCCGGGTTCTTTCATCTTTCTTGGCGTGATGGACCGCCTCAGCAACAAGGTTATGGTAGTGGGCAGGTCGCTTGTCAGCCTTTGTGCTTGGCATGCATTCCGCCATGCGAAGAATATCGAAGGGTGACTCTGTCGTGACGACCCCGTCATCTCGGATAAACGAAAGCGTATCGACGTTTTCGGTGCTTCTTGTATATACGACCGCGCCTTTAGAGGAACGCGCATTGGGAGAAAGCTCGTATCGAATACACGACATTTGGCAACGACGGCACTATTTTGGCTGCAGCAGGATACGCCTTTACGGCTGCGCTCCAGCGAGCAAGAGCGTATGACGCCAAATCAGCGGGTTCTTCGTCTTCACCCTCGGCATCTAACGCGCCCTTACGCTGAGCATAGACATTGGTTATCAGCTGAGTTTCCTGCTCCTCAAAGAAGCGCTCGTCCGTACCTATGACTTCCCCATTTTCGCGCAAACGGAGTCCTGATGCGCTTTCTAAGGCCGATGATACGTTCCACCCCATCGGACGGTACAAAGGTGTAACATATAATCTTTTCAGCCCTTTGATTGATGCGATCCACGCGCCCAACGCGCTGGATGAGTCTGATCATCGCCCAAGGAAGATCGAAATTCACTACAATGAACGAATCTTGAAGATTTTGCCCTTCGCTCAATACGTCTGTCGTGACCAAAACGCGGATTCCTCAATACGCCCAGCGAGCTCCGACCTACCGTTACTTACTGGACTGAAGAGATCCGAGATATCCGTTGGGTTGCTACTTTCGCCGGTAACAGATGCGACGCGCTGCAGGCCCCGCCGCTTTAACTGTGACTCGATGTACCGTGCAGTATCGGCATACTGAGTGAATATCAAAACTTTGTCATCTTTGTGGTTTATCCGTACTAATTTCTCCAATACGGCAAGCTTCTCATCATCATCCGGGCTCCAATCTCGTGCAACGTCGAGGATTTTGGTGAGTTCCGCCGTGTCGCGTTTGATGTCGTTTTTAAGATCGCCTTGAATAGTTCCGAGTTAATCCAGCGGTGCCTCGAGCCGGCGGTCGAGCGTAACTCGAGATAAGTTTCTTTGCCTTGTGACTTTGCGCGCTGCCGATTCAAAAGTGTATGCTCGAAACGGCTGCCAGCGCCACTGGGCGCTGAGTCTCCATCCAATGACAGTTCAATATCTTGGTCATCGTAGTATTCTGGATCAACTTCTGCTGACTCACCAAGTTGGATGCCATGCGCTCCAACTGGAAGTGGCGAGCCTGTTTTCAATTGCATAAAGAAAAACATAGTTCCTCACTATGTGGCGCTCCACTGATCGAATGAACGAGTGGGCCTCGCTCTCAAGTCTCTTGAAAAGACCAGTCTTACAGAAGCCAATCAGCCGTTTACCCGCGCGCGACAAGCCCTTGATCACTTGAAGCTCTTGAACTGTTGCGCGATTCTCGGCGCCCTTGACCAAGTAATTGCCGAGGCCATAACGTGGCAATTTCAGGGCGGCAATGGTATTGACCACTTCCTCCGACTGGAGCCTCGCATAAATGTCGCGTGGGTTGGTTGCATCGACATCGAACGTTAAATTGCGCGGTATCCTTTCCGGAAAGTTGAACCGTGAACCATCTCCAAATAGCAGGTACGGTTTATCGCTCGTACCATCTCTCTTTGCGTACTCACTCTGAATGAATGTTCGCGTCTGCGAACGATGAACAAGCCTAACTAATTCCCTCCAGTCTTCAGCGAAGAAACTCCTTTCAAATGCTGCCAAGGTTCGTTGGCCGCCAGGATGAAGCTTTCTAAACTCAAGATCTCCGATCTCATTGATAAGGCGCTCCGGGCGAATTCCGAGATCCTGCTCCTCGTCAACAAACAGGCGTAACTGACTGGAAACGTCCAGCAGCGACTTGTTGTAGGGGGTGCCGGATAAAAGGACGCAGCGGCTCTCGTTTGACCGTATGTATTCCCTAATAGCACGATATCTTTTGCTTTCCCGATTACGCAAATTGTGGCTTTCGTCTATTATCACAAGTCGATGACGAGGTAAACGCGGCAAGCTCTCGTATGACTTGGCTCATTGGTAAGACTTTACCAATAAGGCGGTACTCGTGTTTGTAACGTTCCCACATGCCGACAAGGTTCTTAGGACAAATGATAAGCGTTTCACCCCGCTCAGAAGGGCTGTCCTGAAGAAGATGTGCGAGTGCGACTGCCATGATTGTTTTGCCGAGACCAACCACATCGCCCAGCATGACGCCGCCACGTCGCAAGAGGTACTTCGCCGCAATCTTAACGGCGGCCAGTTGATGCTCAACAAGGTCGCGGAGATTTCCGCGTCAAGGGAAACTCCGCCAAACCAGATCGAGCCTCCTGGCACAAGTGATAAACAATCTTTGCATATATAAGAAATGGTGGCGGCAACTTCTCTCGAGCCCACTCTCATCTATTATGTCGGCGAGTGAGTCCGATATGTCTACCGCATAGTCATCGTCCCAACGATCTTCAAACCATCGCTTAAGCTTTTATGCACGCGTCCTGTTCAGCACATCCTCATTCAGCTCTCCCTGACTCACGAGGCCTGAGAACGTTAAATTACTACTGCCCAGAACCCCGACTACCGGAACATTCGCATCACGCCTAAAGCACAAGTAAAGCTTGCATGCAGAGGATGGCGCACGTAAAGCTGACCACGACCCTTCTCTTTGTAGTTGTGATGCAAGGAGGCGCAAGGATCACCATCGCGGTCGGTCGGAACACCCGTAGCCAGCGGTGCGCTAAAATCACGAGCCGCGTCACGAATCAATCGTTGGCTGTTGTGACCGATCCGGACTTCATCCTGGTCGATACGCTCAAGGAGGAAAATCAGTCCACTCATCCTCAGGGCGGAGATGCATCCCGACTAATACGCGGCAGCGTTCCTCGTCGGCGCCGGAAAAATGCTGTATCGCATCTGCTAAAAATCGCCACCCGCGTAAATTGAAATAACCAACGACAAAATCTGCCCGATATGGATTGTTCAGTGTTGAAAGTAGTGCGTCGAGCAGCTTGTTGCTTATATTGTCATATATAGTCGGCATCAGACGCTGTAGCCTCCCCCCGGCTCCGATTCGGCGGCACATCGCTGCGTAGGTTATGGCGTTTCGATGGTCGCGGGGTGCGATGCCATTAAACTGGCAAATCTTACCGTGGTCGCTAACTGCTTTGCAACATGGCTTGCATAACTCGCCATTTTCAAAATATGCATCTGGACCTCAAACTAGCGGCGTGCGCTATCCGCTCATAGTCGGCGCGCGGTATTAAGGCGCGAACTAATCATAAAGGATCGGCTCCAGATGCTGTTGTTCCGGATGAAGCCTAAGAGGGTCGATGTATGCTTCTAGCCGGGACAGGGCTATGAAAAACAGCCACGTCGCCCAACTTCACTCGAAACCTTAAAGAATTGAATTCCAAGCTGAGTGAGTATGTGCTCCTCGGTCTTATCGACCACCGCAATTTTGCTGGCTGTTGCGTATACCCGGCACCAGCCTGATAAAAATAACATGGTGATACTCGGCTTCGGCTCCCGAAGTTGGCGAGGTCCGTTCCCACTGCCTTATAAGGTTGTCAAAAATCTCACCCGATGAAATGCTTGACCCGGTATGTGAAAGCCTATCTGAAAAAGTCGCCCATGACTTTCGCCTCGCTCTCGCTCTTCATTCGCGTCATTCGGTCGTCATATAATCCTACGTAAAGCGCTTGTGACCTTTTGATTGTTCTTCAGTGACGTGCAGCCTTTAAGGTATGTCGCGGATGACGCTGCCGCGGCAAACCGGACGATTTGACACCGTGGATTTCCTGGCCCAGGGCGAAAGGAAACCCCTCGCAAGTGAAGTGACCGGCGGTTTCTGGGCGGATTCGGCGCTTATTTCGGCCTACCAGCGGCGCCATTCAACCGGCCGTAGATTTATCCGAGCCGCGAATGCAGTCGAGTTTCATTGTAGTGCTTCACCCATCCCGTGATCGCGGTTTGGCTTGTTCGTACGCATCGAAACGCCTTTTGCCAAATGCACTCAAGACTTCAGCGTTCCCATCAACGATTGGGCGACCATGCGCTACACGGCTTTCATTACGGCTACTTCACATGTCATGGCCTCATTCTAAGACAGAGCGCCGCCACGCGTCTGGCGCGCTGCGGTATTACGCGTACCGCTTTTCACTCGATCGAACAGTCTTGCGCACTCTGTTCGCCGCTTCCGGCGAGGCGGTAGTCCCGGACTGTTGACCCGTTTATCGGGTAACTCCAACGGCACCGCGCCGAACCACGTTGCGTCCGTAGGTACCTCTGCTGGCTCGGTATAGCGAGTAGCCATTTCGCGAACCATCGGGTTGTGCGCTACATGCGCCTGCGCAAGGACGGCAGCAAACATGGTAGCGCTCCCGCTACCGAGTCAGGGAGCGTCACGTACAGTATCTTTTAATCTCGTCACGACGTATTTGCTCCCATTTGTCCGCATTGGCAAATTTCATGTCAGACTTATTGTGCACCGCCATGACTTTTATTAACAGCGCCTCTATATCGCCGATTACGTTGTTCGGCTGCGCCATGTGCAGAGCCGGCGGCGCTTTTAGCAGATGGAAGCCGTGGGGGTTTCTCCCATGAGCACTGAACGGAAACCAAACCCGACTGAATCAATCCCACTGCTTCGCGTGTTGATCGCGCGTATGATCGCGCAGCCTTCTCCCCCAATTTCTGAAGCCGAGTAAGCCCAACGTAACGAGCGCCAAGATCGCCATACAGAACATATATTCCGCGCTCGGCTCGGAAATATCAGACACTGACTCCTGGCTTGTTCTTACCGAGGCGCTTTAACAATCGGAATTGTTGCGCAATATCCGACGTGTTGCCCGATCCCGGCGACCATTTGATCTCGTCCCTTCGCCAGAAAAGCCCGTAAGCTTTGATTATCATTCACAGACCTGCGCCATCACGTTTTTTTGGAAACAATACCAAAGTAGCAATTCTCGATAGTAATTCTCATCAACAATCCTCACTCATAGAAGGGCCGTCCCGTAATGCATCATTAACACAACGCAAGCTCGTCATGTACAATGGAGCGCAAGTAAACACTATCAGCATGAACTAATCTTTGCATAGATCCTTATGCTTTACCCACGTGAAGCCGTCGCCTTTCGAAAGAACAGCGACGTCGATTGGTATGCGACGGTTTCCTCGGCATCGGCTGTCATCCGTAGGACGAATGCCGTCAGGTTGACGAGCGCTTCCGCCATTTTGGCTAGGTCCTGGCGGGGTAGTGCGGCGACCGCCTCCATAAATGGACCGTCGCAGCGCTCATGGACATAGCGATCAAAGCCGTTTCTAAAGCCCTCGAAGATGCGCTTGCCGTTTCTACCCTTTGACAA